>OY730440.1:0-3008857 GCA_963422655.1 Acidimicrobiales bacterium | reverse complement strand
CACCTCCAGAACGGTGCGATCCGTACCAATGACGAAAGTGACCCGGCGAGGCGGAAACGGCCCTACCCGCACCACTCCGAATTGTCGGGCGATGCTCCGGTCGGCGTCGCTGAGAAGGCAGAACCCCAAGGAGTTGACGTCATCGAATTGTCGTTGCCGGTCCACCGGATCGGCGCTGATCCCCACGATCTGTGCCCCCAGCCCGCCGAGCTCGGCGGCCAGATCACGGAAATGGCAGCTCTGCCGGGTTCAACCAGGGGTCATCGCCTTCGGGTAGAAGTACACGACCACCGGTCCCGCCTCGACCAGGCGGGCCAGGGTGACCACCCGACCATGCTGATCGACGGCCTCGAAATCCTCGACTCTGTCTCCGTCTCTCAACATGTCTCGACCTCGCCCGAGATCATCTACGACCAAACGACTGAAGCAGACGCTACAACCCGAGCGAGGCGGCCACCCGATCGGCGTGGGAGTCGCTGCTTCCCCAAGTCCGGCTCAACGCCCATGATCGCTTCAGGAAGAGATGCAGATCGGCCTCGGTCGTGTAACCAATGGCCCCGTGACACTGGAGCGCGGCCCTCCCGGTGACGGCGGCGGCTTGGCCGGCCAGCCACTTGGCCGTCGAAACGCTCCTCGATGCGTCCCTCAGGCCGTTGGCTACCGCGTAAGCGGCGTAGGTCACGGCCGGGGCGGCAAAAGACAGCTCCAACTGGGCCCGAGCCAGATGATGCTTGACGGCTTGGAAGCTCCCCACCGGCCGGCCGAACTGGTGGCGTTCGGTTACGTAGCCGACGGTGAGATCCAGCATCCGGTGGGCCAAGCCCACCAGCTCGGCTGCCGTGCCCAGCACGCCTCGATCAAAGGCAAGGGCAATGACCGACCGATCATCACTCAACGGCGTGCCCGGACCGCGGGGCCGAACCCGACCGCAATGGCGGGCCCGATCGACGGTGACGACCGGCTCGATGTCGACCTCTTCACGCTGGTACAGCCTCAGACCGGCATCCTCTGAGATCAGGAATGCTTCGGCGATAACAGCCTGGGGCACCAGCGGTCCACCCATGTCGGTGGCGACCATCGAGTCGGTGACGCCCAGAGGGGCAGCCACCAGTGCGGTCGTGGTCAAGGGTTGAGGCAGAGCGGCCCAGCCCGCTTCCTCGATCACCGGCGTCAGGAAGGTTTCGTCCAGTCCGAGGCCCCCCCGGCTCTCGGGGACCAGCACCGATGTAGCTCCCATCTCGACCAGCACCTGCCAGGGGCGGGGGTCGGGCCGTCCCTCCCAGGCCGCCCGCACTACGTCAGGAGGGCACCAGCGGGCCAGCAACTCACGGGCCGCGTCTCGCATGGCGGTCCGGTCGTCGTCGAGCCCGAACCTCACCGCGGCCTCATCGGGGCAGTCCCAGAACTCGTTCCGCCACGATGTTGCGCTGGATCTCGTTGGTGCCGGCATAGATGGGACCGGCCAGCGCGAACTGGTAACCCTTGCTCCAAACCCCCTCCATCTCGGCTTCCGGGCCGAGCAGATCCAAGGCGAGCTCGTGCAACTCGATGTCGAGCTCGGACCACCACAGCTTGGTCAGGCTGGCCTCGGCACCGATGCTGCCGCCCGCTGTGAGGGTGGTGACGGTCTGAAGCGTCTGGAGCCGGAACGCTTCGGTCTTCATCCAGGCTCGGGCGATGCGGCGTCGTTGCCACCGGTCGCTGCCGGTGGCGCCGCTGAGAGCGACGAGGCTCTCGGCCGTGGCCCGGTAACGGCCCGGAGAGCGCAACAGCCCCCTTTCGGAGCCGGCCGTTGCCACCACGACGCTCCAACCTTGATCCACTTCGCCCAGCACCACCCCGCCGCCCACGGCGTCACAGGGCAGGAAGACTTCGTCGAAGAACACCTCGGCAAAGCCTTCGTCGCCATCGAGTCGGCTGAATCCCCGCACGGTGATGCCGTCGAGGTCGAGGGGAACCAGCAGGTAGGTGAGGCCCCGGTGGCGCTCGGAGTCGGGGTCGGATCGGAACAGGCCGAACAGGTGCGAGCAGAAAGCGCCGCGGGTGGTCCAGGTCTTATGGCCGTTCAGTACCCAACCACCGTCGGTGGCTCGGGCCCGGCTGGTCACCGAGGCCAGGTCGCTCCCGGCCCCCGGCTCGGACCAGCCCTGGCACCACAGGTCGACAGCAGCAGCCATGCGGGGCAGAATGGCGTCTCGCTGCTCTGGGCTGCCCAGCTCGAACAGGGCCGGGGCCAGGATCTGGATCCCGTTCTGGGTGACCCGCTGAGGACCGCCGGCCTGCCAGTACTCCTCTTCGAAGATCAGCCATTCCCACAGCGAGCCGTTCCGGCCTCCGTACCGGCGCGGCCACGACACCACCGACCAGCCCCCCTCGTGGAGCCTGCGCTCCCACAGCAACTGCTGGGAAAAGCCCTCACGGGTGTCTCCGGACAACTCGACCCCGCCGATCTGTTGGCGCCACTCGGTCAGATTGCGTTCCAGCCACTCCCGCAGCTCGGCTCGAAACGCCTCTTGCTCCTGATTCCAAGTCAGATCCACGAACCGCTCCCGGTCAGATCATGGCACGCGAGGCCAGATCACCGTACATGGCGCCAACCCGCTGACCGTGGCATCACGATAAGGGCCCAAGAGTCTGTTCGTAGACTGCCGCCCATGAAAGAGGCAACCCATGAAAGAGGCAACCCATGAAAGAGGCAACCCTGTGAGAACTGTCCTCTGGCTGCTCGGCTCAGCGCTGGTCACCGCGGCCTGCTCGGCCGGTGAGCCCGCTATGACCCAGCCCGACGCCGGAACCGAGCAGGTGGCCGACGATTCCGATCCGACACCCCTGCCGGTGGACCCGGCTGTGCGGATAGGCACATTGGACAACGGGCTGACCTATTATCTGCGGTCCAACGACAAGCCGGGATCCGCCCTCTCGGTTCGCCTGGTCGTCAACGCCGGGTCGGTCAACGAGCCCGCCCCCGGCCTCGGAGTAGCCCACTTCCTCGAACACATGATGTTCAGGGGCACTGAGAACTTCCCCGGCGACGATCTCAACGACAAGTTGCGCAGGATCGGCGTCGAATTAGGCCCCGACCTCAATGCCTATACCAGCTACGACGAGACCGTCTACTCGCTCGATCTGTCGATCGTTCAGCCGGAGGCGGTGCAGATCGCCTTCGAAGTGTTGTCGCAGTGGGCCCACGCCGCGACGCTCGACCTTGTTGACATCAGTGAAGAGCGGGGGGTCGTCCGAGACGAGCTCCGCACCAACTTCGAGACCGCCGACGGCATCATCTTCACTGCGTTCGACCGGTTGTACACCGCCGACACCCGCTATGAGGGGTACCTGCCAATCGGTACGCAAGAGGGCATCGAGGCGACGACCCAAGGCGACCTGCGTGCCTTCTACGAAGACTGGTACGTGCCGTCGAACATGGCCGTCGTCGCCGTGGGTGACCTCCCCCTCGACGACCTCGAATACCTCGTAGTCGAGCACTTCGACCACCTCGCCGCGAGCACGAGCCCGACACCACCCGACATCGCCTATACACCCGACCCGGCGCCGGTGTCAGCGGTGGTCACCTCGCCCGGCCAGGCCGTCGGCTTCCTCTCGCTCGACATCCCCATCCCCACCCGGAACGCGGGCACCGTCGGTGGGCAGCGGCTGCTGGTGATGGACACCCTCGTCGGCACCATGCTGGCTGACCGCCTCGGCGCGGCCTACGAGCGAGGCGAACTCTCCCAAGTGGACGCGCCCCACTGGGAGGCGTTCGATCACACCCGCGGACTCCGGTATTACGGCACGAACCTCCGAGCCGACGACTTGGCGGCTGCTCTGACCGAACTCTGGTCCGTGATGCTCACTGTCGAGACCCACGGGTTCATCGATGCCGAGTTCGGCCGCGCCGTCGGTGCAATCGACGCCGACCTGCAGTTCGACCTCGACCGCGAGCAAACCACCTCCGACACCGACTACGCAGCCATGTACGTGGCCCACTTCTTGGCCGGTGCCGACATCGGACCACTGCGCGACAGAGTGGACCGAGTTTCGGCCCTGCTCGATGAGATGTCGGTCGCCGACCTGAGCGACCACTACCGGACCATCATGAAGCAGGCCGGACCTCTGCTGATAGCGGTGGGTAACGACCCCGATTCGGTCCCCACCGCGGCCGAGCTGGACTCGGCTATCGAGGCCGCCGGACCCGGCGAGCCCCCCGAGCCGATCCCGGACGTGGAGCAGCTCGTGACTGCCCCCGATCCCATCGATCCGGTGTCCGTCGACCGGATCGAGGATCTGGACGCTTACGAATGGTCTTTTGCCAACGGGGCCCGGGTCATGTTCATCGAATCCGGCATCGCCGAGGGCCGAGTCGACATGCTGGCAGTCTCTCAGGGGGGATGGACCACCCTGGATCCGGGTGACCGGCCGCTGGCCGAAATCCTGGCGACCCAAGCGGTGAGCCTGAGCGGATTGGGGTCGATGACCTCTACGCAAGTCACCCGATTCCTCAACGGTGTCAACGCGTCGGTTACGCCCTACATCAACGAGACCGAGGAGGGCTTTTGGGGGAATGCCGCTGCCGTTGACATCGAGGTGATGTTGCAACTGCTGTATCTGTTGATCACCGCACCGCAGGTGGACGATCCCGCATTCCGGGAAACGATCGACGCCGGTAATTCCTTGATCGCACTGGCCGAAACCGATCCCGGTTGGCAGGAGTTGGTGGCCCGAATCGAGGCCCGTTACGGCGACAGTGACTGGTTCGACCCGATCCCATCACCCGAGGCGCTCGAGACGCTCACTCCCGAAGCGCTACTCGACCTCTACCGACGCCGTCTCGGCGATGTCGACGACTTGGTGGTGGCGGTGGTCGGAGATGTGGATCCCGAAACCGTGGGGCAACTGGCCCGCCGATACGTGGGCTCGCTGCCGGCCGGGGAGGCCGACACCTACCTCAACCGCCGGCCGTCCGAACCAGCCGGCGTGGTCCGCCGTGATGTAGTACTCACCCCCGATTCGGCTGCAACTGGCCTGACTATCCATCACGAGGCGCTGATCGACGTGAACGCGACAGTCGAGGTCGTCAGCGACGTGCTCACCGTCATCCTCAACGACCGACTGCTCGTCGATGTGCGCGAAGACATAGGCGCCAGCTACACCATGATCTCGGAGCTGACCACTCAACTCACCCCCGAGCCCACAATCCGATCGCTGATCGTCGCGTCAGGAGACCCAGACCGGATCGACGATATCCGAGCCGAGATCCTCCGCATCGTCGAGGAGCTGGCCACTGACGGCCCGACGCCGCAGGACTTGGATCAGGCCATCGCAGTGGTAGGGGTCGACTACGGCCTCATCGACAACAGCGAAGGGCTGGCAGTCTTGGTCCGGCGCGCCCATGTCGATGACGACGACCTGCCCACACAGCAACGGCGCCAGAACGACCTGGCCCGGGTGACGGCTACAGACATACGGAATCTGGCGGCAGAACTCTACGACCCGCACCAGCGCATCGAGATTGCCTATGTTCTCGGTTGAGCTGGTGGGCCCGGTGGGGATCGAACCCACGACCGAGGGATTATGAGTCCCTTGCTCTGACCACTGAGCTACAGGCCCGCCCTGGATCCTACCCGTGCCCCCGACCCGCGAGCGGCCCGACGCGGAGCCGGCCGAGATTATTCGCAGTTGTCTTTATCGGGAACCGTCCGATGTCTCGATCACCGCGACTCGATCACCAGATCTGCCTCTTCAACGGACAGATCCACTGTCGGTCCGATCTGAAGGGGAAGACGTTCTCCGAAAGTAGATCCCTTCCCTTATCTTGTCGGAGGCATTCTCTATGATAGAGCAACACTCCGAAAAGGAAGTCTTGAGCAATTCGGTTGATTTCTCGGACATAGTCAGCTTGTCTTCGTCCTCGGATAGCTGAACGAAGAACAGCTTCTTAACAGATTGATTGTCTTTCACTCTCTGCAAGAGTCGTTTGAACCCCAGTTTACGCATTGCTATAGCGACTGCCTTTCCAAAGGCAGAAAACAAAATATTTCTCGCTCGTACCGATTCGTTTATGACCAGCCGCTCAACAGTCCCGAATTCAGAAGTCCCACAGAGAGAAGCCAGCACCTCCAACACTGCCTCTGTGTCATTCGTAAGTGTTGAGAAGTGAACAGCCAGAACATCGACGTCGAGCTCATAGATGTCCAACAGATTTTGCTTGGTTAATCTGTCCCGCACGACAGCATCTTCCAGCTTGCTCATGCCGAAGAGTGCCGATCTCTCGCCCCGGCTCTTCCTGAATAGCATCGCAGAAAGAGCACGGTCAAGGTGGTCTCGGAGGAGCACTATAATCAAGATCCTGTAGCCGTTGACCTTCTGAGCCCGGATTCCCTCAATGAGTGACAGATCCCTATAGCCACGGGTTGTTATATCAACGAGGATCCTTCGGGTATCGCAGTTGAGCTGGTCGATGGTCCCTCTAAAACGGCGCGGCGACTTGTAATAACGGCCCTCCTTGATCTCTGGGAAGACCATCGCCGGATGGTTTTTCAAGTTCTGATACAAGAAATCACTACCAGATCGTCCCGGCCCGACGACGAGCAGATAGTCATACATCATTGGCTGGCACTGAAATCTTCACTTCACGGAATGGCTGAAATGGAACACTGAAGAGACCCTCCCGTAGAAGTGAGGCCAGAAGCAACCGAGTATTCTACTGCTGGGTCCATTCGGAGTTGCACACTCGACACGATCACCAAGCTACTAATCAGACCGAACTCGACCTGAAAGACGAACTTGCGCTCGTTGTCGGCTTAGGCGCCGACAACGAGCGCAAGTGCTTCACGGCCCGGCTTCGCGCTGTACCGATTGCACAGACCTCGATGCGGTCACCGCCATCGGGGTGCCAGCCGAGACCGGGCCGTCACCACCGCAGAACCCACCGATCCGAGCCGACTGGAAAGTCGGCCACTCGCTTGCGAGCCGGATGATCGGCAGCGGTGCCGGCCGACCAGTCCGATCAGACGAGCCTGACGTTTTGGGCCTCGTCGCCCTTACGCCCGGGGCCGATGTCGAATTCGACCCTCTGACCCTCGTCGAGAGACCTGTAACCATCACCAGCGATGTTGGAGTAATGGACGAACACGTCGTCTCCCCCATCACGCGAAATGAAGCCGAAGCCCTTTTCTCTATTGAAAAACTTGACGATTCCTCGCATTGCCGCTCTTTCTCTTCAAGCCGGACCTGGTGCCCGACTCAGAGGCAACCCTACGGGACATTATCATAGATCAACCCATCCGGGCCGATATTTGTGCTGTTGGCCACCGAAGTCCGGTCCGATCGGGATTGAACCCTGGCCGGAGATCGTGTAACTCCTGCTCCGGGGGTGGGGGTCGAACCCACGACCTAGCGGTTAACAGCCGCTTGCTCTGCCATCTGAGCTACCCCGGATCGGATCCCGAGGATATCAACCGCTCGGCCACTGGGCGACTCACCGGCCCGCGGTCGGGCCGGAGGAATCGAGAAAGTCCCTCAGACGGTCGGAGCGACGGGGCTGTCGGAGCTTGGCCAAGGTCTTGGCCTCGATCCGGCGGACGCGCTCTTTGGTGACGCCGAAGACTTGGCCCACCTCCTGCAGGGTGCGGGGCCGGCCGTCATCGAGCCCGAACCGCAATCGAATGAGCTCCCGCTCGGGCGGGGGGAGGTCGTGGAGCACGTCACCGACGGCGTCAGCCAAGGACCGGCGGTCGGCAGCATCGGCCGGAGCCACCGAATCCCGGTCTTCGATGAGCGCACCCAGATTCGACTCGCCCCCTTCCCCGGCCGGTGAGTCGAGCGACAGCGGATCCTGGCTGATCTGAAGGATCTCCTCTACCCGTTCGACCGGAAGGTCGGTTTCGGCAGCCAGCTCTACCACTTTTGGCTCCCGCCCCAATTCCTGCACGAGCTGACGTCGGATCTGGCGGACCCGGTTCATCTCCGCCACCATGTACACGGGAATCCGGATGGTGCGAGACTGGTCGGCGACGGCCCGGGTGACGGCTTGGCGGATCCACCAAGTGGCGTAGGTCGAAAACCTCCAGCCCTTGGAATGGTCGAACCGGTCGACAGCCCGCATCAGTCCCAGGTTTCCTTCCTGAATCAGATCCAAGAGCCCCATTTTTTGGCTCGTGTAGCGCTTGGCGATCGACACCACCAGCCGGAGGTTGGCTTGGATCAACTGTTCACGGGCCCGGTCGCCGGTCCGGGCCAGACGCTCGAGTCGGCTCTTCTCGAAAAGGTCGAGCGGCTCACCAGCGACAAGCCGGTCAGCCGCCTCCAGACCTCGGCGGATCCGGGCCGCGATGCTCACCTCCTGATGCCGGTCCAGCAGATCGACCCGACCGATCTCATGCAAGTACATGCCAACGGCGTCGTCATCGCTTTCCCGGGACTCCGAACCGCTCCGGCCCGAGCGGCGCCGTTCGGGACTGTCGATGGCACCTTCACCGGCAGTGCCAGCTGATGGCTGCATCCGGTCCATGCCCTCAGCGATGCACTCGGCGTTCGGCTCCGATCCGAGCGACACACCGGGCGTTCGGCTCCACCAGATCGGCCCCCTAAGGTTGCTCTTCCTGCTGCCCGTGCTCGACGAGCCAGGGCAGCAGCCGACCGAAGGCCGCTCGACGGGTGTCGCGTTCGGCCAGATGTTCGGTCTGTTCCTTCACCCAAGCTATGGCCGCGTTGTACCCTTGGCGCCGGTCGAGGTCCGATACGAGACGGGCATCGCGGGCCAGTCTCTGCATGGCTCGCTGACCGGCCCATCGGGCTATCCCGGCCAGCACATCGTCGGGATCCGCCTCTCCCCCGTCGACGGCCAGCATCCGCAGCAGGCGCCCGGCCGCTTCGCCGGCTCGGTCCCCGGCCCCGAGCACATCGCCGGTCTCCGCCAGGGCTGTGTAAGCCTCCCGGCGGGTCAGGTCACCGAAAAGGCACGGAGCCAACCATCGGGCCACCTCTTCGGGTCGGTGGATCAACAGCCGGAGGGCCTCGTCCTCATGGGTGAGCCGGATCGAATCGGCACCGATACCGTCCGGGCTCGAGACACCCGAGCCACTCGGGCCGGACGCTACCGGTGCGGGACCAGGACCGGCATCACGGTTGGTGGCTCCGGCCACGGCCGCCCCCAGACTGGCCCGTAGCTTGGCCCGCTGCTCATGGCCGTCGATCCGGCAGCGATCGGCCAGAGCAACCAGATATTCGTCGCGTACCAGACCATCGGGGTGCTCGGCCACGACTTCGACGGCTGCTCTTGCCGCCCGTGATCTTCCCTCGATGGAGGTCATGTCACCCGCAGCCAGAACCCGATCGATCCGGAACCGCAACAGCGGAACAGCTCCGGCGAGGGCCTCGTGCAGACCGGGCCGGTCGTCGCGGGCCATGTCGTCGGGATCGACGCCGGGTGGAAGGTCAGCTACCACCACGTCGAGCCCGTAATCGCGCTCCCAGGCATACACCCGCTGGACCGCGGCCACTCCGGCGGCGTCGGCATCGAAGGCCAGCACCAAACGTCGGGCCGAGAAACGGGCCAGCAGTCGGACGTGATCCTCGGTCATAGCCGTGCCGCAGGTGGCCACAGCCCGACCGATCCCGGCCTCGGCGAAACCGATCACGTCGGTGTAGCCCTCACAGACGATGGCTTCACCAGCCCGAACGATCTCTTCGCGGTTGTCGTGCAATCCGTAGAGCACCTTGCTCTTTTCGTAGACGACCGCATCGCTCGAGGTGTTCTTGTACTTGGGACCATCGGAGCCGGGCAGAGCGCGACCTCCGAACCCGACCGGGTCACCCCGTTCGTCGACGATGGGAAACAGCACCCGGGCTCTGAAGAAATCCTGCTGGCGACCGGCGCTGTTGACGAACCCCAGGCCGGAGTCGAGCAAGTCCTTGTCGGACAGGTCGAGGTGACGGGCCAGCGGGTCCCAGCCATCGGGGGCCCAACCGATGCGGTACTTGCGGATCACAGCGCTGTCGTAACCGCGTGATCGCAGGTAACCGCGGGCCCGGCCGGCGTCGTCGCCGACCAGCAGCCTCCGGTGGTAGAACTCGACCGCACCGGCCACCGCCTCGAGCAATCTGTGCTTGCGGGCCCGGACTGCGCTCTCATCGCGGCTGGTGTAGCGCAGCGTCACCCCGGCCCGTTTGGCCAGATGCTCGACCGCGCCGACGAAATCGAGGTTCTCGACCTCTCGGACGAAGGTGATCGCGTCGCCGCTGCGGCCGCAGCCGAAGCAGTGGTAGACGCCCTTCTCGCCCGACACCGACAGGGACGGCGTCCTCTCTCCGTGCAGGGGACAGCGTGCCATCCACTGGCGGCCCGACCGCTTGATATCGGTGTGCTCGGCGATCACGGCCACTATGTCGGTGACAGTCCGAATTTTGGCGATGTCCTCGTCGACGATCCCCACCGGCGCCAACCTAGCTGTAGCCCGCCGTCAGACCGTCAACCGATCCGCTATCCGGGCCTCGAGGCGATCAAGGCTCACCCGGTCCTGGGCCATCGTGTCACGATCCCGGACCGTCACCGCCGAGTCGTCCAGGGAGTCGAAATCGACGGTGACGCACAAGGGGGTGCCGATCTCGTCTTGGCGCCGGTAACGCCGACCGATGGCCTGGGTTTCGTCGTAGTCGCACATCCAGCGGGCCTTGAGTCGATCGAACACCTCCAAGGCCACCGGCACCAGCGTCGGCTTCCTCGACAGAGGCAACACCGCCACCTGGTAGGGAGCCAGGCGGTGATCGAGCCGCAGCACGGTGCGCGCTTCGCCGTTGACCGGGTCGGTGTCGTAGGCTGCCATCAAGAAGGCCATGGCCGCTCGGGCCACCCCGGCCGCCGGTTCGATCACGTGGGGCACGTAGCGGCTGCCGCTGGACTGGTCGAAGTACTCGATCCTCTCGCCGGAGTGGGCGGCGTGGCTGGTCATGTCGTAATCGCCCCGGTTGGCGATCCCTTCCAACTCGTCCCAGCCCCACGGGAACCGGAACTCCACATCGGAGGTGCTCGACGAGTAATGGCTGAGTTCGTCGGCGCCGTGGGGCCGCAGCCGCAGCCGGTCACCGGGCATGCCGAAATCGAGGTACCACTGCAACCGGGCCTCACACCAGTAGTCGAACCACTGGCCGCTCTGATCGGGCGGTACGAAGAACTCGAGTTCCATCTGCTCGAACTCGCGGGTCCGGAACACGAAGTTGCCGGGGGTGATCTCGTTGCGGAACGACTTGCCGATCTGGGCGATTCCGAAGGGAGGACGCTTGCGACCGGTCCGAAGCACGTTCATGAAGTTGACGAACGTTCCCTGGGCCGTCTCGGGCCGCAAATACACCTCAGCGGCCGAATCGGCCACTGGTCCGGCTCGGGTGGAGAACATGAGGTTGAACTGGCGGGCCTCGGTGAGGGTGCCGGCCAGACCGCAGTTCGGGCAGGTGCCGGGGTCGGCCAGTTTGTCGGCTCGGTGCCGGGTGCCGCAATTGCGGCAGTCCACCAAGGGGTCGCTGAAGTTCTCGAGATGGCCGGAGGCCTCCCACACCGCCGCCGGCGACAGGATCGACGAATCCAGGCCCACCACGTCGCGGCGAAGCTGCACCATCGAGCGCCACCATTGCTGCTTGACGTTGCCCAGCAGTAGCACCCCCAGAGGGCCGTAGTCGTAGGTAGAGCGGAAGCCGCCGTAGATCTCCGCCGACCGGTACACGAACCCCCGCCGCTTGGACAGGTTGACGATCTTGTCGAACAGGTCGGAGCCACCGGCGGTCGGGGTGCCGGCCCCGTCGTCACCGGTGACCGGATCACCGGTACCACAACGGCGATCGGCGGGTTCGTCCGGCATCCTCAGCGAGGCTACCGGCCAGGGTGGGGGTCAGGGCCGGGTCCGGGCCAGCACCGCCACCGACCGCAGGGTCCGCTCGACGTGGTTCTCGAAGGCGGCTGTGGCCAGGGTCTCGATCTCGGCCGTGGCCTCTCCGCCGGGATGACGGAGAGCAGCACCGAGCCGGCCCCCGAAGATGTCGCGCAGCAACTCCAGCGCCGCCGAGCTGACAGGCCGGCCCGACCGGCAGCGGCGGCACGTGACCCCACCTTGATGGAAATCGATCGTCACCAGCGGTTCGGCGGCTCCGCACGATACGCAGTGATCCAGAGCGGGCTGGACCCCGTCATGAGCCAGCAGCTTGAGCATGAAGGCGGCCGCTACCAGCGGGCTGTCGCTTTCGTCGACGGTGGACAGGGCCCGGACCAGCATGAGGTGGCAGGTCGGGTCGGGTTGGCGGTCGGGGACGATCTGATCGACGGCTTCGACCAGAGCCGACGCCCGGGCGAAACGCACCGGGTCGGATCGCAGGCCCGCGAACCGATCGATGGTCTCGGCCTGGGTGATGGTCTCCAGCTCGCTCCGCCCCTGGTAGAGCTGCACAGCCACGTGGCTCATGGGTTCCAGCCGGGCCCCGAACTTCGACCGGGTCCGGCGGATCCCCTTGGCCACTCCCCTCACCTTGCCGTTATGGCTGGTGTAGAGGTTGACGATGCGATCGGCCTCGCCCAGCTTCCAGGTTCGCAAGACCACGGCCTCATCGCGGTAGAGGCTCACGGTGAACCCCACAGTTGGTGAGTTGCCGCTCGGTTCCCGGGCCGGGTCACAGCTCGTTGACGCCGCCGAAGCGGCGCTCCCGGTCCTGGTACTCCCCGATGGCCTCGAACAGGTGGTCCCTACTGAAGTCGGGCCAGGCCACGTCAGTGAAGTACAGCTCGCTGTAGGCCAGTTGCCACAGTAAGAAGTTGGAGGTGCGGAGCTCGCCCGAGGTGCGGATCATCAGATCGGGCTCGGGCATCTCGGGGTCGTAGAGATGGCGGGCCACGGTGCGTTCGGTGATCCGGTCCGAGCGCAGCTCCGACGCGGCGATGGCTCTGATGGCGTCGACGATCTCGGCTCGCCCCCCGTAATTGAAGGCGATCGTGAATGTCATCTTGCCGTTCGACTCGGTCAGCTCCGTGGCTTCGTCCATGCGGCGCAGCAACCGCCGGGGAACCCGCCGATCCCGGCGCCCGATGAAGCGGATCCGCACTCCCCGCTCGTGGAGCTCGTCACGGCGGCGCAGCAAGATGTCCTCGTTGAAGTCGAGCAGGAACCGGACCTCCTCGGCTGGTCGGCGCCAGTTCTCGGTGCTGAAGGCGAAGACGGTCAGCCACCCCACCCCGATCTCCAAACAGGCATCGACCACATCGAAGAGGGCCTCCTCGCCAGCCCGATGCCCCTCGGTGCGAGGCAGTCCTCGGGCTCGGGCCCACCGCCCGTTTCCGTCCATCACGCAGGCGATGTGGTTGGGGATGCGCTGGCCTTCGAACGTAGCGATGCCCACGGATCGAACTTACACGGTTGTGATACCCTGACCCCTTCATTCTTCGGCGACCCACTGCTGCCTGTCGGCCGGCCCGGCGAACCTTTCGATCTGTCCCCCGTGGGTCGCCTACCGCCGCGACCGAGCCCCGAACGGATCTGATGACCTCGACCAGTCACGAACTGACAGCTCTCGACACCGTCACCAGCGCCCTGCCCGGCGGAGGTGAGCACCGTGCCGGCCAGCAACAGATGGCTGAGATCGTGGCCGAGGTAACCGAAAAGGGCGGTCACGCCGTGATCCAGGCCGGCACAGGCACCGGCAAGTCACTGGCCTATCTGGTGCCGGCCGTGCTCAGCGGCAAGCGCACAATCATCGCCACCGCCACCAAAGCGCTCCAAGATCAGCTCATCGGCAAGGATCTGCCCTTTCTGGCCGCCCATCTCGGTACCGGCATCGACTACGCGGTGCTGAAGGGCCGGAGCAACTACCTGTGTCGGCAGCGGCTCGACGAGGCCAGCGATTCGGGCCAGTCCCGACTCGACGGAATCTCCGACCGGCTCGGACCCGGCCGAATCGCAGCCCTGCAGAGTTTCGCCGACAGAACCGATACCGGCGACCGAGACGACTCGGCTATGAGAATCGACGACCGGACTTGGAGGTTGGTGAGCGTCACCAGCGAGGAGTGCCCCGGCGCGCCCCGCTGCCCTCAGGGCCAGGACTGCTTCGCCGAACGAGCCCGACATCGGGCCGCCCAGGCCCGGTTGGTGGTGGTCAACCTCCACCTCTACTCGATCGACGTGCTGGCTGGCGGCCAAGTCCTCGGTGATCACGACCTGGTGGTGATCGACGAAGCCCACCAGTTCGAGGAGATCTTCTCCAGTGTGGCCGGTTGTTCGGTCACGCCCGGACGGTTCACCGCTCTGGCCCGGAGGGTCCCGGGCGTAATGGACGAACCGGAACTGACCGGGGCTCTCACCCGGATCGCCGAGCGTTTGCGACTTCACCTCACACAGCTGGTCGGCCACCGGCTCGATGCTGGACCCGACCGCGAGCTCGAACACGTCCTCGACACCAGCTCGGATCACATCGGCCGGCTACTGACCGGTTTGAGGTGTGTCGCAGATACCGTCGGCAATCCTGTCCTGGCCGCCCGAGCTCTGAGGGCACAGGGGGCGGCGGCTTCACTGCTCACCGATATAAACGCCTTGAGGGTGCCCGGCGACGACGAAATCTTGTGGGTGGACGCCATGGTCACAGGCGGCGAGGTTCACAACCCTGCCCTCAGGGCCACCCCGGTCGAGATCGACGCCAGCTTGGCCGATGAGTTGTGGTCGAAGCGGGCCGCGGTGCTGACCTCGGCCACGATCCCGCTGAACCTCACCGACCGGCTGGGGCTGCCCCCCACTGCGGTGGAATCCGACGTCGGGAGCCCTTTCGACTACGAAGCCAACGCATTGCTGTACTGCCCCCACCTGCCCAGCCCCCGGCAAGGTGACCGCCGACTTCACTGGGAGGAGCTGACCGAACTGATCGAAGCGGCCGGAGGCCGCACTCTGGCCCTGTTCACCAGCTATCGGGCCATGCAGGAGGCAGCCGATCACTGCGCTTCGAGATTGACCGAGCCGGTGCTGGTGCAAGACGCTGGGTCCAAGGCCGCTCTGATCGGGGAATTCGCGGCTCACGAGGAGACCTCGCTGTTCGCCACCATGTCGTTCTGGCAGGGTGTGGACGTGCCGGGCCCGTCGTGCTCGCTGGTGGTGATCGACCGGCTACCTTTCCCGCGCCCCGACGACCCGGTGCTCCAAGCCCGCCGGGAGCGGGCCGAACGGAGCGGCCACTGCGCTTTCGGGCTCATCGACCTGCCCCGAGCTGCAACTCTGCTGGCCCAGGGCGCGGGCCGCCTCATCCGCTCGACCCATGACCGCGGGGTGGTGGCGGTGCTGGACTCCCGGTTGGCGACGGCCGGCTACCGGTGGAAGCTGCTGGAAGCGCTCCCGCCCATGCGCCGGACCCGTGACCGCCGAGAGACCATCGACTTCTTGCGCTCGCTCCGACGATGACAGCGCCGGCCTTCACCGATGACGACCCTGGTCAGAGCCCGAGTCGTTGGAGTCGGTCCGGGCGCCGAGGCCAGTTCTTGTCGACCTTGACGAACAGCTCCAGGTAGACGCCCTCGGGCAGTTGCTCGCGCACGGCCGTTCCCACTTTTTTCAATACCGATCCACCCCTGCCGATCACCATTGCCTTCTGGGACTGGCGCTCCACCAGGATCTCGCAGCGGATCCGGGGCCATTCCCACTCGGTCACCCGGGTCGCTATCGAATGCGGCAACTCGGCCCGGGTCGACTCCAAGAACTGTTCGCGCACCAGCTCGGCCACCCAGAACGCCTCGTCGACGTCGGTGACGGTACCGGGTGGGTACAGCGCCGGTCCCTCGGGCAACCGAGCAGCCAGGTGATCCACCAGCGCGGCCATTCCTTCGCCGGTGAGGCCGCTGACCGGAAAGTACGACTCGAAATCCAGCTCGCCGGCTGCGGCCAGTTGGGCCAGCATCTGTGCCGGCGAGACCAGGTCCGATTTGGTGACCACTACGATCGAGTGGCAGGGCAGGCGTTCGGCGACGAAAGCGTCGCCTCGCCCGTAGGGGGCAGAGGCATCCAGGACGAATCCCACCACGTCGGCACCATCGGCGGCGGATACGGCGGTGTCGTTGAGGCGCCGACTCAGAACGGTTCGGGGTTTGTGGACGCCAGGGGTGTCCACGAACACGATCTGGGCGTCGGGGCGGGTGAGCACGCCTCGGATCCGGGTTCGGGTCGTCTGGGGCTTGTCGGAGACGATCGACACTTTTCGGCCCAGAATGTGGTTGAGCAG
Organism: Acidimicrobiales bacterium; assembly: GCA_963422655.1. Taxonomy (GTDB): domain Bacteria; phylum Actinomycetota; class Acidimicrobiia; order Acidimicrobiales; family Aldehydirespiratoraceae; genus CATQHS01. Next base: position 2,992,627 of record OY730440.1, on the reverse strand, counting down.
GGTCGACTTGCCGGCGTTGGGCCGGCCGACCAGGGTCACGAACCCCGACCGCATAGGTACGGTCACAGCCGGCGCCAAGTCATCGGGGGCCGTCGGTCACGGGCCGGTGCGAGGCGGCGCTGTCATCGGTCTTGGACTTCACGGCCTCGGTCCGTGTGAGCCGCACCCGGGTTATGCGTCGGCCTTGCATCCGTTCCACCCGCAACCGCAGCCCGCTGGCGGCGACGGTCTCGCCCACACCCGGGACATGGCCGAGCGTGCTGAAGATCAGACCCCCCACGGTGTCCCAGTCGTCATCGGGCAGATCTGCATCCATGAGGCTGTTGAGTTGATCGACCGGCATGCGGCCATGGACCAGAACCTCCCCGCCGGCCAAGGGTTCCAGCAGCGGCTCCTCCCGGTCGAACTCGTCCACGATCTCGCCCACCAGTTCTTCGACCAGATCCTCCAAGGTGACCAGGCCGGCGGTGCCGCCGTACTCGTCGACGACCACAGCCAGATGCCCCCCGGACGTGCGCATCTCCTGAATCAGCTCCCCGACCCGTTTGGTCTCGGGTACGAACATGGCCCGCCGCATAGACGTGCGCACCGCCGCCGCCCCCTGACCCGACCGCTCCAGCCGGGCCAGATCTTTGAGCAGCACCAAGCCCACGATGTCGTCGATGCCGTTTCCAGAAACTGGCAACCGGCTCAACCCTCGGTCGATGGCCAGCTCCAGAGCCGAGGCGACCGGCATCGAGTCCGGCGCGGAGACCATGTCGGTGCGAGGCACCATCACCTCCCGGACGATGGTGTCGCCCAAAGCCAGCGCCGACTCGATCAGGTCGCGTTCCCCGGCCTCTATGGCGTCGGACTCCACCGCCGCCTCGGTCAGGGCCATCAACTCGTCTTCGCTCACGACCGAGGCTCGGGCTCGGGCTGGGCGCAGCCGACCTGCCAATGCTTCGAATATCCGGGTGATGGACAGCACCGTCGATCACGACCAGTCGCGACACGATCGGTGGTGGGCGGCCAGCAACTCCCGTTCCCGGGACTGCATCCGGGCCGCGTCGCGAGCACAGTCGTGGTCGTAGCCGAGGGTGTGCAGTACCCCGTGGACGACCAGCAACGCCAGCTCTTCTTCACCCTCGGCCCCACTACCGGTGGTATGAACCTCCACGCCCTCGGCCCCACCACCAGCCGCCCGAGCCTGCGCATAGGCCGGACATATGACCACGTCGCCCACCAAGGCCGGCCCCGGCCCGAGCGGATCGGCCTCGACCCCATCGAGGGGAAACGACAACACGTCGGTGGGGCCGTCCCGACCGAGATGTTCGGCGTTGAGCCGAGCCATCTCGGTCGAGTCGACGAATACCAGGTTGAGCTCACCCGCGGTAACGTTTTCGGCCCGCAGGGTTGCCTCGGCCAAGGCCGCCCAAGGCTCGACGGCGAAAGCCCCGGATCGGTCGCCGGTGCGGGACCGCTCGTCGATTGCGACCACCAGCAAGTCCGATCCGCTCATAGAGACGGACCGGAGCCGGTTCGAACCACCCCGGTCATCTGTCGGGCCCGGCGCGGGCCGGGTCGCACCGGTCGTAGGCGTTCACGATTTCGGCCACGATGCGATGACGAACCACGTCGCGACCCGACAGGTGAACGAAGACGATGCCTTCGATGTCACCCAGGATGGGTTCGAGCCCGAGCAGGCCGCTGCGGCCGCCGTCCACGTCGAGCTGGGTGACATCACCGGTCACCACCGCAGTCGAGCCGAAGCCGATCCGGGTCAGGAACATCTTCATCTGCTCCGGAGAGGTGTTCTGGGCCTCGTCGAGAATGATGAAGCTGGAGTTGAGGGTCCGGCCCCGCATGAAAGCCAGGGGGGCCACCTCGACTACGCCCCGCTCCAGCAACCGCTCCCCGCCTTCGTTGCCGACCATGTCGTAAAGAGCGTCGTAGAGGGGCCGAAGGTAGGGGTCGACCTTGGCCATGAGGTCACCGGGCAGGAACCCGAGCCGCTCCCCGGCTTCGACTGCGGGCCGGGTGAGGATTATACGATCCACCGCCCCGGCATGCAGTGCCTTCACCGCCATGGCCACCGCCAGCCAGCTCTTGCCGGTGCCGGCCGGGCCGATCCCGAAGGTGACCACATTGTCGGCGATGGCGTCGACATAGCGCTTCTGGCCGCTGGACTTGGGGCGCACGGCCCGCCCTCGGTCTGCTCGTAGGATCTCGTGGGTCAACACGTCGGAGGGTCTCTCGCCGCCGTCGCCGGACCGCACCATATCGATGGCCCGATCCAGGGTGCGACCATCGAGGCGTTCACCCCGTTCCACCAGCACGATCAACTCGTCGAACAGTCGGGCCAGCGTCTCGGCTTCGGCGCCGGTGACGCTCACCTCGTTGCCCCGCACATGAATGCGGCTGGTCGAAAAAGCATTTTCCAAGCGATGCAGGTTGACGTCGTGTGCACCGAAGAGCGGGCCCAGTAGGTGATTGGCGGGAACGTGGATCGTGACAGCGGTTTCGGGCATCTCTCGACCCCGAGGGTACCGCTTAACCTGACCGAGGTGGACACGCTGCCCCAAACCGGCACCCCCGCCGCCGACGAGGGGGTCCGGGGCGGGTTGGCCAGGATGGGCCCGGCGGCCGGGTACCTGCTGGCCGCTTTCGCCATGTTCCTGTTCGCACGATCCCATGCCAGCCTGGTGTGCGGATCGTCTCGGCCCATCCACAGGTTGCAGTTGGCAGCGACGGCCGAGCGAGCCGGCGCCGCTATCGCCGCCTGCGAAATAGGGGCCGTCCGCCGGGCCGTGGTCCTCGACTACGCCTTCATCGCCATGTACGTGGCGGTGCTCGCATCCGGCGCTGTATGGGTCGCGACCCGGGGTTACCGAGTGAGCAGGCTGCGACGGGCCGGACCGGCGATGGCCAAACTGGCGGTGATCGGCGGCGCCTTCGACGCCTTCGAGAACGGGGTCGTGCTGGCGGCTCTGCGAGACGGTGGGGGCGAGTCGTGGCTCTACTCCGTCGCCGCCGTGTTGGCTTGGGGCAAGTTCATGACCCTGGCCGCGGTCGCGGCCTACGTGGCGATCGGTCTGACGGGCTCGGTGGTGATGCCCGCGTGGGCGCGGTCCGTCTACGAGGACCGGGGCCCCACCTCGACCGCGGTCCCCGGAGACGACCCCGGCCGGTGGGAGACCGGTATCGCTGTCTCGGGCGGCGGCATCCGCTCGGCGTCCTTCGCCCTGGGCGGGCTCCAAGCCCTCGACGACACCCCTCTCGGCTTCGACCGCGCCACCCGGGTCAGCGCCGTTTCAGGCGGTGCGTACATGATCGGAGCCTGGTCGATCGCCCGCCTCGGGCCCGGCTCCACGGCCGACGCCTGGTCGGCCTCCGAACCCGCAGGGCGCGGCGACCACGACCTCAGCCCCGAGGAGGCCCACCTGCGCCGCCATCTCGATTACCTGGCCCGAGTGGACGACAACCGGCCCGCGCCGGCCCTGGTAGTCGGACTGGGGGCACTGTGGAACGGATTGGTCCTGCTGGCCGGCCTGTGGCTGCTGGCTCGCCCCTTCGGTTGGCTGGTGCAAGCCGACTTCATCGACCCCACCTTGAGGTTGGCCTATGACCATCCCGACCGGGTCACGACCATCGGCTACCACCAGTGGATGCCGCCGCTGGTCTGGGCCGCAGCGGGGATGTCGGCGGCGGTTCTGTGGGTCGTCGCGGTCCGCCTCCTGCGAAGGCGGACCGGTTCGGCCGCCCGCCGCTTCGAGGCCGGTCTGAGCCGGTTGCTGAAGACGGCCACCTACGGATCTCTGGGGTTGGCCGCAACGCTGACCGGACTGCTGGTGATGATGCCGACGGCCATGATCGAGATTCCCGCCCGGGTGCTCAGCCTGGGACCGGACCACGACCCGGTCGGAGGGGCTGTCGTTCTGAGTGTCCTGACCGGCTCAGGGGTGGCAGTGGCCGTACTGGCGGCGATACGCAACCGCTACACGGCCCGGATCCTGCGGCTGGGTGGGGTTCTGCTCGGGGTCATGGCCGTACTGGTGGGAGGCTGGATCGCCACCCATGCCGCCATCGAGGGGGTGGAGGCCACCTTCGGAACCTGGTCGGCGGTAGCGGCGGTGTTCGGCCTGCTCTATCTGGTCCTCAATCCGGACTGGTGGTCGCTGGCCCCCTACTACCGGGCTCGGCTCCGCACGGCCTACGCCTTGCGCCGGGTCACTGACGCGTCCGGATCAGCGACGGTAACTCACTGGCCGGGACGGACCGAACCACGGCTGTGGGAGGTGGCTTCGAAGCCCATGCGACCCGAGTTCTGCGGCGCGGTGCAGGTCCGCGGTACCGACGTGCCCACCCATGCCGGAATACCGGCTCTCGACCTGACCATGACCGCCGACGCCGTGACCATCCACCTACCCGACGTAGGCGGGAACGACCCACGAGAGCTCAGTTGCACACCTCGGCAGCTTGCTGCGCTCATGGCCTCCAACGGCAACCCCCGGGTCACCACCATGTTCGCGGTGGCGGTGTCGGGGGCGGCCGTGGCCCCTTCCATGGGCAGGATGTCACAGGGTCCGGCCCGAGCCCTGCTGGCCTTTGCCAACATCCGCACCGGGGTATGGATCCCCAACCCCCGCTGGGCCCGCCACGTGGCCGTCGAGCCCGAGCCCGACCGGGCCGGTGACGTCGCCTCTCCCCCCTCCTACCCGCGGCTGCGACTGTCCTACCTGGTCAAAGAGATATTCGGCGTTCACGACATCGACGACCTGTACCAGTACGCCACCGACGGCGGGCACTGGGAGAACACCGCCATCACCCAACTCCTTCGCACCGCCGCCGTAGACGAGATGGTGGCCTTCGACGCCGGCCGGTCCGAGCCCCAATCCACTCTGGGCCTGGCCGAGGCGGTGTCGATGGTCTCGCTCGAGCTCGGAACCTCCATCGACATCGACATCGGCAGCCGCCGACCCAGCCCGACCGGGGTCGGGTCGGAGCCGGAGTCGACCGCGGTTCGGGTGGGGCTGATCCGTCACCGACGGGGTCGGGTCGGCCTGATCTGGTACACCCGACCGGAGGTCATCGCCGACCACTCGGCGGTGATACAGGCTTTCGCCGACCGGGACGAGGTGTTCCCGGCCGACAGCACCATCAATCAGCTATTCGACGTGGAGCGGTACGAGGCCTACCGGCGGCTCGGTTACGAGAACGGCGCCGCTATCGGACGAGCCCGAGCCGGCTTGGTGGCAGCCATGAGAGCGAGCCCGAACCTGGAGGCGTTCCGGGCCGGAACCAGCGCCGGGCCGAGGTCGAGAGCCGGCTTCGCCGTGGACGAAGTGGCCCAACGGCTCCGCACCGAGGCCGAGTACCAGGCCCTTCGGGCCGGGCTGCTCAGCGTTGCGACCGGTACAGACCCGAACGACGTCGGTTGCGGGTGAACACGATCTGGAACAGTTGCAGGGTCCGGGCTCGAAACGAGCCGGCCGAGCTCAGCAGGTAGTAGTTCCACGTACGGTGGAACCGTGCGTCGTAAGCGGGCAGATCGTCCCATGCCGCTGAGATGTTGGCGTGCCAGGCCATGAGGGTGGGGTCGTAATAGGGGCCGAAGTTGTGCACGTCCTCTATCACCCAGTCCCGCTCGGCCGCCCCGCTGATCTGGGCCAGCGACGGCACCAAGCCCCCTGGGAATATGTAGCGGTCGAACCACGGGTCGGTGGCAACCTTGGAGACGAGGGAACCGATGGTGTGGTGAAGCATCATCCCGTCGGGGATCAGCAGGGTTCGGCATGTTTCGAAGAACCGTTCGTAGTTACGGGGCCCGACATGCTCCAGCATCCCGATGGACACGATGCGGTCGAAGTGGCCCTTCATACCGTGTTTGCGGCCCAAGTCTCGGTAGTCGGCCCGCACGATGGTCACCGGTAGGCCCCGGCACAGGTCCGCAGCCATCTCCGACTGGGCCGAGGCCGGAGTGATACCGGTCACGTGAAGGTCGTACAACTCGGCCACGTAGCGAGCGAAGCCACCCCAGCCACAGCCGATGTCGAGCAGCCTCATCCCCGGTTCGAGTCGGAGCTTTCGGCAGATCAGATCCAGCTTGGCCTCTTGGGCCGAGTCGAGATCGTCGGCGTCGGCCCAGTAAGCGCAACTGTAGATCATGCGCCGATCCAGCATCTTCTGATACAAGTCGTTGCCGATGTCGTAATGGGAGCGGGCATTTCGGCGGGCCCGCCGGACGGTCTGGCGGTTCTGAAGACGATTCCGGGCTTCGTAGAGCACCAGTTTCGGGCTGGGACGCACCAGCGACCTCAGGTTCTGGGTCTGGATCTCGGCGATGAGCTCGTCGAGCTGGTTGGCGTCCCACCAGCCGTCCTGATACGACTCACCCAGCCCCAGCTCGCGGTCACTCATGACCCGTTCCCAGAAGCGGTCGTCGTGGACGTGGATATCGCAGGGCCGATCGCCGCCCAGCTCGATGCCGGCCCGCTCCAGGATCTCCATGCCCAGCTTCTGAGCTTCGTCCATGACTACCTCCTCGCCCTTGGTCGCTGTGGAAAGGTCGGCCGTTGAAACGATCTCCGCAGCACTGCCGGCGTTACCGCTCTGCGCCCCCGACAGGATTCGAACCCGCAACCTGAGGGGTAGAAACCCTCCGCTCTATCCAGTTGAGCTACAGGGGCACGTCAAGGCTACCGCCGGTCTGGTCCCCTGTCGTCTGCCTCGCCGAGCTGTCCCGTCGGCGTGTCAGTGATCTCGAGCCGGCACCGGTCGGGTCAACCGTCGACGCCGATAGGATCACTCGTCGTCGCGCTTCGACGACGTCGCGGTGGCCGTAGCTCAGTAGGTGAGAGCGCCGGGTTGTGGTCCCGGAGGTCGGGGGTTCGAATCCCCTCGGTCACCCCAATTCTCGAGTCCTCGCGCCGTCGGGAGTGTTGCGGTCAGCTATCATGACGGTCGTCAGCGCCTCTAGCTCAATTTGGTAGAGCATCGGACTCTTAATCCGCAGGTTCTGGGTTCGAGTCCCAGGGGGCGTACCGGGTAGATACCAGCTCAGGGCCCTTGCTCGGTCCAGATAGCCTCATTGCATCATGAGTTACATCAAGGACTCATCATAGATCTCAGCAAGATCTCAGCAAGATCTAGCGTATTATATTGCTTGAAGCTGTAAGAGATTTCGCATATGAATCTGAAGGTGCGACACCATCAAATATGGCGACAGACTTCAAATAGCTACCCAAATAGCTGTCATGTCCTCCTAGCACAAGATTCGACCCCTTCCAGCTGGATACCGATAGCTTAGGAGTTTCAACAGTCTTGACAAGTTGACCATTGATGTACAGTCGAGACTCGAAGTTGTTTACCACTGCAAGCATTGAGACGTCCTTGTCCAGATATGGTGACGCGTCAACCATCAAATCTCGGAAAGCAAATGAGTCTGTCTTGATACTCAGACCAATCTCCATATTAGACTCTTCGGACTCAACAATCCCAAACAAAAGTTGCTGTGATCCACCGTGGGTCTCGAGCACCGGGGCCTTCTTGTCCACTGCATCTGGAGCAATAAAACTTGCACCAATACTCCATGAACCTAGCAGCCCCGAGTCATTCCATCTCGGCAGAGAGCTGTACGTGAAATCGGCCCCACCCAACTGACTGGTAACGTCAATCGTATCTGAGCTACTGACGATATCTCGATTAATATTCCATAGCCCGACTGGATTTATGGATGGCTGAGTCATGACTTGAGCCTGAGTATCAGTCAGCGCTGCGCCGAAAACCTCTACCAGCCCGATTTCCCCTTTCCAGCACCATTCATCACCACCACTATCGGTATTCTTGCCGATATTCAAAGAATCCAAATCTGAAACTGAATCAAAAAAGTTGTGATCAGTTGAAGATACAACCAATTGACCATCAACATAGATCTTTGTACCCAAGTCACTCACGATAACAGCCATCTTATGCCATTGATCATTGACAACCAGCCTCTGATCAAACACAGTTGTATTCGTCGGTACGCCATCATTGCGAGCATGTACACCAAACCGACCGTCGCCCCATTGAGCAACAATCCACTCACTGGATTCATCTTTACTGTTCGATATAGAAAAGAGTACCTGAGGTACATTTAGCTGGCCAGTCTTGAACTCTATAAATAACGATCCTGTAGAGAGATCCTCCACATCGGAATCTATCATCATGCTGCTCAGATCGACATGACCCCTGTCGCCGTCGAATTCAGTCCCGGATGCATCATGACGAATGAGACTTCGCTGATCTAGGCCATTTGATAGCCAGTCCAGAGAATATGATCCGAAGAAAATGTTGCCATATATAGTATAGGACCCCACATAGGTTCCCTCATAGATAACACCTACTCGCGCATCAGGTAATCCGACAATATCACTGTATACAGATGGACCTACATTCAGAAGCTTCGGAGTCTGGTCATTGTCCTGAAAGTAAGAACTCCAGGATTCTCCTTCATTTGTTGACATCCAAAGAGACATGCCGTTACGACGGCTGTATATTGATGCGTCATTTGGTGATGTAAACGCGATCCTTGATCTTCTACCATAGACCCAATCATCCCTAGAGGTTATTCTCCCCATACCCCCGGCAACGTCTTGCGTCCTAATCTCTCTTACCCTAGTCGGAGGGCCAAAAATTGGGTTACCCTGGTTATCGAACGACACCCTGGTTGTAACTCGCCCAGCATATCCACGGTGAGAGTAGTAAGCGCGAGCGTTCATCAGAACGTCGCCGTTCTCGAGTTCGACCGATATCACTTCATTTAGGCCATACACCGGGGAAGGAACAACGCCGCCGATCTCCCAAGTGGCTCCGTGATCGTCGCTCCAGTACACGTAGTTTTTTACATGCCATACAGTGTCCCCCATCAGACTATAGGCACCCGATATGAACAATCGATCCTTCGTAGCGGGCGGCCCATTTTTCAATTGGATCGAGTGTCCGAGGGTTGTCATATTAAAGGGCCACTTCTGAGCAGAGTTATAATTCTTAGCTACGTATTCAGTATCATATACGGCCGTGTACTCAGGCTGGTGTATGTGAGTTACTTGACTAGTAATATCGCCATCATGAGTACCAGCTGGTGATAGGACTGGATCATAGTTCCAGGTGTAGCCATGGTCGCCACTCCACGCAGTAATCACACGCCGTACACCGAAACCAGCTACATTTTTATGTGCGTCATATTCAGTCTTGTTGTATACAATAATGAGTTTTCCCTCTGGATGATCCGGGTCCGACATATCCAACATCGGTGTGACGTTTTGAGCGACCCATGTTCGTTTAGTAGTCGGTATAATGTTCTCTGCTATTACTCTGAAATCACCCCATGTCCTGCCGTTATCATGGCTGCGCTTCATCACTACTGATACCCCGTAATGGAAGTCTGGGCAATGTGCTCTGGGTCTACCTTCTGCGAAAGCCAGTAGATCACCATTACCAGCCCGAATGATCGCGGGAATCCGAAAACAGCCAAAGCCATTATCACCATTCCTGAAGACCAATGATTGCATACGCCCTAGACCTGATGTAGCCGGCCAGGCCGTCTTCGGCGCAACGAAGACCTGGTTAATTGCACTGTACCCATGATGCTTATCAGAAGATGTGATAGTCGCCCTCATTGTCACAGGGACAGGTACTCCGTCTTCAAAGTCTGCCGTTGTAAAAGTGTGTGATACGCTCGGCCCCATGGAGGTTTTCGTATTATTGAATTTCCAGTGATACGCAACTGTAGAGGAATCCGGAGCGGGAGCTTGACCGATAAAATCGAACTGCAAATCTGAATCTGATTGGACATAAGATAGTCCACCAGAAATATCTATATAAGTATCGCTTATTATATTTTGGGCTTCTAGTTCTGTGAGGGGTTGATCATAGATATCAACGAAATAGATACGGCCATGGGTAACCCAACTGAGACCGTCGCTATTATAGTTGGCTCCGATCGTAAACTTGTCGAGATCACTTACAGAGTCGAAGAATGCTGTTTTGGAACTGTCCCTCTGAACAGACCAGGGTTCACCGAAGTCCTGGCTACTCATGAGGAACGCTCCTTGGCTCGACGAAACTGAAAATACGGCGGTGATACGTCCCCGGCCATTGGCGGTCCGTATACTTTCCACATTGCTGACTCTACGGGCGCTCTCACGTGCGGACACACCATATAGGCCGATCGAGTTCACACAAAAGCAGAACTCGCTCCTATTATTACTGGAAGTTGATACGCTAACTATCGCTTGTTGTTTCGCTGACTCAAGCGAAAAGGATACTACAATAGTGCCTTCTGTAAGGTCTTTGATCAAGTCGACTGATTCTTGAGACTGTACTTGCGCGTCCGCTGATGTACCATTGAAGTAAGTACCGATAAGCTCGTTTTGCCAGCTAAATATAGGTGTAGGTATGGATTCAGAAGTAGATGACAAAGCGAACGCTACTACTGATCCTATAGTTGTGCTCAATACAATGAAAGCGACCATCAACCGTGTCATTTGAGAACGCATCAAGACTCCGATTTCATAGGTTAATACTTATATGCGCCTTAAGATATCAGTGCTCACAGAAGTATCTCTAAATTGTTCGGAGATTACCAACCTATTCACTGTTACCACGTAGACCACTGGCGAACTGTACGATCAATTTATAAAATTGTCAACTTTGTCAACTGTAGTGGGGGGGGCCAGCGCCCGCCGAAGCGACCGAGAAAACCGGATGCGGGTCAGAGCGGTTCGGGATCACGGTCTTCGACCGGCCCCAGATCGACCGTGTCACCCACCGTTATGACCCCATCACTGAGAACCCGACAGGCCACCCCGGCCCGGTTGCGCAGTGCAGCCCGGCTGCCGAGGCCGAAGATCTCGTCCATGCGCCGACATGGCGCCGCGTTCCGCACCACTGCCAACTCCACGGATCCGATCCGCCAGCGATGCCCGGGACGACGGGGAACGGCGTCCCCGGAGATGGTGACGTTTCGACGGGTACGGCCGGGATCGATATCTCGACCGGCTGCCTCGGCCGCGTCGGCCAACTCACCGGAAGCCTGGACGGTGACCTGGCGACTCGAAGATCCGTGGTAACGATCCCCCACCAGACCCTTGCCGGCCTCGGCATCGACCCGGTCCACCGGCTCGGTCGGCAACCCTTCGAGCGCCGCGATGTGGATGGCCTCCACCCGAACGGTCATGCCGGTTGCAGGGTGTTGAGAAAAGTGACGTTGTCGAGCATGATCTTGCGCCGGTCGGTGCCGGAGAAACTCTCCAGCTCGACCAGATAGTCGAGAGGAGCGGGCATACCCTCGATGTGGGGCCAGTCCGAGCCGAACACCACGTGATCGGCACCCATCAGCTCGACCACCTCCACCACGTCGTCCTCCCAGAACGGGTTGACCCAGACGTGTTCCTTGAAAGTATCGACGGGATGATCATCGAACCACCAGTAGTTCTTTCGGGCTGTCTGGTCGAGCTTACGGAACGTCGGCGCCAAGAAGTCGGATCCGTTCTCCACCGAGGCCACCCGCAGATTGGGGAACCGGTCGTAGATCTTCTCGAAGACCGACTGGATCAGCCAGTCCTGGGCAGCTCTCTCTATGGCGAAGGCCCGCAGGCTGGGCCCGAACCCGGCGTCGAGACCGGTCGTGAACCGGTCGTCGGCATATCCCTGCGACGAATAGCCCGAGTCCGAGGCGTGGATCACCACCGTGACACCGGCGTCGTGGATCCGCTGCCAGACCGGGTCGAACATCGGGTCGAAAGGCGAACGGACCCCGGTTCTGGTGACGACCGCGGCCGGTCGCATCACCAGCACTCGAGCCCCCAGGTCGAGCACCCGATCGATCTCGGCGCCGGCTGAGCCCGCATCTCCGAGAGCGATGTAGGGAGCCGCAAAGATGCGACCCCGATAGTCGTACCCCCAGTCGTCGTGAAGCCACCGGTTGAAACCCATCATCATGGCTACTACCGCGTCGACATCGTGTTTGAGCAGTTCCTCGTACAGAACTCCCAGGGTGGGGAACAGCCACACCGCATGAAGGCCCTGGGAGTCCATGGTTTCGATCCGGGCTGCCCGGTTCACGTAGCAGTCGGGCAAAGGTTCACGATCGGTGAGCATCTCCAGGGGATTGCCACCCTCGGGATTGCCCCTGAAATAGTCACGCAGCGCCCCCGGCTTGGCGATCGGGTTCCAGGTGGGGTTGGTCACGGCCCGGGCCAGTTTTCCGCCGACCAGATGGTGTTTGCGCCCGCCCATGTCTACCCACTGGACCACTCGGGGCTGCATCTTCTCATCGACATGGCGGGTGAAGGCATCGGGCGCCTCGTAATAGTGATTGTCGGCATCGAAGGGGAGATAGCCGAGCTCTCCGACCGTCGCCGTGTCAGATGTCACCGCGTCGGATGTCACCGGTTCACCGTACATTCATATGATGGCGTTCATATGATGTCGCCCATATGATGGCGCCCATATGATGACCACTGCCGAGCTGCAAGCTCGGACCTTGGTGCGAGGTGAGAAGGTGAAGCTGGTGGCCGGCATCTCCGGCCTGCCGGCCGGCACTGGAGGCAAGGTGGCCGTCGCCAACGGCTTCACCTGGAACCGCTACTGGATTCGCTTCGACAACGGCAAAGTGGTGGGCCACATCGACCACGGCCATCTGGTGCGAGCCCGTCACTACGACAGCTTCTTGGCCGCCCGCGACCGGGAGGCCGAGCAGGCGGCCGCTGCGGTCGAAGCGGGAGCAACCGCGGGGATCGGTCCGGTCGCGGAGGTGGCCACGGGAGGCGGCAGCGGCGAAACCGTGGTCAACGGCGTGGCCGTTCCGGCCTACCTGCTCCAGCGTTCCGCCGAGGCCCGGACCCGGCTCGAAGCCTGAGGCCGTCTCGGAGCCGAGCCTCACTGAGGGGTGCCGGGACCTGTATGGTGAAATCTCGTGAGCGTACCGGTGTGGGGTATATGCGGCGGATCGGGGTCGGGCAAGACCACCCTGACCCGACGGTTGAGGGCCCGGCTCGGGGAACGCAGCGTGAGCGTGCTCAACTTCGACGCCTACTACCGGGACCTCTCCCACGTCACCCCGAACGAACGCTCGCTCCGTAACTACGACCATCCCGATGCCTTGGACCACAAGCTCTTCATCGGCCATCTCGATAGCCTGCGGGCCGGGATCGGCATCGAACTCCCGGTTTACGACTTCGCCACCCACACCCTCAACGGGCACGCCGAATCGGTGGCAGCCGCGCCGCTCGTCGTCGTGGAGGGTATCTTGTTGTTCGCCTTTCCCGAAGTAGTGTCCCGGCTCGGACTGACGGTGTTTCTCGACGTACCCGAGCCGGTTCGGCTCCAGCGCCGGATCCGGCGGGACGTGGCCGAGCGAGGCCGGGAACCCGACGATGTGCGCCACCAGTTCGCAGCCACGGTACGGCCCATGCACGACATCTTCGTGCAGCCCCATCTGGACGAGGCTGATCTGGTGGTGAAATTCGGTGAACCCTACGAGGTGATCCTCGAAAAGCTGGAGAGCCACTTGGCCCCTACCAGTTCGGCCAACTAGCTGACGGCCTTCCCGGCCAGTTCACACCGCCGCACCCTCCCGGTGCAAGAGGGCCTCCTTGCGGTGGGAGCCGAGACCGTACTGGCCCACGCCCCCTGCGGCCGGTACGACCCGGTGGCAAGGCACCAGCAGCGGGATGGGGTTGCGAGCCAGAGCCGTGCCTACGGCTCGGTAGGCTTTGGGCCGGCCGATGGCCGCGGCCACCTGTCCGTAGGTGCGAACCTCCCCCCGGGGGATGGCGATGACCGCCTCCAGCACTTCTTGCTGGAAGGTCGAGCACGATCTCAAGTCGACGGGAACGTCGGTACGGCCTCGGGCGAGGGCGGTCCCTATCCGAGCCACCCAGACAGGGTCCGGATCGGGGTCGGGAACCGCCTCCACTCCCACTTCCTGTCGCATCCAGGCCGCGAACCCGATGCCGTTGACGCACTCGGCCAGCGCCAGCCCCGATACTCGACCGTCGATGTGGGCCACGAAGGAAGCGCCCAGCGGGCCGGGCGCCATGAGCCAGCGGTGGGACGAAGCATTCTCGCCCCGAACCTCAGCCGGGTCGCTGCACGGGTGGCTTTTCACGTCGATTACCTCGCCGGTCGCTGGGTTCGTTCACGTCTTGTGGAACACCTCCGGAGACTACCGGCTCCATTCGGCAAGTTCGAGGTCCGAACATCGCCTCGACTCACCATCGGCGGGGACCGTTCTACTCCACCACTCGAACCCCGTTAGGGTGCATCCATGGCCGATTCGGTCGAGATCGCCCCGTCGGTGATGGCCGCTGACGCCTCCCGTCTCGGCCAGGAGTGCCGGGCTGTCGAAGCGGCCGGAGCCGACCGGATCCATTGGGACGTGATGGACGGGGTGTTCGTACCCAACCTCACCTACGGACCCGACGTGGTGGCGGCCTGCCGGCCCCATGTGGACATCCCCTTCGAAGCCCATCTCATGGTGGTCGATCCCGACCGGTTGGCCCCTCGTTATGTGGACGCCGGTTGCGGCACCGTGCTCGTCCAAGTCGAGGCCTGCCCCCATCTGCACCGCTCGCTGAGCGCCATCGGTGACCTGGGGGCCCGACCCGGGGTGGTGCTCAATCCTCACACACCGGCCAGCGCCATCTCGGAAGTCATCGAGCTAATCGACGAGGTGCTGGTGATGACGGTCAACCCCGGCTTCGGCGGCCAGCGCTATATCGCCGCCACTGAGTCCAAGATGGCCACGATCCGACGAATGATCTGCGAGTCGGGCCGCGACATCGACTTGGAGGTGGACGGCGGAATCGACGCCCGCACCGCGGGCCGGGCGGTGGCGGCCGGGGCCAACGTGCTGGTGGCCGGCTCAGCCGTCTTCGCCCACCCCGAGGGGATCGAGCCTGCTATCAGAGCCCTGCGGTCGAGCGCCCTCAGCGCATCTCCCCGCGCTTGACGATCACGTGGTCGATGATGCCGTAGTCCTTGGCCTCGGTGGCAGTGAACCAGCGATCCCGGTCGGAGTCGGCCTCGATCTGCTCCACGGTCTGACCGGTGTGATCGGCGATACGTTCCTGCAACAGCCGCTTGGTGTAAGCCATCTGCTCGGCCTGGATGGCGATATCGGTAGCCTGACCCCGAACGCCGCCCAAGGGCTGGTGCATCATGATTCGAGCGTGGGGCAGGGCGTAGCGCTTGCCCGGTGCGCCGGCACACAGCAGGAACTGCCCCATCGACGCTCCCAGCCCCAAACAGATCGTGCCCACCTCGGGCTGCACGAACTGCATGGTGTCGTATATGGCCATACCCGAGGTCACCGATCCGCCCGGGCTGTTGATGTAGAGCCAGATCGGCCTGGTGACATCCTGCCCCTCCAGGTAGAGCAGTTGGGCCATGATGAAATTGGCGAGCTCGTCATCGACGTCGGAACCCAGCACCACGATGCGATCTTGGAGCAACCGGTTGAACACTTCGGTTTGGGGGTTGGGTCCCGGAGCCAGCGAGTCCGAGCGAGGCCGAGTGGTCATGGTCGTGCAGGCTACCGGGGCCGGCTCCGATCCTGGTAGCAGTATCCTGGATCCACCTCGCGGACGTGGCGGAATCAGGCAGACGCGCTGGGTTTAGGTCCCAGTACCCGCAAGGGTGTGGGGGTTCGATTCCCCCCGTCCGCACCCGATCCGGCGCCAACCCGAGCCCGGTGCAGGTCCGCGGCCCCGATGGGCGCTGCACCCATTCGCCAAACCCCGGCCTACGACAGGGCTCGGACCAGATCCCGAAAGGCTCGGCCCCGGTGACTCAGGGTGTGCTTGTCGTTCCCGTTCATCTGAGCGAAAGTCCGGCCATCACCCTCGACGGGAACGAAAACCGAGTCGTAGCCGAATCCCCCACTCCCCCGGGGCTCAGTGGCGATCAGGCCTTCCACCTCGCCAGAGGCGACCAGCTCTGGGCCCTCGGGCCAGCACACCACGACCACGGTGCGGAACCGGGCCCGCCGTTGCGGTGCCGACACCCCGTTCAGATCGGCCAGGAGCCGGCATACGTTGTCGGCGTAAGTGGCGCCCGCACCGGCATAGCGAGCTGTGCGCACACCGGGTCCGCCGCCCAGCGCTTCCACTTCCAGGCCGGTGTCGTCGGCCACGGCGGCAGCGCCGGCCCACCGGCTCACCGCAACGGCTTTCAACCGGGCGTTGCCCTCCAGGTCACCGGCGTCTTCGACCACTTCTCCCAGTTGCGCTGGCCGAGGCAGCAGTTCGGCCACCCCGGCCAGCAGGGCCGCCATCTCGGTCACCTTGTCGGGGTTGGCGCTGGCACAGACCAACCTGATCATGTCACTGCTCGACCCTGGGCTCCGGTGGGTGGGCCAGCACCGCCCGCTGGGCTCGGACTACCTCACCGATCCCCTCGGTGGCCAGGTCGATCAGCTCGTCGAGTTGAGCTCGTTCGAAGGCCTTGCCTTCCGCGGTCCCCTGCACCTCCACGAAACGACCCGTCCCGGTCATTACCACGTTCAGGTCTACTTCAGCCCTGGCGTCTTCGGGGTAGGGCAGATCCAGCAGAGCCGTGCCGTCGACGATGCCGACGCTGACCGCTGCGCACTCGTCGAAGATGGGGTTCGTGTCGAGCTTGCCGGACTGGATCAGCCGGGTAACGGCATCGTGCAGAGCCACGTAACCGCCGCATATAGCGGCGGTGCGGGTACCGCCGTCGGCTTGCAGCACGTCGCAATCCACGATGACGCGGCGCGGCCCCAGGACTTCCAGATCGACGACGGCCCGCAGTGATCGGCCGATGAGACGCTGGATCTCCTGGCTGCGACCGCTGGGACCACGCCGGATCCGTTCCGACGAAGAACCCGGCAGCATCGAGTACTCGGCCGTGAGCCAACCCCCGCCCCTGTCCCGGAGCCAACGAGGGATGCGCTCGTCCACCGAAGCCGTGCACAGTACCTGGGTCTGCCCGAACACGGCCAGGGCCGCCCCGGCCGACATCTTCGTAAAATCCCGCCGCAACTCCAACGGACGCAGTTCGTCGGATCGGCGGCCGTCGTCGCGAATAGTCATGGCGCCCTCCGAATGATCATGCACTTCACCGGCCCTCAGACCGCGAAAGTGAACCCGGGTCGGGCCACCTCCACTGTGCCACCGTAGGCGGCTTGAGCCTCCGCCTGCTGGCTTTCGGGGTCGACGCCAGGCGCCACATGGGTGAGAACCAGCCGGTCGATCCCGGCTATGCCGGCGGCTGCCGCGGCTTGGCGGGCACTCATGTGAGGGATGCCCCGGCCCTCGAGCTGGCGAGGATGGCTGGCGTCGCACATGGCCACGTCGATGTCGGCACCCAGTGCCCGAAAGTCCCAGCCGGGGCCGGTATCAGAACTGAAGGCGAAGGATCGGCCTCCGGCGTCGACTCTCACCGCCAGCGTCTCCACTGGATGGTCGGTGAGGGCGAATCTCCAACTCTGGTCACCGACGGTCACCTCGGAGGAGGCGTCGATAGTGGCCCAGGCCAGCGGGTCGTGGCGGTCTCGGGCCCGAACCGTGATGGCCCGGTCCATGGCCCGGGTCTCGGCCGTCCCGTACACGGGCACCCCCGAACGGGGATGGAACCAAGTGAAGACATTGCGAATCACCGGAAGTTCCAACCAATGATCGGGATGGCAATGAGTCAGCACTATGGCACTGAGTTGGTCGAAGTTTATCTCGGTCTGCAACGGTCCCAGCGAACCCGGGCCGCAGTCGAGCAGCACGGTGGCGCCCGAGCTTCGCATCAGGTAGCTGGTGCAGGGGTTGCCGGGGGCCGCGTAGGAACCGCTGCATCCCAGCACCGTCACTGACAGATCAGTTGCCACCACGACTCAGTTGCCATCAAGATTCGGACTCCAACCTTTGACCTGAAGCTCTACCTCGCCCTGAGCTATCGGCAACAGAATGGTCAGCGTTCCTCTTTGAACACGACGTGCTTGCGGATGACCGGATCGTACTTCTTGATCTCGATCCGCTCGCGGGTGTTGGTCTTGTTCTTGGTGGTCACGTAGGTATAGCCGGTGCCAGCCGTGGACCTCAGCTTGATGACGGGGCGTTTGTCACTGGCCATCGCAGTCTGCCTCTCCTTCTTCTTCGCCGTCCATCAGACCTTTGAACCCTTGCGGCGCATCTCGGCCACCACGCTTTCGATACCGCGCTTGTCGATGGTCTTGATGGCTTTGGTGCTCAGTGTGAGCTTGATCCAGCGCTTCTCGCTGGGTAGGTAGAAGCGTTTGGTTTGGATGTTGGGGTTCCAACGTCGGCTGCTGCGCCGGTGAGAGTGCGAAACCTGCTTGCCGAAATGCGGCTTCTTGCCCGTGACCTGGCAGATCTTCGACATCTGGAACTCCGATGAACCTGGTGGACCCGCCGGTGCAAGCGGCACCGAAATCGCTTCCGGTTCCCGCACCGGCAGGCCACCCTATCAGCGTCCGGTCTCGGCCCCACCAGCCCGCAACGAGCCAGAAGTAGGGTCAGAAATAGATCGTCTCGGCCGTGCGAGCTGCCACCTCGGCAAGGTTGCCGGTCCAAGCTCGGCTGGACAGGTACTTCCAGCCGCCGTCGGCCACCAAGAACACCACAGTTGCCTTGTCGACCCTAGTGGCCACCCGCACGGCCCCGGCCAAGGCCGCCCCCGCCGACAATCCTGCGAAAATGCCGACCGACGCCAGCCGGCGGGTCTGTTCGATCGACTCCTCGACTCGAACGATGCGCTTGCCGTCGAGCAACTCGACGCCGCCCCACTTGTCGTAGATGGGAGGAATGAAACCGTCGTCGAGGTTGCGGAGGCCGTCGACCATCTCACCGCTGGGGGACTCGATAGCCAGCACCTCGATGTCGGGGCGCTGTTCCTTGAGATAGGTCCCGACCCCCATGAGCGTGCCGCTGGTACCCAGGCCGGCCACAAAATGGGTCACGTCGCCGACGTCGTGCCAGATTTCGGGACCGGTGGTTTCGTAATGGATCTGAGGGTTCACATCGTTGGCGTACTGGTCGAGAAACGCCCAGTCGGGGTGCTCGAGAGCGAGCTCGCGGGCTCGGCGCACCGACCCGTTCGAGCCTTCGGCACCAGGCGTGAAGATGATGTCGGCTCCGAACACCTCCAGCATCTGGCGGCGCTCGGCCGACACGTTCTCCGGCATCACGATCGTGATCGGGTAACCCTTCATCTTGGCCATTAGGGCCAGCGCTATCCCGGTGTTGCCCGATGACGGCTCGAGGATTCTCCGGCCCTCGACCAAGGTTCCGTCGGCTTCGGCTTCCTCCAGCATGGCCTTGGCTATCCGGTCCTTCACCGACCCGGTCGGGTTGGCGCTCTCCAGCTTGGCCACCAAGCGAACGGCGGGGTTGGGGCTCAACTCGGTGACGTCGACGGCCGGGGTGTTGCCGACGAGATCGAGCGGGCTGGTGTGGACGGCCATATATCAGATCCGTTCGTCGGGCTGGGGTCCTAATCCCGAGTACTCGGATCGGCATTATACCCATGAGCAGACCTGTCGGAGGTGCGGGCCAGCACCACCGCAGCCGGCAGCGCCAGCACCGCGAAAGCAGCCGAGGCGGCCAGCGCCCACACGTAGGCCGACGCCAAGGCATCGGCTGTGGTCACGCCGAGGACCCCCTCCTCGCCGCCCAGCAGATCCCGCACCGCCTCCACGTCGTCGATGCGTCGAGACACCCCCGTAAACAGGGCCAAACCTGCCACCGCCGCTCCGTAAGCGAAGCCGAGGGAGCGGATGAACTGGTGCGCGGAGCTGACCCGGCCCATCTCGTGATCATCGGCTCGGTGTTGAAGAAGGGTGAGACTCGACATGGTGGCCGATCCGATCCCGCACCCCACCAGGTAGAACCCACCCAACAACACCGGTACGGGGGCCCGAATCGCGGCTACCAGCACCAGGCTGGTGGTAGCCGCAGCCAGCACGACGGTGCCCGACAAGATGATCGTCTGCGAACGCAGTCGGTCGTGAAGTCTGCTGGCCGCCCACGCCGAGGACACCCACCCCAAAGAGAGCCAGACAACCGAGAATGCCGCCGCCGCTGTCGACGCCTCTCGGGCGCCGCGCATGTACAGCGGCAAGAAAACAGCCGCCCCTGTGCCCCCGGCCACGACCAATCCGGCCGTCAGGTGCAGAGACCGCCACCGCACCCCGGTCACGTGAAGAATCCTCACGATGGGCGCCGGATGGGAGCGGGCGTGGCGGGCATAGCCCGCGACCAGCCCGGCTCCGACGAGCAGCAACACCAGACTCCACCACTGGACCCGAGAGGCGGCTCCCAGCAGAACCACGGTGACAGCGCTGACCAACAAGAGACCGCGACGGTCGAGCCGGCTCGGGGTTGTCGCCCCCTGTTCCGGCAGGCGGTTCCAGCCGATGGCGCCGGCGATGACGGCCACTGGCAGATTGACCGCGAACACGGCCCGCCAGCCCAGGGTACTCACCAACCCGGCCGCGATGGTCGGCCCACCGATGCTCATCACCCCCCAGATAGACGACACCATGGCGTACATACGAGGTCGCATACGGTCCTTGAAAACCAGTCCCACGCTGGTTATGGCCGTTCCGATCAGAGCGCCGGTTCCCAACCCCTGAAAGATCCGGGCCAGAACCAGTAGCTCCATGGAGGGGGCGACAGCGCAGAGAAACGAGGCCATGGCGAACCCGACGATCGTGACCCGAAAGGCCCGACGGGGACCGGCCCCGTCGATGAAGGGACCCACCGCCAGCACCGCGATGGCGGCGGCCAAGAGTTCGACGGTGATGACCCAGGGCAGCAGTGCAACCGCACCGAGGTCGTCACCGATATCGGGCAGAGCCGCAGTGGCGGCCAGGTTGTTGTAGGAAACCAGAGCCACGCCGGCCAGCAGAGACATCGCCACGGCGCGGTAGGCCGGCGAGAACGGGCCGGGACCCCGGTCGAGCGCCATCACCACAGAGCGACGCTACCGAAGGCCGATCCGATCCGTAGGCATGGTTCACCGACAGGATCCGAGCCCGACGTTCGGTTCCCCGGGCCCTGAATCGACGACCCGGACTGGTACGGTCCCTCGCCACCGTGTACCCGGATCGCGACCCCGGTCCCACCCTCACTGTCGCTGGCCGCGACGGCGTACGGTTGTGCCTGCGCCACTTGGGCGGGGTCGGGCCCGATCTGCTTATCTGCCACGCCACCGGCTTCCACGGTTGGGCCTATGGCCCCATGGCCTCTTACCTCACTGGCTCGTTCCGGGTCTGGACCCTCGACTTCAGGGGCCACGGCCTCTCCGGCGAACCGGCGAACGGCGATTACGACTGGCGGGCCATGGGTTGCGATGTCGAAGCCTGTGTGGACGCCATCGGTGCCGACACCTTGTACGGATTCGGCCATTCGATGGGCGGAGCTGCGCTGATGCTGGCCGAGCTGGCTCGAGCCGGTACTTTCGCCGGGTTCTTCTTCTATGAGCCCATAGCACCCCCACCCGATGCCTTGACCGCCGAGGCGGAGAACTTGATGATCAGAACTGCTCGCAAGCGGCGGGAAGTCTTCGACGACCGAGCGAAGGCCCGGGCTCGGTACGCGAGTCGTCCCCCGCTCGACGTGCTCCGAAGCGACGTGCTGGACGCCTACGTGGAGACGGGTTTCGTCGACCGGCCCGACGGCAGAGTCCGGCTGGCCTGCCGAGCAGAAACCGAAGCTCGGACATTTGCGGGCCGTCATATGATCTTCGACCGGCTCGCCGAGGTCGAAGTAGCGACCACGGTGGCGGCGGGAACGGTGCCCGGCGAGCCGGCCCCGGGCCTGTTCGCGGCAGCCATAGCCGAGAACCTGCCCCTGGGCCGGCTCCTCCGATACCAAGGCCTCGGCCACTTCGGGCCTCTCCAAGCCCCCGACGTCGTTGCCGTCGACGTCGCGCCTGCGCTCCTCGATTCGGGCAGAGGGTCGGGTATCAGGTCGGGTATCAGAAGATGAAGTACCAGAAGATCCAGCGAGCGGGTCAGGATCTGATGAATCTGATGACTGAGCGGGTCAGGATCTGATGAATCTGATGACTGAGCGGGTCAGGATCTGATGAATCTGATGACTGAGCGGGTCAGGATCTGATGGCCACCGGCTCCTCGGTGACGGCACCGTCGAGGATCCGGTACGAGCGCAACGACGGGTCGGGGTGGCGCAGCGACACGATCACGAACCGCCAAGCCCCGAACGGGTCGAACCGAGCTGCGTCGGCCACGTCGGTGGGTGAGGGATAGTTGGCCGTACGGGTATGGGAGTGCATGACGCCCATGATCGTAAGACCGGCCTCGTCGGCGGCCCGCTCGACTTCCATCATCTCGGGTGCGTCGAGCCGGTAGAGCCGGTCCGATGCCGCCGCGTTGACCATGGGAAAGAACCGTTCCGCCCGGTCGGAGCGGCCAGCCCCGGCGAAGAGCCCGCAGGCTTCTTGGGGTAGACCGGCCAAGGCGTGAACCACCATCTCTGCGTGCACCGAGGCGACCAGTTCCAGCATCGCCGCCGCACCCTAGCGGCACCGGCGCCGCCCTCGATCCGATCCGATCCGAACGACGGAAACCGTTCCGTCACCAAGCCGGCAACACCGGGGCAGCACAGCCACGGCAAGGCCGGGCCGCGCCCTGATCGAGCGATACCCTGGGCAGTATGGCCCGGTCCCGGATACGACACGACATACCGGAGGGAGCCTCGGTGGTGGCCACCAATCGCCGGGCCCGGAGGGATTACGAAATCCTGGACACGCTGGAAGTCGGCCTCGTGCTGGTGGGCAGCGAGGTGAAATCGCTGCGAGAGAGCAAGGTGCAACTGGCCGAGTCGTGGGCCCAGATCGACAGCAGCGAGCTGTGGCTGCACGGCCTTTACATTTCGCCATACTCGTGTGCCCCCGCTGCCTTCGCCCCCGACCCGGACCGCACCCGCAAACTCCTGGCCCATCGCAACGAGATCATCAGCCTGAAGTCGAAACTCGACCGGGAACGGTTGGCGCTGGTGCCGCTGGCACTGTATTTCTCGGCCGGGCGGGCCAAGCTGGCACTGGCTCTGGCCCGGGGCCGCACCCGGGCCGACCACCGCCAGGCCATCGCCCGCCGCGACGCCGACTTGGAGGCTCAGCGGGCCATGGTCTCGGGTCGGCACCAGTCCCGGCGTTGACGGCTGATCTGATCATCGGCTCGCTGGCCACGGTCATCTCGTGCATCCTGCTGCTACCTCAGATCGCTCGGCTGCTGAGAACGGGCCGGACCGAGGGAGTCTCGCCAGTGTGGGCCGCCCTGGGCACCGTCGTCAACGGCGGCTGGCTGGTCTTCGTCATCGCCGAACGTCTGTGGGTGCCGATCATCTCCATCGTCGGCACCGGGGCCGGTTTCGGTCTGACGTTCGGCTTGCTTCACCGCAAAGGGGCCGATGTCGGTCGTGGCCTCGGCGTAGGCGGGGCAGTGATCGTGGTATTGGTGGCGGTCGGGGGGCTGTCGGGCTGGGCAGTGCTGGGAACCTCGCTGGCTTTGGCCAACATCGTGCAGTTCTTCCCTTCGGTCGCCACGGCGTGGCGTACCTACGCTCCGGTCGGGCTGTCGCCGGTCACCTGGATGCTCATGCTGGCCGAGACGGCCGGGTGGACGGCCTACGGCGTGCTCGTCGATCAGATGCCGATAGTGCTCTATGGCCTGAGCGGGCTGGTGGCTTCGATGCTGATGCTGACCCGGATCTGGATCACCCGGGCCCGCGACAGCACCCGGGTGAGCGACAGACTGTCAGCGACAGACTGTCAGTGTCGGTATATATACTGCGGCCTCCAACAAGTAACTTCCTCGACAATCCAGTTTCTTGACAACAGACACGCCCACCACGGGCACCACAAGTACACGGGGCTGATCGGTTTCGACGCCGGGACCTGGAAGCCAGTGCGTGCGACCGGAGTTGCTCAGACTCCTTAAACGGGGCACCCAAAGAGACGCCGATTCGGACGATCTCGTTCTCGCCGCCTGATCCGATCAGGTGAGCTGAGAATCATCGCGACCAGCAATGGCACGCGGGGCCTGACCGCTGCAGCCTGGCACCAGAAGCAGCGGTGACAGCCGGGACAGACCGCTGACAGCCGGCAAAGACCGCTGACACGGAGAAAGATCCGAGGCTGGGCCTTTGGTCCACCCGACCCGGCGGGCTGGCATCCGCAAGCCAGAATCTCGGGAATGGTCGTAGCACGCTCGACATCCGCCTGACGGACGAGGGTTCGATTCCCTCCAGCTCCACCATTGTCCAACACAACTCATCTGTGCGCACACAACTCGTCTCTACCAGCGATGCTCGCATCGAGTGGACGCCGGCGTCACCGCCAGACAGATCTTCGTGTTGACACCCTGAAACCGACCGCAGTCGGGAATAGCATGCCGCCTCAGGGAGAACGAAACTCTTGACACCGGAATTTCTCAGAATGCTCGTCGAGGGTGGAGAAACACTCGCCGTGGAGTTCAAAGGTGAAGAAGTAGCCCCGTTCAGCGACCGCGAACTCGTCGAAACCGTCGTGTGCCTCGCCAACCGGAGCAACCACGGCTTTGGGTGGCTGCTCATCGGAGTGGAGGACGATGGCCGTGTCAGCGGCGTCCGCCCCCGCCACGAGAACGGTAGGACCGATCCCGTCCGTGTCCAAGCGCTCATAGGAAACCGCACTCGCCCATCCCTGTCCGCCCGCGCCGAAATGGTCTTGCTCAACGGGCACGAGGTTCTCAGCGTTGAGGTCCCTGCCTCTCTACAACCCGTCGGCACCTCCGACGGGCACTACCTGCGCCGTGTCATCGGCGGAGACGGCAAGCCTTCCTGTGTTCCGTTTCATTTCCACGAGATGCAGTCGCGGCAAGCTGATCTCGGTCTGCTCGACTATTCTGCTCTCCGGCTGGACGCGGTCGGGTTCGATGCGCTCGACCCGTTGGAGTTCGACCGCTACCGCCGCACGATCCGGGAGAACCGGCATCGCGGGGACCACGCATTGCTCGATCTCAGCGATCTGGAGCTGGCCAAGGCCTTGGGCGCCGCCGAACACGTCAACGGCGAAGTGGCCATCAGAGTTTTGGGATTGCTCCTCTTCGGACGAGAGGACGCGCTGGCTTCCAACCTACCGGCACACGAGGCCGCGTTTCAGGTGGTCTCCGACACCGGCGTAGAAGTCAACGACTTCTTCCGCTGGCCGTTGCTTCGCGTGATGGAAGAGCTGGAGGCGCGCTACCGGGCCCACAACCGGGAGAAAGAGATTCTGGTCGGAATGAGCCGCGTCGGGGTGCCCGATTACCCCGAGCGAGCTTTCCGAGAAGTCGTGGCCAACGCGCTCACCCACCGCGATTACACGCGACTGGGTGCCGTACACGTGCAGTGGCACGACGACCGGCTCGAAGTCTCGAACCCGGGTGGATTTCCGGACGGTGTGCGTCTCGACAACTTGTTGGTAACCCATCCCCGTCCCCGGAACCCGCTCTTGGCCGACGCTTTCAAACGGGCCGGCATCGTGGAGCGCACCGCTCGGGGCATCGATACCATCGTTGTGGAACAGATTCGCACGGGTCGTCCCGCTCCCTCCTACGAAAAAAGCACGGAAACCGGCGTCGTGCTGGAACTGCCTGGCGGCGAGGCCAACCTCGGCTTCGTACGCTTGGTGGTGGAGCGGGGTCGGGAGGGTCGCCCGTTTTCGCAGGATGAATTGTTGCTTCTCAGTGCATTGGAGCACGATCGTCGGCTGACGGTATCGGACGCAGCCAGAACAATTCAAAAGGGGGCCAGCAACGCAGAAGGCCTGCTACGGCAGTTACGTGAGAGCGACGTCGTCAAAGTACGGGGCAAGGCCGGGCAGCAGGTATTCGAACTCTCGGAAGCCGCAGGTCTGCTCCTCGGCGACCGTGCCGATGCTGGCCGGGGTCGGGCCGAACCCGTCTCCCATGACAGGATAGTGCGCCAGTACCTCGAAGATCATGGTTCGATATCACGCAAGGACGTAGCGGACCTCTGTGCCATCTCCCTCCCCCAAGCCTACCGACTGTTGAAGAAGATGGAGTTGGGGGGCGTTCTCCGGCAGGTTGGTACTCGGGGAAGAAACGTTCACTACGAGAAAAGGTCGTGAAAGCACGGCGTGCGTTTACTAAACCCACTCGTGCGTTAAAAACGACGAGTGAGAGCATACTTCACTTCAATCGCTGTATGATCCGATCCCTCGATGGGGTCCACGACTCGATCACGAGCTCGTCGCCGGATACACGCACTAGAACGACCCGCTGGATCAGGGCCACCCACAACACCATCGTGGACGGATCTTCGACAGGAAACCGGTGACCGGCCACGAATGAGGCCTGCTGGGCGGAGTCCGCGGCTACGGCGATCCCGTCGATGCGAGCGTCACCGCTGGGTAGATCTTCGACATCCGGAGCGCTGTGGAGCGAGAACCGGTGGTCACGATCCAGATCGGTCGACTTGCGCGACCCTCTCATCATGGCCAGCCACAGATGCCCGGACCGTATGGGCGCCTCCATACCCGATAGCCGGGGCGACCCGTCAGCTCGGACGGTGGCCATCACGGCGTGGCGGTGACTCTCGAACCTGGCCCGGACCGGTTCGGCCAGAACCGGATCGGCCTGGTAGAACTCTGCCCACGACACGCCCCGCACGGTCATGGTCCTAACCTAGGTGTGACAACCGGAGAGGTCGCCCCTGGCGGTGCCCCACCGAAAGACCAGAGCTCAGAGACGAGAGATCAGATGGCCGAGACCCGCCGCCAGGCCGAGGTCCTCTCCCCCACCGAAGACGCCGAGTTCAGAGCCCGCTGCCGAACCTTCCTCGAAGAGCACGCCGCTGGCATCCATGTCGGCGGACGGGCCGACCCCCGAGGCGAGTTACGGCTGCAGGCCGGCCAACGCTTCCAGAAAGCCCTGGCCGAGGCCGGGCTGGCCGGGCTGGTCTACCCCGAGGAGTACGGCGGGGCCGGGCTCACCAGAGCTCACGAACAGGCCTGGCGGGAGGAGTACGCCAAGTACCCGAACATGACCTACGAGCTGACCATCTCCCACGGCATGTGCCTACCCATGCTGGCCGAGTACGGAACCGATGCGCAAAAGGCCGCCTACCTGGCCAAGAACATCACCGCCGAAGAAGTCTGGTGCCAGATGTTTTCCGAACCCGGCGCCGGCTCCGACGTGGCCAGCCTCCAGACCCGAGCCGTCCGAGACGGCGACGAATGGGTGCTCAACGGTCAGAAGGTGTGGACCACCCTGGCCCATCTGTGCCACTACGGCATCATCATCGCTCGCACCAACCCTGAGGTGCCCAAACACGCCGGCATATCCATGTTCATCGTGCCCATGGACGCACCGGGAATCGAGATCCGGCCCATCCACCAGATCGACGGCGGCCAGGTTTTCAACGAGATCTTCTTCACCGGCGTCCACATACCAGCCGCCAACCTGTTGGGCGCCGTCGACAAGGGCTGGGCCATGGCCACGGCCATGCTCATGTACGAACGGGTGGCCATTGGCGCCGGCGCCACCGAGGGCATCGACACCGAACGATCCGACCTCCTCATCGAGGAATGCCTCGAGCGGGGCACGGTCAGCGATCCTCGCTTGCGCCAGAAGCTGATGCGGCTACGGATCCTCGAAACCTGCAAGTCGCTGGTCTCGATGCGGACCCGAGCCGAGCTCGAGGCGGGAAAGACCCCCGGACCGGGTGGATCAGTGGGCAAGCTGCAAGGGTCGATTCTCCTCGACCTGTACCGGGACCTGTCCATGGAATTAGTGGGCGTCAGCGGCATCGCCTGGCAGCACGCCCCGGACGGAACCTGGCAACGCGACGCCCTCACGACCTTGCAGGCCGGCATCGCCGGCGGAACCGACGAGATCCAGCGCAACATCATCGGCGACCGGGTGTTGGGCCTGCCCCGCGACGTGAGCGTCGACAAGGGCGTACCGTTCAAGAACCTCGCCGTCGGCACCCAGGCCGCCGGCACCGCCCCCGTATGAGGGGCTCGAGCCGTCACAGGTGATGGCGTGGTCTGGTAGACGGTGCCGATGGCGAAGCTGGAGCGGAGCCAGGCCACCCCGCTGAGCCTGGACAGGTACTGGTTGTGGATCCGCTCGAAGTCCCGGTGGTCGGCCACGGCCAAGTGCAACTCCACGAAAACGTCCAGGGCCCGGTCCAGGAGGTCGCGGTCGTTGGGCATCCGGCCATCGACCTGGAGCTCATTGAGGATGCGGCGATCGATTTATCAGGTAAAGGCGGCCGGTAGCTTGTATCGGCACAGCCCGGATGGCCCGACAAGCCATCGGTGACAGGGGGAATCATGCGGATCGGCGTCCCGACCGAGATCAGGAACGAGGAAGGGCGAGTCGGACTGACACCGGACAGCGTCACCGAGGTGGTCCGCCGTGGTCACGAGGTCTTCGTACAGAGACGAGCCGGGTGCGGGGCTGGATTCTCCGACGAGGAGTACGCCGACCGCGGCGCCGACATAGCCGAGGACGCCGATGAGGTGTTCGCCCGGGCTGAGCTGATCGTCAAGGTGAAAGAACCCCAGGCCATCGAACGGACCCGGCTCCGCCCCCACCACACACTGTTCGCTTACCTGCATCTGGCCCCAGATCCGGACCAGGCCCGCGACCTCCTG
Organism: Acidimicrobiales bacterium; assembly: GCA_963422655.1. GTDB lineage: Bacteria > Actinomycetota > Acidimicrobiia > Acidimicrobiales > Aldehydirespiratoraceae > CATQHS01. The sequence continues at coordinate 2,963,962 of OY730440.1, read as the reverse complement.
GCCAGCGGAGCCACCGCCATCGCCTACGAATCGGTGGCCAGACCCGACGGGTGCCGACCCTTGCTGGCTCCCATGTCGCAAGTGGCCGGCCGCATGTCCATCCAGGCCGGGGCTCGGAGCCTGGAAGCTGCGGCCGGAGGCCGGGGCGTGCTGCTCGGTGGCGTGCCCGGCGTGCCACCGGCGACGGTGACAGTCATCGGCGGCGGGGTGGTGGGGCGCAACGCGATCGAGATGGCCGTCGGTTTGCAGGCCGATGTCACCGTGGTAGACCGGGACGCAGCCGTGCTGGAGTCGCTGTCTGCCCGGTTCGGCGCCGCCCTGCGGACGCTGTACTCGAACACGGCGACCCTGGAAACGGCCGTGATCGGCGCCGATCTGGTGATAGGCGCCGTTTTGGTGCCCGGCGCCCGAGCCCCGCATCTGGTGACGACTGCGATGGTCGAGAATATGCGGCCGGGGTCGGTGATAGTCGATGTCGCCATCGACCAAGGCGGCTGCGTCGAGACCTCCCGACCCACCACCCACACCGACCCGACCTACGTAACCGGCGGGGTGGTGCACTATTGCGTGACCAACATGCCCGGCGCCGTGCCCCGCACCTCCACCCAGGCTCTGAACAACGCCACTTTGCCTTACGTGGTGCGCTTGGCCGACCAAGGCCCGGCCGAGGCCTTGAAGCAGGACCCCACTCTGCGAGCCGGCCTGACAGCCAGGGCCGGTCATATCACCGAACCGGCCGTGGCCGAAGCCCTGGACCGGCCCTACGTAGATCCCCTCACCCTTCTCGGCTCCTGATCGGTTCGAATCGACGGATCAGCCTTCGCGCACTACCGGGACGATCATGGGCCGCCGACGAGTCCGCTCGCTTACGGTGTGGCCCGCGGCTCGGCGGACCAGCCGAGCCAACTCGCCCAAGTCGGCGCCGGGATCTCCCAGAGCCGTCTCCAGATCAACAGCGACGGCGTCGGCTACAGCAGTCTCATGGGCGGCCAAGGCCGGCTGCTCCACCCAACCCCGGGACACTACATCGGGTCCGGCCACGATCTCACGCCGTTCGGTGTCGACGTGCACTACTACCGCCACGAAACCGTCGGCACCGAGGATGCGGCGGTCACCGAGAACGGTGCAGCCCAAATCTCCCACGGTCCCGTCCACATAGAGGTGATCGCCGCCGACCGAGCCCGCGCTGCGCAGGCCGTCGTCGACCAGCTCGATCCGGTCCCCATCGGAGCAGACCACCACTCGGGAGGCGACCATGCCCATCTCCCGGGCCAAGTGGGCGTGGGCCACCAGATGCTCGTATTCCCCGTGAACGGGCACGAACCACTCCGGTACGGCCACCGAGTGCAGCACCTTCAGCTCCTCCTGTTTGCCGTGACCCGAGGTATGAACGTCGACGTGGCCGCTGTGCACGACCCGAGCACCCCGCCGAGCCAGCCCGTTGCGCACCGAGGCCACCGCCGCCTCATTGCCGGGAATGGGATGAGAGCTGAAGATCACCGTGTCATCGGCGCCGATCTCCAACCACTTGCTCTGACCCTGAGCCATCCGGGTGATGGCCGCTCTGGGTTCGCCCTGGGATCCGGTGCAGACGACGATCACTCGGGCCGGGTCGACCAAATCCAGGTCTTCGGTGTTGCCCAAGGCGTGATCGGGTACCCGAAGGACCCCCACATCGCGGGCCAGCTTCACGTTGCGCAGCATGGACAACCCCAGCGGTATCACGATGCGACCCATCTCCACCGCAGCATCGGCGATCTGCTGGATGCGGTGGATGTGGCTCGCAAACGCCCCGACGATCACGCGCCGGCCGTGCTCGCGGGCGATCACATCGTGCAGCACCGCCCCGATCTCCTTCTCCGAACGGGACGAACCGGGAGCGTCGGCGTTGGTCGAGTCGGCCAGCAGCAGCCGGATCCCCTCGGTGTTGGCGATGCCCCCGATCCGGGACAGATCCGTGCGCCGCCCGTCGACCGGGGTGAGGTCGAGCTTGAAGTCGCTGGAATGCAAGATGACACCCTGGGCAGTTCGGAAGGCAGTGATCAGCCCGCTGGGCACCGAGTGAGTGACCGGCAGGAACTCGCAGTCGAAGGGGCCGACGGCCAACCGGTCACCGTCGCCGATCTCCCGCAGTTGGGCGCGACCCGTCAGCCCGGCCTCGGTCAACTTGTGGCGGACCATCCCCAGTGTGAAACGGGACCCGTAGATCGGGAACTTGACGTGTCTCAGCAGGTGCGGGAGCCCGCCGATGTGATCCTCATGGGCGTGGGTGGCTATGCATGCTTCCACCCCGCCCCGGTCCAGCAGCCATTCGAAGTCGGGAAGAACCGAATCGACTCCGGGCAGGTCGTCGCCGGCGAACATCCGGCCGCAGTCGAGCAGCACCCGACGCCCGCCGGTTTCGATCACTGCGCAGTTGCGCCCGATCTCGCCCAAGCCACCCAAGAAGGTGACGGCAACAGTGTCAGCCACGGCTGGGGGCGGCTGGGCTCGCGGTCAGATCTTCCCAAGGTCCTCGAGCAGGGCCCGAGCCTCGGCCTCCAGCCCCGCGGGTTCAGGGCCCATGGGCAGCCGACAGGGTCCGGCCGGCTGGCCCAGCACCCGCAGGATGCACTTGGTCGGCACCGGGTTGGGGGCATCGTCGCCGGCCTCGAACCGGTAGGAACCGATCAGCGACCGGTTGAGGACGGTCGCTGAGGCCACGTCCCCGCTCTCGAAGGCATCGAACATGGCCGCCACCTCCTTGCCGGCCCAGTGGGTGGCCACGCCGATGGTGCCCACCGCGCCGATGGCCAGCAGGGGAAGGGTGAGCGAATCGTCGCCGGAGTACACCTCGAAGCCGTCGGGGGCCAGATCGAGCAACCGGGCCGTCTCGCCGGGTTGGCCGGCTGCGTCCTTCACGGCCACGATGTTGGGGACCTCATGGGCCAAGGCGGCCATGGTCTCGGTGGCGATCTTACGTCCGGTCCGCACCGGGATGTCGTAGAGGACGACAGGCAGGTAGGTAGCGGCGGCGCAGGCTCGGAAATGGGCGGCGAGTCCAGCCTGGGACGGCCGGTTGTAGTAACCGGCCGGGTGCAGGAGTCCCGAGGCCCCGGCCGCGGTGCAGCGCTCGGTGAGGTCGATCCCGGCTCGGGTGTCGTTGCTCCCGGCGCCTGCTATTACCGCAACGTCGGTGGCTTCGGCCACCGCAGCCACCAAGTCGACCTGTTCGTCGTGGGTGAGGGTGGGGCTCTCCCCCGTGGTACCGGCCACCACCAATCCTTCGCTGCCGTTCTCGACCAGCCATCGGGCCAACTGTTGGGCTCCGTCGAGGTCGAGGGCGCCGGTCTCGGTGAACGGCGTGACCATGGCCGTCAGCACTCGTCCGAATCGCGCCATACCGGTCCTTTCGGCCCTGAGTTGGTCCAGGGTACCCGAACCGGGCGAAAGGGCCCAGCCCTGGCCATCAGGACCACCCGGGTCAGAGGCTCCGGTCCCGTCTCGCCCGGCCCAGGATCAGCCCGTATACCACGACGGCGCCGGCTGAGAAGAAGAACCACTGGAAGGCGTAGGAGAGATGGGAGCCCTCACTGAGAGAGGGCAGTGGCACCGGGACCGGCAGTTCGCCCGGTCCGGTACTCTGGCGCCGCAACCGGATCCAGACATCGGCCACGTCGAGCCCGGTGACCTCCTCGAAGCGGTCGAGGTCGGGACGAGAGATCTCCGGTGTCTCGCCCGGGTCCTTGACCCCGACCCGGCCTCCGCCGACGGAACCGAAGGCCAAGCCGATGACGGTGACCCGGCCCGGCGGGGCGCTGGTTGGGCGTTCGTCGATCCCGGCCACGCTCAGGCGGGGTATCCAGCCTCGCACCACCATCACCAGCCGGCCGTCGTCGAGCCGGAGGGGGGTGGCCAGCCACGACCCGGCTCGACCCTCGAAGCTGCGGTTGGCGATGAGCACCTCGGAATCACCGACATAACGGCCCTCGGCTTTCGTGGCGGTGTAGTCGGGCGGTAACTCGCTCATGGTCAACAGATCGCCGATATCGACAGGGGCCTGTTCCATGGCGGCCGCAACCGCGGCGTTGATCACCTGGCGTTCGTCGAGGCGGCGGAGCTGCCAGAACCCGAGGTTGACCATTATCACCACCACTGTCACTACGAACAGGTGCGAGGCGATCCAACGAGCTGACAGCAGCTTACGCACCCCCGGCACTCTAGGGTCGCCAAGCGACACCAAAGTGCACCTCGGCGTGGAGCCCCCTTGGGGCCATCACTATGAGAACGTGGCGAAATGTCCGGGACCCAAGCCGGTATTCTACTACTACTCGGCGGTATAGGGCTCATCTTATTGGGCCGGATGGCCGCTTTTCAAGAACCTCATTGATAACCTTGATTGAGGAGACATTTAGTTCAGGCTATGGTGGGCGGCAGGACCAACAGTGGACCAGAACGCAATCAATCATCGTGTTGTTATCGGGTGATGTTGTGGGCGAGGGTGAGTGATTGGGCGAGTTGGGTGGAGGGGACGATGCCTTTCCAGATGGCTACCGATTCGAGGTTGGTGTTGAGGGTGTGGTCGGTGTTGGTGGTTCCGATGGTGGTGTTGGCAGGGTGCCAGACTGGTGGGCCTTCGGGTACGGGAGTGGGCTCGGTGTGTACGGTTTCGCCGTTGATGATCAGGTAGGAGTTGACTGGGCCCAGCACCGCGATCATCGATACTTTCTTCCCGCTGTATTCGTCGTACGGCACGGCCAGATCCCATTCCGAGGCGACCGGCCCGTCGTACCGAAGGCCGATTCGGCTACCGTCGCCGGTGTCCCAGATTCCCAGCATCAGCGAGGCGGTCGACAAGGCGTCGCGGCTGTGAAATACCCGGCCTTGGCCGGTTACCGAGTCGGGGGCTGTGAAAGTGGCGCCGACTGCCCAAGAGGCGGCCAGCTCATTGCAGACCCATTGCGGCAAATAGTTTTCGACGAGCTCGTTTCCGCCGGGTTCGTCACTTAGCGTGATCGCGTTGGAGTCGGTGAGGTTCCGGTCGACATGGAAGGCTGCTACCGGCATGGCTGCGGGTTGGGTGGCTGATACTGCTTGTTCTACGGTGAGAACCCCGTCGAAGATCTCCAAGGTACCGATCGAACCGTTCCAGAACCTCGCCGTCCCGCCAGAGGTGACGACGCCTCCCAGGTGCATGGTGTCGAGGTCGTCGACATCGCCGAAGAAGCCGGTCGATTCTCCGTGGGCGACGTGCTGGCCGTCCACGTAGATTTCGGTGCCTTCGGGTCCGACCGTCACCGCCATGCGATGCCACAGACCATCGGTCACCAGATCCCGGTCGAAAGCCGTGACGTTCACGTCGGTGCCGTCATTACGGGCATACACTCCGAAACGCCCGTCTGCGGTTTGAGCCAACGACCACACGCTGTCGGCGTCACCAGAATCCGAACCCGAAAACAAAACCTGAGCAGCGTTGATCTCAGCGGTCTTGAACGACACCACCACCGACCCTTCCGCCATATCGTTGACATCGCCAACCGACCCTGAGAGATCAACACCCGAAGACCCGTCGAAGACCGCCTCGGACGCGTCATGGCGAATGAGCGCCCGCTGATCAACACCATCAGACAACCAATGAAGAGACGCAGAAAGAAATAAGAACCCACCACCCTCTTCATCAAACTTACCTGTTGTCAATCTTCCTTCATAGATGATCCCCACCCGAGCATCCGGCAACGCTACGACATCGCTGTACCCAGAATGGCCTTTGGTCAAAAGCTTAGGTATTGACCCGTATGCATCCCAAGTCTTACTCTCATCCTTTGACATCCAGAAGGACATATTCTTGCGTCGACTGCTAGCCGTATCATTAGGGCCGGTGTAAGCGATCCTGCTCTCGCCCCCGAAAACAGCCTGATCACTAGTAGTCATACGAGCCATACCGACTGCAGTGGCCCGCGTTGTCAGCACAGGCTCTAGTCGAGGTTTACTAAAACTGACTTTCCCATCGTCATCAAAAGATGCAAGCGCTAGTACCCTCTCTACTCTATCTTTAGCTGAGGGTCCCTCATATGCACGAGAGTTAATGAGCAGATCACCATTCTCAAGTTCTACCGTAATTGCCTCGTTCATATTGTAAGTAGTCGAGTCAACCTCACCGCCGATCTCCCAGGTTCTACCGTGGTCATCGCTCCAAAAGACATAATTTTTGAAGTTGAAATTTTCTTTACCAGCGTTTTTCGTAGGCTCCGAATAAGTACCGGTTATCAATAGTCGCCCGTTGGTCTCAGAGTTTCCATGTTTGAGTTGGATCGAGTGTCCAGTCGTTGGATGTCCAAAAGACCAAGCCGGGTCTGAAGCATAGTTATTTGCAGCGTAGGTAGAGTCATAAACTGCTGTGTAGTCAGGATCGTGTGGTCTAAAGACCTGGTTAGTAATATCCCCATCGTTGGTCCCAGAAGGCAAACCAACCTGATACTGGTTCCAGGTATAGCCATGATCACCGCTCCAAGATGTGATGAACCGACGAACACCAGTGCCGGCTATATTGTCCCATATGTTATGTTCATTCACAGTATGGAGAAGAACGACTTTACCGTCCTGATGATCAGGGTCAGCCATATCGAGCACGGCAGTAGGGTTCTGCGCTGCCCACTGTTCACCGTTGGGAAGAATGTTTTCTGCGATGATCTGCAAAGGTCCCCAGGTCATACCATTATCAACACTACGTTTCATGACAATCACCATGCCTTTCTGGAAGTCACCCCCACAAGTCGGTCGTCCCTCCGCAAAAACGAGAAGATCACCATTACCGGCACGGATAATCACTGGAAGACGGTAGCAACTGAATCCATCTTCGCCATTCTTGAACACTTGAGTATGAGAGTAAGGCGACTGACTGACATGACTGGCATCTGGTGCCATATAAAAGGTTGTGGTCTCTCCATAGCCGTGGTGAACACCGGATGACGATATCGTTGCCGTGACGGTAACCTTGGCTGGAACAGAATTCTTAAACGGATCTGAACCGTCGGTCGGTGCTGTCCACATCGGGCTCTGTTGAGCGGATGTGCCTCCTCCTGGGAAACTCCAACTATAAGTAGCTGTCAAATCCCCGATCGGTGGTTGGATGTTGAACTGGAACCTTCTATCTCCAGTCCGAATATAGGATACCCTGCCAGGAAAGGATATATAGCTCTCTTTGATCTTGGCCGCAGCCTGCTGCTCAGTGAAAGGCACACTATAAATTTCTACAAAGTAGATAGTTCCATTCATGCGCCTCTCATACCCGCGTCTATTACGGTTGGCACCTACCAAAAGACTGTCAATATTTCTGACGGAACTCAAAAACGAAGTCGCTGATAAATTCTGCTGCGTAGCACCCAGGTCCTGGCTAGTCATAAGAAACGTGCCTGCAGATCGCGAGACCGATAGTACTGCAGTTACACGGCTGGTGTCGGTTGACTTCCTTATAAAAATGTCCTGTATAATACTCTTATTTTCACGTGCTGAACTACCATATAAGCCATGGCTATCAAGTTGCAAGCAAAACTCACTGTGCTTATCACCCGAATCAGATGCACATACGATAGCACTCAATCCAGGATGATCAACATCAAACGAGACAACGATAGTACCTTCTACCAGATCCTTGATCGTATTTACATCGGACTGGCTTTGTCTCTCTACCTTAGAGCCGTCAAAGACAGTACCAGTAGGGCCACCGTCATACCTGAATACGGGAGCTGGAATGTTAACTACAGGCGTCTGCGCCTTGGGCTGAGTCGACAGAGCAGCTATCCCCCCCCCCCCCCCCGCAACAACGGCAGCCAGCAAACCCACCACTAGACCCGCAGACACTGGTATGAGACAATGACGTATAACTCTACGCATGACTCCTCCAACTTCTTCAATTAGAGCTCGAGTAGAGAATTTTTGACAGTATCCCTTATTCTTGATATTTTGTCAACTATCGGTGTCCATCGTTTGATTCAAGACAACGCCCCTAGGAGGCACCGACATTTCGACCATGCCCCGAACCGCCAGGGACAACGCCTCGGGCCGGGCTGCTATCCGAGGCCCAGCACCGCTTCGAGGCCAACGGTCACCCCGGGCAGGTCGGCTACCCGCTTGACGCCCAGCATCACCCCGGGCATGAACGACGACCGGTCTATGATGTCGTGACGGACAGTGAGGGTCTCACCGGGGCCGCCGAACAGCACCTCTTGATGAGCCACCCTGCCCTTGAGCCGGACCGAGTGGACAGCGATGCCACCCGGCCCCCGACCACCCCGAGCACCGGGCAGAATCTCGTCGGCGGTGGGATCGGGAGCCCAGTGATCCGAGGCCGCGGCCATGCGCTCCACCGTCCCCATGGCCGTGCCCGAGGGTGCATCCACCTTGCGGTCGTGGTGCATCTCGATCACCTCGGCCGTCTCGAAAAACGGGGCCGCTATCTCGGCAAAGCGCATCATCAAAGCAGCGCCGATCGCGAAGTTGGGGGCGATCAGGCAGTTGCTCGACGTGAAGGCGGTCCGGAACATGTCGATGTCGCCGGGACCCAGGCCCGAGGTTCCGACCACGGCGTGGATACCGGCCCGGCCCAGCACCAACAGATTGGCCCGGGCCGCGTCGGCCACGGTGAAGTCGACGACTACATCGGCGCCAGCCTCGACGAAGGCCGACACCGACCCGTCCGAACCGATGGCGGCCACCAACTCGGTGTCGTCGTCGGCCTCGACGGCGCGGCACACCTCGACGCCCATGCGTCCGGTGGCGCCGCAGACCCCCACCTCGACGGCGCTCACCGCCGGTTCCGCCCTCCGCCGGCCCCGCCGCGGCGGCGCCGGTCGCCTCGCCGGGCTATGGGCCGAGGGCCGAGGTCACCGAACTCCTCCTGAAGCTCTTGGTCGAAGGAATCCTCGAACGAGACCACCCGTGACGGCGAGCCCGAGCCCGAACCGGACGATTCGTCGGCTTTGCCTTGGGCACTTGCGTCTCTGGCCGCTGCGCCCCCGCCTCGCCCGGCCCCTGCGCCTCGCTGGGCCCGGGCTCGGACCGGTTCGCCGTCACGGCTCCCTTCACGGTTCCGGCCCCGATCGGGCCGGGCTGGACCGGAATCGGAGCGGCGGTCCCGGTTGGTGCCGCCGGTCTCGCCGTCATCGGCCAGCAGCAACGAGACCTTCCCGTTCGGATCGACGTCCTCGACCACCACGGAGATCTCGCTACCCAGCTCGAGCACGTCCTCCACACGCTCGATGCGCTTGTTGCCCCCGAGCTTGGAGATGTGCACCAAGCCGTCGCGGCCGGGGAGGATGTTGACGAAGGCGCCGAACTTCGTGATGTTCACGACCTTGCCCAGATAGACGGTCCCCATTTCTGCGGTGGGCGGGTCGAGGATGAGCTTGATCTGGCGCTCGGCCTCGGCCACTGCCCCGGCGTCGGTGGAAGCGATGGACACGACCCCGACAGCACCGTCGTCGTCGACATTTATGTCGGCGCCGGTTTCGAGCTGGATGGCGTTGATCACCTTCCCCTTGGGGCCGATCACCTCGCCGATCTTCTCCACCGGGATCTCGAAACTCACGATCTTGGGAGCGGTGTCACGCACTTCGGGCCGAGGCTCGGCAATCGCCGTGGCCATGACAGCCAGGATGGCCAGACGGGCCTCCCGAGCCTGCTGGAGGGCACTGGCCAGTACCGAGGCCCCGATGCCGGCGATCTTGGTGTCGAGCTGGAGCGCAGTGATGAAGTCGGCAGTGCCGGCCACCTTGAAGTCCATGTCACCGAAGGCATCCTCGGCGCCGAGGATGTCGGTGAGGGTGACGTATTCGCCGTCAGCGCTGATCAGGCCCATGGCCACCCCGGCCACCGGAGCCTTCACCGGCACCCCGGCGTCCATCAACGACAGTGTCGATCCGCATACCGAAGCCATCGAGCTCGACCCGTTGGATGCCATCACCTCCGACACGGTGCGCACCGTGTAAGGCCACTCGTCGAAGCTCGGCACCAGCGGGAACACGGCCCGCTCGGCCAGAGCGCCGTGGCCGATCTCGCGACGCTTGGGACCCCTCATGAAACCGGTTTCGCCGGTGGAGAAGGGTGGGAAGTTGTAGTGGTGGAAGTACCGCTTCTTCTCGGTGGGCGACAGATCGTCGATCATCATGTCGCTGCGACCTATCCCCAGAGTGGCGATGTTGAGCACCTGGGTTTCGCCCCGGCTGAACAGGCCCGAGCCGTGAGCGGTGGGGATCACCCCCACTGCGCTGGTGACTTCGCGCAGTTCGTCGGGGGCCCGGCCGTCGATGCGTATGCCTTCGGTGACTATGCGGCGCCGCACGACCTCTTTGGTCACAGCCCGTATGGCGCTGTGCACCTGACCGGCAAATTCTTCTTTCGAGATGTCACCCTTGGCCCCGGCCGCATCGAGCTCTTCAACGATACTGGACTTGAGCTCGGCCTCGGCGTTCTGGCGGTCGGCCTTGTCGGCAATCTGTTGTATCTGCTCTATGCGGGATCGGGCCAAAGACTGCACTTCACTCAGCACGCTGTCGCTGAAATCGATATGCAGGGGCGGATCCATCTTGGTGACTGTCCCCACCTTGTCCATGAGCTCGAGTTGCAGCTCGATCATCTCGGCGATCCAGTTCTTGGACGCTTCCAGCCCGCCGGCCAGAACCTCTTCGTCCACTCTGGGGGTGCCGTTCTCGTAGAGGTTCCAGGTGTTGGCCGTACCGCCGGCCTCGACCATCATCACGGCCACGTCGTCACCGGCCAGCCGGCCCGCCACCACCATCTCGAAAGCGGAGTCCCGGCCTTCGGCGTATGTCGGGAAGGGGATCCAATCACCTTCGGGCGACCAAGCCAAGCGTACCGCCCCGATGGGACCGTCGAAGGGAACCGGCGATATGCCCAGCGCCAGCGAAGCCGCATTGAGGGCCAGCACGTCGTAGGGATGAGACTGATCGGCCCCCAGCACCGTGGCCACGACGTGGACCTCGTTGCGGAATCCGTCGGGGAAGGCCGGGCGCAGGGGCCGGTCGACGAGCCGGCAGGTCAAGACGGCCTGCTCGCCGGCTCGGGCCTCTCGCCGGAAGAAGGAACCTGGGATCCTCCCGGCCGCGTACATACGCTCCTCGACATCGACGGTGAGCGGAAAGAAGTCGGCGCCGGGCCGGGGGGTCTTGGATCCGGTGGCGGTGACCAGCACGAGGGTGTCGCCCATCCGGGCTGTCACCGCCCCGCCGGCCAGCCGGGCGAATGTGCCGGTTTCAAAAGTGGTGTCCTTGCCTTCGGCGCGCGTGAACGCGCCGGTAACCGATAGAGATTCGGTCATTGGGTGTCTCCTGACAGACCCTGGGAGGGTCCTGGTTCGAAGCACAACCCCGCCAGTTCCCAGTCGTATCGGTCCCACCGAGCGAGGCCGATACGACTAGTACCGGTGCGGTCGCACCTCTCGGTTGTTTCTGGGATCGTCGCCGGCCGATCGCTGCGATCAACCGGAACAGCGGTCCGGGTGGGACCGCCGTGTCATGCTCAGCGTCGCAGGCCGAGGTGAGTTATCACCGCCCGGTAACGGTCGATGTCATTGTCCTTCACGTAGTCGAGCAACCTTCTTCGCCGGCCGACCAGCATCAGCAAGCCTCGCCGACCGTGATGATCCTTCTTGTGGGTTCTCAGGTGATCGGTGAGATGGCTGATGCGGTCGGACAGCAAGGCGATCTGGACTTCGGGGGAGCCAGTGTCGGTGAAGGCCAATCCGAAGGCTTGCGTCATCGAGGCGATGGTCTCGGCCTTGGGTGGGAGGTTGGCGGGCATTGAGTTCCTCAGTCGGGTTCAGGACCCTGCCACCGGATCGCAGTGCGAGACCGGCAGCTCGTGCTCCAAGCACGACACATCCCGCCCGGGAGCGGGACGCCACAGAGTACCAGGACTCATCGGCGCCTCCTCCTGCTCCTGACTTTTATACTCCTCCCCGACGGTCAACGCTATTCCGGGATGGTCAACCCAGGCCCAGCTCCCAGTCACCGGTCTCGGACACGATCGTGATCGAGATGGGGTGCGCCACCCCCCTGGCATCGGAGGCCTCACAGGCCAGGATCGTGCCCGCAACGCTCACCAGCACCGGATCGGTGTCGCAATCAACGGTGGTCGGGCCCAGATCTTTGCTCAGCCGCGCCGCGCTCTGCTCCTCCAACATGGCCACGTCCACCAGGAAGGCATCAGTGGAGACATCGACCCGGCCACCGGTGACCCGCACCGTGACTGCCACCGGCGTCTCGCCGATGACAGCCCGACATTGCAGAGTGGTGGTCTCGGGCGGCTCTGCATCGGCCCTCAGGTCGACATCGGGACAGCTCACGCCGGACACGACCCCGGGCCTGTCGGGCACCAGGGCGGCGCCTATCCCGGATTCGAGACCGGTTCTGTCGTAGACGGCCGGTTCGCTCTCGGCGCTACACGAGATCGCTATGAGACCGGCGGCGATGGCGACCGAGCCCTTCGTCACCACGGGATGAAAGACGCGGTCACGGGGCCGGATCAGACCTCGGCCGCGACAGCTTCGTCGAAGGTTGCTTCCTGCTCGATCATGGCTCGGTATCGCATGACGTGCCGGGGCCGGTTGAATCCGAGCACTCCCACCAGCCGGTCCCCACGACCGTAGAGGGCGACGAACCGACGCTGTTCAACCGATCCGGCCACTACTCGGACGTCGTCATCGGGGTGCACGTGGCCGGCCAGTTGGATCTTGCGGTCGTACTGATCGCTCCAGAACCACGGGATCGGTGCGAACGGCTCGGCGGTACCGAGGAGTCGCCGGGCGGCGTGAGCGCCCTGGGCGGCGGCGTTGTCCCAGTGCTCGACTCGTATGACCAAGCCGAACCGCCGGTTGGGCCAGCGGGCCACGTCACCGGCCGCGGCCACGCCGGGCCCGGCCCAGCCGGTGGCGTCGCACACGACGCCATTGTCGATGGTCAGGCCCGAGCCTTCGAGCCATTCGGTGTTGGGGGTCACCCCGATACCGACCACCACGACGTCGGCGTCGATCACCGACCCGTCCGAAAGGCGGACCCGCTCCACCCGGTCGGCGCCGTCGATGCCTTCCACCCCGGTGCCGGTACGCAGATCCACGCCGTGGTCGCGGTGCACGGCCGCACACACCGCCCCCATCTCGGGGCCCAGAACCCGGCTCAGCGGGGTGGGCAGAGCTTCGATCATCACCACGTCCAGGCCCTTGGTCCGAGCCGTGGCCGCCACCTCGGCTCCGATGAAGCCGGCGCCCACCACAACCACCCGAGCCGGCGAGGCTTCGAAGTCGGCCCGCAGGGCCAGACAGTCGTCGAGGGAGCGCAGCACGTGGACGCCCTCGAGCCGTGGCCCCGGGCCGAGGGTGCGACACCTGGCCCCGGTTGCGATCAGCATCGAGTCAACGGTCAGCGTTTCGTCGGGCCGGGCTCCGCCGGGCTCCGCCGGGCCACCGGCCGTCGTCTCCGAGCCGGCCAACCCCAGCGTGCGGGTGGTCAAGTCGAAACTGGTGGCTCGGGTGCCGAGCCGTAGATCGAGGTCGAGCTCGGCCAGCCTCTCGGAGGTGGACAGTGCTGTGCGGTCGGGCTCCCAGTCCCCGGCCAGCACCTGCTTGGACAGGGGTGGGCGGTCATAGGGCAGGTGAGCCTCGTCGCCGATCAGGGTTATCGGGCCGTCGAAGCCGTCAGCGCGAAGCGTCTCGGCCGCTCGCAGGCCGGCCAGGGAGGCGCCGACGATGGTTACAGAGGATGGGGTGGGCAATGATCGTCGGGGTGGTCGGGATCGTGCCAGCCGGGGTCAGTCTTCGACAACTGAGATGGCCTGCTTGGGGCAGCGCTGTACGCATTCCTCCACTCGTTGCCGGTCGGCTTCGCCTGGGGTCTCGTCGAGTACGTAGAGGAAGTCGTCGTCGCGCACCTCGAAGATGTCGGGCGCTATCTGCATGCAGACGGCGTTGCTCTCGCACAGATCGAAGTCGACGACAATTCGCATCGGTTTCCCCTTCGTGACGGCCCGGACCCTTGGTAGGGCCGAGCCCGGTGTCTTGGACCGGGCCGAACTCTAGCCGGTACCGCCGACGCTGTCAGCGCGCCCGATCACGCGCCGGTATCAGCGTAGCCAGCTCGTCGAGGCGGGCCAGAGCCGCGCTCAGATCGCCTCGGTACCGGGCCAAGTCCATCGCAGCATCGCAGCGTGGTCATCGCAGCAGGGACTCGATCCGGCCTCTGGCCTTGGTGCCAGCCAAGGGCCGGCCGATTATGGCCCGGTCGCCTCGGACCAGTACCGGGCGCTGCATCAGCCGGGGGTGTTTCACCAACACGGTCACGACCGCGTCGGGGCTGCCCACGTAGTCGCTTTCGGCCAGCCCCAGCTTGGCGAACTGAGCGTCCTTACGGACGAGGTTCTCGACCGGGTCCTCCAGCTTGGCCACGATGGCTCGCAGCGACTCCTCGTCCGGTGGTGTCTTCAGGTAACGGACCTCATCGAAGACCACTCCCATCTCCGCGGCGACCGCCACGGCGTTGCGAGACGAGTTTCAATTCTGGTTGTGATAGATCGTGACTTCGGCCACTGAACTCCCTCCCGACGTTGTTTACCGCGCCCGTTGCCTACCGTACTCGTTGCTTACCGTGCTCCTTGTCGAGGTGCATGTTGTCGAGGTGCACGATGTGTCAACGTGATCGATCTCGGTGCCCGTCGTCGCGCCAGGAATCAGGGGTCGGTTCCGTATAGGGCTCGAAGGTCGTGCTTGAGGATCTTCATGGTGGCGTTGCGGGGCAACGGACCTTGGTGGACCTCCAGTTGTTCGGGCACCTTCTGGCGCATGAGCCCGGCCTCCTCACAGGCTGCCACCATCTCGGCGAAGGTCAGCGGCTCCTGACCGACCGCCGTCTCCACCACCGCGCACACCCGCTCGCCCCGCTCGGGGTCGGGCAGCCCGATCACCGCCGCCGCTTCCACTTTGGGGTGGGCGTACAAGATGTCCTCGATCTCTCGGGCCGAGATGTTCTCGCCTTTGCGGATGATGACATCCTTGACCCGACCGCTCAGCGATATGTGGCCGTCGGCTCGCTTCACCGCCAAGTCGCCGGTGCGGAACCGGCCCTCGGAGTCGAAAGCGGCAGCGTCGAGGGCGGCATCGGTGTAGCCCTTGAACAGCATCGGACCTCGAACCCGTACTTCGCCGACCTCGCCCGGTGTCACCTCGGCGCCGTCGGGGCCAACGATGCCGACCTCGCAGCCGAACACGGGCCGGCCGTCGGTGTGGGCCAGTTGGTCGTCGCTGTCGTGGGGTGATCCCTGGCTGATCATCGGGCATTCGGTCATGCCGTAGCCGTGGACTACCGGCACCCCCATCTGCTCCTTCACCTCGAAGTAGACCTCGGGTGGCTTGGGCGCTCCCCCGCCCGACAGCAGCCGCAGCGATCCGATGGCGGGGCCGGCTGCCTTGCGGTCCTCGGCCAGAAACATCTGGTAGAACGCGGTCGATCCGCCGGCCATGGTCACGCCGTGACGGTTGAAAGCGGCCACGGCACCAGCCGGGGTGAACCGCTCGACCAACACGGCCGGGAAACCGCTGACCAGCATGGTGACGATGTAGTCGGGACCGCCTATGTGAGCGTATGGGAAGGCAATGGAGCCGACGTCCTCGATGCTCATGTCGAGCGCCCGAGCCAGCCCGATACCGCCGGCAATCAGTGTTTCGTCGGTGTGTTCGACTCCTTTGGGATCGGCGGTGGTGCCCGACGTGTAGTACAACCACCGAACCGGGGCGTCGCCGCCGGATCGGGGCGGGGGTGGCAGCGTGGCCGGGTCGCCGGTGGGCAAGGTGTCGTAGCCGACCAGAGTCTCGGGCCGGGGGTCGAGGTCGGCGGTGACCTCGTCGATCATGGCTCCGTAATCGAAACCACCCCAGGTGCCCGGATGTATCACCAGCCGGGCTCCGGTCTCAGCGATGCAGAAACGCACCTCTCGGTGCCGGTAGATGTGGATGATCGGGTTCTGCACCGCACCGAGCCGGCACAGGGCGAAGCTGACCACGATGGTCTCGATGCGGGTGGGAAGGATCCATGTGACCGGGGTGGACTCCCCCACCCCCAGGGCGTGCAGGCCGGCCGCCACCTGTTCGGCCCGGTCGGTCAACTCGGCGAAGGTCACGGTGCGGTCGGTCTCGTCGATGAGCATCGTCCGATCACCGCTGATCTCGACCCGGCGCTGGAGCAACTCCCAGAAGGTGCGGGCGTCGTAGATGGGTTCTTCGGTCATGAACGATCCTGATCGACGGCGAAAGCTGCTTCGATCACTCCGAATCGGCTGTTCGGCGGGCCGAGGCAATATAGCTGACGCTGGAGACGAGCCTTGACGAAAGGACCGCAAATCATAACCAAACGAGGTGTCGAGACCGACGAGATTCCGGCTGGAGTTCAACGACAGTGAAGGGGAAGTTCGCTGATCTCACAGCAATAGGATGGCAGCAATGCCGTACAGCGACGAAGCAGTCAGGCGCCAACTTCGATTGGGCGAAGACAGCAACTGGGAATTCAAAGAAATCGTATTCGTCGGCAATCGTCCCAAAAGCCCTCAGCGTGAGGATTGGGCGGACGAAATCGCCGCCTTTGCCAACACCAACGGCGGCGTGCTGCTGTGCGGCATCACCGACGCAGGTGATGTTCAGGGCCTGTCCCGCCCGCAGATGGACGAAGTGGAACGCCTTATATCAGAAGTATGCACCAACCTTGTAAATCCCTTGATCAGGGTCAATATATTTCGCAAGGAGATAACCGAAGGTAAGTCATTTCTGCTGGTGGAAGTCCCCGAGGGACACGCACCGCACGACAGTCCCGGCGGTAGCTACATCCGGGTGGGTAGTACCAAGCGAAAAATAGCCGGTGACGAACGGCTGCGCTTGGCGCAGAGGCGAGGCCAGGCGCGCTTTCTCTGGTTCGACAAGCAGCCCGTGCCCGAGACAGGGTTCGGGACGCTCGACGAGGCCCTGTGGAGACCTCTACTCAGCGCTGAGAGCGCCGCCGATCCGGAACTGGCGCTGGAGAAGATGGGGTTGCTGGCACCCGACGTGAAAGACGTGACGCGGGCCACCGTCGCGGGTGTGCTGCTGTGCAGTAACTCACCCGAACGATGGCTCCCCAACGCCTGCATTATCGCAACCCGCTACCGGGGTGTAGACAAGGCATCCGGGCAGTTGGATACACAAATCATCGGCGGGCCGATCAACAGGCAGATTACGGACGCTCTGGCTTTCGCCGTGCGCAACATGAGCATTGCAGCGCATAAGAATCCGGCGCGCCGAGATATCCCCCAGTACAGCAAAAAGGTCCTGTTCGAGGCGCTGGTCAACGCCGTCGTTCACCGTGACTACTCGATTCGAGGCAGCAGGATCAGGCTCTCGATGTTCGAGAATCGGCTCGAGCTTTGCTCTCCTGGCCCACTTCCCAACAACCTGACGATCGAAAGTATGGGCGATCGGCAATCGACACGTAACGAAGTACTGACTTCGGTTCTGGGCAGGGTAAGCGTTGTGGGCATCGAAGGAACGAGTGGAAGACACTTCTTCATGGAGCGACGGGGAGACGGGGTCCCTATCATCCAGCGAGAGACTTGGGAGCTATGCGGCACACTTCCCGACTTTCGACTCATAGACGGAACCGCACTCTGTCTCGCGGTTCCAGCCGCGTCGTTGGAATCCACACCAACAAACGCCGTTATCACTGTACACAGCGGCAGCGAGCCGTTGGCCGATGTGGACGTGTTGACACTGTTTCCGAACAAGACATGGAAACGCGCGACCACGAACGACAATGGAGAGGCCGTCGTCGATCTGCACGTTGCCCATCTGCCGATGACGGTATTCGCGGCCGCCAAAGGCTTCGCGGCCCAACTGGAGCTCGGGTGGGTTCCGTCACGAAGATCGCTCACTCTCAATCTGAATACTCGACCCGAAGGCGGCTCGGTAATCTTCCCCGAAGCAACCGGTAGCATTCCGGGCTTGACCGGACGACTAAATCCCATTCGAGATGAGTTCGGCAGGACTTATCTCTATGCATCCAATATCACCATCAACGCAGGCGTGCCGCAGCCTGTCAACTTCATCTTCGGGGAGGAGTTGAGCGTCACTGACGCCAACGGAATGGAGGCAACGGTTCGAATCATGAACGTCATGGGCCAGTCGGTGCTCTTGGAATACAGCCGTATAGCAGGGAAATGAGCTTACAGGAATAGACATACAGTAGGTGGAGGTGGCCGTATGAATAGTGCCCAGCCAGAGATTTCAAACCCAGACCAGCGCTGGTCTTATCCTGGTGCAAGGTGGTGGAAATTCGATTTCCACACGCACACGCCTGCATCCATGGATTACGGTAAAGGACCTGCGCAAGCCGCGTTGCGTCAGATCACCCCCCGGGATTGGTTACTCGGATTCATGCGCGCCGGTGTGGACTGCGTAGCAGTGACAGATCACAACACCGGAGAGTGGATCGACCCTCTCAAACAAGCACTTGATGATTTGGACCATGAGCGCCCTGATGGCTATCGACAGTTGCACCTGTTCCCTGGTGTAGAAATCACTGCTAACGGCAACATTCACATCCTTGCTGTATTAGATATAGACAAAGGAACCGCCGACATCGATGCACTGCTGGGGGCAGTGGGGTATCGAGGCGACTCAGGATCGAGTGACTATGCAGCCGATGCATCTCCCATCGAGGTACTACAAGCTATAAGTGAGAACGGATATGTTACTGTTCTTGCTCATGTGGACGGCCCGTCAGGCGCTTGGCAATTATCCGGCAATAAACTAGCGCCAATACTGGATCATGAAGGTCTGTTCGCGATCGAGGTGGTCGATACCGGCAGAGATAAACCGGACGTATACCACAAGAGGAAGCTGGCATGGGCCGAAGTTCTCGGTTCCGATTCGCATCACCCCAGAGAATCAATCAGTAGTCGTTCTCCTGGCTCTCGTTACTCCTGGGTGAAAATGGCCAACCCTCCATCACTGGCAGGGTTGAGGTTGGCACTACTGGACGGCCAGGGGTTTTCGATCCGGCGCAGCGACGATCCCGATGCTTTCAACCCGTTCGAGCTGCCGGAGCACTTCATCGAAGCGGTCGAAATCGCCGACGCACGGTACATGGGCCATGGCCAACCAGCCATAATCGAGTTCAGCCCCTGGCTCAACGCTGTGGTGGGCGGACGCGGTACCGGTAAATCCACAATTGTTCACGCGCTACGACTGGTGTCGCGACGTGACAACGAGTTGGGCCACCTGAATGATCGAAGCGGCCCGCGTCTGACATTCGAGGGCTTCAATCGTGTCCCCAAGAATCGTATGGATACCGGCGGCATCCAGGAATCAACAAAAATCGTCTGGACGATAATACGCGACGGCGTCAAGCATCGTGTGCACTGGTCTCGAACCGGCAACAACGAGGGGATAGAGGAAGAGCGCGACGGGGTTTGGCACCCGTCTCAAAGTCAGATCATCACGCCCGAACGCTTTCCGATTCGCATTTTCAGCCAGGGCCAGATCGTAGAGTTGTCCGGTGACGATCCGGATGCACTATTGCAGGTGATCGACGAGGCGGCGGCCACAGCAGTCCGCCGAGAGGCACTCGGCGAAGCTCGGCGCGGGTTCGAAACTTTGCGGGCACGGGTGCGAGAACTGGACGGAAGACTCGATCGTCGGCATACCCTCGCGGTCGAGTTGGCGGACGCCGAACGCAAATTGGCGCGATTTGAAGAAGCGCGACACGCGGCAATCCTAAAAAGTTATCAGGATCGTAGCCGCCAGAAACGGGAGGTGGACCGACAATTCGGTGCTGTCGACAAGTTGGCAAAGCGTGTCGAAAACGCGGCCCAGGCGTTGCAACCAGAGGACATCCCTGACGGTCTGTTCAATACGGGTTCGAAGGAAGATCAGGATGCAATATCGGCTATGGATACGCTGGCGTCAGCCTTGCAGAGTACCGCTGATGACCTACGACGTTGTGCCCAGCGTCTGCGTGATATCATAGAAGCACAACGGGCAGAATTGACCCGAAGCGACTGGCAGGCTGCTATCGACAAAGCCACCGAGGATTACGCGGAATTGGTCAGCGCAGTGAGAGAAGAAGGCGTGACCGACCCGAGCGAATACGGACGTCTGGTGCAGGACCGCCAACGCCTGGACAGTGAGATAAAGGAACTGGATTCGTTGCAGCGAGAGCGTGATCGGCTAGAAAGGCAGTCGCAGTCACAGTTGAAGAAAGTCCTGGAAGCCCGTAGATCGATCAGTAAGGCTCGGGAAGCCTTCCTGACCCAGACCTTGGATCAGAACGACTTCGTGCAGATCCAAATCCGATCCTATGGAGACGATCCTCAGACTATAGAGCGTTCGCTGCGCGAGATACTCGATGTCACCGACGATCGATTCCAAAACGATATCCTCACCAATCAGGATGGTGCGGCACCAGAAGGTGCCATAGCCGATCTTCTGGATGGCATACCCTCCGAGACAGGGCAACGAAGTACTACAATTGAACAGCGCATCGATCAGCTCAAGCACCGCATTGAGGCTGCCTGTTCAGGGCGCGGTAGTTTTGGCGGACATTTCAACAATTACCTGAAACGTAAATTCGATGAGCAGCCAGGTTTCCTCGACAAGGTATGGACTTGGTTCCCCGAAGACGGGTTACGAGTGGAGTACAGCCGCGGGGGCGATGGCACCGATTTTCAGCCCATCTCCCAAGCATCGGCAGGGCAGCGGTCGGCGGCGATGCTGGCATTTCTGCTCACATACGGCAAGGAGCCGCTGGTGCTGGATCAACCGGAGGACGATCTCGACAATCATCTGATCTACGATTTGGTCGTGCGACAGATCCGAGAGAACAAACTCAAGCGACAGATCATCGTCGTGACACACAACCCCAATGTGGTGGTCAACGGGGATGCGGAGATGTTGCATGCGCTGGATTTCGTCGACGGCCAGTGCCGGGTAGTTCAGTCTGGGTGTCTACAGGAAGAAGCCATGCGCGAAGAAATCTGCCGGGTCATGGAAGGCGGGCACGAAGCATTCGAACGCCGTTACCGACGGCTGGGACACAAGCTGCCGCATGTTCGATAGCCCGAAGGAACTGCTCGACAAGATTCGACTGGGGGAATCTACTTTCCTGGAACTGAAGGAAGTCCGGTTCAAGAGTGGGCGAGTCAGTGGGCCTCATCGCGATTCCATTGCTGATGAATTAGCTGCTTTCGCCAACAGCCGCGGTGGTGTATGCCTGCTGGGCGTGGAAGACGATACACGAGAAGTACTGGGGATTCCCGTTGAAAGTCTCGCCATCGTGGAGCGCTTCGTCCGTGAGGCATGTACGGACATCATCACACCTCCGATAAACCCGGTTATAGACCTCATATGGCTGCCTGCGACCACGGGAGAGGATGTCGCCGTTGTCAAGATCGATGTGCCGCGAAGCCTGTTCGTACATCGAAGCCCTGGTGGATACTTTTACCGTGTCGGGAGCATGAAACGGGCCATGTCTCCTGAGTATCTTGCTCGGCTGTTCCAGCAGCGTAGTCAAGTTCGCTTCATCCGTTTCGATGAGCAAACCATCCCCGGAGCATGCCTGGAAAACTTGTCTCCCGATCTCTGTGATCGATTCAGAACCTCGCGTACGGGGGATTCATTGCAGAATTTGCTTTCCAATCTCCACATGGTGAGTACCGATGACACCGGTATATCAAGGCCAACCGTTGCTGGTGTGTTGATGGCCGCTGAGGATGCACGGCAGTGGTTACCCAACGCGTACATTCAGGCTGTTGCATACCGTGGCACCGATATCAGAGCTGGCGGAGCATCCGGAGATCTCTACCAACTGGACGCCGCGGACATCGTCGGGCCGCTCGACCACCAAATTGTGGATGCTTGCCGATTCGTGGTGAAGAACATGAAGGTAGAAGCTTTCAAGGAGCAGGGACGGGTGGATCGACCGCAGTTCGACATGACGGCGGTGTTCGAAGCTGTCGTCAACGCGGTTGCGCACAGAGACTATTCGATCCACGGCTCCAAGATCAGGCTGCGAATGTTCGAGGATCGCTTGGAACTCTACTCACCGGGTGCTATTGCGAACGCGATGACCATCGAAAACCTTGCTCACCTGCAATCGACCCGCAACGAAGTCCTTACCAGTCTGCTCGCCAAATGTCGGGTTCCGGCTGACCGGCCATGGCTGACTACGGACCGTCGAACCATGATGGACAAGCGCGGCGAAGGGGTGGAGATCATCCTTGACAACAGTGAGAGATTGTCCGGTAAACGGCCCGAGTATCGCCTCATCGACGATGCCGAACTCTTGCTGACGATCCATGCGGCCAGCCTACGATGAAGATATCAGGTATCAACTTCCCTAGACCACTGCTGGATGCTCTACGTGATGACAGGTTGGTCATCTTTGCCGGCGCAGGCGTTTCGATGGGGCAGCCAGCGGGTCTACCTAACTTCAAGGATTTGACAGAGGCGATCGCGCATGGTACTGGGGAAAAGAAGTCTGCTGGCGAATCAGAGGACCACTTTCTGAGCAGGCTCCAGCACAAAGGGGTAAAGGTGCATTGCCAGGCCGTAAAAGAACTCTCGAAGAACAATCCTCAACCAACCAATTTACATCACGATCTACTGCGACTCTATTCGAAACCGAAATCAATCTGCATCGTTACCACCAATTTCGATACTCTGTTCGAAAAAGCCGCAGAAGGGAAGTTTGGCTCGGAGCCCGAAGTGTACAGGGCACCAGCTTTGCCTCTGGGAACCAAGTTCAATGGGATAGTCCATGTCCATGGGTCTCTCGGCTGTGCCGAGGACATGGTGCTCACAGATGCGGACTTCGGTAGGGCGTATCTCACCGAAGGGTGGGCTCGCCGCTTCCTCGTAGAATTGTTTCAATCTTATACTGTTCTCTTCGTCGGCTACAGCCATAGTGATATCGTAATGTCCTATTTGGTACGAGCCTTGTCGACAGACAATACCAAACCGCGTTTCGCGCTAATGCCCGATACATACGATACCCAGCAGTGGTCGTTGCTCGGAATCAAGCCGATCCTCTACCAGAAGTCGTCCGACAATGACCATAGTGCTCTTTACCAAGGCGTAAAAGCTCTTGCCAACTATGCGAGCCGCGGTATTCTAGATTGGCAACACGAGATAACAGAAATCGTCAAGGCACCGCCTTCATCTCTTGATGACGAAGCACTAGATATCATCAACGACGCACTGTCCGACCTCACACGAACGCGTTTCTTCACAGACGTAGCGGAACATCAAGAATGGATCGGATGGCTCGAGCAGAATAACCATCTGAATAAGCTCTTCGGTACCGGGAACTTCGGAGAACTCAATGATCAGGCTGTCCAATTAGCATTGTGGCTGGTTCAAACATTCTTGTGTGACCATTCAACTATGCTCTTTCTCCTGATCGGGCGGAAAACCATGCAGATCCACCCAGATTTCTGGACAGTTCTAGCCGATAGGGTTATGTCTGAGCAGGACCATCCACTGGATGATCACACTCTTGCCAGATGGGTTTCGCTACTGCTCGCTACGTCTCCTCAACCTCCAAATATCAGTGTACTGTTCCAGTTAGGCGAGTGTTGTGCCAAAGTAGGACTGACCGACAGTCTCCTCGAGATCTTCGACGCCATGATCACAGGCCGACCCCTCCTCGAACCGGGCTTCGGTGTACCCGAGAACGGTATAGTATTGCCTGTAAAGGCTAAATGGAAGTTCGGTAGATTCAAGCAGGATAGTACTTGGATAACCAAGCTCTGGGAAGAGGGACTGAAGCCAAACCTCGAAAAGGTGGCTGACCCTCTGCTCGAGAAGACCATCCGACACCTAAAGGTACAGCACCAAACTCTCCAAACTTGGCAGGCAACTGATAGCAGGTTGGACACTACAAGCTACGGCCGGAGTGCTATCGAGCCGCACGAGCAGAACAAGTTCCATAAAGCAGTTGACGTGCTGATAGACGCTGCCCGTGACTGCCTGGAATACCTAGCTATGAGCCAGCCGCTCAGGGCCGCATTTTGGTGTGACCGCCTTGTGAGCGAGAACGCACCGATTCTCCAACGGCTGGCTGTGCACACCCTGCCATTACGTAAAGATTTGACCTCAGAAGAAAAAATCGACTGGCTTTTGGCGAACATTCTATTACACAGCTCGCCAGCCCGGCATGAGATATTCCATTCTGTATATGCCATTTATCCTGAAATCAGTCCGGAAAAGCGACAGGCTGTTATCAACAAAATCCTCTCCGATATCTGGCCACAAGGGGATGGGAATTGGGAATGCTACACTGCCTATCGCCATTTTGTTTGGCTTTATTGGCTTCACCGTTCTGACTCAGATTGTGCTTTAGCCAAGCGATATCTTGACAACCTTTCGGAACGATATCCGGACTTCCAGCCACCAAAGTATCCTGATTTCACTCACTATGCGGAATTTGGACCTACAGAGTTACAAAGCCCTTGGAATGCTGAGGAACTACTGTCGCAACCAGCCAGCCAATGGTCCGATGAGCTGATGTCATACGGTAAGAGAGACTTCGAACCTGCCCGTAACGAACTTTTACAAGAGGTAGAAAAAGCAGCAACCATAAATTTCAGATGGGGACTCGATCTGGCAGATGTGCTGGCTGACTCGAACCATTGGGGCTCTGACCTCTGGCCATCCTTGATGCGTGCATGGTCGTGTGAGCTGGACGAGAGCAACCACCGAAAAGTACTCGGCAGGTTGGCCGAAGTTGAGCTCTACTCCGAACAGGCTCCACATATTGCAGATGTACTCTGTAGGCTCGTCAAGAATGGTGGTCGGCCTTACGCAGCCGATCTACTAGCAGACGCTAATCCGATAGCTACGGCTCTGTGGGATCACTTCGAGCAGAATGAGCAATCCTCACCAACAGACTATGATCTGAAATCGCAAGATTGGTTTACCCAAGCCCTGAAACACTCGGCCGGGGTTCTCACTGAATTCTGGCTAGGGAGTTTCAGATTGTGGTACAATAACCAGAATCCCAAACCTGATACTCTCGGTGATGAATATTCTCGGGCATTTTCGAGAGTGGTTGACAATACTAATCATATCGGAAGACTCGGGAAAGCTATTCTTTCGATACATCTGGAGCTCCTGTTCACAATTGATGAGAATTGGACCACCAGATATTTGGTTCCCTTATTCAAGGATACCAACAATCCTGATTGTCAAGCTGTCTGGAGCGGTTTTCTATACGGGTATCTTAGTCCCCCGATAGCAGAGGCTCTGCAAGATGCCTTTCTCGCTGTCGTACAGCATATAGGGGATCTGTTCCAAGATAGTACAAGTGTCCGCAAACGGTTCGTTGAATTCTATACGATCATGGTGGTCCACCTCGTAGAAGATCCACTTGATTCATGGATCCCGAAGTTCTTTGAGCAATCAGCCGTAGAAGATAGACGTACACTCGCTTTGAATATAGGTAGCCATCTTGAAAATATGGATGATACGAGACGGCAGGAATGGTGGGGTCGTTGGCTCAGGCAGTACTGGGAGAACCGATTACAAGGAATCCCGGCACCGTTAAACGATCATGAAGTTGAAGCAATGCTCGGTTGGTTGCTACATCTGAAGGAATTATTCCCTGAGGCTGTTGTGTTCGCTATTCAGATGCCGGTACCACCATTAGAAGAGGATAGGATCATCTACAGACTGAAGGGAGAAGGTCTGTCGTCAAGGTATCCTGAGGCAACTGTGAAACTACTAGTCTACCTGGCTGGCTCTCAGTCGTTCACCTCTGGATCACATTCACCGATACGGCATATGTCGGAACTCATTGGTGAACTCTGCTTGCTTGATCTTCCGGAAGGCCTCAGTACACAACTCGCGGAGCTTACCGCAAAACTAGGGCTGAGAGACGCTCTCTATACGACAATGACCAAACCCGAGGCCAGCCAAACCGGCGAGTAACGGCCCAAGGAAATACCGAACCTCTACCAGTGCCCAGATGGAGCCTCACGAAACAGCAACCAATACCACACCCCACAACAACCACAACACCAGTTCGCAACATTTTTCCGGAAAGGATACGCAACACCGAGCAACAACGGAGTGTACTGACCGATGCCGTCGGCGAACCCCCTACACTTTTACCGGAACTCTGTCGGTTTGGCCGAGATCTCATGGCGACCTGTACGCAAAACGAGGATTCAACTCTCTGGAGAGAGTGATTTATTGCTGTTCTCGACCCGGTCGAGGTGGCGGTGCAGCAAGTTCGCCAACAGGATTATCTCGGCAACCTCAGACGGATCCTTGAACGTTTCTTCGTTGCGGGCGTGGGCGGCGTCGTTACGATACATGCTGAATGCTCCTACGAACAGACTACGCGCTCCTTCTATTTTACCTTTTTCCTGAGCTGGATAGGATAGTGTCCTACCAGATCCGAAAGCGTGGTTCATCAATTTCACACCGTTGATATCACCCTCTAGAGTCGAATCGTTGGTTTGATATTGGACGAGCTCACGTACTCGAGCCTCGACTGTTTTGAAGGATTCGAACACTGCCGTTTTATATTGCCCATTCAAGAAAGAGGACCGCGCATCTCGAAGGTGCGGATGTAAGCGATCCCCGAGAAGCCTGGTAGCAGCCACCGAACGGAGGCCAGATTCGCAGTCAGCGAGAGCTGCCTTACCAGCTCGTGTAATAAAATCGAATCTGCATCGCCACGAGGTTTATTGCGGCTCAGCAGCCCATTATTGATCAGCCAATTCATGGCTTCGGCGATCGCTAGCTTAGCAGCCTCAGGCCTGGGAGTATTCTTCTCACCTTGTTGTGACGATTCTGGCAAGTTCAACAGAAAATTATAGATACTTTCATTGCCACCACCTATATGCTGGAGCGCCTGCATTGCGAGGCGGTCGATCGGCATCTCTTCGATCTCTTCGTTGGACAGTTCTCTCAAGCTCACTTGGATTGCTTCTCCCGCTGACTGGAGGCGTTCGGGGTGCTGCCCCGATCAATATATGACGATCAATATATCTTGGGCGGTTTGCGTTGGGTGTCGTTGGGGGCCGATAGGGCTGCGGCGGATATGAGCGGACCGGAAACGACTTCGACGATCCTGCTGGCACGACTGGCTGGCGGTCGACCAGTTCGCTGTCGTAGAGAATAAGAATAGACGCCGAGCCGACGTGTTGCTGTTCGTCAACGGGTTGCCACTGGGCGTCGTTGAACTTCATCGACGGCTTCGCCCGGCACATGCGCGACGCCTTGCCCAACGCCTCTTTCGTTGGCTTCACCGGGACGCCCATCGAGCTGAAAGACGCCAACACTCGAGCCGTATTCGGTGACTACATAAGCATTTACGACATACAGTGCTCCGTAGACGACGGAGCCACGGTGTCCATCTACTACGAAAGCCGTCTCGCCAGATTGGCCTTGGACGAGGATGAGAAACCGACCATCGACCCCGAGTTCGAAGAGGCCACCGAGGGCGAAGAGATCGAGCACAAGGAGAAGCTCAAGACCAGATGGGCGCAACTTGAGGCCATCGTCGGCACCGAGAAGCGGCTGGAGCTAATCGCCCGAGACATCGTGGAGCATTTCGAACAACGACTCAATGCTCTCGACGACAAAGCGATGATTGTCTGTATGAGTCGGCGTATTTGTATCGACCTCTACCAACAGCTCGTAAGGCTGCGCCCCGACTGGCACCACGACAGCGACGACCGGAGAAGCGTCAAAGTGGGTATGACCGGCTCCGCTTCGGACCCGGTCACCTGGCAGCCTCATATCCGCAACAAATCCGGCGAGAGGTGCTGGCCAGACGGTTTCGCGATGACGCCGACCCGCTGCGCGTCGTGCTGGTGCACGACATGTGGCTAACCGGTTTCGACGCTCCCTGCCTGCACACCATGTACGTCGACAAGCCGATGCGCGGCCACGGTTTGATGCAGGCCATCGCTCCCTGACCACCTACACCGACAGCGGCGGCACCGGGCAAAAGGCCATCGATCAAAGTGAAGCCGTGGTGGTAATGCTGGAGAAATACGAGGTGTGCAGCGGGCTGTTCCACGGCTTCGACCGGTCGGCTTGGACCCCCCCCCCGCAGCGACTGGGCCTGCTGCCAAGTGCACTGGAACCCGTCCTAGCCCATCAAGACGGCAAGAACCGCTGCCTGCGCTCGGTCCGTGAGTTGTCACAGGCCTTCGCGCTGGCCGTGCCCCACCCCGAAACGCTGCGCATCAGAGACGACACGGCCTTCTTCCAAGCGGTGCGATCCGTGCTCATCAAGCGCGCTCCGGGCGAGGTGCGCTCCGACGAGGAACTCGACTACGCGGTGCGCCAGCTCATCTCCCGAGCGGTTGCGCCCGAAGGCGTGATGGATATATTCGCTGCTGCCGGACTGGACAAACCGGACATCTCGGTCCTCTCCGATAAGTTCCTCGCCGAGATTCGCGGGATGCCTCAGCCGAACCTTGCAGTGGAGCTGTTGCAGAAGCTGCTCAGAGGCGAAGTGGCAACCCGTCGACGCAAGAACGTGGTGCAGGCCCGCTCGTTCACCGAGATGCTGGAGCAGACCCTTCGCCGCTACCAGAACCGTTCGATAGAGACAGAGAAGGTTATCGAGGAGCTGATCGGGCTCGCCCGACACATGCGAGAGTACAATGCCAGAGGCGAGAAGCTGGGTCTTTCCGAAGAGGAACTGGCCTTCTACGACGCCTTGGAGACCAACGACAGCGCCGTGAAGATCCTGGGCGACGAGACGCTGCGCGCCATCGCCCGTGAATTGGTTGAGACCGTTCGCGACAACGTCACCATCGACTGGACTCTGCGTGAAAGCGTGCGGGCCAACCTACGCCGGCTGGTGCGGCGCGTGCTGAGCCGCCAGGGCTACCCGCCCGACAAGCAGGAAAAAGCCACGCTCACCGTCTTGGAACAGGCCGAGGCCCTGTCGGAAGACTGGGCTGCGTAGTAAACCCGGCCGCTAGGTTTGGTGCCGAGCCTGAACTCCGAGGGCGCCGACAATCTCTTCCAGGCTAAGCGACCATGTACATCAGCACAGACTTCCTCACTCGCTGTATCGAAACCTTGGATGCTGCATTCAAGCAGTTGCAGCAGCATCAGGCGAAGAATGCCAAAGATCGGGACAGTGAAGCGGACGACATTGTCTATGACATCTTTCGGGCTGCTTGTGTCAAAGAGTTCGAATTGGTCTTGGAGCAAGGCGGAAGCCTGTTGAAAAAGCGGCTCAGGCCTTATATGGCCAGCAACCAACAGGCGGACCGCCTCACCTTCAAAGACGTATTCCGCCATGCCGCAAAACACGGGTTGATCTCTGTCGAGAGTTGCAGACGCTGGCTCGAGTACCTGGACAACCGCAATAACACGACTCACCGATACGGCGAGAGGTTTGCCGAGACAACGCTCGAATTGCTGCCACACTTCATCACCGACTCCAAGGAGTTGGCTCGGGTCATCAATGAGGGGTCGGATGACTGAACGCCTGGACTTGCCATTTCGCGACCATTGCCAGATCGAAGCTCTGATACGAAAGCATCTGCCCGGAGCGGAGGTGTGGGCTTATGGCAGCCGCATCAACGGACGAAGCCATCCGGGCAGCGACTTGGACTTGGTGCTACGTAGCCCGACACTGGAACCCATCCCCGACGCAGGGTTCTTCGATCTGGTGGAAGCACTCGAACGGTCGAACATCCCCATCTTGGTCCAAGTCCATGAGTGGACGAGCTTGCCGGAGAGCTTCCATCGCGAAATCGAGCGCGATCATGTGGTGATGATCGCCCGAGACTGACTCACCCGTACCCGGTTGTCAACGGGCCGCTGCTGCGTCGTCTCGTGTGCTGGCTACCGGCGGGGCCGGTCAAGGCGGTGGTGGTCCATTGTTGGTCGGGGTTGCAGACGAGGGCGCGGTTGTCGATCTTGGTGGGGTCTCGGGTTGGTGGTGTCCAGAGGATTATGTGGTGGGCGTGGCAGTAGGCGGGGTTGGTGCCGCATAGTACGCAGAGGGTTACAGGTCGCCGGCCTTGGTCGCGCAGCACCCATGACGTGATCCCCTGCAGTCGGCGAGCCCAGCGGATCTGGTTCACCTCATCAGGCCCGAGCTTGTGGCCGTCAAGAGCGGAGGTGCTGCGAAACTCTGTCGGCATGGCTGCGGCTGTAGGCGGTTCAGACATGAAGAACACCGCCGACGGACGATTCAGCACTTTGACCAGTTTGGTGAACTGGCCCTGGGTTGGCTGGGCAGTCCCGGCCTCCCAGGCTTCGATGTCGGCAGTTGGCCGGTTGACGCGCTCGGCTAGGTCGCTCTCGGTGAAACCTGCCTCTTCGCGGGCCCAGCCCAATACCGCGGCGGATATAGGAACGGACTTCACAGCCATACCATCCTCCTTGGGGTCGTCCCGGTCGTCAACGCTGGTCGATGGCGACCTTAACTGCGCCCGATGCAGCCTGATCGGCCAGCAGTCCGAAAGCATCCCGCCATTCGTTCAGCGGGCGGAGATGGGTCAGCATCGAAGTGATATCGACACGGCCGTCGCTGACCAGATCGAGGTAGTGGCTGATGGCGTGCTGACGGCGGCCGTCTACTTCCTCGATCCCGAAGGCGTTGGAACCCACCCACGAGATCTCCTTGAAGTACAGCGGGGTCCATTCCCACGGCACCGGTCCGTGTACACCGGACTTGACTATCGTGCCGCGGGCCTTGAGAAGTCGGCACGCCACCTCAAGAGAGTCCTTGCGGCTGACAGTGTCGTAGACCACGTCGATTCCACCCGGATAGGCCATCGGGAGCTGATGATCGCCGTGCAGCACACCACCCGACCATGCCGCGGCGTCCTCTATCAAGGCACCGACCGGCTCGTGGTCGAACACACGATGAGCGCCGAGCCCTTCAACTAGGTCGGCCTGAGCACCGAACCGAGCCACCACGCCGATCTCCACATCGGGGTACAGCGCCCGCAGCACGGCCACTGCGGCCGAACCGAGCGCCCCGGCCCCGTAAACGAGCACCCGACCTGCCGACGGCGGCGGGTGACGTACCACCGAGTGCAGCGACACCGCGAACGGGTCAGCCAGCACAGCCGCCTCGTCGGACACCGCGTCGGGAACCGGGCACAACATCGAGTCATGGGCCGGCATCAAAGTGGCGAATCCGCCGCTGGCGTCGGCGGAGGTACCGGTGTGCACGCCCGGCGCTATAGGAGGCGCAGTGAAGTTCCAGCACAGCGACAGGTCACCGGACCGACAAGCCGGGCAGATCGGTGACACCCCTCGCGGGGCGCACGACAACCATGCGTTGAGCACCACCCGCTGGCCCGCTTCGACCCCGGTGGCCTCGGGCCCCAACTCCACCACCTCGGCCACCACCTCATGGCCCATGACCTGAGGGAACGAAGTGAAATCGATCATCGGATTGTCGGGACCCATCTCGCCCCAATCCATGAACACCTGCTTGGCATCGCTGCCGCAAATACCAGTGAGCAGAGGCCGACACAGCACCCAATCCGGTCGCAGAAAACCGGGGTCGGGCCATTGCCGAAGCGCCATCGGTGTCTGTGCCAGCGCTCGCTGCAGTCTCGTGGCACCGACCGGCGCCTCAACGAGGTCGGGCTTCACACCAAACACCAAAGCCTGCATGTCTTCGACAGTAACCAAGACAGCGAACCAGACCCACCGAAAAACTCTCGACCCCGATCAACCCTCGACCCGGTCAACCCTCGACCCGATCAACCCTCGACCCGATCAACCCTCGACCTGATCAGATATCGAAGACGCCATCGGCACCCAGACCGGCCCCGACCACGATGGCTGCCGCCCCGGTGAGCACCTGACCAGCCCGAGCCACCCGAGCCCCGATCCGGCCCGGCGGAGGCTGTGCCACCACCGCAACCGCAACTACCAAAGCCAACCCGACAGCGGCACCGGCTCGGATCACGCCCAGATCGGCGCCAGCGCTCAGCGCCAGTACCCCGAGGCCGGGGCCGAACAGGTGGGGCACGGCCATGGGCACCATCGCCGCTTTTAGTCCCGCCAACGCCGGTTCCGGCCGGGCCGGGCCGAAGATCATGTCCCGCCCGCCGATCATCACCAAAGCCACCCCGGCCCCGATCCGAGCGGTGGGGACACTGATCTTCAAAGCGTTGAGCACCAGCGCCGAGAGCCCTGACACCACCATCACCGCGGCCAGCACCATGACCGCTGCACCGGCTGCGCAGAGGACTCTCCGGCTCCGGGACCGGCCCGGTCCGCCCGGCCAGACCCGCAGCGGGTTGACGGTCACGACCGCGGCCACCACCGCTACCAGAAAGCTCACGGTTCGCGAAGGTAGTGCTGCAGCAGTATCAGAGCCGACAGCGGATGTTGCTGGTCATCCATGCGGGTCACCCCCAAACGGAACCAGGCCCCCGTCACCGCGACAGGGTCGGCTCGAGGAAACGGGTCCGGTGAGAGGGTCTGGCGCTCGACCAGCATCCCGGCCACGCAAGCCAGGCGGTGGCCCACCGCCACGTCGTCGACATCCAGTACCGGATCGGTGGCTGCTACCCGAGCCAGGTTGGCCAGCCCCTCTCCCACCGTTCCCACCCCCGA
The DNA here is from genome assembly GCA_963422655.1 of Acidimicrobiales bacterium. Classification (GTDB taxonomy): domain Bacteria; phylum Actinomycetota; class Acidimicrobiia; order Acidimicrobiales; family Aldehydirespiratoraceae; genus CATQHS01. Next base: position 2,931,336 of record OY730440.1, on the reverse strand, counting down.
CGCCATAGCCGTCCGGCCCCGGGTGAACACCGTGAGCCCTCCGCGGCGCTGGCTCTCGTAGCGAACCTGCACCCCGAACAGCCCGAACTGGCGCTCGATCCAGTCCCGGGTGGCCCCGTCGAGGACAGGAGGCGACTTCCATCGGTTCATGGCCACCAAGCCGTAGGAGGCCCAGTGATCCGACAGCATGGGGAACTGGTCCTCGGTGTCGTCACGGGCAGCAACGAGATAGCTCAGGATCCGCACCGCCGCCGCCCCGTATCGCTCCCCCGGGAACCGCTGTTGCAGGCGGGCCAGGGCATAGGCGACTTGGCCGGTGGCGAAGGGCGACCGGGTGCCGGTTCCGGTACCGGCCTCTGCATCTATGGTGGCCTCCACCGCGCCTTGGGCGGTGACCGTGGCCAGCAGCGCTCGGCCGTAAGCCCGCAGATCGTCGTCCCGGCTCGCGTCACCAGTGGCTCGCTGCCGTTCGTCGAGGGCGATCACCAGTAGCGCGGTAGCCCCGGTGGGCACTTGGCGGCCCCGTCCGAACACTGCACCGGGACCGGCGCGACGAGTGTGGCGATCCACGTAAGCCAGTCCCCGATCGGCGATGGCCGCGGCCCCGTCGATACCGGCCGCCTCGGCTTGGTACAAAGAGAACAGCACCCCGGCATGGCGAGGGTCGTTGTAACCGCCGAGCTCCACCCCGGTATCGGCGTCGTAGCCATACAGGAACTTACCGCTGTCGTCGATGCTGGCCCCGAACCACCCAACTGCGGCTACCGCGGCCCTGCGAGCCGCTGCCGCGTCCACCGGGGGACACCGTTCGGGGTGGACGGCCACCCCCACCACGGCCAGCACCGCCACCCAGGTACCGGCAGCACCGACGAGCCGGCGTCGGATCCCAGACACCGAGACACACAGTACCCGAGATACGCAGTACCCGACCCCTACGATGGCTCAGTGATCAGTGCCCGACCGGTTGGTACTCGGCGCCGGCCATGGCTCCCCTCGTGAACCAGGCCAGAACCTGGCGCCGGGCCGTGCCCGTATTGGTGGCCGTAATCGTGCTGGCGCCCGCTTTCGGTGATCCGGGCGCCGATAGCTTTCCGCTGTCCACCTACCCTATGTTCTCCGCCAACCGGCCGAGCCGAGCCGATCTGGTCACGGTGGTGGGGGTTACCTCCGTCGGCGCCATGGTCAGGCTCTCACCGGAATTGATCGCCGGTTCCGACGAGCCGATCCTGGCCGCGGCCACAGTGGCCGACTCCATCCGCCGGAGCCAATCCGACGAGCTCTGTGCGGAGGTGGCAGCCCGAGTACGGACGGAAAAGCCCGGCGTGGTCGAAGTGGTGGTGAGAACCGAGCACGTCGACGTTGTGGCTCACATAGCCGACGACGCCGACCCGATGGGATCGACTGAGCATGCTCGCTGCCCGGTCCCACCATGACCACCTCCGGCTCTGCCATCGAGCTCGGCCCCGTCGGCATCGACGAGCCGTTCCTGCGCCGGCTGGGGTTGATACGGATCCTGGTTGCCTCCTACGCCACGGTGTGGACCGCGGTCCGGGCGCCCCACCTGTTCGACATGGTCGCCTTCGCCGACCGTCGCTTCGACCCGGTCGGGATCCTGGCCCCTCTGAACGGGCCGCCCGGCCGAGCCGTCGTCGTCACGGTTGTGGTTGCGACCTGTGTCTGCGGGGTGGCGGCGGCCGCGGGCTGGCGTTACCGGGTCACGGCCCCAGCGCTGGCGGTGCTTTTCCTGGTGACGACCACATACCGCCACTCATGGGGCCAGATCTTTCATACCGAGAACCTCACCGCCATCCACCTCGCCATCTTGGCCTTGGCTCCGGCTGACCGGTACTGGGCCCTGCATCTCGGCCCGGACGCTGCAACCGGGTCGATGGCCAACGATACGGCCGGTACCACCGACGACGGCGGCTGGGCGGTGCGGGCCTTGGCCGTGGCCACCGTCGCCGGCTATGTCGTGGCCGGGGTAGCCAAACTGCGCAACGGCGGCTGGGCTTGGATCGACGGCGAGGTGTTGGTTCATCAGGTGGCTTTCGACAATGCCCGCAAGGAGGTTCTGGGTGATGTCATGAGTCCGGTGGCCGGCTTTTTCATCGAACACCGCGGGCTGGCCCGCCCGGCCGTGCTCGCTTCCATGGCCGTGGAACTTGGAGCACCGCTGGCCCTGCTGGGGCGACGGGCGGGTATGACCTGGAGCCTGGCGGCCTGGGGGTTTCACATGGCCATACTGGCCCTCATGGCCATCGTGTTCCCGTACCATCTGCTCGGTCTGGCTATGATCCCGCTGCTGCCCTTGGAGGAATGGACGGCAAGAAAACACGTTATCGCATTGTGATCTTCGGCCCGACATATACGACATAAAGTGGCTTGTTCGCCCGTACCGGCCAAGAAAAATGTATCCGTAACTGAGGCGTTTTGACCTTGCCGTGCCATGGACAAAACAAGGACTCCCCACTCTTGGTCGGATGCACGAACGTGAGGTCCTTCTCGAATCTGGATTTTTCCGTGTCAGAGGAATCGGAGAACCAAGCCTTGTCACCCGCGAAGTGCTTATCGTACAACCGGTGTCCATCGGGCGTGCGCTCTCCGTTCTCGCCGAAGCAACCCTTGAGATCGTGCAGGACGGCCAGGCACCCGAGCAGACGTTCAGCTGCCCCCTTCGCAAAAGGGTGACCTTCGAGTTTCTCGAAACTATCCGACGAGAACGTCAGGTTCGGGAAACGAATTCGGGCGGTGGTTTCCAGATCTCTCCAAGATCCGAGCGAGCTGGGTGCCGCAACAAGAGCGGCCTTCAATTTGTCAACGTCCCAATAGTTGTCGATGTTGACATTCTGCACGTGTGCGCTGTCTAGTTGGCAGTCTCGCCAGGTCACCGACAGCGGCGAAGTCAACCAGGATGAAGGCTTCATGCTCACGAGGGCGCGGTCGACTCCATAGAACACGCAATGAGCGGCCTCTCCCACCGCAGTGTCGGTGACGATATCTCCGTTGTAGTCCAACCAATCGTCACCGCTGTGCTGGCGTACGACCTCCCAGAAAAGGCCCTGACGGGTAAGCCACTGCATCAACCCTCGTCGTTGGTCTATCTTTAATACCTTTAGAGACTGCGGAATATTCAAGGCATGCGTGACTTGCGCGTTGGCGGTGTTGCGATGGCAATACAACTCTCTTCCGAACCGGCGTACCGTTTCTCGAATAACCATCACACGACCAATAGCGTCTCGGAAGCCCGTCAGGTCGTTGGGAAACTGTCCATGGACGGAGAGATCGTTGAAGAGCAACTCCATCTCTACCTCATCCCCACCCTGCGAAGTAGTTGACATCGGTGTCGAACTGGTCGAAGAACCCTTCGGGCCAGTCGTCTATATTGCCTGAGGTATCCAGAGTAGGAGTCAACACTTGGGACTGTTGGTCGGAGCGGGGCCTGAAGAAGTGGATGGCTACCCGGTCCGCAGCCAGCCGATCATCCTTGACGGCCCGGCGAACGCCGTTCAGCACGTGGTCACTATGGGTCTCAGCCAGTACTTGTATACCGGCACTTGCCACCTCGGCCATGAACTGTCCCATGAGGGCTTGGCCGGCAGGATGAAGATGAACCTCTGGATTTTCGATCAGGATGATGTCGCCCTTGGACGCCGACAGAGCTGCCACCATCACGGGCAAGATCTGAGTGAGGCCGAATCCGGTGTGGATCGGGTTGTGGAAACCGGTTTCGTCCGACGTTCGCAGTCCCAACGTCACGACGTTCGCCCACGGAGCCTGCTGCAGATCCAGGGCACAGCCCGGGAAGAGCGTGCTCATGCGGGCCTCCACCTGCCGGAGGCGAAGAGGAGGTGTTCCCGGCAGGACCAGCTCGTCGAGGACACGTTCGTCGCGGCCCCAATGCAACACGCTGGCAGTGTGTTCGCCTCGGGGACCGACGACATCGACACCATGAGGGTCTTCGAGCGCGTAGACTCGTTGCGGCGCCATCCGCTCTGCCGTGATATAAGTCAGGTTACGTAGACGTTTGGTCAGCGATGAGGCGGCCCGATTCTCGCCGGGAGGCAGCAGGTACCGTAACTCTTGCGGCTTCGCGACCGTTCTGCCATCAATGGAAACACTCCGGACTTTCATGGACATGTCGCGCCGGTCGCCGACGAATATCCAGGCATAGTCGTTTTCGTTGTCGCTGTTCCCGGTGTGTCTCAAGGCGATTCCGAAACCGTGCTTACCGGACACCTCATCGACCACGTCCAGCACCGTTCCCAGCCGAACGTCGGTGCCGTTGAGCGTGAGACGGGTCGTCCATTCGTGTTCACGCATGGTCTGATGTAACAGAGCCAGCGCTTGCAGAATCGAGGACTTACCAGAGGCGTTGAGACCGGTTAGCAGCGTAAGCGGGGCCAGGGGCAATCGAAGCAGCTCGAAGCATTTAAATGCCTTGAGTTCAAGCCGGGTGAGCACCGAACACATCCTCGAACATCGCCTTGGCCCTGGTGAAACGATATGTTACCTTCTTGAGGTCGTTTGTGCTGTAGGTGATCGATCCTATGAAGTCCTCGTCATTCAGCAGTCCGTAAAATCTTTCTCTCACCGTAGTTGAGTGTTCCTCAACAGTGAGCTGCGAGTATCGCGACAGCCCGGTGGACATGACGTCCCACAGTGACGCATTGAGCACGTTACGATTTTCTTGCCCCTGCTCATGTTTACGGAAGGCATGCCGGCCGAACAGATAGAAATTGTTGGCAAGAGTCGTCCGAAACTGCTTCGACAACGCTGACAAGGACGGCATTTCAGCGTTCATCTTCTTCAAGCTTTCTGCGAGAAACTCGTCCATGTCCCGATAGGTACCGATGTCGAGGATCTGAAAGGCACAGAACCGGTTGACGAATTCCCGATCCCTCATCGTCGCCGCCTTCAGGCTTCTGCCGGTTGCTTCCAAGAATAGTTTCGTCTTGGATTCTTCCTTCAGGAAACGAGTAGCCTCACCCATGTACAGACAATTGCGCATCTGCTGACGGGACAACGGCTCACCGCTGTTGACCCGCTCGAAGATGTCCAGTTTGACTTGCTCATTCACCTTGGCGTCGATGACGTAGAGGATGAGGTTGCAGTCCTCGATACGGTTCTGGAGTTTTGGCCCCAGATCCTCGAATCTCTTCTTGTGTAGATTGGGCTGTTGGTCCAGTTGAAGTCGGAGCTTGTTGTTCACGAAACGCCGAAAGGTGGACAGCCGCTGCAAACCGTCCACAACCACCATGCGGCCCTGTTCGTCCTCGGCGAGGTAGAGAACGGGGAGCGGTATCCGCATCAGAACGGACTCGATCAGCTTGCTCTGCTGGCTCTCTGTCCAGATGAAATCACGCTGGAAGTCCGGGTCCATAACGAAGACTCCCGCATCCATCCGGCGCAGTACGTCGTAAACCGTGCGCGTTTCGTTACGGATCAACAAGGTGTCGATGGGATAGTCACCGAAGGACGCCGAATCCTCTCCCAAACCTTCGAGCTCGGGTTCGATCCCGGTCTGTGCCGTCATGTGCTCCGCTTTCGACATCACGCCCTGTTACCCGTGAACCGCCAGGATAGTCTTGGTGTCAAGACCTCCCTGCCTTCTCGACGATGTCGTCGTCTACCAATACGAAGCACTGCTCCGGGTTTGGCAAGTACAGGTTTGGTACAGTAACTGTGCCGCAGGTGTAGCTGCCTGCGGTCGCCTTTCGGGGCGTAGGTGCTCGACGATGCCTCCTGAGGGCGGCGAGGGAGCCAGCATGTCGTCATGGGTCTTGATAAGTGGAGGGTCGGTCATCGACGGTACCAGCGCGCCGGCCGTCGAGCCCTGTTCGGTTCTGTTGAGAGACGACCGGATCGAAGCGGTCGGCCCTGACGTAGACGACGACACCATCCCCCGCGGCGATGAAGTGGTGCGCATCGACGCCACCGGCAAAACCGTCATGCCCGGACTGATCGACGCCCACTGCCACACCTCGTTCGGTGAATCCCGGATGCAGGAGGAGCAAGACCTCTACACCAGCCACGAACTGCGGACTCTGCGCTCAGCCTTCAACGTCACCAAGGTGCTGCGGTCGGGGGTGACCGGCATATCCGATCCGGGCGGCAGCTACTTCATCGGCGTCGGGATCCGGCAAGGCATAGCCGAGGGCCTGATCCAGGGACCGAGGATGACCACAGCCGGTCGCTTCATCTCTACCAGCAACGGCATCAGCGACTGGTACCCGTCGTCGGTGGGGGTACCCGACTCCAGCATCGGCAAGGTGGCCAATACCGTCACCGAGATGGTTACCGAGGTTCGTCACCAGGTGAAGAACGGCGTCGACCTGATCAAGATCGGTGACAGCGTTCTCGGCGACTTCGAAGCGTTCTCCACCGACGAGATCAAAGCCATGTCCGATACCGCCCACCGGTTGAACAAACGTATCACTATGCACGCCCGGGGCTCGAACAACGTCGACTCGGGGGTAGCGGCCGGGCTGGACTGGATCATGCACGGCAACGTGTTGCGCGACGACACCATCGAGAGGCTGGCCGAGTCGAAGATCCCGCTGTGCCCAGCCTTGTTGCTGCTGGGGAACCTGGCCGAATTCGGGCCCATGGTCGGGGTGCCCACCTCGACCCGTGACGCCTACGCCGGCCTCCTCGATGCCACGGCCGAGTCGCTCCACAAGGCCAGACAAGCCGGAGTCACCCTGATAAGCGGCACCGATACCGGCTTCGCGGCCACGCCCTACGGCGAGTGGCACGCCCGCGAGCTCGAACTGTTGATGCGGTATGCAGGGATGACCGCGCTGGAGGCGATCAAGGCGGCCACGCACGATTGCGCCGTCGTGCTCGGTGAAGCCGCCGACGTGGGCTCGATACAGGTCGGCAAGGGTGCCGATGTCATCGTGGTGGACGGCGACCCGCTGGCCGACATCGGGGTGCTCCAAGACAAGCGTCGCATCTCCACGGTGATCCTGCGGGGAGTGGTGCAGACCTTCGACGACGAGGTTCTGGCCCAGCGGCGGCCCTACCAGCGGGCCCAGCACATCTGCCCAGCCGAGATCACCTACGACGCGGTCTACAACGGCGCCATCGAAGAAAACCGAGACAAGCCCGATGTTCGCGACTTCGCCACCAGCGGCCAGCGCGACCTGGCTGCCGAGCTGAACCAGCGAGAGGCCGAGGCGGCCGAGACCGCCACCGAGAGAGTCGAGAACCACGAAAGCTGAGAAACCAGCGATGAAAAAAACCGTAATCAACCCTGAAGTGGGCCGGGGATCGCATCTGTTCGAAGGCGCCGGTGTCGACCAGCTCATCCACTCGGCCGGCGTGATAATAGACGTCGGCGCCATCCGTCAGGTCTACGCATCGGGCAAAACTGCGACGAACGACCAGTCCGACGACCCGGCCGAGTGGGATCGGCTCGTCGGCATCAGTGACATCTTCGAACAGACCCGCCAGGTCTGTCGAAACATCCGGGGCACCATGGCCCGAGCCGGCGCCACCCTTGCCGACGTGGTCCGGGTCCGGGTCTACGTCACCGACCCCATGTCGGGCCGGGATTTCCAGAAGATCCACGAGGCCCGGTCCGAGTTCTTCGATCAGCAGCACTATCCGGCCAGCACCCTGGTTGTCGTGCACAGCCTGGCTCGCCCCGACGCCCTGATCGAGATGGACGCCGACGCGGTCCTACCGATCGACGTGGCCAAGGCGAGGCAATCCGGCTCATGACTCGGTACCGGGTCATTCAATACCCCATCGGTGCGCACGGCACCCTCACCCGGGTGCTCGAAGCCGGCGTCGGCAACAAGACGATGCTGTTGGTGCACGGGGTCGGGGCCCGGGCCGACCGATGGCGCCGGAACCTGGACGGGCTGGCGGCGGCGGGCTACCACCCCTACGCCATCGACCTGCCCGGTCACGGACTGGCCCAGAAAGGTCCCGACATCGCACACACCGTGCCCGGCTATGCCAACTTCGTACGAGCCCTGCTCGACGATCTGGGCTGCGACCAGACCTACCTCGTCGGGACGTCGCTGGGTGGTCACATCTGCGCCACAGTCGCCTGCGAGATACCGGACCGGGTGGCCGGGCTGGTGCTCGTGGGCACGGTCGGGATCACACCCATCGGCGTCGAACGGCGGAAACGCACGGAGAGCATCGTGGGTGAGACGTCCTGGGATGCTGTGGACCGCAAGCTCCGGGTGGTGGTGCACGACGAGACGCTGGTGACCGAAGAGTTGCATCTCGAGGAGTTCCGCATCAACAACTCGCCCGGCGCGGCTGAGAGTTTCGAACGGATCGCGGCCTATTTCGGCGATCATCTCGACGACGATGTCGTCGGTGACCGGCTGTCGGCTGTAGCCGCCGCTTTTCCCGTTCTCATCGTCTGGGGTCGCCAGGACGTGGGCTTCCCGCTCGAGTTGGGCGAAGCCGCCCACCGTCGGCTACCCCGCTCCCGGCTGGCGGTGATGGACGACGCCGCCCACGCTCCATACTTCGAACGCCCCGACACCTTCAACCGAATCGTCACCGACTTCTTCGCCGGCCGGCTGGGTTCGGCTCCGATCGAAGGGGTCGAGCTGAGAGACGAGCCGGCCAGCTGGATGCCGGGTCCGGAACAAACTTGAGGGCCCGGGACCGACCTGCGATTCCAGGACCGACCTGAGATCCAAGGGATTACAGATCCAAGGGACTACTATGCACCCTCATGGCTGTTGAACCCGATGTACTGCTGGCGCGAATCGACGAGATGGTGGAGCGCGAACACATCAAGTTTCACCCCCTCGTGGCCGAGATCCGCGACGGCAAGGCGAGCGACAGAACGCTGCGGGGTTTCGCCCGCCAGTTCTTCTTCGTCGGTCCGAAACCCAACCCCCGTCCCCATTGCGCGGTGTATGCTCTCGCCCCTGAAGGCGACCCCGACATCGAGCAACTCTGGTTCGGCGACGTCTTGATGGAGGAAGCGACCGGCAGTCACTCCGGGACCGGCCATCATCTCCAGATCTACTTCGACTGGTGCACCACTCTGGGCCTTTCGGCACAAGACATGAAAACGACCGATCCCATCCCGGAGACAGCCGCTTTCGAGCAGTGGCGTTATTTCAACGCCTTCAAGGGCGACTGGATCGCGGCCATCGCCGGTATTTCCTTCATCGAAGCTGCTTCGGCCCAGCGCAACGATCTGCTCATCGAGTCATTCGTAAACAACTACGGCTACGAGCGGGGAAGCTCCGGCCTAAAGTACTGGGAGATACACGCATCTGAGATCGAGGAGGGCCACGGTGACATCGGCCCCGCCATCGTGCGTAGATACGCCCTCGACGACTACACCCAGGATCGAGTATGGAACGCCGTCCGCCGCAGTATTGACCTGCAGTGGCTCGCCTTCGACGGCATTTACCGGGCCTTCGTCCTCGACGAAGACCGCTACGCCCGCTGGCAGGAGTAGACAGGAGTAGAGGAGCGGGCGGGCTGGTCAGATCGGCGTCGACAGCATTCGTGCTACGGCGAAGGTGTCGACAACCACGACCTTGTCCTCGAACTGCGGTCGGCCGTCCCCGAACACGATCTGATCACGATAGGTGCCGACGCTGAAGAGCTCGGTGTCACCGGCATTGTTGGTCTGGTAGAGCGAGTAATTCGCTTGCACCGACCACACTCCATCGCTGCAGCTCAGCACTCGAACCGGACCGAGAACGTGCTTGTCGGTGTGAATGTTGTAGAGGTTGGCCTCTCGCAGTGAGAGGATCCGGTCTCGCAGCATGGCCTTGCTGTGACACGACATGAGCTCGAGCGGGTAGCCGGCGTCCACGTTCTCCCGCGACAAGATCTTGTAGGCGCAGTCCTCGACGAACAGCTCGAGCCAATCTTCGAGCCGGTCCTCGTCGATGCAATGGACGTAGTCGGCCATCAGATCCGAGATCGCTTCACGTGCGTTCATCGGTGTCATCAGGCCTCAGGCTCGATCCCCATCAGCTCGTAGTAATACGACCAGAACCCTCGGATCGGTGTCTCGGTGACGAGGTATTGCTGATCGGCGATAACGCCTTTACCGCCTATCTCCACCACCGCATGATCGTCCTGCTCGCGTCGCACCGCCCGGTGAACGAGCTCGACAGCTTCACCATCCTCCATCGAGATGAGCCCTCCCGGCCCGACGAGGTTGGCCTGGTCGAGCCGGTGGCGGGTCATCTCCTCGTCATCGTCGGCGAAACCGAAATAGGTCCAGTAGAGCTCCAGCTCATCGGGCCCCCGAGTCTGGATCTGGCGGGTGCAGAGGCTATTGGTGATCTGTTGCACGACGAGGTTGGGAAACACCGACAGGATCATCAAGCTGATGTCGTCGGGGTACTCCTTGCGGTATCGCAGCATCGACGGATCCTCGAGCCGGAAGCAGTCATTGAAGACCTTCTCGGTATCGGCAAAGGCCTCGGCGTCGTCTTCGTCGTCGCTGGTTCCCATCGAGCTGTAGCTGATGTTGTGGCGATGGCGGGCGTCCATCTTCGCCCCGCCGGTCTGGGTCGGGCGGTAGAGCCCGAAGGTGGCGTGGAACATGTGGAGCAGGGCCCCGTGGTTGGGGTCGCGGACGTTGTCGTTGTAAAGTTTCCAGTTGCCGAAGATGCGCTGGCGCTGGTACCCGAGAAGCTGTATCGGCCGGTCGAAGATCCGGTCGAGCTCGGCCCGCACGTTGGGACCGAGATAGTCGACGAGCGGCTCGGCCCGGTCGGAGAACGTCGCGAACAGCACGCCGTTGTAGCTTTCGACCCGGATCTCGTCGAGCCGCACCGAGCCGACGTCGAAATCGTCGGGTAGCCCCCCTTGGCCCCGGTGGCCTCGGGCGAAGGGAACGGTGCGTAGTTGCCCGGTCAGATCATATGACCACTGGTGATACAGGCAGGTGTGCATTGCAGCGTTGCCCCGGCATTCGCGTTTAAGCAACGTTCCCCGGTGCATACACCGATTGACGAACGCCGATACCTCACCCTCGCTGCGACGGTTCACCAGCACCGGCGTGTCACCGACCAAGGTGGTAACGAAGTCGCCGGGTTCGGGTATCTCAGCCTCCAAGGCCAGGTAGCTCCAGGCCGGTCCACGAAAGATCCGCTCCTGTTCTTCGACATAGAGGTCGCTGTCGTGGTAGGCAGCAAAGGGAATACGGGTGAAGTCGTCGGTAGGCCAGTCGAGCTCAGGTGCGACTGTCATTACGCAAACTCCGTTCCTGCCGCGGCCCCCAGGCGACGGCGGTATTCGAACGCGGGCTCGTCGGCCACCTTGAGATGCAGTTCGGCAGTGATGTCGAGCGGCAGCATCTCGGGTCGCTGGTTCTCGACGATAACCCGGTCCTGTTCGAGCACCCTGGTGTGGAAGGCAACGACATCGTCATCGCTCTGATGGCGCCGACCCTTCTGGCCGACGAACTCCCAGAACCTGACCTTGTCGAGCGAGATGGGCTGATTGGCGATGAACACCACCGTGTGGAGGGTCTCAGCGGTGATCCGCAGCCGCCAACTGAACGGGAGCTCGACCCACGTCTTTTGTGTCACCAGTTCGGCGGCGGCGCCGAACATGGCTTCGTCGACGTCGTTGCGTCGGGCCGAGAAGGCAAATCCCCGATCGGTGTCTTCCATGTCGAAGGGGGCAATGACCGTGGCACCGGCATCGGCTAGCAGACCGGGATGCACGATCGCAAGGTGGGAGGTGTCGATGGCGTTCTCGACGAAGCGGGCGGCGCTGGCGTTCCAAGTCCACTCCCCGGTTCTGATCATGTGATATCCGTCGTCGTCGTACTCGGGGAACTCGGGGACCGGCGCCTTCGGCTCTTCGAGGGCAACGTATACCAGCGAGTAGTGCTCAGCGGTTCGATAGACCGGGACCCTCGCTCGGGAAGGAATCTTCTGGGCGTCGGGGGGCTGCGACGGTATGTACACGCACTTCCCGCTGGTGTCGTAGGTCCAGCCGTGATATGGGCAGACGATGCACCCGTCAGCGTCGAGGCTGCCCATCGAGAGCCGGGTGCCGCGATGCACGCACAAGTCCGCCATGGCGTGGACCCGGCCACCGCTTCGGAAGACGACCAAGTCCTCGTCGAGCAGCGTGGTCTTGATCGGACCACCGTCGAGCTCGTCGAGAGCGGCAACCGGATGCCAGTAATTGCGAAGCTCGACACTCACTGGTTACCTCCCTCATCTTGGTGGGATACGGAACTCGACTGGAATACGCAACTCTACGCTCGCTGCGAGCGGCGCGCATCCTGAAGATCGTCTATACTCTTCACCTATTGCCAGCAACACTCCAGGGACCGACCCCGAGAAGTCGGTTCTGTGAAAGGTCAGTTACAGATGAGAAATATTCTCGCACTTCTGTGCGTCTTTGGATTGGTGGCCGCGGCCTGCGGTGACGACGACTCCGAAGTGGCGGAGCCGATCGAAGAAGAAGTGGCGGAGCCGATCGCTGTCGAACCATCTGGACCCACCGGCGGCCCGATCAAGCTCGGATTCTTGAACGGCCAGTCCGGCGACTACGCGACATGGGGAATCTGGGCTCTTGCCGCTGCTGAAGTGGCGATCGAAGAGCTGAACGCCGCCGGCGGCGTTCTGGGTCGACCGGTCGAGCTCATCGTCGAAGACAACGGTTCGACACCCGAAGGCGCGGTTTCGGGCTACGCCAAGATCACCGAGGTAGACAACATCGACGCGCTCGGTGGGATCGAGTCCGACGGCATGTTGGCCGTGTTCGACACAGTCCACGAGCAGCAACTTCCGACGATCTGCAGCACGTGCGGCACGACCGAGCTGGACACCACCGCCGGTGAGTACGTCTTCCGAATCATCTCCTCCGATACCGACAACGGCATCATCGGAGCCCAAGTCGCGCGCGATGAGGGGTATGACAACGTCGCCATGCTGGTGGAGCTGAGCGAGGGAACCATAAGCCCTGCTGATGTCTTCAAGAGCGTGTTCACCGAACAGATCGGTGGAACGGTCACCGAGGACGTCCGATTCGACGCCGGGCGTTCCAGTTATTCGGCTGAAGTGGCCCGGGCCTTCGACTCGAATCCCGACGCGGTGTACATCTCGGTCGGGTTCGAGACCGGTCTGCCCATCCTCAACGAGTGGAAGCGGCGCGGGATGCAAGACATCCCCCTGATACTCACCACCGATCTGCTCAGCCCCGACATCGCCGAGATCGTCAGCAGTGTCGAAGGTGCTTCGGCCATCGCCGCCGCGACTGCCTATGACACCGTCGACAACCCGGCTTACGACTCCTACGTGCCCAGGTTCGAGGCCAAGATCGGCGATCCTCCCGAAATAGGGTTCTACGACGCTTGGCAGTACGACCAGTACATCATCTTGGGACTGGCCATGGAGAAGGCCGGTACCACCGACGGTCCCGCGGTGGCAGCCGCCATTCCGGAGATAACCAACCCGCCCGGCGTCGAGGTGTTCACCTATGCCGATGGCTTGGCCGAGCTCGATGCCGGCAACGACATCGACTACCACGGAACCACGTCGAACATGAATCTCAATGACGTGGGCAACCTCGAGTCGCCGGTGATGAGCGTGCTGGCCGTAACCGACGGCTCTTGGGAGGTCAGGGAGAACATCGAGCTCGACCCGACACTGGTGAAGCCTTCCTGAGGCCTATCGCGGTCTGACCGAAACGCAGACCAGCCCACGGTTCGGCCGGTCTGCGTTTCGGTTTCGCGAGCAGAGACATTTCACAAGCAGAGACACCTTCCAGAGACATCGTCGTGCAGAACGTCATTTTCGGGATCGTCACCGGCAGCACGCTGGCCATCGCCACCATCGGCTTCGCCATGGTGCACCAGACCGAAAACTTCCTGAACATCGCCCACGCTCAGGTGATGGCACTGGGCGCCTTCGTCGGGGTATTCCTCGTCGAAAGCTACGACTTGAACATCTTCTTGGCCGGTGCGATCACGGTGATCGGGGTGGGAGTGTTCGGGGTCGGCTTGGCTGCGGTCTTCTTCCGGCCGATCCGGCACTTGGGTGGAACCGTTCTGTTGTTCACGTCCATCGGGCTGGCGCTGATGCTCTACGCAGTGATCATTGCCCTGTTCTCGACGCGACCTCGCATCTATCCGGTCGGGTTCGGCGGGTTGCACGAAATAGCCGGAGTCGATATCGCCACCGGTGAGCTGGTGATCGTGGGGTTAGCGTTCGTCGGCATCACCGCGCTGCAGCTCTTCCTCAACGGAACCGGACTGGGACGAGCAGTTCGAGCCGTCGCCAGCAACGACGACTTGGCCCGGGTCAGGGGGGTTCCGGTGCGACGGGTTTCGAACACCATCTGGTTCATCAGCTCGGCCTTCGCCGCTCTTGCCGGAGTGATGATCGGTGTTCTCAGCTCGGTCAACGCCGAGCTCGGGTGGCACAACATCTTGATCATCCTGGCTGCGGCTGTGCTCGGCGGACTCCGCAGCATCAGCGGCGTCATCGTGGCCGGGCTGCTGCTCGGAATCGTGATGGACGTCTCGGTGCTGTACATCCCCACCGCCTACCGGCCGGTGGTGGCCTTCGGGGTGCTGGTCGCAGTGCTGGTATTCAGGCCCGAAGGGATCCTCTCGGTTCAGCGCCGCAAAGAGGCGGTGGTCACGTGACCAGCCCCATCTTCTGGGTCGGTGTGCTCACTCTGGCCCTGATCTACGGCAGCCTGGCCATGGTGCTCAACGTCGAGTCGGGGTGGGGGGGAATGTGGGACCTCGGCGTTGCCGGCCTGCTGGCTTCAGGTGCGTACTGCTATGTGATCCTCACCATCGACGACCCCGAGCTCGACACGAAGTTCGTTCCCGGCTGGCCGATGTGGCTGGCCTGGCCGGCCGCGGCCCTGTTCACCGGCCTCGTCGCGCTGGCAATCGCAGTGCCAGCACTTCGATTACGCCGTGAGTACTTCTTGATAACGACGCTCGCGTTCGCCGAAATCATCCGCCAGCTCATCGTCATACAAACCGATCTGACCCGAGGAACCACCGGTGTCGCCAACCTCGACCGCCCCTTCGACACAATCGTAGAGGGCCGCAACTACAACTACGTGCTGCTCGGGATCGTCGCCTTCACGGCCTTGGTCGTGTACCTGATAACTCGGCGGGTGGGACGATCAGCCTACGGCCGGGCGCTGCGCGCCGCCCGCGATAACGAAGCCCTGGCCTTGGCCTTGGGCAAACCGGTCAACCGGATGCGGATAAAAACTTTCGTGCTGGTGGGAGTTCTCATCGGTGCCATCGCCCCTGTCTATCTGTTCTACATCCGGGCCATCTCCCCCCAACTGTTCGCGCCGGGCATCACTTTCACCATCTGGACCGCTCTGGTGATAGGAGGCATGGGCAGTATCCGCGGCGGTGTAATCGGCGCGGTCATGCTGATCGGGTTCACCGAAGCGGTCGGGCTCATAGAGGTGGACCCCGCCCACATCAACATTCTCGTGGCGATCGAACCGTTCCTGGTCGGGCTGTTGCTCGTAGCGGTCCTACGATTCCGGCCCGAAGGCCTCTTCGCGGAGCGGAACACGTTCGGAGCCCGGCGCGGCAACCACCGGACGAATCGCCGCCCGGCCTCGGCCCCCGTCGGGCCGATTACCGGAGCCGGTACCGCCGCGGCGGCACCGACCGTCTCGGCTTAGAGGAACACCGTGGAACTGGTTCTCGACCGGGTTTGCAAGAGCTTCGGCGGCGTGGTGGCGGTCGACAACGTGTCGGTCCGGATACCCCGAGACGAGATCACGGCCCTGATCGGACCCAACGGGGCCGGCAAGACGACACTGTTCAACACCGTCACCGGTTTCGACCCGCCCGACCGGGGGTCGATCACTTTCGCGGGCAAGCGCATCGACGGCCTCCCACCTTGGCGAGTGGCTGGGCTCGGCCTGATCCGCACCTTTCAGACCCCGGTCGGTTTCACCACGTTGACAGTCTTGGAGAGCATGCTGACCGCGGCTACGCCCTACTCCATGGAGTCCCCGCGCCAAGTGCTGAGCTTCGGTCGCAAGGCCCACAGGCTCGAACGCAAGGCCGAGGCCCAGGCCGAGCAGATCACCACCGAGCTCGGCCTCGGGGACCTGCTCGACATGCGTACCGACGAGCTGTCGGCCGGCGACCGCAAACTGCTCGAGTTCGCCCGCCAACTCATGGCCGAACCGAAGATGCTCCTGCTGGACGAGCCGGCCGCGGCAGTGGCTCCGGCCAGTATCGGCAAGCTGTCACAGTTGGTACGACAGCTCTGCCGGGAAAGAGGCCTCGGCAGCCTCATCATCGACCATAACCTCTCGTTCCTCATGCAGATCGCCGACTCGGTGCATGTCCTGGACCGGGGGGTGCTGATCGCCTCGGGCCCACCGGCCGATATTGCCGCCGATTCGGACGTGATGAGGATCTATCTCGGTGGGGAGGAAGTCGTCACGTGAACGATGCCGTTCTCCGGGTGGAGGCGCTGTATGCGGGATACGGAGGCTTTCCGGTCCTACACGGTGTCAACCTCGATGTTGCTGTCGGCGAGATCGTGGCAGTGGTGGGACCCAACGGCGCCGGCAAGACGACGCTACTGAAAACGATCTTCCGGCTGCTGGCTGTTCAGGGTGGTTCGGTGCATTTCGAGGGCACCGACCTGCACCGAACCCCCACACACGGTCTGGCCGATCTGGGCATGGGCTACGTGCCCCAGGAAAACAACACGTTCCCCGACCTCAGCGTCCGCGACAACCTGGCCGTGGCGTTGCGAGGGCTGAACCCGATCGAGTCCCGCCGCCGGATCAAAGCGATCGGCGAATCGTACCCGGCACTCAGCGATCGTATGGGCCAGAACGCCAGCACGCTGTCAGGCGGTGAGCGGCAGATGCTGGCCCTGGCCAGCGCCATGATAACCGAACCACGGTTCTTGGCTCTCGACGAACCGACCACCGGGCTCGCCCCTTCGATCGTGCGTGAGCGCATCGCCGACATCTTGCGCATCCGCGAGTCGGGCACGACATTGCTGTGGGTGATAGAGGAGAGCCCACTGGTGTGCCTTCCCCATGTCGACCGGGTGTTCGTCATGGGGGCCGGGGTGTTGAACGCACCGGTGACCAGCCAGGAGGTGCTCGAGGATGCGGCCCTGCAATCGCTGTTCTTCGGAGTGGGCCAAGATCACGAAGCAGGCCAAGATCACGAAGCAGGCCAAGATCACGAAACAGGCCAAGATCACGAAACAGGCCAGAATTGAAGAATGGACCAGGACCAACCGGAAAGCAGGTGAGGATCAGATGGCGATAGTCGTTCGCAAGATCCCGTTCGAGTTCGTGACCGACACCGACGGGTTGCTGGCCGAGATAGAGGCGGGATCGTTCACCGCCAACGAAATCATCGCCGTGATCGGCAAGACCGAAGGCAACGGAGGAGTCAACGACTTCTCCCGGATCCTGGCCGACCGAGTGCTACGGGACTTTCTCGGACGACATAGCACCAAGACGTCCGCAGAGATCGCCGACATGCCGATCGTGTGGTCGGGCGGCACCGACGGGGTGATAGCGCCGCACATGAACGTGTTCGCCAGGATCGCCGGTGACAGCGGCAGCCACGACGAGAAGCGGTTGGCGGTGGGGGTGGCCATGTCGGAGCCGATCCGACCCGAGGAGATCGGCCGGCTGGCGATGGTGGAGAAGGTGGCCGAGGGGGTCCACCGGGCCATGGCCGACGCCGGGATCAAGGACCGCAGCGACGTCCACTTCGTCCAGTCGAAGACGCCGTTGCTGACTCGTGAGCGGATCGAGGACGCCCGGGCCCGGGGCGAGACGGTCGCACTGGAAGACACGATGGAGTCGATGGCGGTGTCCAACGCCACCGCCGCTCTCGGGATCGGGTACGCGGTCGGTGAGATCCCCATGCCCCGCCCGGACCAGATTGCCAAAGACCTCGACCTGTATTCGTCGGTGGCTTCGTGTTCTTCGGGGGTCGAGCAGGAAGCGGGCCAGATCGTCGTCATCGGCAACCGAGCCGGAGCCGGCGGCGACTTCCGGATCGGTCACTCGGTCATGGTCGACGCCTTGGACTTCGACGGCATCTACGACGCCATCCGCTCGGCCGGGCTGAACCTGCCCGACCGGCCTCATCCGAGCGACTTGGGCGACGCGCTCGTCAATTGCTTCATCAAGTGCGAGACCGACCCGTCCGGACGGCTGCGAGGTCGCCGGCTGGTCTCGATCAACGATTCCGACATCCACCACACCCATCACACCAAGGGCGCGGTGGGCGCGGTGGCCGCCGCTGCTATCGGCGACCCGGCCGTGTATTGCTCGGTGGCCGCTCTCCAGCAGGGCCCGGCTGGCGGTGGCATGGTTGCTGCCATCGTCGACATGTCGAAAGCGCCCGCCTAGATTTCTCGTATGCGGCGAGCCGTCACATCGCCAGCTATTACACCGTCACCGGCAGTAATCCCGGCGTCACCGGCGGTAATCCTGGCTGAACACCTGGACTTCAGCGACGAGGAGCTCGGTCGATGCCGCGCTGGCGGCGGTCGCGGACGATGTCACCGAACACAGCTCTGGTCTGCTCGACGCTCTCGATAGGCCGGTCAGCGAACAGGTCGGTGGGCCAGCCGGGGTAGGTGGCGTACTCGCGGGCATAGACATCGGCTCTGAGGGTGACCGGATGGAAGGGCTTGGCCCGGGCTCGGCGAAGCGACTCGAGATCAATCGGTCCCTTGATGGACGCTTCGCCCGACCCGTTGATCTTGTTGAGTATGCTGCCGTCGAAGCTGTGGATGGCCGAATCGCCGTGGGATCCGTGTCGGCCCCGGGTAGCTCCCTCGTACATGCCGATATTGGCCATGGCCAAGTAGCACTTGTTCTCGTAGGCCCGAGCCGTCCGCAGCGCTTCCCAGTTACGCACATCACCGTGGCTCATGTTGTGAGGTTCCGAAGACAGATGGAGCAGAACCTCAGCTCCGTTCATCATCGTACACCGGGCGTTCTCGGGAAACCCCAGCTCACCGCAGGTGAGCAGCCCGATGTTGCCGATCGGTGTGCGAGCGACGGGGAACAGGGCTTCACGCCCGTAACGTTCGACGAACTCGGTGTATATGTCCGAAGGCGTCGTGTAGGGGAACACCCAGGCATTGTTGTTGTTCTTCCAGTGCTTGATGAGGATCTGACGGTCCGGGCCTACCAGAAATGACGTGTTGAAGAAACGGCCCGGGAAGTCGGGGTGGACTTCCATCATGTTGGCGGCGATGTACACCCCTCGCTGCTCGGCCTTATCGCCGATGAGATCGGTGTAAGGCCCCGGGATGGTGGTGCAAAGAGAGATCCACTGGCCCACCGACAGCTTTTCCCAGCGGGCGTTGACCGCGTATTCGGGGAGCACAACCAAGCGCACCTCGGAATTACCGAAGGCAGTGACGTAGTCGACCATCTCCAAGGCGCGACCGAGGTTGGCCCGGATGTCTCGGTCTCGCTGGCGGTCATCGTCGAGCGAGACGGCCCGAGCCCGAGTTTGCAGGCAGGCCACCTCATAGTAAGTGATGTCGTTGTCCATATATGGGGTACCCCGGTTGGGCTACTTTATCGTGGATGGTGGCATATACACCGCCGGCCGCGATGAGCACGGCAAGGGGTGCCACCAGCGGGTCGAAGAACCGGCCACGACCACGAGAACAGGAAGGGGACAACCATGCTCGAACAGGAGCTGAAGAACCCACTGAAGAATTTCTGGCATCCGATCGCGCCGTCTGATCGAGTCACAGCCGAACCCGAACAGTTTCGGTTGCTCGGGGAGAACATCGTCGTCTACCGCGACGACGAGGGCCTCGTAGCTCTGCGCGACCAGTGCGTGCACCGTGGTGTCGCCCTTTCGACCGGGTGCCTACGGGATGGCCGTCTGGAATGCCCGTACCATGGCTGGCAATACGATCGGTCCGGAGCGGTCGCGTTCGTTCCCGCCCTGGGTCGCAGCGGTGCTATCCCGAGCCGGGCCGGTGTCCACTGCTACAACGTGCGGGAAGACCACGAAGTGGTGTGGGTGGCGCCCGAACCCCCGGTCACCGGACTACCTGCCTGGCCCGACGACGACTGGAACAACCCCGACTGGCGAGTGTTTCTCGTCGATACCTGGTCTTGGCGGTCATCGGCGGGACGGATGATCGAGAACGCCATCGACTTCGCTCATTTCAACTTCGTCCACGAAGGCTTCACAGAACTGGCCGACGGTCCGTTCATCAAGCCCTTCGACTTGGAGTTGACCGATGACGGGATGACCTATTCCTACGACGACACCGTGCTGTTGCGGACGTACACCCTGTATATGCCCTTCACCCTGCATGATCGTAAGTCGGTGGTGGCCGAGAGCGGGGGCCGGACATGGTCGGAGCAGGGCGGGACCAAGGCCGGAGACGTCACGACGATCACGTTCATCGCCTCCCCGGTGGACCGAGCCGAGACGCTCATCTTCGTGTTCCTGTCCCGCAACCACTCCTTCGACACACCCGATACCGAGTTCGCCAGCGGGTTCAACGAGGTCATGGAGCAGGACCGTCGCGTGGTCGAGGCCCAGGACCCTCCGGAGCTGCCACTCGACCCCCGCTCAGAGATCCATCTGAGGCTCGCCGACGCCGGGTCGATCACCTATCGAAAGCTGCTGCGGGACTTGGCGGTGGACCGCACCGACTGACAGAGACGATGCAGGTACTCAGGCGTCACCGGCAATGAGGTCACCGCACCCGGGTAGCCCAGCGCGTCGTCGATGGCGGAGGCGATAGCCGCCCCGCAGGCCGCGGTGCCGCCCTCGCCCGCGCCCTTGACGCCCAAGGGGTTCAGCGGGCTGGGCGCATCCTCGGAGATGAGCACCTCGACGGCCGGCATCTCGGCCGCCGTCGGCAGCAGGTAGTCCATGAACGAGGCCGCCAGCGGCTGACCGTTCTCGTCGTAGCGGAACTCTTCGAGCAGAGCGCCGCCGATGCCTTGGGCTGCGCCCCCGACGACTTGGCCGTCCACCAGCATCGGGTTGACGGCGCGGCCCACGTCGTAGGCAACCAAGTAGCGCTCGATGACGGCCCGTCCGGTCTCGGGCTCCACCCTCACGACCGTGACATGGAATCCGTAGGGGTAGGTCATATGCGTGGTCTCGAACCAGTCCTCGCCGACCAGACCGGGCCGCTCACCGGCACGAGGCGCCGCCGGGGAAACCGCGGCCGCTATCTCACCGAGCCGCAGGGACCGACTCGATGTGCCGACGACTTGAACCCTGCCATCGGCGAGCTCGAGGTCGGCCGGGTCGGCTTCGAGCAGATCAGCCGCGACTTCGGTGATCCGTTCCCGCAGGGCCAGACTGGCCCGGTGGGCGGCGCTGCCGGTCATCACCGTGACCCGGCTGGCGAAGGCTCCGAGCCCGTAAGCCATCTGATCGGTCTGGCCGTGGACGACCGAGATGCGGTCGAGCCCGACTCTGAGCACATCGTCACAAATCTGCGCGATCACCGTCTCCACCCCCTGCCCGACCGACGCCGCCCCGGTGATCACCCGAACGTGACCGGTGCCGTCCACCTCGATTCGGGCACCGGCGTAGGGACCCAGCCCCGATTTCTCGACGAAGAAGCCGTACCCCATCCCGACCAGTTCGCCCGCTGCCCGGCGGGCGGCCAAGTGCTCCGTCAGAGCCCGATGGTCGAGATGGTCCAGCACCCGCTCGACCATCTTGTGGTAGTCGCCGGAGTCGTACACGACCCGGGTCCCCAGAACGTCCATCCGACGGTCGAAAGGCATCTCACCGGTCCCGATGAAGTTGCGCCGCCGGACCTCGATCCGGTCCAGCCCGGTGGCGGCCGCGACCGCGTCGAGCACCCGCTCGCGCACGAACGTCCCTTCGTAACGGCCCGGCGACCGGTAGGTCCCGGCCGGGGTCTTGTTCGACAGGCGGACGTGCCCGGTGACCCGGTAGTTCGGAGCTCGGTACGGGCCCGGGAGCAGGGCTGCGGTCAGAGTCGGAACCGTGGCGCCGTGGGTGCGGACGTAAGCGCCCTGGTCGGTGACGAAGTCGACGTCGAGGCCGGTGATCACACCGTCGGCGTCAACCGCGGCCCGAACCGTGTGGCGCTGGTCACGCCCGTGGTTGGCGGCCACCATGTGCTCTTGGCGGTCCTCCACCCACTTGACCGGGCGCCGCAGCGCGACGGCAGCCAGCGCCACCAGGACGTCCTCAGGATAGAGTTCGCCCCGGATCCCGAACCCGCCGCCGACGTGCCCCTCACGCACCACGACGCGACTGATCGGCATCCCCACCATCCGAGCCAGCGCGTCACGGTTGTAGAACGGGACCTTGGCCGCCCCCAAGACCTCAAGGGTACCGGTGTCGGCATGAAGCATCGCCACCGCGCCGCGGCACTCCAAGGGGATGCCGCTGTGGCGACCCACCGACAGCTCGACTTCGATCACCTGCTCGGCGGCGGCCAGAGCCGCTTCGACGTCACCGGTTTCCTCGGTGAACGAGAGAGCCTCGGTGTCGAGTCGCCCGTCGAAGTCGCCGAGAGGTCCAGCCGGATCGAGCAGGGGATCGAGCGGGTCGATCTCGACGACGACCCGTTCGGCGGCGTCCTCGACCCGGTAGGCGTCGTCGGCGAACACTGCCGCCACCGGCTCGCCGACGTAACGCACCCGGTGCAGGGCCAGGATTCGCTGGCGGTAAGGAAGCATCCGCTCGTACCCCACCAGACGGAAGTCGATAGGTTCGATGTCGGCGACGTCGGCGCCGGTCCACACCGCAGCCACGCCGGGCATCGAGAGCGCTTCGCGGGTGTGAACGCTGCGTAGCAAACCGTGAGCGGTGTCGGATCGCACCACCCTCATGTGGAGCTGGCGGAGGAAGTTTATGTCGGCGACGAACCGGCCCTCGCCCCGCAGCAAGGGCGGGTCCTCTATGCGCAGAGCCGACTCGCCGATCACGATCGCATCTCGACGGCCGCGGCCCGCACCGCGGCGATTATGTTCTGGTAGCCAGTGCAGCGACACAAGTTCGAGGCCAGCACCTCGCGCAGCGCTTCGTCGTCGATATCGGGGGTCGTCTCGAGCGCCGCGGTAGCGAGCATCAAGAAGCCGGGAGTGCAGAAGCCGCACTGGAGGCCGTGATGGTCTCGGAACGCCTGCTGGAGGGGGTGCATACGGTCGCCGTCGGCGAGGCCCTCCACCGTGCGGATCCCGGCACCGGAGCACTGGACGGCGAACAGCAGACAGGACCGGACCGGTTCGTCGTCGAGCAGCACCGTGCAAGCCCCGCACACCCCGTGCTCGCAGCCGAGATGCGTGCCGGTGAGACCGCAGTCCTCTCGCAGCGTGTCGGCCAGCGTCTTGCGGGGCTCGACCGTGACGTCGTAGGTGTCGCCGTTGACCTTCAGCTCCATGGCACCTCCAAGGGCAGCTCGGGCGGAGCGGCCGTCACTTCGGACCTCTCCGATCCGGTCCGGCCTGCTCGGCTTGTCGTATCAGATCTCGCAGGCGCGCCGGTGTGGCCGGCATCTCGTTGACCTCGATACCCAACGGGGTCAGCGCATCGGAGATGGCGTTGAGGATCGCAGCCGGCGCCCCGATCGTGCCTCCTTCACCGAGTCCCTTGGCGCCTGTGATCGTCGAGTCGCTGATCGTTGCCAGATGGGTGATCTCGATGTCGGGGATCTCCAGTGCGGTGGGGGGCAGGTAGTCCATCAGCGAGGCGGTGAGCAGGTTGCCGTCACCGTCGTAGATCAGCTCCTCGTACAAGGCGTTGGCGATCCCCTGGGCCACTCCACCATGGATCTGGCCATCCACGATCATCGGATTGACCAGAAGTCCGGCATCCTCGACCACTACGAACCGGTTGACGGTCACCTGACCGGTGCCGGAATCGACCTCGACGACGGCAGCATGGCAAGCGTTGGAGAACGTGCCGGTCGGATCGTAAGTGGCGGTGACGGCGAGGCCGGGCTCGACGTCTTGGGGGAGCCGGTGGGCACTGTGATGGGCGGTTCGGGCCAGATCGGCAATGGCGACACCGACTCCGGTGCCAGCCACTTCGGCGCGGCCCTCGATGAGGACCATGTCGTCGGGATGGGCTTCGAGCTGGTGGGCGGCGATCCGAGCTATCCGGTGGCGGAGCTGCTCGGCCGCCAGCTTCACCGCTCCCCCGGCGATGACGATGGATCGGCTCGCGAACGTGCCCCACCCGTACGGGGTGGCGGCGGTGTCACCGTGAATGATCGTGACCCGGCCCGGGTCGACCCCGAGTTCGTCGGCCAGGATCTGAGCCAGTGATGTGGCCAGACCCTGACCGTGAGGGGAAGCCCCTATGCGGGCAGTGACGTCACCGGAAGGGTTCATCTCGAGCTGTACCGTCTCGTAACCGGGCGTGATCTCCATGGCCCGAGCCGCGAATGCGGGAGTGCCGTATCCGGTGCGCTCCCCGAACACCGAGAATCCGATCCCGATATAGCGGCCGTCGTCGCGGGCCCTCGCCTGCTCGGTCCGCAAAGAGGGCAAGTCGATGAAGTTCTCGGCTACATCGAGCGATTCCAGGTACGTGCCCGGATCGATCAGCAACCCGGTGGGCGTGGTGTGAGGGAACTCGCGGACCAGGTTGGTTCTGCGCACAGCCAAGGGGTCGAGCCCCAGCCGGGGGGCAGCCACGTCCATCAGTCGCTCCATGGTGAGCGTGAGGGCAGGCCGCGATACGCCCCGGTAGGGCGCGATCGGGCAGAGGTTGGTGGTGACCGCCCGGGATCGGACCCGGTACTCGGACAGCCGGTAGGGGCCAGGGAGCTCAGCCAGCGCCATCAGCGGCTCGACTCCGAACGTCACCGGATAGTTGCCGTAAGCGCCGATGTTGCAGAGCAGATCGGCATCGAGCCCCAGCAGGGTGCCATCGCGGGCGAACCCGCCCCGAACCTCGTAGTGGTGATCCCGGCTATGCCACGACGCCAGGAAATTCTCCAGCCGGTCCTCGATCCAAGCGATGGTCGCACCCAGCAACCGGGCCGCCGCAACCAGCGCGACATGCTCGCGCGACACACACATCTTCTGACCGAAGGCACCACCCACTTCGGGAGCGACCACCCGCAGGTCGGATTCGGCGATGTCGAGAATGTCGGCCACAGCGGTGCGCAGCAGGTGCGGCATCTGGGTGCTGGCCGTCAGTGTGGTGCGACCGCGGGCGGTGTCGTGAGCAGCGACCGCGCCCCGGGTCTCGATGGGCAAGGCGTTCTGGCGGTGGGATCTGATGGTCAACGAGACGATCTCATCGGCGGAGGCCAGGGCCTCATCGATCCCGTCAGTGGCGAAACGGGCGTCCAGCACGACATTGTTGCCCATGGCCATGTCGAGCTGGGGGTGAACCGCCCGTGCTCGTGGATCGACGGCTCGAACTGCGTCGATCACCGGGGTGACCGGTTCGATGTCGACCACAACCCGTTCGGCCAGATCCTCGGCCTCGGCTCGGGTGTCGGCCACCACCATCACTATCGGCTCGCCGGCATGGCGGACCACGTCACGGGCCAGTACCGGCGTCTCCAGCGCTACGAAGTCGGGGCGGTCGAGTCGGGCGCAGATCGGCTTGGCGGTGGTCAAGTCCTCGGCGGTGAGAACCGTCGCCGAGGCCGGAATCTCGACAGAGCGGATGGTACCAGCCGGGACCGGGCTCCGCACGAAGGCAGCGTGGCGGATCGATCGGTCGCGGTCGGCGATATCGGCCACGAAACACCCCCGCCCCTGAACCAGATCGGGATCCTCGAACCGGTGCAGCGACTGCCCGGTCCATCTCATGCCAGAGCCTGCTCGACGGCCCGGGTCACCATTACCTTCACCAGGTCTCGCCGGTACTGGGGCGATCCGTGGATATCCCCCGTCGGCTCCACCCCGGCGGCGGCCGCGCCCGCCGCGGCCGTGATCGTGGCCGCATCGGCCCGTGCTCCGGCCAGCGACTGCTCGGCGTCGGTGGCCCGCACCGGCCGGCCTCCCACCCCGCCCAGCGCGATGCGGGCATCGCGGATCCGGTCGCCGTCGCGGTCGAGGACGGCTACGGCCATGACGATGGCGAAGTCACCGGACCGGCGGGCGAACTCGGCCACACCCACGCCATGACGGCCGGTCAGCCTCGGAACCGTGACCCGCTCCAGCAGTTCATGAGGTTCGAGCGTGGTGGTGAAAACCATCTCGAAGAAGTCGCCGATGGGGATGGTACGGGGGCCGTCGATGCTGCGGCAGTGGATCTCGGCGTCGAGCGCACAGGCCAACACGCACCACTCCGCGGCGGGGTCGGCGTGGGCGAGGCTGCCGCCGAACGTGCCCCGGACCCGGATGGGGTAATGGCCGACCCATCGGGCCGTGCTGGCCAGCAGCCGGCCGAGCGGACTGCCGATGGCGTTGCGCTCGAGGTCTAGATGGCGCACCCGGGCCCCGATCGTGACCGTCGAAGGGTCTTCGTCGTCGATGGCGGCCAACTCACCGAGATTGGCGATGTCCACGATGACCGCCGGCCGGGCCAGCCGAAAGTTCATGGCCGGAACCAGGCTTTGACCGCCGGCCAGCACCTTCACGTCATCTCGGTATTCGTCCAAGAGCTGTATCGCCTCCTCCACCGAGCGGGGGGCGAAGTACTGGAAAGCTGCCGGTTTCATCGCTGAAGATTCATAGCATGAACGAGAAGCTACGAGAAGGAGCAAGCCAGTGCCGATCAAAGAAGAGATCCGTGTCGACCATTTGAATCCGCCGCTCAGCCACTACACCGACGCGACCCGGTTCGGCGACATGTTGTTCGTCTCCGGATGCGGGCCGCTCGACGGTGACGGCAACCTGCTCGGCGGCGACGACGTCGCGGCCCAGGCTCGCGCTACCCTCGGCAACATCGGCGCCATCCTGGAGGCTGCCGGTGCCAGCTTCGCCGACGTGTTGAAGGTCGTCGTCTACCTCACCGATATCAGCGACCGGGCTGCCATCAATCCCGTCCGGGAGGAGTTCTTCGGCGCCAGCAGGCCGTGCAGCACCCTGATCGGCGTCAACGAGCTGGTCGTCCCGGGCATGAAAGTGGAGATCGAGGCGATCGCCGGCATCCCGACAGCACCGTGACAGCAAGGGCTCAGAACTCTTCTCGGCCATAGGCCAGGTGGTACACGTCTGTTCGCCGATCAGCGCGGGGCTGGATCAGCGGGCTGCGGGCTTGGGCCCGGCCGGCATCGCTCAGGACTATGTCGGCGGTCTCCAGCATCTCATCGTCGCCGGGCAGAGGTCCGGCGACGAGCGCTCCGTACGGGTCGACCAGAACCGAGGATCCGAGGAAGGTGGTCGAGCCGACGCTGCCGACCTGTGACGCGCAGGCGATGAAGACCTGGCTCAGGTTGGCCTGCAGCACCGCCCCCTCGGCTTGAGGGCACAGCCCGGACGCGTTCCAAGACGTCTGATCGAATCCGGGTATCCACGCGGTCGGCACGCATATGAGGTCGGCGCCGCGCAGGGCCAGAATCCTGACCACCTCGACGAAACGGAGGTCGTAACAGATGCACAATCCGATGGTTCCCCATCGGGTCTCGATCACCGGCAGTCCGAGGTTGCCGGGCTCGAAACAACTCTTCTCCTTGCTGAAGAGATGAAGCTTGCGGTAATGACCGACGACACCGCTGCCATCGACCGCCACCGCCGAGTTGTAGATGCGGTCGCTGTCGCTCTCGCAGAACCCGCCCACGATCAAACCATCGCCATCGGCGGCAACCGACTGCCAAGCGGTCACCGTCGGGCCGTCGATGGGTTCGGCCCGCGGTCCTACCAGGTCGCGGTCGGTGCTGTACCAAGGGACGACCAGCTCGGGCAACACCACGACGTCGGAGCCCCGCTCGAAGAGATCGCGGGCCGCGTCGAGGCTTCCGGTTCGGTTGACCTCGGTCGCGTCCGGGGGGCTGGTGATCTGGGCCAGACCGACTCGGGTCACTCCACTCCCACGGGTCACTCCACTCCCAGAAGCCGGAGCAAGTTGCGATCGGGCGGGCAGGGTCCACCGATGCTGACGATTCGTTCGCCTCTGTCGGCCTTGACCGCGTGCTCGACACCAGCCGGCACATGAATGGCCTGGCCGGCCTCGAACTCGAGCTCGACGTCATTGGTCAGATCACTCACGGTTCCGCGCCCTTCGAGACAGAAGATCGTGTCCTCGGATTCTTGATGAGTGTGCTCCACGTTCTGCTCCCCCGGCTCCAAGACGACGTAGTTCATGTTGGCCACCTCGGCGCCGACGCCAGGCCACACGATCAGCCGGGCGTCGCGTGAGATCATCGGCATCATGAGATCGGGTTCGTCGCGGTGGAAGATCTTGATGGCCATCGATCAGTCCTTCAACTGTTTCATCGGTTCGGATTCATCGGTTCGGAAGGCAGCGTCTCGTAAAGGGCCGGGTCGGGAGGGCACGGGCCGCCGATGAGGACGGTGTCGGCTGCGTCCGACTCGACGCGATACGTCGTGCCGGGATCGACATGGAACATGGATCCGACTTCGAGGTCATGGCTCTGGCCGGTGGCGGGATCACTCACCGTCGCTGCCCCTTCACACAGATGATAGACGGCAGCCGATGGGTGGGTGAGGGGTTTGGTGCAGCCGCCCGCGGCCAAGGCGATCACATGCATCGACCTGTGCACGGCGCCGACCCCGGGCCATACCACGGCTCGGGCCGTGCCCCCCCGTTCGATGATCGACAACTCCGGGCATGCTTCGTCGGCGTTGAGGACCTGCACCATGTTCATCGTGGCATCGTTCACCGTGGCATCATAGTTGACGGACAGATGACGGCCAAGGTGACATCGGATACAGAATTCGGATACAAGATGATGAACACGATGGCGAACGATAACAAGGCGAACGAGAACAAGAGGAGTATGTGCGAGACGAGCGGGGCAAGGCCGGGACAATCAGGGCATGACCCCCTCACCGGTGGGCCGTGAGCCGTTTACCCGGGCTGCAGCCGGGCCGGATGAACGATGTTCAAGCTGCCCTGTACGACGCCATCGCCGGCGGGGACCGAGGCCGCGACAGCGCTTTCCGGTTGACCGAAGCAGACGGCTCTCTCGTGGGGCCCTTCAACAGCTTGCTGTACTGCCCCAGCGTCGGGGACGCGGTTCAGAGGCTGGGGGCCGCCATCCGGTTCCACTCCGAGTTACCCCCCCGGGTGCGGGAGATCGCCATCTTGGCCGTGGCCCGACACTGGCGGTCCGATTTCGAATGGTGGGCTCACGAGCCCATCGCCCGCCGAGCCGGGCTGTCGGAGACGCATCTGACTGACATCCGGCAAGGCCGCCCAGTCCGGTTCGACGACCGGGCCGAGCAGGCCGCCCACGACCTGTGCCGATCCCTTCTCGACACCGGCGCCGTGAGCGACGAACTATACGAAGCGGCTGTTTCGGAGCACGGCGAATCCGGTGTCTGCACACTGTTGATCCTCATCGGCTACTACGGCCTGCTAGCCCAGATGATGAGCGCGCTCCGAGTGGGTGTCCCCGACGGGCAGAGCCCCGTGTTCACCGCGGAGCCGGGGTGAACGGGCCGGTTCGCCGCGACCGCTGCGACAGGGACCACTCAGACGGTACCGATAGCCCGAGTGGGACAGGCCTCGACGGCTTGGTCGACCCTGTCGATGAGATCGGGGCCCGGTTCGTCCAGCAGGATATGGCAGAGCCCGTCGTCGCGGACCTCGAATACGTCGGGCGCGAGCATCTCGCACGACCCGCTACCGATGCACTTGTCAACGTGCAGGATCACCTTCATGAGCGCACATCACCCCCGGGATTTCTCTACGGCTCGGCAATGCTACCTCTGACCGGGTCGGAAGTGCCGCTACCTCTGACCGGGTCGGACACACCCAGCAGCCCCGGCCGGATCACCCGCACCATCCACGGTTTCGGGGACGGAGACTTGCAAAGATCAGGGCCATGATCTCGGAGTTGTTCGACCCTGAGGCCTGGCAACTGGTGGCCGGCTTCGACAACCTGACCGACGTCACCTACCACCGAGCCCTCGGCCAGGGCACGGTGCGGGTGGCGTTCGATCGGCCCGAGGTGCGCAACGCCTTCCGGCCCCGCACCGTGGACGAGCTCTACCGCTGCTTGGACCATGCCCGCATGACCGGCGACGTGGGCTGCATATTGCTCACCGGCAACGGCCCGTCACCCACCGACGGGGGCAGAGCGTTCTCCTCGGGCGGCGATCAGCGGATCCGGGGGCCGGACGGCTACCGGTACGCCCGTGGAGAAACAGCCGACACCATCGATGAGGTCCGTTCCGGGCGTCTGCACATCCTGGAGGTACAACGACTCATCCGCATAATGCCCAAGGTGGTGATGGCAGTGGTACCGGGCTGGGCCGTGGGTGGTGGCCACAGCCTGCACGTCACCGCCGATCTCACTCTGGCCAGTGCCGAGCACGCCGTCTTCAAGCAGACAGACACCGATGTGGCCAGCTTCGACGGCGGCTTCGGCTCGGCCTACCTGGCCCGCCAGATCGGTCAGAAACGGGCCCGGGAGATCTTCTTGCTCGGTCGCAGCTACTCGGCCGCTGAGGCTTACGAGATGGGAATGGTCAACGCGGTGGTGCCCCACGCCGAGCTCGAAACGACCGCGCTGGACTGGGCCCGAGAGATCAACGCCAAGAGTCCGACCGCCCAGCGCATGGTGAAGTTTGCGTTGAACCTCATCGACGACGGTCTCATCGGCCAGCAGGTGTTCGCGGGGGAGGCGACCCGGCTGGCCTACATGACCGGCGAAGCGGTCGAAGGCCGCGACGCCTTCTTGGACAAGCGCGACCCGGACTGGTCGGCCTTTCCCTGGTACTACTGACCGAGCGCTACCGGCCCGGCGCTACCGGCCTGATACCGGTGATCCGGCGGTGCTGATCTCGGGAATGGTCCATTCCACCGGTTCCCGCCCGGCTGCAACCAGGGCCTGGTTGGCCCGGCTGAACGGGCGGCTGCCGAAGAAGCCCCCCGACGCCGACAGCGGTGACGGGTGGGCCGACTCGATCACCGCATGGCGGCGGATATCGACCAGCCCCTTCTTGCGACGGGCCGCGCCGCCCCACAAGATGAAGACCACCGTCTCGGGTTTGCCGTTCACGGCCCCGATCACCTCGTCGGTGAAGGTTTCCCAGCCTCGCCGTTGATGGCTCGCGGCTTGGCGAGCCCGCACGGTGAGGGTGGCGTTGAGCAGCAGCACCCCTTGGCGGGCCCAGTGCTGGAGCGAACCGTGGCTCGGGACGGGGGCGCCCAAGTCGTCGTGGAGCTCGGCATGGATGTTGGCCAGCGACGGCGGCACGGCCACACCGGGCCGCACCGAGAAGCACAACCCGTGGGCTTGGCCGGGCCCGTGGTAGGGGTCCTGACCCAGGATCAGCACCTTCACCGAGGCATAGGGGGTGAGGTGCAGGGCCGCGAAAACCTCTTCGTGAGGCGGGTACACCGTGTGACGGGACCGCTCGTCGTGGACGAACTCCTGGAGCGCTCGCCAGTACGGCTTGGCGAACTCGGCTCGCAGCCGGGGGTTCCAATCGGTCTTGGTCGCCATCGGTAACCGACCTCGACTCTCAGCCGACGAGCTCAGGTCGGTCGGGTCCCCACGATGCTGGCCCGTTCCATGATACGGACGTCGGGGTAGTAGTCGCTGGCCGCGTAATGCTGAACCGATCGGTTGTCCCAGAACACCACCGTGTCGGGTTGCCAACGCACCCGGTACTGGTACTCGGGCATGCCGGCCTGACCGGTCAGGTGTTTGATCAAGGCCGCGCTCTCGTCGCTGGTCGAGCCCTCGATGCCGGCCGTGAAGAAGCAGTTGACGAATATCAGCTTTCGACCTGTATCAGGATGGGTGCACACCACCGGGTGACGGACCTGGGGGTAGCGGGCCCGGAACTCCGCTTCCTGACCCTTGGGCACCTGATGGCCGAAGGCCTGGGCGAAGTCGTGTATGGCCCACAGGCCGTCGATGCGCGCTTTGGTCTCTTCGTCGAGGCCGTCATAGGCCGCGCCCATGTCGGCGAAGAGGGTGTCACCGCCGGTGGTCGGGACTTGTACCGCGTGCAGAACCGCGCCCATGGAGGGCACCTGCCGCCAGGTGACGTCGTGATGCCATCCGTTTTCGAACCCGCCGGTGTCGACTCCCTTCTCGAAGCGGACCAGTTCTGGGTGCTCGACGTTGCCGGTGATGAAGGGATGGATCTCCAACTCACCGAACCGGCGAGCGAAAGCCACGTGCTGGGCCGACGTGAGGGGCTGGTCACGAAAAACAATCACCTTGTAGTCGAGCAAGGCCCGGCGGATGTCGGCGATGACGGCACCGCTCAGATCGGAGGTCAGGTCGACCCCGGCTATCTCGGCGCCGACCGTCGCTCCCTGGGGAGTCACCTCGATGTGATCGAAGCACGGCTGGGCCAGCCGAGCCCGCTCGGCAGCAAGATGGACCCAGGGGCCGATACAGATGTCATAGGCGGGCAGGTTCAGGCGGCCCGGGGTTATGCGGCTGGCCGGATCCGAGGTTCCGGGCTTTACACCGGCACCAGTCGGGATCGAAGTTGCGGGCCGTGGGTCGGTGAGGGTCGTGGTCATGGATCCGAAGGCTAGCGTCTGAGCCGTGACCGAACCCGTACGTGTCGTCGACCTGACCGTCCGTTTCGGAGCTGTCACCGCCCTCGAGCGCATCGACCACACCTTTCTTCCCGGTACGACCACCGCCGTCATGGGGGTGAACGGAGCGGGCAAGACCACCCTGCTGGAATGCCTGGCCGGGCTACTGCGGCCCAGTTCGGGCCGGGTCGAGGGCATACCGGCCAGCATCGCCTATGTCCAACAGCAGTCACCCCGAGCCTGGATGCCCCTCACCGCCGGTGAGGTCCTGGCCATGGGCCGCTACCGGCAGCGAGGGCTGATCGGCAGATTCGGGGCCAAGGATCGAGCGGTCATGCGAGACGCGGCCGACCATCTCGACGTGACCGAACTCTTGAACCGCCCTTATGGCGATCTGAGCAGCGGGCAGCGCCAGCGGGTGGTGATAGCCCAGGCCCTGACCATCGAACCCGACTTGGTGTTGCTGGACGAGCCCATCAGCGGTCTCGACATCCCCAGCCAGGAATGCATACTCACCGTGCTCGACGAAAGCGCAGCCATGGGACTGGTGGTGGTGGTCACCACCCACCATCTCGACGAGGCCCGCCACTGCCAGACCGTGCTGTTACTGGCCAACCGGCTGGTGGCTACGGGTCCACCCGCCGACATATTGACCCCGGACCGGCTCCGAGAGACGTTTGGGCCTCGCATGCTCGGCGACCATCGGCGCCACGACCATGACCACTCCCTGCTCGTCCTCGACGACCACGGCCACCCCCCGGGTTGACCGGCTCAGGCGACCGACGGGCGACCTCATCGGCGACAAACCACGTTGATGAGCCCTGGCCGTGAAGACCAAAGCGGATCCGGCCGCGGCCTGGGTTTCAGTGACCGGCGCCGACCAGCTCGGAGATATCGATCCGCTGTTCGATCCGGGTGGTGCGCTCGACCAGCATCCCCACCGTGGCAGTTTTGACGGAAAGGTCACGATTCACGTCCTCGATGCGAGAAACTACCCCGTCGATACGAGCGTTCGTGGCAGCGAGGCGGGCGTTGATGTCCTGACCCATAAGGTCGATACGAGCGTTCGTGGCGTCGAGGCGGGCGGTTTGGGCTTGGATGTCGCTACGGATGCCCCGGGTCAGGGCGTACTGAAACCCCAGGATCGTCACAACCAAGCCCGCCACCACGGCCACGCTCACCAAATCCATATCAGCGAGACTATACCCACCCGCCGGTGGTCTCAAATCCAACCCGGCCCGGTTGATCGTAAGCTGAACACCCGGCCGGTGAACAGGCTCCCCTCCCCGGTTGGTTTCCACTTCAGCGGAGGGGCCTGAACCGGGCCGTCCATGACCGACCACTCCAACGTAGCCGTTATCGGCGCCGGTCCGGCTGGTGCTGCCGCCGCCATCACCGCGGCTCGGGGCGGGGCCGGAGTGGTGATGTTCGAGAAAGGCGCTGCTGGCCGGGACAAGGTCTGCGGCGACGGGCTCACGCCCCGAGCCGTGGCCGCGCTCGATGAGCTCGGCATCGCTGTGGACAGCGCTCACCGCATCGACGGACTGCGGATGATCGCCGGTCGAATTCGCCGCGAGCTGTCGTGGCCCGCCAACGGCCGCTTCGGTGCTCACGGCGCGGTCTGGCCCCGGCGTGAGCTAGACAAGCGCTTGGTGGAGGCGGCCGAGGCGGCCGGAACCGAGATCATCTGGGAGACCGAAGCCCGACCCATCATCGAATCGAACGGGGCCGTCACCGGAGTCGAAGCAGCAGGGCGGAGATGGACCACCGATCTGGTGGTGGTCGCCACCGGTGCACCCGGAGCAGTAGCCCGCATGCTGGGAACCGGGCGCGACGCCAGCGAGCCCTTCGGTCTGGCCATCCGGACCTACGCCCCCACCCCCCGCCACGACGACCGGTACCTCGAAGCGTGCCTCACCCTGCAGGACGACCGAGCCACCCCGGTACCGGGCTACGGCTGGATTTTCCCTGCCGGTGACGGCACCGTCAACATAGGAGTAGGGGCCCTGTCCACGATGCAAGGGTTCGACCGGCTCAACCTGAACCGGCTGCTGGGCGCCTACCGGTCCCAGGTCCACCATGAATGGGAACTGGGTGAGAACCTGGAGCGACCCCGGGCTTGGCGCCTGCCCATGAGCGCCATCCGTCGTCACGGGCCCGGCTGGGTGGCTGTCGGGGACGCGGCCGGGCTGATCAACCCCATGAACGGCGAGGGCATCGACTACGGGCTGGAATCGGGCATGCTGGCGGCGACGCTGTTGCTGACCGACCCCGCCACCGCCCCCGACGCCTACGACCGGGCCGTGTCTCGGCATTTCGATCGGTTCCTGCGCACCGGCCGGCGGTTCAGCTTCCTGATCGGCCGTCCCTGGATCCTACGCAACGGTGTACGCCTTGCCGTCGGTTCCCGAACGGTGGCCGACATCACCCTTCAGGTGATGGGCAACCTCATCAACGACGACTCACCCGGTACGGCCGGGCGGGTATTGCGTCTGGCCGATCGGGCCCTGGCCGCAGCCGACCGACCGCTTCGGCGCCGATCCGCTCGAAAGCCTACGATTTCAGCGACCGGCACCGACCGGCTCTGAGATACCGATCCGCTGTCCGGCGGCGGACTCAGCCAGACCCGAGCTCGACCACCGCTCCCCGGTCGATGCTCACCCAGTCCCGAGCCTTCAGGTAGGGCCGGAACGACGCGGCTATGGCCCGCTCGGCTCGGGCCGTCTTGGGGCGCTGAATCTCATAGAGGTGCGCAAACTCCAGCCAGGCCGTCACTGCCTTCCACAACCGCACGGCGGCGGCGCCGGTGGGCGGGTTGATGAGCACCGGGCCGAACAGAGCGTCGTCCCCGAAGAACAGTCGACCGCAGCCGGGTCGGCGGTGACCGTGGCGGTGTCGGGATGGACGGCTTCGGTCATGGCAACCCCCAGGCTGGTTCCGGGCCCGGCCATGATGACACGGCCGGACCGCCGCGGCTCACCAACTGCCGCCAGCCCGAGCAGAGTAATGTCTCAGCGCTGATGCGGTACTGCTACCGGTTGAGAGACTGAGGGTTCGGCCTTGCCTGGGC
This sequence comes from Acidimicrobiales bacterium, assembly GCA_963422655.1. Taxonomy (GTDB): domain Bacteria; phylum Actinomycetota; class Acidimicrobiia; order Acidimicrobiales; family Aldehydirespiratoraceae; genus CATQHS01. The sequence goes on along the minus strand of OY730440.1, from coordinate 2,895,679 downwards.
CCATCTCGGTCGCCGGAGCCGGTTTCCTGCGAGCCGATCCGCAAGAGCGGCGGGGTCCGGCCCCGCCTCGCCCATGAAACGGAGCCTGCTCGCCCCTCCGTTGCGGTCGGCCCTGGACCCGTCCAGCGAGACCTTCCGGTCCAACCGGGCCGCCATGGTCGAGCAGTTGGCCGAGATAGAAGACCTACTCGATCAGGCCGCGTCCGGTGGCGGAGAGCGGGCCCTGCGGCGCTTGCGCTCCCACGGCAAGCTGCCCATACGGGAGCGCATCGCCAACGTCTTGGACCCCACCAGCCCCTTTCTGGAGATCAGCGCTCTGGCCGCCTACAACTCCGACTACGCCATGGGCGGGGGCATGGTGGTGGGCATCGGTGTGGTGGCTGGCGCCGAGTGCGTGATCATGGGCAACGACCCCACCGTGCTGGCCGGAGCCCTCACCCCCTACGCCAGCAAGAAATGGATGCGAGCACTGGAGATCGCCCGCGACAACCGCCTCCCCTATGTGAGCTTCGTGGAGTCGTCCGGCGGTGATCTCAGGGTCGGCGCCAACCGATCCGACGACTCCGGTCGGGGCCGGCGACTCGACGTGGATCACTTCGCCGAATCCGGCCGTTTCTTCTACGAGCTGATCGAGCTCTCCAAGCTGGGCATCCCCACGGTGTGCGTCGTCTTCGGGTCGTCCACCGCCGGTGGCGCCTACCAACCGGGCCTCTCCGATTACAACATCGTCGTCGAGAACCAGTCCAAGATCTTTCTGGGCGGTCCCCCGCTGGTGAAAATGGCAACCGGTGAGGAATCCGACGACGAGACGCTGGGCGGGGCCCGACTCCACGCCGAGGTTTCGGGCCTGGGCGACTACCTGGCCACCGATGAGATGGACGCCATCCGCATGTGCCGGGAAGTGATCTCCCATCTCGACATCCCCAAACCCGATCGGGGCCCGAGCTTCGTAGCCGACCCTCCCGTTCATGATCCCGAGGAGCTACTGGGCTTGGTCAGTCCGGACCTTCGCCAGCCCTTCGACATGCGCGAGGTCATCGCTCGGGTCGTTGACGGTTCCCGCTTCGAGGAATACAAAGCCGGTTACGGCTCCACGCTGGTGTGCGGCTGGGCCTCGATCTGTGGCTACCCGGTGGGCATACTGGCCAACAACGGCGTCCTGTACCCCGACTCGGCCCAGAAGGGCGCGACTTTCATCCAACTGTGCAACCGGGTGGACACCCCGCTGGTATTTCTCCAGAACATCACCGGGTTCATGGTGGGTAAGGATTTCGAGGCCGACGGCGTGATCAAGAAGGGCTCGCAGATGCTCAACGCCGTCAGCAACTCCACGGTGCCCCACCTCACCGTGATCATCGGATCTTCCTACGGGGCCGGTACCTACGGAATGTCGGGCCGGGCTTTCGGCAACCGTTTCACCTGGCTGTGGCCCACGGCCAAGATCGCCATCATGGGCCCCAAGCAGATAGCCGGCGTTATGTCGCAGGTACGCCGAGCCCAGGCCGCTCGCCGAGGTCAGGGCTTCGACGAGGCCGCCGACGCTGAGATCGTGGCCCGAGCCGAGCAGTCCCACGAGCGGGGCTCGCTGGCTCTGACCGCTACCGGGGCCATAAGTGACGACGGCATCATCGACCCCCGCGACACCCGCTTGGTGCTGGGCATGTGCCTGTCGGTCGTTGGTAACCGACCCGGTATCGGCACCGACCGTTACGGAGTGTTCCGGCTGTGAGCGCCATAACCAGGGTGCTGGTGGCCAACCGAGGCGAGATAGCCCGTCGGGTGTTCCGCACGGCCCGGGCCATGGGGCTGGGCTGCGTCGCCGTCTACACCGCCGCTGACGCCGGTGAGCCCTTCGTCACCGAAGCCGATCAGGCTCTGCGGCTCGACTCCGGCTACCTCGACATCGAAGCACTGGTGGCCGCCGCCCAGGCCTGCGGTGCCGACGCCGTACACCCCGGGTACGGGTTCTTGTCCGAGAACGCCGGGTTCGCCCGGGCTGTGGCCGAGGCCGGCCTGGTCTGGATCGGACCTGGCCCGGCCGTCATCGAAGCCATGGGTGACAAGCTGGCGGCCAGAGCTGCAGCCGAACGAGCGGGGGTGCCGACTCTGCCCTGCACCGAGGAATTGACCGAACCCGCCGACGTGGGCTTCCCGCTGCTGGTCAAGGTCGCCTCCGGGGGCGGGGGCAAGGGTATGCGTTTGGTCGCTGCCGCCGCCGAGCTGGAGCCAGCCGTGGCCGCGTCCCGCCGGGAGGCCGAACGCGGCTTCGGCGACGGGCGGGTGTACCTGGAACGCTACGTGCCCAACTCCCACCACGTCGAGATCCAGATCCTCGGCGACTCCCACGGCCAAGTCGTGCATCTCGGCGAGCGGGAATGCTCCATACAGCGCCGCCACCAAAAGATCATCGAGGAATCCCCCTCACCGGCGCTCGGTGAAGCCCTCCGCACCGAGATGGCGCAGGCCGCCCTCGATCTGGCCCGGACCATCGGCTACCGGTCGGCCGGTACTGTCGAGTTCCTTCTCGACCGCGACACCGGACGGTTCTATTTCTTGGAGGTGAACACCCGGCTCCAAGTCGAGCACCCGGTCACCGAGGCGGTCACCGGCATCGATCTGGTGCGCGAGCAGATCCGGGTGGCGGCCGGCGAGCCGCTGGGCTACCACCAAAGCGACGTGGCCTTCACCGGCCACGCCATCGAGGCCCGCCTCTACGCCGAGGACCCGGCCACCGGGTTCCTTCCGGCCACCGGAGCCCTGGCTGCCTTCGAGCCGGCGCCCCAACCGGCGGTGCGTTGGGACAGCGGGGTGGGGACCGGTTCGGTGGTCGGGCTCGACTTCGACCCCATGCTGGCCAAAGTCATCTCTCACGCCCCGTCACGAGCCGAGGCCGCGGCCCGGTTGGCTCTGGCTCTGGATCGGCTGCACCTAGGTGGCGTTATCACCAACCGCTACTACCTGGCCGCAGCCCTGCGATCCGAGGCCTTCCGGGCCGGCGACACCACCACCGACTTCGTCGACCGCGCCAACCTGCCCCGCAGCCGGCTGCTGACCGCGGGCCAGGCGGAGTCGGTCGCGGTGGCCGCCGCCATGTGGTTGGTATCAGCCGATCGGGACGAGGCGGCGACGCTGGGGGCGATGCCCGCCGGTTGGCGGCTGGGCCGTCTCCCCGACGACCGGGTCGAGTTGATCATCGACGGCGCCCTCATGGTCGTCGGTTACCGGCCAGCCCGAGACGGGTCCTTCGCCATCGCCGCCGGTTCCGGCGACGCGAGCCCGGTCGGTGAGGACCCGGTCGGGGCGGGCCCGATCGGTGAGGGCATCGCCGTCGTTCACCGCTGGTCGGCCGGCATCCTCGACATCGAATGGAGAGGTTTGCGCATCGGTTATACCGTGACCCGATCAGGCGACGAGGTGCATCTCACGGGCCCCTTCGGCACGGTCACAGCAGTGGTCGTGCCCCGGTTCACGCCCCCCGACCGGACCGGACCGACCGACGACGGCTTGGTCGCGCCCATGCCCGGCTTGGTCTTGGAGGTCAGGGTCGAAACCGGTCAACGGGTGGAAGCCGGTCAGACTCTGGTGGTGCTGGAGGCAATGAAGATGGAACATCACATGAACGCCCCCGCCGTCGGGGTGGTGACGGCGACGCTGGTGGCGGTGGGCGATCAAGTGGCCACCGGAACACCGTTACTCGACATCGACCTCGACGACCTCGAAGGCAACGATGACTGAACCGGTTCGCATCGCCAACTGCTCGGGCTTCTACGGTGACCGGCTGTCGGCCGCGGCCGAAATGGTGGAAGGCGGCCCGATCGACTTCCTGACCGGAGACTGGCTGGCCGAGCTGACCATGCTCATCCTGGCCCGCACCCGGGCCAGGAGACCGGGGGGCGGGTACGCCCGCAGCTTCGTCGCTCAGATGGAGCAGGTCATGGGCACCTGTCTCGATGCCGGCATCCGAGTGGTGACCAACGCCGGCGGGCTCGACCCTGCCGGTTGCGCCGAAGCGGTAGCCACAGTGGCCGACCGGCTGGGGCTGCACCCCACCATTGCCTGCATGGACGGCGACGACCTGATGGAACGTCTCGGCGATCTGGCCGCCACCGGCGCCTTACGCCATCAAACAACCGCAGAACCGATCGCCGACCCGGCCCGCTTCATCACTGCCAACGCCTACCTGGGGGCATGGGGAATCGTCGAGGCCCTCCGGTTGGGCGCCGACATCGTAGTGACCGGCCGGGTCACCGACGCTTCGGTGGTGTGCGGCCCGGCCGCCTGGCATCACGGCTGGGCCCGCGACCACTGGGACGCGCTGGCCGGTGCCACTGTGGCCGGTCACGTCATCGAGTGCGGCACCCAGGCCACTGGGGGAAACTACTCCTTCTTCACCGAGTTGGACGGCATGGCCCGGGTCGGTTTCCCCTGGGCCGAGATCGCCGAGGACGGCTCCTCGGTGATCGGCAAGCACGACGGCACCGGCGGTGAGGTCACCGTCGGCACGGTCACGGCTCAGCTCCTGTACGAGATCGACAGCCCGGCTTATCTGGGTCCCGACGTCACCACCCGGTTCGATTCGATCCAGCTCGAACAGATCGGCCCTGACCGAATCGGTATCGGTTCGATCAGAGGCGAACCGCCTCCCCCCACATTGAAGGTGGCCATGAACGAGTCGGGCGGCTTGCGCAGCGATGTCACAGTGGCGCTGACCGGCCTGGACATCGAAGCCAAGGCGCAACTGGTTTCGGAGGCGTTCTGGCTGGCCTGCCCGTACAGCCCCGACGACTACGACCGGGTCAGCACCCAACTGATCCGCACCGACAAGGCCGACCCGGCGTCCAACGAGGAAGCGGTGGCGGTGTGGAAGCTGACCGTTACCAGCACCGACGAAGCCAAACTGGGCCGCACCCTTGCCGATGCCGTCAACGAGCTGGCTCTGGCCACCATCCCCGGCATGTTCGCCCCGGGCGGGGCCAGCCGGCCCCGTTCCTTCGGAATCTACCGAACTGGGCTGGTTCCCGCCGATCTGGTACCGGCCCATGTCGCTGTTCTCGGGGGCGAGCGAACCGTGGTGGACTCGGTAGCCCCGACCGTCTCGGCCCGGCCCGACCGGGCCGACTGGCTGGACCCGGCACCACCGGCCATCGCCGACCACCCCACAGAGGCCAACCCCACAGAGGCCGTACCCTTGGGCCGGGTCATCGGTACCCGTTCCGGCGACAAGGGTGGCAACGCCAACCTGGGCGTGTTCGCTCGTTCGCCGGAGGCTTTCACCTGGATCGACTCCTTCCTCACCACCGAACGGCTCCGGGCTCTGCTCCCGGAGACGGCGACCCTTGAGATCAACCGCTACCGGCTGGCCAACATCTGGTCGCTGAACTTCATCATCCGGGGACTGCTGCAGGAGGGGGTGGCTTCCTCCACCCGCTCCGACGGCCAAGCCAAGAGCCTGGGGGAATGGCTTCGGGCCCGGGTCGTACCGATACCGTTGACGCTACTGGAAGGGACTGGACCGTGACGTGGAGGATCACTCCAGTACGGTGATGGTGAGGATGGCAGATCCGGTCGCGCCCGAACTGTCGGTAGCAGTAGCAGCCAACACGCGGGTACCGGGGAAAGGGCATCGGTGATGTCGCCAGTGGTTGCCGTCAGAATGCGTATCGGCGTAGGCATTTGGTTGGGTCGGGCGTCCGGGCGCAGGCTCGCCTGGCTTCTTCTAAAATGCGCATAGCTTTTCTTCCGCTGCTTCCGTAATGCTTGAAGATACCGCTGCCTAGTTCACTGGAGTAGCCTTCGAATATGTTGGGTTGCGAAGCAGATATCTTCTCATAGACGCAACCAGTAATCGCCTTAACGATCAGACAGAATAGGTAGGTGCCGACTGGTAGTTCGACCTCAACTGATCCGTCGGGGCCAGTGGTCACGATCCGGGCCGGCGCCGTTTCGAGTGTTTCAGGGTTATAATATATTCCTCCTTGACGAGGCCAGTGGGGTCTCAAGTACAGGTTCAAGGCGACTTCGCCGTTGTCGGAGATCGCGGTCCACCACTCTCCGATATCAGCGTCCTCAATGATAGCAATCCGCACACCCGGACCGAAATGGTTAAAGCCAACTACATCACCATATGAGATAGCCACAATTGTGGCTGTCGCGGTGTATTGTCGGGGGCCGATAAGGGATCTTCGGGTTCGGGTGACAGGCTCACCCTCATCCAAGAACTGTTGGTACCGTTCAGCAGTGTCGGTCTCGTTGATCAGGAAGGCACGGCCGTGGCTGAAATACACATAGAACGTACCTTTCAAGATACGCCACACATACTGGCTACATCCAGCGATCAAGTTTTCGACAACCGGCGAGAGTACACAAAACGTAGACGCCTTGGGTTTGGTAAGAGTGAACGAAATCTCCGCAGTTCCGTCGGGGCCGGTAGTCGCCCATTGCGCAGGAGCCGACTCCAGACCCGCCGCCGTGGCCTGTACCTGCACTCCGGGAGGGACGAGCTCTCGGATACCCAAAGCATCACCACCCACCGCAGACCACCAGTCACCCAAATCCGCCTTGTCGATGACAGCAACCCTCATATCAGGCACAACCCCGAAACCGACACCACCATCACCGTCCACGTCACCAAACGCCACGAACCTCAACGTCGCCACAAAAGCTTGTGCCTCTTTTTCTTCCTCGTCTTCTTCGATCGGTACCGTACCAAAACCGGACGCATCAACCGTATTAGTAGTAGTGGCCGGCGCCACAGTGGTGGTGGTAGTAGTAGTAACAGGTTCTGTGACTGTGGGAGCCTGGCTGCTGCAAGCCGCAACCAATATCAAAACAACCAACCCCAAAGATCTGGGCGAACCCGCCAAGAATCTGATACCGGGACTCGAGCTTCCAGGACAGGTCACGGCTGATCACCTACCGGTCCAGTCCCGATAACCGTGACAGTGGCAGATCCAGTCGCGCCCGAACTGTCGGTAGCACTAGCAGCCAACACGTGAGAACCGGCGGTGAGATCATCAGTGGTGTCGTCAGAATGCGTATCGGCGTAGGCATTTGGTTGGGTCGGGCGTCCGGGCGCAGGCTCGCCTGGCCTCTTCTAAAATGCGCATAGCTTTTCTTCCGCCGCTTTCGGAATGCTTGTAGATGCCGCTGCCTAGTTCACCGGAGAAGACTTGGAATATGTTGGGTTGCGAAGCAGATATCTTCTCATAGTCACAACCAGTAATCGCAGTACTAATATAACAGAATAGGTAGGTGCCGACTGGTAGTTCGACCTCAACTGATCCGTCGGGGCCGGTGGTCACGATCCGGGCCGGCGCCGTTTCGAGTGTCTCAGGGTTATAATATACCCCTCCATTATTAGGCCACCCGTATACCAGGTACTGGTTCAAGTCGACTTCGCCGTTGTCGGAGATCGCGGTCCACCATTCTCCGATATCAGCGTCCTCGATGATAGCAATCGGTACACCCGGACTTAAATAGTTAGAGCCAATATCACCATGTGAGATAGCCACAATTGTGGCTGTCGCGATGTATTGTCGGGGGCCGGTAAGGGATCTTCGGGTTCGGGTGACAGGCTCACCCTCATCCAAGAACCGCTGGTACCGTTCACTAGTGTCGCTCCCGGCGGTCAGGAAGGCACGGCCATGGCTGAAATACATATACAACGTATCAACTGTCCAGATACGCCGCACATGCCGAGTGCACCCGGCGATCAGGTTGTCGACAACCGGGGAAACAACACAAAACAAAGAATACTCCGGTTCGGTAAACGTGAACGAAACCTCCGCAGTTCCGTCGGGGCCGGTAGTCGCCCATTGCGCGGGAGCCGACTCCAGACCCGCCGCCGTGGCCTGTACCTGCACTCCGGGAGGGACGAGCTCTCGGATACCCAAAGCGTCACCACCCACCGCAGACCACCAGTCACCCAAATCCGCCTTGTCGATGACAGCAACCCTCATATCAGGCACAACCCCGAAACCGACACCACCATCACCGTCCACATCACCAAACGCCACGAACTTCAACGTCACCACATAAGCTTTTGACTCTTTTTCTTCCTCGTCTTCTTCGATCGGTACCGTACCAAAACCGGACGTATCAACCGTAGTAGCAGTAGTAGCAGGCGCCACAGTGGTGGTAGTAGTAGTAACAGGTTCTGTGACTATGGGAGCCTGGCTGCTGCAAGCCACAACCAACATCAAAACAACCAACCCCAAAGATCTGGGCGAACTCGCCAAGAATCTGATACCGGGACTCGAGCTTCCAGGACAGGTCACGGCTGATCACCTACCGGCCCAGTCCCGATAACCGTGACAGTGGCAGATCCAGTCGCGCCCGAACTGTCGGTAGCAGTAGCAGCCAACACGTGAGAACCGGCGGTGAGATCATCAGTGGTGTCGTCAGAATCTGTATCGGTGTAGGCATTTGGTTGGGTCGGGCATCCGGGCGCAGGCTCGCCTGGCCTCTTCCAAAATGCGCATAGCTTTTCTTCCGCTGTTTTTGGATATTTTAGTAAGGCCGCTGGCTTGTTCGTTGGAGTACGCTGTGAATATGTTATCGTATGAGGTAGAGATGTACTCGTAGTCACAACCAGTAAGCACCTTGGAAATATTACAGAACAGGTAGGTGCCGACTGGTAGTTCGACCTCAACGGATCCGTCGGGGCCGGTGGTCACGATCCGGGCCGGCGCCGCTTCAAGTGTTTCAGGGTCGTAATATATTCCTCTATCCACGTGTCTTTTACCTATTGCCCAGTCAGGCCAATGAGGTTCTAGGGAAAGGTTCAAGTCGACTTCACCGTTGTCGGAGATCGCAGTCCACCACGCTCCGATATCAGCATCTTCGATGATAGCAATCGGTATACCAGGACTGAAGAAACTTTCTCCAGGGTGTTCACCATATAAGAAGGCTATAATAGTGGCCGTCGCAGTATATTGTCGGGGGCCGGTAAGGGATCTTCGGGTTCGGGTGACAGGCTCACCCTCGGCTAGGAACTGTTGGTACTGCTCTTCACTGTCTTGCTTAATATCCAGAAAAGCACGGCCATGGCTGAAATGCACATAGAATGTATTAACTTTCCAGATACGCCGCACATGCCGAGTGCACCCGGCGATCAGGTTGTCGACAACCGGGGAGACAACGCAAAACAAAGAATACTTCGGTTCGGTAAACGTGAATGAAATCTCCGCAGTTCCGTCGGGGCCGGTAGTCACCCATTGGGCGGGAGCCGACTCCAGACCCGCCGCGGTGGCCTGTACCTGCACTCCGGAAGGGATGCGCTCTCGGATACCCAAAGCGTTACCACCCACCGCAGACCACCAGTCACCCAAGTCTGCTTCCTCGATGATAGCAACCCTCATATCAGGCACAACCCCGAAACCGCCACCACCATCGCCGTCCACGTCACCAAACGCCACGAACTTCAACGTCGCCACATAAGCTTTTGACTCTTTTTCTTCCTCGTCTTCTTCGATCGGTACCGTACCAAAACCGGACGCATCAACCGTAGTAGCAGTAGTGGCCCGCGCCACAGTGGTGGTGGTAGTAGTAGTAGTAACAGGTTCTGTGACTGTGGGAGCCTGGCTGCTGCAAGCCACAACCAACATCAAAACAACCAACCCCAAAGATCTGGGCGAACCCGCCAAGAATCTGATACCGGGACTCGAGCTTCCAGGACAGGTCACGGCTGATCACCTACCGGCCCAGTCCCGATAACCGTGACAGTGGCAGATCCAGTCGCGCCCGAACTGTCGGTAGCACTAGCAGCCAACACGTGAGAACCGGCGGTGAGATCATCAGTGGTGTCGTCAGAATCTGTATCGGCGTAGGCATTTGGTTGGGTCGGGCGTCCGGGCGCAGGCTCGCCTGGCCTCTTCCAACATGCGCATAGCTTTTCTTCCGCTGCTTCCGTAATGCTTGAAGATACCGCTGCCTAGTTCACTAGAGTAGCCTTCGAATATGTTGGGTTGCGAAGCAGATATCTTCTCATAGACGCAACCAGTAAGCGCAGTAGCAATATTACAGAATAGGTAGGTGCCGACTGGTAGTTCGACCTCAACAGATCCGTCGGGGCCGGTGGTCACGATCCGGGCCGGCGCCGTTTCGAGTGTTTCAAGGTTATAATATATTCCTCCTTGACGAGGCCAGTGAGGTCTCAAGTACAGGTTCAAGGCGACTTCGCCGTTGTCGGAGATCGCGGTCCACCACTCTCCGATATCAGCGTCCTCGATGATAGCAAAAGGTACGCCAGAATTGAAATGGTTAAAGCCAACTATATCACCATATGAGAATGATACTATAGTGGCTGTCGCGGTGTATTGTCGGGGGCCGATAAGGGATCTTCGGGTTCGGGTGACAGGCTCACCCTCATCCAAGAACTGTTGGTACCGTTCAGCAGTGTCGGTCTCGTTGATCAGGAAGGCACGGCCGTGGCTGAAATACACATAGAACGTACCTTTCCAGATACGCCACACATACTGGCTACATCCAGCGATCAAGTTTTCGACAACCGGCGAGAGTACACAAAACGTAGACGCCTTGGGTTTGGTAAGAGTGAACGAAATCTCCGCAGTTCCGTCGGGGCCGGTAGTCGCCCATTGCGCAGGAGCCGACTCCAGACCCGCCGCCGTGGCCTGTACCTGCACTCCGGGAGGGACGAGCTCTCGGATACCCAAAGCATCACCACCCACCGCAGACCACCAGTCACCCAAATCCGCCTTGTCGATGACAGCAACCCTCATATCAGGCACAACCCCGAAACCGACACCACCATCACCGTCCACGTCACCAAACGCCACGAACCTCAACGTCGCCACATCTGCTTGTGCCTCTTTTTCTTCCTCGTCTTCTTCGATCGGTACCGTACCAAAACCGGACGCATCAACCGTAGTAGCAGTAGTAGCAGGCGCCACAGTGGTGGTAGTAGTAGTAACAGGTTCTGTGACTATGGGAGCCTGGCTGCTGCAAGCCGCGACCAATACCAAAACAACCAACCCCAAAGATCTGGGCGAACGGGGGTACCGGGGAAAGGGCATCGGTGATGTCGCCAGTGGTGTCGTCAGAATGCGTATCGGCGTAGGCAGTCGTTTGGGTCGGGCGTCCGGGCGCAGGCTCGCCTGGCCTCTTCTACAATGCGCATAGCTTTTCTTCCGCTGCTTTCGGAATGCTTGAAGATGCCGCTGCCTAGTTCATCGGAGAAGACTTGGAATATGTTGGGTTGCGAAGCAGATATCTTCTCATAGTCACAACCAGTAATCGCCTTAACGATCAGACAGAATAGGTAGGTGCCGACTGGTAGTTCGACCTCAACCGATCCGTCAGGTCCGGTGGTCACGATCCGGGCCGGCGCCGTTTCGAGTGTCTCAGGGTTATAATATACCCCTCCATTATTAGGCCACCCGTATACCAGGTACTGGTTCAAGGCGACTTCGCCGTTGTCGGAGATCGCGGTCCACCATTCTCCGATATCAGCGTCCTCGATGATAGCAATCCGCACACCCGGACTGAAAGAGTTAAAACCAACAAATTCACCATATGAGATAGACATAATTGTGGCTGTCGCGATGTATTGTCGGGGGCCGGTAAGGGATCTTCGGGTTCGGGTGACAGGCTCACCCTCATCCAAGAACCGCTGGTACCGTTCACTAGTGTCGCTCCCGGCGGTCAGGAAGGCACGGCCATGGCTGAAATACATATACAACGTATCAACTGTCCAGATACGCCGCACATGCCGAGTGCACCCGGCGATCAGGTTGTCGACAACCGGGGAAACAACACAAAACAAAGAATACTCCGGTTCGGTAAACGTGAACGAAACCTCCGCAGTTCCGTCGGGGCCGGTAGTCGCCCATTGCGCGGGAGCCGACTCCAGACCCGCCGCCGTGGCCTGTACCTGCACTCCGGGAGGGACGAGCTCTCGGATACCCAAAGCGTCACCACCCACCGCAGACCACCAGTCACCCAAATCCGCCTTGTCGATGACAGCAACCCTCATATCAGGCACAACCCCGAAACCGACACCACCATCACCGTCCACATCACCAAACGCCACGAACTTCAACGTCACCACATAAGCTTTTGACTCTTTTTCTTCCTCGTCTTCTTCGATCGGTACCGTACCAAAACCGGACGTATCAACCGTAGTAGCAGTAGTAGCAGGCGCCACAGTGGTGGTAGTAGTAGTAACAGGTTCTGTGACTATGGGAGCCTGGCTGCTGCAAGCCACAACCAACATCAAAACAACCAACCCCAAAGATCTGGGCGAACTCGCCAAGAATCTGATACCGGGACTCGAGCTTCCAGGACAGGTCACGGCTGATCACCTACCGGCCCAGTCCCGATAACCGTGACAGTGGCAGATCCAGTCGCGCCCGAACTGTCGGTAGCAGTAGCAGCCAACACGTGAGAACCGGCGGTGAGATCATCAGTGGTCATGACCACCAACCCGCCCGAACCCAGGTTTCCGTCGATGTCACTGGACCACTGGATCGCAGAAGAATCCAAGCTGCCGTCTTCTGGGTCATAGGCGGTGGAATCGAGAATCAACGAATCGAACCCGCCGGATCCGTCACCATCGGCGGGACTGTGGATGAACACTTCTGGTGGTTTCAACGCCACCGTGAACACCGGTGATTCCGCGGTTGCAGAGCGGGTCCCGTCCGAGACCGTCACCCGAACCCGGGCCGTAGCCGAACCGGCGACGAAGTCACGATCCACCACCAGTGAACTGGATTCGTAATCGACAGCGATGGTTTCGTAGTTGGCGCCGCCATCAGCGGAGTACTGCACCATGTAGGACAGGTCGTCGCCGTCGAGGTCCGATCCGGCCCACGAAAACGTCAAAACATCCCCGTCGAAGACCTGACCGGCGGTCGGTTCGGCGACCACCACCGCAGGGTCAGTCGCAGAGCGAACCACCTCCACGATCTCGGTCAAAGCGCCGGGACCAGTGCCCCGGGGGAAACGGCCTCCCGTCTCAGATATCCGGTAGCTGGCATAATCAGGTGGGTCATCGACCTGCACCACCCAGATCTCCGAAACCGGTGACACCCCAGCGTTCTCGTCGACATCGGCGACAGGGGTGTAGGTGTCGAACGGCACAGACCTGACCACATTGCCGTCCTCGTCCAGCAACTCCAACAAGTAATCACCCGACTGAGGCGACATGGATACTCCTGCCGACTGGACCGTCAACGTAGGCAACACAGTAACCTGGCTCGCGCTATCCGCGGCCACGGTTATGTAACCACTAAATATCGCAGTATGCCGATTGAGGGGAGGATTGCCCTCGGTACTCTGATCAGGTCCCTCATACCAATTGATCTTGTTTATCAATTCAATAAACTTGGCGTGATGATATTTATCGATCCAACGACCTTGACCTTGGCCAGTACAGTAGCTCATAATCGAAAATACTTCATGGGGATTGATGACTGCCAGAGAATCGTTTATATTCTCTCGAATAAATCGAGTGTCGAAACCCCACACTTCGGTGTCATCATCACCCATAGGACCCAACTCGGCATCATCATCACTGTTGATGTAAGGATACTCTTCTATACCGTGATCCTTGCGAGAACCAGCGGGTTGCACTGGATTAGAACAAACTGTCAGCATTCTGTCGCTGCCGAGGCTTTCCGGGTATGCAGCATGGTAGGCTCCGATCACGTGACCGAACTCATGGGGCCCACGATTACGAGCATGGCCTAGAGTATCCCTCCCATCGATACCATCGGTATACCAGGCCGCCATATTGGAGAGAATATCACCAGCCCTACCTGCAACACGAGCCTCATTTGGATCGGCACCTGCTGGTTTTTCTGGTGTGCTTCCAGCCATCACACCCAGATACACCGACGTTTTGCTGTCGTTTGCTCGTGCCGATAGCAACACGGAAAGTAAGCTGATAAAACCATCCGTACTCCATGGTCTGTCAATGACGTGAACCAGTGATCGTAGTTCGTAGTGGAGGCCCGGGATCGGCATCAGCGACTTGATCCGTAAGGCCTGCTCTTCGAGTTCGCTGTTGGTCAAGGCGTCATCAGTTTCATCAGAAGCGTCAGCGTTGGTATTGACTCTCACTATCCGGACTCGTGGCTGCTTCACGTGAATAAAGGTCAGTCCGGCTTCGCAGGTGTCGTCGGGGTTGATGGCTTCTGTGCAGTCGACTCCCTCGTCCACTACCAGCCGGTACGTAACCTCATAGGGGCTCCTGCCACTGTCACCGGTCCAAGTCGCGCCGGTCAACAAGAAGTTCGCTGAAGAGTTGAGTTCGTCGCGGCGACCGGTGACACCCGGTTCGGTCTCGAAAAGACGACGACTGGGATCCGCAGGTGACCCACCACCACCTAGATTGACCGGATATGCGGTTCCCACCACGTTACCATTGCGAACCGCCACCAGTTTGACGTTCACTGGCGTCGTTCGACCATCACGCGGTTCCAGAAAAGCCCGCACCACAGTGGTTCTACCCTTCACAAGCTTCAAGGTGCCCTCCCAGTCCTGTAAGCCTTGTGTCACTTCCAGACCGACAAGACGAACCAACCGTCGTAGCGGAATAACAGAGATCGGGCTACTATATTCACCATCCCCACTGGAGTTTCTAGCTCTCACCCGAACCGTGTATTCCATACCGAACTTCAAATCATTCAGCACGACACCATCACCCGGTATAGAACCACCCTGGAGCTCACTGGTATCGCTGACCTCCCTCTGGAACGCAAGACCCTCAAAACCCTCAAAATACGAATAGCGAATCTCCCAACCGGTAATACCTACACCAGAGGACGGACGATCCCACTTCACTGTCAAAGACCCCTCCCCAGCCGTGACCGACACGTTGCGTGGCTTACCCGGCACCCGATCCGGAACCCTTGTGAGGTTACAATACCCGTCTTGACCCCGTACCGACCTGCTACTACAACTGGTGGGCCGGCAGCCACCGTATCGGCTGAAATACAACTGACCCGCCCCGCAAGAAACAGTGCCAGCGTTTGGTGTGGCGGTCACTGTGTTGGACGCGGGGCTGGTACCAGCCGAGTTACGGGCTCGCACCTCGAAATAGTGGAGGGTCCCGTTGGTGAGACCACTGATCGTGCAACTCCGGTTGGAGGTGGTGGTAGGCATGGTCCATCTACCACTCGTCGGTTTGTACCAGCACAGGTAACGGTCGACCCCGCCCCCGGTCAGTGCCGACCAGTTCAGCGTGACTCGACCGTCACCAGTAGTAGCAGACAAGCTCCTGGGCGCCCTGGGAGCCCTAACCACCGTAGAAGCCCCTGGTGTGGCCGTCACTGTGTTGGACGCGGGGCTGGTACCAGCCGAGTTACGGGCTCGCACCTCGAAACTGTGAGAAACCCCGTTGGTGAGACCACTGATCGTGCAACTCAAGATCGCGGTGGTCATCGCCATGGTCC
Organism: Acidimicrobiales bacterium; assembly: GCA_963422655.1. GTDB lineage: Bacteria > Actinomycetota > Acidimicrobiia > Acidimicrobiales > Aldehydirespiratoraceae > CATQHS01. Next base: position 2,880,266 of record OY730440.1, on the reverse strand, counting down.
ATCTACCACCAGCCGGTTTGTACCAACAAAGGTAACGATTGACCCCGCCCCCGGTCGGGGCCGACCAGTTCAGCGTGACTAGGCCGTCACCAGTAGTAGCAAGCAGACTCCGAGGCGCCGAAGGAACAGAAACAACAGGAGGAGTAGAGCCCCGGCAGTACCCGGTACCGGGGATACGGCCACGGGTACAAGTTGCGGGACGGCAACCCCGATAGGACGCATAATACAACTCGCCTCGCGGGCAGTCCGGTTCGCTGGGATGCGAATCTATCTTGGGCCGGCACGCACCGTCACGCCGCGTATGAGTGGGATCAGCACAGGCCCGGCAAGTACCATCCAACCTTCGGCCATTCGCACACGTAGACGGTCGACAACCCCCATACTCATCCAAATACGACTGACCCGAAGAACACGCCGGCCGGCAATGCCCCGAACTGGTACGACCATGAGAACAAACAGAAGGACGACACCCACCGTGCTTCTCGAAATAGGTGTTACCCGAAGAACATCGCACCTCATCAGTCTCCTGCACACAACCCGTACCCGTGATCCACACCTGACCAACCGGACAAGCCCGGCACCTGCCACTACTCCAAGCCCCATGCTCACAATGACTCGACGCAAACCCGAACGACCCCACACTCGACGCAAACCCGAACGACCCCACACTCGAACCCTCCGACACCGCACCCGCCCGCGACACCGGCACAGAAACCCGCACTAAACCATCGGTGACAACACGATCACCACTACCACCGCCGACGGCGACTTGATCACCCGGGCTCGTAGCCCACGAAGGATCCGCCTCCCCCACCACCACCACCGACACAACCAACTACACCACCAACCCCCAACTACCCAAACACCTCATCAAACGACCCCCTTCCACTCACAAAGCGCCGATCGCCGAGCGCACGAAACTGTGAACGAAGCTAACCGCAACCACCGAGCCTGTCAACAAGAAAAACACCAGCTCGCCCCAACCCGCCAAACCACCCAGCCCAACCCAGCCCATGACCGAGGACCGGTAACCTCGACCGCCGTGAACGACGCCACCCCAGAACCAGTCACCGGACCGTGACGTGGGGGATCGAATGCACCGCGAACACAGCCGCCTCCATCCTGAACGACCGGACCCGCCTCAACTGGTACGCCCCGAAGAGGCATCCATGACAAAAGTCCGGTCAAGCCTGAAAGACGGCGTACTCACCGTTACCCTCGCCGACGAAGCCAACCGCAACGCCCTGAGCCACCAACTGGTAACCGAGCTGTCGGTAACCCTCGACCGGGCCGACCGCGACCCGGAAGTGCGGGTGGTGGTGCTCACCAACACCGGGCCGGTATTCTGCGCCGGGGCCGACCTGCGGGAGCGGTCGGGTCGATCACCGGACCGCCCGGCCCGCAGGGCTGAGAGAAAACAGCCGACGGACCAGCGGCCCCTGACCTCCCCGGTCCGAGATCTGTTCGGGCGATTCCGCCGGTCGCCGAAACCGTGTGTGGGTCGCATCGCCGGTCACTGCGTGGCCGGAGGCATGGGCTTGGCCGCAGCCACAGACATCTCCATAGCCACGGCCGAAGCCCGTTTCGGTTTCACCGAGGTCCGGATCGGGGTGGCGCCGGCCATGATCTCGGTGCTGTGCCTGCCCAAGATGCCCAGGGCGCAGGCCACGGCCGCCTTCTTGAGAGGCAACCGGTTCCCGGCGGCCGAGGCCGCGGCCATGGGTCTGATCACCGAGGCGGTGGCGGCCCACCGACTCGACGAGACCGTCGATGCGATCGTAACCGACCTGATGGCCGGTAGCCCCACTGGGTTGGCCGCAGCCAAACAGTTACTGGGCCGGGTCCCGGAGATGGGTTTCGACGAGGCCTTGGACTGGACCGAGAAGTTCTCGGCCGAGTTGTTCTCCAGCGAGGACGCAGCCGAGGGCATGGCCGCATACTTGGAGAAGCGGCCGCCCCGCTGGGCGCGGTAAGACCGTGGAAGCCATAATGGCGGCAGCGATGAGGGCACCCTTGGACCGGACCGGAGGAAGGACATGACCGAGATCCTCAAGGCCCTCTCGGACATGACCCCGGCCTGGCTCGAAGAAGCTCTGACCGAGGCCGGACACCAGCCCCCGACAGTCACTGCCGTGCAAGTGCGACCCATGGACGGGTTCGTTGGGGCCCTCGGTGAGGTCGGCATCGTCACCGCCGGCTACGACAGCGACACCGATCTCCCCACCGACTTCGTGGCCAAATGCCCCCTCGACGACGAACTGGCCCGGCTCTACGCCTCGGTTATGCTCTTCTACCAGCGCGAGGCCGGCTTCTACGCCGACATGGCCCCTCAGCTCACCGGCCGGACCGGTACCACCGTCCCGGCCTGTTTCGTCAACCTGTTCGACCCCGAGACCCACGACGCCACCTTGGTCATCGAGCGGATCGCACCGGCCGAGAAGGGCGACCTGCTGTTGGGAACGACTTTCGAGCGGATGCATATGCTGGTCGGCGACTTGGCCTCCATCCACGGCCGGTTCTGGATGGATCCCGGTCTGTTGAAGCTCGACTGGCTCATCGACTGGAGCGAACCCAACCTGCGGGCCGGCATTCCCATCAACATCGAGTGCTGGCACCAGTACCGGTCTCTTTACCCGGACCGCTACCCTGATGACCTCTACCGGTTGGTCACCGAGTTGTGGATCGCCGACATAGAGGGCTGGCTGGACCGGTTCGTGGAACGGCCTTGGACCTTCACCCACATGGACTACGAGCTCGACAACATCTTGTTTCGGGCCGGCCGGCCGGTGATCGTCGATTGGCAAACGGTGATGCGGACGTTCCCCGGCCTGGATCTGGGCTGGCTGCTGGCCACCAGCTCCACCCCTGAGACCCGGGCCCGTGAACCCGAACTTCTCGAGCACTACCGGACAGTGCTGGCTTCGTCGGGAGGGCCGGACTGGAGCCGGGACCAACTGGCCGAGGAACTGGCCTGGGCCGCTTTCCACTGGGCTGCAGTGGGTGTCATCGCGTACATGCACACCCGCGACGCCCCGGTAGGCGACCGAGCCCACCACCGTTTCGCAACCATGCTCGACGGGGTGGTCGAGGCCGCCGGACGTTGGGAAGTGGTCGAACGCATGACCGAACATATGAGATGACCGAACAGAGATGACCGAACAGAGATGACCGAACAGAGATATCCGACCCATGGAAGAGGCGTGAAATGCAGGGATTGATTCTGGAGGGCACTACCGAGGACAGCGTCCGACTCTCCGATGCCGTCGAGCTGGTCGGAAGCCCGGGCCCCCGCCAAGTCCGGGTCGAGATCCGAGCCGCCGGGGTGTGCGGTAGCGATCTGAGCTGCGTGCACGGCAAGTACTTCATGCCCACTCCGCTGATCGGGGGCCACGAAGCGGCCGGGGTGGTGGTGGAGACCGGCTCGGCCGTGACCTACTGCGAGGTGGGCGACCACGTGGCGCTGTCGACCTTCGGCAATTGCGGTCACTGCGGAGATTGCGAGAGCGGCAATCCCGCCAACTGCCCGGGGTCGATGGGGGGACTGCGCCAGCCCTACACCGAGCACGGTCAGTTGCTCTACAACTTCGCCAACATCGGAGCGTTCACCCAGGAAACGATCGTCGGGGAAAACCAGGCCGTCCCCATCCCCAAGGCGGTGCCGTTTGCGGCCGCAGCCCTGATCGGTTGTGGCGTAATGACCGGCGCCGGGGCGGTGCTGAACCGGGCCCGGGTTCGAGCCGGTGACACCGTGGCCGTGATCGGAGCCGGGGGGGTCGGGCTCAACGTCATTCAGGCCGCCCGGCTGGTGGGAGCGGCGGTGATCATCGCCATCGATCGGGTCCCGGCCAAAGAGCAACTCGCCCTCGACTTCGGCGCCACCGATTTCATCTTGGCCGACGGTGACGACTTCGACATGACCGGGGCCGTTCAGTCTCTGTGTCCGGGTGGGGTCCAGCACGCTTTCGAGGTGGTCGGAGTGCCTGAGCTGCTCGTCGCTGCCATCTCCATGACCCGACCCGGCGGCAACATCGCCGCGGTCGGAGTGCCCGACCTCAGCGCCACCGTCACCTACCCGTTCCTGGCCCTGCACCAGAACAAGAACCTGCTGGGGATCCGGGCTGGCGGAGCCCGGCCCCGCAAGGACTTCGTGATGCTGGCCGACCTCTACCTCAAGGGCCGCCTCGAACTCGACCGGATGATCTCTCGGACCGCGGGCCTCGACGGCCTCGGGTCCGCCTTCGACGCGCTCCGAACCGGCACCGAGGCTCGCACGGTTCTGCTCCCCTGCGGTTGACCGCTCTCAGCCAACTCGGCCGGGCTCGGCCAACTCGGCCGGGCTCGGCCAACTCGGCCGGGCTCAGTACGACTTCGGCAGGCCCAGGACTTTGTGGGAGATAAAGTTGAGCACCATCTCTTGGCTGACGGGGGCGATCTTCATGAGCCGGGCCTCGCGCCAGTATCGCTCGACGTGGTACTCGCAGGCGTACCCGAACCCGCCGTGGGTCTGCAGGGCCCGGTCGGCGGCGAAGAACCCGGCCTCAGCGGCCAGGTACTTGGCGGTGTTGGCGGCCTCGCCGCAGCTCAGCCCGTTGTCGTAGCGCCACGAGGCTTCCCGGATGGCCAGCTCGGCCGCGTGCAGGTCCATGTGGGCCTGAGCCAGCGGGAAGGCGATGCCCTGGTTCTGCCCGATGGGCCGGTCGAACACCACCCGCTGGCGGGCGTAGCCGGTGGCCCGGCGCAGGGCCGCCTTGCCAGTACCCAGCGCTTCGGCTGCGATGAGGATGCGCTCGGGGTTGAGCCCGTCGAGGATGTAGCGGAACCCCTGTCCCTCCTCCCCCACCAGCCGGCGGGCCGGTACCCGCAACCCGTCGTAGCGCACCTCGCACGACACCACCGCGTTGCGCCCCACCTTGGGTATGGGCTCGATATCGACGGCCGGGTCCTGGATGTCCACCAGAAACAGCGAGATCCCGTCAGTGGGGTTGGCCACTTCGGCTCGGGGGGTGGTCCGCACCAGCAGCAGGCACAGGTCGCAGAAAGTGGCCTTGGTGGTCCACACCTTGGCTCCGGTTATGACGTAGCTGTCACCGTCGCGAACCGCTCGGGTTCTGATCGAGGTGGTGTCGGTGCCGGCATCGGGTTCGGTGACGCCAAAAGCGGCGTGGAGCTCGCCCGACGCCACCCGGGGCAGGATCTCAGCGGCCAGCTCCGCCGATCCGTACCGGCGGACCGGTTCCATACCGAAGATAGAAAGATGGATGGCCGAGCAGCCGTTCATGGCCGCTCCCGAAGCGGCGATCTCCTCCACCATGATGGAGGCCTCGGTTATGCCCTGGCCACCGCCTCCGTACTCGGCCGGTATGGCGATGCCGATCCATCCCCCTTCGGCCATCGCGGTGTAGAACTCCCAGGGGAACTCATGGGCGGCGTCCCTGGCGGCCCAGTACTCGTCGCCGAAGTCGGCGCATACCCGGCGGATCCCTTCCCGGATGGCCTCGTGGTCGTCATCGACCCGGAAGTCCATGGTGCTCCTCTCGGACCAGCGTCACCGCCGAGCCCGGTCTGGGCTCCGGCCCTGCCCGTCGTCGGCGGGGACGACCGACCGGTCATGTCCGACACTAGTAGTGTCCGTGGCGAGTAGTATCTGTGACAGTAGTGCCCGTGACGGCCGCAACGGTCGGGGCAAGCCACCGCGGTGTCAGCCGGGCGGGCCCAGCACCCGGTCGGTGTAGGGATTGGCGAAGCAGCCTTCGGGGTCGAGTTCGTTGCGGACTTTCGAGAATTCGTCCCACTCGGGGTAGCGGGGAGCGAGCGTGGTGTGGTCCTGGAAGTGCAGCTTCCCCCAGTGGGGGCGGCCACCGTAGTCGTCCATGATGCGCTCGACGCCTTGAAAATACGATTCGTAGGGCGTTCCCTGCGCTACGTGCACTGCGATCCAGGCGCTGTCACGGCCGTAGCCGGTCGACAGCGCAATGTCGTCGGCGGCCGAGACCCGGACCTCCACCGGGAACACGATCGGCTCGGACAGGCCGGCCAGAAAGGCCCGGAGGCGATCCATGGCCTCGGGAAAGGCCGCACGGGCAATGCTGTACTCCATCTCGTAGAACCGGACCCAGCGCGGGCTCGTGAAGATTCGGTAGCTCTCGTCGATCAGATCCCGATCCGACAAGCTGGTGTCCAACAACCGGACGACCCGGGGCGCCATGGTCGGGAACCTACGGACAGCCCCGCTGAGGGCGGCCAAAGCTAGGTTCTCGGTCACGATCTTGTCGCGGATGTAGGCGAGCCGGGGCTGGGGTCGGCGAGGCTCGCGGGTCCGGTTGTTGCATTTCACCTGACAGTTCCGCCCGCCCGGCAACCAGAAGAGTTCGAAATGGTCGTTGGCGGCCACGTGGGCGTCGAAAGCCTCGAGCACGCCATCGAGAGGCTGGATCGTCTCCACCGCGTGGAGGTCGAAGGTCGGCACGCACTGCAACCGCACCCGGGTGACGACTCCGAGGGCGCCCACACCCACCCTGGCCACCCGCAGCAAGTCGGGCCGTTCCTGCTGGTCGCACCAGATACGCCGACCCCGGCCGTCCACGATCTCCATCCCGACCACGGTCGTGGCCAGATTGCCGAGCCGAGCGCCGGTGCCGTGGGTGGCAGTGGAGATGGCGCCCGCGATCGACTGGTAGGCGATGTCGCCCAGATTGGGCAGAGCCAGCCCGGCGCCGGCCAACTCCCGGTTGAGAGCGCCGAGACGGATCCCGGCCCCGACGGTGACTTGTTGCTGATCCATGTCAACCGACTCGACTGCATCGAGCCGGTCCAAGCCGAGTTGCACGCCGCCGGTGCAGGCAGCAGCAGTGAAAGAATGCCCGGCTCCGACGGCCTTGACCCGTCGACCGGCGGAGGCGGCCCGAGCTACGATGGCCGAGACCTCCTCGACCGAACCGGGTGTGAGCCGAGCCTCGGGTAGGCACACCTGATTGCCGGCCCAGTTCCGGAAAACAGACCCCCTCTTCACCAGTGCCTCAGGTCTATCGGCCACCGGTCGGCTACTCGGTCACCGTCGAGCACCCAGTACCGCCGGTGCCGGGCGACGGTGGGATCGACGTGAGCGGGTTGGAGCCGGATCCGGTCGCCGACCTTCAGTCGGTCGCTGCCGTCGAGCAGCGTGACGTGCTCGTCGGAGCAGAAGTAGAGCTCGCCGCCGGTCCAGGTCGGGGGGCCGTGGTCCATCCCGAAAGTCTTGAGTCCGGCGTCGGCCACCGCCCAACCCTTGGGGCTGGTGGATATCACGGTGGCCACTACCGACAAGGCGATCCGGAAGGGGCTGTCGAGCTGGGCGTAGTCGGTGTCGAGCAGGCAGTAGGAGCCGGCTTGGATCTCGGTGGCCCACTCATTGACGGCGTAGGTGCCGGTGCCGCCGGCGGAGATCACGTCACCGCCGACGTCGGTGTGGGCGGCCAGCAGGACTTGCATGGCCGCCTCGACCCGAGCCGGCTTCTCTCGGGCCCCGACCATCATCAGGTGGCCCTCGTAGCCCATGACTCCGCGAACATCCAGACCGAGACCTCTGGCCCGTTCGGCGATACGGCCGGCGTCACCGGCATCGCACCCGCACCGGGGCAGGCCGATATCGACGTCGATCAGCACCTCTTTCACCCCGCCAGCCGCAGCCGCGTCGACCGTCTCGTTCGAGTCGACGGCCACCGTGACCCGGTTGCCGCGTTCTACCAGGGCCCCGAGCCGTGACGTATCCAGAACTTCGTTGGCCAGCAACAGGTCGCGACCGAGGCCGGCTCCGGCCAGCCCTTCCATCTCCCGGATAGTGGCGGCACAGAAGTTGTGATGACCGGCCGTCGCCAACCGGGCGGCCACCGCGGTCGACTTGAACGCCTTCACGTGGGGTCGCAACGCCGGGCCGGGGCGAACCGTCGTTCAGGCCGGCTCGCCCACGACAACCCGGTACCGGCCCGGACGAACCGACCTGATCGCCAGAGCGATCAGAAACATCACCACCGTAGTGAGAGCGATGGTGGCCCCCCCGGCCGTGTCGTAGTGGTAGCTGGTCAGCAGGCCGATCACGACCGCGGCCCCTCCGATCCCCACCGCGGTGACCATGATGACCGGGACCCGTCGGACCAGCAGGCATGCCGCGGCCGGAGGCGCCACCAAGAAGGCGAACACCAGCAGGTTCCCGACCGTCTCGAACGACGCCACGATGGATACCGCCAGCAGTGCCAGCAGCACGCCATGGGCGAGGCGGGGCCGCAGCCCCAGGAGGCGAGCCTGGGTCTCGTCGAAGGTCATCACCAGAAAGGCCCGGTACAAGAGTGCCACCCCTCCCAGCGAGATGGCACCGGCAACGGCCTGGCGGCGCAGGTCGGAATCGTCGATACCGGTTACCGACCCGAACAGGAAGCGGTTCAGGTCACCAGTGTAAGAGCCCGACCGGCTCGACATGATCACCACGGCCAGAGCCAGGAACCCGACGAAGAGCACTCCGATAGAGGTGTCCTCCCGCAGGGGTGAGCGGGCTCGGATCAGGTTGATCCCGCCCACCATCACCAAGGCCGCCACCAAGGCTCCGATCGTGGTGTTACCGCCCGTGACAAAGGCGACAGCGATACCGGGCAGCACCCCGTGGGCGAGAGCGTCGCCCAGAAAGCTCATCCCCCGCAGCACCACCCAGGTGCCGACCACCGAGGTGGTGACCACCACCAGCAACCCGGCCCACAGCGCGTCGCGCATGAACCCGTTCGAGATGAATGGATCCAGCCACCAAGTCTGCGGGTCGGTCACTATCTGCAACGCTTCAACGATACCTCTGTCGGCTGACCGAGCCGAGGCCGGTCAACCCAAGGCGTCGACAATCACCCGGGCGTTGGTTCGCATGAACCCGAGGTAGGTGTCGGCCCCCGAACCGGGAGGACCCAAGGACCCGGTGTACAGGGTGTGAACACTGACTGCACCCACTCGAGCGGCCAGCGCCTCGGCGCTAACCGAGGACTGTTCGTTGTCGGTGAAGATGGCCGACACCCCAGCCTCCTCGATCAGTTCGGCCAGATGGCCCATAGCAGCCGGATTCGTCTCGTCCAACGCGGTTCCGCCGGGGATGACCGAGCCGATCACCTCGAAGCCGTACCTGTCTGCGAAGTAGCCCAGCGCGTCGTGGTTGGTGACCAGCTTGCGGGCGGAGATCTCTATCCCGGCCACGGAGGCGGCGATCTCAGCGTCGAGGGCGACCAACTCGGCCCGGTAGGCGCTCAGGCAGGCCGCGACGGCGGCGGGATCGAGTCCAGCCTCGCCGATCAGCCGGCGAGCCAACTCGTCCAAACTGTCCGATACCCGGATCGGATCGAACCACACGTGCGGGTCGCCGCCGGCATGCCCATGGCCTTCGCTCTCATGCCCATGGCCTTCGCTATCGGAGTGGTCGTGGTCCGAACCGCTGTCGCTGACGACGGGCTCGATGGTCTCGACGTGTTCGCCAATCCGCAACACCGGGGTTCCGGCCGCCTCCACCGCGTCGATGGTGTCTTCCAGCCTCTCCTCCAGACCCAGACCGTTGGTGATCACCAGAACCGCGCCCTGCATGCGCTCCCTGTCGGCCAGGGATGGTTCGAACCCATGGGGATCGCCCCCCACCGGGATGATCGTCTCCACTCGGGCCAGACCGTCACAGGCGACATTGGCCGCTATGTCGGCCCAGATGCCGGTAGTGGCCAGCACCACCGCAGGCTCGGCTCCACCGTCGACGTTCTCGTTGTCGGTGGAGCCGTTACCGCAGCCGGCCGACACCAGAGCCAGGCAGCAGACCAGGGCGGTCGGGCCGGCGGCCGAGCATGCCCGAAACCGGCGCCAAGCTCGACCGACACTCGCCATCGGATGGGTCGCACGGGTTTTCATGTCATTGGACTCCTCACCGGATCTGTCACCGGCTCTGTGTGGCCCCGATGGCTCTTCGTGATCCCGATATCGACGGCAGCGTGGGCATGTCGAAACGTGGCCATGTCCCGAATAGTAACTCGTAACATGAGCCTGCCCTCGTGAACCTTCCTGCTCGCCCATCTCCGGTCGAACGAAGCGACATCCTCGCCGCCGTATTCACCGGTAACGGCGACAGTGCCATCTTGGCGGTCAGCTACCAACTGCTGGTGCGTTCTACCCCAATCGGCTGGCTCCTCAACGGCCGGCGGTCCCGGCTGCTCGGTTCCGGTTACGGTCAGCCGCGCTCGGAGGCGAGAACTTGAAGTCGAGGACATCTCCGTCGATCACGACGTAGTCCTTGCCCTCAGAGCGAACCTTGCCCTGACCGCGGGCCGCCACCCAGGACTCGGCCGCCACCAGATCGTTCCAGCCGATGACATCGGCTCGGATGAAACCACGCTGGAAATCGGAGTGGATCACACCCGCGCACTCGGGAGCGGTCGAGCCGGACCGGAAGGTCCAAGCCCGGCTCTCCTTTTCCCCGGTGGTCAGGAACGTCTCCAACCCCAGCAAGCGGTAGGCGCTGGTGAGAAACCGAGACATGACCCCGGCCCCGAGACCCAAGCCGTCGAGCATCTCGACCCTGGCATCGACATCGAGCTGGGCGGCCTCGGCTTCGAGCTGTACACACAGCGGGATGACTTCGGCTCCGCCCATGGCCGCTCTCACCGGAGCGACCAGCTCATCGGCGAAGCCGATCCGGTCCTCGCCGATGTTCACCACGGCCAGAACTGGTTTGGCTGTCAGCAGGAAGAAGAATCGGAGCCGGTTCATCTCACTGTCGGTCAGCCCGGCCCGATACAGGGGGGTACCCTGTTCCAGCGCACCCAGCACCCGGCGTAGCAGCGCCACTTGCGGCTCCAGCGAGCTGTCAGCCTTGGCCAGCCGGGAGATCTTGTCGAGTTGGCGCTCGCTACTGGCCATGTCGGCCAGAGCCAGCTCGATCTCTAGTACTTGGAGGTGATCGAGAGGATCGGTCGAGCCGGACACTCCGATGCCGGGAAAGGCCCGCAAGACGAAAACGATGGCGTCGACCTCGCGGATATGAGCCAAAAAGGCGTTGCCCAATCCTTCACCTCGGCTGGCCCCCGCTACCAGCCCACCGATGTCGGTGAACTGAACGGTGGCGGCAACGGCGCGACGGCTCCGGCTCATCTCGGCCACCCGGTCGAGCCGTGGATCGGGCACCCGGGCCACGCCGACGTTGGGGGCAGTGGTGGCGAAGGCGTAGGGGGCCGCGTAAGCACCCCCACCGGTCAGAGAATTGAACAGCGAACTCTTGCCAGCGTTGGGCAAGCCCACGAACCCGAATCGTTCCATAGGGACTCCCGCTGGTCACCGGTCCAGTGGGACCTGCCTCACGCTACCGGGGAGTCGTCCGGTGGCCCCGACCGGGCCGGAGAGTACTCTGACCCGGACGCGGCCGTGCACTGCCTTGAGCCTCGACGCGTTGAGCCTCTACGAGCACGAACTCAACTGTTGCGGCCCAGGTTGGGCTTGCGCCCGTGGTTGGCCTTCGAGCGGCGGGCCTTGGCTCTCTTACGTTGGGTGCGCTTGGACATGCCGACAGGTTACCATTACCGTCTGCGGTCCTGCCGCCGCGCCGGCCGAACGTGACCGCCTTTCGGTTCAGTCTCTCGAGCTCAGTCTCTCAAGCTCTGTCTCTCGAGCTCAGTCTCGGTTCGGGCGGGCCGGGCGACCCGTTCCAGGATGGCGATCAGGCCCGGGAAACCCTCGATCGACTCCAAGCGGCGTTCCGCGTACATGAGCGCGCCGGCGATGAGGACGAAGGAGACGACGTAGTTGACCACCCCGCGGGTCACCAAGAAAAGGTTCACCCCCGAGTTGTTGAACAACCAGATGTCCCACACCGACGAACCGATCTCGTAGATCACTATGAGCCAGGTCAGGTTGCGCAGCGTCGCCGCGAACCGGGGATCGGCCCGAACCCCCTCGGGCAAATCCAGGTATTTCCCGGCCAGCCACACCAGGACCGGTTTACCAGCGGCGATGGTGACGGCCGCCATCACCCCGATCAGCATCTTGGTGCCGATACCGATACCGAAGTATACGGCTTCGGAGCTGACCCCGAAATCCACGAAATCCCGTTCGACGGCGATAGTTACAGCCGCTCTCACCAGCAGATAGGCAGTAACAGCCGGCAGCCACTTCCCGATGGGCAGGCCCCGGGCCCGGCGGCTGCATGCCGCCTTGACCGACCAGGCAGTGGCAGCCAGAACTGCGACCTCGGTGTTGACGAGGTTGAAGAAGACGATGAACAGCACCACCGGCATGAGCTGATCGAGGTTGCCTCCGCCTCGTCGTAGTCGGCTCGAGGTCGAGTCCACGGCTAGGTGTGCTCGCTGTGGGCACCGCTCACGGAGAAAGATCGACCCAGCTCTGGGCCACAGCGGCATCGCCGAACATTTGAAGGTCGCTCAGGGGCACCCGGCCCCACATGGCCAGGTACACCGCACCACCGGGGCCGCGCACTGCCGCGTCACCAGTGGCGTGGCTCGACTCGACCACGATCTGTTCGCCCTCGGCGGTGAGCGTCCACTCCCCTTCCCCGTCGGTGCGGTGCAGATGAAGCGACCCGGCCGGCAGAGGGCGAGGCCGGCGGGCCAGCATCGCCGGCACCATCAATTGAAAAAGCTCGTCGATGCCGTCACGGCCCTGGTCGCCATCGATGATGAAGTCTTGGCCGGCCGCGGTCTCGGCATCCCAGCGATGCACGGCTGTCTCGTGCCACATGCGGCGGAAGTAGAAGGCGGCATTGCGCTGGACGGTCCCAGTCCATACCGGCTCGGCCGGGTCGATCCCGGCCAAGGCAGCCAGCAACCCTTCCAGAGCGTCGGTGGCGTACTCCATCACCGCGCCGGGCTCGGGCCGAGCCGGGAACTCCGAAGCCGGCACCATCTCTGTAATCCGCCGGGCCACAGAGACCGCCACGGTGTTGTGGACCCGGCCCATGTGCCGGACCAGCCTCCGAACGTCCCAATCCCCGCACCCCGTCACCGGAGCATCCAGATTGTCACGGGCAGCATCCAGCAGCCCCCTCCCGTCAGCTTCGATGCGGTTGATCAGGTCGCTACGGTTGATCAGGTCACTGTCGTTCATGGCACCAGGGTAGAGCCAACCATCCGGCTCAGACCAACCGATCGCGGAGCTGACCCACCAGCCGGTGCAACTCAGCCGCGCAGTTGTCGAAGTCGACCTGGTCCCCCGCCCCCGGATCCACTACCTCTTCCCAGGGTTCGGGATCGATGCCGGCCAAGTCGAGGGCGGCAACCCGGCCCGCCAACGGTCGCGGGTGGCCGGGACCGGGCCGGGCCAAGTCCCGGGCCAGCCTCCGCAACGACCCGGTGACTGCAGCCGCGGCCGGGAACCGGGCCCGGATCCACAAGATGTGGGCCGGCTCCATGGCCACGACCAAGGCGGAGGACCCGGCTTCGGCGGCCGAGAACTGGCGGGACCGGTGGTGAGGGTCGACCAGCCCGTAGCGGGCCAAAGCCGTCCGGGTCCGGACCCCCATCGGGCGCCCTTCCAGAACATGGGTGCCGGCCCCACCCACGGCAAGGTCACCGGCCAAGGCCCGCAGCATGGTGACGGCCATCACCGAGCGGGCGGCATTGCCGGTACACACGAAACACACCACCGGCCGTGATCGGCCCAGTGGCGAGTCATTGCTCACGATCGGGGTCGGGAGCTGGCCCGGAAATCGGCTCTGCGCAACCGGCCGGGGTCGATCACCGAACGGATCAGCTCCATTTCGGTGGCGGTGGGAACCCTGCTGGTAGCCACGTCGCCGGGTATCACCAACTCGAAGGGCGTGGCTGCCACCACCCGTTCGACGGTGACGCCGGGATGCACCGAGCGCAGGCGCATGACCCGTTGGGGAGTCTCGAAGTCGAAGGCGCCCAGGTTGGTCACCACCCGGCGGATCTCGTGGAAGCGGCGGCTCGGCTCGGCCAGGGCCGCCACCCGGTCGTATCCCGGCCCTGACACTACGTCGACCTCGGTCACGAAAGAGCGGGCCTGGTTGGGCACCCAGTAGCTGGTGGTGTGGTTGATGAGATTGCCCGGCGCGCCCCGCATCCCCAGGAGCTGAGCGGTGGGGGCCCGGTAGTTGCCGATAGCGGCGATGTTCTGGTTGCCGTACCGGTCGATCTGGCTGGCTCCCATCACGACATGGCGGCGTCCCGACCAGACCAGATCGAAGACGGTGCGAAACGGCATGTAGCTCTCCACCACCGCATCGCTGGCATCGGCGCCCAGCGCCATGGTTCCGGTCACCGCAAAGGCAACAGTGTCGGTGAGTATCAGGTCGGGCTCGAAACTGGCCCGGGCCAGCCGGCCCGCGATCACCGGCACCGGTCCCATGGGGTGGCAGAGCAACTCGCCGTCGCCCCGGAATGCCTCGGCCAGCGCTACCACGCAGATCTCGTCGAGGGTGGCCTCAGTGGCATCACCGGCCTCACCAATGGTCGCAGCAGCCCCACCGGAGACAGCAGCCCCACCAGAGACAGCACCGGAAATCTGACCGCTCATGAGGCTCTCTGCCGGGCCAAACGAGCCCGATAGTGGTGGTGGGACTCGAGGTCGAGCCAATCGGTCTCGAATCGGCGCCACGCCTCGGGGTCGGCAGCCGCAACCGCGTACTCCTTCTGGAAGGCCTCGTCTCGGCCGTAGTCGGGCCGGCATTCGGTGAAATGGGCCCCCTGCGGCGCCTCGATCACGCCATCGACGTGCAGGCGAGGTATCCGCAGGGTGTGCACCGATCCCTCCTCCAGCAGATTCTCGGTGGGAACGATCCTCTCACACGACATGAACGTGCGCCTTGCCGCCATGGCAAACAGGTCGTCGAAGTACAGGTCGGGTCCCAGGAACTGGCCGTTGCCCCGGTCGTCGGCCCGGTTCATGTGGATCAACGAGACATCCAGTTCCAGGGCTGGTACCGCTACCAGCTCCTCGCCGTCGGGGTACGGGCTCGTCACCGTCTTGAGCTCGGAGTTGTAGGTGAGCATGTCGGATCCGAGCCCGGCCCGGGTCGGGTAGAACGGCATCCGGTGAGAGGCGGCCAGCAGGCCCAGGTAGAAGGCGCCCTCATCGAGCTCGAACGTCTCGACGGCGCCGGTCTGGCGGGCGGTCCGGAAATGGGGTTCGAGCGGGATCGAGTCCAGCGACACGAACCCGTAGGTGACCTTGCGCACCTTGCCGGCTGCGCAGAGCAGACCGATATCGGGGCCGCCGTAACTGACTACGTGCAGGTCGTCTATGTCACTGCGAATGAGAGCCCGCACCAAGGCCATGGGCTTGCGCCGCGAACCCCAGCCGCCGATGCCCACCGTTATCCCGCTGCAGAACTCGCCGACGACCTCGTCTTCGGTCATCACTTTTCCGGTCACCGCCCCGACCGTAGACGCCGACCGCGGCCGGGCGCTAGTTTCGGGCCAGTTGCAACATTCGGGGAGCCGCGTGCAGTCCGATCCATTCGACATGACAGGGCGCACCGTGATCGTCACCGGCGGCACGGCCGGGCTGGGCCGGGTGCTGGCCACCACCTTCTTGGACCACGGCGCCGAAGTGTTCTGCTGCGCCCGCCGGCCACCGGACCAACCGATTGCCGGATCCGACCGGACCGCGGCCTTCATACCCGCCGATGTCCGCGACCCCGACCAGATCGACCGGGTGGTGGCCGCGGCCACCGAGGCGACCGGGCGTATCGACGTGCTGGTCAACAATGCCGGCGGCGCCCCGCCCACCGACTCGGCCACGGTGTCGGCGCGCTTCAACGAAAAGGTCATCGCCCTCAACCTGCTGGCGCCCCTCGCCTTCGCCCAAGCCGTTCAGCCGGTGATGACAAAGCAGAGCAGCGGCGGAGTGATCATCAACATCTCTTCGCTGTCGGGAACACGGCCCAACCCCACCGGCGCCGCCTACGGTGCGGCCAAGGCCGGCCTGACCAACCTCACCGGAACCCTGGCCCACGAGTGGGGGCCGGCCATCCGGGTGCTCGACGTGGTGGTGGGGTTCCTGCTCACCGATCAGGCCCACCTCTACTACGGCGACCGAGCCGGGATCGAAGCGGTGGGCGCCACCCTGGCCCTGGGCCGGCTGGCCGAGGTGGCCGAGGTGGCCGCGGTGGTGCTGTTCTTGGCCTCGCCCTTGGCCTCCTACATGTCCGGCGCCACCATTCCCGTTCACGGCGGTGGTGAGAAACCGGCCTACCTGAACGCCTCTACCGGCACCGTCACCGCAGTCGCCCCGGACCGGTAGTGACCGTGATCGTCATGGCCCTGGTGTGGACAGGGCTGGCGGCGGTCGGCGGAGTCTCCTATGCCCCGGCGGTGGAGGACATCGCCCACCAGATGGACGAGGCCGACCAGACCCACCAGATGCCCGCAACCGACGAGGGGGGTGAGAATCTCGGCCGCGACTTCAGCGACCTCCCGCCCGGGGCGGGACGGATCATCGGGTCACCCGACCCCGGACCCGAGCCCCGGCAATCCGGTGACCGGGGGGGCTGGCGCCAGCTCGTTCTGATGGCGGCGCTGGCCGGAGCGGTGACCTTCATCATGGTGCAGATACTGCGATCGACCCGTCGGCGCGACCGGCCCCATCTTGCCCGCTGACCAGTCTCAAGAGTAGGAGCTTCGAGCAGCAGAACCCCGGCGTCAGCGGGTCGGGTCCGGTCCGAGCACCGGATGGTGGCAGGCGGCGAAATGATCCCCGCCCCCGACCCGGGCCATGGTCGGCTCCACCTGCCGACAGATTTCGGTGGCATGGGGGCAGCGAGTATGGAACCGGCATCCCGATGGGGGGTTTACGGGTGAGGGCAACTCGCCGGCGATGTCGCCCTCGGCAACGTCCACGGTGGCGGCTGGTTCGGGAATCGAGGCCAACAGGGCCCGGGTATAGGGGTGAACCGGGCTTTCGTAGAGCTCGTCGGCAGCGCCGATCTCACACACCTTGCCCAGGTACATGACCACTATCCGGTCGCTCACGTTCTTCACCACCGATAGGTCATGGGAGATGAACAGCACGGTCAGGCCGTACCGCTGCTTCATGTCCTGGAGCAGATTCAGAATCTGGGCCTGCACCGACACGTCCAGCGCCGACACCGGCTCATCGCAGATCAGCACTTTGGGGTCGAGGGCCAAGGCTCGGGCGATGCCGATGCGCTGACACTGGCCACCCGAGAACTGGTGAGGGCGGCGATCACCGAAACGGGGGTCCACCCCCACCGCCTCCATCAGCTCTCCGATCCGGCTGCGTGTCCACACGGCATGGTCGTCGCCCCAGACCGCCAATCCTTCGCAAATCACGTCCCTCACCTTGCGGCGGGGGTTGAGCGAAGAGATCGGATCCTGGAAGATCATCTGGAGGTGGGGCCGGATCCGACGCAGAGCCCCACCCTCGAGCTCGGCGAGGTCATCGCCCTCGTACAGCACCCGACCCCCATCGATCGGGTTGAGCCGGATGATGGATCGGGCCACCGTCGACTTCCCGCACCCGGACTCGCCCACGATGCCCAGAGTCTCCCCCTCGATCACATCAAAGCTCACCGACGAGACAGCATGCACGACCCGCTTGCGGCCCACCGGGAACTCCACCACCAAGTCCTCGACCCGTAACAGGACGTCTTCGCTGTCGCGAAGCTGGACCCGACCCGAGCCGGCCATCAACCGACCTCTTCGATGGTTTCGGTCATAGGCAGGCCGGTGGCGTTAATGCCCGCGGCCCGGTTGGTGGCCAGAGCGGCCCGACCTCGCTCGGTGCCGACGGGATGGTTGCAGGAGAAGCGGTGCAGACCGACCATCCCGCCGAGCTCGGGCACTGCCTCGAGGCAATCGGGTCGGGCATAGCGGCAGCGGGCGGCAAAGGTACATCGCTGGGGCGGTTCCATGAGGCCGGGCGGACGCCCGGGGATGGGGTCGAGGCGATGGTGGCTGGGGTCGTCGATGCGGGGAATCGACCGCATCAGAGCCTCGGTATAGGGGTGGCGCATGTCGCTGAACAGCGACACCGTGTCGGCCAGCTCGACGATGCGGCCCCCGTACATGACAGCCACGTCGTCGGTCCGGCCCTTGGCCACCCCCAAGTCGTGAGTGATGAGGATCATGGCCATCTCTCGCTCGGCCCTCAAACGATCCAGCAGGTCGAGCAGGTGCTTCTGCACCGTCACGTCCACGGCGGTGGTGGGCTCGTCGGCGATGAGGAGCCGGGGCCGACAGGCCAGGGCCATGGCGATCACCACCCGCTGGCGCAAACCCCCCGACAGCTCGTGGGGATACTGCGTCACCCGCTGGGCCGGTTCGGGGATGCCGACTTGGCCCAGCAGTTCGGTGGCCTCGGCCCACGCGTCGCGACGGCCCCGCCCCAAGTGGTACCGCAACGTCTCCGCGATCTGTTCCCCCACTTTCTTCACCGGGTTGAGCGACGTCATCGGATCCTGGAACACCATGGTCATCTCGACGCCCCAGAAGTGCTTGGCGCCGGCTGCAGCCAGAGCTCGCACGTCCTTGCCCTCATAGAGCACTTCCCCGCTCACCTGGGCGGTGCGGGGCAACAGGTTCATCAGCGTCCGGGCCGTGACCGACTTTCCCGACCCCGACTCCCCCACTATGCCCAGGGCCTGACCGGGTCGAAGGTCGAAGCTCACCTTGTCGAGGGCGTGGACGGTGCCTCTGGAGGTAGGGAAACGAACCTGTAGATCGCGAACCTCCAAGAGCGAGCGGGGAGTCTCGATCGTCTTCATGGGAACCTTGTCTTCATCGGAACTCAGTTCTCGTCAATTCTTTTCAAATCTTTTCAAAACGCCAGCTCTCGCACGTCGAAGTACTCCCGGATCCGATCCCCCACGAAGTTGAGGGCCAAGACGGTCGAGAACATGGTGGCGATCGGAAACATGGCGACATGGGGGGACTGCTGCAGGTCGCGGACACCGGAGCCGTCCACGATCATCTTGCCCCACGAGATGGCTTCGTCGCCCGCCACCGACAGCCCCAAGAAGGCGAGCGCTCCTTCGGCCACTACGGTCACGGCCATGCCCAGCAGGGTCAGAGCCCCCATGGGGATCGCCACGTTGGGGAGCAGCTCCCTCACCATGATGCGGCCGCTGCGGGCGCCCAGCACCCGGGCCGCGGCCACGAACTCCCGCTCGGCGTAAACCAGCGTGGCGGCTCGGGCCAGACGCCCGACCGGGGCGATGGCCAGAATCCCGAGGGTGAAGCTCACCACCAGCAGGCTGCGCTCCAGTGTGGCCGTGATCAAGATGGCCAGGACCAAGGCCGGGAACGACAGCAGCACGAAGAAGGCGAAACCGATGACATGATCGACCCGGCCCCGGAAGAACCCGGCCAACATGCCCAGCCCCCCACCGAATATCATCCCGAACCCGATGGCGAAGCCCCCCACGGCCAGGCTGACCCGAGCCCCGTGAATAGTGCGGGAGAAAACGTCGCGCCCCAGCGCGTCGGTGCCGAACAACCAGTCCCCGGATGGCGACAGACGGGGCCCGCCCACCCCCACGTCGGTGGGGTCGGTCAGCGGGAGCAACGGTGCCAACAGTGCGGCCAGGGTTATGAACAGGACCCAACCCGCGGCCAGCCAGAATCCGAAGCCGAGCCGGCGGGCGGAGACTCCGTCGGTGACCTTCGCTTTCGCTTTCACGCTGCTCGCACCCTCGGGTCCAGCCACGAGTAGACCAAGTCGACCAAGAAGTTGACGAAGACGAATCCAACCGCGATCACCACCACCATGCCCAGCACCACCGGGAAGTCGTCACGAACGACAGCAGTGACTATCTCACTGCCGATCCCGGGGATACCGAAGATCCGTTCCACCACCAGGGAACCTCCTATGAGGGTCCCGGTGTGGACACCGAAGACGGTGACCACCGAGAACAGCGATGGCCGTAAGGCATGTCGGAACATGATCCGGCCCGGGGTCATGCCCTTGGCCCGAGCCATATGAACGTAGTCCTCTTGGAGGGTGGTTATGAGATCGGTGCGCAGCAGTCGTTGATAGCCGGCCGCCAGCGGCAATCCCAGCGTGAACGCAGGCAGGACGAGTGACGTGAACCGCTGCCACGCGTTGCCGTCCTCGAAAGTGGAGGGGAAGACCTGCCAGCGCAGGGCCAGCAGGTACAGCAGGACCACACCCAAGGCGAAGTTCGGCACCGACAGCAGGCCGAAGGACCCGATGGTCGAGGCTCGGTCGAAGGGTCGGTTGGCCCGGTAGGCCGAGGCCACGCCCCAAGGGATGGCGATACCCAGGGCCACCACTTGAGCCATCATCAGCAGCATCAGCGACTCGGGGAGTTTCTCCCGAATCACTTCGCTCACGGGCTGGTCGTTCTGAAAAGACGTGCCGAAGTCACCCCGGGCCAGGTCGGCGAGCCACAGGAAGTAGCGCACCCCCAAGGGTTGGTCGAGGTGATAGGTGGCGCGGGCCTCGGCCACTATCTCACAGTCGCCCTTGGAGTTGTTAAGGGTTGTAGACCGGTCCTCGGCCGAGCCGGCCTCGACCGCATCGCAGTCGATTTCGGCCAAGGGCCCGACGACGTTGGTCAGGGGGTCGCCCAATATGTTGAGAGCGGCGAAGGCCAGGAAAGTCACAGCCGCCACGACGAGCATGAGCAGCGCTATCCGCTTGGCGATGAACCTGACCACGGGAACTCCCCTTGCCGGGGCCCTGAATCTATTGCGCTTTTATTGCGCTGTCCGAGGTATGGGACTTCCCCTTTACTCCAACCAGATTCCCTGGGCCCAGATCCGGCCCTGGTTGTTGCAGAACAGCTCCACGCCGTCAGGGTTGGTCTGACCACAGATGTTGTGGACGTTGTCACGAGCGCCGACGGTCCAGTTGGCGTGATTGAAGAATATATAAGTGTAAGAGTCCCGGAGATTCTGTTGGATCTCATGCCATATCTCCACCCGGCGGTCCAAGTCGTCGCTGGCTCGCTGCTCGAACATCAAGGCGTCTCGCTCTGGGTCGCAGTCGCGG
Organism: Acidimicrobiales bacterium; assembly: GCA_963422655.1. GTDB lineage: Bacteria > Actinomycetota > Acidimicrobiia > Acidimicrobiales > Aldehydirespiratoraceae > CATQHS01. The sequence goes on along the minus strand of OY730440.1, from coordinate 2,859,278 downwards.
GGCCAGTTGAGGGAGACGAAGTCGATGGAATCACACTGGATCCACAGCACGTCGTTGTCGGGGTCGATCTCACCGAACTGGCGCCAAGTCACGGCATCGAACTGCCCCAGAGCCACCTGCGTTATGTGATCGTCTTGGAGTAGCTCGTCCTGAGTGACGTTGAAGTAGTCCTTCCAGCCGTCAATCAACAAATCGGCGATACGGGTCTGGATCACGGAGGGACCGGAGTACTGCAGCTCCATGTCGATCTTGTCGTTGCTGCAATTGTCCGGGAAGTCGGCGCAGTAGTCGGCTACCAGCGGGCCGGCCCGGTCGGCCATGTTGGTCTCCTGCGCGACGTCGGGGTTGTGCCAGATGAGGTCGGGGTGGAACATGGTGTCGGCCGTGGGCGCCGTGCCCTGGCGGATGAGAGAGACGTAGGCGTCACGATCGGTGGCGAAGGTGATGGCCTGACGGGCTCGGATGTCGTCGAAGGGAGGCTGCTGGACGTTCAGCATGGCGAAGTCCTCGCTGGAACGAACATTCTCGATGGTCTTGACCCCGTCGGCCTCTCTGAGGGTGAGAATGGCCTCGGCATTGCTGGTCACGATCACGTCGATGTCGCCGGCGGCCACCCGCTCGGCCCCGATGACCGGGTCGGTGATCGGGTAGAGCTCGATGCGGTCGAGGTAGATGTCGACGGTGTCGGCCGCCCAGTAGTCGGGGTTTTTGACCAGCACCGTGACCTCGTCCTGGGTCCGTTTCTCTACCTTGAACGGTCCGGTGCCGATCGGTTCTTGGTCAAGGGTCGAGTCGTCGGCGCTGGCGGCCAGATATTGCGAAGAGACCACCTGCCCGAGCTGGCCGGTGAGGGTCTGAGGAAACGCGGCGTAGGCCCGCAGGGGGTTGTACTGCACGGTGTAGTCATCGATCTTCACGATGGCCCCTTCTGTGGGAAAAGCGGGCCGCAGGGCCAGCGAGATGATCGGATCAGCCAGCTGGGCCTCGAAGGTGGCGATCACGTCGTCGGCGTCGAGTTCGGTGCCGTCGTGGAAATAGATCCCTTCCCGCAGCTTCATCTGCCATGACGATCCGTCGTCGATCTTGGTGAAAGACTCGGCCAGATGCGGGACCCAGTTGCCGTCGGTGTCCCAGTAGGCGACCGGTTCGACAACCGGATAGGTCATCATGTAGGCCGCCACCGCGAAGTTGTTGGCGGCCGGGTTGATACCATCGGCCTCGGCTTCGACTGCTACCCGCAACGTACCTCCGAACTGGGGTTCGTTCTTGTCGGGACCCTCTTCGGTTTCGGGCGGCACCGTGTCGATCGGTGCGTCCAGCTCTTTTTCGGTTGTGGTCGTGGTGCTCTCCTCGCCGGTGGCAGCACCGCCGGTGGAGCCCTCACCGTTGGCTTCGACCGCTTCGGCTTCGGAGCCGGCGGTGTCGCCGTCCCCTCCCCCACCGCAGGCCGCGGCCACCAGCCCGACTGCGAGCAAAATGGCGAGCGGGCCGAACCAGCTCTTGCGGTGAGATCGAATGATCATTGGCATACTTCCCCCTGACGAGACAGCTCGAGGTGCGAAACGATGCTTCCAGCGCTCCGCACCACCAGCTTCAACGAATCTTGGCCCCCATACTGTGCCCGATAGATTCCGCCGCCGCCAGTCTTGGCGACGCGCCCAACAAAGTTCATGGATGCTGGCTGCTCACCGAGACCACCTCACCAGTCATGTAGCCGGCCAGATCACTGGCCAGAAACACCATTACGTTGGCCACCTCCCAGGGCTCGGCGGCCCGACCGAAGGCCTCGGCCGCAGCCAGCTCGGCCAGTTGGCTCGACGCCATGACCCGGTCCAGAAAAGGGTGCTGGGCCAGGCTGGGAGCCACGCAATTGACCCGGATGCCGTGCTCGGCCGCTTCCAAGGCCACGCAACGGGTGAGGGCCATCACCCCAGCTTTGGCGGCCGCGTAATGGGCCTGCTCCTTCTGGGCCCGCCAGCCCAGCACCGAAGCGTTGTTGACGATGGCACCGCCCCTGCCCTGATCGATCAGCAGTCGTAGCGCAGCCCGGGTGCAGCGCATGGTGCCGTCCAGGGTGACGCCGAGAACGGCCGACCACGCCTCGTCGGTCATGTCGACCAACCGAGCCGCGCCGCCCAGCCCGGCGTTGTTGATCATGGCGTCGATGCCGCCCAACTCGGTTACGGCCGTAGCCATCAGGGCCTGTACCTCGTCCTCCACGGTGACGTCGCACAAGGCAGTGGCGGGGCGTGACCCGGTTTCGGCCCCCAGACGATCAGCGGTGGATTGCAGCCGGGGCCCGTGGATGTCGGAGATCAGCACTCGGCCCCCCTCCAGCAGGGCCCGCCGGGCCACGGCCGATCCGATTCCGGTTCCGGCCGCGGCCGTAACCACCACCCGCCGGTCGTCCAGCAAGCCCCGACCCGGAGGTTCAACCGGGGATACCGGCCTACTCACGCTTCGTTGCTCATGTCTCGGGGCTCACGCCGCTCGCGCCGGGCTCGCCCCGGCCGCCCGGGTCCAGGCGCCGTTGTAGATCGGCCACGAAGGGGTTGGGCTCCTGACCGACGGCACCGGGCAGCATCTCGGCGATCTGAGCCGGCGTCCACCGCTGGTCCGGGGCCCACATCGACCGCAGCTCCACCGGCTGGTTCCACACCGAGATCCGGCGCCCCACCACGGTATAGATCTGGGCATTCACGTCACGCCCTTCGTCGCTCATGAGATAGACGGCCATGGGAGCGATGTCGGCAGGGTCACCGGTCTCGATCTCGAAGGGGACGTTCTCGCTCATGCGAGTTCGAGCCACCGGAGCGATGCAGTTGGCGTTGATCGCAGGCCCGCCCCGCATTCGCAGGCTGGCCGCCAGCAGTGCGGCGGAGCGGGTCAGGCTCACCACCCCACCCTTGGCCGCGGCGTAGTTGGCCTGAGCCACCGAGGCAACGAATGCGCCCGACGTGAAGCCCACCAGCGACCCGCCGGTGGGTTGCTTGCGCATCCGGGCCAGCCCGGCCCGGTACAGGTTGAAGTGGCCCTTGAGGTGAACGGCCACCACGTGGTCCCACTCGGCCTCGCTCATGTTGAACAACATCCGCTCCCGCAGGACTCCGGCCGGGCAGGCGATCCCGTCGATGGCGCCCCAGGTGTCGCAGGCGGCGGCGACGATCTCGGCGCCCACGTCGAAGTGCGATACGTCGCCGGTGACGGCCGCCGCCGAACCCCCCGACGAGATGATCTCGTCCACCACGGCCCCGGCCACCTCGCTCGACGGGCTCGACCCGTCGAGGGTCACGCCGTAATCGGCTACCACCACATTGGCGCCTTCGGACGCGCAAGCCAGCGAGACGGCCCGGCCGATACCGCTGCCACCGCCGGTCACGGCGATGGCCTTGCCCTCGAGAAACCCGCTCACCCGAGATGCCCGCTCATCGGATCAACCGACCCGATTCCGCGCCGCAGCGACGGCAGCGACTACTGGCTCAGAGAGCTCGCAGACAGCCGACCGCGACTCAGTCACCAGCTTCAGTCACCAGTGCTGTCCCGACCCTTGTCGTCTCGGTTCCGCAGGGAGGCGAGGACGTCGACACCAGTGGCGGCTTCGATCTGCTCGGTCATGGCCACCAGCGACGCCGGGAGCTGGCTCAACAACCCGGGTATGCCGCCGCCGTTGCGACCGTCACCATTGCCTCCGCCGGCGCCGGTGTCGACGACAGCGACCCGGTCGATGCTCACTCCCTGCACCGTGGCCACGATCTTGTCGATGAGCTCGGGCAACATGTTGAGCACCAGCAAGTCGTGGCCGTCGGGACCAGCGGCTTGGTACTGCTCGGTAAGGCGCCGGAACACATCGACCTGGGCCTTGCCGTCCTCGATGATCCGGGCCGCGTCGGCCTGAGCCTGGAGCTGGCGGGCCCTGAGATCAGCTCGGGCCGGGATGACGACGTCGGCTTCCACCCGGCGCTTCTCCAGCTCGATGCGCTGGCTCTCGAGTTCTTGGCGGGCCACGGCTCGGGCCGTCTCACCGGCCACCAGCGCCTCTTCCTCCCGGGCCTTGGAGATGGCCTCAAGCTCGGCGGTGCGGACCCGCAGGGCGTTCTGTTCCTCGACGATGGACTTGTCGGCCTCGATGGTGGCTATCTCCGCGGCTCGGCGAGCCTCGGCCTCGGCCTGCTCGGACTCAGAAGTACGGTTGGCTTCGGCCATCCGGGCGTCGCGGATCACCTCGGAGGTGAGCCGACGACCGACCGATTCGAGATAGTTCACGTCATCGGTGACGTTCTGGATCTTCAGCACGTCCAACCCGAGCCCGAGGGTCTTGATGTCGTCGTCGGCTTCGTCGATGAGTTGCTGGCTGAACTTCAATCGGTCCTCGTTGACTTCCTCGGGCGACAGGGTGGCCAGCACGCCCCGGAGGTTGGCTTCGAGGGTCTCCTTGGCGATCTGGCCGATGTCGGAGTTGGGGACGTGCAGGAACCGCTCGGCTGCGTTCTCCAGCAGCCCCTCGGTGCCCGATATCTTCACGTTGGCGATGCCCTGGACGTTGAGAGGTATGGCGCCCTTGGAGTAGGCGTTGGAAACCGATACCTCCAAGGGGATGGTGTTGAGGTCCATCCATGCCACCTTCTCGATGAGGGGTATCCGCATGGTCCGGCCCCCCTTGAGGATGCGGTAGCCGACGCTGCGCCCGTCGGAGAGCTTTCGCTGGCGACCGGAGATGATGGCTACCCGGTTGGGGGGGCAGATGATGATCAGGTTCTTGATGATCAGCACGATGAAGATCACGGCCAAGGCCAGTACCAGCCCGGCTGTCAATGCCGGAGTCACAATGGTTACCTCGCTTCTGTTCTCATTATTCGAATCATTGCCCGAGCCTCGCTGTTCGGGTCATTGCTCGAGCTCGGGGGCCAGCCGGGTCACGAGAGCGACACCGTCTCTGACGCCCACGACGATGACTTGGACCCCGGCCTCGATCTCACCGCTCTCTCCGCTATCGAACGGCGACGCGGTCATCTGGGCTCGGGATCCGGCAATGTCCAACACTATACGACCCCGACGCCGAGCCGAGACGGGCAGGGCCACCCGGGCGATCGTTCCCTCCAAGTCCTTGTTGGTGACCTCGCTGGAAACCTCGGTCCGGCGGAGCCAGGCAAAGACAGTGCCGTTGAGCGCACCGGCTAGGGCCCCGACGACCAGAGCCAGCCCCAGAGCGGTCATCACCCCCGAACCGGCCCAGCGAGACACCAGCCCGGTGGCGCCGAAGAAGGCGAGCACGAAAGCCAGGGTGCTGAGCGGGATGACGGTGAACACACCGCCGTCGGCGTCGGCATCGCTGCCGAGATCGGAGTCTCCTCCGGCGAAGACGAGCCACACCAGCAAGGGGGCTCCAGCCGCCAGCGCGAAGATAAACAGTGTGTTCATTGGTCTCGATACTCTCTGCTGCAACCTGTCGACTGCAACCTGTGTCGACCCGAGACGGTAGCGTCTAGCTGTGACCGCCGCCCAACCAGACCCGACTTCGTCGGATCCGACGTCATCGGATCCGACTTCATCAGATAGCGTCACGAACTTCCCGTGAGCTTCAGTCCCGCCTTCTTCGCTGTCCGCGACCGGGTCCGCAACTGGGGCCGATGGGGCGACGATGATCGTCTCGGCACCCTGAACCTGATCGACGACGCAGCCGTGGCCCATGCCGCTTCGCTGGTGCGAACCGGACAGCGGGTCTCGTGCGCCTTGGACCTGCAACATCAAGGTGGTGTGCAGATCGGGCAGATGCACGGCCGGATCAACCCGCTCCATGCCATGGTCAAGATCAACAGCGCCGATCTCGGTGACGCCGACGGCAAGGGGTTGGTGCCCCACTTCTCCGACGACATCGTGACCATGCCCCTGCAGGCCGCCACCCATTGGGACGGCCTGTCGCACGTCAGCTACGAGCGCACCCTCTACAACGGGGTGTCGATCGACACCGTCAACCCCACCGGCGGGGCCACCGTGCTCGGAATCGAGAACGTACGCCACTTGACCGGGCGGGGAGTACTGCTCGACATCCCGGCCGCCCGGGGGCTGGCCCGCCTACCCAGCGACTGCGAGATCACCGGCGCCGACCTCGACGATGCGGCCGAGCGGGCCGGGGTGCAGATGCTACCGGGCGACGTGGTGTTGCTACGAACCGGACGGATGCAGGTGTTACGCGAGATGGGCGCCACTGAGTACGTGGCCGGCCCCGACCAGGACGGCACCAGCCCCGGGCCCGGGCTCGAGGCGGTGGAATGGTTCCACGACCACGATGTGGCCGCCGTGGCTGGCGACACCTACATCGGCGAGGTGTTCCCCGGCCCGAGCTGGGACGATGCTCTGGCTGTGCACTGCCTGCACGTGGTCGACATGGGCATGACCCAAGGCCAGAACTGGGACCTCGAGAAGCTGTCGACGGTCTGCGCCGATGCAGGCCGCTACGAGTTCCTGCTGGCCGCCAACCCGGAGCCGTTCGTGGGCGGCTGCGGCTCACCGGTCAACCCGGTGGCCGTCTTCTAGCGGGCCGACCCCGCTGTGATCGAGTGAGCACCGTCACCGCCCCGGCTGGCCCGTGTACCGATCCGGTCGCATTGGACCTGTGGTACCCCGTCGGAGCCATCGCGGAATCGGCCCCCGATGTGGTCCACCAGACCCGGCTGCTCGAGGAGGCGGTCTCCTTCGCGGTCACGGCCAGCGGAAACGTCCACGCCTGGAGATCGGTGTCGGCCTTGGCGCCCGGTGCCGGATTCGAAGCGGTCCGGGTTCACGAGCCGCTCCCCGTCACCAGCCGGTTCGGGTATGTCTGGACCAGTTATGGATCGCCGCCCGATGAGCTCTTCGCTCTACCGGAGTTCTACGAAACCGACCGTCACAACGTGTGGGCCGGCTGCATCGGGGTAGCTACGTCAGCGCCTCGGGCAGTGGAGAACTTCTTGGACATGGGACACTTTCCCTACGTTCACAACGGCTATCTCGGTATCGAACCCCACACCGAGGTGAAGGACTACGAGGTCGACCAGAGCATCGACGGTGCAGAGATCATCGCCACCGGATGCGAGTTCTTCCAGCCGCTGGGCGCGCTCAACGCCGAAGGCGGGATGCTGATGGGCTACGAGTACCGGGTGCCTCACCCCTATTGCGCCATCCTGTACAAGTCGAGCCCCGTCGACGAGTCCCGCCGCGACGCCATCGCCATCTTCTGCCAACCGGTGGACGAAGTGAACACCAGGGCCCACATGTTGTTGTGTTTGCTCGACGACGAGAACGACGACCGGCTGCTGAAACGGTTCCAGTTGCTCATCTTCGGCCAGGACAAACCCATACTCGAGAACCAGCGCCCCCGGCGCCTGCCGTTGGAGCCCCGGGCCGAGACCCCTATCCGCTCCGACAAGACGTCGATCGCCTACCGGCACTGGCTGGCCGGCATGGGCCTGACCTACTGCGTCATCCCGGCCGCCCGTCGATGACCCCCCGGCGCCGGCAGTCGCCTTCGCAACTCGGGGGCGACCGGGCCGGCCCGGACCTCTCGGGCCCGGGCCCGGTGGTGGTAATGCGAGGGATCACCAAGAGTTTTGGTGAGGTGACCGCCGTCTCCGGCACCGACTTCGACCTGCGCCAAGGAGAGATCCACGCACTGCTGGGTGAGAACGGCGCCGGCAAGACGACGCTGATGAACATCCTCTACGGGCTGGAGCGGCCCGACACCGGGGTCGTCGAGATCGGAGGTGAGTCGGTGCGCTTGCGCTCCGCCCATGACGCCATCGAGCTCGGCATCGGCATGGTGCACCAGCACTTCCAGCTCGTTCCCCGCCTGTCGGTGGCCGAGAACGTGATCCTGGGTGCGGGCGGTCGGCGCCGGGTGAGGCTTCCCGATCTGACCGCGGTGGCGGCCGACATCGAGGAGCTGGGTGAACGCTACGGACTGTCGGTGCAGGGATCGGAGCTGATCTCGGATCTCTCGGTGGGCGAGCAGCAACGGGTCGAGATACTCCGAGCCCTGTACCTGGGCGCCCGCGTCCTGATCCTGGACGAGCCCACGGCGACGCTGTCGCCGGTCGAGATCGATCAGCTCATCGAGAAACTGCGAAACATGGCCCGAGGCGGCACAGCCATCGTAATGATCACCCATCACCTCGACGAGGTCATGACCGCAGCCGACCGGATCACCGTCCTGCGAGCCGGCGTCGACGTGGCCACGGTGGCGGCGGGCGAGACCAGCCCGCTGGATCTGGCCCGACTGATGGTGGGTCGGGAAGTGACTGTGCTGGGTGAGGCGGGCGAGGCGGGCGAGGCGGGCGAGAGCGACGAGGTAGGCGAGGCGGGCGAGAGCGACGAGGTAGGCGAGGTCCGGGGAGGAACTGGCCCGGTCGGGGCAGCCGTGCTCACCGTGGAAAACCTCACCTCTGCATCGCAATGGGGGACGAGCGATGCTGGCTTCCGAGCCTTCAACGGGGTGGACCTGGTGGTGCGAGCCGGAGAGATCGTCACCGTCGCCGGCGTCGAGGGCAACGGTCAGGCCGAGCTGGAGGCGATCCTGTGCGGCTTGCATCATCCGATGTCGGGCTGGATACGGCTCGGCGATACCGACATCACCTCGTTCACGCCCCGGAAATTGCTGAGCTGCGGTGTCGGGTTCATTCCCTCCGACCGCTACCGGCATGGTTTGATCGGCGGGCTCTCGGTGGCCGAGAACCTGGTGTACGACCGGATCGACAAGGCGCCGTACGGCGGTCGGTTCCGGCTCGACCCCAGAGCCGTCGTGGCCAGGGGCACCGAACTGATCAAGCAGTTCGGCATCGCAGTCCGCACCCCGACCGCGGTCGCCTCCACCCTGTCGGGAGGCAACGCCCAGAAGGTGGTGCTGGCCCGAGCCCTACGCACCGATCTGAGGTTGCTGATCGCCGCTCAGCCCACCCGGGGCCTCGACGTGGGGGCCATCGAGATGGTCTGGAGCCAGTTGCGGGCTCAGCGCGACGCCGGGGTTGCCATCTTGCTGATCACCACCGACCTGACCGAGGTGATCGCCCTGTCCGACCGGTGCCACGTGATCTACCGGGGCCGGCTCACAGAAACCCCTCTGGATCGTGAAGCGATCGGAATGGCCATGGGCGGGGCCGGGGTCCGGGCCGCGGGACCGGCACCATGACCGGGCCGACCGGCGGCGCCGACGTCCCCGCAAACGACGCCGACGTATACGACGCCCCGGCCAACGACGCCCCGGCCAACGACGCCGACGCAAACGGCGCCGGCGCCCCGGCAATCTTCCCAGCCCGGGACAGGCGACTGCAGCTCCGCCCCCTGGGCTCGGCGGCCGCCGCAGTGACGGCTGCTTTCGGGGCTGGCGGGATCCTGCTCGCTCTGGCCGGGGCCAACCCTCTGCAGGCCTACGCCGACATGTTCAGCGGTACCTTCGGCTCCCGGTTCGACTTCAGTCTGGTTCTGGTGGAGGCGGCCCCGCTGCTGCTGATCGGCCTGGGCCTCATCGTCGCTTTTAGAGCCCGGGTATGGAACATAGGCGCCGAGGGGCAACTGCTGACGGGGGCTCTGGCCGGAGGGGCCTTCGCCCTCTACGCCCCCATCGGGACCAGGGCCGTCATGATCCCGGCCGCCTGCCTGGCCGGGGCGGCCGCCGGCGGGGTCTGGGGATGGGTGGTCGGCTTCCTGCGAGCCCGGTGGAACGTGAACGAGGTCATCTCGTCGCTGCTGCTGAACTACGTGGCCCTGCGCGGTCTCGACTACGCCATCCGCAAGCCGTTGCGAGACCCGGTTGGCTTCCAGCCCGTGTCGCAGACCCTTCCCGAAGCAGCCCGGCTACCCGACATCCCCGGTCTGCGCGTCCACATCGGCCTGCTGATCGGTCTGGGGTTGATCCCGATCGTCGCCTACTCGATGCGACGGACGCCGTTCGGGTTCCGCACCGAGATGATGGGCCTGAACCGCGACGCCACCGAGGCGGCCGGGGTGAACACGGGCCGGCTGATCATGGGAGTGATGATGATCTCGGGCGCCTTGGCCGGCGTGGCCGGGGTGCTGCAGGTCATGGGACCCGAGTCGAGGCTGACCGGCAACATCTCCCCTGGATTCGGGTTCACGGCCATCATCGTCGCTCTCATCGCCAGGCTGAGGCCCACCGGAGTGCTGGCGGCCTCGGTGCTGATAGGAGCACTTACCCTCGGAGGGGACGTGATCCAGCGCACTCAGCAGGTTCCCCGGGTTCTCACCCTGGTGATCCAGGCTCTGTTCGTGTTGCTGCTCCTCGTGGCCGACAAGGTGGGCAGGGCGCGCCGATGAACTGGGGTGCCGTCTTCGGAGCCGCCGCCATCATTCCTTTGCTCAACGCCTCCATCCGGCTGGCCGTACCCACCGGTCTGGCTGCAGTGGGTGAATCGCTGTGCCAGAGGGCGGGCGTGCTCAACCTGAGCCTGGAGGGGATGATGCTCTCGGGTGCCTACGCCGCCTTCTTGGGCGCCCATTACAGCGGCCAGCCGTGGGTGGGAGTCCCGGCTGGGATCGGGGGCGGGGTATTCATCGGAGTGCTGATGGCGCTGTTCAGCGTTCGCCTGAAGACCGAGCAGGTGATCAACGGCATCGCCCTGGTTTTGCTGGCCTCGGGCCTGACCAGCTTCATCCATGTGAGGCTCTTCGGGGTTACCGCCCCGGAGCGGTTCGATCCCATCAGCCCCCTGGAGATTCCCCTGCTCGGCTCCATACCGGGACTGGGCAGCGTGGTGTTCGACCAGAGCCCACTGGTTTACCTCACCGTGGCCCTGATCTTCGGGGTTTGGTGGATCCTGTACCGAACCCGCTACGGGCTGGCCGTCCGGGCTGCCGGTGACCGGCCCGCAGCGGCCGACGCAGCCGGGCTGGACATCGACCGGGTGCGCTCGCTGGCAATCCTGGTATCGGGAGCCATGGCCGGCCTGGGCGGAGCAGTGCTGGTGGTGGGCCAGCTCGGATTGTTCACCCAGAACGTGACCGCGGGGCGGGGCTGGGTAGCCATAGCACTGGTGATCTTCGGACGGTGGAGCCCGCTACGGGTTGCGGCCGGAGCGTTCCTTTTCGGCTTCACCGACGCCCTCCAACTCAGGATTCAGTCGGCCAGCGGAGGGATAGAGAGCAATGTGCCCTTCGAGTTCTTCCAAGCCCTGCCCTATCTGGTGACGATCGTGGTGGTGGTGGTGGCCACGGCCCGAGCCCGAGACGATGCCCAGCCCGAGGCCTTGGGCGTCCCCTACGTGAAGGGAGCCCGCCGCGCCTGAGCTAGCCTGGCGCTCGAAAACATCGATTCAGGAGGGTCCGATGATCTTCAAGCGTTTCCTGCCGCTACTGGCAGTGTTAGGGCTGTTCGGCGCGGCGTGCGGCGAGGACGACAGCGCCGCCCCCGAAGAGCCGACGGCGCAGCAACCGGACCCTGAGGCCGACGACAAGGTGAGCGTGGCCATCCTGTTGCCGTGCGCCATCAACGACCTGTCCTGGTGCCAGGCCGCCTACGAAGGTGTGAAACAGCTCGAGACCGAGGGTCTCATCGACCTGCAGATCGTGGACGACGCCCCCTTCGATGCCCAGGGGGCCACCCGGGTCATGAGCGGTTTCGCCGAAGACGGCGTCCAGTTCGTGATCGGTCACTCCTTTGATTACGGCGCCCCAATACACGAACTGGCTCCGGACTACCCCGACGTCATGTTCGCCTGGCAGGGATCATGTGGAGGTTTCTGCGGAGTGGAGGGCCCCAACATCACCGATTACTCCATGCCCATGCACGAACCGGCCTATCTGTCGGGCATTATCGCTGGAGGCATCACCGAGTCGGGCATTATCGGCGCCAACGCCGGATACGACATACCGGTGTGTCGGTCCACGATGGAGGCATTCCTGCTCGGCGCTCGAGAGGTTCGCCCCGACGCGGAACGGCTCGACGCCTTCCTGGGGTCGTGGGTCGACGCCGCTCTGGCCAAGGAAGCAACTGCGGCCCAGGCCGAACAGGGCGCCGATGTGTTCGTGGCCTGCGGCAATGCCGGATCGTTCGGCATGATCCAAGAGGCCCGCGAACAGGGCTTGTCTGCCTTCGGCTACGTGTTCGACGAATCGGCGCTGGCTCCCGAGAACGTGGTGGCTTCCATGGCCTGGCAGATCGATGAGACCTACCGCCGCATAGTCTCCGACATCAGCATCGGCAACTTCCAGCCCACCTACAACGTGCCGATGAGCGCGGGCGGGTTCGAGGTCCAGATGAACCCGGGTTACAACGCCGGAACCATTCCCCCCGAAGCCATGGAACTGTTCGAGACCCGCAAGCAGGAGGTTATCGACGGCACCTTCGAGGTTCCCTTCATCGGTTCAATCGAGGAATGATCCCCGGCGCCAGCGCCGCACTGCGGGTCCAGGCGCCATGGATCCCATAGATCTCGACTTGGCCGTGGTGGGCAGCGTCAACCTCGATCTGGTGGTCGAGGTCGAGACCATCCCGGTGCCGGGCCAGACCGTACTGGGCGGCGACTTGGCCCGTATACCAGGCGGCAAGGGGGCCAACCAGGCCGTGGCCGCGGCCCGTCTGGGCCGCAACGTGGCCATGATCGGCCGGGTCGGCAACGACGAGACGGGAACCATGCTGCGAGCGGCCCTGACCGGGGCCGGAGTGGATACCAGCCACCTGCACACCACCCCCGGTACCCCCAGCGGGGTGGCGTTCGTCGCGGTGGAAGCCGACGGTGACAACGCCATCGTGGTCAGCCCCGGCGCCAACTCTCGAGTGACGCCGGCCGACATCACCGCGGCTGCGACCCTTCTGGCCCGGGCCCAGGTAACGCTGATCCAGCTCGAGATCCCCCTGGCCACGGTGGCCGCCGCGGTGGAGGCCGCGACCGGGACGGTCGTGCTCGACCCGGCCCCAGCTCCGGCTGCTCCCCTGCCGACGAGCATTCTCGATCATGTGGATGTGCTGACCCCCAACCAAACCGAGCTGGCCGCCATGACCGGCTACGACGGGGCCGTCGACACCGAGGTGGCCGTCACTTTGGCCCGAAGGCTCCCGGTGACTGCCGTTGTGGTCACCCTGGGAGCCGAGGGGGCCTTGGTGGTAGCTGACGGCGGTGTGACCCGGGTGTCGGCACCGCCGGTCGAGCCGGTGGACACGACCGGGGCCGGTGACGCCTTCTGCGCAGCCTTGGCCGACGCTGTGGTTCATGGCGCCGATCTGGCCGAGGCGGCGGACTGGGCGGTGCGGGTGGGGGCGGCTGCCACCTTGCGGCCGGGGGCCCAGCCTTCTCTACCCACCCGAGCCGAGGTCGAACAGCGCCTCTCCAATCACACCGGCACCCGCTCCTGAGCCGGGCTCCGCCAGGGAGTCTTCTGGCCCACATCTGCGAAATGCCAGATTACGAACTGGTGTTGTGATTGTCATAGGGTGGTGCTACAGTTTCATTACTGTTCCCAGGGCCGACAGGTATACCGGTAGAGGTCCTTTACTTCCCCGGAACGGTACTCGCGGGCCACGGTCGGCTTTTGAGAACTGGATTTGTATGCGGGGTAGCCGTGTTCGAAGAGATGGCAGCCAAGCTGAACAACCTGGATCTGTCGGTGATGAGCCGAGTCGGGTTGAGTGACGCTGCCGTCGGAGTGAAGCGGGTACGAGCCGCTCTGGATGCCTTCGAGGCCCGGATGATGACCGCTATGGACGGGTTGGGTGACGGCGGTACCGGGAGCACCGAATTGGTACGGGCTATCGGTGGGTGTTCGCAGCGTGAAGCCCGACGCCGGGCTCGTCGGGCCGAGGCATTGGCCCAGATGCCATCTGTGGCTTCGGCGTTGGGCGAGGGCGATATCACCGCTGAACATGCAGACGCGTTGGTGAAGGCCGCCGAAGCGACTTCTGCTGAGGCGGTGGACAGTGATCGGAGGCTGCTGGCCGAGGCGAAGTCGTTGCCGGCTGACCTGGCGGCCCGGGCCGCTGGCGACTGGACCCATCGTCATCAGCGGGCCCAAGATCGTGAAGCCGAACTCCGCCGGCAGCGGGCTATGCGCAGTCACCGCATGTGGGTGGACGACAACGGCATGTTCAACTCTCATGCCCGACTCGACCCCGTTACCGGGGCCAGGGTCCGGGCCATCCTCACCGACATGACCAACCGGCTCTACGACGCCGACGGCGGCGGTGACCGGGCCCGAACCCGCCAGCACTGCCATGCCGACGCCTTCACCACCGCAGTAGGCGCAGAACCAGGACGACCACGACCCGGGTCGAAGAAACCCGACGGGCTCGAACCGGCCGTAACCGACCGGACCGGCGCCGCAGACCCGCCTCCAGTAGCGTCCACCCCTATCTGTCGATGCCAAGGCCGGCTCGGGTCGAGCCCACGCAACCAGATCTTGGTCATCGCCGAAACCGGCACGATCACCGGCGTCGATCCCAACGGTCGTTGCGAGATCGCCGGTACCGGTCCCATCCCCCGCTCCGAGCTCGAACGTCTGGCCTGCGAAGCCGACCTGTTCGGGGTGCTCTTCAGCAGGAGTGGCCTACCGCTGTGGCACGGCCGTAAACAACGAACGGTGTCGGCCCAGCAATGGCGAGTGTTGCTGGCCCGCGACCGGGGCTGCGTGCTGTGCGGCACCAATCCCTCCTACTGCCACGCCCACCACATCGTGGCTTGGTCGCCTCCGGCCCGGGGCCCAACCAATATCGACAACCTCGCCTTGGTCTGCAGTCGCCACCACCACCACATCCACCAACACGACCTCACCCTCACTCGGCACTCCGACGGCCACTGGACCACCACCCCGAGCTCCACCGGCCGAAGTCCTGGAATCAACCATGGTGACAGGCCCCATACAGGGCCTCTATACCGCTCACCTAGACTCGGAGCATGAGAAACAGCGCCGCCTCCCGGCCCGACTCACAGGCCGATCCTCGGCCCCGGATCCTGCTCGACTGCGATCCAGGTCTTGACGATGCCATCGCCATCCTCGTCGCAGCTCATCATGGCGAGCTGGTGGGTATCACTACGGTCAACGGCAACGTCGGCATCGATTACACCACCCGCAACGCTCTGACCACCACCCAGATCGCGAACATCGACGTGCCAGTGCACCGGGGCGCAGCCCAGCCCCTCATCGCACCGCTCATGAACGCGGCCCGGATCCACGGCCCCACCGGGTTGGGAGCCGTCGAGCTACCCGAGCTGAATCGCTCGGCCACCCCGGGCTCCGCCGCCGCCTACATCTCCGAGACGGCCCGGCCGTCGACGATCTTCATCTGGTGGCGGTCGGTCCACTCACCAACGTGGCCGTGGCGCTGCGCAACGACCCGGAACTGGTCCGTCACCTGGCCGGTATCACCATAATGGGCGGGGCGGCCCACACCGGCAACGTCACCGCCACCGCCGAGTTCAACATATGGGCCGACCCCGAAGCAGCCGCCATCGTCTTTCGCGACGCCGCTGAGGTCACCATGGTCGGCCTCGAGGTAACCCACAAGGTGTTGTTCGGACCGCCCGAGATCGATCGTATGAGGGCCGCTGGCACACCGGCTGGCACATTCGCCGCCGATCTGGTGGCCTACGCCCACGAACAGTGCCTGCGAGTCGGGCTCCCGGGCGGCCCCATCCATGACGCCACCGCTGTCATCGCCGTCACCCACCCTCACCTGTTCACGATGTCACGCCATCCGGTGACGGTGGAACTGCGCGGTGAGCACACCCGGGGTATGACCGTGGTGGACGACCGGCCCAGCGCTGGCCACGGTGACAGCAACGGTACCGACGCGGCCACGCCCACCAGCTCCGTGGTGTGGGACGCGCAGGCCGACCGGGTCATCGACCTCGTTATCGAAGCGGTACTGGCCGCCTGATATCACGGCCGGGCCGCTGCCAGTGCCTCGCCCACCCAACCGGTTCCCGAATAGGTGATCGTGAGCTCGTCTTGGGCTCGGGTCGATGAGGTCGAAGCCTTCAAGCCCGGCCCGTGGTCGAAGCAGTGGCAGAGAAATGGCAGGAAGGGCCCCAGGAAGAGTCAACGACAGGAAGGTTCAGGGGAACCGTGAGCCGGAGTTCGGCGGGTCGATGCGGCGGCGATCCCGCTTGGTCTCCGACCGCTGGCGCTTCTCGTCGAGACGGCGGTGGCGAGCTCGCCGGGACGGGCGGGTCGGCCGCCTCGGCTTGGTTGAAACCACCGCGGATCGAAGCCGTTCCTCCAGCCGATCCAGCGCAATCTCCCGGTTCCTGGCCTGCGAGCGGGTGTCGTCAACCACCACCCGCACGACCGGGCCGAACCGACCCATCAACTGCTGGCGGGTTTCAGGCGTCATGGCACCGGCCGTGGCGAGATCGATGACGGCCTCCGCCCGGGTGCTGGACCGGTTGGCGTGCTGGCCGCCGGGCCCGCCTGTGGGGCTGAACCGCCACTTGACCGCCCCCGTTGGCACGGTCCCGCCCGGCAACACGAGGACGCGGCCCACATCCAGACCCTACCGTTGCAGTTGGTCGACTAGTCCGCACAGTCAGTCGGCGACGTATTACCGGGCGGCCCCCAGTCAGAACGCCCATGTTGAGCATGCCTAACGTCGGCACAGTCAGTCGGCGACGTATTACCGGGCGGGGCGATGGACCTCAGCCAGCCAGCGGTCGTCGATCTCGATGGGGCACAACGACCAGCAGGCGCTTACCAACCAGCGCACCACCCCCTCATAGCCGGCCCCGGGCGCCACCTCGGCCACGATTCCCCGCTTGGCGTGGTCCTGCACCTTCCGCCAGCCCGTCGGCAGATCCAGGCCCGCATCCCGCAATTGCCCCAAGGCCTTGGGACCGGCGCCGTGGGCAACACCGATCACTGCCGACGCCGGTTTCTTACCGGACTTCCCGGTCACTGCCGGGGTCCAAGTGGCCATGGGAACTACCGGACCCCGGCCTGAGAACCACCGACTCATCATGGTCGGCTCCCCGAGCCGGGTGATCTGGTCGTCACGCAGGCCGGGTCCGATGTTGATCCAGCCCCGACCGTCGCCTGTGGCATCCAGACCGGCCATGGCCGCCTCCACCGGACCGGTGCCAGCCGAGTCGAAGGCGATGGTCTCCGTCTCGAACGCTCTCATCAATGCTGACGGTACCCTCCGACCACTATGGCCGATCATGCAATGGCCGATCATGCAATGGCCGACCCCGCAACAGCCGATCGCTCCTGGGGATTCCAGACCCGAGCCCTCCACGCCGGCACTCCTCCCGATCCTGCCACCGGGGCCCGGGCTTTCCCCATTTACCAATCGACGAGCTTCGTGTTCGAGGACACCGCCGACGCTGCCGACCTCTTCGCCCTCCAGAAGTACGGAACCATCTACACCCGCATGTCCAACCCGACCACCGCCGCCTTCGAAGAGAGGATGGCCAGCCTGGAGGGCGGCATCGGAGCAGTGGCCACCGCCAGCGGCCAAGCCGCCGAGTTTCTCACCGTCACTTCTCTGGCCTCGGCCGGTGACCATCTGGTGGCTTCGGCCGGACTCTACGGCGGCACATACACCCAGTTCGACGTGACCCTTCGCCGCCTCGGCATCGACACCACTTTCGTGGATGGTTCGGACCCGGGCGCCTTCGCCGCCGCTGTCCGGCCCGAGACCAAACTGCTCTACACCGAGATCATCGCCAACCCTTCCGGAGCCGTTGCCGACATCGAGGCCTTGGCCGAAGTGGCCCGGGCCCACGACCTGCCACTGGCCATCGACTCGACCTTCGCTACGCCCTACCTGTGTCGCCCGCTCGACCACGGAGCCGACATCGTCTTGCACTCGGCCACCAAGTTTCTGGGCGGCCACGGCACTTCGATCGGGGGCGTGATCGTCGAGGCGGGCCGGTTCGACTGGGGCTCAGGGCGGTTTCCGGACTTCATCGAGCCGATACCGAGCTACAACGAATTGCGCTGGTGGGACAATTTCGGCGAGTACGCCTTCTGCACCAAGGTCCGAGCCGAGCAGCTTCGCGACATAGGCGCCTGCCTGTCCCCCTTCAACGCCTTCCTGCTCATGCAGGGGGTGGAGACGCTGGCGCTGCGCATGCAAGCCCACGTCGCCAACGCCAGGACCGTAGCCGGATGGCTCGACGCCGACCGGCGGGTTGCCTGGGTGAAATGGGCTGGTCTCGAAAGCCACCCCCACCACGAGCTGGCCCGCCGCTACCTGCCCAAGGGGCCGGGGGCCATCTTCACGTTCGGGATCAGAGGCGGTCGAGCGGCCGGAGCCCGTTTCATCGAGTCGCTCCAGCTCATCTCTCATCTGGCCAATGTCGGTGACGCCAAGTCGCTGGTCATCCACCCGGCTTCCACCACCCACCAGCAGCTCTCCGACGCCGAACTGGCCGCGGCCGGGGTGGCGCAGGACATGGTGCGGATCTCGGTCGGGCTGGAAGACGCAGACGACATCTTGTGGGACTTGGACCAGGCCTTGAACGCAGCCGGCACAGCCCGAGCCGGCACAGCCCCAACCAACACAGCCCCAACCAGCACAACCCCAGCTAGCATAGCCCCAACCAGCACAGCCCCAACCAGCACAGCCCCAACCAGCACAACCCCAACCAGCACAACCCCAACCAGCACAACCCCAACCGACCATGCCTGAGCGTTACGGCTCGAGGCGTCACGAACCCGAAGACGCCGACCCCATCCCGGGCTGGGAGCCACCCACCGCTCGACAGCGGCGAGCGATCATCGAGCGGTCGCGGTCGGTGGCCGTGGTGGGGGCGTCATCGAACCCGGCCCGGGCCAGCAACTTCGTCGCCACTTACCTGCTGTCGTCGTCGACGGATTACGACGTGTATTTCGTGAATCCTCGCGAGACCGAGATCTACGGGCAGCCGGTGTACCCGTCGCTGGCCGACCTACCGGTCGTGCCCGACATCGTGGACGTGTTCCGCCGGGCCGAAGACCTGCCCGAGGCAGCCGACGCTGCCATCGCGGTCGGAGCCGGGATCTTCTGGGCTCAGCTCGGCCTGTGGAGCCCAACGGCGGCCCGCCGGTGCGTGGCCGCCGGTCTCGACGTGGTCATGGACCGCTGCCTCAAGATCGAGCACGCCCGTTTCCACGGCGGGCTGGCCCTGGCCGGCTTCGACACCGGCGTCATCTCGTCACGCCGAAGATCGCCAACCCTCACACATCGATGACGAAGCGATCGTGGGCGCACTCGCCGGCCGGTGTGGCGGTCAAGATCTCCACCCCTGCGGCCGTGCAGGCCAGAGTGTGCTCGAACTGGGCAGTGCGGCGACCGTCACGAGTCGCCGCCGTCCACCCGTCGTCCCAGACGACCACCTCAGGCGAGCCGAGCGTGAGCATGGGCTCGATCGTAAAGGTCATGGCCTCGGCCAGGATGGTGGTGGCCCAGCGATCGTAGTAGTGGGGAATCTGGAGACCGGCGTGGAACTCGGTCCCCACCCCGTGGCCGATGAACTCCCGCACCACCCCCAAGCCGTGGCGGCCAGCGTGGACCTCGATGGCCCGGCCGATATCCGAAACCGGCGCCCGTGGTCGCACCGCGGCGATCCCGGCGTACAGGGCGGCTCGGGTCTGCGTCACGAGCCGGCGGGAATGCTCATCCACATCACCCACCATGAGCGTGACCGAGGTGTCGCCGTGCACCCCTTCGCGGTACACGGTGATGTCGATGTTGATGATGTCACCGTCGTTCAGCCGGCGCGAGTCGGGGATGCCATGACAGATCACCTCGTTGACCGAGGTGCAAACCGACTTGGGGAATCCCCGGTAGCCGAGCGGGCTCGGATAAGCGCCGGCCGCCACCGCGGCGTCGTGGACGAAACGGTCCAGGGAGTCGGTGGTGACCCCCACCTGCACCTGTTCACAGGCCCGGATGAGAATCTCGGCGGCGAGGGCTCCGGTGCGCCTCATCGCCTCCAGCTCGGCCTGGGTACGCACCGGTGACGACACCGCCCGTCCCGGCTCCCCGGAGGGCGACAGGGTGTAGGGGGGGAGCTCGATGCCACGGGGGACGGTACGCCGGGGACTGATCAGGCCGGGGCTCACCGGTGGGTACGACGCCGAGACACCGGCCGCAGTCGGCGAGGCAAAAGTCCGCCGCTTACGTTTGGCCATAGCCCCAATGGTACGAGCAAACCCCGTCAGGGCTCACCCTTGATCAGGGCTCACCTTGCTCACCCTTGATCAGGATCGTCCGAGCAGGGGATCATTTGGGGTCATCTCAGGCCATGAACCGGCTCACCGACTCGACCACACAGGCTGGTTTGTCCCGACCTTCGATCTCCACGGTGACGGTTATTACGACCTGTACACCAGTGCTGTCGGGAAGCTCGACCGCTTCGGTGACGACGGCGGAGCCCCGGACCCGGGCGCCCACCACCACCGGCTGCGGGAACCTCACCTTGTTGGCGCCGTAGTTCACCCCCATCGAGACGCCGTCGACTCGCATGATCTGGGGGAGCAAGAGATTGGTCAGGGCCAGGGTCAGATAGCCGTGGGCGATGGTGGCGCCGAATGGCCCCTGGGCCGCGGCCGCCTCGTCGACATGGATCCACTGATGGTCACCGGTGGCGTCGGCGAAAAGGTCGATGCGGTCTTGGTCGATGGTCATCCAGGGGCTGTGGCCCAAGTGGCGGCCCACGGCACCGAGCAGCTCGCGGGGAGAGGCGAATACGGTGGTCATGGCGGCCCGACGCTAGCCTGATCGACGCTTGACCCACACAGGCTCGACCCACACAGGCTCGACCGACAGGCTCGAAACGGCCAACCGGCGCCTGGGAGATAGACCAGGAGATACAAGAGATACAGGAGATAGGAGATAAATGTGGCGGCAGGTGGAGGAACCAAGGCTATTCTCGCCGCACTGTTCGCCAACCTCGGCATCGCAGTGGCCAAGTTCGTGGCTTTCGCCTTCACCGGGGCGTCGTCGATGCTGGCCGAAGCCATCCACAGCGTGGCCGATTCGTCCAACCAGGCCCTGCTGTTGCTCGGTAGCCGTCTCGCCAACCGGGACGCCACCACCGATCATCCCTTCGGTTTCGGGCGTGAGCGCTACTTCTGGTCCTTCGTCGTGGCCTTGGTGCTTTTCTCGGTGGGGTCGTTGTTCGCCGTCTACGAAGGCATCGAGAAGATCCGACATCCCCACGAGATCAACTCGCCCATCTGGGCCTTCGGTGTGCTCACCATCGGCATCGTGCTGGAGGGCCTGTCATTGCGAACCGCCGTTATCGAGTCGCAACGCATCCGGGGTTCGGCATCATGGATCCGGTTTATCCGCCGGTCTCGAACCCCAGAGCTACCGGTGGTGCTGCTGGAGGATCTGGGAGCCTTGATCGGCTTGGTGTTCGCCTTGGTCTCGGTGATCATCGCCACCGTCTTCGATGCGCCGGTGTGGGACGGCATCGGGACGCTGTCGATCGGCGTACTGCTCGGAATCATCGCCGTGGTGCTGGCGGTGGAGATGCGCAGCCTGCTCTTGGGGGAATCGGCCACTCGGGCCGATTCCGCCGCCATCCGGGCTGCCATCATCTCGACCGAGGGAGTAGAGCGGTTGATCCACCTGCGCACCCAGCACATCGGCCCCGACGAACTGCTGGTAGCGGCCAAGGTGCATTTCGACACCAGCTTTACCGGTTCTGAACTGATCGAGGCCATCAACCGGGTCGAGCGCAATACCCGCCGAGTCGTGCCCATTGCCCGCCCGATGTACGTGGAACCCGACATCTGGCGAGACGAGACCCGTTCCCGAGACGAAGGCAGCCCAAAGGACCAGCCCCGATGACCGCCGACCGGTACGAAACCAGTCAGCAACAAGCCCGAGATGCCTGACAATGCTGCCTGACAACGCTGCCTGACAATGCTGCCTGACAACGCTGCCTGACAATGCTGCCTGACAACGCTGCCTGACAACGCTGCCTGACAACGCTGCCTGACAACGCTGCCTGACAACGCTGCCTGACAACGCTGCCCGGACCGCACCGCTGCACCTGCACACCTCGACGACCGGTGCGGGACCCCAAGTGCTGCTCGTGCACGGCATGGGCGACGACTCCTCGATCTGGGTCGACACCGTGGCCGCCCTCGCCGATGACTTCTCTTGTACCACGGTGGACCTGCCCGGCCACGGCCGCTCTCCCGCCCCCACCGATCCCGCCGCCTACGAACGCGCAGCCGTGCTCGAAAGCCTCGACGCCGTGTTGGAACAGATCGGCCCCGCCCTCCTGATCGGTCACTCGTTGGGCGGCTACCTCGCTCTGGCCCATCACATCACCCGGCACACCACCCGACCGGGAACGATCCCGGGCATGGTGCTGATCTCGGCCGGTCCCGGCTTCCGTGACGCCGATTCGATGGCTCGATGGAACAGCCGGGTCCACGCCAACGCTCCCAATCTCTCCATAGCACCGGTCGCCGCCACCATCAGCCTTCATGTCGATTCTCTGGTCATGGACCGGCTCGACGAGGTGACCATCCCAGTGGGTTTGGTGGTAGGCAGCGAGGACCGCAACTTCCTGGGCGCCAACGACTACCTGGAGAACAAGCTGACGCAGGTGCAGCGCCTGACCATCGGTGGCGGTCGGCACCGGATCATGCGTACCCATCCCGGCGAGGTTGCCGCCATGGTGCACGACACGGCGGCCGCAGCCGGACTGGTACGCAGGACCTAGCTGTACTCAGCCCGACCTAGCTGTACGCAGGACCTAGCTGCACTCAGCCCGACCTAGCTGTACTCAGCCCGACCTAGCTGTACTCAGCCCGACCTAGCCGTACTCAGCCCGAACCCCGCCGGGCTACCCGAAACGCGCCGGGTTATTCGAAACGGGTGCCGGCCTCTCGCAGGTAGTCGATGAACAACTCTGCGGAGTCGGGAGACGGTTCTCCCGGCCGGTAGGTCACCGCAGTCAGAGTACCGGTATAGGGAAACGGTCCATGCCGTTGGTAGACATCCCAGCTCACCGGTGAGCGTCGGTCGATGCCCACGTCTACGCCCTCGAAAGGGGCCATGGCCATGAACCCGAGCAGGCTCGAAGCTTCTCCTACCACTTCGCCATCGGCGCTCAGCTCGACGTTCCACACCATGTTCCCGACGTTGCCGACAGCCAGCACGATACGGCCGGTACCAGGCAACAGCGGACCGCAGTCAACGGTGGTCATGTCTCCATAAGCGTTGTGGACATAGATCAGCCGCCCGTATTCCGCGTACACCGCGTAACCGCCACCCTGATCACCGTGGGCTACCAGCACACCTTCATCACCGGTCTGCCAGTCCAGCTCGATCTCGACATCGAAGCTCTTCTGGAAGATGAGCTGCTGGGCCCGCCACCGCTCCAGCGTCGGTATGCCCGGGCGCAGCCGGACCGGTGCTACCAGCTCGGCCGCCCAGGGCGGTCGCATTATCAGCTTCAGCAGGTTCCCTTCGTCTAAGGGATACACCTGGTTGGCCCAAGCCGCCTCGGTCCATGCTGTTTGCAACTCGGCCAACTTGCCGGGGTGCCGGTCGGCTTGGTCGTCGCACTCGGTCGGGTCAACCGTCAGGTCATGCAGCTCCCAGCGATCCTGGCTGAAGGGCGCACGCGGGAGATGGCAGGTGACAGCTGACCACCCGTCTCGGTAGTAACCCCGGTGACCGATCATCTCATAGTACTGCTCGGGATGGGTCGAGCCGGCCTTCCCATCAGTCAGGCTGGCTTTGAAGCTGGCACCGCCCGGCGAAGGGACGGGCACCCCATGGCGAGCCGTGGGAACGGTAACCCCTGCCATCTCGGCCAGGGTCGGCAACAGATCGGTGATGTGCTGGTAGGGCCAACGGATCTCACCACCGACGGGCAGCCCAGCGGCCCAACTGACTATGAAGGGCACGCTGTGGCCGCCCCGATGGGTATTGATCTTGTACAAGCGGAACGGTGCGCACGAGACCATGGCCCAACCCATCGGGTAATGAGCCAGGGTCTGGGGTCCGCCCAACAGGTCGAGCCGAGTGTGGTCGACCTCCACCACCTCCAGTTCGGTCTCGCGGACCTGGGTCAGCAGCGTCCGGAAGTAAGCAGATGTTCCGTTGTACTGACCCTCCCGCGATCCCCCGTTGTCGCTGGTGAACACCACGATGGTGTTGTCCCACTCCCCCATCGCTTCGAGATGGCGGCGGAGACGGCCGAAGTTCTGATCGATGTTGTCGATCATCCCGGCGTAGATCTCCATGTAACGACCGAACAGCTCCTGCTCGAGGTTGGACAGGTCGTCCCACGGCCCCACCTCATGGGCGGCCTCGCTATTGCGGGGTGGCAGCACCGTCTCGGGACCGACTACGCCCAACTCCCGCTGGCGCTCGAACCGCTCGTTTCGGATCCGGTCCCATCCGGCCCGGTAACGGCCTCGGTACGCCGCTATGTCGGCTTCCTTGGCCTGCAAGGGAGCATGCGGGGCCCCGTGAGCGAAGTACAGGAAGAACGGCTTGGTCGGATGCGACGACCGCAACTCGTCGATCATGGCGATGGCCTCGTTGGTGAGATCGTCGGTGAAGTAGTAGCCGTCGGGGTACCGATCCACGCTGACGTGGTGGTTGTCCCGCCACAGCCGGTGAGGCTGGTGATAGTTGGTGAAAGCGTCGAGAATCCCGTAGTAGCGGTCGAATCCCTTCTGGAGCGGCCAACTTTGCTTGGGAGCGCTGTCGTTGAGGTGGGCGTCCTTGGTGAGATGCCACTTGCCGACCATCAGCGAGGCCCAGCCCCGGTCGCGGAACAACTCGGCCATGGTGACGGCGTTGTCTCGCAGTTCGTGGGCGTATCCGGGAAACCCGGGGTCGCTGTGAGTGACGTGGCCGACCCCGGCCATGTGATGATTGAGTCCGGTGAGCAGCGATGCCCGGGTGGGCGAACACATCGAGTTGACGTGGAAGTTGGAGTAGCGCACGCCATCAGCGGCTAAACGATCCAGTTCGGGGGTGGCGATCTCAGACCCGTAGCAGCCCAGATCGGAGAACCCCAGGTCGTCGGCCAGCATGACGATGACGTTGGGGGCGCCCGGCGGCGCCTGGGGCGGGGGCACCCAGGCCGGCTCCGATGTCGAGAAGATGGTGCCCACCTTCCCGGTGAAGCCGGCATAGGGCGCGGTCGGGTCGGCCGCAGTCGAATCGAATGAGGTCGGGTCGAGGGGGGGCGAGTCGGGCACAGTCGGGTCGTTCATGGCCCTATGTTTCAAGACAGCACCCCGGCTGTCCAACCGTCGGCCTGCCTCGGCGACAGATCCCCCGCCCCCCCCCCCCCCCCTTCCGTCATTCAGCCCCTCTTATGATACCGAGTCCATGGATTCGGGAATCATGAACGCCGAGATCGCCCATCCGGCCCGAGCCGATCTGGGCGAGGGCTGCGTTTGGTCACCGGTCGAGGACCTCCTCTTATGGGTGGACATCACCGGCCGGCTCGTTCATCGCTTCGACCATCGGACCGGCCGACCGGTGTCGACCATCGGCTACGACGACTTCGTCGGCAACGTCGAACCCCGGTCCGGGGGCGGCCTGGTTCTGGGGTTGGGAGGGTCGGTGGCACTGACCGACTCGGATGGCACGGTGGAGACGACCATCGTCCTGCCCGGTGAACCAGCGTCGAACCGGGCCAATGACGGGGCCATCGACCCGGCTGGACGGCTGTTCCAGGGCACGATGCCTATTGATCTCGAAACGGGCACCGGCAACTTGTACCGGGTCGACGAGGACCGGTCGGTGCGGCTGGTCGAGGAGGGGGTGAAGATCTCCAACGGCATGGGCTGGAGCCTCGACAGCCAGACGATGTACTACATCGACACGCTCACCATCCGGATCGATCAGTTCGACTACGACCTCGCCACTGGCGAGATCAGCCAGCGCCGACCCTTCCTCACCTTCGACGGTTCGACAGGGATGCCCGACGGGATGACCACCGATTCCGAGGGCTGCTTGTGGGTGGCCTTCTTCGGTGGTTATCACGTGCAACGGTTCGCACCCGATGGCGAACGCTTGGAGATGGTGGTGACCCCGGGCGCGCCCAACCCCACCTGCTGCTGCTTCGGCGGCGCCGACCTCGACGCCCTTTACATCACTACCGCACGCCGCCTCATGACGGCTGACCAACTGGAAACCGAGACCAACGCGGGAGCGCTGTTCGTGGCCGATGTCGACGCCGTCGGCATCGGTGCGAACCTCTTCGCCGGATAGGCCGGATAGGGGGCCTCGGCCCGGCTGCAGGTCTCTTCGCCGAACGATGACTCGCCGAACGATGACGATCAGTCGTCGAGGAGTAGCTCGATCAAGGAACTGGTGTCCCAGCGGCCTCGACCTCGGCGCTGGAGCCGGGCGTAGTACTGGTCGATGAGGGCGGTTACCGGCAAGGTGGCGTCGATGCGTTCGGCCTCGGCCAGGCAGATGGCGAGATCCTTGCGCATCCAGTCCAGAGCGAAGCCGAAGTCGAACTCCCGGCGCCCCATGGTGGAACCCCGGTTCTCCATCTGCCATGACCCGGCCGCTCCCTTGGAGATGGTGTCCACCACTTGGTCCACGTCGAGCCCGGCCCGTCGAGCGAAGTCGATTCCCTCGGCCAAACCCTGCAACAACCCGGCGATACAGATCTGATTGACCATCTTGGTGAGCTGGCCGCAGCCGGCGCCGCCCAGCCGTGAAACCGAACGAGCGTAGGCGTCGATGACCGGCACGGCCCGGTCGAATACCTCCCGGTCGCCCCCACACATAACGGTAAGGACCCCGTTGCGGGCCCCGACCTCCCCGCCGGAGATAGGCGCATCGATGAAACCGACCCCCTTCCGCCCGGCCTCGTCGTACAGTGCCCGAGCCAGCTCGGCCGAGGCCGTGGTGTGATCGACAAGCACCGACCCGGCTGGCATCGACTCCAGCACGCCGCCGTCGGCAAGGGCGACAGACCGGACATCGTCGTCATTGCCCACACACACGAACACCATCTCGGCGCCGGCCGCGGCCTCAGCCGGCGTGGGGGCGGTCGAGCCCTCGTGGTCCTCGACCCAGGCCGCGGCCCGGGTCGAGGTGCGGTTGTAGACGGTCACGTCATGACCGGCGTCGGCGAGGTGACCCGCCATCGGGTATCCCATGACCCCCAGTCCAACGAACGCGCACCTAGCCATGATCATCCTCTCGACGCCTGCCCCGGAGGGTTACCCTGCGAGGGTTATTCTGCCCCCGAGCATTCTTCAGAATTCTTCAGACCCCCGGAGGGCCCTTCGGTTGTTTTCGCGGTACCCGGGGTGGGAATCGAACCCACATGCCCTCACGGGCAACCCCTTTTAAGGGGGTCGCGTCTACCAATTCCGCCACCCGGGCCCGTGATGCACGGTAGCGGACTCCGCCGACAGACCAACCGCTTATCTTCTTCATAACACCTTATCTTCTTCTAACACCCTTCTCCTGACGCGCTTCCCTTCTCCTGACGCGCTTCTCAGCGGGCACCCTTCTCAGCGGGCCATGGCCAATTCTCGGTTATGCCGCCTCGGCCACCCCCTCATCGGTCACCGCCAACCACAAGACCGCCCGCATCCGATCGGCCCCGACCCCGACGAGCTCGTTGGCAACCATGACTCCCTCGATCATGTCGGCCAGTACCGCGCTCCAAGGCCGGTTCCGGATCTGCACCGCCACTGTCGGCGCTTCACTACCTCTGCGAATAGTCCGGTTCACTCCGGCCAAGCCGGGTGGGCTCCGGAAGGATGGAACGACAAGCCCACTCGAGCGAGAAGCTCGTCCCAGGCTCCGGGCCGCGGCCGCGAAACGAAGTGAGCTCGGCCTGGCCGCCACGATCCTCGCAGATTCGGTTCTCACAGCTCCTATCTTGGCGGCAGGGTGTGACACTCGATTGCGGCACCGGCCTGGGATCGGGCCTGGACCGGGAGGGAGCTGTCGCAGGATCGTCATAAGGTAGACAGTGTCATCAGACCCGGCCCCCCCCCCCCGGCCCCCCGCCGGCCCGGCCGGTCGCAGGATCGTCATAAGGTAGACAGTGTCATCAGGTGAGCCAGGATAGTCATGAGGCGAGACAGCGTGGAGATCGACACTTACCCCGACTCCGTACCGGCGGTTTCCGGTACAGACGAAACCGGCAACCGCAAGTCGGACAAAAAGTCGACCCGTCTCACCCCGCCCCAGCAGGAGATCATCGACCAGCTCGGCGCCCCCCGCCGCCACCGGCCCGAGTTCGGGGCCGACTCGGGCCGCCAGCTTCGTCAGGCTCTCGATGACAACCTCGGGCCGCTGCTGGAGGAACTGAGAGCCGACGAGACGCTTCGCGTCAGTAAATACCTGCTCAACACCGTTTTCGGTTGCGAACGACGATTCATGGCCGTCGACGGCAGCCCGTTCGAATGGTCGGCGCCGACCGCCCGAGGCTCCATCGTCCACAAAGCCATCGAGATCATGGTGAACTCACGTCGCGAGCCCTACCCCTCTGATGTCGTCGACGACGCCATGGACCGGCTCGGCGAGAATGCCGACGGGCTCGGCGACTTCTTGAGATCCTGCACCGCAACCGAACGGTCAGAGCTACGAGCCGAAGCCGTCGAACGGGTCACAAGGTTCAGCGACTGCTTCCCCCCGCTCGAGCCGAGATGGAGACCAGTTACCGAAACCAGACTGCGCTACGAGCACCCGAGCTATCGCATGGTCATGTCGGGCCGGCCCGACCTGGCCCTCGGCCGGCCCGACGGAACCGTAGCCGGCAGAGTACTGTTCGATTTCAAGACGGGCAGCTTCTCCCCGACCCACCGAGACGACCTCCGCCTCTACGCCCTGATGGAAGCGATGGCCGTCCTACCGCCCCGACTGCTGGTGACCTACTACCTGGACCAGGGAAAGTTCATGCCCGAGGAGGTGACCGAAGACCTCCTGTACTCCACCGTGGCTCGGATCGTAGCCGGCACCGAGCGGATCATTCAACTTCGCAAGAGCAGGCGAGAACCCGACGTGATCCCAGGACCGGCCTGCCGATGGTGTCCCGTTCGACCCGATTGCGAAGAGGGTCTCCGCTACCTCGACGAGGACTCGGGGGACGATTTCACGGCTTGGGCCGAACCGTGATAGTGGCTCGGAATGGTCGGGTGAACCTCAGACAGCACCTCGGGCTCGTACTGGCCCCCCTCGCCGTCGAGCCGGTGCAAACGTCCGCTGACCCGCAAGACCACCGCCGCTGCAGTCAGAGCCGCACCGGAGATTGCGAAGGTCGGCCGGGGGCCGATCAGCTCGATCAACTGGCCGAGCCCCAACTGGCCGAGCGGGTTGGCCAACAGCAGGGCCATCATGTACACGGCCAGCACTTTGGCCCGCCGGCTCTCTTCGACTTGGAGCTGAATGGTCGTGTTCAACACGCTGGCCGAGGTGAGATGAGCCGCACCCATGACAGCCAGTGCCCCCAGAGCTGCTCCGAATACCGGAGCCACGGCGACACCGACAATGGCCAATCCGTAAGTCGTCAGGGCGATCACTTGGACCCTCGACCGTTTGAAGCGATCGCCCATCGACGCCACGAAAGGAGCGGCAGCCACTGAACCGACTCCCACCATGGTGAGCATGAGCCCGAACCCCGACGCCCCTCGGTGGAACACATCCTCTGCGAACACGATGACCAGTACCTGGATCGACAAGCCGAACATCCCGACCATGGCTACGACGACAACTGCGGTGGAGATCCCGCTCTGGCCGCGGATGTAACCGACGGTGGCGACCAAGTCTCGCCAAGGGCGGATCCGTCCGAGTCGGGGGCCGGCGACACCGGGCGTGTCGATCAGCACCAGCGCGGTGATGGCAGCCAGGAAGCTGGCCGCGTTGACAGCGAAAGCGCCGCCGGCGCGCACCGTCGTACCCAGGGCGAGCCCGGCCAGCACCGGTCCCACCATGCGGGAGGCGTTGAACTGGGTGGAGTTCAAGGTGACGGCATTGAGCAGGGCGGTCCGGGGCACCAGCTCGCTGACGAACGCCTGCCAGGCCGGCAAGTTGAGGCCGCCGGTCAATCCGACCAGGGCTGACATGGCCACGTAGACCAGGGGCTCACGGATGTCGGCCCACCACAGCAGGGCCAGAGTGGCGGCAACCACAGCCTGTGCCGACTGGGTGACCAGCAACAGTTGGCGCCGGGAATGGCGATCGGCCAGGGGTCCCGCCACTGGGGCGATCAGGGCCATCGGCGCTATCTGGGTGAACCCGACGAACCCGACCCAGCCCGGACTGTCCGTGAGCTCCCAGATCACAGCCGGGATGGCCACGAATTGGAAGAACCGGCCTATCCCCGAGATGAGCCCGCCGATCCAGAAGAGACGAAAGTTGCGGTAGCCGAGTGCTTCCACCGCGGCCGGAAGCCGGGTCTGGCCGGCACTGGCAGGTGGCGGCCCAGTCGAAGACGGCTCGGAGGTAACCATTGCCGCTACCGTAGCTATGCTCTCATCGCAGGCCCTGTAGCCGGGTCTTGCCTATCCATGACTTTGCCGATCGTTTTGGCCATACTGCGGCCATGGGACATGTACTGACAGAGACCAGCGACGGTGTCGCCCGGCTGACCCTGAACGACCCCGGCAAGCGGAACGCCGTCAACAAGGCCATGAACGAAGAGATCGGAGCCGCCCTCGACGAGTTCGAGGCCGACCCGGCTGTGGGGGCGGTGGTGGTAACCGGCGCCGGGAAGGGATTTTGTTCTGGCGCCGATCTGGGCGACCTGCTGGCCCAACCCGACCATTCCGGCGTACGCATGCTGTACGACGGCTTTCTGCGAGTAGCCCATTCACCGCTGGCCACCGTTGCGGCAGTGAACGGCGCTGCGGTGGGGGCAGGCATGAATATGGTCCTAGCCTGCGACATTACCGTCGCGGCCCGGGACAGCGCCCTATTCGAGAGCCGGTTCCTCCAGATCGGGCTTCATCCGGGGGGAGGGCACACCTGGCGACTGCGCCACCTCACCGACCGGACCACCACAATGGCCATGGTGCTGTTCGGAGAGGTTCTGACCGCGGCCGAAGCCCACCGGGTCGGTTTGGTTTGGGACGTGGTCGACGACGCCGACCTTCTGGATCGAGCCCACGAGCTGGCCGCCCGGGCCGCGGCCCAACCCAAAGAACTCGTAGCCCGAACCAAGGCAACGATTCTCAGTCTCGATGACATCACCGAATCCGAACAGGCTGTGACCCACGAGATCGACCCGCAGCTCTGGTCGCTGAGCCAGCCCGCATTCAGGAAGCTGGTGGCAGGCCTTCAGGCTCGGATCAGCTCCAAGGGCTGATCCGGTTGATCGCCCCAAAATCGGTCGAGCCGCACAGAAACCAAGATCAGAGTCAACCAAGATCAGAGTCGAGATCAGGGCCTGACCCATTCGGCCAGGAGTTCTTCTGAGCGCTGATGCCACTCCTCAACGGTCATGGCAAAGCGGAAGTGGTCTTCCCACACCCCGTTTATCTCGACGTAGCGCTCGGCCAAGCCCTCGTTACGGAGCCCGAGTTTCTCTACCACCCGCAAACTGGCGGTGTTTCGGGGCACGATAGAGGCCTGGATGCGATGGAGACGCAGCACCTCGAAGGCAAACCGGGCCGCCACCACCAGAGACTCGGGCGTGTAGCCCCGGCCGGCCATAGCCTCGTCGATCCAGTAGCCGAGGTAACACGACTGGAGAGGACCGCGCTGTATCGACGCCAAGTTCATCTCGCCCCGCAGCGCCCCCTCGACGAAGACACCGAACCCATAGCCCATGCCCAGCTCTCGCTCACGCTTCCGGGCTGAGCAATGGGCCGCGAAGGCCCGGAGATCCTTGACCTTGTCCGGCTGGCCCGGAACCCGCTGCGGCTCCCATTTGGTGAGCCAGTCGACGTTGCGCTTACGTACTTCCTGCCATTGAGCGAAGTCGTCTCTGACCAGTGGACGGAGCAAGGCACGGCGTCCGTACAGGATCGTCACACTACCGCACTGTAGTTGCCGACCCTTAGTTTCCGGCCCTTACCGGATTGTGGGTCCCAGAAGAGACATCGCCAGCCCATCGAGAATGTCGGCTTCGGAAACCAGGCAACGGTCGAAGTCGAAATAGCGCATGACTCCGATCAGGATGCACATTCCGGCCACGATGACATCGGCTCGCCCCAGCTCGAGACCAGGGTTATGGATCCGGTCGGCCTTGGTCTCGATGGCCAGGGTCCGGAAGACGTCTTCGGCCGCGGCTCGGGTCAACCAGAAGTGATGAATCCGATCCCGATCGTAGGTGGCCAGACCCAACTCCACCGCGGCAGCGGTGGTAACGGTGCCCGCCACCCCCACTGGCAGACACCCGGCCTCGATCTGCGGGATCTCACGAACCACGTCGTCGAGATGGGCCTCGGTCACCTGCAGGCAAGCCGCCAGTTCTTCAGGAAGGGGTGGGTCGTGATGGATGTACCGCTCGGTCAGGCGTACACAGCCGATGTCGGCCGACAGCCACGCCCGGCACTGGTCGGTACCGAACGCGAACTCGGTCGATCCGCCCCCGATATCGATGACGAGGTAGGGGCCGGTTTCGGGATCCAGCTCCGAAGTGGCGCCCAGAAACGACAGAGCCGCCTCCTGCGAGGCAGCCAGCAACTCGACCGGTACCCCTATGGCCTCGGTGGCCGGATGCAGGAACGCGTCCCGGTTGAGGGCATCCCGAACGGCTGAGGTGGCAGTTGCCCGCACCTGAGAGACCCGGTGCTCATCCATCACCGCCCGGTAATGACGCAGGCAAACCAGGTTCCGTTCGATGGCACCCGGGTCGAGGCTGGCTCCAACGTCGACCCCCTCACCGAGCCGGGTGATGGTTTGGCGGCGGTCGAGATCGACGGTGCCATCAGTCACCAATAGGCGAGTGGAGTTGGTTCCGCAATCGACGACGCCTACAAGATCGGTCACTGCTCCATCTACCTGACCGTCCGGCCCCAGGTCACGTTGGGCTCAACGGCCACGTTGAGCTCAACGGTCATGATGGGCTCATGGGCCGGAGTCCATGGCCGCGAGCCGCTCGGCTACCCAGCGACCTACCGGATCATCACCTCCGGCCAGATGCCATGCGTAGTGAGCATGCAGACACTTCACGCCCTGGCGTGTGCCCCCGACGCCGGCGGTTGGCCGCGGGCCTCGGTGATCGACGGGCATGGCCGCGTCCCGCTCAACTGCGTAACGAGCGTGAGCGGCTTCCAACTCACGGGCTGAGACCTCGGCCTCCGCCGCTCGGACTCCGCCGACGGCTTCGATCTGCCCGACCCGGCTCCGGACCGCGGCACCAACCAGCCAGTAAAGAGTGGGCATGGGACGCCCGCTCCGCAGGATCGGAACGTTGCGGATCACTACCGGATCACCGGTGTGATCCCGAACCACCACCTCGAAGTCCCCGTCCGGAATACGGCCCAGAAGCTCAGCCACCCGGGCTCGATCGGCAGCCGAAACCGGCATCGGCGGCTCAGCGGCGCCGGCTCAGCGGCGCCGGCTCAGAACGAACGCGACGATCACGACGGCCACCACGATCAAGGCCGGGACCAGCCGCTTGAGTACCGGAACTCCGGCCACACCCATCAAATCCACAGCCTCGACATCGCCAATGCGGTCGGGGCTGGCGGTGGAGTCATCGCCTTGACCGCCTCTTTCTGCCGAGACAGCATCTTCTGTCGAGACAGCATCATCGCCATCATCGGTATCATCGCCATCATCGGTGCCGGTGTCATCGGTGCCGGTGTCGGTGGGGTCCGCCTCCAGCATGGCCGCCAGGTTGTCGGCGAACTGGCCCATGAGCTTGGCGCTCACATCGGCCATGACCCCTCGGCCGAACTGGGCCACCTTGCCGCTGATGGTGAGGTCGGTATCCACAGAAACGCCGGTGGTGGTCTCGTCCACCGCGGTGAGCTGAGCGGTTATGAGGGCCGAGGCATTGCCGGCACCTCGGGTGTCTCGACCCTTGGCCTGAAGCACGGCTCGATGGTTTGTGTCGTCCTTCTCGGTGAAACTGGCCACACCCTTGTACTCGGCGGTAATGGGGCCCACCCTCACTTTGACGACCCCGCGATGCTCTTCACCTTCCACTTCTTGGAGCAGTGCGCCAGGCAGGCAGGGCGCGATACGCTCCACGTCGGTCAGCACAGCCCAGGTGTCGTCAATAGGCCGGGCTACCTCGAACGAATAGCTCAGTTCCATTTCTCGAGGTCCTCCACGGTGTCGATGTCGTCGGGATTGCCTTCGCAGGCTAGCGCCCGAACCAGTTCTGGTCGTCGACGCATGAGCACTCGACCTCCCTCGTCACCGGTCAGTGGCAGGTAACTCCACAGTGCGGCCCCGACCCGAAGCGGGGGACGATGCCTGCCGTCGAAGGAGGCCACGACCAAGTCGTGATCCTCGCTCCCCACCGCCTTCCAGGCCGACTCGGGTACCCCGGGTTGGTCTCCGAGCCCGAATACCACCGCCCTATGACCTACCGACCCGGCGTAGGCCACCGCCACTTGGAGGGATGTGGCCTGGCCGTCGGCCCAGTCATGGTTCCGCAAAACGGTCACGTCGTCGGGGAGCGCCCCGAGCAGGTCGGTCTCGCCCATCACCACGATGGTCTCGGCAAAGTCGGCGGCTCGGGCCGATTCGGTGGCCCGTCGAACCAGCGGTACGCCCTCGACGGGAGTCAGCAGTTTGTGACTGCCGCCTGTGAACCGGCTACCGGAGCCAGCGGCCAGCACCACCGCAGCCACCCCGCGACGAGCCCTCGGTCGTATAGGTGAAGACTCGACCACCATACAAGTATGCCTCCTACAAGTATGCCTCCATCCACCGACTCGACCGATGCCACGTCCAAGTCGGTCAGATCGAGTTAGGTCAATGGTCGTCCGACCACAACTCCGAACCGGGTTGGGCCTACCCTGCCTTCATGGACATCAACCCTGTGATCGCCGGCGTCCCCGCTGCGGTCCGGGTCACAATGTTATTGGCTGACAGCGCCCAGGTCGCCAACCGCAAGCTCTTCGTGCTCGGTGGCGGGATCACCGTCATCGGTACCCGGCCCCGGCCGATAGCGGTTGCCATCCGTATCGAAGTTCCCTGGGACCGGGCCAACATCTCTCACGATTGGCGCTTGGAGTTACTCGATGAGGACGGTCGAGCCGTGACGGCCGGCGAGAAGGCACTGGTAGTGGGCGGTCGCTTCGAAGCGGGGCGGCCAGCCGGCATCAGGCCCGGGACGCCGCTGTCGGTCCCTCTGGCCATCAACTTTCCGGCTCTGCCCGTGACCGGGGGCCGCAGCTACATCTGGCAACTCAGCATCGACGAGTCCACCCACTTCGACTGGCGCCTGAGCTTCTACGTGAAGCCTTGAGCCCGGCCCGGCTCCCAGCTCAGTGAGCCCGCTCAGTGAGTG
Source organism: Acidimicrobiales bacterium (assembly GCA_963422655.1). Taxonomy (GTDB): domain Bacteria; phylum Actinomycetota; class Acidimicrobiia; order Acidimicrobiales; family Aldehydirespiratoraceae; genus CATQHS01. The sequence continues at coordinate 2,823,939 of OY730440.1, read as the reverse complement.
AGTTGGCGTTCGGGTTGTAAGAAGAGATTCTCGTAATGCCATTCGATGTGGTCCCGAGCCGGTGGTTCGTAACCGGCCTGAGGCAAACGCATCTCCCGACCCGACAGCGATATGAGATCTCTCGTCTCGGTTCGCAGATGCTGGCTGACCAAGATCCGGCGCTCTTTACCCATGAAGCCGAGACCCAGCGCACCAGCATCGAAGAGCCGATGATGCTGCGCGCACAGCGACATCCCGTTACTCAGGTCGCTCGGTCCGTCCTTGGCGTGCATGCGTACGTGAGCGGCATCTAGACCCACCAGATGGTCCCGCAGATGGGCGCTGAAGTCGCAGAAAGAACAGCGGTATTCGTAGGCCATCAGTACCGACTCCCTGAATCCAGGATCTCGTGACGGTGCAGCGAGCCGAACGTGTCGCAGCAGACCCACGCTCTCCAGGATCGTTTGGTGCCGTGACTCGGGAAACTCCGCCTTCAACAACTCGTTCACAATGCCTTCGAGCACCTCCGGATCGTGCAGGGCCGCTACGAAGCGTGGAGTGAGAGACCCAACTGCTTCGGCTTTGAGGAAGCTGATTGTTTCGCGGGCCGGCGTCGACTTGGTCTCGAGCGGCTCGCGCATCTCGGCGATGTCGTTGCCGGCCGAGTCCCGCACCGACCAGATCTCCGTTGTCGTTCCCAGATACACGAACGGGTGGCCCGGGTTCGGCTCGCTCTTGCCCACCCGGTAGGCGCTCAAGAGCTGTCGTAGCTCCTGGTGTGCATTCTCGAAGGTAACGACGCCGCCCTCACCGTTGACGACCCGGCCTATGAGCCACAGCAACAGCAACGGCTTGTACGGGGCCCGCTTTCCGGCCGCGTTCTTGAAACTCTGAATCGAGGCGATGACCTTCAGCCAATATGGGGCTCCGTAGTGCCGCTCGGAGGTCATGGCTCAGGTCATGGCTCCTGTCTTGTCCAGCTCCCGTCCCTGTCCGGTCGGTCTTGGAGCCAGTCGGGCAGGGTCGCAGCCGACTCAGACGATCAATTCTGCTGGTTTTGCTCGGTCGACCGGGTCGGGGCTACGGTTCTCATGGTCGTAGAACGACAACAACTCCGGATCCACCGCATCCGAGACGACGACACGGACAAAGGCGAAACGTAGCTCATGGCCAAGGGCGGCTACGGAACGGCCCATGAGGTTTTTGGCGCCATCGGAATCCGAAACTTTCGGGAACGAACGGGCCACGTTGTCCAGCCTCATGGGCGCTACCTTGGGATCGGGGCCGAACAGAGACGGGTCGAATATCGGCACCTCTTCGATCGGCTCGGCCAGACCGAACAGGAACTCACCGGGTGACATTCCACTCAACGCCTGCCCGGGACCGGAAGCCTGTACCTCCGACAGGAGGTCATCGACATCGGTGCGGTCCAGCAATTCTTTGATGGCGTCGGAATAGAAGACGACATTGGCACGGCTCAATTCGTTGGCCTGCATCCGACGACGGAAATCCTCTCTGGGGGCAGCAATGGGCTCGTTACCCTCTATGGAGCGGGCTCGAACCATGCCGGGTGCACTGTTGTCACGCTCAGGGCTGAGCCACTTTTGGCGTTGCCCTGGTAAATAGCTCTCCTCCCACTCCGACTGGAGCGCTCTGAACACCTCCGACAACCAGCCTGTATGCATGACCCGATCACGGGCTATGCGTTGGGCGGTATGCAACTGTTGGGGCTTCGGGTTTGCCATCGCGTATACGAACGACTGAGGGCGCTTCTGTACCGTTCTTGGCTCCGACCCGTTACCAGCCGAATCCATGGGGACGAAAGGAACGTGCACAACAGATCTGATGATGGCCTGCCAGTCGTTGAACTGATCGCGGATACTCACCATGCGAGCGAGTTCTTTGGCACAATGCTCAAACCTCGCCTCGGCGTTCTTGGTATAGAACTGATCATCTCGCGCTTGGAGAATCCGAGCGTGATCTCTGGTCAGAATTGTGAGCCGAACCGTCAGAAGCAACAACAAAATCACGCCCACGACGGCGTATACATCCCAAGGTTGATCTTGTAGACCGGAAGGAGCGGTGCGTAATCCAGAAGATATGTTCATGGATGGCCAGGCAATAATCACTGCCAAGATCACCAGAGCCAGCCCCACCCACCATCGGGCCCATCTATGCAAGAGTCCACGGGTCTTTTCGATCGATTTGCTGAGATTCTTCTCTTCGGCCAGAGCATCAGCGCCCGCCCCGGATAGATCTTTCTGAACAGCATCGATGTCTTGAGCCAGGCGATGGCCGACCTGCCAGAGGAAGCTCCGGTCCCGGGCCTTGATCCATTCAGCCCACGGCCCCTTCAGCTCATCCAGTGAGGAGAGATCGGAAGACCTTTCGAGAGCTGCACCCACAGCCCCAGCCGTGAACACATCCATGGGACCTACGTGCAAAGCTTCGTCGAAGCCGAGCTTCTCGGCTAGATCGGCCGACATCTCGAAACCGGGGTCATCCGGCGGTGGACCGATTGTGACCGGGTCGGCGTAAACCAGACTGGAGACATCACCCGACGGTCGCTGTACTCCACTGGGCAGCGCGCCCCCATCGACGAGCCCGAAGGCGGTAGCCCGCAGCTTCTCCCAGGACTGCGGATCGGGGTTCACCGAAGGCGTATCGTCGGCCAGATCAGCCGATGTCAGAGATTGTAGCAACGAGTCCGTATCGGTGGGCAACCTATGGGGTCTGTACCTCAACTGATAAGCAGATTGCTCACCGAAGGTCAGCGGTTGCACCGCGGTCGCGACCCTGTCATCCACCGAAGAGCGGGTTCTCTCCAATACACCCATCGGAGATACTTTCACTATCGACCAAAAATGCTTGACAAACAGGCGCAATCCATCGAAAATACTGATCTCCTTGGAGCGCGGGCGCGGAAGTGGAATATAAGGAATGTAGGCCATATCGGCTGCCTCGACAAATTGCTTAGCCACATGGCCGGGAACTGGTGAACCGAAAGGAGCTTCGACCGCTTCGAAATCTGCCGGGGCCATCCAGGGACCGCTCTCAGGTAAAGCTCCTGCTATAACTTGGTCCACATAGAAACCGGCGTCGAGCACCCGTAGCTGCACCCGGGCCAGACGTACGGGCTTGGTCAAACCTACGGCTTGATCTACGATCTGGTCGACCAGATACCCAGATGCCGATCTGGGCAGAGTCAAAGCCCCGGTAACGGCCAGTGCTGTCATCAAACACACCGGAGCTCGGTGCTCGGGTTCCAGCGGCACGACCGCCACCGAGGAATCCGCAATCAGATGAGGATCGTGCAGGATGTGGAGATCCCACTGCGGATCGAAATGCTGGCTGTTGCAGCAGTCATCGGGATCGGCCACAGCCACCGTGACAGTCCGAACTTTCAGAGTCACGAACCGAGGCTCCACTATTCGTAGCAGAGAGATCTCGGCTGCGAATCGACTCTCGGCATAATCCCGTAGAAGGCCTGCACGGATCGACGCCAGCGTCACGGCCGAGAATCGCTCCCGCGTCAGCACTTCACGCAACGACATAGTTTGGCAAGCACCCCGCCTGAGCCATCGCACGTCCCGATCCAAACCCTGATCATGATCGTTCAGGTCTACGAGGGCGACCGCATCGTAAAGATCAGCTTCGGCCCACTGGTCGAATACAGCCCGAAGGTCGGCTTCGGAGCCGGAGAGATCAGCAGCAACAATCGTCAGTCTATCCATGCTACCGAATTCACACCACTGGGACATCGGATCGGTTGACCAGAGAGTTGTACACTTCTTGGTAAGCCTCGATCAGGTGCGAACATATCTCAATGGTCAATACGCTGGCGTCCGGAGATATCGAACCAGTTCCACGGCGATGTTCACGGCCGGTCAAGGCCCGCCCGCTCAGGGTGCTGAGACGAGCCAGATTTATTTCCAGATAGCCGATTAGGTTTTCGGACCGATTCTCCTCACTAGGGCCTGACATTCGTGAAAATATCTCACGATCCACCGGCTCCATGGGTATCGCTCCCGTGGTCAGATACTCGAGCACTTCGCGGGGCAGCCTATAATCTCCTTCAAGTTTTTGGCCGTACCGATAGAGCTGTTCGTAAGCTTTGAACGCTTTGTGGCGATCAGTGGGAACCCGCCCGAAACAAAGTGGGAAGGCCTCCAATAGTGCCGGCAAGATATTGCTGGGATCCACTGCGGTCAGCAAGGGGAAGGGAAACTCGAGCGGCCTCATGTCATCGGGCTCACTGCTCGACGGGAGTGGAGTGATCTGTACCGGCGATGTCGGGTCGGCCGTAATGCACCCGACCATACGGGCCACGGCGAAGCCTCGCAGAAAAGCCATGAACACCTCATTTGGTACCGGTACGAAACCCTTCAAGTCCCTGGCCCTGCGATACAGCCAGAAGGAGCCCTGCATCCTGTCAACTCTGTTACCGATCCTGTTGATTGCCATGGCAAGGGGACGAGTGTGAACGACGGAATGACCATCGGGTGCAAAGGAGACGGAACGAATGAGGAGATCATCACCGATTCGCTGTCCTTGTCAGTGAATTCCACGCTCGGATGATCTTTGAACACTTCGGTAACCAACTCACGGGCCGGATGCTCTCCCGGGAATGGAAACTGTTCGGTCAACGGTGTGATCGGCGCGGTCCGGCCCGAACTGTGGACAACACCACTCAGCGTTGTATCGATTTCGACCAAGGGCTGAGATTTGTCTTTTGCCTCGCTGAGCCGTTGCCTGAATCGAATCAATCTTTCGTAGTGATCGGGTATCATCTTGCCCACCGAATCCGTCTCCGCCAGGTAACCACGCAGGCCCTCGCTGAACATACGCTGGCTGCGTGAGTTGGGCCTCTTCAACCAAGCCTCGACCCGCTTCTTCAACAATTCCAGATCGTCGGTCAACTCGATTTGAGGATGATTACCGGGCCACCACTTAGGATCTTCTGTATCGTAGGACTTGGCCCATATGAGCGGTAGCGACCACCGTTCTCGAATGCCGGAACTATCTCCGCTGACGAGCAGGTAACGAGCAGCGTCCACGTTGTTACGGGGTCCGTAAGTGCTATCCGACCGGTTTACCGCTTCATCTGCCTCGTCCAGCAAATCATCGAGCATCCTGGGCCAGCTCTTGGGGTTCTCGATGAAGAACTCCAGCGGGGACGGAAGGAAACTATCCGGTACACCGCCTCCGTACTGCGGCCAGGTACTTATGTCGACTTCATTGGATTTCTTGCTATCCGAGTCGACAATTGCGTTTACCCGGTAGGATCCCATATCCAGTTGCTCGGCAATTGGATTCAACACTTCGCCGGTCAGGGCTTCCATGGATTTGGCCACCTCGTTGCGCAGATGGGCTCGCCATTTCAGGGCAATGGACTCGGCTGTTGATTGAATAGCATCCTGGACCGGCTTCGACTTGAAAGTAACCGCACCAGAACCGACACCCTTCAAGTAATCATCGGCCTTATCTTGCAGTCTTTCAGCCTTCCGATTGTCCTGACTGGCCTCGTTACGAACTTCGTCGGCCACTTCGTTCACCTCGGCCTGGGTGGCGGTTACCAACCGAGCCGTGGTCTTCAGGCCATACCGACCCAGGTAGTCCGACACGACCCATAGAATCTTTTGGAAGATTTCAGGCGCCCATTCGCCACTGCGTTGCCTGAACCATTCAGAACTTCGATGCTGTGACTCGTTACCAGCTACAACGGCCTGAGATTTTATTCGACGCTTCCAGCTCTGACCCTCGAGAGGGTCGGGCCCCTCGAGGGACTGAGAGATACTGCGCCGTACCCGGCTGGCTTCGTCCTTTGTCATTTCCTGGGAGGCGAACCGGTCGATTATCTGATTGGCGTCCTCGCCGCGCTCGTCCAGCCCGCAATCATTCAGGAATCTCTTCTTGTTTTCCTCCAATAATTCTTCGACGATTCTCTGTTCGCTGTAGCCTTCAGCGCGGGCCCCGAGCTCAGCGCGAGAGCGCCGTCTGTGTCCCTCATGAAGGTGGAAGACCATCTCTCGCATGATCAACTTGACCGCGTAGTCGAAGAACCTGTCCCGACCGATGGATAGCGTGGCCGCACCAAACGAGGACACGACCCCGGGCTGGAAACCATGCCCGAACGGGTAACCCCCCATGTTCTCCTTGGCTGCTGCCTGCCAGTTGACGGTTATGAAATTGATGACCTCTTCTTGAACCGAGCTGGAAGTTACCCATGAGGCCAGAGCCTCCCCGACGGCCCGGTAGACATGGATCGAATCACCTAGGTCCAGCCCGCGAGTGTTCTTGCGCCCGATCATGAACACGGCATGAGGACCGCTCTTGTCGACCCGGACCAAGGGAGGAATCAGCGTGGACCGATCCAGTTGCTGGTCCCAGTAGGAAGCCATCAATTCTGACATGAAGGCAAGCCCGTTGGCCGACATGCCGCTGGTGTCACCGAGGCCGAATATGTCCGGTGTGAAGACGATCGATATCGGGAATGCCCCTCGAGTATCGGTACGCCTGATCAGGTCGATCACGTCCAGCATGATTCCCGCGCCGGTACCACCGGCCATGGATCCCACCACGACGACTATCGGGTCGGGTACCTCAGAACCAGGCGTCACTTTCAAACCCAAGCTCTCCGAAACGCTCTGCAGTTCCGGGCCACCGTCACGGCACGCGGTGAAGGCTTTCTGAAGCTTGGGACGTACCACATTCACCATGCTGCGGATGCTGGCGATCCGGCCTACGGCTCTCATCTGCCCGGCACCGTCGACGAGCGGAACCGTTACCTCGGTCGGGGCAGGGCGCCAGCCGATCAGCTCACGATACGACTCGCTTTCCCTCGGGTAGTTGGCCAGGAGCTCGTCCTCGACGTGGCTGTAGATGGTGTGGTTGAGCGACACGCTGATGTAGTCGGTCTCAGGCATTGTCGGGATCTCACCCGGTGCTTCCTGGGTGGTCAAGGTGTCGAGACCGAGAAAACGCCAGGCCCGGGGAAACCCTTCGTCCCAACCGGCGTGGCGCAGGTGCCGATCAACAGAGTCCCGCACGTAACGGACAGCCTTTTGGCCCGAGCCTCCGCAGCCGACCATGATTACTGGTCTGAGCATGGCTATATCTCCATTCCATCCTCTTGGGATGATGTCGTCTCTTGGGATGATGTCGCTACTCTCAAAATTTCGTTCCTTGGACCAAGCGTAGAAATACGCGGCTAGGCAAAGGGGTCATCGGGATCCCAGCCGTCATCATCGTCTTCGGGACTGAACCCGGACTCGGACGATGAAGTCGGATCGCCCTCGAAATCGAGCCGGTGCTCGTCTTCGGAGTCGGGGGCGTGTTCGATTTCGGTGCTGTCGGTGGCGGCCGGGGCCCGAACCGCTTCGGTGAGCTCCGAAAGATTCCGGTCGAGTTGATGATGCACATCCTCTACCAACCTAGAGATCATCTCGTCGGTGCGGTTCTGGTCGTCGGCAACCGGCACAATCAGCAACTGGGCCTCGACCGTTGTACCCTCGGCCAGATCCCTGAAAGCCGATAGCGGCAACTCCAAGACCCAGACATCTCGAAAAGCCGAGCCCACCAGCCCCACCAGCGAACCGCCGCGGCTGGATCGGTATCCCTCCACCGAAATGCAGTGATGGCCCCGACTGCTGGCCCGGATGAGCGAACGCTGTTTGAGAAATGTGTCCCACCAGTCGACCCGGAAGTCGATACTCCCGACGGTGGCCCTGCTACCCGATGTCTGCAATTCAGAGGCGAATTCGGTGTTCTTCATGACTTTGACGGTTGGACGCTCGCCATCACGGCCGCGCAGCCGGCCTTCGGGGCTCACCTGCACGGGCAGCAAACTGAGACGACTGTCATCGGGAAGAGCTTCCCAACGAGCCAGCCTGAAGGTGTAGAACACCCGTAGCAGAGTCTGGACCGCCACGAACAACGCCAGCAACACCAACAAGGCCCACACGAAGCTGGACCTGTCCAATGGTCGGGTCATGGACACTTCGGCATTGATAGTTTTCTTGTTGATCTTCCCGGGCGGATCGGTCAAATCAGAGGACATGGACAAGTTGAAACGCAGCTCGAAATTCCGGTTAGCAGTGAAGGACGATTCGAGGTCGGCTTCACATGTCACCCGCTCGCCGGCTGGTGCTACACAAGGGTCGGCTTGGCCGGCCAACTCGAACTTGCCGGACAGATCGTCGGGAAGGTCCTGGAGAGAATCGATCTCCACCTCGCCCGTTCCCCTGGTTCCCGGCATATGTACTTCGAGTAGGAGCTTTCCCGACGTCGAGTTGTCGAAACCCGTGACTCTCGGGCGACTGACGATGGGAAGACCCTTTCCAGGAGAGATCGGAAAACCCACATCCAGCGGTTCCGACGCTGGGTGGAGGATGGACGACCCTCCCACCGTGACCCGAGGCGATAACTTCACGACCAAATCCAAGCGACCAGGATCTACCAACTCCAAGAAGTGTTCGATCATGCCACTTAGAGCAATGGGCTCGTTGGAGTCGGTAGGAGAGTCGGCAGGTGAATTCCAAGTCTCGGTACCACCGGGAAGCTCAACCGAAGCTTCGATGCGCCAAGCCGACTCCGGGTGCTGCACCGGCTGGCCTCGGCTTGTCAACCGGGCTTTGATGTCGGCATAGCTCGACGGGTCGTACCTGTGGATTGCGACGGTCTCGGGCAGAGGGTCGACCTCGATGGTGATGGGGTCGTGCACCCAAATTGCAGCACCGGTCTCGTAGGTATGCTCGATGTTGCTTCTGGTGCCGGTAATTTTTTCTATGAGGGTGAACTCGAAATCGAGACGTAGGAGTCTGGGCTGTTCCTCCAGCAACCGCTGCAGGAATTGTCGGGGAATGGTGAACCGGCCCAAGTCATTCACGTCCCCCGCGGGTGAAATGGGCGACTCGGTCTGCGAAGAGCGGATTTTCACTTCCAGCTCTCGTTCTTGCCAAGGCTCCGATTCGGAATCCCCCTCAGTCGGCACCAGCATGCCTTCGACATTTCCGATGCTGTCGGGATCGCCTCTGGAGATACGGGCATCGGGATCGATCTTCACGCCGATCTCGTGCCGTAGTCTCACACTGGCATGGGCCTCGTCGGCACCGGTTCCACTGAACTGGAGCTTCCAGGGCCCGGCCCAATTCTGACCATCGGTCGGACGTTCGGCATCGAAACGACGCCAACTGGGACTGGGAGCATGGGCCTTGACGAAAGTCAACTCGGGAAGGTCGAGTGGCCGAGCACCGTAGTTCGGAACCTTCCTAGATCTTGTGCCGTCGGGCGACACCAACTCGATCTCAAAGTCCTCGACGGACGTAGCCGAGATCTCCGCGTAAAGGGTGAACTTGCGGGTCCGCTGCTCGACATCGAACTCATAGACGCACGGCGGGGATCCGTTGGTACACAGCTCTCGGGGAGGTGGATCCTCATCGCCCTCGAAGAGACTGTCCAGCAGAGCATCTCGGATCAGTCGGCTCAGATCGCTCTCGCCGGCGGTGCGCAACTCTCCGGCACTCGGATCCTGTCCACAGGTCTCCCACACTCCAGACCCTTTGCCGGTGGCGATGGCCTCGAGCAGGTCGAAATCGGAACTCTGCCTGCCGACTGCGGTCAAACCGATGGCCATGATCGGAACACCCAGGCCGCGGAGTCCATCGACCGGGCCTTCGTCGTTGCATAGCTCTTGGTTGATCTGGTTCTCCTCCGACTTCGTCAAACCCTTGTTGTTGTCGGTGTCGTACTCGCCGTCGGTAAACCAGACCAGCAGAGTGCAAGCCCGCTCGTCCTCGACGCCGGGCGAACTCAGAACTTTCTCGATCAGAACCTTCTCGGCTCCGGAAATCGCCTGGCGATAGTCGGTGAAATTGTCATCGTTGCGGTCGGCGAAAGCGTCGGTTTTTCTCAGCAGTTCCTGCTCGGCGCCTTCGCTCCCCAGCGAGACGAAATCGCCGTGCGGCTTGTATGCGTCTCCGAAGCCGTGTATGGCGACACGGAGCGCGATACGAAAATCACCCTCGGAGTACTTACGCTGGAGCTTTCCCAAACCCGTTATCGCCTCGCGAACTCCCTGCACCCGGGCGTTGTCTTTGTCAGTCCTCCTCAGACTGCCGGACTCGTCGAGAAGGAACAGCACGTACAGGTCCACGGCGCTTCCGTCGCCGACGGCGGCCAAGTCCTGTTTCGCCTGTTTCAGGCAATCGGTGAACGTGGTGGCTACGTCCTTGGAGTCCGGCGCGCCGTCGGGCTGTAAGAGCACGGTGGGTGCAGCCGATGCCACGGCTGAGGCGGCTACGACGACCCCACCCAGAACAGCCGCCAACCCCAGCACCAAGGCTCGTGATGGGCGCCACCACCTCAAGGCTCGTGATGGGCGCCACCACCTCACAGCGACCATTCCCACGCCAGCAACACGATGTGGGTCAACGAGACAGCGAAGGCGGCCAGCCGCACCGAGCGCATCCATGTCCGCAGTTTGTGGCGGCGGATGTAATTCTGGTCCACCTCGCGTTTCCGGTCGATCAGGTTGGTCGACATCACCAGGGCCGAGGCCACCAGACCGGCCATGTAACCCAGCCACGACCAAGGGACCGCTCCGATGGCAAGGCTCACGGGAACCAGCAGCCCACAGAGCACGCAACTCGAAGTGGCGGCCCAAGCCCAACCGATGGGCTGACCGATGAACTCAGCGGTTTCTGTGGAAACAGCGTGACCGTCGTTTTCCCAGTCCCAGCCCGAGAAGATCGTGGACACGGGACGACATATTAACACCGAGCGGTAACACCGAGCGGTAACACCGAGCGGTAACACCGAGCGGTAACACCGAGCGGTAACACCGAGCGGTAACAACGACCGTCCGCAGACCCGCTACTAGCCGAAACCGCTACTAGCCGATGACCTCCATGAAGGCTCTGTAGAACTCGACCCAATTGTCGTACCGGGACTTCGGCCAGGGCTTGCCCAGCTCTCGATAGATGTCACCACGTGAGAAAATGCCATCTTGGACCCCAGTGACCATATATTCCCACGAATTAGAACCGGCACTGACAGCTTTCCAATAGTTGTGATTTACGACATTGTGGTACAGGTATCCGCCAACCTCATGATTCAAGTAACTCTTGACATTGTTCAATTGATTGCGCTGATGACGTGGGTACCACGAGGACCTGAGCGCAGCGAACAACCCGCTCAGCCGGCCCATCTGTGCAGATGAGCTCTCTCGAATGACCTCATTGTTATCAAAGGCTCCGATGAACCCATCGTAGAAGCTATCCCAGTTTTCATACCGGTACTGTGGCCAAGGCTTACCCAGTTTTTCGTAGACATCTTGACGTAAAGCTCCAGCGGACTTACCGTCGTAGTTCAGAAACATGTCAACCGCTTCCTGCGCTCTTTGTGAGCCTTGTAAGCCGGTACGCCGTTGGACGTTATCCCTAAAGTAGCTGACCACGTTCTTTTTCAACTTACCCAGAACGTCGGGAGCCCATTCTGCGAGCTCCGCTCGGCTCAATCCATCTATCTTGTCGCAGGTGTTCATCAAGGACAAGTACAGTCCGACCATACGACCCATGTCCTCGGCCGAAGGCTTCGGCGTGGCCGCGCTGTCATCGAGTGGGCGGCCAGGACTCGACTGAGCCGCGCCCGACCCGGCCACCGTAACCACCAAAGCTAAGGCCAGTAGTACGGTAAAGATCTTTTTATTCATACCGCTTCTTTTTCGCAGTGAGCTGACCTGAGGCGGCCAGAGTCGGACTTCAACTTCACAACTGTTTATTTTAAAGGCGTTCAACTAACTACAGGTCTGTCATAACTACAGGGCTGTCACCTCCCAGCGAACCACGACCGAAGCCGTTGATGACCCCTCAGTTGTGGATGGGGCCGGTAGTAGCCGACAGGGCTCGAGCCTGGCGCCCGGTGCGCAAGGCGATGATCTCCGAGGTGATCGAGATGGCCGTCTCCTCAGTGGTGCGGGCCCCGATGTCGAGACCGATCGGGGACCGCAGGCGGGCCAGGTCGTCGCCGGTGAGACCGGCTTCGATCAAGCGGGCGGTGCGATTCTCGTGGGTTCGGCGACTGCCCATCACCCCGATGTAACCCACACCGGTAGCCAGCGCCGCGGTGATGGCGGGCACGTCGAACTTGGTGTCGTGGGTGAGCACGCACACGGCGTCCCGGGGACCGAGGTCGGCACCGACCGAAGCCAGGAAACGATCGGGCCAGGAGACGAACACCTCGTCGGCCAGCGGAAAACGCCGGTGAGTGGCGAACACCTCTCGGGCATCGCACACCGTAACCCGATAACCCAGCACCTTGGCCACCTTCACCAACGCCGCGGTGAAGTCGACAGCACCAAAGATGATCATTTGCGGCGGCGGCGCGAAAGACTCGACGAACACCGACACCGCCTCCTCGCGAGCTTCTCCCTGCTCGCCGTAGTGGCGGATCCCGGACCGGCCCGCGGCCAGCTCCCCCCGGGCATCACGTTCCACCACCCGATCGAGCCCGACTGTACCCAACGATCCCATGACCTCGCCGTCGGGCCGGGTCAACAGTTTGGCCCCTACACCGGGCCCGTCGACGACGGTGGCCAGCGCCACCGGGGTCTCTGCCACCAGGTCGTCTCGGAACTGGACGTACAGACTGCCCCAGTCGAAAGGTTCCAGGAACAAATGGACAGTCCCTCCGCAGGTGAGCCCCACCTCGAAGGCCTCGTCGTCGCTGTACCCGAAAGTGACGATCCGGCGTCGGGCCGACTCGATCACGTCGAGCGCCTCCACCACCACCGCACCCTCGACACAGCCCCCCGAGACCGAACCGGCCACCTCGCTGCCGGCCGTCACGGCCATGGCCGCCCCCGGCAGCCGGGGGCCGGAACCCTCCAGATCGACCACCCGGGCGATGGCGACGTCTTGGTCCAGCCACCGGTCGAGGTCGCCGAGGATCTCCCTCACCGGCCATCACCTCCGGCCCCGGCTCCTACCCGATCCCCCGAACGGTTTCTCGCTCGGGAATCAGTCAGTATCAGCTCGGTCAGTCGTTCCAGCGAGGTGAGGTTGTGGCCCTCCACGAAATGGTCGACGTAGGGCAGGGCCGCGGCCATGCCCCGGGCCAGCGGCTGGTACCCGGGGGTGGCCTTGAGCGGGTTGACCCACACCACTTGGTGGGCTACCCGGCTCAGACGCTGCATCTGCTCGGTCATCTCGGCCGGTTCGCCGCGATCCCAGCCATCGGAGAGGATCACCACCACCGACCCCCGGGCCATTCCCCGACATCCCCACTCGTCGTTGAACCGGCCCAGCCCCGCGCCCAGCCTGGTCCCTCCGTTCCAATCCAGCACTGCCCCTGCCGCGTCCCTCAGGGCCCGATCGGGGTCACGAGACGACAGCTCGCGGGTGAGCCGGGTCAGGCGGGTTCCGAGCGCGAACGCCTCCACCCGGCCGCGGCCGGCTACCACGGCCTGAACGAAGCGTAAAAGAGCCCGGGCGTAGGGCTCCATCGAACCGGAGACGTCGAGGAGCAGGACCAGCCGGCGAGGCCGGGTCCCCCGCACTCGGCGGTGGAGTCGCACCGGTTCGCCCCCGGCTCGCAAAGCGCCCCGGACGGTGCCGCGAACGTCGGGGCGGCCCCGGGCCGAACGGCTGGCCCGGTGTCGGCGGCTCGATCGCATCGGTCCCTCCCGGCCCAGCCGTTCCATCAGACGCCGGGCTTCGGCGAGCTCGTCGTCGCTGTAATCGGCGAAGTCCTTGCTGGCCAGAATCTCAGTCGAGCTGTACCGCACGGTGACACGCTCGCCCTCACCTTCGTAGGGATCGACCCCGTCGTCGTCGGCATCGGGATCGTCGAGCTCGATGGTTACAGGCACTACCGCCGCCGGTGGCCGGACCCGACCGGCTCCACCGGTCCAGTAGGAGCCGAACACGGCGTCGTAAGTCTCGAAGTTCTCGGGACAGTGAACGAGCGTGGCCCGTCCGGCCCAGTAAACGGGATCGCGACGACCGACCCCGACCGCGGCGAGCGCCTCGGCGTACAGCATGGACGAGAGGAGCGACACCTCCAGCCCCGCGGCCCGCAGCGCGGCAACGAACCCGACCGCAACCGACTCCGGAGCCTGGACCGTCACGGCTCGCCCGCGGCCCGAGCCCGCGAAACGATGGAGGTCAAGTCATGATCGGTGACCCGTTCGTGGTCCTCGCGGTACTTGAGCAGCGTGCCCAGCGTAGCCGTCACGTGCTCAGCCACCAGTGCCTCGCCGCCGAGCAGGCTCAGGGCTCGGGCCCAGTCGATGGTCTCGGCCACCCCCGGGGGCTTGTAGAGGCCGATCTCACGGATGGCGGCGGCAGCATGAGCGACTTGGCCGGCCAGGGTCTCGCTCACATGGGGGGCCCGGAGCCTGATGATATCCACTTCTCGTTGCTGGTCGGGATGATCGACCCAGTGGTACAGGCATCGCCGCTTGAGGGCATCGTGAACGTCGCGGGTGCGGTTGGAAGTGACCACCACGACGGGCGGGTCGAGCGCTGCGAACGTGCCGACTTCGGGAATGGTGACCGAGTAGTCGGAGAGGATCTCGAGCAGGAAGGCTTCGAACTCATCGTCGGCTCGATCGACCTCATCGACCAGCAGCACCGGCGGTGGCCCTTCGGAGGGCTCGATGGCTTGGAGAAGGGGTCGGCGGATCAGGAAGCGCTCGTCGTAGAGCTCACTGGACAGCTCCGCCGCGTCCAGGGCCCGGGCCCGGCCGGTGGCTTCGGCCACCCGCAGGTACAGTAGCTGGCGGGCGTAGTCCCACTCGTAGACGGCTTGGGCCACATCGATGCCCTCATAGCATTGGAGCCGGATCAGGCCTCCGCCGATCCAGCTCGCCAGCACATTGGCCACCTCGGTCTTGCCAACGCCGGGCTCTCCCTCCAACAGCAGCGGTCGGCGCAGTCGCAGGGCCAGGTAAACCGCCGTGGCCAAGCCTTGGTCGGGCAAGTAGCCGTGCCCGGTCAATACCTCGACCACTTCTTGTGTGGATGCCACCGCTCGCGGGTCTACTGTTGCCATCCTCGAGAGCATAAGGGACCAGCGGACGGGCTCAGGAACCCGGTACTTGCCTATTGTCGACGCAACCGCTCACGCCCAAAACGGCATACACCTCGGTGCCGGATTCGACATAGGGACCGAAACAGAGGGCCCGGTACCGGGCTCCGTCAGGGCTTTTGCGTCGCTTCACCTCTGCTTCGAGCTCGGCGATCCGAACATCGAGCTCGTCGGCCAGCCGTTGCTCGACTACGGTCTGGGTACGCTGATCAATCCAGGTCTGCACCGACGACGCCCCCAGAACCAGCACGGCCAACATCAGCACGGCCAACATCAGCATGCCTTGGAGCATTCGACCCGTCTTCGCGGTCATGGCGGACCGGCCAGTGCGGCTCGGCCCCGGTAAGCCGCCGCTTCTCCCAGATGCTCTTCGATCCGCAGCAGCCGGTTGTACTTGGCCACCCGGTCGCTGCGGGCCGGCGCCCCGGTCTTGATCTGGCCACAATTGGTGGCCACGGCCAGATCGGCGATGGTGGTGTCCTCGGTATCCCCGCTGCGGTGCGAGATCACCGCCGTGTAGCCGCGGCTGGCGGCCAGTTCGACGCTCTCGAGCGTCTCGGTGAGGGTGCCGACTTGGTTGACCTTCACCAGGATCGAGTTGGCCACACCCATTTCGATACCGAGGGACAGGCGGACCGTGCTGGTGACGAAGAGATCGTCTCCGACCAACTGGATGCGCCGGCCCAGCGCCGCAGTGAGGGCGGACCAGCCTTCCCAGTCCTCTTCGGCCATACCGTCTTCGACCGAAACGATCGGGTAGTTGTCGCACAACCGCTCCAACTCGGCCACCATCTGGTCGGGCGACAGAACCCGGTCCTCTGCCGCCAACCGGTACCGGCCACGGTCGAAGAACTCGCTGGAAGCCACATCCAGGGCTATGGCCATGTCGGCACCGGGCACCAGGCCGCTTCGCTCGATGGCATCGACGAGCAGCCCGAGAGCTTCCTCGTTGGACCCCAAGTCGGGAGCGAACCCCCCTTCGTCGCCGATACCGGTCGACAGGCCCCGCTCGGCCAGCACGCTCCTCAACCCGTGATAGGTCTCCACCCCCCATTGCAGGCCCTCACGATAAGACGCCGCCCCCACCGGCAGGACCATGAACTCCTGAAAGTCGATGTTGTTGTTGGCGTGGGCCCCACCGTTGAGCACGTTCAGCATCGGAACCGGCAGAACATGGGCGTTGGCGCCACCGAGATGGCGCCACAGCGGTATCCCCAGCTCGGCGGCGGCGGCATGGGCGACGGCCAGGGAGACCCCGCAGATCGAGTTGGCGCCGACCCGGCTCTTGTCGTCGGTGCCATCGACACCGATCAAGACCGCATCGACGAGGCGCTGGTCGACGGCGTCCATGCCCCGGACCGCATCGGCCAGCTCGCCATTGGCAAATCCCACCGCGTTCAGAACACCTCGACCCATGAGTCGGGCACCGCCGTCACGAAGCTCGACCGCCTCGAAGACGCCCGTGGACGCGCCCGACGGCACCATGGCCGTGCCGACGGCATCCGAATCGAGTCGAACCTCTACTTCCACGGTTGGATTGCCGCGGGAGTCGAACACCTCACGGGCGTGTACATGGTTGATCGGACTCACCATCGAACCTCCGTGTCATCCGGCACGGCGCGGTACCGGAACCGGACGCCGCTCCGTCCTCACCCGCGGGCGTCCGTCAGCGTGCCCGGCAAGATAACTGGTCCACGGCCCGTTCGAGTAACCCGAGCGGAGGGGCCGCAACGGCGCCACAGCTCGACCCGCTGCTGGTCCGGTACTGAGGCCAAGTCGAGCCCACCGGCGCGGGCCAGATCCTCCATACCGCGGAAACGCTGCTCGAAGCTCCTCACCGCAGCCCTCAGCGCCGCCTCGGGATCATGGGACAGTCGCCGGGCCACTTGCACAGCCGAGAACAACAAGGCGCCCAGCTCGGCCTCACCGTCACTGCCATTGCCCGCGGCCCGGAGCCGGACCAAGGCATCGGAGATGTCGGTGCAAGCGAGCTCCAGTTCGTCGGCTGCCGGGGCGAGCCCGGCCGAGGCGGCCCGCTTCTGCACCCCCAGCGCCCAAAGCAACGCCGGGAGCGACCCGGGCAGGCCGTCCATGGCCGAGCTCCGGTTCTTCTCGACCCGCTTGATCGCCTCCCAGTTGGCCAGCACCGATTCGGTGTCAGTGGCCTCGACGTCGCCGAAGACGTGGGGATGGCGAGCTACGAGCTTGTCGTGAACCCGGCGGGCGACGCCGGCCAGAGTGAATGCGCCCCGTTCGGTGGCCAGCCGGGCGTGGAAAACGATCTGGAACAGCAGGTCACCCAGTTCTTCTTCCAAGAGGTCGTCGATTTCGTCCATGATCTCGGAGTCGGAGTGACCGGCCCGAGCATCGAGGGCTTCCAGCGTCTCATGGACTTCGGACAGGAGGTGGCGGCGGAGGCTGGCATGGGTCTGCTGGCGATCCCAGGGGCATCGCTGGCGCAAGACCCGAACCAGCTCGTCGAAACGGGCCAGCTCGGCCGAAGCTGGCCCGGCTTGGCCCGGAACATAGATCGAGGTGAGGTGGTCGGTGTCGACACTGTCTTTGAGGTCGTCCCAAGACACCTCGAACACGGCTTCGGCGGCGAGCCCGAGACTCTGCAGCACCACGACACGGCGCCCATCGCCCGGGCCCGACTCGACAGGGGCCAACCCGTGACCGCGACGCCAGTTCGCTACCAGCAGCGGCCCGACCCGGCTGGCTGCTTCGGCAGCGAAACGCTCACCGTCGATCAACCCGACGCACTTCTCCATCGGATCGATACCCAGCCGGACCCAAGCCAGTTCCAAAAACGACAGGGCCGGACGGATATTCAGCTCCACCGGCTTGGAGTCGCCTGCGGTTCGCAGCCGTTCGACCGTGGGTTCCAGCACCAGCGGCGAGCCGGGCACCGCGTAGAGGAGGTCACCATCACCAGAGGCCTCGATCAGCCGATTCGCGATCGTCTCGTCGGCAGCGAGGACGCTCTGCTCCGTCTCGTACACGTGGTCGAAGGCGACGGCATCACTGACCACCTCGGCCGAGGGGTGCCGAGCGGTTCGGACGAAACGCCGGTCGTGAGCAGCGATTACGGCCAGAGTTTCGGCAGTGACCAGCTCGGGGCCGGCCGGCCCCAGGCCCACGACCGTGATCCGACCCATCCGAGCCCGGTCAACCCGCAGGTTGGGTGAAGATCCGGAACAACTCGGGGTCCCACTCCCCGTAGCGGCGATCGACACGAACCTGATCGGCGTAACGATCGAACACGTCTTCGGTGAGCTGGCCGAGAAACATCTGCCGCTGCCCCTCGATGCCGGCCTGGACCTGGGATCGAGCCTGCTCGAATACCAGCTCCCGGACCGACTCGAGCTCCTCGGCCGCTACGTCGGGGTGATGCTCGGCCGTGGCCGGCCCGGCGCTGAGCACCTCTATGACGTGGTGGCCGAAGCCGGACTCGGCCACCACGACGTTGTCGGCGCCGGCCCCGTAGGCAGCCTCTTCGAATTCGGCCACGAAAGACCCTTCGACGGCACAGCCGAGCTCGCCTCCGGACGACCCACTGCCCGGATCCAAGGACAGTTCGGCCGCTAGTTCCCCGAATGGCTCGCCGGCATCGAGACGAACCAGGACATCTTCGGCTTCGGCAGCCGAGCCCACCAGGATGTGGTTGGAGCACAAATAGTTGGGGACCTCCACCTCCGAATCGTTCACGACCGCATCGGGAAACTGGTGTCGAACCCACTCCATGACCACCCCTCGCAGAGCCTGCTGATGGATCAGCACCTCGCTCCCGGCTCGGTCGGGATCGAAGGATGGATCGAATTCTGACATGGTGTCCAACGCTGTGGCATCGTCGATCTCGGCAACGGTCACCCCTCGCTCGGTCAACTCCAGCTCGAGCGCCGTGAAAAAGATCCAATCCTGGAGCCAGAGAGCCACATCCGAACGGGGGACGACGACGCGGTCAGGGTCGATGGCAACCAGATAATCGTGCAGGTCGTCGACTCTGTACTCGACTCCAGCTACCGAAGCCGCCACCTGGTAGGAGGACCCGCAACCCGAAGCCAAGACGACGGCTACTGCCGCTGCGACCGGGGCGACGAGCAATCCGAGGCGCATCACGAACCCGAGACCTTACCGCCGCCGGTGGTCCCGTCGGCGGTAGCAACCAGCGGCACTGGGTCGTCATCGGCGACGACTTCGGCGATCACGCTCAACACCTGGTCGACCAAGGGCCCGTCCCGGCCCCGCAAGGCAACCTGTAGTTCGGCGGCGGCTTCCTTGTAGATGGTGCCGGGGCGGCGCCGTCCCCCGTAGAGGCGCGCCAGCCGGACCTGTCGGCTGGCCGGCAAGCGGACCGGAGCCATCCGCACCATGTGATCGGAGTCGCCGAACCCGGAGCTGCGTGTCGCAGCAACCTCGGTGATTCCCGTGCGGATGCACTCGACTCTGATTCGCCCCACTCCGAGCAGGGTCAGGGCCGGCTCGGGTACGGGACCGAACCGATCGATCCACTCGGCCCGCACGTCGTCGAGCTCGGCTCTGGTGGTCACGCCGGCCAAACGTCGGTAGGCCTCGAGCCGGGACACCTCTTCACCGACGTAGCCCGCGGGCAGATGGGCATCGACCGGTATCTCGATGCTCACTTCCACCGCCTCAGCGGCGGGTTCCCCCTTCAGTTCGGCCACCGCTTCGGTGACCATCTGGCAGTAGAGATCGTAACCGACTGCGGCGATGTGACCGGACTGGGCTTCCCCGAGCAGGTTGCCGGCGCCCCTTATCTCCAAGTCCCGCATGGCGATGCGAAAGCCCGACCCCAGCTCGGTGGTTTCGCCGATGGTTCTGAGCCGTTCGTACGACTCGTCGGTGAGGGCTCGGTCCACGGGGTGGAACAGGTAGGCGTAAGCCCGCTGGTCGGATCGGCCGACCCGGCCCCGGATCTGGTGGAGCTGGCCCAGCCCGAGCTGATCGGCTCGGTCCACCACGAGGGTGTTGACAGTAGGCATGTCGATGCCGGACTCGATGATGGTCGTGCACACCAGCACGTCATGGGCTCCCTCCCAGAAGTCGAGGACGACCCGCTCCAGCAATGCCTCGTCCATCTGGCCGTGCGCCACCGCTATCCGAGCCTCGGGGACCAGGGTTCGCAGCCGATCGGCGACATGTTCGATGTCCATCACCCGGTTGTGGACGTAGAAGACCTGTCCCTCCCGCAACCGCTCACGCCGGATGGCCTCGGCTACGGGCCGGTCGGCATATTCACCGACGTAGGTGAGGATGGGTTGGCGGTCCGCGGGCGGGGTGTTCAACAACGACATGTCGCGGATGCCGGTCAGGCTCATCTCGAGGGTCCTCGGTATCGGCGTGGCCGTCAGCGTGAGCACGTCGACACCGGCTCGCAGCGCCTTGATCGCCTCCTTGTGCTGGACGCCGAAGCGTTGTTCTTCGTCTATCACCAGAAGCCCCAGGTTCTTGAACCCGACGTCGGACGACAGCAACCGGTGGGTTCCGATTACGAGATCGACCTCTCCGGCGGACAGGCCAGCGACGACCCGGCGGGCTCGGGCCGGGCTCAAAAAGCGGCTCAGCACCTCGACTTGGACCGGGTAAGGCCCGTACCGGTCCCGGAAAGTCTGCAGGTGCTGCTGGGCCAACAGGGTGGTCGGCACCAGGACTGCGACCTGGCGGCCGTCCTGAATAGCTTTGAACGCGGCCCGCAGGGCGATCTCGGTCTTGCCGAAACCCACGTCGCCGACCACGAGCCGATCCATGGGCACGGCTCGCTCCATGTCTTGCTTTACCTCGGTGACGGCCCGGAGCTGGTCTCGGGTTTCCTGGTATTCGAAGCCGTCCTCCAGCTCTTTCTGCCACGGCGTGTCGGGCGGGTAGGCGTGCCCGGCCATGGTGATCCGTTTCCGGTACAGATCCACCAGTTCCTGGGCGATCTGCTGGGCCGCGGTACGGACCCGAGCCTTGGCGGCAGCCCAGTCGGCGCCGCCCATTCGAGACATGGTCGGGGTGTCGCCGCCGGTATACAACCGGATCGAGTCGATCTGGTCGGACGGCACGTAGAGCTTGCCACCGCGGTACTCCAGCAACAGGTAATCGCGGTCGCGGTCGGATATGCGGCGCTGCACCATCCCGCCGAAACGAGCGATTCCGTGGTGCTGGTGGACCACGAAGGCACCCGCCTCCAATCCGTCGAAGAAGCCCCGAAGATCGCGGGACCCGGCTCGGGGCCGGCGGTGAGATCGCCGCCGGCCGGTGACGTCACTCTCGGCCAGGACCGCCACCTTGGATCCGGCCATGATGGCGCCGGTCTCCACGGGGACAGTGACGACATACCCGCCGGGTCGGGCCAAGCTGGCGGAGGTCGCCGCGGCCCGCAGTTGGACGCCATGAACACCCAGCAGGCCGGTCAACTGCTGGGCGGCTTGGGGCCGGTCGACGCAGAGGACGACGCGGTATCCATCGGCCAGCAATCCCTGGATCCGGTCGGCGCGGGATTCGATGTCGGCTCCGGACGGCCAAGCCGAAACGGCCATGGCCGTGGTTTCGGGCGAGTCAGGGGTGTCAAAAACGGTCCAGACCGGGGTCCGGACGCCGGCCAGCAGCCGCGTGAACTCGAAGTTCAAACGCGGCATCACCGAACCATCGGTGCCCCAGGTCCGAGCCAGAACGGTCACCAGATCCTCTTCTTCGTCAGATACGGCCGCGGCCCGATCCCGGATCCGGCCCGGTTCCACCATCACAATGGCGCCGCTGGCCGGAACCAGTTCGGTCAGCACGGTCGGCTCCTCCACGAGCCACGGCCACCACGACTCCATGCCGTCGAAGATCTCACCGGCAGCGAACCGTTCCCACTGTTGTCGACCCCAGGGCTCGGCGACGGCCAAGCGAGCAGCTCGCTCCCGCACGGCCCGGCTCGGCCTGAGTTCCCGGCAGGGGTAGATCTCGATCCGCGGGATCGTCTCCGTCGAACGCTGGTCGCCCACGGAGAACTCGGTCACCCTCTCGATCTCGTCACCCCAGAAGTCGATCCGGACCGGAGCGGTAGCCGTGGACGGGTAAACGTCGACGATCGAACCCCTGACCGCTATCTCACCCCGGTTCTCGACTTGGTGCTCCCGGCGGTAACCGAAAGCCACGAGCTGTTCGACCAATCCGGTGGAGTCGATCACGTCGCCCTTACCCACGGTGACCCGAGACACCGCGGCACCGGGATCCACGCCCTGGGCCAAGGCCCGGGCCGAAGCCACCACGACGGAGGGCATCCGATCGGGGTGGCCCAACCGGTGCAATACCCGCAGGCGCCGACCCATGGTCTCCAAGGCCGGACTGACCCTCTCGAGGGGGAGCGTCTCCCAAGCCGGGAACAGCTCGACCTCTCCGGCCCCCAGAACGGCAGCCAGATCCGTTTCGAGCCGCTCGGCCTCGGTCCGGGTGGCGGTGACCACCAGCAGGGGCCGACGATCAGAGGCGACAGCCAATCCGGCCAGGGCCAGAGCCCGTCCGGGTGCGGGCACGGCCATGGCTGCGTTGCGGCGGCCCAGCAGCGCCGTCAGCGCCGGATCGGCGGCCAGTGAGTCGAGCAGGCCGCGTAGGTCGGTCGGGCTCATCGAACGGGCCGGTCAGCTCGCCGCGTTGTAACGGCTCATGGTCTCCGCGATGGTGTGATCACCGTAGTGCTCGACCGCGTCGGCAGCCCGGGCCACCACGTCATCGAGCTGGGCCCGCTCGGTCCGACCGGGCCGGGCCAAGACGTAGCCGCCGCCTCTGGGAGTGCGAGCCGGCCGCCCTATCCCGATACGAACCCGGGCGAAAGCATCGGACCGAACATGGGCCCGGATCGACTTCAACCCGTTGTGGCCAGCCAGACCGCCCCCGACCTTGACCCGGAGCCGGCCGACCGGAAGGTCGAGCTCGTCATGGACAATCACCAGCCGAGCGATGTCGATGATCCCGTACCGGCGCAACAGCGGGCCGACGGCCCGCCCCGATTCGTTCACGTAGGTGACCGGTACCGCCACGGCCACCGGGCGGCCGGCTATCGACAGTTCGGCAACCCGAGCCGGTTGCGTTCGGGCCCGGCGCAGCCGGTCACCGTGACGGCGGACCAACTCATCGACTACCCACTGACCCACGTTGTGACGGGTCCCGGCGTATTCAGAACCCGGGTTGCCCAGTCCGACCACCAGCAGGTCGGCAGCCGCGCCCCGGCGAAGCGGTCGGCGCATGGTCGCCATGGCGACGGCTCGCCACGCCCGCTTCAGGACTGGTCGTCGCCCGCGACGCCATCCCCGCGGCCACCGGTGTCATCAGCGGAGCCGGGCAGCTCGCCCTCCGGGGTGTAGAGCTCCGCATCTTCCTCGGCCTGCTTGAGCTGACGCAGGTACTCCTTGGTGGAACGGGTAATGAGCCCGACGGCGAAAGCGGACTCGGAGTCGCTGGTCACCGCCACACCCTCAGGCAGGGAGATGTCACCGACCCGCAACGAGCTGCCGACCTCGAGGTCGCTGACATCGGCGACGACCTCGACCGGAATATCGGCCGGCCGGGCCCGGATCGGCAGCCGATGGATGATCTGATCGACCATGCCGCTGGCTTGAGTCACCTTCTTGGCCTCCCCGGTGAGCACCAGCGGCACATCCACCTCGAGCTCCCGGTCGGGATCGATGCGCAAGAAGTCGATGTGAAGCACGTCGCGACGCACCGGATGACGCTGAAGGTCCTTGATGATCGAGAGTTGCTCGACGCCTTCGACATCAAGAGTGACCAAGGCGTTCAACCCGGATTCGGTGGCCAGTGCCGTCCGCAGGTCGCCCTGATCGATCGACACGGCCATGGAGTCGCCGCCCTGGCCGTACACGACCGCCGGAATCCAGCCACTTCGGCGGAGGCGTCGGCTGGGCCGGGTGCCCAAATTCCGGCCCGTCTCAACCGTTAGCACTACTCCTGCCATCTTGCTGCCTCGATCGTCTCGCCAGTCGTCATCTCGCCAATCATCGTCTCGCCGAGCCCTACCTCCGCTCAACGATCGGGGCTCGGCTGCAAGAGCCCAGCTTCCCGAGGGCCGAGGATACAGTTGGTCAAGCCAAGTTGTTACCGCCGAAGATCTCACTGACCGAAGTGTCCTCGAACACAGCCGAGATGGCCCGAGCCACGATCGGTGCAACCGAGACCACGGTCAGCTTGTCGAAGAGCTTGCCCGGGGGCAGCGGCAGGGTGTCGGTACACACGACGCTCTCGATGACCGAGCTCTTCAACCGGTCGACGGCCGAACCCGAGAAAACTCCGTGGGTGGTGGCGGCGATGACCCGACGGGCGCCACTGGCCGCCAGCAGATCGGCCGCGGCCACGATGGTGGCGCCCGTGTCGATCATGTCGTCGACGAGCACGCATGTCCGGCCGTTGACCTCACCCACGATCTCTTTGGCCTCCACCTGGTTCCTGCTGTCCTTGGCTCTGCGCTTGTGGACTATCGCCAGGTCGGCATGCAAGACGTTTGTGTAGCGCTCGGCCACCTGCACCCGCCCGGCATCGGGCGATACGATCACGAGATCCTTTTCTCCCAGACTCCGGAGATGGTCCACGAGGACGGGCATGGCCGTGAGGTGATCGACGGGACCGTCGAAGAAACCCTGGATCTGGCCCGAATGCAGATCCACCGACAGCAACCGCTTGGTGCCGGCCACGGTGAAGAGATCGGCGAGCAGTCGCGCTGAAATGGGTTCCCGGCCCGAGGCCTTGCGATCCTGGCGGGCGTACCCGTAGAAGGGAGCAACCGCGGTGATGCGCTTGGCCGAGGCCCGCTTGGCCGCGTCCACCATGATCATCTGTTCCATGATGACGTCGTTTATCGACATCGTCCCCAACTCGGCGTGGGTTTGGATGATGAAGACGTCACAGCCCCGGATCGACTCGCCGTAACGGACGTGGATCTCGCCGTTGGCGAACTCTTCGATGTCGGCCGTACCCAGCTCGACGCCGAGCTCGGCACAGATTTCGAGGGCGAGGCCGGTGCTGGCCCGACCGGCCACCACGTGCAGTTGCTTGTGAGTCTGCAGCTTCATGGGCTTGTGACGACCGAGACGATCATGTGTGATGGGCTGGCCGGGCAGGGCTCGAACCTGCAACATCCGGAGTCAAAGTCCGACGTTCTGCCTGTTGAACTACCGGCCATCTCCCCCACCGACTAACGGGGTGCCGGTCACGTTACCGGACCGCACCGGCCCCGACGCGTCGATTCCCTCCCGCCGCGCTAACGTACACTTCTCGTGGGATCGTTGATCAAGAAGCGCCGCAAGCGGATGCGCAAGAAGAAACACAAGAAGATGTTGCGCCGGACCCGCCACCAGCGCCGCAAGTAGCGCTCTCAACGCCTTCCCCGGTACCCGGGCGCTGATCGAGCCCCCAAGGCCGGAGTGGTCGAGACGACTTTTCGGCCCGAGCCCGGGTGGGCGCCGGCCACGAACCAGGTGCTTCCGCTGCCGGCCAGTCGGGGGATGAGGCCGGTCGCCTCACCGAGATCGTCACGCCAGCGCGCCAGTTCTGGAGCCACGGCCAGCGCGGCGGGCTCCAGATCGTTGCCGTTGGGCCCGACGGGGCACCCCAGATGGTCCCAGGCCGCGTAGACGGCCGGGGTGTAACACGCTATGGGGGGAGTGAGGAGCGTGTACTGCTCCGACACATGAGGCCGCTCTTCGACGATCTCCCCCATGCCGCGCACCCGGGCCCGTCCCCCCGCCAGGCAGAAGCCCACGTCGGCGCCTATGGACGCAGCCGCTCTCGGATCGTCGAAGCCGGCCCAGCGCAGAACGGCAGCCGCATCGGCCGACCCTCCGCCCAGTCCGGCCCCGGCCGGGATGATCTTGGTGATGGTGACCCGGGCCGATCGTCGGGCCAGTCTCAGGGCATCGGCCACGAGACTGTCCCCAGACGGGGCCAGCCCCCCAATACCCGAGGTGGTGCGGTCGATCATCCGCACCACCGTTTCACCGGGCTCGATCTCGAGCCGATCGCCGACGTCCACAGTCACGATCTCAGCGTCGATCTCGTGGTAGCCGTCGTCTCGGACGCCGGTTATCCGCAGCGAGAGCGTGAGCTTGGCGGGGGCGAAGACCGAGACCACACCGCCGACCTCCCCTGGCTTCACCGTCGACACCGAGTTGGACCTACCCTACGACGACTCGGCGGCAAGGCATCGCCACTGATCGAAGGTCAAGACCTCGGGCCGGGCCGTCGGGTCGATCCGAGCCCGGTCGAACCCATCTTGATCGACGAAACCGCTCAACGACTTGCGCAGCATCTTGCGCCGCTTGCCGAACCCGGCCCGAACGAGCCGTTCGAGACGATCCCGCTGATCGACCGCCAACCTCGAGTCGCCGCGGTCGATACGCACGATCACCGAGGAGACCTTGGGCCGGGGATAGAACACCGTGGCCGGGACCGCGGCCATTACCCGGGCCGAGCCGTACGACTCCACCACCACGCTGGGGATCCCCCGACCAGGCCGGCCGGCTGGAGCCGCCAGCCTCTCCCCTGCCTCTCTTTGCACCATCACCACCATGGACTTGATCGAATCGGCATCACGCAGCAGATCCAGCACCAGCGGCGTAGCCAGGTTGTAGGGCAGGTTGGCAACCATGATCCAACGGTCGGCCCCGGAAAGGGTAGTACACCAGTCCAGGGTGCGGGCGTCGCCCTCGATGATCTCGACGGTCGCTGATCCGGCCCCGGCTCGGGCTTCGGCAACGACACGTTGCAGAGTCGGGAGGAGGTTGTGATCCACCTCCACGGCTCGGACCGTGGCACCGGTCTCGGCCAGAGCCAGGGTTAGGGACCCCAGACCGGCTCCGATCTCGATCACATGGTCTCCGAGCCCGACCCCGCTGAGCCGGGCCATCCGCCGAACCGTGTTGGGGTCGACAACAAAGTTCTGACCGAAGGCCCTTCGAGGCGAGATGTCGAACTCTCGCATCAAGGCTCTCAAAGTCGAAGGGCTGTGAGTCAGCGGATATGCACTCCGCACACCGGCCACGGCTTGTGACCATTCATGGAGTAGAGCTTGTAGGCCATCTGATCCTGATCGGCTCGAGACGCCTCGGCGGGGTCGCTTCCGACCAGATCCCGATTGTGGATGCTGGCCACCCAGTCCCATGTGGTACGCGAGAACTGGTAGGCGCCCCGGTAGCGCCCACTCGTGCTGATGGCTCCGTAGTCGTGTCGGGATTCGCAGTTGCGCAGCTCGTTCCACTGTTCGAGAGTGGGGCCGTCGGCAGGTGGCAGCACTCCGAAATCAGTGGGGCCGTCGGCAGGTAGCAGCACTCCGAAATCAGTGGGGCCGTCGGCAGGTGGCAGCACTCCGAAATCATCCGGGCCCGAGCCACCGGCAGGATTCGCATCCTCACCGCTCTCAGCATCCTCACCGCTCTCAGCATCCTCACCGCTCTCAGCATCCTCACCGCTCTCAGCAGTGACCGGAACAGCACTGGTGGTCGTGGTGACAGCACTCACGGCAGTACCGGACCGGGCGGCAGCGCGGGTCTGCTCCTGCTGGTCGGCGGCCGCCTTGCGGGCTTCTGCCTCGGCCTCGATCAATTTCGTGATAGCAGCCAGATTCTCGGCACGAATTATGGCCTCCCTCACATATCGATCTCGGGCGTCCCGCCAACGGTCGGCCCGATCGGCCAACGATTCGGCATCCACGCTGGACGTCGGATCAACAGTCTCGAGCGAGGGGGGCCACCGAAACGGCTGCGCGCCGACCGAGCCCGTGATCCCGACACAGAAAACCACAGCCGCCGCAAGCGAACTCGCGCGTCCGCGCCGTCGCCAAATCAAGCGGATTCCGTCCAGAGCTCCGTCCTTCCCTCTGTCCGAGAAACCACCGCCCACCTACCCGGCGGGCGACATCACCAAAATGTAGGCGCATCGTAACAGGAATGCAACTATTGTCGGCTCGTCCTCCGACTCAGTCCAAGCCGTAGAAAGATCGAGTGGTGGCCCACGTAGCGGCTTCCACTTCTTCGACGGTAAGCCTTTTGGCCGCAGCCACGGCCGCACCGACCACAGGTACAAGAGCCGGCCGGTTCTTCTTCCCACGGTGCGGAACCGGAGCCAGGTAAGGGCTGTCGGTCTCCACGAGGAGCCGATCGAGCGGGCACGAGGCCGCCGCTTCACGCAACTCATGGGCGTTGGCGAAGGTGATGATTCCCGACAACGACAAGAAAGCGCCCCGCACCAGGCATTCGGCCGCCTCGGCCGGACTCCCGGTGAAACAGTGGAAGACAGTGCGATCAGGTACGCCGTTGCGGTCGAGCACCGCAAAAGTGTCGTCCCAGGCCGAACGGGAATGGACCACCAGCGGTAGCCGGTACCGATGGGCCAAGTCGATCTGGGCCGCGAACACGTCGCGTTGGGTGGCTCGGGGCGAGTGGTCGTAGTGGTAGTCGAGCCCGGCCTCACCCACCGCCACCACGCCGCTACCACCCAGGAGGCCTTCCAGCCCTTCGATCCCTCCGGCCGCTTCGTGAGGATGCACGCCGGCCGTGGCCCACACCCCGTTATCGGTTGCGGCCACGGCCAGAGCCTGGCGTGAGGTCTCGACGTCGGTGCCCACGTTTATCAGCAACTCGACCCCCGCCGACCGGGCCTCGGCCACCACGGCTCGACCATCGGATCCCTCCGGGAGATGGCAGTGCTGATCGGCCCAGGCCACGGTCGCTCGACTCTCAGACCAGTGCCGACAGGTCGACCTTGGAGAACAACGGCGGAGGTTTGACGAGTCTGGTTCCGGCTGGCACTGCGGGCCGCTGCCAGGCTCGCACCGGTCCGTACACATCATCGAGAGAAGCGGTCGAGAAGGGCAGGTAGGGAGCGAGACCTACCCGCACCCCGGCGATGGCTTCGACTGCGGTGACCAGCACGGCCGCGCCCCGACCGGGATCCGATCGGACCAGCTTCCAGGGTTCGGTGGCGTTGAGATAGGCGTTGACCCGGGCGGCTGCGTCCATGGCCGTGCGCAAACCGGCCCGGAGCTCCACCCGGTCGATCTGCCCGGCCGCCTCGGCCAGGGCTGCGTCTATCGCCTCGAGCAGAGCCAGGTCCTCAGGGGTCCGTTCGGTGATCTCGGGGACGACACCGACCAGATTCTGGCCGGCCAGCGACAGAACCCGGTTGACGAGATTACCCCAAGTGGCCACCAGCTCATCGTTGACGCGCCGGGCTATCTCCTCCTCGGAGATCTCGGTGTCAGCGTGCTCGGGCAGGGCCGCAGCCAGGGCGTACCGCAACGAGTCGGGCTCGAAGCGGGCCAGGCCTTCATCGATGGTGAGCCCGACCCCCCGGCTGGCCGAGGCCTTGCCACCCTTGAAGGTGACGTACTGGTTGGCGGGCACGTCATCGGGCAGATGCAGGCCGCCATACGCCATGAGCTGAGCCGGCCAGAAGAGGCAGTGGAACGGGATGTTGTCCTTGCCGATGAAGTACACATGGCGGGCGGCGTCGTTGTGCCACCAGTGCATCCACCGGTCGGGGTCGCCCCGGTCGGACGCCCATTGCTTGGAAGCCGACAGATAGCCGATGACGGCGTCGTACCAGACGTAGATGCGCTTGCCGGGACCCAGGTCATCGACGGGTAGCTCCACGCCCCAGTCCAAGTCACGGGTGATGGCCCGATCGATGAGGCCCTCCTCGGTCCAACCCAGCGCGAAGTTGACCACGTGCGGTCGCCAGCCTCGACGTGCGCTCAGCCAGGCCGCCAACTCGCCGGTGAAGTTGGAGTAGCGGAAGTAGAAGTGCTCGGTCGGGCGCAGCACCGGCGCGGCGCCGCTGATCTTGGAGCGGGGTTCGATCAGCTCGGTGGCGTCGAGGGTGCGGCCGCAGTTCTCGCACTGGTCGCCTCGGGCTTCGGGGTAGTCGCAGTGGGGGCAGACACCCTCGATGTAGCGATCGGGCAGGAAACGATCCGATACCGGGTCATAGAGCTGTTCGGAAGTGCGTTTGTCGATATGCCCGCCTTCGAGCTGGCGCAGGAACATGTCCTGGGTCACGGCGGCGTGATTATCGGTGCCGGTGGTGGTGTAGAGGTCCCACGAAATCCCGATTGCCTCCCACTGCCGACAGAACTCGCGGTGGTAGCGGTCGACGATGACACCCGGTTCCACGCCTTCGGCGTCGGCCCGCACGGTGATCGGAGTGCCGTGCACGTCGGAGCCGCTCACCATCAGCACCTCGTTGCCGGCCAGCCGCTGGTAGCGGGCGTATATGTCGGCTGGCAGGTAAGCACCGGCCAAGTGGCCGAGATGACGGCTGCCGGAGGCGTAGGGCCAGGCCACTGCGACCAGGATCGGAACCGGCATCGCTGGCCAGGCTACCAATGGCTCTCACGGAGCGAACCTAGCCAGTGGGTGTGGCCGCGGTCCCTTTCAACCCGAGGGCCAGAGCGTAGGTCCGGCGCCGGGACACGCCGTAGACCTCGGCCACCTCAGCGGCTGCATCCCGGCGGCTGGCCCCGGAGGAAACAGCCGCCTCCACGGCTTCGGTCAGCAGGCCGTCGCCGGGCTCCGGCTCGGGTTCCGCCCCCTCGACCACGATCACCACCTCTCCCTTGACCGAGTTGTCGGCCCAGACGCCCAACTCGGCCAGCGTTGCCCGCACCACCTCTTCGTGAAGCTTGGTGAGCTCCCGAGCCACTACCGCCCTGCGCCCCTCTCCGCAGGTTTCGGCCAAGTCGGTCAAGCAGCCCCGGAGGCGGTGGGGCGACTCGTAAAGCACCACAGTGCGACGCTCACGGGCGATCTCAGCCAGCCGAGTAGCCCGCCTGGCGCCAGCTCGGGGCAAGAACCCCTCGAAAACCCACCGGGCCGTCGGCAGTCCGCTTACTGCCAGCGCGGCCACACCGGCCGATGGCCCCGGCACGGTGGTAACGGTGTGACCGGCCTCGATGGCCGTGTCGGCCAGTCGTTGGCCTGGATCGCTGATGCCGGGCATCCCGCCGTCTGTGACCACAACCACGGTGGCGCCCCGGTCGAGAAGCCGACAGATATCGCCGGAGACCGCCAGCTCGGTGTGCTCGTCGACCCGGCGGAGCTGAGCCGGCTTCACGCCGATCCGGTCGAGCATCAAACCTGTCCGTCTGGTGTCTTCACAGCAAATCAGATCGGCCGCGGCCAATGCTTCGGCGGCTCTGGGGGACAGGTCGCCCATGTTGCCTATGGGGGTTCCCACCAGAACCAGAACCCCGGTCATCGCCGGATCTCCATCTGAGCCCCCGGCTCCACACACCATCGCCCGAAATCGCCAGCGGTGGCCTCGAGCACCGAGCGAGCCCTCCACACCGGCCGGCCGATGCGGTGCGGGTGCATCCTCGTTACCTGCAGCACCCTCATCTCGGCATCGCAGTAAGCGACGTCGATCGTGAAACGCATGCCCAGGGTGTGCACCCATCGGGCCGGCTCCAGCAACAAAGCCCCTTCCATGCTGTCACGACCCAGCAGACCCCGACGCCGTTCACGACCGGTCTCGGCTATCTCCAGAGAGGCAAGGACACGATCGCCGACTACCAGCCATGCCATACCATGAAATGTAGATTCATCACCGGTGCGGTGACGACCTCCTTCGGCCCCGTTTTACGACTCGCACCCGGCCGTCATGCTCCGACCGGCAATACCTCCCGGTCGGTCTCGCGGTGACGAGCTCGGCGTTCGGCCAGGATCCGTCCCACCCGGTCATGGCGATCGATCTGCTTCATCAGCCGGACGCGAGCCGACTCCGCCTCCCCTGAAAGACCGGTGAGGCCGGGTATGTCCCATCCCCGCACGATCACCGGCTGAAGGATCTGATCGTGGTGGATGGTGAGGTCGTAGATGCCGGCGCCGGCTATCACACGGGCATGACTCTCGAAGCCGGGTATCCCTTCCCCGGGCATGGCAAACCCTCGCACCTGGTTTTCTATAGCTATGACTGCTCTGGACGGATCCACGGCAATGGCCGCGCTCATGGCGTCCCGGTAGAACAGGAAGTGTAAATTCTCGTCGAAAGCGACTCTGCGCATGATGGCTCGGCCGCAGGGGTCGTCAATGTGGCTGCCGGTGTTGAAATGGGAGATCCGGGTGGCCAATTCCTGGAGGGTCACGTAAACCAAGCCCTCGAGAACGTCGGGAGGCTCGGGAACCAAACCGCGCTGGACCTGAGCCATCCGGGCCCGCTCCAACTCCACCGGGTCGAGGGCCCGGGTGACGGCGAGATAGTCGTGGATGACCATGCCGTGCCTGCCCTCTTCGGCCGTCCATCGCCGGACCCATTCCCCCCAAGCCCCGTCCCGACCGAAAATTCGCTCTATGTCCCGGAAGTAGTAGGGCAGGTTGTCCTCGGTGAGGACGTTGACGAACAGGGCGCTACGGGCCGGAGTCGAGAAGTCGGACTGGGCTTGAGTCCACTCGTAGTCAGCAGAGTAATCCGAGCCCCGACTCCAAGGGACCAGGGTGTGAGGATGCCATTCTCGGGTCTGGGCGAGGTGGCGCTCGAGGAGCTGTTCCACTCTCGGCTCCAGTTCGGCCAGTAGGACGAGGTCGGCTTCAACGGTCATCTACATCAGCCTACCTACTGGTCGGTAGGGATGACCATTCAAGCTCGGTTCGATCGGCTTGCCGAGATCGCCTTCCAGACCTTCTCGGGAGTGTAAGGCATATCGAGATGACGTATTCCCAGGTGGGAGAGGGCATCTATAACCGCGCTCTGCACCGCCGGGAGGGACCCGATCGTGCCGGACTCGCCGACTCCCTTGGCTCCGAGCGGGTTGAGTGGCGTGGGGGTTTCGGTGTGGGCGGTCTCGTAGGCCGGCAGTTCGGTGGGGCCGGGCAGGCAGTAGTCGGCGAGGTTCACGGTCCGGGGGTTGCCGTCGTCGTCGTAGAGAACCTGCTCGTAGAGGGCCTGGGACGCACCCTGGGCGATCCCGCCGTGGACCTGGCCCTTCACCAGTAAGGGGTTGAGAATACGGCCGCAATCGTCGACAGCGACGTGGCGGACCAGCCGGGTGTCTCCGGTCTCGGCGTCGATCTCGACCACGGCCACATGGGCCCCGAAGGGGTAGGACGCGGCTCCTTGGTCGAAATCGGCCTCGGCCGCCAACCCGCCCGGATCCACACCGTCGGGTAGGTCGTCGCCAGCGGCGGCCAGAGCCAGATCCGACCACGACATGACCAGGGCCGGCACCCCGGCCACGCCGAGCCCGCCGGTGGTGACGACGATGTCGTCGGCGCTGGCTTCCAGCCGGTGGGCAGCGATGAGCCTGGCCCGCTCGAGCACCTCGTTGGCGGTGGTCCACACTGCGCTGCCTGCGGTTTGCAGGGATCGTGAAGCCATGGTACCGGTGCCCCGGGGCACCTCGCCCGTATCACTGTGGACGACGCGGACCCGCTCGGGGGGCACGCCCAACACTTCACCGAGGATCTGGGTGAAGGCGGTGGCATGGCCCTGCCCGTGGGAGGAAGTGCCGGCCCTAACCGTGAAAGTGCCGTCGGTGGCCACCTCGACCGCGCCGTACTCTTGGGTGAGCCCCACCGCTGTCACCTCCACATAGGTGGAAACGCCGATGCCCATCAGCTTGGAATTTCCGCACCGGCGGCGGTGCTCCTGCTCGGCCCGCAGTTCGCGGTAACCCGCCATCTCCAAGGCCACCTCGAGGGCTCGCCGATAATTGCCGCAGTCCATGACCGCGCCGGTGGCAGTGGTATGGGGGAACTCGTCAGGATCGAGCAGATTGCGCCGCCGCAACTCCACCGGGTCGATCCCCAGCTCGACAGCGGCCAAGTCGATGACCCGTTCGATGGCGGCAGTGGCCTCGGGCCGGCCCGCCCCCCTGAAAGCCCCCACCGGTGTGGTGTTGGTGACCACGCTGGACGCAGCGAAGTCCACCACCGGAATCCGGTAGGGGCCCGATGCCATGGTCATGGTGAACATGGGCAGGATGGCACCGATGCCTGGATAGGCGCCGGCGTTGGCCATGACCCGGGCTCGCAGCCAGCAGATGACGCCGTCACCGGTGAGGCCGAGCTCGTAGTCATGGACGTGATCACGACCCTGCACCATGTTGACCAGGTTCTCGCTGCGGGTCTCCACCCATCGCACCGGGCGACCGAGATGGCGGGCCAGCCAGGCAACGAGGACGAACTCGGGATAGACGGGAGCTTTGGCCCCGAACCCGCCCCCAACCGCGGGGGCGATCACACGGACCTGGCCCGGGTCGAGGTGAAGGGATCCGGCCAGCGCGTCCCGGACACCGAACGGGGTCTGGGAGGTGCACCACACCGTGAGGCCGTCGCCGGTGGGTTCGGCCAGAACTGCCGACGGCTCGATGGGAGCGGCCGCCACCCGATGGTTGACGAATCGGCCCGAGACAACCACGTCGTGGCCGGTCAGAGCTTCGGGTTCGGCCCTGGTCGAGTGTTCCATCACCAGGTTCGAGTCGTGATCGGCGAACAGCACCGGCGCATCGGGCTCGAGCGCAGCGTGAGGATCGACCACCACCGGGCGAGGTTCGTAGTCGACGTAGATCAGCTCAGCAGCATCGGCGGCCGCCGCCTGGGACTCCGCTGCCACCATCACCACCGGCTCACCGACGAAACGGACTACACCGTCGGCCAGCGGCGAACGGTTGAACTCCGCAGGAACCATGAAGAAGAAGGGCCGAGGCTTCAGTTCGGTGTCGGCGGCGGTGAAGACTCCCGCCACGTCCTCGGCCCGCTCGGCTCCGCCGGTGTCGATGGCGGTGATATCGGCATGGGCCAGCAGAGACCGCACGAAGGCCACGTGCAACAATCCGGGTGGAGCCATGTCGGCGACGAAGCGGGCCTTCCCGGTCAGCAGGGCCGGGTCTTCGAGGCGAGGGACCGCGTTACCGAGTATCGATCCCGAGGGCAACGCTCATCCTTTCCGAACCCTTACTCATAATGGCTCTCACGCATGCGGGACCCGCACGCACCGGTTGGCCATGGTACCTATACCGGCAATAGTGGTGGTGATCAGGTCGCCGTCGACCAGGTACTTGCCCTGCGGCCCCCCGACACCGGCGGGTGTGCCGGTGAAGATCACGTCCCCGGTGACCAGGGTCATGATCTGCGACAGGTACGAGACCAGCGCGGCCATATCGAAGATCATGTCGGCCGTGGTGTCGTCCTGGCGGACCTCACCGTTGACCTCGGTGACCAGGTGCAGGTCATCGGGATCGGGCAGGCTGTCGGGTGACACCAGCATCGGCCCGGTAGGACCGAAGGTGTCGAACGACTTGCCCAGGCTGAACTGGGGAGGCTCGGACTCGAACTGAAGGGCCCGGTCCGAGATGTCCTGACCGGCAGTCAACCCCACCACATGACTCCAGGCGTCCTCGATTGCGATGTCTTTGCCGCCGGGCCCGATGACCGCCACCAGCTCGACCTCGTAGTCGCAGTGGTCGCTGCGCAGTTCCACGTCGGCGGTCGGCCCGACCAGACACGACGGGAACTTGGTGAAGACCAGCGGGTTGTCTGGTATCGCATGGCCGGCCTCGGCTGCGTGGAGCCTGTAATTCAGACCGATGCCGAACACCTTCTGGGGCCGAGGTATCGGCGGGCCGAGCGTGACGTCACCGAGTCGCCCCGTAGCTGACGACTCGGCCAAGGCGTCGGATACGTCCGAAAGCTGGTCCGGGTGGGACAGAGCGGCCATGGGGTCAGGGCCCAGCGCACCGCTGCTCACCGTCTCCAAGTCGTAGTAGTCCTCTCCCAGGACCAGAGCGGCTCGCCCGTCGACATTTACAAGTTGGAATCCCACTGAAACTTCTCCTCGGATCGATCCTGCCGGTTGACCAGTCGATAAGGACATCGATCAGGACAACCCTGACAGCCTAAACGCGGTGGCGAGCGAGCTCGGCTCGGCCCACCACCATGTAATGGACCTCGTCGGGGCCGTCGGCCAACCGCAGGGAGCGCTGATGCTTGTACATACGGGCCAACGGCGTCCACTGGGACAAACCGGCGGCGCCGTGCATCTGCATGGCTTGGTCGATGATGGCGCATACCCGAGCCGGGACCATGGCCTTGACCGCGCTCACCCATACCCGGGCGTCAGCGTTGCCCATCTCGTCCATGGCTTTGGCCGCCCGCAGCACCATCAGGCGCATCGACTCGATCTCGATGCGGGCCCGAGCAATGGTCTCGGTGTTGCCGCCCAGCTTGGCCAGTGGTCGACCGAAAGCCGTCCGAGCCAAGCCCCGGGTGCACATGAGCTCCAAGGCCCGCTCGGCAGCGCCGATGGATCGCATGCAGTGATGGATGCGGCCCGGGCCGAGACGGAGCTGGGAGATCTCGAAACCTCGGCCCTCGCCCAGCAAGACGTTGTCTATGGGCACCCTGACCCCATTGAACCGTATGTGCATGTGACCGTGGGGAGAGTCGTCGTCGCCGAGCACATGCATGGGGCCTACGATCTCCACCCCCGTGGTGTCGATCGGCACCAGTATCTGGGACTGCTGGAGATGGGGAGCGGCCTCGGGGTTGGTCTTGACCATGACGATCATGATCTTGCAGCGGGGATCGCCAGCGCCGGAGATGTAGAACTTCTCCCCGTCGATGACCCATTCGTCGCCGTCGAGGACGGCCCGGGTGCTCACGTTCTTGGCATCGGAGGATGCCACGTCGGGTTCGGTCATGGCATAGGCGGAGCGGATCTCCCCGTCAAGCAGCGGTTTCAACCACTTTTGCTTCTGAGCGGGAGTGCCCACCCGTTCCAGAACCTCCATGTTGCCGGTGTCGGGGGCAGAACAGTTGAGGGTCTCGGGGCCGAGCGGGTACTTGCCCAGCTCAGCTGCAATGTAGGCGTAATCGAGGTTGGACAGACCTTCACCGGTTTCGGCGTCGGGAAGAAAGAAGTTCCACAGGCCAGCCTCTTTGGCCCGGGCCTTGGCCGCATCCAGCGCCTCCAGTTGGCCAGGTCCGTAGGACCAGGGGTCGGCTCGGTCTTCGCCCCGGCGTTGGAACTCTTCTTGCATCGGGACCACCACGTCGACCATGAAGGCCCTGACCTTTTCCAGTAGGGGTCGGGCCGACTCCGACATAGCCAGGTCGAAGCTCTTGCCGCCGATGTCTTCGATGTTGAGCGGATCGAGCATGGTTCCCTCGACTAGTTGCTGGAGATTTGCTGGAGAGCTACCGATTGAAGGCTACTTGCCGAATAGCAACTGATTTGAGGCGGGTCGGTCAGCCGCCGACGGTCAACAGGCCGCCTCCGTCTATCACCATGGTCTCGCCCGTCATCCAGCTCGATGTCTCCGAAACCAGGAACAAGGCTGCGTTGGCGATATCGGTCGGTTCGCCGAGACGTCCGAGGGGGTAGGACCGAGCCACAGCCTCGCCCTTGCCGTCCTCCCACAGCGCTCGGGCGAACTCGGTGCGGATCAGGCCGGGAGCGATGGCGTTGACCCGCACGTTGGGGGCCAGCTCCACCGCGAGCTGGCGGGTGAGATGGATCAGCGCATCCTTGGTGATGGCGTAATTGCCGAACGTTTCGCTGGTCTTGAAGGCCCCGGTCGACGAAATGTTGACGATGGCGCCGCCCTGATCCCGCATACAGCGACGCCACACCAGTTGGCTCCACACCAGCGGAGCGGTGAGGTTGACGGCCAGCGTCTTGTCCCAACGGGGGATGTCGGTGTCGATGACCGGCCCCGCGTACGGGTTGGTGGCGGCGTTGTTGACCAGTATGTCGATGGCGCCAAAGCGGTCCCATGTGGCTCCGACGGCGGCTTCGGCGTGGTCGGCATCGCCGACGTTGCCGGCGATCCACGCACATTCCGAACCGATCTCGGCCGCCGCCGCTCGGCAGGCTTCGGCTTGGCGGCTGGTGATCATCACCTGAGCCCCTTCAGCTACGAAGGCGGCGGCGATGGCCTTGCCGATGCCACGGGAACCGCCGGTGACCAGCGCCACCTTGCCGTCCAGAGCAGTGTCCATCTTACGATTATGCCCCGAACCACCCCGAAATACCGGATCCGGGGCCGGCCTCGGATCCGAGGCTGGCCTGCCGGTTACCGAGCAGGAGATGATTGACTACTCCCACCAGCCATGAACAGAGCTGAGAACAGAGCTGAAAGGAACCCGCTCATGCTGCTCCAAGGAATCGACCATGTCGCCACCATCACCAACGACTCCGACCGCCTGCAACGCTTCTACGTGGACAACTTCGGCGCCACCATCGAGAGCGACGGACCCGAGTACCCGGGCGGTCCCCGTCTCACCGTAATCAACATCGGTCCCGGAACCGAGCTCAACGTCTTCGAGATCTCCGACAACAACCAGGCCGATCATCAGGTCCCCATGTTCGGACGGGGCCGTCTCGATCACATCGGACTTCACGCCGCCAGCCTCGACGATTTCGGTGAGATCCGCAGCCGACTCGTGTCGGCCGGCGCGACCGACGGGGTGGTCACCGAATTCGGACGCAAGATCAGCTTGTTCTTCCGCGACCCCGACCGGATGGAATGCGAGGTCCTCTTCGCCAACCCCGACGTCGAAGAAGGCAACCTGCGCTTCGGCACCCCCTCAGCCCGCTACCAGTGACGGGCTCATCGATCTGGTCGCAGTCAGTGCGCTCTGAAGGCTCTGGTGAATCCCTACGGATACCGGCCGCCGAGAGATACCTACGATCTCAGAGAAGCTGCTGAGTTCGCCGACCCGGTGAGCTAGTTATGATCCGGTGTTTGTCGACCCCCGTCGAAGTGATGCCGAGCATGAACGATGCCATGGACCAGAAGTGGGTGTGGGAAACGACCGATCCCAGCCGTAGCGGTACCTCAGGAGACCTCTCCAAGCTGTTTCGCAACGAGCCGGTGAAAGCCCCGGGGGTGTTCTCGCAGGGCAACCCACCGCCCGAAGCCACCGTGCTGGTCCGTGAGGTGATCCAGAATGCCTGGGACGCGGCCAGCGAGCTTCGCTCTGGCCCCCCCCCCCCCCCCCCCCCGAGACTTCGAGATCTCCTTCGATTTCCGTTCGATCCGCGGTAGCGAGAGGCTCGAGCTGATCAAGCATCTCGGGTTGACCGAACTGGCTGACCGAGCGGCCCGCATCAAGGGCAAATCCCTGTTCGGTTCGGGCGACTTGGACTATCTGGTAATCCAAGAGCAAGCAGCCAGCGGTATGTACGGACCGTGGAAGAACGACGAATCCAAGCTCTACAAAGCCTTGGTGAGCGTTGGATTCACGGACAAGTCCGGCAGTGCCGGCGGCTCCTACGGCTACGGCAAGGCCGGACTGATCCGGGGATCTGCCATCCGCACCGTGATCGCTTACACCTGTTTTCTCGAACGAGCCGACGATCCCGGCGTCACCCGGCGGCTGCTGGGAATGACCTACTGGGATACACACCATCTCGATCGCGAGAGCTTCACCGGCTTCGCCCGGTACGGAAGAACCTGCGACGAAAAAACCGTTGTTCCCTTCGAAAACCACGAAGCGGACAAAGTCGCGGCGGTGCTGGGCCTGAGGGTGCGGGATCCGGCCCGGGTCGAAGATCTGGGCACGAGCCTGCTGCTGGTGAAGCCGACCGTAAAGCCCGAGGACCTGGTCACCGCCATCGAGCGCTCTTGGTGGCCGGCGCTTGAGGATCCGACGCTGAGATTCCATGCCGTGGTTCACACCTCGGACGGCACGACACTGCATCCCCGACCCAAGTGCGACGACGTGCTCAGGACCTTCGTCGACAGCTACGAGCTGGCCACCACCCCTCAGGACACCCACACCAAAGAGCGAAGACGTTACGACTTCAAACGTCACAGAGACTTCGATCGACTCGGCGCCCTCGGCCTGGTAGCCGAACCTCAGGGTTGGTCATACCCCGAGCAGTCCGAGGGCGACACCGAGACCGACCACCGCAGCCTGGTCGCCTTGGTGCGCAAGCCTCACATGGTGGTCGAGTACCTGGAGGTGGGAAAGAATCCTCCCTATGTCCGGGGAACGTTCGTGGCCGACGACGGCATCAACGCTTCACTGCGCGACACCGAGCCGAAAGGCCACGACGCCTGGAACATCGATCCGAACCGAGGAGACCAGAACCCGGACTCGGCGTTAGTGGCCAAGACAGTCATAGGCCGAATCAAGGCTGGGGTCAGGAGATTCCGTTCCGACCTGGAACCGCCACGCCGTCCGCCCGAGGCCATCGATCTGCCCCACTTCGACAAGATCATGAAGCGGTTGATGTCGGGTGCCGGTGTTGCCACCAAAACGCCCATACAAGAGAACAGGCCGCTGTCCATCCATCTCCACTACACGAGGAAAGCCCTGGACAATGATCTGATAGAACTCAGCGGCACGGCCGAGATCTCCTTCAGCGAGCACTTCGAGGGCGAGCAAGCCACGGTCGAGGTGTCGATCAGCTACAAATATCTTGAGGAGGACCGGGCCGGGACGGCGGCGGAGATCGTGGTCGCCCCTCCCCCCGGTTTCACCGAGCCCGCCGATTCCGGCCGTTACGCCGGGATCCTTAGACGGGGCGATGTCGCCATCTTCAACTTCATCACCGATTCCTACTCCACCGACTGGACCGGCCAGCTGCACGTCAACGCCGAGATCAGCCCCGAGAGCGAGACCACAGCTAGCTCGTGAGCAGCGAGACCCGGGTCATAAGGCCCTTCGACGTAGCCGTCTCCCTCGAAAAGGTCTTCGAAGGGACCCGGTTGCGATTCGGTGATCTGGAATGCGAGCCCGGTTCGTCGATCATCGTGGAAGACGCCGCCGCCTACGCAATCCGCAAGGTCGAGCTGGTACTGGCCGAGGAACTGCACTTCGAAGAGCTCAAGCGCACGTTGGGCACAGGCGCGGGCGACTCCGGTCTCAGCCCTTCACTGCTGTCGCTGCTGGTGACAGCCAGCACCAGTTACCTGAAGATCACCGACGTGGTGTGGCAGCACTCATTGGACTACCTCGAGACGCTGCCCCGAATCGTGGATCTGGCCTACCCCCACCGGCCCCGAGCACTGCAGGCCAGCACCAGCGGCGCCACCGTCGATCTGTATCTGATACGCACGAAGGGCCGGGATCCCAAACCGCTGCATCCCTGGCGCAAAGGAACCTGGCTGGCCCGAACCGGATTCAGGATCAGGACCCACCACGAGATCAGCCTGTTCAGGCCGACCCGCCTCGACGACGAGACCAGATCGAAGCTCGGTCTGCCCGCCAAGACGATGCGCTATGTCCACATGGGCGATCACGTACCGACCGAACCCTACGAGAACACCGAACCTCCCGTCTTCTACGTTGACGAAGTACTGCTGTCCGAGCTGGCGGCTCGCGGCGCTTCACCAGCCTCAGCCGCGATGCAGATGCAGTTGGTTCTCGACTTCGTGACCGCGGTCGTCACCGCCTCCACCGGGCAGATAGACGGGTCCCATACCTACCGTGACCTCGAGGACTCACTGATCGGCCGGGTGGTGCGATTGATCACCGGTTCTTCGGCCCGGGATTCGACACGCGACGCAATGATCAGGATGATCCGAACCGATCCGGCCATGGTCATTGCCCACGCCGAGCACGCCATCGATCTGGGCAAGACCATGCTGGCCAGCATCAAGGAGGGAGACAAGTGAGGTACCCGATCCTGACCCGAGCCCACTGCGCGGAGCTGGCCGAACGACAGCTCGAGGGTCGGTCGGCTTCCTTCGGCCGAGATGTGAGCGAGAGGGCGCACCGGCTCGGCGACGGGGTCGAGATGAACCTCGAGCCTCTCCAAAGAGCGGCCCTGCTGGTTCGTAAGGAGATCCCGGACAAGAGACGTCCGAGCGAGTTGGATCAGATCGAGGGTCGAGCTGCTGTGCATTTGTACGCGGCCCTGGAGGACGTGCCTGTAGTGGTGCTCGACGATCGCGGTTTCTGGCGCTGGGCCAGCTTCGCCTATTTCTGGGACTTCATCGCTTGGCGGGAGCAAGGCCCCTTCCAGAAGGGCAACTACATGAAATACATCGACGGGGAGAGTTCAAGCGAAGCGGTCCTACCTCGGATGTACCGACGGGTGGCGGCCCTGGGCGGCGCCGACCATGCCGAGTTGGCCCACGCCACCACGCGGACAACCGATTTCTGGCGGAGCCACATCCTGCGGGTGAAAACCTCCACCGCTCCGGCCCTGACCCGAGCCTTGGTCCGCTTCCAGGCCCGGAACCAGCTCAAGACCAACGACATCCGGGAGCTGGCCAAGAGACTGACCCGCACTTGGACCAACGCCGTGCTGAACATCTACGACGACGACGAGGCCGAGGCCCTGATCGCCGAACTTTGGGATGAGGGCCCCGGCGATGGGGGACCCGAGCCGGAGACGACACCAGCCGGGCAACACCCCGTAGGCTCCGCCGACCCCATGGGAGGACGGCTCCGAACGGCTAGGAAGGCATCGGTCAAGAACTTGCCGATCCAGGAATTGGGTGACAGGAAATTCATCCACGGGAAGGGACCGGACCGATGACCGCGGCTCCGGCGCCCCAGCCGACCCTTGATCTCTCGGGTACCACCGAGAACCGTTCTCTACAGAATGAGTCTCGAACAGGAGAGAGGTTCTCCCTGGGGACCGGCAAGCTCCGCCACTCGGTACGGCTCGGCGATGTCGCCATCGAGTCGTGGGTAGCTACCGACACCGCCGGCCTCCCCGAAGATCCGACAGTAGGTGGGCCGATACGGCTCGACCTCAAAGGGGCATGGTGGAGGGCGTACCTGGCCGGCATCCAACCGGTCTCGACCGCGGGACGGACCGGCTCGCTGCGGGTGGCCGACCTGTTCTCGGGAGTGGGAGGCCTGGCTCTCGGGGTCCGCCAACTGGCGGCCGAAGCGGGCCGGAACACGGTCACCGAAGTCGCCGTCGACACCGACGCCGGGGCTCTCGAGGTCTACAGCGCCAACCACGAAACCCGTATCGGTTCGGTCGACTCGGCTGGTTCTCTCGTCGACTTCAGGCTGAAGGGAGTCAACGGGAACACCGTCTTCGTATACGAACCGGAGATCGTCGACGACCAGATCGCTCGGGCGGTCCGAGACGTGGATCTGGTCATGGCCGGACCACCCTGCCAGGGC
Source organism: Acidimicrobiales bacterium (assembly GCA_963422655.1). GTDB lineage: Bacteria > Actinomycetota > Acidimicrobiia > Acidimicrobiales > Aldehydirespiratoraceae > CATQHS01. The sequence goes on along the minus strand of OY730440.1, from coordinate 2,780,791 downwards.
CACTCCAACCTCAACAACCGATCTCGACGGGACGACCCTCGTAACCTGCTGTACCTGACCGTCCCGGCCTTCGCGGTAGCGGCCCGAGCTCGAGCGGTGATCATCGAGAACGTCCCGTCGGTGCTCCACGATCGAACCTCGGTAGTAGCGACAACCCGGCAACTTCTCGAATCGGCCGGATACACCGTGACCGAAGCCGTCCTGGCCGCCGATGCCATGGGATGGCCCCAGAGCCGCCGACGTTTCTTCATGGTCGCTCGCCGGGAGAGCCCACCCATCCCGTTCGAACAGGTGAACCGATTACTCAGAGACGAGGATCGTGAACCGAGATCGGTCTGGTGGGCAATCGGCGAGGACAGAGCCGTCACCGGCAATCCGCTGATGGATCAGGCCAGCGATCTCAGCTCAGACAACCAGAGAAGGATCGACTGGTTGTTCGACAACGACGCCTACGACTTGGGGCTGGCCGAGAGACCGGTCTGTCATCAGGACGGCACCACTTACCAGTCGATCTACGGTCGGATGGTGCGAGACAAGCCGGCGGGCACCATCACCACCGGGTTCATGACCCCGGGTCGGGGCCGGTTCGTCCATCCGACCCAACGACGAACGCTGACCCCCGGTGAGGCGGCGCGCCTGCAAGGCTTCCCGAAGAACTATCGCTTCGCCACCAACCCGGGCCATCCTCCCTCCCGAGCCCAACTGTCCAAGTGGATCGGTAACGCCGTCCCCATGCCGCTGGGGTACGGCGCCGCCTTGGCCGCGCTCGGCCCCGACGTAGCGACGTAACTACCCGTTCCCGGGGCCTCCACCCCGAGCCGGCGGATCATCACCGGCCAAGTGCCGATCTCTGATCAAGTCAGCGACACGTTCGGCCGCCCGAACCGAATCTTCGTGCTCCCACACACGGATCACGGCCCAGCCGAGCTCAGCAAGCCGACGGTCGGTGTCGCTGTCCCGGCGCGCGTTCGTCTCCAACTTGTCGATCCACCATTGCCGGTTGCTCTTCGGGATCGTGGCGTGATCGGGACATGAATGCCAGAAGCACCCGTCGACGAATACGGCGACCTTGGCTCGACCGAAGACGACATCGGCTCGGCGTCGAGTACCGGGAACCGGTGCTCGGTCGACCCTGTAGCGGAGCCCTCGTCGCCACAGCTCCCTACGCAGCGCCATCTCCGGAGCGGTGTCGCGGCGTCGTTGACGCTGCATCCGCTCGCTGGTTCGTCTCGAAGCAGCCAGCAGCTTACCGCCTCGCTCTGAGGTCTCGCGTGGGGGGCGTCGACCAGTCGGAGGTGATGTCGGCCACTTCGGCCAGTAGCTCCCGGTTGGCGTCGCGGCCCGGCGAGATGATGTTGACGAAGAAAGCGTCGAGCTCGTGGGCGGCGATCAGCTCTGTGAGTTGGCAGCGGCATTCGGTGCGGGTTCCCGCGATCTGGTACCGGGCCACGATCTCGTCGGTCACCAACGGGGCCACGGCTTCGGGACCGCCCTGCTCGAAGGCACGCCGCAGACCAGCGATGGTGTCACTGTCGAGGCCGAGGCTGCGCAGAACCCGTTCGGGGCTGTCCATCACCGCATACCCGTACAGAGCCTTGGCCTCCTCGATCATCTCGGAAGTGAATGCCAGCCGGTCCAGATAGACACGGGTGAGCCGGGACCGTCCCGTCCGGGAGCGCTCGGCGAGCCCGATAGCGGCACCGAGATCCGACTTCACCATCAGCACCACCCCATCGGCGACCGCGCCGACCAGCCCGAGCATCTTCTCGCCCCGGGCTGCCACCCAGATCGGGATCCGGCAGGGTCCGGTGCTGAGCTGAGCCCCGTCGAGCCTGAACCGCCGACCCTGCCAGGTGACAGGCTCACCGCGCCATAACAATCGCAGTGCTTCGATGGTGTCGGCCACGACCGCCACCGGGGCCGACCGCTTGATGCCCATAGGCCCGAGCACCATGGTCCCACCGGCAACCAGGGTCACGAAAGCTCTGCCTCCGCTCATCTCGTCCACGGTGGCCAGAGCAGCCGCAGTGGCGGCCGGATGGCGGGTGTAGCCGTTGGTGACCGCGCCCAGACGGATCGTGGTGGTGACACCGGCAGCCGCCCCCAGTAGGGCGTACACGTCGAGCATCAGGCCCTCGTCGGCGATCATGGCGTGCGAGTAGCCCAACTCCTCGGCTACCCGGATGGTGTCCAGCACTTCGTCGACCGGCATGGTCGGAACGATCTGCAATCCCAGACCTACCCCCTCGGCGCTCACGACTCTGATCGCTCCAGCCAAGGATCATGGAAGGGTTCAATGACTACCGGGGCGATATCGACACGACGGTCGACGCTCACCAAGGCCGCCACCAACTCCCCGACCGTCTCCACCGGCATCATGCGGGCCCGGACCTCAGCGGGGGCCTTACCTTCCCACAACTCGGTGTCGGTCTGGGCCGGGCACAGCGTGATCACCCTGATACCCGGCGCCTTTCCCTCCAACCGCAAGACCTCGCCGTAAGCGTTCATTGCCCCCTTGGACGCGGCGTAGGCGGCGTTGCCCTCGAATGCCCGAACCGCGGCAATGCTGCTGATCAGCACGATCTGACCACCGGAGGTAGCCAGCGGTACCCAGCAAGCCTTGGTCAAAGCCATGACCGCGGTCAGGTTGACGTCAATGACTCGGTGCCAGTGCTCGAAGGTGACGGCTCGGGCCGGCTGCTTCTCGAACATGCCAGCGCCATGAACCACCATATCAATACGGCCTCGGTATTCGAGCACCTGATCGACGACGTGCTCGGGGGCGCCGGTTTCGGTCAGGTCGGCCACCATCGGAACTCCCGGAACGCTCAAACCACAGGCCGCGGCTCGCAGCCGGTCCCGACGGCGTCCCACCAATACGCAGCGCATGCCCCGGTCTGCCAGGGCGGTGGCACAGGCCAGCCCGATACCGGAGCCTCCACCGGTGACGATCACCACCGGCGGCGCCCCACCCCGACTCATGGCCGGCTCACGACAAGAGAGTCCCCTGAAGGCTCATCCGAAGAAAGAGGCGACCAGTACCTCGGTGTTGACGCCACCGGCGCTGAATGTGCGACCGCTGGTCAGGTTGGTGAGATGGACCCCGGCCGGCGAGTGAAGATCGATCGGGATCTCGTAGAAGTCCCGGCCCGCTTCCTCGTACACCTCGATGAAAGGCCGTCCGTAGCCGGTGCTGGCCGCCGAGATCACCCGCTCGACGATCCGGGCACATTGGCTGTCTTCGGCTTCGACACCGATGTTGGCGATACCCCCGTAGAGCAAACTGTCGTTGATTCGCCCCATCGAGATCAGGTCGTCGTCGATAAGTGGCGGGACGACACCGAAGCCGTAGGCGTGACGCAGGCTACGCATGTCCATGCCCTCCTCGGCCAGGCGATGCAGAGTCTGCTCCACGATCCGGGCTGCTACCTGAACCGCCGTGACCAGGCTGCGGTTGGGGGCGAAGAGAACGTAAAGGTCGGCGGGCTCCACCCGGCATGCCGACGCGATGCGGTCGGTCATCGCCACCGGTACGGGATCCGACGTCTGGATGGCCACCACCGCTTCGTGATAATCGTCGCGGTAGTCGACCCAGTCCAAGTAGTGATCCGGGTTCTCCCGGTTGAGGGCCCGGCCCGGCCCGGCCAGGATGGCGGCATGCTCGGTACCCGGCTCTTCGAGCCGCCAACCGGCGATCTGCGACGCCACGCAACCCTCGATGGGGTGATCGACCATCACTCGCACCGCGGTCAGCATCCGACCGTCGAGATCGAAAGGCTCGTAACCGACGGTGCCCAGCCCTCCCAGGGTGACCAGCGTGTATAGCTCGGCTGCCCGCCATCCTCCCTTTGCCTGCAGTCCCATGTCCACGACGGTCGCGCCGTTGCCGAGCCTGGTCACCTTCACGCCCAGCGCATCGGCATCGTCGAGGATGAGCCGCACCGTCTTCATCGCCTCGCAATTGACACTGATCACAGCCAGCTCCCGGGTCCGGTGTCGTCGGCTTGTCAGGCCGGGCCAGCTTCGCGAGAAGCCAGAGCCGCGTCGACCGGTACGAGCGCCCCGTTGAGGTAGCTGGCCTCGTTCGAGGCCACGAACAGCACCGCAGCCGCGATCTCGGCCGGCCGCCCAAACCGGCCCCCCGGGATGTAGCTCTGCACCGCAGCCTGGAGATCCTCACCGGGCATACCGGCAAAGAGGGCCTCGGTGGCAACCAATCCGGGCGCCACCGTGTTGACCCGGACCCCGTACGGGGCGAGATCTACGGCCATGGCCCGGGTGAGGCCCTCGACCGCGCTCTTGGAGGCGATGTAAGCGGTGCGGTTGGGCACGGCCAGCCGGGCCAGAATGGAACTGACGTGGACAATGGCACCGCGGCGGCGTTCGATCATGCCGGTTGCCACGCGCTGGCTGAGCTGGAAGAGCCCCCGGACATTGACCCGCCAGACGGCGTCGAAGGCTTCGAGCGACACGTCCGTCATCGAGGAGCGATCTATGGCGGCGGCGTTGTTGACCAAAACCGAGATCGGTCCGAGGGTTGCCTCCACTTCGTCGGCGAGGCGGGCAACGTCTTCGATCACACCCATATCGGTTCTGAACACCTCGGCCCTCCCCCCCGCGTCGACGATGGCCCGGCGGGTTGCCATCGCGCCGGCTTCGTCGCGGCGATAGTTGACAGCGACACGTCCTCCCTCGGCCGCGAAGGCTCGGGCCGTGGCCGCACCAATGCCCCGAGACGCTCCGGTGACCAGGATGTTCAGGCCCTCGAATCGAGTCACCCGGGCACCGTCTCGGCATCACCATCGTCGGCGGCTATGACAGCCAGAACCGTGCCCACGTCAACGGTGTCGTCGGCGGCCACGAGGATTCTCGTCACGACACCGGCGCAGGGAGCCTCCAGCTCGTTCTCCACCTTCTCGGTCTCGACCTCGGCAATCACCTCGCCTCGGACCACCCGGTCCCCTTCGCTGACGTGCCAGACCACAACGGTGCCGTCCTGCATGGTCAAGCCCCATTTCGGCAAGATGACGTTGGTGGTCATAGGGCTCCTCCTCGCACTGCGGCACGAATAGCTCTGGTGATGTCGTCCTGATCGGGCAAAACTACGTGTTCGAGAGGGACCGAGAACGGGATGGGCGTGTCGAGGCCGTCAACCCGCACCACCGGACCCCGGAGGTCGTCGAAGCACTCCTCGTGGATCCGAGCGCTGAGCTCGGCTCCCAACCCTCCGATCCCGGGCGCTTCGTTGGCAACAACAGCCCGGCCCGTCTTGCCAACCGAGGCCAGCACGGTTGCGGCGTCGTAGGGCCGGATGGTCCGCAGGTCGATGACCTCCACCGAGATGCCATCGGCCGCCACCTCATCGGCAGCGGCCAGCGCCATGGGTACCATGCGCATGGCAGCCACCACGGTGACGTCTCGGCCGGGTTGGGCCACGGCGGCCCGCCCCAGAGGAGTGGTGTAGTAGCCGTCGGGCACTACGTCGCGAACCCGGTAAAGAGACTTGTGCTCCAAGAAGAGCACCGGGTCGTCGCTTTGAATCGAGGCCAGCAGGAGCCCCTTGGCGTCGGCCGGATTGGAAGGGGCCACAATGACGAGGCCGGGCACGTTGAGGAACCAGCCCTCGACACTCTGAGAGTGATGGGGACCTCCTCCGAATCCACCCCCGCAGGCCGTCCTGATGACCAGAGGGGCTCTGAACTGCCCGTCGAACATGTAGTGGAGCTTGGCTGCGTTGTTGACGATCTGGTCGTAGCACTCCCCCAGGAAATCGGCGAACATGATCTCTGCTACCGGTCGCATGCCGACCATGGCCGCGCCCACACAGGTTCCGATGATGGCCGCCTCCGACAGCGGTGTGTCACGGACCCGCTCGGCCCCGTAGGTGGCCAGCAGTTTTCTGGTGACCCCGAAATCGCCACCCATCTCGGCGATGTCCTCGCCGATGAGGAACATCTCGGGATACTTCTCCATGGCGAGATCGAGGGCGCCGTTGAGAGCCTGCGTGAAGGTCTTCTTACGAACCTTCGTGCCGGACTCGGGCGACGGCGAGACCGCGGTCTTAGTGTCGGCCGTCATCTTCCGGCCACTTTCCAGTCGACGTAGACATCGGCTGTGGCCTTGGACAGCGCTGGGGCCGGGCTCTGCTCGGCAAAAGTGATCCACTCTTCTATGAGGTCGCGCATCGCCTGCTCGGCCCAGTCGAGCTCGTCGGGGCCGACCCCCCGAGCCCTCAGCTCTTCGGTGGCCAGCTTGACCGGATCCCGTTGCTTCCGCCAGTACTCGACCTCGGCTTCGGGCCGGAACTCTCCGGCGAAGATCCCCTGCCACCGCCACGTCTTGAACTCCAAGAACCAGGGACCGTTTCCGGCCCGGATGTCCTCGACGGCAGCGCCGACCTTGGTGTAGGCCTCGACGATGTCGTTGCCGTCGAGCTGCTCGCACTTGACACCATAGCCCCGGACGAGATCAACGATGTTCTCCGAAGCGTGTCCCTTCCCCACCGGCATGGAGATGGCGTAGCCGTTGTTGACGCAGGCATACAGCACCGGAAGATCCCAGATGGCGGCCATGTTCAGGCTCTCGTGGAACTCCCCCCGGCCCACGGTGCCGTCGCCGATTATGGCACATGCCACCTTCGTCTCGCCCCGCATCTTGGCAGCCAGAGCCACACCGAGCACGGTTGCCATATAGGAGCCCTCGACGGCGTTATCGCCGAAATTGCCGACAGTCGGATCGGCCGAGTGCAAGCTCCCTCCCTTGCCGCCGCACACCCCGGTGGCCTTGCCGAAGAGCTCGGCCATGATCCGCTCTCCGTTGCCGCCGTGGCGCTGCTGGGCCAAGGCGTTTATGCCATGGCAGCGGTGATCGGGGAAGAAGGCGTCGGTGGCCTCGAGATGGGCGGCCAGGGCGGTCTGGGTGGCCTCTTGTCCCAGGCCGGTGTGCAACATGCCGGGCACGTTGCCCTGCTCGAACTCACGCTCCAGTCCTTGCTCGAATGCTCGTATCAACCACATATCCCGGCACAAGCCCATCAGCGTGGCCGTGTCCACATTGCGGGTGTCATGCGTTTCGACCAACTCGCCTTCCCCTTTGCTGGACCTGGTACGCCGGGCACGAACAGTTCGTATGAGGATATATGGGGGTGGATCTCTTTAGGGCCGAACCGGTCGCTGGCCTCACTCAGCAGTCTAGCCTCCGACCGTCGGTCTGACACCGGCACGTCGGTCTGGGCGAAGTCGTCGCCCACGAACAATCAGGGGCAGACCAGCCCGTCGAGCAACTGGGTTCCAGTCGCCCCGGTCCTGGCCCCGATCACGATCCCAACCTTCAGCCAGGTTGCGCCGACATGACGCACGGTGAACGCACTGAGTGTACTTGATTCACGACCGACCAACCGACGAACTAATCTTGTTGCATGATTGCTTGGCTGTTGACGGTTGGGATGTGGCTATGGTCCGCGTCGGGGGATGCCCTGGCTGTTCCGGATGGTGCGGGGGAGGTGTCCAGCGTCGGGGTGGTGGAGTCTGCGGGTTCAGCGGATTTTGTGTTGGAGTCTTATGCGCGTGATTATTCGGTTTCGGTTGGTGAGGCTGGGCGGCGTTTGAGCCGGATCGATTTGTTGCAGGAGGTGATGGGTTCGATCCGAGCATTTGAGGGTTCTAGGGTTGCTGGCTGGGGGATTGATCATGGCGAGGATTTCGGGGCGTGGGTGTGGCTAGCCGGTGACGAACAACCGGGCGTGGAGGCAGCGCGGGTTGCGGCCGCGCACGTTGACGTGGAGATCCGCACCGGCGCCACCCATACGTATGAAGAGCTTCTAGCCGCCCAGGACCGGATTGATCCCACGCTGATCACAGATGACCCCGAGACCAGCTCCAAGATCGCGGCGATGGTGGTTCACACGGGTATCGACATGGCAGCCAACAGTGTCAAGATCGGCATTGACCTCGATTCGGGGTCAGGTCGTTCCCGTCGCGACGTCACACCCCAGAAATCAGATACTGAAGGTTTCGCTGCTGAAGCAGCCCTTCTTCGCGAAGCACTGCAGAAACACACGGGTATAGGAGTAACAGTGACCGACGCCTCCGGGTTCGCCAAGACAGCGAACTTCAGGGCTGGAGACGCGATGACCCCATGCACGGCCGGGTTCGCGGCCAAACAGGTTGGAGGTCCCTACGGACTACTCACCGCAGGCCACTGTCCCAATCTCCATGTAATGCATGGCCAAATACTTCCTTTTGTGGTCGGAGGTAAAGGACCCAGAGCGGATGCACAGCTCCATCAGATCCCGCTTGGTTCCTCCCGTCAGCTGACCAATGACTATGTCTGCGGTGCCAAGGCGGACTCTGTATGTGAGGTAACTGGCACCCAAGACAGAACCGACATGATGGGTGACTATGTTTGTCACACCGGAAAGAATTCTGGTGTCTCGTGTGGTGAAGTAACTGACTTCACCATACGCCCAACATTATGGTATGCCGATGGATCGAGTGCATGTCAGGATAAAGACGGAAACAGGGTGGTATGTGAAAGAGTATTCGTTAAGGCTCATGGACCGAATATGGAGATATGCATAGGTGACAGCGGCGGACCAGTCTATGACACTAACGGTATCGCCTACGGGATTATCACAGCAGGAAGCGGATCCTGCGGTCAAAAGAATCTCTACATGATCTTTTCTGTTGTTAAGGAGATCGAAAGCTATCTCAACGTCAAGGTTTTGACTGAACCCGTTACAGCACCGGGCGCCGCGCCTCAGAACCTTACAGGCTCCTTGGTGCACAATCCAGAGAGCGGCTACCGAACAAACTTGAAGTTAACTTGGAATCCGGTTGACGATGCAGCCGGATATAGCGTTTACAGGCGCGTAAGTGGATCAGGTAGTGAATATGAGCACATTGGCTCTGCCCTGCAACCAACCTACCTTGATCCAGTTGTGGACAGTACTTATCCTGATGGAATGCCTCATAAGTTGATAGTAGCAGGCCTCAAGTATCAATATATTGTGCGGGCAAATAATGCAAATCATCTGAGCGAACCTAGCAGTGACTTTCATATCAACATACGGGCTACCAAAGATCTACGGGCCAAGACTAATTTGGAAGCACCCTTGTCCGACAGAGGCGTCCAACTAGACTGGAAATTGATCCCACCCTTCAACTATACCCATGTGAAATTTTTTCGGATATATCGACGCGAAGTGGGATCTGGGCAAGGCTACGAAAGGGTGGGATGGGCTAATTGTTGTGAATATCTTGACCCGATTTCTAGGCTACGCCCCGGGGCAGAATACTTGTATCGAATAAGACCAATAAGTTGGAGTTACGATATCGGTTTGTGGGGATCCAGCTCCGACTATGCTGTTGCACGGGTGCCATCTGCTAAGCCAATGGCTCGGGTTGCTGACCCCGGGACTATGCTCAATGGGAAACTATTTCGTGGAGTCGTAGTATCGTGGAATGAGGTCAAGGCCGACGTAGCTAGCTATGAGGTGTATCGGCGGGCAGCTGTGGCCGGGCATCTATATGAGCGGATCGCTATTATCAGTGAGACCGAATATTATGATCCTGAGGCTGGGTTAACTCCTGGCATGGAGTACTACTACCGTATCAAGACTGTTAGTAGCACTGGTGTTGTCGGTCACTGGGGAAGCAGATCGAACTATGCTGCAGTTAGGCTTCCCGCCCTGACCGGCTTGCAAGCATCGGTTAGCCAGGACTCAACGTCGGTTAAGTTCACTTGGGCGAAACCAGCAGGTGATGTCGCCGGTTATGAGGTGTATCGCCGGGTAGCAATTCGAGGCCAGCTCTACACCAAGATCGGTGAATCAACTACGGCTTCGTATTCTGATGCGTCAACTGGTCTGATACCCGGCGCGGAGTACTATTACCGAGTGAAAGCAGTCAGCGCTGCTGGAGCGGTAGGTAGCTGGGGAACCGGCAAGAACTACGCGCGGGTTGTGGCTCCCGCCGTAGGCGGCCTCGAAGCAACCGCTGTTTCTGGTGGTGTGTTAGTCACTTGGGAGCAATCAACCGGTGATGTCGCTCGATACAAGGTGTACCGCCGGGTGGCCGTTCAAGGCCAGCCCTACGCCGAAATCGCTGAAACGACCGCAGCTCCGTATCTAGATCGATCTGCTGGCCTGGTTTCGGGTACCGAGTACTACTACCGGGTTAAACCAGTTGGCGCGAGCGGTGTGGTTGGCGGTTGGGGGCCAGGCCCGAACTACGCCAGCATCAAATATCGCTGATGACAATCAAATACCGCTGATGACAATCAAATACCGCTGATGACACTGGGCCCTGCCCCGGTGATCTCAAAGCAGACGTACCCGTGCGCGGAGCTTAGGCCGTACTTGATTCCCAACCCGGTACGTGCTAGTCTTGTCGCATGGTTGCTTTGCTGCTGATGGTCGGAGTGTGGCTGTGGGCTGGGTCAGGAGAGGCCCTGCCTGGTTCGGACGGTTCGCTAGCCGTTTCCGATGGTTCGGAAGAGGAGGCGGCTGCTTGGGTGGTGGAGCCTGCGGATTTCGTGGCGGAGTCGTATGCGAGGGATTACTCGGTGACCGTTGGTGAGGCTGGGCGGCGTTTGAACCGGATCACCTTGTTGCAGGAGGCTATGGGCTCGATCCGAGCGCTGGAGGGTTCAAGGGTTGCTGGTTGGGGGATAGATCATGGCGAGGATTTCGGGGCGTGGGTGTGGCTGGCCGGTGACACAGGCCCCGGCGTAGAAGCAGCGAGACTTGCGGCCGCCCATGATGATGTGGAGATCCGCACCGGTGCCACCCACACGTACGAAGAACTACTAGCCGCCCAGGACCGGATTGATCCCGAACTGGTAGCAGATGTCCCCGAGGTCAGCGTCAAGATCGCCGCGATGGTGGTTTACACGGGTATTGATATGGCAGCCAACAGTGTCAAGATTGCCATTGATCCTGGGTCGGGGTCTGGTCGTTCCCGCCGAGACGCCACACCCCAGCAAGAGTCAGATACTGAGGGTTTCGATGCCGAAGCAGCTGTTCTTGGCGAAGCAATAAAAGAACACACGGGTGTAGGAGTGACGGTGGTCGACGCCTCAGGGTTTGACACGACTGCGAACTATCGGGCTGGACAAAACATGACCTCATGCACAGCTGCTTTCGCGGCCAAACAGGTCGGGGGTCCCTACGGACTCCTAACCGCAGGCCACTGCATTGACGACCAGGAAATGCATGGCGAGGAGCTTCCTTTCGTGGTTGGACATAAAGGAACAAGGGCAGATGCACAGTTCCACCGACTCCCATTGAATGCCTCCCATCAGCTATCCAATGACTACATCTGTGGAGCCAAAGCAGACTCCGTATGTGAGGTAACTGGTACTCAAAAGCGAACCGATATGATGGGTGCCTATGTCTGCCACACCGGCGCGGTGTCTGGTGTCTCATGTGGTACAGTGACCGATATTACCATAAGCCTAACAGACTGGTCCAGACCTGATACCAACAAGTGTGAAGAAGGACGGCTATACAAATGGTGCCTTTGGTTTACCAAATACAGTGAAGGTCTATGTCAGGCAGAAGATGGCCAGCCGACCACTTGCGAGAACGTATTCGTTGAAGTTCATGGCCCGAGCTCAAGAGCATGTAATGGCGACAGCGGCGGACCACACTATGATGCTGACGGCTTAGCCTACGGGATCCTAACCGCAGCTAATAGCGCTGGAGACTGCTATCTTGAGGGTGCGAAAATAGTTTTTTCGGCGATTGAGGAAGTCGAGGCCTTTCTTGATGTCAAAGTCTTGACAAGTCAACCTCAGAGGCCTGGTGTACCTCAAAATTTTCAAGGCCAGCTCAGGACAAATTCTAAGGCTGGAATAGAATTGACTTGGACCGCGCCGGCCGGAGAGGTGCTTGCATATCGCGTCTATCGTCGGTTCAGTGGATCCGAACGAGATTATGAGCTTATTGCTACTACCACGAAGACATCGCATCTTGATCCTAGTTCGGAGTTGACTGCAGGATTCAGATATGACTACACGGTGCGAGCGATTACTACCTCAAGTCTTGAAAGTCAGCCCAGTCGTGAGATCCAAGTCGCTTCAATTGGAATTGAAGATCTGAGTGCTGAAGTTAGCCTGCAAGGTTCAAGGCGTCGAAGTGGAGCAAGACTCAGTTGGAAAATCCCCTCGCCTTCCAAGTATGGCAACATCAGGCACTTTCGGATATATCGACGCGCATTGGGATCAGGGCAAGGCTACAAACAAATCGATCGAAGCGATTGCTGCGACTATCTTGATCCGATTTCAGGGCTACGCCCTGGGGCAGAATACTTGTATCGAATAAGACCAATAAGTTGGAATTACGATGTCGGTTCTTTGGGATCTAGCTCCGACTATGTTGCTGTGCGAGTGCCATCTGCTGAGCCAAAGGCTCGGGTTGTTGATCTCGGGACTATAGCTGATGGGAAACCATTTAGTGGAGTCATAGTATCGTGGGATGAGTCTAAAGCCGACGTAGCTAGCTATGAGGTGTATCGGCGGGCAGCCGTGGTTGGGCATCCATATGAGCGGATCGCTACTGTCAGTGAGACCGAATATTATGATCCTGAGGCTGGTTTAACCCCAGGCGTGGAATACTACTACCGCGTCAAGATCGTTGGTAACGACGGTGTTGTCGGTCATTGGGGAGGCAGATCGAACTATGCAGCTGTGAGGCTTGCGGCCGTGACCGGCCTGCAAGCGTCGGTGAGCTCAGACTCAGGGTCTGTGTCGTTCGCTTGGTCGGAACCAACCGGTGACATTGATGGTTATGAGGTGTATCGCCGGGTCGCAATTCGAGGCCAGGCGTATACCAAGATCGGAGAATCAAGTACGCCTTCGTATTCTGACCCGTCAACTGGTTTGATTCCTGGTGCGGAGTATTATTATCGGGTGAGAGCGGTCAGCGCTGCTGGTGCCGTAGGTAGCTGGGGGACCGGCAAAAACTATGCGGGGGTTGTGGCTCCCGCCGTAGGCGGACTCAAAGCAACCGCTGTTTCTGGTGGTGTATCGGTTTCTTGGGAGCAATCATCAGGTGACGTTGCTCGTTATCAGGTGTATCGCCGGGTAGCCGTTCAAGGCCAGCCCTACACCAAGATCGCCGACACGACAACCGTTTCATATATGGATCAATCTTCTGGCCTAACACCTGGCACCGAGTACTACTACCGGGTTAAACCAGTTGGCGCGAGCGGTGTGGTTGGCGGTTGGGGGCCAGGCCCGAACTACGCCAGCATCAGATACCGCTAACAGACACTGGCCCCTGCCCCGGTGACCGCGAAGCAGGCGTACCGTGTGCGGAGCTTAGGCCGTACTTGATTCCCCAACCCGTCCCACCGATGTACTAGTTTTGTCGCATGATTGCTTTGCTGCTGACAGTCGGGATGTGGGCTGGGTCAGGAGGGGCCCTGCCTGGTTCGGACGGTTCGGAGGAGGCGGCTGCTGTTGGGGTGATTGAGTCTTCGGGTTTGGCGGATTTCGTGGCCGAGTCGTATGCGCGTGATTATTCGGTGACCGTTGGTGAGGCTGGGCGGCGTTTGAAACGGATCGCCTCGTTACAGGAGGCCATGGGTTCGATCCGAGCGCTGGAGGGTTCCAGGGTTGCTGGATGGGGGATTGATCATGGCGAAGATTTCGGGGCGTGGGTGTGGCTAGCCGGTGACGAAGACCCGGGCGTGGAAGCAGCGCGGGTTGCAGCCGCGCACGATGACGTGGAGATCCGCACCGGTGCCACCCACACGTACGCAGAGCTACAAGCTGCTCAGGATCGGATCAACCCCAAGCTGGTAGTAGATGATCCCGAGGTCAGCTCCAAGATCACCGCGATGGTGGTCTACACAGGTATTGATATGGCAGCCAACAGCGTCAAGATTGCCATCAACCCTGGGTCGGGGTCTGGTCGTTTCCGCCGCGATGCCACACCCCAGCAGGAGTCAGATACTGAGGGTTTCGCTGCCGAAGCAGCCGTACTTGGCGACGAACTGCAAGAACACACAGGTGTAAAAGTGACAGTAACCGACGCCTCAGGGTTCAACAAGACAGCGAACTTTCGGGCTGGAGACCCCAATGTGGGTTGCACGGCTGGGTTCGCGGCCAAACAGGTCGGAGGACCCTACGGACTCCTCACCGCAGGCCACTGCGACGACGACCAGGCAATGCATGGGGTGTGGTTGCCTATTGTGGTTGGAGGTGAAGGAACCAGGGCAGATGCCCAGTTAAACCGGATCCCGTTTCCTTCCTCCCGTCAGCTCACCAATGACTATGTCTGCGGCACCGACGCGGACTCTGTGTGTGAGGTAACCGGCACTCAAGACAGAACCGACATGATGGGCATCTATGTTTGCCACACCGGAAGGAATTCTGGTGTCTCATGTGGTGAAATAACAGACATTACCATAAGCCCAACAGAATGGTATACCGCCGGTGCGGAGGATGCATGTCAGGACGAAGACAGAAACGGGATCGCATGTGACAACGTATTCGTTGAGGCACACGGATCAAATCTGAGCGGATGCTGGGGTGACAGCGGTGGACCAGTCTATGACGCTAACGGCATCGCCTACGGGATTTTAAATGGAGTAACTAGGAGCGGGGTCTGCAATGAAGCCAACAAGTCTATAGTCTTTTCTGCGATTAAAGAGATAGAGAACTATCTCAACGTCAGAGTTTTGACGGAACCTCCTGGACTGCCCGGCACGCCTCAAAACCTTGAAGGGCGCCTCAAAACCGGTATAGATGGTGGGGTCGAATTGACTTGGACGGCGCCAGATGAAGCACCAATCGGATATAATATCTATCGTCGAATAAGTGGATCCGGTGATAAATACGAGATTATTGGCACTACCCATGACCAACATTATTTTGATAGAAATTGGTTCCTAAAGACTGGAATCAGGTATCAATGGATTGTTCGAGCTGTGAACAATACATTGATCAGCCAGCCTAGTAATGACTATGAAATCAGCGTATTTACTGTTGAAAATATTCGTGCTGTAATCAGTTCAAATAATAGATGGATCAATGTCAGCTGGAAGATCACCCCGCCTGCCCCCAAAGATGACATCGTCTATTTTGAGATCTATCGGCGTTCAGTGGTACCAGCGAGTTCCTACAAATCCATTGGAGTAGTCTCTTGTTGTGACTATACTGACTATATCACCGTGGATCAACTTCTCGGGGTGGAATACCTATATCGTGTAAAACCGTTAGCTAGTTTTTTTCTCCGAGGATCATGGGGTTCTCCATCTGATTATGCAGCCGTGCGAGTGCCAACTGCTAAGCCACAAGCGACTGCTCATCACAACGGGATTTACCACAATGGGGAACTATTTCGTGGAGTCATCATATCCTGGGACATCGCCAACATCTATTCACCTATCTTTGAAGTGTACCGCCGAGCAGCTGTGGCCGGGCAACCATATGAGCGGATCAACACCACCCGTGGGGCCGAATATTATGATCCTGTGGCTGGGTTAACTCCTGGCATGGAATACTACTACCGCATCAAGAACGTAAATAATGACGGTGTTGTCGGTCATTGGGGGAGCATATCGAACTATGCAGCAGTGAGGCTCCCCGCTCTGACCGGCCTGCAAGCTTCGGTTAGCTCAGACTCGGCGTCGATAACCGTAACCTGGGCGAAACCAGCAGGTGACGTCACCCGTTATGAGGTGTACCGCCGGGCAGCGATTCGAGGCCAGCTCTACACAAAGATCGGAGAATCAACTACGACTTCGTATTCTGACCCGTCGACTGGTTTGGTTCCCGGCGCGGAGTATTATTACCGAGTGAAAGCGGTCAACGCTGCTGGAGCAGTTGGCAGCTGGGGAACCGGCAAAAACTACGCGCGGGTTGTGGCTCCCGCTGTAGGCGGACTCAAAGCAACCGCTGTTTCTGGTGGTGTGGCAGTATCTTGGGAGCAATCATCAGGTGACGTTGCCCGATACAAGGTGTACCGTCGGGTAGCCGTTCAAGGCCAAGCCTACGCCGAGATCGCTGAAACGGCGACGGTTTCGTATCTGGATCGATCCGCTGGCATGACACCTGGTACCGAGTACTATTACCGGGTTAAACCAGTCGGCGCGAGCGGCGTGGTTGGCGGCTGGGGACCAGGCCCGAACTACGCCAGCATCAAATACCGCCGATAGACACCCCCGGTACGCGGGCCTACACCAACCGAGTCCTAGGTGGACCCTTCTCATTGGGGGCGCGTCCTGAGCCATTGCGGTTCTCGTTGGGGGTGACTAGGTCGGCCAGGCTTACCCGGGGTCGGGCGCCAATGTGGGAGCTTGCCAGCCACGATCACCGAACCCAGCTCGGCTCGGGTAACCGCAGCCAACGGCACCAGATCGCCGACCTTGCGCGCTGTGGCGTCCACGTCGTCCGTTTCGAACAGGGCAGTAATCTCCTCCTCATTGGCGGAGACCAGATCAACTTTGTCGGTGAGCAGGTCGAGCCACTCGTCACGGTGGCGGTGCGCACAGAACGGATCCGACAAGGTGGTAGCCCTCGTACTCGCCGTCGGCTCTCCAGTTGAGGCCGCAGGCCCCGCCGAATTACACCCCCGCAGCCCGGAGATCCTCGGCGAACACCCGGCCGAGCTGGTCGTCGCGCACCTTACCCACGAAAGAGGAGTGGCCGCCGAGACTCGCAACACCGGATACCTTGACCACCGACTGCCGGGTAACTTCGTACCAATGCACTATGAGATCAAGATGACTCCCGCCATCGCCGACGCGAGCTTCGCCGGTTCGGTGATGATCAATCTCCGGATCGTGGAGACGACCCGTGAGCTTGTGTGCAATGCCGCAAAGCCAGAGATTGTCGAGGCCACGCTCCACCGCCGGGGACGTCAATTGTAATCTCCGTTGGCGACTTGACCCCCGGCACCGAACGGCTGCATCTCAGCGCCCCCGTCTCAAGTCGAGCTACCTGGTGGCGGGAGTGATCGGACGGCTCGAAGCTACCGAACTGGTCGTATGCGACGGCGTACTAATATGGGTCATCCACCGTCCGGGCCAGGCATATCTGTGCGACTACGCCCTCGAGGTGGCCCGGTTCGCTCTCGGCTGGCTCCGGGAGTACTACGACCTGGCGTCTCGTGACGATGCAATGGTGGGAAGGAATCTAGCTCAACGAGACCTTCGTTACGTTCATGGAGACCGCCTGCTGTGACGCGTTCCGGCCGGACTAGACATTCGTACCAGCACCGGCCGCCACCGGATGATACTGTCTACGCCGAAGCGCCACACCCTTGTCGACGACGAATGGGCACTCACGGTCGGCGGCCGCAGAACTGCCGCAGAATGCACCGGGCTACTTGAGGGCCTCGAGGGGCGAAGACGACCTCGACGTCTGGAAGGCCATGGTGGCAGCGATTGACGGGCTCGTTCGCCTTGCTGACGAGCACCCCGAGGCTCTGGCTGCATTAAAGGCAAAATCGTAGCCCTCGCCTATGGCTCAGTCCGGTCGATCCGTTGTCGTAGCAGCGTCACCTGCACGCAATGGCCGACGTGCGTGCGATCGAGCTGACCGAGCCCTCTCAGCGAGAGATCACGAGCGAGCCGGTCAGCCTTCTCGCTTTTGATATTAAAACTATACGGCCTAATCCGGAAGCAAGCTTACGAACACGAATCGCTACGATGGCACCCGTGAGGCTTGGTCCTGCGCCCGTTTCGCCTGTAATCACAACATCAACTCAAGCCGGAGAGCGATCATGTCGTTCATCAGCCGACTAGCGCTGAACCGACAGCGAACGGCTGTACCTGTCCTTGCTGGTTTCATGCTGGTATCGGTCGCGGCTGGTTGTGAGACCGATGGGGCCTCACTCGTTCCGGCCCTACTCCCGTCCTCGACCTCGATCCCATCATCGAGCTCGATCCCACCTCCATCCTCGGTACCGGCCCCGACAACCACACAAGAAGCAGGAGAACCGGTAGCCATCGACTGGGAGGAACTCGAAAGCCTCAGCTTCGAACCAAACGGTGAAGGCCAGCCCGTCAAACTCGAAGGTGGTCAGGCCACGGTGTCCCACGGCGGTGAATCCGAGACCACCTACGTGCTGCAAAACCGGATCACACAAGGTGATCTCGACTTGGACGGCGATGACGATCTGGTAGCCCACATCATCGAGTTCTCGGACGGAAGCGGCACCTTCCACCTGATCGTGCCTGTGACCAACAACGACGGCGAACCCCTAGCCCACAAGCCGGTTCCGGTGGGGGACCGCATCGTCATGGACGAGATCTCGATTAGAGACGGATTGATCGAGGTATCGCTGTTCGACCGATCCGAGGACGAACCTATAACGGTAATTACCCTGCGCAAGATCCTGGAGATCAAACCGACCGGGTTGCGATCCCAGGTCCGGGTCATCGGCACCGAGCCGATCGAGAACCTTCCCCTCCCCGGTCCTGACCGGCCCGATATACAGGTTGCATTCAAACCCGGAACAACCACTGCTTTATTGTCGGGAACCATACAATTCCGTCAGCGACAGGCCCATATGGTGGAGGCTTCGGGCGGCCAATGGCTCATCGCCACTCTGAACGCGCCACTGGGCGTATGGCTCGACATCCGACTCGACGACGAAGTGATCATCTCGGCAAGCGAGCGTTCCCAACTGGTGGAGATCGACCTGCCCGCTTCAGGTCCATGGAAGGTGAACGTGGTCTCTGCCCATGGCGGACCGGCCGACTACCAACTTACGATCGAGGTGCTCCCGCTGGGAATCGACCCGAGCCCCGAGCCCGGTGGGCCGACGCCGCCACTGGCTACCACCGGTGGCGGCGGCGTCATCTACCTCACCTTCGACGACGGTCCCAATCTCGTCTACACACCGCAGGTGCTCGACATACTCGGCCGCTACGGTGCTCACGCTACGTTCTTTGTTCTGGGCTCGCTGGCCGAAAAATACCCGGATCTGATAGAGCGCATCATTGCCGAAGGCCACACGCTGGCCAACCACACCTGGAACCACGAAGACCTAGCCGGCCTGTCCCAACAGTCCTTTGACGAGACGATCACCCGAACCCAGATGATCCTCGGTCAACAGGCCACACCGTGCCTGCGACCACCCTACGCGTCCACCGATGCCTTCACCGAAGACTGGGCGGCAAGTCACGGGCTCGAGTTGGCCATGTGGACGGTGGATCCCGGCGACTGGCGCATGCCCGGGGCCGCGGTCATAGCCAGCAGGATCATCGCTGGAGCCAGAACTGGGGCGATCGTGTTGATGCATGACGGTGGCGGCGACCGCTCCCAAACGGTACAAGCCCTCCAGACCGCCCTCGAACACCTGTCCGGTCGCTTCCGGTTCGAGCCCCTGTGCACACCCGTAGGTCGGTTCCTCGGGGCAGGAGTGTAGACGAGCTTGGTATCTTCCCACCAGAATCCCTCTCCGCTGTCGTCACTGATTATCTGCTCTGCCGGAGCATCCATATACACATCCGAGCCGATAGGCAAGCTTGCACCGTCGGTAAATGTCAGGTCATCTACACTCGCTCTGCGCTCATTTATAGTTCAAGGGCGAGAAATGACCGGGTACGAACAAGTCACCGGGCTCGAGATCGTGGATGGAAGCTACACCCATCCCCAACAACGTGGAGTCGATGCCGGCCCGCAGGATGTCGAGCACGTTCTCCACGCCGGCCTGCCCGTTGACGGCTAAGCCCCAGAGATAAGCTCGTCCTATCATCACGGCTCGAGCGCCGAGTGCCACCGCCTTCACCACGTCAGCACCCGGCGGACACCTCCATCCATGACAACCTCGACCCGGTCGCCGACCGCAGCCGCAATAGCGGGCAGAACCCGGATCGGAGCCGGTGTTCCATCAAGATTGTTACCGCCGTGATTCGAGACAGAAATGGCCGTGACTCCAGCGTCTACGGCCCTGCGAGCGTCATCGACGCGCATCACGCCCTTGAGCATGAACGGCCCGCTCCACTGATCGCACAGCCACGCCACATCGTCCCAGGTCGGTGGCGGGGTCTGCATCCACGTGGCGTAAGCCTCGAAGAAAGTGGGCGTCGGATTACTGCCGGTGGCGAAATTCGGCACCTCCAGGCTCGGTGGTCCGCCGGATCGCATCCAGCGAAGCATCCAACGCGGCCGGACGAGAGCTTCCGGCAGGTGCCTTGACGCCGTCTTCAGATCGATCCGTTCCGGGATCGACGGACTTCCCCAATCTCGCGAGTGCGAGAACGACCAATCGAGGGTGAGGATCAGGCCCACAGCCCCCGCACTGCGAGCCCGCTCCATCCTCTCCAGGATCGACTGGCGGTCGCCGGCCCAGTAGAGCTGGAAGAACGTTTGCGGATTGGCCTCGGTCACCGCTTCGATCGGCTTGCCGGCAAAAGCACTGAGCCCAACCGCCACACCCTGAGCCGCCCCGGCTCGGGCCACCGCCACTTCACCGTCGGGATGTACGGCTTGGACCCCGGTCGGCGATATGAGCACCGGCATCGAGAGCGGCTGGCCCATCACCGACACCCCGATCTCACGCCGACAGGATTTGCCGGCCACGGTCGGGGCGAACAACAGCTCATCGAAGGCGCCGACGTTGTCGCTCATCGAACTACCGCGCTCGGAGCCGGCGATCAAAGCCCCGTAGACAGACCTCGGCAGCCGTTTCTCGGCCCACCTCTGGGCCACGGCCACCGACTCGAACCAGTTCCTACCGCTCACACGATGCCAGCGACCAGCACCGGCCGTGGTAGCCAGATCATCTCAGCTTACAGGTGGGGAGATATGTCATGAGAATCCTCGTCACGCTACCACCCCGGATCTCGAAGTTTCGCACTACCATCACCATCCCACTGGGACCCACGGCCTCGAACTACCACCGGGCGGTCATCGCTGAAAAAGCACTTCTCCATCACCTTGGCCGGGCTCCTCGTCGCCGTTTCGTGTAGCGATGGCACCGTTGTCGGCGGTGACCGGATATCCAAGCTCGACCATGACGCCCTCGAGGTACTGACCGAGCTGCCGCTGGACGACAGAGCACTCCAGACCGCAGCCGAAGCCGAGATCGCCATCCTCGACGGGCTGGCCGGAGTCGAACGAGCCAACGCAGGCATCGTCATGGCCACTCGCTACCTGCTCGACCTGACCGGCATCTACTATGTCCTCGATGCCGACAACACCCTCTTCGTCGGTGGACCCAACTCAATCGAGGGTTGGGTAGTGGTCGTGGAGCGGGACTTCTCCAACTACGCCGCTATCGAGATCGTCGGAGCCCAGGGCGCGTCCGACCACTACGAGGCCCTGATCGAAATGGGTTTTAAGCCCGGTTCCGCCGACTGGGTCCGTAACAGCATCGCTGTAGACGAAGATGGTGGCATATACGTGGTGTCAGCCGAGCACATGCACAAGGTGATGTGGGACGGAAAGAAACTGTCGACCGATCCGACCGACGGGGCTTGGACCGAGCCCTATCGGAGCTCCCTCCCCTCCGGCTCGGGAGCCACTCCAACGCTGATGGGCTTTCGGCGACGAGGACCGTTTCGTCGTTATCACCGACGGTGACGAACTCATGAACGTCGTGCTGTTCTGGCGTGACGATATCCCCGACGACTCAGAGCAGCTTCCGGGTGCGCCGAGCCGCCGCATCGCCGGCCAGCACCCTGCTCTCATCGGCGACCCGGACCGAACCTCGATCCAAACCGAGCAGTCGGTTGTCGTGGCCGGGTACGGAGCGTTCGTGGTCAATAACGACCCGGCGTCGGTACCCGAGGGTTTCCCTGCGGTCGGCAACCGTGTCCTGGTCAGCTATGCGGGATCCGACCCGGCCTTCTCGCCCAAGGGCGTGCAGAAATTCGAATGGGATCCGGTGGCCAAGACCTTCGGTGAGGCCTGGGCCAACACCGAAGTCGGGTCGGCCAACGCGGTGCCCATCGTCTCCGCTGACCTCAGCTACGTATATACAGTCGGGGCCCGCGATGGGGCATGGACGATGGAGGCCATCGATTGGGAGACCGGTGAGTCCGCTTTTCACTGGGTGACCGGCTCCAACCGGTACAACACCCTTTATTCAGGGACGAACCTCGACCAAGAGGGCTGGATCTTGCACACCACCATGTTCGGCATCGTCCGCTACGAGCCAGCCGACGGCTAGCCGGAGTGGCAATGGCACGCTTGGATCAAAACCATCCGGACAATGTCGAAGGGACATGGTTCGTTGATACCCGCTGTATTCGATGCGACAGCGCTCGGCATTGGGCTCCGGATCTGATCGATATAGACCAAAGTGGGCTATCGTTCTTGGCTCGCCAGCCCGAAACTGCAGATGAACAAGCAGCCCTGTGGCGGGCCGCGATGGCGTGCCCGACCAAGTCCATCGGCAACCGAGATGTTCGCCGCCCTCCCGGAGCTGTATTCCCATTCCCGCTCACCCCCGGTGTCTACGCACTCGGCAACAACGCCCCGGCGTCGTTCGGCGCCCATTCATACCTGGTACCGCGGGCTGACGGGAACCTCATGTTCGACTCGCCCCGTTTCACCCGATCACTGGGGGAAGCAATAGATGATCTCGGTGGTGTCAGACATGTGCTGCTCAGCCATCGCGACGATGTGGCCGATGCCGATCGCTGGGCTGATCGTTACGGCGCTCGGGTGTGGATTCATGAGGCCGACGCCGACGCGGCCCCCTACGCCACCGACGTCTTAACCGGGGACAATGCTCGTCACATCGCACCGGAAGTCGTGTGTCTACCCACCCCGGGCCACACCGAGGGACATGTCGTCTATCACATCGATGACCGGTTGCTCTTCACCGGTGACACCCTGCACTGGAACCACCGGCGAGCAGAACTCGATGTCACCCCTCTGCAGACCTTCTTCTCGTGGGAGGCGCTGGCCGATTCCATGGATCGGAGGGCTGGGGGCTCAGGCCCGGCACCACCTTCGCTTGGTACTGACTCGGCCTTTGATCTAGCGCTCGTAGGACTCGCGGTAGGCGGCCGGCGACATCGGGATCAGGTAGTCCAACGGGTCGGCGACGATCTTGGCTCGCGCCTTACGCAACGAACGCTCGCCGGCGTAGCTGATCGAGGAGCGCAGATGGCCTCGGATACGCCCGAGGATGTCCACTACGCTGCCTCGGAACGGGATCTGGATCTCCTGGCCCTCGGCCGGTGTGGCCAGCGCCTCCTCTATGTCGGCGTCGTCGCTGCTGTAGAGGGCGCCGAGGACGGCCTGGGGGGAGGTCATGCCCCGATAGATCTTCCGCTTGTCTCCGGTGGCGGGGTCCACCATCACCTTGCCCGGTGACTCCTCGGTTCCCGACAGGGCGCTGCCCATCATCACCGTGGAAGCACCGCAGGCCAAGGCCAAGAAGACATCCTTGTCCTGACGGACGCCGCCGTCGGCGACGATCGGCAAGTCATCGCCGACCGCGCACCACGCTTCTCTTATCGCCTGGAGTTGCGGCACCCCGGCGCCGGTCTCCAGCCGGGTGCGACAGCCCCGTCCGGGGCCGATTCCCACCTTCACTGCATCGGCACCGATGTCTCTCAAAAACATGGCGGCCTCAGCGGTGCCGGCGTTGCCGCACACGAGCGGCATGTCGCTGAAACGGTTCCGGAACTCCTTCACGGCCTGCTCCATCGCTTCGGAATGACCATGGGCTATGTCGATCACCAAGACATCGACTCCGACCTCGATCAAGGCTTCGCTCCGGTCGAGGAAGTCGCCCCGGGCCCCTATGGCCGCCCCGACCAACAGCCGGCCCTTGGCGTCCTTGGAGACGTGAGGCCGGCTGCGGTGAAGGATGATGTCCTTGTTGGTAATCAGGCCTCGGATCCGGCCCTGATCGTCCACCAGCGGCAGTTTCTCGATCCGGTTCTCGAAGAGAACCTGCTCGGCTTCCTCGAGGGTGACATCGGGTGACCTCGTCTCGAGCCGGTCCACCGGTGTCATGAGTTCCGTGACGGAGCGCTCCTCGTCGTCAGGGAACCAGGGAATATCGCGAGCCGACAGGAGACCGACCAGCACCCCGCTGTTCGGAGCATCCTCGATCAGCACGCTGGTGTTGTGTTGGATGACAATCTCTCGGGCCTCTCGCAAAGTGGCTGTGTGGGGCACCGTGAAGGGCTGCTCCACCACATAGCCGTGGCTGCGCTTGACCCGGCGCACTTCGTCGGCCTGGGCTTCGACGGGCATGGCCCGGTGGACGAAACCGATACCACCTTCCAGCGCCATCGTCTTGGCCATGGTTCCATCGGTGACGCTGTCCATGTTGGCCGAGAGGACGGGCAACTCGAGATCGAGTTGGCGGGTCAACGGTGCGGTGAGCGTCACCTCCCGCCGAGATCCGACCAAGCCTTTTTGAGGTCGGAGGATGAAGTCGTCGAAAGTCCTGCCGACGAATTCGGGCTCAATTGCTCGCATCACGGTGTCCCCGGGCCGTAGCGGCCGACTCTGAGAGTAACCCTTGGGCAACGAGGAAGTTGCAGACTCAAATCGTATCCCAGACGACTTCGTACCGTACCCTTGGCCCTCATGCGACTGCAGGGAAGGGTGGCGCTGATCACGGGCACGGCTTCGGGCATCGGGCGGGCCGCTGCGCTGAGGTTCGCGGCCGAGGGTGCCCGGATCGTGGCAGCCGACATCGCCGAAGCCAACGCCGAGACCGCAGAGCTGGTCAAAGGCCTGGGCGGCGAAGCCATCGCCGTTCACGCCGACGTCACCAACGAGACCGACGTTGCTGGCGCAGTGGAGGTTGCCGAGGCCGAATTCGGCCGGCTCGATGTTGCCTTCAACAACGCCGGCATCATGTGTGATGGCGACGGCGACGCCATGTCCACGACCGAAGCGGTGATAGACCGCTTACACCGCGTCCAAGGGGGCCGTACTCTCATTGACCCGCGAACTGGCCGTGCTTCACGCTCGCGAGAACATTCGTGTGAACGCGCTTTCGCCCGGACCGCTGCGAACCGAACTGTTGATGCGAGTCCTCGACACCGACAATAAGAAGCAACGACGCCTCGTGCACGTTCCCATGGGCCGGTTCGGAGAAGCCAGCGAGCTGGCCGCAGCCGCCCTCTTTCTGGCGTCGGACGACTCGTCGTACATGACCGGCGGCAATCTCTTGGTCGACGGCGGGCTCACCGCCGCTTACGTCACCCCGCAATAGCTGGATACGCCACCGGGCCGCTCCGGGTCGCTACCTCCATGTGGCACCGAACGACACCCGGGGACGGACTTCGTAAGCGCTCGCAGGCGCCTACAGACAGCTTGGTGTTTGGCTCCGCTACCATTGCAATGGTGTTCAAGACCGTCGTATTTCTCCCCTGGCTACCCCTCAAAAAACCGATCTCTTTCGCCCAGTACAGCTTGGCGCCCACAGGCATTGCGGTCACCCACCTGGACCCAGACGATGCTTGCAGCGTAAGTGCAATCGCCTCAACCTTCATAGAAGCCTCCGAGGAACCGGCTCAATCGGCCGTGATCTGGAAAACGCATGACTCAACGTGCGTGACGGAGCAAGAGATCGACCTCGACGAGTTCATCGGTGCAACTCGCCTGCTCGGTTTGGCTGCGCTGATACGCGCCGATTACTTCTCGATACTGACTCCGCCCACGGCGTTGAACTTTGATGTCGTTGCTCAGCGATTCACCCCCGGCTCCAAATACTTTGCCATAAGGACGAGGCGACGCGACGGCAACACTTCGTCGGGCGGCCATCTATACGAGAAAACTCGTTTCACCAGGCCTGTAGCGGCTCCGTCGGATCCGCACATCGAACTGGACCCCGCCTTGTTGGGCGCCCTGGACAAGTGTCTCACGGAACCGGATCAGTGCTGCGATCGAATCGTCCAGGCCGCTGAGCCCTTCCTTCTCGCAAACCGAATGGACGGCTCGTCCACATTGCAGTCGGACGTCTTTTGGACCGCCACCGCCATCGAGCAACTACTCGATGGCGCTTACAAGCGTAAAGTGGGTATTACGAACGCATTCAGTTGCAAGATAGAGAATGAGCTGGCCAAAAATCGCACGCACTGTACCCAACTACTCGTCCGAACGTGGGCTCGAGAACTCTACGGCCACCGAAGCAACGTACACGGAGAAACTCATCGCAGCAACAAGTGGGATCTGTACTGGCATGCCTTCCTCGCAACGAACGCCTTCGTCCTCTTGGTCATCCAACTGCTCGCTGAGTGCGGTCACTACAAACTCTGCAAACGAGATGAGATCGCACTCGAGGCCTTCCCTCAGCGCGTCGCCCGAATGCATCAGCGGCGACTTGAGTGTGCTGAGGACATCTGGCGCGAAACCGCCAAAAAATCTTCATGGGCACTGGCATCAAGGACGGCATTGGCCGAGCTACGCGGATCGGGTGGGGCCACCGATCAAGCGACCAAATAGGTCGTTCGCGAACTGGCCGACGTAGTGAAAAGCCCCGGCTAACCCCGGCGAGGACCGCCGTGGTCTCCGGGCCAGCGGCTGCCGCCGATAACGTCGGCGTGGGGCCAGAAGGCGTCGGGGTCGAGAGGTCCGGCGTTGGTGATCTCGCGGGCCTTCATGCGGTTGGTGACGAGATGCGCCGACACCACTTCTTCGATGGGTAGATAGCGAGCCACCGGGTCCCATGGACTGTCCAGCAGGCGGAGTTCTCCGCTGATGTTCTCCACATGAACCTGTTGCATGGTGGTGGCCACATCAACCACGTGAGGCGGGAAGTCGTACTGCTTTTCGATCCCACCGATAGCCCGCGAGTACTTCGTCCACCATTCGTGCTCGGTCGTATCACCCGGGATCGGTTCCAACTCTTCGGTGACGTCGCCTGCGAACTCGATGAACGTGTAGCCCTGATGGACAGTTCGAGCCTCGATGCGATTACCGAGGCGAAAGTAGCTGATATCGCAGAGAAATTTAGGCTGGCCATTGAGCTCGGCGCTGATGAAGACAGCGTTCTCCTGATCGATACCCATACCGAGGTTGTAGACACCGGCGGTGCCATCCCACTCTGCAGGAACCTTGATACTCACGCCGTATTCGGGCTCCCCCTGGATAGGCACGCAGTAGATGCCGATCTGGACGATCGGATCCAGTGGTGTGAGGCCGGGTGGGAGCAGAGGTGAGATATTCGATTCCTCAGTAGTGTACTTGACGACCAGTTTTGGCCAGCCCGCCACTTCACCAGGGCGAACCATCGGCGTCTGAGTCATGAGATTCTCCTTCTTGAATGGGCTGGATCAGGCCGTTACGTGGCTGTTGACCACGGTCCGTAAGGTGGACTCGAAAAGAAACGGGAGGTCTGGAGGCTGGGACAGTGGCTCAGCGGTTCGGGGATCGACCTCTGGATGCGACGCAGCCCAGAGCTTCGGACCCCGTCGGTCGGTGGGTATGGCCGACTCGTCGCGTAAGGCCAGTACCAAGAAACCGCCGACAGTTGCGAGAATGCTCCACAGCGCATGAGCCGCAGATGCACCCGTGACTCCGGCCGCCTCGAGTTCTCGGGCGAGAGCGATCTCGAGTGGATGCTCGAGCAGGTCGGTAGTGCCGGTCTGGTGAGCGAGTGAGGTGATGGCTCGGTTGTCGAGAGCGCTGTCCCATACATTTCGAGCGGCTGACATCACCCGGTCACGGGGGGTTGTGCCCAGAATGGGTCGATCGGCCAGCCGCTGCGATTGGTAACGGATGACCTCGGTGATCAGATCGTCGCGATTACCGGCGTGCCAGTAGATTGTAGTAGTAGTGACGTTGAGTTCAGCGGCCAGCCGGCGCATGGTCAGTGCCCCGGGCCCGCCCGTCTCGACGAGCGCGAGAGCGGCAGCGACAACGTCGGCTCGATCGAGCCCAGCGCGTTGACCCGTTCTCTCAGTTGTCCCGATCTTGGCCATGGCTTGCCGAACCCGCTTCGTTTGAACACTGTGCAATTCACACTAGAACAGTGTGCAAGTCGATCGCAAGAACTCGTGACACCTCAGACATCGAAAGCGATCAGCCATGCCACCCATCAGATCCCGCGCCGCCAGGGTCACGATAGCGCTCGCCCTCGTTGTCACCGCGTGCACCGCAGATGAGAACGACGCCGCGCCGCCACCGGTGCAACCCATCGATTTCGACTGGGGCGAGCTCGACCCCGCCGATCAGCGACTCGTCACCATCATGGCCGAGATCGACGACACATTTCGAAATCGCGCCGACCACATCTGGAGCGATGACTATCGAGTCGATCAAACGCCCATCGCCTTCGCCTACCGCACCCGCGACGGCACAATCCCGAAGATGTATGTCTTTCATCACCCCGACGGCGAATCATTACCCGGCGCGACGAAGCTGCCGCTGGACGACTCACTCGGAGTAGGCGACGTCTACCGCATCGACCCGCCCGCGAGCGTGACCGACCTTGCCGTCTCGGTCCCTTTCGACTTCGAAGCGGACATCGGTGGCACGTCTTCGATGCTCTTCTTCCTCCTCGAGGACGATCCGTTCCTGTCCACCGCGAGCTGGGACTTTGCACGGTTGATCGTCCACGAGACGTTCCACCGCTACCAGCTCATCGACGCACGATGGGCGCAAACGCCTCCTGATAGAACCAACTACCCCCGCGACGCAGAGAACGCCGCTCTGGCTCTTCTCGAGGACCGAGTCCTCTCCGCCATGATCGACGCAGATGAAACGGCCGAGATCCTCCTACGACTGAGGCAATTCCTCAGCATCCGCCGGGCTCGAACCGAGGCGTTCGAGCTCGGTAATCTCGCCATGGTCCAAGAACTAGCCGAGGGAACAGCCCGTTACGTCGAGAACCGCTACGACGAAGTCAACGGGCGACCAGGGCGCTGGGACACCGCCCCTGATGAGGAACTCTCGCTGGACTGGCTCACCTTTGGCCGCTTCTACGACACCGGCTCCCAGATGGCTTGGGCTCTCGACCATCTCGGAGTGAATTGGAAGGACCCTGTCGCCCAAGGCACTGCTCTAACCGCGATCGCCCTCGACCGAACCGGCGACAGGGGCGCGGCCGGACTGATCGAGGATGCGAAGGTCGAATTCGGCTACGACCACCTTGTAGAGAGTGCCGAGGCGGCCGACCTCAAAAATCCTGAACAGGCCAGCCAGCCCGGGGCCTTCGGCGAGTTCGAGCTCGTGCAATGTCTCGCCGAACAGGGCCTACCCGTAGACACAGTCATCGACCCCACGGACGCGATAAACGCCCTCGTGATCCAGATCGACATCTTCGACCCAGAGGTATCCGCGGCTTTGGACTCCTGCGGGATCGGGATCATGGCAGGTACTCCCCCCATGTCGAGCGGTGATGCTGGACTCGACGAGGAAACACTTGTCGCATGCCTTCGCGAAGCCGGCATCGATATTCAACCGGACGGGCTGGCCGACCTCGACCCAGGCGACGCAACGGTCAGATCGGCTCTCGATGGCTGCGGCATGAAGAACCCGTGAGCAGGCACTGCGTGAGCGCCATGCGGAGAATGGCTCAGACCCCGACGCAAACCCCAGCAGCAACGTTGCATGCACGAGACAACCGGGGCTGGCGCCTGAGGCACCCTCAGTAAAGGAACATCGGCTTTCCGGCGACGTGACGCACCTTCGGCCGGTACTCGAGAAGGTCATAGAACTCATCCACATCAACTCTCTTCACCCCCTCACCGGTCACTGCAATCGGGACGTTGGTGTAGGTCCCGGACCGGAGTGCGACCATGCGGCCCGACGAACCCTCCAATACGAGATCGGCGGCCATGACCCCATAGTTCATTGCCACCATGAGATCGAGACTGTCCGGTCGACCGGACCTCATGAGATATGCGATCTCTTGGTGCACGATCCCTATCCCTGTGTGCTCCTGAATGAAGTCGCCGACGACCCTTCCAATCCCGCCCAATTTGCGGTGGCCGTACGCATCCTCGGTACCGCTGAGATGGATCGCACCACCGTCGAGCTTTGCCCCTTCAGACACTGTCACCATTGCGTAATTGGACGGACTGTTGAGCTTGTCCTTCACCAGAAGTTCGGTGAGCCGGTCGATATCGAACGGTACCTCTGCTATCAGTGCGCGATCAACGCCTGCGAGGTAGGCAGTGATCAGCGAAGTCTCGCCGGAGTAACGACCGAAGAGTTCGACAACAGCGATTCGTTCGTGCGACCCGGCGCTCGTTCGTAGGTTGTGGATGAACTCGACGCTACGCGTCACAGCCGTCGAGAACCCGATGCAGTAGTCCGTCCCGTGAACGTCGTTGTCCATGGTTTTCGGGATGGCGACAACCGGGATTCCCTCTTCGTGTAGGCGAAGGCCGTAGCTCAGCGTGTCATCACCACCAATGGGCACCAACGCGTCCACACCCAGCGCGTCGAGCACCTCCAAGATATGGCCGGTGAAGTCATGAGGACTCTCACCAACTGCTCGGTGAGTGAGGAAGCTCGGGACCTCCGATTCCCGCACCCTGCCGGGGTTCGTCCGTGACGTGTGGAGCGCCGTGCCTCCGGTCCGATCAATGGTGCGCACGGTCGATCTGTCGAGGTCGACGATGTTGTCCGCGATTGTGGCTGGATCCTCTGGGTTGCAGTGCAGAAGTCCACCCCATCCGCGGCGTACACCGATGACCTCGCTACCGGCGTCGACCACGCGACCCACTGCAGCCTTCACCGCTGCGTTGAGGCCCGGGACATCACCGCCGCCCGTCAGAATCGCTACCCGCACCGATCGAACCACCGCGCTGGCGACAGGAGTTGACTCTCTGGCTCTGCGGCGCCTGCATCCGAAATCAGTAGCGGCATGGAGGTATGCAGCGAAGTGAATCCCAATACTGCGCATCGATCATGCATTGGAGCTACGACCAGTATCGGCCAACGTGTGCTTCCAATACTAGGCACGGCCTGCCATTCTAGAGACATAGGGCGTCCTATATCTAGGTGTACTCGACACGTAGCGACCCCCTACTGCAGGAGCCGGCAAAGCCAGGAGCGGCGGCTTGTCGGCTCCCGCTCGATGCAGCCCTCCGGCTGCGTGAAGTGCCGCTTCGGGCTACCGTCCCAACCGCTACCGTCCTCTAATGGACACTCCAATCATTCGCTGACGGCGACGTCGAACGAGACGCCTCCGACCTCAGTAAATCCATTAGCGAACGACACTCCTAGGAGGCTCTGACCGGGCGTTTGCTGGTGTCGGAGGGGGGACTCGAACCCCCACGCCCTAACGGGCACTAGCCCCTCAAGCTAGCGCGTCTGCCAATTTCGCCACTCCGACGTGGCCCCAGTCCAACTGGATTGTGGTCCGAGGCTAACGCGGCCACTCCCAGCCGCCACCAACGGCTATGCGCCCGAAGGGTGTCGGCTCCCCACGGCCGCTCACCCGATGCCGGCCACCAGCAGAGCGACCCAGACCGTCAGGGCGAAACAAGCCATCGTCCACATCATCGTGCGAGTCTGTTGGGCGAAACGAACCTCGATCGCCGCGAAACCAGCCTGCATCTCGCCCCGCAACTCGGCCATCTCGCCCCGCAACTCGGTCCGAAGCTCAGCCATCTCGCCCCGCAACTCGGTCCGAAGCTCAGCCATCTCGCCCCGCAACTCGGTCCGAAGCTCAGCCATCTCACTCCGGAGCTCCCTGGCCGTGAGAATAACGTCGTCCTTGGTAGCCAACTCGTCCCATCTCATAGGCGGAAGGTACTCCATGAGGGTTCCGGCGTGATTGGGTCCAATAGTTTCATTCAACTGCTCATAGAGAGCCAGGCGCTCTCTCTCACCGACTGGCATCGGTCACTCTCCAACTCGTCAAACGAACGAGGGAAGTTATCGAGCCCGCTGAGTGGGCGAGCCCACGCTACCACCCGACCCCGGACAAGACACCCGGCATTCCCGCCCCGCCGTGGCAGGCAAACCACCGGCCCCGACAACAACTGGCCAGCTTCTTCGGCCCTCAATGACCTCCTACGACCGGATCCGGGTCATCCTGGCATTCCAGGTAGAGGTCCAGCGCCCGGGTCCGTATCCGCCGGCTGCGAAAACTGAGATCGATCGAAAACACCGCGGCGCGGCCGGCACTGCTCATCTTTGCCAGGGTCTTGGCCATTATCTCGACCATCTTGTCATCATCGTCGACCCGGTCGGTCGCAGATGGCAGTTCGGTCTCCAAGAAGGTAAGGCTCACCGCATCCTCGAAGACCTGCACTTCGGGGTCGGCGCCCAAACCCTTCTTGGCCACGATCGCCGCGGCCCGAACCCGGGTCCAAACGTTGATGCCGGCCTCGTCGAGGATGGCCGCCAACTCTTGGGCGTGGCGCCCTCTCTGGTCGCGACGCCACCGTAGATAGCCGGCCCGGCCCGGCCGGTAATTCGAGCGCGGAACAACCCAACGCCGGAGATGATGGGCCCGGGCCGCCAGCCTCAAAGCATCCGATGCCTTGCTATCCAGACGGGTTACCCACGCCTCCGCCTTGCGGCCCTGGACCAGAGCCAGCGGCATACCTTTGTGTCTCCTCGGGTCGTCGAGATTGGCGGCGTCGATTGCTGCCAGTGCCTCAGCCAGACTCGGGCGTTCGCTGCTTCCAATCATGCCCGTAGCTACCTCCCCCACGACGCTGATCGCAGGCGGGGCTCAGGTAGCGCATTCGGAGGCGCCGATCTCTGTGGAGAACGGGACCACGTCGTCATGGTCCACGTAGAATGACTCGTCGTCTTCGAAGGTCGGGAACCGATCGAGATCCTTGAGCCCTTTTGCGATCTCGCCAACCCCTCCGGTCCGTTCCATCCAGGTCCGGAACCGCTCTGCTGGTTGGCGTTCTTCAACGAACCGCCTTACGACCCGGACCGTCGCTTCGGCCGCCGTGCGGGCCGGTACTCGCAAGGCCCGCTGGCCGAAGTGAACACGCTCTTCGCCAACGTAGCCCCCCAGCAGCATCTGGTAACCCGGAGCGGACCGGCCGTGAGCTCGACGTTCGGCACCGAAAAAGCCGATGTCAGCAACATGGTGATGCCCGCAGGAGTTGGTGCAACCGGAGATGTTGACTCGGACCCCTCCCACCTCGGCTAGCCCCTCCTCCTCCAAGGCGTCGCCTATGGCGCGAGCCAGTCCACGAGATTGGGTAACGGCAAGATTGCAGGTGTCGGCACCGGGGCAGGCCACGACATCGCGGGCCAGTTCGGCGCCGGGTTCGACCATATCGATAGCCGAGAGACGCTCGTAAACGGCAGGGAGATCGGTCTCGTCGAGGCCCCGGAACACCACGTTCTGGCGGTTGGTGAGCCGGACATCGACTTCGAACTGTCTTTGGACCGCGGCCAGGGCCCTGAACTGATCACCGGTGATGTCACCGAGGGCGGCCCAGGCAGTTACCGACACCTGCCCGCTGGCGATGCCGCGAATCACGTTGGCCCTGAACCACCGCTGATACGGCGTGTCCGAACCGAGGCTGACCGGGGTGCCCTGGCCCATCTCGGTCACAGACGCGGCCTCGCCGATACCCGCGGGCGCGTCTGTGGAGGCACGGACCTCGATCGGCAGCCCACCGGGCCAAGTGGCCGATGCCAGCAGGAATTTCCTGATACCCAGAATCCGGCGCCGAACCTCATCGAATCCCAGTTGCTCGACCACCCACTTCATCCGGGCTCGTAGCTTGTTGTCACGGTTGCCGGTTTGGTCGAATACCCGCAGAACGGCTTCCAGGGTCGGGAGCAGTTCCTCTCTGGGCGTGAAGTCTTCGAGGGCCAGAGCCGGGAATGGCGTGGTTCCCAGACCGCCGGCGATGAATACCCGAAAACCCCTCTCGAGGGTGCCGTCGTCAAGGGTGCGGGTCACGGCGATCACCCCGGCATCGTTGAACATGGCCTGACCGCAGTCAGTTTCGCAGCCCGAGAAGTTGATCTTGAACTTCCGGGGCAGTCGTTGACCGAGCGGGTTGCGCACGAAATGCCGGTAGGCGGCCTCGGCCCAGGGTGAGATGTCGAGATTCTCGTGGGGGCAGGCACCGGCCAAGTGGCAGCCGGCGATGTTGCGCACCGTGTCGCCACACGCTTCCCGAGTGGTCAACCCGACCGAGGCCAAGTGCCCCAACACGTCGGGGACCTGCTCCAGTTGGACGTAGTGGAACTGGATGTTCTGGCGAGTGGTGATGTGGCCCCAACCCCGGCTGTAGCGCTCGACCAAGTAGCCGAGCATGTCGAGCTGGTCGGGAGCCATCGATCCATAAGGCACCTTCACCCGCACCATCTGGTTGCTGCCGCCCTGCCGCTGGCCGTAGATGCCGTTGTTGAGCCGGAACACTCGAAACACGTCCTCGGCCAAGTCACCAGCTAGGTACCGGGCCAGCATGTCACCGAACTTGTCGATGTCGGCTTGCTGGGCCGGATCCACTGGACGAGTGACAATGGCGGGTTGCAGTGTCGAAGTCATCGGGTAACACCTCCATGGGTGAGAAGTCGAACCGGTTCGGGGCGGTACCGAGGAGCGTGACGGAGCAGATCGTGAGCGGCCACAGCCCCCACCACGATCGTCGAAGGATTGGCAACCGGTATCGAAGCCAGTCCGGCCAGTGTGGTGCGTTGCACCGACTCGCCGTCGGTCGTGGCCGCGTGGACCACGGCCACCGGTGTTCGTGGGTCCATGCCTGCGGCTCGGAGCCGGTGCGAGACGGCGCCCGCCTTCCGGGCTCCCATGAGAATCACCAAGGTGGTGCCGCTGCGGGCCAGGGCATCCCAGTCGAGCCGTGGGTCCGTGGTCGGGTCGTGGTGGGCGGTCACCACTGTGAAACCACTGCTGACCTGTCGCAGCGTCACCGGTATACCGGCCGCCATCGGGGCGGCGACGGCAGACGTGATACCGGGTACAGCTTCGACGGAAAGCCCGGCCGAAACCAGAAACCGGGCCTCCTCGCCGCCCCGGGCCAAGACGAAAGGGTCACCGCCCTTGAGGCGCACGACGTGATCGAAACGCCGCCCCCGGTCGACCAGGATCTCGTTGATAATGTCCTGGGCGACCGACGGGCCGCCGGGACGCTTGCCGACGTCGATCAGCTCGGCCCACGGCGGAGCCAAGTCCAAGACACGCCGGTCGATCAGCCGGTCGTGGACGACGACATCGGCCCGGCGCAAGATCTCGACCGCACGAACGGTGAGGAGGTCGGGTGCACCGGGGCCGGCACCGACGAGGTATACGGTCACGGCCCTGCCCCCGGCGCGACGGTGGGGCCGACACCGACCAATCCCAGGTGGTGACGCAGGCAGGCCCGAGCCTGCTCCAGACGTCCTTGCCGAGCCAGCTCGATCAACCCATCGTCGAGAGCCCAGTCCCAGCCCTCGATCTCTGAAGTACCGAACCGAGAGCGGGCCGATGCCCTGGCCTCAGCCAAAAGATCCAGCACCCGGTCGTAACCTACGATCAGCTCCGTCTCGACCCGTCGGCGAAGCCATCGAGCCAGCGCCGGGCTTCGGCCGTTGGTGGAGATG
The DNA here is from genome assembly GCA_963422655.1 of Acidimicrobiales bacterium. Classification (GTDB taxonomy): domain Bacteria; phylum Actinomycetota; class Acidimicrobiia; order Acidimicrobiales; family Aldehydirespiratoraceae; genus CATQHS01. The sequence goes on along the minus strand of OY730440.1, from coordinate 2,745,376 downwards.
GCGATCTGTAGATCACCCGATCGGGCCACGGCCGGAAGGGTGAAGGAGCAGTTGGCCGGGTCATCGGCCGAGTTGACGAACACTTTGGCCCTGTCGCCATCGGCCGCGACTTGAGCGTTGACGGCCGGGTCGTTGGTGGCAGCCACTGCGAGCCGATAGGACCCCACCTCGCCCCGCCGGTACTTTCGGCGGTACCACAAGACATCCGGGTCGGTGCCGATGTCGGGCCCGGCCTCAGGAGCCACTACCGAGATATTCGCGCCGGCCCGACCGAGCCCGTCGATCTTACGGGCCGCCACATCTCCCGCTCCGACGACCAGCACCGGAAGGCCCCGCAGGTCGAGGTTCACCGGGTACGAGCCGGTCCCGGTACCCATCAGCCGCCCGCCCCGACCGACGAGCCGACCATGGTCGGGCTCAGGGCCCGGCTTCTAATCCTGATCAGGTGAGTCATAATTCTCACCCCGACGCTACCGGGCCCAGCCCGTCGAAACAACAGTAACCTGATTAATTTAGTCGGGTATTGGCCCCGCATTTCCCGAGCGGCCCCGTCGGGCCGGGCCGGCCGGGAAGATGCCGGGCATGGTAGTGAACCCACCGATCCGTTTCACCCGATCGGTCCATCGCCGCAGCGCCGGGTAGTCGAGGCGGGAGATGCCTCCCTCTTCGGACAGGATCACGTCCGGGAATATGGCAATGTCGGCCACGGTCGGGTGCTCACCGGAACAAACCCAGTTCCGACCCTGCTGTTCTCGGAACCACAGATGGTCGTCGAGCACCCGGAACAGTCGGTGAGCACTTTCTCGGCACGCACCGATGTCGAAGTCGTAACCCAAGTTCACGTGCAGGCGAGCCGCCGATGCGGTGTTGGTGGTGCCCTCGGCGAACAGCATCCACTGGGCGGTCTCGCCGATCAGCTCGGAATCGCTCACCGGATACCACCGCCCGGTCGGGTCGTACTTGGCGGCCAAGTACACCAAGATGGCATGGGCATCCCGAAGGACGTACCCGTCGTCGTCGATGACGGGGATGTGGCCCAGCGGGTTGATCTTCTTGAATTCTTTGCTCTTGTGCTCCCAGCCCGGGTAGAAGTCGACCGGGATCGACTGGTAGGAAACGTCGAGGATGCTCATCATCAGCCTCTGCTTGTAGCAGTTCACCGACAGCACGTAGTCGTAGAGCTTGATCATCGGCACCGGCTAGATGTCGAGCACCAAGCGATCGGATTTCGCCCGTGACACACAGGTCATGATCCGATCGCCGCGCTCCTTTTCGGAGTCGTTCAGGTAGACGTCTTGATGGTCGGGCTCGCCTTCCAGCACCGCTACCTCGCAGGTCCCGCACGCACCCTGCTCGCACGACGAAGGCATCGGCACACCGTTCTGGCGCAGAACCGCCAGGATGGTCTGACCACCGGCGACACCCAAAGTCAGGGCCGAGCGCGACAGGCTGATCTGAAACGACGAGCTGTCGTCGATCTCGGTGGTGTTCTTGAAGTACTCGAAGTGAACGGTGTGGTCGGGCCAGCCCGCCTCGGCCGCGATCCGACGCGTGGTCTCGAGCATCGGTGCCGGCCCACATGTATACACGTGGCTCGCGTCACCACGGTGTGCGAGGATCTCGGCCAGTGCCCGGGCCGTCTCATCGGGGGAGAGCCCGAGATGGGCAACCAACGACGGCCTGAGCCTTTCGAGCACGTCGCCGAATGCCATGTGCTGTTCGGACTGGGCGAAGTAATGGAGCTCATAGCCAAGGCCGTCCTTTTGCAGGGTCTGGGCCATGGCCAGCAAAGGGGTTATGCCAATCCCTCCGGCCACCAGGACGGTGCAAAGCGAATCACGCCGAAGTGGGAAGTTGTTGCGAGGCTCGGAGATGGCAAGCACGTCCCCCTCCCGTACCACTTCGTGCAGGCATCGGGACCCGCCCCGGGAGTCGGGCTCCAGTTTCACGCCGATGCGGTAGGTCTCACCCCGGCCGGGTTCGTTGGTCAACGAGTACTGGCGGATCAGGCCATTGGGGAGGTGGACGTCGATGTGCGATCCGGGCTGGTAGGTCGGGAGCTCGGCGCCGATCGATTCGAGCTCGAACCCGGCGATCTGGTCAGCGGCTTCCCATTTGCGAGCAACCCGGACCCGTAGCGAGGCCTGTCGCCCGGCCGGGGCTTCGGGTATCTCGGCCAGCTCCACCGACACCCGATCGATGCTGGCCACCATGGGCTCAGGGGTGGGTAACCGAGCCGCTTCGGCTTCGATGTCGTCGCGTAACTGGATCAGCCCGGTGTTGTGATGATGAAGGACGATGAGCCGACGGTCCTCTCCAGGAGTCTCGTCGAGAACTCCCCGGATGACGGCACGGCCCGAGTCGACAGGCTGGACGAAGAACACTGCCGTCGTCGTAGAGCCCCCCTGGCTCGATGCCAGCGTCACCGACCAGTCATCGCGGTGGCAAACGCTGACCGAGACATCCTCACCGTCGTCGTAGTGGAGCCGACCGTTGGGTTCGAACCGATACTGGGCCAGCCGCTCGAGAACCAGTTCCGGCGGTGCGTTGACGGGAAGGTTGCGCAGACCGAAAGGCGTCCCTCGGTCGAGCACCGCCACCGCCGGAGGGTCGCCCGTCGGGTCCTCGCCCGACCATATGAGGCCATAGCGTTCGACAGCCGGGAACGTACGGTTGCAGATGGTCCGGGCCGGCGCATCGGCGGGGTGGGCCGGTATGTAGGTGCAACCCGCGGTTCGATTCGAATAGCGCCAACCGTGGTACTGGCACTTCAACTCTCGGCCGTCGTTGATACCGATGGAGAGCCGCACCCCCCGGTGCAGGCAGCGATTCTCCCAGACGTTGACGAAGCCGTCGTCGGCTCTCCAGACGGCCAGCTCACGACCCAGCAACTGGCCATGGAAGACATGGCGTTCAGGTAGGTCGGGGGTCGAGGCGATCGGATGCCAGCAGGTGAACGGGTCGGGACTCATCACATCTCCGCCGGAATCACCCCGTAGGTGACTCCGAGACTGGAAAGCCAACGGCGATAGACGATAGCCACCTTGTCGGCTCGGATGGGTGTCTCGGCCCGCGGGTCCAACGGCAGACGCTTGGGAGACTGGTTCTCGAGGATGGGCTTGTCCTGACCGAAGACGGTCTGCTGGAACCGGCGAATCGCCGGGATACTGCTATGGGGATCGACGATGCTAACCAGCATGCTGGCTTCGATTTGGGTGGCGGTGACCGACCGCACCAGCAGACCGATCACGTCCATGCGGGTCTCGTCGCTGGGGCACGACTTGTAGAGAAACACGCAATACGGATGCGGCACCCGGTAGACATACTCCGACATCTGGCCGCTCTCGGAGCTGGCGGCCGCCACCGGCTGGTAGAAGAAGCACTTCGTGGCCCAGATCTCGTTGGTGTCAGGGGCGATCTCGACGTCGTACTCGACCACCTCGGTGTGGGGCTCGACGCCGAGGATGTCGGTGTGAACGAACGGGAAGTGCCCCATATCCAGAAAGTTCTCGACAGCCCGCGGCGCCGAGACGTGCAAGCCGATGGTCGCCGCGTTGAGGTTGCGGCGGTCGGGCTCGTAGTACTCCGGGATCTCGAACAGCTCGTCGGGAGGTGAACCCAGGCTGGTCCACAGGTACCCGTATCTCGCCATGACCGGTAACGGGTCGGGAACCGATCTGGCGTCAATCCGCTGCCGGCCCACTGGGCCGGTAGCGGAGAGATCCGACAGCCAGGCCGATGGCACGCCGCTACCGGTGACGGCGAAGCTGACCTGTTCCTCGAGCAACATGACTTGGTGGACCACACCGGGTTCGGTTTCTTCGAGCGCTGCGAGCGGATGCCATTGATCAATGATCATCCGGTCGGTGCAGGCGTGAGTCTCAACGGTTGTCATAAGTTCTCACCTTAGACCTGCGTTGGCTTGGTGCGACGACCAGGACTCGGCCATCGACGGGGCGGTGGCACGTCCGGCCATCCGTGGTCGGGGGTAGCTGATAGATCTAGGTATCATAATCTCTTGGTAATAGCGTAAGTTGAGGGGCGGCTGATGAGTGCAGGCACCGAGGGCACAGGCGATCTCGAGACCCAGATCAGCCAGTGGCGGGCCTACATGGACCGTCCGCGGGCAATTCGGGTCTGCGACTTGGACGAGCTCGAAGACCATCTACGCGACCAGATAAACGAACTTCGCAATGCCGGCCTGAATCCCGACGAAGCGTTTCTGGTTGCGGTCAAACGCATGAGAAACTTCGACCCACTGTCGAGGGAGCTCGCCCGGGAGCATTCCGACCGGTTCTGGAAGAACCTCGTGCTGGCACCGGAAACCGATGACCAACCAGGCGGTGCCGTAAAACACGAGTTCTTCGCAATGATCGGGTTCGCCATAGCTGCCGCACTGGCCCTCAAAGTGCCTGCTATATTTGGCCTCGAGTTCTCCAGCGATAACAGCGGGTTCTATCAGCGCAATCTCAGCCTGTTCGTGCTCCCGCTGCTGGCCGGCTATCTGGCCTGGAAGCGCAGACTGGAAATGACCTGCCTCCGCCTCTTGGCGCCGCCCTTCGTCGCAGCCGCCGTCTTCGCCAACGCCTTCCCGTTCGTCGTCGGAGGGGCCACCGAAGTACTCACGGCACTCCATCTTCCCATCCTGCTCTGGCTGGTGGTCGGCATTGCTTACACCGGAGGCGATTGGCGTTCCGATCTCACTCGAATGGACTACGTGAGGTTCACAGGCGAGTGGTTTATCTACTACGTGCTCATCGCGCTCGGAGGTGGTGTACTTACTGTGTTCACCGTCGGGATCTTCGACGCCATAGGACTCGACCTCGTAAGGTTCACGGAGGCTTGGCTCCTGCCGTGCGGAGCCCTCAGTACCGTCATCGTCGCCGCCTGGCTGGTAGAGGCTAAACAAAGCGTCGTTGAGAACATGGCGCCCGTGCTGACACGGGTGTTTACGCCGCTGTTCGCAGTTATGCTGTTGGCGCTGCTTGTTGCCGTCGTATGGACGAGAGCCGGGATCGACGTTGACCGTGACGTTTTGATCCTCTTTGACTTGTTGCTGGTCTTGGTCCTCGGTCTGCTGCTCTATGCGATATCGGCTCGCGATCCGGAAGCTCCACCCGACCTGTTCGACCGCCTTCAGCTCCTGATGGTGGTCGGCGCCCTAGCCACTGACGCCTTCGCGTTGATCAGCATCTCGAGTCGGTTGAACGAATTCGGCTTCAGCGCCAACAGAGCGGCGGCCCTAGGCCTGAACCTCATCCTGCTCGCCAATCTGACGTGGGCGGCATGGCTCTACGTCAGCTTCCTTCGCCGACTCCGCCCGTTCACCGCACTTGAACGCTGGCAGACTGCGTACCTGCCCGTCTACGCCATCTGGGCCGCCACAGTGGTCGTCGTCTTCCCGCCCGTATTCGACTTCGCTTGACCGCCCCGTCCGACCTGCCGTTGCCGACACGATGACGCATCTAGTATGTGACGACCGGGGATGTTGTCCCTGGCGGTTTGGGGTGATTTTATCGGGTGATGTTATCGGGTGATGTTGTGGGCGAGGGTGAGTGATTGGGCGAGGGGGGTGGAGGGGACGGCGCCTTTCCAGATGGCTAGTGTTTTGAGGTTGGTGTCGAGGGTGTGGTCGGTGTTGGTGGTGCCGATGGTGGTGTTGGCTGGGTGCCAGGTGTGTGGGCCTTCGGGGACGGGGGTGGGGGTGGTGGCTACGGTTTGACCGTTGATGATCAGATACGAGTTGACTGGGCCCATGACTGCGATCATCGACACTTTCTGTCCGCTGTATACGTCGAAGGGTACGGATAGGTCCCATTCGGAGGTGACGGGGCTGTGGTAGCGCAGTCCGATTCGTTTCCCGTCAGTGGTGTCCCAGATTCCGAGCATGAGCGAGGCAATCGATAATTGACTGCCGTCACCAAGGGGTACTGAGTCTTCGCTGTGAAACACCGTGGCTTGGTCGGTCACCGAGTCGGGAGCGGTGAAGGTGGTGCCGATAGCCCAAGACGCGGCCAGTTCGTTGCACACCCACTGCGGCAGATGATCGGCGACCAGGTCGGTACCGCCGGGTTCGTCGCCCAACGTGATCGCGTTGTCGGCGGTGAGGTCCCGGTCGACGTGGAAGGCTGCTACCGGCATGGCCGCGGGTTGGGTAGCGGCGACGGCTTGTTCGGCGGTGAGGACCCCATCGAAGACCTCCACCGTGCCGATCGAACCGTTCCAGTATCCTGTTACCCCATCAGAGGTGAAGACGCGTCCTAGGTCCACGCCGGTCAGGCCGTCGACATCAGCAAAGAAACCGGTCGATTCTGTGTGAGCGACGTGCTGGCCGTCCACGTAGACATCAGTACCATCAGAACCCACCGTCACCGCCATGCGATGCCACAACCCGTCAGTCACCAGATCCCGATCGAAGTACGTGAGGTTCACATCTGTGCTGTCGTTGCGGGCATACACCCCGAACCGCCCATCGCCGGTTTGGACCAACGACCACATACTGTCGGCGTCATTGTGATTAGAAACCGAAAATAGGGTCTGACCGCCAGCCACTCCATCGGTTTTGAACGTCACCACCATCGATCCTTCGGTCAAATTCTCCACATCACCAATTGACGACGAGAGATCAAACCCCGACGACCCTTCGAAAAGCGTTATGGACGCGTCATGACGGACAAGTGCCCGCTGATCAGCACCATCAGACAACCTATGCAACGACGCCGAAATGAACATCAGTCCCCGGTGGTCGGCTGCGTGACTTGATTTGTAGCCTCCTTCGTAGATTACCCCTATCCGGGTGTCGGGTAACACGACGATATCACTGTAACCAGATTCAATGTCGTATAAAAGTTTAAGTAGCTCCCAATTTGTGCCCTCATCATCTGACATCCATAAAGATAAACCTTTACGTCTGGAATGGGAACCCCCTGGACCATCATTGGGGGCGGTGAAAGCAATTCTACTCTTACTCCCGAAAATAGTCTGATCACTGGTGGTGACACGGGCCAGGCCCACGGCGATATCTTGCGTTGTCAGGTCAGTCTCGACATATGGGTCGCCAAAACTGATGTCTCCGTCTGCGTCGAAAGTCCCGAGAACATGTAGTCGTCCTCTTAGCTTGCTTCCTCTGCTGTTGTAGCCACGGATACTGAGGAGTATATTACCATTCTCGAGTTCTACTGCAGTAGCCTCGTTACTCAGGTGATCATCCAAATATAATATATCTCCGATTTCCCAGGTCTTACCATGATCAGCGCTCCAGTAGACATAGTTCTGACCCCAGTACCTGTATGTATTACCACCAGGAATCAAAGAGTCATGCAGTGAGTAGGAACCAGTGATGAACAATCGGCCATTAGTTTCAGAGGTTCCATGTTCAAGTTGGATAGAATGCCCAAGTGTTGGTTGGACAAATCTCCAGTCTCTCGATGAACTATAATTCGCTCTAGCATAATCGGCATCATATACAGCCGTATAGCTCGGATTATTCGGATAATGGACCTGGTTGGTGATATCCCCATCATAGGTCCCGGCAGGCGAATCAATCTGATCCCAGTTCCAAGTATGACCATGATCCCCGCTCCAAGCCGTGATAGCCCGACGAACACCATTGCCTGCCCTATTGGCGACATACCCGTATTCTGTCGCATTGTAGACGATAACTATCTTACCGTCCGGATAATCTGGGTCGGTTACATCAAGCACTGCGGTAACGTTTTGCACTTGGTACGCTCCGGAAGGATGCTCTCCATTGGGAAGGGTATTTTCTGCGATGATCTTCATAGGCCCCCAGGTTGCTCCGTTGTCAACGCTTCGTTTTAATACTATTTTGATACCGGTCGCAGTGTCATGACATATTGGCCGCGCCTCCGCGAAGGCAAGAAGATCACCATTACCAGCCCGAATCATCGCTGGAATACGAAAGCAGGCAAACCCATCATCGCCGTGCCTGAACACCATATTTTCAAAATAGGACGACCGTCCGATATGACCACTACCAGCATCAGGTGATATATAGAAAGCCTTGGTCAGCCCCTGTAGTAAATAACCATTGGAGGTCACCGTTACCGTAACAGTTACCTTCCTCGGAATGCCCACGAACGGGTTGCTACCGCCGTCAGGCGCCGTCCACGACGGGCTCTTTACGCTAGATGTACCACCTCCGGGAAACTCCCAATCATAAGTACTAGCAGTGAAACCATCTGCCAGTTGGACATCGAACTGGAACGTCCGGTCCCCAGTCCGAACATAAGACACCCCCAAATTGGAAGTCAAGAGAGAAACAGAAGGATAGGTCTCCCTTATCTTCGCCTCGGCCTGCGCCTCGGTAAAAGGAACATCATAAATCTCCACAAAATAGATGGTCCCGTTCATCTCCCACAGGTACCCAGAACTGCTAGTATCACTGCCGCCTATCAAAAGGCTGTCAATCCCAGTGACAGAGCTAAAAAAGAAATTCGCATCTGGCACACGTTCAGGATTATCTAAATCCTGACTAGTCATAAGAAACGTTCCGTCTGATTGGGACACTGATAAAACAGCCGTTATGCGGCCAGCACCGTAGGCTTTCAAGGGGTTACGAACGAAAGGGCTCGGAAAATCGCCATGCTCACGTATGAGAGTACCGTACCCCTGGTTGACCCCCCTACTGGTGCCACCGTCGCCGACCATGAAACAGTACTCGCTATTGCTATCACCTTTATCCGATGCGGATATAAGACACTGTAACCGAAGGTCCTTTGTGGTTGAAAAAGAAACGACAATAGTACCCTCATCAAGATCTTTGATGTCATCAATATCCCCACTCCTGTCCACAACCCGACCATCCGTATCGCTGAATATGGTTCCAGACGTGCCGCCGTCATACTCGAAGACAGGATCTGGGATGACGACTGCGGGCGGCTGAGCTACTTGCCCCCCCCCCCCCCCCCCCCGAAACGGTGGACTCAGACTGAGCCGACAGAGCAGTTACCCCCCCCCCCCCCCCCGCTTGGGCGACAACGGCAGCCAACAGACCCAACACCAAACCCGCAGACACTGTTACGAAACGACAACGCATAATTCCTCCAGCCAAGAACGGGAGCAGTATTACTTACTTCCAATACTTTGTCAACCACCCGGAGCAACCCATAGCTCGCAGCGCGCCGCCGCCCACCCGTTTAACTGTTGGCTCTCCCGCCGATCCAGCGCCCCCCATCATCTGCATCCCTGAGGCCGATTCTCGAGGCACCGAAACTAAACTTGGTGGAGGGCTCTCCGGCTCAAACCGAGCACCTCCCATCTCCACCAAACCCCGAGGTAGTGACCATGACCGTGGCCGCCAGCACCCCCATCGAGCTCATCGCCGACGTCTACGCCACTTTTGGCCCGCGGCTCCGAGCCGCCCGTCAGCGGCTCGGTCGGGGCCTCACCTTGGCCGAGAAGATCCTCGTCAACCACCTCGATGATCCCGACCAACCTCTCGAACGGGGCAAGTCCTACGTGAACCTGCGACCCGACCGAGTGGCCATGCAGGATGCCACCGCCCAGATGGCGTGGCTCCAGTTCATGACCGCCGGGCTGGACCGGGTCCAAGCGCCCACCACCACCCACTGCGATCACTTGATCGAAGCCCGCACCGACGGTAAGAGAGACCTGCTTACCGCTCTGGACAACAACCGGGAGGTCTATGAGTTCCTGGCCGACGTGAGCGCCCGGTACGGGGCCGGGTTCTGGCAGCCGGGCAGCGGGATCATCCACCAAGTGGTACTGGAGAACTACGCCTTCCCCGGCGGCATGATGGTCGGTACCGACAGTCACACCCCCAACGCCGGGGGCTTGGGCATGGTGGCGGTGGGTGTCGGCGGGGCCGATGCCGTGGACGTGATGACCGGATCGGGCTGGACCGGACGCTGGCCCGAAATGATCGGCATCCATCTCACCGGCCGGCTCCACGGCTGGGCCGCACCCAAAGACGTCATCTTGAAGGTGGCCGAGATCCTCACCGTCGTTGGTGGCACCGGGGCCATCGTCGAGTACTTCGGCTCCGGGGCCAGCAGCCTCAGTGCCACCGGCAAGGCCACCATCTGCAACATGGGGGCCGAGATCGGGGCCACCACCTCGCTGTTCGCCTATGACGACGCCATGGCCCGCTATCTCCACAGCACTGGACGCGAGCAGGTGGCCGACGCCGCCGAGGTCGTCGCTGCGCACCTGCGCCCCGACGACGAGGTCCTCAATGACCCGGCCGCCCACTACGACCGAGTCATAGAGATCGACCTGGACCGGCTCGGCCCCCACATCAACGGCCCTCACACCCCGGACCGGGCCCGGGAAGTGGCCGATCTCGGCGCCGAAGCCCGTGACAAGGGCTGGCCCACGAACATCAGCGCCGCCCTCATCGGAAGCTGCACCAACTCCTCCTACGAAGACATCACCCGGGCCGCATCCATCGCCAGGGACGCGGCAGCCAAGGGCCTGCGAGCCCGGACCCGACTACTGGTCACCCCCGGATCCGAGCAGATCCGAGCCACCATCGTGCGAGACGGGCTCATGGCCGACTTCGAGGCACTGGGCGCCACCGTGCTGGCCAACGCCTGCGGTCCCTGTATCGGGCAGTGGGACCGGTCGTCCGACGAGAGTCACACCCCGGGTGAACCCAACGTGATCGTCACCTCCTACAACCGCAACTTCCCCAAGCGCAACGACGGAGACGCTGCCACTCTGGCCTTCGTTACTTCGCCCGAGACCGTGATCGCCTTGGCCATCGCCGGCACTCTCGACTTCGACCCGCTCGACGACACCCTCGTCAACGAGTCAGGCCAACAGGTTCGTCTGGTCCCACCCACCGGCATCGAACTGCCTCCCCTGGGGTTCGACCCGGGCGCCGACACCTTCGTGGCCTCGCCCGAAAGTCCCGAGGGCATCGAGGTCAGGGTGTCGCCCACCTCTCAACGCTTGCAGTTGCTGGAGCCGTTCGAACCCTGGGACGGCTTCGACTACGAGAACCTGCCCATCATCGCCAAGGCCAAGGGCAAGTGCACCACCGATCACATCTCAGCGGCCGGGCCGTGGCTGCGGTACCGGGGCCACCTCGAGAACATCTCCGCCAACCTGTACCTCGGGGTCGTCAATGCCTACGACGGCTACGAGACAGGGCACGGCAAGAACCAGCTCACGGGCCGGATCCAACCCTTCCCCGAGATCGCCCGCTCCTACCATGAAGCCCAGATACGCTGGGTGTTCATAGGCGACCACAACACCGGCGAGGGCTCCAGTCGGGAGCACGCCGCCATGGAGCCCCGGTTCCGGGGCTGCGTGTTGGCCTTGGCCCGAAGTTTCGCCCGCATCCACGAAACCAATCTGAAGAAGCAGGGCGTGTTGGCCCTCACATTCGCCGATCCTGCTGACTACGAGGGCATCGGCGAGGACGACCGGATCGCGGTGCGGGGTCTGGGCGAGCTGGCGCCGGGGCAGTGGGTCACCGTGGAAGTCACCACACCGCAGGGCCGACAATGGAGTTTCAGAGCCGACCACACCCTCAGCCCCGACCAGATCGAATGGTTCCGGGCCGGCAGCGCCCTCAACATCATCCGTCTCGAAACCCGAAAAGGCAGAAGCGGCTGACGGGGGGAGTCAGCCGCTTCATAGACCCCTATTCAACACTACGAGTCGGTATCGTTCCAACAGTTTGAACTGATAGTAGATATCGTCGGTGGCGATGGATTTACGCCAGCTCAAAGCGCTGCTGGCTGTGGCCGAGCACCAGAGTTTCTCAGCCGCAGCCCGAGCTCTGCACACTGTCCAGTCCAACGTGTCGACCCACGTGTCCCATCTCGAGCGGGAAGTTGGGGTCCGGCTCATCGACCGGAACCGGGGCGCCCTCACTCCCGAGGGCGAGATCGTGGCCGACCGGGCCCGCCGAATCCAAGTCGAGCTGCAAGCCATCCAAGATGACTTGGTGTCCATACGGGAGGACCTGACCGGCAGGGTCAGAACCGGCATGATCGGTACCACGGCCCGGTGGCTGGCCCCGCTCCTCCTCGACGAAGTCCAGCGTCGGCACCGGAGGCTGGAAGTGATCATCGTGGACGCCACCACCACGTCTCTGGTCACCCTGCTCGTCCAGAATCGGCTCGACTTGGCCGTGGTGAACCTCCCCGCCGCCGACCCCGGCATCGAGACCGAGAACCTGTTCTGTGAGGACAGGGTGCTGGTGGCACCCGAAGACCACGAACTGGCCCGCTGCGACCGCGTCGCGCTGGCCGATCTGGCCCACCACGAGATCCTGCTACCACCCCAGGGGACGTCGTTTCGCGATGAGATCGACACCGACGCTCGCCAAGTCCGGTCGAAGCTGAAGGCCCGAGCCGAGGTCGACGGTTTGCGCCTGCTGACGACGCTGGCCGCTCAGGGATTCGCTCCGGCTCTGCTCCCGGCCGGCGCCACCCTTGGCATGACGTCCGGACCCTGGAAGAGCGTGATGGTCGAAGGGCTCGGTCCTCGGGTAGTCGGCTTGGCCCTCAACCGGAGAACCACGCCGTCGGTACCGTCACGAACCGTGGCCGAGATAATCCGCGAGGTGATCGAGAGTGAGGCGCCCAACCAGCCCCACATGTATCTGGCCGAGCGTCCGGTCCGCAAAGCCGCGGCCCGTACATCCGGTAGAGCGAACTGATCACGGCAACCGACGGTACGCGACAACCATGACCGAACCTCTCCAGATCCGAGCCCGCACCTCCGGATTCGTGCGGATCCGGGCCTCAGAGATCAGCGACCGGTCCGTAATCGACGTCGACGCCCAGGGAACCGATGATCGGTTCGGGGCGCTGCTGTCGTCCGACGGGCACAGCATGGCCGCCGCCGCTCGCCATGCCCGCCGACAACGGCTCCCGATCGTGCTGCGGCTCACGTCTTCGGGCGCTGACATCTCCGAAGGAGTGGACGCCCTGAACGGCTGGGCCGCAGCGGCCCGGGAACTGACCCGCTGCTCGGGCATCGTGCCCGTCATCGCGGTCGCCACTGGCCCCACGGTGTCGGGACCGGCACTGATGCTGGGGTTGGCCGACTTCGTGGTCATGACCACCGATGCCTACGCCTTCGTCTCGGGGCCGCTCATGGTCGAGCAGTTCACCGGGATTCCCGTGGACCGTGAGGAACTGGGCGGCTCCCACACCCATCACCACCGGTCGGGGGTGGCCAGCTTCGTAGTCGCTGACGGTACCGAAGCCGACGAGGTCGTGGCCGAACTACTGGATCACATCCCCGACCACAACGACGCCGATCCTCCGGTGCGGCATTGCGCCGATCCGGTCGATCGCCCCACCCCCGAAGCCTTCGATGTGCTCCCGGCCAGCTCGGCTGGCAGCTACGACATCCGTGACATACTGGCCATCGTCGTCGATGACGGCACCCTGCTCGAACCCCACGCCGGCTGGGCCAAAAACCTCGTAACCGCCTTCGCCACCATCGGGGGACGGGCCGTGGGGATCGTGGCCAACCAGCCCCAAGCCTTGGCCGGGACGCTCGATATCACCGCTTCCCGCAAAGGGGGGCGGTTCGTAGCCTTCTGCGACGCCTTCAACCTGCCGCTGGTGACTTTCGTGGACACATCGGGGTTCTACCCCGGCAAGGATCTCGAATGGCGGGGCATGATCCGCTACGGAGCTGCTTTCGCCTTCGCCTACGCCCGGGCCACCGTGGCCAGGGTCAACGTCACCATTCGCAAGTCCTACGGCGGGGCCTACATCGTCATGGACTCCAAACCCATGGGCAACGACATCGCTCTGGCCTGGCCCTCGGCCGAGATCGCCGTGATGGGGGCCAAGGGGGCCGTGGAGATCCTCCACCGCCACACGCCGGCCCCGGAGCGGGCCGAGTTGGAGGCGGCCTATGAGCATCGCCTCCTCAACCCCTACATCGCAGCTGAGCGGGGCACGATCGACGCGGTGATCGACCCAGCCGACACTCGCCGGGAGATCCATGCCGCCTTGGAGATGCTGGCCGCCAAGCGGGAGAGGCTGCCCCGCCGCCGCCACGACAACTCGCCGCTGTGACCGGTCCGGGCCCGTGCCCGGACCTCTCCGGGAACCGTCCAGTGAACGAATAGGGTTCGAGCCCTTGGCTGGTCTACGATCATGCCGTGGCCGAAAGCATCACCATCACCGACAACCGATCCGGGGAAAGCATCGAGATACCCATAGTCAACGGTGGGGTCGATGCATCGGGCTGGCGCAAGCTGCTGGGGAGTACCTGGTTCCACGATCCGGGCTTGACCACCACGGCCGTCACCACCAGCGCCATCAGCGAAGTTGACGGCGACGCCGGGGCCCTCCGTTATCGGGGCTACCCGATCGAAGAACTAGCCGAGCGCAGCACTTTCCTCGAGGTCGCCTACCTGCTCATCTTCGGGGAGCTACCCACCCAGGTCCAGTACGACACCTGGGTATACGAGATCACCCACCACACCTTCGTCCACGAGAACTTCCGCAAACGGATCTACGACGCCTTCCACTACGACGCCCACCCCATGGGACTGCTCACCTCCGGGGTGGCGGGACTGTCGACGTTTTACCCCCAGGCCAAGGACATCGCCGACCCCGAAGTCCGAATGGCCCAGATCATCCGCCTCATCGCCAAGATCCCGACCCTGGCCGCAACCGCCTACCGCTTCTCGAAGGGTCTGCCGTTCATCTTCCCCGACAATGCCGACGACTACCCTACCCGCTTCCTGAAGATGATGTTTGACATCGACACCACCTACGCACCCGAGGAGGTACTGGTCAGGGCATTGCGCATCCTCTTCATTCTCCACGCCGACCACGGGCAGAACTGCTCCACCACCACGGCCAGAGTGGTGGGATCGTCCCACGCCGACCCCTACACCCTGGTAGCAGCCGCCTGCGGCGCCCTCTACGGCCCCCGCCACGGCGGGGCCAACGAGGCTGTGCTCAACATGCTGGGCCAGATCGACTCGCTCGACCAAGTCGACGACTTCGTGGCCGCGGTCAAGCGGGGCGAGGGCCGGCTCATGGGATTCGGGCACCGGGTGTACAAGAACTACGACCCTCGAGCCCGGATCATCAAGGAAACCGCCTACTCCGTCTTCGACGTGACCGGCACGAACCCGTTGCTCGACATCGCCCTGAAACTGGAGGAGGTGGCACTGGTCGACGACTACTTCGTGAGTCGCCACCTGTATCCCAACGTCGACTTCTACTCGGGCTTGATCTACCAGTCGATGGGATTCCCCACCGACATGTTCACCGTGCTGTTCGCCATAGGACGAACACCGGGCTGGCTGGCTCACTGGAACGAGATGCTCGAGCAAGACCACAAGATCGCTCGACCCCGCCAGCTCTACACAGGGCCCGAGGAACGCGACTACGTCCCCATCGGCCAGCGCTAGCCGGAAGACGTCGCACGATCACCGGACACCAAGCCCGTCGGGATCCACCCGTGAGCTCCGTCCGGGCCGCGTCTTCGGTCAACCATCGACATCGATGATGAGCTTGCCGATGTTGAGGTTGGCCTCCATGCGCTGGTGGGCCGAGGCCACGTCGTCCAACTCGTAGTGGCTGTCGACCACCGGGGCCATCACCCCGGCCGCGACATGAGGCAGCATCTGGGCTGCGAACTCCCGGGTGACAGCGATCTTTTCCTCGATGGGTCGGGCTCGCAGCGTGGTACCGACCAGAGCGGCCCGGCGGGCCAAGAGGGTCCCGACATCGAAGGGACGGACGCCGCCGGCCAACGTACCTACCTGAAGGATCCGGCCTCCGACCCTCACGCTGGCCACGTTGCGGGGCAGGTAATCACCTCCGATGACGTCGAGGACCACGTCCGCACCGGTTCCCCCGGTGGCGTCCATCACCGCCTCGACGAAGTCAGAGCTGGAGTAATCGATGACGACATCGGCCCCCAGCTCGCGACACACGTCGTGCTTGGAAGCCGATGCGGTGACCGCGATCCGAGCTCCGATGGCCTTGGCGATCTGGATGGCGGCGGTGCCCACCCCGGATGCGCCGGCATGCACCAGCGCCCACCGGCCCGACGTGAGCCCACCCTGGCGGACGAGTGCATCCCAAGCGGTGATGAACACCTCGGGGAAGCCACCGGCGATCTCGATCGGGAGAGCCTCGGGCACCACCATGACTTGGCGTTCGTGGATGGCGATCAGCGATGCGTACCCGCCCCCGTTGGTGATCCCCATCACCGGGTCATCCACCGCCAGCCGTCTCACCCGCTCCCCGGTGGCTCTGACCCGCCCGGCCAGCTCCAAGCCGGGGATCTCATGGGCCATGGGAGGGCCGGGATACAAGCCCCGGCGCTGAAGCAGGTCGGCTCGGTTGACGGCCGAGGAGATCACGCCGACCAGCACTTCTTCAGGACCCGGCACGGGGTCGGGCAGCTCCCGGATCTCGAGGACTTCCGGTCCACCCCTCTCTTCGATGACGACGGCGCGCACCGGCTCTCAGACCTTCACCGCGCCCGGTCCCAGGTGTCGACAGCGCCGGACTCGTCGGTCACCGGTCTGCCTCGCCCGATCCCAAAGCGGCCGGTGGCACCGGCGTTGGACATGTGGTGGCGGATGACCTCGCTGACCACAAATCGCAAGAACTTCTCGCTGAAGTCCGGGTCGAGATCGGCAGCCCGGGCCAGCTCGCGCAGTCTGGCAATCTGAGCCGCTTCTCGTTCGGGATCGGACGCAGGCAGTCCGACGCCGGTCTTGTAGTCACCGACCTGCTCGGTGATCTTGAACCGTTCCGCCAGCAGGAAGACGAGCGCGGCATCGATGTTGTCGATGCTGGCCCGGTACCTTTCCAGGGTCTCATCACGGGCGCGGTTCACCCCGGCCACGTTAGCGCTTGTCAACTTTCTTCGATCTTGCGGGGTCGGTTCCACGGGTAAGGGTTCGGATAATCGACCTGCTAGTGGAATCGCGTTCGCAAATGACGTTCTCAACCGCTACGATGGACAGCCTAGTCAGACGGTTAGTCGACTTCCCCACTACCAACGGTTGTCGTGCTCTGCACGTAAGGAGGAGTCTCAGATGGATATCGCCCTGTTGATCGTGATCGTCCTGGGTGTGGGAACGATGTTCTACTCGACGCGCAGTGAGGGCAGAAGCACCCGCGCGTCCGTGGATTCACTCGGTATCCGCATCGACGAAACCAACGCTCGCATCGACGAAACCAACGCTCGCATCGACGAAACCAACGCCCGCATCGACGAAACCAACGCCCGCATCGACGAAACCAACGCCCGCATCGACGAAACCAACGCCCGCATCGACAGACTCGGGGGCCAACTCGGTGCCCGCATCGATCGCATCGACGCCCGCATCGACGGTCTTGGTGAGCGCAGCGACTCCATCACCAAATGGACCGGCAAAACCGACCAGCGGATCTCTGTGCTCGAAGACACATACAGGGTGCCCAAAGTCACGGCAAACTGAACCAGGCCCGGGCCTCCGGCGTCAACCCGACCCATGGAGCCAGCGGCAGGGTGGGCCGTAGGGGATTTGAACCTCTGACCTCCTGCGTGTCGAGCAGGCGCTCTAACCAGGCTGAGCTAACGGCCCCGCACTAGTGAGGATACCAGCCCTGTCATGGACCCACCCGATCCATTCGTTCAAGACCGGACCAGGAGTTCACCGGGGTCGCGGATCGAGCGCCGGGCGGGATTTGAACCCGCGGCTTTACGGCTTTGCAGGCCGCTCCCTTGGTCCGCTCGGGCACCGGCGCATGGCCGTCATGATATCGCCGGTCATGATGTCTCTTCATCATGGCGTTCCCGCATCTCCCAGGGTCACCGCCGTCTGGTCATCGCCGCCACCACTGCAGTCACCCCTGATGCCCCGGCCGCTCGCAGGAGCCCGGCCAGGGTACCCACCGTGGTACCGGTGAAGATCACGTCATCGACCAGAACCACGGTCCGGCCTGCGACCTCGCCGGACACCTCGTATCCGGCCGCTGCCACCACTTCGGCGCGCCGGTCGGGATCGACGTACCGCACAGCCTCGGTTCGGTGGCGGCGAACGATCAAACCCGGCCGGTGCTCCCCGGCGCCGGCTGTGGCCAAGGCCGCAGCCAGCACGGTCGGAAGGCCCAGAGCTGGCGCCGGATCGGATGGAACACCTGTCACCAGTGATTCCAGCCCATCTCCGGACCGGCCCACTCGATGGGCCAGCGAGGCCAGTCGCCGGCCCAGTTCGGCGGCCGCTTCCCGGTCGCCGAGGTCCTTGGCCCGGTGGACGAGCTGGCCCACGCCGGTGCGGGCGGGACGCTCACCAGACCGGTCCTTCTCGCTGTCGGCCCAGTAGGAGTCGAGCACCAGAACATCGTCGAGCCCACCGATGGCGCTGCGCTCGGCATCCATCGACCGGTTCGGGTTCAGGTATTGGTGGCCAGAGCCGTGGCGATGGCTCGACGAACCTCGATAGGGCTCTCGATCTGGAGGAAGTGCCCGACCCGATCCAGGTACACAACCGTAGCGTCGGCAAAGGCTGCGATCATCTCGGCCGCGGTCCGATTGGGAGTCATCCGGTCCTCGGTTCCCAGTATCACCGTGACCGGGCAATCCACCCGGGCCGCGGCCGTCAAGGCATTGCGATACTGGCCGCAGGCGGCCAGATCGGAGCCGAGGGTGCCCGGCGACGACCGGTCCAGCAGTGAGATAGTGCCGCCGATCAACCACATCCCGGGGGAGGCATGGCCACCGACGTGAGCCCTGCTCCCGATCCCCCAAGAAGCGATCATACGAGCGGCCCTGGAGTCGTCAGCGTCAGCCGCGGCCTGTAGCTCGGGATGTACCGGCATAGCCCCAGCCGTGCCCAGCATCACCACCGAGCGAACAGAATCGGGATATCGGGCCGCCGCTTCGAGCACCACGAACGTGCCCATCGAATGGCCAACCAAGTGCGCCGGAGCCAGATCGAGAGCCTCGACCGTGCGGGCCAACCAGTCCCCCATGCCTTCTATCGTTTGCACCGCCGGTCCATCGCTGCCACCGTGACCTGGTAGGTCGACGGCGGCGGCCCGGTACCCGTGATGGGACAGCCACCGGGTCTGCATCTGCCACACGGTGCGATCACCGCCGGCGCCGTGGACGAGCACCACCGCCGGTTCATCACCATCGTGGTTTCGCCCTCCGGTGGCGTAGCGAACGGTGCGACCGTCGATCGATCTCTCCACGCCTGAGCCCTACCGCTGCGAAGCCTTCAATGCTCGCTCGAGGTCCTCGATCAGGTCGCGGGGGTCTTCGAGACCCACCGACAATCGTACCAAGTCCTCGCCCACCCCGGCCGCGGCCAGATCTTGGGGCGACAACTGCCGGTGGGTGGTGCTGGCCGGATGGATGACCAGCGTCTTGGCGTCACCCACATTGGCCAGATGCGACGCCAGCCGTACTGCAGAGATGAACTTCTCCCCGGCTTTTTGTCCTCCCGCGATCCCGAAGCTCAGCACCGCTCCGGCACCTCTCGGGTACAGTCGCTGGGCCAGCTCATGATCGGGGTGGTCGGTTATGACGGGGTGCCTGACCCAGGTCACAGCCTCGTTGGCTGCCAGCGCCTTCACCACCGCCTCGGTATTGGCCACGTGACGCTGCATCCGCACCGGCAGTGTCTCGATGCCCTGGAGAATCTGGAAGGCATTGGCCGGGCTCATGCAACCGCCGAAGTCGCGCAGACCCTCCACCCGGGCCCGGGTTATGAAGGCAGCCGGGCCGAACTCGTCGGTGAAGCTGACGCCGTGGTAACCGGCGTAGGGCTCGGTGAGGGTAGGGAAGCGGGCCGACCCGTCCCAGTCGAAACGGCCGCCATCGACTACCACCCCACCGATGGCCACGCCGTGGCCACCCAGAAACTTCGTAGCCGAGTGGACGACGATGTCAGCCCCGTGGTCGAAGGGCCGGACCAGGTAGGGAGTAGCGAAGGTGGAGTCGACCATGAGCGGCAGCGACCGGGCGTGGGCCACTTCGGCCACCGCCTCGATGTCGAGGACTTCGATACCAGGGTTGCCGAGCGTCTCGGCGAAGACGAGCCGGGTGTCGGCGGTGATGGCCTCAGCGAAGTTTTCGGGCCGGCTCTGGTCTACGAACGTGGTGGTGATGCCGAACCGGGGCAGGGTCAAGTTCAGGAGGTTGTGGCTCCCGCCGTAGATGTTACGGCTGGCCACCACATGACCGCCGGCGCCCATCAGGGTGGCCACAGCCAAGAACAGGGCCGCCTGCCCGCTGGCCGTGGCCACCGCGCCGACACCACCTTCCAGAGCCGCCATCCTCTCCTCGAACACGGCCACGGTGGGGTTGGAGATTCGGGAGTAGATGTGACCGGGAACCTCCAGGTTGAACAGACCGGCCGCATGGTCTACGTCATCGAAGACATAGGATGTGGTGAAGTGGATGGGTACGGCCCGAGCCCCGGTGGCGGGATCGGGCTGCTGGCCGGCGTGCAGGCTCAGCGTGTCGAAATGCAGGAAGTCGGGCTCGTAGTCGTTACCTGCCATGATCTGCCCTCGGCCATGAGTTTCCATCCGAATCTGGACTTGGCCGAGACCATAGTGGTGCTACGGGCGGCCGATGCCGGGAGCTTGGCAGAAATCGACGGACGGTCGACCAAGATGCACCCGGACGATCCGCCCCCGATCACGTAGTCGTACTGCTCCCGCCGGCATCCTCGCACCCGTACCCCGGTACTTCGGCCCGACTGGCTCTTGTCGAATCCGGCCCGTTAGAGTCCTGCCAATGAGACGAGCGATAACGGCTCTGGCCACGGCCCTGTTGCTGATCGGCTGCAGCGCCGGGAACCAAGACGATGACGGTACAGCCCCGGCCAGCACCGACACCGAAACCGAGGCCAGCAGCACCGACACCGAAACCGAGGCCAGCCCCAGCCAGCCGGGCTCGAACCTTCTCCCGGTCGTGGTCACCTACGACTACAAGCCCGGTACCCGGCTCGACTATCGGATGGAGATCGACCAGCGCATCGACGTCGAGGTCGACGCCCCCACCGGCCTGCCCGGCTCGATACCCGGCCATCTGAACGTAGAAGGAGAAACCGAGCTGATCTACAGGATTGGCTCGGGGCCTCAAGACGATACGTTCGAGATCCACCTCACCGCCGATCTCACCGAGATGTCCTACACCGGCACCTTCGAAGATGAGACCTTGCCGGGGGCGAATCTGCTCGGCGATGAGATCCCATCTGTCGACCTGACCGTGATCGTGGACGAACAAGGCAAGATCCTCGAGTACGAGTCTCTGAAGATCGAGGGGCTCGGGGAGGTCGAAGGCGATTTGTACGCCTCCAGGCTCGCGACCGACCCGCTCGGGCTCAGCGACTTCGAACTGCCTATCGGACCGACTCTCCCGGACGATCGAACGCTCGGTATCGGCGATACCTGGACCGACCGGACCACCGATCAGATCATCGACCAGACCATCGTGACCGACTACACCCACCAATTGACCGATATCACCGAGCTGGACGGGGTCGAGGTCATGGTGATCGAAACCACGGCCACGATCGACAGTTTCGAGATAGACCTGATCGAGCTGATAAAGGCGATAATGGCCGGTATCGGTGACTCGACCAGCTACGGGGACGGCGCCCAAGGATCGGGAGGGCTGTATTCTGAAGACGAAATGGCCGAGCTCGACTCGGCTTTGGGGGGCCTGCAGATGTCGATGGCATCGGAGCCGACCACCCTCGAGATGACCACTTGGATGAGTTACGACCCCATCGCCGACGGCCGGGCTGATGGAACCGTCCGACAAGCCATCCACCGGACCTCTGGAGCGGTAACCGTCGAGATGCTCCTCCCATCCGACGCTCCCCTCACCGAACTGTACAAAACCAGCTCCGGCTCGGCCATGACTGTTGTCATGCGCTTCACCAATACCGGAACCACCCGGTTCACCCTCACCAATCCCGACGACCTCTGACCGGACGACTCCACCGAAACGAGGGGGACGGCCATGAACCGAACAGCGATGGCTCTAGTGACTATGGCCCTGTGGGCCGCCATCCTGTCGTCTGGCACCTCACAGACCGCGGCCCAGGCCGATCCTTACGAGGCCGACCCGTTGAGCCTGATTGCTCACTTCGAAGAGACCGGCGCCCACACCATAGGGGACGACCGATGGGAGGTGTGGGTGTGCCGGATCACCGAGGCCGAAGCCGAAGCCGACCTCACGCCCGAGCATGCGGCTGGCTACCTCAACCGGGAACTGGGTCCTTACTTCGAATGGCTGTCGGTGAGCCGGTACCGGATCGAGTTCATCGTCGGTGGGACCGTCTCGGCCCCCTACGGAAGCTGGCCCGCTTCGCAGCAACCCTGCGTGATCCGGGCCTTGGAGGACTCCGGCACCAACACCGATGCCGACGTCGCCCCCGATGGCATGCTGGTGATCGTCGACGACGCCCATACGGGGGGCTACACCTGCGACCGATGCTATCTCGGCTTTGACCGGGTGGCCGTGGTCGGGGGCGCGACGATCGAGGCCGAGCCCGGTGACGACGTGACGGGAAAGCCCGAGCCATCGGTGGGCACGATCATGCACGAGATTGCGCACAACCTCTGGTTCCCCCACTCCTTCAGCGGCAACACCTACGACGACAACGACGTCTTCGAGCACGACAATCCCATGGACATAATGAGCGCAGGGACGTACAGCACAGGCACGCCGACGGTGAACCGGTACGCAGCCGGATGGGTCGATCCTTCCGAGGTGGCCATCCACGACGTTGCCGTTAGGGCCTATGAGCTGAGCCCGAGCGCTGGGACTGGCACCAAGATGTTGGTTATACCTCTGGGTGAACCGGGCTGGTTCGTCACCCTGGGGACTCGGGTCCGGTCCGGGGCTGACACTGTCATCCTCGCCGAAGGTGTCGAGATGTACCTGATCGATCAGCGGGCCGGTGCCTGCGGACCCGATCCCGTGTCCGAGGCGGTTTGCTGGGGTCGGAACCGGCGCACCCGTCCCATCCCCCACTCCGGATCCACCTCAGAAACCGAAAACAGCGAGGTTACCGAACACGTGCTCGACGTGGGTGACATCGTCGGTCTGAACGAGATAACTGTGCAGGTCACACAGCGTGCGGGCGACACATTCCACTTGGTGGTCTATGCCGGGAATCGATTCGTGGACGACGACGGCAGCGTCCACGCCGACAGTATCGAAGCGGTGGCCCACGCCGGTATCACCCTGGGATGCAATCCGCCTCTCAATGACGAGTTCTGTCCTCATCGGCCGGTGACCCGAGCCCAGATGGCAGCCATGCTGGTACGAGCCCTGCCCGACATTGACCCGATCTCCGATCCAACCGACACCTTCTCCGACGTACCGACCGACGCCTGGTACGCCGGCGCCGTAGAAGCCCTACACACAGCCGGCGTCGTAGCCGGACGAACCGACGGCACCTACCAACCCAAACAGCCGGTGACCCGAGCCCAGATGGCCTCGTTGCTGGCCAGAGCCCTGGCCGACATCGACCCGATCTCCGATCCAACCGACACCTTCTCCGACGTACCGACCGACGCCTGGTACGCCGGCGCCGTAGAAGCCCTACACACAGCCGGCGTCGTAGCCGGACGAACCGACGGCACCTACCAACCCAAACAGCCGGTGACCCGAGCCCAGATGGCCTCGTTGCTGGCCAGAGCCCTGGATCTGGTGCCCCCCGCAGAGGATCCTTCCGTTGTGAACGCCCTGGCCGAAGATCGCATGCCTGGCCCAACAGATGGGAGTGACAGTAACGTGTCGAGTGGGTAATAGCTCATGACCGAGCCCAATCATCTACACCTTCCGAACCTTTTCATAGAGGGATTCCGTGGCATTGACACGTTGCCCATTCCGCGCTTGGGCCGCGTAACCCTACTGGCTGGAAAGAACGGCATCGGAAAGACAACAGTACTCGATGCCGTCAGAGTCTATGCTTCACGCGGCAGAAATCCAGCTCTGCATAACCTATTGTGGGGTCGCGAAGAGGTATTTACCGAAGCGGACGAAGACGGTGACATTATGATCTATCCCGATTGGAGTGCTCTCTTCCACAACCGGGATACCTCCCCGAGCGCCTATGCTATCGCGGCTGAGCAAGGGATCGAAGTGAGGTAGATACATGGCCAGCGACAACACGTCGGCTGAGGAACGTGTTCTCCTCGTCGAAGGACAGGATGATATGCATGTCGTACGCCATCTCCGCCAATCTTGCAAGATATTACCTGCATTCTGTGTTCGCAACAAAGGTGGTATCAATAAACTATTGAGCGGCATCCGCGGGGAGATACTTATCGAGGGCCGGACAGCAGTTGGAATACTGGTAGATGCGAATGACGACTCGCATTCCAGATGGCAGGCCGTGACAGGCAGAATTCGCAAAGCAGGTATACAGTCACCCTCCAGCCCAGAACCAAACGGCACCATAATAGATAATAGGCCCAGCGATGACAGACCAGTTGAAAGACCACGTGTCGGCGTCTGGCTGATGCCGGACAATAAATCACCCGGCGAGCTGGAAGATTTCATTGCAAGAATGATTCCGGCTAAAGACCCGGTCTGGCCGTTGTCTGATACTTATATCAACAATATTCCTGAAGGACATCGTAAGTTTAACCAGGGAAAGATTCTGCAGGCCAAGGTACATGCCTGGCTCGCGACCAGAAGTAAACCACGGCCGATGGGAACAGCCATAGAAACTGGAGATCTGAACATCGAAGTAGAAACCAGCCAACTCTTCATCAAATGGCTCCGAGAACTGTTCAAGTGAGCGGTTCTTCGAAGCGGGGTGAGATGCCCCGGCTGGGTACCTCCCCAGCTTCACGAAGCGCCTATCCGTTCACAGCCGGGATGACTCGCTGCCCGTAGGCATTCAGCGTCTCGTCCTTACGGTCGTGCATCAGGTAGATGGCGAACTGGTCCACTCCCAGGTCGCGCAGCTCTCGAAGCCGGTCGATGTGGTCATCCTCGGTGCCGAGGATGCAGAACCGGTCGATCACGTCGTCGGGGACGAAGTCGGTATGAACGTTGCCGGCCCGGCCGTGCTCGGCGTAGTCGTAGCCTTGGCGGCTTCTGATGTAGTCGGTCAGGGCCTGGGGCACTGCTCCGCCGGTGTCGCCGTAGCGCCCCACCAAGTCGGCGACGTGGTTGCCGACCATGCCACCGAACCATCGGCACTGATCGCGCTGGTGGGCCCGATCGGCGCCGACGTAGGCGGGGGCGGCTACGCACATGTAGAGGTCGTCGGGGTCCCGGCCTGCTTCGGCTGCGGCCCGGCGCACGGCCCCGATGGTCCAAGCCGCGATCTGGGGATCGGCCAACTGCAAGATGAAACCGTCGGCCCTGGACCCGCAGAGTTTCAGCGCCTTGGGCCCGTAGGCGGCCATCCACACGTCGAGGCAGCCGCCCCGGCACCAAGCCAAGCGCTGGGTAGTGCCGTTGTAGGTGACCTCTCGGCCCTCGGCCAAGCCCTTGATCACCTCCATCGACTGCCCCAGCGTGGCCAGGTTGGTAGGTGTGTGGCCCAGCACCCGCAGGGCCGAATCGCCCCGACCGATACCGCAAACGGTCCGATTCCCGAACATGTCGTTCAGGGTGGCGAACAGCGAGGCCGTCACCGTCGGGTTGCGGGTACCGGGATTGGTAACCATCGGCCCCACCGTCATCCGGTTGGTGGCCGAAAGGATCTGGCTGTATATGACGAAGGGTTCCTGCCACAGCATGTGACTGTCGAAGGTCCACCCGTAGCTGAATCCCAGCGTCTCGGCCCGCTGAGCCAAATCGACGACCCGCCAAGCGGGAGGGTCGGTCTGGAGTACGACACCGAAGTCCATGGGTGAGCCTACCGATGAGTACAACTAGCGGTTCTCGGGGAAGCCCAGATCAACGCAACTGTTGGCCGGGTCGGGCCAGCGGGAGGTAACGACCTTGGCCCGGGTGTAGAAGTGAATGCCTTCCGGTCCGTACATGCAGGTGTCACCGAACAGGGACTGCTTCCACCCGCCGAAGGAGTGGTAGCCGACCGGCACCGGGATGGGGACATTGACACCCACCATTCCCGCGTCGGCGTCCTCCTGGAACTGCCGGGCCGCGCCCCCGTCCCGAGTGAAGATGGCGGCGCCGTTGCCCCAGGGGTTGTTCTTGATCAGCTCTACCGCCTCGTGGTAGGTACCGGCCCGCACCACACACAGCACCGGTCCGAAGATCTCGTCGCGGTACACGATCATGTCAGGGGTCACGTGATCGAGCAGCGAGACGCCCAAGAAGAACCCGTCTCCGTCGAAGGTGGATTCCCGACCGTCGACCACCACGGTGGCGCCTTCGGCAGCGCCGGAGCCCACATAGCCGGCTACCCGGTCACGGTGCTCTCGGGTGATCAGCGGGCCCATCTCCGACTCGGGATCGGTGCCGGGGCCGATGGTGAGCTTGTCCATCCGAACCCTGATGGCATCGACCAACGGTTCGGCCGCCCCGCCCACGGCCACCACCACCGAAATGGCCATGCAGCGCTCACCGGCCGAGCCGTAGGCGGCTGATACGGCCGCATCGGCGGCCAAGTCGATATCGGCGTCGGGCAGGACCACCATGTGGTTCTTGGCCCCGCCGAGAGCCTGGACCCGTTTGCCCGTCGCTGTGGCTGTCTCGTAGACGTACCGGGCGATCGGAGTGGACCCGACGAAACTCACCGCCGCCACATCGGGATGGGTCAACAGCCGGTCCACAGCTACCTTGTCGCCGTTGACCAGGTTGACCACCCCCGGAGGGAACCCGGCCTGATCGAACAGTTCCACCATAAAACGAGGAGCCGACGGATCTCGCTCGGACGGTTTGAGCACGAAAGTGTTGCCGCAGGCCACGGCATTGGGAAACATCCACAGCGGCACCATGGCCGGGAAGTTGAAGGGAGTGACGCCGGCCACCACCCCCAAGGGCTGGCGAAGGGAATACACGTCCACGCCGGTGGAGGCGTTGGAGTTGTAACTGCCCTTGAGCTGCTCGGCCAAGCCGCAGGCGTACTCGATGTTCTCGAGACCTCGGGCCACCTCGCCCGAGGCGTCGGCCCGCACCTTGCCGTGCTCGGCTGTGAGTCGGCGGGCGATCTCGGCGGCGTTGGCCTCCACCAAGTTACGGAAGGCGTACATCAACTTGTTGCGGACCGCCAACGACGTCTGACGCCAGTCGTCGAAGGCGGCGGCGGCGGCGGCCACGGCCTCGTCCACCTCGTCGGCGGTGGCCAGGCCCACCTCACCGGTCTGGCGGCCCGTGGCCGGATCGAAAACCGGATGGGTTCGGCCCGACCGGAACGGTTGGGATGCTCCGCCGAAGTAATGGTTAATCGTTTCCACTAGGCCTCCTGCTCGCTATGTGGATCGAATCACTGCAGGTACTGGCAGAGACCTCGACGAAGATAGCGGCCGTCGCCGGCCCTGCCCAGGTACTTGCCTTCGTCGATGATCATCTTTCCCCTCGACAGCACGGTGTCGACATGACCGGTGACTTCGATGCCCTCGTAGGCGGAATGATCCATGTTCATGTGGTGGTTGTCGACACTGATCCTCCACTGCTTGCAAGGGTCGTAGATCACGATGTCGGCGTCGGCGCCAGCAGCGATGACGCCCTTGCGAGGGTAGAGGCCCATCATGCGGGCCGGAGTGGTGGAGCACAGCTCCACCCAGCGGGGCAGGCCGATCTCGCCGGTGACCACCCCCTGGTAGATCATGTCCATGCGATGCTCCACCCCGCCGATCCCGTTGGGGATGGCCCGGAAGTCGCCGAGCCCCAGCTCCTTTTGCTCCTTCATACAGAAGGGGCAGTGGTCGGTGGACACCACGGCCAAGTCGTTGGTTCTCAGCCCCTTCCACAACTCGTCTTGGTGGTGCTCGTGACGGGACCGCAACGGTGTGGAGCAGACGTATGCGGCGCCGGCGAACCCGGGCCGGTCGAGATGATCCTCCAGGCTGAAGAAGAGGTACTGAGGGCACGTCTCGGCGAACACGTTCATGCCGGCGTTGCGGGCCATGGCCACCTGCTCGAGAGCTTGCCGGGCCGACAAGTGCACGATGTAGAGGGGCGCAGCTCCCACCTTGGCCAACTGGATGGCTCGGTGGGTGGCCTCCGACTCCAGCTCGGCCCGGCGCACATATCCGTGGTTCACCGGGGCGGTGTCGCCCCGCTCGAAGGCTTGCTGGGCCAGCACGTCGATGGCCAGTCCGTTCTCGGCGTGCATCATGATGAGCCCGCCGTTGCCGGCCGCCTGCTGTATGGCCCGCAGGATCTGACCGTCGTCGGACAGAAACACCCCGGGGTAGGCCATGAACAGCTTGAAGCTGGTGATGCCTTCGTCGACCAAGAGATCCATCTCCTTGAGGGAGTCGTTGTGGACGTCGCCGATGACCATGTGGAAGCCGTAGTCGACGGCACAGTTGCCCTCGGCCTTGGCCATCCACGCATCCAGGCAGTCCCGGACGTTCTCCCCGTAACGCTGCACCCCGAAGTCGACGATGGTGGTGGTGCCGCCCCAGGCTGCGGCCCGGGTTCCCGACTCGAAGTCGTCGGAAGCCAACGTACCTCCGAACGGCAGCTCCATGTGGGTGTGGACGTCGACCCCGCCGGGCACGACCAGCTTGCCGACAGCGTCGATGACAATGGCACCGGCTTCGGCGGCAACGGCGATGCCGCTACCGGGCTGAAGCAGAGCCACCACCTTCTCACCGTTGATCAACACTTCGGCCGGATCAGCTCCGGTGGCGGTGACGACGGTGCCTCCCTTGATCAGCGTTGCCATCTTTCGTCTCCTTCGGGGTCTTCGGCCTACGACCAGAGAACATGACGATCGAGGCGTTGCCGACGAGTGCCCGCCTGGACCGGCTCAGCCGCCAGCCTACGCTTCTGCCGGACCGCCCCGCCAACACTCAACCGGGCCAACCGGCTGCAAGCGATTCTCACCGACCGAGCCGCCCCTCGAGGTCGATCATGTCCGGCATCGTGGCTCATCACTCTGCCCGAAAGGATGTCTACCGGATGAGGCCCGGCGACTTCTCGGCGTTGCACCGCCTGGGCGGGCCCGAGCTGTGGCACCACTACGCAGGAGCGTCCGTGCAGATGCTGCTGCTAGAGCCGGGCAGTGCTGTGGGTTGGGACCCGGACGAACTAGCCGCGGCCTACCGGAGCGGCCGAAGACATCGCCCGCTTCACCCGGAGCCAGCCGTGACAGGTGCCACCGGCGCGGCGGGTGAGCCAACGTCGGCAGAGCTGCTCGGCTCGGAGGCCGTGTCATCGCCGTGACCGGCGCAGGCGGCGGTATCGGCAGCGGCATCGCCCGGCGGCTCACCGCCCCCGACGGCGCGGCACGGGTAGTGGCGGCCGCGGTGCAGTCGCACGGCCGCCTCGACGGGCTCGTCAACAACGCCGAGGGATCTCGCTCACGAGCATCGGCGCCCTCCTCGGCGCCGGGATACGCGAACCTCACGACCGCGGGCGATAACCCTCACCAGGCTAATGAGCCGCGAAACGAGGTGACGGTCAGGGGGCGGTGAGCATGGAGTAGAGGTCGGGGCGGCGGTCGCGATAGAAGGCCCATTGGGCTCGGACCTCGGTGATCTGTTCGAGGTCCAGCTCTCGCACCACCAGTTCCTCGGTCCGGTCCGACGCCGCCGCCCCGACGATCTGACCCTTGGGGGTGGCGAAATAGGAGGTGCCGTAGAAGTCGTTGTCGCCCAGAGGTTCGACCCCGACCCGGTTGATGGCCCCCACGAAATACATGTTGGCCACCGCCGCCGATGTCTGCTCCAACTGCCACAGATAGGCCGACAGGCCCCGGCTGGTAGCCGACGGGTTGAACACGACTTGGGCCCCGCCCAGACCCAGGGCTCGCCAGCCTTCGGGGAAGTGTCGGTCGTAGCAGATGTACACCCCCACCTTGCCCACCGCGGTGTCGAACACCGGGTAGCCCAGGTTGCCGGGACGGAAGTAGAACTTCTCCCAGAACCCGGCCACCTGAGGAATGTGGGTCTTGCGGTACTTGCCCAGGTAGGCGCCGTCGGCGTCGATCACCGCCGCCGTGTTGTAAAGGAAACCGGGCTGCTCCTGCTCGTATACGGGAAGAACGATCACCATCTCGTGGGTGGCGGCCAGCTCTTGGAACCGTTTGGTGGTGGGCCCGTCCGGGACGGCCTCGGCGTAGGAATAGTACCCGGTGTCTTGGACCTGGCAGAAGTAGGGACCGTAGAACAGCTCCTGGAAACAGATGACCCGGGCTTTGGCCGCAGCCGCCTCAGCCACGTACTTCTCGTGGACCTCGATCATGGATTCCTTGTCGCCGGTCCAGGCCGCCTGAACGATCGCCGCCAGCATCTTGTCAGCCATGAGCCTGCCTTTCGGGGTCGTTTTCGGCCACTCCGGTCACTCTATTCGCCGTGCACGTACTGCCAGCCGAAGCGACCCTTGATGCAGAGATGGCCGCTGGTCACCGAATGGTCCGACGGCGAGGTGACCTTGACGATGCGGTCGTCCTGCACATGGAGATCCAGGTTGCAGCCCACACCGCAGTAAGAGCACACCGTGCGGGTGACGGTCTGCTCAGACGGCCGCCACTGCTCGATCAGGCGGAGGTCGAACTCGGTCTTGAACTGCAGGGCGCCGGTGGGACACACCCCCACGCAGTTACCGCAATACACGCAGGCCGAGTCGGGCAGGGTCACGTCGAACTCGGTGGATATCCGGGCGTCGAAGCCCCGGCCCGCCACCGCGATGGCGTAGGTGTGCTGGGCGTCGTCCCCGCACGCCTCCACGCACTTGTAGCACAGCACGCATTTCTCGTAGTCACGGACGTAGAGCTCGTCTTGCACCTTCACCGGTTCGGAGATCCGCTCCACCGGATGGCCCTCGGCCCCGTAGCGGTCGGGGTCGGCGCCGTAGTGTTCGATCCAGCCGTGCAGCGACTCGGCCTGGCTCAGGTCGACACCGGATCCCAGGAACTCCAGCACCATCCGACGGCTGTGGCGAACCCGGTCGGTGTCGGTGTGCACGACCATGCCGTCAGCAGCCGGACGCGAGCACGACGGGACCAAGGCCCGGGACCCTTCGAGCTCGACGACGCACACTCGGCAGACGTTGACCGGGGTGAGGTTCTCGGCCCAGCACAAGGTGGGCGTGCGGATCCCGGCCTGCTCGCAGGCCCGGTGGATGGTGGCGTCGGCGTTCACCTCCACGGTCCGGCCGTCGATGGTGAGCGTAACCGGGGTGGCCGGCACCGGCGGGCCGGTCGATGCCGAACCTGCCCATGGGGAGCCGGTCGATATGTCCGATTCAGTTGTCATGATCCCTCCCCGGACCCTATGAGGCCCAGATCCAGCGCAGAACGAACAGCCGAAGCCGCGGTGTGGCCCAGACCGCAGATGGATGCGTCCGCCATCACCGCCGCCACGTCGTCGATGATGCCCCGACGCCGATCCGACAATACCTCACGTTCGGAGAGCCGGACCAGCGTCTCGTGTTGGCGGACGGTACCGACCCGGCAGGGGACGCACTGGCCGCACGACTCGTCCCGGAAGAATTCAGCTATCCGCACCACCACCGCGGTGATGTCCACGGTGGTGTCGAAGGCCATCACCACCCCCGAACCCAGCGTGGTCCCGGCCCGGCGGGTGTCCTCCAACGTCAGTGGCAGGTCCAGCGAGCTCGGACCCACGAAGGAACCGGCCGCGCCCCCCATGAGCACGGCCTGCAGCTCGCCCGACCCGGTCATACCCCCGGCCAGCTCCAGCACTCGACCCAGCCGGGTGCCGAAGGGAACCTCATAGAGCCCGGGCCGGGCCACTCGACCCGACAGGCACAGCAGCTTGGAGCCCGGGGACCCCTCGGTGCCCCGAGTCCGGTACCGATCGGCCCCCTCGGTCACGATGTCGAGAACGTTGATCAGCGTCTCGGGGTTGTTGATGGCGGTGGGTTGGCCGAACAGCCCGTGGGTGGTGGGGAACGGCGGCTTATTGCGAGGCTCGCCCCGGAAACCTTCCAGCGAGTTGAACAGGGCCGTCTCCTCGCCGCAGATGTAGGCCCCGGCCCCCCGCCAGATGGCGATATCGAAGGCGTGACCGCTGCCGGCCACGTCGGTGCCGAGCAGTCCCACCTCTCGGGCCTGATCCACCGCCGCCTGCAGACGAGCGGTGGCCAGTGGGTACTCACCCCGGATGTAGATCCAACCGTTGGCGGCGCCGGTGGCCAGCCCGGCGATGGTGAGGGCTTCGATCACGGCGAACGGGTCGTGCTCCATGACGATGCGGTCCTTGAAGGTGCCCGGTTCGGACTCGTCGCAGTTGGCAACCACGTGCTTGGGTCGCCCGGTCTCGGCCGCCACCGCCCGCCACTTGACCCCGGTGGGGAAAGCGGCTCCACCCCGGCCCGACAGACCCGAGTCGGCCACCGCAGCCAGCACCGCGTCGGGTCCCATCTCGACGGCACGACGAAGGGCCCGGTATCCCCCGTGGACCTCATAGGAGGCCAGCGAGGTCGGGTCGGCCACACCGATCCGGCGCAACAGTCTCAGGGCGGGGTCACCGGCTTGGGGCAACCGGAAGCTCTCGGCGTCGGCCGGTACCCGGTCGGGGCCGCCCACGGCCTGAACGAACTGGGCCGGGGCTCGTTCGCACTGGCCCAGGCACGGGCTGTGGTGAACGTGGCCGCCGGCGGCGGCAACCGAGGCAGCCAGCTCTTCGAATCCCGAGATCTGGCAGGGGGCGTCCACGCAGACATGGACCGTGTCGCCGGGATGGTCCGGCAGCGAGGTGCGGAACAGGTCGTAGAAGGAGGCCACCCCGAACGTCTCGGCCGGCGGTACCTGCAGGACCTCGCCGATGTAGTTGACGCCGCCGGGGCTGATCCATCCCACCGCGTTCTGCAAACTGTGCAGAGCCGGAAGCAGGTAGTGGCGGCGCTGGTGACGGCGGGCCGTGCCGGAGATGACCAGCCGCTCGGTTTCGTAGCGGACAGCCGGATCGACACCGAAGCGCTTCAGCACGCCGTCGACTGCGGCTCGTTCCACGGCGCTGGCCCGATCGGCGCCGAGGTGGACGTCAGCCACAGGCTGGTACCGATTCGGCCCGAGCGGGCTCAGCCACGAGCAGGCTCGGCCACCGGCCGGGTTCAGCCATAGGCCGGCTCGAGTTTGGAGATACGGATGCTGGCCGCCTTGAACTCGGCCGTTCCCGACCGGGGATCCCAGGCGTCGTTGGTCAACACGTTGGTATCCACCAGTTCCGGGAAGTGAAAAGTGGTGAAGGTGAGGCCAGGCGGTATGTCGGGCTGGATGCGAATATCCATCTCCACCGAACCCCGGGGGGAGCTGACCACCACCCGCTCACCGTCGGCGATGCCCAAGGCCCCGGCGTCGGCCGGGTTGATGTCGATGGCGTCGCCGTAGCGGATGGGAGAGGCGAACCCGCCCGATTGCACCCCGGTGTTGTAGGAGTCCAGAGCCCGGCCGGTGGTGAGCCGCAGAGGGAACTCGGCCGTGAGCTCCTCGACCGGGCCTTCATGGTGCACCATGCTGAACGGGGCCGGATCCCGGCCCTGGAGGTCCTCGGCCCACAGCCAACCGTGCAGGAAAGTCGAACCGGGATGATCCTCGCTCGGGCACGGCCACTGGAGCCCGCCGGTGGCCTCCAGCCGGGGCCACGACATGCCGGCATGCATGGGTGACAGCGACCTCAGCTCGTCCCACAGTTCCTGAGCGCTGGGGTGGCCCCAGTCGACGCCGAGGCGCCGGGCCATCTCGCCCAGGATGTCGATGTCGTGACGGGCCTGACCGGGCGGGGGCACCGCGGCCCGCACCCGCTGGACCCGGCGTTCGCTGGAGGTGACCGTGCCGTCGGACTCGGCCCAGGCCACCGAGGCCGGCAGGACCACGTCGGCCATCTCGGCGGTGCGGGTGAGGAAGATGTCCTGCACCACCAACACGTCGAGACCGGCCAGCAGCTTGCGGGCATGTTCCACGTCCGCCTCGGAATCGGCCGGGTTCTCGCCGATCACGTAGCAGGCCCGCAGCTCACCGGCCGCCATGGCCTCGAACATCAAGGTGAGATGCTTGCCCGGGGTGGGGTTCAGCTCCATCTGATAGGCAGCTTCGAACTTGCCCCGGGCCACCGGATCGGCGATGTCCTGGAAGCCGGGCAGCTTGTTGGGCAGGGCCCCCATGTCACCTCCGCCCTGCACATTGTTCTGACCCCGCAGCGGCACCAAGCCCGAACCCCAGCGCCCGACGTGGCCGGTGAGCAGAGCCAGGTTGCACAGCGACACCACGTTGTCCACGGCGTTGTGGTGCTCGGTGATGCCCAGGGTCCACAGGATCTGAGCCTTGTCGGCGGTGGCGTAAGCATGAGCCATGTCGGCGATGGCTTCCGGCGGCACACCGGTGATCCCGGCGGCCCAATCCAGGGTATAGGGCTCGACATGAGCGGCGTAGGCCTCGAAGCCCCGGGTGGCTCGGGCGATGAATGCCCCGTCACACAGGCCGGCGTGGATGATCTCTCGCCCCACTGCGTTGGCCAAGGCGATGTCGGTGCCGACCGACAGGCCCAGCCAAGCGTCGGCGAACTTGGCCGACGCCGTGCGGCGCGGGTCCACAGCGAACATCCGGGCCCCGTTGTCGAGGCCCTTCATCAGGTGATGGAAGAAGATGGGGTGGGCGTCCCGGGCGTTGGACCCCCACAGCAGGATCACGTCGGCTTCTTCGATCTCGGTGTAGGACGAGGTGCCGCCCCCGGCTCCGAACACTGTCGCCAGACCGACGACGGAGGGAGCGTGTCAAGTGCGGTTGCAGGAGTCGATGTTGTTGGACCCGATGGCGGTGCGGATGAACTTCTGGGCCGCGTAGTTCATCTCGTTGGTGGCCTTCGAGCAGCTGAACATGCCGAAGCTCTCGGGGCCGTATCGGTCGCGAACGCGGGCGAAACCGGCTGTGGCCCGGTCCAAGGCCTCGTCCCAGGCCGCGGGCCGGAGCCGGTCGTTGTCGCGCACCAGCGGCGTGGTCAGCCGCGCCATCCCTTTACCGTATTCTCGTCTGCCCATGGCATGCCCTCTTCTCGTGGCTTCGTGGCTTCGTGGCTTCGTGGGATTCCCTGGGTTTACCGGCCGGTTCGACCTCAGCTCAAACCCAGCGTCTCCCGAGCCTGGTCGGGAGTTTGGATCCGGGCCCCCATCCGTTCGATCACCTCTCGGGCCCGCACGACCAGATCGGCGTTGGACGCGAACACGCCCCGGTCCAAGTATAGGTTGTCCTCCAAGCCCACCCGGGCGTGGCCCCCCATCAGGATGGCCTGCGCCACCCACGGGATCTGCTGAGCCGAGATGGCGAAGCTGGTGAACTGGGCGTCGACCGGAACCAGCCGGGTGAGCGCGGCCAGCAGACCCACATCGGTGGGCATTCCGTACGGGATACCGGTGCAGAGCTGGATCCATGCCGGACCGGTGACGAGACCCTCGTCGATCATCTGGTTGGCGAACCAGAGGTTGCCGGTGTCGAAGACTTCCAGCTCGGGCTTCACGCCCAGCTCACGGACCCGTTTGGCCATGTCTCGCAGCATGTCGGGGGTGCTGACGTACAGGACGTGACCCTCACCGAAGTTCAACGAGCCGCAGTCGAGGCTGCACATGTCGGGCCGGAGCGCCTCCACGTGGGCCAAGCGTTGCGAGCCACCGACCAAGTCGGTGCCATCGGGGCGGAAGTCCAGGGGATCGGGATCGCCGATCATCAAGTCGCCGCCCATCCCCGCTGTGAGGTTGACGATGACGTCGGTGTCAGCGGCCCGCACCGTCTCCACCACGGCCCGGTAGAGCTCCACGTCACGGGTCCCCCGGCCGGTGGCGGGGTCACGCACGTGGATGTGGACGATGGCAGCTCCGGCCTCGGCCGCCTCCAAGGCGGCGGTGGCTATCTGATCGGGGGTGGTGGGCAGGTTCGGGTGCTTGCCGGCCGTGTCACCGGCCCCGGTGACGGCGCAGGTGATGATCACATCGCGATTCACCCCTGGAACTCTACTGGTATCGGAACCTCATGGCCGGGCCAGTGCCCGCTGGTGCAGCAGCCGGGGCCGCCACTCGGTGATGCCGGGGCCGCCACTC
Source organism: Acidimicrobiales bacterium (assembly GCA_963422655.1). Classification (GTDB taxonomy): domain Bacteria; phylum Actinomycetota; class Acidimicrobiia; order Acidimicrobiales; family Aldehydirespiratoraceae; genus CATQHS01. The sequence continues at coordinate 2,709,280 of OY730440.1, read as the reverse complement.
GGTGATGCCGGGGCCGCCGCCGGTACGGTGATGTAGTTCATGCGCTGGTCAAACCTGTTCATCCCCACCCTGCGTGATCCCCCCGCCGATGCCGTGACCGCCAACCACCGGCTGCTGCTTCGGGGCGGCTTCATGCGCCAGCTCCACGCCGGCCACTACTCGATGCTTCCTCTGGGTATGCGGGTCTACTCCAAAGTCGAAAAGATCGTGCGGGAGGAGATGAACCGGATCGGCGGTCAGGAGTTCCTCACCCCGGCCCTGCACCCGGCATCGCTGTGGCAGATGTCGGGACGGTGGGAAGCGATGGGCGAGGAGATGTTCCGGCTCAACGACCGCAAGGGCGGCGATCTGGCCTTGGGCATGACCCACGAGGAGGTCTTCGCCGACCTGGCCCGGGAGGTCTCGTCCTACCGGGAACTGCCGCAGATCTGGTACCAGATCCAGATGAAGTTCCGGGACGAGCCCCGGCCCCGGTCGGGACTGTTGCGGGTGCGGGAGTTCGCCATGAAGGACAGCTACTCGCTGGACCTCGACGACGAGGGGCTCGAACGCAGCTTCGACCTTCACCACCGGGCCTACGTGGCGATCTTCGAGCGGCTGGGGCTACCAGCCATCGCGGTGGTGGCGTCGTCGGGGGCCATGGGTGGTTCGGGGTCGACCGAGTTCATGGTGCCGTCGGCGGCCGGTGAGGACGACGTGGTGCGCTGCCAGTCGTGCGGTTACGCCGCCAACCGGGAACGAGCCGTCTCGGTGATCGAACCTGTCGATGACGAGGCCGGCCCCGACAAGCCGGTCCGGTTCCCTACTCCGGGGGTCCGAACCATAGCGGACCTGGAGAAGCTGGCCGGGGGCGCCCCAGCCGACCACCAGATCAAGACCATGGTGATGATGCTCGACGGCGGCGTCACCTTGGTGCTGTTGCGGGGCGACCATCAACTCGAGCTCCAGAAGCTCACCGACAGCACCGGCGCAGCCGAGGTTCGCCCCGCTACCGCAGCCGAGACCCTCGAGTATCTGGGCGCCAACCCCGGTTCGCTGGGGGCAGTGGGGGCCGACGGGGTGCACATCGTCGCCGATCACGCCTTGGCCGGTCGCCGCAACCTCACCACCGGGGCCAACGCCGACGACTGGCACTACCGCGGTGTGGACACTGCTCGCGACATCGCAGTGGACCAGTGGTGTGACCTGCGGACGGTGGCCGCGGCCGAGGCTTGCACACAGTGCGGATCAGCCCTCGAGGTGGTGCGTTGCATCGAGGCCGGTCACATCTTCAAATTGGGTCGCCGGTATGCGGAGGCACTCGATGCCACCGTGCTCGATCCCAACGGCGTCAAACAGACCATCACCATGGGGTCCTACGGAATCGGCATCGGCCGGGCCATGGCCACCGTGGCCGAGATCCACCACGACGACCGGGGCTTGGTCTGGCCGATACCGGTGGCGCCTTACGAGGTGGTGATAACCGTCGCCGCCCCCAACGACGAGGCGGCCGTGACTGCTGGTGACCGGCTCTACCGGGAGCTGGGGGACCAAGGGATCGAGGTGCTCATCGACGACCGGGACGCCCGGGCCGGGGTGAAGTTCGCCGACGCCGAGCTGATCGGCATCCCGTGGCGGGTAACGGTGGGCAGGGCTCTAGCCGACGGGGTGGTGGAACTCACGGCCCGAGCCACCGGCGCCACCGAGCGGGTCGCCGTCGGCGCGGTGGTTGACCGGATGGCCGGGACCGTCGCGGCGGCCCGGGCCTGACCCGATCTCGAGCTCGCCACCAGCTATCGACCTCCGGCCCGCGGCTCGCTCGTTTGAGCTCGGGCGTGACGGCACTACCCTTCGCCGACTTCGAGCCGACCCCTTCGCCCAGAGGCTCCTCGCTATCTCGCCGCCGACCAGCCCGGTTGTTTGACAACGCCTAGATTCAAGCCCTCTACGCAATGGATCCGGGAAGGCAATGACCGCCAAGCTCGAGCAACTCACCAAGGGTACCAAGGTCAAAGGAGTGGCGCCGTCAGGTCCGGTGACGGTCATTGATGCAACCTGGATCGGTTCCGGCGTGGTCAACCTCACCTACGAGGACTGCCACGGGTCCGTCGACCGGGAGCTCGTCTATCGCACCAGCGAGGCTGCACTCGAGATCGACGACCATGGACCGGCTTGGTCGCTTGACGCCGACCCGGCCTTGTTCGTATCGGTAGCCGAAGCCCAACGCATCCGGCTTGCCCACCTGTTCGACCCGTACCTGGCTGCTGAGATCAGTGACATCGATCCTCTCCCCCACCAGATCGAAGCTGTCTACTGCGAGATGCTGCCCCGCCAGCCGCTTCGTTTCTTACTCGCCGACGACCCGGGCGCGGGCAAAACCATCATGGCTGGCTTGCTCATCAAAGAACTGGAGATCCGAGGCGACCTCGACCGCTGCCTGGTGGTGGCACCCGGCAGCCTCGTCGAGCAGTGGCAGGACGAGCTGGGCCAGAAGTTCGGCTTGGAGTTCGAGATCCTTACTCGCTCCATGGTCGAGTCGTCTCGCAGAGCGAACCCACTGGCTGAGCGGCCTCGAATGATCGCCCGACTCGACATGCTGGCCCGAGACGACGAACTGGCGAGCAGTCTCGGGCACACCGAGTGGGATCTGGTGGTAGTGGACGAAGCCCACAAGATGTCGGCCACTGGTTACGGCACCGAAGTCAAAGAGACCAAGCGTTACCGACTAGGTCGCCAACTCGAGAAGGTGGCCCGTCACTTCTTGTTGATGACCGCTACTCCCCACAACGGCAAGCCGGAGGACTTCGGATTGTTCATGGCCCTACTTGACAGCGACCGTTCGCGGGCAGATACCACAAGAGCGTCCACGACGGCGCGCCCCACGATCTCATGCGGCGAATGATCAAAGAGGAACTACTGAACTTTGACGGGACCCGGCTCTTCCCCGAACGGGTGGCCACCACAGCCAAATATCCCCTCAGCGATGCAGAGGCGGTGCTCTATCAGCAGGTAACAGAGTACGTCCGTGTGGGCATGAACCGGGCCGAACGGCTGAAAGCCGAGGGGGACGGGCGCCGCTCGGCCGTGGTGGGTTTCGCGCTCACTATCCTGCAGCGCCGTCTGGCCTCGTCTCCGCTGGCGATCCTGGCTTCGCTGCAGCGCCGCCGGGCCCGGATGGCGGATCGGCTCACGCAAGCACGACTCCTTTGCCGAGGTATCCATGCCCGGGACTCCGCAGCGGTCCTGGACCTGGCCGAAGCTCCCGACGGGTACCGGCTGTCCGACTTCGACAATTTCGATCCTGACGAACTGCTCGACCGGGAAGTGCGAGACCTCGAAGAAGCGGTGGTCGACCAGGCCTCCGCGGCTCGCACTGTCGCCGAACTCGAGGCTGAGGTCGCCGAACTCGACCAGCTAGTGGATCTGGCCGAACGGGTGCACGCCTCGGGGGTGGACCGCAAGTGGGCGGAGCTGGCTCGCCTGCTCGCCGACACACCTGAGATGGCAGACGAATCCGGACAGCTCAAAAAGTTGATCATCTTCACCGAGTATCTAGACACGCTCCAATACCTGATGTCGAAACTGGGTCGCATGCTCGGACGTCCCGGCGCCGTCGTCTGTATCCACGGCGGTATGCGCCGAGAAGAACGCCGCAAGGCCCAGGATCTGTTCACCCAAGATTCGGGCACAGTCATCTTGGTTGCTACCGACGCGGCCGGTGAGGGACTCAACCTCCAGCGAGCTCACTTGATGGTCAATTACGACCTCCCCTGGAACCCCAACCGGATCGAGCAACGGTTCGGGCGCATACATCGCATCGGCCAAACCCAGGTGTGTCGTCTGTGGAATCTGGTGGCCTCTGATACCCGTGAGGGTCAGGTCTTCGACCGTTTGCTCAGCAAGCTCGAAGAACAGAGAAAAGCTCTAGGAGACCGGGTCTTTGACGTTCTCGGCGAAGTCTTCTCGGGCAAGTCCCTGCGTGATCTGCTCATCGAAGCGATCACCGCGCAGAACCCCCATCTCCAGCAGTTGCGTATGGCTTCTGTCATTGATGTCACAGTCGGTGATCGGATGCGGGAGCTGATTGACGCGCAGTCTCTACTCGCCAACGAGCTGGCCCCGGCCTCGGTGGGCGAGATCCGGGATCAGATGGAGCGGGCCCGGGGCCGCAAACTTCAGCCCAGCTTCGTGCGGCGCTTCTTCTTTGACGCCTTCAAACGTCTGGGAGGCCGGGCCGTCCGCAGGGAAGCTCAGCGATACGAGATCACCCGGGTGCCCACCGAACTGCGACAATGGGATACCGACGCTGGGCGGGGCCGACTCCTGGCTGGCTACGAACGGATCTGCTTCGACCGCGAGTTCGTCAACGAGCCCGGCTCGCCCATCGCCGATCTGATCATCCCGGGCCATCCGCTTCTCGAGGCCACCATCGGCGTGCTATTGCATCGGCACGGATCGGCCCTTCGACAGGGCAGCATCTTGATCAACCCTCGCGACTTGGGTGACACGCCAAAGGCGCTGGTGATGCTCGAACACGAGATCACCGACGGCACCACGACACCAAGCGGGGCCCGCCGGGTTGTCTCCAAGCGCTTCGAGTACGTCGAGATCACCGAAGACGGCGCGGTCTGCGACGCCGGGCACCACCCTTATGTGGACTACAAGATCCCAGACTCCGACGAGCTCGCCCTGCTCGAACCTTTGACCCGAGCCGACTGGATCCGTACCCGCTTGAACGAGACCGCTCTTCGTCGTGCCTGCGAGCACAACGCCCCCGAACATCTAGTCGAAATGCAAGCCCGTACTCACGACCGCATCGACCGCACCCGGGCCGTGGTACATCAACGCCTCAGCGAGGAGATCCGCTACTGGGATGCTCGAGCTCTGGAGCTCAAGGACCAGGAGCTCGCGGACAGGAAGAACGACAAGCTCAACTCGGTCCGAGCCGGGCGGAGGGCCGACCAAGCCGAACAGCGACTGCAGCGCCGGCGGTCGGAACTGGCCCGGCAAGCGAAGTTGTCGGCTCGCCAGCCTCGGGTCGTGGGCGGAGCCTTGGTGGTACCAGCCGGGCTGATGGCCGGGTTGGTGGGCGCGAAGGTATCAAGCCACGCCACAGACACGATCCGCACCGCCGAGTTGGCCGTGGACGCCGTGGTAAAGATTGAACGTTCGCTGGGCCACGAACCGGTAGAGATGGCCCACAACAACAAGGGCTACGACATTGAGACCCGGGACGGCGACGGCCGCTTGATCTTCATTGAGGTCAAGGGACGGGTGGCGGGAGCATCAGACTTCACCGTCACCGCGTCGGAAATCCTGTACGGGCTCAACCACGCCGACCGCCACGTCCTGGCCCTTGTGGAGGTGTCCGACGATTGCCCCACGACGGTGCGTTACCTGTATGACCCCTTCACCGGTCGTGCCCCCGAACCCGGTATCGGTGAGCACGACCGCCGCTTGGACTGGGCCCGGTATTGGGGCTTAGCTGGTTCACCTAGTTGACAGTTTAGTCTTTACTCGCCCGGCAAACATCGCGGACAGCTCTAAGCACGTGGGATGTATGCCTTATGGGGGACTCGGTTCGGGCTAGCGCTGATCTTCCAGCGGACTCTCCTAGGAGGGCTTCAATGTCGAGCGCAGATCGCGATGGGCCCCCGCCGGTCACGGCCGAGACCCTGCACAACCATTTGAGCCCCTATGAGATACTCCAGCTGCGCAGCAAGCCCGGGTCAGGTGATCAACCCCGGCCGGTCTCAAACGTTCGCGCATCAAAACCGCCAGCAGCCGGTCCACATGACCGGCCGCTGACAGCTGAGTCAGATTTGTGTGGTGTTCACCTTGGTGAAAGCCTTATGCAACTGATCCCATGTCACCCAGCGGGAAGCTGGCCATGGGTGGCCAAGAATCTTGTAAATGTCTCGACGAGACTCACCATTCAACAAGGCTTCTAACGCCGCTGCTCCCTTCCCTTCCGAGCCACAAACCGTTTGTTGTATAACTAGAGCGATATTGTTGTGGAATTTAGTAGTCTCCGTCGCAAAAGCTGTTGCGAGGCTGGATGGCATCTGCTCCTCAAGCTTCGAGTGCAAATAGAGCAACTGCCCAACTTTAGCACCGAACTCTGCTTGACTCCCATAATCTTTCATCAGGGAAGGAACCTCAGGATATTGCATGACTCTCGGAGCCGCTGCGTAATACGCTGAACTGAAACTGGTCCAAAAAGATACCCACTCGGCGTACTTTTCATTAGGCCAGGGACAGCCAAGCCTTTGATATACGGTACTGCGGCGACTAATAGCAGTCAGGTCAAACATGGCTATGCGCGCTTCACTAATGTTCGGGCTCACGGATTGTCCGGTACAGACCCATGGGCTCTTACTTTCGAGCTTCTCTCGGAAATAGTCCACAATAATAGTTTCTAAGCCGACGTGAATGCCCTGAAAGTCTAAGTCTTCCGCATCGGAGGGCCAGGAACTATTTGAGGCGAGTTCGGTCAAGAGAGTATCAAAACGGACCCAGTCGGAAAGCAGGGTGCCAGCCTTGGTGGCTGACAGCGTACTGCCTTCAGTCGGACTAGTCTGAGCTAACGGACCCGCCACCGACGGGCCCGCCACCGCGGCAGGGCTAGCAACCGATACCGCCAAGGCAAACCCCAACAGTGCGGTCAGCAACTTCCTCATCATTGTCTCCTGTTCTTCCTTTGGATGGGGGACAGACAAACACGGGGCCAGCCGCAACCATCAAGACTGGGGCCGAGCAACACCGCTCAGCTGATACTACACCATCTTCAGCTCCCCGCACAGGGTGCCCGCACAGGGTGCAGCACTCCCCAGTTCGTCGCCGCTGAAGGGTGGGCGCTCACAGGGTACCCGCACACCGCACAGGGTGCGGCACACCCGCCGTCAGCGGCGATCGTAACGTTGGTCGGAGGGTACCCGCACACCGCACAGGGTGCCCGCAACCAGCCTCCCATTCCTGGACGGCTGGCTCCTGAATAGCCAGCCGCTCTTCTGGGAGCCGGTGCTGCGATACCTTCATGAGGATCACCCGAATCCGGGAGTGGCGGGCATCGTCAATGACAACGGCGCCGAGATCAACCCAAGTGTAACCACCCGGGACCGCCCGTGACAGGTTCGGGGGGAGCGTTGGAGACCCGCTGGCCCGGGGCGGATGGTTGATTCTTGTGCTGGTTCAGAGCTGGAGTCACCGCGACTGTGGAACGGTTCAGGTGTGGAACGGTTCAGGTAATGCCAAGGAAGGTAGTCACGTGGCAGAAGCTGTTACTTCGCTGAAGAAGCCGCTTGGCCCCGTGACCGGTCCAACCACGAACCGCAGCTCAACCGCGACCCCCGCCGTTTAAGCTGCGGGTATTCTCACTGATGCATAGTTGCTGCCGGGCCCCCAGCCTCCAACCACACCAGCACTACTGACCGGTTTCACCCGATAATAATACTCAACCCCCGGCGTCAAACCAGCAACTGGATCCCAAAAATACGGAACCTTACGCTCTGTGATCTCAGCATAGACTTCACCCGGCTTCGCAATACGACGAAACACCTTAAAACTAGCCACATCCCCAACCGGCCTATCCCAAGAAAAAGTCACCCCATTAGAATTCACATTAGTCTTTAAACCCCTAACAGCAGGCATAACCACCCGCGCATAATTACTACCTGAACCCCAACTTCCAACCACACCAGAACTGCTGACCATCTTCACCCGATAATAATACTCAACCCCCGCCGTCAAACCAGAAACCGGATCCAAGAAACTAGTCGAAGTGACCGTCTTGATCTTACGGTACGGATCACCCTTTACAGCAGCCCGGCGATACACCTCATAACTAGCCACATCCCCAACCGGCCTATCCCAAGAAAAAGTCACCCCATTAGAATTCACATTAGTCTTTAAACCCCTAACAGCAGGCATAACCACCCGCGCATAATTACTACCTGAACCCCAACTTCCAACCACACCAGAACTGCTGACCATCTTCACCCGATAATAATACTCAACCCCCGCCGTCAAACCAGAAACCGGATCCAAGAAACTAGTCGAAGTGACCGTCTTGATCTTACGGTACGGATCACCCTTTACAGCAGCCCGGCGATACACCTCATAACTAGCCACATCCCCAACCGGCCTATCCCAAGAAAAAGTCACCCCATTAGAATTCACATTAGTCTTTAAACCCCTAACAGCAGGCATAACCACCCGCGCATAATTACTACCTGAACCCCAACTTCCAACCACACCAGAACTGCTGACCATCTTCACCCGATAATAATACTCAACCCCCGCCGTCAAACCAGAAACCGGATCCAAGAAACTAGTCGAAGTGACCGTCTTGATCTTACGGTACGGATCACCCTTTACAGCAGCCCGGCGATACACCTCATAACTAGCCACATCCCCAACCGGTTTCCCCCACGAAAACCTCACCCCATTCAAACCGACTACCTCTGCTCCAAGCCCCACAGGATCGGGAGGCGCCGCTCCTGCCCCAGGTACTAAGACACTAACGAGAGCACTACGTGCACTCTCCATGCCAAGGTTATTCACTGCAGCCACCCGATAGTAATACTCGACACCGGAAGTCAAATCAAATAGACCTTCCACATATTCAGTGTCGGCAGTCGTGTGATGTTCTTGATACTCATGACCTGATGCCGCTATCCGGCGGTACACCTTGTATTGTGCAGCTCCCTCAGGTGGAGCCTTCCAAGACAACGACACTCTATCGTCATCTATTGATTTGGCAAGCTCGACAGGAGCACCTGGCGGTAAAGGATCTTCCGTGAGTACTTCAACACCAAGAAATTTCTCAATCTCACGGACCGCAGAGCCTGTCACCCACGCTCCTTCCCTGCAACCTGACCCTCTACTGTGGCGAGATCCTCTTCCAGACTCTGTGAGAAGACCGTATGCTATCCCTTGACTATCGAATATTGGACCACCGCTATCACCTTTACAACCCATTAATGTCGGGCCTTGAAACGTGAACATTACCGGTTCACATTCTATTTCTTTCGTCTCGTCGGAATCAGTGCAACCATGGTCAACGCGCGTGTTAATATCAATTACAGTCCCACACGAAAAGCCGGATGTATTTCCGTTATGACATACATACTTATTCAGCATGTCAACTCGCGCGATAGTACCGGTGACATCGCACACGTCTTCGTCATTTACACCGCATCTGTAGTCATCAAATAGCCGGTGAGCGGGATCTCTGAGCGGGATCCTATGAAATTGTGCATCCGCCCTAGGTGATGACCATCCATTTACATATGGAAGGAAAACAAAGCGTATCCTCATATAATTGTGGCAGTGACCGGCGGTGATCAACCCGTAATCACCGCCGATCTTCTTGGCCGCGAAATTTGGAGTACATGAACTCATCGAGTTGTCGCCGCCTCTAAAGTCGGTTCTCGGTTCGGGTCTAACGTTCGGCTGGAGTGGAAAATTTGCTGTCGGTCCGAGTCCTCGACCGTCAACAATCTTCACCGCCACACCCAGACTCTTACCCAGCACCTCAGACAAACGGGCCACTTCAGCCTCAAATACTTCATCCGATATTGGATCCGGTACCAGCTGCGGTTGCGGACTAGCACCCCTTCCAACACGTCTAGGCCTAACAACCGAATCAATGCCTACTTTGATGCTATTGGCTCTTAAGTCGATACCAGTCAAAACCACTCTGGTTGAAATATTCGACCCATAATCAGCATCTTCAGACATCTCAGGCAGATCAGATCTGACCTGCTTTTGGGCAGCTTTCAACTCCTCATAGGAATGCACCGCACCGGTGCGGATCTCCAAATCAGCATGGCCGCTAGCGATCCGAGCCACAGCAGGGCTCGGAAGCTCATCACCAACCAGCCAAACCCAAGCCCCGAAACCACCATCATGATCAATCCCCCAACCCGCCAACCGGGCCACCTCAAGTTCCCTGATTGATGCAATGATCTCCTGCAACTCGTCAACCCGGTCCAGACGCCGCACAGCTTCCTCATAAGACACCGAGAAATCACGAGCATAAGACGCCACCACCGAGTTCGCCGACCCGGCCGCCGAATCCTCTGAAACCTCCACCAGCTGTTGCGGGCCCTCGGCTGACTCAACCAACCCGACCGGGCCAGCCAGAGCCCCCGTGAGCAGCCAAAGCCCGACAGAAACAGCTACACCAAACACGACTATCAAGCTAACACGCCCCGAGAGTGAGTGACAAGGCCCTGACAACCTCATCAAGAACGTCCAGCTCAAACCGAAGACAGCCGTCTGCATCCCCGGGACTGGTCCGGAGCTTCGGAGCTGACCGATCAGCGAGCCCGCGCCCAGGTCATAAAGAACTACCCGACTGTCGCGACAGGGGAAGTGGCTCCCCGGTCATGGCTTGGGGCTGGGCCCGGACCGTTCCCTGCCCCAACCCGGCTTGCGGCGCCACTACGCCGATGGAACAGGTCTGGGTCACAGCTCTGGTAAGCCAGCTCAACGCCCGGACACCCACCGACTCAACAGCCCGGTACTGGTCTGCACCGACCCGCCCTACGGACCTGAGCCATAATCTCCTGCCACGCATCCCCGAGCCTTCACTCCAGAGACGCTGCCCGCTTCCTGGGCGGGGAGCCCTGAGCAGCTCAGTTCCATGATCTTCTCCAGCTGCTCTAGGCAGTCGGTATTCTCACTAACGCATAGTTGTTGCCGGGCCCCCAGCCTCCAACCACACCGGCACTGCTGACCGGTTTCACCCGATAATACTCCGTTCCCGGCGTCAACCCAGAAACCGGGTCCCAATAATACGGAACCTTCCGCTCTGCGATCTCAACATAGACTTCACCCGGCTTAGCAACACGGCGATACACCTGATAGCTAGCCGCATCTCCAACTGGTTTCTCCCATGAGACTGTGACTCCATTAGAGTACACAATGGCCTTCAAACCTTTCACGGCTGGCGCAGTTGCTTGTGCGTCATTGCTGCCGGGCCCCAGCCCCAGCCACACCATCAGCGCCGACGGCTTTATGCGGTAGTAGTAGTCAACTCCCGGCACCAGATCTGCCATAGGATCTAGAAAAGCCGGAGTGTGGGAAGTAGCTATAAACCAGTAGCTCTTCCGTTCCGCCATCCGATATATTTTATAGCTGGCAGCGTCGCCTGCTGGTGCGGTCCAAGTTAGCGACACCCCTTTAGGGACGAGCTCTGCTTTGAGGTCGCTGAGCGGTGGAGCGGTCGCCCGTGCATAGTTGGAGCCTGATCCCCAGCCGCCAACCTCACCGGTACCGGTAACTGGTTTCACTCGGTAGTCGTACTCAGTATCTGGCACTAAATCTGACACAGGGTGGGAGAAACTGGACTCATTGTGGTTGGTGCGGCCGATTCGCTGGTAGCGCCCGTCGGGCGTCGTAGGGCGTCGGTGTATTTCATAAGAAGCGATATCGCCCGCTGGCGCGGTCCAAGTCACCGACACATCCGTTTACCAAGTACGGCCTTGAGATCTCTGGCGGCGGAAACCCGAACTGATGTGTAGTGTGGGCCTGATCCCCAGCCGCCAACCTCACCGGCACCGGTGACTGGCTTCACCCGATAAAGGTACTCAACACCGGGAACCAAACCGGCAATAGGATCTACATGGCCGGGAGTGTCTATGTGAGCAATTTCGGTGTAGCTCTGACTCGGGCCTGCAGCCCGCCGGTAAACCTTGTAGTGAGCAACATCGCCCTCCGGAATAGTCCAAGTCAACCTCACACCGGATGCGTCAGACACGACCGCATAATTTGCTAGCAGCTGGTATAGCGATCTGCACATAATTCAAGCCGGTAACCCCGGCGCCCACAACCCCAGCGCTGCTAACTGGCCTCACTCGATAGTAGTACTCAACTCCTGGAACCAACCCCGCAACAGGATCTGAGTAGCTTGCAGTGACGCTGTCACCGATCTTGCCATACGTATTGCCTGGAGCTGCGATCCGACAGTACACCTGATAGCGGGCCACATCATCTAGCGCGGGAGGCCAAGACAACACTACGTCACCGGAACCAAGGGATACGCTCAGCCCTTCAGAAGTTGGGACAGACACCCGCGCAACAGCACTCGGTGGGCTCTTCAAGCCAAGATTGTTGACCGCCCGCACCTAAAAGTACTCAGTGCCAGGTGAGCCATACGAAACAGAATCTGAATCTATATTGCTAGTACCTGTCACGGTTGCTACAACACTAAAGTCCCTACCCAAGCGACGACGATACACAACATATTTTCTTGCTCCTTCAGGCGGAGCGCTCCAAGACAAAGACACCCCAGCTAAACTGACAGCCGCGTTCACCTCTCCAGCTGAACTGGGTGGAACCGGATCCTCCGTCAATACCTCAACACCCAGGAATTTCTCCACCTCCTGAATCGCAGAAAAGACAAGCAGTATTGAGGAGACGCACTTATTCCCAAGGCCCGCCGCTAGTAGTCCAAAGGCAACGCCATCCTTGTTATACAATGGACCACCACTATCACCACGACAAGCACTCATGTCTACGCCCTCAGCCAAAACAAACACCGGCTCGCATCGGATCAGTTCCCCTAAAACCATCTATCGCTATCCTAGATTCCTCAACCACCTTCCTCTTTCTCGGACCAGGAAGACTGTAGCAAGTATGGTGCCTGAATGTGGTAGCTGTCACTTTTTCACAGGAATAGCCGCTCCTCTTTCCTGTGAAGCACACATAATGGCCTATCATGTCTTCGCGAGCGATCGTACCGGTTACGTCACACACTTGAGTTGGTCCCGCATACGACATCATCCAGCAGGTGATGAGAGGGATCAGACTCCGCAACCCGATTAGCATCCGCCCTAAACGCTTCCTCAATCAATGCGAGAGTGATCTTATCCTGTGCCGCTCTCAGCTCTGAGTGCATATGAGTAGCGCCGGTACGTATCTCCATATCGATATACGAATCAGCGATCCCCGCCGCTACTTCACCGGAGGGTCATCGCCGGTCAACCAGATCCAAGCCATGAACCGATCAGCATGATCGATCCCCCAACCCGCCAATCTCGAAGCTTCAAGGCCCCGGACTTCAGCCATAATCTCCTGCAAAGCGTTGACCCGATCAAGACGCCGCTGAGCTTGCTCATACGACACCGAATAGTCACGCGCGTAAGCCTCCACAATTGGATTCCCCATATCAGGATTCATTGAGTCTTCCACCGAAACAGTCGAGCCAGACTCCAATACAGCAGCCATTGACTTGGCTGACTCGGCGGGAACGTATGAAGCTCCAGCAGACCCGGCAAGCAGCCACAACCCCGTCAAGAACACAGTCAACATGCCAAACTACGTTACCTAAAAACAAAAGTAACTTCACACCGACTACTGTCAACCACCCCCGAGCCTCACTACAGAGGCGCTGCCCGCTTCCTGGGTGGGGCAGCCTTTTAGCAGCTCAGCTCAATGATCTGCCCCAGCTACTCTAGGCAGTCGGTACTCTCACTGACACGTAGTTGCTGCCAGACCCCCAGCCACCGACCACACCATCAGCGCCGACCGCCTTCACCCGGTAATAATACTCGACCCCCGGCGTCAACCCAGAAAACGGATCCCAGAAAGAATACGGATTCCAGAGAAACAGATCCCAGAGAGACATATTCCAGCCATACAGAACCTTACGCTCTATGATCTCAGTATAGACTTCACCCGGCATTGCAGCACGACGATACACCTTAAAACTCACCACATCCCCCACGGGTTGATCCCAAGAAACAGTGACCCCATTAGAATACAGATCGGCTTGCAAACCTCCAGTAGCAGGCACAGTCACTCCTACATAGTTGCTGCCAGACCCCCAACCGCCGACCACACCATCAGCGCCGACCGCCTTCACCCGATAATAATACTCGACCCCCGGCGTCAACCCGGCAACAGGATCCCAAAAAAACGGAACCTCACGCTCCGCAACCTCACCATAGACTTCACCCGGAATCGCAGCACGACGATACACCTTAAAACTCACCACATCCCCCACGGGTTGATCCCAAGAAACAGTGACCCCATCAGAATACAGATCGGCTTGCAAACCTCCAGTAGCAGGCACAGTCACTCCTACATAGTTGCTGCCAGACCCCCAACCGCCGACCACACCATCAGCGCCGACCGCCTTCACCCGATAATAATACTCGACCCCCGGCGTCAACCCGGCAACAGGATCCCAAAAAAACGGAACCTCACGCTCCGCAACCTCACCATAGACTTCACCCGGCATTGCAGCACGACGATACACCTTAAAACTCACCACATCCCCCACGGGTTGATCCCAAGAAACAGTGACCCCATTAGAATACAGATCGGCTTGCAAACCTCCAGTAGCAGGCACAGTCACTCCTACATAGTTGCTGCCAGACCCCCAACCGCCGACCACACCATCAGCGCCGACCGCCTTCACCCGATAATAATACTCGACCCCCGGCGTCAACCCGGCAACCTGGTCGAAATATTCCGCGGTGTCGGTTTCGGTGATCTTGACATAGTCGTAACCCTTTTGTGCTACACGGCGATACACTTCATAACCTTTCACAGTGCTGCCGAGAGCTTTCCACGTGAACGACACACCTGCGGAACGCATACTCACTGTCAGGCCGGTAGCAGTCCTAGTCGGTGGAGGAGCATGAACTACCGAAGTGTAATCGCTACTCAGATTAACGTTGTTGGCCGCCCGTACCCGATAGTAGTATGCCGACCCCGGTGGCAAATCCAAGACAGAGTCAAAGTACTCTAGTGACTCGGTGACAGTAATCAACTCGAATTTCTGACCCGGGACTCGGCGATCAACCTCATAAGACACACCCAGACCAGCCGATTCCGTCCAAGATATCAGTATACCACCCTCGCGGGTGTCAGCGGTCGGATGCCCGGGAACATCTGGAGCGATCGGGTCCTCGGTCAACACTTTGGCCTTGAGAAATTTCTCGGCCTCTCTAATAGCAGTTAAGAAAGAGCCGGTACGATCCCGGTCGACAACCTTGCTCAGACTACAGCGATTCACCTTTGCTTTGGCAATAACAATACCAAAAGCAACGCCGTCTTTGTTGAAAACTGGACCACCGCTGTCCCCAGCACAAGACGTGTGATCTCTTCCCTTCATTTTCACTATCACCGGCTCACACTTTACCGGTTGATTTTGGGAATCTCTACATTTCTGGTGTCCAAACATTATTGTGATACTGACTATTTCTCCGCAGGTCACCCCGCTGTTACCACCAGTGAAACACACGTATTCACCTATCATGTCTTTGCGTTCTGCAACGCCAGTAATATCGCAAAGGGCTCCGTTGTTGTCGCAGATGACATCATCGGCCAGTGTCAAGCCCGACCCATGGGGGATCTTGCGGAAACCTGCATCAGCTCTCTTGCCTGCCCATCCCACGATATGTTTGATCTTTATACCGTGAATTCTCATCTGTTTGTTGCAATGACCAGCGGTGATGACCCCATAGCCGCTCTCTTGCCGTTCTGCAGCAAAGCCAAGGGTGCACGCGGATCGCGCTCCACCTACGACCTTGTTCAAAGGCGCGAACCCGCGCCCATCGATTACGGTCACTCCTACTCCGAGGTGATCCCGCAACGCTCCGGTCAACCATTCAGCTTCGCCCTGGAACTCCTCATCGGACACAAGATCGGAGCTGACACCGCTGCTCTTGCGCGTGCGTCCCGACATGGGAAGTGACGGTGGAGGGTCGATCCCGATCTCGAGACTGTTGGCTCGCATGTCCACCCCCGTGAACACCACCATGTCCGCGATCCGTGCCTCTGTACCAGGATCCCCCGACGCAGACACGATTGCTACCGGGTCCAACCGGTCCTGTGCGCCCCTCAACTCCACAAGGGAATGATCCGCGCCCGTGCGGATTATCATGTCACCGTGGGAATCGGCCAGCTGAGCCGCTTCCGCGCTTGGCGGATCATCACCAGTCAACCAGACCCAAGCTTCGAGATCAGCGCCATGATCGATTCCCCAACCAGCTAGGCGCACTCCCTCGATCTTACGAATCGAAGCCATCACTGCCTGCAGCACAGCGACGCGGTCCAGATTCCGCTCCGCCTGATCAACCGTGACCGAATAGTCACGCGCGTAAGCCTCTAGCACCGGATGCACCGAATCGGACGAAGCACCAGCTGGCCCGGCAGACACCAATACCCCAGCCATCATCAACACAACGCACCCGATTGCTGATCTCACAGAACCGATCCTCATGGGACTGAACCTAACAGAAGCAACCTCACCAGGTTCAAAGCATTCCGGAAAGCCTCCAAAGCCGGGGCTCCCTGGCCACCCGAATCACAAACTAATGATGAGCACTCATCATATTTGTTCTAGGCTATGGATCAGCAGTTAGAAACCCTCAAAAGGCTGGGTGAGGTCTACCTGACTGGACCCACGGTCGGCCATTGCTCATTCCCAACTAAGTCGTTTCACAGGGTATGGAATCGGGCCCAGCGAGCCGCCATGGTGCCAGCCTCGCCAGCTGACAGCGTACTTGGTGCCAGGGGTCAGCCAAAGATCGGGCCAGAATAGTCGTGTCATCGTTCATCGTCGCTGACATCGCTGCGTGTCGCTGTGTCGCCTGTATGCGCACCTCGTGACGCCTGCGTGCCTGTGTGCGACGCTCAGTTGCGGATCGTTCCAACTATCATCAAGTCGAGAGTAGACGAAAGATCTTATGAATCAGCGCCAAAGCTGGGCTTACTCTAGGTTCGCTACGGTGCTTTCACTGACGCATAGTTGTTGCCTGGCCCCCAGCTTCCAACTATACCAGTACTGCTGACCGGTTTTACCCGATAATAATACTCGACCCCCGGCATCAACCCAGAAACCGGATCCCAGAAATACGGAACCTGACGCTCTGCGATCTCAACATAGGCTTCACCCGGTTTCGCAACACGACGAAACACCTTAAAACTAGCCACATCCCCAACCGGTTTCTCCCAAGAAAAAGTCACCCCATTAGAATACACAGTAGCTTGCAAATCCCCCGCAGCAGGCACAACAACTCGTGCGTAGTTGCTACCCGAACCCCAACCACTAACCCCACCAGCACTGCTGACCGGTTTTACCCGATAATAATACTCGACCCCCGGCATCAACCCAGAAACCGGATCCCAGAAATACGGAACCTGACGCTCTGCGATCTCAACATAGGCTTCACCCGGTTTCGCAACACGACGAAACACCTTAAAACTAGCCACATCCCCAACCGGTTTCTCCCAAGAAAAAGTCACCCCATTAGAATACACAGTAGCTTGCAAATCCCCCGCAGCAGGCACAACAACTCGTGCGTAGTTGCTACCCGAACCCCAACCACTAACCCCACCAGCACTGCTGACAGCCTTTACCCGATAATAATACTCGACCCCCGGCATCAACCCAGAAAACGGATCCAAGAAACTGGTCGAGGTGACAGTCTTGATCTTACGGTATGGATCACCTTTGACTGCAAAACGCCGATATACCTCGTAACGATCTACATCTCTCGCTGATTCCTCCCATGACAGCCTCACTCCATTCGAATCAACTATCTCTGCCTCAAGCCCCACA
Source organism: Acidimicrobiales bacterium (assembly GCA_963422655.1). GTDB lineage: Bacteria > Actinomycetota > Acidimicrobiia > Acidimicrobiales > Aldehydirespiratoraceae > CATQHS01. The sequence continues at coordinate 2,691,723 of OY730440.1, read as the reverse complement.
GGAGCGGGGGGCACCGCTTCTGTCCCAGGCACTAAGACACTAATGAAATCACTAGGTACACTCTCCATGCCAAGGTTATTTATCGCAACTACCCGATAGTAATACTCAACATCAGAAGTTAAATCGGATAGATTCTCCATATATTCAGTGTCGACCTCTACATATGCAGCGAAGGCAGTCAAATCTGCATCGTAAGCAGTCGTGTGGCGTTCCTGATACTTATGACCTGGTGCCGCTATCCGACGGTACACCTTGTATTGCACAGCTCCCTCAGGTGGAGCCTGCCACGACAACGACACCTGATCATTCTCAAATGCTGTGGCGAGCTCGACAGGAGCACCAGGCGGTATGGGATCTTCTGTGAGTACTTCAACACCAAGAAATTTTTCAATCTCACGGACCGCAGAAGCTATTATCAACGCTCCTTTGCTGCAATCTGATGGCCCGTGTTTAGCTGATGGCTCATCTTGGACTGATAGCCTACGGTTGTTAGACATTCTCTCAGCCTCTGTGAGGAGACCGTAGGCAATCCCTTGCTTATCGAATACAGGACTACCGCTATCACCTCCACAACCCCTCAACTGCCGGCCTTCAAATGTGAACATTACCGGTTCGCATTCTATCGTTACCACGTATGAATTAGTGCAACCGTGGTCAAGGAGCGTGTTGATATCTGTTATAGTACCACACGAAAAACCGGATGTATTTCCGTTGTGACATACATATTTATCTAGCATGTCAACTCGTGCGATAGTACCCGTGACATCGCACACACCTTGTTTGCCTTCAATCCTACACTTGTAGTCATCGAACAGCTTGTGAGGGGGATCACTCAGCGGGATCCGATGAAATTGTGCGTCCGCTCTAGGTGATGGCCATCCATACACCAATGGCAGCACAGTGCGTTTCATATAAACCACATTGCGGCAGTGACCGGCAGTGATCAACCCGTAATCGCCGCCGATCTTCTTGGCTGCGAAATTTACAGTACATCCACCCATGACACCGTCGGCGCCTCTGAATTTGGCTGCTGGTCCGAGTCCTCGACCGTCAACAACCTTCACTGCCACACCCAGACTGTTCGCCAGTACCTCAGTCAACCGGGCCGCTTCAGCCTCAAATACTTCATCCGATATTGGATCCGGTACCAGCTGCGGTTGCGGGCTAGCACTCCTTCTAACACGTCTAGGCCTTGAAACCGGGTCAATACCTACTTTGATGCTATTGGCTCTTAAGTCAATACCAGTCCAAACCACCCTGGTTGCAACATTCGATCCAGGATCGGCACCTTCGAAAACCTCAGGCAGATCAGATCTGACCCGCTTTTGGGCAGCCTTCAACTCCTCATAGGAATGCACCGCACCAGTGCGGATCTCCAAATCAACATGACTGCCAGCGATCCGAGCCACAGCAGGACTCGGAAGCTCATCACCAACCAGCCAAACCCAAGCCCCGAAACCACCCTCGTGATCAATCCCCCAACCCGCCAACCGAGCCACCTCAAGCTCCCTGATCGATGCAATGATCTCCTGCAACTCGTCAACCCGGTCCAGACGCCGCAGGGCCTCCTCATAAGACACCGAGAAGTCATGAGCATAAGACGCCACCACTGAGTTCACTGACCCAGTGGCCGAATCCTCTGAAATCTCCACCGGCTGTTGCGGGCCCTCGGCTGACTCAACCAACCCGGAAGGGACGATCAGAGCCCCCGTGAGTAGCCAAAGCCCGACAGAAACAGCTACACCAAACACGACCATCAAACTAACATTTCAGCCGGAGAGTGCGTGACACGGCCCTGACAACCTCATCAAGAACGTCCAGCTCATCAAGAGTATCCCGCTAACGTGCTACTCCTCTAAACTGTAAAGTGCTGGCGATGCCCGATCAACCCAAGAAGCTGATCGAGGTAGCATTGCCGTTAGATGAGATCAATGCGGTGTCGGCCCGGGAGAAATCGATCCGCTGGGGCCACCCCTCGACCTTTCACCTGTGGTGGGCACGCCGCCCACTGGCAGCGTGTCGGGCCGTGCTGTTCGCGTCGCTGGTGGACGACCCTTCCGCCCATCCCGACCGCTTCCCCACCGAGGAATCACAGGCCAAGGAGCGCCAGCGCCTGTTCGAGATCATCAAGGCCCTGATCGCTTGGAAGAACACCCAGGACCGTGATGTGATCGAAGCGGCCCGAGCCGAGATCAGAGCCAGCCTGGGCACTCGACTTCCGACCGTGATGGATCCGTTCGCCGGGGGCGGCTCCATCCCGCTGTCTGCCCAGCTCCTAGGGCTCGACGTGGCCGCCAGTGACCTCAACCCGGTGGCGGTGCTGATCAATAAGGCCCTGGTGGAACTACCCCCTGAGTTCGCAGAGCGGCCCCCGATCGGCCCCACCGAAGACAGCCATCTGCATCCCCGGGACTGGCCCGGAGCTTCGGGGCTGGCCGAAGACGTCCGCCGCTACGGCCGGTGGATGGATCAGAGAGCCCGCAAGTTGGTCGCGAAGAACTACCCGACTGTCGCTATAAGGGGGGGGGGGGGGGGGGGGGGGGGGAGCGACGACTCCCGGTCATGGCCTGGATCTGGGCCCGGACCGTTCCCTGCCCCAACCCGGCCTGCGGCGCCACTATGGCGCTGCTCAACTCCTTCGTGTTGTCTCGGCGCAAGAACCGCGAGGCCTGGCTCGAGCCGATCCCGGACCGGTCGTCAAGTGCCGTTCGGTTCAGTGTGCGCCACGGCTCAGGGGCTCCGAAGGGCGGCACGGTCACCCGAACCGGAGCCACCTGCCTCACCTGCGGCTCCACTACGCCGCTGGAACAGGTCCGGGCCGCGGCCCGGGCGGGGCAGCTCGGGGCTCAGCTCGTTTGCACCGTCGGTGAAGGCCACCGCCAGCGGGTCTACGTAGAGGCCGACGAAGAGCAGATTCAGGCGGCATCACAGGTCGCTGTCTCTCGGCCGGTTCTGGGCACGTCACTTCCTGAAGCCGCGATGGGATTCAGGGTGCAAGGATACGGGCTGACCACACACGAACAGCTCTTCACGGCTCGCCAGCTCCAGACGCTGGTGACCTTCACCGACTTGGTGGGTGAGGCTCGCCGACAGGTTCTGGCCGATAGCGGCGACCGGGAATACGCCGACGCCGTGGCCACCTACCTGGGATTGGCCATCGGCCGTCTCGCCAACCGGGGATCGAGCCAGTGCTTCTGGAACCCTGGACGAGATACAATTGAGCAGGTCTTCGCCCGCCCGGCGCTGCCCATGATCTGGGCCTACACCGAAGCCAACCCGTTCTCGAATTCCTCGGGCAACTTCTTGGGCCAGGTCGGCTACCTGGTCGAGGCCCTGGCCCGGGTACCAGCCCGGGGCGCAGCCCAGGTGCGCCAGCTCGACGCCCGGACGCCCCGCCGACTCGACGGCCCGGTGCTGGTCTGCACCGATCCGCCCTACTACGACAACATTCCTTTCGCCGATCTGTCCGACTTCTTCTACGTGTGGCTGCGTCGCTGCCTGCGCGACATCCACCCCGAGCTGTTCGGAACCATCTTGGTCCCCAAATCTCTCGAGCTAATCGCCGAACCGGCCCGGCACCCCAACAAAGAGGAGGCGGCTTCCTTCTTCGAGACCGGCCTGGGCCAATCATTCGCCAACATCGGTGCCATCCAAGACGACGGCTATCCCTTCACCGTCTTCTACGCCTTCAAACAGACTGAGGACAAAGCCGACGGAGCTGGCCCGGTATCCACCGGTTGGGAGAAGATGCTGCAGGGCCTGGTTGACGCCGAAGTCCAGGTCACCGGCACCTGGCCGATACGAACCGAACAACCCGGCGGACTTCGCGAAGTGGGGCGGGCCGCTCTGGCCTCGTCGGTCGTGCTCGTGTGCCGCCGCCGACCGGCCCAGGCTACCCGAACCACCCGGCGAGAGTTTCTCACCGCGCTGCGAGTTGAGCTACCCGACGCCCTGCGCCAGCTCCAGCACGGCAACATCGCCCCGGTGGATTTAGCCCAGGCTTGCATCGGCCCGGCCATGGCCGTGTTCTCTCGCTACAGCACCGTGATGGAAGCCGACGGCACCAAGATGGCGGTCCGGGCCGCGCTGTCGATCGTCAATGGGGTGCTCGACGAGGTGCTGGCCAGCCAGGAAGCCGACTTCGACGCCAACACCCGCTGGGCCGTGGCCTGGTTCGAAGAGTACGGTTTCGACAAGGGCTCGGCCGGGGTGGCCGAGACCCTGAGCAAGGCCAAGAACACCTCCATCGGAGGTCTGGTCACAGCCGGAATTCTCCAACAGTCCGGCAACCGCTGTTGGCTGCTGGGCCGCTGCGAGAGCCACCTCCGCAGCTACGCCGAACCGGCCCGGGAGCTGGCCTACCGGCTGTTCGGTATCTGCGAGAAGAAGGGCTGGACCCAGGAGGCTCTCGCCTACAACAGCGTGGTCACTGCTTGGCCCGAGCTGTCGAAACTGGCCCGCCAGCAACGAACAACCGGCATCCAAACCACCCTCGAGGAGTAGATCGTGGCCATCAGCAACCATGAACGGGTCGGCAAAGCGATCGGACTCCTAAGTACCGGGCTGGCCCCATTCGTCGACCGTGAGTGCCGGGCCCAGTTCGGTAAGAACTGGCCCCAAGACGTCCAGCGCCTCGACACCCGCCGAGGGTTTTCCGCTCCCCGCCCGGTCAACCCCACCGACGCCCAGTTCCTCTTGAAGATCATCTGGGACGAGTGGCGCACCATCTTCGGTAAAAAGCTGTCACGCAGTGACCGCAACTACGTCTCAGAGCTGCGCGACACCCGCAACGGCTGGGCCCACAACGAGAAGTTCTCCACCGACGACGCCTTGCGGGCTCTCGACACCACCCAGCGATTGCTGGAATCGGTAGCGGCCGGGGCTCAAGCCAGCGAGGTCGACAAGCTCCGCCAGGAACTGCTCCGCCAGAAGTTCGAGGACCAAGCCCGCACCACCCATCGCAAGACAGCCGCGGCTCGGATCGAGGGTCGACCCCAGACCGGCCTCCCGGCTTGGCGGAAGTTGGTCGTACCCCACCGAGACGTCGCCTCCGGGAGTTACGAGCTGGCGGAGTTCGCCGCCGACCTGCATCAGGTATGGCGAGGAGAGGCCGCCGATGAGTACGGCGATCCGATCGAGTTCTTCGGGCGGACCTTCATCACCGAGGGCCTGAGCAACCTGATAGCCGGGGCGGCTCGGCGGTTCAGCGGGGCCGGAGGTGACCCGGTCGTCAAGCTCCAGACCAACTTCGGGGGCGGCAAGACCCACGCGCTGATAGCTCTCTATCACCTGGCTGGCAATACCAGCCCCACGGAGCTCCCCGGCGTGGAACAGCTCTTGGCCGAACACGAACTCGATCTATCCGGACAGCCGATTCGCCGAGCAGTGCTGGTCGGACACCAGCTCCAACCCTCCAGTTCCTCCAAGAAGCCGGACGGAACGATCGTCAAGACCATGTGGGGGGAGTTGGCCTACCAGATCGGCGGAGCTGAAGGTTTCGAATACGTGGCCGAGTCCGACCATGTCGGCACCAACCCCGGGGCCGCCCTCACCGAACTGCTGCGGGCCTACTCGCCGTGCCTGATTCTCATCGACGAGTGGGTCGCCTACGCCCGGCAGCTCTACGGGGTGCCCGACCTTCCGGCTGGCTCTTTCGACGCCCATTTCAGCTTCGCTCAAGCCCTGACCGACGCGGCCCGCAACATCCCCGGAGCCTTACTGGTAGCCACCATCCCGGCGTCGGACATCGAGGTCGGAGGCGAAGGTGGCCGGTTGGCACTCACCCGGCTCGAGAACCTGTTCTCCCGGATGGAGACCAACTGGCGTACAGCCAGCACCGAGGAGAGCTTCGAGATCGTCCGCCGCCGCCTGTTCCAGAGCCTTGATCCCGACGCGGCCCGGCAAAGAGACGCAGTGGTGAAAGCCTTCGGAGACCTCTACCGGGCCCAATCGAACGAGTTCCCGTCGGAGTGCAAGGAGGCGAGCTACCAGCGCCGTATGCAAGCCGCCTACCCGATCCATCCAGAGCTGTTCGACCGGCTCTTTGCGGACTGGTCCGAACTCGAACGGTTCCAACGCACCCGGGGAGTGCTGCGGCTCATGGCCAAAGTCATCCACTCGCTGTGGCTGCGCAACGACCCGAGCCTGCTGATCACACCGGCCGCCATTCCCATCGACGACAACGACGTCGCCGCCGAGCTGATCCGTCACCTCGACGACGGCTGGCGGGCGGTGATCGAAACCGACATCGACGGGCCGAACTCACTTCCTCTAACCCTCGACAAGAAAAACTCGAACCTCGGGCGCTACTCGGCCACCCGACGGGTGGCCCGCACCGTCTACTTCGGGTCGGCCCCGTCGCAAGAAGCTGCCAACCGGGGGCTCGACGACCGGGCCATCAAGCTCGGATGCGTCCAACCCGGGGAGCGTCCGGCCATCTTCGGCGACGCCCTGAGACAGTTGTCGGACCGAGCCATGTACCTGTACCGCGACGGTGAGCGCTACTGGTACTCGCTGCAGCCCACCGTCACCAGACTGGCCCAGGACCGGGCCGAATCCAATTTCTCCGAGGCCGCCGTGGACGATGAAATCCGCAAACGTCTCGATTCGCTCCGCTCCCGTTCTGCGTCGTTCACGGCTGTGCACATATGCCCGCGGACCCCCGGTGAAGTACCCGATGAGGACACGGCCCGCCTTGTCGTCCTCGACCCCAGCGCGTCGCATGACCCCAAGACCAGGCCCAGCGATGCCCGTGATTTCGCCGAACAGCTCTTGGCCGAACGGGGCGCCGGTCCCAGGCGCCACCGCAACATGTTGGTGTTCTTGGCCGCCGACCGGACTCGTCTCGATGAACTTCGGCAGGCCACCCGTCAGTGGCTGGCCTGGGATTCGATCGACCGTGACCGGACCACCCTCAACCTCGACAACTTCCAGATCCGCCAGATCGACGCCAAGGTGAACGACTCGAACGAGACCGTGGATGACCGGATTGGCGAGACCTACCGGTGGTTGCTCAACCCGACCCGACCCGAAGACGACCCCACCGGATCGACCCGCTGGGGCATCATTCGTATCTCCGGGTCCGGTCCGCGGGCCGAGGCCGCGGCCAACAAGCTGCTGACCGAGGACTCGTTGATACCGGCCTATTCGGGGACAGGACTGCGTCACGACATCGACCGGGTACCGCTCTGGTCGAGTCGTGATGTCGAAGGCAGCCCGGTCGACGGCGTTCATGTGGCGATCAACCAACTGTGGGACTACTACACGCAGTACCTGTATCTGCCTCGGTTGGTGAGTCGATCGGTGTTGGAAAGCGCCATCCGAGAGGGAGTCGGTGGGCTTACCTGGGAAACCGACGGCTTCGCTTATGCCGACAGCCACGACGGGGAGCGTTACACAGGGCTGAGGATGGGCGAACAGCTCGCCGCGGTCGCACCGAGCGGGCTGCTGGTGAAGCCAGAGACAGCCCTGGCCCAGCGCGCAAGAGAACGTCCACCCGAAGGCAAAACCCGTTCGGGAAGTGGTCCGGACGACGGACTCGAGCCACCGCCTCCACTCGGCGAACAAGGGCCGGAGCGAGCCCGCCCCGAGCTGGTAGTCCGCTACTACGGGCGTGTCCGGCTCGAGTCGGTACGGTGGACCAAGACCGTTGCCGATATCGCAGATGAGATCGTCAACCAGTTGGCCCGAACCGATGGAACCAAGTTGTCGATCACCATCGAGGTAGAAGCCGAGTCGCCCGGCGGCTTTGACGACGGTGTGCAACGCACCGTGACCGAGAACGCCGCCACCTTGAAATTCGACACCAGCGAGTTCGAACCGGAGCAGTAGCTCTCGACGGAGCGACCCCGCAGAATGTCGCTGATGCCTACCGATTTGCAGTCGTTACCAGATCCTCGAGATACCTCGCGGATCTCAAAGATCACGTATCCGATGACAGGCGGGATTCTTCCCACAGCGAATAGCCGTCGCGCCAGCGGGTCAGATCGAGCACCCCTGACACGGGGCTCACGTTTCCGAGACGGACTTTAGCCGGTTTGCGCAGTAACGGTTCGTGGTGTTCGAAGCACTCTTGGATGTATTCACGCAGGCTGTCTCGGCCAATGTCGTCCATGTTGATATAGTCGACTACAACGATACCGGAGAAGTTCAGCATCCGTAAAGCTCTGGCCAGCGTGTCGGTCGCTTCTTTGTTAACCCTCAGGGCATAATCTGACTCGATCTCATTTGAGTTCCGAATCGAACTACCACTGTTGACGTCTATCGCAACCAGGGCTTCTGTCGACTCGACCACGAGATCAGCTCCGGACCGGCACGGTATCTTCACAGATTGTCCGGTAAGTTTTTTTCGCATCTTGTCGAGAGGGGTCTCGACCTCATGACGGTCGTAGAAGCTCTTCTTCTTGATCTTCAATGCCTTCAGTGCTTCGGGGCCGCTACGGCTCCGTCTGTTACTCAATTCGGTTATGAACCTACTACGCCACGCCCCGACCACGGTCAGGGATTCCAGGGGCACAATCGTGCGGTCCATAGCTGACAGCACGGCATCCAATGCTGCTTGCTCTACCTCTTTGTGAATCAGGCGGAAAGGTGGGATACAACATGGGTCTTTGAGGCTGCGCTCCAGCTTGTTCATTTGGCCCATGAGATAACCGAAATCCTTTTCGTATGCGGCTCTGCTCCCCGTACCAGCACCGTTTCGTACTACCACCCCCCTTCCAGTATTAGCACAGCTACGCTTCCATGTCGCCGATAATCGGCCTGCATCGCTAGCATCGAGATGATCGTATAGATTACTCAGTCCGACAACCTCTGGGTTATCTTTCAGCAAGGTCAGATAGTAACCATCGAGTACGATGCTGTCATGTACCTTGTATCCTTTGTGGCCTCTCGGCTGCCCGGTGAGCTGGCACAAAATACGATCGCCTGGGTTGTACCCGGAATCGACTCGACCATTCGTGGCCAGGAATGCCTCGTGTGCCTCACCGATGTCTACGAACAGGCCGTTTCCGCCGGGATCGGGCTGAAGTATCTTACCCAGATAAACATCATCTTCGCGGGGTTGGTCATCAATCCTACTGTACTCCAGCAGGCCTTCTCGGTCCAATAGCAGCAACTCCGATGTTTTACGGCCCGGCTTGACATAAAGCTGCACCATCGGGCGTGAACGGCCCGAGGCAACAGGCCGCAACGGCTGCACCAGCTCATGTAGCGGTTCTGACGAATCGTGACGATCCTGGCTCGCAAGACACGGCGTCTGGGCCGGCTCATGTTCGAAGACCACGCTACGGACGGACGGAGGGAACAAACGCCTCCTTTGGATCACCACCGTGACGACCAAACCGAGGGTGGCACCGACGATGACAGCCGCTACAAATACAAGAATCGTGACTGTTTCCATGGGTATCCCTGTTGTCTCAGTGATTCAAGCGAGGTTCTCATAGTGGGTACGGTGATAGAAACACAACCAGAAGCGGGATTGACGCTACTGGCAGCATAGATGGGACTTCACTGTAGCCAAGGGGTGTGACAGTGCCCGGGCCAGCGCTATCGTGACCGGTACTGATGACTCCGCCCCTACCCCCCGACGACGCCCCCCGTAGACATCACCTCGACATGATCCAGCGCGTCATCGATCGACTGGCCGGCAATTCGGCTCAGATCAAGAGCTGGACCATCGCTGTTCTCGCCGCGTTATTACTGTTCAGTCAAAGCACCATCGTAGGCTCGGACCGAGCCTACGGGGGCGCTGGCATGATCGTCCTCGCTCTGGTTTTCTGGGGTCTGGACGGATATTACCTGTACCAAGAGCGACTGTTCCGCAGACTCTACGATGAAACACGCCAGCGCTCCCCCACCGAGATCGACTATTCGATGGACACCTCCAACTATCGGACACACGGTTTGAGGAACCATATCCGCCTACTCAAATCAATATCACTGTTCCCCTTCTACGCAGCCCTCACACTTGCCTGCGTGGCCTATCTGATCGTCTCACTATCCCAAGGTTGACCGGCATGACTCGTTACGTTTTTTTCAGCTTCGAATACGACCATGATGTATGGCGGGCAAATGTCGTAAGGAATAGCTTGCTAACTCACAAATCTATTCCATTCAAGGACGGTGCCGAATTCGAGAAGATCCAGAAAGAAGGTGACGATGCCATCAAGAAGTGGATAGATAAGCAACTGAGCGGTACGAGCGTCACAGTCGTACTGGTTGGTAGCCATACTTGTAGTAGCAGATGGGTCCATTACGAAATCAAAAGGAGTATGGAGCTGAAGAAGGGGCTGCTCCAAATTGACATCGGAAGAATTAAAGACTTGAATAGGAATATTTCACACTGCTGTGGGAGGATGGTTTCCAAAGAGCATCGTCGATACGATTGGGTAAAGAACAACGGGCGCAGACATATACGTGAGTGGATCGAGGAAGCAGCCGTTCAGGTCGGACGATAACAGGCCCTCGCATTAGAGCACCATTCGCCGAGGAGTCAACCGCCGATCAGGTTCCAACTCCGGGCCGACCCCAGAGACCCGCGATAGGTACGGCCTCGATCCTGTCATCGAGTTCGTAGCGATGAGGGCCGGTGTGAAAGACGGCCCCGCCCTTGAACCGGTCGGTGGCGATCTTGTCCCGGAACCAGATCAGGTGGCGAGCGTCCCTTCGGGTCGGAGCTCCACCTGCTTTGATCTCGAAGCCGATCAACCGACGACCCACCTCGGCCACAATATCGATCTCATGCTCGCCTCTTTTTGTCCGCAAGTGAAAAAGACGAGCCGAGTCTGCGGTGTCGGCTTCAACTCTGAGCTGAGAAGTAACGAAGGTATCGATGATCCGGCCCCTGAGATCACTCTCGGTATAGACATCGTCGGGAGTAAGGCCCGCAACGGCCGCGGCCAACCCCGCGTCTGCTACATAGCGTTTGGTTCGCTCCACATACAGTCGCGGCGATTCGAACCCCAGGCTGGCAGGCTGTCGATTATGCCCAGCGCGTCGAGCGCTTCGTCGTAGCCGACGGCTGTGCGCGTGTTCACCCCTGCGTGTTGGGAGAGGTTAGTTTGCGACGTGATGCTGGCAGTATTGAGAGCATACGACTTGAGATAAGTGGCGAATCTCCTGGGGTCCTTACCTCGCCCGGTCGGGGCGGTGAGCCCACGCAAATCACTGTTGGCGATCTCGTCCACATAGGACTGGAGCAGCGCCGGCGCAGACGGTCCGAACCTACGGCCAGCGCGTCCGGAAAGCCGCTCTCCAATGCGATTTCGATGTACCGCCGCAAGTCGGGAGGGTCCGGTGGAACGACGAAACAGCCAGCTTCACTGCCCACAAGACCTCGGGGACGATCTGCCACTTATCTATCAACACCGGTGACGCTCGACCGGAGATCGCTCCGATCGGGTCCGCCTCGACCAGACTCCGATCATTCACCTGATCGAGACGCAGAGTCGACTTCGCCAGCTCCAGCGCGGTTCGGGTCTTGCCGACTCCGCGAGCTCCGGTCATCAGCACACCTGCGAAAACGCTCAGATCGGTCGCAGAACGGCGTCGATCACCCTCGGCAGGTATGGGCGCACACCGAGAAGCCTAGTTCGTACCAGGTTTGTCGGGTCCGGCTCGTCAGACTTCGTTGAACCGGGCTTCTTCGCTGCGATGTCGGCGCAGCTTCGCTAACCGGCTCGGCGCAGCTTCGCTAACCGGCTCGGCGTAGCTTCGCTAACCGGCTCGGCGGCGACGGATCTCAGCGCTAACCGCGGGGATGACCTGGTGGAGGTCGCCGATCACGGCCCAGTCCGCCTTCACCACCATGTTGGCCTCGGGATCGGTGTTCACGGCCAAGATGCGCTTGGAGCCCATGGCCCCCACCCAGTGCTGAATGGCCCCGGAAATACCTGAGGCGATGTAGATCTCCGGAGCTATGCGAGTGCCGGTCTGGCCGACCTGATCGGAATGGGGTCGCCAGCCGTTGTTGGTGACGGCCCGGCTGCAACCGACCCGGCCCCCAAGCAGACCGGCCAGTTCCTCCAGAGCCGAGAAACCCTCGGCCGAGCCCACGCCCCGGCCTCCTCCCACCACCACCGGAGCGGTCGGCAGGGTCACACCTGCTTCCATCACCACTCGATCCTTCACCACTGTGCGGGCCAGTTCCGGATCCAGATCGACCTCGAACCCGGTCACCACCGGCGACACCGTCTCGGAAACCGGCTCAGAAACCACCGCGTGCAAACCGCAGCTCACCAGCGGGACGGCCGCGGCCAGCGTCACGTCCTCCAGCAGCGATCCTCCCCACTGGACGCGAGTGATCACCCAGCCCGCATCGCTGGAGGTGGGATTCACAGCGGTGCAGTTCGACACGAACGGCACGTCCAGCCGGGCCGCGGCCTGGGCCATCACCTCGTTGCCCCGCTCGCTGCCTCCGGCCAGCACCGCGTCCGGCTCCAGCTCGACCACCAGCCGAGCGATCACCTCTCCCCAGGCCTCGGGACCGAAATCGCTCAGCACCGTATGGACCACCGTGCGCACCACCCCGGCGCCGTAAGCACCGGCCTCGGCCACCAGAGCAGCGTCGTCGCTGCCGATCAGGACTGCCTCCAAGCCGGTATCGAGGGCAGCCGCCAATCCCCGCCCGAAGGTCAAGGCCTCGCGGCCGGCTTCGGCCATCACCCCCCGGTCGTGATCTAGCACCACGGCCAGCACCTACATCACCCCCACCGACTCGAGCACGTCCACCACCGCCGGGGCGGCGTCGGGGCCGTGGCCGAGGATCACCGTCTCCGATACGGCCTCGGTGGGCCGGTGCAGTCGTAACAGGGTCTGGCCCCCGGGTGCGGCATCGAGATCGAGACTGGCGATCTCCAGGCGCTTGGAGGCCAGACGGCCTTTCATTGTGGGGTACCGGGGCAGGTTGATGCCCTCCTTCACCCCCACCGCAGCCGGTAGGGCCAGCTCGTAAACCTCGAAACCGCCGTCGATCTCCCGGCGAACCATAACCGTGGACCCTTCCACCTCGATCCCCTTGATGCCGTTGACGATGGGCCGGCCCAAGGCGTAAGCGACCCGGACCCCCACCTGGAAACCGCCCGAGTCGGCCGACTCGTTGCCGAATACGATGAGATCGAACACCCCGTCGGTGCTCTCCAGAGCGCGCACCGCCTCGGCGAGCACCGCCGCGGTGCGCTGAGGGTCCCAGGCCGAGCCGTCGGTGGTCACCAGCACCCCGTGGCGAGCGCCCACCGACGCCGCGTAACGCAACTGCTCGGCTGCCTCGGGCGGGCCCGCCGCCAACACCGTCACCTCGCCACCGTGACGCTCGACGATCTGCACGGCCTCCTCCACCCCGCACTCCTCATGGGGGCTGGTGGTGAAACCCAGATGGGCGGCGTCCACGGCGGAACCGTCAGCGGTCACGTTGATCCGGGCCCCGGGGGCCGGTACCCGTTTCACGCAACAGAGAATGCGCACGCTCAGCTCTTCATGCGAGTGTCGTCGGGATCGAACACCGCTCCGGTTCCGGCCACCTCCACCGGAAACAGCTCGTTCATGTACATGACTTGAAGCTCGGTGCCGGCCGCGGCCAGCTCGACCGGCAGGTAGGCCATGAGCAGGTACCTGCCCACCGACGGGCCCGGACCGGCGCTGGTTACCCGTGACACCCGGCCGTGCGAGTCGACGATCCGTTCGCCGTCACCGGTGAGAATGGGTTCGTTGCCGCCCTGCATGAAGCGCTTGCGGCCCGCTCTGTCGGTGTGGTCGCTTACCGTCAGCGTGCACATCGCCACCTCGGGTTCCCCGGCGGCCCGAGCCCGCAGATAGGCCTCCTTGCCGATGAAGTCGGCCTCTTTCACCTTCCGCCGGGCCAGACCGGCCTCCAGCGGGTTGTACTCGCTCTCCAGCTCGGCCCCCATGAGCCGGTAGCCCTTCTCCAGCCGACCTGACGTGCCGTACACCCCGGCACCGGTGGGCCGCAGCCCGTAGTCGACACCGGCCGCCGTCAATGCGTCCCACAGCACCGGTCCGTGATCCCAGGCCGCGTAGATCTCCCAGCCCGTGTCGCCCACGTAGGAGATACGGAACAGCGTGGCCGGAACCACCCGACCCCCGCAGTCGAGCTCCACGTCGACCACCCGTCCGTAGGGTGAGCCCTGCTGGCTGAGGTCGTGGTCGGTCAGAGCCGCCATCACGGCCAAAGCGTTGGGCCCCCAAAGCCCCAGGGTGGTGATGGCGCCGGTGATGTCGGTGAAAGTGACCGAGCCGTCGGTGGGCAGGTGCCGACGGGCCCAGAACGAGTCTCGGCCACCGTCGAACACCCCGGTGACTATGCGGACCCGATCACCGGCAGTGCGCATCACGGTCAGGTCGGAGTGAAAACCACCGTCGGGAGTGAGCCACGGGGTGTAGACGGCCCGCCCCACCGGCCCGTCGATGCGGTTGACGGCCAGGTAGTCGGCGTAGGCCACCGCGCCCGGACCCGACAACTCGTAGATCTGGAAGGCGCTCAGGTCGACCAGCCCGCAGTTCTCACGCAGGTTGAGGTGCTCGGCCACGGTAATCGGGCTCCACCAGCGGGCATCCCATTCGACCTCACGACCCTCGATGCCGTAGCGGTCTACCAAGTCGGCGTTGGACTCGAACCACTGAGGTCGTTCCCAGGTCCGGGCCTGGAAGAACTCGGCGCCCAGGTCCCGATGGCGGGACAGGTAAGGGCTGACCTCCAGGAACCGGCGGCCCTCCCACTGCTCTTGGGGATGGACGATGCCGTAGGTCTTGTTGAAGTGCTCGGAGGCTCGGGCCCAGATGTGCTCATCGCTGCGTTCTGGGGGGTAGAAGCGGGCTATGTCGGCACCATGGACGTCGATGACGCGGGGGTAGCCGTAGGTCATCCACTCGGCCACTACCTGAGCCATACCCGGACCCTCCTTCACCCAAACTGCCGCGGCCGACCACAGGTTGCGAACCTCGGGAGTCTCTCCCAGGCAGGGCATGGCATCAGGGGTGAGCGAGAGCAGGCCGTTGATGGCGTACTTGATCTCGGCATCACCGAGCATGTCCATCAGATCGATGGCCTGCTCCATCTGGGGATCGAAATCGTCGGCCGTGAAGGGCATCTCCGTGGGCGAGAGGGCCGCTTCCTGGTTGGACGGAATGTCGTCGGGGTGATGCAGGATGGGCCGGTGGGCGTAGGACCCCACCTCCATGGACCCGGCCGTCTGGCGCTCGTAGCAGAAGACGTCCATGTCTCGAACGATCGGGTAGCCGATCTCGTTGCCGGTGGCAGCCAGTACGTCAATGGGGCCCACATCGGCCATCTGGTGCACGGCCGGTACCAGCGGAATGTGGGCTCCGGCCATGTCGGCCACCCGGTTCGACCATACCCCACAGGCGATGATCACGTGCTCGGCCGAGATGGTGCCCTTGTCGGTGACCACCGCCTCCACGGCGCGCGTCCCGGGGACGGGGCCGGCCCGGGTCGATATGTCGAGCACCTCGGTATTGGCGAACACCGCACAGCCGGCATCGACAGCCAGTTTGCGCATCCGGGTGCCGGTCTCGAGGGAGTCGACCACCGACACCGTCGGGCAGTAGAAACCGCCCAGGATCACTTCGGTGTTGACGAATGGCACCAGCTCGGCCACCTCGTCGGGGGTGAGCAGATGGGCCTCGATCCCCCAGGCCACAGCCGAAGTCATGCGCCTTTGCAACTCGTCCATCCGCTCGGCGGTACGGGCCACCTCGATGCCGCCCGAGTCGACCGAGAGCCCCAAGTCCCGGTACTGGTTGGCGCTCTGCTCGCCCAGCAGACACATCTCCTTGTCGTGGTCCACCGGGAAGATGAAGTTGGAAGCGTGGCCGGTCGAGCCTCCAGGGTTGGGAAGCGGGCCCTTGTCGAGCAGAACCAGGTCGGTCCAGCCCAACTTGGTGAGGTGACCGACCAGGCAGTTGCCGACAATGCCGGCCCCGACCACGACGCATCTGGCTTCGGTGGGGAAATCTGGCATGTTCCGGCCCCGGATCGGTTCTTTCGGATAGGCCCGTTCGGCTTCTGCCGTCGGTACTGTTCTGTATGTTTCTGTATGTTGGATCGTCCCGACATACAGAAACGAAATGTACCGTGCTTCGGAAGCAAACCCAGAGATAGCGAGCCTATGAGAGTGGGTCAGTAGAGATGTCGTTCCCGTCAGACCTCGAAATCGCTTCCAGAGCCGACCTGAAGCCGCTCGACGAGATCGCCGCCACCGCGGGCATACCCACCGATCATCTGGAGCCCTACGGCAAGGGGGCGGCCAAGATCGACCTCGACGCCATCGAGGCCATGGCCGGTCGGGCCCGGGCCCGGTACGTGATCGTGTCGGCCATCACCCCCACTCCTCTCGGCGAGGGAAAGACCACCACCACCGTCGGCTTGGGCCAAGGCTTCTCCCATATCGGCCGGACCGCCACCATCGCCATCCGTCAACCGTCGATGGGGCCGACCTTCGGCATCAAGGGCGGAGCGGCCGGGGGCGGTTACAGCCAGGTGGTACCGATGGAGCTGTTCAACCTTCACCTCACCGGTGACATGCATGCAGTGACCGCGGCCCACAACCTGTGCGCGGCCATGGTCGACGCCCACCTCTACCACGGCAACCGGTGCGGCCTCGACATTCACAACATCGGTTGGCGCCGGGTCCTCGACGTCAACGACCGGGCCCTGCGCAACATCACCATCGGCCTCGGGGGCCGCCTCGACGGCATACCCCGCCAGTCCGGCTTCGACATCACCGCCGCCTCCGAGGTAATGGCTGCTCTGGCCCTGTGCACCGGTCTGATCGATCTACGCGACCGCTTGGGCCGCATCGTGGTGGGTTACACGCCGGCCGGAACCCCGGTGACTGCGGAGGAGATCGGCGTGGCCGGCGCCATGGCTGTGATCTTGAAGGAAGCGGTCAAGCCCAACCTCATGCAGACCCTGGAGAACACCCCGGCTCTGGTCCACACCGGGCCCTTCGGCAATATCGCCACCGGTAACTCCTCGATCGTGGCCGACCAAGTCGGGATCCGCACCAGCGACTTCTTGCTGACCGAGGCCGGCTTCGGGGCCGACATGGGGGCCGAACGCTTCTTCAACATCAAATGCCGCTACTCCGGTCTGGCTCCCGACGCGGCTGTGCTCGTCGCCACCGTGCGGGGCCTCAAAGCCCACTCCGGTAACCACAAGATCGTGGCGGGCCGGCCCCTGCCCGAGGCTCTGCTGGCCGAGAACCCTGACGAGGTCCATTCCGGGGGCGACAACCTGCGCAAGCAGCTCGAGAACATGAAGATCCACGGCTGCACGCCGGTGGTAGCCATCAACGCCTTTCCCGACGACCATCAGGCTGATCTTGACGCCATCGCCGAGATCGCAGCCGAGTACGGAGCCCGGGCCGCGGTCAGTACCCACTTCGCCGACGGCGGGCGGGGAGCGGCCACCCTGGCCGAGGCCGTAGCCGAAGCCGCATCGGAGGAGAGCGCCTTTGCGGTGCTGTATCCCGACGAGGCGCCACTCACCGAGAAGATCGAGACGGTGGCGACCCGGGTCTACGGAGCGGACGGGGTCGAGTACTCCAGTCAGGCCGCGGGCCAGCTCGCCACCTACGAGCGGGCCGGCTTCGGCCACCTGCCGGTGTGTATCGCCAAGACCCACCTGTCCATCTCCTCGGACCCCGCCCTCAAGGGCGCCCCCACCGGCTGGACGCTGCCGGTACGGGAGGTACGAGCCTCGGTGGGTGCCGGGTTCGTCTATCCCATCTGCGGTGAGATGCGCACCATGCCCGGGCTGGGCAAGACACCGGCCGCCCTGGGAATCGACCTCGACGACAACGGCGAGATCGTCGGATTGAGCTGACCGCCGGAAATGCTGGATCTGTTGTTGCGGCGCCGCCACCGGGCCGAGACGCCCGAGGGGCGCGCCCGTCGGCTCGCCCTCATCGACGCCATGACATTCGAGGTCATCCCGCTGACGAGCCTCGACACTGCCATCGACGCCCTGCCACCGGGGTCGCGGGTATCGGTCACCGCCTCGCCGGCCAAAGGGCTGGCCGCCACTTTGCAGATCACCGAGCAACTCTTGGAACGCGGTCACCAAGCTATTCCGCACCTGTCGGCCCGTCTGGTGCGGGATCGTGCCCATGTAACCGAGCTGGCCGCTTGGACCCGAACCACCGGTGTCACCACCATGTTTCTGGTCGGCGGTGACGTCGCCGACCCCGGCCCCTATGCGGACGCGCTCGGTTTCCTGCGCGACCTGCTCGAAGCCGATCACGGGCTCGACACCGTCGGCGTGACCTCCTATCCCGACGGCCATCCTCTCATCGACGACCGGGCCCTGCACGCCGCCCTGCACGGCAAGCAGGAGCTCTTGGCCGAGGCCGGCTTGAGAGGGTATTGCAGTACCCAGATGTGCTTCGACCCTCAGCGGATAGCGGGCTGGCTGGGCAACCAACGAGACGAGGGCCTGACCCTGCCCGTTCACCTCGGAATCGCCGGAATCGTCGATAGAGCCAAACTGCTGAGGATGGGGGCCCGGCTCGGGATCGGCCCGTCGTTGCGTTACCTGCGCAAGAACCGTGCTGCTATCACCAAGATGATGACGAAGCTGAGCTACGACCCCAACGACTTGCTAGACGCTCTCAGCAGCCAGTTCGCCGATCTGAACATCACCGGTCTTCACGTCTTCACTTTCAACCAAGTGGAAGCCACCGCCGGCTGGCGAGCAGAGAATCTGCGCCGGACGGTGAGCTGAGCGGTTGGCTTCCGCCGTACACAGCTCAGCCGTCCACGGCACCAGTTCTATCAACCTGTCGGTTTCAGGGTTCAGATTTTCTCGGGCCCACTCAGCCACTGCCTCCTCCTGAGAGAAGACGATCACTTGGTGGTCGGCTGCGGCCTCGAGCAGGTATTCGAGGATCTGGATCTTGCGTTTGGCGTCGGCGTGCACGGTGGGATCGTCGAGTAGCACGGGACACTTCTCGTAGTCGGCGGAAAGCACTTGGGCCAGCACCAAGCGCAACACGAGGTACACCTGCTCGGTCGTGCCCCGTGACACGAGCCGAGCATCGCGACGATCGCCTGAGGCGGATACCAGCGACACGTCGAGATTCTCAGGATCTACCTCCACCTCAACGTAGCTACCTCCGGTGACCTTGGGAATCCACGGACTCATCTGCTCCTTCAGCTTTGGGGCCAGAAGCCGGTGGGCATTGTCGGCTGCTTGTTCGAGGAATTTCAGGGTGAAATCCAGAGTGATCTGCAGTCGCTCCACGCGCTCGAGCTTCTCGGCGGCGTCGCGGAGGCGAGCCTCGGCCGCAGCCACATCGACTGCGGCGCCATCGATTTGCATAAGCCTTCCCTCGTCCCGGCTCGCTTGGTCCCGGTCCGTTCGGATTTTCTCTTCGATCCTCCCGATCTCACCGTCGAGAGCGCTCATCTCCGAGCTCGTGTCACCGACCACTGCGGCCAATCCGTCGAGTCGGCCCCGAGCCTCGTCGGCTTCACGCCGAGCTCGGTCGGCGTCGGACTGCCAGTCCTGCCGCGACCGGCCCCCGAGGGCCTCTTGGTAGCGGCCCCATTCCACCACGTCATGGTTTTTCTGGTCTTGGGCTTGGTCCAACCTCTCGACGACTTCTTGCGCGCCCCTGCGGACATCGTCATCGGATCCCTTCACACCGTGATCGAGGACCAAGGCACGTAGTTTCGCCCAAACCTCGTCGTGGCTGCGGACGCGCGACGCCTCGGCCGCGTCGAACTCTCGGCGCTGTTGCAACTCCCGGACGATCTTGTCTCGTTGAGCCGATAGGGCCCCCCGATCACGACTACGCCTGACCGTCTCTTCTACTGCAGCATCGGGATCGTGGGGCAATCCCCACTCGTCGAGCAAGCGTCGGGCCTCGGCCCGGGCCGCGTCGACGCCAGCCCGGCCATGGTCCCCCCGCGATGACGGCCGCGCCTTGCGAACGAGCGACCAGACTGTCACCGAAGCGAGACCGGCAACCACGACCCCGTATACGGGACCGGACATCACTCCGACAGCTACGGCTGCTACCAGACCGACGGCACCGGCAATCAGCGGCCCGGTGATAATCGGCTGCACCAGGGGGGATGGCCGCGGGGCCGGTTGGCGCAGCGGAGTCACCCACTTCTGGACGTCAGTCAACTCTGGGGCCTGCGGAACTGCTTGCCTGTCGAGATCGGCCAGACGAGTTTCGAGAACCTCTGCAGGTTCTAGGCTGGTGTTCGCCGGTGCGGGCAAATTGTCGACCCGATCCAAAGCCGACGTCAGCTCGCCGGAGCCGGACAGGTCGCGGCTCGATGGATCGCCGCCGCTGAAGCGACGAGCCCAACCCTGGAGCTTCTCCACCTTGCCCATGAGGGCATCAGCCTTCTGTTTGGTGTTCTGAGCATCCCGCTCGGCCACAGCACGATCCCGGCGAGCTTCGAGCTCGGCCACCTGCCGGCCCTTTTGCTTCACCTTCTGCACCAACTCGAGATAGTCGTCGCGGCAGCTCCCCACCTTGATCAGGTCCCTTGCGGCAGCATCGACGGCGTTCCTGGCGGCACGCAGCGGCTTCGTCGAGTTGCTCCTGTCGAGACCGACGTTCTCTTTCTTGAATTCCTTGATCCCTTCGATGGCCTCAGAGGCAGTGCCCTTCGTACTCCCGGCGACAGCACGGGCCAGGTGCTTCTGCAGGGCATCGGGTTCGGCCAAGTCGGAGAGGATGCTCGCTTGGCGCACCGACGCCGTCATGGGAAAGGTCTCACGGTCGAGTCCCAACAACAATGCGCCGTCAGGGCTGCCGCCGACGATCGGGACTTCGTCGGGGAGTTCGCGTCCGCCCAGACCCCGGTCGCGCACCTCGGTCTGATTGTCAGCGAGCTCGCGGTCGATTTCGAGGTGGCGGCCATCTCTTGAGATCAGGCCGAGGCGGACCTGCCAGGGGGCTTCCTCGTCCGGATCTCCCATCGAGGTCCAAGGCCGGTGCTGCGCATTGAAGACCCTCTCCTGCTTGGTCCGGCCCGAACCGCGGCGCTTGCCGCACAGTGCCATAGTCAGGGCCGCATGCCAGGTGGACTTGCCCGACTCGTTGGGGCCATGGACGATGTTGAGGCCTTCCACGAACTCCAGCTCGGCATCGCGCAAAGGTCCGAACGCTCGGGCCCGAATATCGCTGAACCACACCGCTAGGCCACCTCCAGATCAGTTCGACCGTCGAGGGCTCGCAGCCCGGTGACGATCACTCGGAACTGTTCTTCTTCATCGAGATCGGCCCCAGCCCGAACGGCCCTGACGAATTCACCTCGAACCGTCGCTTCGGAGCTGATGGCGTCGAGTTCGTAGCCGGTTCGGATATCGCCAGTACGCAGGGTCAGGAATTCGAGCCGGGCTCGGTCGGCTCCGAGCACTCCCAAGTCGAGATCGACGGCGGGTGCGAGCTCGCCGCAGAGAGTGACCCGGGCGATCCCTTCCAAGGGTTGCACCAGATGGCGCAACTTGGCCCTGATCTCGCCGACGTCACCGCATCCGGTCACGTCGAGCTCCAAGTCGCCGTGCACGTCGAGGCGCGAGACATCGTGCCAGATCCGTCGTGGAGGACCGACTCCATCCGGGTCGAAGCAGATCTCCACCGCGCCGCCGTCGCCCGGCTCACCGAACGACAACGCAGCCGGCGCGCCGGCGTAGGTGTGATGGTCGCCCTCGACTCGCTTGTGGTAGTGACCGACCACGCAGTGCGCCAGCCCGGCGGTTTCGATCCTCTCCGCCGAAAACGGCGCGTGCCGCTGCTTCTGCGAGTCTTCTTTCTTGGCCCAGTCCCAGCCCGAGGCCTCCGAGCCGTGAAACAGCCCGATGTGCAACGCCTCGCCCTCGGTGGCGAAGCCGTCCAGAGGATCACCGGTGCCACTGGGCTTGCGGTGGGCAAACCCCCACACCCTTACGCCGTCGAGGTCGTCCCGGCCGTCCCAGGGGGTGAGGTACTCCGAGTCGAACACGTGTACGTTGGGCGACCACCGCTCAGTGGCGTAGATGCTCGACGGTCCGTACCAGTCATGGTTGCCGGGAGAGATCAGCACCGGGACGGGGTGAATCTTCTCGAAGAGCCGCCTGAGCATGGCGGCCGTGTCGGGAGTGAAGCGGTCGTGCTCGTAAAGGTCGCCGGCGCACATCAGGGCGGCGGCCTCGACCTCTCCGACCAGTTCGACGATCCGTTCCAGAGTGCGGCGCAGCTCGGCCCGGCGCAGCTCGGCAAGCTTGGCTCCGCCGCCTGTGAAGGGGGCATCGAGATGAAGGTCGGAGAAGGCAACCAGCCGCATGGCCGGAACCCTAGACAGCGGGTGTGACAGCCTGGCCTATCACTGCCGAGGCATTGGGGCTATCAGCGCGCCGGCTGATACCGGTCGTGCCAGAATGAACCCATGTGTCCAGTCGGCGCCGGTGTCACGCGCCCGTCGAACGAGCCGGCCCTCGACGAGCCCGGTGCCGAACGGGATCGACGCCTCACCGATCTGGCCACCGCCTACCGCCTGTTCGGAGCCCTGCGGTGGGGTGAGTTGGGCGACGGTCACATCACCTGCCGTGACACCGAGAAGCCGGACCACATGTGGCTGCTTCGCTACGGCGTGTCCTTCGATCAGGCCCGACCCGGCGACATGGTTCTCGTCGGTCCCGACGGCACTGCGCTCGACCTTTCCGGGCAGCCGGCCGAGATCAACATCACTGCCTATTACATCCACCATCCGATACATCAGGCCCGGCCCGACGTGGAATCGATCGCTCACGTCCACACACCGTGGGGCACGCCCTTCGCGGCCGAACGGCGAAACATCGAGCCGATCAGCCAGGAATCGACCGCCTTCTTCGAAAACCACGCCCTCTTCGACGACGAGGAAGTGCAGATACTCTCCACCGACGGCGGCAAGCGCATCGCGGTGGCCCTGGGCCACAACCGAGCCGTCATCCTGGCCAATCACGGCTTGCTCACGGTGGGTACCAGCCCACCCGACGCGGTGGGTTGGTTCGTGATGATGGAACGGGTGGCCGAGGTGCACATGAAGGCCGGCCGTGCTGTGCCCATCTCAGCCGAGGCGGCCCGGGTGGCACGGGACAACCTGACCGGTGCCGAGCTGGGCCGGTCCCTGTTCGGCTGGGCCACCCGCCGCCACCTCTGTCACACCCCGTAGGGATACTGGTAGCAACAGCCCGGCCCGCAACCGCAACCGCAACCGACACCGCCGAGAAGGTGAGGACAAAACACGAGATGCAACACTTGGAGGCTCGTTTCAAGGTGGTCACACCCTGTTTCATGGGCGGCGCAAATGCCAACGATGCCGAGCTGCGGGTTCCGTCGATCAAAGGGGCGCTGCGGTTTTGGTGGCGTGCTCTCACCTATGCAGAATGCACGGCCGAAGCCGGGCCCGAAGGCGCGGTGAAGCAGATGGCAGACCAAGAGCGGGTGCTGTTCGGGTCCGACAAGGTGGGGCAAAGCCGAATCGTCTTGAGCTTGGAACCCAGCGGCCCCAAAGACAACCGTCCCAAGACAGTGGGTAGAGGCACCGTCTTGGGGGACGGGTCCGACCGTCCTGTCGGTCCCGGTGCTCGCTATCTCGGTTACGGAGTCCTGGAAGCGTTCGCCAGCCGGAACAAGGGAACAAAGGAAGGCGAGCTGACCCGTGACTGCCTTCAGACCCCGTTCTACTTAGTTCTACGCATTGGGGCCAAGAAACGGGAAACGTTGGAAAACGTCGTACCGGCGTTGCGTCTTTTTGGCTTGGTCGGTGGCCTCGGAGCCAAGTCCAGGAAAGGTTACGGCAGCGTGAATCTGATCGGGTTGGAGGGCGACGGCCTCACCGCCTGGCAGCCACCCCGAACCGTCGCCGACTACCGCACCCAACTGGGTTCACTGTTGCAGCCCGCGCTCGCCTGCCCACACGAGCCTGAGACAAGCGCCTTCTCGGCGCGGGCCCGCGTCGAGCTGATGTTCGAAAACCGGGTTGAGCCCATGGCTGTCCTCGACGACTACGGAAAGGCCATGGTGCGGTACCGGAGCTGGGGCCGCAACGGAAAGATCCTGGACAACGAAACCTCTAAAAAGAGGTTCCGCGAAGACCATGCTTGGATGAAGGGCGACAAGAGGGGGGCGCCCGCCGACTTCCACCCCCGCCGGGCCGTGTTCGGCCTTCCGCACAACTACGGAAAGGGCACCGGCGTAACTCCGCAGAACCATGATCGTCGGGCCAGCCCGCTGTTCTTCCACGTGCACGAGATAGGTAATCGCCACATCGGTATCGCGCTGTTGCTGCGCTCGCGTTTCCTGCCGGAAGGCGAGAAGATCCGGGCCGGTAACAAATCGGTTCCGGCCCGGCCCGACTGGGGCGTGCTGGAGACCTTTCTCGAAGAAAACAGCAAACGCAAGATCTGGCCCGATGGCTGACCGGATACTGCACGTCTCGATCGGCCCGGTGCAAGGTTTCCTGGCCCAGTCTCGGCGCACCCGAGATCTCTGGGCCGGCTCCTTCCTGCTGTCGTGGCTGGCGGGCCAGCTCATGGCCGCGGCGTTGCGTCGAGGCGGGAAGGTTCTCTTCCCTGTGGTCGGCACGCAACAGTTGCCCACCGATCCGATGCTGGCTGCCATCCTGGGCCGACCTCAGCCTGGAAACGGCCCGTTACCCCAAACCGGAACCTTGCCCAACCGGTTCAAGGCATCGGTTCCTGAAACGTTCGACCCCGAAGAGATCGGGGCCGAGACGCGACGACGCTGGCAGGGCTTGGCCGAGGCGGTCTGGCAGCGCTTCGTGGACGGCGCCGCCGATCGGGGCCGCGATACCCGCTTTATCTGGGATCGCCAGATCGACCGGTTCTGGGACATCCAGTGGGTAACGGGCCCCGACCCGGGCAACGGAAGCGACGCCAACTGGCTCGACCGGCGCAAGAACTGGCGGTGCCACTGGCCACCCGAAGAGGGCGGAGACCACTGCACGATGATGGGCGACCTTCAGGAGCTGTCCGGGTTCGTCCGCAGCCGCGACCGCCGATCTCAGGACCTCTTCTGGAGAGCGTTGCAGCACAAAGCCGGCCGGCTCGATATTCGCGACGGCGAGCGTCTCAGCGCAGTAGCGCTGGTCAAGCGTCTGTTTCCCAGACTCAAGGGACAGGAACTGCAGCAGGCGATCGGTTGGAAGGTCGAGGCAGTGAACTGGCCTTCGACCGCCTATATGGCAGCGGTACCCTGGCTGGCCCATATCGCTGCCGATCCACAGCGCAGCACGAAGCTGTACGAATATTACGAAACCGTCGACGACACGCTCGACCGCAAATCGTTTCGCCATCTGACCGGGGAACGAGCGACGAGGCTGCCCGGGCTCGCCTCGCTCGGTGAGATCGCCGACCTCGACGGTGGCTTCTTTCTCGAAGCCGCCTTGGCCAACCCCCGAGCAACCCCGCTGAACGACGACACCGAGCCCCGTGAGGCCGGTGAGCGGGACCATGCCGGTAACCGAGACGACCCCGATACGAAGCTTCGTGACTCGCTGACAAAGGCTCTCGAGAAGCTCAACCAAGCAGTCGGCTCGGCCCGTCCGTTCTACGCGCTGTTGATGATGGACGGCGACCGGCTCGGCCGGTTGTTGCGAGAAACCGACGAAGGATCAGTTTCCGACGCGCTGGCCCGGTTCCTCGAGCAGGTGCGCACGATCCTTCCCCAACACGACGGCGTGACGATCTATGCCGGAGGGGACGACGTACTGGCCATACTTCCGGTCGATCGGGCCATCCAATGCGCTGTAGCGCTACGCAATGCCTATGGCCGAGCTTTCGAGGACACCGATTCCAGTACCGGTGCCAGGAAGCAATATCCGGCGACAGCATCGGCAGCCATCGTCTTCTCCCATTATCACAACCCGCTGCGCGAGGTACTGAGTTTGGCTCACCGGGAACTCGACGACACGGCCAAGACCGGCAACGGCCGCGACTCGCTGGCCCTGACCGTGATGCTGACCGGAGGGGTGAACAACCGCTGGGTTTCACGCTTCGGAACCGGACCCGAGGCTCTCATGAAGCTCGGCAACCAAAGCTGCTCGGCCAGTTTCATGTACAACCTGCGCCAGCGTTACGGCTCGATGATCGGTGATCTCGGACCCGATGACCGCCGGGCCGTGGTTCTGGCCGAGTACCTCAAAGGCTCACCACCCGACAGCGACCCCGAGCGAGAACATGCCGAAACCGTGGTGCACTGCCTACTGGACGCCTGTCTCACCCGACGAGGCGACAATGAGCAGACCGACGACAAGCAGACCGGAGCCAGAGAGTCCTTCAGTCTGGACGGGGCATTCATCGCCCGGTTCGTGGCCGAAGTCTGCGATTTCACCCCCGACAAGGGGCAGCCGTGACCGTTGTTCACTTCGAGCCGCTGGACACGTTGTTCTTCCGGGACGGCCGCCCCTACAACCAAGGCGAGCTGAGCCAATCCGGTGTGGTCGGCATGTTTCCTCCAGCGCCGACCACGCTGGTCGGCGCGGTTCGGGCTGGCTGTGCTCGGACCATGGGCTGGAGTGGCGGCAACTGGACCCGCGAGATATGTGAGCGACTCGGAGACGGAGCAGACCTGGGGCCATCGAGCTTCCGGGGGCCGGTGCTGATGCGAGGCGAACAGACCCTGTTCCCCGCCCCCGCCCATCTCATGGGTCTCACCGGCGGATCTGCACCCGACGACGAGTCGAATCCGGCATCGCTGACCCTGCTGTCTCCCGGTACGAAGATGAGCTGCGACCTCGGATCGAACGTTCCGCTACCGGCTGTCGACGATGGCCCCGAAGGCATTTCAGCCCTTCACGAAAAAGGCTGGTGGATCACTTCGCAGGGGCTCGAAGCGGTGCTTCGGGGCCGCCCGCCCCGGGCCGAAGACCTACTTCACCGCCGCGAATTGTGGGCGCCGGAACCTCGTGTCGGTATCGCCCGTTGCGAAACCACCCGGGTCGCGTCGCAGGGCGCCATGTATTCACCGATCCACATCCGTCTGAAGACCGGAGTGAGGCTGGCTCTGGAAGTCCATGGACTGCCAGGTGATTGCCTCGACGACTTGGGGGCTCGGCCCCAGCCGGTGGGAGGCGAAGCGCGCACGTGCTGGCTGTCTCCAAGTGATGGGCATCTGCGCCTTCCCGCCAGCCCTGATGGGCTGGCCCCCGGCGACCCGCTTCGCTATTGCGCCGTGGTGCTCACCCCGGCCGACACGGGTAGAGCGCCACGCCCCGGAGAGCAGAACTACGCCGGGTTGCCGGGTCGGGTCGTGAGCGCCTGCCTGCCCCGCCCGACCGTGTTCGGTGGATGGGACTCGCGGACCAACAAACCGCTGGCACTGCGACCGCATCTGGCTCCTGGCAGCGTGCTCTTCTTGGAGAGCGAACCTCGGGCCGCGGCCGAGATCTGGGCGCGGCCCGGCACCGCTATCGGTGATCGCACCGACTGGGGCTTCGGATTGATCGCTATAGGACATTGCAAGAACGGACTCGACTGAACTCGTGGAGCGACAACGATGAGCCAGATATTGCTCGGCCTGCTGGCCGAAACCTTCATCCATCCCGGCGCCGGTCAGACGGCAGGAACCATCGACCTGCCGGTTGCCCGGGAGGCGGCGACGAGCTACCCGTTCATCCCCGGCTCCAGCCTGAAGGGCGCCCTGCGCGACGCGGCCCGAACCGAGATGGGCACGAACGAACCGGACGCGAACGAACTGGACCGGGTGTTCGGCCAACAGGACCGAGCCGGCGTCCTTCTCGTATCCGATGCCCGGTTGCTGCTGTTACCGGTGCGCAGCCTGACCGGCTACTATCGCTGGGTCACCTGCCCCCATCTGCTGGAACGACTGGCCCGGGACCGGCGTCGGGCCGGTATCGGCACCGGACCCACAGAGGTACCTCGTGTCGACGAGAACTGCTATCTCGGTGCCCTCGATGCCTCGGAAGCCGAGTGGCTCTACCTGGAAGAACGCAGCTTCGCTGCCATGCCGACCGGAGACGATGGTGCCGATGTCCTGAGAGGTTGGGTCGAGGTACTCGTCGGCTTGATCGAGGACTCGGCGGCAAGAGAACGACTCAGCTTGCAACTGGTGGTGCTGAGCAATCACGACTTCGTCTGGTTCGCCCGCAACGGCCTGGCGGTGCAGGCCCGCAATAAGCTCGACGACAACAAGAACAGCCAGAACCTCTGGTATGAGGAGACCCTGCCGCCCGACACCGTGATGTACGCAGTGCTGTCGGAACGAGAGTCGAGTGTCGGCGACCCGAGCGCAGTCGGCTTTGCAGCGAACATTTTCGAGAGTCGGCCATATCTCCAGGTCGGCGGCAACGAAACCGTCGGTCAGGGCTGGTTTGCCATCGCGATGGAGAGTGTCTGATGACCAGCACCAGCCTCGATCAGCGCCGGGCTGCTCATGCATTGGACAGGATCCGGAAACGGCAACAGAACCGTAAACAGTCGGACTATCTGAGCTATGTCAAGGCATTACCGGCGTCGATCCTCCAGAACGGTCTCGGGCAGGCCATGGCTACCGTGCTGGCCGCCGCCTCGCAAGACCAGAACGACCCTCATCGACTCCTGTACCAAGACGTGCAGGACTGGTTGTGCCGCGAAGACCAGGACGCTGCCTACCGAGGTGAACCCGATCTGATAGAAGCCATCGTCGGCAACGACCAGCAGCATTACCTGCGAGCCCAGGCCGAAGCGCAGAACTATCTGGGCTGGCTCAAGAAGTTCGCTGCTGCCTATCTAAGGGCTGATCCCGGAAGGACCGGAGATGGGTAGGGTCCCCCTCTACCGAGGCGTCGAGATCCCATCTCTGCCCGAAGGCGGCAACGCCGGCTTGTGGTACGACAAATTCTGCCATGCATGGGACATACCTTCTCCGCTTGACGGCAAGAAACGTCAAGGCGATCTCAAGGTTGACAAGAAGGAATGGATCGACACCGTCGCCGGTCGAGGCAATAAGCATGGGACCAGCCGTGAGCTGAAACACCGGTCGGAGCGACAACGCAAGATAACAGAATCCTTGAAGGGCCGATACCTGGACCTGGAAACGGCCGGTCCCTTCGTCACCGGCCTGGGTCGCCAGCATCCAGTGGAGAACGGGTTCTTGTGGCATCACACCCTCGGCGTTCCCTACCTGCCCGGTTCATCGGTAAAGGGTATGGTCAGAGCCTGGGCCGAGCATTGGGAAGAAACAGAGGAAGAGAACCGGCAGCGCATTGTGGGGTCGCAGAGTCGAGCCGGTGAAGTGACGTTCTTCGACGCCTTGCCCACGCAACCGGTTTCGCTGAAGGCCGACGTGCTGACCCCCCATTACGGCGATTACTACCATGGGAGCAAGCTACCCGGGGACTGGATCAGCCCGGTCCCGATACTTTTTCTGGTAGTAGGCGAGGGTAACTCGTTTCGTTTCGCGGTCGCTCCTCGCTCGGACAGAGCACGAACCCACTGCGAGATGGCCTGTGATTGGCTTCAGAGCGCGCTGGAATGGATCGGGGCCGGAGCCAAGACCGCGGTCGGATACGGCCGATTCGAAAAAGCCGGTAACAAGCCCTCTCGAGGCTTGGAACAGCTCCAGAAGAAGCAGCCGGTCGAGGCCACCTTGTACAAAGACCAAAAGAACCGCTGGTGCGGGCGAATCAACGACAAGCAGCAGGGCACCGTCTTCGGTTCGGCTCCATCCGATGCCACCGTCGACAAGACCTGGACCCTGTATGTACGCGACCCCAACCCTCGGGCATTGCAGTTCCAATGGGAGCTTCCCGAACCAAAACCGTCTCCGGATCGAAGAAAGCCGGGTCGAAGGCCCGGAGGGCCCCGCCGTCGTCATTGACGGATATCGACAGCCCCTGTAAGGCCCGCTAAAGGAGCGCCAACTACATGAGCACTGACAATCCCAAGCACACTTTGTTGCCCAAGCACACTTTGTTGATCGTTACCGTAGGAGGATCACTTGAACCGGTAGTGGTTACCATCAAACACTGGAAACCCGACCGGGTCCTGTTCGTTGTGTCACCTGATTCTGCCGGCAAGGTTCCTGAGGTAATCGGTTTGCTGAAAGAAAGTGGTCTCGATCTCGAAGAGGGACGACACGAAACGGTCCATATATCTGATCCCCAGAACCTTCTGGCATGTGTAGATGAGATGCACGACGAGTTGGAGAGGAAGGCCATCGAGTGGTACGGGCGTGGCGATCACGACTGCATAGTCGATCCGACCAGTGGCACCAAGTGTATGAGCGCGGCCCTGGCCCTGGTGGCGCGACCCTGGCCGGCGGTCCGATTCTCCTATGTCGGTGGCGAAAAACGCGACAAGCAGGGAGTCGGTATCGTAGTTTCAGGAGAAGAAAAAATCCTGAACTCCGAGAACCCGTGGAATGCCCTCGGCTATCAAGTGGTCGAGGAAGCGGTGTCGGCATTTGATCTCCATGCCTATCGCGCAGGGGCCCGGCGGCTGAGAGATGCCTTGAAGAACGTGGATCAGGATTCCCGCAAAAGTGAGCTGAATGCCCTCGCATGTTTCATGGAAGGCTACGAGCTGTGGGACAAGATCAAGTACGGAACCGCCCTCGACAGGTTCAACCAATGTAATAGCCGTTTGAACGATCTCACCTCTGCTTTTTCGGACAGGGTCACCAAGCATGAACTTCGAGGACACATAGATGAAGCAAGATCACGGCTAAACCAACTGAAGCAGAATCAGACGAAACCCTCGCGGCTATTGCTCGAGGATCTGATCGCAAACGCAGCGCGAAGACGAAAAGAGGGTCGGCATGTGGACGCGGTGGCCCGGTTGTACAGGGCCACGGAGATGGTGGCCCAGCTACGTCTTTACGAGCAGTATGAGATCGACACCGCCAAGGTGGCGTTGGAAGACCTGCCCGAACCCATGCGTGATCATCTGGAGCTGCGGGCCAAAAACGGTAAGGTCGAGCTGGCTCTCCAGGATGCCTACAGGGTTCTACACCACCAGGGGGATCCTTTGGAGGTGTGCTTCTCCGAACTGGGCTGGGCCGACAAGAACTCACCCTTGACCGCCCGGAACAATTCGATCGCCGGTCATGGTTTCACGCCCGTCGAGGAGGAGACGTCCGACAAGCTTTGGAAAGGCGTCCTGGAACTGGCCGAATTGTCCGAGAAAGAAGTCTTCCGGTTTCCCGAACTCGGCTCCGGATGGCCGACACCAACCTAGGACCGACACCAACCTAGAACCGACGACAACCCGGCCGGTCAGAACACCCCGAGCATGTCGGCTGCGGCCACAGTGTTCTCCAACAGGCAGGCAATGGTCATGGGCCCGGTGCCGCCGGGCATGGGGGTTATGGCTCCGGCCACCGCCTGCACGCTGTCGAAGTCGACGTCGCCCACGATGCCGGCCTCGGTCCGGGAGATACCCACGTCTATCACCGCCGCCCCCGGACGCACGTGCTCGGCGGTGATCAGGCCGGCCATTCCGGCTGCGGCCACGATGATGTCGGCGGTCCGACAGACCTCCACCAAGTCGGCGGTGCGGCTGTGGGCCAACGTCACGGTGGCGTCCACGCCCTTACGGCCCAGCAGCAGCACCTGCGGGAGCCCGACCAGGGTGGAACGGCCGATCACCACCGCCCGTCGTCGGGAGGTCTCGATGCCGTAACGCCCCAGCAGCGCCATCACACCCAGCGGCGTGCACGGCACGTGGCCGACCTGGCCCCGGACCAGCCGGCCCATGGAACGAGGAGTCAGCCCGTCCACGTCCTTTTCCGGTGGTAACAATTCGAGCACGGCGTCGGCGTCGAGGCCGTCGGGCAACGGAAGCTGCACTAAAATGCCGTGGACCCCGGGGTCGTTGACCAACTCGGCCACAGCCACTTCCACATCGGCCTGGGTGGTATCGGCTGGTAACTCGACATGGCGTGACGCGATGCCGGCCTGAGCCGCCTTACGTTGCTTGTTGCGCACATATATCCGGCTGGGCTGGTCGTCACCCACCAGCACCGTAGCCAGGCATACCCGGGGCCGGCCGGCTGCCTCGATCGTGCCGGCCAACCGGGCCACGATCTCGTCCCGCAACCGGTTGCCGTCCATTACGACCGCACCCCCTTCGGTGCGGTCCACCCCTTCCCCGTCGGCCGCTGCCTCGTTACTCATCGAAACTCCTCTCGCCTCGTGGTCCCGGGATACGGAACGCAATAGTCGCAAGATA
Source organism: Acidimicrobiales bacterium (assembly GCA_963422655.1). GTDB lineage: Bacteria > Actinomycetota > Acidimicrobiia > Acidimicrobiales > Aldehydirespiratoraceae > CATQHS01. The sequence continues at coordinate 2,659,517 of OY730440.1, read as the reverse complement.
CAGAACCCTATGATGGGCGACGATGAGGATCCTCTTCGCCGACAGCCTGAACGACACCGCCATCGAGAGGCTTCGGGCCGGTGGTGACGAATGCGCGGTCCGTCCCGGCCTGACCGCCCGAGACCTCCCCGATCACGTAGCCGGGTTCGACGTTTTGGTGGTCCGAAGTACCGAGGTCACCGCCGACGCCATCGGGGCCGGAACCAGCCTGGGTTTGATCGTGCGAGCCGGGGCCGGAACCAACACCATCGACTGCGAACGGGCCGCGGAGCGGGGCGTGTTCGTCTGCAACGTCCCGGGCCGCAACGCGGTGGCAGTAGCGGAACTGACCATCGGACTCATGCTGGCCATCGACCGTCACATAGCGCCGGCCACCGCCGACCTGCATGCCGGCCGTTGGGACAAGAAGACTTACAGCCGCGCCCGGGGCTTACTGGGATCGACACTGGGAGTAATCGGTATGGGTGCCGTCGGCATAGAGGTGGCGCGACGGGCTCTGGCGCTGGGACTCCGGGTAATCACCGAGGACAAACCCCGCCACCGAGAGATCCGCAACCAGATGGCCGCCGCCGGGGTGGAGACGGTACCGGATCGGTCCAGCCTGCTGGCGGCCAGCGACATCGTGTCGCTGCACGTTCCGGGCGATCCCTCCACAGTGGCCATGGTCGATGCCGACTTCTTGACCGCCATGAAACCGGGGGCGATGCTGATAAACACGGCCCGGGGTGAGATCATCGACGAGCCGGCCCTCGTGGCCGCCCTCGACTCCTCCGACCTGCGGGTCGGGCTCGATGTCTTTTGCGACGAACCCCCGGCCGGGACCGATCACTTCGACTCAGCCTTGGTCCGCCACCACAAGGTCACCGGCACTCACCACATCGGGGCCTCCACTCACCAGGCTCAGATGGCGGTGGCCGAGGGAACCGTCGAGCTGATCGAGGCATACCGTGACGGCACACTGCTCGATTGCGTCAATCTCGAACGGACCCCTCGCCGCACCGCTTCGCTGATCGTCCGACACTACGACCGGGTCGGGGTGCTGGCCGCGGTACTCCAGGAGCTGCGCCGACATCACGTGAACATCGCCAATATGAGCAACCGGATATTCGCCGGCTCGGTGGCAGCGGCGGCCACCATCGAGATGGCCGGCGTCATCGACGACGATCTCCTCGACGCCATCCGAGCCATCCCCGACGTGATCAACCTTTCAGTGTTCGAGGTATTAAGTCCGAGGTGACGGTCGAACCGACCATCGCTCCCTTCGCCGGCTGGCTGGTAAAGCCCGAATGGGCCGACTTGGTGATCAGCCGCGCCCACGACCACACTTCACCGGACGAACGCCGGGCCATCATGGCCTCCAACCCCTACAGCTACGTGAACGTCACCCGCAGCAGCGACGACATCACCGAGAACGAGGGTCTTTCCATCCCAGACTTGGTCGAGCAAAGCTCGACGGCGTTGACTCGGCTGCTGGACGCGGGCGCGTTCAGCCCTGCGAAGAGACCGGTGCTGTACCTGTACCGGATGACGGGCGAGGACTCCAGCCAGACCGGCATCGTCGGCACGGTCCCGGTCAGGGGTCTCGCCGACGGCCGTATCCGCGTCCATGAGGGTGTCCGCCGCGACCGGACCGAGCTGATCGCGAGCCATCTGGTAGGCGTGGGGGCCACGTCGACCCCAGTTGCCCTGACCCTGCGGGCGCCCGACGGGCTCGAAGACGCGATGGCCGAGATCACCACGGCAGAGCCGCCCAACCTGGAGTTCGGCTCGTCGGCCGTGCATCACCAGATCTGGACGGTGCCGGCCGGCTACACCGATCGGCTGGTGGCGCTGGTGGACGGGGTAACGCTGTACGTCACCGATGGGCACCATCGCTCGGCTGCGGCCGAGCGGGCCTTGGCCTCCGAGCCCGACAACCGGCTCCTCACCCGCACTCTGGCCGTTGTATTCCCCGACGACCGACTCCACGTCATCGCCTTTCACCGGCTCGTTTCCAACCACACCCACCTGTCGCCGACGGCCGTGCTAGCCGCACTGGCCGGGGTGGCCTCGGTCGAGCCGGCCGTGGCGGCCGAGGAAGCCCTGCCTCGGGCCAAGGGCGAAATCGGCCTCTACCTGGCTCGATCCTGGTACCGATTGACTTTGCCAGCCCCGACTGCGACCGAGGCTGTGGCCCGCCTCGACGTCGAACGGCTCCGGCGCCATGTCATCGACCCCATCCTCGGTACCGACGAGCTCGACAACGACGGCACCGTCGACTACCTGCCGGAATCGGCTGGTCTGGGGGAGCTGGTACGACGCTGCGATCATGAGGACCGGTTGGGTTTCGTGGTGCACCCACTGTCGGTGAGCGAGATGATGGACGTGGCCGACGAGAGCGCTGTGATGCCGCCCAAGTCGAGCTTCTTCACCCCGAAACCGCGCTCGGGGGTGTTCCTGCGGGTTCTGAGCCGGGGGGCCACCAGCCACCTGCCTCCGTCCTGACCGGGGCCGACAGGCCGGCTGCGGGTTGCCCAGGCCGGCTGAGGGGTGAGGCCAGCAGTCCGACCGGGGTCGGTCTCTCAGCCCACAGCCTCGATAGCGGCCACCATCGCGCCGACACCCTCGTCGATCTCGGCTGCGGTCACGTTCAGCATGGGCGTGATGCGGATGACGTTGCCGTAGAGACCGCCCTTGCCCACCAACAGACCCTCCTGCTTGCACCCCTCCATGATGGCCGCGGCCTGAACCGGATCCGGTTGCAGGGAGCCGTCGTGGACGATCTCGATGGCCTGCATCAGGCCCCGACCTCTCAACTCGGCCACCCAGGGGACCCGCTCCACCACCGGGGACACCCCTTCCACCAGACGTCGACCCATGGCCAGGGCATTGCCCTGAAGATCATCGGCCAGCACCCGCTCCAGGGTGGCCCGGCCAGCCGCGGCCGACAGCGGGTTGCCGCCGAAGGTGGAGAAGTGGGCCACGTCGATGGCATCGGCGATCTCGGCTCGGGCCACCACCCCGGCCAGAGTTGCACCGTTGCCGACGCCCTTGGCGAAAGTGACCATGTCGGGCACGATCCCGTGGGCTTCATAACCCCAGAAGTGATCACCGGTGCGACCCCAGCCCGTTTGCACCTCGTCGGAGATGAACAGTATGTCGTGGCCGGCCAGCACCTTGCCCATGGCGCCGAAGAAGCCGTCGGGCGGGACAGTGAAGCCGCCCACGCCCTGGATGGGCTCGGCGATGAGGGCGGCAACCGGACCGGCAGTGGTCATATCGATGATCTGCACCAGGTCGTCGACACAGGCTTGGGTGTAGGCCTCGTCATCAAGGGCCCGAAAAGGGCTTCGGAGCCGGTACCCGCCATGCACGAAGCTCACGTTGAGGCCGGTGTAGCTGGTGGACGACCAGCCCCGCTGGGCGGTGACGGCCTGGGTCGAGAACGAGCGGCCGTGGTAGCTGTTGCGCATGGCCAGGATCTGGTTGGAGCCCCGGTAGGCGGTGGCCAGCAGCAGAGCGGCGTCGTTGGCCTCCGAACCCGACGGGGTGAAGAAGACACGGGCATCGTCGATACCGGACACTTCGGCCACGGCTTCGGCCAAGGCGATCATGGGTTCGCTCAGGTACAACGTCGAGGTGTGCATGACCTTGGCCGCTTGTTCGGTCACGGCGGTCACCACGCTGGGCTCGCCGTGGCCGATCATGGTGGTGAGCACGCCGCCGAAGAAGTCGAGGTAGCGGTTGCCCTCCACGTCCCATACATAGGAGCCCTCGCCTCGGTCGATGGATATGGGCTCGTCGTAGAGCGGATGCAAGAAGCTGGGCAGAGCGGCGGTGTAACGCTGCAAGAGCTCCGCGTTGGTGGTCATGACCGGCCCTGCTGATCCATGGCGGCCGTGACCAGCTCCAGCAGTTCGTCGTAGCTGGTGCAGCAGGGATACTGCCCGAACTCGGCCGCCACCGCCGCCGGGGGCCGGAACAGTATCCCGGCATCGGCCGCAGCCAGCATGGTCACGTCGTTGTAGGCGTCACCCACGGCCACCACTCGGTAGTTGAGCGACCGAAAGGCCCGCACCGCGTGCACCTTCTGGTCGGTCATGCGTAACCGGTAGTCGACGATGCGGTCGCCGGCCACTTCCAGCCGGTGGCACAGCAGTAAGGGCTGGCCCAAGCGGCGCATCAAAGGCCGTCCGAACTGTTCGAAGGTGTCCGACAGCAGCACCACCTGGGTCCGGGCCCGCAGCTCGTCGAGGAATCGACGAGCCCCGTCCAACGGGACCAGATCGGCGACGACACCCATGATCTGCGCCATGGTCACCCCGTGGGCGTCGAGCGCGGCCAGCCGAGCCCTCATCAGGGCCTCGTAGTCGGGTTCCTCCCGGGTAGTTCGACCCAGAGCGGCGATGCCGGTGCTGCGAGCAACGGCGATCCACACCTCCGGGGTCAGGACCCCTTCGACGTCGAGGGCAGCCAAGCCCTGGCGCGGCGTAGTCATGGTGAGGTCAGCTCACGTAGCCCTGGATGTGGTCGTTGCGATCCAGCTCCACAGGCCGCAGGGCCGGGTCACCCCAGCCTCCGCCACCGGGCAACTCGAGCACCAAGCGGCGGCCGACCGCCACGAGCTGCTTGCCCTTGGCGTCGAAGGGGGTTCCGTCGTCGACCCTCACCCGGCCCGGGGCCCCGTCGGCGCCACCCCGGCGACCTCGAGCCGGGTTCTCGACCCGGTCGAACATGGCACTGAAACGCAGCTCATAGCCCTCGGCGGGCCCGAGCTCGATGACCTGACCCAAACCGCCCCGGTACTTGCCAGCCCCACCCGAATCGGTCCGCAGCTCCTTGCGCCAGATCACGATGGGGCCAACCTGTTCGGTGGCCTCCACCGACATGGTGCGCACTCCGCTGGGAAAGGCGGTGGCGTTGAGCCCGTCCCGGCCGGGTCGGGCCCCGGTGCCGCCGCTGTTGAACATCAAGATCTCAGCCGGAGGATGATCGGCGGAGGCGTCGGGGACCGCCCGAGCACTGGCCTGGAAGTTCCACAAGGCACCCGACCCCTCAGCCGGTATCACCTCGGGCAGAACCGGAGCCAGCGCCCCCAGACACAGGTCGGTCACGAAATGGCCGATCACGTGGCGCACCGCCACCGGTGCCGGGTGGCGGGCATCGAGGATGCACCCGGGCGGGGCGCTCACCGTGAACGGGGCCAGCGAAGCCGCGTTGTTGGGCATCCCCGGGGCCAGCGCGCACAGCAGGCCGTAAGTCATGTAGGCCCGGCTGTAGGTGATGGGCACGTTCACCCCATAGGGGCTGGCCGGCGAGGTACCACCGAAGTCGGCGTGGATGCGACCATCGCTCACCTCCAACTTCACCGCCAAGGTGATGGTCTGGTCGTAGCCGTCGACATTCATGACGTTGCGGTAGACACCGGGCGGAACCCGGGCGATGGCAGCTCGGGTGGCAACCGCGGTGCGATCGAAGATGAACCCGGCCAAAGGCTCGACGGTGTCGAGGCCGAACTCGTCGAGCATGGCCTGAAGACGCCCGATACCGGTGTCGTTGGCCGCGACCAACGAGTGCACATCGCCCACCACCTGATCGGGCTCGCGGACATTGGCTCGGATGATGGTGATGAGATCGCGGTTGAGCCGGCCGCGCTCGACCAGCTTCATGATGGGAATGAACAGCCCTTCCTCGTAGATCTCACCGCCGTCGGGTCCGAAGCCCCGGCCCCCGATGTCCACGACATGGGCAGTAGACCCGAAGCACCCGATCAAACGGCCGGCCCGGAAGGTGGGGGTGACCACGGTGATGTCGTGGAGATGGCCGGTGCCCTTCCAGGGATCGTTGGTGATGTAGACGTCGCCGGGGTATATGCGGTGGGGACCGATGTCGTCGATGAAATGCTCGACCGAAGCGGCCATGGTGTTCACGTGGCCGGGCGTGCCGGTGACGGCCTGGGCCATCATCTGGCCTTGCGTGTCGAATATGCCGGCTGACAGGTCGCCGGCTTCGCGGACGCTGGTGCTGAAGGCGGTACGAACCAGGCTGATGGCCTGCTCCTCCACCACCGAGAGCAGCCGATTCCACATGACCTGAAAACGCAGATCGCCGCTCGATCCGGCTCGAGCCCCGACCTCGGAATCGGGCCGCGCCGACGTGACGGTCACGGCCCGGCCCGGCCCGGCCCAAAGGACCCCGCCACCCGGATCAGCAGGCAACCATCGGGTTGACCGATGGCGGTGTGGGTGGAGGGCAGCACCGTGGTGGTCTGGGGCTCGACGATGGCGGTCGGGCCGGTCACGTAACGGCCCACCCCGATAGCGTCGCGCGCTACTACCGAACCGACCACGGTGGTGGAGGTGGAGGTATCGAACATCGCACGCCGGCCGGTGGCCACCGCCGGAGCCAACCCGTCGGTAACGGCGACCGGAAGTCGAGGAGGCCGAGGTAGCGAGGCCCGGACCGCCCAGCTCACCGATTCGATGGCCGGCCCTTCGATGGCCCGGCCGAACAGTGCCTCATAAGCTTTGGTGAACTCGACGGCCAGCATCTCAGTGCCCCCGGCATCGAAGGAACCGGTATCGAGTACCACCGGTATCTCCCAGCCCTGGCCGGCGTAACGCATGTACGCCCACCGCTCGATCCGGGGTTGCTCGCCAGTCCCGACGCCGGCTGTGGTTCGGGTCTGTTCTGCGGCCACGAATGAGGAGGCCTCGTCCGTCAGGTCGGCCAGCATGGCATTGACCTCGGCGTAATCGAAGTCATCGAGGGTGACGTAGTAGCTGCGGACGGCCTCGTAGGCGAAAGGAGCTCGTAGGAACCCGATGGCCGATCCCACCCCGGCACCGGGAGGGACGAGCACTTCGTCGATGCCTAGCTTCTGGCTCAACCGGACCGCGTGCATCGGAGCCGCGCCTCCGAAGGCGACCATGGTGAAGCCGGTCAGGTCCTTACCGTTTTCGGTGGCGTGGACCCGGGCCGCGTTGGCCATGTTCTCATCGACGACCTCGGATATGCCCACCGCGGCGGGCCCGGTCTCGAGCGAGAGCCGGTCCCCTACCGCGGCGTCGACGGCCAGCCCGGCCGGCCCCGGATCCAGCTCGATCTCGGCCGCCCCGAAGGTGTCGGGAGACAGCCGGCCCAGCACGAGGTCGGCGTCGGTGACCGTCGCGGCGGTGCCACCCCGCCCGTAAGAGGCCGGGCCCGGATCGGAACCGGCGCTGGTCGGTCCGACCCGGATCTGCTCGAGCTGGTCGACGGTGGCGATCGACCCCCCGCCGGCCCCGATCTCGATCATGCCGATGACCGGGACGGAGATGGGCATACCGCTGCCCTTCTTGAAACGGGTGGTGCGGGCCACTTCGAAGGTCCTGGCCGTGCCGGGAGTGCCGTCTTCGATCAGGCAGATCTTGGCCGTCGTGCCTCCCATGTCGTAGCTGAGCACCCGGCTCAGCCCGTACCGGGCTGCAACATCGGCCGCGAACATGGCCCCTCCGGCCGGTCCTGACTCCACCAGTCGGACCGGAACCCGGGCCGCGCTCTCGAGGCTCATGAGGCCGCCACCCGAATGGATCACGTGCACCGGGCCGGCCATCCCCAGAGCCCGTAACTCGTCACGCAACCGGTACAGGTAGGTGGCCATGGCCGGCTGCACGTAAGCGTTGGCGCACACGGTGGTGAACCGTTCGAGCTCTCGCATCTGGGGCGACACGTCCGAGGAGATCGACACGGCCACATCACCCATGACCTCGGTGAGGATGGCGCGGAAGCGTCGCTCGTGGGCCGGGTTACAGAAGCTGTGTATGAACCCGACGGCCACGGCTTCGTAACCGCGCCGGGCCAGGGTGGCGGCCAGGCTTCGGGCCTCTTGGTCGTCGAAAGCCACCAAGACCTGACCTCGGGCCCCCATGCGCTCGGTGAGCACGTAACGATGGCGGCGCTCGATGAGCGGCGGCGGTAACACGATGTCGAGGTCGTACTGCTCGAATCGGCTCTCGGTGCCGGTCTCGATCACGTCGCGGAACCCGGCCGTGGTGACGAAGGCCGTGAAAGCACCCCGACGTTGGATCAAGGCGTTGGTGGCCAGAGTGGTGCCGTGGATGACGCTGGCTATGTCGCCGACAGCCACCCCCGCCTCGGCCACGACCGCCTCTAGTGCATCGAGTGCGCCCTGCTCGGGGGCGTCAGCGGTGGTGAGCACCTTGGCGGAGACGAAATCGTCACCGTTCGGTCCGTCTGTCTCCAAGACCACATCGGTGAAGGTGCCGCCGACGTCGACGCCCAGCCTCATGACCCCCGATGCTACCCGGGGTCGTGGGCAGGGACCGGGATCAGCCCTGCATCATCTCCATGGCCCGACGGTCGAGCTCGTCATCGTCGACGTCTTCGATATGGGTGGCCACGTTCCAGCGATGGCCCCACGGATCGAGGAACTGGCCCGACCGGTCGCCGTAGAACTGGTCCTCGACCGGACGCACCTCGGTGGCGCCCGCTTCCAGAGCGGCAGCAAAGGTGGCGTCCACGTCGGCCACGTAGACGCTGAGAGTCACCGGCGTGCCTCCGATGCGGTTTGGCCCCAACACCCCCATGTCCGGGTACTCGTCGGACAGCATCATCAGCGAATCGCCGATGTACAGCTCGGCATGGCCGACCTTGCCTGCATGCTCCATGCGCCTGCGTTCGGTGGCGCCCAGTATCTCCTTGTAGAACTCGATGGCGTCGCCAGCTCCATCCATGCAGAGGGCTACCGACATCCTCGGGTAGTTGGTTGGGATCGGATCGACCATCAAGCAATGTTCCTTTCTTCACGGCTGTCGGCCAAGATTACCCGAGTAGCAACCCGGCACGGCTTCGGGAAGAGCCATCGCGGCGCCCGTCACTGGGTAGCGTTGTCGCCCGTATGGCCGGCGCCCCCGCACCAGACCCCGACCCAGCCCTGGCCTCCATACCCGACCGGCCCAGCCTCGAAGGGCTCGAGGCTCGCTGGGACACGGTCTGGGAGAACGAAGAGATCTACCGGTTCGATCCGCCCGGGGCCCGGGACCAGGTGTTCTCCATCGACACGCCTCCACCCACGGTGAGTGGTTCGCTGCACGTGGGGCACATGTTCAGCTACACCCACACCGACACCGTGGCCCGGTACCAGCGCATGGCCGGTCGGACCGTCTTCTACCCCATGGGCTGGGACGACAACGGGTTGCCCACCGAACGCCGGGTGCAGAACTACTACGGGGTGCGCTGTGACCCGTCCTTGCCTTACGACCCTGGCTTCACCTCGCCCCGAGATGCCGGTGAGCAGGGCGTCGTGGCCAGCCGGGACCAGATCTCGATCAGCCGCCCCAACTTCATCGAGCTGTGTGAGCGCCTCACCGGCTCCGACGAAAAAGCCTTCGAGCACCTGTTCCGGTTGCTGGGCCTGTCCGTCGACTGGTCCCGCACCTACACCACGATCGACAGGCACTGCCGCCGGATCTCCCAGCTCGCCTTCCTGGAGAACCTGGAGCGGGGCGAGGCCTACCAGATCGAGGCACCGTCGCTGTGGGACGTCACTTTCCAGACTGCGGTAGCCCAAGCCGAGCTGGAGGACCGGGAACGGCCCGGTGCCTTCCACCGGCTCCGCTTCCGCCCTACCGGGACCGGATCCGACATCTGGATCGACACCACGCGCCCCGAGTTGGTGCCATCGTGTGTGGCATTGGTGGCCCATCCCGACGACGAGCGGTACCGGCCGCTGATCGGGTCGACGGTGCAGAGCCCGGTCTTCGACGTGGAAGTCCCGGTCCACGCCCACGAGCTGGCCGACCCTGAAAAGGGCACCGGCATCGCCATGATCTGCACCTTCGGCGACACCACCGACGTCACTTGGTGGCGTGAGCTCCATCTGCCCGCACGCACCGTGATCGGACGGGACGGGCGCTTCGAGGCCGAACCACCCCCCGCCGTCACCTCCCCGGCGGGCCGGGCCGCTTACGCTCGTCTGGCCGGAAAACCAGCGGGACGGGCCCGGACCGAGATAGCGGCCATCATGGCCGAGGCCGGAGAGATGGACGGCCCGCCCCGACCCGTCACCCACGCCGTGAAGTTCTTCGAGAAAGGGGACAGACCGCTCGAGATCGTGTCGAGCCGGCAGTGGTACATCCGCAACGGCGGCCGCGACTCGGAGCTGCGCCAAGCCCTCATGGATCGGGGCCGGGAGATGAACTGGGTTCCCGGCTACATGCGGACCCGGTACGAGAATTGGATCGCCGGGCTCAACGGCGACTGGCTGGTCAGCCGCCAGCGTTTCTTCGGGGTTCCCATCCCCTTGTGGTACCGACTCGACGCCGCCGGCCGGCCCGTCTGGGGCGACCCGATCGAGCCGGACCGGGCGCTGCTACCCATCGACCCCTCCTCGGACGCTCCGCCCGGCTACGACGAGCCGAGGCGAGGGCAACCGGGCGGCTTCATCGGTGACCCCGACGTGATGGATACCTGGGCCACATCGTCGCTGACCCCCCAGATAGCCACCGGGTGGCGAACCGATCCCGATCTGCATGCAGTCACCTTTCCCATGGACATGCGACCCCAAGCCCACGACATCATCCGGACCTGGCTGTTCTCGACCGCGGTACGGGCCCATCTCGACACCGGCGGCGTGCCTTGGGCCAATTGCGCCCTGTCAGGCTGGATCCTCGACCCGGACCGCAAGAAGATGTCGAAATCGAAGGGCAACGTGGTGGTGCCCATCGACCTGCTCGAGCGTTACGGCGCCGACGCGGTGCGCTACTGGGCCGCGGGCGGGCGCCCCGGCACCGACACCGCCTTCGACGAGCAACAGATGAAGATCGGACGCCGGTTGGCCATCAAGATCCTCAACGCCTCGAAGTTCGTTCTGAGCTTCGACGTCTCCGGCGCCGTGAGCAGGGCCGACAGCGGCGGGGCCGACAGCGATATCACCGAAGCCCTGGATCGCTCGATGTTGCACGGCTTGGCCGATCTGGTCGACGAAGCCACCCGAGCCTTCGAGGCTTTCGACTACGCCCGGGCACTCGAGCGCACCGAGTCGTTCTTCTGGGGCTTCACCGATGATCACCTGGAGCTGGTGAAGGCCCGGGCCTACGGCGAGTACGGCCCGGCCCCGGCTGCCTCGGCCCGCCGGGCATTGCGGGCGGCGCTGGCTCCGCTCCAGCAGTTGTTCGCTCCCTTCCTGCCTTTCGTCACCGAGGAGGCCTGGCGCTGGTGGCACCGGTTCTCGATCCACACCTCGTCGTGGCCGGACCCGTCCCGTCTCCGCAAGCTTGCGGCCGGGGCCGGATCCGGACCCAGCACGATGGCCTCGGCCGTGGTCGGCGAGGTGCGCCGAGCCAAGTCCGAAGCCAAGAGACCGCTGCGAACGGTAGTGGCCCGGGCCACCGTCACCGACACCGCCGATCGGCTCGCGGTTCTCGATACGGTGCTCGACGACGTGCGAGCGGCTGGCCGCATCCGAGATCTGGTGACGATTACCGGCTCTACTCTCAACGTCGAAACCGAGTTGGAGGATCAGAGTCGGGAGGCCGGACCACACCACTAGGGTCACGGGGTGCGAATCTTCGTTACCAACGACGACGGCATCGACTCCACCGGTCTGCATGTTCTGGCTCGGGCCATGAAAGCGTTCGGGGACGTGGTGGTGGTGGCACCCAACGAGGAGTACTCGGGGTATGGCGCGGCCCTGGGACCGCTCCACCTGCTCGAACCGGAGGTGCACCGCACCGGAATCATCGACGGGATCGACGACGCCTGGATGGTGACCGGCTCCCCGGCGCTGTGCGTGATGTTCGGCCGGCTCGGCATGTTCGGCCCCCACGATCTGGTGGTTGCGGGGATCAACCCGGGTGCCAATGTGGGTCGGTCGGTGTACCACTCCGGCACGGTCGGCGCCTGCCTGACCGCCCGCAACGGCGGCGTCAGCGGTGTGGCTGTGAGCCAGTCGGTCGAGGCCTTCGGTGTCGAGGGTCAGGGCTGGGACGAGGCCTTGGTCCACCAGAAGTGGCACACGTCCGCAGCGGTGGCGGGCGCGGCCGTGAAAGGGCTCATTTCCGACCTGCCCGCCAGCCCCGTGGTTTTGAATATCAACGTGCCCAACGTCGAACTGAATGAGCTGAAGGGCTGGAAACGGACCAAGGTGGGGGTGCAGCCACCCCGATCGGTGGCCACCGCCGAGTTGGAACCCCGCCCCGGCCACCAAGACGCTTTCAAGGTGAAGATGGACTGGGGTGAGGCAGTGCCGCTGGCCGAACACACCGACGGGGGCGCGGTCATGGCCGGCTGGGTGTCGGTGGGATGGCTCAACCGGCTCGAGGCCATCGACCCCGGCCCCGGCGGGATGGTTGCGGCCGAAGCCAGGCTGGACCATCTGCTGGGCTGAGACAGGCTCGGATCGATCTTCCCCGAGTGCACGGATCCTTGGAGAAGGACAGTTTCGAAGCGTTCGAAACGGACGTTCGAAACGGATAGCCCTCGGTGTGCCAGTCTAATGCCGGGGTTTGACCAACCTCTTGGCTATGCCCGCGGCCTTTCTCACCGATCGGCTCCACGACCGTAGGCCCCGGTCCGCTAGCTCACCAATAGGACCGGGCGGATCGACGCGCACGAACCGAGCCGATAACACGCCATAGCGTCGCCGCCGATCAGCGTGGTCGAAAAATATGCCCTGCTCGATACTGGCGTAGATGCCGCCCTCAGCTTTCTCGAAACAACCCATGAACTGGAGGGCGAGCTCCGGGGCGAACAAGCCGACCACGTCCCATTCGAAGCAAACCGGTTCCTGGGGGGTCGGCTCCCCGTGCACATCGGTGAGCAGGAGCATCAACCCTCCCACCGCTGTAACCCTCTTGATCTCCGCGATGGTGGCTTCGAGGTCGTCCACGTGGTCGAGCGAGTTGAAGGAGCACACGATGTCGAAGTGGCCGTCGGGATACGGTATGGACTCGGCCCCGGCGGCGACATAGTCCATGGCATGGTCGGTTGCACCCATCTTCAGGTATTCCCGGGCGAGCGGATCAACACCCACCCGCTCCTGGGCTGCCGTTGCCCACTCCAGTGACCCGCGGGGACCGCAGCCGATGTCGAGCACACGCTTGTCGGTGTAATCATCAACGGTCAGGTGGAAGCGTGACGTGTAAAAGTACTCGAACCAACCATTGTACAATCGGCCCTCGCTGTCCTTCAGCTCGGACCAGTAAGAGAGCTCCCCGGCTCTCTTGCGCTCGGTATCGATATCGCTCATGTCGTATCCTTCGCTCAGCCGACCCGAACCGGCCTGAGGCCGTCACCGGCCGAGGGGATCCAAGACGGCATTGACGCTACCGGCACCGGCGTCAAAGGTGAACGACAATGCGGGCATGCGTCTGGCAGATCTGGTAGCTGCCACCGACGCCGTGGCCGCTACCCCGTCACGTACCGCCAAAACCGAGGTACTGGCCGACCTGCTCCGAAAGGCCGGACCGACCGGAGCCGCGGTGGTGGCCAAGTTGGTGGTCGGCGATCCCCGGCAGGGTCGTATCGGGGTGGGGTGGGCCACCGTGGCCGGCATAAGAACCGAACCGGTACCGGGGCCGGCCCTGGTACCGGGATCGGGGCTGACGGTGGCCGATCTGGACTCGCTCCTCGACGCCATCGCGGCTACGTCGGGATCGGGATCCGCGGCCCGACGGATCAGCCTGCTCGAGGATTTCCTGACCCGGGCCACTACCGGCGAGGCCGGTTTCCTGCGGCGGCTGCTGGTGGGTGAGCTGCGCCAAGGTGCCGGGGAGGGAGTCGTGACGGAGGCTCTGGCCCGAGCCGGCTCCGTACCCCCGGCGGCACTGCGGCGGGCCCTGATGCTGTCGGGTGATCTCGGTGCAGTGGCCGAGATCGCCCTGAGCGAAGGCTCCGCCGGGCTCGAAGCTGTCGGCTTGGAGGTGTTGCGGCCCATCCGGCCCATGCTGGCCACTACCGCGGTCTCGGTGGCGGAGGCCGTCAGCGAGCTGGGTCGAGCCTCGGTGGAATGGAAGCTGGACGGGATCCGGATCCAGGCCCATCGCCGTGACGGCATCGTGAAGATCTGGACCCGCAACCTCAACGAGGTCACCGACCGACTGGGGGAGGTGGTCGAGATCGTGCGAAGCTTCCCGGTCCGAGCCGCCGTCCTCGACGGGGAGGTGGTGGGTCCCACTCCCATGTTCTTCGATCTGGTCCACCGAGACGGCCGGGACCTGCTCGACGAGCCTCTGGTCGAACGTCTCGATCACCTGACCGAGGTGGCTCCCGCCCATCGCGTCCCGGGGGTGGTGACCGACGACCCGGTCGCAGCCGCCGCCGTCTTCGCAGAAGCCATCGACCGCGGTCACGAAGGGGTGGTGGTCAAAGCGGCCGATGCCGCCTATCAGGCCGGGCGACGAGGCAAGTCGTGGCGCAAGGTGAAACCCGTCCACACCCTCGATCTGGTGGTACTGGCGGCCGAGGCGGGCAGCGGCCGGCGCCGGGGCACGCTGTCCAACATCCATCTCGGCGCCCTCGCCCCCGACGGCAGCTTCGTCATGGTCGGCAAGACGTTCAAGGGAATGACCGACGAGATGCTGGAGTGGCAGACCCGGCGATTCGGGGCCCTGGCTACGTCCGAACGGGGCTACGTCACCTACTTGCGTCCCGAGCAAGTAGTGGAAATCGCCCTGGACGGGGTGCAGCAGTCGAGCCGCTACCCCGGCGGGGTGGCGCTGCGCTTCGCCCGGGTCGTGCGGTACCGCACCGACAAACCGGCCAGCGGCGCCGACACCATCGAAGCTGTCCGCAAGCTGCTGTAAGGTGAACTCGATCATGCCCGTCCCGATCGCCCCGCCCACCGAGATCGTCACCGCTCCCGACGTCGACACTCGGATCGAACCAGTAACCGACGACGGCGACCACGACCGGTTCGCCCACTACACTTGCCGTTCCGACGCGGCCCGCGCGTACGTGGAGGGCACACCGGTGCGGGCGCTGTGCGGCAAGGTCTGGGTGCCAAGTCGGGACCCTTCGAGGTATCCGATATGCCCGGAGTGCAAGAAGATCCAAGAGTTGCTGCGCAGCCGCCGCAGCAACTGAGCCGGCCTTCGCCCCCGCTGCCGGGCCCTCCATCGCAGGGCCAGCCGCCGGAGCCGGACCAGAACATGCCTTTCTGGAATCTGACCGTGGGCAACCATCTGCAGGGAGTGCTGCTTCTGGTGCTGCTCTTGCTGGTCTTTTGGGGACTGTGGCGTATGGCGCTGCCCGCCATCGGCAAGGCCTGGGGAGGATCCGATGGAGCCGTAGTGGCCGAGAGCCGCGACGAGACGCTGGATCCGGTCGGGGGAGCTCCGTTGACCCTGGCCGAAGTGGCCGATCTGCAGGTTGCTCTGACCGAAGCCGGCTACGACCCCGGTCCCGTCGACGGGATCATGGGTGAGATGACCCGCCGGGCCGCCGATGAGGCTCGGGGCGAGCTCGGGCTCGAACAAGAGTCGGACCGCCGACTCCTCGAGATATTGACCCTGACCTTGGAGATGGCAGGCCCGAGCCAGTGACTGAGCCCGCCGCCTCCACGGAGCCGGTGGCCGGGGCTGAGCCCGCCGCCTCGACGATCTTTCGTCCCAGCTACGAACTCGATATCGACATCGCCATCATGGGGGTGAAGACGGTCAAGCACCGCCGGGGCGGGTACTGGTGGGCCACTCATACCCCCCTGGGGCCGGCCACCGTCGCCTTCAGAGCCACCGGTGGGGAGGTCCGAGCCGATGGCTGGGGACCCGGCGCCGAATGGGGGATCAGCCGGATCCCTGCTCTCCTCGGCAACGACGACGACCCGGCCGGCTTCCGTCCCTTTGATCCTGTAGTGCGAGAACTGATCACCAAGCGGGGCTCACCCCGGGTCGGCGCCACCGACCGGTGGTACGAAGCCCTGGCTACCACCGCCATAGTCCAGCGAGTGGTACGGGCCGACGCCATGACCTCCATCGCCCGGCTGGGCCGACGCCACGGCGATCCCCCACCGGGACCCGATCCGAGCACCGGACCCGGCACCAGCCCCGGGCCGAGCCTCGGACCCGTCCCGATCTTCCCCCGGCCCGAGGTGATCAAGAGCCTGACCGATCACGACTTCCACCGGGCCGGGGTGGAACGATCCCGGGCCCGGGTGGTGAGGGTGGCAGCCGTCTACGCCGACCGACTGGAGAAACTCGGAACCCGGCCCGGGGCCGAAGCCCGGCAGTGGCTGCAACGCCTACCCGGAGTGGGGCCGTGGACGGCGGCGTTGACCAGCGGCGCCGCCGGGGGCGATCCCGACGCGGTTGCGGTGGGAGACCTGCACGTGCCCCGGATCGTCACCTACGCTCTGACCGGCGAGAACGGCGGTGACGACGCTCGGATGCTGGAGCTGCTCGAACCTTACGCCGGCCACCGGGGCCGGGTGGTACGGATGATCAAGGCCGCCGGGCTGGGCCCGCCCCGGCATTTCCCGGCCCCGTTCCGCTTCGACATCAGCCGGATCTGAACCGGACCGGGTCAGCCGGATCCGGCTCGAGCCCGGGCCCGCTCGGCCTTGGCCGCCCTGTGAGCCAGGGTGCGCTCCACGTAAGGGGCCACCTCCGGCGTCTTGCAACCGGTGGAGCCGTGATCCACGACGACAGGACCGATGCGCCCGGCGGCGGCCAGCACCGTACGACGCAGGTTGCCGTCCCTCAGAGCCATAACGATGAGCGCACCGTTCATCTCGTGACGGACCCGGTTGGGCCGACCCGCGATCTCGGCCTCTATCTGGCTCACCAGCCCCCGCAGCTCCGCCACCGTCCAAACTTCGGGATCCTCGGCCGTGCAGGCAACCATGAACCAGCCCGTCGACGCCACCCACTCGTCCGGTTGATCACGCCAGGCATCGCTGAGCGTCCGAGCAGGGCCGGTGCGAGCGCACAAGCCTCCGAGCCCTTCGGCCAGGATGTAGTTGGTGACGTCACTCACCCAGCGACGGGCCCGCGCCATGGTCAGCGCTTCAGGGTCGGCCACCTGCAGGGCCAGCACCCGGGCGTCGTGATTGCCGCTGTCCCACAGTTCCTCAGCCAGATCATGATCGACGCCGATCTGCTTTCGGATAGATCCGAGGTGCTTGTAACTCACCCCGAACATCGGCTCAGCCGCGCCGTGACGGGCATAGATCTTGCAGTTCTGGGCCGTGCCGGCTGCCTCGAGCCTGGCCATGACCGATCCGATACCGTTGATCCGGGGCTCGGTCATGGGCGGGCGGCGCTGGCCAGGATCAGGGTGCTGGCCAGGTTCAGGGGGTCGTTGGGGGTGTACATGTCACAGGACCAACGTTTTCTTAGACGATCTTGGATGAAGGAAGGGTTGAGCAGTCTCATGAGCTGTACGCACAGCACGGCCCGGTTGTCTGCCACTCGGTACTGCAGGTCGCTGTAGTTAGCCGGCCCATCTTGCAGCTAGCTTCCTAATGCAATAACCTGCACTCCGGACTCTCCACAACTGGGTCAGGCATACCAATTGTAGCCCGATGGGTGCCTATCGGTGCCAGCCTGTAGCGAGGCTTCTCGGCTGGGGCTACCTCCTTTAGATACTTCAGCAAGGCATCGAGTGACGCACGATCTAGGTGCGGATTCTTGCAGACAACTTCATCTAGATCAAGCTTGTCCATATGAAAGCTCCTATTCAGTGATAGACACATAATATACCGTCGTTTAGTGAGTTTTCTGGGATCCCTAATGATGGTAGCTCCTAATAGCGCTGCTCAACTCCTGATTGGCTCCAAAGTCATCTATCTTTAACCCCAAATCGTGCCTCAAAACTTCCATAGAGATTCCATAACCATGGCTATGCCACCGATCAGTATCATTAAGTTTCTTGGCAATTTCTGCTGCCCTAGTTGTCCTCAATCGATCGTCTACAGGGGTTCCGCTAGTCTCTGTCATCTTCCAATCCCTAAACTTATATTTGACAAGCCAATCTTTTAGCAAGGTAATGGTCAACTCACGCGCTTGGTCAAACTTATACAATTCAGCTTGATCAAAGTTCAGTAGCAGTGCCACCTCAGCCTCTACAACGCGCGCTACTGTTTCAATGTATCCACCACTTGTGGTTAGCAGAATAGCAAGCTCGTCGCTACCATGGGCCTTAGATTCAATAACATCTCGTATGGCATCGTCCACGCCATTTATTAAGTCCCCACGGTAAGAAATCACATCCTTTTTGAGCTTCTTCTCTAGTCCACAGATATACTTATCAAGTTGTCTCTCAATAAAATTATTAGCATCTGATAAATTAACCACGGTCACCCCACACAGCTTGAGCAGCTTTGCCGTAGCTCCTTTGGATGCTTCCTCTCCAATGCGGTGAGTCCAGTACACAATCGTGATCGTCACCTTGTCGGTGATAATCCTCACTGTCAATGGGCTTGCTCGACTTATGGATCAACTGCTCTCTCCCAGTCCTGACCATTCAATGGTGTTTCATCATGTGTGGCGAAAGGGTGTGACACCGAGGCCCAGTTCGGCCATGCGGTCCAGCACCCGTTCCCGCTCGGCCCCGATAGTGGTGCTCTCCCCGTGACCGGTGTGCACGGTGGTGCCAGCCGGCAGGACCAGAAGCCGATCCCGGATGCTGCGCAGGATGGTCGGCTCGTCGCTGTAGCTGCGCCCGGTCGCCCCCGGTCCGCCGCAAAACAACGTGTCGCCCGACAGGACCCGACTGTCGTCGGCGTCGTGGAAGCAGCAGCACCCGGGCGAATGGCCGGGGGTGTGCACCACCCCGAGCTCATGGCCGCCAGCGGTCAGTGCGGTACCGGGCTCGAGATCGCCATCAGGGGAATCGGCGGGGTGGACCGCGTCCCAGAGCATGCGATCGTCGGGATGCAACAGCACCGGGGCGTCGACGGCGTCGCGCAGGGCCACCGCCGCGTTGATGTGGTCGTTGTGGCCGTGGGTACACACGATGGCAACCACCCGACGCCCGGCCACGGCCTCGGTGATGGGCTCGTGATCGTGGGCAGCGTCGAAAACGAGAACTTCCCGGTCGTCGCCGACCAGCCAGATGTTGTTGGTCACCTCCCACTCACCCCCGTCGAGGGCGAAGATGCCATCGGTGGTTACCAGCTCGATGGCCATGGCAGTCAGAGGATCACGACGGAGCGCAGCACTTCGCCTCGCTCCATCTTGTGGAAGGCCTCCTCGACGCCGTCGAGCCCGATGGTCTCCGACACGAACCGGTCGAGGTCGAGCCGGCCCTGCCGGTACAGGTCGATCAGCATTGGGAAGTCCCGGGCCGGCAGGCAGTCGCCGTACCAGCTCGACTTCAGGGCCCCGCCCCGGCCGAACACCTCCAGGAAGGGCAGCTCGATGGTCATGTCGGGCCGAGGCACACCGACCAGCACCACCGTGCCGGCCAGGTCCCGGGCTTCGAAGGCCTGGCGGTACACCTCGGGGAGCCCGACCGCGTCGATGGCGACATCGACCCCGTTGCCACCGGTCAGCTCCTTGATGATCGCAACCGGATCGTCGCCGGAGGAGTTGATGGTGTGGGTGGCGCCGAAACCTTTGGCCCACTCCAGCTTGCGGTCGTCGACATCGACGGCGATGATCCGGGACGCACCGGCCAGCTTCGACCCGGCGATGGCGGCATCGCCGACCCCGCCGCAGCCGAATACGGCCACGCTGTCGCCCCGGCCTACTCCCCCGGTGTTGACGGCGGCCCCGATACCGGCCATCACCCCGCAGCCGAGCAGGCCCGCCGCCGCCGGCGACGCCTCCGGGTCGACCTTGGTGCACTGCCCGGCCGCCACGATGGTCTTGTCTGCGAAGGCGCCGATACCCAGCGCCGGCGAGAGCTCGGTGCCGTCGGTGAGGGCCATCTTCTGGTCGGCGTTCGCGGTGTCGAAACAGATGTGGGGCCGGCCCCGCCGACACGAGCGGCACTGCCCGCACACGGCCCGCCAGTTGAGGATGACGAAGTCGCCGGGGGCTACCTCGGTGACTCCGGCCCCGACCGACTCCACCACCCCAGCCGCCTCATGGCCCAGCAGGAACGGGAACTCGTCGCTGATTCCGCCCTCCCGATAATGCAGGTCGGTGTGACATACCCCGCAGGCCTGTATGTCCACCACCGCCTCGCCCGGGCTGGGATCGGGTATCACTACTTCGGTAACGGTCACCGGCTCGCCCTTGGCCCTCGATATGACCCCACGTACGGTTTGCGGCATGGTCGCCCCCTGTCTGATCGCCTGTGGCGGTTCTTGACGGCCGATTCTTCTACGGCCCGGACATGACACTAACCGACCGGGCCATCGAGACCGGGCCCAATACCAAAGAGGTACGTGACTGCGACTGAACGACCGGCATGCTGTAGCCATCATCGACCTTCGCTCCGACACCGTCACCCGCCCGACCGGCCCGATGCGGGCAGCCATGGCCGCCGCGGCCGTGGGCGACGACGTGTTCGGCGACGACCCCACGGTCAACAAACTCGAGGCCGAAGTGGCGAACCGGCTGGGTAAGCAGGCGGCGCTGTTCGTCACCAGCGGAACCCAGGGTAACCTGTGCGCATTGCTGGCTCATTGCCAGCGGGGCGACGAGTACCTGGTCGGCTCTCACGCCCACAACTACATGTACGAGGCCGGGGGCGCAGCCGTGCTGGGCGGAATCCAACCTCAGCCCGTGCCCACCGGCGACGACGGGATGCTCGACTTGGCCCAAGCCGCGGCGTTGGTCAAACTCGACGACTACCATTTTGCCCGCACCCGGCTGCTGTGTCTGGAGAACTCCATCGACGGCAAGGTGCTGACCTTGGAGCAGATGGCCCGGTCGGCG
This sequence comes from Acidimicrobiales bacterium, assembly GCA_963422655.1. GTDB lineage: Bacteria > Actinomycetota > Acidimicrobiia > Acidimicrobiales > Aldehydirespiratoraceae > CATQHS01. The sequence continues at coordinate 2,638,716 of OY730440.1, read as the reverse complement.
GCGCTGGCCGCCGATCGGGGACTGGCTCACCATCTCGACGGGGCCCGGCTCTGGAACGCGGCGGTGGCGCTGGGGGTGGACCCGGCTGCGGTAGCGGCGTCGTTCGACTCGGTGTCGGTGTGCTTGTCCAAGGGTCTGGGCGCTCCAGTGGGTTCGGTGCTGGCCGGGCCGGCTCCTTTCGTGGCCGAGGCCCGCAAGTGGCGCAAGATGCTGGGCGGGGGGATGCGCCAGGCCGGGGTCGTGGCCGCAGCCGGGTTGTACGCGCTCGATCATCACGTCGAACGCTTGGCCGCCGATCACGACAACGCCGCCCGGCTGGCTCGAGGGCTGGGCCCGATACCGGGTGTGGAGATCGAGTCGTGTGACACCAACATGGTGTTCGCTCGGCTCCGGCCATCGCGGCCCGGGATCGGCCAGGAGCTGGCCCGGCGGGGGATCCTGACCCTGTGGAACGACAACGGCGGCCGCTTGGTCACCCACCTCGATATCGACGAGGCCGGTGTGGACACCACGATCACCGTTGTGGCCGACCTCATGGCCTGAGTGCCCGACTCGACGGTATGGCGCCCATGGCTTCGGACCGACCACCCCGACCGCGGCCGCACTCTCGACAAGAGCTCGTCGATCAGGCTCGACGGTACGGGGTGCGAGATCAAGCCGTACTCGACGCCATGGCCCGGGTACCCCGGGAGGAGTTCGTGGGTCGACGTCATGCCGAGGCCGCCTTCGACGACCGGCCCCTGCCCATCGGCAAGGGTCAGACCATCAGCCAGCCCGCCATGGTGGCCCTGATGGCAGAAGCGGCCCGGCTCGACCCGGACAGCAAGGTGCTGGAGGTGGGGACCGGCTCAGGCTACGGAGCGGCGGTGCTGGCGGAAGTGGCCGGACGGGTGATCACCATCGAGCGGCTCGAAACCCTGGCCCGACGGGCTCGCACCACACTGGGCCGGCTCGGTTACGGCGCCATCGAGGTCGTAGTGGGCGACGGCACTCTGGGCCACCCCGAAGCCGGGCCCTACCACGCCATCGTGGTCACCGCCGCCGGCCCGGCCCCGCCCCCGGCTCTCATCGAACAACTCGCCGACGGAGGTCGGCTGGTCATACCCATCGGGGCCAGGGACCACGGCCAAGACTTGGTGCGCCTCACCCACACAGGACCTGAACACCGCACCGAAGTCCTGTTCCCGGTGCGCTTCGTTCCCCTGATCGGCACCCAGGGATTCTGACCCAGGCTTGGAGTTGACGGACCGACTGGCTCGCAAAGAGCCGACCAACCCCGCCCCAAACCGTCACCGGCAGCGTCGTCGGCCCGCGCCCGTAGCCTGCTTCGATGGCCGGACCCCTGGCACTGCGCTTCGTCACATCCTTCGCCCGGGTCGATGATCTGCCTGAAACCGAGACCGAGATCGCCTTGGTGGGTCGATCCAACGTGGGCAAGTCGGCACTGATCAACGCAATCGCCAACCAACACCGGCTGGCCCGAACCTCCAAGACACCGGGAGCCACCCGCCTCCTCAATGCCTTCGAGCTGGGGCCGCAGGGATCGGGGCGCTGGCTGGTGGACCTGCCCGGCTACGGCTACGCCCGGGCTTCCAAGGCCCAGAAGCGCACGTGGGCGGCCATGACCGAGGGCTACCTCACCGACAGGGAGCCGTTGCGAAGCGTGCTGCACCTGATCGACGGCGCCATCGGCCCAACCCCCTTGGATCTCGACACCCAGGCCTGGTTGGCCCGGATCGGTTTGCCGGTGAGCTATGTGGCCACCAAATCCGACAAGGTGCGGTCATCGATGTCCGCCAAGCGCCGGACCGATCTGGCCAACAAACTGGGCGTGACCCGAAGCGACGTGTTGTGGGTGAGCGCCAGGACCGGAACCGGCCTTGCCGAGCTGCGTACCCGCATCAGGAACCTGCTGGGGTCTTGAGCCACTTCGGGCTGGGCCGACAGCCAGCCCCGAAACCAGCCGGCCGATCTCCAATGGTGCCGATCTCTAATTGTGGAGTCGGTCAGCGAGGGAGGACACGACGTCGATGAACTCGTCGATCATGTCGTAAACGACTTGGCGGCTGGTCTTGGTCTCGTTCATCGTCCCCACGATCTGCCCCACGTAGTAGTTCGCCAGCTTCTGCGCTCCCGACCCGGTCCGATGCGCAGCCCGAGCGATCCGGCGCTGAGCCAGCTCGGTCAGTACCGGCTGCAGGGGCATGGCCAGCGGAGCGGGGGTGTCGGCTCGCTCCCACTCCTGTGTCCAAGCCGACTTCAACATGCGGGCCGGCTTGCCGGTGAGCGACCGCGACCGGATGGTGTCGGCCGATGAAGCGGCCAACATCTTGTCCTTCACCACCGGGTGGGTCTCGGCTTCGGCAGTGGTGAGCCACACCGACCCACACCACACCCCCTGGGCACCCAGCGCCAGGGCCGCCGCCATCTGGCGGCCCCGACCGATCCCGCCCGCCCCCAGCACCGGCACATCGACGGAATCGACGATCTCGGGTATGAGAACCATCGAACCGATCTCACCGGTGTGGCCGCCAGCCTCGTAGCCCTGAGCGATGATGATGTCGACCCCGGCCCGGGCGTGCCGTTGGGCATGAACGGCCCGACCGGCCAGAGCCCCGACCAGCCGACCCTCGGCCTTCACTGCGTCGATCATGGGCTGAGGGGGCGGGCCCAGGGCGTTGGCCACGAAGGCGGTCCGGTGAGCCAGCGCGGTCTCGAGCTGAGGACCGGCCGCGTTGGCCGAGAACGGCGCGTCGTCGCCAGCCAGACCGACCCCGACCGGGGCCGTCAACGAACGGGAGTCGTCGTCGGGGGGCAGTGCGGGCACCTCGTAGCGGGCCAGGATGTCCTCGACGAAGGCGGCATGGCCAGCCGGGATCAACCGACGGATCTCACTCATCGAGTAGCCCCCGGCGTCGTCACCGGCGTAACGGGCCGGGATGATGAGATCGACTCCGAAGGGTTTGTCGCCGACTTCGGCCTCGATCCAGTCGAGATCTGCGTCGAGGGCTTCGGGTGAGTGGGCCACAGCCCCGAGCACGCCCATGCCACCGGCCTGCGACACCGCCACCACCACATCGCGGCAATGGCTGAAGGCGAGGATCGGGAACTCGATCCCGAGCATCTCGGTTACTCGTGTCCTCACCGGCCCGCACCCCCCTCGCGGCCCGGCCCGTTACTCTTGGACCTCTCGCTTTCGGCTACGATGTTGCGCTGAATCGCGAAGGTCCCTCCCCCGACGGTGAGGGCCGGCGACAGCAGGAACCCGTAGTACCAGATCGGGTTGACATCACAGAACTGCCCCGAGCCCCGGGGAAAGTTCCGAGGCCAGTGAGGCAAGACGTATCCGGCCTCGGCCAGGTCCTGGCCCGAAGGTGACGGGTGGGCCGACAGCCATTGGCGCACCGCGACCCGTCGCCGGTCATCGGGTAGAGGCAGGTCGAAGTCCATAGTCGACCCATCCTGCCCCACGCCGGGACGAGGTGGCCACAACCTGCAATCGCGGTCGGCTCAATCGCTCAATCGATGGAGATCTGCTCCATGAGCGCGGCCTTCTCCTCCTCGAACGCGTCGAGATCGATCAAGCCGTCGTCGTAGCGACGATGAAGGTCGGCTACTTTGCTCATGATCTCGTCGTTGCTGAGGATGGGACCGGACGAAGCGTCTCCGGCCGGCAATCCGGCTTCGTCGGGATCGTCGAGGAGGTCGTCGCTGCCGCGCTCGAAGCGTTTCTGGCGCTTGGCATCGGCCTTGGCCTTCTTGGCCATGTCCCGCTGACGTTTTGCGAAGCTCGATCGTCCGGTTGTCACTGAGATTCGCCTCCGGGTGCAGCTCTGGCCGAGATCATCCATGCACCCGGTCGATAGTAGAGCGCCGAGGGCTCGAATCCACCGGGACGGCCATTGGCGAGGGCGGCTACGACCCGTGCTCAGGTGCTCAGCATTGCCCGGCCGGCCTACCGGCCGCCTAATCGGATACGCAGGCCCGTCCCCCGCTCACCGGCAACACCACCCCGGTGAGGTAGGACCCGGCCCGGCGCCACCGCGTTCACGGTGATGTGCTCGCCGCCAGCCGCCAGCCGCCGGCCCAGATGGCGGGTGAGCATGATGAGGCCGGCCTTGGAGGCCGAGTAGGAATAGGTTTCCATCACCGGTGTCGTGAGCCCGTCGATGGAAGCGACGTTGACGATCCGGGCCGGGTCGCCGGGGTGCGCTGCAGCCCGAAGCCGGGGCAGCAGCTTCTGAGTGAGCAGAAACGGGCCTCGCAGCCCTCAGGGGTTGAAAGATCAGCCGGGATGGCCCGGCAGTGCCCCCGAGCCCCCAGCTCGGCCGCCCCTGCCTTCACTTGGTGCTCCTTGCGAGCCGAGATGATCACCCGGCATCCGGCGTCGAGCAAACCGCCGACAATCATGTAGCCGATGCCGCGGCTGCCTCCAGTGACCACGGCCACCTTGCCGTCGAGGCCGAACAGGTGGATCATGCGGTTCACGTCGATGGCCACGCTGGTTTCCTCCGTCCGGTTCGTCTCCCCGATACTGCCCTTAGTAGGATGCCGTTGCTCGGGCTGGTCAAGGCCTGATAAGTAAGGCCCGATGAGTGAGGATGGTCGAGGCGACGTGGCCGCACTGGCAGAACTCGATGAGCTCATCACCACCAAGGGACATGTTCTGGCCGACGGAGCCATGGGCACGCAGTTGTTCGACGCCGGCCTCGGAGCCGGTGATCCCCCCGAGCTATGGAACCGGGACCGGCCCGAGACGATCCGGGCCATTCACCGCAGCTACATCGCAGCCGGATCCGATCTGGTGTTGACCAACAGCTTCGGCGGGACCCGCTTCCGGCTCACACTCCACGACCTCCAGGATCAGGTCATCGAGCTCAACCGGGCCGCGGCCTCCAACGCCCGAGCCGAGGCCGACGAAGTGAGCCGCACGGTCATCGTGGCCGGGTCGATGGGGCCCAGCGGTGAGCTGCTCGAACCCTTGGGCGCCATGACCGCGGCGGCTTGCGAGGAAGCGTTCGCCGAACAGGCCCGGGGACTGGACTCCGGGGGCGCCGACATGTTGTGGATCGAGACCATGAGCGATCTCGACGAGGTGGAAGCGGCTGTGCGGGGGGCCCGTTCGGCCTGTCGGCTACCCATCGCGGTCGCTATGAGCTTCGACACAGCCGGCCGCACCATGATGGGGGTGGCCGGAGCCCAGCTCGCCGAGCGGCTGGCCCCGCTGGATCTGGTAGCTATCGGGGCCAACTGCGGTGCCAACCTGACCGATACCGAGGCCGCGGTGACAGCTATCGCGGCCGGGGCCGGCGAGATACCGGTCATCTGCAAACCCAACGCCGGAATCCCGGTGTGGAGCGGCGAATCCCTCGCCTACGACGGCACCCCTGAAGTGCTGGCGGCCAGCGCGGTGCGGGCCAGCCGGGCCGGGGCCGCCATCATCGGCGGCTGCTGCGGCAGCACACCCGAACACATCGCTCGGATCGCAGCCGCGCTCAGGTGATGGTGCTGGCCGGCACGTGCGCCTGCGGCACCGACGCCTCCACCACCGGCACTTCCTCGGGCCCCAGCGGCTGCACCCACTGCTTGCGGTCGAGAGCCGCCTCGACGTAGGGGGACAGTTCCGCCGCCTTGGCCGCTTCCCGGTCGGCCCGGCCGGCCTCGAACTGCGGCAGCACCTCGGCCCCGAACAGGCGGAGGCTGTGGCAGATGTCGTCGTGGCGGTTGTTGCCGCCCTGCTGGAGGAAGATCACCTGATCGACGCCGGCGCTCTCGGCTTCCCGGAGCCAACCGACGGCATCGGCGGGCGAGCCGATGGTGCTGCAGTAGTCGTCGCCGGCGATTCGAGCCTCGGTGATGGCATCTCGAAGGCCCGAACCTCGCTGAGCCACGTAGCGGTCCCAGAGGCGGCTGTAGCCGGGAACGGTGTCGCTCACCACGAGCTGGCGCAGGGCGTAGGCGAAGAAGTGGAACCCGTCGTAGCCCCGCCGGATAGCCTCGACCCGGTCGTGGTGGAGCGAGAAACCGGTCACCACCGCGATGTTGGCGTTGACGGTGCGGCCCAGCGGCACGCACTCGTCGCTCTTGATGAGCTTGTAATAGACCTCGACCCAATGACGGGCCTCGTCGGGGTCGACGAAGGCGAAGGCCAAGGCGCCCAGGCCCTTACGGGCGGCCAGCTCTATGGTCGAGCGGTTGGTACAGGCGATCCACATGGGCGGGTGGGGTTTCTGGACCGGCTTGGGAATGACGTTGCGGCACGGCATCGAGAAGAACTCGCCGTCATGGCCCGGATAGGGGGTGAGTGCCATCATGTCGGCGATCTGCTCCCCGGCCTCCAGGCTCATGGCCCGCTTCTGTTTGGCCGGGATACCGAAGCCGCCCAGCTCGAGCCGGGTGGCGCCCTCGCCGATGCCCAGTTCCACCCGACCCCGGGCGATCACGTCGAGGGTGGCAACCGACTCGGCGGTGCGGACCGGATGGTTGTACCTCGGCGGGGTCTGGCGGATGCCGTGGCCGAGACGGATCCGTTCGGTGCGGGCCGCGCAAGCCGCGAGGAAGACCTCCGGAGCCGAGCAGTGCGAGTACTCCTCCAAGAAGTGGTGCTCGACCGCCCAAGCCACATCGATACCGACCTCGTCGGCGATCTCGACCTGTTCGAGGGCTTCGTGGAAGAGCCTCTCCTCGGCGTCGGGCGCCCAAGGCCGGGGCAACTGGTGCTCGTAGAAGATCCCGAAGCGCATCAATGACCCGGCTCGTTCGGCGGTCTCGTCGTCACATGCAGCATGTCATGTAGCCGCTGCAGAGCGGCCAGCACGTCCATCCCGTCGCACCAGAACTCGTCCACACCGGCCCCGGCCAGACCAGCTCGCCGGTCCCCGGGATCGCCGACCATCGCCACCAAGGTCGCACCGGCCTCCACCAGAGCGGTGGCAGTGGCCGCGGCCTGCTCAGCATACACCTGATCGGAGGAGGTGATCACCGCCACCGGGGTTCGGACGGCCCCGAACCCAGCCGCAGCGGCGATGGGCGAGAATGCTCCGTCGCCGTGGCCGCCCTCGGCCTCGATCCCACCGGCAGCAAGCAGATTGCGAGCCCAGGTCGTGCGGGGCGAATGGGCCGCTTCGGACCCGAGCGCCACCACCGCCACGGTGGGTCGCCGACCGGAAACGCCCAAGTGACGATCGGCCGCGTCCCGCAGGTCCTCGTAAGGCTGGGCCAGGCGCCGGACGGGTAGGCCTCGGCCCGGGTGTCGGCCCAAGTCTCCGACACTGTTCTGGCTGTCACCAGTCGAGCCGACCGGATCGCCGGTCGACGAAGGGAAATCGCTGACCCCGGTGACTACCTCGCGCCGGGTTCGCAACCCGGCGAGCCGATCGCTCCAACTGGAGTCGATGGCTTCGGCCATGGTGCCGTCGGCCAGCACGGTCATGATCCCTCCGGCCGCCTCGATGGCCTGGAACGCCTGCCAGCCCCGGTCGGCGAGTTGGTGGGTGAGTGATTCGACGAAGAACGACCCCCCGGCCGGGTCGATGGCCCGACCGAGATGCGATTCCTCCGCCAGCAGCAGTTGCGTATTGCGGGCCATCCGGGGGCCGAGACCGCCCATCAGCGGCCCGGTGGCGTGATCGAAGGGCAATACGGTCACGGCGTCGGCTCCCCCCACCGCCGCGGCCAGCGCCGCGGTGGTTCCCCGCAGCAGGTTCACCCACGGGTCGCGGCGGCTGTACATGGCCTCGGTCGTGACGGCGTGCTGGAACTGACAGGCCGCCGGTCCGGTCCCGCCCGAGGCCGTGACGACCCGGCTCCACATCACCCGGGCCGCTCGCAGCATGGCGATGGTGACGAACTGGTCGGCGCTGGTGGCCAAGCGGAAACCGATCCGGCCGGCTGCCGACGACACGCTCAGGCCGGCCTCTACCAGTACCCGCAAGTAAGTTACCCCAGCCGCGGCCGCCCACGCCAGAGCTTGGACCTCGGTGGCGCCGGCAGCAACGGGACGGGTGACGTCGACGGCGAGGACCCTCACCCCCGCACCGAACCCACCCCGGCCTCGGAGCCGTTCCACCAGCCGAGCAGCAAGGGTTGGATCCATCTGGCGGCCCGACCGAGCCCACTCGCCGATGGGATCGAACCCGAGCGAGCTGTTAGGAGCCAGCACCGTCTCTTGTCTGGTTGCCAGCTCGACGAGGGCTTCGGACCAGGCCAGCTCGGCGTGAGGTCCGAGCCCGATCGGCGTCTCGCCCATCCTCACCCCGTCCAGCACCGAGGCAAGATCATCCACAACCGGGCCGGGCCCGAGCTCGATCGAGGTAACCCCGTGCCCGAGGTCGTCGAGGATCAGTTCCCGGATCCGGCCCGGATCAGTGCCGCGGTGATGCTGCCGAACATCCCAGCTCGCGCCCCGGTTCTCCTCGACATGGGCGCAGTCCCGAACGCGTCGCGCCGTCGAATGGACCCGGGCCGAGTCGACGTACAGCGGCTGGATCTTGATGCCGTCTCGGGTGGACCCGACCAGAACCTCCTCGAAGGAACGGCCGGCCAGCACCCGGTCGACCCGCGCAATCCACTCATCGGACTCATCGGCGCCGCCGGCCGACAACTCGGCCGCCGCCCGGAGGGGGTCGGCACTGGCCCGCTCATCGACTAGGTGGCTCATAGCGCCTTCACATGGTGAAGGCCAGGTTGCGAGCCGCGTGCTCACCCCAGAAAGCGTCGCCGCTCCAGCCGATGGCCCCCTCGTCGATTTTGGCCTGGGGATCGATCCGCCCGCAGGCCAGCATGATGAAAGTGGTCGAGTCGGCGGTCAACACCACGTCGGGTGTCCTCAGAGAGTCCGGGTCGACTGCCTTAGCCCGCCCGTGAACGGCCACGCCGATCCGGCGCGACACCCCGCCGGTGATATCGATGCGCATGGTCATCTTGTCGGGTAGCCCTATCTTCTTGCCGACGATGTAGCCGATCGACCGGGCCACCTCGTCGAGCGCCATCTCAGCCGCCGGTCCGTCGTCGTCGGTGGGCCGCCCCAATGGGATGGCAGCGTCGCGCAGATGCACCCACAGGTCGAAGACCCGAATGGCGAGAAAGCGGCCATAGGTCTGTATCCCCACCGGCGTGAAGGAACCGATGTCCATGTCGGCGTCGGTCATGGCAGCCAGCCCCGCTCGCCGAGCCGACAGGATCGCATCCACCCGAGTCGTGAACCCGGCCGCGCTCATGGCCGGAGCCGCCTCGGTAAGGGCCACCATCTTCTCGAAGGGTGGGGGATTCTCGGTGCTTACCTCCCACCCGGTCAGGGTGTCCTCGACCCCGACGGTGTGAGCTATCACTTCTCGCACCGTCCAAGCCGGGCACAGCGACTGCGCCTCCCATTCACCGGGACCAATGTCGGCGCACAGTCCGGAGATGGCGGCGAAACACTCCTCGGTCCTGTCGATGAGCTGACGGCGCATGTTCGACTCGTTTCAATGGTTGTGATCTTCAGGAAAGGGCTGTGATCTTCGGGGAAATGTCTGCTCGGAAAGCTAGCTTGGCGAGCGGAGTTGCCACCGACAGCCTCGGTCACAAGAATGGCACCATGACCGCAACCAGCACCACTATCGACCAAGATCAACTCGTCGACGAAGCCATCGAAGCCCTGCTCCGCAACCACGATCCCACCGCCGAGGGCCACGAGGAGTTCCGAGGGCATCGATACGACGCCGGGCTGGCCTTTGTGCACTTTCCGGTCGGCTTCGGCGGGCTCGGGGTCCGGCCCGAGCTCAACCGCACGGTGGAGTCACGCCTGCGCAAGGCCGGGGCCGCTCCCCCGGAGTCGGGCACGTTCTTCATGCTGCTGGCCGGGCCGACGATCGCCACTCACGGAACCGACGAGCAAAAGCACCGGTTCCTGCGCCCGATGTTCACCGGCGCCGAACGCTGGTGCCAGCTTTTCAGCGAACCCGGCGCCGGCTCGGACTTCGCCGGGCTCGCAACCAGAGCCATCGCCGACGGCGACGAGTGGGTGGTCAACGGTCAGAAGGTGTGGAATACGCTGGCCCACACCGCGGACTGGGGCATGCTGGTAACCCGCTCCGACCCGGAGGTCCCCAAGCACAAGGGCATGACCTACTTCTCGCTGGACATGCACAGCGAAGGGGTAGAGGTCCGGCCCCTCCGCCAGATCACGGGTGAGGCCGAGTTCAACGAAGTCTACCTCACCGACGTGCGAATCCCCGACGCCCACCGCATCGGCGGGGTGGCCCAGGGCTGGGGGGTGGCGCTCACCACCCTGATGAACGAGCGGAGCGCCATCGGTGGAACCAACCCGGGGGGGGCCAAACCCACCGACGTACTCCTCGACGCCTACCAGAACATGGACCCCGACACCCGGACCCGGGTCCACCTCGACAAGGTGATGAGGCTGTGGGTGCAGGCCGAGGCGCTGCGGTTGACCGGCGTCCGGGCCGCTCAGAACCTGAGGGCGAACAACCCGGGCCCGGAGGGATCGGTGACCAAGCTCATGGGGGCCGAGCTCAACAAGCGACTCCGGTCCGTGGTCGTGGATCTCGAAGGCCCGGCCGGGATGATCGACTACGACTACACATTCCGCCAGCCCGACGATGTGATGATGGGCCGCAAGTCAGACGACTCGCATCACGAGTTCTTACGGTCCCGGGCCAACTCCATCGAGGGCGGCACCAGCGAGATCATGCGCAACATCCTCGGCGAGCAGGTATTGGGGCTGCCGGGCGAGCCCCGGGTCGACAAGTTGGTCGCCTGGAGCGAAGTACCCAGAAATTGATCCCGGACCTCGAAGCTTCGTAACCCGCGGCCGAGTCCCTGAACCCAGCGAGCGAGCCCCGTATGGCCATGCCCCCCGACATCGGGATCATCGACACCATGATCGGGTTTCCAGCCGGTGATTTCTCGGTCTACGGGTTCATCCGGGACCAGCTCAAGGACGCCGAGTCGGCTGGTTTCGACTTCCCGGTCGAGTACATGTTCAAGGGGGTCCCCAAGGAGAAGTACGGCGCTGACGACCCCATCGGGATCACGCTGAGCGAGATGGACGCCCACGGCATCGAGATGGGTCTGGTCGGTTGCGAAGGCGAGTCGGGCCGCAAAGCCCTGGCCGACCACCCCGACCGGTTCATAGGGAGCTGCCATGTCGACGCCAACGACGTGATGGGCTCGGTTCGCAAGATCCGCAGCCTTCACGACGATTCAGGCATCCGAGCCGTGGGCACGTTCCCGGCCGGCTGCTCGCCGCCGGTGCCCATCGACGACGCCAAGTGGTACCCGATCTACGCCACTTGCTGCGACCTTCGGATCCCCATCTTCGTGTGCGCCGGGGTGCCCGGCCCCCGACTGCCCATGGCCGCCCAGCACGTCGAGCGTATCGACCAAGTAATGTACGACTTTCCCGAGCTGACACTGGTGACCCGCCACGGCTGCGAGCCCTGGGACAGCCTGGCCGTAAAGCTGATGGTGAAGTGGCCCGGCCTGTATTACTCCACCTCGGCTTTCGCGCCCAAGTACTACCCGAAGTCGATCATCGACTACGCCAATACCCGCGGCGCCGATAAGGTCGTCTACGCCGGCTACTTCCCGATGGGGCTGTCGCTGGAGCGGATCATGACCGAGCTACCCGCGGTAGCGTTTCGAGACGAGGTATGGCCCAAGTTCTTGCGCCAAAACGCGGCCCGGGTGCTGGGTCTCGAGTAACCGGGTCTCGACAACCGAAGACCTCTGTTCGGATGTATGCGTATCGCTCTGACATGCTTTCATCTGCGACGATACACCGAAACGGCATAGTCGCCGTCCGCGTAGCGATCCCGCTCCCAGGTGGACCACCGGTGCTCCAAGACGAGCCCGGCCCCAGCGGCCATACGGTCGTAGGTAGCCGGGCCCGGACCGGCCCGGTCGAGTTGGAAGCCGGCCACCAGCCGCCCGGCCGGCCCCAGATGGCGGGTCATGTTGGCCACCACCGCGGCTTCGGTTCGAGGGGCCAGGAAGATCATCACGTTGCCAGCCATCACCACCACGTCGAAAGCCCGGCGCCGGCCCTCGTCGTCGGTGACGGTCACATCGGCGAGATCACCGTGGAACCAGTCGATGTGGGGGGCCTTGCGCCGGGCGGTGGCCAGCATGACCAAGTCGAGATCGACGCCGACTACACCGATCCCTCGCCGGTCGAGCTCTATCGCCACCCGCCCGGTGCCGCAGCCAGCGTCGAGCACGCACTCCGGCTCGAACCACCCGACGAGGTCGGCCTCGCCGTGGATCGACTCCCCCGCGGCTTCGAGCTTGCTCCAGCGGGTGTCGTAATCGTCGCCCCGGGCAACGCCGACTTGGCTCCAACGGCTCACATCAACGAACATAACCAGAACGAACCGGTATCGTTTCGCCAAGTCAGGTTCCTGAATCCTGGAGACGAGAGGCAGGTCATGGAGTTCGGCATTTTCCAGAACGGCTACATACCGGGGCCCTCGGCTCACATCCCCGAACATGAGCACCTCATGTTGATGCGGGAGGCGTCGTACCCGATCCACGCCGACAAGCACAACTGGAAGTTCGCCTGGTTCGGCGAGCACCACGCCCTAACCGAGTACAGCCACCTCTCCGCCCCCGAAGTGATGATCGGTTGGGTCGCGGCCCAGACCGACTACATCCATCTCGGAACGGCCATTACCAGCTTCCCCACCACCAAGGAGCATCCGGTCCGGTTGGCAGAGCGGGCCGCCATGCTCGACCACTTCTGTGAGGGCCGCTTCGAGTTCGGTACCGGTCGGGGCGCCGGCAGCCACGAGGTGGCCAGCTTCAACGGCACCCTCACCTCCGACACCAAGGCCATGTGGGCCGAGGTGATAGCCGAGATCCCCCGTATGTGGGCCCAGCGCGACTACTCCTACGATGGCGAGCACTTCAACGTGCCCCCCTATCACAACATCTTGCCCAAACCTCTGCACGGTACCCATCCACCCCTGTGGGTGGCCTGCGGCAACCTGGCCACCTTCGCCGTGGCCGGGTCGATGGGCATCGGCGCCATCGCCTTCAACTTCGACCCGGCTCCGGCCCTCAAGGGCCGTATCGACAGCTACAAGGAAGCCGTCGCCGCTTGCGAGCAGCCCCACGGGTCGTACATGAACGACAACGTGATGATGACCAACTCCCTGATCTGCCTGGAGGACCGGGACCGGGCCCGCCAGATCGCCCTCATGGCGGGCCGAGGCTACCTCTACTCGATGGTGTGCCTGTACCACGACACCATCCCCCGCAAACCGAACTACCCGATCTGGCCCGATCCTCCGATGAGCCTGCCCGATGAGGCGACGCTCGATCTGGCCATAGACGCCGGCTACATGCTGTGCGGAACTCCCGAGGAGGTGTGCGAGCAGCTCGAACGGTCCTACGTGACCACCGGCACCGACCAGTTGGTGTTCGGGCTACCCAACGAGGGATTCGAGTACGAGGAAATCCTGGAGATGATCGAGATCTTCGGCGATCAGGTCATCCCCGAGTTCGACAAGGACCGCACCCACTCGACCGAGAAGTACCGGGCCAACGCCGTGAGCAAGTACCCGGAATGGAATAACCCGCCCTCCCCCATCGAGACGACGCTTCCGCCCAGCGCCTCGATGCCGATCCCGTACCATCTCTGAACCCACCGGTCACCCCTTCACCAAGGCTGCGGCTCGGTGGCACGCCTGAGCCGATCGAGTCGAGACGTTCAGCATCGTCACCGCACTGTCGGCCCAGGCCTGAAGCCGATCCCTGATCCGTTCGACCGGCCCCACCAGCGAGATCTCGTCGGCGAAGCTGGACGGCACCGCGGCTACGGCCTCGTCTCGACGGCCGGCCAAGAAGAGATCCTGGATGGTGCGGGCCTCCCCTTCGTATCCCATCCGAGCCATCAAGTCGGCGTGGAAGTTCTGGCCCCGAGCCCCCATGCCGCCGATGTAGAAAGCCAGGTTGGCCTTGACCGGCATCAGGGCCTCCTCGATGTCGTCGTGAACGCTCAAGGTCACGTTCACAGCCACTTCGAAGCCGGGTCGGGCCCTCTCGAGCTGGTCGGCATACACCTCGGGGCGGAACGGCGAGTAGTACAGAGGCAGCCAGCCGTCAGCGATCTCCACGGTCTGGGCCACGTTGCGGGGACCTTCGGCGCCGATCCAGATCGGGATCGGGCCCAGCGGATGGGTCATGATCTTCAACGGCTTGCCCAAGCCCGAAGCGTCCGGGCCTGCGTAGGGGTGCTGATGGTGCTGACCTGAGAACTGGAGCGGACTCTCCCGGGCCAAAACCCGACGGAGGATCTCTACGTACTCTCGGGTCCGGGCCAGCGGGGCCCGGAAGGCCTGGCCGTACCAGCCCTCCACCACTTGGGGACCCGAGACACCGACACCGAGGACGACCCGACCGCCCGAGATGTGGTCCAGGGTGACGGCGTGCATGGCTGTGGCAGTAGGGGTCCGGGCCGATATCTGGACCACGCCGGTCCCGAGCTTGATCCGCTCGGTATGAGCGGCGATGAGGACCAAGGGTGAGAAGACATCGGATCCCCACGACTCGGCCGACCACACCGCGTCGAATCCAGCATGCTCGGCCGCCACTGCCAGCTCGACCAAGCCTTCGGGCATGGCCCTACCCCAGTAACCCAAAGTCAATCCGAGCTCCACTTCCACCCTCCGTACTCTTGCGATCAGCCCGCCCCCGGTCCGGCTGCAGTCATCTCCGGGTCTGTTGGCAGTCCCGGATCACATCGTAGAATTCCCTTGCCGAGGAATAGCCGTGAAGTTACACCGCACCAGACCCGAACACCCGACCGCGCTGGCGGTCGGGATGCTGCTGGTGGTATTGCCGTCCCTGGTCACGGGGGCTTCGGCCGATACCATCGAAGAGTCCCGGGCCGAACGTAAGCAGGTGCAGGAAAGCATAGCCTCCACCGCTGCTCAGGTCGATGTGGCTCAGGCTGACGTCGACGTGGTGGCGGAGGCCTTGGAGAAGGTAGGGACCGGCGTCGATACCCAAGAGGCGGCACTGGCCGACGCCGAGCGGGCGATGCACGACGCCGAGGCCAACCGGATGGACGCCATCGCAGCCGTCGAGGCACTGCGAGCTGATCTGGAGGCCACTCGGGTCGAGTTACGCGAGGCCGCGGTCGAGGCCTACGTCTCGTTTCAGTTATCGGGTACCACGGCCAGCTTATTGGCCTCCGATCCCTGGCAAAACGCTCGAGAGGAAGCTTTGACTCAGATCGTCACCGGTAACCGCTTCGACAGTCTCGACGAGCTCCGCCGCATCGGAGCCGATCTCGAACGCCAGCTCCGCCTCGCCGACGACGCCGCCTTGGAAGCCGAAGCCGGTCGAGCCGCGGCGGACGAACACCTGGCCGCCCTCGAAACGGCCCGTGAACGCGAAGCCGTTTTGGCGGACGCGGCCGAGGAACGTCTCGACAAACTCCTCTACGAGATGGAATCCCTCCGGGCCCTCGACGCCGATCTGGCCGCCCGGATCCAGCGTGAGACAAAGCGACTCGCCGAAGCTCTGGCCCGCCGCCGGGCCAAAGAAGCGGCCGACGCCGCAGCGAGGACGCTACCTCCCGATGCCGACATCGAGCTCGTGTCGGTGGGTGGCATCGTCGTAAACGCCGCTATCGCAGCCGACACCAAAGGTTTGCTTGCAGCCATGGCCGCAGAAGGGTTCGAGCTCGGCGGCGGCGGGTACCGCAGCCATCAAGCTCAGATCTCGTTGCGCCGGGCCCACTGCGGGACATCCGAACACGCCATCTGGCACGTATCGGCCACCAAGTGCCGGCCGCCGACGGCCCGACCGGGACGAAGCGACCACGAGCGGGGCCTGGCCATCGACTTCACCTACAACGGCAGGATCATCAGTTCCCGCAGCAGCGCAGTGTTCCTAGCCCTTCAGAGAATAGCGCCTGGGTTCGGGTTCGTGAACCTACCCAGCGAGCCCTGGCACTGGTCCAAGGGCTGACGCGTTACCCGGTATGGGTCCAGACCGGGCTGCGCTTCTCCACGAATGCGCGGGGCCACTCGGCGCCGTCACCCACCGCCGCGGCTCGGGCCATGACGTCCACGGCCAAGCTGTAAGCGTCGTCGACGGCCAAGTCCATCTGGGCATACAGGGCCTGCTTTCCCACACCCTTGGCGTAACGGCTGCCCTTGGTGGCGGAGCCCAGTAACTCCCGGGTGGCGTCGCAAAGGCGGTCGAGAGGTACGACACGGTTGACGAGACCCCACTCGAAGGCAGTAGCCGCGTCGATGGTGCCGCCGGTGAGAGCCAGCTCGGCCGCCCGCTTACGGCCGATCTGGCGGGCTACCGCCACCATGGGGGTGTGACAGAACAGCCCGCCCTTGCCGCCGGGGGTAGCGAAGCCGGCGTTCTCGCCGGCCACGATCAGATCGGCGCTGGCCGCCAGCTGAGCCCCGGCTGCGGTAGCCAGACCCTGGACCTGAGCCACCACCACTTGGGGCACTTCGGCCATGGCCGTCATGGCCCGGGTGCAGTCGGTGAAGAGCCGACGGAGCTCGGCTTCGGTCATGGTCGCCATCTCGGCCAAGTCGTGGCCCGAGGAGAAGACCGTTCCGGTGGAGGCCAGAACGATCCCGGCCACCTCGCTGATCTGACCGGTGGATCGGAAGGCATGATCCAGCTCGGCCAGCACTTCAGACGAGAGGCAGTTACGGCGTTCGGGCCGGTTGAGCGTGATGGTCACGTAAGCGCCGTCGCGTTCGCAGAGCAGATGCTGATAGTCCATAACGTCCGTCAGCCTAGAGCCGGCAGGACCTGATCGACGGTGAGTTCGATGCTGGACCAAGCCTCGTCGATGGGCATGCCCCCCACCAGCGGGTGCAGGCTGAGGACACCCGAGCCACGGGCCAGCTCGATGGCCTGATCCGGGGTGAGCACCTGGTAGATCCCCTCGGCCCTCAGCTCCTCGACGGTGTTCGCCCTCGAGCACACCGCCGAAGTCTGGCCCGGCGGCTGCCAGGCCTTGTAGGTCATGGCCTCGAACATGAAACAGTGGCCGTGGGTAGCCCACACCCGGTCGGGGTCGGTGGCCACGTGCAGCATCACCACATTGTCGGGAGAAACGCAGAAGCCTTGGGTTCCCAGCCGTTCACATTCGGCGTTGTACAAGGCCTCGATCTCGGGGAACGAACCGGGAAGCTGAAGGGGGAACCCGAGCCGGGCCGCCCGCCGGGCCGACGCCTTCGCCGATCCTCCGATCAGGACCATGGGATGCGGCCGGGTGTAGGGCCTGGGGGTGACCTGCACCGTGGAACCGTTGTGCTCGAAGGGCTCGCCCGTCCAAGCCTTCAGCATCACTTCCAGCGCCTCGTCCAAGGTCCGGCCCCGCCGCTTCCACTGCTTGCCGTGGGCGGCGTACTCGACAGGCCGGTAACCCAGACCGGCGCAAATCATGATCCGGCCCCGGCTCACCAAGTCGATCACGGCCAAGTCCTCGGCCACCCGGATCGGATCGTGCAGAGGCAACAGCAAGGCAGAGATGATGACGGCAATGTTCTCGGTGCCGGCCAGGATCATGGCCGCGTTGAGCAGGGGCGTGGGACTCCAGCCCATCGGGTTGGAGTGGTGCTCCTCTAGCGAGATGGTATTGAAACCGCGGCTGTCGATGTACCGGGCCAGTTCCAACCCGGCCCGGTACCGGTCACTCATCTCTTGAGGGTTGGTGGGATCGGCATGAACAAAGTTGAGCCGCATCAAGGCGTGGACCATGGGCCCGAGTCTGCACCACCGCCAGTCGAGGCGCCAATCCGGACACCGACAGCGCCTCAAGCTATGCTCCCGAATGTACTTCCCTTCAAAATCTAAAACGAGACAGGAAACTAGACAGGATCGTCATGGACATCGCTTTGCTGATTATTATTGTCGTGGGGGTTGCAGCCATCGTCTACTCGGTACGCAGCGAGAACCGGGCCACGCGTTCTGCGGTGGACGCCCTAATGGTCCGCATCGACACGCTCGGAGCCCGCTCGACGCCCGCATCGACGAAACCAACGCCCGCATCGACGAAACCAACACCCGCATCGACAAGACCAACGAACGCATAGACAAACTGTTCGGATGGACCCGGGAAGTCGATCAGCGGATCAACGTGCTCGAAGGCGCTACCAGGGCTTCCTGAAACAGGTGACCGAATCGGAACCCAGCCCGGACCGCTACCCCTCGACTCGGCCAACTCGGTGCATTCGTTCAACGGCGCTGACGATGGCTCGCAGCGAAGCCGACACGATCGATTCGTGCGTCCCGACGCCCCAAGTGGTGTAGCGATCTCCAGTGTCGACTTCGACATATGCGGCAGCGGTGGCGTCGCTACCCGAACCGATGGCGTGCTCGTGATAGTCGACGATCTTGCCCGCGAAAAGCCCGTCGCTCTGAAGGGCAGAGACGAAAGCGTCTATGGGGCCGTTTCCGTCACCGGTGACGGTGCGCTCGATCCCGCCTACCAAGAGCCGAGCCTCCATCTTGGTCTGGCCCGATTCGAGCGTATCGGTAGTGGCTCGGTGACCTATCAGCTCGATCCAGGGGTTGTCGGGGGCCACGTACTCGCTCATGAACCGGCGGTGGAGCTCATACGACGTGATCTCGGTGCCGGTGTCCTCGGTGACCGTTTGGATGATCCGCGAAAAGCTGGCCTGGAGCCGACGAGGCAGGTCGAGCCCGTACTCGTGTAACAGCACATAGGCCACGCCACCTTTGCCCGACTGGCTATTGACCCGCACAACCGCCTCATAGCTGCGGCCGAGATGACGGGGATCGATGGGCAGATAGGGCACGTCCCACTGGTCGTACTCGCCGGTGAGGGGCTGACCCGGTGCCACATCATAGATAGCGGCCATGCCCTTCTTGATAGCGTCTTGGTGGCTGCCCGAGAAGGCCGTGTAGACCAAGTCACCTACGTAGGGATGGCGCTCGGGCACGGTCATACGGTTGGCGAGTTCGAAAACACGGCGGGCAGCTTCGATATCGCTGATATCGAGTTCGGGATCTACGCCTTGGGTGAACAGGTTCAAGGCGATGGTCACCAGATCGACGTTACCGGTGCGTTCGCCGTTGCCGAATAGCGTTCCCTCCACCCGGTCGGCGCCAGCCATGAGCCCGATCTCGGCCGCGGCCACTGCCGTGCCCCGGTCGTTGTGGGGATGCAACGACAACACGATGCTGTCCCGGTCCCGGATCCGACGGTGGAAGCGCTCGATCAGGTCGCCGTAGAGGTTGGGAGTCGACATCTCCACGGTGGCCGGCAGATTTAGGATCAGCGGCCAATCCGGGGTCGGTCCGAAGACGGCCATGACCGCCTCGCAGACCTCGACTGCGAAGTCGGGCTCGGTGCCGGTGTAGCTCTCGGGCGAGTACTCGAAACGGATGCCCGACCCGTCGGAACCGGCTCGGTCGAGGCCCCGCATGCATCGCTCGGCTCCCCGGACGGCGATATCGGTGATGCCGGCCCGATCGGTCCGAAACACCACTCTTCGCTGGGTGACCGATGTGGAGTTGTAGAGGTGCACTATGGCCCGGGGTGCACCCTCGACCGCCTCGAAGGTCCGGTCGATCAGCTCAGGCCGGGACTGGGTGAGCACTTGGATGGTCACACCATCGGGAATCATGTCCTCTTCGACCAAGCGGCGGCAGAAATCGAAGTCGGGTTGGGACGCGGCCGGGAATCCCACCTCTATCTCGGCAAACCCCATCTGCACCAGATGGTCGTACATCCGCTGCTTGCGCGGTATGTCCATGGGGTCGATCAGAGCCTGGTTGCCGTCACGCAGGTCGACCGAGCACCACAGCGGCGCCTTCTCCAGCCGGCGGTCGGGCCAGGTGCGGTCGGTAAGCTCCACGCCCGGGTAGGGACGGTACTTCTCGAAAGGCATCGTGGGCTTCATGATCACGTCCTTGCGCTGGGGGTGTGCTCCCCGGGTGATGGGTGGGCGATGGGATGGGTCGTAACCGGTCCGAGAACCACGAATCCCCCCGGCCCGAAGGCACGAGGGGACTCGGCGAGCACCAATATGTGGCGCTCGCCTACATCAGGAGAAGCAGAGTGGGGGCGGTGGTCACGGTTTTCCATCGTAGCCAGGCCGCGTCCGAAGTCAACACCGCCGTGGCTGATGGAGTCTTCCGGTCCATGCTGAAGCTGTGAGCTTGCTGATCTGGCACTCTCAGCCTCCGGCTTTGCGGGCACCTGTCCTCGTTGCTGCCTTCAAGGGCTGGTTCGATGCCGGTTCGTCAGCCACAGGAGCTATCGAATGGCTGAACGAAAGGGGCCAGTCAGCTCGAGTGGCCCACATCGATCCTGAGGAGCTGTTCAACTTCGGCGAGCAACGGCCCCGAGCTCGGATCGTCGATGGTCGCCACCAAACGGTATGGCCGGCCAATGAGGTCCATGCGCTGCCGTGCCCCGGCGCCAGCCGCGACCTGATCTCGGAGCCGAGTTCGAGCGTTACCTCCGTCGGCAGGGCCATGCCGACGGCGGCCCTTGAAGCCAGCCAGTCGGGCAGAACCATAGCCAGTCATCGCGAACCGGGACGCCCTGGCCACAGCCCCGGTCGAAACGCCTCGGTCACATGGAGAAAGCGCCGTCGCCGTCGATCTTCCACGGCGCGGCTGCCACCGTTCCTCCATCGACAGGAATGGACGAACCGGTCACGAAGCTGGCCATGTCAGAGGCAAGGAACACGATCACGGCCGCGCATTCTTCCGGTGCAGCCCTGCGCCTCAACGGTGTGGGCTCGATGCCGTCGATAACGGCGCCAGAATCTCGGGTCAGAGCTGCCTCCCCCGGGGTCACGATCATGTCGGGGGCCACACAGTTGACCCTTATGCCGCGGTCTCCCAGCTCCAAGGCCATGGTCTGGGTGAACTGCTGCACGGCCGCTTTCATGGCCCCGTAGACCGCATATCCCGGTGAGGCGTGGTAGGCCTCCACCGAGGTGACATTGATAATCGACCCGCCGACGGCCATCAGCGGCGCACCGTGACGAACACAGTTGGTGACCGTCGTGAAGTTCTCCCGCACCAGGGTGGCCTCACCCTTGGACGACACAGCCTCGAACCGAGCCCGGAATCCGCCGCCGGCATTGTTGACGAGGATGTCGATGGGTCCGAGCCGCTGGTAGGTCCGACCCAGGAACGCCTCGACCCGGTCGCCGTCACGGACATCGAGAACCTCCGACAGGCAGCGACGGCCGGTGGCTTCGATCTCGTCTGCCACTCGGGGCAGCCGGTCAGGGTCCTTGTCGCAAACAGCCACATGAGCACCGAAGCGGGCCAGGGCCGCGGCGGTGGCGGCGCCGATGCCAACGGCCGCGCCGGTGACGACCGCGACACGGTCGGTGAGCAGGATACGATCAGGAGCGAGTCGGGCTGGATTCAATGACCTCTCCGGACTTTCCAGGCCGGTATCGGGACAGAAGCGGGCAGCAAGTTGGTCGGTTGGCCGTGAGCAGACCGCGACTGTAGACCAGCCACCACCAGCGGGCGTCCGGGGTAGTTTGCCACGGCCGGGCCAACCTCGGGGGCCGGCGCGAGGGCCTGGAGTAGTGAGGCACACTGAAGAAATAAGGGAACGAGAGGAATCGAGCACCATGGGAGAGTTCGTTCGCATCGAAACCGGCCCGGCCGAAGGAGTGGCCGTCGTCCGCATCGACCGGCCCAGAATGAACGCCATCAATAGCCAACTCAATGACGAACTGGCCGATGCCGCGGCCGAACTGGCCCATGCCGACGAGTTCCGGGCTGTAGTGCTGTGGGGGGGACCGAAAATCTTCGCTGCCGGCGCCGACATCAACGACTTCACCGGGATGGACGCCGCCGGTGCAACCGCCCTGTCGGCTGCCATCAACGACACCCTGCTGGCGGTGGAGAACCTTCCCCAGATCACCGTCTCGGCCGTCAACGGCTACGCCTTCGGCGGCGGCATGGAGGTGGCCATGGCCACCGATTTCAGGGTTGCAGCCGACGACGCCACCTTCGGCCAGCCCGAAATCCTCCTTGGCATCATCCCCGGGGGTGGAGGCACCCAACGGCTGCCCAGGCTGGTGGGCGTGACCCGGGCCAAGGAGATCATCTACACCGGCCGCCGGGTCGCGGCCACCGAGGCGCTGGCTATCGGATTGGTCTCGGCTGTGCATCCGGCCAGCGCCGTGTACGACGCCGCCTGCGACTTGGCCGCCCGGTACGCAGCCGGCCCGGCCGCCCTCCGGATGGCCAAACGGGCCGTCATGGACGGGCTGGCCCTGGACCTGAGCGAGGCGGTGGAGCGAGAAGCGGTCCACTTCGGAGCCTGCTTCGACACCGACGACGCCGACATCGGCATAGCCAGCTTCCTTCAGAGCGGTCCCGGCCGGGCTACCTTCACCGGCCGCTGAAGTCGCACCGCCCGCCAGGCTGGGCTCGTGCCCGACATCTACGACCGGCGCTCGGGACCGGCATCGGCGACCGGCGCCTACGACGCTGTGGTCATCGTGTCGTTCGGCGGCCCCGAAGGCCCCGACGACGTGGGGCCGTTCTTGGAGAACGTCACAGCCGGGCGCGGCGTACCCCGGTCCCGGCTGGAGGCTGTGGCTCGGCAGTACGACCGCGTGGGTGGCGTCAGCCCGCTCAACCAGCAGTGCCGCAGGCTGCGCCGAACCCTGGCCGCCGAGCTGAGGAGAGCGGGCCTGGACCTACCCGTCTACTGGGGCAACCGCAACTGGCGGCCCTACCTCTGCGACACGGTGGCGGCCATGACCCGGGCCGGGCATCGCCGGGCCCTGGCCCTGGTCACCTCCGCCTACTCGTCGTACTCGGGCTGCCGCCAGTACTTGGAGGACATCGAGGCGGCCCGAACCGCGGCCGGTTCCCATGCACCCGTCATCGACAAGGCTCGGCCCTATTACGACCATCCCGGATTCATCGAGCCTTTCGTCGACGCCGTGGCGAATGCTCGCGAGCGGCTGCCCGGTGACGCCCGGCCCGAAGCCAGGTTGGTGTTCACGGCCCATTCGATCCCGAAGAGAATGGCCCGGAGCTGCGACTACGAGCGCCAGCTCCGAACCGCGGCCGGTCTCATCGCTGCTGCCTCGAGCCAGTCGCAATGGGATCTGGTTTGGCAGAGTCGCAGCGGCCCGCCATCGGTCGAATGGCTCGAACCTGACGTGAATGATCATCTTCGAGCCACCGCATCCGAGCGCCACCCGGTGGTGCTGGTCCCGATCGGCTTCGTCACCGACCACATGGAGGTGGTGTGGGACCTCGACACGGTGGCGTCCGAGACGGCGGCCGAGCTGGGGATCGGGCTGGCCCGGGCCGTGACCCCCGGCACCGGTCCCGATCCCCGCTTCGTGGCCATGTTCCGGGAGCTGATCGAGGAGCGACTCGCTCCGGACTCTCCCCGACGCCGGCTGGGATCACTGGCAGTCCGCCCCGATATGTGCCCGCCCGGATGCTGCCCTCGATCCTGAGAAAGGCAACTGTGCGAAGATCACACAAGTCGAACCTGATCCGGTCGAGACCGCCGGTTACGGTCCTTGGCCATCCACTACCCACCAGTGCAGGGATGCCGATGCGGCCCAGATGCCGGCGCCGGTACGGTGCCGGGAGTGCCCGAGCTCCCTGAAGTCGAGACCATCCGAACACAACTCCAACCCAGGCTCAGCGGCCGAGCCGTCATCGACGCCGGCTCTCACCAATCCCAGAAGTTCACCCCGGCGCTGGAGGCAGTGGGGGCTGGGATCGGCTCGGTCCGACGCCGGGGCAAGTACCTGATCGTGGAGCTGGAAGACGGTCGGGAGTTGGTCATCCACTTGGGGATGACCGGTCGGCTGGCCGTCGATCCCCGGCCCGACTCTTCCCATCCCCATCTCCGGGCCTGGTGGCGGCTCGACGACGGTAACACTTTCACCTTCCATGACATCCGCCGGTTCGGTCGCCTCCACGTGGTGAAAGCCGGGTGCTACCACACCATCCCCACTCTGGATCATCTGGGCCCTGAGCCACTGGAGGAGCGATTCACAGCCGAAGGGCTGTGGCGGGCACTGAGAGCCAGCCGACGGCGGGTGAAGACCCAACTGCTGTCACAGCGACCAGTGGCCGGGATCGGCAACATCTACGCCGACGAGGCGCTGTGGTCGTCCGCCATCGACCCGGCCGCCCGGACGGTGTCCAAGGCGGGGGCGGCGGCTCTGGTAGACGGCATCCGTGCCGTGCTCACCTCGGGGCTCCGCCACCGTGGAACCACACTACGCGACTACGTGACGGTCGAAGGCGGCTCCGGCTCCAACCAGCACCACCTGAATTGCTACGGGCAGGCGGGCCGACCCTGCGCTCGCTGCGGCACCGAGCTCCGCTACCGCCGGATCGATGCCCGGGGCACGACTTGGTGCCCCTCCTGCCAGAGGAGATAGCAGCATTCACAGTCTGGATCGGGAGCCGGTGAGCAAGACCACCATCGCCGAGCAGCTCAGGGCTCGAGCACCAGCTGTGCCATATGGGACCCGCCGATCTCATGGGGGTTGACCACCCGGTCGGCTCCGGCCCGGTGGAGCTTGGGGCCTACGGCCGAGCTGTTGGCTCGGGCCACGATGTACAGATCCGACCGCAACGATCGAGCCGTCAGCGTCACGTAGAGGTTGTCGACATCGAAGTTGAGGGCCAATACCAGCGTTGCAGCCCGATCCAGCCCGGCCCGGGTCAGAACCTCGTCTTCAGTGGCCTCGCCGGTGACCACGAACCGCAGCTCGGGGTCGAGCTCGACGCGGTCGATGATCACCACGTCCCGTTCGGCTCGGTCCAGCTCGGCCAGTATGGCCCTGCCCACTTGGCCGTACCCGCACAACACCACGTGACCTCGCAGCCTGTCGATCTCGTTCTGCATCCGTCGCCTCCTGAACTGATCATTGAGCCGGCCCTCGAACAGCGTTTCCAGCAGCACGCTCAGCGTGTAGAGAGCGGTGCCGGTACCGAACAAGATGAGCAGTACCGTGAAGATCTGGTACCGGTCCCCGACCTCACCGATCTCGCGGTAGCCCACAGTGGAGACGGTGACCACCGTCTGGTACACGGCGTCGAGCAAGCCCAGACCCAACACCAGGTAGCCGCCGGTGCCCATCACGATCACCGCAGCAAAGCCGGCCAGACCGACCCGGAACCGGCCCCACGGATCTCGGGGCAAGACCCGGTTCGACCTGCGACCGCCACCACCGAACCGATACTTCACGAGGCTCAGGATAAGCAAGGGTAGATTGAGACGATGACCGGTCCCGTCGGCGTCGGTCCCCACCCCGAACCCTGGCCCACCGGAGACCACCTCGACGAGGAACTGCTCCGTGGCGGCGACCGCCGTAACGTGATCGACCGTTACCGCTACTGGAGGGTGGAGGCCATCGTGGCCGACCTCGACACCCGCCGACATCCATTCCACATCGCCATCGAGAACTGGGACCACGACCGCAACATCGGCACCGTGGTTCGGACGGCCAATGCTTTCTTGGCCGCGGAGGTACACATAGTGGGAAAGCGGCGCTGGAATCGGCGCGGGGCCATGATGACCGACGTCTACCAGCACGTCCGTCACCACGGCTCTATCGAAGACTTGGTCCAGTGGGCGGCATGCGAACGGCTTCGGGTCGTCGGCGTCGACAACCTGCCCGGCTCGACGCCCATCGAGACGTCCGAACTGCCTCGAAGGTGCGTCCTGCTGTTCGGCCAGGAAGGGCCGGGGCTTTCGGCGGCGGCCCGGGCCGCCGCCGATCCGTTGTTTCGATCTCCCAGTTCGGCTCGACCCGATCGATCAACGCCGGCGTTGCCGCCGGTATCGCCATGCATGCCTGGATCCGCCGCTGGGCCGCCGGTTGCTACGGATAGTCGCGCCCCGCTCACAGAGGGGGCGGTCGGGCTCAGAGAGCGGCGATCACCACCAGCACCGCGTCGGCGACCTCATCAGGGCTCCGCCCGGTGGTATCGACTGCGGGGAAACAGGAGTAGCCCTCGGCCCGCTCAGCCAGCAAGGTCTCCACCACGGCCTGCAAGTCACCATCGGCCAGCCGGGGCCGGAGTGACCGACCCCGGCTGGCGGTGATCCGCTCGACGATGGTCACCACATCGGCGGTGAGGCAAACCGCGTCACCGGTCGCGGCCAAGGCCGCCCTGCTGACGGGATCGAGCATCATGGCTCCCCCGGTGGCGATGACCAAGTCGGTGCGTCCGACCAGTTCACGAGCCATTTCCCGTTCCAGTTCACGAAACCCGGTCTCACCCAGCCGGTCGAAGATCTCGGTGACGGGACCGGCCCGTTCGACGATCACGGCATCGGTGTCGACCAGTTCGCGGCTCAGTCGTGAAGCCAGCACCCGACCCACCACCGTCTTGCCGGTTCCCATGAACCCGGTGAGAACGACGTTGCGGGTCACGAGTCGAGCACCAGCCCGATCTGGCGGGACCGGGCTACCAGAGCCCCGGTAGAATCCCACACCCAACCCGTTTCGATCAGGCGCCCGGCGTGCAGGTCGTCGCACTCGAAACGCACCCGCAGGGCAGCGACAGTGTGGACGGCTCGGTTCCGTCCGAGAAACGAACCCACCCTTCGATCAGTGCCCGATCCGAGCCCTGATCGGGGAGATGGTCGGGGTGTAGGAAGATGTCGATCCTCGACATGATCGGTATGTCGATGTCCCTGTCGAGGCGGCCTCCGGGTACGCAGTCCTCGACGGGTGGAAGCTCCGGCGGGGGCGGACCGAAGTCGGGACCCGGACCAGCACCTGACGAAAGGTCCCCGAAGGCGGCCAGCACCACCAGACGGTCCTTGCCGTGCTGGCTCAACGTCGCAATACCGGTGGCAGTTCTCGGCTTCGAACCTGCTCACGGGCTCAGCCTGCCACAGCATCGAAGAGCATCGTCAACCGGCATCGGAGCCCGGCCCGCGAAGTGACGAGCAGCCCGATGCACTGAGCCATCCGCGAGCAATGGCTCATACACTTGTCCGCTGGAAATCATCGATTCGGCCCGGAGGAGATTCACGATGAGCGCAACCGGGAACAAGAGAACACGGTCTCGATTCCTGATTTTGCTGGGGATCCTGGTTCCAC
The DNA here is from genome assembly GCA_963422655.1 of Acidimicrobiales bacterium. Lineage (GTDB taxonomy): Bacteria > Actinomycetota > Acidimicrobiia > Acidimicrobiales > Aldehydirespiratoraceae > CATQHS01. Next base: position 2,611,624 of record OY730440.1, on the reverse strand, counting down.
TGGCTCTCGTGGCCGCTTCTTGCGGTGACGACGAGGTCGAGATCGGCGAGCCGGCCGCCACCGAACCGCCCACCATCACCGAAGCGCCCGACTACCTCGGCGACGGCTCGCTGGGTGAAGTCGAGGTCGAAGCGGGCGGAGCCATCCAGATCCGTTCGCTCAACACCATCACTGGCGACGTCGCTTTCCTGGGCCTCCCCAACCAGCGGGGAGTGGAGCTGGCCATCGCTGATTATGGACCCATCCACGGGTTCGACGTGGACATGGGCACCGGGCTCGACGACCTGTGCTCGGCCGATGGTGGCCAAGCCGCGGCCCAGACCATCGTGGCCGATGAACAGGTGATCGGGATCATCGGAACCTCGTGCTCGGGGGCTGCCACCGCGGCCTCACCCCTGATCAGCGCGGCCAACATGGTAATGATCTCGCCGTCGAACACCTCACCGGCCCTCACGTCCGACTTGGTCGGCACAGCCGGACCGAACTACCACGCCGGTTACTACCGCACTGCCCACAACGACCTGATCCAGGGCGAGGCCTTGGCCCGGTTCGTGTTCGACGAACTGGGTCTTTCCAAAGCCGCCGCCATCCACGACGGCGACCCCTACACCCAGGGACTGGCCCAGAGCTTCGCCAACTTCTTCGAGGAACTGGGCGGCGAGATGACCGGGTTCTCGGGAATCAACAAGGAAGATACCGACATGGTTCCGGTACTCACCGAGATCGCGGCCGGGAATCCCGAAGTGCTGTTCTTCCCCGTATTTCAGCCCGCTGGTGACTTCGTGGCCGACCAAGCCCCTGGTGTGTCCGGACTGGAGAACACGGTGCGGCTGGGGGCCGACGGCTTGCTGATCGACGGGTTCTTAGAGCTGCCCCAGTCCGAGGGCATGTACTTCTCCGGTCCTGATCTGCGTTACGGAGCCAACACCAACCAGAGTACCGGTCTCGATGCCTCCGGCTTCCTCGCCGCTTACGAAGCTGCCTACGGCACCGCCCCCGAAGCACCGTTCTGGGCACACTCCTACGACGCCACCACCTTGCTGATGGAAGCCATCGAAGCCGCTTCTCACCTCTCAGATGGCGCCTTGATCATCGATCGGGCCGGAGTGCGCCAGTACCTGGACCAGGTTTCGGGCTACAACGGAATCACCGGCACCCTCGCCTGCGACGAATTCGGTGATTGCAGCGCGGCCCGGATCACCGTCATCCGCCACGACAATGCCGACGACATCGCGGCCAGCAGGGAGAACGTCGTATTCGAGTTCGCGCCCTGACCAACCGAAAGGCCAACCGGATCTGGCGATAGAACGCATAGCCCAGGACCTGTCGGGAACGGGAGGTGGCCGTCACGACCCGTCGTAAAAGGGCTTCTCGCACCCGGATCGACTGGTTTCTGGTTGTCCTGCGGTTCACGGCTCTGGCCGTGATCGGTGCTGGGCTGCTCGCATTCGTCGCCCAGCAGATCGATCCCGCCAACCCCTTCGCCCGTTGGGCCAACCCCGACGCCACCGGCCTCACCGGCGCCCAGTTCCAGGGCTTGGTGGTGGCCGGCCTGTCCCAGGGGGCCATGTACGGCCTGATCGCCCTGGGCTACTCGATGGTCTACGGAGTTCTGGGGTTCATCAACTTCGCTCACGGCGAGGTGTTCATGGTGGGAGCCATGACCGGGATGATCGCGTCGAACAAGCTGGCCGACGCCGGGGCCTGGGAGTCGAATTTCATCGGGTCGCTGACGATCATCGTGCTGGTCGCCATTGCCGCTTCCACTGCCACCGCGGTGGTGATGGAGCGGGTGGCGTACCGACCGTTGCGAGGATCGCCCTACCTCGTCGCCTTGATCACCTCGATCGGGGTGTCGTTCTTCCTGCAGAACGTGTCGGTGGTGCTGCTCGGCCCGGCCGCCAAGGCCTACCCGGCTCTACCCGAGTGGCTCACGGCCAAGCGCACCCCGCTGGAGATCGAGGGCACCCGGATCCTGGTGATCGTAGTGGCAGGGGTGTCCATGGCAGTGCTGTGGTTCTTGGTGGAGCGCACCCGAATGGGCCGGTCCATGCGGGCAGTGGCCGAGGACAAGGAGATCGCGGCCCTGATGGGCATCAACGTCGATCGCACCATCGTCACCACTTTCGCGGTGGGCGGAGCCATGGCCGGGGTGGCCGGCATCCTGTGGGGGATCCTGTTTCGAAGCGTGATCCACACCACCGGCTTCCTGCCCGGTATCAAGGCCTTCAGCGCCGCGGTAGTGGGCGGGATCGGCAACATGGGCGGAGCCATGGCCGGCGGGGTGACCTTGGGAACGGCCGAAGCGGTGGGTCCGCTGACGATCCTCGAACCGCTGGGGGTCGTAGGGGTGTCGCAGTTGCGCGACGCCGTGGCGTTCGCGGTGTTGATCCTGGTGCTGCTTATCCGGCCCAGCGGTTTGTTCGGCGAGCGCCTCTCCACCGAGGAGCGGGCATGACCGCCGTCACCGACCCTACGGCTCGGGCCGCGGGAGCAGACAACCCCGGTCTCGGAGCCCGGCCCGTAGGGGATCAACCCTGGCGCCGGATCTCGGGTATGGTCGCAATCGGGGCCTTGGCCCAGATGTTCATCGCCCTTTCCGGCATGCCGGTCGGGCTCGACGATCGCACCATCATCGAGCCGGTGCTCAGCCTCGGCTACCTGGGATTGGTATGGCTGCCACTGCTCATGGGGTACCGGGCCGGCTGTGAACCGGTCCTGGAGGGGATGCCGGTTCACGCCAAGGGTCGTCGCGAGGTCGTGGCCGGGGCTCTGGTCGGCATCGGGGCCGGGGCCTCGATATCGATCCTGGTCCTGCTGCTGCACAACTTCGATCTGCGGGATCCGCTGGTCAACTGGGGCCCACAGTTGGCCGAGGTCCTGGGATTCGGTCGCAGTCCCGGATTCGCGGTGATCATCTGGATTGCTATCGGCGCCGGCGGCGGCGCTGCGGCCGGGAGCCTGCACTTGGTCCCGAGTCCGATCCGGCGGGCCGTCATCGCCATGGCCGCAACCGTGATCGGCGCCGCCGTGATCGAAAGGGTGGTCACCGACCTGGCCGGGGGCCTGGGTCTGGGAACGGCGGCCGATCGGCTCTACGCCCCCCGGGGCGGGCTGAGCTGGCCCGGCGCCGTGGCGCTGGCCGCGGTGTCGGGGATAGCAGCCGGAAGCGGTCGAGGTCGTATTTCCCGAACCCGGACCCGCATCCAAACTCTCGAGGGCACTACCCGCACCGTTACCAACGCCGCCTTGGTGGTCGCGGCCGGTCTGGTGGCGGTGGTCCTACCTTTGCTGGTGGGCAAGATCACCAACGAGTTGCTGGCCAACGTAGGCATGTTCGTCCTACTGGCTCTGGGCCTCAACATCGTGGTCGGTCTGGCTGGAATCCTCGATCTCGGCTATGTCGCCTTCTACGCGGTGGGGGGCTACACGGTGGCGGTACTGACCGCCTCCGCATCCCCGGGGATTGCTCCCGAACTTCCTTGGCTCGCGGCCTTGGTGGGGGTGGTGGTCATGGCCGTCCTGACGGGATTGTTCATCGGGGCGCCGGTGATTCGCATGCGGGGCGACTACCTGGCCATCGTCACTTTGGGATTCGGTGAGATCATCCGGCTGCTGTTCCTGTCGGACTGGCTGTCGGGATGGTTCGGCGGAGCCCAGGGCATCACCAATATTCCCGGCGTGCAGGTGTTCGGCCTGGCCACCGTGAAGGGCACCGACCCGCGGGCAGTGCTGTACCTGGTGATGGTCTTTTGCGCCTTGGCCGTATACGTGTCGTGGCGGCTGGAACGGTCCCGACTGGGTCGGGCTTGGATGGCTATCCGCGAGGACGAGTCGGTGGCCGAAGTCATGGGTGTCAACACCGTCAACGCCAAGCTACTGGCCTTCGTGGTCGGTGCTGTTCTGGGCTCCTTCAGCGGTGCCATCTTCGCGGCCAAGGTGGGCTCGATCTTCCCGTCGAGCTTCCTCATCCTCATATCCATAATCATCTTGGTCGTCGTGATCTTCGGCGGCATGGGCAACGTGGTCGGGGTGATCGCCGGGGCTGTCGTCCTCGTCGGCGTCTTGGGCGGTCCCAGACAGCCGGGCCTGCTCCAAGAACTCTCCGAGTACAAGCTGCTCGTCTACGGCGCCCTGCTGGTGTGGATGATGATCCAGCGACCCGAGGGGCTGGTGCCCAACGTGGGCCGCAACCGCGAGCTCCACCCCGACGAGTTTCGCCAGGACGCCTGGCTCCGAGGCCGAGCCTCCTGCGGTGAGCACGACAAAGGCGCCAACGCTGCCGACGATAGCGAAGCCCGGCGACGATGAACAGCGAGCCGATACTGCAGACCCGAAACCTCAGCGTGACCTTCGGTGGCCTGAAGGCTCTGGCCGATCTCGATTTCGCCGTTGAGAAAGGGGAGATCGTCTCGGTGATCGGCCCCAACGGAGCCGGCAAGACGACACTGTTCAACCTGATCAGCGCCATGACCGCTCCCAGCTCCGGCGATATCCGGTTCGAAGGCTCCTCCATCCTGGGGCTGGACCCGAACCAGGTCACGGCCCGAGGGATCGCTCGCACCTTCCAGAACGTCCGTCTCTTCGCCAAGATGACGGTGCTGGAGAACGTGATGGTGGCCCAGCACTGCCGCACCCGGCAGGGCGTTTTGGGTGCACTGCTGTACACGAGAGCATTCCGGCGCGAGGAGGCCGAGATCCGAGCCTACGGCCACGAGGTGCTCAGCTTCTTCGGCTCCCGTCTGACCGGTTACCGGCTCGACCAGCCCGCATCGGTACTCTCCTACGCCAACCGGCGCCGACTGGAGATCGCCCGGGCCATGGCCACCCGACCCGAGCTGATCCTGCTGGACGAACCGGTAGCGGGAATGAATCCGGTCGAGTCGGCCCAGCTCACCGAGCTGATCGCCCGGTTGCGGGACGAATGGGGCCTTACCGTGGTGCTTATCGAGCACGACATGAGCGTGGTGCGAGACGTATCGGACCGGGTCGTGGTACTCGACCACGGCGAGACCATCGCCGGGGGTTCCTACCGGGATGTCTCGACCGACCCGGCCGTGATCGAGGCCTACCTGGGCCGGCGAGCCGAGTCGCCGTGACCACCGACCCGGCTCCGGCCCTGCTCGAGATGCGCAAGGTGAACACCCATTACGCAGCAGTGCGCATACTCGAAGACGTCGATCTCGCCATCTACCCGGGCGAGCTGGTGTGCCTGCTGGGCGGCAACGCCAGCGGGAAGTCCACCACGCTCAAGACCTTGCTGGGAATGGTCACTCCCACCTCCGGGCAGGTCATGCTCGACGGCAGGGTGATAAACGACGAGCCCATCAGCTTCCGGGTGGCTCGGGGCGTCACCATGGTCCCGGAGAACCGTCGGCTGTTCAAACGACTGACCGTGAAGGAGAACCTCCAGCTCGGAGCCTACCTGCGGAAGGACTCCGGCGAGGTGGAAGCCGACTTGGAGCGGGTCTTCGAGCTGTTCCCTCGGGTCTCCGAGCGACTGAACCAGAAAGCGGGATCCCTGTCGGGGGGCGAGCAGCAGATGGTGGCCATCGGCCGGGCCCTCATGTCGCGACCCCGGGTGCTGCTGATGGACGAACCTTCGATGGGACTGGCCCCGGCTCTGGTGCAACAGAACTTCGAGCTCATCGAGCAGATCCACCGAGACGGTATGACCATCTTCATGGTGGAACAGAACGCCAACATGGCCCTGTCCATCGCCGATCGGGGCTGGGTACTTCAAACCGGACGGGTCGTGCTCGACGACACAGCCGAGAACCTGCTGGCCCACCCCGATCTGCGGGCCTCGTACCTGGGCGAGGCTCGACAGTGACCAGCGACCACATACGCGACCTGATCCGCCGGGATCACCGCGTCGGCGCCTTCGGGGGCCGAGTCCAGACCCGTTTCCCGCCCGAACCCAACGGCTACCTCCACATCGGCCACGCCAAGGCCGTATGCCTCGACTTCGGGATCGCCGCCGAACTGGGCGGCTCCTGCCGGTTGCGTTTCGACGACACCAACCCCACCGGCGAGACCGAAGACTACGCCGAAGCCATCCGATCTGATATCGCCTGGCTCGGCTTCGAGCCTGCCAGCGAAGCCGTGTACGCGTCCGACTACTTCGAGCAGCTCTACCAGTGGGCCGAGCATCTGGTCGGGGAGGGCCTGGCCTACGTAGACGACCAGACGCGGCCACCATCTCCGAGAACCGGGGCGGCTTCACCACCCCCGGCACCGACAGCCCGTGGCGAGATCGCAGCCCGGCCGAGAACCTCGACCTGTTGCGCCGGATGCGAGCCGGACAGTTCGGCGACGGCGACAAGGTGCTGCGGGCCCGGATCGACATGGCCCACGAGAACATGCAGATGCGAGACCCGGTCATGTACCGCATCCGCCATACCACTCATTTTCGAACCGGCACCGACTGGTGCATCTATCCCACCTACGACTGGGCCCACGGCCAGAGCGACGCCATCGAGGGGGTCACCCACTCGCTGTGCACCCTCGAGTTCGACACCCACCGGGCTCTCTACGACTGGTTCCTGGCCCGGCTACCCCTGCGGGGTCACCGGCCCCGCCAGATCGAGTTTGCCCGGCTCAACCTCACCCACACCGTCACCTCCAAACGCAAGCTGGCCGCCCTGGTGAGCGAGGGCAAGGTGGACGGGTGGGACGACCCCCGCATGCCCACCCTGCGAGGTATGCGGCGGCGAGGCTACCCGCCCGAGGCCATCCGGGCCTTTTGCGCTCAAATCGGCGTGGCCCGGGTGGACGGCGTGCACGAGATCGAGCTGCTGGAGTCATTCGTGCGGGCCCACCACAACCGCCGGGCCCAGCGCCGTATGGCCGTCCTACGACCCCTGGAGGTGGTGATCGAGAACTGGCCCGCCGGCCGGGTGGAGTGGCGCACCGCGGTCAACAATCCCGAGGACGCCGGGGCCGGCACCCGCAAAGTGCCGTTCACCGGGCGGTTGTGGATCGAGCGCGACGACTTCATGATCGACCCGCCGACCAAATTCTACCGACTGGCCCCGGGCCGGGAGGTGAGGCTGCGGGCCGGCTACTTCCTGGCCTGTCGCGACGTGATCACCGACGCAGCCGGGATCGTGATCGGGCTCCGGTGCCGCTACGACCCCGAAACGGGGGCAGGTCGAGCCCCCGACGGCCGCAGGGTGCGGGCCACTATCCACTGGGTTTCGGCCGATCACGCCGTCGACGCCACGGTGTCGCTGTATGACCGACTGTTCACCGACCGGGTTCCCGGCGCTGACGGCACCGACCCGCTCGATTCGTACAATCCGGCCTCGCGTCAGGTGCTGACCGGCTGCAAAATGGAGCCAGCTCTGGCCGACACTCCAGCCGGGGAGGTGGTGCAGTTCGAGCGGCTCGGCTATTTCGCCCGCGACCACCAAACCCCTGTGTCGTTCCACCGAACCGTCGGGTTGCGCGATGAATGGACCAACATCCTCAAACGAAAGGCTCAGGCCGGCCCGGCCCGGCCCGGCCGGTAACGGGTATACGCATGTACCGACGGTACGAGCTTCGCAGGTATCGGGTCATGGGTATCATGAACTGCTGTGAGCGCTGCCGTGCGTATGGACGCAACCGGGGGTCCCGAGGTGCTGCGACTGGTCGAGCGGGACGATCCCGAGCCCGGTCCGGGCCAAGTACTGATCGAGGTGGCCGCGGCCGGGGTGAACTTCATCGACACCTACCACCGCAGCGGGCTGTATCGGGTGCCGTTGCCGTTCGTCCCGGGCCAGGAAGGGGCGGGAACGGTAGTGGCAGTCGGCCCGGAGCCGGCTCCGGGTAGCCCGACCGTCGGAGACCGGGTGGCCTGGGCCACCGCAGCCGGGTCCTACGCTCGACACCAGTCGATACCGTCCGGCCTGACCGTCCCCGTGCCCGCCGATATCGATTTGGAGACGGCAGCCGCTGTCCTTCTCCAAGGACTGACCGCCCACTATCTCGCCAACGACTGCCCGCCCTTGGAGCCGGGCCGACGCTGCCTCGTCCATGCCGGGGCCACCGGTACCGGCCGGCTGCTGGTGCAGATGGCCAAGCTCCGGGGAGCCGAGGTGGTGGCCACGGTCGGATCCGACGCCAAGGTCGAGGTGGCCCGGTCGGCCGGAGCCGATCACGTGGTCAACTACACCACTACCGACTTGGTGGCCGGGGTGACGGCGGCGGTGGGCCCCGAAGCCATCGACGTGGTCTACGACGGCGTGGGCGCCGCCACTTACGACGCCGGCTTGGAACTGCTCCGGCGCCGCGGCACCATGGTGACCTTCGGTAACGCCTCGGGGCCGGTGGAACCCAAGCCTCCACTGCATCTGGCGGCCAAGTCGCTGTGGCTGACCCGGCCCAGGCTGAACGACTTCGTTGCTGACCGGGCCGAGCTGAAGACCCGGGCCGGCGAGCTGTTGGGATGGGTCGCCTCCAGCCTTCTGGACGTCCGTATCGGCGAGCGCCTACCGTTGGCCGAGGCGGCCCAGGCTCACCGGCTCATGACCAGCCGCTCCAACGTCGGCAAGATCCTGCTGATACCTTGACCCCCGATCCCTCGGCTCTGATCCCTGAACCGTGTCTCTACTCAGGACTCAGGGTCCGGGTGGTTGGACTCAGGGTCCGGGTGGTTCAGCTGTGGTCCTGTGGTCCGGGCCGGCCAGTTACGGCATTCAGAGCCTCCGCCACCAGCTCCAGAGGATGACGAACATCGAGCCCGGCCCCAACCAGGTGTAGTGAGCAACCCGGGTTGGCGCTGGCCACCACCGTGGCCCCGGAACGACCCACTGCCGCCTGCTTGCGGTCGCGGATCATCGCAGCCCGCTGAGGTTCCAGCACCGAGTAAGCCCCTCCGGCCCCGCAGCACAGTCCGTCGTCGTCGAGAGTCACCACCGACGAGACGAATGGTGCGACCACATCGTGCACCGCGTCGTGAGCCTGCTGCACATGGCGGAGGTGGCAAGGGTCCTGCACCGCCACTTTGATCGATAGCCGGCCGGCGGCGGGAAGCCGGTCGAGGCGCGGGGCCAGCCATTCGTGCACATCGAAGACCCGGGCCGAGAACCGGCGGGCCTCCTCGGTGCCCAGCAAGCGTCCGTAGTCCTTCAGCGCTGCTCCGCATCCGGCCGAGTCGACCAGGATGGGGGTGGTGTCACCGTCGCCGCCCAGACCGGCCATCACCTTTCCGGCCATGGTCCGGGCCAGCGGTATCAGCCCGGCGTGAGCAGGCAGAGCCCCACAGCAGGGCGCAGCTCCGCCGGTAGGAGTCACGCCGACGCCAGTGGCTTCGATCACCCGCTGCACGGCCTGATGGGTGGGGCGCTGCCAAGCATCCATGACGCAACCGGTGAACAAGTACACGTCGCGGCCCGAAGCCCGGAGCCGACCCCGGCGCAGCGGGATTCGGGCGGGCAGGCCCAGCCGACGAGAGGGAACCAGACCGAGGCGTTGGAGCAAGGCCAGCCCGGTGGAAGCGGCCAGCAGCAACCGGCGTCGGCCCAGGGCTCGCAACCCCAGCCGCTGCCATCTGCCGGTGATCTCACCGGTGGAAGCCAGCGCCGTCCGGGTGGCATCCATGAGATGACCGAAGGGAACGCCGCTGGGGCACGCCGTCTCGCAGCCCCGGCATTGGACGCAGGTCTGCATGGAGCGAACCACCTCATCGGTGACGGGAGCCCCTTCGACCTGCACCGCATGCATGAGGGCAATGCGGCCTCGAGGCGACTCGGTGTCGCGGCCCGACACCACGAAGGTGGGGCAGTGCGGCAGGCAGAGACCGCAGGCCACACACGAGGCCAGCTCGTCGGGGTCGAGGCCGAGATCCATCAGAGCCTGCCGACCCGAGCCGAAAACCCGAGATCCATCAGGGCCGCCGGCCCGGGTTGAGCCGGCCGGTGGGGTCGAAACTGGCCTTGACCCGCTCGTTCAGCCTGGTCACCCCCCGAGACCGGGGACGCGGCGGCTGGGGTCGCTCGGCATGAACGATCCCGACCCCGATCTCGGCCACGAAAGAACCGTCGATCCCGAAGTCGGCCGGGTCGAAGACGGCCGCTCGGTCCGGACGCAACGACCATCGATGCGGCGGCAGGTCGGGTGGGGCGGCGGCGGCGAAGTCGCCGATCTCGGCCAGTCGAGCCAAGTCGGCGTCCACATCCACCTCGAACCCGCAAGCCAGCACCCACACCGCCGATCCGTCCCACAGGATGGAGTCGGCGGTCCGGCTCTGGTTCAGGACCGGCCTGGGATCCACCCCGAGGGCCCGCACCCAACGCTCGATCGGGGGAAGAGGCCGAGTCCGCAGTAGTGCTTCGCCGATGAGCCCGATAGTGCCCAGCGAGCCCACCAGCAGCCGACACAGGTCGAACCCGCTGACGTTTTTCACAGTCGCCGCGCCGGCGGTCACGACTTGGCCGTCGGCGGCGACGTAGCGAGCTTGCAGAAGTGCATCGCGTACCGAGCCCAAGCCGAGCCGGGCCAGGCTCGACTCCCCCACGGCCAGCGCCCCGCCCACCGTGCCCGACGGTCGCACCGGCAGAGCCGTCCGCTGGCCGGCAGCGGCCAGTTCCCGGTGCAGTTCGGCCACCGTGGTACCGGCCCTGACCCGCACCGTCATCTCGGCCGGATCGAAATCGATTACCCCGGTCGGGGCTCGAACCACCCGGACACCCGGGTCGGGTTCGCCGCCCCGGCTCCAACGGGTGCCGCCGCCCCGCACGCACACGAGCCCCTCGGGACCGATCTCACCTGCGAACGCGGCCAGCGCCTCGTCGATGGCCGGCCCCGATCCCATCGTCGCCGTCAGCCCCATATCGCTGCTTCGGCCGTCCGCAACGTGGCGATGTCGGCGCAGGAATGGGGGCTGGGCAGAACCTTGCCCGGGTTCATCCGGCAATGCGGGTCGAAAACCTGGCGTAGGCGGTTCTGGTGGTCGAGATCAGCCGAACCGAACATCAGGTCCATGTAATCGAGCTTCTCCACCCCGATGCCGTGCTCACCCGACAGGGCCCCGCCGACGGCCAGAGACACCTCGATGATCTCCTTGCCGGCGGCATGGACCCGTTCGGTCGTCCCCTCGATCCGGGAGTCGAAGGCCAGGATCGGATGCAGGTTGCCGTCACCGGCGTGGAACACGTTGATCACGGTGAGTCCGTAGCGATCGGCGATCTCGTCTACGGCCTCGATCACCTCCACCAGCCGACTCCGGGGAACCACGGTGTCATGGAGGTAATAGTCAGGTTCGAGGTTGGCCACCGCGCCGAAGGCGCTCTTGCGGCCCTTCCACAGTCGGGCCCGCTCGGCTTCGTCGGCGGCGACCCGCACGCTGACGGCCCCGTTGGCGGTGGCGATGAACGTAACCGCCTCGACCTGCGCCGCCACCCCGCCCTCCATGCCGTCGATCTCGATCAGCAGCACCGCGGCCGCGTCGCGGGGATATCCGGCCTGGACGAAATCCTCGATAGTGGCCACGGCCCGGGCGTCCATCAGCTCGATAGCGGCCGGCACCATGCCCCCGGCGATCACCGCGCTGACCGTGGCCGCCGCGTCCGATACGTCGGCGTAGGCCAGCAGCATGGTTTTGACCGCGGGCGGGTTGGGGGTCAGGCGCACCGCTACCGCAGTGGCGATGCCACACAGGCCTTCGGACCCGATGAAGGCGCCCCTCAGGTCGTAGCCAGCCGGCTCGGCTTCGAGCCCGCCCAGCACCACCGCCTCGCCGTCGGACAGCACTACCTCGATGGCGACTACGTGGGCGCTGGTCACGCCGTAAGCCAGACAGTGGGGGCCGCCCGAGTTGTTGGCTACGTTGCCGCCGATGGTGCAGGCCTGCTGGCTGGAAGGATCGGGAGCGAAGTGCACACCGTGGCCTGCCACCTGTCGGGAGAGCTCCAGGTTGACCAACCCAGGCTGAACCCAGGCCACGGCGTTTTCGAGATCAACTTCGAGCACCGCATTCATGCCGGTCATCGACAACACCACGGGGTTGCCCAACGGCGCCGCCCCTCCGGACAGCCCGGTTCCCGCCCCCCGAGCTACCACGGCCCGGTCGTGGCGGGCCGCGATACGTACGCAATCCTGTACTTGACCGGTCGAGCCGGGGAAGCACACGGGGCCGGCTGCGCCCTCCCGGAAGATGGAGGCGTCCCGCGACGCCAGGTAGCGGCTGGCCCCGTCGACTCTGACCCGGTCGGCGCCCAAGGCCGCCACCAAGTCGGCCATCAGCGGATCGGTATGGGACCGGGGCCGGTCACGGCCCAGCATCCGGCTGGCGGCACGCGACAGCAGTGAGGGCATCGGGCCGAGCGCCATAGGGGCTCAAGCTATCCTGTGGTCATCGACCACCGACCCGACCTTTACGGATCCTCGACCTTGCCGGGGACCATCGGTGAGCTGATAGAGAGGGCCGCCATCCGGTTCGGACCGACCGAGGCCTTGGTGGACGAAGACATGCGCTGGACGTTCCAGCAGCTCCGGACCGAGATCCACCGGGCCGCCCGTGCTCTGATGGCATCGGGCGTACAAGCCGGTGATCGGGTCGGGGTCTGGGCCCCCAACACCTGGGAATGGGTAGTAGCCGCCCTGGGTACCTACACAGCCGGCGGGGTGGTGGTGCCCGTCAACACCCGCTTCAAGGGATCCGAGGCCGCCTATGTGCTGAATGCGGCCGGAGTGAGGATCCTTTTCACGGTCACCGATTTTCTCGACACCGACTACGTGGGGATGCTGCGATCGGCCGGTGTCCCTGCCGCCCTGGGTGAGATCGTGGTGCTGCGAGGTGCCGCCGGTTCCGCTAGCGGGTTCGCCGACTTCCTGACCCGGGCCAAAGACGTAGACGACGCCGACCGGTCGGCCCGAACCGAAGCTGTGACCGGCTCCGACCTCTGTCATGTCATGTTCACCTCGGGCACCACCGGGAAACCCAAGGGCGCCATGCTGCGGCACGGGGCCGTGTGCCGGACCTACCGGTCCTGGACGACGGTGATCGGGCTCCGGCCGGACGATCGGTACCTGATCGTCAACCCGTTCTTTCACTCTTTTGGCCTCCAGGCCGGAATCCTGGCTTGCCTGACGGTGGGAGCGACCATGATCCCTCATCGGGTCTTCGACGTGACCTCGGTGATGGAACGCGTCGGCGTCGAGCGGATCACGGTCCTGCCCGGACCTCCGGCCATCTACCGGATGATCCTCGATCACCCCGATCTGGAGTCGTTCGACATGTCGGCGCTGCGGCTGGCCGTCACCGGCGCAGCGCCGGTGCCGGTGAGCTTGATCGAGCAGATGCGGGATCGGCTCGGCTTCGAGACCGTGATCACCGGCTACGGGCTGACCGAGTCGACCGGTGTGGCCACCATGTGCCGCCACGACGACGACCCGGAGACGGTTTCCACCACCTCGGGCCGAGCCATCGACGGTGTCGAAGTGCAGGTGGTGGGCCCCGACGGCTCGCAACGGCCCCGGGGCTCGGCGGGCGAGATCGTGATCCGGGGCTACAACGTCATGGCCGGCTATCTCGACGACTCCACCGGCACAGCCGAGGCCGTGGACGCCGACGGGTGGCTCCATACCGGTGATGTCGGCGTGATGGACGAGGCCGGCTACATCGACATCACCGACCGGCTCAAGGACATGTTCATCACCGGAGGCTTCAACGTCTACCCGGCCGAGGTCGAAGCCCTGATGGCGACTCATCCCGGCATCGGTGAGGTGGCGGTGGTGGGTGTAGCCCATGAACGCTTGGGCGAGGTCGGTTGCGCCTTCGTGGTGCCGGCACCCGGTACGGCCCCGTCGGAATCGTGGGAGACCGATATCGAGGCATGGTGCCGGGACCGGATGGCCAACTACAAGGCGCCCCATCACGTGGAGCTGATCGACGAGCTGCCCCGTAACGCCTCGGGCAAAGTCCTCAAGTACGAGCTCCGCCAGCGAACCGCTCGTGCCGGTCACCGCCGCTGACGTGATCACCCGTGATCACCCGACTTGCACACCGTCGACCAGCCGTCTCCGCCGAGCACCCCTGTCGAGGTGGAGCCGGTCGACCGATACTCGTGGTCACGGCTGGTGTTTGCCTTGTCCGACGATCTGGGTTGTCGGTCGCGTCTGAGGGTTGATTGGATAGCAAGTAGGAATGGTAGTATCGTTTGGAATTCTTTCTAGAAGGGAGCCCCAACATGAGATTTAGTGGACGTGCAGGAGTTTGCTTGGCATTGAGCCTGGCGCTGCTGTCGTCGATGCTGTCGACAACCGCGGTGAACGCTCAGAACCCCGGAGAGCTGAGGATCACCGATTTGTCCCGTAATTCTCTCGCCAATCTGACAGTGAGCGAAAACGAAGACAAGGTGGAGACCTTGATGGTTCTTGCTTCGGTTAATGCTTCCGGCTACAAGCCGGTGCTTTTGTCCTCGGTCAAATTTGACTTGACGGGTAATGATGCCGATTTCTTCCATGTCGAATCGGCGACATCCACACCGTCGGCGACAACCACGGAATTGAAGTTCAAGGTTGCCCCCGACTTCGAGAATCCCGCTGACACCGACAAAGACAATCGGTATGAGGTGACAATCGAAGCCCGCGACAACAGCAATCATGTCGGCACCGTGCACTTCAGTGTGACCGTCACCGACGCCGACGAGGCCCCGGCTGCGCCGACACCGAAGGTGACAGCCAACAGTCCTACTGAGTTGCGAGTGTCATGGGACGCACCAGAAAACCACGGACCGCCGATCACCGGTTACAAAGTCCGGTACCGGCCAGTCGGAAGTTCTGAGGATTGGACCAAAACCGCTACCACCACTGCTATGACTGTGACCATCACTGGTTTGGAAGCAGCAACGACCTATGAGGTGCAAGCGCGTGCTTCCAACGGTGAAAGCCTCAGCGAGTGGTCCGCCGCCACCTCTTCCAGACCAACGATCACCTCTACACCAAAGATCACCGATGACGCCGGTCAGCCTCCCAGTTCGGGGCTGAATGTGGAGGAGAATACCGTCGAGGTCCAGGAATTGAAGGCGGTTGATTCCGATAGCGATTCGTTCGACTGGTCCTTGTCAGGTACTGATGCCGCTTTGTTCAAGCTGTCATCGGCCAGTACCTCATCGGCCTCGGGTGCATCGATGACGACGTTGCAGTTCAAGGTTGCCCCTGATTTCGAGAATCCCGCCGACGAAGGCGGTGACAATGTCTATGCGGTGACGGTGACTGTCAGCGACGGCACCAACAGCACCTCCCATGACTTCGAGGTGACCGTCACCGACGTCGACGAGGCTCCAGCGTCGGTGCCAGTGCTGCCAGCTCCATCGCTGCCTGTTCCATCGCTGCCAGCGCTGTCGACACCGACTGAGCCGAAGCCTGAGCCGAAGCCTGAGCCGAAGCCGAAGCCTGAGACGGTTGATCGGTTTGTGGATGTGGCGAAGGATTCACCGCATCGGAGCAACATCGGCATGTTGGTGGATTTGGAGGTCATCAAGGGTAAGACGGCAACTACTTTCGAGCCGAAGGTGTCTGCGACTCGAGCTCATGTAGCTTCGTTCTTGGCCCGGTTGTGGGTGAAGTCAGGACGGACTTGCCCGAAGGGTGCCAGTGTTTGGCCTGATGCGGCTGCTTCGGCTGCGCATGGCAGCAATATTGCTTGTCTGGCCGATCTGGGTATCGTGACTGGTGTTACCGACACGACGTTCGAGCCCAACCAGCCCGCGTCGCGTTCGGTTATGGCTTCGTTCTTGGCCAACGCTTGGCGCCAAGCCGGTAAGAAGTGTCAGGTAGGCGAGTCGTTGGTGTTCACCGACGTTGCTGCCGATGCTGATTACGCCGACGATGTGAAGTGCATCTACGGTCTGGGTATCACGGCCGGCAAGACCGCCACCACCTACGACCCCGACGGTATAGTCACCCGCGAGCAGATGGCCTCGTTCCTCGCTCGCCTCTGGCAAAAACTCCAGTAACCACAACCGCACACGGACACGTTCGAAGCCTTGGCCGGTGGTACCGGCCAAGGCTTCGGCCTTTTCGACGCCCTATTGACAAGCGCCAAGTGAATAGCGGTTCAGCCCTCCCAGACCTGATGGATCTCGGCTCGTTGCTGCTCGAACCGCCCGTCAGCGATAGCAGTACGGAGACGGTGCATGAACCGCAGCAGCCAGGCCAGATTGTGCATGGTGAGGAGCCGGGCCGCGGTCGGTTCTTTGACGGCGAGTAGGTGGCGTAGATATCCTCGTGACCAGCGCCCGGCCGGGCTGTCGGGGAAGCTCGGGTCGAGCGGTTCGTCGCTGAGGGCATTCTCGCTACGTCTGAGGTTGAACCGGCCGGTGTCGGTCAAGACGGTGCCGTGACGGCCCAGCCGAGCTGGTAGCACGCAATCGAACATGTCCACACCGCGAGCCACCGACTCAGTGATCCCGACCGGATCGCCCAAGCCCATCATGTATCGAGGCTGATCCGGTGGTAGTTCCGGTAGGCAAGCCTCCAGGGCAGTCAGCATCTCCGGCCGCTGCTCCCCCACCGACAGCCCCCCGATCCCGTACCCGTCGAAACCGACTTCGACGGTCCGTCGAGCCGACTCGGCCCGTAGCTTTTCGTCGGTGCCACCCTGCACGATCCCGAACTGGCACTGCCGCCCAGACGCATCGGGGTGGCCGATAAAAGCGGCCCTGGCCCTGCGGGCCCAGCTTGCGGTTCGTTCGACGCCGACACGCACGACGGACGGTTCGGCCTTAGCGGGCGGGCACACGTCGAGCGCCATGGTGATGTCGGCTCCGATCAGAGACTGCACCTCGACAGCTCGTTCCGGCGTGAGCACATGAGCAGATCCGTCGTAAGTGGAAACGAACCTGACCCCGTTGTCATCCACAGCCGGACGCAGTGAGAAAATCTGATACCCGCCCGAGTCGGTCAACACATGCCCCGACCAGCCGACAAAACCGTGAATCCCACCAAGGCCGGCAATGGTCTCGGGTCCCGGTCGTAACATCAAGTGATAGGAGTTGGCGAGGACCACCTCCACCCCGAGCGCTTCGAGGTCTACTGAAGCTAGATGCGGCACGGCTCCTCGGGTGCCGACCGGCATGAAGCAAGGGGTGGAGAACAAACCCCGAGCCGTCACAACCCGACCAGTCCTGGCCTCACTCCCAGCATCAACCGACTCCAAGATGAACGTAGCCCGCAACGCCCTTAACCCCCAGCGTGCACGGCGCAAGCGCGATGCAACAGCATGGCGTCACCGAAGGACAGGAACCGGTAACCCTCGGCCAGCGCCGTCCGGTAGAGATAGCGCCATCGGGGGCCCACGAAGGCATCCACGAGACACAACAGCGTCGAGCGAGGGAGATGAAAGTTGGTCATGAGCACGTCGACGACCTGCCACGGGAAAGGCCGGCGGATGAACAGGCTGCTGCGGCCCGATGCCACGCCCGTGGCCGACCACGTCTCCAAGGCCCGCACCACCGTCGTCCCCACCGCTACCACCCGGCCAGCCGCGGCCACTGCTTCGGCGGTCACCGTCGGCACCCGGTAACGCTCGCTGTGCATGACGTGCTCATCGAGACGGTCCACCGTCACCGGACGGAAGGTGTCGAGCCCTATGGCTAGTTCGATCGAGGCCACTGTTACGCCCCGGGTCCGGATCCGTTTCAACAAGGGCTCGGTCAGGTGGAGACCGGCAGTGGGCGCGGCCACCGATTCGGGGCGGCGAGCAAACACCGTCTGGTAGCGCTCCCGATCAGCGATCGGGTCCTCGATGTAGGGCGGCAGAGCCACCGAGCCGATCTCGTCGAGCAGGCCGAACAGATCCGAACCGGACCGGACCGGTCGCACCCGA
This sequence comes from Acidimicrobiales bacterium, assembly GCA_963422655.1. Taxonomy (GTDB): domain Bacteria; phylum Actinomycetota; class Acidimicrobiia; order Acidimicrobiales; family Aldehydirespiratoraceae; genus CATQHS01. The sequence continues at coordinate 2,593,809 of OY730440.1, read as the reverse complement.
CGCCGCCCCTGGCCCAGATCGGCGCCGATCTCCACCTTTATCAGGTCATTCCCGACGATCTCGCCGGCCCGTAACCGGCGCGACGGTCGCACCAGCGCCTCCCACCAGGGACCGTCGGATCTCTGATCCTGCTTCTCTTCCAGCAGGAGCACTTCAACTGCCCCGCCGGTGGCCCGGCGCAACCGGAGCCGAGCCGGGAAAACTCGGGTGTCATTGACCACCATGACATCGCCGGGTTCGAGCAGCTCGGGCAGGTCGCAGACCCGACGATGATCGATCCGGTTGCCGTGGTCGATCAGCAGCCGGGCTTGGTCACGCTGGCAGCGGGGGGTCTGAGCAATGGCCCAGTACGGCAATCGGTAGTCGATGTCCTCAGGCCCCTGGGGCTCGGTCTCGCTCAGAGGCCAGGCCGGTGCAGCCGTCTGGGGCGGTTGCTCCCCGGCGCTGCCCATTCGTCAGCCGAAGAGCCCCGACTTGATGTCGGGGTCGGGTCGAGGCGGGATCAAACCGAGATGATTCCAAGTCGCCGCGGTGGCCACCCGGCCTCGGGGAGTGCGCATGAGCAGGCCCTGCTGTATGAGAAAGGGCTCGTACACGTCCTCGACGGTCTCGGCCGGCTCGCTCACAGCGATGGCCAGGGTGGAAAGACCAACCGGACCGCCGTCGAAGCGACCGCACACCGCTTCCAGCACCGCTCGCGACGCCTTGTCGAGGCCGATCCTGTCCACGCCGAAGAAGTCCAAGCCTTCGGCGGCGATGGTGTGGTCGATCCGACCGTTGCGCTGCACCTCGGCAAAGTCACGGACCTGGCGCAACAGGCGGTTGGCTATACGAGGGGTGCCCCGAGCCCGTCGGGCGATCTCGGCCGACCCCGGCCCGTCGATGTCCACCGAAAGAATGCGAGCGGACCGCTCCACGATGGCGGTCAGATCGTCGGTGCAGTAGTAATCAAGCCGGGAGACGAGCCCGAAACGGTCTCGGAGCGGTCCGGTGATGAGACCGGTGCGGGTCGTGGCCCCCACCAGGGTGAAGGGAGCCAGGTCGAGCCGAATCGAGCGAGCGGCCGGTCCCTTACCGATAACCACGTCGATCCGGAAGTCCTCCATGGCCGGGTAGAGCACTTCCTCCACCGGTCGAGGCAAGCGATGGATCTCGTCGATGAACAACACGTCACCGGTCTCGAGCCGGGCCAGTATGGAGGCGAGATCGCCAGCTCGTTCCAGAGCCGGACCCGACGTCACCTGCAGGTTGGTGTCCACCTCGTTGGCCACGATGTTGGCCAGAGTGGTCTTGCCCAGGCCCGGAGGGCCAGCGAACAGCAGATGATCGGCCGGTTCCTGACGTTTGCGGGCAGCGCCCAACAGCACCCCCAGGTGGCCTTTCAGCTCGGTTTGACCCACGAAATCAACCAGGGTCCGAGGCCGCAGACCGGTCTCGGTGACTTGGTCGTGGGGCTGCACCGTCGGCGACAACAACTCGTCGACCTCAGGATCTCGATCCGGCTCGGAGGAACCGCCAGGTTCCTCACCGGTTCTTCCGGCCAGCAACTCGTTACGGGCCATCGCTACCCCACCAGCCCCATCCGACCCACGCCTCATTGTCCGCCATCGTCACCGGTCAGCTCTCTGTTGCCAAACGGCGCAGCGCGGTCCGCAACACATCACCGCTGTCACCATCGGCGGGCAACCCGGCCAGCACGTTCCTGATCTCCTCCGCCCCGTAGCCCAAACCATCGAGTGCAGCCCGGACATCGGCCCGGACATCGGATCCCGGCTCCGGTGAGGTGCCCGTCTCCGGTGGCATCTGCGAGTCGGGCAGATCCAGCCTGGACTTCAACTCCAACAACAGGCGCACCGCGGTCTTCTTGCCGATACCGGGAACCAGGCACAGGCCGTCGACATCGTCGGTAGCCACCACTTGGCGCAGAGTCACGCAATCATGAACCGACAAGACGGCCAGGGCCAGGGCCGGACCCACGCCCGGCACCCGAATCAGGGCCTCGAACACCCGCCGCTCGTCGACGGTAACGAAACCGAACAGCATCTCGTCCTCGGCCCGTAGGGCGTGATGAACATGGACGAATACTTCGGCGCCGATCTCACCCAACCTGGCCGCCGTGGCCGGGGTGACCTTCACCCGGTACCCGATCCCCTGAACCTCCAACAGCAATTCTGCGGCCAGGGAGCGGTCCAGTAACCGGCCCCGCAACGACCCGATCATCGAGTTGCCCGCGAACGGTCCGACCAGTTCGAACCAGCCCGAGCCGACGCCCGGTTGATCTGGGCCGTCACCGGGTGGTGGGCCAGATGGCACAAGGCCACGGCCACGGCGTCGGCGGCGTCGGCGGGCTGCAGTCGCCGGGGCAGGCCCAGCAACGTCTGCACCATGGCACCGACTTCGTCCTTGTCGGCGCCGCCCCAACCGGCCACTGCCTCCTTGACCTGGTTGGGTGAGTACTCCACTACCTCGCACCCGGCCGCGGCCGCCTCGGCCATGACCACCCCGCTGGCGTAGCCCACGGTCATGGCCGTCGAGACATTCCGCTGTGACAGCACCCGCTCCATGGCCACCACGCCGGGCCCGAGCTCGACGAGAAGGCTGCGGATCTCGGATTGGAGCACAGCCAGACGGACCGACCGGTCGAGGCCGGTATCGGTGGTGATGACGCCGGCCGCAGTGGCCCGGGGCTTCCGACCCTGTTCCACGCAGCCGTAGCCACAACGGGACAGGCCAGGATCGATACCGAGCACGAACATGTGTACTCACGCTACCGGGCCAGGCCCGGGCCAGCGCGGACCCTCGGGCCGCACCGCGAACCCTCCGGCAACACTCGTACTCCCGGGCGTACCCGAACTCCACCGCTGCCGGCCGAGGCCGGTCAGTTGGTCGTGGCTTCTATCAGCTCGTCGCTGATGTCGAAGTTGCCGTGGACGTCTTGCACGTCGTCGAGGTCGTCGATGAGGTCCATGAGCTTCAACACTTGACGGGCCGTCACCGGTTCGGTGACCGGCACCGTAGTGGTGGGCACCATGGTGAGGTCAGCGCCGGAGATCGTTATGCCCGCGGCCCCCACTGCCTCCCGGACCCCGGTGAGCAGACCCGGTTCGGTGATCACCTGCCACATTTCACCGGCGTCGACGACATCACCGGCTCCAGCCTCGAGGGCGGCCAGTATCAACTCGTCCTCGTCGGTGTCGCGGGGAACCAGCATTACCCCTCGGCGCTGAAACTGCCATGCCACCGACCCCGGCTCGGCCAACGAACCGCCGTTGCGGGTCAGGGCGCTGCGCACTTCGCTGCCGGTGCGGTTGCGGTTGTCGGTGAGGCACTCGATGTAGAGTGCTACCCCGCCCGGGGCGTAGCCCTCGTAGGTAGCCGGTTCGTAGCGGACGCCTTCGAGCTCACCGGTACCTCGTTTGACGGCCCGCTCGATGGTGTCGGTCGGCACCGAATTGTCCCGGGCCTTCTGGTACATGGTCCGCAGGGCCGGGTTGGCTTCCGGGTCGCCCCCGCCGTGGCGGGCCGCCACCTCCACCTGCTTGATCAACTTGGCGAAGAGCTTGCCCCGTTTGGCGTCGGCCGCGCCTTTGCGGTGCTTGATGGTGGCCCACTTGCTATGGCCGCTCACCGCCGGGACCCCGAGAACTGCCGCACTATCACGAGCCACAGAGTACTTGCATCACCGGCGTACTTGCATCACCGGCTCGCCATCACATCTCGGACAGGAACCGTGCATGGATACGGTCGTCACCGGACAGTTCGGGGTGGAAGGCGGCGACGACGGCCGCCCCCGACCGGCACAGCACGGGCCGTCCCTCGATCGAGGCCAGAACATCGATACCGGGACCGATCCGCTCCACGGCCGGGGCCCGGATGAACACAGCCGGAAACGGCGAAGCCAGGCCCTGGATCTCGATGTCGGTCTCGAAGCTGTCGATCTGGGTTCCATAGGCGTTGCGGCGCACCGACATGTCGAGAATCCCGAGGGCGCACTGGTCGTGACGGCCGTCGACGATCTCAGAAGCGAGCAGGATCATTCCCGCGCACGTTCCCAGGACGGGAAGACCGGCTCGGAGCCGGTCCTGGACCGGTTCCAGCAACCCGGACCGCTCCAGCAGCATCGAGATCGTGGTCGATTCGCCCCCAGGAATCACCAAGGCGTCGATCGCGGCCAACTGGTCTGGGGTGCGAACCTCCACCGGGCGACCGCCGAGCCGTTCGAAGACGACGGCGTGAACGGCGAACGCTCCTTGCAGGGCGAGCACGCCGACGGTCGGATTCACCAACCCCGGTCGGCCAGCTTCGTCTCCAGCGTCGCCGTCTCGAGCCCCTTCATGGCCTGGCCCAAGCCGGCGCTCACCTTCATGACGATCTCGGGATCGGTGTAGTTGGTGACCGCTTCCACGATGGCCGACGCCATCTTGGCCGGGGTGGCGCTCTTGAAGATCCCCGAGCCGACGAACACGGCTTGGGCGCCGAGTTGCATCACCAACGAGGCGTCAGCCGGGGTGGCTATCCCACCTGCACAGAACAGCGGTACCGGCAGAGTACCGGTACTGGCGATCTCTTGAATCAGAGACAATGACGCCCGCAGCTTCTTGGCCCAGTCGAAGAGCTCGGCCGAGTCGGCCTGGGTGATCTTGTTGACGTCGCCGACGATCGAGCGGAGATGTCGGACCGCTTCTACCACGTTGCCGGTGCCGGCCTCGCCCTTGGAGCGGATCATGCAGGCCCCTTCGCTGATCCGGCGCAGGGCTTCCCCGAGGTTGGTGGCGCCACACACGAATGGAACCTTGAAAGCCCATTTGTCGATGTGGTGGGCCTCGTCGGCGGGGGTGAGCACCTCCGACTCGTCGATGTAGTCCACCCCCAGGGCTTGAAGAACCTGAGCTTCGGCGAAGTGGCCGATACGGGCCTTGGCCATTACCGGAAGGCTGACCGCAGCCTGGATGGCCTGGATCATCTCGGGATCCGACATCCGCGACACGCCTCCGTCCCGGCGGATGTCCGACGGCACCCGCTCCAAGGCCATGACCGAGACAGCTCCGGCATCCTCGGCGATACGGGCTTGGTCAGCGGTGACGACATCCATGACGACGCCGCCCTTGAGCATCTCGGCCAAGCCCCTCTTGACCAGCCCGGTGCCGGTGGAACGCCCGGCCGGGGAGGTCTGCGAAGAAGTCGTCGAAGTGATCACGGTGCCATCCTAGAAGCGATCGCTGCCGTCGCCCTGAGAAATCACCTTGTCGCCCGCCCTTCCCGGCGTCACCCTGCTGCGGCCCGGGTCCGGTCCAAGAGGCGCTGGGCGTCGGCCTTGGTCAACAACTCGACCTCCGAATCGGGGAAGGGTCCGCTGCGGTTGGCGAGCAGAATCCAGGTAGGGCCGGGGGCCAGCGTCACGGCGGCGCCGGTGTTGTCGTAGAACCGGTACCCGGCCTGGCCTTCCGAGCGCTCCCAAGTGCCCAAGTAGACTGTGCCTCCGGTCAGCACCCAGGCCCGGCCCCGACCGTAAGAAACAGCCTCTGGTGATTCGCCATCGGCCTCGGAACGCTTGTAATCGACCCGAACCACCACTACGTTGGCAGGGGCTATTTCAACCTCGGTTCCGTTGACCACGGCCGTGTGCAAGGTGCCGTCCTGAATCCGGACCCAGCCCTTCGCCTCGTCATCCCAGACATGGGTCGAGGACCGGCCGAAGCGGCCTGGGTACGACACGGTGATGCCGGACGCGTTGTCGACGCCGGAAGCATCGGCATCGCCGTATTCGAAGAGCTCTTCGACCGCGGGGGGCGGGGCGCCGACCTCGAAGCCGGTCGCGTCGAAGTTGTCTCTGAGCAGGTAAAGGTTGTACGGCGCATCCCGTTCAGGATCGCGCCAGAACGGCTCAGCCGTGTCCAAGGCTCCGACCCGGATGAAATCGCCCGCCTTCTCGGCTCGAGACAGCTCCCGCTCCACCGTGGTGTTGGCCCCTGAATAGACGAAGTAGGGGACACCCAGATCGGCCAGCAGCTCGAGGTCGCCGGTCCGCCCCGACCGCACCGGACCGACGGTGTCGGGGGTCTCGGAGTGGTACACGGCCATGAACCGGGTCTTGAGGCCCTCTATCAGTTCTTCGTAGACGACGTCGGCTTCCACCAGCCCGGTCTGGGGCCGTGATCGATCGTTGTTGTTGCCGACCTTGACCACCATGGCCCGTTGCCGGGCCAAGGCGGCATCACCGACAGGCTCACCGGTCAGGGGGGCCGAGAAGTCTGATCCGGGCGCCTGCCCATTCTGGGATTCACCCTCGCTCGGCACAGAGCCGCCGACGGCAGTGGTCGTGGTCACGGTCGTGGTCACGCCGGAATCGGTGGAGGAAACCGGCTCGGTTCCCTGCGCCGGCTCCGTGCTTTCGTTGTCGGCGCAGGCCGCAGCCACCAAGCCCAGCCCCACGATGGCAGCCGATAGTGCGCTTTTTGGTCGCAGCGGCATCAGATCTCCTCCAGTGCGTCGATTCTCAGGCTTACCGGCGGCTGGATCGCTGCCGTTCCCAGCCGGGCCTTCGGTTCCACCATCCACAGATGGCGCAGCGCGGGCGCCGAATCCACTTCACCACCCTCGGCGAGCTTGGTCAGAGCCGAGGACAGCGCCGGTGGGTAGCGGGTCAGCCTGCTGGCTTCTATGTCGTCGGTGATCACCGACCGGGGGTCGACCATGCGTCCGACCAACCGTGCTGCCACCGTCCCCGAGCCCAGCAGCCCGGCCACGCCGGCCAGCACGGTGGCCCCTCGTACCCCTCGCCGGATCTGACACAGCTCCCGGGCTACGACTGCCTCCAGTTCCAGCCGGTCGAGGACATCGAGCAGACCCCGGGTCACCACCAAGTGCGAACCCGACCGCCGGCGACCCACCACGGCCGCGTTGGGCACGGCCGGCTCGGTCACGTGCACTTCGGGTTCGGTCAGGCCATTGACAGCGCACAAGTTTTCCACGATGTTGACCAGACGGGAGGATTCCCCCCCGGTTACCGGCATCGCGCCCAACGCTCTCAACACCGCTCTCGGGGATCGATACCACAACCAGGCTGCTACAGCGACGGTTACCGCCACAGCCACCATGACGATCAGGCCGAGCGGCGCTCCGGCCGCGGTCGCGGCGACAGCGGCAGCAGCCGCCGCGACCGCGGCCGGCACTGCAACTATGACCAATGGCGCAACCCTGAGCACGTTTCAGCTCGCTTCGTTCAGGATCGATGGGACGGGATGGTCATCGGTCATCTTCCGGAAGGCAATTTTGCGAGAGTGACATACCGTCAACGTTCGGGCAGTGTAGCGAGTCGGGCTCTGGTTGCAGAGGCACCGACTCCAGCCTCACCGCCCCCAGCGATTCTGGTTCCGCCAAGACCGGCCAGAGCGATCTGCTCGTAGCGGCCGAGGTAGAGATCGGCCAGGCGAGACATCGAGAAATCGTCGGCCCGGGCGAGGCCGTTGGCTACCAGCGCCGCGGTGGTGTCGGTGTCGGTGAGGGTCGTCCGGATAGCGGCGGCCAAAGCGGAGGAGTCACCGGGAGGAACCAACAGGGCGTCACGTCCGGGTCGGGCCACGTTGCGGTATCCGGGCAGATCGCTGGCCACCACCGGCGTGCCGGCAGCCATGGCCTCGAGCAGCACTATGCCGAAGGACTCACCATGAAGAGACGGCGCACAGAACAGGTCAGCCCCTTTGAGCCGAGCGATCTTCTCGGTGTCGGTGATGGTCCCGAGCCACTCGACCCGGTGATCACCGACCGACCGACCCCGCAGTTCAGCCGTCTCCGGACCCTCCCCGGCCACCCACAACCGGATCGAGCCCGGCAACCCGTCAAGAGCATCGAGCAGCACTCCCAAACCCTTGCGAGGCTCGTGGCGTCCCAAGAACAGAATGGTCGGATGGGTGGTGGGAGCGGGGGCAGCGTCGCGATAAGGAACCGTATCGATCCCGTTGAAAGCCACAGTGTAGTTGCCTCCGAGGGCGGTGCTAGCCATGTCTTGGGCCGCTGGAGAGACAGCGACCCGGTCATCGAGCCGGCCGGCCAGGAATCGAGCGGCCCTGGGCATGAGGTCATAGGGCAGGGAGCGACCGGCAGCGTGGAATGTGCCGAGCAGGGGTGCAGGCTTGGTGAACAGCGCCGTCATGGTGGGCCCGGGGGCCAGCGGCTCATGAAGGTGAATGACGTCGAAGTCCTCGTCCCGCAAGGCTCTGATGACCCGGAGCTGGCAGGCCGGGTCGGGCGCGATCGGGGCGATGGAGCCGTTGGAGATGGCGGGAATGCTTGCTCCGAGGGGGGTAACACCCGGGTCAGGGGGTGGGCCGTCGCAGGGGCCCATCACCCGGGTGGCGTAGCCCTTGCGCCGCAGAGCCCGGGCCAAGGCAAGGACCTGAGTCTGCACCCCGCCGGGAACGGTCAGGCTGTAGGGGCAGATGATACCGATCCGCATCCCACCGAGGTTGGTCGTGCTCCGAGTGGAAGATGCCGGTCGTGCTCCGCAGGAGGGTGGTGAAGGGTCGAGGTCGGTGTTTTCCAGTTGAGTACTCCGTGGGCTCCGTGGTGATCGTAGTAGCCGATGTTGCCTGGTGGCGGACACGCGGTCTTGGGTTCCGCTGTTCTGGGGCGCGGAGAAAGGTGGGTCGCAGTTGCTCGAATCGGGGGATGACGGGCCCCGGTGGTTGACAAAAGCTCTAGAACAGAGCACACTATTCAAATCTTTGGATCTGGAGGAAAAATGCGTCGTCGTTTTGTGACAGTTTCTGTAGGTCTTGTAGTGGGTCTTTTGGCTGCCATTGTTACTTCCGCCCCGGGGGGGGGGGGGGGTAACTGCTCTGTCGGCTCAGGCCCAGGCGCAGACGCCCGCAGTCGTCATTCCTGATCCCGTCTTCGAGTATGACGGCGGCCAAACGGGGACTATTTTTCGAGGTTCGACAGTTGCTCTACAGTCAACGAGTTATATGAATCAGATCAAGGATCTGACAGAGGGTACTATTGTTGTCTCGTTTGATATGAGTGAATATCAAACCCTGGTTTCTATTGTGAGTGCGTCAGATTCGACTGATGGCGGAAGTGAGTTCTGCTTATGTATCTGGGACGGCGTATATGGTGCTTATGCGCACGAGGCAGATGTTGTCATCAATGATATTCGAAGTGTGCGTTCGGCTTGGGGAGCTGGCCGTATAACTGCGGTGCTATCAGTTTCACAAGAGAATGGGACATTTCTGATGACCAGTCAGGACTTGAGTACTACACATCGGGATTCGTCCTCAACATCATTCTTCAGTTCGGTCAACGATATTAATCGCCTTGTTATAGGCGGCAACGACGATAGCAGCTATGGATATGAACGAAAATATAGAGGAACTATCTATTTTGTGGAAATCTATGATTCAGCTTTTACTGAGCTTCAAGCTCAGACCAAGATCAGAGAGAGTTATCTGCCTTTCCCTGGTGGGGTATCTTATATCCGGACCGGGGAACGATCGTTTCAGTTTGATATCCAACCACCAATCGGAAATTTATCTGCAACCTATAGATGGGAGTTCCCGGACGATAGCACATCCATGACACAAAGCCCAACGTGGACAGCACCTACCGGCAGACAGGACCCGTTTGAGAGATATCCAGCCGAAGTCACAGTCACGGCAAAGATATCCTCGCCAGGCACTCATTACGGGTTCACGCAGACTACAACCTTCTATATTGCGCCGGATGACGGTAGCAGCACAGCTGGCCAGTTGCCTTACTTCATAAATTATGTGTTCAGGAATGGTGAGGGAGGATTTGGTTGCTTCCATATAGTAGCGATCATTCGCGCTGGTAATGGTGATCTTCTTGCTTTCACGGAAGCACGTCCGAGGCAAACTTTCACCCGCGTAAAGTGTGATGACCATCAGAACGGTATTTCAGTGGCTATGAAACGTAGCGTTGATAATGGTATGACTTGGGGACCTTTACAAGTCGTTGCAGAAAATATTGTCCCCACAACCGGACGTCGGGAGGTAGCACAGAACCCCAGTGCTGTGCTGGACAAAACTGATGCAAGGTACCCGCAAGGCAGAGTCATTCTCCTCTATAACAAGACAGAACACGGTGCCTTCGACAATACCGGTGGTCAAGGCATTCGTCGAGCGTTCATGGCTTGGAGCGGTGACCATGGCCATACTTGGAACTATGATACAATTGATTCGCCTGCTGGAACCCATGATGGAGATATCACTGACCAGGTTGGTCGTCCATATAACCCATCGTACACGGCCGTGTACAATACGGCCTATGCCGCGGCTAACTACAATTATAGCTCAGAGGAACGCTTTGCCTTTAATCAACCGACTCAGGGACATTCTATCCAGCTCAAGCATGGTTCGGCTCAGACCAACGGTCGTCTATTTGCAACCGGTACATATACATTACATTCACCAGACCAACATTTCAATAGTCATAACTATGTCTATTGGAGTGATGACCATGGTGATACCTGGGAGATTGGTGGCACTGTCTCTTCGTCTGGTTACTTTCTAAATGAGGCTATCTCAGTAGAGCTCGAAAATGGTGACGTGCTCATTAACTCTCGCCTTCTTCTTAGAAAACCCGGTGAGAAAAGCTATAATGTCTATACTGATGGTGGTAGACAACGTTGGAAGGGGCGGGCAATAACTCATGCAACTTTCAATTCCGATGGAAGTATCCGTTTTGGTGTCCCTACGGTGGCGCCCATTTTGAACACAATCAACACCGCCGGTGGTATGGGACGTATAACAAATACTGATCAAGCCATTTTCGGAGGCCAGAGCAGGATCGCTTTCACTGGCCCAGATATGCGTGGAAGACTTCATCGTGTCCGGTTGCGCTTGTGGATGTCAACTAACGAAGGCCGTAGCTGGCGTGGGTATACACCTAAGCTAATTGATTCAGGTCCAACTAGCTACAGTGATGTTGTCGCTTTGCCGGATGCTCGGGTTGGGATTCTCTATAAGGGAAGCAAGAATTCGACATCTCTTAGATTCGGTGGTATTTTGTTTGTTTCTGCGTCGCTTCATTGGTTGTCTGATGGTAATGATCAGCGAGCACTCCTACGTCATGATGCGTCCAGTACGACCTTCAACGGGTCGTTGAGGTTTGTCGATCTTTCGGAGTCGGTTGGTGAGGTCGAGGATATGGCCGAGGGGTCGGTTGTGGTTATGTTCAAGACGGCTGGAACGGACACGGGTCAGGTATTGTTCTCGGTTTCTGATTCTGGTAACGCCAATAAGGCGTGGTCGTTGGTTCAAACCACCGATGGGCGTTTCGGGGTGTATGCCCGTAACGATAGTGTTGATGTGAACATGACGGCTTTCGATCGGGATCTGGTAACCGACGGGTTATGGCATCGAATAGCGATAACGGTCGGATCCGGAGGTACTGATGTCTATGTGGACGGCCAACTCGTCGCGGAAGGGGAATCTACCGGCTTCTTCGGCGATGTCGGCGATCTGGACGCTATGGACCTGGGACGCGTCGTCACCTCTGGTGGGCCGATGGGGTTCTGGGATGGTTCGATCGGCACGGTGGAGATCTTCGACGGGGTGCTCACCGAAGAACAAGCCGTCGCCGCTACCCAACCCGCCGCTATACCGGTAGCGGCCTGGCACGTCGATCAAGACCTCACCACCGACAACGTCATCACGGCAGGCACCGGATTGGGCGGCGAGCGGCTTGTCGGTGATTATCTGCCGCAGTGGGTGTGCAACGAGCTGTCAGCCTCTTGGGCTATCGGCGCTACCTTCACCGCCCCTGACTTGGTGACCGACCAAGCCACGGTGTTTCAAAGCCAAGACTCGGTGACCACCAGCGAAGGTAACGCGTCGACCGCTTCGTTGATGCTGGGAATCTGGGACACCACTGACGGGAAACGAATCGGACTGCGCTACGACGGCCCCGTCACCTCCGAATGGGACCTATCCGCACCCTTCGACGAAACCTACCAAGGCAAAGAAGTGTCGATGATCGCAGTCATGGGACCAGTCAACTCCTATCTGATCATCAACGGCGAAACCGTACACACCGAACCTACCCCAGTACCCGAAGGCCCACCGGTCTGGAACCCAGCCAACACCACCATCGGAACCACCAACACCGACCATGCCCTCGACACCAACCTCAAAACACTAGCCATCTGGAAAGGCGTCGTCCCCTCCACCCACCTCGCCCAATCACTCACCCTAGGAGCCCAAAGCATCCATCATAGAACAGATACCGCTTTACCCCGCTTAATGGCCACATACGACTGAGGTTCACGGTAAGACTACCTAAGTTTAACAACCTGAGGAATAGACCAAAAAATTCAGGCATTATGTGAATCAGCTATCACCTATAAAAGGATCTCACTGGCTATTTATCGAACAGGTAATTGCAGTGGGTCACCCAAAAGGCCATGCCCCAATCACTCACCCTCGCCCACAACATTACCCGATAACCCGACAGCGAAAAGTCCAGACGCCCCAACCCCCAAACCGGTCCGGTTCAAGATCGTCTGCACCGTGGAAGCGGCCAGGCCCAGCCTCAACAGCGATCCGGTCAGCACCCCAGCATCTTGACGACGGAACTCAATCACCTTGGTGTGTATGTCCGGGAAGTGTCTCAGGCTGCGATACGGACGGCTTGGACCGGTTCTGACGATAGTTCCGGTAGCAACGGATACTGGCCGAGGGTGGGTCGCAGTTGCTCGAATCGGGGTGTGACGGGCCCCGATGGTTGACAAAAGCTCTAGAACAGAGCATACTGTTCAAACCTTTAGATTTGGAGAAGTAATGCATCGTCGTTTTGTGACAGTTTCTGTAGGTCTTGTAGTGGGTCTTTTGGCTGCCGCTGTTACTTCCGCCGGGGGGGGGGGGGGGGGGTAACTGCTCAAATAGTCCAGCCTGACCCCACCAGTCCGGGGGGGGGGGGGGGGGGGTCGTCCTTCCAGATCCTGTCTTCAGATATGACGGCGGCCAAACGGGGACCGCCTTCAATGGTTCAACGGCTGTAGTACAGGATCAGAATCGTATTGACACGATCAAGGATCTTGTAGAGGGTACTATCGTTGTCTCGTTTGATGTTCGAGCAGCTGGTGGTGGTGCAATTGTTTGCGCGTCGGATCAAGGGGACGCGTCAAGCAATATCTGCTTTTATGCCTATGCGGACAACTACGGGCTGATGGCACGCGAAAATGGTAGACGCTTGCCCGGCTTGCTCAGCCGGAGCAGCGCCCGACAAGCCGGGCGTATCACCGCGGTGTTATCAGTATCGCAAGCAGATGGGGCGTTTCTGATGTCCAGCCAGGACTTCGGCGAGACCTGGGCCACTCAACGTGACTCATCAGTAAAATCGTTCTTCAGTTCCATCAGCGATATCGACTCGTTGCTGATCGGAGCGAACGACGACAACAAGCGTAGCTACGAATGGTATCTGACCGGTGCTGTCTATTCGGTTGAAGTGTACGGTACTCCTTTTACCGAACCCCAAGCCAAAGCTGAGATCGCAAAGACCTACCTGTCTTTCCCTAGCGGAGTTTCCTATATCCGCACTGGTGACCGGACATTCCAGTTTGATATACAACCACCGATCGGAAACCTGACCGCATCCTATCTCTGGACATTTCCCGGTGGCGGTACGTCCAACTCGCAAAGCCAGCTGTGGACAGCCCCTTCCGGTGAGTTCGACCCGTTTGAGGCTGGTATCCCTGCACGGGTCACCGTGACGGCAACAATATCATCGCCTGGCCTACACCATGGTTTTACACAAACAACTAGGTTCTTTATTGCACCGGCTGATGCTACCGGACAACGGGACTATTTCCAGACCTGGGTGTTCACGAACGGTGAGGACGGCTTCAAATGTTATCGGCTGCCGGTCATAATCCGGGCCGGTAACGGTGACCTCCTAGCATTAGCCGAAGGACGACCCGACTTCTGTTCGGACTTTCATCAGGGGTTGTCGGTGGTGATGAAGCGCAGTGCGGATAACGGTGCTACTTGGGGGCGTCTACAGGTGATAGCGGAAAACATTGTCCCTTCGACTGGTCAGCATCTAGTAGCACAGAATGTCACCGCGGTACTGGATAAGACCGATCTGGACTACCCTGCCGGCAAGATCGTGATCGTCTACAACGCGACCGAATACGCCGCGCTCGAAGTGATGCGCGGTCATGGTGTCCGGCGGGTCATAACAGCGTGGAGCGGCGATCATGGTCACACCTGGCGTCGCGACCCGGTCAGCTCACCGGAGGGCACCAACCCGGGTGACATCACCGGCCAGGTCGCCCCCACAAACAACCCTGCATACACGGCAGTCTATGACACGAAGTATGCGGCAGCCAACTATAACCAGGACCTAGAGTCGGCGTTCGGGCTCACTATGCCCACACTGGGACACTCGATCCAGTTGGAACGTGGTAACGCCGTGACGAACGGTCGATTGTTCTTCAGCGGTGCCTACTTCGTGCCCGCTCGAACCCTACGACTCGCCACTCATAACTATGTGTTCTGGAGCGATGACCACGGTACCAGCTGGACTATCGGAGGTAGAATCCCGTCGACCTATAACTTGAACGAGTCTATCGGAGTGGAGCTAGAAGACGGTCGGGTGCTGATCAACTCTCGCGGATACCTCAAGGACAAACTGGTAGGACGGGTGCTGGTCCGTGTCTCATTTGACGCTGACGGCAACGCCAGCTTCGGCGAGTCCTGGCTTGCAACTGATCTTTTGGGAGTCCCAGCAGTTGCCGCTGGTATGGCCCGTGTCACCACGGAGGATCAGACCGTTTTCGGGAGCAAAAATAGGATCGCTTTCTCTACGCCACAAGGACCACGGCGCAACAATATGGCCTTCTGGATGTCCACCGACGAAGGTGAGCGGTGGAACGCTTACGGGTCGAGCCCTAAGCGACTGAACTCCGGACACGCAGGGTACAGCGACACCATCGGCCTGCCAGATACACGACTTGGGGTCCTCTACGAGGGAGTCCATAGACCACTCCGCGGTGTCCGGTTCGCTTCAACGTCATTGCATTGGATGTCCGGTGGGAACGATCAGCGAGCACTCGTACGTCATGATGCGTCCGGGACAGTTTTCGACGGGTCGTCGTCGGGGTTTGTCGATCTTTCGTCGTTGGTTGGTGAGGTCGAGGATATAACCGAGGGATCGGTGGTGGTGACGTTCAAAACTGATGGGGTGGCTGGCGGTCAGACCCTGTTTTCGGTTTCGGATTCTGGTGACGCGGACAGCATGTGGTCGTTGGTTCAAACCGGCGATGGGCGGTTCGGGGTGTATGCCCGCAACGACAGCACAGATGTGAACCTCACGTACTTCGATCGGGATCTGGTGACCGACGGGTTATGGCATCGCATGGCGGTGACCGTCGGAGCTGACGGTACTCACATCTACGTGGACGGCGAACACGTCGCCGGTGGAGAATCGACCGGTTTCTTTGCTGATGTCGACGGCCTCGACGCCATGGACTTGGGACGCGTCGTCATCTCTGGTGGGGCGGCGGGGTTCTGGGATGGTTCGATCGGCACCTTGGAGGTCTTCGACGGGGTCCTCACCGCCGAACAAGCCGTCGCCGCTACCCAACCCGCGGCCATGCCGGTAGCAGCCTTCCACGTCGACCAAGACCTCACCACCGATCAGGCCATTTCGATGGCCACCGCCCCGGGTGGCACCGACCTGGTCGCCGATCATCTGCCGCAGTGGGAGTGCAACGAACTGGCCGCGTCCTGGGCTATCGGCACCACCTTCACCGCCCCGGACTCAGTGACCGACCAGGCCACGGTGTTTCAAAGCGAAGACTCGGTGACCACCAGCGAAGGTAACGCGTCGACCGCTTCGCTGATGCTGGGAATCTGGGGCCCCGACGGCGGGGAACGAATCGGGCTGCGCTACGACAGCCCCGTCGCCTCCGAATGGGACCTGTCGGTACCCTTCGACGCGTACAGCGGACAGAAAGTGTCGATGATCGCGGTCATGGGCCCAGTCAACTCGTATCTGATCATCAACGGTCAAACCGTAGCCACCACCCCCACCCCCGTCCCCGAAGGCCCACACACCTGGCACCCAGCCAACACCACCATCGGCACCACCAACACCGACCACGCCCTCGGCACCAACCTCAAAACACTAGCCATCTGGAAAGGCGTCGTCCCCTCCACCCCCGTCGCCCAATCACTCACCCTCGCCCACAACATCACCCGATAACCTGACGACGAAAAGTCCAGACGCCCCAACCCCCAAACCGGTCCGGTTCAAATCTTCTGCACCGTGGAAGCGGCCAGGCCCAGCCTCAACAGCGATCCGGTCAGCACCCCAGCATCTTGACGACGGAACTCAATCACCTTGATGTGTGTGTCCGGGAAGCGTCTCAGGCTGCGATGCGGACGGCTTGGACCGGTTCTGACAATAGTTCCGGTAGCAACGGATACTGGCCGAGGGTGGGGTCGCAGTTGCTCGAATCGGGGATGACGGGCCCCGGTGGTTGACAAAGCTCTAGAACAGAGTATACTATTCAAACTCTTTGGATCTGGAGGAAAAATGCGTCGTCGTTTTGTGACAGTTTCTGTAGGTCTTGTAGTGGGTCTTTTGGCTGCTACTGTTACTTCCGCCGGGGGGGGGGGGGGCAACTGCTCAAGTAGTCCAGCCTGACCCCACTAGTCCGGGGGGGGGGGGGGGTCGTCATTCCTGATCCTGTCTTCAAGTATGACGGCAGCCTAACTGGGACCGCCTTCAGCAGAACAGATGGTCAGGTTGTGGACAGGAGTGGGGATATTGATGACATCAAAGATCTTGATGAGGGTACTGTTGTCGTTTCTTTTTCAACTACAAGCTCTAGTCTACAGTGTGTTGTATCCGCATCGGATAAAGGTGATCATGGTAGCGAGTTCTGTTTCATGCTCAGCACCGGTGGCATCCGTAGCGGGGCCAACCAGGGTTACGGTACTCTCCTTCGCGAGAATAGTAGATTTCTGACCCCTTTCGTTCGTAGCCACTTGAAACCCCAAGGTGCTGGCCGCATAACGGCTGTTTTATCGGTGTCGCAATCAGACGGAACGTTTATTATGACTAGTCAGGATTTAGATAATCCTGAACGTGTGCCAAATGCGAATTTCTTTTTCAGTTCTGTCTCTGCGCTTGACAGCCTCTTGATAGGCGGCAGTGATAATAGCGGTTCTGGATACCAGTTCGAGATGGATGGAACTATCTATTTTGTCGAAATTTATGATGCCCCTTTCACCGAGGCACAGGCCGAGGCGAAGATCAAAGAAACCTATCCTTCTTCTCTTCCTCCTCCCGCGGTATCATATGTCCAGACGGGGGATCGAACGTTCAAGTTCAACATTGAGTCGATCAAGTCGCCTAGCCAGACTACTACCTATTCATGGGTTTTCCCGAGAGATGACCAGAGTGGTAGTCCTCCGTCAGCTCAGACATCCGATAAGCAGAGCCCGACATGGGAGGCACCTACCGGTAACTCAGATCCGTTCAAAGGGGGGGTTGCAGGAAAGGTATCTGTAGAAACAACGACAGCCTTGGGTGGGAAATACCATGGCCATGTTCAAAAGTTTGAAAAGACATTCTATATATCACCTGGCACTGATACCAGTCAATCGCCTTATTTCCGAAGCTGGGCGTTCAAGAATGGGGAAGAGGGGTATAACTTTTACCGTCTTCCGACGATCATCCGTGCTGGTAACGGCGACCTTCTCGTCTTTGCTGAGGGACGAAATAACGCTACAGACTTTCACAGAGGCATGACGATTGTTATGAAGCGTAGTGTTGATAATGGTCTGACCTGAGAACCTTTGCAGATCATCGCAAGAAATGTGCTGCCCAACGGTCAAGTGTGGGCGGCCCAGAATCCTACCGCTGTGCTGGACAAGACCGATCCGGAATATCCGGACGGTAAAGTGATTCTTATCTATACTGCAAATGAACATGAAATATGGGGTAATATGAAAGGTAATGGTATTCGTCGGTTCATCACAGCTTGGAGTGGTGACCATGGCCACACTTGGAACTGGGATAAAATTAATTCGCCTGCCGGAACCCATGATGGGGATATCACGAACCAGGTCTTTTACCCGTATGACCCTGATTACACTGCAGTATACAGTTCCGATTATGCTGCGGCCAACTACAACAATTCAGGCCAGAATTGGACTTTTGGGCACCCAACAACTGGGCATTCTATCCAGCTCAGCCGTAAGAACTCAACCCGCGACCGCCTGCTCATAACTGGTACCTACTCAAACTATGTAGCTGATCCCGGTTTCGGTGACTTCAACTTTTTCAATTGGGTTTTCTGGAGCGATGATCATGGAAAAACCTGGGAGATCGGCGGCACGGTCGACTCACCCACTTACCATATGAATGAGGTGATCTCGGTTGAACTCGAAAATGGTGACGTGCTTATCAACTCCCGTGGGTATAGAGGCATTTCCAAAGCAGGGAGGGTACTGGTACGGGCATCCTTTGACAAGGACGGCAAAGTAAGCTTCGGTATCCCTTGGCGAGAGACTACTCTAGGAGCGCTGGATACCGCTATAGGCATGGCTCGTATCACGACTACTGATCAGCCTGTTTTCGGGAGCAAAAGCAGGATCGCCTACTCCGGTCCTAATGACCTGGCTAATAGACAGAATTCTTCCAGGAACGCTTGCAGGCGTCGGAGCTGTTTTAATTTCTGGATGTCAACTGATGAGGGCGCGAAGTGGGATGCTTACGGCGAAATTCCCAAGTACTTGCATGAAGGACCATCTGGCTACAGTGATATTGTGGCGTTGCCGGATGCTCGGGTTGGTGTCATCTACGAAGGAAGCTTCACACATACAATAAGCAGAGGAGGCGGGTTTCTGTACACCTCCGCGTCGTTGGATTGGTTATCTGATGGTGCCGATCAGCGAGCACTCGTTCGTCATGATACGTCGAGTATGACTTTCAACGGGTCGGCGGGAGTTGATCTCTCGGGGTTGATCGATGATGTTGCTGATATGTCGGAGGGGTCGGCTGTGATGACGTTCAAAACGACCAGGGCTGAAGGTACTCAGACTTTGTTTTCAGTTTCGGATTCCGGTGACGCCGACAGTTTGTGGTCATTGGCTCAAACCCCAGATGGACGGTTCGGGGTGCTCGCCAGCAACGACAGTGTCGATGTGAACACGACGGCTTTCGATCGGAATCTGGTAACCGACGGATTATGGCATCGAATAGCGGTGACCGTAGGAGCTGACGGTACTCACATCTACGTGGACGGCCAGCACGTCGCCCACGGCGAATCGACCAGCTTCTTCGGCGATATCAACGATCTAGATGCTATGGACATTGGGCGTACCGTTCTCTCGAACAGCGCCGGGCATTTCTGGAACGGTTCGATCGGCACCGTGGAGATCTTCGACGGGGTCCTCACCGCGGAACAAGCCGTCGCTGCTACCCAACCCGCGGCCATGCCGGTAGCGGCCTGGCACGTCGACCGGGACCTCACCGCCGACAACGCGATCACGTTGGCCACCGCCCCCGGCGGCACCGACCTGGTCGCCGATCATCTGCCGCAGTGGGTGTGCAACGAACTGGCCGCGTCCTGGGCTATCGGCACCACCTTCACCGCCCCCGACTCGGTGACCGACCAAGCCACGGTGTTTCACAGCGAAGACTCAGTACCCCTTGGTGACGGCAGTCAATTATCGATTGCCTCGCTCATGCTCGGAATCTGGGACACCGACGACGGGAAACGAATCGGACTGCGCTACGACGGCCCGGTCCTCTCCGAGTGGAACCTGTCCGTACCCTTTGACGTATACAGCGGACAGAAAGTGTCGATGATCGCGGTCATGGGCCCAGTCAACTCGTATCTGATCATCAACGGCGAAACCGTAGCCACCACCCCCACCCCCGTCCCCGAAGGCCCGCCGGTCTGGAACCCAGCCAAAACCACCATCGGCACCACCAACACCGACCACGCCCTCGGCACCAACCTCAAAACACTAGCCATCTGGAAAGGCGTCGTCCCCTCCACCCACCTCGCCGAATCACTCACCCTCGCCCACAACATCACCCGATAAAACCACAGCAAAAGAGACCGAGCTACAGTGCCGTAGACGATGGCTAGCCGAGGAGTAGATATGAAGAAAAAACTGGTTGCTATTCTGATAGCTGTGGTGCTGTTGGTAACGGTCGCCGGGCCGAGTTCTGCTCAGTCTGATAATGACGGTGTATCTAACGATAACGCGGCTACGGGCGTGCATTCAGCTAAGCAGATGGGCCGCATGGCTGGCCTATTTGTAGCATTCAGAGATTCGTGGGATAAGAAAAGCGAACTATTTGACGAAGTTGGTGTCTTTATGCAACGCGACATCGCCGCGTTTTTCAGAGACAAGATCCAAACACCGGGTAACCCTATGAGTAATGCCGAGAAGGCGGCGGGCTCACTTTTAGGTTATAGGCACTCCAGTGGTGCTAACTGGAAATTACACCGTGGTACAGTTTACAGTATTTTGGATGATCCTTGGCCCAAGAGTCGCTACGACAACTGGAATGATTTCTCCAATGCCTTCATTCAGGCTGCCGCTAACCAAATATCTGTGACAATGCCTCCGGCTGAACAGATGGGCCGTCTGGCTAGTATGTTTGTCACGCTTCAAAACTTATGGAATCCGAAAACTTTGAAAATTCAGGCATTATGTGAAATCAGCTATCACCTGAAAAAGGATCTTACGGGCTATTTTGTCGAACAGATCATTGCAGTGGGTCACCCAAAAGGCCATGCCTTCAAAGCAGCCGGTCATCTAATCCAGTACCCGGCTCAGCTTCACCGTCACACGGTTTACAATGAGCTGGGCAAGCCTTGGGAAAAGGACCGTTATAGCAACTGGAATGACTTCTACAAAGCATTCAGCCGGCGACCAATTGATCAAACGTGGGCAATGAAGTCCGGACACCTTGCTCATAGATCCCGGAGCGGCTCGGGTACTTCCAGACCCAGAACCCGATAATCACTGGGCCAGTTGGGCGACATCAGATGCCACTGCTCGGGGGCAGCCCGGATCAGACCCTCCAAGGCTCGGGCGTAATCCTGTGCCACCCGGGCCACGTCGTCACGGATCGAGCCCTGCCTGGTGGTGTCGATGGCGGAGCGGACCACGCCGTGACGGGTTCGGTCCCTCCAGTACACAGCGGCCGGCAGCAGCGGCGCCCCGGTCCGCAGAGCCAGCAGGGCCGGACCGACAGGCAGCCGGGTCCGTTCGCCGAAGAACTCGACCGGTGCCCCGCCGCCGCCGATGTCCCGATCCGATAACAGACACACCACGTCGCCCCGCTTGACTGCTGCCATCACCTCGCGGCCGGCATCGGACCCTACCGCGATGATGTTCATGCCCAGCCTCTCCCGAAACGACACGAACCAATCGAACAACTCGGGCGGATCCAACGGTTCCACCACGGCCGTCACCCTCATCCCCGGCACCAAGGCCAGCCACCAAGCCGCCCACTCCCAGGTGCCGAGATGGGGCATGACCAAGATGGGTCCGAGACCGGACCGCACCGCCTGCTCCACGGCGTCGAAACCCTCACACCCGAACCCGGCGTCGATGATGTCGGTATCGAGACCGGAGAGCTGGAAACTCTCCAGGTAGTAGCGGGCATAGCAGTCGAACGTGGCCATCACCCGGCGTCGGGCCTCGACCCGTCCCATCGGGCGGCCGAGAGCCCTTTCGAGATTTCGGCGCACCAGCAGCCGCTTGTGACGCGCCGAGGCCGCTACGGTCAGCCCCGCGGCGGTAGCCGCAACCCTGGCCAAGGGCCCCGGCGCCGAGCGAGCCAGAAAGGACCCGGCCCGGTAGACCGAGACCGGTGCCATCAGGGATCAGGGGGTCCTGAAACCGCCGCGGCCACGCATCCGGGTCCGCCAGACCGGCTCGGTGCGGGTCCGTCGAGGCCGACGGCGGAGTCGGGGCCGCACGGGCCGGTCACCGCCAGCCTGCCTCCACACCTTCACGAAACGCTGGACGGCCGTCACCGCAGTCAGGGCCAACATGACCCACAGGGTGAAGACGAGCAACTCGGAGAACAGCAGGCCAAAAGCCAGAACGATGAACCGCTCGGCCCGTTCCATGAGGCCGCCCTTGGCGTCGAAGCCGAGCGACTCGGCCTTGGCCCGCTGGTACGAGACGAGCATGGCCAGGCTCATGACCGCCACCGGCAGCATCATCGTGCGACCGGGCTCGGCACCGGCCAGGTACCAGGCCACACCCCCGAACAACAGCGCGTCGGTGAAGCGATCCGAGACGGAGTCGAAGAAGGCGCCGCGGCTCGACGAAGTGCCCGAGGCCTTGGCCACGGCCCCGTCCAGGGCGTCGGGGACGCCGGCCAGGACCAAGAACAAGAATCCGGCCCGGAGGTAGCCCGCACCGATCGAAGTAGCCGCGATCGCGGCCATGACGATGCCGACCAGGGTCACGGCATTGGCCGAGATCCCGGCCCGGCGCAGGGATGCGCCGATAGGTACGAGGCCCCGGTCGACTGCAGCCCGCCAGTTCCCGTCGAACATGGGTGCTCCCTGATGCCATGGGGTTCTGCTGCGGATCGCCAGGCTACCAGCGGCCGGGTTCGCCTGGCCGGAAGAAGAAAGACGGAGAAGCAAGATCAGCGGCGGGTCGCAGGATCAGCCCGACGAGTCGAAGTCGGCCCAGTTTTCGGGATTGGCTTCGACGAAATGGGCGACTACCTCACCGTCGATGCCGTCGACGAGCACGATTCCTCGTTGGGTTGGCGGGGAGTCGTTGGAATAGAGCAGGATCCGCCACGTCGGACGGCTTCGCAGGCCCCGCCACCCCAGCCGGGCCGATACATGCCCGACCGGGAAGCCGACAGCCCCCACAGCCGCCACGAGAGCTCCGTTCTCGTCGACGGCCAGAGACCATCCGGCCCCTAAGCAATAGAACCCGATCAAGATCAGAGCGGCCGAGCCCAGCGCGAACCCGGTGTTGACCAGCACCGAATCGTCGACGATGAGCCATGCTCCGAGGCCGGCTGCGCCGGTCAGGACGTACAGCCCGCCAGGTACCCGGCGCCTGCTGTTGTCGGGGAAGAGGTAGGGGCCGACGACGCTCGACAGGTCGAGATCGGCCGGCAGCAAGCCGTCTTCGGAGGCGCGGACTCCTTCGACGCCGGTTTCTCCCGGGCCGACACCAGCCCCGGAGACGTTGCTCGATCCGGCGCTCTCCCCGGCCCCGCCGGCACTCACTGCGGCCACACCGCCCGCAAGCGCTCCCATGAGTCCTGTAGGGTCGAGGGCAGCACCCTCACGTCGGCCACCGCGGTCATGAAGTTGGTGTCGCTTCGCCAGCGGGGCAGCACGTGCACGTGCAAGTGGTCGGGCACGCTCGGTCCGGCCCCCGCACCAAGGTTGACGCCGATGTTCACACCGTCGGGGTCGAAGGCGTCGTTGACGGCGTCGACCGCGTCGTGCACGGTGTCCCACAGTTGGCGGCGCTCCTTCGGGTTCAGGTCACCCAACTCGGCTACCGGCCGGTACGGCACCACCAGCACATGGCCGTTCGAGTACGGGTAGCGGTTGAGCAGAACGAACACCTCGTCGCCCCGCCACACCACATGGGTCTGCGAGTCGGGCCGACCCGATGCGAGGATGGCTTCGAACAGTGTCGGGCCGCATCGTTGCAGGTCCGGGGGTGATCCCGACGAGAGACCGTCATCGAGGACCTCACCGGTCTCACGGTCGGTGGTCATGGCCGGTACCCGCCAGCCCGCCCAGAGACGTTCAACCATTTCGGGCCAGTCGGACCAGTCGGGCATTTCGGGCTACCACCTCAGGTCCGTTCCCGCACCTCGACCGCGAGCCGAGCCGTGAATTCGGCCACAGCCACGCCCCGTTCGGGTGATTTCCGGCCCCGGGCGTTCACGCCCACCGTGTCGGCGGCCACGTCATCGTCGCCCACCACCAACACGTAGGGCACCTTGTCCACCTTGGCCGTGCGCACCCGCTTTCCCAAGGGTTCGACCGCAGCCGATACCTCGACCCTGTACCCCTCGGATCGGAGCCGATCGGCCACCGAAGCCGCATAGCCGGCGTGGGCTCGGGCCACCGGGAGGATGCGGACCTGCACCGGCGCCAGCCAGGCCGGAAAGGCACCGGCATAGTGCTCGACCAGAACCCCGAAGAACCGCTCCACCGAACCGAAGAGGGCCCGGTGAATCATCACCGGAGAGGGCCTGGATCCGTCGGCCGCCACGTAGCTGAGCCCGAACCGTTCCGGGAGGTTGAAATCGAGCTGGATGGTGGAGAGCTGCCATAACCGTCCGATGGCGTCGGTGACGTCCACATCGATCTTGGGCCCGTAGAAGGCGCCGCCGCCCTCGTCGAGGTCGTAGTCGAGACCGGCCCCGTCCAAGGCGGCCCGCAAACCCTCGGTGGCCCCGCTCCACAGAGCGTCGGACCCCACGCACTTGGCTGCGGGGCGAGTCGAGAGCCGGGCTCGGAACTCGTCGAAGCCGAAAGCCCGCAGAACGCTCAGCACGAAGTCGAGCAGCGACGCCAACTCGTCGGCCACACCGTCACGAGTGCAGAAGATATGGCTGTCGTCCTGGGTGAAACCCCGGCTTCGCAGCAGGCCGTGCACAACCCCTGACCGCTCGTAGCGGTAGACCGCGCCCAGTTCGAACAAACGGATGGGCAGGTCGCGGTAGCTACGCTGGCTCGATCGGTAGACCATCACGTGAAACGGGCAGTTCATCGGTTTCGGGTAGTAGTTGGCCCCGTCCATTTCCATGGGCGGGTACATGCTCTCGGCGTAGAAGTCGAGGTGGCCGGAGGTCTCCCACAGCACCGACTTGGCGATGTGGGGCGAGAACACGAACTGGTACCCGCCCTGCTCGTGGCGCTGGCGGGAGTAGTCCTCCATGATCTTGCGGATCAGTGCCCCCTTGGGGTGCCAGATGGCCAGACCCGGCCCCAGCTCGGCCGGCCACGACACCAGATCCAGCTCGGCCGCCAAGCGGCGGTGATCCCGCTTGGCCGCTTCGGCCCGACGCTGCACAAAGCCCCGGAGATCCTTGCCGGTGGCCCAGGCCGTTCCGTAGACGCGTTGGAGCATGGGGTTCTTCTCGCTGCCCCGCCAGTAAGCGCCGCTCACCCGTTGCAGGGCGAAGTGCCCGAGCCGTCCGGTGGACGGAACGTGCGGGCCCCGGCACAGGTCGATGAAACCGTCACCGTTGCGGTAGTAGCTGACGGTACCGTCATCGGCCGCCTCTCCGGCCAGCTCGCCGGAATCCATGGAGGTGACAGCGCCCCCCCTGAAGGATCCGGCGTCGTCATCGGCTTCGGCATCGGTAGGAGATCCGGAACCGCCCAAGGCAACCGCAGCGATGATCTCCTGCTTGTAGGGATGCCCGCAGAACAGTTCCAGGGCTTCGGTAGCGCCGACCTCGACCCGGACGAAGGGCTGGTCCCGGGCGATGATCTCCCGCATCCGGGCCTCGATACGCTCGAGGTCGCCGTCGTCGAAGGTGGCATGGTCGGCCAGCTCGAAGTCGTAGTAGAAGCCGTCCTCGATGGGCGGGCCGATCCCGTAGGTGGCGCCCGGATAGAGATCGAGCACGGCTTGGGCCAAGACGTGAGCGGTCGAGTGACGGATGGTGTACAGCCCCACCGGAGAAGCAGCGGTGACGATCTCGACCCGGGCGCCATCGGGTAGGGGCCGGTCGAGATCGCGCTCCTCTCCGTCGACCACCGCCACCAGAGCGTCAGCGGCCAAGCCGGGACCGATAGCCGCGGCCAAGTCGGCCCCGCTCGACCCCTCGGTCAGCTCCCGCCGGGAACCGTCGGACAACGAGACCGATATGGTCGCCACACTTGGAGCCACACTTGGAGGCTACCGGTCACCGGCTCGGGGTCTGGTGGCCTATTCGTCGACGTAGTCCTGACCGGAGAGGGCTCTTATCCGGTATATGAGCTCGTCAGTGATCTGCTGGTAGCGCAGGGGGTTGCCGGCCTCCCGGTAACGGCTCGGGTCGAGCCGATGGTTGGGACCCGATCACAGCATCACTCCCAGCAATGCCGCAGCCCGGCTCACACCGTGGCCGGATCGGGCGGCGCTGTCCACAGCCGCCAAGGCGCCGGGCACATCGAGATCGTCGTCGAGGCAGGCCCGTACCTCGGGCAGGGCGGCGAAACCGGTGCCGGCCCGGCGCCACCGATCCAGCCGGCTCCGGGCTCCGTCGAGCAACTCGGGCCGCCACGGCCACGGGGTCCGGTAGTGATGAGTCATCAAGGCCAGCCGGATCACCATCGGGTCGTGGCGGCCGCGGAGCTCGTGCACCATGACCAGGTTCCCCAACGATTTCGACATCTTGCGCCCGTCGACGTGGACCAGGCCCTGATGGAGCCAGTGACGGACGAAGGGGCGCCCTGTCACCGCCTCGGACTGAGCCTGCTCGCATTCGTGGTGGGGGTACAACAGATCGGCCCCGCCGCCGTGGATGTCGATGGTGGTCCCCAGCTCCCTCAAGGCCAGCGCCGAGCACTCGACATGCCAGCCGGGCCGGCCCGGCCCCCAGCGCGACTCCCAGGCCGGCTCACCGGCCCGGGCCTTCTGCCAGAGCACGAAATCGAGCCGGTCTCGCTTGCCGGGATCGTCAGGATCGTCGCGCCACTCCCGGGCCAGTTCGATCATGCGGTCCGGCCCGAACCCCGACAGCGAGCCGAACCCGCAATGGGCCCGGCTGTCGAAGTACACGCTGCCCTCGGACTCATAGGCGTATCCCCGAGCAATGGCGGTGACGATGAAACCGCGGATGTCGGCAATGGCCGACGTCGCCCGTGGTTCCGACCAGGGCGGCAACGTGTTGAGGGCAGCCATGTCGTCGTCGAATCTGGCCGTCTCGGCGAAGGCCAAGTCGAGGTAATGGACGCCGCGCTGGTCGGCCGCGGCCAGGATGTCGTCGTCGACATCGGTGATGTTGCGCACGCATCGGGTCTGGTGGCCCCGGTCGCGCAGGCGGCGCTGGAGTATGTCGTAGGTCACGTAGGTGGCGGCGTGACCGAGGTGGGTGGCGTCATAGGGAGTTATCCCGCACACGTACATCCGGATCACCGGACCGGCTTCGAAGTCGACCACGGCTCGCCGGGCCGTGTCGTAGAGCCTGATGGGTTCGCCCACGGCCTCACGATAACGTCGGGGCTCGTGGGCCTTCTCGACGAAAAGCGCATCGTCGTCACCGGCGTGCTCACCGACGCCTCGCTGGCTTTCGGCGTGGCCGAGCTGGCAGTAGCCGAGGGAGCCGAGATCGTGCTCACCGGCGCGGGCCGAGGGCTGCGCCTCACCGAACGCACCGCCCGCAAGCTCGGCACCGGCTCGGGCACCGGTCCCGAGGTCCTCGAGCTCGACGTGACCGATCCCAGCCACGCACCGGCCCTCACCGAATATCTGGCCGACCGGTGGGGACGGGTGGACGGGGCCCTGCATGCCGTCGGCTTCGCTCCGGAGGTGTGCCTGGGGGGGTCGTTCATGGACGCAACCTGGGATGACGTCAAGGTGGCGCTGGAGATCTCCACCTACTCGCTCAAGCTCCTGGCCGACGCCGTGACCCCGCTCATGTCCTCGGGGGGGTCGATCGTCGGCCTCGATTTCGACGCCACCCGGGCCTGGCCCGCCTATGACTGGATGGGGGTGGCCAAAGCCGGGCTCGAGTCCACCTGCCGGTATCTGGCCCGTTATCTCGGCCCTTCGGGCATCCGGGTGAACCTGGTGGCGGCCGGACCGGTCAAGACCATGGCGGCTCGGTCCATCCCCGGGTTCTCGGCCTTCGAAGACGTGTGGGCTCAGCGAGCCCCGCTGGGTTGGGACGTCACCGACTCGAGCGCCGTGGCCCGGGCCGTCGTGGCACTGCTCGGCGACTGGTTCCCGGCCACCACCGGCTCGGTGATCCACGTCGATGGCGGTTACCACGCCATGGGGGCCTGACCCGGTCCGACCTAAAGGCCGGCTGCGGGTCGGCTCCGCCCTCAGCTACCGGGACGGCCGGGCGGCTGAGGGCGGGCCCTCGGGTTCTCCTGCCCCCGGCGGCGGGCGGTTGCGTCCTGGTCGGTCTCGTCGTAGATGTCGCCCACCAACAGCTCGAGCAAGTCTTCGAAGGTGACGATCCCGAGCATCTGACCTCCTCCGTCGCGCACCACGGCGATGTGGTCACGGGACCGGCGCATCCGCATCATGAGATCGCGTCCGACATAATCGGGCCTCACCACCAGCATCCGCCGTATCAGCTCCAGCGGCACTTGCTCCTCCCTGCTGTCGGCGGGCATCCGCAGCAGGTCCTTGGCATGGACGAACCCGATCACGTCATCGGGGTCCGATGCCCATATCGGCACCCGGGTATGCCCGCTGGCGGCCACGATCTCCTCTATCTCGGCCACCGACGCCGACCGGTGCGCCGACACCAGCCCGTCAGTGGGCACCATCAGCGACCCCACCGACCGGTCCCGCAGCTCGAGAGCCCCGGCCAGCAGGTCGTGCTCGGTCTTCTCGATCACTCCGGTGGCCCGGGCCCCGGCCAGCAGAGTGTGCAGTTCTCGGACGGTGAGGACAGTGTGGATCTCGTCCACCGGTTGCAGTCCCAGCATCCTCACCAGCCCCGCCGACATGGTGTTGAGAGCCCAGATCACGGGGCGCAGCGCCATGACGTAGGCCTGCAGCACCGGGGCCAGAAGCCGGACGGTGGGCTCGGGGCCGGTAATGGCGATGTTCTTGGGCACCATCTCGCCCAGAACCATGTGCAGTGTCACCACGATGGCCAAGGCAACGAGCAACGAGACGGTGTGCACGACGCCGGAGGGGACGTCGACGACCATCTCGATGACCGGTTCCAGCAGCCGAGTCAGGGCCGGCTCGGCTACGTAGCCCAGTCCCAGCGATGCCATGGTGATCCCGAGCTGGGCTCCGGCCAGTTGGCGTTGCAGGTCGCGCATCGAGGCCAGGGCCAGCCGGCTGGCCCGGTCGTGGTCGCCGCTGGCTTCCAAGCGCGGCACCCGGGCGGCGACAAGGGCGAACTCGGCGGCCACGAAAAAGGCATTGGCCCCCAGCAGGACCACGGCCGCCACCAGGAACCAGGCCGTCATGGGGCCACCACCCGGACAGTGGCTATGCGCAGGCGGTCCATGGCCACCACTTCGAGCCTCCATCCGTTCACGTTGGCCATCTCACCGGTGACGGGAATGTGGCCGAGCCGGTCCAGCACCAGCCCGGCCAGTGTCTCGAACTCCCCGGCCGGCATCACGAAACCGGTGGCGTCGCGCACCTCGTCGGGATGCAGCGAAGCCGGCAGCACCGTCGATCCTCGGGCCTCGACCCGGGTTCTCTCGATCCGGATGGAGTCGTGCTCGTCGTCGATCTCGCCCACTATCTCCTCGAGCACGTCCTCGAGGGTGATGATCCCGGCCGTGCCGCCATGTTCGTCGATCACCACCGCGAGCTGGCCGGCGCCGCCCCGCAGGTCGACGAGCAGCTCTTGGAGATCGCGCGATTCCGGGACGGCCAGAACCGGGGCCATCAGCTCGGTCACCCGGGTAGATCCCCGGATGGCGACGGGAAGCCGGTAGACCGATTTCACGTGTACGAAGCCCACGATGTCGTCGAGACTCCCGCCGGTGACCGGGAAGCGCGAGTGACCGGTGCGAGTGGCCAGCTCGATGAGCTCGGCAACCCGAGCGCCCCCGGCAATTGACACCACCTCCACCCTGGGCACCATGGCGTCGTCGGCCTGCTTGTCGGCCAGCCGGATGGAACGGGTCATCAACTGGACCTCACCGGGATCGAGCTCGCCCTCCTCGCCCGAGGACAGGATCAACTGGGTGAGCTCATCACGGTCCGGGGTCGACTCGATGTCCTCCCTCGGCTCGATGCCGAGCCCGCGCACCACTCGGTTGGCCAAGCCGTCGAAGAAGGCCACCACCGGGCGGGCCAGCACTCCGTAGACGGTGACGGGGCGGGCCAGTGCGACTGCGGTGGCGAACGGCTGGCTGGTGGCCACCGTCTTGGGTACGAGCTCGCCCAACACCATCTGGACCACGGTGGCGACGGCCAAGGCGATGCCTATGGAGACACCGGTCGGAGCGGACCGGCCGAAGACGGCTTCGACTCCGGGTTCGAAGGCGGTGGCAATGGCGGGTTCGGCCAGGAAACCGAGCGCCAGGGAAGTGACGGTTATGCCGAGCTGAGCCCCGGACAGGTGGTAGGACAGGTGAGCCAGCAGCCGCTGGACCCGGCGAGCCCTTCGGTCGCCGGAGGCGGTCCGCTCGTCGACTCGGGTGCGGTCAACCGCTACCAAGGCGAACTCGGCGGCCACGAAGCCGGCATTGGCAGCCACCAATCCGAAAGCGGCCAAGAGCCGGAGAGCTATGTCGATCGGTCCTCCCGATATCGATCAACGGGGATGCCAATGGCAAGGTTACAGTCGAGAAGATACCGGTTCGTCGGCGGCGATGTCTAGGTTGGATCCCGATGTCCCTCGCATCCGTCGCGACGACACCGCCATGAGCAGCCCCGATACCGGTCGGGCCGAGCCAGCCCGACCGGGGCCCGTGCTGACCCTTCGAGACGTTCGTCGTCGGATGGACGGGGCGGAGATACTGGGGCCCATCTGCTGGGAGGTCCGAGACGGCCAGCACTGGATCGTGCTCGGCCCCAACGGCTCGGGAAAGACCACCCTGATCCGGATCGCCTCCCTGTGGCTGCACCCGTCTCAGGGAGAGGTCGAGGTTCTGGGCCAACGGCGAGGCCGCACCGATGTGCGCCGGTTGCGAGCCCGGATCGGCCTGGCCAGCGCCTCGGTGGCCGACATGCTCCGACGGAACCTGAATGCTGCCGATGTGGTGATGACCGCGTCCAACGCCGCTCTCGAACCGTGGTGGCACCGTTACGACGGGACCGATCAGGACCGGGCTCGAGCCGCCTTGGCCCGGGTGGGCGGCGCCGCCCTGGCCGAGCGCAGCTTCGGGACCCTGTCCTCAGGCGAACGGCAGCGAGTGCTGCTGGCCCGGGCCCTGTCCATCGACCCGGGCGTGGTCCTGCTCGACGAGCCCATGGCCGGACTCGATCTCGGGGGCCGGGAGGAGCTGCTCGAAACTCTGACAGAATTGGTCGCCGATGCGGCCACGCCCCCGATCGTGTTGATCACCCACCATGTCGAGGAAATCCCCGACGGCTTCACCCACGGGTTGTTGCTGAGAGGTGGCAGTGCGCTGGCCCAAGGCCGAATAGAGGTCGTGCTCACCGGTGCCAACCTCTCGCAGTGCTTCGGCATCGACCTCAGCCTCCAGCGACACCACGGTCGCTGGACGGCACGAGCGGTCTGATGGCCAACACCACCCCCGTGGAGACCTCCACGACGGGTGGAGGATCGACGATCACGTTGGACACGCCCCGGGCCGTGGTCGGGTCGAGGAAGCTGCCGTCGAGAGGAAACTTCAGTCCCACCGCCCTTACCCGGGCAGGTTGACCGACCGCCACCAGTGACAGCAGGTCACCGGCAGCGCCCTCCAACCGGCGCCGACCCCTGACAACGTCGACATGGGCACCGTCGATGGTGGCCGAGATGGCCGCTTCGGCCCAGCGCAGTGACGCCAGTACGACGAGGTTGGCCAAGGCGTGGTCCAGCCGGCCCTGCGCCGAAGCGACGACATGAACCGATGCCGCCTCGGCCACAGCCCGAGCCAGAGCCAGCTCCAGATCGGTTTCGTCCTTGATGGCTGGGTGCGGCTCGATGCGGGCGCCGATGGATCGGGCCCAGTCCAAACCGGCCGAGCTGGCCGAGTCGAGATCTCCGACAACCACATCGACGGGTAGGCCCAGCCGCAAAGCGGTATCGACACCGCTGTCGGCCGCGATGATCAGATCGGCCTCACCCAAACCGGTCCCATCCAGCGGCCCGTACGTTTCCGGATCGCAGGCCGCTATCACCAAGGCCTGTTCGCACTTCATGGCCTGCCTCCCGCTCTCGACCGCTTATCAGCCGACACGACCGTCCGAATTCGAGGTAGGCACCCTCGGCCGGCAATCCTCAGGGCAGAAAAGGACGCGGATCAATGGCCGTACCCTCTTTGCGCAGCTCGAAGTGTAGATGGGGGCCGGTCGACCATCCGGTCGAGCCCAACGACCCCAGGCGATTGCCGTGTTTGATCTCATCGCCGACCGACACCGAGATCTTGCTCATGTGAGCGTACAGGGTGCTGTAACCGTCGTAGTGGTTCAACACGACCGTTTTCCCGTAGCCGTTGCGCCAGCCCGCGATGATCACCTCCCCCACCAAGGCGGCTCGTACCGGATCTCCCGTATCGCCGCCGATGTCGATGCCGTTGTGATTGCGGCTCACACCGAAGATGGGATGGATCCGGGGCCCGAAGCCCGAGGTGATCTCGCCGTCGGCGGGCCAGGCCACGAGAATGAAATCGTCCGGGTTGCCGGCCTCGGCCAAGCGCCGACGCTCTTGCTCCGCCGCTTTGCGCCGGGCCTCTTCGGCCTCTCGACGCTTGCGCTCGATCTCGGCTAGGCGCTCCCGTTCGATCTCGGCCCTGATCTGGCGCTCTCTTGCCTCCAAACGGTCAACTTCTTCGGCGATAGCCTGATCGGCAGCGTCGATCTCGGCCGCCTCCTGTTCGAGGCCTACGATCCTGGCCTGGACCTCGGCCCGCAGCCGTTCGGCGTCGGCCCGGGATTGCTCGAGTTCGACCAAGCGAACACTCAGCACCTTCCTTTCGGCATCGGCTTCGGCGGCTCGCTCGAAAGCGATGCGCCGAACCTCCCCCAGCGCCGCTTCAGCCCGGCGGAGATCGTCCACTATCTCGAGCTCGTCGCCTATCACATGGTTGAGCAGGAATCGGCGCACCGCCGTCTGGCTCAGATCGTCGGAGGCCAGCGGATCGACGGCATGGTTCGGGGGCTGCACGAAGGCGTCGACGGCTCGTTTGCGAAGCCGTTCTTCGATGCTGCCGATCTCGGCCATCAACCGCTCGGCCTCGGCCCGAGCCACGGCTGCGTCCGCTTCGGCCTCGGCGATCAGCACCTCGGCGGACGTGATGCGCGCTTCCTGCAAAGCCACGAAGCTGTCGATGGCGGCCAGAGACTCGACCAAGCGCTGATCGTCAATGGCCAGCGCGTTGATGTCGGCGGCCTTGTCGGCCTTTGCCCGGGTCAGCTCTTCCTGCTCGGCGCGAAGGCTTTCCTGGCGGCGGCGCAGTTCGTCGATCTGATCGGGGACCTGGGCCACGGCTGCCGACCCGGTGGCCACAACCACCATTACACCCACCCCGGCGAGGAAACCTCGAAAAGGGCGCCAAACCCTGGAGCATCGGAGCCATCTTCGGGTCATGAACCCGCCATCGTAACCGGATCGAAATATCTTCTGGCTGGGATCGGGGTGAGTAGAACGGATCATGACCCGACCCGCACCTGGTGGGCCAGCAGGGTGGCGGCCATGGCCACGTTGAGCGAATCGACCCGGCCCGGTGTGTGGATGCGGACCCAGTCATCGATCGATCCCCCCAGTTCCTTGTGGTCCAGTCCATGGGCTTCGGAACCCAGCACTACGGCTGCGCCTTCTCTCAGCCGGCCCGAGTCGTGCCGCTCCTCGACGGTGGCGTCGGCGGCGACGATGCGGGCTCCGGCCGCTCTGAGCTGGGACAGAGCCTCCACGGCACCGAGCCCGGTCACGACCGGCACCCGCAGTACCGACCCGGCCGAGGCCCGGACCGCCTTGGGTGCCCAGGGGTCGGCGCCGCCCACGACCACCACCGCGGCGGCCCGGTAGGCATCGGCCACCCGGATGATGGTCCCGACGTTGCCGGGATCGGCGACACCGATCAACACCAAGACCAGATCGTCGGGGCCGACCGCCGTCGGTAGGGAAGAAACCGGACGATCTACGACGGCCAGCATGGGTTGGGGGCTGACGGAGGGTGCCAGCCGGTCAAACGCATGATCCATCACTACCAGCACACCGAAGTCCGGCCCCAGCCGGCGGCATACTTCGACCACGCCGGCTGCGCTCGCCCGCGACTCCGGCACGGCCACGGTGCGGGGCACTATCCCGACATCGAGGGCCTCGCCGACCGCTCTGGGTCCTTCGAGGACGACTTCGGCCGATCGTGGGCTGCGACCGGCGATCATCCGGCGCAGTTCGACGACCCGCCGGTTGCGGGCTCCGAGGGGTGGCTGCGGTAGGGGTCGGTCCGGACCCGGGCGAGGCTCCCGGCTCAGCTCGCCTGCGCCTTTGCCGCCGCGCCGGCCTGGGCGACCAGAGCCGAGAATGCGCCAGGGTCGTCGACGGCGAGGGCGGCCAAGACCTTGCGGTCCACCTCGATACCGGCCGCCTTGAGGCCGGCGATGAACCGGCTGTAGCTGGTGCCGTTCTGCCGACAGGCGGCGTTGACCCGCTGGATCCAGAGTCGACGGAATTGGCCCTTGCGGGCCCGGCGGTCGCGAAAGGCATAGTTGCCCGAGTGCATCAACTGCTCGTTGGCGGAACGCCAAGAACGCGACTTGTTGCCGTAGTACCCCTTGGCCCGTTCGAGAACGACCCGGCGCCGCTTCCGGGCAGGAACCGACCTCTTCACTCTCGCCATTGTTCGACTCCTTCGTGAGCAGGTACCGGCGCTTACACACCCAGATCCCGAACCAAGGACCGGTCGGCCTTGGACACCTCGGTGCGATTCCGGAGCTGGCGCTTGCGTTTGGGGCTCTTCTTCTCGAGGATGTGGCTCTTGTTGGCCTGCCGACGCCGGAGCTTGCCCGTGCCGGTACGCCGAAACCGCTTGGCCGCACCTCTGTGGGTCTTCATCTTCGTCATGTCGAAACCTCCTGGATGCGGGTCGGGCCGGGTCGACCTGATTTGCGGGTGGTTACGGACGGGTCAACGGACCAGCCCGGCCGGAAACGAAACCGGAGCCAGAGCCTGCTCAGGTGCCGGCGCCGCCGGCTTCGGTTTCAAGCTTCCTGCGGTAGCGAGCCTGGGCCTGCTTGTCAGGTGCGAACACCATGATCAGATTCCTGCCGTCCTGACGGGGCTGGAACTCGATCTTGCCGACGTGAGAGACCCTGGCCGCGACCTTGTCGAGGATCTTGCGACCCAGCTCAGGATGCTGCATCTCTCTGCCTCTGAACATGACGGTGACCTTGACCTTGTTACCAGCATCCAGGAACTTCACGACCTTTCGGGTCTTGGTATCGAAGTCGCCGACACCGATCTTGGGCCGGTACTTCATCTCCTTGACCGAGACGTTGGACGACTTGCGCCGGGACTCCTTGGCTCGCTGGGTTGCTTCGTACTTGAACTTTCCATAGTCCATGACCCGGCAAACCGGCGGGCTGGCTTGGTCGGCGACCTCGACCAGATCGAGCCCCGCGGCCCGGGCCATATCCAGCGCCACAGACAGCGGCCTGATACCGACCTGCTGGCCGTCCTCGCCGACGAGACGTACGTCACGGGCCCGGATCTGCTCGTTGACCCTGGGCTCTTCGTTGGGCGGTCCTATCGCCGTTCACTCCTGTTGAGCACGGAACCTCCGTCGTTGGTGGGAACACCCGGATCGTCTGCAAGCGGGTCTGCGCCGACAAACGAAAACGGGCTCCGAAAAGCCGACGCCCGTGGCCCGCACCGTAGTGGGAGCTACTCGGTCGACCCGGACGCACCCCTCCTGGAAGTGATGGCCGGGTGGGGGCAATGCCCCACTTCCGGTTGGATTGTGTCGGGTAGGATACCAGACAGTCCCGCATTCGAAACCGCATTCGAATCGTGAAGCACCGTGAGGCAACGATGAGCACACTGTGGACACCCGGCGGCGAAGTCCCGATCGGAAGCGACTCTACACCGTCTCGGTCACCGGACGACTCGGACTCCGGCGGTGGCACTGCTACCGCCTCGGCCGAGACCGAGGTGGATCTCGACAACCTGTCGCCCGAAGAGCGAGAGAAAGCCGAGGAGATGATCCGTGAGATGGCCGAGGTCCGAGAACGGCTGCTGGCCGCACCGGCCGCGGTGGTGGTGGCCAACCACGGTCTGGGCCTCTACGAGCTGGCCGCCCTGCATCTGGCCCAGCAGCCTCCGAACTTCTCCGAAGCGGTAGTGGCCATCGACGCTCTCGGCGCCATGACCGACACTCTCAAGGGAAGGCTCGGCGACCCCGAGAAAACGCTGCAAGACGCCCTCGACCAGATTCGCAAGGCCTACGTCACACTCAAGAATCGCCCCGCCGAAGAAACCGATGACGATGCCGAACCCGAAAACGCCGAAACCGGCAGCAAGATCTGACAACTGGATATAGGCTTGGCTCATGGATGCTTTTACCGCAATGATTCTCGGGTTCATGTTCGCAGGCCTGTTGGGCGTTCCGAGGTACGTCGCCGTCAAGATCAACGGCATGCACCGCAATCTCGCCGTCAAACTCGACGGCATGCACCGCAATCTCGCCGCCAAGCTCGACGGCATGCACTGCAAGCTCGACGACATGCACCGCAAACTCGACGACATGGACCGGCGGCTTCGAGTCTCTGAGTTGACGCTTCGCCCCCATCGGGGAACACCTAGAAGCTCGGCTCGGGGCCAGCGAACCAGTTCTCGTTCCTGTCGGCACCGGTAGCAGGCTCCGCCGCCCCGGCCTACCGACGGGCCCGGCCGGAGCAAGGACGACGCCACGCCCGGCATGACCGAAGAGGTCTATCTCGACAACCTGCTCAACAGCTCGAAGAGATCGAGCGGATGTGGCGTGAGGTGAAGGAATGGCGATCTGAGATCACCTCGTCTTTTACCCGTAGGCTGAGAGCGTGACTACGACCGTTCCCGAGATCATCTACGCCCGGGTGGGAGATGCCGAAGCCGCAGTCCAGCTCTCCAGCCAAGTCACCTGGAGCGGGCTGCACATAACCGTGCAGCGCTACGACGAAGCCGACCCGGCCGTAGCGCTTCGGGACTTTGGCCCGTTTCGCCCTCCGGCCCCGGAGACCCAGGTGAAGATGGTCGAATGGATTATCGATCTCAACCGCGGATCCGAGCGCGATCTCCTGAACGGGAGAAGGATCCTGCGCTCGGTCCCGGACGACCCTGTCGATTCGACCGCGGCCAACTCGGGGGAGTTGGCCACAAGCGAAGAAGACTATCGAGCCCTGCGTTGCCGCAGCGGTGAGCTGATACGCCCGCTCCTGCTGGACGCACCCGACCTCGATGGCCTGTACCCGTATCAGCGAGCGGGAGTGGACTGGCTCTTGGAGAACCGGCTGGCAGTGCTGGCCGATGACATGGGGCTGGGCAAGACAGCCATGGCGCTGAGCGCGCTCCGGCTTCTCGTGCGGGCCGGGGAGGTGCGCCAAGCCCTGATCGTGGTGCCCAACTCCCTGCTGGCCAACTGGCAAATCGAGATCGGCCGCTGGTCGCCGGAGCTGGTGGCTCGCCGGGTCATGCCACCGGCCAAGGCCCGGGAAGCGGCGTGGCAGTACCTGATCGGTCGCTGCCACATACTGCTGACGGCCTACTCCCAGATCCATCAACTCACTTTTGCTCTACAGCAGGCGAACCTCGACCTGATCATTTGCGACGAAGCCCACCACATCCGCAAACTCGATGCCGCCGTCACCAGGTCGGTTCGCAAACTGGACAAGAAGCGCATGTGGGCAATGGCAGGAACCCCGGTCGAGCGTGATTCCGAAAACCTGGCCAGCCTGATGTCGACGCTGGATCCCGATCGCCGGGCCGACATCTGGAATCTTCACAGTCGGGCTCGACCGTTCGTTCTCCGCCGGACCAAGAACGAAGTGCTCGAGCAACTGCCGTCGGTCAACCGCACCGTCGAAGTCTTGGAGTTGACCAGTGAACAGTTGAGCAGTTACCGGATCACCCAGCGACTTGCTTCTCAAGATCCTGAACGCTGGGATCCTCTGCGCCTCTTCAACCAACTGCGGACGATCTGCGATTACGATCCCGACACCGGGGCCAGCGCGAAGATCGATCGGATCGTCAAGATACTCGACGCCATAGCCATAGCAGAAGAGAAGGCGGTCGTATTCTCGTACCTGGCACGGCCATTGGATCTTCTCGAAACCCAACTCCGCAAGAGGCACATCAAGTCGGTGATGCTCTCGGGACAGCGAACCCTCGAGCAGCGAGCTGAAGCTCTGGACCGATTTCGCAACAACCCCGAGACTGGGGCCATACTCTGTTCGAACCGGGTAGCCGGTGAGGGGTTGACACTCACAGAAGCCAACCACGTCATTTTGATTAACGAGTGGTGGAACCCGTCATCGAACCAGCAGGCCCAAAACCGAGTGGTGCGGATCGGCCAGCGCCGCGGTGTGCGGGTTTACGGCTTCCGAATGAAAGACACGGTCGAAGAGAGACTCGACGTGATCCTCAAGCGCAAACAGGAAGATCGCAAACAGGAAGATATTGAAGAGTTGATAGGCCGGTTGGCCATTCCGGCCTCGGCCCGCGATCCGCAGGTACAGGACTTGCTCACCGAGCTCACTGATTCACCCTCGTAACCGGATCGAGCAATCGTGCTTAGACTTTACAATCGTGCTTAGACCTCAGTTGGCGATGAATCATGGGGTCGAGATCTTCGGCCTCCCTTTTGCTTCAGCCCCCCCCCCCCCCCCCCCCCCCCGAGTCAACCTAGGGTGCAACACGCCATCGACCACGGCCAGCCAGAGCAAATCATTTTGTGCTGCCCCCAACTCGGTCGCCACCCTTCTGAGCGAACCGATGGACGGTCCCCTGATAGAAGTCATCGGCCAGCTCATCGTTACAGGGTTTCCACTGCTGACAGGGACCGACCGCTTGTCACCGGCACGAACTCCAAGTTCCGCGGCAAACCCCTCCGGTATGGAGCGACCGCTGCCCCGTAGCACATCATGGTCGACCACCAACCGAAGATTCCAGTGACCGTCCATAAAGAAGCAATCTGCATGCGAGCTGATATCAGGATCGGTACCGGATATGGGCTCATCGTCTCCTCGAACCCGGACCTTACCACCCTCTCGCACGAAACAAGGCGTACCCACATATGAACGGATGGAGTTGCCAGCTATACCATAGGTGGTAGACAGGACGAGAACGAGGTGACCAAGCGTTGCAAAACCACCGCAACGATCAATCTCCTGAATGATCTCATCGGTGATACCTGTGTATTCGTCGAAACCCCACTCCGGCACCGCGAAGTGGCCTTGCAGATTGATACTCACGAATCGGGGATCTCCGTTCATACGATCACGAACACCACGTGAAACGTGAGCCAAACCGGCCTCGGCCAGCAAATCTTCCGCAGTCCCAGGCATACCGCTTGCTCGCAAGAGCCGTTCCAGCCGAGTTAAGGTGGACCCATCCCAACGAATCCACCCTTCTCCGTATCGTCGGAACTGCTCCAATGTTTGCATCCACAATGGGGCTAGATCGGCACG
The DNA here is from genome assembly GCA_963422655.1 of Acidimicrobiales bacterium. Lineage (GTDB taxonomy): Bacteria > Actinomycetota > Acidimicrobiia > Acidimicrobiales > Aldehydirespiratoraceae > CATQHS01. The sequence goes on along the minus strand of OY730440.1, from coordinate 2,554,345 downwards.
TAGGCCGTATCGCTTCAGACACTGTACCGCTGGATCTAATTCGAGAACTCTGCTGCTGTCACACAACGACCTCAACTCGGCAATCATACGGTCCTGATCAAGTGTCTCAGCGACCATCCATCCATTGATGACACGATAGGGACCGGCGAAATACAAAAGGATCATGTCCACGGGCCGACCCTGTGCCTCGTCCAAATCCCCACGAAGTCGGGTGAGTGCACTACGCATTTCTTCGTCATCGGTAAGTGCCGCCGTCCCGACCGCTTCTCTCAAGAGTCCGATAGCTCCTGCCAGCTCATTGCCCAGACGCTCCAGCGGTTCGCGCAAGCCGCGCTCGATCTGGCGGATGCGTTCTCTGGTCAGACCATAACTCGAACCGATTTGCTCCAACGTCTTCGGTTTGTCGGCCACGATCCGCAATAACAGTATGTCCAATTCTCGCTGATCCAGCCCGGACATGAAATCGACTATTTGCTCCATCGCTTCACCTTATATCAGATAGATCAATTGGGCAGCAAGAGGTTGTGATTGGAGGCAGGCGGGGACGGATGCGAACGTCGTCTACGGCACGATCTTGGAGATCGGTATCTCTACGATGTCAGTGGCTCCGAGGTCTCGCAGAGCCGGTATGAGCACATTGATGTCACGGCGAGGCACCACCGTCTCCACCGCGAAGCCTTCCCCCCCGAAGAGCTCGTTGACGGTCGGAGCTTTCATGGCCGGCAGGATCCCGATCACGCTGGCCAGCGCCTCGGCGGCAACGTTGACCTTCACGAGCACCTTGCCCCGAGCCTCCAATACCCCCTGCAGCAACGTATGGATCTGACCCATGGCATGGGCCCGCTCGGGATCGGCGAAAGAGACCGGGTTGGCGATCAGCTCGGTATAAGACGTCAACAGGGTGCCTATGATTCTCAGCCCGGCCGCGGCCAGAGCCCTGCCGGTCTCGGTGAGGTCGACCACGGCGTCGACGATGTCGGGCACCTTGGCCTCGGTCGCCCCGTAGCTCAAGGCGATACGGGCGGTGACCCCGGCTTCGGCGAAGAAGCGGCGGGTCAGCTCGGGGTACTCAGTGGACACTCGGACCCCATCGGGCAGTTCCGCCACCGACCGGTACGGTGATTCCTCCGGTACGGCCAGCACCACCCGAACCGGGTCGGGCGTGGCTTTCGAATAGCGCAACTCCCCCAGCGACTCGACCACGCTGCCAGTCTCGGAGATCCAGTCGCGGCCAGTGACACCCAAGTCGAAAAGGCCATCGGCCACGTAAACGGGGATCTCCTGGGGTCGCAGGATGCGAACCTCGCGGATGCGGGGATCTTCGATCCTGGCCCGGTAAGCCACCGAAGACGACCGGATCACGCTCAGGTCGGCGTCGGCGAAGAGCTCGAGCGTGGCCGATTCCAACGATCCCTTGGGCAGAACGAGCTTCAACACGGCGAACTTCCGATCCTTGACGGCCCGGCCCCGGCCTGACAGCCGAGGTTAGCCGAACCGACCGACCCCGGCCCGATGGTCGATCACCCCGGATGGGGGTCGTAGTTGTCGACAAGGAGGCGCACGGCGTGACCCACCACGCCAATCACCGCCTCCAAGGTCTCGACGGAACCCCTCGACGAACCGGGCGTGTTGAGAATCAGCGCCTGCCCGCAGGTACCGGCCACCGCCCGGGACAACCGCCCCAGCGGGTTCACCAGACGCATGGCCTCGGCCATGCCCGGCGCCTCCCGGTCCAGCACCGTCCGGGTGCCTTCCGGGGTGAAGTCACGGGGGCCGAAGCCGGTGCCCCCGGTGGTCACGATCAGCCCGTTGAAACCGGAGGCCAAGCGACGCAGCTCACCGGCCACCAATTCGGCCCCGTCGGCCGTGACCGATCGCTCGACCACCGCCCAACCGGCGGCGCCGAGATACCGGTCGAGCGCGTCACCACTGGCGTCGTTACGGGTACCGGCCACGACACCGTCGGACACGGTCAACACCTTGGCTTCCATGCGCGTAGCTCCGGGAATTGCGTGATGGGCACCTGCCATGGCCCAGACCTTACGACTTGTGCCAGCGGAACAGGGCCATGCCGTCATGGCTGGCTCCGGGTAACAAGATTCCCCCCGATCCGTGCTCGCGCCAAGGCGGAACCCTAACCGTTGCCGGCTCGAGATCACCCCTCCCGCTGGCGTGGTCGGCCACCCCCAGCGTCTCGGCTGCGGTCAGGGTACAGACGCTGTACACGAGCTGGCCCCCGGGCTTGAGCAAGCCTGCGGCCATGTCGATCAGCTCGCATTGCAATGCCGCCAGGCGGATCACCGCAGCCGGTTCGATCCGCCAACGAGCATCGGGGCGGCGCCGCAACGCACCCAGACCGCTGCAGGGGGCGTCCACCACAACCGTGTCGAACCGGCCCGGCCCGAAGGGTGGGATCCGGCCGTCGGCCACCAGAATCGGCATGGACCCGACCCTCAGCCCGTCACGGTTGCGGGCCATCGACCGGGCCCGACTCCGGTGCACTTCGCCGGCCATGACGATGGCGCCCCGGCCGGCCAGGGCCGTGGCCTTTCCGCCCGGAGCCGCGCACATGTCGTACACGAGATCACCGGCTGCTACCGACACGGCCTCGACCACCAACCGTGAGCTCAGATCCTGCCCATAACCGTCGTCGCGCCGGCCCACCGGAACTGGTTCGTTCATCGCCTCCAGCGCACCCAGGGCGTCATCGGGGGCCAAGTCCGTCCTCAGCACCTCGACGATCCAATCCGGATAGCTCAGCCGGGTCGGGTCGTCAGGCCACGACAGAGCGGCCCCGGGCTCCGGCCCGATCTCGGCCACTCGGCGCAACACGGCGTTCACCAAGCCTCGGTATCGTCCGGGGGCGGCTTGCACCGTGGCCGAGACAGCCGCGTAGGGGGCCATGTGCAACTCGATCAGTTGGTAGGCCCCTATCCGCAGTGCAGCTCGGGCCGGCGGGGGCGGGTCCCGGACCAAGAACGGATCCAGCACCCAGTCGAGGGCCCGGCGGCGGCGGGTGGCACCGTAGACCAGCTCGGTCACGAAGGCCCGGTCACGCTTCGACAACCCGCACCGGCCCAGCGCCTCGGACAGGGCCGGGTTGGCGTAGGCCCCTGCGGTGTCGATACGAACCAGCACCGCTATGGCTACCGCTCGGGCCGATCCGGTCATGACCCCAATCGCTCACCGCCGCTCGGACGGACGCCATTGAGCCACTCGGTGCCACTCCGGAGCAACTTTCCTTCTGGTTGGACGGTGACGAGCTCTACCCAGCCCGCGCCTGTCGCTACCCTGGTTCCGGCCATGATTCCCGGCGAGACCGGCTCGCCGGGCGGGACGAGCCGGGCGGCGTGGATCTTCAACCGGCGACCCCGGAACATCGTCCAGGCTCCGCCTACCCGTATCAGCCGCTGTATCCGCTCGGCCGGTTCGGTCCAGTCGATCTTCAGCTCGGCGGTGGAGATCTTGGAGGCATGGGTCGCCTCGCCGGCCTGAGGGGTCGGCGAGCCGAACCCTGAGGCCAACGCCTCCGTCAACAGCTCCACACCGAGATCGACCAGTCGAGCTCGGAGCTCACCGGCGGTCTCGCCCGGACCGATCGGTGTCGATGCTCGGCGGTAGACGGCGCCGGTGTCGATCTCAGAGGCCAGCTCCATGAGGCATACACCCGTCTCGGGGTCGCCGGCCAGGATGGCCCGCTCCACCGGAGCCGGGCCCCGCCACCGGGGCAGGAGCGAGAAATGAACGTTGACGATGGCCAAGCGGTCGAGCAACCGATCACCGATGATCTCCCCGTAGGCGACCACCACGCCCAAATCGGCGCGGGCCGATCCCACCGCCTCCAAGTCATCGGTCACCGCCAGCCCCAACCTGGCTGCGGCTGCCTTCACCGAGGTGGGGCCCTCGTCGGTGCCCCGGCCCCGACGACGGTCGGGTCGGGTGACCACCAACGGTATCTCATAGCCCGCCTCGTAAAGGGCCAGCAGGGGTGGCACCGCTGTCTCGGGCGAGCCGAAATAAACGATCCGCCGGATCTCCGCCGGCGGCGGCACGGTCACGGAAGGCGCAGGTCGCCACCGGTAATCGGAGCAGGTGGTGAGACACCGAGCTCCCGCAGCGTCTTGAGGGCGGCCCTGCGGGTGTCGTCGTCGAGATGTTCGATCAGCAAGGTGCCGTCGAGATGGTCCAGCTCGTGCTGGAACAATCGAGCCTCCAGCTCGTCGGCTTCGATCGTCATCTCGTCGCCGTCGAGATCCCGGCCCACGACGTGAACCTGCTTGGGCCGCACCACGTTCCAGGACAGCCCGGGTATGGACAGGCAACCCTCTTCGAAGGTCCATTCGCCGTCGGACTCGACGATCTCGGGGTTGACGATGGTGCGGGCACCGTCACCGACATCCCACACGAACAGCCGCTTTCCCACGCCGATCTGGGGCGCAGCCAAGCCGATCCCGGAAGCCTCGTACATCGTCTCGATCATCTCTGTGGCCAAGCGGACCAAGGTCGGATCGACATCGGCGACGGTTCGGGCCCGTTTCTTGAGCACCGGGTCGCCGATGATGCGGATGTCGTGGGGGGCCACGGACCGCAAGGCTAGCGTCATGTTCGTAACCAGTGACCGGCGGGCCGGCGTCAACCGGAGCATCCCCGGTGACGACCCGCACGGCTGTGACACAGCAGACATCGGTGACCGCCCACCCCGACGGGCCTGGGCATGACACTCAAACTGAACCAAGAATCTGGTGAGCCAAGGAATCCGGCATGTTCGAAGAGGGCCCGGGACCCGGCTCAGACCCGCAAGGGATCGACTTCGACACGCACCGGTTCCATGGGACGGCCCGCCGCCGCCAGCGCGTCCAGCAGCGGTTCGTGGCCAGCCGACTTCAACAGGTAACTGCCCCGGCGCGGCCCCCGTACCTCGACACCGACCCCAAGGGATTCAACCAGGCCCGGAGCTCCCGGGCCCGACACCTGGGCTTGGGCACCGTAGGGAGGGATGGACAGAAGCCGCCGATGGTCGCGCTCGGCAGTGGCCAGGATCGAGGGATCGGCCCGCCGAGCCGCGGCCAACACAGCATGGTCGGGTTGGCGGGTCTGAACGACGAGGCGCCCTCCGCCGGATCGGCCCCCCAGCACCCGGGCCGCCCGGGCCAGCAACCCCAGGGCCTGTTCGGCCGCCCGCTGGCGAGGGGCCAGCAGTTCCTGATCGAAATCCAAGAAGACCACCGCCGCCGCCGCCTCGCCAGCCCGGTGCAGCACCGCCGTAGTGCCGATCATCACCCGAGGCTCGAACCGGTGGTCGGAACCGGCGCCGACGCCAGTCGCTCCGGTGCCAGCCGTCACCTCCCCCACCGGTTCACCCAGCAGCGCCTCCAACTCTTCACGAGCCCGGGTCACACCCATCCGCAAGTTGCGCAGCACCGTCGACCCGCACTTCGCGCACACCGCCGGGCGGGCCTCGCTGCCATCAGCCGCCACCAGCATCGCCTCGTCGATCATCATGGCCGCCCGCCCATCGTCGGTGCGGGCCAGCTCCCCGCAAGCGGCACAAGCCAGCAGTCGGGACCGGCCGGTACGGTTGAGCACACAGATCACCGGCCCGGTATCGGGCAGGCGGGCCCGGAAGCCTTCGGCGAACAGCCCCCCCTTGGTGGGATCGTCGTAGCGGCGGTCGATCACCTCGATCCGAGGCCAGCCCTCCCGTTCCGCGGCCCGGTCCGGGCGCAGTAGCCGGCCGGCCCGCAGCGCCTCCAGGGAAGGCGTCGGCGAGGTCAGCACGGCCGGGCAGCCGGCTCGCCGGGCCCGTTCCAGCGCCACGTCCCGAGCGTTCCAGGTGGGTGCCGACGAGGACTTCAGGGCTTCGTCGTGCTCATCGAACACCACCACCGCGGCCGGATCGGCCATCGGCATCCACGCCGCCGCTCTCGAGCCCACCACCGTGCAACCGCCCCCGGCCGCGGTGGCCCAGCCCTCCGGGGTCACAGCCACGCGAACACCGACCTGGCGCAAGGCCCTGGCCACCCGCCGGGCCATGGTCGATTCGGGAACGATCACCAGAGCATCGCCTCGCCGGGCCGCAGCCAGCGCCACTGGCACCGGATCCTGCGGCGGGGGGAGCCGCAGGACCGCGACCGGCGACTGCGGGGTCGTCTCGAACGCCGCTTCGTAGCCGGCGCCGGACTCCGCTTCGGGCCGGACCGGCCGGGGGGGCGGAACCGGCCCGGACACCACCCCGGCCACGAGCCGGGGCGGCGACGCCAGCCGCAGGAAGGTGCTGCGGGAACCGGCCCAACGCCAAGCTGCCCATCCAGCCAAAGAGATCAGGTCGGCCGGGGGCCCGAGCCCGCGCAACCGGACCAGCGGCGACAGCTCCATCCCCGACGGCGGGCGGGCTCCGATCTCGGTGACCCAACCGTTCACACGCCGGCCGTGGAGGTAGACCCGCACCATCGACCCGACCCTGAGCCGGTGGGCCCGGCCATCGGCGCGCCAAGCCTCGGGAACGGCATAGAAGAAGGTCCTGTCGATGGCCGCCACGTCAGGCAGGACGCTCACAGCCGCTGGCTCCCCCACCGGGAAGTGACCCTGAAGGTCGGAGATCAGAGCCCCAGTTCCGACTTCACAGCTTCGACCCGGTCGGTTCTCTCCCATGTGAAATAGCCGTTATCCGGGGACCGTCCGAAATGGCCGTAGGCCGCAGTGGGCCGGTAGATGGGTCGAGCCAGATCGAGATCACGTTTGATCGCCTTCGGTCGAAGATCGAACACGGTGTCGACCGCGGCCACGATCCGGGCTCGGTCCACCGTCTCGGTCCCGAACGTTTCAACCAGTACCGACACCGGTGAGGCTCGGCCGATGGCGTAGGCGATCTGGACCTCGCAGCGCGACGCCGCCCCGGCCACCACGATGTTCTTGGCCACCCAGCGGGCGGCGTAAGCGGCGGAACGATCGACCTTGGACGGGTCCTTGCCCGAGAAGGCACCGCCCCCGTGACGGGCCATGCCGCCGTAGGTGTCCACGATGATCTTGCGGCCGGTGAGACCGGTGTCGCCCACCGGACCGCCGATGACGAAGCGACCGGTGGGGTTGACATGGATCTCGTAGCCGTCGGCCTCCACCTCGCTGTCGGCGAGACAATCGTCGATGACCGGGCTGATCACCTGCTCGATCACATCCGGGCGGATCATGCTGTCCCGGTCGATGCCGTCGCGGTGCTGGGTCGACACCAGCACCGACTCGACCCGAATCGGCTTGCCGTTCTCGTACTCCAGGGTCACCAGGGTCTTGGCGTCGGGCCCCAGGTAAGGGATGGTGCCGGCTCTGCGCACCTCGGCGTGGCGCTCGGCCAGACGGTGAGCCAGATGAATCGGCAGCGGCATCGCCACGTCGGTCTCGTCACAGGCGTAGCCGAACATCATCCCCTGGTCGCCGGCGCCTTGCCGGTCCAGCCCGTCGCCGTCACCGCCGCCGGAGCGGAACTCCTCGGAGTCGTTCACCCCTTGGGCAATGTCGACCGACTGCTCGTCTATGGCCACCAGCACCGCGCATGTCCTGCCGTCGTAGCTGGAGGTGGAGCCGTCGTAGCCGATATCACAGATGGTCTGCCGGACGATTCTGGGGATTTCGACGTAGGCATCGGTGGTTATCTCGCCGGCGACCAAGGCCAGACCGGTCGTGACCAGAGCCTCGCACGCCACCCGGCAGGCCGGATCCTTTTCCAGCAACGCATCGAGGATGGCGTCGGAGATCTGGTCGGCGATCTTGTCGGGATGACCTTCGGTAACCGACTCCGAGGTGAAGCTCCAGCGGGTCACAGGCTGTTCCCTGTGGCAGTGGGAATCAGGGCCAGGGCCGTGTCCAGTACGATCCGAGCCACCTCGCGCTTGGTCGTCAGGGGGACATGGCGACGGGTCCCGCCCGCGGTCAGCACCAGCACCTCGTTGGTGTCGTGCTCGAAACCGGCGCCGGCCTTGCCGATGTCATTGGCCACGATGACGTCGAGGTTCTTGGCCGTCAGCTTGGCTCGGGCGTTGGCCTCGAGATCGGCGGTCTCGGCCGCGAAGCCGACCACCACCTGGCCGTTCTGCTTCGCCGATCCCAGCGAGGCCAAGATGTCGGTGGTTGCCACCAGCTCCACCTCGGGAGCTCCGGCCTGCTTCTTCAACTTGTCCGGGGTGGGAGCGGCCGGACGGAAATCGGCCACAGCCGCAGCCATGACCACTACATCGGCTTCCACCGCCTCCAATTCGACCGCGCTCGCCATCTCCGCCGCCGTCTCCACCGGGATCACCCGCACCCCCGTCGGCGCCAAGTTGGAGCAGGTGGTGACAAGCACCACCTGCGCGCCTCGGGCTACGGCTTCCGCCGCCACGGCACTGCCTTGTCGGCCCGAGGAGCGATTGCCGATATATCGCACCGCGTCCAAGGGTTCGCGCGTCCCGCCCGCGGTTACCAGCACGGCCCGGCCGCTGTAATCGCCCGGCTTCAACGCGGCCGCGACGGCCGACACGATGGTGGCCGGCTCGGCCATGCGGCCCGGGCCGGTATCGCCGCCAGCAAGACGGCCGTGGACGGGCGGGACCATGATCACGCCCCGGCTGGCCAGCACTTCCAGGTTCTCCTGGACCGAGGGCTGCTCCCACATCTCGGTGTGCATGGCCGGAGCGATCACCACCGGGGCCCGGGTGGCCAGCAGGGTGGCGGTGAGCAGGTCGCCGGACCGGCCGGTGCGGTAGTCGGCCAGCAGCCGGGCCGTGGCCGGGCACACCACCACCACGTCGGCGCTGCGACCCAGGTCGGTGTGGGGAATGGGCGATCCGGGGTCGTTCCACAGCGACATCCGGGCCGGCTCGGAGGACAAGGCCGAGAAAGTAGTCTCGCCCACCATCTTCTTGGCACCACCGGTCAGCACCGCGGTGACGTGGGCGCCGGCCTCCACCAGCCGCCGACACACCTCTACCGCCTTGTACGCGGCGATGCCGCCGGTCACTCCCAGAATGACACGGCTCCCGGCCGGAATGCTCACGGTGGAACCGGCCGGCTCAGGTGTCGGCGTCGCCGCCGGTCGCCATGGCATCGAGAGGCAAGACCTCGGCCGAGTCGGCGGTCTCGGGATCGGAATCAGTCTCGGCGGCGGCCTCCGAACCGGTCCTGGCAGCTTCGATCTTTCCAGCCGCGAGCTCTTCGAAGGCAATCGACAGCGACTTATATGCGGTCGAGGTCACCTGGGGCGGAACGCCGGCCCCCGCCCCCTGACCGAGTTGGTTCCGGTAGTTGGTGATCTCCCGGCTGCGGAATGCCGACAGCGTCACCAGAGTGAACTTGGATCCGGCCTTCTCGAGGAGTCCCTCGATCAGGGGGGTCATCATCGTGTCGTAGCCGTGGGCCATGGCGCTTCCAGGGTCGCTGGGTTTCGATGCTGGATCGGGTGGGTCAGGTTAGCAGCCCGAACCGCCCTGCCGGCTCGCCCGGCGGCGTTTCCGGTCGTCGCGGATGAGGTCCTCGATAACGGCGACGGCTTGATCCAAGTCGTCATTGACCACCCGGGCATACCCGAGCGATTCGGCCATGGCCCGTTCCTCGTCGGCCTTGGCCAGCCGGGCCGCGACAAGGACGTCGTCGTCGCCCCGGTCCCTCAGCCGGATCTGCTGATCGTTCGGGCTGGGCGCTTCGACGAAAACCAGCACCGCCTGGCGGTACCGAGCCTGGACCTGGGCCCCGCCGTGCACGTCGATCTCGAGAATCACGTCGGAGTCCGGGGGCGGTTCGGGTCGCGGCGTCCCCTGGCGGTAGTCGAGGAACTCGACCCATTCCAAGAACCTGCCCGCGTCCACAGCCGCGTCGAAGGCAGCCCGATCCACGAAATGGTAGGCGTCTCGGAGCTCGCCGGCCCGGGGCGGTCTCGTCGTCCACGACCGTGACAGCCAGAGCCGGTCGTCACGGCTCATCAGCTTGCCGACGATGGTGCCCTTGCCGACGCCCCCCGGTCCGGAGATCACGACAACGGTCCGGTCGTCGAGATCGACCACTTAGGAGAACTCGGCCAGAAGTCGGGCTTTCTGATTGCAGCCCAGGCCCCGCAGGCAACGGCTCTTGGAGATCCCGAATTGCTCCATGATCCGGCGGGACTTGACCTTGCCCACCCCGGGCAGCGACTCCAACACCGCCAGCACCTTCATCTTGCCGATCATGTCGTCATCGATCTGTTCGAACAGATTCGACAGGGTCATGTCTTGGGACTTGAGCCGGGTTCGGATATCGGATCGCACCTTTCGGGCTCGGGCTGCTTTGATCAGTGCAGCACGCCGGGCTTCATCGGAAAGAACGGGGGGCTGAGGCATGACCGACGACGATACCTTCCGATGCCGCGATCGTGTCCGATGCGGTTCAGTCGCGGCGGTGGGTCGGGTTGTCGTCGGCGCCCAGAATAGCCCGATGGAGTCGGTCGGCGGCGGCGAGGGGGTCGGCGGCGCGGGTCACCGAACGGCCCACCACTATCAGGTCGGCGCCGCCGGCCAAGGCCTCGCCGGGCGATGCCGCTCGTTTCTGATCATCGGCGGGGTCGCCCGGAAGCCGGATCCCCGCCACCACCCGTGCCAGACCTGGTCCGTGGCGATCCACCTCGGCCTGGTCACGAGCCGCGCAGACGACGCCGGTGCACCCGGCGGCGGCGGCCAGCTCCACCCATCGGCCCAGGGTCCCGCCCGAGGGGTCGCTCTGGCTGGTGAGCACCGTCACCGCCAAGCCGGCCGGTTCGCTCAGCCCGGCGTTGCCGGCCCCGGTGCGCAGACCGTCCACCCCGGCCCGCAGCATGTCGAGTCCTCCGGCGGCATGCATGGTCAGGTACGACACCCCCAGTGAGCCGATCACCCGGCTGGCGCCGGCCACCGTGGTGGGAATGTCGTGGAGCTTCAGGTCCACGAACACCTCGTAGCCGAGATCACCAATGGCTCCGATCGCTTCGGGACCGGCCGCGCTGTAGAGCTCCAACCCGATCTTGACCACGCCGAAGTGACCTTTGAGCATCCGGGCCATCCGCACCGCCGCGACCAAGTCGTCTACGTCCAACGCCAGCGCCAGTCGGCGGCTCAGGTCCAGATCCGGTTCTTCAACCATGGGCTGCTCCGATCAACTCGTCCATGTCCACCACGCCGGCCTTGCGGCACCAAGATTGCAGCTCCGACAGGACCCGTCCAACCGCACGGGGGTCGGCGAAGGTGGCGGTTCCCACTTGCACCGCGCTGGCTCCGGCCAGCAGGAACTCCACTGCGTCGATGCCGCTGGCCACGCCACCCACCCCCACGATAGGTATGTCGGGACGAGCCGCGTGCACTTCGTACACGGCCCGAACCGCCACCGGGTGCAGGGCCGGTCCACTCACCCCCCCTCCGGGCCCCCCCAGCACGGGGCGGCGGGTCTCGACGTCGATGACGAGGCCCGGCATGGTGTTGATCAGCACCACCGCCTCGGCACCGCCGCGCACCGCGGCATCGGTGATGGCCACCATGTCGGCCGGGTTCGGGCTCAGCTTGGCCCAGCGGGGGCGCCCGCAGCCGGTGGTGGCTCGAAGCACGGCCTCGGTGGCTTCCGTCGAGTACGAGAACATGCGACTGCGATCTTCGGTGTTGGGGCAGGAGATGTTGACCTCGACAGCCACCACCGACGGCGGCGCCGAGGCCAGCAGGTCGGCAGCCCGGCGGTAACCATCGATGGTCTGGCCCCAGATGCTGGCCACCACGTCACAGCCGGTAGCGACCAGAGCCGGAAGGTCCACGTCGAGCCAGTGCTTTATCCCCGGACCCTGGAGCCCGACGCTGTTGATCACACCGGCGGGGGTGGGATGGAGCCGGGGAGCCGAATGGCCGGGCCACCCAACAGCGCTCAGCGACTTGACCACCATGGCCCCGAGCCCGGCCATCCGCAGGTAGCGAGCCAGCTCGGCGCCGTGGCCGGCTGTTCCCGACGCGGTGAGCACCGGGGCTCTCAGCTCCACCGACCCCACTCTGGTCGCCAGGTCGGGGCCGCTCACGGACCCGAGCCGTCCGAGCGGTTCGGACCGCCGAATAGCCGGAGCTGGTTTGCGTGAACACCGCGATGGTATTCCTGGATGGTGCGCACGGCCGGCCGGTGAGTTTTCCAGTCCCTCAGGCCCTTCGCGGCGGCCACAGCCGCGGCCCCGGTGGTGAGCAGAGGTACCCCGGCCCGACCGGCCGCAGCCCGGATATGGGCCCCGTCGGCTCGCGGCCCGGGGCCTTTGGGTGAGTTGACGACCATCTGCACCTGCCCGGCTTCGATGAGATCCACGGCATGGTGGCCCGGTTCGTCGGCCCCGATCTTGACCACGTCTTGCGTCACGACCACGCCGTGGGAACGCAGGTAGGCGGCCGTGCCGGCCGTGGCCGCGATCACGTATCCGAGGCTGGCGAGAATACGCCCGGCCTCCACCGCGAGCGGCTTGTCCCGGTTGGCCAGCGACAACAACACCGTACCTTCGGCCGGCAACCGGGTACCTGCCGCGAGTTGAGCCTTCACGAAGGCCAGCCCGGCCGTGAGATCGATGCCCATGACCTCCCCCGTCGACCGCATCTCGGGCCCGAGCACGGCGTCGGCTTCGGGGAACCGGTCGAAGGGGAGAACCGCCTCCTTCACAGCCACGTGATCAGAGAGGGCGGGCCGATTCAGCAGGCCTTCGGCCCGCAGCTCGGCCAGGGTGGCTCCCACCATGACCCGGGCCGCCACCTTGGCCAGCGGTACCCCGGTGGCCTTGGCCGCGAACGGCACCGTGCGTGAGGCTCGAGGATTGGCTTCGAGGGTGAACACCTGGCTCCGCTTCACTGCGTACTGCACGTTGAGCGGGCCGCGAACGTCCAGTGCTGCTGCTATCCGGCTGGTGTAGTCCTCTATGACGGCAACGGTCGGCGGGCTCAGGTTGGTGGGAGGGATCGAGCAGGCCGAGTCGCCCGAGTGCACCCCTGCCTCCTCCACATGTTCCATGACCGCGCCGATGAGGACCTCGCCCCGATGATCCCGGATGGCGTCGACGTCCACTTCGGTGGCGTCCTCCAAGAAGCGGTCGATCAGCACGGGACGCTCGGTCGCCAGCGGACCTTCCCGAGCCAGGGCGCCGGGTTCGGCCGTAGCCTTCACGGCTTTCATGACTGCCGCCAGATCGGCGTCGTCGTAGACGATCTCCATGGCTCGACCGCCCAGCACATAGGAGGGACGAACCAGGGCCGGGTAGCCGATCCTGGCCGTCACGGCCCGGGCCTGATCGAGGTCGGCCGCCACCCCCCCGGCCGGTTGGGGGATCTCCAGGCGGGCGCAGAGGTTGTTCCACCCCTGCCGATCCTCGGCCAGGTCGATCGACGCCGCCGAGGTGCCCAGGATGAGATGGGGTGGGAGCAGGCCGGCCAGCCTCAGCGGCGTCTGCCCGCCCAAGGCCACGATCACCCCGACCGGTTTCTCGGCCTCGATCACGTTGGTCACGTCCTCGGGGGTGAGGGGCTCGAAGTAGAGCCGATCACTGGTGTCGTAGTCGGTCGAGACCGTCTCGGGGTTGCAGTTGACCATCACCGTCTCGTAACCGGCGTCCCGCAGGGCCAGGCTGGCGTGCACACAGCAGTAGTCGAACTCGATGCCCTGCCCGATGCGGTTCGGCCCCGACCCCAAGATGACCACTCGGGGCCGGTGCCCGGGCACAACTTCGTCGGTGTCCTCGTAGGTCGAGTAGTGATACGGGGTGTGGGCTTCGAACTCGCCGGCGCAGGTGTCGACGGTCTTGAACGTGGCCCGTATCCCTTGGGCCAGCCGGATCGCCCTCACCTCCGGCTCGGGCCGGTCCCACAGGTGGGCGAGCTGGCCGTCGGAGAACCCGAGCCGCTTGACCCGGCGCCAGCCCCGCCGGTCGAGGGATTCGGGCGAGACGGGCCCGAGCTCGAGCCGCCCCTCGGTGATCGACAGCATCTGGTCCAAGAACCACGGGTCCGTCCCGGTGGCAGCGGCCAACGTGTCGACAGCCACCCCCCGCCGGAGCAGGGTTTCGAGCTGGAAGATGCGGTCGGGGCTGGCGATGCGGGCCCGGTCCAGCAGGTGCCGATCGCTCAGATGGTCGTAGGCGCTCTCGGCCGGGTCGGCATTGAGCCCGAGCCGGCCCTGTTCCAGCGACCGGAGACCCTTTTGCAGCGACTCCGCGAAGGTGCGCCCGATCGCCATCACCTCGCCCACCGACTGCATGGACGGGCCCAGCGTTTCGCTGGCAGCGGGAAACTTCTCGAAGGTCCACCTGGGGATCTTGGTAACCACGTAATCGATGGCAGGCTCGAAGGAGGCCGGGGTGACCCCGGTGATGTCGTTGGGTATCTCGTCGAGCCGGTAGCCGACCGCCAGCTTGGCTGCCATCTTGGCGATGGGGAACCCGGTGGCCTTGGAAGCCAGAGCCGAGGACCGGCTCACCCGCGGGTTCATCTCGATGACGACTTGGCGGCCGGTGCCGGGTTCCACCGCGAACTGCACGTTGGATCCTCCGGTTGCCACCCCCACTCTTCGCAGCACTCCGAAGGCGGCGTCACGCATCTGCTGGTATTCGACGTCGGTGAGGGTCTGGGCCGGCGCCACCGTGATCGAGTCCCCGGTATGCACGCCCATGGGGTCGACGTTCTCGATGGAGCAGACCACCACGCAGTTGTCGCGGTCGTCGCGCATCACCTCGAGTTCGTACTCCTTCCAGCCCGCGATCGACTCCTCGATGAGGATCTCCCCGATGGGGCTGGCGGCGAGACCGGCAGCAGCCACCTCGTTCAGCTCTTCGGCGGTGGCGGCCATCCCGGCGCCCGAACCTCCGAGTATGTAGGCGGGTCGGATGATGACGGGCAGACCGACCCGTTCGACCACTGACCGGGCTTCTTCGAGCGAGCGGGCCGTACCCGACCGGGGCACCTCCAACCCGATCTCGATCATGGCCTGCTTGAACAGTTCCCGGTTCTCGGCGGTGGCGATGGCGGCAGCGTCGGCACCGATGAGCTCCACGCCGTTGGCGGTGAGCGTCCCCGACTCCCACAGCTCCATGGCCAGGTTGAGCCCGGTCTGGCCTCCGAGGGTGGCCAGCACCGCGTCGGGTCGCTCCCGCTCGATGACACGGGTGAGCACGCTCGCTTCGAGAGGTTCGACGTAGGTGGCGTCGGCCAGATCCGGGTCGGTCATGATCGTGGCCGGGTTGGAGTTGGCCAGGACCACCCGGTAGCCCTCGGCGCTCAGGACCCGGCAGGCCTGGGTACCCGAGTAATCGAACTCGCAGGCCTGGCCTATGACGATGGGACCCGAGCCGATCACCAGGATCGACTCGATGTCGCTACGGCGAGGCATCAGAGTCCCCCGGCGCCAGCGCTAACGCGCACTGGGGTCGGCTGCTGTGCTCATCAGCCGGTCCATCTCGGCGAAGAGGTAGTGGCTGTCATGGGGACCGGGACCGGCCTCGGGATGGTACTGCACCGCAAAGGCGGCGGCGCCGTGAACGGTGAAGCCCTCCAGCGAGCCGTCGTTGAGGCAACGATGGGTTTCGGTCACGCCTGGCACCGAGCCGGCTTCCACCGCGAAGTTGTGGTTCTGGCTGGTGATCTCCACCGCGCCGGTCCGCAGATCCTGCACCGGGACGTTGCCCCCGTGATGGCCGAACTTCATCTTGTAGGTGCGCCCTCCCAGAGCCAGCGCCATCACCTGATGGCCCAGGCATATGCCCACGACGGGGCCCGCACCCAGGAGGGTGTCGATCTCGCCGATGATCCCGCCGGCGCGGGTGGGGTCGCCGGGACCGTTGCTGATGAGCACGCCATCGGGTTCGAGGGCCAGGGCGTCGGCGGCCGAGGTGTCGGCAGGCACCACCGTGACCGTGGCCAGTTCTCCCAGCCGGCGCAGCATCGTGGTCTTGATGCCGAGGTCGTAGGCCACGATCCGGCCGGGTCCGGTACCCACCGTGTAGGGCTCCGCCGTGGTGACCTGGCTCACCAAGTCCACTCCGGCGGTGCCGGGTTCGGATCGGGCTGCCGCCTCCAAGGCGGCTGTATCGGCCGTGCCGAAGGCTCCGGGCATGGAGCCTTCCTCTCGGATGTGGCGGGTGAGTCGGCGGGTGTCTACCCCTGCGATTCCGGGGACGCCGTGACGGCGCAGGAATCCGTCGAGGGTTTCGGTGGACCGCCAGTTGCTGGGGCGCCGGGTCAAGTCCCGCACGATCACCCCTCGGCAGTGGGGTCGAGCCGCTTGGCTGTCGGCGGGGTTGGTGCCGCAGTTGCCGATGTGAGGCGCGGTGAACGAGACGATCTGACCGGCATGGGAGGGGTCGGTGATCACCTCCTGGTACCCGCTCATGACGGTGGTGAACACCACTTCCCCCGTCACGGCAACCGTCGACGCCCCGATGGCTTCACCCTCGAAGACCTCACCGTCGGCCAGCACCAGCCGGGCCGTGGCCGCGTTCAACGCTGCGACTCCCCGTCCACCACCACCGCTTCGCCTCGGGCGATGGTGTGGCGAACCCGGCCCCTTACGGTGCGACCCTCGAAGGGCGTGTTGCGGCTGGGGCCGGCCATGACTGCGCCGCTGACGGTCCAAGTGGCCTCGGTATCGAGCACGCAAAGGTTGGCGGCGGCGCCGGGGACGATGGGTCCGCCGTGGCGGCCGGCGATGCCGGCGATGGCCGCCGGCCGCCAGGACATACGGGCCAGGATGGTTTCGATGGGCAGGTCCAGCTCGGTGCGAGCCACCGCAAACGCCGTCTGCAAGCCGATCATCCCCGGTGGCGCGACGTCGAAGGGCTTTTGCTTGTCGGCCGTGGTGTGGGGAGCGTGGTCGGTGGCGATGGTGTCGATGGTGCCGTCGGCCAAGCCCCCCTTGACCGCTTCGACGTCGGCGCCGGTCCGCAGTGGCGGATGCACCTTGAACACCGGGTCGTAACCGGCGCAGCATTTCTCGGTCAGGGTGAAGTGGTGGGGGGTGGCTTCGGCCGTGACGGGCAGACCGGCGGCTTTGGCCGCCCCGACCATGGCCACCGACCCGGCCGTGGACAGGTGCTGGAAGTGGACCCGGCCTCCGGTCAGGCGGGCCAAGGCGATATCTCGCATGACCATCAGCTCCTCGGCCTCGGCCGGCTGACCGGGAATCCCCAGGCGGCTCGACCACTGCCCCTCGTGCATGTAGCCGCCTTCGCTGAGAGCCTTCACCTCGCAGTGCTGGGCCAGCACCACCGGCTGCCCGCCGGTCAGGTACTCCAAACCTCGGGCGTATTCCAAGGCATTGCGCATGACGGCGGCGTCCTGCACTCCGTCGCCGTCGTCGGTGAAGATGCGTACACCGAGCTCGACCAACTCGGCCATGGGGGTCAGGGCCCGGCCCTTGCGACCTACGGTTATGGCCGCCGACGGGTACACCTCGCAGCAGGCGCCGGAACCGAGCTCACGGACTTCCCGTACTACTGCGGCGCTGTCGATGGTCGGGGTGGTGTTGGGCATGGCCACCACCGCCGTGAACCCTCCCAGGGCCGCCGCTCGGGTGCCCGATTCGATGGTTTCGGCGTCCTCTCGGCCCGGTTGACGGAGATGGGCGTGCAGGTCTACGAGCCCGGGCGCGACGATGCAGCCGGTGGCGTCGAGGCTGCGGTCGCCGTCGAGGCCCGCGGCCACGGCCAGTACCGAGCCGTCGTCGCTCACCACCACGTCGGCCCGCCGGGAGCCGGTCTCGTCGAGCACGGTTCCGCCTCGCAGGGCAATGGTGGTCACGGCGAGCCTTTCTCCGAAACGGCGACCGTCACGGTCATCGCCGTGCACCGGCCCCGCCGGTCATGCCGCTT
Source organism: Acidimicrobiales bacterium (assembly GCA_963422655.1). GTDB lineage: Bacteria > Actinomycetota > Acidimicrobiia > Acidimicrobiales > Aldehydirespiratoraceae > CATQHS01. The sequence continues at coordinate 2,536,509 of OY730440.1, read as the reverse complement.
TCATCCGAGCATCGATCTGGTCCAGGCCCGATCCGAGCAGCAGGAACAGCACCGCCATGCGCACCGCCACCCCGTTGGCCACCTGCTCGGTGATGACGGCATTGGGGCGGTCGGCCACGTCGCCGTCGATTTCGACACCCCGGTGCATGGGGCCGGGGTGCATGATCAAGGCGTCGCCTCCCAGCCGATCGGCCCGCCGAGCATCGAGGCCGTAGGTAGCCCGGAACTCTCGCAGCGACGGCACCAGGGCTCGCTGCTGGCGTTCTTGCTGCATCCTCAGCAGATAGCAGATATCGGTCTCGGCCAGCACCGCGTCGAGGTCGTGGGAGACCTTCACCGGCCAACCTTCGAGGCTGGAAGGCAGCAGTGGACCCGGAGCCACCAGCGTCACCGACGCGCCCATGGCTGCGAAACCGAACACGTTGGAACGAGCCACCCGCGAATGGCGGATGTCGCCCACTATGGCCACCCGGGATCCGGCCAGGTCACCGATGCGGGTGCGAGCCGTGTAGAGATCGAGCAGGGCCTGAGTGGGGTGCTCGTGGCACCCGTCACCAGCGTTGACCACCGAAGCGTCGATCCAGCCCACGACTTGGTGAGGCACGCCGGCGCAGTGGTGGCGTACCACGATCCCGTCGATGCCCATGGCTTCGATCGTCTCCACCGTGTCTCGCAGCGACTCGCCCTTGTTGACCGACGAAGAGCCGACCGAGAAGTTCACGGTGTCGGCCGAGAGGCGCTTGGCCGCGGTTTCGAACGAGATGCGGGTGCGGGTGCTGTCTTCGTAGAACAGCCAGGCCACCGTCTTGCCCCGCAGGGCCGGCACCCGGGGGATCTTCCGCTCGCTCACCTCCGCGAACTTCTCGGACAGGTCCAGGATCGCTTCGATCTGGCCCGGGTCGAGATCGGAGATCGACAGCAGATGGCGCTTGGAGCTCGATTCGGTGCTCACGGCGTCGCCTCACTCACGGCGTCGCCTCGCTCACGGCATCGACTCCGAGCCTTCCCCGGGTCACGTCACCTCTCCCAGATCGACCCCATCACAGCCGACGTCGACCACCTCGTCTCGCCCGGTGGGGAGGTTCTTGCCCACGAAGTCGGGACGGATGGGTAGTTCCCTATGGCCTCGATCCACCATCACCGCCAGTTGCACGGCTCGGGGCCGGCCCCAGGTGTGCAAAGCGTCGAGGGCGGCCCTGACGGTGCGGCCGGTGAAGAGCACATCGTCCACCAGAACCACGGTGCAGTCGTCGAGGTCGACGGGGATGTCGGTGACAGCCTGGGGCAGGACGGGCCGGAGCCCGATGTCGTCACGGTGCAAGGCCACGTCCAGTGAGCCGACCGGAACCGGACTGCCTTCGATGGCTTCGATGCTGGCACCGAGGCGGGTGGCCAGGTCGACCCCGCCGGTCTGTAAACCGATGAGCACCACCGACCTGTGGCCCTGGTTGCGTTCGAGGATCTCATGGGCCATACGCCGGGTGGCCCGGCTCACGTCGGCGCCGTCCATGACTCGGATACGGGCCCTGAAAGTGCCGCCGTAGGGCTTTGCCAAGCGCCGTTCTCGGTCAGCCACATCGTCCTCTCGTCCGTTCGGGCCTCACCGGACCCGTTTCACGGTCGTTGGAGGCGAACATAGCACCGACGGACGACGGCGGCTCACATCGGCTACGCCCCGCATGTACCAGCGCCATAGCCGATCGGTCCCCGACGACAAGCCGATACGAGCCGAGCACGCCGGCCCCGTCGGCGGGGGCGTACCGTCGGAGACGATGGTGACGGCACCGCCACCGGCAGTCAGGTCGGCGCCGTTGCAGGAACCGTTGATGCCGAGGGCCCGGGTGAGCTTGGCCGGCCCGCTGCAGAGGTCCCGGTCTCGCAGAGCGGCCCGGCCCCGGGCCGCTCTCATGGCCTCGAGTCCCGCCAGCGGGGTCAGAGCCCGCAGAAGCACCGCCCCGCACACGCCGTCGGTCTCGGCCACCGCGTTGGCGCACCAGTGCATCCCGTAGGTGAAGTACACGTAGAGGCGGCCCGGCGGCCCGAACATCACCTCCGTGCGAGGCGTCGGACCTCGCCGACCGTGGCTGGCGGGGTCGTCACTGCCGCCGTAGGCCTCGACTTCCACGATCCGGCCGGCCCGCCCCGACGGCCCTACCAGCACCTTGTTCAGCAAATCCGGCGCCACCTCCGTTACCGGCCGGGCATAGAAGTCTCGCTCGAGCCGGTTCCACCGGTCACCGGCCCGGTCCGAGCGGCCCGAGCCCACTACAGACGGGCTCACCACAGACGGGGGGGCTGGAGATGGGCCCGGAGTGCGTCGGGTACGGGAACGGGCTGATGAGAGACCGTGTCCACCACCACGTAGGTCATGGCACCGTCGATGCAACGACGCTGCGCCACCCGGCCGACCACGGCGACGTCGAAGGAGGTGTTACCCCAGCGGGAAACTTCGACGATGACGCTGAAGACCTCACCGGCGACTGCCGCTGAGTGCCAGGTGATCTCGGTCCGTTTGACCATCAGCTCCCAGCCCCGGTCTTCGAAGCGGGGATCGAACCGACGGAGCCAGACGTCCACGGTGTCGTCCATGTAGGACTGGTACCACGAGTTGAAGACCACGCCCTGGCGGTCGCACTCGCCGTAGCGAACCGGGTAGTCGTTGCGAAATCCCACCTCAGATCCCGACCGGTCCCGGCACCGGCTGGTCCCCGACCCTGGCCCGATCGGCATCGAGGCGGGCCCTGAACCGTTTGAGCTGGGCCATTACCGCCTCGGTACCGGCGGAGCCGTGGGTGCTGCGCCGAGCCAGCACCGGGCCCGGCTCCACCAGCGCGGCCGCGTCGGGACCCAGCCGGTCGTGGCCGGCCACCAGTTCGGCCAGGGTCGCCTCGCCGACGGCGGCCCTGTGAACCAGATCGCCCACCACGCCGTGGGCGTCGCGGAAGGCCATGCCTCGCTGCACCAGCCACTCAGCCAGATCGGTGGCGGACATTTCCGGACAAGCCGCGGCCGAAGCCATCGGTTCGGTGTGGAAGGTAACAGTGTGCAGCAGCCCCTCCAAGGCGATCAGGATCGAGCGAGCAGTGTCGACCGCATCGAACAGAGGCTCCTTGTCCTCTTGGAGATCTTTGTTGTAGGCGAGGGGCAGGCCCTTGAGGGTGGTCAGCAACCCGGTCAGATGGCCTATGAGTCGACCGGCCTTGCCCCGGGCCAGCTCGGCCACGTCGGGGTTTCTCTTCTGGGGCATCATCGACGATCCGGTGGCATAGGCGTCGTCGATGGTGACGAAGCCGAACTCGGTCGAGGCCCACAGCACCAGTTCCTCGCCCATGCGGCTCAGATGCACTCCCAGCACGGCTATGGCGTAGAGGGCGTCGGCCACGAAGTCGCGGTCGGCTACGGCATCGAGGCTGTTGTCGAAGACAGCCGAGAATCCGAGCTCGGCCGCGGCCCGGTGCGGGTCCAGCGGCAGGGACGAACCGGCCAGGGCTCCAGCCCCCAGCGGGGACACATCGGTGCGGCGGCGAGCGTCGAGGAGCCGGTCCACGTCCCGGCTGAGGGCCCAGCCGTGGGCCAGCAGGTGATGGGCCAGGGTCACGGGCTGGGCCTGCTGGAGGTGGGTGTAGCCGGGCAGGCGGGCTCGGTACACCGGGTGGGCCCGCAACAGCAGTGTGTCCTGCAGGGCCAGCACCAGCCGGGCCAGGTCACCCAGCGCTTGGCCGGTCCATAGCCGAAGGGTGGTGGCCACTTGGTCGTTGCGGCTCCGCCCGGTGTGCAGCTTGGCCCCGGCCGGGGTCAACTCCGTGACCCGGCGCTCCACTGCGGTGTGGATGTCCTCGTCACCGGGACCAGGCTCGAAGCCGCCGTCTTCGAGCTCGGACTCCACCCGGTCCAGGGCCGACAAGATGTCGTCGCGCTCGGTCGAAGTGAGGAGCCCGACTCCGCTCAGCATCTTCACATGGGCCCGGGAGCCGGCGATATCGGCCCGGAACAGCCGCCGGTCGAAGCGCAGGCTGTCGTTGAGGGCCCGCACCGCCCTATCGGGTTCACGGTCGAAGCGCCCGGACCATAGTAGCGACCTCTCGGTCCCGGCTTCGGCCCCGGCCCCGGCTTCGTCCGAAGCCGTGCCTTCGTCGGTACTGGAGCTGCTCTTGTCGGCTCCGTCCACGATCAGCCCCGCTTGCGGGCCAGATTCCGGAGCCTGAGAGCGCTGAGCTTTATGAAACCCTCGGCATCGGCTTGGTCGTATGCTCCCTCGTCGGCCTCGAAGGTGGCGATCCTGGAGTCGAACAGCGAATCGTCGGACCGGCGGCCGGCGATGTCGACGTTGCCCTTGTAGAGCTTCACCCGCACCTCGCCATTCACGTGAGCCTGGCTGTGGTCGATGGCGGTCTGGAGCATGAGTCGCTCGGGGCTCCACCAATAGCCGTTGTAGATCAGCGCCGCGTAACTGCTCACGAGCGAGTCCTTGAGGTGGGCCACCTCCCGATCGAGGGTGATCGACTCGATGGCTCGGTGGGCCCGCAACATGATCGTCCCGCCCGGGGTTTCGTAGGCGCCCCGGCTCTTGATGCCCACGTAGCGGTTCTCCACGATGTCGAGGCGGCCCACTCCGTTGGCTCCCCCCACCTCGTTGAGGGTGGTCAGCACCCGAGCCGGGGGCATGGGCTCGCCGTCGACAGCTACCACGTCGCCGCCGGAGTAGGTGAGATTCAGGTAGGTGGCTTCGTCGGGGGCCATCTCCGGGCTCACCGACCAGCGCCACATGTCCGCCGGGGGTTCGAGCCAGGGGTCCTCCAGGGGCCCGCCCTCGTAGGAGATGTGCAACAGGTTGGCGTCGGTGGAGAACGGCGACTCGGCGCCCCGGCTCATCTCCACGCCGATGCCGTGGGTGGCCGCGTAGGCCATGAGCGACGCCCGGGAGTCGAGATCCCACTGACGCCACGGAGCGATGACTCTGATATCGGGAGCCAGGGCGTAGGCGCCGAGCTCGAAGCGGATCTGGTCGTTGCCTTTGCCAGTGGCGCCGTGGCTGATGGCGTCGGCAGCGGTCTCGGCGGCGATCTCCACCAGCCGCTTGGCAATGAGCGGGCGAGCGATCGAGGTACCCAGCAGGTATTCGCCTTCGTAGACGGCATTGGCCCGAAACATCGGGAAGACGTATTCGCCGACGAACTCCTCCCGGAGGTCCTCCACGAAGATGTCGCCTTCGGGCACGCCCATCTGCTCGGCCTTGGCCCGAGCCGAGCAGAGCTCGTCGCCTTGACCGAGATCGGCGGTGAAAGTGACCACGTCGCACCCGTAGGTGTCTCGGAGCCAGTGCAGGATGATCGACGTGTCGAGCCCGCCGGAATAGGCCAGGACGACCTTGGAGACGGTGTCGGCCGCAACCGGTGTCGGATCGTAGGTCTCGGCCATGGTCACACTTCCAGTCCGGCCAGATGGCTCAGCCGACGGGCCAGAGCAGACCCGGAAACACCCTCGCTGGCCACGATGATCAAGGTGTCGTCACCGGCCACAGTGCCCAGCATGCCATCGAGCCCGGCCCGATCCAGGGCCGAGGCCACGACGTGGGCCGATCCCGGCGGTGTGCGCAACACCACGAGATTGCCGGACGAGCCGATGTCGGCCACCCAGTCACTCAACACTCGGCGCAAATGATCCTCAGAGGCGATGCGGTCGGCGGGGTGTTCGGGAATGGCGTACACGGTGTCACCGCCGGAGGCCCGGACCTTGACCGCGCCCAGCTCACCGAGGTCACGTGACACCGTGGCCTGAGCAGCCGTGACGCTCTCGCCCGCTAGCAGCTCCACCAGTTGGACCTGGCTCGTGACCGGGTGGTCCTCGAGCAGCTTGGACACCAAATGCTGACGCCGGGCCTTGGTCATTGCCGTCCACCCCTCATAGCTCGACAAGCTTCGATGGCCGCCCGCCCGGGGTCGCGCCCGGGGCCAGGAGCCACCTCAGCAGCCCCCGGGCCGCGTGCATCCGGTTGGCGGCTTGGACCCATACCCGACTCCGGGGGCCGTCGATCACCTCGGCTGCCACCTCCAGACCCCGGTGGGCGGGCAGGCAGTGCAAGAACACGGCCTCGGGCCGGGCTCGGGCCATCAGGGCCGTGTCCACGGTGAAACCCCGGAAGGCTTGACAGCGCTCAGCTTCCTCACCCTCATGGCCCATCGAAGTCCACACGTCGGTGTAAACGGCGTCGGCGCCCTGCACCGCCTCGGCGGGGAGCTCGGTGATGACCGGTTCGCAACCGGCGGCCCGGATCCGATCCAAGGTGGCGGTGCCGAACCCGTACCCGGCCGGGCTGGCCACTCGCACCTGCATCCCGGCCATGGCAGCGGCAATGGCCAACGAGCGGGCCACGTTGTTGGCGTCACCGACATAGGCCAGGGTCCGGCCCGCGAGCTGGCCCAGCTCCCCGCGGACGGTGAGCAGGTCGGCCAGGGCTTGCATCGGGTGAGCCTGGTCGCTGAGCAGGTTGACCACGGGAGCGGCCTCGACCGCGGCCATGCGCTCGACGGTGGAATGTTCGAACACCCGGGCTCCGATGACCCGGTGGTAGCAAGCCAGGGTGGCGGTCACGTCCTCGACGCTCTCGCGGCTGTCGAGACCGACTTCGACGGGCCCGATGTAGGTGGGATGCCCGCCCAACCCCACTACCGCCATCTCCATCGAGTTGCGGGTCCGCGCCGACGGCTTCTCGAACACCAGGGCCACCCCCTGGCCCGCCAGCACCGGTCGGGGATCCGGGTCGGTCGCCAAGTCGAGGACGAGACCGAGCTCGCCGGGGGTCAGGTCGTCGATCTCGAGCAGGTGGCGGGTCACGATTTCTCCCCGGTCATGGGCCCCTCCGCCGTGGATACACCGGTCACGAGTCCCCCAGCACGGATTCGACCACGCCGACGCCCTCGGCCAGCTCGGCGTCGGTGACGATGAAAGGAGGAGCGAAGCGCAACGCGGTCGGGGTCACGCCGTTGACCACCAAGCCCCGGTGAAGGCAGGCCCGGGCGATGTCACCGGCGGTCCGTGACCCCAGCATCCCTTTGTCCAGCTCGGCCGCCAGCAGCAGCCCTGAGCCTCGAACCTGTGTGACACCCTCGATCCTGTCCAGTAACCCCCGCAGAGTCTCGCCCCGGGCCCGGACCACCGTCGGCGCGTCCATGGCCATCATGGTCTCGAGCACGGCGGTGGCCGCAGCCAGGGCCAGGGGCTGGCCGGCAAAGGTCGACCCGTGGTCGCCGGGTCCGAAGGCGTCCGCCACCCGGGGCCGGGCCCACACCGCTCCTATCGGCATGCCGTTGCCCAAGGCCTTGGCCACCGTCACGATGTCGGGCCGGATACCGGCATGGTGGAAACCGAACCACTCTCCGGTGCGGGCCAGGCCGGTCTGGATCTCGTCCATGATCAGCAGGATTCCCCGCTCGTCACAGAGGTCGCGCCCGCCCCGCAGGTAGCCCGGCGAAGCCGGGTTGACCCCGCCCTCGCCTTGGATGGGCTCGAGCAGGACCGCTCCCACCTCGGGCCCGAGGCTGGATTCGAGCTCGTCGAGGTCGTTCCAAGACACATGGCGGAAGCCCTCCGGGAGCGGTTGGAACGGCTCGTGCTTCTCGGGCTGACCGGTGGCGGCCAGCGTGGCCAGGGTGCGGCCGTGGAACGACCGCAGGGTGCTCACCACTACATGGCGGCCCCGGCCCTGGTACTTGCGGGCCAGTTTGATGGCGGCTTCGTTGGCCTCGGCGCCGGAGTTCTGGAACAGGACCCGGCCCGGCTCCTCCGCGCCGGATGGCCCGGTGGTAGCAGCGGGCCGACCCTGGCGCACCAACCGGTCGAGAAGGTCGACAACGCCGCCCGTCAGCTCGTTGGCGTACAGGTTCGAGACGTGCGTCAACCGGCCGGCCTGGTCGCGCAGGGCCGCGGTCACACGGGGGTGGGCGTGGCCCAGGCTGGTGACGGCCAATCCGCACAGGAAGTCGAGGTAGCGCCGGCCTTCGGAGTCGAACAGCTCGGCCCCTGATCCCCTGACGAAGGTGACAGGCTGGGGCCCGTAGTTGTTCATCAGCGCGGCCCGGTTCACGACGCCTCCCCGCGGCTGGTAGTGGCGGTGCCAGTGACCATGGTACCGATACCGGCGTCGGTGAACAGCTCCAACAGCACCACATGGGGGACCCGCCCATCGAGCAGGTGAGCCGACCCGGCCCCGGCCCCGATGGCGTCCACGCAGGCCCGGGCCTTGGGGATCATCCCGCCACTCACCGTCCCGTCACCGATCATGGTCTCCATCTCGGTCACGGTGGCCCGAGCCACGATCGAGGTCGGGTCGTCCACGTCGGCCAGCAGGCCGGCCACGTCGGTGAGGTAGATCACCTTTTCGGCCCGCAGCGCCCCGGCCAGGGCCGCCGCCACCGTGTCGGCGTTGATGTTGTAGGCCTGACCGGTTTCGTCGGAGCCGACGGAGGACACCACCGGGATCATGCCCTCGGCCAGGAGCCGCTCGATCACGGTCGGATCGATGCGAGCCACGTCGCCCACGAAGCCCAGCTCAGGGTCGCGGGGTACGGCGGTGATGAGCCGGCCGTCCTCACCCGAGAGCCCTACCGCATAAGCGCCGTGCACGTTCACCGCAGCCACGATGTCACGGCCCACCTTGCCGACCAACACCATCCTCACCACGTCGAGCGTCTCGGCATCGGTGATCCGCAACCCGTCGCGGAACTTGCTTTGCCGGCCCAGCCGATCCAAGTGCTCGCCGATCTGGGGACCCCCGCCGTGCACGACAACGGGCCGGAGCCCGACCGACCGCAACAACATGACGTCTCGACCGAACGAAGCGGCCAGACCCGGGTCGACCATGGCATGGCCGCCGAGCTTCACTACTACCACTGCGCCCCGGAAGCGCTGTATGTACGGCAGGGCCTCCACCAAGGCTCGAGCCCTCCGGTCGGGCTCGAAACCCCGGGCCGGCGCTTCGTTCACGACCGGTACCCGGCGTTTATGTCGATGTAGGCGTGGGTGAGATCGCAGGTCCACACCGTGGCCGACCCGGCGGCGATACCGACATCTGCCCGGATATTTATCTCGGACCCCTGCAGGTGGCGAGTAGCCCGGTCTTCGCGGTAGCCGGACTGCACCGCTCCGGCCTGGGCGCACTGCTCGTCGCCGATCCAGATGGCCAGCCTGTCCCGGTCGGCGGGCTGGCCCGCCTTGCCCACCGCCATCACTATGCGACCCCAGTTGGCGTCGGCGGCGGCCAGGGCCGTCTTCACCAGCGGGGAGTCGGCAATGGCCCGGGCAATCACCGCCGCGGACTCGTCGCTGGCCGCGCCGGTAACGGTGATGGTCACGAACTTGGTGGCGCCTTCGCCGTCCCGTACGATCTGGTGAGCGAGATCTTCGGTGACGGCATCGAGAGCGGCTTGCAAGGCCGCGCCCGGCTCGGGGCGGCTGCCACCTTCGACGATCGGCACCGGGCCTGGGACCGTCCCGGTGGCGGCCAGCAGCACCGTGTCGCTGGTGGAGGTGTCGGAGTCAACGGTGATCCGGTTGAAGCTGGTGTTCACCGATCGGTCCAGCGCCGCCTGCAGTACCGGGGCCGGTACGGCCAGGTCGGTGAACACGAAAGCGAGCATGGTGGCCATGTCGGGGGCGATCATGCCGCTGCCCTTGGCGATGCCCACCACCGTGGCCGAGGTCCCGGCCACCGGCGCGGCCGAACCCTTGGGGAAGGTATCGGTGGTCCCGATGGCAGTGGCGGCGTCCAGCCACCTCTGGGCATCGGATCCGGCCAGATCGGCGACCAACCTCCCCAGCGCGGCTCCAAGCGGCTCGGTGGCCATCGGCTCGCCGATCACCCCGGTCGAAGCCAGGAATACTTCGTCGCTGACGATCCCCAGCCCGGCGGCGGCGGTATCGGCAGTGAAGCGGGCCGCGGTGCGGCCGGCGGCCCCGGTGAAGGCGTTGGCGTTGCCGGCGTTGGCCACGATGGCCCGGCCCCGACCCGCCCCGATGATCCGGCGGCACCAGTCCACCGGCGCCGAGCGGCATTGTGACCGGGTGAACACGCCGGCCATGGTCGTGGTCTCGGGCAGCGCCACCAGCATCAGATCGGGCCGGTCGGTGTAGCGCAAGCCGGCTGTAGCCACGGCCAGCCGCACGCCTCCGACCGGGGGTAGGGTGGGAAAGGCGGCCGGGGTCAGCGGGGAGGTCGGCTGGCTCATGGGTACATGCCGGCCGCGGCCAGCCCGGCGGTCTCGTCGATGCCGAGGGCCAGATTGGCGCACTGGACGGCCTGACCCGAGGCTCCCTTCACCAGGTTGTCCAGCGCGGCGATGGCCATGACCCAGCCGGTCCGGGCGTCGACCCGGGCGGTGAGATGCACGCTGTTGGACCCCAGGGTGGCTTTGGTGGACGGGGACCGTTCGCTCACCATGACGAAGGGTTCGCCCCGGTAGGCGTCGGCCAGCAGGTCCAGCACTTCGCCGGTGCTGGGGGGTGTCCCGGGCGGGCGGCCATAGCAGGTGGCCAGGATGCCCCTGTTCATGGGAGCCAGGTGGGGGGTGAACAGGATCTGCACCTCGGTGTCGGCATGACGAGCCACGGCCATCTCCATTTCGGGGGTGTGCCGGTGATCGAGCAGCCCGTAGGCGGTGAAGTCCTCATCGACCGTGCAGAAGGCAGTGCTCGGTTTGGGAGGCCGGCCCGCTCCTGACACACCGCTGGCCGCGTCGACGATGATGCCGGTGGGTCGGATCGCCCCGGCCGCCACCAGCGGAGCCAGGGCCAGGCAAGCGGCGGTCACGTAGCAACCGGGAGCGGCTATGAGCTCAGCCGACCGTATGGAGGGGCGGAAGAGCTCGGGCAGGCCGAAGACGAACCGGTCCAGCAGCTCGGGGGCGCGGTGGGCTCGGCCGTACCAGGTCGGGTAGAGGTCGGGGTCGGCCAGCCGGAAGTCGGCGGCCAGATCCACGACGTGGCGGGTCCGGCTGCGGATTTCAGGAACGATCGTCTGGGAGGCGCCGTGGGGCAACCCGCAGAACACCACGTCGCAGCCATCGGCCACCCCAGGCTGATAGGCCTCCAGCTCGAGGTGGCCGTAGACCGGAGCCAAGTTCCGATGGACCTCGGCTATGGGTCGGCCGGCCGTGGAGTCACCAGTGGCCGCCACCACCTCGAAGGTCGGGTGGGCGGCGCAGAGCCGCAGCAGTTCGGCGCCGGTGAAACCCGACGCCCCGATGACAGCCACCCGATGCATCCCGCCACTCTACCCACCTTTTTGTATGTTCATGCAACATCTCGGATAAAATCTCAGAGATCGGGTTCACGTGAGGATTCGCCGCGTCCATGACCTCAAGCGAGTACGTCCACTGCAATGTATTGTGCTGCGTAGATCTGCGCCATGAAAGGGGTCCGTAGCTGGAGCCGATGAAGGAGCTCTCGTACAAGCCGGTCTTAGCCGACGCCGTATACTGCCTCGAGGGGATGTCTGTCCGGCAGTTCTTGCTGGTTGGGCCCTCGTTGCGCGAACGGCCCGGTTTACCACACGGGTTCGATTCCGTCCACCAATGCCGGATGGCCAACTCGGACAATGTCCCCCTACCGGTGGGGATCTACACGTTCAGTCAGCCGCGGGGATGGTCGGTCATGGTTGTCACCGAGGGGACGGCACCTTCGACGCCTCAGGAGTGGTCACGCTCTGACTTCAGGGCGGCATCGCTAGAACGCGCTGAAGACTGGTTCGAGAATCTCTGGAAGACGGCGACGATTCTATCACCACCAAAATTCCTGGAGAAGGACATAGTGGCCGTCGGACCGGACCGGGCCGAGGGCACGATCACCAAGACTCCAATATTCAGCAACAACACATGGATTTACGCGGTTCGATGCGAGGGTCGCACCCGACAATGTGATGAGGGCGACCTCGATGTGTTAAGCGTTGACGACGACCCGATCGATTGGGTTGGGCGCAGCCCCGAGGGTTACAGGGCTGTCAGCGCGACCTTGACCCGTTCCAAACTGCTTCAGAACTTGACCGACACCGTTTACTCCTACGAGGCCACCAGAACCATTTTCAGGCCGTATCAGTTCCGCCCGGTGATCAAGCTCCTGAATACCGACCACCACCGACTGCTTATTGCCGATGAAGTCGGGCTCGGCAAGACTATTGAGGCTGGGTTGATCTGGACCGAGCTCGAAGCCCGTCGCCAGGCTGATCGTGTGCTGGTAGTGTGCCCTTCAGGGTTGGTCGGCAAATGGATCGCGGAGATGCGGGAGCGTTTCGGGTTCGATCTTCTCAATCTGGACCGAGCGAACCTCGCCAAGCTGCACCAGTTGGTCGAGGAGGACCGGTTCCCGACGCGTTACCACGCGATCTGCTCGTTGGAACGGCTGCGAAACTGGAGCCAGCTCGAAGGGTTCAACGATCTGGCGCCGCGCTTCGATCTCATCATCGTGGACGAAGCCCATTCGTTTCGCAATCTGGGAACCCAGAGCAACGCCTTGGGCGCTTTGCTCACCGAGTGGGCCGAAGCGTTGCTTTTCTTGTCGGCTACGCCTTTGAACCTCGGTAATGAAGACCTGTTCAACCTGTTGCAAATACTTGATCCGGGCGAGTTCGACGATCAGTACTCATTGGAGGTCCGATTGCAGCCCAACAAGGTGCTCAACCGTGTCTCGGCTTCTCTGCTGCATACCGCTGTCACCTCCGAGCAGCGAGTTTCGTGGCTCCGATCGTTGGAGCAATTGCCGTTCGGGTCGGCGGTAGCGCAACGATACGAATATGAGATGCTTACTAAGCTGCTGTCGAAGGACAGTTTGAACTCCGGTGACGTCGCTGAGGCCCGGCGCCTGATCACCGATCTGAACACATTGTCGACAGTGGTGACCCGGACGAGAAAGTCCGAGATCGACGAGGACCAAACGATCAGGAGCCCGCATCCGATCAGTGTGCAGCTCGAATCTACCGAGAGGGCGCTGTACGACGCTATTTACGATTGGCAGGTCGCCCGGGCCAAGCGGCTGCGGGCACCGTTAGGGTTCGTGGGACAGATGCCGTTGCGTCTCGCAGGGTCATGCCTGCAAGCCGCGAAGACCCGGCTGCTCACCGACGAAGCCGACTGGTCGACAGATGAAGTCAACCTCGATTCATATGCGGACGGCAACCTCGTCGACATCGACAATTCCGAGATGGAGCAGCCACCGGTGAAGGTGATGGTAGCTGCGAAGGCTTTGGGTGATCTCGACACCAAGTACGACATGTTCATCAGTGTGCTACGCCCCATCCTCGAGCAGGACAAGCGGGTGTTGGTATTCACTTTCTCCAGAGCCACGCTCAGCTACCTGCACGAACGTCTCAGTAAAAGCTTCAAGACCTGCGTTCTTCATGGCGGTGTGCCCCAGGACGACCGGGCCGGACTGATCGAAAGTTTCCGTGCCTGCGACTACGACGTAATGGTCGCGACCAGAGTTGCCAGCGAGGGGCTGGACTTCGAGTTCTGCAGCGCCGTGGTCAACTATGACCTGCCGTGGAACCCAATGGAGGTAGAGCAGCGCATCGGACGTATCGATCGGTTCGGCCAGCAGGAGAAGCTGATCAATATTCTCAACTTTACGACCCCGGGCACGATCGAAACCGACATCATCAGTCGGGTGCACGAGCGGATCGGAGTGTTCACCAACTCCATCGGAGAGCTAGAACCGATTCTTTACGCGGAACTCCCTCAGCTTCGCAAAGCTATGTTCGATTTCGAACTGAGTAAGGAGCAACGTGAGCTGCGGCTCGACAAGATTCTGACTGCGGTGGAAAACAATGCCCGGTTGCGCGATGACTTGACCGAAGCCGCCGACTTCTTGAACGTCTTCGACCGAGCCCTGATCGACAATTTCGACAATGAGGTGACCAACCCTGGACGCTACGTAGGAAAGTCCGAGTTGGTGTGGCTGCTCAAGGATTGGGTTGACACATCCCCGGGGGCATCATGTACGACATCAGCCGACCGTGTCTGGTTGTTCTTCCGGGGCAACAATACCTTGGCAGACGCGCTTGATCGTGTCCAAGCCGCTGGCGAGCGATCTTCGGTCGAGCTTGCCGGTTTGGCACAAAAACTTCGCAACGAACAGGAGATCCCGTTGTGCTTGGATCAGGAGAAGGCCCGGTTGAACGGACACGACCTGCTGAGTGCCAATCACCCTTTGGTCAGAGCGGCATTGCGCGGTCCCGAGACAGCAATGTGCCGATTCGGTTCGGCCCGGATCGCCGACAGTGATCTCGATCCCGGGCGCTACCTGGTGCTGGTGGTAATCGCCCGCTGGGTTGGTGTTCGCTCCTACTCCAAACTGTGGACTGCAGCGGTGACGCCCAACCGCGAACAGGCTGACACCAGCGTCGGGGACACGCTGCTGGCTGCGCTCGCGAACGGTTCACTGCAGCCGGGCTCGGGACTGCCCTCGATATGGACGGAAGACTCGGTACAAGCCTGCCAGCAAGAACTGCAAACCAGATTGGTGTCCGAACGAAAACGGCGCAAGAGCGAGAACGAAGCTCTGTCAGAAGCTCGAAAGAACAGCTACCGCGAGTCGTACCAACGTAAGATAATAAACAACGAGCGTCGCATCGAAACTTTGCGAGGTAATAGAAAAATTTCGATGATACCCCTGTTCGAAAGCCAGATACGTAATCAACAACACCGGCGAGACCGGTTGCTCGAAGACGTCGAGCGCAAGAGCCATGGAACCATGGACCTGGAATATCTGACACTGTGCGACCTCGAGGTCGCCCATGCCTGAACCTAGCCCCACCAGCCCGGCGCCACTCGACCACGAACGGGCCACGAACGAGCACTACATCAGGACCGTGGAACAGAAACAGACGGCACGTCGCCAACTGTCTGCTGGCATCGCCAGCACCCCGAGCGCCAAGTGGACTGACACCTCGAGCACCATCGGAAGGCACCTTCGGCGCATCTATGCGTTGATCGGGCGAGTCGGGTTGATCACCGACGACGAAGACCTCGGCACCAGCTACTATATCGGCGACACATACGTACCGGCCTCAGAGATGAACGCCGAGAGTTGCGTCATAAGCTGGACAGCACCGGCAGCAAAGATATTCTTCCAGGGCCAGGACACCCAAAACCCCGTTCCGGATCCTCGCTCTCTGGCCGCTCGCCGTACTTTCCGCGCCCACAACGACCAGCTAGTCAACTACGAAGACGAGCTCGAAGCCGGAGTTAACCCCGTCAGCGCGTTCCGGATGAAACCAGCCGAGATGATCATCCCGGCCCCACCGAGCTCATCACCAGACCCGTCCCGTACCCTCCCGGTGATCTCAGAACGCGGCCCTCAGGAGCAACAGGCGAAAGCCCCGGACCCTGGCCCCAAGATGCATCGACCATCATCTGATCGACCCAAGCAACTGAGAGCCGAGGGTCTCGTGCTCAAGTCGTTGGACACCCCGCGAACCGGGCGCCTGCCGTCGGTACTGAACACGCTCCAACCCGATCAATACCGATGCGTGACTTGGCCCGCCGATACCCCGCTGCTGCTTCAAGGCAATCCAGGTACGGGCAAGACCGTGATCGCCACCTATCGGGCACTGTATCTCACCCACGTAGAACGCCCCGAGCAGCGACTCCGGCGGGTGGCACTCGTAGGCCCCACGGAGGCCTGGAAGCACCACGTCGCCAGCTTGATCAGCGATGCCGGAGCCGACGGTGTGGATGTGATCAACCTGGAGGGCATGATACGAGACACAGCCAAAGGATCATGGCATGCTCTTCATCACAAGAGCCAACGCTGGTTCAAAGTCGATCGGAGCATCTATCGGATCGCTTTAGGTGCCTGCAAGAAACTGAACCAGCAAGGAAGGCTCCACCTCAAAAAAACAGAAGCCACAAAGCAGCTCATCGAAGTGCTGTGCACCCGTACGCCTATACATCGCGACCTCGCACGCGGCCAGGAACTTTCTCAATGGCTTCTAGGTATAAAGAGCTATAGCGAAGCCCGGAAGCGACCTGATTGCCTGTTGCTATTCGCCGCGATCTCAGTCGCTCTCGAGCGACACAACCGTAGAGACCGTAATCCCTTTCCGCTGGATAGCTACGATCACATCATCGTAGACGAGGCCCAGGACATTCGAGGTGTCGAATGGGCTATACTCCACGAGATGTGCCGCGATAGTGGAACATGGTCGATTATCGGCGACATTAACCAGCGGCGGGCTGACTACACATTCGGGTCATGGAAAGACCTTATCAGTAAACTCAAAGTAGGTGACCCCGAAGATGATAATGCTGTCCAGATCCTCAACATCGGGTACCGGTCAACGCAACAGATAAACCGGTTCGCCAAATCCCTGATAGCAGGCCTACCCGAGGAATGGCGCAGCACCATGCTGCGCAACGGTCCCGAGCCTATTGTCGAGAAGGTCGCCTCCAAGCAGCTCAAGAGCAAGGTCCTGCACCACATCGATCGCCTGACCAAGTCTTACCCCGAAGGTACTACTGCTGTCATCGGCACAGACCTCGCTGACATCGCTCGCAGTGCCACACGAGCCGGTTGGCGTCGGCGGGAGCAAGACCCGATGCTCCACAACAATCAAGGCCACAAGCTCATGTTGGCCGATCACATCCAGGCGAGAGGTCTCGAGTTCGACGGAGTTGTGATTGTCGAACCAGTCGACTTCCCCAAGAACCTCGGCCGGGACGGCCCTCTCTATACGAGCCTCACACGCGCCAACCAAGAACTGGTGGTCATACACACGAAGAAGCTTCCTGACAAGCTACGCCGCAGGTCACGCCACCGCACGTAAAATCCCCGACCACAGATCATCCAGCAAGGACAGGTCAGCCCCGTAGGGTGGCGCCGTGCCGAGCGGCCACCCGGTTGATGCAGGCCTGGCGGAGCCGGGCTACTTCCGCATCGGTGAGGGTGCGATCGAGGGCCTGGAAGCGAAGGCGATAGGCCAGGCTGCGGGCGCCCTCGGGTAGGCCCGAACCCCGGTAGGCGTCGAACAGCTCCACCGACATCAGCAGCTCTCCCCCGGCGGAACGGATCGATCTCTCCACGGAGGCAGCAGCGACGCCATCGGGAACGACGAAAGCCAGATCGATGTCGCTGGGCGGATACCGGCTCACCGGGGTGTAGGTGCGGTGGCCGTGGGGGCCGTCGAGCACAGCGGTGAGGTCGAGCTGGAGCCAAGCCACCGGGCCGCTGATCCCGTAGGTCTCCAGCACAGCCGGATCCACCTCTCCCACGTCGCCGCGAGCCTGGCCGGCCACCACCACTCGGGCTGAACGGGTGGGGTGCAGGCCCGGTCGGGGCTCGGCCGCCAGATCGACACCGGGCAGGGCCAATGCCTCGGCGAGCACCCCCAGCACCGCCACCGCTTGCGGCGCCTCCTCTCCGGCCAGGGTCACGGCCAACAGCTCCCGCTCGTCGGGTAACAGCCGGCCGTCGGGAGGCGGCCGGTACACGTGGCCGATCTCGAAGAACGAGACATCGGGGTTGAAGCGGCGCTGGTTGTAAGCAACGGCTCGGAGCTGACCGGGTAGCAGTGACGTGCGCAGGACCGACTCGGCGGCGTCGAGCGGGTTGGTGAGGGTGATGGCGTTCTCGGCCAAGCCGACCGCAGCCAGATCACCGGGGGCCAAAAAGGGCATGGGTTGGGTCTCGTCGCAGCCGGTCCCGACCAGAACCTCACGCACGAGCCGCCGACCCTGTTGGTAGGGGCTCAGGGCTCCGGTGCCAGCCCCGGTGGGCACGGTGGGCACGATGTTCTCGTAACCGTGGAGCCGGGCCACCTCTTCGGCCACGTCTGTTTCGGTCGAGGTGTCCCAGCGCCAGGTGGGCACGGTCACGGCCAAATCGTCACCGGCGGCAGCCACCCCGAAACCGATGGAGCGGAGGTGGCCGCTGATGGCGTCGGCGCTGAGGGCGGTACCGAGCAGGCCGTTGACCCTGGCCGTGCGCACCCGCAGCGGGGTCCGGTCCGGGAGGTTGCCCCGCTCGTCCACCGCACCCGCCGCCACCGTCACGGAGAGCTCGGTGGCAAGCTGGCAGAACCGGTCGGCGGCTCGGTCGATGTTGTGGCCCCAGTCGGTGCCCCGGCGGAACCGGGTGGCAGCCTCGCTGGTCAGGTTCAGCCGCTTGGCGGTGCGGGAAATCGACGGCGGGTCCCACCACGCCATCTCCATCAGCACGTCACGGGTGCTCTCGCTGATCTCGGTCGAACGGCCACCCATGATCCCGGCGATGCCGATCACCTCGTCACCGCGGTTGGCAATCACCCCGTCGCCACCGGCCAGGGTTCGCTCCACTCCGTCGAGCGTGACCACCCTCTCACCGTCGGCGGCTCTGCGCACCCGCAGATGGCCATCGGGGACCGAGTCCAAGTCGAAGGTGTGGCTGGGCTGGCCCAGCTCGAGCATCACGTAGTTCGAGATGTCGACGATGCCGTTGACCGGGCGCATGCCCAGAGCGGTCAGCCGGCGGGTGAGCCAGGCCGGTGACCGTCCGACCGAGACGTCGCGCAACAGTCGGGCATGGAACCGTCCGCACAAGGTGGGGTCGACGATGTCGACCGAAATGGTTTCGGCGGCGAGCTCGGCTGAGGCGGCCGAGGTGGCCGAGCTCCAGCCCGGAGCCGTGAATCCGACACCGAGCCCGGCGGCCAGGTCTCGGGCCACACCCATCACCGACATGGCGTCGGGCCGGTTGGCGTTCACCTCCAGGTCCCAGAGCACATCGGGCCCCAGCCCCAGAGCCGGGGCCAACGCCATACCCAACTCGGGCCCGTCCGAGTGGCCGGGCCCGTCAGGGAGGATCAAGTCGTCGAGGATCAAGATGCCCTCGGCGTCATCGTTCAGCCCGATCTCCGCCCCCGAGCAGCACATGCCCTGCGAGTGTTGGCCCCGAATGGTGCGTCGGCGGATCTCTATCCCGTCCCCCAGCACAGTTCCGACCCGGGCGAGGGGAACGAGATCACCCACCGCCATGTTGAAGGCGCCACAGCACACCTGGAGGGCGTCACCGCTGCCGTCGTCGACATCGACGAGTTGGATCCGGTCGGCGTCGGGGTGAGGTCTGAGGCCCACTACCCGGGCCACCACCACACCATCAGCCATCTCGCCGGTGATGGTCATGGCCTCGACGGTCAGACCCAGGGCGCTGAGCGTGTCGGCCAGGTCGGCCGGATCGCCGTCGATGTCGGGCGCGAATTCTCGCAGCCAGGAGAGCAGTACCTTCACGACCGATCTCCCTCAGAACTGCCGGAGGAACCGGACGTCGTTGTTGACCAGCTCGCGGATGTCGTCGAGCCCGTAGCGCATCACGGCCAGACGGTCGATACCGAAACCGAAGGCGAAACCCTGCCATTGCTCCGGGTCGATTCCGCAGTTGCGCAAGACGTTGGGGTGGACCATGCCACATCCTCCCAACTCCAGCCAGGACCCGTCCGGGCGGGATATGTCGAACTCGGCCGAGGGTTCGGTGAACGGGAAGTACGACGGCCTCAGCCGACTCTTCACCTTCCCCCCGAAGAAGGCCCTCACGAATGCATCAATGGTGCCGGCCAGGTCTCCCATGGTGATACCGCGGTCCACCACCAGTCCCTCGATCTGGCTGAAGGCGGGCAGGTGGGTGGCGTCGGCGGTGTCGGTGCGGAAGGTCCGCCCCGGCGCCACTATATGTATGGGGGGCTGGCGGTCCTGCATGGTGCGGATCTGCACCGGTGAGGTGTGGGACCGCAGCATCACCTCCTCGGGTTCGCCCAGGTTCACGAAGATGGTGTCGAAGTTGCCGCGGGCCGGATGCCACTCCGGGATGTTCAGGGCCTCGAAGTTGTACCAGGCCGTCTCCACCTCGGGGCCTTCGGCCACCGTGAAGCCCATCCCCACGAACACGTCCTCGAGCCGGTCCCGAGCCTGGGTCACGAGGTGGAGATGGCCGCGACGTATCGGGTGCAGCTTCTCGGTGAGATCGAGCCGTTCGGATTCGTAGCGGGCGGCCCGAGCCTGGGCGGCCAAACGGTGCCGGGCCTTGGCCGTGGCCGCGGCCAGACGCTGCCGCGCCTCGTTCAGAGCCCGGCCCGCTCCCTTGCGTTGGTCCGGGTCGAGCGTACCCAAGTCCCTCTTGGCCGCAGCCAGAGACGACTTCTTGCCGAATATCTCTCGCTCGATGGCAGTCACCGCTTCGAGGGAGTCGGCCGTGCCCAGACGAGCTTGGGCCGAGGCCGCGACCCGTTCCAACGCATCGATCAGCTCGGAGGACCGGGTCATCGCTTCCAGCTCATCGATCAGCTCCTCGGACCGTAAATGCGATCAGACCAGGGGGCGGTAAGCTGTCAGGTTGGTACCTGTTCAAGCCACGTCGAGATGGTTCAGCCGGACACTGGCCAGCACAGTGGCCACCACAGCTACTGCGACCAGCACCACGATACAGACCGGGGTAGAAACCGGATCGAAGCCGAGGTCCATCCCGCTTACGTTAGTCAGGATGGATCGGGTGTAGCCCCGCAGCGACAGTCGTGATGGAATGGTGCCGATACTGGCCACGACGCCCTCCCAGATCAAGATGTAGGCCATGCCCCACAGGATGGACCGCTTGACCACCAAGCTGAGCAGCCCGAAGACGGCCCCATAGACCACCCCGCCCAACAACGACGACAGCAAGGCGGCCAGAGCGGTCGCACTGTCGGCACCAGCAGCCAGAGCCGCCCCCACTACCGGTATCACAATCAGGGGCAGCACCAGGCTGAGGGCCGCTGCCAAACCTCCCAGCACGATCGGGGCCCGGTCCATGGGTCGCAGCCACAGGTACACGAGGGTCCCGTCCTCGTTCATCTCGCTCAGGACCACCGAAGCGAACACCAACGACACGATCGGCACCACCAAGACGAGGCCCATGTTGGACACGACTTGGGCGGCGACTTCGATCCTGTCGTCGCTGTCGGAACCAGCACCCACAGCCCATCCGATCAAGATGGCTACGACCCCGATCACCCCCGTTCCGACCAACCGCCCCACCGTGGAGATCTCGCGTATCAGCACCCTGTAGGAGATCGAAAAGACCTGTCCCGACGAAACGGGCTGCCGTCGAACAATCGTATTCATCGTCTCTCCACCAGATAGCGGAACACCGATTCGAGATCGTCGTCCATGGGGATCACCCGCTCCAACCGGGCTCGGAGACGCAAGGCCAAGGGGGCGAGCTCCCGACTCAGAGCAACGGCATCGAGAGTGTCGACTATCAGGGAGCTGGCCCCGACACTCACCCCCACCGCCGTCCCCGACTCCACCAGAGCAGCAGCAAAGGCCCGGGGACTGTCGACTCCGACGCGTATGCGGCGGGGACGGTCGTCCATCAGCGCTCGCAGTTCCCGATAGTCACCGGAGGCCACCAACCGGCCCTGGGCGATGACCACGACCCGAGACCCGAGCCGAGCCACTTCCTCGAGCACATGGCTCGACACCAGCACGCACCGACCCTCGGCACCGAGCCCGTGGAACAGTTCGGTCATCCGACGGCGCTGCACGGGGTCGAGGCCGGAGAGCGGCTCGTCGAGAACGAGCACCTCGGGATCGTGCACCACCGCAGCCGCCACTTTCACCCGCTGACGCATCCCCTTGGAAAACGCAGACAACGGCCGACTCTCGTCCGGGTCGAGTTGGACCAGTTCCAAGGCTCGCCGAGCGGCCCCGGGCCCATCGGTCACACCCTGGGTGGAAGCTGCGACAGTTACGAACTCCAAGGCTTTGAGCCGATCGAACAGAGCGTCCTGCTGAGAAACCATGCCGATCCGGCCCCGCACCTCACGGTCGTGGCGAGCATCGGCTCCCAAAACCCGTACCGTGCCGGCCGTGGGGGGAGTCAGCCCGCACAGCATTCGGAACAGGGTCGACTTGCCAGCCCCGTTGGGGCCGAGCAGGGCAGTCACGCCAGGACCGACCGAGAACGTCAGGTCCGATACGGCGATAACGTCGCCGAAAGCCTTGGAGGCGTTGACCACCTCGATCGCAGCGGCGGGGCCGGCTGAGCCGCTCACAGCTTGGCCGCCAGTCGCCGGTAACGCCACCAGATCAATATCCCGCCGGCTACCGCCCAAGCGACGTTGGCCAGCACCACCAGCAAAGCCGATAATTCGGGCGGTCCGTTGGGTTCACCGAAGATGACCGCCACCATCGCAAAGGGCATGCTGAGCAGATTCAGAACATAGAAATTGGCACTCATCTCGGCCACCTCGACCAGCATGCCGGTAACTACGGAACTGCCGATGATCAGCCCGATGACCCCGACCGAAGCGATGGCCCGCCGGTCGGTGAGGCTGGCCACGGCCATACCCACCGAGGTGAACACGGTGGCGTAGGCCAGGCCGGCCAAGCCGATACGACCGGCAGTGATCACCCAGCCGTCGAAACCGTCAGGGCCTTCCCCGCTGAACGTGTAGGCCAGCAGTAGCACCAGCAGCGGGGCAATGGTCACGATCACCAGCGCATTCATGACCGCCTGAGCCTTGGCCACCAGGTAGCTCCAACGTTTCAGAGGGGTGGACAAGTACAGACCGAGCATGCCGGTACGACGATCCGCGACCAGGACGTCGGGCACCACCAACCCGCAGAAGAGCACCACCGCAAATCCGCTGAAGCCGTAGTACTCGTGGTACTCGATCAAGAGCCCGATGTCGCCGGTGACCAAGTCGGAGACCAACAGGATCAGACCGGCGAATACCACCGCCGGCAGGAACGACAACGTGGCCGTGACCACCGGCAAGATCTTGTGACGGGCCGGTCGGCCCATTCCCAGGGCCAGCCTGAAGGAGTGCCAGGCTACGGAGCTGACGGCGCCGACCGGTCCGGCCCGGGTGCCTTCGTAGGGCCGGTAACCCCGGCCCAGAATCCGTGCCTCGTCGGTACCGGCCCCGCCCACCTCGGTAGTGTCGCTCACAGCGCCGCCCCCGCGGTCGAGTGATCCTCGAACAGGTCCTCCAGGCTGCTGCGGCGAGAATCGAGCCGACGCAGGCCGGCGCCGGCTTCGGCTACCGCATCTCGGACCCGTTGGCACAACTCGTCGTGGTCGGCCCCCTCCACCACCAGCCTCACCCCGTCACGGCGCACATCCAATCCGGTGGCTCTCAGCGCGGCCTGCACCACACCGATGGTCTCGCTCCCTTCAATGTCGTCGCCCAACTCCAGGGACAGCCCGCCCCGATCACCCACCAAGTCCGACAGCGCCCCACTGGCCACCAAACGCCCGGCGTCGATGGCCACCACGTAATCGCAGACCTGCTCGACCTCTTCGAGTATGTGGGAGGACACGATGATATCGGTACCGAACTCGGTGCTGACCTGACGGATGAGAGCCAGCATCTCGGTGCGCTGGACCGGGTCGAGACCGTCGGTGGGCTCGTCGAGAAGCACCAGGCTGGGGTCGGAGGCGATGGCCTGAGCCAGCTTCACCCGTTGACGCTGACCCGTCGACATCGTTCCCAGTGCCCTGAGCCGCTCCTCACCCAAACCGACCAGCCACAGCGCATCGGATGCTCGGGTGCGGGACTCCTTGCGGGGCAGGCCCCTCACCTCGGCCAGATGGCGGACGAAGTCGACGGCTCGCATCTCGTCGGGCAACACGTTTCGTTCGGGGCCGAACCCCACCAAGGCCCGGAGCTGCTGACCCTGGGTCATCGGATCCAGCCCGAGAACCTCGACCGAACCGGACGTGGGGGACCGCAAGCCGAGCACGGCGTACAGAAAGGTGGTCTTGCCGGCCCCGTTGGCCCCGACCAAGCCGGTAACCCCGTTCGGGATGGTCAAATCGAGCTCGTCGAGAGCCACGGTGGCTCCGAAACGCTGGGTCAGGGCTGCGGTTTCGACTACGGGCAAGGGGGGTCCTCTGCGAGAAGCGGCCTGTCCGAGCCTACCCAGCCCGAACCGTTTTGTACGACTTGCATGCCGAGCTGCTCGCCGAGGGGGTGTCGATCAGGGCTGTTCAGTGATGGGGTGGTTTTTCGGCTTTGGTTGTCACACCCTTCGGTTAGTGTGTTGGGCGTGCTGATCGAGGTTATGGACCGGGTTGCTGACGGTCTTGCTGATGCTATAGAGGCAACCCGCTGCGGTCGTGAGAGAGTCACCGATTTGAAGTGTGCGCCTGGGATGGTCGACGCTGCCAAGGATCTGTTGGTCAAGCCCGGAACTGCCGTCCTGATCCGGCGCCCGGATCCGTAGCCGCATCGAACGAACAGCCAAACACCTACAAGAACACCACCACCGACAAGGCGGCTCGGGCGGTGGCTCAGCTATCGCGGCGGCGCAGCGCAGTTGACGATGCCACCACAACATCCACGACCACAACTGGCAGATCACTCAGCTCCTAGCCTTACTCGGCAGTCAGGTTGGTGACAGTCGGCTGGTTGGTGAGCGTCGGGTGTGGTCGTGGCGTCGCCCGCAAACCCACGCCGCCGGTAATCACCTCACGCAAGGGTGGGTGGTGTTGGGAAGAGACAGCCCTGTCGTAGAGTGGCAAGCCCATTTCACCACCCGCTTGGAGGCCAGGTGATCGACACCCTCACTCAGACCGTGGCGGCCCGAGCCGTCGGGGCAACCAAGATCTACGGGTCGGGCGACACCGAGGTCCGAGCCCTCGATGCCATCGACGTCTCCTTCGAGAAAGGGCGCTTCACTGCTATCATGGGGCCGTCGGGGTCGGGCAAGTCGACGCTGATGCACTGCATGGCCGGCCTCGACACCGTGACCGGCGGCCAAGTACTCATCGGTGACACCGACCTGTCGAAGCTGTCCGAACGTGACCTCACGCTGCTGCGCCGCGACAACGTGGGGTTCGTCTTTCAGGCCTTCAACTTGGTCCCCACCCTCACCGCCATCGAGAACATCACCCTGCCCATGGACCTCGCCGGCGAGAAGGGCGACAAGGAATGGATCGACGAGGTGGTCACCACCACCGGGCTCGCCGACCGGGTGAAGCACCGCCCCAACGAGCTGTCGGGAGGTCAGCAACAACGCGTCGCGGTGGCCCGGGCCCTGGCCGGCAGGCCGCAGATCATCTTCGCCGACGAACCCACCGGCAACGTCGACTCCAACACCGGAGCAGAAATCCTCGACTTCATGGGCCGGGCCGTCGCCAAGATGGGCCAGACCATCGTCATGGTCACCCACGACCCGGTGGCTGCCTCCTACGCCAACCGGGTGGTGTTCTTGGTGGACGGCAAGATCGTGGACGAACTCGGTGACCCCACCCCCGAGACCATCCGGGACCACATGACACGAATGGGCGCCTGACCCCCCCCCCTCCCACCACGACCGCCCCGGAGAAATCACCATGTTGCGCTTGGCCCTGAAGTCGCTGCTCGCCAACAAGATCCGTTTTGCGCTCACCGCCAGCACCGTGACGATTGGTGTCGGCTTCGTGGTGGCCGCCTTCGTAACGGCCGACTCTCTGCGCTCGACCTTCGGCGACTTGGCCACCGACATCAACACCGGCCAGGACTTCACCGTTCGGGGCAAACTTCCCTTCGGTGAAATCACCGAAGCGGTCGCGCCATCGGTCCCGGACGACCTGCTCGACGACATCCGTGCCATCGACGGCGTGGAGGCAGCCGAAGGCGGCTTCTTCGTGAACGGCGTGATCCCCGTGGACGGCTCGGGCGTGGCCGTCACCGCCGGGGAGGGGCCCCCCACCGCCGGCAGCAACTGGACCACCGACGAGTCGCTGTCGCAGTTCTACCTCATCACCGGGGACAGGCCGGTGGGGCCTTCGCAATTCGCGATCGACGTGGAAGCCTTCGCCGACAACGACTTCGAGCTGGGCGGCACCTATCAGGTGATCACCCCGACCGGGCCGCGCCCGTTCACGCTCACCGGCACCATGCAGTTCGGCTACCCCGAAAACGCCGCGGTCGGGGCGGTGTTCACGCTGTTCGACACGGCCACGGCCCAGCAGGTACTCGGCTATCCAGGCCAGTTCAACCAGATCGCGGTGCGGGCCGAGCCCGGATCCGACATCGAGGATGTACGGGGCCGGCTCGAGGCGATACTGCCCGACAACGCCGAGGTGATCACCGCCGAGGAGGCCACCGAGGAGTTCAGCGACGCCTTCGAAAGCTTCATCGGGCCGTTCCAGACCATCCTGTTGGTTTTCGCTTTCGTCGTGTTGTTCGTGAGCACGTTCATCATCTCCAACACATTCAACATCGTGCTGGGTCAACGGGTACGCGAGCTGTCGCTGCTGCGGGCCATCGGCGCCACCCCGGCCCAGGTCCGCCGCTCGGTGCTGGTCGAGTCGCTGGCCATCGGCGCAGCCGCAGCCGCGGTGGGGCTGGGGTTGGGGATGCTGGGAGCAATCGGACTGCGAGGCCTGTTCTCGGTGCTGGGCGCTTCCCTACCCGCCGGCCCGCTGCCGCTGCTGGCTCGCACCGTCGTCTGGGCCGCGGTGGTGGGGATCGGCTTCACGGTGGTGGCGTCACTGGTGCCGGCATTCAAAGCCTCCCGCATCTCGCCGGTGGCGGGGCTGCACGACGACCCGTCCGCAACACCATCGGAGGGTCGGCGCCGCATGTGGCGGCCGGCGGTGGGCGGCGGCCTTGCCGCCATAGGGCTCGTACTCACCGGTCGCGGGCTGTTCGCCGACTTCGCCAGTGCCACGCCCCAGCTCATTTCGCTCGGGGTCGGGGCCGCCATCGTTTTCGTTGCCGTTGCCGTGCTCAGCCCCTTGGTGGCCCGGGCCGTGGTATCGACACTGGCCCAGCCCCTGGGCCGTATCTTCGGCACCGCCGGCCGGCTGGCCCGAGAGAACGCAGCCCGCAGCCCCCGCCGCACCGCCGCTACCGCGGTGGCACTCACGATCGGCTTGGCGCTGGTGGCAATGGTGTCAGTGGTGGGCCAGTCACTCAAGGACTCCTTCGGCGAACAGCTCGCCACCGCCGTGAACGCCGACTTCGTGATCACCGAAAACACCAACGCCGGTCTACCCAAGACCCTGGCCGAGGACCTACGAGCCACCGGCGTGGGCACGGTGGTGGGCTTCGACTCCGACCGGGTCCAAGTCACCGCCGCGGGCTCCGATCCCGGGACTGTCACCGTCACCGCTGTGGATGTGGCCGGCATCAGCGCCGTCATCGATCTCGACGTGACGGCCGGCTCCCTAGCCGACCTCGACCCGGCGGCGGGCCTGCTCGTGCACGCCGACGCCGCCGCCGACCGGGCCATCGTAGTGGGCGACGAGGTGGTGCTGGACTTCGTGAGCGGAGACACGGTAAGGGTGAGCGTGGCCGCCATATACGATCAGAACGCCTTCTGGGGCGACTGGCTCATCGACCAGTCGCTGCACGACTCGGTGGCCACTTCGGCCAACGACGACGTAGTAGCAGTGAAGGTGGCCACCGCCGAACCCGAAGCAGCCCGGGCCGTCCTCGGCCAGGTGATCGCCGCCTACCCCCAGGCCGATCTCGAGGACCGCCAAGAGTTCCAGGCCTCCGCCGAGTCCAACCTCGACACGGTGCTGGTGCTGGTCAACGTGTTCTTGGGGTTCGCTCTGCTCATCGCCTTGGTCGGTATCGTCAACACGCTCACGCTGTCGGTGTTCGAGCGCACTCGCGAGATCGGATTGTTGCGAGCAGTGGGCATGACCCGGCGCCAACTCCGGCGGATGATCCGCTGGGAGGCGGCCACGGTGGCCCTCTACGGCGCCTTGGTGGGAGTGGTGCTGGGAGTGGCCTTCGGGGTGGCGACCGCCACCGCCATTCCCGACGACATAATCGGCGTGGTGTCGGTACCGGTCACCCAGCTCGTGGTGTTCGTGGTGGTTTCCACCGGGTTCGGGTTGATCGCAGCGCTGTTCCCCTCCTATCGGGCCGGACGGATGAACGTGCTCGACGCCATCGCCGGGGACTGAAACACCCGGTACCGACCCGATACCCCGGATGGAACGACAGTGCTGAAGCTCGCCCTGCGCAACTTGGTCGAAAAGAAGATCCGCTTCGCGCTCACCACCTTGGCCGTTGTCATGGGCGTGATGTTCGTGGTGGGCGCCTTCGTGCTGACCGACAGCCTACGCTCCACCTTCTCCGACTTGGCCGAGGACATAACCGAGGGCACCGACCTCACCGTGCGGGTGGCCCAAGAGGTGGGCAACGACTTCGACCGGCCCACCCTGCCCGACTCGCTCGTCGACCCGGTGGCCCGAATTGACGGTGTGGGTGAGGTGTTGCCCGGCATCGCCGCCTTCAACGTGGTGATAGTGGACGGCACCGGCGAGGCCATCGTGCCCCGGGGGCCACCCTCGCTGGGGTTCAACTTCTTGCCCAACCGGTTCTTCATAGTGGAAGGGCGGGCTCCGGACGGTGTCGGCGAGTTCGCGGCCGACGCCACCACTGTGGACGACAACGACCTTCGTGTCGGCGAGACCTACACGGTCAACGGCCCGTCGCGGGCCGAGGACTTCGAGCTCGTCGGCGTCTTCAACTTCGGCTCCTCCGACGCCAACAACAGCGTCGGCCAGACCATGGCCGCCTTCGACCTGGCCACAGCCCAGCAATTCCTCGGTTTCGAGGGCCAACTCCTCGAAATCGGCGTGGTGGTCTCGCCCGGTTTCGATCCCGCCGGTGTGCAGGCCTCTATCGTAGCCGCGCTCGACGACTCCTATGAGGTGATCACCCAGGAGACCGCTGCCATCGAGCAGCAGGCCGACTTCAACGACTTCATCGACATCTTCGGCGTGATTCTGGCCGTGTTCGCCTTCATAGCCGTGTTCGTGTCGGCTTTCATAATCAACAACACGTTCCAGATCATCTTGGGCCAGCGCGTGCGCGAAATCGGACTGTGGCGGGCCATCGGCGCCACCCCCCGGCAGGTGGGATGGTCGGTGACCATCGAATCGGCTGCGGTCGGGATGATCAGCACGGTGATCGGCACCGGGCTCGGCATGGCCCTGAGCCTCGCCATGCGGGCACTGCTTCGAGCTGGGGGTTTCGGCCTGCCGTCGGGACCTCTGGAGCTGCGGCTGCGCACCATCGGGCTGGCGGTGGCCGTGGGGCTCGGGGTGACCATGGCTTCGTCGATCGGCCCCGCCATGCGGGCCCGGCGCATCTCTCCGGTGGCGGCGCTGCACCGCGACTACCACGCCGGCAGCGCCGGTGGGCGTCGGCGTCTGACCATCGGCGGCATGATGACATCGGCCGGGGTCGTGAGCCTGGCCGCAGGGATGTTCGGCGGGCTCGACACGACGCCGACGCTCACGCTCATCGGCACCGGAGCCCTGCTGACCTTCATAGGTATCAATATCGTCAGCCCGGCCTTTGCCCGACCGGTAGCCAACCTACTGGGGCGTCCGGTACAGGCGCTGCTGCGCGTGCCGGGCCGGATCGCCCGCGACAACGCGGCCCGCAGCCCCCGGCGCACTGCTTCCACGGCCGGGGCGCTGATGATCGGCCTCGCCTTGGTGGGACTCACCGCAGTGGTGGGCGCCTCGGTAAAGAAGTCTTTCGTGGGCACTCTCGACAATGCGGTGGAGGCCGACTACTTCATCCAGTCCACCCGGGGTGGCTTCGACCCGACGGCCGGATTCCCCGAGCAGGTGGCTGACGAGCTGGAAAGCCTCGGTGAGCTCGAAAGCGTGGTGCGCTACCGTTTCGCCCCTGGTTCGATCCAAGTGGAGGGATCGACCAAGGACATACTCTCGACCGAGTTCGACAAGGTGGAGAGCCATCTCGACGGTGGCGTCACCACCGGTGACGTCACCACCGCCGACCCCTTTACCAGCATCCTCGTCCACCAGGATCCGGCCCGGGATCTCGGCGTCGACGTCGGCGACACCATCGATGTCACCTTCCCCGACAACCAGACCGACACCCTCACCGTGGCCGCCGTCTACGCCGACTCGACCATCTACGGCAACTGGGTCATCGACATCGCCTTATGGGACGAGCACTTCAACCGCAGCGACCTCGGTTTCGTGAGCGCCACCATAGCCAGCTTCTCCGATGACATCGCCGAGGCCGAACAAGCGGTGCTGCTGGACCGCAGCCGCACCGCCATCGACGCCGTGCTGGACCGCTACCCCACCACCAAAGCCGAGAACCGGGTGGAGTTCCGCCAGAGCCAGCAGGCCCAGCTCGACTCGTTTCTGATCGTGATCACCCTGTTCTTGGGGCTGGCCCTGGTTATCGCCTTGGTGGGCATCACCAACACGCTGGCCCTGTCGGTGTTCGAGCGCACCCGCGAGATCGGCCTGCTGCGGGCGGTGGGCATGACCCGGCGCCAACTCCGGCGGGCCATCCGCTGGGAGGCGGCCATCGTGGCCGTGTTCGGGGCCCTGCTCGGCGTGGTGGTGGGCGTCATCTTCGGGGTTGCGACAGTGCTGGCCATCCCCGACACGTTCGTGAAGGAAGTGGCCGTGCCGGTGGGCACGCTCGCGGTCTACGTGGCCGTCTCGGCCGTGGCCGGCCTGCTGGCCGCCATCCTGCCCGCCCGGCGCGCCGGGCGCATGAACGTACTCGACGCCATCGCCCACGAGTGAGCTCTGCGGCCGGGGCGGGCGATTTCTCCAACCCCTACCCCAGCATGGCGGCGATGTCGTCGGCTATCTGAAGGCTGGCCCGACGGGGCCGGTCGAGCCGTAACAGCGAGGTGAACGAATGCGACAGATCGTCCTCGCACCGATAGCAGACCGGCACACCCGCATTCTGTAGCCGGGTGGCGTAGGCCTCGCCCTCGTCGCGAAGCGGATCGAAATAGATCAGCACCTGAGCCGCGGGCTGGGACAATCCGAGCCGGCTGCGTTGCTGGCACAGCACCGCCGCCAGCGTCCCGCCGTGAGAGGCACCGGCCACCGCCATGCGTTTGCCGTCGACCCTAGTCCTTCGGCGTGATCCTGGACCCACTGGTAAGCAGCCAGGGCATCGTCGACAGCGGCCGGGAACCGATGCTCGGGAGCGAGCCGATAGTCGACGCTCACAACCGTGACCTCGGCCCGTTCGGCCAGCAGCGAGCACCAGCCCTGAGCGGTCATCGGGTCGCCGATCACGCCCCCGCCCTGATGGAACCACACCACCACCGGAGCTACCCCTGCCCGTCGGGACCGATGGTAGATGCGGATCGGGATATCTCCCCCTCCGGTGCTGATGGTCCGGTCACCGATGGCCACCCCCGACGGTGGCGCAGCCCCAGCAGCGGCAAAGAGCCGACGGGCCCCTTCCCGCAATTCCTCGACGAATTCCGGGGCTTCCACCGGAGCCGACGGACCCTTACGGGCCGGGCGCCGGGCCTGAAGGACCCCGAGGAGTTGGGTGTCGAGATCCAGGCTGCGGCCGTCGATCTCCAGCGGGGACCGGCCCAGCGCCGTTTCAGCCGCTCGGGAGCCCGCAGGTACGAGCCCAGACCGACCCGGTCGACCCGATTCCGCCCGCCCGGGCCTCGCCTGGATCGCCGCTCCCTCCCCAAATCAAGCCCTCCATGTCAGGCCCCGGTAACCGGGGGAAAACCCGGCCGACTGGAGCCGGTCCGCCATCGGTGTCTCCCGGATGGGCTGGCCGTTTACCTTGCCGATCTCCAGCTTGGCCAAGCGCCCGTCCTTGACCAGCTCCATCAGAGCCTCGATCCAGACGTCGGTCGTTTCGGCCGCCGGGAACGTGACCAACGACCGGCCTCCTCGCTCCAGCTCGACCACCGGCCGGCCGTCGACCAGGACCACATGGGCGCCAGCGGCTCGAATCGGCCGACCCTGAGACTCGGGCCAGGCCAGAGTGGCCCCGTAAGGCTGGGCCGGATCGGTGGCAGCCAGCGTCAAGGCCGGACCGCCCCCAGCCACCGACTCGGTTTCACCTGATCGAACCGCCCGCAGGCGATCGACAGCGCCGGGAAGGGCGAACTGAGCCGCACCCAGACCGGCCACGAAATACCCCCGCCGCACCTCGCCTCGTTCTTCGAGCATCTTGAGCACCGGATACACCCCGGCGAAGCCGCCTTCGTGGCCCTCGCCCCTAGCCGCCTCCCGGGTGAGCACCCCGTAGCGATCCAGTAACTGGTTGGCTCGAACCAACCCGGTTTCGGCGGTCGTCGGGGTAGTGGTTCGCAAGGGCGCCACCAGCGACCAACGTCCTGCCGCTGTCGGTGGGCCCATGGCATTCATCGAACCCACCCGGGCTCTACCAGCGCCAACCCGGCCCCCTGATCGGGGACGGGCCAGCCGGGGGCGGATCAGCCGGGGCCGGGCCCGGCCCGAAGCGGCCACCAAGGCCCGGGCCGGCGCCAGCGAGTCGTTGGTCACCTCACCGGCCCAAACCAGGTCCCACAACCCCCCCAGCACCGACTCGGTATCGTAAGCCAGGCCGGCGGCGTGAGCGGCGGCCACCAGATCAGGCCAGAACGACGCCCCCCGCTGGTCCAGACAGACACGAAGAGCAGCATGAATCGGATCGTCACCAGCCGCGTCGGGGGCCGGTACCAACAGCCCCACCTGGTCACGAAACACCAGCCGCACCCGCCCGTCGGCAGCTCCCAGCGCACCAGCCCCGACCCATACCACCTCACCGGCAGCGCCCAGCTCGTCGAGATCCGAGGGCCGGTATCCGAGCACTCGGGCCGCCAGCACGTCACACTCCAGCACCGAAACCGCCAGGGGAGCGCCCTGGAGCTGGGCGATGGCGTCGGCCACCCCGTCGATGCCTCGCCGTCGGCTTCCCACTCCCTGCCAGGCCGGCAGGAAACGAGCCAAAGCTTCGGGCTCGACCGGCTCGATCTCGCTCCGCAGGGCGGCGATGGAACGGCGCCGGACCCGGCGCAGCACCTCGTCGCCGCAGTACTCCCGCTCGAACCCGCCCGGCCGGAACTCACCCCGCAGCAACCGGCCGGTGTCCACCAGCCCGGCCAAGGCGGACGCGGCCCGGGATTCAGCCACGCCCAGCCAGCGAGCTACGTCGGAGGCCAGGAACGGGCCGTGAGTGCGGGCGTACCGCAAGCAGAGATCACCGAGCGGGTCAGCGACCGGGTCGGTGTGGGCAACCGGCAACCCGACCGGCAGCGCCGTACCGGCCGCGTCCCGTAATCGGGCCCCGTCGGCGCTGGCGGCCACAACCTCCCGCTCGGCCACCCGCACCTCGATGGCCCGCCGCTGTTCCACCAGATCCCGTACCCACCCGGCCACGCCGGCGGGATCGGCCGAGCGGGCCCGAAGGTCGTCGAGTGACAGAGGGCCGAGCACCCGGAGCAGGTCGTGGACCTCATCGGGGTCCCGGGCCGAGCGGGCGCCGTCGAGGCGTTGCAACTCCAACTCCAAGTCGGCCAGCACCCCGGGGTCGAGCAACTCCCGCAACTCTTCGGCTCCGAGCAGGTCGCGCAGCAGCTCCCGGTCCATCCCCAGGGCCGCGGCCCGGCGCTCGGCTCCGGGGGCGTCTCCTTCGTACATGTACACCGCTATCCACGAGAAGATCAGCGACCGGGCGAAAGGCGACGCTCTCGGGGTGTCCACTGGCACCACCCGGATACGGCGGTTGCGCAGATCGGTCATGATCTCGACCAGTGCCGGCAGGTCGAACACGTCGTTGACGCACTCCCGGGTGGCTTCCAGCAGGATCGGGAACGACGGGTACTTCGACGCCACCTCCAGCAGATCGGCCGAACGTCGGCGTTGCTGCCACAGCGGTGTGCGCTGGCCGGGGCGACGGCGAGGCAGCAGCAGAGCCCGGGCCGCGCACTCCCGGAACCGGGCCGCGAACACCGCTGTGCTCGGCAACCGCTCGATGATCAGATCACCGATCTCGTCGGGATCGAAGATCACCTCGTCCACCGGGAGGTCGTCGACAGCCTCGGGCAGGCGGATGACGATGCCGTCGTCGCCCCACATCAGGTCTACGTCCACTCCCCACTCCCGGGCGAGCCGGGCCTGCAGTGCCATCCCCCACGGAGCGTGGACCCGAGCCCCGAAAGGGGTGAGCACGCACACCCGCCAATCGCCGATCTCGTCAGGGAACCGCTCCACCACGATGGTGCGATCATCGGGAACGGCGCCGGTGGCGGTGGCCTGCTCCTGCAGATACGCCACCAAGTTGGCGGCGGCCAGATCGTCGAGCCCGTGGCCTCCGAGCCTGGGGATCGGGTCGGGGTCGGCCCGCAGCTCCCGCACGAACCGGCCGATGGCTCGGCCCAGTTCTAGGGGCCGTCCCGGTCCGTCGCCGTGCCAGAACGGCATCTTGGCGGGCCGGCCCGGGGCCGGGGTGACCACCACCCGCTCGAAGGTGATGTCGACGATCTGCCAAGTCGACGCCCCCAACATGAAGTTCTCCCCCACCCGGCTCTCGTAGACCATCTCCTCGTCGAGCTCGCCCACCCTGGTCCCGTCGGGCAGGAACACCCCGAACAGGCCCCGGTCGGGAATAGTGCCGACGTTGGTGACGGCCAAACGCTGGGCTCCGGCCCGGCCTCTCAGCACGCCACCGGCCCGATCCCAGGTGATGCGGGGGGTGAGGCC
Organism: Acidimicrobiales bacterium; assembly: GCA_963422655.1. Classification (GTDB taxonomy): domain Bacteria; phylum Actinomycetota; class Acidimicrobiia; order Acidimicrobiales; family Aldehydirespiratoraceae; genus CATQHS01. The sequence continues at coordinate 2,502,039 of OY730440.1, read as the reverse complement.
GGCGAATTCCTCGGCGGGGTAGGTCCCCGACAGCATGTCGATCACGGCGTGCAACACCTCGTCGGAAAGGTCGGCGAACACAGCCGCCCGCCGGACGACCGCGGCCAGATCGTCGAGGCTCCAGTCGTCCATGGCACACATGGCCACGATCTGCTGGGCCGCCACGTCGAGGGGGTTACGGGGGTATTCGGTCGCCTCGATCAGCCCTTGGTTCATCCGGTCCACCACGACCGCCGATTCGAGGAGATCGGCCCGATGCTTGGGAAAGATCTTGCCTCGGCTGGGCTCCCCCACCCGGTGACCGGCCCGGCCGATGCGCTGGAGCCCCGAAGCCACCGACCCGGGTGAAGCCACCTGCACCACCAAGTCGATGGCCCCCATGTCGATACCGAGCTCGAGCGACGATGTGGCCACCAGCCCCTCGAGTTCGCCCCGTTTCAGCTCGTCCTCGATCTGAAGCCGCCGGGACCGCGACAGCGAACCGTGGTGAGCCTTGACCAGCTCGACCCCGACCGGGCCGGTCGGAGCGACCTGATCCGACCTCTCGCCGACACCCTCGGGCTCGGAGCTCTCGGCCCGATGCAACTCGTTGAGCCGGAAGGCCAGCCGCTCGGCCAAGCGCCGGGCGTTGGCGAAGATCAAGGTGGAGCGGTGCGAACGAACCAGTTCCAGCAACCGGGGATGGATCGAGGGCCAGATGCTGCGGTGCCCGGGGCCGGCCGAGGTCGGGCCGGCAACCGGCTCGGTCACCATCTCGCCCAACCCGCCCATGTCCTCGACGGGTACCACCACCTCGACGTCGAGCTCGGGGAGCCCGCCGGCATCGATCACCGTTACGGGCCGGTAAGCGAACGAACCCTCGCCGACCGGCTCCCGACCCCCCAGAAATCGGGCGATCTCCTCCAGCGGGCGCTGGGTGGCCGACAGGGCGATGCGCTGGGGCGACCGGAGACACAGCTCCTCCAAGCGCTCCAGCGACACCATGAGGTGCGCACCTCGCTTGGTGCCGGCCACGGCATGGATCTCGTCGATGATCACGTGCTCCACCGTTCGCAGCGTCTCACGGGCCCCGCTGGTGAGCATCAGGAACAACGACTCGGGGGTCGTGATCAAGATGGGGGGCGGGTGGCGCACGAGGCGGCGGCGCTCATCGGCCGATGTGTCACCGGTGCGTACCCCCACCGTCGGTGAGCGCACGGCCACGCTCAGACGCTCACCGGCCAGCCTGATGCCCTCCAGCGGCGCCCTCAAGTTTTTCTCGATGTCAACGGCCAAGGCCCTCAGCGGCGAGATGTAGAGCACCCGGGTACCGGTGCGTGCTTCACCGGCCGGTCCGCCGGTGACCGGCGGACCGGTGACCAAGTGTTCGGTGGCCAAGCGGTCGATGGTCCACAGGAAAGCGGCCAGGGTCTTACCGGTACCGGTAGGGGCCATGATGAGCGTGTGGTCACCCGAGGCGATGGCCGGCCAGCCCTGAGCCTGAGCCGGAGTAGCCGCCGCGAACGTCGAGGTGAACCAGGCCCGGGTCGGTTCGGAGAATGCAACCAGCGGATCAGCGGCCATCAGGCCATCGATTCCGCCGGATCGAAATGGGAGGACCGGATCGGATCGGACCGCAGAACCCCGGTCAGAGGCCCATCGTGCACCACCGCCACTCGTTTGGTGGCCCTGGTCAGGGCCACGTAGAGCGACCGGACCCCCTGGCGTTCCTCGGCCACGATGCGGCTCGGCTCTACCACGATGGCGGCGTCGACCTCGAGCCCTTTCACCAGTCGGACCGGCACCACCGTGACCTGCCGGTCGAGACCGGTGCGGGTCGGGCCACCGAAGCTCATTCCCGCCTCCAACAAAGCGGTCCGGACCTGGTCATAGAGCGAATCGGGGACAATGACGGCCACGTTGCCGTCGCCGGCTGCTTCTCGCTCGATATGCACCGTCTCGACGAGCACAGCGGTGAGGTCACCATCAGCTCGGATGAGGCGAGGCTCGTCACCGCCGGTACGGATGCTCTCGGGTGGCTGGGTCCCCGGCTCGGCGTGGGCCCGCACCCGGTTGGCCAGGCTCATAGCCCGAGCCGGTATGCGGTAGCCGATCGTAAGCCGAGCCTGCCGAGGTGGATAGCGACCGGGCAACTGCTCCAGCACGGAACCCCAGCCGTCATGAGCCCAGGATCCGGTGCCCTGGGCTATGTCGCCCACAATGGTCAGGGAGCCGTTGAGGCTGCGCCGGGAGATCATGCGCAGCTCCATAGGCGAGAGATCCTGGGCTTCGTCCACGCAGATGTGGCCATAGGTGCGGATGGCGTCCTCGGAACGGTGAGAAGGCCGGTATCCCAGCCTGGCTCTGGCTTCGTCGAGCAGCGGCACATCCTGGAAGCTCCACACCACCTCATCGGCGTGACGGCAGCGAGGACGATGCAACAGCTCGATCTCGGTCGGGCCGAACCGACCGGCCGAGGCCGACCGCAGCAGAGCCTTCGATCCGAAGAGATCGTGGAGGAGGTGGGCGGGGCTGAGCACCGGCCACATCCATTCCAGCGCCTCCCTGACCTCCAGAGTGTCGCGAAGCTGCTCGCGAACCGCCGCCGGGTCGACCCGGCGGCGAGTGCTGGCGGCCAAGGCCTCGAACAGCGCCGTCTCCACCTGCTCACGGCCCGAATTGTGGCTACGGGATCGGCGCCGGGCTTCGGCCACGATTCGAGCCGACTCCTCCACCGTCACCCGGGTCTGTCGAACCCCGAGCCCGACAACCAGATCCCGGCGCAATGGGCGCTGCCGGTCGCGGACGGCCTTGGCCAGCACGGTCACCATCTGAGGATCGCCCTTGACCCGGGCCGCAGGCTCCACGTCGAGACCGCTGACTTTCACCGCCGGGCTCAACAGATCGGCCAGCACGGCCAGTTCCACCCCGGCTTCTCCCAATGCCGGCAGCACCTGTTCTATGTATGCCAAGAACAACCGGTTGGGTCCGACCACGAGCACGCCCTGGCCCTCCAGCGGAAACCGGTGCGAATACAGCAGGTAGGCGGCCCGGTGCAACCCCACGACCGTCTTACCCGTGCCCGGACCCCCCGAGACCACGAGCACACCCCGCATCGGGGAGCGGATCACGGTGTCTTGCTCCCGTTGGATGGTGGCTACCGCATCACCGAGCTGGCCCGAGCGCGGCGCCTCCAGCGCCGCCGTCAGAGCGGCCCGACCCGTCATCGACTCCGGGCCGCCGGCCCGAGCCGAATCATCGAAGAGCTCGTCTTCTATCCCGAGCAGTTTCCGGCCTCGGGAAGCGAAATGACGGCGCCGTTGCAGACCCAGCGGCTCACCGATAGTGGCCCGGTAGAAGGATTCGCTCACCGGGGCTCGCCAGTCGACCACCACCGGTTCCTGCTGGTCGTCCCACAAACCCACCCGTCCGATGTAGAATCGCTCACCGGTGCCGGCTATGTCGAGCCGGCCGAATACCAGCGACCGGTCACCGATGTGGAGCTGGGAGAGCCGGCTCAACGCTCCCTCGATGAGGGCTTCGCGCTCGAACCGGGTCTGGTGTTGACCACCGGGGCCGGCCTCCACGACGGTCGTGAGGCCGATAGCCCGCTGTCGGGCCCGGTCCAAGCAGATATAGGCATTGTCCACGTAGCACTGCTCGGCATCGAGGTCGAGATGACGACCGGTCACGGCGGGCAGGACTCCCGAAGGCGAGGTGAAAGGCGGGCTATTTTCAATTCTAGGTCCCCGGCGGCACCCACCCACCCGCTGAACCACCGCCGTCGCCAACGGGGTGGTCCATGAGCACCGATCGCGGCGGTGACGGGCCGATCACGGCGGTGACGGCCGATATCGCGGCCGAGAACGATCTGTGGCAGCATCGGAGCCATGATCTCTGTGGGTCTGGTGCTGAGCGCCGGGGGCACGTCGGGCGACCCGTGGCATGTCGGCGTTGTCGCCGCGCTCTGCGACGAGACGGGCTGGGACGCCCGCCGGGCCGACTTGATCGTGGGCACATCGGTCGGTGCCATCAGCGGGCTGATCTACCGGGCCGGCGTCTCGCCCGCCGACCGGCTGGCCCACTTACAGGGCCGACCGCTGAGCTCTGAGGGCCAGGCTCTCACCGACCGGGTGGTCACGCCTTACCGGGAGGGAACCACCGACCGGAGCCGGCGCCCGCAATCACCCCGGCTCACCCTCGATGCATTGTGGCCGCCGTGGCGCATCCGGCCCGTCCACGCCGGGTTGGGCCTGCTTCCGACCGGCCGTCGGACCACAGGGACCCTGGAGCGCCGGCTCGAGGAGTTGCACCCCGACCAGTGGCCGACAGAACGGTTCTGGGTGACGGCGGTCCGGCTCACCGACGGGCGAAGGGTGGTGCTGGGACGCGACGACATAGCGGCCACCGCCGCTCGGGCGGTGCGAGCCAGTTGCGCGGTGCCGGCCCGCTACCAGCCCGTGGTCATCGGCAGTCATCGCTATGTCGACGGAGGGGTTCACTCCGCGACCAACGCCGACTTGGCCGGCCCCCCCGCCTTCGACCTGGTGGTGATCTCTTCGGCCATGACCGTCTCCGGTCGGACGCCGGGCCGCTCCCTGCGAGTTCTCCGGCGAGGCTGGATGTCGCACCGGCTCGATACGGAGGCGGCCGGGATCCGTCGGCGGGGCTCGGCGGTGCTGGTTCTGCAACCCGACGCCGAAACGGTCGGCCTCATGGACACCGAGCCCGGTGAGGAGATCGCCCGAGCTGCCTACGAGACGGCCCGCAGTCGCCTTCGTGACGGTGACGGGCCCGGCTTCGCGGCCCTGTTGAGCCGGGCCACCGAAGAGCTCGAGCCGAGTCCTCGACTGGCCGGTAACTGAACACCCACCAATTCAGAACCAGTATTCGAATACGCCGTGGTCTACTTCATCGCATACCAGCAACCCGACCTTGGTTCTGAACCTCCGATAACCCTACGGATCAGAACTCGGTAGCGTAATCGGGTGACGAACCATCGTTTTGACGACCACGACTTCATTCGGGCCTGTCGATGTGAACCCCATCAGCGTGTGCCGGTGTGGTTCATGCGTCAGGCCGGTCGATCGCTACCGGAGTACCGAGCCGTTCGGGGCGAGGGAACCATCCTCGACATCATCGCTGATCCCGACTTGGCCACGGAGATAACACTCCAGCCGGTACGGCGTTACGGAGTGGACGCGGCCATACTCTTCAGCGACATCGTGGTGCCCGTAAACGCGGTCGGCTTCGGTATCGACATCGTGCCGGGAGTAGGTCCGGTAGCGGATCGACCTTTCACAGCCCGCGCCGATCTCGACCGGCTCCGCCCCCTCGAACCCGATACCGATACCCCTTACGTAATCGAGACGGTGCGCCAGCTCACTGCCGAGCTGGACGTACCCCTCATCGGTTTCGCGGGCGGGCCCTTCACGGTGGCGTCCTACCTCATCGAGGGAGGACCGTCACGCAATCACCATCTCACCAAGATCCTCATGGTCAGCGACGAGAGCTTGTGGCACGACTTGCTGGACCGCTTGGCCGATATCACCATCGCCTCTCTGCTGTCACAAGTAGAGGCGGGCGCCTCGGCGGTCCAACTCTTCGACAGTTGGGCTGGGGTGCTGAACCCCGATCAGTACCGGCGCTACGTAGCTCCCCATTCGACTCGGGTGCTGGCCGCCGTGGGGGCCACCGGCGTCCCCCGGATCCACTTCGGCGTGGCCACCGGTGAGCTGCTCGACCAAATCGGTGAGGCCGGGGCCGAGGTGGTGGGAGTCGACTTCCGGGTCCCACTGCACGTGGCCCGAACCCGGGTCGGACCGAGTCGGGCCCTACAAGGTAATCTCGACCCGGCGCTGGTGCTGGCTGGAGCCGAGGCAGTCGAGGCCGAGACCCGGACGGTGCTGGCCGCCAACGGTGGCCATCTCGGCCACGTGTTCAACCTCGGCCACGGGGTCCCTCCCGGTGCCGACCCCGACGTACTGTCCCACGTGGTCGACATCGTCCACCATGAGGGTATGGTGGGAACCAGGTGAACGAACCGGTCGCAGTCGTAGGCGCCGGCATCACCGGGCTGAGCGCGGCCTGTCAACTCCACCTCGAAGGCACTGAAGTCACAGTATTGGAGGCCGCCGACCGCATCGGGGGGGTCATCACCGGCTCGCCGGTGGGAGGGGTCCATGTCGAGTCGGGACCGGACGGGTTCTTGGCCCGCCAACCCGAGATGTCGGACCTGTGCCGCCGGCTCGGCCTCGCTGACGATTTGGTGGCGCCGGCCACCAGCCGGGCCTTCATCTGGGCTGACGGTGCTCTACGACCCATCCCGGCGCCGTCGGTGCTCGGCGTGCCCCTCGACGCCGATGCCGTGGCCCGATCCGGCTTGGTCTCGCCCGGCGCCGTCGAGACGCTGCGAGCCGGCTTGGACAGACCGGCCCCGCCTCTGGCTGGTGACGCCGCCGCCGGGAAAGTGTTACGGCCCCTCCTCGGCGACGAGGTATTCGAACGGTTGGTGGACCCGCTGCTGGGTGGCATCAACGGTGGAGCAGCCGACATCATGAGCCTGGCCGCGGGCCCGGCTCGACTGTACGAGGCCGCTCGCCGGGGCGGCCCACTCCGGGAGGCTCTCCAGGCCACCGGTCCGGTCTCGGGAGCCGGACCGGTGCTGATGGGGGTACGGGGTGGCACACATCGGGTCGTGGCCGCCTTGGCCACCATGCTGGGTCCGTCGATCCGAACCGGAACGCCGGTCACGTCCATCAGCCGGACCCGGTCGGGGTGGTCGTTGACAACCCCCGACGGCCCTGTCCCCGCCGGCCGGGTCATCCTCACCACCCCGGCGCCGGTAACGGCATCGCTTCTCGAACCTCACTGCCCGCACGCGGCCGCAATCCTGGCTGCCGTCGCCTACAGCGACGTGGTGCTTGTCACCTTCGTGACAGCCGCCGACCGTATCGAGCACCCCTTGGACGGCAGCGGGTTTCTGGTGCCCCGAGATCAGGGCCTGCTCATGACGGCCTGCTCATGGTTGTCATCGAAATGGACCCATTACCGGCACGGCGGACGGGTGATTCTGCGAGTCTCGGCCGGACGAACCGACGACCGACGCTGGAACGGGCTCGACCACACCGACCTGATCGCCACCCTCACCGACGAGCTGACCACCATCATCGGAATGAACGACTACGACGCGGTACGGGTGACGCCATGGATGCAGTCGTTGCCCCAGTACCGGCCCGGCCATCTCGACCGTATGGACGCCGTCGATGAACATCTCGCCGCTGCCACACCCGGGCTGGTGGCCACCGGCGCCGCCCACCGGGGGCTGGGCCTACCCGCATGCGTGCGCCAGGGCCAAGCCGTCGGCGCGTCGATCCCGTGACTTGGGCCCGGGTGCGAGCTCTGAACCGAATACGGATCCCGGCCTGGGGGCGGGCGATAGCCGCGGGACTGCTGATCGCAGCCTCGCTGCCGCCGTGGGGATGGTGGCCCACCGGTTTCATCGGCATGGCCGTGTGGGTCGACCTGCTCGACGGGGCCAGGGCTCGAACCAGAGCCGGACTTTCGGCGCTGGCCGCGGTGGCCTGGCTGGCCCCGGCCACGCTGTGGATGGCCGACATGACCTTGCTGGGGTGGCCGCTGGTCCTGGTCGGGTTCAGCGCTGTGTTCGCGATGGCCGGCGCGGTCGTACCCGGCGATGACCGACGCTACCTGGCTTTCCCGGCCGCCTTCGTGCTGGCCGAGCTGTTGCGCTGGAGCTGGCCCTTCGGGGGCGTCCCTATCGCCACCGTGGCCATGAGCCAGGCGGCGGGCCCGTTGGCGCCGGTGGTTCGGCTCTTCGGAGCGTTGCTGCTCACCGCCCTCACCGTCACCGTCGGCGTGACCATGGCCGCAACAGCAAGGCGGCACCGGGTTCCAGCCGCACTGGGGGTGCTGACGGTTGTCGTGGTGGCTGTTGCGGCGCCGCTGGGACCCGCAGCCCGTACCGCCGGGTCGGTTCGAGTGGCGGTCGTGCAGGGTGGAGGTCCCCAGAATACGCGAGCCGACATCTGTGCCGACCGGGCCGTGTTCGAGCGCCATCTGACCGCCTCCGAGCTGATAGCGACGCCGGTGGACTTGGTCCTGTGGCCCGAGGACGTCGTACACACCAACCCCGCTACCGCCATTACCCCGGCCCGATGCGATCAGCCCCTGCTCACCGAGACCGAGGGACGCCGCCAGCTTTCGGCCCTTGCTAGCGAGCTCGACGCGGTTGTGGTGGCCGGCTTCTTCCAACGCAGCCCCGAAGGCGATGCCAACCTCAACTTCTCGGCCGTGTTCGACGCCGGCGGCAATCTCGTCGACCGCTACCACAAGGTGAAGCTGGTTCCATTCGGCGAGCTCGTCCCCTTGAGGGGCCTCATCGAGCGTGTCAACAGTGAGATCCCGGGCCACGACGTGCGGGCCGGGACCGAACCGGCCGTGGTCGACACCGAGCTGGGCCGGCTGGGGATCAGCATCTCTTGGGAGGTATTCTTCGATCATCGGGCTCGGGACGCCATCGGCAACGGGGGCCTGATCCTGCTCAACCCCACCAACGGTTCCAGTTACTGGTTGACCATCCTGCAATCTCAGCAGATCGCGTCGAGCCGGTTGCGGGCCCTGGAAACCGACCGGTGGGTGATGCAAGCCGCCCCCACCGGGTTCTCCGCCTTCGTGTCCCCCGATGGTGTCGTCACCCAACGCAGCGGCATCTCCGAGGTCCGGGTGTTGCAAGCCACGCTGGAACTGCGGGAGGGGACCACCCTGGCCGTGCGCTGGGGGGCCTGGCCCATGGTGGTATCGGCGGTGGCAGCTCTGGCCGTAACCTACGGTTTGACGCTTCGCAGAGCCAGTAGGAAGCCTTTACGGCCATGATTTCGGAGACCCCACTGCGGGTGGCATTGCTTACTTACCGGGGTCATCGCCATGTCGGCGGCCAGGGTGTCTACGTCCATCATCTGTCCAGGGCTCTGATCGAGGCGGGCCATCAGGTGACGGTGATCAGCGGGCCGCCCCATCCGGTTCTCGACCCGCGGGCCCCGGCAGTGGAGCTGGCCAGCCTGGACATATGGGCCGAGCCTCATCCCATGCGCAAGCCCAGGATGTGGGAGTGGAAGGACTGGATCGACTTGGTGGAGCACGCCTCGTTCACCACCGGAAACTTCAGCGAGCCGCTGGCTTTCAGCCTCCGAGCCTGGCGCCATCTGCGGCACCGACGGACCGATTTCGATGTCGTCCACGACAACCAGTGCCTGGGCTGGGGCATTCTCGGTTTGCACCGAGAGGGCTGGCCGGTGCTGGCTACTATCCATCACCCGATCACGGTGGACCGTCGTCTGGAGATCGAGCATGTCCGTACTTTCCGGGAACGGCTGGGCAAGCGCCGCTGGTACGCCTTCACCCGGATGCAGACCCAGGTGGCGAAGCGCCTACCCCGGGTGGTGACCGTATCGGAGTCGTCGAAGGCCGACGTCCATCGCGATCACCGGGTGGCGCTGGAACGACTGCATGTGGTGCCGGTGGGGGTGGATCCCGACCTGTTCTCGCCCCGGCCGAACCCGAACCGGGTGCCGGGCCGCCTGATCACCACTGCCAGTGCCGACGTGGCCATGAAAGGTCTGCGATACCTGCTGGAGGCCATTGCCGAGCTCCGCACCAAACGCCATGTGGAGCTGGTCGTGATCGGTCGACCCAAGATCGACTCGGCCGCTAGCCGGACCATGTCCGAGCTGGGGCTCGACCGCGCTGTCACCTTCGTGTCGGGGGTGACCGACGAGCGCATCGTCGAGTTGTACGGCCAAGCCGAGCTGGCCGTGGTCCCATCCCTTTACGAGGGGTTCTCGCTGCCTGCCATCGAGGCCATGGCCTGCGGGGTACCGCTGGTAGCCACCACCGGAGGAGCCCTTCCCGAAGTGGCCGGTACCCACGGCCGGACCTGCTTCTTGGCCGAGCCGGGTGACAGCGACTCGCTGGCCGCCGTCATAGGGGCAGCTCTCGACGACGCCGAAGCTCGGGCCCGGGTCGGTGAGGCCGGCCGCAAACGGGTGATCGACCAGTGGTCATGGCAGCACACCGCGGCCCGCACCGTCGAGCACTACCGGGCCGTCATCGAGCTGGATCGCTCTCGATCCCGGACCGGGTCGGGCTGATGATCTCCTTCGACCGAGCCGAGCACAGGTGAACTGATGCTCACAGTGGGCTACGCCCGGCTGGATGTTCGGGCCGGACACCGGCTGCTCGATCTGGGGTGCGGGTTCGGACGCCATACGTTCGAGGCCCTGAAGCGAGAGGCCGACGTGGTGGCCTGCGACTTGGCCCGAGCCGAGCTGATAACTGTCCGTGACACGGCTGGAGTCATGGTGGCCCAAGCCGAGGTCTCAGGCGCCAACCTGGCCGGGGTGATGCAGGCAGACGGGACTCGCCTGCCCTTCGACGACGACACCTTCGACCGGGTGATAGCCAGCGAGGTTCTCGAACATATGACCGACGACCGGGCCGCTTGTGCCGAGCTGGCCCGGGTTCTGCGACCCGGGGGCCGTCTGGCCGTTACGGTTCCCACCTGGCTGCCCGAGAAGATCTGCTGGATGCTGTCGAGCAACTATCACGCCCCGGCGGCGGTCGGCGGACACGTGCGGATCTACCGGAAGCGCCACATCCGTCGACGTCTGGCCGAGGCCGGACTCGAACCGGGCCGATCTCATCACGCCCACGCCCTCCATTCGCCCTACTGGTGGCTTCGATGCGCGGTGGGGCCCGACCGCGACATCGACGAGAATCGATCGGTCCGGGCCTATCACCGGCTGCTGGAGTGGGACATAGTGAAACGGCCCCGCATCACCCGAGCGGTCGAGCGGATGCTGAACCCGGTTCTGGGTAAGAGTCTGGTGGTGTACGCGGCCAAGCCGGTGCCGAAGCTCGTAGGATTCTCCGATGCCATTGCGGAGGCCGGGCCGGACGCCTGAAAGAAAGGTGACCCGGTCCGGAGTCGAGCCGATACCACCTGAGGTCACCGGCGTGCTCAGCCCGGCCGAAGTGGCCCTGACCGCCGAGACCATCGCCGAATGGCAGCTCTCGACCGGGATGATCCCCTGGTTTCCGGGCGGTCATGCCGACCCGTGGAACCATGTGGAGGCGGCTATGGCTTTGGCTGTGGCCGGACTGCGCACCGAAGCCGAAGCCGCTTACCAGTGGCTGGCCGACATCCAGCGGCCCGACGGCTCGTGGCACCAGTACTACGTCGCCGACGGGGTCGAGCAGGACAAGCTCGATGCCAACGTCATCGCATACATCGCCACCGGCGTGTGGCATCACTATCTGCTCTACGGCGACCGCGGGTTCCTGGCCACAATGGGCCCGGTGGTCGAGGAGGCCATCGACTTCGTGCTCGACCTGCAGACCCCGAGGGGTGAGATCCTGTGGGCCCGCCATCCCGACGGCACCCCGTGGCCGTTCGCCCTGCTGACCGGGTCGTCGTCGATCGCTCACAGCCTGCGCTGCGGGCTGGCCATCGCCCACGAGCTGGGCCAGCAGCGACCGGCCTGGGAGTTGGCGCTGGCCCGCTTGGCCCACGCCATCGGGCACCATCGTCATGACGCCTTCGCCCCCAAGGACCGCTGGGCCATGGATTGGTACTACCCGGTGCTATCGGGGATGATCAGCGGTGAATCCGGTCGTGAGCACTTGGCCGATCGCTACGACATGTTCGTGATCGCCGGTGAAGGAGTCCGTTGCGTCAGCGACCGGGATTGGGTGACAGTGGCCGAGACGTGTGAGTGCGCCATGGCCTTTTGCGCCCTAGGAGATCGAACTCGGGCCTCGGATCTGTTCGGGTGGGCTCAAAAGCTGCGAGACCCCGACGGGCGCTATCGAACCGGAGTGGCCTTACCCGACCGGGTAGCGTTCCCGCCCAATGAGCGCACCACCTATTCGGCCGCGGCCGTGGTGCTCGCTGCCGATGCGATCGGGGGCCGCAGTCCGGCTTCACTGCTTTTCACCCATAAGCGCTCACTGCCGGCGGTGCTCGACCTCGAGATCACAGATCGGAGCCTTTCGATCGAACCTGGCCCTGCTTGAACCGCTACGATGGCAAAGTAGACACGGCAAGTAACCGTTGCCACCCAACGTCGGGGCTTCCCCTCTACAGGTTCTGTGATCTACCCGAGCGAAGGTCTCAGAAATGACTACTGCAACCCTCAATGCAAAGTAATCGTCCCATGCATCAGGGTCACAGCGCCGCTACCGGTGCCGCTCGTTCAGCCGGCGCGGCGCAGGATCCGCAGTGAGCCGACAACACCGACCTCCACGAAGCCGCCCAACTCGACAGCCCGGCGGTAGATCTCATATGGGGGACGCCCTCCGGCGGCAGGATCGACGAACACGTCGTGGATGGCCAACAGCCCGCCTTCGGTCACGTGTGGAGTCCAGCCTTCGTAGTCGTCGTGGGCTGGCTCGGAGCCGTGACCGCCATCGATAAAGAGCAGGGCCAGCGGTGTGGTCCACACCGCAGCAACGGTGGGCGAGTCGCCCACCAGAGCCACCACAGTGCCTTCCAAGCCGGCGTCGTGGATGGTCCGACGGAAGAAGGGCAGCGTGTCCAGCATGCCCAGCTCGGCATCGACCAACTCGGGATCGTGATGCTCCCAGCCGGCCTGGTTCTCCTCGGAGCCCCGATGATGGTCGAGGGCGAAGAGAATCCGGTGCCGACACCTAGCGGCCGCTCCCAGATAGACGGCCGACTTCCCGCAGTAGCTGCCCACCTCCAGCATCGGGCCCGTTACCGTCACAGACATCGCCGCTTCGTAGAGGGCCAACCCCTCGGCGGGAGGCATGAACCCCCGGGCTGCCTCAGCGGCCCGGCGGAGACGGTCTTGCATCACCGACCGGCGATCACCGCCCTGAGCCGGCTTCGACTGCGCCGGCTGCCTCGACGTCGACCGGCTGACCGGAAGGCCACATAACCTTGTCGAGGAAAAGGTACTTCGCCACCCAAACCGCGCCGTAAGCAATGAAATTGCCGGCCAGGACCAACAGAGCGCTATCGGTGTACCGATCGACCAGTCCCACTGTCACCGACGACAGCACCAACCCGGCCAAAGCCATCATCCAGAACAGGATCATCTCGCTGCCCATCCGATGAGTTCCGCTCTGCTGCCACACCCAGGCCCGGCTGAGCAGATAAGCGGGGACCGTGCCCACTATCCAGGCAGCCAGGTTGGCCGCTACAGCCGGCCAACCCAGCACCGAATAACACAGTGCCAGCATGGTCATACCCACCATCACGTTCACTGCCGATACCCCGCAGTACCGCAACGCCTTGGCGCCGTGGGTCCGTCGTAGCCGGACCAGCACCGGCGTGATCATGCTCATCATCAGCTCCAGAGGCTACCGGCGCCGCTGAACCAGGCGATTCCGGCATGATGGTCTGATGCTCGATACCCGCAATCAGAGTGCCCTCGACGCAGTGGTTCGGGTCCTCGACCTCGAATCCATCGAGGTCAACATCTTCCGGGGTACTACTTCGGACGAGAACCGCATCCGGGTGTTCGGAGGCCAAGTGGCCGGGCAGGCTCTGGTTGCTGCGGCCCGTACCGTCGAGCAGGGTGCGGTGCACTCGCTGCACGCCTATTTCCTGCGGCCCGGTGATCCGAAGGCTCCCATCCTCTATGAGGTCGACCGCATCCGGGACGGGAAATCGTTCACCACCCGGCGGGTCATCGCCATCCAGCACGGCCGGGCCATCTTCCAGTTGGCAGCCTCGTTCCACCTCCCCGAAGACGGCTACCAGCACCTCGACCCCATGCCGGCTGCGCCCGATCCCGACCTTCTTTCGGATCGGCCCCGAGACGAGGGGATACATGCCGCCCTCGACATCCGCTACGTGACCGCCGGCCCCCTCGGCCGCACCCAGTCGTTGCCTCCTACCCAGCAGGTATGGATGCGAGCCAACGGTACTCTCCCCGACGACCCGGTGCTGCATACCTGCCTGCTCACCTACGCCAGCGACCTGACCCTGCTCGACACCACGCTGTTGCCCCACGGCACCAGCGTGCTCGATACCGACATCATGATGGCCAGCCTCGATCACGCCATGTGGTTCCACGGGCCGTTTCGAGCCGACGAATGGCTGCTTTACGACCAGCACACACCGGCTGCCACCGGGGCTCGAGGGCTGGCCATGGGCCGGGTATTCACCAGGGACGGCCACTTGGTGGCTTCAGTGGTGCAGGAGGGCTTGATCCGGAGGATCGGTTGACCCGACCCAGCCCGGCCTTGCGGCCTTTCGCCTTCTCGGCCGCAGCAGTCCTGACTGTAGCCATCGCAACCGCCGACTGCGCCAGCGACGATTCGAACCGTCCGGAGACTTCAGCGTCCGCCCTCGTCACCGGTGATCTCGGTGCGGCAGATCTCGGTGCGGCAGATCTCGGTGCGGCAGATCTCGGTGCGGTCGAGATCGACGCCGAGGTGATCGTGACCCTCGACGAGCCCATCGACATGGCCGTAGCCCCCGGAGACGACCTGGTATGGCTGGCCGAGCGATCCGGTCGGGTGCTGCGGATCGACCTCGACCAGGGCGTCGTGGCAGAGACCATCCTCGACATCAGCGCCGAAACCACCACCGACAGCGAACGAGGCCTGCTCGGCATGGCAGTGACCGAGAACTGGCTCTACCTCGACTACACCGACCTCGACGGTCACACCCACGTCGAAGCCTTCGAACGTTCCGGCGTCGGCCTGAGCGGCCGGCGCCGAACCATCCTGGTCCAAGAGCAGCCCTTCTCCAACCACAACGGAGGCGGGTTACGGATCGGCCCCGACGGCCGTCTCTACATCGGCTTCGGTGACGGTGGATCCGGTGGTGACCCGCTCGACGCTGGCCAGGACCCGTTCTCATGGCTGGGCGCCATCCTGCGCATCGACCCGACCCCCGAAGCCGGTGAGCCCTACGCCATCCCTCCCGGCAATCCCTTCAGCGATGGCGCCGAGGGCCGACCCGAGATCTTCCTCACCGGTGTCCGCAACCCGTGGCGGTTCTCCTTCGATCCCCTCACCGGTGACCTGTGGGTGGCCGACGTGGGCCAAGGCGCTTATGAGGAGGTCACCCTGCTGCTGGCTGCCAACGGTGCGGGAGCAGGCGCCAATTTGGGATGGCGACTGCGAGAGGGGCTGCACCCCTTCACCGGCGACCGGCCCCCCGGCCACGTCGACCCGGTATGGGCATACGGGCGGGATCAGGGATGCAGCGTGACCGGAGGCTACGTGTACCGGGGGTCGGCCATCAACGACCTGGGCGGCGCCTACGTTTTCGGTGACTGGTGCACCTCGCGCATCTGGGCCGTGTCGACAGTCGGGGGCGTCGTCTCGTTCCGTGACCTGGGCGTAGAGGCACCCGGTGGCGATCTCGTCGCATTCGGTCGGGATGCGCACGGCGAACTCTATACCCTGTCGCTGAGCGGACCAGTGGCCCGGATAGCGCCGGGCCGAACAGATAACTCCGGGCCGAACAGATAACTCCGGGCCGAACAGATAACTCCGGGACCCGGCCTCGGCCACCGCTAATGTTCGGTTGGAATGTCCGGCCCACCGAGGAACCATGCTCACCATCACCGAATGCACCGAGGTAACCGACGAACTGGTCGAGGCCATGGCTCGGCTCATACCTCAGCTCTCGGCGTCGAAACCGCCGCCGGGCCGGAACCAGCTCCACCAGATCGTGACCTCACCGGCCACGGCACTGCTGATAGCCCGGGCCGAGACCGGGATCGTCGGGTCTCTCACCCTGGTCAGCTTCCGGATCCCCACCGGCATCCGGACCCGCATCGAAGACGTGGTGGTGGACGAGAGGGCTCGGGGACAAGGGGTGGGACTCGAGCTCAACCGAGCCGCTCTGGAGATGGCCCGGGCCGCTGGCGCCACCAGCACCGACCTGACCTCGCGGCCATCACGCACCGCCGCCAACCGTCTCTACCAGCAGTTGGGTTTCGAGCTGCGGGAATCCAACGTCTACCGCTACTGGCTGTGACCCCCGAGCCGTCGTCAACCTCCGGCCCGTTGTGGAGACCATCACCCGATCGGGTGGATGCCACCAATCTTTGCCGCTTCCAGTCCTATCGGCGCGATCTCTACGGCGGAGCCGGAGGTGACCATCCGGAGGGCTACTCGAGCCTGCACCGCTGGTCGCTGGAGCATCCCGACCGGTTCTGGGCCGCGGCCTGGGATTTCTGCGGGATCAGGGGCCACCGGGGCCGGCGATTAGTTGCCGGTGACCAAGAGCTCCGCCGGACCCGGTTCCTGCCCGACGCCACTCTGAACGTGGCCGACAACCTGCTCGGCGACCCGTCCGAAGACCTGGCCCTGCTGTATCGAGACGAGGACGGCGCCAGCGCCACCCTCACTCGAGCCGAGCTGCACGACATGACGGCCAGAATCCAGAAATTGCTGATCGAAACCGGGGTCACCGAGGGGGACCGGGTAGCAGCCTGGATGCCCAACCGGCCCGAGACCTGTGCCATTATGCTGGCCGCAGCCGGTCTGGGGGCAGTGTTCAGCTCCACCTCCCCCGACTTCGGGGTCGACGGTGTGCTCGACCGCTTCGGCCAGATCGAACCGGTCGTGCTCTTCGCCGCCCCTCACTACAACTACGGGGGTCGGCGTCATGATTGTCTGGGACGCCTCGGTTCCATCACCGCCGGCTTGGCGTCGTTGCGGCGCACGGTGCGGGTGGAGCCGGGCTGGCTCGACGGCTACGAGGGTGGGCCTATGCAACTCCGGTCGCTTGGTTTCGACCATCCCTGGTACGTGCTGTACTCGTCGGGCACGACCGGCCGACCCAAATGCATCGTGCACCGGACCGGGGGCGTGCTGTTGAAGCACGCAGTTGAACATCAGCTCCACTGCGACGTGAAACCGGGCGACCGGATATTCTACTTCACGACGACGGGATGGATGATGTGGAACTGGCTGGTTTCGGGACTGGCCAGCGGGGCTGCCGTCGTGCTCTACGACGGCTCGCCGACCCACCCCGACATCGACGCGATGTTCGATCTCATCGACGAGACCCGGATCACGTTGTTCGGTACATCGGCAAAGTTCATCGACACCTGCGGTCAGGCTGGGATCCGCCCCATCGACACCCACGACTTGTCGTCGCTACGTACCATCACCTCGACCGGATCGACACTGGCACCGGAAGGATTCGACTGGGTCTACGACAACGTGAAGGCCGATGTCCATCTGGCTTCCATCTCGGGCGGGACCGACCTGTGCGGTTGTCTGGTCGGCGGCGACCCTACCGGGCCGGTGTACCGGGGCGAGATCCAGCGACCGGTGCTGGGTATGGCCATCGACGTCGTCGACGATGCCGGCCGGACCCTCGACATCGGGACCGAGGGTGAGCTGATCTGCCGGAGCTCCTTCCCGTCGATGCCGCTGAGGTTCTGGGACGATCCCGGAGACGCCCGCTACCGGGCCACCTACTTCGATCGCTTCGACGGGGTCTGGCATCACGGCGACTTCGCGGCCCGCACCCCTCACGGCGGGTTCGTGATCTCGGGCCGGTCCGACGCCACCCTCAACGGGGGCGGAGCTCGCATCGGCACAGCCGAGATCTATCGGCGGGTCGACGCCATGCCAGAAATCGCCGAAAGCGTCGCCATCGGCCAGCAATGGAACCGCGACACCCGCATCGTGCTGTTCGTACGGATGGCCGAGGGCTATCAGCTCGACGCTCGACTCCGAGCCGAGATCAGGCACCGGATCCGCACCGAGTCGAGCCCCCGCCACGTGCCGGCTGTCATCGCCGCCGTGGCTGACATTCCCCGTACCCGTTCGGGCAAGATGACCGAGTTGGCCGTACGCGACGTAGTCCATGGCCGCCCCGTGACCAACACCGAGGCACTGGCCAACCCCGAAGCCCTCGATCATTTCCGGGATCGTCCCGAGCTGAGCCGGTGAGGTGACCGGGACGATAGCGTTGGGGCCGGTGTCCATTCCTTCGCATGCTGGCGATGGGTTCGTCTGCTGGACCGGACCGATCCCCGACCTCCGGCACCCGATCCTGATCGCGGCCTTCGAGGGCTGGAACGACGCCGGCGACGCGGCCACCACCGCGGCCCGACACTTCGCCGACCGGTTGAAAGCGGAGGTAACCGCTGAGATCGACCCCGAACCGTTCTTCGATTTCACCGCCACTCGGCCCCAGGTCCGCCTCGATGAGAATCGCATCCGATCATTGATCTGGCCCACCAACGTCTTTCGGGCCGCTTCAGTATCGGATGCCGATCATGACATCGTGGTGCTCATCGGCATCGAGCCTCAGTTGCGGTGGCGTACATTCAGCGAACAGGTCATAGCCACGGCCCGGGCTCTCGGAGTCGTCCGTATCGTCACTCTGGGAGCGTTGCTGGCCGAGGTTCCCCACAGCCGGCCCATCGAGGTATTCGGTACCACTGACGACGACCGGCTCCGGGTGGAGCTGAACTTCTCGCCGTCCACATACGAGGGCCCTACAGGAATCGTTGGGGTGTTGTCGACGGCCTGCCGGGACGCCGGATTCCCAACCGTGTCGCTGTGGTCGGCAGTGCCTTCCTACGTGCCCGCGGCTCCATCACCCAAGGCAGCGCTGGCTCTGGTAGAGCGGGTCTGTGTCATGACCGAGATCGGCATCCGTTTCACCGATCTCGAGCAGTCAGTGGCAACCTACGAAGGCGAGGTCAACCGGCTCGTGGCCGAGGACGGCGAGACGGCCGAATACGTTGCCGGTCTCGAACGGGCCTGGGACGAGAATCGAGGCCAGGGTCTCAACGACGACCCCGAGACCCTGGTAGCCGAAGTGGAACGGTTCTTGCGCGACAACAAGCGGGGCGGTTAGCTACCCGGTCCCCATCTCCGAGCCAGTCTCGGCCCGGGTCAGTTCGGTGTCGATCCAGTCGATCACTTCGGCCAAGACGTCCAGACCGGTCGGCTCATTGAACACCTCGTGACGTAGCCCCTCGTACACCCGCCGCTGCGCGCCAGCAACCGAAGCCAAGATTTCCGACGAGGCGATGGGTACGAGACGATCGTCGCCTCCATGGATACACAGGGTGGGGACGGAGAGACGGTCGATGTCACGGCGAGTGCGCTCCATGGCCTCCAGCAACCGATGGCCGAGCGAGATGGTGGTGCCCCGGTTCCACAAAGGGTCGGCGGCCAGCTTCTCACCCACTCCGGGGTCGGTAGACAGCAACCACGGATCGATCCCGGATCTGACCGTGGCGTTGGGAGCCACCCGGCGCAAGGCCGGGCCTACCATCCGCACGAGGTATCGGGCTGGACCTCCTCCGTAGCCGAGAGCCGGGCCCGAAGTGACCAGTAGATCAGGGGGTGGGCGCCCCTCGACGCAGTAGCTGAGGGCGATGAGCCCGCCCATCGAATGGGCCAGCATCACCACGGGCAAGCCGAGCCGGCGGATCTGGCCGAGCTGATCGGTGACGTCGTCGAGGTACTCCGCCCACCTGCCCACATGGGCCCGCCGACCGCCGGAGGACCCGTGGCCTCGATGATCGGTCGCTACCACCTCGAAACCCCGGGCGGCCAAGGCCCGGCCCACATGGTCATACCGACCCGAGTGCTCGGAGATCCCGTGGAGCACGTATACCACCGCCCGGGGTCGGCCCAGGGCGGGCCAACGGCGCCGGAGTTGGATCAACCCGTCCCGGGTAGTGCCGTAATCGACGATCGAATCCGAACCGGCAGCCTCGGAGATCGAGGCTTCGACGGCGGCACCCTGGCCGGTCATGAGCCGAGACCCCGATCACCCCGCCATGGCGGGTTCCGGGGCGCGTCGAACAACACCTCGACAGCTTCGCCCCGAATAGCTCGAAAGGCGTGCTCGGCCCACAAGTCGGCCTGAGCCGTCGGCTCCGGCAGGTCGTCCTCGGCGAAGAAACCGACGTCGGTGCACTCCAGCGGGTGGGGACGGAGCTCACCACCGATCATCCGGCAGTGAAACACCAGCGACACCACCGGGATGCGAGTGAAACCCCGCCTCATCCCGTCGAACATGGCGATGGGCCGGACCACCTCGCACTCGATCCCGGTCTCCTCGGCCACCTCCTTGATCACCACCTCGGCCGGCGAGTAACCCACGTCGGCCC
This sequence comes from Acidimicrobiales bacterium, assembly GCA_963422655.1. Lineage (GTDB taxonomy): Bacteria > Actinomycetota > Acidimicrobiia > Acidimicrobiales > Aldehydirespiratoraceae > CATQHS01. The sequence goes on along the minus strand of OY730440.1, from coordinate 2,481,907 downwards.
ACCCGGTAGGGTAGAGCCAGATCCCGAAGTCGGCCCGGCGGACCAGCAGCAACCGGCCTTGCCCGTCACCAACGACAGCTCCCACCGTAACCTTGGGTGTGACGTACCCGGCCACCCCGGCGCCGACCCCGTCCAACCACTCCTGGACCTGATGATCGGCATCGATGCCACCGCGGCTGTGGAACCTGATATCGGCCGCCACGGCCAGCACCTCCTCGAACCGCTCCCGCTCGTACTGGCTCTCGGTAAACCCCAAACCGGTGCGAGCGATGCCAGCAAGAGCTTCAGCCCAGCGCAAGATTTCGGCTTCGCCGGCCCGACGGCGGGGCGTGGAAGCCGAATCGACTTCATCGGCAATAGGAAACCACTGTTTGCCGTTCACGTCGGCACCATAGTAGCTCGCGCCAATGATTACTTGTCGAGCCCACCACAATGCCAGCCGCCGCCGGTGTCATTGATGTCAGCTCGAACGAGTGCGCATCACGGGCTCACCGTAATTTACGCCAGAGGCGGGCCAGAAATGAGGCCATTTGCTCGCGGGTAACCGTACTACCAGGATCATAGCTTGTGGCTGTCTTACCGGCTGTGATGCCAAGGTCGTAGATGCATTTCACGTCATCGGCATAATCAGCATCACCGGGCACATCGTCGAAAGGCAACGGCGCCTCGGCCACCGGACACTTGTTGCCGGACTGACGCCAGATGTTGGCCAAGAAAGAGGCCATAGACGAACGAGACGCCGGTCGGTAGGGCTCATAGGTCATCTCAGTAGTGCCGGTGACGATACCGAGACCACCCAGACAATCAATGTTGCCGCTGTGCGCCGAAGAAGCACCCACGTCGGCCCAGACACTGGCACCCTTCGGACAATCCTGCCCCGACTTCCTCCACAACCGGGCCAGGAACGAAGCGATATGAGCACGAGTCAAAAGGGCTTTCGGCTCAAAGCTCGTCGCCGTCTTACCCTTGATGATCCCCAGAGACGTCAACTCACCGATACTTTCCCTGTGCGGTGAATCCTCAGCCACATCCACGAACGGCCAAACCGTCCGGGACACCCAAACCCGGGCAGAACCATCCGAAGAACCCGAATCCGAACCCGAAGGACCGACCGGGTCAACAACCGAATCCGCATCCGAATCCGCATCCGAATCCGGGGTCGAATCCGAATCCGAATCCGAATCCGAGTCCGGGGTCGGGGTCGAATCCGAATCCGAATCCGAATCTGAGTCCGGGGTCGGGGTCGAATCCGAATCCGGGGGATCGACCGGGTCCGGTATGGCGTCGCCGGTGGTGGCCGTAGCGACTGCGGACCAGCCACTTATACCCTCGTCGTTGTAGGCTTGTACTCTCACTTCATAGTCCGTCTGCCGGGTCAACCCACTGATGGTCATAGCCGTACTCGTGGCGCTTTCTGGACTACCTGAATAGCGGGCATCGACCCACAGCCGAGTGGGCCCTTCTCGGTACTCGACGTCATAGTCGGTGATCGTCGGACCCGGGTTGGCCGGTTCGTCCCATTCCACCACCAACTCCGTATCACCTCGAGGGGTAACCGCTGGCTCACCCGGAGCAGACGGCGCCTCAGCGACATCGATCACAGTCACCGTACTGGTGGCACTGAAGTGGTCGCTGCCATCGCTGAGAGTCACCTTCAACTCGTAGACACCATCACCGTCAGCATCTCCAGGCTTCTCAAAGTTCGGGGCCTGCTTGAAACTCAGCTTCATGGATGTGGACACCTGGGGATCCACGGGTGTCAATTCGAACCGGTCGTCGGTTAGAGACCAAAAGATATCCTGGTAATCGCCGGAATCTTTGACCTCCAAGACCCCCACCTCGGTAGTGTTCTCTGCCACTGACAGATCGGTAGGAATGATGAATTCAGGTCTTCTGGGAAAGACGTTTACGGGCTCGGAAGGTTGGGACCACTGTCCGATACCATCGGCGTTCACACCCCGTACCCGTAATTGATATGACTTTGACGGGACATAGTTGAACCCAACAATATCCACGGAAACGACCGTGTCATATACCGGCCAGCGTACGTAGCCGCTACTCTCGCTCCTGAATCGTGACCGATCAAGGTCGACCCACTCTGCCTGGTCCGGTGTGGACCGGATCTGGAGGTCATACCGATCGATCGATGGGCCGGGTCTAGATGGTTCTATCCATTGCGCTGATATCTGCGAGGGCTGAGAAGATTTTATCGAATGCCACTGCGGAGCATCAGGAGGGTCCTCACCTACATCAGTGACGATCACAGACAACTTCGCTATGGCAGCGGGATGCTCTTCATATGTGCCAAAATAGCCGTAGGAACTTACGTATCTTAAGGTCACTACAAAGGCTGCGATAGAAAATTCGTAGATATTATCTTTATTTTCGTCCTGAGGATCCTCAAAATTCGGGAAATTCGGGCCATTATCAAACATCAGCTTGGGTATCTGACCCGGTAATCCACGATCCCGGTAAGGGAGCGTATGGAAATGGTATCTACCATCACGACCGATGACTGACCATCGGATTTCTTGATTGGACTCCAGCTCGAGGGTTTCAACACCAACGAGCACCAGTTTGGCCATGACCATCTTGGTGTTCTCTTCCACTTCGATAAAATTGGTTCCAGAGGACGACAAGCCCTCGATGTAAACCGAGTCCTGCGCATCCACCGCGTCCTGCGCATTCACCGCGGCTACCGGCAGCATCGACGATATAACGGCCAGGATCAGCGCCAGGCTCACCATGACCCGCCTGCGTCTTGTCGTTCGCCGTGTTCTCTGAGGCGAGAGGCGACAGGGCATCGCGACTCCACCGATGATCACCGGGTCGGCTGCTCGGCCCGAGTTGTCGATTGCAGCAACATCAGCCATTGAGAACTCCTAAACTGACAAAGACGAAGTGTTAAACATACTAGCATAAACAGCTTGCCTGCTAACTGGCCATCGTAATAGCCCACCGAGAAGAACCGATCAACTCAATAGGGCCAATGACCGCCCCGATGGCCGAGGAGCCGAGCGAACGGGCCGAGCCGGGCCACGATGAGCACTTTGATCACGAGGTTGCGAACGAACCAAGGAAGCTGGGCGGCTTGGCGCAGAGCATCGAGCATGCCCCGGACCGGTGTCAGGCCCATCCGCCGGAACTCGGCCATGGACCCGGACCGGCCGACGTAGTACCAGTTCCGGCTGGGAAGTGTGGAACCCAGCAGGGCCAGAGTCACCCCCACAGAGCTGAACGCGTCGTGGACGAGCATTGTTCCCCCAAGCCGAACCCGCCCGCCCCACTCGATCATGTCGGCTCGTGCCGGACCGAATCGGTGGGCCCCGTCGACGTAGAGCAAGTCGATCTCACCTTCCACGTCAGCAGCCGCTTCGGCTGAAGCCCGGCGCACATGGCGAACCCGGTCGGTAAAGGCGGCGGCTCGGAGGTTGGCGTGAAATGCGGCCAAGTCTTCGTCGCCACGGCGGCGGTCGGCGGAAATCTCACCCGGACCCCGGTCGCCTCCGGCATGGGGGTCGATAGCCACCACTTCGACACCGCCCGGGACAGCCGAAGCCAAGACAATCGTGGACCGGCCTCGGAAGCTGCCGATCTCCACCACGGTGGCGGTTGGGGTCAGCTCGACGGCCCGGTCATAGAGCATCCGGGCCTGATCACAACTCAACCAACCTTCCACTCCGCTCACCTGGTCCCACACAGCCTCGAAACCGAGACGCTGATCGGTCACAACCCCAAACCGTCACCTTCGATCAAGATGGGCAGACACCACAATGAACGCGAACTACCAGCCTGTATCACCCGACGACCAGTGCTTACTGCACTCTGAGGCTGGTCCGGTCCAGGATCTCGTCGACCGGTCCTACCAACCCGGTGATGAACGGGCCGAACTCGGCGTATGCAGCCGAAGCTCGATCATAGCGCATGGTATAAACAGTTTCCTTCAGATCGTCGAGACTGCGACCGAACAGCGTCACCCCCCATTCCCAATCGTCGAGGCCGGTGGAAGCAGTGACGAGCTGAACAATACGACCGGCAAACTTACGTCCCGAGGCGCCGTGCTCATACATGAGCTCCTTGCGCTGGTCATAGGGCAGCTCATACCAGTTCTGGCCCGGGTTGCGGCGCTTGGTCATGGGATAGAAGCACCAAGCCGGCTTTCCTTCGGGAGGCAGCTCCGGGTAGAGCCGCATGTCAGCCATAGCAGCGGGCAGGCCCTGGGCATACTCGGACAGCTCCGTGATGGAGACGAAGCTGTCGATCGCCTTGAGCCCGCCCCTTTCCGTCAGTAGGGTCTGGAGATCACGCAGTTTCCAAGCGTCGGCGTCGAGGGCCATGAACGCCAGCTCCGCCTTGTGACCGAGAACGGCCACGGTAACCACCGTGATACCGGCCGACTCGGCCTCCTCCACGGCGGCCCGCACCTGCTTGTCGTCGCTGAGAGGGGTACGGGCACAGAAGAGGTGTAGCACGGTGAGGCCTGTGGATACGGTGACCGGGTCGACCATGGCAGCAGTCTACGAAACGGCCGGGGCGGGCGGCGGCAATCCGGCGCAGGTGGCGTCAGGCGTCGGTGTAGATCGACAGTTGGCCGCCTCGGGCGAATCCGGCCAACTGCATACCGGCCGCTTCGGCCGTAGCCGCGGCCAAGGCGGTGGGAGCGCTGACCGCCACCAGAGCCCGGAACCCCCCGGCCCAAGCCTTGTGCACCAACTCGAAGCTGGCCCGCCCGCTGACAACGAGACCCTTCCCCCGGGCCGGAAGCTCGCCGTCGAGGAGCAGGCGCCCGATGATCTTGTCCACAGCGTTGTGACGCCCAACGTCCTCACGCACGGTGGTGACCCGGCCGTCGGGTTCGACCACCCCGGCGGCATGGACAGCGCCGGTGGCCGCGAACAGCTCTTGGCCCGACCGCAGCCCCTCCGGTGCGGCGGCCAGCAGCTCCCAGGCCAGGGCCGCTCCGGTGACCGGTTTCAGCTTGCCCACCAGCTCGTCGATCTCGTCGGTCCCGCAGAAGCCGCACGATGACGTGGTGGTGGTGAGCCGGGGCCGAGGCGGGGGCGCTCTACCGCCGGTGGACACCGACACCACGTTGAAGGCGGTGGCAACTGCCGATCCGAAGGCACAGTAACTGACCCGGGTCACCGGGTGGCCGTCGAGCAGTCCCTCGGTAAAGCAGAACCCGGCCGCCAGCTCGAAGTCGTGGCCGGGGGTACGCATGGTGGTGGTCACCCGCACGCCGTCCAGCTCGATGGCCATGGGCTCCTCGGATGCGAGACGGTCAGGGCGCCGACCCACAGCCAAGCCCTCACCGGTCCAAGGCCGAACCAACCACTTCTGGCTCCTGGACTTCATTGCCATGGCCATAAGGCTACGGTCCCGGCTTCGACAACTCCGACCGCACATGGTGAACGAGATCAGCCTCGCCCACCGCCGCCATCCACAACTCCGACACCAACGTCGATCCGGTCAGGGCCAGACAGCGCCGGACGGCTGTAACCGGTTTCGCTGTCGGTGACACACCGATCCGGGTCGAAGACAGATCCAGTATCAGGCCTGCATCTGTCGGGGTGACCGAGCCGACATCCACTTCGACTATTCCCGACGGCTGGGCCAGCACCAACTCCACCTCATTGTCAGGGAGGGCACGCAGGTACCCAGCCTCGGCATGGAGTGGCTCCCCCGTTGATCCGTCCCGGCTGCGCTGGGTCATGGCCAAGAACGGCTTGCCGACATGACCGAAGACCAATTCCTCGGTGTAGGAGAAGTCATCGATGGTGGGGTAGCTCCCCTGCCCCGAGCCCCGCCATGTCCCGAGCAGGGGCGCCAGCGAGCAGCACAACGGGTGCAGTTCGGTCAGTAGTCCATGTCGGGCATACCGCCGCCGCCAGCCGGAGTCTCCTCGGGCATGTCGGCGATGACCGCCTCGGTGGTGAGGAACAGCCCGGCGATGGACCCGGCGTTCTGAAGGGCGGAGCGTGTCACCTTGGCGGCGTCGATGATGCCGGCGGAGATGAGATCCTCATATTCACCGGTCTCGGCGTTGAGCCCCACCGGCCCTTCGAAATTGCGTACCTTTTCCACCACGACACCGCCTTCCAGGCCGGCGTTGACGGCGATCTGCACCAGCGGCGCCTCCAGAGCCTTGGCCACGATACGGGCGCCGGTCTGCTCGTCGCCATTGCTCAAATCGTTCACGGCGGCGTCGACCGCATCCTGGGCCCGCACCAGAGTGGTGCCTCCACCGGCCACCACGCCCTCTTCGATGGCCGCCTTGGTGGTGCTGACCGCATCCTCGATGCGGTGCTTCTTCTCTTTGAGCTCTACCTCGGTAGCGGCTCCGACCTTGAGCACGGCCACACCACCCGACAGCTTGGCCAAGCGCTCCTGGAGCTTTTCCCGATCATAGTCCGAGTCGGTGTTGTCGATCTCGCCCTTGATCTGGTTGATCCGGCCGGTCACATCGAAGCTATCGCCGGCCCCTTCGATGATGGTCGTCTCGTCTTTGGTGACGATGATCTTGCGGGCTTGGCCCAACATGTCCACGCCCACACTGTCGAGCTTGAGGCCGACCTCCTCGCTGATTACTTGGCCACCGGTGAGGATGGCCATGTCCTGGAGCATCGCCTTGCGGCGATCCCCGAAGCCGGGGGCCTTGACCGCAGTCGAGGTGAAGGTGCCCCGGATCTTGTTGACCACCAAGGTGGCCAAGGCTTCGCCCTCGACGTCTTCGGCGATGATCAGCAGGGGCTTGCCGCCTTGCATGACCTTCTCGAGCACAGGCACCAAGTCACGGACATTGCTGATCTTGGATCCGACCAGCAGCACGTAGGGGTTGTCGAGTACCGCCTCCATGCGCTCGGAGTCGGTGACGAAGTAAGGGGAGATGTAGCCCTTGTCGAAGCGCATGCCCTCGACCGTCTCCATCTCCAGACCGAAAGTCTGACCTTCCTCGACCGTGATGACACCATCTTTGCCAACCTTGTCGATGGCATCGGAGATGGTGGAGCCGATCTCGGGATCGGCAGCCGAGATAGCGGCCACGTTGGCGATCTGTTCCTTGTCGGACGATACGTCGTGGCTGTCACCGGCAATCGACTCGACTGCGGCGGCAACACCGGCCTCTATACCCCGCTTCAACGACATCGGGTTGGCTCCGGCCGCAACATTGCGCAAGCCTTCACGCACCATGGCCCAAGCCAGCACCGTGGCCGTGGTCGTACCATCGCCGGCCACGTCGTCGGTCTTCTTGGCCACCTCCTTGACCAGCTCGGCACCGATCTTCTCGAAGGGATCCTCCAGCTCGATTTCTTTCGCGATCGAGACACCATCGTTGGTGATGGTGGGGGCACCCCACTTCTTGTCCAGCACCACGTTGCGGCCCTTGGGGCCGAGAGTGACCCTCACCGCGTCTGCGAGCTGGTTCATCCCCCGCTCCAAGGCCCGGCGGGCCTTCTCGTCGAACTGAATCGTCTTGGCCATGGAAACCTCCGAAACAAAACCTGTAAGGGCCGAAACCCGATCACTGGCACTCTCGCAGTGCGAGTGCTAATTCAATCGTGTTCGGTCTGCGATCGCAACCCGACCCCGGTTCGAATCGACGAGATCTACGACGCCCCGCCGGCCACGGCCGGGACGATGCTCACGATCTCGCCGTCGGCAACGGCGGTGCTGAGCCCGTCGAGGAAACGCACGTCGTCGTCGCTGACGAACATGTTGACGAACCGGCGCAACTCGCCGGCCTCGTCGAGGATCCGGGCTCTGAAACCCGGATGGGCCGACTCCAGCGAGTCGATCACCTCGGCCACCGTGGACCCGCCCACTACCACTTCGGACGAACCAGCGGTGAGGGGGCGCAGCGTGGTGGGAACTCGAACGGTGACAGCCATGTTGCTCCTCGGTTACGACCGGCTGGGTATGACCGGCCGGGCCGGTTCGATCCGGTCTCGAATCCTGACTGATCGTATCGGGTTGGATCCGGCGGCAACGCCTATCTTGGTGGGCATGAACAGCAACGAGAGTCCGTCCGGACGACTGCCCCTCCCCGTGGTCATCGCCTTGGCCGTGATCATGGCCTTCGCCGTGATCACGATGGTGCAGTGGGTATTGGCCTCCCTCTTCAGCCTCTTGAGAGTGGGTCTGGTGGCGGCGGCCATCGTCACGCTGGTCCTGTGGGTGATATCGGCCAAGGCCAAGCGCTGATCATCCAGCGCTGATCATCTGGGGCGCGCCCGTCCAGTTCGTTCGCGGCCGGCCGGTGTCGGGCCGGTGAGCCCTGCAGAGTCAGCTCAACCGTTCCAGCACTGCTTCGTACACGCACCGGCCCGGCTCGGCCAGAGCCGATTCGGAGCCGAAGCGAGCCGACAGGTTCAGCGTCTCGACGCCCCCGGTTTCGACCGGATGGATGCCACCCGAACCGGTGCCGGTAGTGGTGAAGTCGGCCCCGACCACGGCCAGCACCGGCACCCCGGCCGCCCGAGCCAGTCGGGCCACCCCACCCACGACTTTGCCTTCGAAGGACGTGGCATCGAGCCGACCCTCACCGGTGACGACCAGATCAGCCCCCTCGATCCACCCGTAGAGGTCGACCTCTTCGGCTACGAGGTCGAACCCGGACACGAGCTCGGCCCCGATCGCGGCCAGTCCTCCGGCCAAACCTCCGGCCGCACCGGCACCGTCGAGGTCGACGACATCGATCCCGTACTCGCTCAGGTAGATCTGAGCCAGCCGTTCGAGGCGCCGGGTCAGCAACTCGACCTGAGCCGCTGACGCTCCTTTCTGGGGACCGAACACGGCCGCCGCGTCCACGAAGCCGGTGCGGACATCACAGGCCACCTCGATCTTCACCCCCCGCAGTCGGGCTCTCGACGGCATGGCCTCCAGTGCCCCCAGCCCTCCGTCGGTTGTGGCCGAGCCTCCGACCCCTACCAACACCCGGCGGGCCCCGGCCCCTATGGCGGCGGCTATCAGCTCTCCGGTACCGGCCGTGGTGGCACCCACCGGGTCGTTGCCAGCGGCTCCACCGACGAGAGCCAGCCCCGAAGCCTGAGCCATCTCGATCACGGCCACCCTGTCGTGGAGTCGCCAGGCCGCAGTCACCGTCTGGCCCGACGGGCCGGTGACCACCGAGGACCGGTTGGGCCCGCCCAGGGCATCCAGCGTGCCTTCACCGCCGTCGGCCACCGGGACCTGGTCACAGGTGGAGCCGGTTGCGATCACCGCGGCGGCGATGGACCGGGCCACCACGGCGGCAGTCGCCGTCCCCCGGAACTTGTCGGGTGCGGCCACCACATGCATGGACACAAGCTTGCCCCGCCCGGCCCGGCTATGGGCGGATCAGTTGAGGGGCTTGTCGCAGAAGGGGCGACTGTGGCGGCCCGTCATCGACAAATGGATCAGACCGTAATGACTTCGTCGGAACCGAGGAAGACGAAGATATGGAAATCACCAACATCGTCGGAGTTGGCGACCAGAGCCAGGACATCGTCGGGAGCTGGTGTGATTATGTCGGCCGGGGCCAGGAGACGAGCGGCCACGGCCTTGGCGTCCTCGCTGTATCCGGCCCGGTAGTAGATGAACGAGACGGCCAGCGGGACCTCAGCCGCGTTCTTGGCTCCCGTCACGTAACCATGGACCCCCAAGAGATCAGCGGTTCGACCGGCCAGACCGGTGGTTCCGGTGCCGTTGACGGCGACCACCTTGACCTGGCTGGGATCTTTGATCGGTACCGAGACCGGGGGGGCTTCGGTCGATTCCGTGGGCTCCTCGATGGGGTCCGAGTTGACGCCATTGCCCTCCCCCTCGACGACTTCCCCCTCCGTACCGACCCCAGGTACCGTTTCGCCCGATCCGTCCACGGTAACCGGTGAGCTCGACGGATCTCCCGGCTCGTCGAAGGCGACGTACAGGAGCCAGGCCCCGACAGCCACGGCAATGACTACGAGCGCTACCCCGCGCCCGACCGAACCACGGGCCGACCGGGCGAGGGAATTGCCACCTGCGGCGTACTGACCTGGGGCCGTCACTGGCACCTACCTTCGCTCTACTGCTGGCCGCATTTACGACGCACTTGCGATGCTTCCCGCACTTGCGCTGCACTTGCGCTGCTTCCCGATTTTAACTCTAGCTCGCAGAAAGACTTTAGCTTTCGATCAGGAACCGTGGGGGGACGGTGCAGAGCGGGCCGACGACTCGGTAGGAATCGAAGAGGCGACGGGACGGGGCCGTCGCCGATCCGCCAATGCCGGAACCGGGTTACGCTTCGACCAGGCCCGAGTAGCTCAGGCGGTAGAGCAGCTGTCTTGTAAACAGCAGGTCGCAGGTTCGAATCCTGTCTCGGGCTCAAGACCCCGGAGCCGGCCTGGAGCTCGAACCGGGGTCGAAGCCGGTCCGGCAGCGAGTGATCTCGAAACAGGCCACCGCCCCGGCCGCGGCGACGTTGAGCGAAGCCAGTCGGCCCCGCAGCGGGATCGACGCCAGCACGTCGCACCGCTCGGCCACCAGCCGGGACAGGCCGACTCCTTCTGATCCCAGTACCAGCACCAGCGGCTCGCAAGCCACCGTCAGATCGTGAATGGGAGTGGGGCCGGCAGGGTCGAGCCCTATCGTCCACACCCCGGCCGCACTCAGCTTCCTCAGGGCCGCGGGCAGACCCGGTACCAAGGCCACGGCCATGTGCTCGACGGCTCCCGCGGCCGCCTTGGTAACCGTCGGCGTGACCCTGACGGCCCGGTGCCGTGGTAACACTATTCCGGTCACACCCGCCCCTTCGGCGATACGAAGAATGGCCCCGAGATTGCCCGGGTCGGTGATCCCGTCGAGAGCGAGCAGGAACGGCGCCGCACCGGCCGGGTCGTTCGGATCGGGGCGGGCCAGATCGCCGAGGTCGACTCCGGTCAGTGGCTCGGCCCGGGCCAGCACACCCTGGGTCGAGCCGGTGCGGGCCATCGAGTCGAGCTCGGCCCGACCCACCTCGAGGACCGGAACCTGCCGGGCTCGGGCCGAAGCCAGAATTTCATCGATCACCGGAGCCGGTTCCGAACCGCGGGCCAGCACCACTTCCAAGGTTCGGCGAGATCGAGCTCGCAGCAGTTCACGTACGGCCTGTCGCCCTTCTACCTGTTCACCGCCCAGAACCGACCGACCGCCGCTCACCCGGCTAGCGCCCAGAACCGGGACCGGTCGTCGCTCGCTGCCGCCACCGAGGCCGACGAGCTACCAGAGCCACCGCCCAGGCCGCCACTCCCTCACCCCGGCCCAGCGCACCGACGCCCTCGGGCCTGCGTCCCGACACCGTGACCGCAGCCCCAGCGGCATCCCCGAGACATCGCTGCATGGCCGACACGTGCGGCCTCACAACCGGGGCGTCGAGAACGACGGAGCAATCCACGTTCACAGGGCTCCAACCCGTCTCCCGCAGGGCCGTAGCCGTCCTGAGCAGCAGATCGATGCTGTCGGCTCCGGCCAGGGCGGGATCGGTGTCGGGAAACATGGACCCGATGTCACCGAGACCGGCCGCCCCCAGAAGTGCTTCGATACAAGCGTGAGCCACCACGTCGGCATCGGAGTGACCGGCCAGGCCTCGCTCTCCCTCGAACCTCACCCCGCCCAGCACCAAGACCCGGTCGGGGTCGTCGCTGTAACGATGCACATCGAATCCGTGCCCCACCCGCAGTCCCGACGGTTCGTCCGCTTCACCCAGCAGGGCTGCCGCCATGGTCAGATCCTCAGGGGTGGTGATCTTGAGATTCCCGCGGTCGCCTTCCACCTCGACCACGGTGGCTCCGGCCGCCTCGACCAGGGTGGCATCGTCGGTGGCCTCGCCCCCCTCGGCCAGGGCGGCTCGCAGCACGCCGGCCCGGAACCCCTGAGGGGTCTGGACCGCAACCAGCCCCCGACGATCGAAAGCGGCGCCGTGCCGACGCACGGTGTCGGTCACCTCCACCACCGGTACTGCCCCGTCAGCACCCTCCCGCACGGCGGCGACCACCCGCCGGTACAGCTCGGCCGAGGCCAGAGGGCGGGCACCGTCGTGAACCACCACGACCTCGGCGTCGGGAGGCACCGCGGCCAACCCCCGGCGGACCGAGTCCGACCGGGACGAGCCTCCAGTCACCACCCGAACGGCCCTGGGTGGGGTCGCGGTCGGGGAGCGGCCACCGAGACCCGCACCGGCCCGGTCACCGGGCAGGACGACCACTACTCCCTCGGCATGGCGAGCCGCTTCGGCCACAGCCCGGTCGATCACCGAGCGTCCGCTGAGATCGAGGAACTGCTTGCGAGCACCGAAACGCGACCCGGACCCCGCCGCCACGACGATCACCCATACACCAAGGATGTGCTCGGTGCCTATGTAGTCGTGGCGAAGTAGGCGGGCCTCTTCCTGCGCCAGCACCAACACCCGACGAGCCCTGTCGTCGAACCGCTCGAACATCGGCCATTCCTCCGAATATGGGTCAGGCATCGGGACTGAGAAGCGGCGCCAATGTACCGGGGTCCTGTGACTGGTGGCGTGGCCGGTGACAACCGGCTGGGCCGGGAGGGCGAAGGGCTCAGGTGCTCCCGGCCCGACCCTTCAAGATGTCATTGAAACCCCGAACCATGGTATGAGACGTTTCGATCGCGTCGGCTGGACTGGCCGCGAAGTAGGCCGTGGCCAAGCCCAGCTCGGCGGCGGCATCGAGATTATCGGGGACACTCGACAGGTACAGGCAGTCGTACGTGTCGACCGACATCACCCGGCGGGTCGCCTCGAACAGCGAGGATTCGGGCAGGGTCGCCCCGACGTCGCCGCTGACCAGCCATGACGCCACCGTGTCCTCCAGCGCCGCCATGCGCCGCAGTCGCTCCCCCCAGTGCCGAGGCTGGTTACCGATCACCGCTACCGGAAGCTGTCGATCCCGCATGCGGTCCAGGAACGTATGCAGGCCCGGGACGAGCCGGTACGACGACAGATATCGGGTCTCGATCTCGTCGGAGATCGGCCCCAGCCCCAGATCACTCCAGAACTCCTCGGGGGTCAGCCGGCCCAGCAGGAGCTTGCGATGGCGATCCCGGACCATCTCAGGATCGATGTCGGGGAGCTCGGCTCGGACGATCGGCAACAACAACCCCTCCAGTGGATCGGTGGGGCGCACAACCACTCCGTGCACATCCACCACCAGCAAGCGGAGGAGCCGACGGCGGGAATGGCCGGTATCGGTGCTGCGAGCTGCGGCCCGCCTCCGTCGGCGCCGCCGGGTAGCCAGCCGACGGCGGCCTTTGGGTGTGCGCACGATGGAGAAGATCCACCAGAGAAGTTGGAACAACACCACCAGTACCGAAGCGACAATGGCGAGCACCACCAGAGCCAGCCACATCCGGGGAGCGGAGTCCTCGATCATGCTGGAGGCGTCCACGTCGAAGGCGTCGTCGCCGAAGGAGAACCTCCATTCGGCCGTGTTCCCGTCGATCTCGGCCGCGGTGTCGGAGGCGACATCGTAGGGCAGGGTGACCGTAAACACCATCCCCAGCGACGAATCAGGATCGACCGGCCCGCCCGCCTCGTCGACCAGCTCCGGGCGGCCGAAAAGGTGTCCGTCGAGGATCTCAGCCAGCAAATCATCACTGAAGACCCTCGGATCCGACGGCGGGACGATGCGAGCGGTCAGGTCGTAGTCGGTCCTCGTCGTCGTCAGCGGATCACTGAACGAGAACGAGAAGTCGGCCTCTGTATGACTCTGGGTGAGCTCGATGTCCTCGAAGACGCCCTCGCCGGCCAGCTCGGCCAGGATCTCGGGAAGCTGCTCGGGGGAGTCGAACCCTTTGGAAGCCTCCACCACCATGCCGCCGCCACCCGTGGACTCAGGCCCGACCACTGTCCAGCCGGCATCTCTCACGTCGTCGAGGCGGAGATTGCCGGGTAGATCCGGAGTCAACCTCACCGCTTCACCGTCGGCCACGACCCGCACCGACACCGTGCCCGTTCCCCGTTCGGTGGCGACCACCTCCACGGTGGCGTCGATACGGCAGGCCGATGCCGTCACGACAACGGCAATCGCCACCAAGAGGAGGCGGAGCCAACGCACCCGAAGTGGACTCATCGAGGAGCCCGAACTACGAGCCGAGCTCAAAAGTGGCCGCCATCGCCAGCCCCGCCACCGACTGTCTCCAGCTCCGGTTGGGCCGGTTCGAAGCCTTCGATGGCTCGGAACACTATGGAACGGTCGGAGGCGTCTCCATCGGAGGGTTCGACATCGACGATGACGATCTCGCCGGCCCGGAACTCCTTTTGTAGGAGCCGCTCCGACAGCGCGTCCTCCACCAGTCTCTGGATGGACCGTCGCAGAGGTCGAGCTCCCAGCGTGGGGTCGTAACCCTCGCTGGCCAGAAAATCCTTGGCCGCGTCGGTGAGCTCCAAGCCAATGCCTTGACCGGCGAGCTGGTCGACAGTGCGCACGATCATCAGTTCGACGATCTGGCGGACTTCGGGCCGGGTCAGTTCATGGAACACGATCACGTCGTCGATGCGATTCAGGAACTCGGGCCGGAAGTGCTGCTTGAGCGCATCCTGCACCTTCTCCTTCATCCGCTCGTAGGTGACAGAGGCGTCAACCCTGGTGAACCCCAGATTGGCCTTACGTAGATCGGCGGTTCCGAGGTTGGACGTCATGATGACGACGGTGTTGCGAAAGTCGACGGTGCGGCCCTGGCTGTCGGTGAGTCTGCCCTCCTCGAGGATCTGCAACAAGGTGTTGAAGACATCGGTGTGGGCCTTTTCGATCTCGTCGAACAACACGATGGAGAAGGGCTTGCGCCGCACCTGCTCGGTGAGCTGACCGCCCTCCTCGTAACCGACATAACCCGGCGGCGAGCCGATGAGCCGGCTCACTGTGTACTTCTCCATGTACTCCGACATGTCGAGATGGATGAGAGCATCCTCGTCACCGAACAAGAACGCGGCCAGGGTCTTGGCCAGCTCTGTCTTGCCCACCCCCGAGGGGCCCAGGAAGATGAACGAGCCGCTGGGCCGTTTCGGATCCTTGAGCCCGGCCCGGGTTCGGCGTATGGCTTGGGAGACCGCAGTTATGGCGTCCTGCTGGCCGATGACCCGCTTGTGCAGCTCATCCTCCATGCGTAGAAGCTTCTGCGTCTCCTCCTCGGTGAGCTTATAGACCGGGATGCCGGTCCACAGCGACAACACCTCGGCGATCGCCTCCTCGTCGACTTCGTCGAAGAGATCCACGCCCGACGACTTGGCCTCGCGCTCCAGCACCTTCCGGCGGGCCAAGAGATCTTTCTCCTTGTCACGCAGGTTCCCGGCCTCCTCGAATTGCTGAGCGTCCACCGCCGTCTTCTTGCGGGCCACCACGCTGGCCAGCTCAGCTTCGAGCTCCTTGTGGTCGGTGGGGGTGTCCATCCGTTTGATCCGCAGACGTGAGCCGGCCTCGTCGATCAGGTCGATGGCTTTGTCGGGCAGGTGACGATCCGAGATGTAGCGATCGGCCAGGTTGGCTGCGGCCACCAAGGCCTGATCGGTGATCGTGACCCGGTGGTGGGACTCGTACCGCTCCCGCAAGCCCTTGAGGATTTCGATGGTGTGAGGCACGGTCGGCTCGTCGACCACGACCTTCTGAAACCGCCGCTCCAGAGCCGCGTCCTTCTCCAAGTGCTTGCGGTACTCGTCCAGGGTGGTGGCGCCTATGGTCTGCAACTCGCCGCGGGCCAGCATCGGTTTGAGGATCGAGGCCGCGTCGATGGCGCCCTCGGCCGCTCCCGCGCCGACCAAGGTGTGGATCTCGTCGATGAACAAGATGATGTTGCGGCGATCCTTGATCTCTTTGAGCACCTTCTTGAGGCGCTCCTCGAAATCACCCCGGTAACGGCTGCCGGCCACCAGAGCGCCGAGATCGAGCGTATAGAGCTGGAAATCGCGCAACGTCTCGGGCACGTCGTCAGCCACGATGGACTGGGCCAGACCCTCGACTATGGCGGTTTTTCCCACTCCGGGCTCACCCACCAGTACCGGGTTGTTCTTGGTCCGGCGGCTCAGGATCTGCATGACCCGTTCCGCCTCACGGCTCCGTCCGATGACGGGATCGAGCGCATTGTCCCGCGCCATCTTGGTGAGGTTGCGTCCGAACTGGTCGAGCACCATCGAACCCGAGGGCGAGTCGCCCCCCGATCTTCCCGCGGTGGCACCGGCCCTCTCACCGCTCGGACCCGGCCCGTAACCGTGACCGGACAGGAGCTTGATGACCTGCTCGCGCACCCCGGACAGGTCGGCGCTCAGCTTGACCAGAACCTGGGCCGCCACCCCGTCGCCCTCACGGATGAGACCCAAAAGGATGTGCTCGGTGCCTATATAGTTGTGTCCGAGCTGGAGAGCCTCTCGCAAGCTCAGCTCCAGCACTTTCTTGGCCCGAGGGGTGAAGGGGATGTGCCCACTCGGAGAGCTGCCACCCGGGCCGATGATCTCCTCGACCTGGCTCCGCACCACCTCGAGACTGATCCCCAGTGACTCCATCGCTTTGGCCGCCACCCCCTCACCCTCGTGGATGAGACCCAAAAGGATGTGCTCGGTGCCTATGTAGTTGTGGCGAAGCAGGCGCGCTTCCTCCTGCGCCAGCACCACCACGCGGCGAGCCCTGTCGGTGAACCGCTCGAACATCGGTCATTCCTCCGCATAATGGAAAGGCATCGGGACTGAGAAACAGTGCCAGTGTATACCGGGGTCTTGTGACCGGAGCCGTTCCCATTAGTCTCGGGATCGTGCCTGCGGAGCCGTCGCCGACAATCCTGGAGCTCATGGCCGGTGGGTTGGCCCGGGTCGAGACCGGGCTGGCCGCCGCGGTCGAGGCCACCGAACCGCTCATGACCGAGATCGCCGGCCACCTGATCGCCGCAGGAGGCAAGCGGGTGCGGCCCGGCTTCTGCCTGGCTTCCTCCATGGTCACAGACACCGACGGGGCCCCGATCAGCTCCGAAGCTGTGCAGGGCGGCGTGGCCGTGGAGCTCGTACACCTGGGGTCGTTGTATCACGACGACGTCATGGACGAGGCAGTGACCCGGCGGTCGGTGCCCAGCGTGAACGCCAAGTGGGGCAATCTTCGGGCCATCCTGGCCGGTGACTACTTGCTGGGCCGGGCCTCGGAGATAGCGGCATCGTTGAACAACGAGGTGGCCGGCCTGCTGGCCACCACCATCACCGAGCTCTGCCAGGGTCAGATCCTCGAGGCCGAGAGCGCCTTCGAGATCGACCGCAGCGCCGAGCTCTACCAGCGTTCCATCGCGGGCAAGACCGCGGCCCTGCTGGCTACGTCGTGTCGGATCGGGGCGGTGGTGGCCCAACTGCCCCGGGCCACCGTCGAGACTCTCACCGAGTTCGGCAGGGCCTACGGCATGGCCTTCCAGATCGTCGACGACATCTTGGACGTCGTGGCCACCAACGAAGACCTGGGCAAACCGGCCGGCAACGACCTGAGCGCCGGCATCTACACGCTGCCGGTGATACGGGCCTTGGCCGACCCGGTCGCGGGCGATGAGCTGCGCCATATCCTCGGCGCACCCATCGACACCGCCACAAATCAGCGGGCCCGTCGGCTCGTCATGACCACCACCGGTGTGGACGAAGCTCTCGACGTGGCCCGGAGGTGGGCGGACAAATCCCGGGCCGCGCTGACCGCTCTACCCGACACTGCGGCCGCGGCCGCGTTGAGAGCCGCCGCCACCCATCTCATCGAGCGAGCCGCCGCTCCTCGTACCTGAATCGAACCCGACGCCGAGGTGGTGACCGCGACCGTCGGCATCAAGCCTCGGCCGGCAGCTCGGTCATGATGGCGGCCTTTATCCGCTCGGTGTCGGCCGCCATGTCGTCGTGGCTCAACTCCCCCGGGCCACCCACCGATACCGTTACCAGAGGCGGGTCGGTGAGATCGAACCGCGGCAGGCGAACGGATTCCATGGTGCCCGGTTTGGGCAGAACCGGGTCAGAAGACCTCAGGTCTCAGGGTAGGGAACAGAACAGCATCACGGATGGCGGTGGTGTCGGTGAGCAGCATCACCAGCCGATCGACACCGAGGCCGAGACCGCCGGTCGGCGGCAACCCGTACTCCAAGGCCCGCAGGTAGTCGGCGTCGGTGACCATGGCCTCGTGATCACCGGCGGCTCGCTGCGCCTCTTGGGCCTCGAAACGGGCTCGCTGCTCGAGGGGATCGACCAGCTCGGTGAATGCGTTGGTCAGCTCCCGGCCGGCCACGATGCTCTCGAAACGCTCGACGTAACCGGGCCGGCTGCGATGCCGACGGGACAGCGGCGACACCTCGGCCGGGTAGTCGATCACGTGGACGGGACCCCACAGCTCGGCTTCGGTGGTCTTCTCGTAGATCTCCAGCAGAAGCTGGCCGGCCCCTTCATCGTCGCTCACGTCGATGCCCAGGCTCCGGCAATGCGCGGCCAGCTCGGCTCGGGGCGTGTCCAGGCTGACCTCGATCCCAGCGTGCTCACCGATCAGCCCGTCCATGGTGGCCCGCGGCCACGGCGGCGTCAGGTCGATATCGCGCCCGTCGTAGGCAACGACGGAGGAGCCGCACACCTCGACGGCCACCGCGGCCACCAAGTCCTCGACCAGAACCATGATGTCGGTGTAGTCGACGTAGGCCCAGTAGAGCTCCAGCATCGTGAACTCGGGATTGTGGCGGGTGGACATCCCCTCGTTGCGGAACACCCGGCCGATCTCGAACACCTTTTCCATGCCCCCGGCCACCAAGCGCTTCAAGTAGAGCTCCGGGGCGATGCGCAGGTAGAGGTCGGTGTCGAGTGCGTTGTGATGGGTGATGAAAGGGCGGGCTGCGGCCCCGCCCGGGATGGGGTGCAGAATCGGTGTCTCGACCTCGACGAAGCCCTGCTCGGTGAGGCGGCGGCGCAGGGACGACACGATCCGGGAACGGGCGGCAAAAGTGCGGCGGGCATGGTCGGTGACCCAGAGATCGACGTAACGCTGCCGGTAGCGGGTATCCGGGTCAGCGAGTCCATGCCACTTGTCGGGGAACCGTCGGCGGGTTCGGGCCAGCACCGTCCACGAGTCGACTCGGACCGATAGCTCGCCACGCTTGGTGGTGATCACCTCGCCCCGCACACCGATCCAGTCGCCGATCGTCAAGGCGGTGAAATCCTCGAAATCGGGGGTGGATCCGGCCGGTGCGAAGAGCTGTATCCGGCCGGTCGAGTCTTGCAACGACCCGAAGCTGAGCCGGCCTTGGCGACGGCGGAGCATGAGCCGGCCCGCCACCGTGACGGTAGCGCCGGTTCTGGTGTCGGGAGCCAGACCTTGGTGGGTCTGCCTGACGCCGTCGACGGTGTGGGTGCGATCGAAGCGGCGGGGAATCAGGTCGTCATTCATCGGCGCAGTCATTCATCGGCGCGGTCATTCATCGGTCGCGGTTGCGGCCGTGCACGATGCGCAGGCCGTGAAGGGTGAGGAAGGGCTCCACGTGCTCGATGGTGGACGAAAGGGGGGCGATCAGGTGGGCCAAGCCGCCGGTGGCCACGATGTCGACCTCGCCCAGCTCGGCCGAGAAACGGGCGTTCATGCCGTCGATCATGGCCGTGAAACCATAAAGAGTGCCGGCCTGGACCGACTCGACTGTCGACTTACCGATGACGCTACGGGGTTCGACCAACTCGACGGCTCGCAGTGCTGCGGCTCGGCCCAAAAGAGCTTGGAGGCTTATCTCGATCCCAGGGGTGATGGCCCCGCCGATGAACTCCCCGGCTGAAGAGATCACGTCGAAGTTGTTGCCCGTGCCGAAATCGACCACCACGGTGGGGCCACCGTAGAGGTCGTAGGCGGCCACAGCATTGGCGATCCGGTCGGCGCCGACCTCTTTGGGATTGTCGTAGAGGATGGCCATGCCCGTCTTCACGCCGGGCCCGATCACCACCGGCTCCATCGGGAGGTACCGGTGTACCATGTCCCGCAGGGTGGAGAGGATACGGGGCACACCGGAGCAGATGGCCACCCCGCTCACATCAGTCTCGAGGTCGAGGCTTATCGTGTCGAGCAGCGATCTGATGGTGACGCCGTGCTCGTCGGCGGTGCGCTCTTGATCGGTGGACAGCCGCCAATGGTCGATGAGCCCCACCGCTGCCCCTTCCCCGTGATCGGCGTCGGGGTCGTAAACGCCCACCATGGTGTGCGTGTTGCCGACGTCGATGGCGAGCAGCATGAACCGATGCTACGGGACACGGCAGCCGACGTTGTCGATGAGACGGGTCCGGCCGAAACGGACCGCCACCAGCAACCGGACATCGCCGTGGAGAGCGGCGCCGGTGGACAGGGTGGCCGAGTCCACGGCGGCCGCATAGTCGATCTCGGCGTCCGGCGCGGTAGCGATCACCGAGGCCATGGCTGCCTCCACTCGGACCGGGTCGGTCTCCCCGCTGCGGACGAGTGCGACCCCGGTCTCCAGTGCCCGGCGCAGCACCGGAGCCTGAGCCCGTTGCTCCCGGCTGAGGTAGACGTTGCGACTCGACAGGGCCAGCCCATCGGGCTCACGCACGACGGGGCCGCCCACGACCCGCACCGGGATGGACAGATCGACGACCAGCCGCCGTATGACGACCAGTTGCTGGAAGTCCTTCTCACCGAAATAGGCCGAGCACCTCCCGACGATCCCGAACAGCTTGACCACAACGGTGGCCACCCCGTCGAGATGACCGAGGCGAGCGGATCCCTCGAGCCGGTCCGACACCCCTGCTACCGAAACGGTAGTGGCAGCCGGGGCCGGGAACATCTCGTCAACGGTGGGCACGAACATCACGTCGACGCCAGCGGCAGCACAGACCCGAGCGTCGCGGGCCAGATCCCGAGGGTAGTCCTCCAAGTCCTCACCGACGCCGAACTGCAGTGGATTCACGAAAATCGAGACCACCACCAGATCGTCTTCGGCCCGGGCCTGGTCCATGAGCGAACTGTGGCCGGCGTGCAGTGCCCCCATGGTCGGCACGAAGCCGATTCGCAAGCCCTGGGCTCGGGCCTGATCGAGCCGGGCCCGCAGTTCGGTGATCTCGCTCACCAGTGCAGGGCGGGCGCTCATGAGCGAGCCAACTTCCGAGCCTCGCAAGCCAGGGCTCGATAGGCGGGCCGTTCGTCGGGGGCGATGGCCTCCAGATGTCGAGCCACCGTCGCTTCGTCACCCCGAGCGGCCGGTCCGGTGAGAGCAGCAGCCGGTCCCAGCTCGGACAGGTTATCGACCGTGGCCCGGACCAGATCGACGATGGCCTCGAAGGGCACCCCGGCACCGGCTCCAATGCGCTCGGCTTGACCGAGTAGGGCCACCAGATGGTTGGACGCCACCACCGCGGCGGCGTGGTACGTCACCCGGTCGGAGTCGGCCACGTCGAGAGCCCGGCCTCCGAGATCGGCCACCACCTGATGAGCCAGTTCGTCACCGGACACCGCGAACCAGCACCCCGACCGCAGGCGGCGGGCTCCGGTTACGCCATCGGGCAGGGCCGTAAGGGGATGCAGAGCGGCTCGGCGAGAGTGAGGGGCGACAACACCGACTCCGAGCGACCCGGCCATGTGGGCCACGACCGTGGTCGGATCCGGTTCGATTCGGGCGGCAACATCGGTGACAGCGGCGTCGAGGGTGGCGATCACCACCAAGTCGACCCCGGCCGCGGCGCCCGTCAGAACCCCGGTACGGGCTGGAACCGTGTGCACTTTCCACCCCACCTCGGCCAGGGCTCGGGCCAGCGAGGATCCGGCCCGTCCACCGCCGATGACCCGGACCGAACGCACTGCGAACGCTACTTGTCCCCCGGCCGGCCCCGGGGGCCGAGGGGGCCGAGACCTACCACACCGCTGGCCGCAGCCGGGTCGTAGCCTGCGGGGAGGAGATCGGCCCCCACGTCGGCCAACGGCACCAGCACGAAATCCCGCTCGTACATCCGGGGGTGAGGAACGATCAGGTCGGGTTCCTCCACCACCTCACCGTCGATCCACAACAGATCGACGTCGAGGGTGCGAGGCCCCCACTTGTGGACACGGACACGGCCGGCGGCCAGCTCCCGGGCCCGGCACTGCGCCAGCAGCTCCCCGGCGCCGAGGGCAGTGTGGAGTCGGGCGACCATATTGAGATAGGGGCCCTGTTCGGGACCACCCACGGGCTTGGTCTCATAGACGTCGGAAGTTGCGGCCACATCGGGAAGATACGCCACTGCCGATCGCAGGTAGCCGGTCCGGTCCCCGAGGTTGGAGCCGAGGGCGACAAAGACGCGCCGCTCGCGACCCATCGCGTCCGGCGGCGCCATCTGGTTCTCCGGATCCGGGAGTGCGGGCATAGGCGCCGTCGCCAACCAGGCCCGTTTCAGCCCGCGGCGAGATCGCCAACGGGCGTCTCGGCGCTGGACCCGAGCCGCTCGGCCATGGATACCAGCTCTCGGGCCACCGGACCCAGTTCACGTTCCAGCAACTGCTCGGTCACCGAGATGGCGTGATACCCCTGGCCGACCAGTCCCGTCCACAGCAGGTAGGAGGCCACGACGCCGCCGATGTGATCACCGAGCTCGTGGCCGTGTACGACGATCCGTTCGGTGGCGGCATGATCGCGGATGGCTGCCAGCACCGCCTTCAACTCGCCGGGACCGGCCTCGGCTCCGGTGAAGGGCAGATGGCTGAAAGCCAGGTCGTGTTCCTCGTAGCTCTGGAGGTTGTAAGCAGAAGGGATGAGTGAGACGATCCGGTCGAAGTCGTGTTTGACGAGCCAGATGATCTCCTCGGTTCGCCTGACCCGGCGGTGGTCCACTCCGTAGCCGCCGGGACGTTCGCACACGGCCATCCGGTCGGTGATTATCCAGCGGAAGTGGCGGGGCTCGGTGCCCTCGACCCACTTGCCCTTCACGACGCCCGCTGCCGACGGCAGCCACCCGAGAGTACGACCCGTGTCACCCGAGTCACCATATCGCTACCGTCGGACCAGCCGCCTGCCCATGAGACCTGCATCGGATCGCACGAAAATCAAACCATCCGGGCCGGCTCGGAATCACTCTCCGGGGCTCTCGATGCGCAGGCGGCCCCGGCGGCGAGCCACCCGGTAGCCCCCTTCGATCTCGGTGGCCACCCACTCACCGGCCGCCACCGCCAACACCCTGTTGATGGAGGCGGCCGAGACGGCCCGACCCGGGCCCACCCGGTCGGCGATCCAGGATCGTAGCGCCTCGGTGGCTACCGCCTTGGCCGCGGCCATCAGTTCTGCCGAGCTGGTGGGATCGACACCGGTGGCCAGATCGGCGATCACCTCGTGGGCGTCGGCAGCGAGATCGGCGTGGCGGTTGAGCAGCATCACCGGATCACGATCGAGTGCTCGGGCCAGTGCCGGCAGCACCTCGGTACGTATGGCGACCCGGGTGAAGGTGGTGTCGTCGTTCATCGGATCCGACACCACCGGCAGGTCGAGACGAGCGCACAGGGCCCGGGTCTCGTACCGACGCAACCGCAGCAGGGGGCGGTGAACGGCCCGGTAGGTGGCGCCGGCGCCGGCCAAGCCCCCGCCCCGCCCTATATTGAACAGAACCGTTTCGGCCCGGTCATCAGCAGTGTGGCCGACAAACACGTCATCGGGCAGGACGGCATAGCGAGCGGCCCGGGCCCGGGCTTCGAGATCGGGGCCGGGCTCCACCGTTACCGTCCGCAGCTCGAAAGCAGAACCGAGCCGGGCTGCCACGACCCGGGCCGCCTCCGCGTCCCGGTCCGAGTCGGCTCTCAGCCCGTGATCCACGTGCCAGGCGGTTACATCCAAGCCGGCCGAGACGGCCAGCGCCACCAGCGCACTGGAGTCGGGGCCGCCCGAGAGCCCGCAGTGGATGGCAGCAGGAGGAGCCGGAAAGGCGCATCGGTTCAGCAGTCCGTCAGCATCGACGGCCGTCCCGCCCCCACCGATCCTTCCCACCACCGACATCGCTACGTCTCTGCCTCTACGTCTCTGACCTCAGGCCGCCATCGTCGACCCGTTCATACGGGTGATCCAGAGCTCCGGGGCTCTGATCTCGACGAGAGTCGGCAGGTTCTCGGGCTCCAACCAGACCCGGTCGAACAAATCGACACCCCCGGCTGCTTCCACCGTCTCGATGAAGTGCTCCCCTTGGGCGTACTGCTTGATCTTGGCGTCGAGACCGATAAGACGCTGGACGACCCTGGTCAGCCCCCGCGCCGACATCCTACGCTGGCGCAAAACCCGTCCGAAGCGACCGGCCGACGCAACGAGCCCTTGACCGGCCCGATCCATGGTCACGTCGCCATGGCCTTCGAGCAGGCTCATCAGGCCGGCTACCCGGTTGAACGTCTCGAGCTGCGAGTCGGTGGCCAGCAGGCCCATCAAACCGCCGTCGGCCAAGGGATCGACACCGCGCCGACGGGCTTCGACCAGTCGCTGCAAAGCGGCAACGAAGCGCCGAGGGTCGGGATCGACCGACTCCATGGCCTCAGAGACCAAGGCCAGGAAATGAGGCCGCATCCAAGCGACACCAGTGAACTGGGCCCGGTGCGTGACCTCGTGCAGGGCCAGCCACAACCGGAATTGGTGGGATCTGAAAGCGAACCGGTTCTCCAAGGACAAGACGTTGGGGGCAACGTAATAGACGATGTCTTGCTGGTCGGGGTTCTCGTCTTCGACGACCAGCAGGTCGTACTGACCCAGCACCCGAGCCGACATCCACCCCAGCATCATCCCCAGCTCGACCCCGGCCAGCTTGCGGGCCAACGGAGCCGTCGTCTTGTCCATACGGGTGCCGAGCTTGTCGGTGACAGGACGCAGCAACCGCTGGAACGACGAAAGGTTGGCGTCGATCCAACCGGCTCGATCGGTGACCCGTCCCCGGGCCGGACCCGCTTGTGACCGCAGACCCGTGGTTGTGGCCACCAAGTCTTCGGCTTGGGCCGTGAGCTCGTCGAATTCGGATTCCAGACCCTTTCGGTGGTACGCGGAGGTGTAAGGCTCCCGGGCCGCGGTTCGGGCCGCGACCCGGCGGGCCAAGGCCCAGTCGACCACTTCGACCCCCTCGGCGCTCACCTGCCTCAGTCCCTCGGATATCGCTTGTAGGTGACCTTTTGCAGGTATCCCACGATGGCGGCGACCACGGCCAGGATGCCACCTGCCGCCAGAGGCACTGCGATCCAGAAATGCCACACGACCCCGACGATCATGAGGCCTGCGACCATGAGAAGAGCATGAGAAGGCAGTGTAGACGGTGGCGCGCCTCAGCTCCGCGGCCGGCGCTGGTAGGTCACGGTTGATTTCTCGATTACGACGATTTCGCTGGTTATCGCCTCGACGATGCGCACCCGCAGGCTGTCGGGGACCTTTTCCTGGCAGCACCGGGCCACCACCTGCCTGAACCTGGTCTCGAAGCCGAAGGCCTCGAAGCAACTGGGACACTCGTCGAGATGGCAAGCGATCACGGTGCGGATCTCGGCGGTCAGCTCCCCGTCGAGATAGACGTGGATATGGCGAAGGGTGTCCTTGCACCGCAGTGCCATGCTCAGACCTCGTCGTCGGCGTCGGCGCCGACCGCGACCGGTTCCACCTCGCCGGGCAGAAGCCGGTGACGCTCGGCAAAGGAGTACAACTGCTTCTGGAGTTGCTTTCTTCCCCGGTGGAGCCGGCTCATGACAGTACCGACGGGGACATCGAGGATCTCGGCGATCTCCTTGTAGGCGAACCCCTCCACATCGGCGAGCAGCACCGGGATACGGTAGTGGTCGGGCAGGTCCTCCACCGCCTGTTTCACCTCGTGATCGACGAACAGCTCGGCCAGCTCGTCCTCGACGCTGCGGCCGAGCTTTCCGGTTCCGGGACCGAGGCGCCGGTAAAGGTACAGATCTTCCACCGCGGCCAGATCGGTCTCGATCACTCGCCGCTGTTTCTTGCGATAGCTGTTGAGGTAGGCGTTGGTGAGGATGCGGTACATCCACGCCTTCAGGTTCGTCCCCGCCTCGAACCCGTCGTAACCGCGGTAGGCCCTCAGGTACGTCTCTTGGACCAAGTCCTCGGCGTCGCTGGGGTTGCGGGTCATCCGCAGAGCGGCCGAATACAGAGAAGACATCAAGTCCATGGTGTCACCGGCGAAGTTCACCCGGTCGGCCAAAATATGCTCCCAACCCCAGAGTTGGCTGGAGCCCGAAAGGGGATTCGAACCCCTGACCTACGCTTTACGAGAGCGTCGCTCTACCGGCTGAGCTATTCGGGCTTCGGGGTCGCGACGGCGACGCCGACAACGAAGGTACCGGCTCGGATCCGGCGCTTCCACCGGTTTCTCCTGTCGCGGCCGGCGGATCGGTCGGTGCCAGCCCGGGCAGATCGAGCAGGAGACTCTGAAGGGCCAGGGCTTCATTGGGATTGCGGGTCAGAGACTGGTAAGTGCGCCGCACCCGGTCGATGGCTCGCAGCACGCCGGAATCGAACGTGGCCGAGTCGAGTTCGGCCCGGTAACGCGACACCAGCGTGGCCAGGCCGAAACGCAGCTCATCGGTGCGGAATTGGCGCCGCTCGCGACGATGGCGAACCTCTACGTGGCTGCGGCCCGACCCGACGGTGCCGCGGTGTTCCTCGGGCTGGTCGAGCTGGGCCAGCTCGGCCCGGTGGCGAACAGCCAGAGGTTCGAGGGCTTCGGTAATGAGGCCGCGTACCTTCTCGGTGAGAACGGCCACGACGGCACCGGTGCCGTCGAGTTTCTCGGGAATCGACCACCAGGCTTCGTGACGGTCCACGACCCGATCGTCGGTGGCCAGGACCCGGGCCCGGTCGAGGTTGCCGACGGCTGCCGCCGCCACCGCCTTGGCGCTCGGCCCCGCCAACAGGCCCTCGGCTTCCAGCGCAGCCGCCACTACCTCATCGGCCACGGCATGGAAGTCCACCCGGGTGCAACGAGAAGCGATCGTTGCGTGCTCGGGCAGGACTTCTTCGACCAGCACGATGAAAATCGTGCTGGCGACGGGTTCCTCGACTGTCTTCAGTAGAGCCCCGGCTGCTTCCGGCGTAGCAGTATGGAACCGGTCGATGACGAGCACCTTGCGACTGGTCTCCACCGGTGATCGGCTGGCCTCGACGATGACCCGCTCAGCTTCTTCGGCCCGGAGTTGATTGCTGATGGGTTTGAGAATCAACACGTCGGGATGCTCCTCGCGGGCGGCTCGCCTTCGATGCAGTCCGGCCCGGTCGCCGTCGACGGCAGCCAGGAGCTCCCCCGCGAAGACAGCGGCCGCGGTTCGCTTGCCCGAACCGCGGGGCCCCACGAAGAGGTAGGCATGCACAGGGGAGCCCACGAATTGGGACAGGCGACGAACGGCATCGGGCTGCCCGATCACCGTCGACCACGCCTCCAGCGTCACCGATCAGCTCCTTCGAGCCGGTGCCTCACCGCGGTCAGCACCTGCTCCGCTACCACTTCCACCGATGAGCTGCCGTCCACGGTCACCCATCGGTGGGGGTCGGACGCCGCCAACTCCCGGTAACCCTTCAGCACTCGCTGGTGAAAGTCCCGGTCTTCGCGTTCTATACGATCCAATTTGGATCGTATGAGGCTCAGTTGCATAGGGTCCAGCTTGCGGTTCTGACGTTTCCGGGCCACGTGTATCTCGACATCGAGCAGTACGGTCAGGTCGGGTTGGATACCACCGGTGGCGAAGTGGAGCATCGACTCCAAACTGGCGATGTCCAGCCCTCGACCGTGGCCTTGGTAGGCAATGGTGGAGGCGGTGAAGCGGTCACTCACCACGTCGCGGCCCGACCGCAGGGCCGGTTCGACGACCTCGACCACGTGCTGGGCCTTGTCGGCGATGATCAGCAGCGCCTCGGTTCGGTCGGCCATGACTGTCATGTCCGGGTCGAGGAGGATCTGGCGGAGTACGGACCCGATCGCAGTTGCCCCGAACTGGAAGGTGGGCACCGTCCCCAGCGCCTCGGCCAGCAAGCGGGCCTGGGTGGTCTTGCCGGCAGCATCGGGCCCCTCGAGGACTATGAGCCGGCCCGGCCCGGCCCGGCCGGTCACGATCCGACCTCGTCGCGGCCGGAGCCCACCGGGTCACCGTCATGGTCGGGCGGTCGGTTCTCGGTCTGCAGACTCCACGAAGCCAGGGCACCGGCCATCACGATGATCGCCCCCGCCAGCCACATGGTCAGCCGCACACCCGGAACCTGGATCTGGCCCCCGAACACGGACAAGTCGCCTTCCCACCAACTCTGCGACAGGCGGTCGAGTAGGTCCGCAACCGTCGGAGACACCGCCAGCGCCACCAGCAGGCATAACCGGACCAGCACGAACAGGGCCGCGAAGATGCGGCCCCGCATCTCGTCGGCCACGTTCTCGTGCAGCAGCGTGAACCCGATCACGTACACGGGCCCGGCCAAGAATCCCATCATCGCGACCATGGGGGTCAGCACCGAAAGGAGGTCGGTGGATGCGGCCATCAAAAGCGCCAGCCCCGCTCCGGCCAAGGCGCCGGCGAACACTCGGGTCCGGTTGATCCGGTTCTGCAGCAGAGCTGCCAGCAACACACCGCAGGCCATCCCCATCCCGAGGGCAAACAGCACCAGGTTGAAATCGGCTTCTCGGCCGACGATCACCTCGTCCACGAAGATGGCCCCCAGAGGCACCAGCATGCCGCCGCCCATGATCCCGACGGCCAAGCCCACGTTGACCGAACGGACGATCGGGTTGGCCGCTATCTGGTGCCAACCCTCCCGCAGTTCCCGGAAAGCACCGCCCAGATCCCAGCTTCGACGCTCGGCCCGGAGCCGCTGCTGCTTGGTGCGAGCGGGAATGGCCAGTCGCCACACGATCAGGGCGGTGACCAAGAAGGTGAAGGCGTCGACGTAGAAGGCAAGACCCTCTTCGTTGAGGCGGAGGGTAGCGACCCATCCCTCATCGGCAAGGGCCTCGGCCACCTTCGACAGCAGCGCCGCGATCCCGGCTGCTACCGGGAACATGCCGTAAGCAGCGGCCACGTTGAATGCGTTGGCCGACGTGAGCCGCTCGGCTGGGACGATGTTGGGGACGATGGCTTCCTTGGCCGGCTGCCACATCATCGTCAACAGCTCCAGGACGAAGCTGGCTATCACCAGCCCTACCAGCGAGTCGACGAAAGGCAAGGTGACGAGCACGGCGGCCCGGCCCAGATCGCAGGTCACCATGACTTGCTTGCGGTCGAGGCGGTCGACCAGCACGCCGGCTGCGGTGGCCAGGAAGAACCCGGGCAGGACCCGGCTGGCCAGCACCAACGAGATGGCCGTCCCCTCGGCCCCTTCGCCGAGCCGGGCCGCCAGGGTGATGGTGGCCAGCAAGCCCAACCAGTCGCCGGTGGCCGAGACGACCTGAGCGATCCAGAGCCAGAAGAACTGAGCGGTGCCGAAGACGGTCTCGATTCGAGCCGCCGGTCTCGCCGCCGCTACCGCCGCTTCCAAGCGCTCCGACGCCGAACGGCGCGAATACCCGGTGCCACTGTCGGAGGGTGGTTTTGGGGCCACCGAGTCTCAGTCTTTTCTCAGTTGCGTTCTGGTCTCAGTTGCGTTCTGGTCTACTGCGTTCTTGTCGACGGGGTCTTGCGGACCGAGAGGAATCGGGTCGAGAATCTGCCCAGTCTCAGAAGGGCTCCCATCGGCTGTGGTCCTGGCGGCGGTGCCCTTCTTCGCCGTGGTCCTGGCGGCCGTTCCCTTCTTGGCGGCGGTGCCCTTCTTCGCCGTGGTCCTGGCGGCCGTTCCCTTCTTGGCGGCGGTGCCCTTCTTCGCCGTGGTCCTGGCGGCCGTTCCCTTCTTGGCGGCGGTGTCCTTCTTCGCCGTGGTCCTGGCCCCGCGCTTACCGGTGGATCTGCGCTTGGGGGCCGCCCCCCGGGCCCGACGGTCGGCCAGTAACTCCGAGGCTCGCAGCTCGGTCAGCCCTTCTACGGTGTCACCCTTGCGCAGCGAGGCGTTGACTTCGCCGTCGGTGACGTAGGGACCGTAACGCCCGTCCTTGATCACCATGGTCCGGTCCGTCTCGGGATCGGGTCCCAACTCCCGCAGTGGTGGCTTGGGCGAGGCCTGACCTCGCCGCCGTCGGGGCTGAGCCAAGAGTTCAAGGCATTCGTCCAGGGTGATGGACAACAGTTTTGCTTCACTGTCGATACTGCGACTCTCGGAGCCTTTCTTCACGTACGGCCCGTAACGGCCGTTGTGCGCGGTGATCTCGATCCCGTCGGCCGGATCGGCGCCCACCGTGCGAGGCAGCGACAGCACCTGCTGGGCTTCGGCCAGGGTAACCGTCTCCAGGCTCATGGTCTCGAACAGCGACGCCGTCTTGGGTTTGCCCGCCACTTGGTCGCTGGTGCCGATCTGGACATAAGGGCCGAACCGGCCAGCTTTGGCGTAGACGTCGAGCCCGGTGTCGGGATCGGTGCCCACCAAGCGGCCCACCCGGGGCTGGTCGAGGTATTCGAGGGCTCGTTCGACGGTGAGCTCGTCGGGGGGGATGTCTTCGGGGATCGAGGCCGAGTCGTCGCCCATCTGCACGAATGGGCCGTAGCGGCCGACTCGAACCTCGACAGGCGAGCTGTCGGCTGTCACCCCCAGCCGGACCGAGTTGACGGTCCGGGCGTCGATGTCGACGAGACGACCCGACACCTTCTCCTTCAGTCCGGGATCGTCGTCGTGACCGAAATAGAAGCGATGCAGCCACGGGACCGACTCCTCGTCGCCTCGGGCGATCCTGTCCAGGTCGTCCTCCATCTCGGCGGTGAAGTCGTAGTCGACCAGTTTGGGGAAATGTCGTTCGAGCAGGTTGACCACCGAGAAGGCGGTGAACGACGGCACCAGCGCCGAATCCTTCTTCCACACGTAGCCTCGGTCGGCGATGGTGCTCACGATGGAGGCGTAGGTAGAGGGCCGGCCCACGCCGAGTTGTTCGAGCCGGCGGATCAACGACGCCTCGGTGTAGCGGGCCGGGGGCTTGGTCCGGTGGGCGGTGGGGTCCATCTTGTCGTTGCTGACGGTGTCTCCTGCCTGCACCGGCGGCAGTCGACGCTCGTCGGTGGACTCAACAGCCCTGTCGGTCTCGTCGGTGCCTTCCTCGTACACCTCGCGGAAGCCCCGACAACCTATGACGGTACCGCTGGCAGCGAACACGGCCCGGCCACCAGCGGTTGTCGCCGCCCCCAGACGCAACTGCACCGTCTCGCCGGTGCAATCGATCATCTGGCTGGCCAGGGTGCGCTTCCAGATCATCTCGTAGACCCGGGCCTCGGACCGGGGAACACGACTGGTCACATCGGCTGGTGACCGGAAGGAATCCCCGGCCGGGCGGATGGCCTCGTGGGCTTCCTGCGCGTTCTTCACCCTGGTGACATACTTGCGGGGCTGATCAGGAAGAAACTGCTTGCCGAAACGCTCGACGACCACCGAACGAGCCGCGATCTCTGCCGCGGCTGACAGCGAAGTGCTGTCAGTGCGCATATAGGTGATGAAACCTTTGTCGTAGAGCCCCTGAGCGGCCCTCATAGCGGCTGTGGCCGGCATCTTGAGCTTGCGAGCTGCTTCCTGCTGGAAGGTCGAGGTGATGAAGGGAGCCGCGGGCCGGCGCCGGTAGGGCTTGGACTCCCGGGAATCGACGATGAAGTCGGCCCCCTGCAGATCCTCGGCCAACCTCACCGCGGTGGCCTCGTCGACCACCAACGTGGCGTCACGGGACACCCGGCCGTCAGGACCGAAGTCACGACCGACGGCAACCCGAATCCCGTCCACCGCCGACAGCGAAGCCTCGAACTCCGACCGTTCGTCCGGCTCCGGTCCGGAGGCTACGAAGGTTCCGGTGATGCCCCAATACCCGGCGGAAACGAAATCCATCCGTTCCTTCTCCCGCTCGACCACTATCCGGGTGGCCACGCTTTGGACCCGGCCGGCCGAGAGCTGGGGCAGGATTTTCTTCCACAGCACCGGGGACACCTCATAGCCGTAGAGCCGGTCCAGCATGCGCCGTGCTTCCTGGGAATCGACCATACGCCGATCGAGTTGTCGGGGTGATCGGACCGCGGCACTGATGGCCTCGGGGGTGATCTCGTGGAACACCATGCGTTTCACCGGCACCTTCGGGTTGAGGACCTCGAGCAGATGCCAGGCGATGGCCTCACCCTCGCGATCCTCGTCAGTGGCCAAGAACAGCTCGTTGGCGTCTTTCAGTAACGACTTCAGCTTCCTGATCTGGGGCTTGCGGTCGGAGTTCACCACGTAGAGCGGCTTGAAGCCGTTGTCGACATCGATGCCCATCCGGGCCCAGGACTCGCCCTTGTAGGCCCTGGGCACCTCGGCTGCGCCGCGAGGGAGGTCTCGTACGTGGCCGATCGACGACTCCACCACGAAACCGTCGCCGAGGTATCCGGCGATGGTCTTGGCCTTGGCCGGTGACTCGACGATTACCAGAGCGTTGGGCACGGGCCTGGATGGAATGCCTTGCATCTGAGATTCCTTTGCCGTCCTGTTCCGAGTGGGGTGCGTTCGGTCCCATGCATCATCGAGTGTTTCGTGGCGACGAGGCTACGCCGGGTTCGGGCCGGTCCCGGTCGGGCTCGAGTCGAGATCCGGTCCCGGAAGCAGCAAAGACAACAGCACCGACAATGGCGGCCAGGGCCGAAGCGGCGAGAATGGCTATCTTCGCCTCGTCGCCCAACCCCCCGGTCAACCCGTCCGGATCGAAGGCCAGCCCCGAGATGAACAGCGACACGGTGAAGCCGATACCGGCTACGGCCCCCAGTCCGATGATGTGAGACCAGTTGGCGCCGCTGGGCAACCGGCACAGACCAGTCCGCACACCGGCCCACGTGAACAAGGACACGCCCACCAGCTTGCCGACCACCAGACCGACCACGATCCCGTGGGTCACCGGCGAACGGGCCGCCTCGGCGAGAGAGTCCAACGACAATTCGACACCGGCGTTGGCCAGAGCGAATATCGGGATGATCACGAAGCTCGACCACGGATGCAGAATGTCGTCGAGGCGTTCGGCCACTGACACATGCTCCCGTAGCTCGAAGTAGGCCCGGCGAACGATCGGCGCGCTGACATCTTGCCCGGCCGTTTGTCCCACTAATTCTTCGCCCACCCGACCGCTGTCGATGAGAGGTTGGGCCGGGGTCATGATCCCGACGATCACACCGGCGATAGTGGCGTGGACCCCGGACTCGAACACGGCCAGCCATATGAACATTCCGATTGCCACGTAAGCCGGGGCGTACCACACCCCGGCCAGTCTCAGCACTAAAAAGGTGCCGATCCCCAGCACCGCCACGAGCAGCCACTCCGCCGACAGGTCGTCGGTATAGAAGATGGCGATCACCAAGATAGCGCCGATGTCGTCGACTATGGCCAGGGTCAGAAGAGAGATCTTGATCGTGGTGGGAACCCGGGCGCCCAGAAGGGAAACAACCCCCAGGGTGAAGGCGATGTCGGTGGCCATGGGAATGCCCCAGCCGTCAGCAGCCGGCCCGGTGGGATTGAAAGCAAAGTAGACGAGGGCGGGAACCACCATGCCGCCCAGCGCGGCCATCGCGGGCATCGCCGCCGCTCGGGGATCGCGCAGCTCCCCGACGATGATCTCGCGCTTGATCTCCAGACCCACGACGAAGAAGAAGATGGCCATCAAGGCGTCGTTTATCCATGCCTCCACCGGTTCGTCGAGGATGATCAGGCTGCCGAGACCGATGCGGACATGAGTGCCGAGGATCTCGTGATAAGAGTCCTGCCACGGTGAGTTGGCCCAGATCAGCGCGGCCGCCGTGGCGATCAGCAGCAAGATGCCGCCAGCCGCTTCGATGCGTAGGAAACGATGCAGAGGACGGCCGATGCGGCGGGCCAGCATACGGTCGCTTCCCATCCAGGTCAACGGTGAGGGGTCGAGCTGTGGTTCTCTGACCATCGCAGGGAGTTGGCGGGTGCGGCCCGGCTACCGGTGATCCCGACGCCGGGTGGAGTACACGACCAGACGCACATCGGTACCGTCGGCGCCGGAGCGGATCTCCGATTCGTCGGCAAGGATCTTCATCAGCGGAATACCCAAGCCCGACTCGTGGAGCAACCGCTCAGGAGACTCGGGCAGCGGCAGCTCGGGTAACGCATCAGGGTCGAATCCTAGTCCTTCGTCGTGGACCACCACCGCCACTTGGTCCTCGGCCAGGTTACATTCCACTCGGATCCGCTTGTCGCGGCCGGTGCTCACATGGGCATCGATAGCGTTGGTCGTCGCCTCCGACACCACCACTCGCAAGTCCTCGACACGGTCCGGGTCCATGTGCGGTTCGATCTCGGCCGCGGCAGCCAGAACCACCCGCACGAACGAGATCAGCTCGGTCCGAGCCGGGATCTCCACCACGATCTCACCCGCAGTGGCGTAGTTGCTCACAGCCCCGACTCGATCGGGTTCCCCAAGTCGTCGAGCGATTCGTGCAAGATAAGGATCCGGTCCAGGTCGCACATCTCGAACACCCGGCGGATCCGCGGCACCGGACACACCAGCGCCAGCTCCCCGCCCCGCTGGCGCACCCGTTTGAGCGCTCCCACCACCACACCAACACCGAAGGAGTCGACGAAATCGACCCCACTGAGGTCGAGTGCCAGGCGGGTTCCACCCCCCGAGACGGCCGATACCACGGCCTGACGCACCGCGGGAGCGCCCGCCACGTCGAGCTCGCCCGAAATCATCAGAACGGTCCACGGCGGTCGGAGACAGCTACGAACCGTGGACTGCATCGCGCAAACGGTACCCGAGGCCGGGCCAGGGCGGTCAGCACTCATTCGAGCCGCATCGTGGCCCGCGCCTCGAATCCGGCATCACCGATCAAGGCTCCGACAACAGGCACCTCGGTCGGATCGTCGTAGTGCAGTTCCACGGTGACCCGATCCCTCACTCGACGCACTTTCACGTCGAGGCGCGCTGAATCCAGGTCGCCGGCCGCGGCTGCGATCCGCCGAACTTCGGCGTCGCTGCCGCCTACGGCCGCCTCCCGGACCGCTTCACGAGCCGAGTGCGTGATCATCACTCGGACCCGTACCAGCAAGCCGATCTGCACCAGCGCCAGCACCAGCACCGCCACTACCGGCAACAGCATCACCAGCTCGACCGTCGACTGGCCCCGCTGGGAATCGAAGCCTGCCACCGCCGAGCAGGGCCGGCTCCCTTGCCGACGCCGGGTCACGTCACCTTGTCGGCGACGCTTCGGATCACCGTGTCGAGCAGGTTCGACACCATGCCGGTGTCGGTTGCCCAGGCCAGCACCAGCAGCGCCACCGCGGCCGCGCCCAGGATGACCAAGGCGTACTCGGCTGTGGTCTGGCCCCGTTCGCTATCGGTTCGGGGTTCGGGGCCCTTCGGATGGTCGGGTTTCTCGATCAATGGTCCTCCTCGGGTCCAGGTATCGGGGGGAAGCGGGCGAGAGGCGGGCACCAAGAGAGGCGGGCACCAAGAGAGGCGGGCACCAAGACAAAGCTCAGCCCGGCAAACCGAGGTCGGCGATCGACCCGACCACGAGCGGAACCACCGTCAAGAGCCCGAAGGCGGGCAGTACGCAGAACACCAACGGGAACAGCATGAGCACCGGCACTCGGCGGGCCGCCTCCTCGGCCCTCACCCGGCGGCGCCGACGGGCTTCGTCACCGACCCGGACCAGAGCCGGACCCAATGCAACCCCGTCGGCTTCGGCCGCCACGACGGCGTGCACCAAGGGCGCCACAGCCGGCCCCAGACATCGGCGCAGGCGCCGCATCGACTCGGCGAAGGGCTCACCTGCCGATGATCGTCTCACCACGTCGGCCAGCTCCGACCGGAAGGGCTCGGGGGTGCGGGGGCTGATGACGGCCAGAGCCGGTGCCGTGGGCTGCCCCGCGCCCACGACCAAGCCGAGCAGGTCGACCACCTCGGGCAGCCCCCACTCGACCCGCCGCTGATGCTCGAGCCGGCGAGCTCGGACCCGGGCCCGCAGAAGGGCGGCCACAGCCACCAGCCCGACGAGGCAGGCGATCGGGCCGGCCACCACGGCCGTTGCCACCAGTCCCATCGCGGCAGCACCGATGACGGCATGGTCGGGGGGTTCAGCGCCCGGCAGGAGCCGGCCCAACCACTCCAGCAGGGCCACTGGCCCGAGGTTCCCGTGATCAAAACGGCGCTGGCCCCGAGACGGCAGTGTCGACGAACCGGGATCGAACAGTCGTCTGCGGATCCGTCTGGTCCCAGTCGAAGGCAACCCCACGGCCACCGCAGCCAGGATGGCGGCCAGCCCGGCCGACCAGCTCACTCCCACGCCGACACTCCCCGAGTCAACCGGGTCATCCACCACACCCCGAGGGTTTCCAACCCCAATCCAACCGAAAGGGAGAACCACCCGATGGGGGTCGTCACCAGCACCGCCAGAGCCTCACTGTCCACGAGGGCGACGACCAGACCGAAAGCGGCCGGGGCCAGCGCAACCAGCAGACCCGAAGCCCGGGTCTGGGCGGTGAGCGCTCGGATCTCGTCGCGCCAGGCTCGGCGCTGATGGATGGAAGCGGCGGCCCGGTCGAGGCTGGCAGCCATGGCGGCACCGGATCCATGCCCGAGCATGAGCAGAGCCGCCGCGGTCTGGCGGGCGGTGCGGGCTCCGCTGTCGATAGCGTCGAGGGCCCAACGGTCGAGGGCTTCGGTCACGCTCAAACCGCCGGC
Source organism: Acidimicrobiales bacterium (assembly GCA_963422655.1). Taxonomy (GTDB): domain Bacteria; phylum Actinomycetota; class Acidimicrobiia; order Acidimicrobiales; family Aldehydirespiratoraceae; genus CATQHS01. Next base: position 2,445,216 of record OY730440.1, on the reverse strand, counting down.
GATCCGCCGGAGCACCGGAGCCAGATCGGCTTCGGGCAGTTCGGCCGAGACCGTCTTGAGCGCCACGGGCAGCGATGCACCACCCCGCAACGCCCGGGCGACCAACTCCAGCATCTCTGCCACCACGATGGCGTGGTCGTCGGGACGCAACTGCGTCCGGATACGAGCCCAGGCCTCGGTGAGGGCCCTTACCGGCCCGGCCGGTCGAGCCGAACGGCCCCGAGGCGGGGGCCGGAACCAAGCAACAGCGACAAAGACCAGACCGGCCGCTATGACCACCATCACGCCGACCCTGCGACCCGGGCCGGTCGGCGGGGTCCGCCGGTCACGCCGGCGCTGTCGGCCAGCCGCCGGACCCGGTCGCCCGAGATCACTTCGGCGATCTCAGCGATACGACGCACACCTCGTGCCCCGCGTTCGACGTGGACGACCACGTCGATCGCGGCCTGCACATGGTCCCGGACCGCTTCCAATCGGAGGCGTTCGGCTGCGGCCGTAGCCAGCGTGGCCAGCCGGCGCAGCCCGTCAACGGGGCTGTTGGCATGAATGGTGGACAGGCAACCGGCATGACCGGTGTTGAGGGCATGGAGGAGATCGAGGGCCTCGGGTCCTCTCACCTCACCCACCACCAGCCGGTCGGGTCGCATCCGCAGGGCGTTGCGGATCAGGTCGCGGATGGTCACCTCACCTCCGCCCTCGCGGGATTCGGGTCGGGCTTCGAGGCGAACCACATGGGGATGACCGAATCGGAGCTCCGCCGCGTCCTCGATGGTGACGATCCGCAGATCGCGGCTCATTCGACCGGCCAGAGCATTGAGGAGGGTCGTCTTGCCGGCGCCGGTTCCTCCGCTCACGATCACGTTGGCGCCCCGCTCGACCAACTCGTCGAGCAGCGTCACCACAACCTTCTCGGCGAACATCTCCAAAGCCACGTCGGCCACCACGAACCGCCGGATGGTGACGTAGGGGCCGTCGACCGCTATCGGGGGTACCACCACGTGGACCCGGGACCCGTCGAGCAACCGCCCGTCGACGTAAGGCGTTCGCTGATCGACTCGTCGGCCCAGGGGCCCCACGATCCGTTCGATCAAGAGGTCGACCGCGGTCCGATCCACAGACACGCCGCTCTTGCAGGTCAGGCCGTCCCGCTCGATCCATACCGGACCCGGCCCGTTGATCATCACCTCGCTCACGGTGGGGTCGGCCAGTAGGGGCTCGATAGGACCCAGCCCCTCCACTCGGGCCACCACCCGAGCCACCACGTCGTCGACTGCCTCGGGTCGGGCCAGCGGGTCGAGGGTCCGGACGATGCCCGTCACCTCGGCTGAGGTCAGGGGGGTCCGGGGATCGGCGTCGAGCACCTTGCGGTGCACGGCGTCGACCAGTCCCGACGACGCCTTCATACCGGCAGATCGAAACGGCGCAGCGGCATGGGTAGGACCCCGGCCATGGTGCCGGCATCGACGGCTCGGGCCACTCTGGGATCCCAGGCAATGCGGTCGATCCGGGTGGCCCCGACAGCAGCCGCGATGTCGCTGCTGCGCAGGGCTCGACCCGGCTCGGTCACCAAGATCACGTGATCGATGGAGCCGGCCGCCCGCTGCACCCGGCTGATGGCCAAGAAGCAGGGTCGCAACACGCACACCGACCGGTGGGGTTCGCCGAGGTCGGACCGGATGCAGTCGAGGTCGAGACCGGCATCGACCACCACCGGGCCGGACCCGGCCAATACGTCCAAGGCCAGCCGTAACCGATCGCGGTCGGCTCCGGCCAGCGGGACCGACCCGGTCCGGAGCAGTCGCAGCCGGTGGACCACCTCTTCGAGCAACCGGCCGATGGCATCGGCCGGTACCCCCTCGCCGGCAGCGACCCAATCGCTGATGCCCGGCTCGGACGGTGCCACCGGTCGGACCAAGCCCAGCAGCTCGGGCTGGTCGCCGTCCAGATCGACCAGCGTTACGTCACGCCCGTTGCGGGCCATCCGCAGGGCGATGGCTGCCGCCACCACCGAGGTACCCACTCCACCTTTGACCGACCAGCACCAAATAATCAAGGCCAACTCCCATCCGGTGAGAATCCACGGGCAAGGTGAGAATCCACGGGGAAGTGGCCTGGCCAACCTTAGGGACGGCATGGGGCGCCGCCAACCCCGAACCGGGGATAGCAGCTCTGAGACCGGGCCCCCGAGGCTGAGACGGCGTGGGGCGCCGACCCGAAACAAGATCCGAGCTACAGGCGAGCCGCTCGGGCGAGCACCTCGGCCCCGACGGCCAGCAGCTCCTCGGCTCCGGCGTCGTCGAGGACCGGTACCACGAATTCGTCGATCTCGTGGCGCGCCACCAGTGAGGCCAACTCGGACGCGCACTCGCGGGGGGTGCCGGACAGGACGAATGGATGCACCCATTCGTCTCGCACCAGTTCAGCTGCCGCTTCCAGGCCCGAACCCATAGCGGCGCGGATCTGCCCGGCAGCATCGTCGGTCAACCCGATGGCGGCTCGCACTTGCGGAGGCGAATCGACCAGCCGGTAGGTCATGTGAGGCTTGGTAGCGGCCATGACCCTCTCATCGGTAACGATCATGGTCGAGTAGCCGATCCTCGGTGAGCGGGCCGCGGCCCGGCCCGCGGCCCGGATACCACCCACCACCCCGGCGAGATCGGGCTTGTACAAGAAATCGAGCATGACCCCGTCACAGACGGAGCCACCGAGCTTCAGCATCTTCGGACCCCGGCCGGCCAACCAGATCTCGGTGCCGGACCGGCCCGACCGCCAGGCCAGCCTCGCTCGGCGGAGTTGCACGTGCCGGCCATGGCTATCGACGGTTTCCCCTTCGAAAAGGCGCCGACAGGCGTCGATGGTCTCGGCCACGGCAGAAAGCGGACGGTTCCGCTCTATTCCCAGGGGATCCAGCGTGAGGCTGCCCCCGGCCCCGATGCCCAGGAAGGCCCTGCCCCCCGACAGCTCGTCCAGGGAAGCTATGGCGGCGGCGGTTGATCCGGGATGACGGGTGTAGGGATTGGTTATACCCGGACCCACCTCGACAGTAGACGTGGCCGAGGCGATGGCAGCCAGGGTCACGTACACGTCCCGGGTGGCGAGACCCTCGTCGTAGACCCAGCACCGCTGGTATCGGTGCTGCTCGGCCAAACGGGCCAAGCCGACCATCCGCTCTATGGGTTCGGTCGGGATGAGGTTGAACGCGAGCCGGACCACGGACCGGACCCTACTCAGGTGACCGGCCCGGCCCGAGCTCGCCTTCAGAAGCCGGCCCGGCCCGAGCGCCAGGCCAGCACCGCTTCCAGCACTCCCCCGCCCACGGCCAGCGCCTTGTCGGAGATCTGGTAGCAAGCGGCTGGATCGCAGCGAGCATCCACGTCACCGATCTTCAGCCCGGCCCGAACTTCGGTCCCGGTGGCGATAGCGCCTCGCAGGACCCCGTCGAAGGGTGCCTTCACCGCCACCTCGGCCACGGTCCCCAAGCCCTCGCCGCAGGTGACGATGTCGCCGATGGCCGCGTCCCAGGCCGCTATTCCGTCGGCGGGAGCCCTCAGCACTCGGTCGGCGCCGCGGCCGCCCACCAGCCCGGGCGTGCCGGTGTCGGCCGCAGCCGAGCCGGCCCACAGGACCCGACCCAGACTGTGGCCCCGCATGGTCTCGACCACCCCGTGGCAGTCGGTTCCGGCCACGAAGCCCGGACCCAACCCCACCACCAGATCGGCGTCGTCGATAGTGGTGTCGAGGTTGCGTTTGGCCAGCCGGGCGTCCACCACCACTTCGGCACCGACGGGCACCCGCTCACCGGAGACGAGCACGGCCACAGCGCCGGTAGCGGCCACGGCCACGGCCTCGCTGGGCGAGTCGACCCGAATCCCTCTCAGACCCTGCACCACCACTTCCCCCTCGGTGACGGCGGTGGACAGAGCCACGGTCCGGCGCACCGTCAGGGGTCGGGGCAGCTCGAGCACGACCACGGGCCAGCCGGCCCGGGTCAGTCGCCAGGCCACCCCGGTGGCGAGGTCACCACCGCCCCGCAGCACGCAGAGTGGCTCAGAGGCGGCGATGGGCGATCACCTCGGCCATGATGCTCACAGCGATCTCAGAGGGTGTCTCGGCTCCGACCTCGATGCCGATCGGCGCTTTCACCCGGTCGAGGTCGGCCGGGTCCACCCCCCGGACCTCCAGTTGGGCTCGGGCCGTGTTCCACCGCCGGGCGCTTCCCATCACTCCGATATAGCCGGCCCCGGTGGCCAGCAGCGCCGACAGCGCGGCCACGTCGAGGCCGACGTTGCGGGTGACCAGCACCACCGAGGTGTCGGCATCGAAGGGCCGCCCCGCTATCAGATCGGTGATGGGGCCGGTGAAGAGCTCGTGGACCGAGGTGGCGTCGGCTTCGAGCCCGTCGCGGTCGTCGCTGACCACTACCAGGTAGTCGAGCCAGTGGGCCAGATGGGCAACGGCCCGGCCCACGTGGCCGTATCCCACCACTACAAGAGTCGGTCGAGGCATGTGAGGCTCCACGAATATCGAGACGTCGCCCCCGCACACTCCCGGATCGCCCTGGTCGGGGTGGACCAGCCGGTAGTCGAGCATACGGGGACGGCCGTCGCCCAGGGACTCGACGGCCTCGATCACGACTCGAGCTTCCATCTCGCCTCCGCCCACGGTCCCGCGGGTGCGGCCGTCACGAAACACCAGCATCTTGGCGCCGGGCCGGCGGGGCACCGACCGCGAGGTGTCCACGACGGTGGCGGCCGCCACGGCCACCCCGGCCGCCACCGCGCCGGCCAACTCCCCGATCAGGCCTGGGCCCGGGGCCCCACTGGCCCTTGTGTCTCCGGTCGCGACGGCTGGACTCACGCCCACAGCCGGGCCGCTTGCTCACGACAGCGGGCCCGCAGCCGGTCCGAGTCGGCGTCGAGTACCTCACCACCGCACACCAGCCACCGGCCGGCCACCATCACGTCGCGCACCCAGCAATGATCACCCCATTGCACGAGCTGTTCGGCCAGGTTGTGGCCCTGAACCGGAGTGGGGAAACGGGCCTCGACCAGTTGGAGGTCGGCGCAAAAGCCCGGTTCGAGCCGGCCGACGCCGGTGAGGCCGAGGACTCGAGCCGACCCTTCCGTAGCGAGGTGCAACACCACATCGGCCGGCAGCACCCCCGGATCCAGCGTTCGGGCCCTGTGCAGCAAGAACGCCCCCCGCATGACCGCGAACATGTCGTTGACATAGCCGTCGGACCCCAAGCCCAGCGTCACGCCCCGTTCGAGCAGCTCGGGGATGGGCGCGATCCCGCCCCCGACCTCGCAGTTGGCCAGCGGCATGTGCGACACTCGGATGCCGGAATCGGCGATTATACCGATCTCTCGTTCCGAGACCTGCACGCACTGGCTGGCCTGGAACCGGGGGGAGGCCACCCCCAGCCGCCGGTAGAACTCGAGCGTTCGCAGGCCGTGGTGCTCGAGGCACCACTCCGGCTCGTGTGTGCCCTCATTGACATGGGCGTGGCAGAACACGTCGTGATGCTCGGCCAGCTCGAAGGCCTGACGGATCAGCGGCTCCGAGCAAGTGAACGTGGTGTGGTAGCACATCGCCCCCGACACGAGGCTCGACCGGTCGGACCGGGCCGCTTCGATCAGCCGCACGTTCTCGGCCAGACCGGCTCGGCCATTGGTGGCCCCCATGCGTTCGGTGGCCTCGAAGCTCAGAATCGCCCTCGGCCCCCGCCGGTCGATCACCTCCTTTTCGACCAGCAGGGCCTCAGGCAAGGCGTTGGGGGCTTCCAAGATGTCGAAGAAGCTGGTGGTGCCCGACCTCAGCAGCTCGACCGTCACCCAGTCGGCGGCAGCGGCGATCATGTCGTGATCGAGGGCGTTCTCGATCTTGGGCCACCAGTAGTCGTCGAGAAAGCTCCAGAACCCGGATGGGGCATCATCGGCGGGGATGCCGTGGGCCAGCACCCCGTAGAGGTGAACATGAGCGTTGACGAACCCGGGCATGAGCACCTGACCGGACCCATCGATGCAGGCGTCACCGGGATGGCGGGCCCGCAGCTCAGCCGCCGGGCCGAGCTCGTCGATGCGGTCGCCGACCACCCGAACGGCGTGATCGGGCCGGGGATCGTCGGTTGCCGCGGCGATGACCCAGTCGGCGGTGACGATCGTCCCCGGAGCCACGGCTCAAGCGTGGGACCGAAGGGCTCTCCACACCCGTTCCGGGGTGAAGGGCAGATCGTTGATTGCCACTCCGGTGGCGTCGAGGATGGCGTTACGCACCGCCGGAGCCACCCCGTCCTTGGGGATCTCGGCCACGGCCTTGGCCCCGAACGGGCCGCTGTCCTCCATGGTCTGCACCAAGAACACGACCGTCTCGGGTACCTCGTCGGCCCGGTAGATCTTGTAGGGGCCGAACGACGGGTTGATCATCCGGCCGGCGCCGTCGAGAACTATCTCCTCGCAGTGGCCGTAGCCGAGGGCTTGGATCATGCCGCCCTCCACTTGGCCGCTGGCAGTGACCGGGTTGATGGCCACCCCGCAGTCGACGGCCATCACCAGCTTGGTCACCGTGACCTGACCGGTTTCGACATCCACCTCGATCTCGGCGAACTGGGCCGCGAACGCGGGCGGGCAGTCGGGCGAGACGTGCGAAGCCGTGCCCATGATCTGCTCGTGCTCCTGCATGTGCAGCGAGTCCAGGGCGATCTCTTCCAGGCTCACCGAACGACCGTCGGCGGCGTAGGCCCGCCGGTCCCGGAGCTCGATGGTGCAGGGCTCGTCGACCTCGAGCAGCATGGCGGCCCGCTCCTTGAGCCGCTTGCGCACCACCTCGGCCGCTCGCAACGCGGCGGTGCCGGATATGTAGGTGGTCGACGAGGCATAGGCCCCGGTGTCGAAGGGGGTTACGTCGGTATCGCTCGAGTACACTTTGATGTCGTCCAGCGGCACCCCCAACACCTCGGCCGCGATCTGCCCGATGACGGTGTCGGCCCCGGTGCCCAGGTCGGTGGCGCCGATGAGCATGTTGAACGAGCCGTCGTCGTTGAGCTTGATGGAGCACCCTCCCATGTCCAGGAAGGGGATGGCGGTACCGTGCATGCAGAAGGCGAAGCCGATGCCCCGGCGAATGTGAGGCCGGTCGGCCGGCTGCTTCCAGGCCGGGTCATGGCGCCGGTGCCAGCCGATCTCGCGACCGCCTTGGGCCACGCACTCCTCGATCCCCGACGACATGATCTTGGGGTAGTCGTCGAGCTCCTCGGTAGCCGGAGCCCGCTCACCGAGGTGGGGGGCGATGTCCTGCTCGTCGCCCATCTTCACCCAGTTACGGCGCTTGAAGTCGAGGACGTCCATATCGAGAGCCCGGGCGATGTCCTCCATGTGAGCTTCGAGGGCGAACTCGCCCTGGGGGCCGCCGTAGCCCCGGTAGGCGCCCGGAACCGGGATGTTGGTGTAGACGACATCGCAGGTGAAGCGCTTGGCCGAAGCGTTGTAGGAGGACAGACCCCGCAGCCCCGAGACGATCTGCACCGTGAAGCCGTGGGTCCCGTAAGGGCCGGTGTTGCCCAGCACGTACATGTCCTGAGCCATGAGCCGGCCGTCGCGGTCGACCGCGGACCGGAAAGTGATCGTCTGGGGATGGCGGGTGCGGCTGGCGAAGAACTCCTCGGCCCGGTCGAGCTCGAGCCGAACCGGGCGACGAGTGGCGATGGCCAAGTGGGCGGCGATGTCCTCTATGAGCATCTCCTGCTTGGCCCCGAAGCCGCCGCCGATGCGGGGCTTGATGACCCGGACGTCCTTGATGTCCATGCCGATGAGGGGGGCCAGCATTCGCCGGGTGTGGAAGGGCACCTGGGTAGCGGTGCGGACCACCATGCGCTCGTCGGAGTCGAGCCAGGCCATGGATATGTGGGGCTCGATCGGGCACTGCTGAACCTGATGGACCCGGAAGGTCTGCTCGAAGACATGGGGGGCGATGGCGAAAGCACCCTCGAGGTCGCCTCGTCGGGCCGTGATGTGATGGACCAGATTACGGTCCCGGTCGGCGATGTGATGGGTGTCGTCCTCGTCGTGGACCACCGGCGCGCCGGGCTTCATGGCATCCCGTTCGTCGAAGACGGCCGGGAGCACTTCATAGGTCACGTCGATGAGCCGGATGGCTTCCTCGGCGATCTCGATGGTGTCGGCGGCCACCGCCGCCACCCGGTCTCCGACATGACGGACCTTGTCGTCGAAGCTCACCTGGTCGTGGGGGTGGGGGTTGGGCCAGCTCTGGCCGCCCGAGGCGTACTTCACCCGAGGAGTGTTCCGGTGGTGGCGCACCGCTCGCACCCCGGGCAGGGCCAAGGCCTTCGAGTCGTCGATGCCGACGATGCGGGCATGGGCGTGGGGGCTGCGCAGCACCTTGGCGTAGAGCATCCCCCGGGGCTCGATGTCGTCGGTGAAGGCCGGGTTTCCCTTGGCCAGGCGAACCGAGTCGACCTTCACCTCCGGTTTGCCGACCACGGCCATGTCGGGCACGTCTCGGGACGGGACCAAGCGAGGCACCGAGCTCGAAGCCGGCACAGCCGGGTCGTCGGCATCAACGACTGCCGGGTTGAGCCCGTCGGTCATCGGCGGCAGGACCAGCGGGCCGAAGGGGTCGGGCTTATCGCCCCTCAGCACGGCTGCGGCTCGTTTCACTGCTTCGACCGGCTTGGTGTAGGCGGTTTCGCGGTCGAGGATGCCCGAGAGCATGTCGCGGATCTCGGCCTCGGACGGATCGGGGTCGGCTTTCAGCAACGCCATGGTCCCCAGGATCATTGCCCCGGCCGAGTAGCCCGACTGGAAGGCCCCTACCGCCACGAAGGCAGCTTGGATGGGATGCAGTTCGGGCGAGACGTTGAGGGCCTCCAAGGTGGTGATGGCATGGCCGCCGGCCTGGGCCGCACCGACGACATCGGCGCTGACCAGCCGCCCGTCGAAGAGCACCGCGGCGGCGCCGGTCTCGCCGCTGTCGGAGCCGTAACGGACCGAGAACATGCCCAAGCGCCGCAGCACCGCCCGCAACGACTCGTGAGGTGCCACCGTGACGGTAGTGGCCGCACCGTTGAGATCGAAGGTGACCTCTGTCATCTCACTGGCTCTGCCTGCTTCCATCAGCCCACCCCTTCCCTGGCCAAATCCGCCACCACTCGTCGGGTGAGGACACCGGCCAACATCAGTCGGTATTCGGACGAGCCCCGGAAGTCGCCGTCGGGGGCCAGCCCCGCCACCGGGTCCGACTCGTCGGCCCTGACCGGGACACCAGCCACGCCGGTGAGGGTTACGGTAACGGCACCGCCGACCCTACGCCCGTAGGCGGCCACGATGGGTACATCGGCCGGGGTCCGGCCGGTACCGGCGGTGGCGACAGCACCGTCCGGGTCGATGGTCACCGCCGTGATCAGCGCTCCGGCCGGCATTTCTGCGGCCAGCAACTCCCCCAGTTCCAAGTCGTCGGCACCGCCCCCGCCGGCCAGAGCGACCCGGCCCCGGTGAGCCAGCAGGGCGGCCAGCAACACGCTGTCGGCTTGGCGTCGGGCCACCAGACCGCCCACGGTGGCCAGGGTTCGCAGCGTCGAGGGCGCCTCGGCCCGAGCCACATGGCGCATCCGGGCCGGTATCGATTCGGACCGGGATATCTCGTCGAGGGTGACCATGGCCCCCAACCGGACCCGGCCGGTATCGTCGGCTTCGATCCGGTCCAGCCTCAGGGCCTGGATATCCACGGCTTCGAGATCGGAGGGCTCCCGGTCAGCGTTCAGCATGGTGCCACCGGCCAAGACCACCCGGTCGGGTTCACTCAACAAGCCGATGGCGTCTTCGATAGTTGTGGGCCGATGGTAGGCCACCATTCGAGGCATCCGATGACTTTAGCGCGCCCGACCGCGGGCCAACTGAGCTTCACTGCGGGACGAGTCGATCCGGCAGGTGCTCGCGGTGGGCGTGGGCCATATCGACATACATCCTCTCGGCAACATCGAGGCGCTCATCCATCATTTCAACGTTCTCACCCGGCACCGCCGGATGCCGCCCGCTCTCCTGCAAACCCGGCTCGGTAACCAAGCCGGTGCCATCGGTGCTGGCCTGCTGGTTCACCAACGATCCCGTTTGTCACAGTTAGCCGGTTAGTAACAGGTAGCCGGTTTGTAACGGTTAGTCGGTTGTCACAGTGAACCGGTTACTCACAGCTAGCAGGCCCAGCCCCAAGTACATCTTGCAAGTTAGCTACATCTTGCAAGTCGACTATCTCTTGCAAGTCAACTACGGAGGCGGGTAGCAATTCCGGCTCGTTCGAACAGAGCCCGGGCCGCGACGCCAGCGCGGGCCAGCACGGCCTGCTCGTCGATTCCGACCAGCTCACGGTCGCGGATGAGAACCCGACCATCGACGATCACGTCGAGGACGTCACGGGGGGTGGCGTTGTACACCAGGGCACTGGGCACCCGGTGAACCGGCATCACGAACGGCGACCGCAGGTCCACCACTACCAGGTCGGCTCGTTGTCCTGCGGCAATGGCACCGAAGGCATCCCGCAGACCGAAAGCAGCCGCCCCGCCCCGGCAGGCCATATGCAATACCTCCTCGGGTTGAAGCACCACCGCATCGAGGTGATGTACTTTCTGGAGCAGCGCCGTGGCCTTGAGAACCTCGAACATGTCTTGGCGGTTGTTGCTCCCCGGCCCGTCGCTGGCCAGCGCCACGGTGATGCCCCGCCGTTTCATCTCGACGACGGGGGCCACCCCCGAGGCCAGGTACATGTTCGACACCGGGCAATGAACCACCACCGAACCCGACGAGGCGATGAGATCGAGCTCGCCGTCGTCGAGCCACACGCTGTGAGCGAGCTGAACGTCGGGGCCGAGCACCCCCAACGACTCCAGCCATTCGACGTGGCGCATCCCCCGCTCGTTCAAGCTCATCTCCACCTCCACCGCTGTCTCGGCGCAATGGATGTGCGTGCCCCGACCCCAGCTCCGGGCCTCGGCCACCGTGGCTCGCATGGCCTCGTCCGAACAGCCCCACGCGATGAGCGGGGCCAGCTCCACCCGCATACGGTCGTCGTGGTGGCCGTCCCAGCGGTCACGGACGGTGCGGGCCCGCTCGATGGCGATATCGGCGGTTTCCATCAGTGGCGGGTGGTAGTTGCGGTCGGCCCACCCGTGAGCCAGCACGAACCGCACACCGAGCTCGTCGGCGGCCCGGCACACCGCGTCGTCGAGGTTGGCGTCGACATGGACGTATTGATGATCGATAACCGTGGTAGCCCCGCTCCGGAGATTTTCGATCAACCCAGCCAGAGCAGCCAAGTAGATGGTGGTGCCGTCTAGATGAGTCGCAGCCGGCCAGATACAGTCCCGCAGCCAGTCCAGCAGAGTCTTGTCGTCGGCCAGACCCCGAAAGAAACCCTGGAACAGGTGAGTATGAGCGTTGACCATGCCCGGCATGACCGCGGCCCCGGCCGCGTCGATGACGGCCCCGGCCTGGCGACAGCGGGCTTGGGGAGGCGTCCCGGAACCGACCTCGACGATTCGGTTGCCGTTCACGTACACCCAGCCCGGGTCATGCACGGCGCCATGATCGTCAACCGTGACGACAACCCCTCCGTGGATCAACAGCGAGGGCCGGTGGGTTCTCGTCACCGAGCCCACACCACGACCCGTGTAGCCCGCTGCCATGCACCCACGCCGTTTGGCCCGCAGCCATTCCCCACGGCTCCAAGCAACTCACTCACGGTCAAGCAATTCACTCACGGTCAAGCAACTCACTTACGGCTGTGGTCATGGAGTCCAGGCCGCGAAGGCGTCGATCACCGGCTTCATGTCGTCCATGATCGGGTACAGGATGGGGCAGGTGACGCCGACGTCTATGTACTCGGCCACTTTGTCTCGGCACTGCGCCGAGGTTCCCACCGCCATGAGGTCTCTGACGAAACCGTCGCTGATGAGGGGGGCGGCTCTGCGGTAGTCGGCTTCGGTCGCGGGCCAGCCCACCACTTGTTTCACCCGTTCGACGAGATCGGGATCGGCACCGGAGGCCTCCATGAGGTGAGGTTCGGTGCCTAGGTAGTAGGCCACCAGCGACTTGCCCGTGGCTATGGCCTCGTCAGGGTCGTCATCGCACAGCGAGCACACCAGCAGCTCGGGCCGGTCGATACTGGCCGGGTCCCTCCCGGCGCGTACCGCACCGGCGGAAACCTGAGCCACGGCGTTTCTTATATATGCGGTCGGTACCACGTAGTTGAGCACAACGCCGTCGGCTATCTCCCCGGTCAGCTCCAGCATCTTTGGGCCGGTGGCGCCGATGTAGACAGGGATGGCCCTAGGTGTGCTGTCACCGTAGGCAACATCGAGCCGGACCCGGTCGAGGTGGACGAACTCGCCCTCGTAGCTGACCTCCTGCATGGTGAACAGTGCCCTTATGGCTTCCACGTTCTCGCGCATGGCCACCAGCGGCCGGCGCCGTGGCGCCCCGACCCGGCTGGCGATGGGCTCCCACCAAGCTCCGAGACCGAGCATCACCCGGCTCTCACCGGTGGGGGTGAGCCCGCCCAGCTCCCACATGGTGCTCCAAGTGGCTGCGATCACGGCCGGGTTGCGGGTGTAGACGGGCAGTACGCCGCTGCCTATGCGGATCCGGCTGGTTTCGGCGAGCAGCGCGCTCATCATCACCACACAGTCCCGGGCCAGCCGGGTGTCGGCCTGCCAGATCTCGCTGAAACCTTTCTCCTCGGCGTACTTGGCCATCTCGATCTCGTAGCCGATGTCGTGCTTGTCCTGGAAGTACAGGGCCATCCGTTGCGTCATAGAGCTCGGAGTCTACGATCGTCTCATCACCCTGTCCCGGATCGACCCTGCCACTATCGCTCCGCCGGCGGCTCGCTACGCCCATGCGATGCTGGTCGAGCGCCCGTCGAGGTGGCTGTACACCTCCGGGGTGGTGCCCACCCGTCCCGACGGTTCAGTGCCCGACACCATCGACGCCCAAGCCGCAACGGTGTGGGCCAACATCTCAGCCATGCTCGCCGAAGCCGCCATGGGATCGGGCGACATCGTGTCGGCGACCACATATGTGGTCGCCGAGTACGACAGCCCGGCAAATCTTCGAATTGTGATAGCCGAACGGGATCGGTTTCTGGCCGGACACCGGGCCGCGTCCACCTTGGTGGTGGTGTCAGCTTTGGCTCAGCCGGCTTGGAAGCTGGAGATCGCCGTCGTCGCCGCCCACGGGTAGTTATTCAAGTCAACGCACCGAGGACAAGAACCGACACCAACGCCGCCCGTCCTAGCCGCAGGAGCTTCGACCGACCCCGAACCACAACGAAACTATCAGCGCCAGAGTCAGCACAATCCGGTCCTTAACCAGCTTTGGGAACAACTGCGCGTGCATAGTTAGGTCCGGGACCCCAACCGCCAACCACACCACTACTACCAACCGCTTTCACTCGGTAGTAATACTCCACGCCGGGCGTCAACCCCGACAACGGGTCCCAAAAATACGGAACCTTACGCTCTCCGATCTCCCTATAGGCTTCACCCGGCTTAGCTACACGACGGTACACCTTAAAGCTAGCCACATCTCCAACCGGTTTCTCCCATGAAACTGTGAAACCATTAGAATACACAGTGACTTTCAAACCCCCAGCAGCCGGAACAACCACCGGCGCATAATTCGAACCCGATCCCCAACCGCCAACTACACCAGTATTGCTGACCGCTCTTATCCGGTAGTAGTATTCAACGCCGGGCGTCAACCCTGATAACGGTTCCCAAAAATACGGGACCTTACGCTCTCCGATCTCCCTATAGGCTTCACCCGGCTTAGCTACACGACGGTACACTTTAAAGCTAGCCACATCTCCAACCGGTTTCTCCCATGAGACTGTGACACTATTAGAATACACAGTGACTTTCAAACCCCCAGCGGCTGGAACAACCGCCGGTGCATAATTCGAACCCGATCCCCAACCGCCAACCACACCAGCACTGCTGACCGCTTTCACCCGGTAGTAGTACTCCACGCCGGGCGTCAACCCCGACAACGGGTCGACAAACGAAGCCGAGGTCACGTCGCCTATCTTGTGGTATGCCTGGCCTGCAACCGCGGCCCGTCGGTACACCTCATAGCCACCAACATCACCGGACGGCTTCGACCATGAAACCGATACCCCGTCGGTGCCAGGCTGTGCTCTAAGGTGAGCTGCTCCCGGTATCGATACGGTCGCTACTTCGCTATTCGGTCCTAGCATATCCAGATTGTTGATTGCCTTGGCCCGATACTCGTAATCCATCCCTGGAAGCAACTCTGAAACTGGATGATCATAACTTGCAGTGGAAGTGCTGCCAGCCAGGGCAAAGGACTCACCGATCGATTTGTTGCGGCGGAACACACGATACTCAACGGCTCCTTCAGGTGGCGGAGCCCAGGACAACCTCACCATCTCTGCAACATCCACCTCAACTCCCTGAGGAGCACTCGGCGGAGAAGGATCCTCCGTCAGTACTTCTACCCCCAGGAAAGCCTCTATCTCGCGGATCACAGAAAAATTGAGCTTCAGTTTACCACCTGTAGAACACCTCGAAGCATACGGGTTACTATTCGAACCCCTGAGCATCCCATACGCGACACCTTCATAGTTGTATACTGGAGAGCCGCTGTCACCGCCACAGACCTTGAGGGTCGGCCCCGACCAAGTAACGAAGACCGGATCGCAAGCCACTCTTTTAGCCACTGATTTTGACCGCTGTGCGGTATAGCATCGAAAATGCCGAGCTCTGTTGTTCGTGATCTTACCACACGAGACTCCACTGACCCTGCCAGTATGACATACATAATCACCTAACATGTCGGATCGATCCATCACGCCAGTCACATCACAAACTTCTTCAGCCTCCTTACCGCACTTGTAGTCATCCGACAACAAGTTGGAGTTCCCCGATGGGACCCGATGAAACTGGGCATCCGCTCTCTTCCCAGACCAACCCTTCACGTACGGAAGGCTGACATCAACACCGAAAGGCCGATAATTGCGGCGGTACTTATCCGAGTTAGAACAATGACCTGCCGTCAGAATCCCGTAATCGCCACCCACCAACTTAGCCGTGAACCCCGAAGTGCAAGCCGTCAACCGACCTCCGCCCAAGATTGTTGCAGTAGGCCCAAATCCCCGAGCATCCGAGACTGCCACGGGCACACCAACAACGTCCTCCAACACCGCCGATAACCGATCCAACTCCGTCTCGAACTCCGAATCAGATACCTCCTCGCCCACCGCATCAGTACTCCGTCCAACCCGGCCAGGTAAATCCACAAGATCGACGCCAGCCTCGATACCGTTAGCATCAAAATCGATCTCAGTGAACGCCACTTCCAAAGAAGTACCCGACCCAACCAGGTCCTCCAACGAACCAGTAACAAGGCGCCGCTCCGCCGCTCTCAGCTCCTCAAGCGAGTAACTCGCGCCACCACGAACCTCCACATCAACATGCGAAGCCGCGATCCGAACCGCCTCATCGCTCGGCGGTTCATCACCAGCCAACCAAACCCACGCCCCGAAGTCGCTGCCATGCTCAATACCCCAACCAGCCAACCGCGAACCCTCAACCTCACGAATCGACGCCATCACAGCCTGCAACACCGTAATCCGACCCAAACGCCGCAAAGCCTCCCCATAAGACACCGAATAATCCCGCGCATAGGACTCCACCACAAAATTCGCCGAACCACCCGACGAAGGATCAACCACATCACCAGCCGACCCGACAACATCGCTCGCCTTGGCCTGAGCCGCACTGGCACCAGCGAGCTCAAAAGGCGAAGCCTCCGCCGACCCGAACCACAACGCAACTACCAGCCCTAGAACCAGCACATTATCCATCATACCGATTGACGCATCGCGGCGCAGAATGACAGCCGAGCCTCCACAACCAACGATGCCCGCGTGCTGACCGCGATGGGCGACCGGCCCGACCGCTTACGATGGGGCCATGGATCTGAGGGCGTGGATAGTCGACGATCTCCGGTCGTTGCGGGCCAAGATCGACCGGGGAGTGCTGGGCATGATGCCCGCTGAGCGTCGTCATGAACGAATCGACGGGGGTGGGATCGCTCCCACCTACATCCTCTGGCACCTGGCCCGCCACCACGACATAGCCGTCAACGGCGTTCTCCGGGACACCGGAGCCGTGGTCGAGCGGTGGACCGACCACATCGGTACCGACGAGGACTTGTGGCGAGGGCTGGCCGAGGCCGAAGACACCGAGCTGCTCGACATCTTGGACCCCGAAGCGGTTGGCGGCTACACCCTCGACGTCATCGAGACCACCGCATCCTGGCTGGAGGAGACCGGGCTGCCGGACCTGGACCAGATTCCGGCAGTGAGCCCAGCCCTTCAGGCCGTCGACACCCCCGAGGATCGGTTCGGCTGGCTCTATGCCATGTGGGAAGGCCAGACCACGGCCTGGTTCCTGAAATGGACGGCGGTGGGCCACGGCTTCAACCATCTGGGCGAGCTGGTATCGATACGCAACCGGATGGGCCTGAGCCCGTTCTGAGCGGGGTCGATCCATGAGCAGGCGTCTCGAAGATCTCAGCGGGCCGGAGGTCGGTGAGCGAATCACCGAATCAGCGGTGATCATCCAACCGGTCGGGGCCGTAGAACAGCACGGGCCCCACCTGCCGCTGTCGGTCGATCATGTGATCGCTCACGAAGCCGCAGCCAGCCTCGTCGCCGAGCACGGCGACAGCCACGATCTGTGGCTCCTACCCACGCTGGCGGTGTCGAAATCGAACGAGCACGCCTGGTCGTCGGGGACGCTATGGCTGTCGGCCACCACCCTGCTGGCCGTGCTCGACGACATAGCCGGATCCGTCGCCGCCACCCGGGCCCGCCGCTTGGTGTTCCTCAACGGTCACGGCGGCAACTCGGCCCTGCTCAACGTGGCCTGCCGGGAGATCAGGCTCCGGCACGGCCTGATGACCTTCTTGATCCACCCGTTCGTGCCCCCCGACCAAGGCGGCGCATCGCCAACAGCCGAGGAAGGTATGGGAATCCACGGAGGCCACCAGGAGACATCGGTGTTCATGCATCTGCGCCCCCACCTCGTTCATCTCGACCGGGCCGGACGGGCCGTGCCCAGCCGTCTCGCCGCCAACCGGCACTTGCGGTTCGGGGGCTCGGCCTCTTTCGGATGGCTATCGAACGACTTCGGCCCGGACGGTCATATCGGCGACCCCACCGGCGCCAGCGCCACCGAAGGCAAGCACCTCTTCGAGACTGCCATCGCCCTGCTCGGCGAGCAGGTGGCCGAGATCGCCGGCTTCGACTTCGGGCGCACCGACCCCGCCCCGGCTCCGATCGCTGAACCATGAGTGGAATCACTGAACCATGAGTGGAGTTGAATGGGGGGTGTGGTTCGAGCCCACCCAGCCCGTGCGCCGGCTGGTGGAGCTGGCTCGACTGGCCCAGTCGCTGGGGGCAACCACCTGTTTCGTAGCCGATGAAGGCACCGAGCGCGACGTGTACGTAGCCCTGACCGCCATCGTCGAAGCCACCGACCTCACCGTCGGACCGGCCATCACCAACCCGTTCAGCCGCCATCCGGTCGCCACCGCAGCTGCTATCGCCACCTTGGCCGAGCTGGCCCCGGGTCGGGTCGTGCATGGGTTGGGGGTGGGCGGCAGCCGGGTGCTCGAACCCCTCGGGGTCGACACCTCCAAACCCTTCACGGCCCTGCAAGAGACGCTGGATCACAACCGCCGCCTGCTGGCCGGTGAGACAGTGAACGGGGCCACCCTGGGGTGGTTCGAGGGCCGGGTGCCGGTGGCGGTGGCCGGTCGAGGACCACGGGTCCAACATCTGGCCGCTACTCGGGCCGACTGGGTCATCCTGTCAGCCAAGCCCCTAGCCGACCTGCCCGCGGTGACAGCCGAGATACGGTCCCGGGGGTCGGCCCGGATCGCCTGGTCGGCCTATCTCGCCTACGACGCGCTGGAGCGGAAACGGGTGCTGCGCCATTTCTCCTACATGGCCGTAGATGCACCACCCGACATTCGGGTTGCTTTCGGTCTCGACGACACCACCGCCACCGAGGTACGAGCCCTGATGCTCCAAGGCCGTCTCGACGAGGCCGCGGCCCTGCTTCCCGAAGCCATGGTCGACCTCTACGGGGTAGCGGGCACCCCCGAAGAGATCGCGTCGGCCCTGAGCGCCCATCGGACCTGTTACGACCTGTTCATGCTGCCCATGAACGACGAAGCCACCAGCGCCGACCACATTCGGCGCGGCGCTGAGATCCTCGACGCCGTTTGACCCGCCAACGAACCGGACCGGCTCCGAGAAGTCACCCGCGGCGGTCACCCGAGCTGCCCGATAGCTATATCCGCACCGCCACCGGTAACGTGAGGCAATGGTCGCGGTAGAGACAGTCGGGTTGACCAAGCAGTTCGGAAAAACCGAAGCGTTGTGTGGCCTCGACCTCGCTGTCGACGAAGCCACGGTGCTGGGCCTGCTCGGACCCAACGGGGCTGGCAAGACCACCGCGGTGCGCATCTTGACAACGCTGCTGCGACCCGACTCGGGCCAGGCTTTCGTCGACGGGATCGACGTCGTAGCCGAACCGCACCGAGTCCGAGGCCGCATCGGGCTTACCGGCCAGGACGCAGCAGTGGACGAGCGGCTGACCGGTAGAGAGAACGTCAACTACGTAGGTCGCCTCAACCACCTCGGGTCCGAGGTGGCCCGCCGCCGAGCCGACGAGCTGTTGGAACAGTTCGACCTGACCCAGGCCGCCGACCGGGCCGTCAAGGGCTACTCGGGTGGGATGCGACGGCGACTCGACATAGCCATGAGCCTGGTGGCCCGACCGTCGGTGCTGTTCTTGGACGAACCCACCACCGGGCTCGATCCCCGTAGCCGGCTGGACATGTGGGATCTCATCGCCGGGCTCGTTCGAGAGGGAACCACCACTTTGCTGACCACTCAGTATCTCGAGGAAGCCGACCGCTTGGCCGATCGCATCGCGGTGATGGACCGGGGCTCCGTACTGGCCGAGGGCACTCCCGACGAGCTCAAGCAGCGCATGGGAGCCAGCCGGATCGAGATGGAGCTGCACGACTTGACCGACGTTTCGGCCGCGGTCGACGCCTTGGCGCCGCTGTGCGCCCAAGGTTGCCAGGTTCGCCACCACGGCCGCACCGTCACCCTGCCCGTAACCGACGGCGCTCGGCTGGTTCCCGAAGTGGTGAGAGCCATGGATCAAGCTGGCATCGTCCTCGACGACGTGGCCATGAGACGACCAACCCTCGACGATGTTTTCCTCAACCTCACCGGTCATCGAGCCACCGACTCGAATGGGTCGAACAACTTGAATGGGTCGAACCACGAAGCGGCTCGGCCGTGACCGTCACCGAAGCGGGCCTCGGGTCGGTGTCACAGAAATGGGAAGCACCCCGAGGATCGATCTGGTTGCTGAGAGACACCTGGACCGAGGCCGGACGCCACCTGCGCATCGTGCCCCGCACCACCGACCTGATGATCGTCGCCACCATCCAACCGGTGATGTTCGTATTGCTGTTCGTCTACGTGTTCGGCGGCTCGATTGCTGTCGAAGGTTTCGACAACTACCAGCAGTATCTGCTGCCGGGAGTCTTCGCTCAGACCGTGCTCTTCGGCTCCAGCTTCACCGGGTTCGGGATAGCCGAAGACATGCAGAAAGGCCTGATCGAGCGGCTGCGCTCCCTTCCCATGAGCCAGCCCTCAGTGCTGATAGGCCGGACCGTCTCAGACCTGGTGCGTAACGCGTTCACCTTCGTGATCATGGTGGCCGTAGGTTTCATGGTCGGGTTCCGTTTCGAAGGTTCGATCCTGGCCGCTGTCGCCGCCAGCGCCCTACTGCTGAGCTTCAGTTACGCCTTCAGTTGGGTTCATGCCCTGATCGGCCTTTCGGTCACCTCGGTGGAGACGGTCAACTCGGCCGGGTTTCTTTGGATGTTCCCGATGACCTTCGTGTCGTCGGCCTTCGTCGATCCGACCACCTTTCCCGCACCGCTTCGGTGGTTCGCCGACGTGAACCCGTTCACGGCCGCCACCAACGCTTCCAGGGCCCTCTACAACGGCTACAGCCCGGGCCAGGATCTCGGGCTGGCCATCGGGTGGGCCATCGGCATCGCGGTGGTGTTCGGTTACCTGTCCAAACGTCGCTTCACCCGAGCCAACCGCGCCTAGCGATCCGGGAGCGCGCCACCATGGCTCCACAACTACAACCACACCCGACGCCACAACGACCTCGACGGACACCCACCAACCAGCCGACTATCACCAACCTGACTACCCAGTACACCTAGGCTGGCGGCACTACCTCGAAGAGAATGATCCTCAAGCCGTCAGGGCCGGCCAGCTCGAAGCTCTTGTGGCCCCACGGCTGGATTTGCGGCGATCGCACGATGGTGGCCCCGGCTGAAACCAGACGAGCGTGCTCGGCATCAGCGTCGGTGACCTGCCATGAAACCGACACCCCGGTCACTGCAGGCCGATCCCATCCCGCGCTGGCCTCGATGACCTCGATACGACCCGCGGCGGCCAGCAGAATCGTCCCCTTGAAGATCTCGCCGAAGGACCGCTCGACTTCGAGGCCCATCACCTCGGTGAAGAAACCAACGGTTGCGTCATAGTCTTCGGCCACGAAGATGACACGGAATTCGCCCATGACCCGACCCTACCGGTCAACGAGAGCTGCTACCCGCTACCGGAGAACCCATGCCTTCAGACCTCCCCGACTACAGCCATCTCGTCCACGACGCCGTGGCGGGCTACTGGGACGTCCGGCAATCCCAAGCGACCAAGTCGCGACGCCGCAGTGTGCTGGACACTGGTACCCGTGCCGAAGTCACGGGCGGTCGCCATCTCGGTGGTGTTTGGTTACCTGTCCAAACGTCGCTTCACCCGAGCCAACCGCGCCTAGCGATCCCGGGAGCGCGCAACCACAGCCAAGAAACGCGCCCGGGTCGGCTACGACACGCCGATGCCGATTACGACACTGACTCGGCGACTTGCCGTAGTTTGTAAATCGTGAGCCGTCGCAAGCTGAAAAGGATGCTGTGCTGACAAACCTTGCCATCGGGAACTTCAAGCGCTTCGATCGAGTGGAGATCGAGCTCGCCAGCCCGGTTGTGCTAATCGGGCCCAACAATTCGGGCAAAACATCAGCCATGCAAGCCCTGGCGCTGTGGAACCTGGGCCTCAAGCGTTGGAACGAAAAGCACGGTGGGGTGACCGGGCCGCAGAAGCGGCCTGGGGTCACAGTGAACCGTCGTGACCTTGTCGCCGTCCCGACGCCGACGGCAAAACTGCTGTGGCACGAGCTTCGTACGCGTCAAACGAGCAAGGTCGACGGCCAGCAGACAATAAGCAACGTCTGCATTGAAATAGTCGTCGACGGGGTCGGTGCCAGCGGCAAATGGACTTGTGGACTCGAGCTTGACTACGCCAACCCGGAATCGTTTTATTGCCGCCCGTTGAAGACCGGCGACTGCGTACCGCCGGATCGTATGCCCATCCCTACCGAGGCCCTGAGCGTAGAAGTAGCCTTCTTGCCGCCCATGTCGGGACTCGCAGCCACTGAGACCCGTCTGGATCATGGTGCGGTCAATGTAAGAGTCGGCGAAGGCCGCACTGCTGAGGTGCTGCGCAACCTCTGCTGGTACATCCACGAAGATCACCATGAACAATGGACTCAGTTGACCGAAGACATCGATCAGCTCTTCGGTGCTCGGCTCGATCCACCCCGTTACCTCAGAGAACGGGGTGAGATCACCATGAGCTACACCGAAAATAATGTGACGCTCGACCTTTCCTCCAGCGGGCGGGGGCTCCAACAGACGCTATTGATCTTCGCTTACATGTACGCCAACCCGGGTACCGTGCTATTACTTGATGAGCCCGATGCGCACCTGGAGATACTCAGGCAGCGCCAGATCTACCAGCGCATCACGGAAGCGGCCGCAGCCACCAGCAGCCAGATCATCGTGGCCAGTCACTCAGAAGTGTTGCTCAACGAAGCCGCTGGCCGAGACATGGTGATCGCCTTCGTAGGTGCACCCCATCGTATCGACGATCGTGGCAGCCAAGTTCTCAAAGCGCTCAAAGAAATTGGGTTCGACCACTATGCTCTGGCGGAACAGACCGGCTGGGTGCTTTATCTCGAAGGCTCTACTGATCTGGCCATCTTGCACGCATTCGCTCGCCTGCTAGAGCGCGACGATGTGCAGCACGCTCTAGAGCAAGTTTTTGTGCACTACGTCGGCGACAACTTGGCAAAGGCCAAGCGCCATTATTACGGTCTGAGAGAAGCGTTACCGGAACTGAGCGGAATCGTGCTCCTCGACAGCCTCGGCGGAGATCCGTCCGGAGGCGACCTGCAGTGCCTTGAATGGCAGCAGCGGGAGATCGAGAACTACCTCTGCACCCGAGCGACCCTTGAAGAATACGCGTCCGCATCGGCACGATCCCACACCGAAACCCACACCGGACCGCTGTTCATCGAAGCCGAAGTCAACAGACGGCTCAAGGCAATGCGTGGATCCATCGACGAGATTGAAAATGCTATGAAGGCACTGGGCCGAGGTTCTCCCTGGGACACCGAGGCGAAGGTGAGTGACGACTTCTTATCGCCTCTTTTTATCCGATACTTCGAGAAGTTGTCCCAGCCGAACCTGTTGAGAAAGACCAATTTCCATACGCTCGTACAGCACATGCCACGAAACGAGATCAGCCCCGAGGTCATCAAGAAACTCGATGCCATCATGCACACCGCAAAGGCCGCGGGAGCGGGCTGAACTACCCAGCGGCTTCTTTGAATGCATCATAGAATAGGTACCATTTTCTAAAGAGTATGCGATGCTTTGAGCCCATATTTGTGCCGAACGCGTCTTGGAGTTGCTGCAGTGAGGCACCTCGGACGAATAGATAAAACCTAGCGGATATCAATGCCACTAAAGGTGGACAATCAATACACCCCGTAAGCTCTGCATCGCCTCTAAGATTCGAGAGAGATCCGATCATTGTCTTGCGATTCAAATCCATGTAGGTGCCGATGTCAGCGGTGAGGGCATTGAACATGGTGTCGAGCCCGCTTCGGTCCTGTGACGGTGTTGCATTATAGAGTTTCGTGTACAGGCCCAGCAACCGACCTAACTTCTGGTAGGACATGGATTTAGGTATGTCGTCCTTTGCCGCATCGCTGAGACTGTTATAGAAGCCATCCCAGGCGTCGTATCGGTCTTGAGGCCAGGGACTACCTAGTTTGACATATATATCACCTCGGACCCCTACCGGATCCGGATCTGTGATAGCGAGCGCGTCCTGGGCCGCAGAACGAGCGCGCGACGCTGGCCCACTAACCTCAACGCCATCCTGGCTTGTCTCAATGTTCCACTCGAAATAGTCTGTAATCACATTCTCAATGTGTTTCTTCACATCAGCAGAAACCGCATCTACCTTTGCATTATCAGACACCGCAATATTCTTCCAAGTCCTGGTGCCGATCAATTCCTTCCAATATTGTTGTAAATTGATGTACTGCCCGACCATGAGACCAGCCTGCGGAGCTGTGAGACACCCTGATATGCCACGATCGATATTCAACTTGATGTCATTATCTAAGCTAGGGGTACTGCTAGTACCGTTGAACATGTCATCCAGCGCGCTCCGGGCGGTCGAAGCTGGCCAGGCCTCACTTATCGCTGTGTACAGATCACGCAACCGCTCCACCTGGACCACAAACGAACACTTTCTGCCCCATTCGGTGGTTGCAGTATCAAGGAGCGTATTGTAAAAGGTATCCCAGTTCGTGTACCGAATTGGTGGCCGAGGGTCATCAAGATGGTTGTATACGGTACCGCGATTTCTATATATGCATTTGTTATTGTGACTAAGTCCAGTGCAGGACGATTTTTCGAAATTCACGATGGAGAAAGCTGCAGTCGAAGCCGCGCCACGTGCAATATCAACAGTCTTTCCCGAAATCGCGGGAGGTGTCTGCACATGCCCCTCAAAGTAATTCGCGAGCACACCCACCAGAGCCGTCTTGAACGGATCCGTCAGCGCAGTGATATCAGATTGCTCAGACCCGTCGTCATCCCAGTTAGAATCAGCGGCCAAATCCAACCACAACTGACGCAACCCAAGATAGTGACCAGCCAGACGGCCCGCCTCCTCAGCCGTCAGGGACTCCGAACCCGCCTGAGCCAACCGAGGCCCACTGGCACCATACGTCGGGTTCGCAGCAACCGTAACCGTCAAAGCAAACGCCAAAGCGACAACAAGCAGCTTCCTCATAGTAATTCCCCCTCTGAAGATGTAACACCGGGAGGATAGACACCTAATCAATCTTTTCAACAGTTTGGGTAGATGCAACAGTTTGGGTAGATTAGTTGTCGTGCGCTCAATCGGCGACCAAGAACGCATGATCTAGCGGCGTTTCGCGAGACGGCGGAGGAGGTCCGAGACGGCGGAGGAGGTCAAGGGCGGCTCCAGGAATCGCCGTGCTGGGCGGGTAGACGCTAGCGTCGCCAGCGTACATCATCCGCAGGACGTCGTGGGGCAACCCTCAAGACGTCATTGTGCTGTGGATGGCGTTGACGAACAGGCCACCAGTACACTGTTTGGGCGATACCGCGACCGGCTGTGGGAGTCACTGAACCTCACCTGGGTCGTGGCGAGACGACACGCGGTGCCAGTTACACCAGCCGACGCGTTGGGCGCTCTCCGGAGCGATGTCCTAGATCGATAGCGAGCAGCGCATGTGGTCGCCAGCATGACGATGCTTCGCAACCGTGGACCGGCCCAGTTCAGTGTGGCCTACGCGTGGGCGGTGGGTCTCGTGGCGGGCCGCCAATCGACAGCGATCGAGCCACCTGGTCAATGCGGCAGCAACTCGACGTCGACGAGATGGGGTTGGTGATGACGAACCTGCTCACCAACTACCGGATGGGCGTCGGCCTCCTCCACACCGAACAATAGATTTGACTCGATATTGAGTCAAATCTATGTTGCGGGAATGGTTTGGGAAATCAACGACACCGACGAGTCGCCGAATGGTTCGGCGAACTCGACGAAGCCCAACAAGACCAGGTCATCGTTGTTGTCGAGTTGCTCGCCGAGCAAGGCCCCCAACTTGACCGAACCCGCCGGGCAGTTACATGTTGAACCGCAGGGAGCGCCGAGTGGTACAGCGGCGCGGGCGAGAGGTAAACGGAGTCTACGTTCGCGCCGAGCAGCAGCTGCAGGACCGGGGCGAACCTTATGGCTCAGCCCCAGACCTACCCCTGATGGCTCAGCCTCAGACCTACCCCGCAGTCTCTCTGAATGAGTCGTAGAAAGCGTGCCATTCAGGCCAGCTTGCGCGTGGGGTGGTTGCGCCTTGTTTGGGAAGGCCCGTGCCGAACGCGTTTTGGAGTTGCTGCAGTCGGTAACCCTGGACGAAATAGGAAAGCCTAGCGGCTATCACCGATGCTGGAGGTGTCCCCCATACGCCGTGGCCAGTGGATCTTACGTAACTGACAGGTCCAACGATGCCCTCTTTATGCATGTAGGCGGCGATGTCATTGGCGAGGGCTTTGAACAATAGTGTCGAGCCTGCCTTGGGCCATGCCTTATGATGCTTCGTGTACAGGCCCAGCAACCGGCCCATCTTCTCTCCGAACGTGGTTTTAGGTATGTCATCCTTTACCGCATCACTGAGACCTTTATAGAAGTTACCCCAGGCTGCGTAGCGAACCCCACGGCGGCCCCAGGGCCCACCCAGATCGTCATAGATATCACCTCGGACGTCCGCCCCATCCGGATCTGTGATAGCGAGAGCCTTTTGAGCCGCAGAACGAGCCTTTGATGCTGGCCCACTTTCCTGCAGGTTCTTGCGGAAATAGCCCGTAACCACATTCTCAAGATGTTTCTCTACCCCAGCCGAAGCCCTTGCCATCGTGGTTACATCAGACCACGCAGAATCCCAATCACTGCTTAGCATCAGAGCATTCCAATAACGCCTAAGATTAATGTACTGCCCGACCAAACGACCGACCTGCGGAGCCAAGGGACCTTCCGAGCTCCATACTGGGCCACCGATATTCAACTTGATGTCATTACCCAAACCAGGGGCACTGCCGACACCGTTGAACATGTTATCCAGCGCGCTCCGATCAGCCGAAGCTGGCCAGGCCTCACTCATCGCTGTGTACAGATCACGCAGACGCTCCACACGGGCCACAAACGAATCACTCTTTGCCCACCCTTCGGTAGCAGTCCGTAAGAAAGTACTGTAAAAGGTACCCCAGTTCGTGTACCGAAGACTCGGGTGAGGCTTATCTAGCTCGTTATATCTGCCATCGCGCCACTCGTCGCGGTCAGTGCGCGGCGTGAAACCCAAGAACGCTTGAGCCGCACGCTTAGCTTTTAGAGCAGCCGCATCAATCGTCGTATTCGAAATCGCGGGTGGTGTCTGCACATGCCCCGCGAAATAATCCGCGAGCACATCCTCCAGAGCCGTCTTGAACGGACCCGTCAGCGCAGTGATGTCAGATCGCCTAGACCCGCCAGCATCCCAGTAAACATCAGCGGCCAAATCCAACCACAACTGACGGAGCCCAACATAGTTACCAACCAAACGGCCCGCCTTCTCAGCGGTCAGGGCCCCCGAGTCTGCCTGAGCCAACCGACGCCCGCTGGCACCATGCGTTGGTGTCGCAACCCCAACGGCGAGCGTCAACGCCAACATGACGATGAACAGCTTCTTGAGGATCCGATTTCTCATCATGACTCCCTTCACTAACCGTAACTAGTTCAAACCGACCTGTGAGATTAACACCTGAGATTAACACCTAACGCCTGTTCAGTCAACACCTTTTAGTGACCCACAACCGAAGCGGCGATCGTCAACCCGTTCACACATCTCCCGCCGGCAGCCAGCTCGACCCGGGACCGGCCCGAGGTCAACGATCGTGCATACCGCAAAGGCTACGAAACCGAACTGACCAGGTTCCCGATTCGTATCCAATCACCGGGGACATGAGCCTCTGGACAGCCGGCCCGGACATCGGGCTTGCCTGGGGTCCTCGGCACCGCTACCCGAGCCGGCCGGGCCGCACGTTCGGGATTGCGTCGTAGGCCGGAAAGTCAGGGTCGACGATGGTGTGTATGCCCAAGCCCATGACCACTCGGTTCACGTAGTTGAGATGGGCGCACTGGGAGTTGACGTCGACGATGTCGAGGTCGTCGAAGCCGACGGCGCGGAGCGCGTCGATGTCGGACTCGGTGACCGATCCCGGATCCCGGGTGAGCTTGGCCGCGTAGGCGACCACCGCCGAATCGGCTCCGTCGAGCTCCAGCGCAGCAGGGTCGTCGGCCAAGGCCGCTATCTCAGCGTCGCTGAAACCGGTTTCGCGCAGTTTGACGGTCACCTGGCTCATGCAGTACCCGGTCTTGTTGATAGCGGAGGTGACGAAGCTGATGAGGTTTCGCTGACGGGGTGTGACCCGGGACGGGCACCGTTCGGTGGTGGCGTAGAGGTCGAGGCGGGCACCCACGATGGCGGGATACAGCGATCCCGCCATGGTCATCTCGGTTGGCTCGCCGAGAGCCTGGGCTTGGCGGTCATAATGGGCCTTCAGTTCGCCCGATGCTTCACCGTACGAGATGGTGGAGATCCACATCTGCTCTCTCCTTTCGCCCACTCGACCAGAACATGATCGGATTAAGAACATGACGGGATTCAGTGGCTTCGGATTGTCCCTGTCGAACGAGGATCCGACAGCCGACACGTTAGCCATCGTGGCCGAGGCCGAGCAGTTCGGATTCGACGAGGTCTCCCTGCCGGAGAGCCGGCTCTTCCAGTCGGTCACCTCGGTGGCGGCAGCCGCCCTGGCCACCACCGGATCCATCACCGTGCGTATCGGCATCGCCAACCCGGTGTTTCGTCATCCGGTCCTGCTAGCCGTCGAGGCAGCCACTCTGGCCGACCTCGGGCCGGGCCGGCTCCGGTTCGGGGTTGGAGCAGCAGAATGGACACTACGTAGCTTCGGGATCGCCCCCGACCGGTGGCGGCCCCTGACCAACACCTTCGAAGCCGTCCGAGCCATCCGTCGGCTGACCGCCGGAGCAGAGCTCGGATTCTCGCCGACCACCTTCACGGCCTCTCCGAGCTTGCGCTTGGACCTACCGCCGACCGAGCCGGTGCCTGTCGACGTGGGCGCGGTCAGCCCCAAAATGATGATCGAGTCGGGTCGGTACGCCGACGGGGTCCAGCTCGGGGCCATCACCAGCGTCGGCTACACCCGCTGGGCTCGGAGCCGTCTGGACGAGGGAGCGACCGAAACGGGCCGGAACCGGGGCGATCTGCTGTTGAGCGCCAACGTGCTCACCAGCGTCGACCGGGACCGAGCCGCGGCCCGCCGTGCCGTCAGGACCGTTCTGGCCTACTACCTGGCTCGAGTGGAGGGCGTGGTGGTAGACGAAGCCGGCGCCGACCCCGAGGCCGTGGCCGCGGTGCGCGCCGCCGTGGCCACGGGTGGTGAGCAAGCGGGCGCGGCCACCGTCAGCGACAGTCTCATCGACGTGTTCGCAGCGGCCGGCACCGTTGACGACGTGATCGAACAATTGCTGGCCTTCGCCGATGCCGGACTCGACCTGCCTCTGGCCTGGTACACGTTCGGCCCCGACCGGACCCGGGCGGTGCGGTTGCTGGCCGAGCAGGTCCGGCCCGCCATCCTGGCCTGACCCGGCCCGGTCTGGCCATAACCGACCGGATCTGAGAAACTGCCGCAATGGACACTGCACCAGTCGTATCAACCGAGTGGCTGGCCCGGCACCTCGACGACCCGGGCATCCGGATCATCGACTGCCGCTGGTATCTTCGGCCCTTCGACCGGCGCAACGGGGACGACGAGTTTTCCGCAGCCCACATACCCGGCGCCGTTCACGTGCGTTGGGACACCGATATCGCCGACCCCGACCAGCCCGAACTGTGGATGCTGGCCGGCCCCGAGCGGTTCGCGGCGGCGATGTCGGTCCGGGGTATCGGGGACGACACCTTCGTGGTCGCCTACGACGATCAGCACGTGACGGTGGCGGCCCGGTTGTGGTGGGCGCTGAGAGTATACGGCCATACCGGCGTGGCCGTGCTCGACGGCGGTCTCACCAAGTGGACGGCCGAGGGCCGCCCCCTCGACGCGGTCGTATCCGCCCACCCCCGGGCTCGGTTCACGCCTCGCCGCAACAAAGCTCTCTACGCCACCAAGGGTGACGTGATGGCCGCCATCGACTCCGGTACCGACCTCGTCGACGGACGAATGGCAGCCGCCCGACTTCAGGACGGAGGCGCCATACCCGGCAGCATCACCTTGCCCGGCATAGAACTCACCGGCCCCGACGGCACCTGGGCCGACCGGCAGGAAGCTCACCGGCGCATCACCGAGGCCGGCGGTTCGCTCGGGCGCTCCACTATCGCCTATTGCCGCGGTGGGGTGGGGGCGTGCGGAACGGCCCTGGCCTACGCCATAGCCGGTCAGGACGACGTGGCCGTGTACGACGGGTCCTGGACCGAGTGGATCACCGACCCCGACACGCCCCAGGCACTCGACGGTCCGTGAGCCGGGTAGTCGTCGTCACCGGAGCAGCCGGCGCCATCGGGTCGGCTCTGTGCCACCGCTTCGACGCCAGCGGCGACACTGTCATCGGCCTCGACTCGGATCCCGACCGCGACCGGACCGGCGGTAAAGAACTGCTGGACTGTGACGTGGCCGACGAGGAAGCGGTGGCGGACACCTTCGCCACCATCCGCTCTACTCGCGGCGACCCTGCCGTGCTGGTGAACAACGCCGGGATGACCGGCGCGGGTGGGATCGAACAGGAAGGCCCGACCGTTTGGCGTCGCATCCTCGAAGTCAACCTCACCGGCGCCTACCTGTGTGCCCGTGAGGTCGTCGCGGGCATGCGCAGGGCCGGAGGTGGCAAGATCGTGAACATCGCCTCGTCCAACGCCCGTTTCGGGGGATCGGCCCTGTCGGGGCCGGCCTACGCCGCCAGCAAGGGGGGCCTGGTCACCCTCAGTCGGTTCTTGGCCCGCGAACACGCCAGCGACAACATACAGGTGAACGCGGTCGCCCCCGGTCCCCACGACACCCCGATGTGGGCGGCGCTGGATCCGGCCCTTCGGCAACGGATCCTGGAAATGTTGCCCGGCGCCGGGCCGGGCCACCCGGCCGACCTGGCCGGTATCGTCCACTTCCTGTGCAGCCCCCACACCGGCTACATCACCGGGGCCACCATCGATGTCAACGGCGGCCAGTGGATGGGTTAGGCCTGTTGTAGCCGGACAGATGAACCCGTACCGACCGAGCTGCGCCGGGCGGAACGTTGACGATCACCACCTCGACGCCGTCCGAAACCAACTCGGCCAGGATCCGACCCAGCGAAGCGGCTCCAGAGTAGTCGAGACGCCCGACCCCTCCCATATCTACGACGACGGCGGTCAGATCGGGCTCGCCGGCCAGCTCGGTCCGGATGAGCCGGTCGATCTGAGGGACGGTGGCGAACCACAACACCCCTTGGGGAGACACGGTCAGGGTGTCGCCCACACGGTCGGCAACTGCGGAGACGCTCAGCTCCCGGTAGAGGTGCACGGCCACGGCCAAGCTGATCCCGATCAGCACCCCTCGCTCCACCCGGGGAGACATCACCAGCGTGGCCGCCAGCGTGCCGACACCGACCACGGCCTGGGCCGGTGACTGGGACGCGATCTCGAACAGGCCCTTTACATCGACCAGCCTCATAACCGCCACGATGACGATCACCCCCAGAATCGCCCGGGGTAGATCGGCGATCAGAGACATGAGCGGCAGGGCCACCAGCACGAAGGCGCCGGTCACGGCCCCCGACCAAGCGCTGGTGGCACCGGCCAGCCGGTTGAGGGAGCTGCGCGAGAACGAGCCCCCCACCGGAAAGGCCCCCGACACCCCGGCAGCCAGGTTGGCCACTCCCTGGCTGATCATCTCCCGGTTGGGGTCCCAGGCCATCCGGTCGGTCCGGGCGAAGGTCCGGGCGATCGATGCCGACTCGGCAAACCCGACCAGAGCGATGACCGCGGCCGGTATGACCAAGTCGGACGCGGCCGACCATCGGAAGTCGATCCCCAATGAGACGAACCCGCCCCCCAGCTCGCCCACGACCGACCCCGAATAGCCGAGCCCGGCACTCGCCACCACTCCCGCTACCACCGCCACCAACACGCCCGGGAACAGCCGATGCAGCTTGGACCCGACCAGGATCAACGCCGTTGCCACCGCCGCGAAGCCGATCGCCGACCAGTTCCATTCGGAAGGTCGAGCCAGGGCTCCGATCGCGTCAGCCAGCACTCCCCCGCCGTCATCGGCAACATCGAAGACCTTCGGGACTTGCGCAGCCACTATCAGCACGGCGGCACCGGTCGTGAACCCCATGAGAACCGGTTCGGATAGCAGGTAGGCCACCCGGCCCAGCCGAGCCAGCCCCAGCAGTACCCGGAAGACTCCCACCAGAATCGCCAGCAGAGCCGCCCGCTCCATGTAGTCGCCGGATCCGGGCTCGGTCATCGTCGACAAGGCACCGAAGGTCAGCAACGACGTCAGCACAACCGGACCGGTCTGCAGGTACGGCGAAGACACGAAGGCCGCGGCCAGCAGCGCAGGCAGGGCCGAAGCGAACAGGCCGTACTGCGGAGGCAGGCCGGCCAACTCGGCGTAGGCCAGCGACTGGGGAATGGCGACCAGAGCCACCGATACGCCGGCAATGGCATCACCGGAGCTGGGGCGGGCAAGGGGCACGGTTGGTTTCTAGCCTGCCCGTACGCACCGAGAGGGTAACCTCAGCCGATGGCGTACGTTTCTCCCGAGTATCACCCGGGATTCGAGGAGTACAGCGAAACCGTCTACGAATTGGCCGAAGACGGTGTGGAGGTCATCCAGGCCCGCATCGCCGAGCGCCTCGAGGTCTCACGGCCGGCCGTGTCGGAGATGATCCGCCGCATGCAAACAGCCGGGCTCGTCGATGTCGACGACCGGTGCATCACCCTCACCGACGACGGCAGCCGCTTGGCTTCCACTGTCGTACGCCGCCACCGGCTGGCTGAGCGCTTCCTCACGGACATGTTGAAACTGAGCTGGGCCGACGCCCACCACGAGGCCGGACGCTGGGAACACGTCATCTCTCCCGTGGTCGAAGCCGCGATGATGCGGGCCCTCGGCGACCCCAACACCTGTCCCCACGGCAATCCCATCCCCGGCACCGACTATATGCAACCTGCAGACGTGCAACCGCTGGTGGAGGTTGGGGTAGGCGGCGCCTTCATAGTGGAGCGCATCCCTGAGGAACTCGAGTTCCAGCTCGGCCAGCTCGACTTCCTGGAAGCAGCCGGAGTCATGCCGGGACGGTCGGGGATGGTCATCTCGGTCGCCCCCGACGGCACCACCACCGTCTCCATGCAGGACAACATCACCGGGATCGGTGCCTTCGCCGCGGCCCGGATCCTGGTCTCCGGTGTCGGCGGGTCGTAGCCAGCGGGCGCTCCCTGCGAACACCGATGCCCGCCCTGAAGCCAGTGTCCCCCCGTCCATGCCTCGAGTGGGTCACGGCCCGGTCCCGGTCCTAATCGAAGGCCTCCATCACTCCTACGGAGCCGAGCCGGTTCTGATCGACGTGGAACTCGAGATCTTCCCCGGCGAGTCGCTATCCCTTCTCGGACCAAGCGGGTGCGGCAAGACCACTCTGTTACGGGCCATTGCCGGTCTGGAGCGGCCCGAGCAGGGTGTGATCCGGCTGGGAGCCGTCGAGGTGACCGGACCCGAGACCTGGATCCCACCCGAACGGCGCCGGGTGGGCATGGTCTTCCAGGATTGGGCGCTGTTCGACCATATGACGGTGGCCGGCAACGTCGCCTACGGATTGGATCGCAGCCGGCGCCGGGGCGACCGCGTAACCGAGACCCTGGCCATGGTTGGGCTGGCCGGGTTACAAGACCGCATGCCGGCCACATTGTCGGGCGGCGAGCGCCAACGGGTGGCCCTGGCTCGGGCTCTGGCCCCTCACCCGCAAGTGCTGCTTCTCGATGAGCCTTTCTCCAACCTCGACACGTCGCTGCGCATGGAGGTCCGCACCGACGTACACCGGCTGCTGACGGATCTGGCGATCACCTCCATCCTCGTCACCCATGATCAGCAAGAAGCCTTCGTGATGGGGGATCGGGTCGCGGTCATGAGCGAGAGGTGCATCGTCCAAGTGGACACCCCCCATGGCCTGTACGCCCGCCCGGCCACCCGCGGGGTGGCTTCATTCGTGGGTGAGGCCTGCCTGTTGCGGAGCGAGGTACGAGATGGAGTGGCCGCCACCCCCATCGGGCTCGTGCCCGTTGAAGGGATCGGCTGGGGGACGGCCGACGTGTTGCTTCGTCCCGAAGATCTGGCCGTGGTTCCAGGAGACACCGGCACCGTCGAGCTCATCGAGTTCTACGGCCACGACACCATGGTCTTCGTCGCTCTCGACGGCCAGACCATGAGAGTCAGAACCGGACCGGACCCGGCCCTGCGCCGGGGCCAGCGGGTGGGGGTCGAGTTCTCGGTCGCCCGGGCTCAGGCCTTCCCGGCCCGCGGCTGATCGCTCGTCTACCGACCACCTGGTTCACCGGCGCCACCGATAGTTATTAGGCCTGCTTTATATACGGTGGAACCGTAGCTATACTCCGATGCCATGCAGCCCGGGAAGGCTCCTGTGCTTCTTCGGGTCAGCGGCCTGATCGTGGCTTGCGGCTTCGCTTTCCCCGGGGCCTATCTGGTGTGGCACAACTTCACCGGGGCCGCCGACCCGTTGGACTTACTCTTCTCCCGGCGCACCCTGGAGCCGCTGGGCCGCACCCTGCGCCTGGCCGCCGGGGTCTCACTGGCAGCATCGGCCCTGGGGACGGCGCTGGCCTGGCTGACCACCCGGACCGACCTCCCATGGCGGCGGTTCTGGCGGGTGATACTGCCCATCCCGCTGGTGTTACCCACCTTTATCGGGGCTGCGGCCTTCATCCGGACCTTGAACCCGGGCGGGCTGGCCAACGATGCTCTCTCCGGCCTGGGAGTGGAGCGAACCTTCGAGCTCAGGGGCTTCTTCGGAGCCTGGCTGGTGCTCACCCTGTTCACCTACCCCTACGTGTACCTGCCGGTGGCAGCCCGCCTTCGTCACCTCCCCCGGGCTCTGGAGGAGAGCGCCCGGTTGCTGGGCGACACCGCTTGGCAGGCCTTCCGGCGGATCTGTCTCCCGCAAGTGACGACCGCGGTGGGGGCGGGCACGCTGCTGGTCTTTCTCTACACGGTCAGCGACTTCGGAGCCGTGCAGCTCATGCGCTACGACACCCTGACCAGGGCCATCGCCACCAATCACCTGGCCAACCCCCCCGTTGCCCTGGCCCTCGGCCTCATACTTCTGCTGGTCGCGGCTGCGGTCGTCGTCACCGAGCGGTCGTTCTCCCGTCGCCGGATCGACTTCGACTCCGGCGGGGCCGGCCGCCCGGTCGAATACCGGCTCGGACGACTGCGGGCTCCGGCTCTGGGCTTCGTGGTCGCCGCTGCTCTTCTGGGAGTTGGAGCACCCCTGGTGGCAGTGCTGGACTGGTCTGTCGACGGGTTGTCGAGAAGCCGAGGAGGCCGGCCGCTGACCGTGGATGTCGGCACCGTCGCCGAATCGGCGTGGAACACCGTGAGCGTGAGCTCGGTCACCGCCGTCTTGGCCGTAACCGCGGTGCTGCCCATCGCATACCTGGTGGGCCGGTACCGGTCCCGAGTCGGGGCTGGGGCTCACGCCGTCGTCATCAGCACCTTCGCCCTGCCCGGTTTGCTCATCGCCTTGTCGATGTTGTTCTGGACGTTGAAGTCGGACTTGGCCTTCGAGCTGTTCGGCAACACCATGGCCCTGCTGGTGTTCGCTTACATGGTTCGCTTCGGATCCCTGGCCATGGGCGTCACGGTGGTGGCGGTACGATCGGTTCCGGCATGGCTGCACGACGCGGCTCGCACGCTGGGTGCGGGTCCGGCCCGCCGGTTCGCCACCATCGACCTACCGGTGATGGGGCCGGGACTTCTGGCCGGAGCCGGGCTGGTACTGCTGTCGGTGATGAAGGAGTTGCCCATCAGCCTGCTCATCTCCCCTCTGGGCTTCTCCACCCTTGCTACCCGAATCTTCGGCTCTTTCGAAGACGCCTTCGTGGCCGAAGCCGGGATCATGGCCACTACCTTGGTCCTGCTCTCGTTGCTGCTTTCGTGGTTCCTGGTCATCCGTCGGGCCGATCACCTCTGAATGCCGTACCATGACACAGTGCTCCACCCCCCTTCGATCGGCGATACCTGGCTCGGCCTGTCGGCCGATCCGCTCCCTGAAGCCGAGGTCGGCCATTGGGTGGTGAGGCCGAGCTGTGGGGCGGTGGTAGTGTTCAGTGGCAGAGCCCGTGATCATGCTCCGGGCCGGCCCGGAGTGGACTTGCTCACCTATGAGGCCTACGAGGAACAGGTAGCACCCCGCTTGGAGGCCACGGCCGGCGAGATGCGTGCAAAATGGACCGACTTGGGCCGCATCGCCATGCTTCACCGGATCGGCGAAGTGGCCGTGGGTGAGGCCTCGGTGGTCGTAGCCGTCTCGTCTCCCCACCGCGACGCTGCGTTCGAAGCAACCCGTTACGGAATCGATACCCTCAAGGCCATCGTGCCGATCTGGAAGCGAGAACGGTGGGCCACCGGAGAGAGTTGGGGTCTGGAGCCCCAGCACCTGACCGAGGTAACCGGGGCCGGTGAGCCGCTATGAGCGCTATGAGTCTGACGACGCCCACCACGCCCATGGTTCGGCGATGAGCACTGCGGTCATCTTCTTGCTGGCCGCACTGGGCGGGGCCACTATCGGGTCGGTCCTGCTGTGGGCCGTCCACCACTTCCCCAAGAAACGCGAACCCGACTATCGCGAACAATTGGAGGCCATCGCTCCCCCCAACCGAAGGGCGGTGGACCAACCCAGCGGAATCGTCAAGCTGGTTCCGCCGTACGAAGAGGAGAGCTAGCCCTGGCTCGGGACCTGGCCATCGATCTGGGTACCGCCAACACTTTGGTCTACGCCCGAGGAGAAGGCATAGTCCTCAACGAGCCCTCTGTCATTGCCGTGAACTCCAAGACCCAAGAAGTCTTGGCCGTGGGCCATGAGGCCTGGCGCATGATCGGACGGACTCCCAGTTACGTCGGCGCGGTGCGCCCGCTGCGTAAGGGAGCCATCACCGATTTCGACATCACCCAGCGCATGATCCGTCTGCTGCTCCAGCGGGTCGGGGTGAGCCGCCTCAACCGTCCCCGGGTGGTGATCTGCGTACCCTCGGCCATCACTGCGGTCGAGCGCCGAGCTGTGACCGAGGCGGCCAAGCGGGCGGGGGCCTCCGATGCCCAGCTCATCGAACAGCCGATGGCGGCGGCCATCGGCGCCGACATACCCGTAAACGAGCCCATCGGGTCGATGGTCACCGACATCGGCGGGGGCACGACCGAGACAGCCCTGCTGAGCATGGGCGGGATGGTCGCGCTGGAGGCAGTGAGGGTCGGGTCGTTCGACCTCGACGCCGCCATCCAGACCTACGTGAAACGCGATTACGGCATGGCGATCGGCGAGCGCACGGCCGAGGAAGCCAAGAAGCTGGTCGGCTCGGCGGCATATACAGAAAACGAGGTCAGGGCCGAGATCCGGGGACGGGAGCTGGCTTCGGGCCTGCCCAAGACAATCGTGCTCACCCCCGAGGAAGTGCGGGTCGCCATCGAAGAGCCGGTCAACGCCATCGTCGACTCGGTGGTGAGCTGTCTGGCCCAAGCTCCTCCCGAACTGGCCCAAGACCTCATCGTACAAGGCATCAACCTCGTCGGAGGAGGAGCCATGTTGCGGGGCATAGACACTCGCATCTCCAAGAACACCGGGATCAATGCCCATCTGGTGCCTGCCCCACTGGAGACGGTGGTGCTCGGCGCCGGCCGCTGCATCGAGTCCTACGAGTCGGTACAGGCCATGTTCATGGGAGTTCGGCCCTGACGATCGGGGCCGGACCGCGCAGTTCCTCGACGGCCTCGCGTACCTGACGATCACGATCGACCCGGGCCCGATCGATGGCGGCCTCGACCGAGGCCCCGGAGAAGGGAGACAGAGCAATCACCGCTCGGCGCCTCACAGCCGGTTTGTCATCGAGAGCGGCAAGAACGGCCGGCAAGCCGGCCGGGTGGCCCAGAGCACCCAAGGCCGCCACCGCCGACTCCCGGCACAAGGCGTCGTCGTGGCCGACCGACACCCTGGCCAGAGCCGAGACGATCTCATCGGGGTCCGTGCCACCACCGGCACCGGCGTCTCGCTCCCCGCAGGTCCAAGCGGCCGTCTCCACCACCCGAGGGTCGGGATCGTCGAGCAGAGCCATGATCGAGGCGGCGGGAACTTCGGGCCGAGCGGCGGCCAACTCGAGGGCGGCTGCTCGCACGGCCGGATCGTCATCGGCAAGGGCTGATTCCAACTCGGCCGGGCTCAGAACTCCGGCCCGGGCCAAGGCCCGAAGGGCCGCTTCCCGCACCTTGGGGTCGGGATCGTCGAGATGGTGACGGGCCGTAGCGGCATCGCCTCGATGCCCGGCCACGGCCACGATCCGGCGGCGGTCAACGGAGTCGGGTCCCGGATTCGCCGGGCCGGTCAACTGATGGCCTGCTCCAGAAGGAACCCGGCTCCTACTACGGTCACTCCGATGACCGCAGCAAGTGCTACGCCCAGACCGGCGACGATGGCCGCCAGCACAACGGCAGCCCCGATGCGCTCCCACCACCGCACGAATGCCCTGGGACCGACAACGGCGCGGGGAACGTCTTTACGGACCAGACCCAACAATCTCAAGACATCGATCACGCGGGGCCAACGGATCGCCTCGGGTGGTCGGACCGCACCCAAAGGCGGAGCCGCATCGAATCGGTGCGGCTCGAGATCGGGGTCGTGGCAAGCTAGGGGGTCCACCACAGCCGGAGGGCGGGCCCGGACGCAATGAGCAAAGACGACACAGCAGGCGACACACTAGCGATCCCGCCACCGGAATCGCGATCACCTCGGACCCTTCCCCCCGTCCCGTGGTACCGCCGTCGACGCCTGATGGCGGCGGTGTCGATCGTCGTCGTATCGATAGCGGTGATCGCGGCTGTCCTGCTCGTACCGGCCAAATGGGCGGGCCGGATAGTGCCGGGGTCCTCGATCGTGGACGACGGCGCCGTAGCCTTCGAACCCGGGGCAGCCGACACCGCTGCGGACCTATTGAAAGTCTCGGGCCTCGAGGTCTTCCGTCCTACCGGAAAGATCCTGTTCACAACGGTGTCTATCGACGACAGCATCACGATCGCCGAGTGGGTGCAGGCGTCGTTACGCGACTCGATCGAGTTGCACCCCCGAGACTCCGTTTTCGGAGATCGCACATCTGATGAGCAGCGAGATCACAACCTTCAGCTAATGGCAGCATCCAAGAACGCGGCTGTGCTCGTGGCCTTGAAACACCTCGGAATCGAAGTGATGCAGGCCACCGGCCTGGAGTTCGACTCCACCGTCGAGGGAACCCCTGCCGACGGGCTCTTGGACCCTGACTGGGTGATCGTCGCCCTGGACGGTAACCCGGTCACGAGCTTGGCCTCTCTCCAGAAGCTCCTGGCCGGCCGAGGTCCCGGTACGACAGTGACCGTAACCGCGGAAATCCCCGACACCGTTTTGCGAAGCCATGAAGTCACCGTCACCCTGGGGAAGCATCCCGACAACGAAGGCGGGTTCCTGGGAATCCGGGGCGTGCGGGAACGTCTGAAGTACAGGGATCTCCCCTTCGAGGTAGCCATCGAGTCAGGCTCTTTCGGCGGCCCGTCGGCCGGTCTCGCCTTCACTTTGGCCATCCTCGACGTCTTGACCCCCGGTGAGCTCACCGGCGGCCTGACAGTGGCTGTCACAGGCACGATCGCCCTCGACGGCTCGGTCGGCCCGGTCGGTGGAATCGCCCAGAAGATGGTGGCCGCCGAGCGAGCCGACGCCGACTTGTTCATCGTTCCGTCGGGTTCGAACGCCAAAGCAACGAAGGGGGCCGACGATATGGACGTGATCGAAGTTTCCTCACTGACACAAGCTCTGGCCGCGCTGGTTGCCAAAGGAGGCGAAGCCATCGTCCGTCCCGGCCCGTTCACCCCGTAGCATTGGGAGGGTGGCCCCCGCCGACGGCCACCGGTACCGACCGGGCTCGAACCTGGAGTGACATTGAATTTTGCAGCGACACTGGACCGAGGAGATCAACTCGACCTGCACCGGCTCGAGGCCGCTGACTTCCCGGTCGTCCGGCGCGGCTTCGACCGGGCTCGCGTGACCGCCGACCTGAGATCGGCCGTAGAAGAGATTCGACGGTTGCGAGCCTGGATCGACCAACTCCAGTCCCGTATCGAGGAGCAGGAGTCCATCCCTCCGTCGGAGCTGAGGGCAAAAGAAGTCACCGAAGCGTTGGGCGAGGAGGCAGTACGTGTACTCGAAGCGGCCAGAGTGGCGGCCCAACAGCGGGCCGAGCGAGCCGCAGCAGAACGAGAGCAACTGCTCGTGCAAGCTCGCTCCGATGCGGCCCAGATCGTGGACGAGAGTCGAGCCCAAGGGCGAGAGATCGTGGCCGAGGCCCGGGCCGTGCGCAAGCAGATGCTGGGTGAGCTGGCCCGCAAGCGCCAAGTGTACCGGGCCGAAATTGAGCAGTTACGGGCCGCTGCTGACCGGTTGCTGGAGTCGTTCGCCTCGACCCAGCAGGAGCTGGACAGATCGGTGGCTGGGCTGATCGAGTCCGTGCCCGAGGCCCGAGCGGCAGCAGAACGGGCCGGGTTGCGTATCGCCGCCGAACCAGAAACAACGGCTGAAGCACTCGAGACCGAACTCGACGCGGCTCGGATAATCGGACATCCGATGGTCGAGCCATCGGACCGATCCGGTGCCGTCGGAGACGGCGTCCCGCGGCCCGAACCCGAGATCGAACCGCGGCCCGAACCCGAGATCGTCCCGCCGCCCCAAACCGAGGTCGTCCCGCCGCCCCAAACCGAGGTCGAAGCCGAAAACGAGGTAGAAGACATCAATGCTCCGAGCGGTATCGACGACCTTTTCGCCCGACTGCGAACCGCGGTGCCCGAAGATCATGAAGAACGCCCGGACGAGATCGTGACCAGTACCACCACCGCCACCGGCAGCAACAGCGACAGAACCGGAGTCGAAGAGGCTGTCGATGCAGCCCGATCAGCCGCTATCGGAGAGATCACCCGAGCCCTGAAGCAAAGAGTTGTCGACGAGCAGGGCGAACTGCTCGACGCGCTCCGGCGGGAAGGGGCCGCAGCCATCGCTAACCTGCTGACCGACAGGGATGCCGCGGCTTCCTTCACTGCGGTCGTCCCCGGACCTCTGCAAGACTACGCCTCCGATATCGATGTGAAAGTGAGCGAGTTCGATGTTGACGCTGCTACTGCGGCCATCACGGAAACCTTGGTGGCACCAATGCGGAACCGATTGCGTGAAGCCCTCGACCGCACCACCGAAGTCGCCGAGTTGAACGCCATCGTGAGCGTCCTCTACCGGGAGTCCCGCACCCGGCGAGCCCCCCGAGCCGCCGAATCAGCCCTGGCCGCCGTCGGCAGCCCGCAGAACTCGACGGAGGTCTGATCATGCAAACCATGACGCCCATGGGATCTGACGGAAGGCGCCGGTTCGGACGCCGCGGCCGGATCGCCGCCGCACTGGTATTCGTCGGCATGCTCGTCTTGATCTTCTCTCTTCGGGGGACGGCCCGGTTCTACACCGACTACTTGTGGTTCGACTCGCTGGATCGCACCGACGTATGGCAACGGGTGCTGGTGGCCAAGCTGGCCTTGGCCCTGATCTTCGGAGCAGCATTCTTCTTACTGGCGTGGGGCAACCTACTCCTCGCCGATCGCCTCGCCCCGAAACTGCGACCCCCGGGCCCCGAAGAGGAGCTACTGAGCCGCTATCACACCGCCGTCGGCGGGCGAACAAAGCTCGTCCGCACTGTCGTGTCGCTGCTGTTCACCCTCATGGCCTGTGCTGGGGTTTCGAGTCAATGGGAGAACTGGCTTCTGTTCACCAATAGCCGAGACTTCGGCATCGACGACCCGCTCTTCGGCACCGACATCGGTTTCTACGTGTTCCAGCTCCCGTTCCTGTCTTTCCTGGTGAGCTGGGGCTTTGCCGCTTTCGTCCTCATCTTCGTCTTGGTCGCCATCGCCCATTACGTGAACGGCGGCATCCGCATCCAGACCCGAGGCCCGCAACGGGTGACCCCACAGGTCAAGGTGCACCTGTCGGCCATCCTGGCCGTGCTCGCCCTCGTCAAGGCCGCCGACTACTGGTTGGCCCGTTACGAGCTCACGGTGTCGGACCAAGGCGTGGTCAACGGCGCCCTCTACACCGACGTCAAGGCCAGACTGCCGGCGCTGGGGTTGCTGCTACTGATCTCGCTGTTCGCCGTAGTCCTGCTGGTGGTGAACCTGCGTCGGCGAGGCTGGGTGCTGCCGGTGCTGGCTGTGGGGTTGTGGGCCTTCGTGACCATTGTGGTGGGCGGGATATACCCGGCCTTCGTGCAGCGGTTCCGGGTCGAACCCAACGAGACGGCCCGGGAGGCCCAGTACACGATCGACAACATCTCGGCCACCCGAGCTGCTTACTCACTACTGCCGGACGACGACGTGGCCCTCGAGACGTTCGACTACCGCACCGATCTCAGCGCCGACCAGATCAAGGCCGCGAAGAAAACCATCCGCAACACCAGGATCCTCGACCCGTTCACTCTCACCGACACCTTCGAGAAGGACCAGGGCGAGCGTGACTTCTACCGGTTCTCCACGGTTCTCGACGTCGATCGATACCCGGTGGACGGCGAGCTCACCCAAGTGGTGTTGGCCGCTCGGGAACTGAACCTGGGCGAGTTGGGCTCGTGGGAGCGTAGGCACGTGGCCATAACCCACGGGTACGGGATGGCCATGGCTCGAGCCAATGTCACCAACGTGCGGGGCAGTCCCGAATTCGTGACCGGCGGCCTGCCCGTGGACATCGACCCGCGGCTGGACATCGAGTTGGACGAACCCCAGATCTACATAGGGGAGAACATCTCCGGCTACGCCTTGGTGGGCGCCACCAGAGACGAGGTCGACTACGTCGATGGCAACGGGCAAGACGTCAGCTTTCGTTACGACGGGAACGGCGGTGTGTCCATGGGGTCGTTCTTGAGGCGGGCCTCATTCGCCCTTCGCTTCGCTGAGTTCGATCCGCTCATTTCCAACTTCGTCAACGACGACACCCGGATCATCTACGTACGCGACGTCCGGAAGCGAGTCGCCGAAGTGGTCCCGTTCCTGGAGCTGGACTCCGATGTGTACCCGGTGGTGTTCGACGGTCGCATCCACTACGTGCTCGACGCCTACACGACGACAACCCGGTATCCGTACTCCCAGGAGGCCGACACCAGTGGACTGCCGAGTCAGGCCGACCTGCGGGCCGGGCCGGCCAACTACATTCGCAACTCGGTCAAGGTCGTGGTTGATGCCTACGACGGCGACGTCACCCTCTACGTGATGCCGATCGAAGACCCCATCATCGAGGCCTGGCAGAGCGCATTCCCCGACTTGTTCGAAGACTTCGAGACCATGCCGGCCGGGCTGCGCGATCACCTTCGCTACCCGAACGATCTTTTCACTGTCCAGACCAATATGTGGGCCTCGTACCAGGTCACAGAACCCGAAGCCTTGATCATCGGCACCGAGAGATGGGCCGTAGCCCAGGACCCGGGCCGCAGCGTTGGCGCCGGAGGCATAGCTGAGACCTCCATCGACGCCAGCGGAGTGATAACCAGCCGGGAGCGACGGGTGTCACCCTACTACTCGCTCATTCAGTTGCCGGGCGAGGACGAGGTTTCTTACGTGACTTTGCGCTCGTTCGTGCCGGTATCCGATGATGACAGCCGCAAGGAACTCACCGCTTTCATGGTGGGAGAGACGAACCCGGACGGTAGTTCGCGGCTGGTGTCCTACGAGATGTCGAATTTGCTGGCGCCGGGACCGGCCATCGTGGCTTCGAACATTTCGACCAACCCGGAAATCAGTCGCGAGCTCACGTTGCTCAACGACCAAGGCTCCTCGGTCGACTTCGGGGACCTACTGCTACTACCGGTGGACAACTCGGTGCTGTACGTGCGACCGCTGTACGTCAAAGCCCAGGGCACTCAGATTCCGCTGCTGGCCGGCGTCATAGCGGCCGTGGGCGACCGCACCGCTATGGCCAACAGCTTCGAAGAGGCACTGGAGAAGCTCTTCCCCGACGAAGACTTCAGCGACATCATCCTGCCGCCCGTAGCCGACGGCGGCCGTTCGACCGGCTCCCCTGATCCTGTCGGCGGCGGGACCGATCCGTTGCCGGAGCCACCCGACTTGGGTTCTGGCGGTACCGATCCGGACATAGCTGAGCTGATATCAGAGCTTCAGTCCCTCCGGGA
The DNA here is from genome assembly GCA_963422655.1 of Acidimicrobiales bacterium. Taxonomy (GTDB): domain Bacteria; phylum Actinomycetota; class Acidimicrobiia; order Acidimicrobiales; family Aldehydirespiratoraceae; genus CATQHS01. Next base: position 2,401,598 of record OY730440.1, on the reverse strand, counting down.
TCAGCAGGCCGAGACCTCGGCCTCCATCGACGCCTTGATCGAGCGGCTCCTCACCCAGTTGACCCAGGCGGTGCCGGGTCAAGAAACCTGAGCCAGAGGACAGATGCGGGCCGCTCTCGCCTCCGGCTCGTAGCCCAACGCTTCGAGCAGGGGCACCAACCGACCGTCACTACCTCGTATCTCCACCGCATCGGGGGCCACCAGCGACGGATGAGGCACGCCCATGGCCTGGCTCAGTCGGCAGAGCTCGGCTCGCAGACCAGATACGTAGTTGGCCAGCCGCACGAACTTGTCGTCCGGGTCGAGCCCCCGGGTCAACCATCGATTCTGGGTGGCGACGCCGGTAGGGCAGCGGCCGCTATGGCAGCGCTGAGCCTGGATACAGCCGATAGCCATCATGGCTTCTCGACCCACGTTGATCATGTCTACGCCCATGACCATGGCCACCATGGCTTCCGGGGCAAAACCGAGTTTGCCTGCTCCTATGAACACGACTTCGTGGTGCAGGCCGGCGGCTACGAAGGCTCGATACACCTCGACGAAGCCGGCTCGGAAGGGCAAACCCACGTTGTCGGTGAAGGTGAGCGGCCCGGCTCCGGTGCCGCCCTCCCCTCCATCGATAGCAATGAAATCGGGACCGCGGCCGGTGGCGGCCATGTGCTGGGCCAACTCGATCCAGAACCGGTTGTCACCCACGGCCGACTTGACTCCCACCGGCAGCCCTGAGGCTTCGGCCAAACGCTCCACGAAATCGACCAGACCAGCCACGTCGTCGAACTCCGCATGGTGATTGGGGCTACGAACGGTCACGCCTACCGGAACACCTCGGGCGGCAGCAATAGCTGGCGTCACCTTGGTGCCGGGAAGTACTCCGCCGAGACCGGGTTTGGCGCCCTGGCTGAGCTTCAACTCCACGGCCTTCACCGGAGCCGAGTCGACCGAAGCCAAAAAGGCGTCGATGGAGAACTGTCCGGCGCCGTCACGGGCCCCGAAGTAACCGGTGCCGACTTGAAACACCAAGTCACCGCCGTGACGGTGGTGACCACTGATGCCGCCCTCGCCGGTGTTGTGAAGACATCGGGCCAAAGCCGAGCCTCGGTTCAGTGCCTCGATGGCCGGACCCGACAGCGACCCATATGACATGCCCGAGATGTTGACGATTGACGAGGGTCGGAATGCGCCGGGCCGGTTCCGCCACGCACCCAAGACCTTGCGGGCGGCCAGCTCGTCGGTGGGGTCGTCATCGTCGATCGGGAAAGCTGAGTGACGGAAGAACACGTAACCATCGTCTTCGACCCGGTTGTCGGACCCGAACCCGAAGTAGGGATTCTCCTTTTTGGCCGTGGCGTAGATCCACCGGCGGTGGTTGCGGTTGAAGGGCCGTTCCTCATCGTTGTCGCTGACGATGTACTGGCGCAGCTCAGGACCGAACGACTCCAGCAGGTACCGCAGATGACCGATGATCGGGAAGTTCCGCAGCACGGCATGGCGTTTCTGAGTGATGTCGTAGATCGTCACCAACGCCGACACCGAGCCCCCGGCAACCAGAACCCATAACCACCACGTCACGGGGCGAACGATAGCGGTGTTGTCTGTCCACGTCAGTCAGCCAACCATGCGGGCTCCACCCCGCCAGTTCTACGACCTCACCGGACCTCGCCTCGACACACGGTGCTCGTCTCCGCTTCCCCTCCCAGGGCGGCCAAGTCGCAGTAGGTCGACTTCGACACGAACCAGTCTCCGTCGACGAGGACGGCCTCACCGGTCCGCCCGGCGAAGACGATTTGGTCCTCCAGCAGAATCGAGTAGATCACCTCTGCTGTGGTGCTCGACGGTCGCGAGACGGAATCGACGCGACCATTAACCATCGCGGCGGACTCCCCGGACCGGGAGAACGTCTCCAACACCGCTCGGTGTAGCCCGGGCAGGTCCTCCACTTGGGCCACTCGGAGCTCCATATCGGTGATCGACCCGTCCAAGAAGGTCTCGAACGCGAAGGTGATGGCGTCCGCCGTAGCTGCATCGAGCTCCTGGGTCGTTGCCGTGGCTGTTGCCGCTGAATCCGGCCGCTCGGGAAGGGTCGCACCGGTCGCATCGGCTCTGTCGGCTCCGGTCGTGGCGCACTCCAGGGTGAGCGCCACACCGGTGTGGTCGGATGGAAACGCCAACTCCCCGACCACCGGTTCGGCGTTGAACAATCCGGTATCGGGCCCTACCGAGCAGTTCCGGTCGGCAGCAGCGTAGAACAGGTAGTCGATGCGGCTGTGTTGCCGGCTGTCGGGATCGGTCATGTCCTGCAGAGACTCGTCGGCTCGTCCCGCGGTACACTTCTTCCCCGTAATCCTGTCGCATTCGCTGTGGCCAGCGGCCAAATGCGAATCAACGAATCCGGCATCAGCGAACACCCGAATCGGTTGCTCACCGGCCGTTGCATTCAAGTCACCGCCCACAACCGTGATCCCTCTGGCGATCGCCGCTGCCCGGGCGAACTGGAGCACTTGGTGAGCCTGGCAGGTACGCAGGCTCAGCCCGGACTCACAAGGAGGAGGGCACAGCTCGGGAGTGCAGGGCCGATCTTCGCTGGAGGCGAGGTGAGTGGTCAAGAAGTCGACCACGCCGACGGGTGACATCGCCCGCACCGCGTAGACCGACCGGAACCGGTCCGCCAGTATCCGCCGCTGGGAGTCGATCACGTGGAGGGTGGTCAAGACCACCTCCCGGTCGAGCCCGGGATCGCCGTCCCACACCACTTCGTATCCGCAGTCATCGGCTCGTGCCGATATCAACGTCACGATCGGCTCGTTGACCTCCTGGATCGACACCATCTCGGGGCAGCCAGCTTCGGCGAGTTGGTCCATGAACAGCGCAATCCGGGCTCGAAGGGCACAGGCCTCGCTGCCGTCCGGGCAAGCAACCCCGTGCAAGATGTTCTGGCTCACGAACCGGACCGAGCCGGGTTCGCTCCCGCCCGACCCGGACCGACTCGGGGTTTCCTCCTCTTGGGGAACAGACCCGGAATCAACCTCGTCAGGGACCGTATCTCGGGAAACTGGCTCGTCGGGACCGGGTTCGCTCGGTGTGGACGCATCCTCCGCCAGCTTTTCGGGTATGTCCTCGGCCTTCGTGCCCTCCCCGCAGGCCGAGACCGCTATCAGCAACACTCCCAGCACGGACACACAACGACGGCCCGTCAACCAACTGCGATCACTCAATCCGACAATCCGCTTCGTACAAGACCGACTCACCGATCTGGATCGCAGGCGACCACGCCGACGCGCCGCCTTTGCCGGCAGGGTCCTCCGACACCGCGTGTCTCCCGTTCGCGGTCGACCCTGACAGCAAAGTGGGGGATCCTGTGCCAATCGGCAGAAATTCTTGTCGCACTTGTGACCTGAGTATCAGTAGTAGCGGAGATACCTCGACGAGGTGACTTACGACAGTGTAACTTACTCGCAGCCTCAGCCTGAGCGCCCGCAGCGCTCAGGTCAGGTTGATCAGCACAGCCAGTGCACCACGTGAACTCGAACCGAAAGCCGGTCCACAGTTACAAAAGGGGGCTACAAAAAGGGGGCGAGAGCGATACGGTATGGTTTCGGATGGCTCAGCAGGACCAGCGGAGGCTGACCCGTTCGTTGGGGCTGCGCCACGTCTTCGTGTTGAGCACGGGGGCCATGCTGAGTTCGGGCCTGTTCTTGCTGCCGGGGCTGGCCGCGGCTGCGACCGGGCCGAGCGCACCGGTTGCCTACGCCATCGCCGGGGTGATCGCGGTTCCGGCCATGTTGAGCGTGGCCGAACTGGCTACGGCCATGCCCCGAGCCGGGGGGGCATATTACTTCTTGGAACGAGCGCTGGGACCGGCAGCAGGAACAGTGGCGGGCATGGCCACATGGCTGTCGTTGGTGCTCAAGGACGCCTTCGCCTTGGTGGGCATGAGCGCCTACCTCAACATCGCCTTCGACATCCCGGCGAAACCCCTGGCCATGGCCCTCATCGCCGGGTTCACGTTGGTCAACTTCCTCGGCCCACGGGTGAGCGCGTCGCTGCAAATGATGCTGGTCGGCTTCGTGCTCACGGTGATGGCGTGGTTCGTCGCAGCCGGCCTGCCCCGGATCGGCAACGCCAGCCGGTTCGAACCTTTCGTCACCAACGGAGCCGACGGGCTGATCGGGGTGGTGGGCTTGGTGTTCGTGTCGTACAGCGGCCTCACCAATGTGGCCAGTGCCGCCGAGGAGATCGAGGACCCGTCCCGCAACATCCCGGTGGGGATGTCGCTGTCGTTGCTGGCCGGTACCGTGCTGTACACACTCGGCGCCTTGGTGACGGTGGCAGTCCTGCCCCCGGCAGAACTCCATGACGATCTGGCCCCGATCCACTCCGCGGCCGAAGCAGTGCTGCCAGCCGCTGGCGCGGTGCTGGTGGCCTTGGCCGCCTTGGCCGCTTTCGCGTCGGCCACCAACGCCGGCATTCTGGCTGCAGCCCGTTACCCGCTGGCCATGAGCCGCGACCGGCTGGTGGCCGACCGGTTCCAACGACTGGGCCGGTTCAACACACCGGTGTGGGGGATCACGGTGACCGGCTTGGGCATGGCAGCAACAGTCATGGCCTTGGACGTGGGTGCCATCGCCAAGCTGGCCAGCACCTGCGTCCTATTGACTCTCGGCCTGATCAACGCAGCCGTGATCGTGTTGAGAGCGGCCCGAATCCCCTCTTACGCCCCGGGATTCGAAGCTCCGCTGTTCCCGTGGCTCCAGATGCTCGGAATCGGAGTGGCTCTGTACCTCATCGTGGAGCTCGGCTCCCTGGCCATTTTGTTCACGCTCGTAGCGGTGGGGGTGGGGGTCGGGTGGTACCTGTTCTACGGCCGAACCCGAGCCACTCACGCCGGAGCGATCTACCACGTGTTCGAACGCTGGGGTCGGCTCGTCGACCGGGGGGTCGACCGTGAGATCAGCGAAGCCATGAAAAGCCACGGGCTGCGGGCCACCGACGAGTACCCGGGCCTGATCGCCAGAGCCGCGGTTGTCGCCATCCCGGCCGGGGCTGGCATCGACGAAGCCGCCCACCGTGCCTCCGAGGTGCTGTGCCAGCACATGAGAATCGACGCCGAAACCGTGACCGAGCGGTTTCTGGAGACCGGTTCGCTGTGGATTCACCCTTCGAAGGTCCACCCCACGGCCACTCCGGTGGCATTCTTCGACACCGACGACGACCATCTTGTGATCGTGCGGGCCGTCGGCGGCATCCGGATCCCGGCCGCTTGGGGTGGTCGGGGCGAGCGGGTGAACGTTCTGTTCTTTCTGGCCGGCTGCGTCGATGCACCAGGCCGGGCCTTGCGGCTGGCTGGAGAGTTGGCTGCCTATCTGCACTCGGACGAAGCGGTTGCGGTAGCCGAAGCCGGCTACGAGACCGAGGTGAAAGAAGCACTGCTTCCGGAGCTGTCCATCGGTCAGTACCCGTTGCTGACGGAGCTGTCGACCGGGGTGCTGATCGGTCACCGAATCAACGAGCTCACTATCGGTGCCGGGTTCCATCTGGAGGCCATCCGCCGAGACGGGCGGGTACTGAGGGCAGATGCAGAACTGGTGCTGACGGCTGACGATCAGATCACCATGATCGGACCGCTCGGAGGGCTGCCCGATTTCGACGAGGTGGCCGCCGTGCTGGGACTCGGCGCCGACGACCAGGAAATGCCGAGATGACTACAGCGTCGCCGGTACATCCATATCGAACAGCCACGACTCGACCAGTTCTACGGCGTCGGGTCCGGCCAACTCACCTACGATTTCGAGAAAGATAGCTGTATTGGTGGTGCCACCAGCGGTGCGCTCGTAATGGGCTCGCATGATGTCCATGAACACCTCGTCGCCGACATGGCCTCGCAGAGCGTGCAAGGTCAAGCCTCCACGGAGGTAGACAGAATCGGGATTGAACAGATCTCCGATCTCGATCCCTCTGGGTGGTGGCGCGCCCTGGATGAGCAAGAACTGGTGCATCCGATCCATTTCGGTCTTGATATCGGTGCCGTCCTGCTCGGCTAAGTACATAAAGGGTAGGTAGAAGGCAAAACCTTCGTGCATCCAGATCTCGCTCCAGTCGTCCAGGGTCACAGAGTTGCCCATCCACTGGTGCAGGATCTCGTGAGCGATGGTGTAGGGATCAATACTATCGCTTCCGTGGACCGACAATGTCTGGTTCTCGAGCGCGTAGCCGGTCGGGAACGGCAGCACGATCGTGCCGTAGGCTTCGAAGGGGTAGGGCCCCAGTAACTGCTCGTAGAAGCGAATCACATCAGGAGTGATAGACAAGGCGTCACTCACAGTTGGCAAGGCGCCACGAGGAACGTAATCACGGATCAGCGGCCTGCCAAAGGGCTCATACTCGAGACGCTCGAAATCGCCGACATAGACCGCAGCCAGGTAGGTGGCCATCGGGTCGTTCATCTGCCATGTGAAGGTCGTTTGGCCATCGGCAGTGACTTCATCGACGAGGAGCCCGTTGGCTGCGGCTGTCATCGGTTCGGGCACGGTTATACGGAAGTCGAAAGTCGCTTTGTCCTTGGGGTGATTGTTGCTCGGGAACCACGTCATCGACCCCGACGGCTCACTCGCCGTGAAGATCACACCGTTTCTCGAGTGCCAGCCGATTTTTTCGAACGGCACGCCGGGATCATCGATCGGCTCGGGTGATCCGGAGTAGCTGACGCTGACCGAGAACTTCGCTTCCTCAGTCAATGGGTACGCGGGCCGAACCGTCAGCTCACTGCCAGTCCTGGAGAACTCGGCGTCGACTCCCTCGACGGTTACGGCATGGACGGTTAGCCCCTGCAGGTCGAGATTGAACGCCGACAAGTCCTGTAGCGCATGAGCCCTGAGTGTTGTAACTGCTTCGATCGTGTTGGTCGAGGGCTCGACATCAAGCTCGATTTCGTAATGGAGGGCGTCGTATCCACCATTGCCGAGCTGCGGGTAGAAGCTGTCACCGATCCCGGCGGCACCGGTCCGGGTGGTAGTCGTCCCTTCATCCACCGACGTCTCAGTTGTGGTCGTTGTCAGCACGGTCGTACCGGCCGGCACGGTTCCAGCGGTATCGTCGCCTCCAGCGGTATCGTCACCGCCGTTGCCGGCGCATGATGCCCCTATAACCAGCACCGCGGCCAGAAGTATCACCAAACGATAGCGGATGATGTCAGCCTGCCTTTCTTGACCAGACGATTGATACGTCCAGACGATTGATACGTCCAGACGATTGATACGACTGAACGCACTCAGGTATGGCCGGCGTACTTGTCGAGCAGTCGCACCGGCCGGCTCAGTGCGTCCCGGCGGAACGGGTCGCCCAGTTCCTTGGTGCACATCACCTCGATGACGGTGGTGCGGCCGGCGTTCATCTGAGCGTCGATGGCCGCAGTCAGGGTGGAGCCGACGTCATCGAGGTCGTCGACTCGCACCCCGTCGGCGCCCATGGCCCTGGCCACCTCCGACCAGTTCTCGCCCCCTTCGAGCTCACCGGCCACGAATCGGCGGTCGTAGAAATCGACCTGGTTCTTCTTCTCCGCCCCCCATTGCCGGTTGTGGAACACCACGGCGGTGACGGGGATGCGGTGGCGGACCGCGGTCATGATCTCCACCATGCTCATGGCCCAGGCCCCGTCCCCGGCGTAGGCCACAGCGGGCCGGTCGGGGGCTGCCTTCTTGGCCCCGATGACGGTGGGCAGGGCGTAGCCGCAGTTGCCCCAGCTCATGGCGGCCAGGAACGATCTGGGCTCGTCGAAGCGCAGGTAGCTGTTGGCCACCGAGTTGATGTTGCCGATGTCGGTGGACACCATCACCCGGGCCGGCATGGCCCGCTCCAGTTCTTGCAGCACTTGGCGGGGATGCAGCCAGCCACCCCGCTCGGCTGCGGCCTCCTTGATCATGTCCACGCTGAAGTCGTCGGTCTCCTCGGTCCAGTCTTCGAGCTCGGCCTCCCACTCGGCTTTCTCGGAGGCTGTGGTTGCGGCTCGCTCGGCCCGGTTCGAGTCACAGGCCAGCTCCCGGCCGGTCAGCTGTTCGGTCAGGGCCCGGGCGGCCGCCCCGGCATCACCGAAGACCCCCACATCGATCTTGCGAACCAGACCCAGCATCTTGGAGTCTGCGTCGACCTGGATGACCTTGGCACATTCAGGCCAGTAATCCAGACCGTGCTGGGGCAGGGTGCCGAAGGGACCGAGCCGGGTACCCAGAGCCAGCACCACGTCGGCCCGAGCCAGCAGTTTCATGGCCGCTTTGGAACCCTGATAGCCCAAGGGTCCGCACCACTGGGGGTGGCGGGCCGGGAAGGAATCGTTGTGGAGGTAGCTGTTGACCACCGGGCAGCCCAGCCGCTCGGCCAGCTCGACGGTCTCGGTGAGAGCGTCGCCCATCACCACTCCCCCACCGGAGATCATGACCGGGAAAGCGGCCCGGGCCAGCAGATCGGCGGCCTCGTCGAGAGCTCCGGCTCCGCCCGGACCCCGATCGAGACGCTGAGGCTGTGGTATCTCCACATCGATCTCCCCGTAGAAGCGGTCTCGGGGGATGTTGAGCTGGGTGGGGCCGATCTCCGACAGGGCCCGGTCGAAGCAGCGGGCCGTGATCTCGGCCATGCGGTGCTCATTGTTGATGTGGCCCTGATACTTGGTGAATTCCTCGAACATGGGGAGTTGGTTGGCCTCCTGGAAGCCGCCCAACCCCATCCCGATGGTTCCTGCCTCCGGGGTGACGACCACCACCGGACTGTGAGCCCAGTAAGCGGCCGCGATGGCGGTAACGCAATTGGAGATGCCCGGTCCGTTCTGACCGATCACCACCCCGTGGCGGCCGCTGATCCGGGCGAACCCGTCGGCCATGTGGGCGCCACCCTGCTCGTGCACAACGGGCACGAACTCGATGCCGGCCGGCTCGAAGATGTCCATGGCGTCCATGAAGGCGCTGCCCATGATGCCGAAGATGGTGTCGACACCGTGGGCCACCATCGTCTCCACGAACGCTTCGCTCGGTGTCATGCGAGTCATGGCAATGCTCCTTCGTCTCCACCCGGCAGCGGGCCGAACCTCCCACCCCATCAAACCCTATAACCGATGGGCAACCTTTCTGAGGATGGCAGTAGCAGTGTCCGGCCGAAGTCGGTCCGAACCCACTGCCAGGCGAAATCCTTGCGTGGCCCACGACGGTGCGATATCGCGGCCCGCGATGGAGAGATTACCAACCAGTGATACCTTCCCACGCCAAGCCCCGCACAACAGAATGAACGATCATGGCGTTTGCACAGCTTCGGACCGGCATCGAGATCTACTACGAGGTAGAGGGGTCGGGCGAGCCGCTCCTGTTGATCATGGGAACGGCCGCCGACCACACGACTTGGGCCGCACAGGTCGAAGCATACCGAGACCACTACTCGGTGATCACCTACGACGCCCGAGGAACGGGCCGGTCCACCCACCCCGAAGACCGGCATTCGTATTCGATGCGGATCCTGGCCGATGACGCTTCGGCGCTGCTGGATCATCTCGGCATCGGTCGAGCCCACATCTCCGGGTTGTCGCTCGGAAGCGCTACCGCCCAGGAGTTGGCCATCAACCATCCGCAGCAGGTGGCTTCGCTACAGCTCCACTGCACTTGGGGCAGATCCGACGAATGGTTCATCCGCATGATCGAAACCATGGAGCTCGCTATCGTCCACGACGACCCCGCCACTTATATTCGCATTGCCCTGCTATGGGTGGCCAGCCCCCATTTCGTCAATGAGCGACCAGACGATGCCGCCGCCTTCGAGACCGGGTTCATTCTCGACAATCCCCATCCCCCTTCAAAGCAGGGCATGCTCGGTCACTTCCACGCCGACAAGACCCACGACGCCCTGGCCCGGCTGAACCGGATCTCGGTGCCCACCCTCATCACTGCGGGCGAAGTCGACTGGCAGGTGCCCACCCGGTACGGGCGAGCAGTTCAGGACCGGATCCCGGGGGCTGTGATGCACGTGTTCGCGGGGGCGCAGTCGAGTCATATCGCCTTCCACGAGATGGCCGACGAGTGGAATCACTTCACCTTGGCCTGGCTCGACCGCCACACCAAGGGCGACGCCGGCTGACCGGTCCCGCAGACGGCCCACCGGGCCGGGGGTGGGGCCGTTCCCTTCTAATGGGCGGTCCAGCTTCTCTAATGGGCGGTCCAGCCTCCGTCGACCGCCAGCACGGTCCCGGTCACATAGCTGGAAGCATCCGAAGCCAGAAACAGGGCCGCACCCTCGATCTCGTGCAGCTCGCCCCAGCGCTGCATGGCCACTTCCTGGCCGATCACTCGCTTGGCGTGGAGCGTGTTCTGGGCCGAGATGTTCATCTCGGTCAAGAACGGCCCCGGGGCCAAGGCGTTGACGGTGACCCCCTCGAGAGCCCACTCCATGGCCAAGGCTCGGGTCAGGTTCACGACGGCGCCCTTGGAAGCGGCATAGGCGGTTCGATCCGGGGCTCCGACCAGCCCGAAGGTGGAAGCGAGATTGACCACCCGCCCCCAGCCCGCTCGGCGCATGATCGGTCCGGCGTGCTTGCACACCAGCCATGTACCGGCCACGTTGATGTCCAGCGAGTGGTCGAAGTCCGACCGGTCGAGCTCGTCGATCGATCCCCGCACTATGACCCCGGCGCTGTTGACGACGATGTCGAGACCCCCGAGTCGAGTGGCGCACTCCCCCACCGCCCCGGCCACGTCGGACTCGACCGACACGTCGGCTTCGATGCCAACCGCCCGACGGCCGTGCTCGGCTTGGATCGAAGAAGCCTGAGCGCCGGCCTCGTCGCCGTGGCGCGACACCACAGCCACATCAGCACCGGCCGACGCCAGAGCCCCGGCGATCCTCGCCCCCAGACCCTTGGAACCGCCGGTGACGAGCGCCCTACGCCCGTCGAGACGGAACAGATCAAGGATTTCGGCTACGAGTGCACCTCTTCGTAGCTCGGTCCGCCGGAGCTGCCGACCCAGTACTTCGGCGACCACCCGACACCCTGCCAGGTCTTGATCTTGGTGGGCCGTACCCGGATCAGCCATCTCGGCTGCTGCAAGGTCGCGGTCAGGTAGGTAGGTCCGTTGGGGCCGAGATACCGGTAAGACATCTCTTCGGCCACCTGCACCCACCGGCCCCCTACGTTGGGCTCCTCGACGATCTCGGCGTTGCCCTCGACGAACACCTTGGGAATCTCCGCCGACTGTCCCATCTCGTCGGCAGGGCTGTGGGCGTCGTCGATCACGATGCTCACCCTCGGGTCGTTGGCCAGATACCGGCACCAAGCCGATCTTTCCCGACCGACGAACCAGAAGTCGCTTCCGTCCCACTGATACCAGACCGGGATCACGTACGGAGATCCATCGGGCTTGAGGCAAGCCAGCCGAGCCAGCGTGCCGGAAGCCAGAAAGGCTTCGACCTCGCCCTCGGCCATAGCCCCCATCTTTCCCCGGAACTCGTCGGCCATGACGGCCTCCTTTACTCTCATCTGCGGAAGAGCCTATAGCGTTGCCGACCAGGGCCATTCGATCAAGCCGTCCGATCGAGGCCGTTTCGGTAAGCTCGCAGATGACGAAACGGAGGTCCCGGTGACGACCACCGAACCGGCGACGGATCGTGAACCGACTGTAGGCGAGCCGACCGGAGATGTCGCCGTCTCGGTACGGAACCTGACCAAGACGTTTCGTCGCCGTCGAGGCTTCTCGCGAGAATACGACGACGTCTCCGCCGTTGCCGACGTGTCCTTCGATGTGACCCGGGCCACGACTCTCGGACTGGTCGGGGAGTCGGGATGCGGCAAGTCGACCACGGCCCGCTGCATCCTCCGCCTCATCGAGCCCACCAGCGGCCAGGTTTTGATGCGGCGCCGGCTCGACGGCGGAGGGTTCGACACGATCGACATAGTCAGCGCCGACCGGGCCGCCCTGCGGGCCCTTCGCAGCGAGATGCAAATCATCTTCCAAGATCCCCTGGCTTCGCTCGACCCTCGTATGAAGGTCGGCGACTCGATCGCCGAACCGATGACCGTTCACTCCAGGATGGCCCGGGACGAACGCCGAGCCCGGGTCGCTGAACTGCTCGATGTCGTCGGGCTCAACCCCTCCCATGGCAACCGCTACCCCCACGAGTTCTCCGGCGGTCAGCGCCAGCGAATCGGCGTCGCTCGGGCCTTGGCCGTCAACCCCGGCTTCATCGTGTGTGACGAGCCGGTCTCGGCGCTGGACGTCTCCATCCAGGCGCAGGTGTTGAACCTCCTCGACGGGCTCCAGAAAGAGCTGGGGCTGACCTACCTCTTCATCGCCCACGACCTCGCCGTCGTCCGTCACATATCCGAACGAATCGCAGTGATGTACCTGGGCAAGATCGTGGAGATGGCCGCATCGGAGGAGTTGTTCTCGGCGCCGATGCACCCCTACACGCAGGCGCTGCTGTCGTCCGCTCCGGTGCCCGACCCCGACACGGAACGCCAACGGCAACGGATCCTTCTCGGCGGTGAGGTACCGAGCGCCGTCAACCCTCCGACCGGGTGCCGGTTCCATCCTCGCTGCCCGATCGGATCCGAGGAGGAGATCTGCCGGACGCAGGAGCCACCCCTCGAGCAGAAGCCGTCCGGTCATGCCGTCGCCTGTCACTTCGCCGAAGTCCGGCAGGTCTACCACTGATGCCGGGGCAGCCGGGACGGCCGGGGTGGTGAGGAGCAGTCAGGTGCTTCTGCTGGTGTTCTCGGCCTCGGCCATGATCGAACGCAGCTATGTGGAGGAGAGCGTCACATGACATCAGCGTCGAGGATCGTCAGCACCATGGGGCGGTCGGGAATCCGCGAGGTGTTCGATCTCGCCCGGCAGATCCCCGACTGTATCCATCTCGAAGCTGGTGAGCCGGACTTCCCGACACCGCCTCATGTGTGTGAGGCAGCGACCAAGGCAATGAGAGACGGGTTCACCAAGTACACGCCCAACGCGGGCATACCCGAGCTGCGAGAAGCGATCGCCGAGAAGGTCACTTTACGAAACCAGATACCGGTCACCCCCGAGCACGTGATAGTCACGACCGGAGCGGTTATGGCCGGGTACTCGACTATCAGCGCCCTCACCGATCCGGGCGACGGGGTACTGCTGGCCGATCCCTCCTGGCCCAACTTCCGCATGATGGCAGAGATCCAGTCTCTGCAGGCACAGTATTTTCCCACGTTTGCCGACGAAGGCTTCGTTCCTCGGGCCGAACATATCGAGCCCCTCATCACCGACCGGTCGAAGCTGATCGTCTTGAACTCGCCCAGCAACCCCACCGGAGCCGTCATCGAACCCGCCGATCTGAGGGAGCTGATCGATCTGGCTCGCCGGTACGACCTGTGGGTGATGGCCGACGAGGTTTACGACGAGATGGTGTTCGGCGAAGCGATGACCAGCGCCGGAACTTTCAACGACGACGGCCGGGTGATACTGCTCTACTCCTTCTCGAAGACCTATGCCATGACCGGGTGGAGGGTCGGCTATGCCGTCGCTGCACCTGATACGGCCGGGCTGATCGTGAAGTGCCAGGAGCCGAATACGTCCTCTGTCAACGCACCGGCCCAAAAGGCAGCCATCGCCGCCCTGAAGGGACCCCAGGACGTGGTGTTCGAGATGCGCGACGCTTACCGGGAGCGACGAGACGGGGCTCTGGCCGTCCTCGACGCGGCCGGGGTTCCGACTCTGAAGCCCGACGGTGCTATCTATCTCTGGATCGACGTGAGCGGCTCGGGCCTCAGCGATGTCGACTTCACTCGCAGGCTCATCATCGATCACCATGTCGCCACCGTGCCGGGCACCGCTTTCGGCCCGGCCAGCCGAGCCAACGTCCGTATCTCGCTCGCTACCGCACCCGACCTTCTCCTCGAAGGAGTCGACCGCTTGGCCGCCGCCTGCTCGCAATGGAGCTGACCAGACGGAGCTGACTAGACGAAAGTGAACAGCCGCTCGGCGTTGCCGCCCCGAATCTTGTCACGCTCGACGGAGGGTAGGCCGGGCAGGAAGTGGTCGATCAGCGCCAGCGTCTCGGAGTATCCAGGGTTGGGGTGGATCCAGGGGTAGTCACTGGCCATCAGCAACCGATCGGAACCGAAGGCGCCGTGGATGCGGTCGACGACTGCCTGAAGATCCGTGTATGGGTAGGCCTCGTGGGTGAACGCGTACATTCCCGACAGGTGTACGTACACGTTGGGGTGCCGGGCCAGCCCGGTCACGGCATCGAGGGAGTCGGGCGGCAAGGCGATGTCAAAATGAGGCCGCCGGTCGTCGTCGATCACGATCTCGTCCCAGATGTCGGGGCAGAACCCCAGATGGTTCATGACCACGACCAGATCGGGCAACAGCTCCAACGTGCGGTCGAGCAACCCCACTTGCCCGACATTGGCGTAGAACCACACCTTGACCCGATGACGAGCCATGGCCTCGAGCAGCCCGAACAACGGCAGATCCTGCGGTGCGAGTGAATCGTCACCGAGCGAGAACAGCCGCAATCCCTGCAGCCCGCTCTGCTCTATGCGGCGTTCCAAGTCGGCCACTTGATCCGGCGCATCCTCGTCGATCACTCCGACGGTCGCGAAGCGATCCGGATGGTTGCGATGGAGATCGGCCAGATACTGGTCATGGGATGACAGGGCCACCACCACGGAATGGTCGACTCCAGCCGAGTCCATGACCTTCAGGTACGCCTCGGCGTTCTCCTCCCGATCGGGAGGCGTCATCGGCGCCATCACATCCCGCGGGTACCGGTCGGAGACGGCCTTGAACAGGTGCAGGTGGGCATCGACAACAGTCATGGATAGCTCCTGGGCTGGGTCACTGGATGGTTCGAGTCATTGCCCCTCATGAGGCCCTCCATGAGTCACTCCTCGGCTCTAGGGGTGGAGGTGATCTCTTTGACCCAGGCCAGGTGATACCCGGTCAGGAACCGGCGGAACCACATGACCAGCTCACCCAGCAGGTGACCGTGGGCTACGATCAGCTCGCTGCCCTGTTCAGCGCCTCCTCCGGTGACCATAAGCTTCTGGCCCCGAGCCCGGTCGAATACCGCCTTGGTCATCTGATGCACACTCTCGGTGCCGGGTCCACACATCATCAATCGCATCGAGGGCACAGAGTCCCCCAGCGCCGCCTCATCGATGCCCGAGGGCGATATCAAAGCCTGGACGGGAACCTCGTCGTCGGCGCCGATACCCAGAAAGGGCCGACAGGACTCACCGGCCGCAACGACGCCGACGGGACCCCATTGGACACCGATCTCGGCGATCACCTCGCCGATTGTGCTCTCCCACTGATCGGCTTCACCGTCACTGAGGCCGTTACCGGCCAGATCGAGCGCGAACACCTTGAATCCCTTGTCGGCGAACTGCGAAGTACGTGATTCCCAGGCGTCGAGGTCCCGGCCCGGTTCGTGGACGAACACCACCGGAGGCCCGTCAGGAGTGAATTCATGACCGCGAACCGTCAACCCCCGGGCGAGCCGTACTTCTATCGGAATCGGCGCGGTCACGATGGATCGAAGGGTTGAGGGTTGAAACACCGCATCTGATGCAACCCCTCCCCCGTGAGCTCGGGGTATTGCTGCCAGCACCGGGAGACGGCGTAGGGGCAACGAGGCGCGAAATGGCAACCGGGAGGCGGGAACTGCGGAGGCGGCACCCGCCCGGGGATGCTGTAGAGGACCCCTTTGGAACGAGCGGACGGAAGGGCCTTGAGCAGACCCTGGGTGTAGGGGTGCCGCGGGTTGGAGAACAACTCGCGGACGGGGGCCAACTCCACGATCTCGCCGCTGTACATGACCGCCACCCGATCGGCAATCGACGCCACGATGGCCAAGTCGTGGGTGATGAGCAGCATCGCCATATGCCGCTTGCGCTGTTCCTCGAGCAGTCGATCCAGGATCTGGGCCTGCACGGTCACGTCGAGCGCAGTGGTCGGCTCGTCGGCGATGAGCACGCTCGGGTCGAGCATCAGGGCCATGGCGATCATCACCCTTTGACGCATACCACCCGACAACTGGTGCGGATAGGCATCGATCTGCTGGTGGGGCGCCGGCAGTCCGACCCCTCCCAACGCTGATATCGCCAGATCGGTGGCATCACGTTTGGACAGGGGCCGGTGGGTGCATATCACCTCGATGAGCATTTGGCCCACCGTGAACACGGGATCGAGCGAGGTGAGCGGGTCCTGGAAGATCATCGAGATCTCTTCGGTCCGCACCGCTCGCATTTCTCGGTTCGACAGTTTCAAGAGGTCGCGTCCGGCCAACATCACCTCCCCACCGACGACCCGCGCCGGTGGCGACGGGACGAGCCGGAGGGCCGAGAGCGCGGTCATGGTCTTGCCACATCCGCTTTCACCCACGAGGCAGACGATCTCGTCGGGTTGGATATCCAGCGACAGCCCTCTCACCACCTCGTGATCCACCCCCTCGGTGCGGATCACCGTCCGGAGGTTGCAGATCGACAGCGCCAGGCCCGGGGGCCCGGCTCCGGTGGCTGCCGGGCCAATGGGGGCTTGCCGGTCAGGCACGGCGCAGCCGGGGGTTGACGACCGTGTAGCCGACATCAGCGAGCCAGTTGCTCGCCACGACGACGGCTATGAGAACGAGCGAGAAGAACTGGGCCACCGGGTAGTCGCGGCGCAGCACCGCCGTGACCAGCACCTGCCCCAGCCCGGGCCAGCCGAAGATAGTCTCGACGACGAGCGCATAACCGACGATCTGTCCTATGCGAAGCCCTGCCAGCGAGACGATGGGGACCATGGCGTTTCGCAGGACATGCCTGCCGATGACCCTGAGCTCCGACAGACCGCCGGCCCGAAGGGTCCGGACAAAATCCGCACCGAGATTCTCGAGCATGGCCGAGCGGGTCATACGCACAGTGAGCGCTATCCCCTCCAGTGCCAGAACCGATGCCGGCAGGATGAGTTGCTTGATCCCGCAGCATCCCGCCGACGGCAGCCACCCGAGGGTACTGGCGAACAGCCACACCGCCAGCAGAGCCAGCCAGAAGTTGGGTATGGCCATGCCCACCACCGAGAACGTCATGATCCCGGCATCGGCCGAGCGGTTGCGGCGAACCGCGGCCAGCACGCCGAGGGGAACCCCGATCGCGAATACCAGCACGAAAGCAGATGCCCCGAGGACCAGGCTGTTGCGGCCGTGCTCCTTCACCAGGTTGCTGATCTTGGCGTTGTTGGTGATGGACGAGCCGAAATCACCCTGGACGACCCGGCCCATGTAGCGGAAGTACTGCTCGTACACGGGGTCGTCGAGCCCGAGCTGGTCACGGAACTGGGCTCGGTCCTCCGCCGATGCCGAGGCGGGCAGGCGGGCCGCGGTAGCGTCGCCACCCGAGAGTCGGATGGCATAGAACACGGCGATCGACGACAGCGCCAAGATGAGCAGCATGTAAAGGCTGCGGGAGGCGATCCTCCTCATCTCGCTGTCCTCACTCTTCGACCCCTTTGGCCTCGTGTCGCAGCCGCGGGTCGAATACATCACGCAGACCGTCACCGATGAGGCTCACCGACAACACCAGCATCACGATGGCCAGACCGGGGATGGTCGCCTCCCAGTGGTTGACCCGCAGGAAGTTCCGCCCGTCCGACACCATCCGCCCGAGGCTGGGCAGGGGCGGCTGGGCCCCGAGACCGACGAAAGAGAGCGCGGCCTCGGCCACAACCGCCACCGCCACGTAGTACGAGGCCAGCACCATGGTCGGGGCCAGGATGTTGGGGACCACGTGGCGCCCCATGATCCTCACCGTGGATACGCCCGCAGCGTGAGCAGCCTCGATGAACTCGCGCTGCTTGAGCACCAAGACCTCCCCCCGCACCACCCGGGCGATGGCAGCCGTGTTGACCAGCCCCACCGCGAGGATCACCGGGAACAGCCCCTCCCCCAGTCCTCCCGCGAACAGCACCGCAACCAGGATCAGCGGGAACCCCCATACGAAGTCCACGCCACCCCTTACGGCGCGGTCGGTCCAGCCTCCGGTCCAGCCTCCGGTCATCCCGAGGAGCACGCCGGCGACCAGTGCCAGCGTGGTCACGCCCGCGGCTACCAGCAAACTCACCCGGATACCGATGAACAACCGGATGGCAATATCTCGGCCCAACTCGTCGGTGCCGAGTAGATGGCCCTCGCTGAACGGGGGACGATGGATGTTACGGAAGCTCTGGGTTCGGTAATCGACACCGGAGATGACCGGCCCGAACAGGCCGAGGAACAAGACAACGAAACCTAGAACCGTCCCTATGAGCAGGAGACGGTTCCGGCCCATCCGACGCAGGAGTTGGCGTACCGCGGTGATGCGCTGGCGGTCCTCATAGTCCTGGAGTCGATCGTCCCATTCCCTGAGGTAGCGAGCCGCCTCCGGGTCGGTCGGCACTGCAGTGGCTAGCCCTCGATCCAAGTGTCGTTGTAGTACGGGTAGAGGTTCCATACGAAGGGCTGCCACCCGTGTACCCGGTTGTTCTTCACGAAGGTCGCGTTCTGGTTCATGATCGACAGGTAGGGAAGCTCCTCGGCCCAAGCCAACTGGAACTCCGAGGCAGCCGCCTGCGCCTCGGCCGCCGTCGCCGATTGCTGCCAGGCCGCGATCGCGGCGTCGATGCGCGGTTCGACCGCATGAGAGAAGTTCGGGACCGGGATGAACCCCGAACCGGAGAACAGGATCAGCACGTCGAGGGGAATCGGCCACAGCCAGAAGAAGCCGGACATGGCGGCAGCCTCACGACCTTCACCGGATTGGTCCTCGAACACCACCGCTCGGTCTCGAACGGCCAGGTTGGCCTGCACACCGATGGTACGGAACTGCTCGGCCACGGCCTCGGCCACCGATACCTGAACCGACTCGTCCTCGACGATGTACTCGAAGGAGAAAGCGGTTCCATTCCGCTCCCGCACGCTGTCGCCGCCGGTCCAGCCCGCGTCGTCCAGCCTTTTATTGGCCAAGTCGACGTCGAACCGGTTGAACTCTTCGACAGCCGGTTCGTAGTTGCGGTCGGTAGTGGGGAAAGGCCCGTACGTGGCGGCGCCGTTGCCGGCCAGTATGGCGTTGACCATGCCCTCCCGGTCCAGGGCATGGGAGAGCCCCTGGCGGGTTTCCCGATCACCGAAGAGCTCGGGGTAGTCCCGGTTCATGGTCAACATGAAACCCGACCATTCTGGATACCTGGTAACCGTCAGATCGGAGTTCGACTCGAGTCGCTCGATGTCTTGGTGGGCAGGATTGATGAGCGTGTCGATGTCGCCGTTCTCGATCTGGGTCGCCCGCTGACCGGCCTCGGTAATGACCGTCCACTCGATGGCGTCGAGATAGGCCGGGCCCTTGTTCTCGAAGAACGGGGTTTGCGACCCGGGGTAGTCGTCCCACCGTTTGACCAGTACACGACTGCCAGGCTCCCACGCCTCATGAGTGAAAGGCCCGGTACCGTCGGCCGACTCGGTTCCGTAGGTCGATTCGCCGCCGTCACCTCTCGCTTGCTTCCAGGTGTCGATGTTGATGATGCGCCAGTAACCCGTCTTGTGCGGCCCGAGCGCGCCGATCCACGGGTTCTTCATCTTCATGACCACCTGGTTGCCATCGGCCTCGTAGGTGTCGACCGGCGCAGCCAGGCCGGCGACGAAGCTCTCCTGCTGGACAGTCCGATAGAACTCCGCCACCTTGGCAGCGTCGATTGTGCCCCCCGAGTGGGAGAGCTTCCCGTCGGGAATGGTGAAGCGGTACTCGAGACCGTCGTCGGACACCGAGAAGTCGGATGCGAATTGGGGCACGTCGCTGCCGTTGGGGTCATTGGACATGATCGCCTCATAGATGGCGAAGAAGGCGGGGTCGTACCAGTTGGTCGTGAGGGGGTCGTGCGGGGAGACGTCACGGTTGTAGCCCTCTCGCAAGGTTCCCCCCTGAATCGGTTCCATGGCAACCGGTTCGGAGGGGGGGACTTCAGTCTCATCGGGCTCATCGGGCTCATCGACGCTGGGGCTGTCGTCGTCGTCCCCGCAGGCAGCCAGGATCGAAGCAGCCGCCGGCACGCTGAATCCGAGAGCCGTCATGCGGCCCATGAACCGTCGGCGGGACAGCCTGGCGCTGCGATACTGGTCGACCAGCTCGCCGACATCGGGCGTTAGATTATTTCGGTCTCCATCCCCCATTTTGAATCCTCCCAGGGTGACTTGGACAACTGACTTGGAAAACTAGAGCGTTCAGCCGATCACGGCATGAGCATCGCGTATCTTATTACAAACGGCAAGACCGGTGCCGTCGGTGTCAGCGACGGTGCCTGACCGGCCACGCCGGCTGATCACGCCGACCGGGTTCGGGCCGAGGGATAACGGGCCCGAAAGTGGCCGACTGCTTCGGTCGTCCACTCCTCGCCGAGGGGTAGTTCGAGTTCTGCGGGCTCTGTAGCCCGGCACGGATGGCCCTTGGTGACGAACAGCCTCGTCCTGGCGTCCCGCCGGTGTAGGACGTACGCGTAGACGGTTTCATAGAAGGTGTGGTTGCAGATCCCGGTGGCGCCGTGGTCATGGGAGGCTTGGAGCCTGAAAATGTCGTCGACCGACGCCGCTGTCGTCAGACGTGATGTCGCCGACTCCAGCCGCCTCTGAGACGTCACCGTGTCGTCGTCATGCTCGTGAGCACCCAGCACCACGTGATGATTCGACCGGGCGATCCGGTCGGGCTCCTCGGCGACCTCGATGCAATGGCCTCTGACATCGATAGCTGCAATCGACGCCCGATCGATCAGTACGAGGTTGGCCCACAGGTAGGGGTGCGCGGCTGTCGCCTCCCGAACGGCTTCGACTCCCGACGAGACGTCATATCCCTCCCGCAAGGCGATCTCCACCAGGCAGTCGTAGTTCTCGTGGTCGGGCAGTGTCGCCACGTTGCTGTCACACGCCAGCAACCCGTGCCGGTTGGCACCGATGGAGAACCCGCTGAGCTCGTCACGATCGGGGTCCTGTCCGGCCCAAGTCGTCACCCCCGAGACACCGAAGACGTCGGGCTCGACCACCAGCCGATCCTCGAAAGAGCTTCGTCCGAAGTCCTTGTTCTTGAACAGCAAATAGTCTTCGGGACCGAGCCGGAAGGCACCGGTGGTGCACATGACCCAAGTCTAGGAGTCGAGCTCATGGACGGGTGCCACCGGGGCCCAGCGCAATTCGTTCGTAAGAGCGATGACCCGGCGATTCCAACGAGCTCGACAAACCGAGTTCACACCTAATCCTCGGGCACGTCGTAGATCTGAGCGGTGAGAGCACCGTCGACGATGAGATTGATGCCCGATACGTATTTGGCCTCGTCAGAAGCGAGATATAGAAAAGCTCGGGCGATGTCGTCGGTGGACGCCAGCCGGTTGGCCGGTACCACCGGAAAGCCCTCGGTCCGCCACTTGTCCATCAGCTCCTCGCCCACCAAGTCGACCGATTGCTGGGTGTCGGCAGGGCCCGGGCTCACACAGTTGCACCGTATGCCGTAGGGCGCGCACTCGACGGCTATGGCTCGGGCCAGCGCCACGACCGCGGCCTTGGACACGCAGTAGGGCGTGAATCCCCGACCGTGCCCGAGAGCGGAGATCGACGCAGTAAACAGGATCACCCCGCCCCCGGTCTCCTTCATCGCTCTGGCCGCTCTCTGGCCCAGAACGAAATAGGCGTCGAGGTTCACCGACAGGACCCGCCGCCAGTCCTCGTCGGTCAGCTCGACGAACTCCGAGTTGCTCCACGCTGCCGCGTTGGAGACCACCACGTCGAGCTTCGGGTCGACCGCCAACGCTCGGGCTACTGCATCGGCGCCGTTGTCCATGACGGCGAGGTCGACGTTGATCGGATGCGGGGTGGCACCGAGATCTGCGACAACCGGCACCACCGCATCGAGCCGTTCCTGGTTGTAGTCGACCAAGTAGACATGACCGGCGCCCTCTGCCGCGAACAGCTCTGCGGCCCGCCGCCCGAAACCGCTCCCGGCCCCGGTCACCATGACGTTGCGTCCTTCGAATCGCCCGCTCATTTCCTTGACCTCCGAAGTGCTCGACTCCCCAGAGCCTAACGAAACCAGGGATCCGGGTAAGGGCCCGTTATTCGAGCAGGAACTCCAACACGATCCGGATCGACTCCTCCGGCTGTTCCACGAGGTAGCCGTGGCCGCCGTCGAGTACTTCGAGACGGGCGCCGGGAATCATCTCGGCCATGGCTCGGGCTCCGGTGCCGGCCGGACCCTGCTCAACCGGGGTCAACCCGTCCTCAGCCCCCACCATCACCAGCGTCGGTGCCGTGATCCGGGCCAGATCGTCGGTCACGTCAGCGGTGATCATCGCTTCGCAAGCGTCGAGAAAGACGGGCAAGGAGGCGTTGCGGGCGGTCACCTCACGCATCGCGGCCAGCGCCACCGCCCCACCATCGGGCCCGTCCAGGTAGCGCCTGGAGAAGGCGTGGGTGCACAGCAGGGCGGCAAGCTCTTCGGAGTCGATGCCACAGGTTCGGGCGAGGGCCTGCCACACCCGGAACTGGTGGCGGGCCATGGTGTCGGACCGGGCCGCCGCCCCTCCGATGATCAGCTTGGCGATCCTCTCCGGGAAGCGGGTTCCGAAGTAGACGGCGATGAAGCCACCCATCGACCCGCCGTGTACGTAGGTCTGCTCAACCTGTAGATGATCGAGCAGAGCAATGAGGTCACGGGACCAGACGTCGAGGCCGTAGCGTTGCTCGGGACGATCGCTGCGACCGTAACCCCGGTGGTCGTAGTCGAGCACCCGGAAGTGCCTGCTCATGGCCTCGGTCACGGTGGCATAGCCCTCATGACCGCTGACCGCACCACCGATCTGCACCAAGTCCGGGCCTTCGCCCGACTGCTGATACCAGATCCGGGCTCCGTCCACCTCAAATATCGCCATCGTCAACCATCGCTGTCAATCATCGCCATTGTCGAATTGCTCATCTCCTGACGATCATCGGCTCCTGACGATCATCGGCACCCGAACCCGGCTCGGGTGAAAAGCGTCATGGAGCACGGTTTGGGTGGCCAGAGTGCCGTTGAAGGCCGGTTCGGCCAGCACCGGTCCGCCGGTGTTGAGATTGCGATCCCACTGAGGGAAGTCGGAGCTGGATACCTGCAACCGCAGGCACGAGCCGGCCGTGACGAAGGCGCCGACCGGGCCGAGATCGATCGTGTACTCGTGGACCCGGTCGGGGACAATCGGCTCGGGGACCGAGAGCGAGTTCCGGTACCGGGCCCGCAGGATCCCCTCCTGGAGGTTGGTCGAGACACCAGCCCGGTCGACGACGCACAGGCGAGCCGTCCAGTCGGTGTCGCGAGCCGTGGTGGCCGCATGCAACGTTACGGTCACGTCTCCCACCAGCTCGACATCGCCCGGCAGCGGATCCGATGTGTACACCAGCACCATACGAGACACCTCGGTACGGTGCTGGTCGGCTGGGCCCATCGGAGTGATGGCATCGAAACAGCAGGAGTGGCCGCCGAGGCTCACCGTCGGTACTGCCGGGTCGTACACGAACACGTCGGGTGGCTCGCGAGACGGAACCAGCCGTGAAAGGATCCCGTCCCCGAACTTCGAGTTAGCCCTGCCCCCGGAATGAAGATACCAGTCGACCGCTTCGGCCTCCGGGGGCGGCCAGTCCTCGTAGTGGCGCCACCCCCCGTTGAACAGATGTACCGTCACCGGGCTGTCCAGGACACCGGTGTCGACTCCTTTCAGGATCTGGTCGTACCAATCGATGTGCCATTCGTCGATGTCGTTGGTGACCGGAGCGTCGCCCTCGAAGACACCCTGAGGGGTCCAAGGCATGTGGGTCCACGGGCCCAAGACGAGCTTCTGGGAGGCCCGGGCCATCGCATCGCCGGCTTCGGCCCGCAAACCGACGAAGTTCTTCACGGTCCCGGTCAAGAATACGTCGTACCAGCCGCCGACATGCAGCGCCGGCACGTCGATGCGGCTGTAGTCCTCGTCGATGCTCCAGCGCCGCCAGTAGTCGTCGTAGGTGCAGTGCTGGACCCAATCGAAGAAGTAAGGCGCGTAGCTGCCGAGCAGCGCCGGGTACTGCGTCATCGGGAGGTGCCAGAACCCTCCCGGCAGCGCCGCGAACGCCCCGACCAGCTTGTTCCATTCGTCCTGATCACCAGCCCGGCTGGCCGTGTCCATGGCCAGCAGGTTGGCCCAGTAGCACAGGAACGCCACTGCGAAGGCACCGCCGTTGTAGGTCCAACCCTCGTAGTACTGCGACGCCGTGAAGCCGGGAACGATGGTGCGGAGCCCGGGTGGGCGTTCGACCGCGGCCAACAG
This sequence comes from Acidimicrobiales bacterium, assembly GCA_963422655.1. Classification (GTDB taxonomy): domain Bacteria; phylum Actinomycetota; class Acidimicrobiia; order Acidimicrobiales; family Aldehydirespiratoraceae; genus CATQHS01. The sequence goes on along the minus strand of OY730440.1, from coordinate 2,377,269 downwards.
TTGGGTCGCCCCGTTGTAGGAGAACCCCCACATGCCCACCTGCCCGTCGCCGCCGCCCATCGTGGCGGCCCACTCGACCGAGTCGTAACCGTCGGCCTGTTCGTCGAGATACGGGTAGAACTCTCCTTCGGAGGCGGCTCGACCCCGAACGTCCTGGACAACGACCTGGTATCCCCGGGCCGCGTACCAGACCGGGTGGGCGTTGCCGAAGTGAGCGGTGGCCGGCCTCTTGTCGTACGGCGACCGCATCAGCAGAACCGGCACCGACCTGTCGTGGGATGGACGGTAGACATCGGCGTATAGCGTCGTGCCGTCTCGCATCGTCGCGGCGACGTTGCGTTCGAAGTGCACATCGGACCGGCCTGGCCAAGGTTCCATCGCCCAAGGTTACCCGGCACCATCTGGTAGCTTCGCCGGGCTGTAAAGGTTACGCCCGGCACGATCTGGTAGCTTCGCCGGGCTGTAAAGGTTACGCCCGGCACGATCTGGTAGCTTCGCCGGGCTGTAGAGGAGTCGCCGTGACCGATCTCGAACAGGAGATTCACCGCCAGGTCGGAGCACTCGAGTACCTCGCGGCGAACGAGCCGGCGCTGGTCGAGCTGACCAAGGCCATGATCGCCACCCCCAGTCCCAACCCACCCGGCGACGAGACGGCAATGGCCGAACTGGTGAGCGATCACCTGCGCCGGCTCGGAGTGACCGACATCGAGACGGTGGGCAAGGAGCCACACCGCCCGAACGTGATCGCCCGTGTCCGGGGGGAAGGCAACGGACCCACGCTGATGCTCTCGGGTCATCTCGACACCAAACCGGCCGGGGACATGGCGGCATGGGAGACCGATCCCTGGGACCCGGTAGAGATCGACGGTCAGCTCCGAGGACTCGGCTCGGGTGACATGAAGGCTGCGGTGGCGGCCATGATCTATACCGCGGGAGCGATCGTGGCTACCGGACCGCTCGCTGGCGACCTCGTTCTGGCCTTCACCGCCGACGAAGAGGCCGGATCGATCATGGGTTCCAAGTGGCTGGCCGAGAACAGGCTACTGGCCGCGTCCGGGTGCGTGATAGGCGAACCGAGCGGTATCACCCGGGAGTGGGAGTCGATCCATCTCGTTTCCCGGGGCGTGGCGCTGTTCAAGATCGAGGTGCGAGGGACCCAGATGCATTCGAGCATCACCGATCGGCTGCCAGCGGTGAACGCAGTGGTCACGATGGCCCGGCTCATGGATCGGATGGACCGCGAGCTCCGGGACCGGATCAGCTACACCGAACATACGCTGTGCCCGGTGGGACCGACCGTCAACGTCGGGGTGATGGTCTCCGGTGGTGTCTTCTACGGCGTCAATCCGGGCTACGCCGAGTTCGGCTGCGACGTACGCACCCTGCCTGGCATGTCCCGAGAGTCGCTGATCGCCGACCTGGAATCCTTCTTGGCCGATGCCATGAACGACGACCCCGACCTCGATGCCGAGCTCCACTTCGAGATCTGGATCGACGCCTGCGAGATATCCCCGGAAGAACCCATCGTTGCTGCCCTCCAGAAAGCAGCGGCAGAGGTACTCGACGAACAACCCCGACTCGACGCCTTTCCGGGCGCCACCGACGCCCCCCATTTCCAGCTCACCGCCGGCATCCCGACCGTCGCAGCCTTCGGCCCCGGAATGTTGCCACGAGCTCACAGCCCCAATGAACATCTGAGCGTGTCCAGCGTCGGCGAAGCGGCCCGGATATACACGCTCACTGCCCTCGAGTACCTGAGTCGGCCATAACTGCTGGCAAGGAGTCACGTCAATGCCATTCGTGAATGTGAACGGTACCCGGATCTACTACGAGCTGAGCGGACGAGGGCCATACGTGCTGCAGGTCCCGGGGGCGGTGAGCGGCCATGAGGGTTACGCGGCGGTGACCCCGGCTATGGCCGAGCACTTCACCACCATCGACTACGACCCGCGGGGGTACGGACAGAGCGACCGCCCCGAGCAGAAGTACACCTTCGATGTCTGGGCTGCCGACATGGCCGGCATGCTCGATGCTTTGGGGATCGAGCGCACTCATGTGCACGGTGGGTCGATGGGCGCCACGCTGGCCCTGTTATATGCGGCCCGATACCCCGAACGGGTCGGAGGGCTGGTGGTGAGCGGTTGCACTGCCAAATCGGACTACACGGCCATAGCGCAGTACGAGGTGTGGAAAGCCCTGGCCCGGGCCTATGGAACCCACTCACGAGAACTCGCCTATGAGCTCTGCACCAAAGCGGTGAGACGATCCCTGCTGGATGGACCCGAGGGCCGCGATGCAACCGTGGCGGCCATCCAGGACCTCGCCACCCGATTCGTCTCCATGGATGTCTTCTGTGACGCCTGCGATGCGCTGATCGAAGTAGACGTGACCGAGGACTTGGCCGAGATACGGGCTCCGGCTCTGGTCATCGTGGGCGAAGAGGACATTCTCACCCCCGAGCTTCCCGGTCCGACCGGTGCCGGCGCCGCCTACATCTACGAACACCTCACCAACGCGGCATTCAAGGAGTATCTGAGGTTGGAGGGAAGCGCCCACGCCAGCCTGATGGACAGCCCTGAGGCCTGTCTGGCCGCCATCATTCCCTTCCTACAAAAAGTCGACGCTGGATAGCCCCTATGCGGTAGCTCCTATGATTGCGGTAGCTCCTATGATGCGACGACCCGGTCGAGGAACACCGCAGTGGTATCGGTGCCGCCACCGGGGCCGTCGAAGCCGACACCGGCGGGTCGGGACAGGTAGGACCCGGCCCCCATCAGGATCGGTTCCCCCGGCTCTTCTCCGGTTGCTGCCTGTTCCCGCCATCGTCCGGTAAGTACGAACCGCTCGCTCCACTGTGAATGCCGGGTCCAGCCCGTGGTCGCCACGTGCCCGGCCATGACCAGACGGCTGGTGACTACCGGACCGGCCATGGTCTTGGCCAGCATGCCGGGCCCGGCGATCTCCCAATCCCGGTCGACGAAGGAGAGGACCGTAGCCTGGGACTCCTCACTGCTACCGGCAGCGAATCGCACCGGCGCGCCGGTGAACAGCAGCCCGCTCAGCCCATGCTCGGTTCGCAACTCACCCACCGCCGCGGCCTGCTCCATCGTCACCAGACAGTGGGGACCGACCCGGCGGCCGTCGATCACCAGCGCCCCTTCGATCACGAACAACTCGACGTCAGCAGTGAATGCGCCCGGCCTACGGGCTCCCCACCCGGCGGGTAGCTCGACGAACCTGGTGGTCGGACCCTTCGGATGCTTGCTGAGGATGCGGGCCGCCGCCTTCTCGTCGATCCCTGAAATGGTCATGTCCCGGCCCGGCAGGCTCAGACCATCGACCGGGCCGATGTAGCGCTTGGACCGGTCGATGACGGCGGGGTCGAGCATCGAGCAACCTATCCTAACGATCGAGCCGGTATCCAGTGAGCCCTGACACCTGACAACGGAATCGTACGGAAGAACTCCCTGGCAGGTTGCGGCTCAAAGACCGCTCACGCTAGCGTCACTGGTGCGGGGTGGAGCAGTCTGGTAGCTCGTCGGGCTCATAACCCGAAGGTCGCAGGTTCAAATCCTGCCCCCGCCACCAAACGAAACCCTTGGAAGCAAGGGGATCCCGAGAGGTCTCGCTCAGGCGAGGCCTCTTTTGGTTTTGCCCGATGGCACAGCATGGTGGGCGCGAGCGGGCGTGACGGCATGGGACGCCGGTAGCGGCCAGCCCTTGAGGCCATTGTCCCTGGCACGTTCTAGGGTTGCACTAGGCCCAACGAGTGGAGAACACGCTGTCAGAGAAGAGGACCATCCAGCTTGCTGCGGGCGAGCGTGACCTGGAACGTTACCTACGGTCGAGCGCAGCGAGGGCCGTCGCTGAAGTGATCTGGAACTCGCTGGACGCGGATGCTCAGACCGTGCAGGTAGAGCTACACCGAGAGCTGCCCGGAGGCCCCGTCCGGCGTGTCGTGATCATTGATGATGGACACGGGATTGCCGCGTCGGATGTCGAGTGCGCCTTCGGTGTGCATCGCGATTCTCCGAAGCGGCGCACGCGGATGTCTCCGGCTGGCCGCCCTCTGCACGGTCGACAGGGTCGAGGTCGTTTCCGGACGTTGGCCGTATCGACTGAGGTCGAGTGGGACTCGGTTGCGGACAGCGGTTTCGGTGAGCTCGAGCGGTTACGGATTTCGATACCACGGCTGTCGTCGACTCACATCAACGTTGAGACGCAGCTTGAATCCTCGGACGGCATCAAAGCAGGAACGCACGTCGTGCTGAGGCTCGCGCAGGAGCCGAAAGCCGCTCGTGTTGGAGATCCTGACTTTGGTCGTGAGCTTGAGATCTTGCTTGCGCCAACCTTGGTTGCTCTCGATGACGCGCGAGTTACGTTGGACGGGGAGCTACTCGACCCTGCTGCGCAGATCGAGTTCGACGTGAGCCTTGAGCTCGATGTCGAACTCGAAGACTACGAGCAGCTGGACGGAACTCCCACTGGGGTGCCAGTGCTGAGGGTGATCGAGTGGCGGTCTCAGTCGCTCAAGCCTGAGGTCTTCCTCTGTGATGAAGCTGGTGCTGCTCTGGCTGAACTCGGAGGAAGGTTACCGAAAGCGCCGAGTCTGGCTTGGACTGCCTACCTCCAATGGGAGGGTTTCGGCCGCCACACAGTCACCGAGGGGGACCTTCAGAACGCTCGAGCGACCTATCGCGGTGTAGTCGAAGCGGCCCTTGATGCCCTCGGCAAGCACCTGCAGGAGCGATCCGAGCTGGTTATCGGTGACGTCGTTGACGAGTGGATCAAGGACGGGTCCTACCCTTATACCGAGGTTCCCAGTTGCTTGGCCGAGGCCGCTGAGCAGTCCAGCTTCCGCGAGATGGTGGGCATCGCTCGAAAGGCGCTTCCTGGGGACGTGTCACAGCGAAAGCTTGCGCTCGGGATGATGAAGGCCGCGTACCAAGAGAGTCCAGATGACGCGCTTCAGGTGATCGAGCAAGTGAAGGGCCTCGACGATGAGGAGGTTCGAGAGTTTCGAGAACTTCTCGAGCACACGCCGCTTTCTCGGGTGGTGCGGGCATCAAAGGCCATAGCTGATCGGTTCGTCTTCCTGGTTGCGCTGAAGGATTTGTTGTACAGCAGCGAGCTGCAGCCGAAGTTTCTCGAACGGGACCACCTCCACAAACTCCTGGATGAGAACCCGTGGATATTCGGCAACCAGTGGTCCTTGATCAGGTCGGAGGCTGCGTTGATCACAGTGCTGCGGGAGCACCTTCCGGTCCTTCGGCCTGAGCTGGATCGATCGGTGTCAGGTGAACCGACCAGACGAGTTGACATGCTCTTCTCCGGCGCATCGCGTGAATACCAGCGCACCCGTCGACTGGTGGTCGAACTCAAACGTGCTTCCACAAAGCTTGCCCGGAGCGAGCGCGACCAGGTTGAGGACTATGCGCGAGAGCTGGCGAACAGCGCGAGGTTTGCGGGACAGACGGTGCTCTGGGACTTCTGGCTCGTTGGGTCTGACATTGACGACGACATCAAGGACTCGGTCAACCAGCGAGGCTTGCCTGCCGGGCTCTACCAGGAAGTTGAGCTGGCGAACGGCGGGTCATACCGCGTGTGGGTCAAGAGTTGGTCGGAGGTGATCAACGCAGCCGAGGAGAGCATCGAGTTCTTCAGAGCCGAACTTGACCTCGACCCAGACGCCCAAGAGGCGGTCGAGATGCTCCGAGCCAGGTATCCCGACAATGTGCCGGTGGCCGGGGATCCACCAGTTGACTGTGCGGACAAAGGTGCGGACACCTAACCGAGCAACGACTGCTGCACGACGCGTTCGGGTGGCCAGAAGACACCGAGAACGAGGAGGTTCCATGGGCGATGCCGCTCGGTTCTCGTCCGTGCCGCCCGCACGGCTTTCGCGAGTTCGACCAGTTCGGCAACGGCTGCTCCGCTGTGCACATCATGTATGGATCGGCCCTCGGGCCAGCGCCGCCGAAGCGCGAAGGTGGGCAACCTGAGTGTTAGCTCTCGTCGCCAACTAGGAGCTGGATCGGTGCTGATTCGGGGAAGGTGGCGACGAGTTGGAGTTCGCCGCCTGCTGCTTGAATGAAGGACCGCAACGTCGACAACAACATGTCGCTGCGCCGCTCAAGCCTCGAGACCTCGGACTGATCCATCTCGAGCAGCTCGCCGATCGTGGTCTGCGTGAGCTGCTTCGCCTTTCGGACCTGAGCCAAGGTCGCTTGGTGTTCACGGATCTGGGCCAGCGCCGAGTCGAGGGCTTCTTGGGCTGGTGGGTCATCGGCGATGCGCTCGAAGTGTCGGTCTGGCCTGTCGTCTTGCGCCCAGTCGGCGTCGGTGACCTCGTCGAGGCCCTGATCATCGACCGGGATCCTGGATCTGTTCTTTGCAGTCATCGTTTGCCTCCTCGTCTGATGATCGGTTTGAAGCCCAGATTGTGCTGGCACCAGTGATCGACCCGGTCCTGCGCTCGGGTCAGGTTCGCTTGATACCAGGCATTGCCCAGCGCGCTCTTGTCTCCTCCGACGGCGACCACGGCGATCTCGTCGCCAGCCTCGTTGAGGACAAAGCAGTACAAGATCCGCAGCACCGGCGGCGCTTCGGCGTAGGGCGTGGTTGCCGTCGGAGGTGTCCGTCGCAGTGCGTGCAGGTCGTAGCTCGCGGTGACGACTGGGGTGACTCGGGGTCGCCGAGGTCGCGGCCGTGCTCCTGGAGCGCAGCAATCAGTGCCATCACCTCCACGTAGACCTCAACCAGTCAATGTCATCGCCGTCAATGTCAGTGATCTGGTCGAGCCATCGCTGGAACGAAGGATGCAGCCGAACCTCCATGTATGCACTCTACCACATTATGTGGTGAAATGTCTATTCTGCTCTAATCGGTCGGCCAGTCGTCGGTTGTGGAGGATTTGTTCTGGTTGTACCCGGCGCGTGTGAGTTGTTGGCGGTAGATGCGGATGAGGTGGTGTGCCCACTGCCGTTCGTTGGATCCCCAGGTCGTGGGATCGGTCTCGCGAGCAGATGACCGAGGTGGGTGTGGTCGGAGCTGACCGGTCTGCGGGTCGGGACGCGGGTTCGCCGAGCGTCTTGGCGTGAGTGTTGTGCTCGGTTGGCCACAGCTCGGGAGCTTGATCCGCTCGTCGTTGGTGGACTTGGGTCGCCAGCCGACGGACGAGGACCCGGGATCGGCACCACCCGAGCGCTCGGGAACGAGCATCACCGGCGGTGACGGCCAGGCTTCGACTTCGCTGGACCGGCGTACAATTGAGACCATGACGGTAATGCTTGAACTTTCCGACGAAGCGCTCGCTCGGCTCAATGCCGAGGCGAACCGTCGCGGCGTCACTCTTGACGAGTTGGTCGCTGAACTCGCAGCGAACTTGCCTGCCCGAACCCTGGCAGATGGCCGGTTGAGCTTTGTCGGGATCGGGTATTCGACCTCGGGTCGCTCAGCCGCTGAGGCGGATGAGATGTTGGCGGAGGGTTTCGGGCGCGACTGATCGGTGCTGGTTGTCGACACGGGGATCCTTCTGGCCGCGGCCGACAACGCCGATGGTAACCACGACGCGTGCGCAGCGTTGATTGCTAGTGAGCCGGGCCCGCTGGTGGCGTCACCGCTCGTGATCGCGGAGACGGCGTACCTGGTTGGTCGTCAGCTCGGAGCCGCGGCCGAGGCCACGTTCATGAGGGCGGTCGCCGATGGGGAGATCATCATGGAGACCCTCAGGCTGGAGGATCTGCGCCGGACCGCGGACCTGGTTGATCGGTATGCCGATCTCGGGCTTGGCGCGACCGACGCGAGCGTGGTCGCTCTCGCGGAGCGGCATGGCCAGAGCCGGATCGCTACGCTTGACCGTCGACACTTCAGCGTCGTGCGGTCCGTCTCAGGAGACTCATTCAAGCTGGTTCCCTGACCGAGCTCTCCGCCCTGAGAGATCGAGTCGCGGCGACAGGATCTCACACGCCTGCGCCCCACACAGATCTTTCGGCTGGCCTGATCGCCACGGAGGTGGCAACCCCAAGGTTGCGAGATGTCCAACACCGCGCCCACGGCCAGGACAGATCCGCAGAGTTGGACTCGACCCTTGAAGAACAAGACGGTCGATGAGCCGCTTTTGACATCAAGAACTCTGACATCAAGAACTCAAATCGCTCGGGGTGGTCCTGTCGATTGAAGGAGCGATCGGTTTCTCAACGACCGTGCTGCTCACATTGCCGCGGTCGCGGGTGACGCTGACCTCGTGCTTCGTCCGGCCATCTGATACCGCTACGACTTGCCAGCCGGCTTCAGCCCTGCTCCGGGCGCTGCGGCACGAGACGGACAGGTCGGCCGTTGCTGGTATCGCCCGTTGGGCTGGAAAGCGCCCGCTCGAGCCCGGTGAACAGATCGAGCACAGCGGTCGCCTCGAAGACCCGGTAGCGCTGCCGGCTGACGTTGCGTTGCCGCAGCACACCTGCCTCGGCCAGGGCGTTGACAGCGTCAGTCGTGCGCGCCTTGGACCGTCCGATCAGCTTGCTGGCCGACTCCACGGTGACGATCGGCGCGCCCGGCAAGACTCCCAGCAGCAAGTCGGTGCTCGAGTTGGCTCGTATACGGCCGAGTTTCGAACGCCAGGACGCGGTGATCTCGTCAATCTCGCCGCTGTAACGCTCGGCGTCTCGGCAGGCTCGGCTCGTGGCGGTGGCGAACATGTGGAGCCACTCGACCGCAGCAGCGGACCGTTCGGCGCTGTCGGGATCGCTGAGGTGGCGGAACGTCATCAGGCCGTGGACGTAGTCGTCGAACCACGTTGCCAGGACAAGGCTGATCGGCGGCACGAAGGTAGGTGCGAGGCCCCGGCGTCGGAGAACGACGTGGATCAGCGCTCGGCCAGTACGACCGTTGCCGTCGGCGAAGGGGTGGAGGGTCTCGAACTGGGCGTGGGCGATGGCGGCTTGGACGAGGGGGGAGTGGTCGTCGCCATTGACATAGTCGAGGAGGTCAGCCAGCAGGTCTGGAAGGTACTCCGGGGGTGGCGGGACGAAGGCTGCGCTGCACGGGTTGAACGAGCTTCCGCCGATCCAGTTCTGCTCTTCTCGGACCACGCCACCAAGCTCGGGGGTGGGGGAGTTGTCCATCAACGTGCGGTGGACCGCCAACAGGTCGCCAAGCTCGAACCGGGCGGTACTCGCGGCGACTTCGACTGCCGATGTCATCGCGGCGATGTTGCCGATCACCTCGACCGCGACGCGGTCGTCGGCGTCGCCTCCGAGTGCGATAGCGGCTTCGGCTCGGGCGAGTCGGCGGGCCGCGACCTCCAGGCCTTCGATCTTCGAAGATCCGACAGACTCGGCGCGGAGAAGGAACCGGGCGAGACCCTCGAGGCTCACATGAGTCGTGCCAGCGTCGTTCAGTGCCCGCACCGCGGCTTCGGCGTCGGCGATGTCGGCGGCGACGCCGCCGGAGATCGAAGGGTCCCAGCCTCCAAGGGAGTCGGCGATGTACGCGTCGTAGTTGCAGCCGCGGCGATCTCGTCGATTCATCCCGTCAAAGTTCGCGTACCAGCGCTTCTGTAAATGTGAAGCCATGGGCCCTCTAAGTATCGGTTAGAGGATAACCGTAACTTAGATCTGACCGAAGTCAACGGTTCTTGAAGCTCGCGCTGGTAGCTCCCTGGCCGTCCGACGACTCACCGGCATTGGTGATGGAGCATCGAGAACTAGCCGCAACTCGATCGCGAATCGGGATCTCGTCCTAGGACGGGAATCGTTCTAGGATTGGTGTAGAGGAGTGCGCCATGTCAGCGACAGCGGACCACGTTAAGGCACTCGTCAAGAGCCACGGCTCGGGCGACGACCAAGCCTTCTACGCAGTCGCGCTCCAAGTCGCGGCCAAAGCGGCACGCCAAGGCCACCACCGATTCGCAGCCGACGTGAAGTCGCTTGTCGAGGTCGGCAAGGCAAAGACCGCACCGAGCCCAGTTACCGCGATCGCGCAACCTCGTGGTGAGCTCGCCGACCTTGTCGTCGCCTCATACCCCGAGACCAGTCTTCGAGACCTTGTCGCTCCTACTGAGTTGAGCGACTCGCTCGCGCATGTCATCGCTGAGCAACGACAACGTCACTCGCTCATGGATCAGGGATTCAACCCGGTCCACCGGCTTCTTCTCGAGGGTCCTCCCGGTACTGGGAAGACTATGACCGCCGGTGTCCTCGCTCATGAGTTGGATCTCCCGCTTCTCGCCATTCGACTCGACGGGCTTGTATCGAAGTACCTCGGTGAGACGGCATCCAAGCTACGAGTCCTCTTCGACGCGGTTGCATCACAACGTGCCGTTTACCTCTTTGACGAGTTCGACGCTCTTGGCGGAGACCGAGCTGGCAACGACGTCGGCGAGGCTCGCCGCATCCTGAACTCCTTCCTGCTTTTCATCGAGAACGTCGGTCCGGAGAGCATCGTGGTCGCGGCCACCAATCATCGCTCGATCCTCGACCGCGCCCTGTTCCGCAGGTTCGATCTTGTCATCAGCTACACGCTCCCTACTTCGGACGAGGCTGTCGCTGTACTCAAGGCCCGCCTCGGAACCCTCGCTTGCTGCATGGAATGGAAGTCGGTCACCAAACACACCGAAGGGTTCAGCCACGCCGAGCTCGTTAAAGCCGCAGAAACCGCCGCCAAACGGTCACTACTAGCCAGCGCTAACCGGGTAGCGACTGACACGCTGATCGAGGCCTTGGAGGAGCGAAGCAGTACCATCGGTGGTTAACACAGGAGAGGCACTACCGCACCTGCTCGTCAGCGGCTATGTCGAAGGCCGCAAGTTCGCTCGGCGCGGAGGCGGCAATCCCAAGGTGCGAGATGTCGAACACCGCGCCCACGGCGAAGCAATATCTGGCCAGCTCGACGACGCGCTCGACGAACAGGATGAGCGGCGGGTCAGCTTTGACGTCGAGGAACTCAAATCGCTCGGGGTGATCCTGTCGATCGAAGGAGCGATCGGCTTCTCATTGAAACTGGAATCCCTGAACCGACGAACCCAACATGCCGAGCCCAGACCCAAGTGGATCCTGCTGAGCGTCTCGCCGCAGACTAAGACAACCCCTGAAGTCGCTCAGATCTGGATCAGCGACGAGTACCGCGCCAAGTTCCTTGAGATCTTCGAGCAATACCTGCAGGACGAGACAAAGACCGGCAAGCCGCGGAACGAAGGCTTGGTCGCGAACATCGCCCGGATTCGCTCGGCTGTGTTGCGGGACCTGTGGCAGTCCGACGGCGAACCTCCGTTCTGTAAGACATGGTGGGAGCTGTGGCTCCGACCCGAGGGCGACGCCATCTACCTCGCGACCAAGTACGCCGACGCGATCAACGGCAGGATCGCCACGAAACACCTCCGCCTTGAGGATCGACATGTAGATGTGTCTCGGCGTTTTCCTTGGTATCTGGCCCAGCGCATCCGGGAGACATGGCGGGACAACAGCGGTCCCTTTGCCGGACCCGTGGAAGCCGATGAGACCTACATCGGCGCCAAGCGGAAGAACATGCCGAAGGCGAAGGGGCGGCGCTGGCGGGGCGGGGAGCGGTCGGGAAAGCCATCGCCGTCGAGACCAAGGATCGCGAGACCAACAAGATCTCGGCCCGTGCGGTCGAGAACAACGACGGCCCGACGCTCAAGGGCTTCATCGGCGAGCACACCGCGCCGGGCGCGAAGGTGTTCACCGACGAAGCGAGTACCTATCAGGGGATGCCCTTCAAGCATGAGGCGGTCAATCACAGTGCCGGAGAGTATGTGCGGGGGCAGGCCCACACCAACGGGATCGACAGCTTCTGGGCCGTCCTCACGCGGGGATATCAGGGCACCTTTCATCACTTCAGCGAGAAGCACCTTGACCGCTACGTCACCTAATTCGCGGGACGCCACAACGACCGCGCAGCCGATACCCTCAACATCATGGGGCATATGGCCAAGGGCCTGGAAGACTGGCGGCTCCCGTATCGCGACCTGATCGCGTAGGGGCGGTATCATGCAGCGTGTTCGGGCTGAGTTCCGCGAACTCGCGTCTAAGTGGGGCAAGCTTCGCACGATCAAGTCGGCATTCCAAGTCGAGGGGTTCGAGCCTGGGCCGGAGGTTGTCGGCGATGGGCAGCGAAGGAGCTTGTTCGATACTTACGCCAACGTCATCGACTGGAGCGACGCGGAACAAGTACACCGCGTCCTACGAGTGTTCGAGGAAATCCTGTCGTGGGGTGCGGACGTGGATGACCAAAACCGGGTGCCGATGTTGGCGAAGTTGAAGCACGTCCTTCAGCAAGACGGCTACACAATCGATGAGAACGATTCGATTCGCCCGGTTTCAGGGATGCCTCTCACTAGATTGCCGCTGGCGGAGCTGAGGGATTCCACCACGATCGAGGAGCATCTCCGTCGCCTGGATTCAACCGGTGACGCGGACCCTGCGTTGGCAATCAGTTCGGCGAAGTCGCTCGTCGAGGCAACCTGCAAGCATGTGCTCGAGGAGCTGGACACCAGCTATGACGATCGCTCGGATCTACCGGTGCTCGTGCGCTCTGTGCAGAAAGCCCTGAAGATTCACCCGGACGTGATCGCGCCAACAGCTAAGGGTCGTAAGGCCATCATCCGGACACTGTCGAATCTCTCGCAGATCGTTGACGGCTTGGCCGAACTTCGGAATGAGTACGGACCGGACCATGGTCGAACTAGGTCCACGACTGGCATTGGCCCCCGCCACGCACACCTTGCGGTGGGCGCCTCCCAGACATTCTGTCGGTTCCTCTTGGAGACCCTGCGGGACCGTCGACGCTCCGAGAGCTAACGGGAGTTCGGCGTGCCCGATCGCCGGCGACGACGGTGGCGGCTCGGTTCCGGTGGGCGTCGCGTGTCTGCACAGAAGTCTGCCGAGACCTCCGATGGGCGGGGCAGCCGGTAGCTGCTCCCGCCCTCGGTGGCAAGCCCGGAACTTGGGTCTGGAGCATCGACCGGCTCCGCGCTGCTCGGGTTCTGCCACCACCCCTTCGGATGGTCCAGCTCGAACACTGGCTACGCGGGCATCGATCCTGATGGCGGCGTGACCAACGTGACCTTCGACCCGGTACCGCGTGGCCACACCTGGGATGTTGCCATCACCAGAGTCACCAGCGTGGTCGAGGTGCCAGGAAGCGGAGCATCCCTGGTCTTCTACGACGGAGGGGAATCACTGCGAAACCTCGACGAACACCATGCTGCACGCCCACGCTGACACTCCTGCGAAACATCGACATGCTCACGCCAGTCCTCGACGGCGCCACTACTGTCCACCACGCTCACATGAGCGACTTTCCCGCTCAGCGCCACGAACTCCTGAACGAGACCGATCAGAGGTGGCCTTCGCGGGTCGGTCGAGTGTTCTACCGGTCCCTAGCGGCGGCGCGAGAGCGGCTAACCACCGGATATTCAAGGCGTTGCGATTATTGCGCTTGCAATTTACGGTGTTGGTATGGGAATGAGCACCGAGATCAGGCCTGGCAGTGTCAACGAGCGCGAGTTGGCGTTGATCAAAGCTGCGTTGACGCGATCGAGCGAGCCAGCCGCGCAGATCGTTGGGTCCGATGGTGCCTCGGTTGAGGTGCCCGCGGAGCTCGCTGAGGCGCTCAGGACGATCGTTGAGCATCTCAAGGCCGGAAACGGGGTGTCGGTCGCATCAATACAAGCCGAGCTGACTACTGCTGAGGCAGCACAGCTACTTGGGGTGAGTCGGCCTCATGTGATCAAGCTCCTCGAGGCCGCAGCGATGCCTCACCGTCTTGTTGGCACGCACCGACGAATCCGGCTTGCGGACGTGCTCGAGTATCGCGACCTCCAAGACGAACAGTCGAGGCACGCTCTTGATGAGTTGACTCGCCAAGCCGAAGAACTCGGCCTCTACAACTGAACACGACAACGCACGGCCCCGCCGGTTGCAGTGCTCGATGCCGACGTGTTGTACGGGATCGAGGTCACCGATCTGCTCTGCTTCCGCGTGCGCGAAGTACGGCGTTGAACCGCTCAACCCCGATGAGTTCCTCACCCGAGTGGCAACCTCAGATGTAGCTGGCGTGCGTGAGGCGTTGGCTGAGATCGCCGGCCGTCGGCGGAACCCGCCGGTGGACACGGGTCAGCTCATCGACCGGCTCGAGGGCCAGCTCCCGATGTTCGCAGCGTCGGTTCGGACGTAGGACCGGGACGTGCCTTCGACTGACTACAAGCCCGCAGATGGGAAGGACCACGCTACGTGGTCACCTGACAGGGGTGCGACGCCCAGGGTCTCCGGTTGCGAGATGCAACATAGATTGCAACAGCACATCGGTAAATAAGGGGGAGCAACGGGGATGAGCGGGCCGTCGAAAACTCCGCCAGTGCTGAGCAAACCCCCAATTTGCGTGGCTACGGGCAGCGGGCTCGTAGGGCGCATAACCCGAAGGTCGCAGGCTAGAATCCTGCACCCGCCACCAAACGAAACCCTTGGCAACAAGGGGATCCCGAGAGGTCTCGCTAGGCGAGGCCTCTCTTGGTTTCTTGCCCGATGCCAGAAAATGGCACGGCATTGGCGGGCGCACGGGGTGTGACGGCGTGCGACGCCGGTAGCAGCCCACCCTTGAGGCCATTGTCACTGGCACGTTCTAGGGTTGCACTAGGCCCAACGAGTGTTAGCGCTTCTGGTGTCCGGCGACTAATCGACTGCCTGTAGCTACGGCGACGTAGAAGGCCCCAGGGATCGACCGTGGATCAACCTGGGGCTAATCAACTGCAGGTAGCTTCGTTCAGTGACGGGCCTGGTTGCGCTTGTGGTGGCCTGCTACCTGGTAGGAGATAGAAAACACCATGTAGCTGGTTTGTGTCTGCTACCTGGTGTTTGTCTGTTGTGTTGAATAGTGGTTGAACCGGTACTAGTCCGCTCAACCAGTGAACCTGTTTGCTAGTGAACCCGTATCAAGTGTGGCAAATGTTATCGTATTGTTGTTTCGACTTCTTTGTATGGTACCAGTGTCCATTTTTCAATAGGTTGATTAGTAGCAATTACCAGTTGCGTATCGTTTATGAATACAGGGTATCCTTTTCCTTCGACACCAAAGGATTTTCTAGTAGTTGGTTCTGCACCATATAGATGTGCCATACAATCTTCTAAATCTTCTTCAGTACATTCTATGCCGACGTGTTTCAGAAAATTTAGTATGTCTGTTTCGGTTGTCCATCTGTCACTGTATCTCATTTTGCCAGTGATCACTTCTATTTTGCCATTTTCGTGATGTGTATGTATATGGCATATTTGGTATTCTTGCATTGTTGTGTAGTTCCTTTCTATGTGGTTGATGTTGTCCACTTGCTGAAATTGTAGCGCACAGCGTGTTAGGCCAAAGCCACTAGCGGTAGTGGTGGCACTTTTCCCGGTAAAGTCCTGGTCGGCACGTTTTCGTTTCGCAAAACGTGACAGCATTCCCGCCTCGAGGCCCAGCGCCTCGTCCTCGAAGTAGCAGCATCCATCGACAACGAGGACGCGAGTGCAGCCACCGCCCTCGTCGAGATCACCAAGGCCCGGCTGTCCGAAGCCCATCCCCTGTCTCAGATCGTCCACAAAGGGATCGCATTCCATCACGCGGCGCTCCCCGTCGACATCCAGGCGGAGATCGAAAAGGCCGTCAGGGCGGGCCAGATCGGCGTCCTCGTCGCCACATCCACATTGATTGAGGGGGTCAATCTCCCGTTCAAGACCGTCATCGTTGGCCGTCGGGGCTACCCCGGACCCGATGGCACCACGGTCGAGATCATCGACGCCCCCGGCTTGCTCAACGCCGTCGGCCGGGCGGGGCGAGCCGGGCGGGAGACCGAAGGGTGGATGATCCTCACCGAACAGGCTGCGGACTACTCATCCTCCATGTTCGAACCCCTACACCGCACGGGCGACGACCTCAACATCAGATCTAACCTGACCTCCGCTGAAGCCCTCGATGGGCTTGAGTCCTTCGAAATCCTGGCCCGTACCGCAAACGACGCCATCTTCCGCCACTACGGAGCGATCGCCGACGGGTTCTTGAGCTTCGTCTGGTTCATCGCTCAAGCGATCGAGGACCTTAACCAAGCCCAAGCCCAAGCCGACGGCGACGCCGACGAGGTCGTGGCCGTCATCGAGTCGACCCTCGGCTGGCATCAACTCAGCCCCGGCCATCGGCAGTCGATCCTGAGCGCAGCCGAATCGGCCCTGGAGGCCTTCCGGCGCCACCTACGCCCGAAGCGGGCCCGCTGGGCCCGGGGGCTGGCACTTCGTTGCCGACGTCACAGACCCTCAACGGCGTGGCCGCTCAACTCATTGCCTGCATCCTGAGCGAACCGACCTTCAACGTTGACGACCTCGGCGACGTTATTTACTACGTGCTCGACCAGGAAAACCTGACAACGCTTCTGGGATTGGCCGAGAACGACCGGCAGGGCTTCAAGCCACACCGCAATGTCCGCAAAGACGCGCTGGTGGAGGTCGACCTGAAGGCACTGCTGCTCGACTGGGTCGCGGGGGTCGAGATCCAGGACCTCGCCGATACCCACCTCACCGCCATCAGTGATGAGAACTACCGATCGGAGGCCCTAGCCGAGTTCACCCACCGAAGTCGCCGACCTCCTGGCATTCGCTCGACCGCCGGGAGCGCAGGTCGTGAGTTCGATCCTTAAGGGTGAGGCCCTCCAGCTGGTGGTGTCGCCGCCGCACTTGAGCTTGATCAGGAGACCGTGGCATCGCTGGAACCGGAGCCGGGCAGTCCTGACCCTGCCCCCATCCACGTGCAGACCGAGGCCGGGTCGGCCGGAACTATCCGAGTGGGCGACCACGCTGAGGTGTCGCTGCTGTTATCGATTGGGATCCCGCTTGATGTGGTCGTCGGCCCGAGCGCAGCTGGGTCGGTGGTGACGGTGCCACTGGCCCCTGAAAGCTCACAACTAGTCCGCCATCCTTGATCCCGACCCCCCTCTACGAAGAGCATCAAGGGGGTCCCACCGCGAGGTTGGTTGGCGCCGGATGGCGACCACACGGCGTGTCGTTGCGAGTTCCTTTGGAGCCCAAAGGGCGATGGCGAGGCCTGGATCGGTCGAGCCGGAGGTGTGCTCGCCGCATACCCGCCAGTTCGGAGCATCGGAACGCGCCTTGGCCAGCCGATCAGCAAGGAGGACGAGATCTCGGTGTCCGGCTGTCAGTGTCGATGGTGGGCAGGATCTAGATAAGGCGATCCCCCCCCCCGGCCCGGGGGGGGATCGACTCCTTGGTTCGAAGTGAACGGCAACGATGTCTACAGATGGCGAAGGGCCGCCACTGAACGCGGCAGTCCGGAGGAGGCCAAGCGGTCAAGGAGCTCGGACACCGTCATGGGTGGGTTGACGAGATCCGCGGCCTGGCGCTTGATGACTGATGCCACCGCAGTGGGCGACAGATCGATTAGGCGCAGGATGAAGATGTCGGGGCGCTGTGCCTCAATGCCGTATGGCTCAAGTGTTGCGGCTGGAAAGTCTTTGATGTTCTCGGTGACGACGATCTGGGATCCCGAGCGGATGGCTGCGGCTAGGACGTGGCGATCGTCGGGATCAGGGAGATCAAGGCCCTTGATCAGCTTGCCGTGGCCGGTAACCAGACAGTCGGGCACAGCGTTGCACATCAACTCCCGGGTTCGGTCGAGTTGCTCCTTGGTGAGGTTGTTATGGCGCCGAAGGATCGATTCGACCATCTCGTCAAGAATCTCGTCCGACCATACTGCTAGGAAGAGTCCGGTCATCCCGAGTCGGACGAGCAGGTCTCGTAGCCCAGCGGGGTGCAGGACACAGGCGTCGTAGGTGGCCGTGAAGGCCATCAGTTTCGAGCTCTAGTACTCAAGGCCGAGGCGTTGGGCTTCGGCGGTGAGGTTGCTCGCCACCGCATGACGGTCGACGTCATCGAGGCGCTTGTACGCCATCAGGTCGGTTAGGAGTACGCGGCGGCGATTGCCGACCCGTCGATGAGGGATCTTCTCTTCCTCAAGCAGTTTCACGAGGTAGGGCCGGGAGACGTTCAGGAGGTCCGCCGCTTGCTGGGTTGTGAGCTCGGCGTAGACTGGCGCAACGGTTACGGCGTTGCCATCGGCGAGCTGGGCTAGCACATCAACGAGCAGCCGCAATGCCTCGCCAGGGATCTCCAGTGTCGCGTCGGTGTCGTCTGCACGCAGGCGCACGGTTGCACCGGCAGTGCCGGGGCGGTCGCGAAGGAACCGGTCCAGGGTCGTGACCGCTTCGGCAGCCTGCGCAACAGCATCCTGATCGGGGACACTCATTTGGTGGTCGAGCAACGCTGTCGATGCCATCTCGTCGTCTCCCTAGTAGTCAATCTGTCTTCGTAGCACGAGCCAGCTGGTAGCTCGGATATCCATCAGTCTCATTCCTGGCCAACCCTAGCCCTGATCGAAACAATCGAAAGAGTGCGTTTATTCGAAAGTTCGTGGTATCGTAAATGTCACATCTGTAGTTCGTGGAAGACCACGGAGTTGCAGAGGGATTCCCAGGAATCGATCCGCGATATCACCGGTGCTGTTCACAGCTCTTGACCGTGGCAGGTCGCGATTTCTGGAGATTCCAGTTTCGATTCAGCCGATTAGGCGGACATATAGGTGAACACACCCTAAACACTGAGAATACCGATGAATGCATCTGACTATCTTGACCAGGTCCGCAAGGACATCGCAGCCGACCTCAACTCACTAGCCGAAAGAATTACATTGAGTCTTCAAAGACAAGCTCACTCTGATTTTGCTGCTAGATAGAGAGCGAGTTCCGAGAAAGAGAATCCTCAGGGAGGAACACCCATGGCTCAGTATTTGCTGTCGGTGTGGCACGAACATGAATACGAGCACTACTTCTCCTCCGACGACGCCCAACGCCAAATAGCCCAGATTGGCCAGTTCAACGCCAACCTTGAGATAGGAGGTCGTGATGATGGACCGCCTTCGATTCCGCATGGGTCGGCTTGACCATGTGCACATCCGCGTGCCGGACCGGGCTGCAGCCGCCAGGTGGTACGCCAAACATCTAGGCTTTGAACCCGTCCAGCAGTTTGATTTCTGGGCCAACGGATTTGAAGGCGGACCGCTCCAGATCTCAGCCGACGATGGCCACACCATGCTGGCCCTATTCGAGGTGAGCGCCGGTCACGACACCATCAAGACCGAACTCGTCCTAGCGGACAACATCAAACCAGTCCGGTACTGACCTAACGACCTATACGACGAGCATCGCAGGACATGACACCGGCCGCGGCAACTCAAGAAATCTGGTGTTGCGAAACCGGTGCTGGTTGAGGAGTCGCACTCGAGGGTCGCGAAGAACGACTCGGCCATCAAATTGTCGTAGCAATCCCCAACCGATCCCATCGAGATCGTGATTCCTGCGCGGCGGCATCGACGCTCGAAATCTCGTGCACCGTATTGGCTTGCCTGGTCGCTGTGATAGATCACCCCGGGCAACGGTCGACGTAGCGATATAGCCATGTCGACGGCGTTGACGACGAGGTCGGATCGCATGTGGTAGGCGAAGCCCTCCTGAAGGGGTGGCAGCCCGCGGACCTCCCCGAGATCATCGCCGCTCAGGAGGCCAGCCTCGGCGACCGCGGCTGGCCCGATGCCTATGACTTCGGTCGCCCGCACAGTCCACCGATCTGACAATGCATCGGCCATCCCCATCCGCCAGTGACAATGTTGCGGTCGTTACCCAGAAATGACCGGCGAATTCAGTATTCGGATGTCGCAACGCGGACCTGAGGTGCGGGCCAGTCTGGCATCGGCGGTTATCAGCACGCAGTTGAGCGCTTCGGCTAGAGCAACGTAGACGGCGTCGTAAGCGGTGATGTTGGCTCGCAGATCATACTCGCAGATCATAGGCGCGTCGCAACAACGGCAGCGTCGGGTAGCGCCGGAACGGAAGCTCAGCAAGGTCATCGATCGCGGCCGCGAACCGGCGCGCCGTGATGGTCTTGTCGATCCAGCGCTTGCGTAGCACTGCTGTGGTCTCCACGTCGGCCAGATCGGGTATGGCGGCTTCACCAGCTTTGGCTACAACGGTGCGGGCGTGAATGCCGTCGGGTCCGTCACCGACAACGAAGACCGCTAGCACAGAAGCGTCAACGACGATCAGCGCCGGCTCCGCTCCTGTTCGAGGTCTATTACGGCCTGTTCAAGTCTGACATTTCCGCCCGAGCGTTGTTCGATCCGGGTAATGATCTCATCCAAGCTCGGGGTGCGGGCTAGCCGGGTTAGCTCGGTGCTCAGATAGCTCTGCAGGGAGGCACCTGCCATACGAGCCCGTTCAGTGAGCGTCCGGTGGACATCTTCGGGAAGGTTGCGTACCAACACGTTCGTCATGCTTGCAATATACAAGCATGGTCTCAGATGCATAAAGGCGCGGGATGACGGAGCCGTCTGGCGGTGGAGAGCGCTGACGTCTCGATTGTCGCTCGGACCCTCGCGCAGCACGATCATCTTGCGGGGTCTTTGGAGCAGACCATGGAGCACTCGAGGGCTACGGCGGGACGGCAGCGATCATCGTGGCTGATGCGGCCGCCTCCGATGACCGAGCCCGCACGTGGCTGAGGCGGGTCGAGGCGCTTGGAGGCCACGTCAAGATCCTGGTGAACACGTCAAGATCCTGGTGAACAACGCGGTGGGATGTATCATCCGCTTGCGGACTACCCGTTGAAGCGGCGCCTATCGTGTTCGAAGCCAACGTTCACGCAACGCTCGACTTGGCCCAGGACGTAGTACCGGCAAGGCAGAAAGGCGGGTGAGTGTTGGATCGTGAACCTGTCGAGCGCCAGTACCCGACCCTGGGTGGGGCAACCGTTCGACATAGGTTCCCAAGGCTCGGCGCTGACCGTCTATGGCGCATCAAAGGCAGCGCTGGATCGCATCTCCAACGTTCTCGGAGCCGAGTTCTACGGGAGCGGCATTCGAGTGAACACCGTTGAGCCGAGCGCCGCGGTGCTCTCCGAAGGGGCCGACGTGCTCGTAGGGCGTTCACGTCGCCCCGATCAGATCGAGTCGATGGAGCAGGTGGTTGAGGGCACCGTGGTGCTTTGTTGTTGCGACGCCGACATCGCCGGCTGTGTGACGGTCAGCCTTGACAACATCGACAACTTCGGGCTCGCGGTGCACGGGCTGGACGCCTGCACTGGCGGCAGGTCGAGACATGATGTCAATCGTAGGCAAGTCCTCGGTGCACAACGGGTTTCAGTACCACCTTGACGTCGCCGCAACTGTCGCCAAACTCGCTGACGCGCGGATTCTATCGCACTGGGAGGGCAGCCGATCGACATCGACTGCCAGGCGCGACCTCCTCGTCTTGGCGCTGTCGCTGACTTCTTGTGAAGAATCTCGACGGCCGGGCGCTAGATCGAAAGTGGCCCTATGAATGCTGGCAACTGCTGGGCGAGTACTTCCGACGCTGATCACCTTGACATACGGTTCACTACCGACCGTTCGGTAACTTTGTCGAGAAGTCGAATCCTCAAGGGAGGAACACCCATGGCTCAGTATTTGTTGTCGGTGTGGTACGACCGTGACTACGAGCTCGACTTCTCCTCCGACGACGCCCAACGCCAAATGGTCCAGGTTGGCCAGTTCAACGCCGACCTCGAGACGGATGGTGCATGATGATGGACCGCCGTCGATTCCGCATGGGTCGACTTGACCATGTGCACATCCGCGTGCCGGACCGGGCTGCAGCCGCCAGGTGGTACGCCAAACATCTAGGCTTTGAGCCCGTCCAGCAGTTTGATTTCTGGGCCAACGGATTTGAGGGCGGACCGCTCCAGATCTCAGCCGACGGTGGCCACACCATGCTGGCCCTATTCGAGGTGAGCGCCGGGCACCCCATGGTTCGCCAAGAGACTGGTGTCGCTTTCAGCGTCGACGCCGACAACTTCATCGCCTTCGCCCGATCCCTGCCCGGCGAGGTCAACAACGCCAGCGGCCAACCACTCATCTCAAGCGACGTCGTTGACTTCGACCTGTGCTGGGCGTTCAACCTCGCCGACCCATGGGGCAACCAGTACGAACTCAACTGTTATGACTACGACACCATCAAGACCGAACTCGTCCTAGCAGACAACATCGAACCAGCCCGGTACTGGCCTGACGTCCTATACGACGCGCATCACAGGACGTAACACCAGCCGCGGCGACTTAAGAATTCCGAACCGATCGACGACTCGGCGATCGCCGCGCAACGACTTCGTGCCGCCACGCCTACTCGGCTCGCTCGACCAACGCGTAGCTGGAGCGGTAATCAATGCGGTGTCAGTCCGCCGTCTGCGAGGATCACTTGGCCGGTGATGAAGCTTCCGGCATCTGAGCACAGCAGCAAGGCGGGACCGACCATCTCGTCGGGATGCGCCCCGCGACCTATGGCGCCCGCCTTCGGCATGGAGGGGTCCAGAGCTTGTCATGGTTCATTGGAGGGCCCTTTCAGCTGGTGAGGGAGCCGCCGTTGAGGCCGATCGTTGCCTTCACGCAGTTGAGGACGCCGATAAGGTTGACGTCGAGGTCGGCGACGTCGAACGGAAGCGGTCGGGCACGGTCGCCGAGTGAAGCGGCAGCGGATTCGGCGCGCTCAGCGACGAGGTCGTTCACGTAGACGGTGGCGCCAGCGCTGAGCAGCACCTCGGCAACGCCGAAACCGACGCCGCGGCCACTTCCGGTTACCGGCGCTGTACGCCCTGTGAGATCGAACAACTCAGTCCTGTCGTCGGCGAGATCGCCGGGCGGAGAACAACGCCCAGCGCGGGCAGGTCGCTGTCGACGGTGCCCTCCCAGCAGGTCACGACGGTCATGCCTGCGGCGTTCATGCGCAGTGCACAACGGCGTCGGCGCCTTCAGCAACTGAAGTCGAGCTTGCTAGTAGTTGAGGGTCGAGGCAGGCAGGGGGTGGATCTTGGCATGTACCGCCTACACTCTTTTCTATGGTAGACTGTGCCAAATATCATCCTACTATTAGATATAGTAGCCCTGCTAGCTGAGGAGGATTCGTGACAATGGCTCTCAAGACTGGAACGTGCATTGGAGTATTGACATTGGCAATTGCCAGTGTTTTGTTGACTGCCACAGCATCTGCCCAATTAGATGATAAGGAGAATGTTCCTGTGGATGAAATGGCACCTTACGCGGCTTTTGAAACTGATTGTCCCACTGCTAAAGGGGCATGGAATGCTAGCCGTTACAAGCAAAACGGCGATCTGAGGAAAAAAAGGAGGGAGTCAACGCCTGATGCGGCTTTGGGTTGATTGCCTAGAGGATGCGCACGGCGGAGCCTCTCATTATCTGCGCCTGGTAACAAAAGGCAACTGGAGTCACAAAGACTGGCTGGCGAGACTTGAAACAAAAAAGAAGGATGTGGAGGATCTCAGGAAAAATGGCCCCTCTCATCTAGCTGCCCAGGCCGCCTATAGACAGGCAAAGTCAGCCTTGAACTCGGTTAAGTCAAGGTCAGGCGCTTCCCAATCAGAGTATGATCGTGCTATGGCAGCCCGAAAGGCGGCCTGGGACAGTTTGGCTCTCTTTTCTCAAGAGGAGTGGGACAGGCGTGTTGCTGCTCTCAACAGCCACCGTACCAAACTTAATCATAGATTTAGCCAAGCTGTATATGATCGAGCTCTGTTAAGGCGCAATCAAGCCTGGATAAGGTACCAGCAGGGCTTGCTAGAATTTGCTTCTACTAGTAACAACCCAAATCTTTGGCCGTAGGGATGAGGCCAAAGATTGGACCGGTCCGAGCGCCAGTAATAGATCCTCACGACGCTACTACGGAGAGAAGTGGTCGTGGATGCGGGTCCAGTTGGCCTGGCGCTGGCCGTTGAACTGATCGAGTTTGGCAATGCGGTTGGCGTCTATCTGATAGGTCCTGGTGTCAACGTCGGCAAAGACAGCGATGATGCCCGAGTGCACCATGGGAGCGATGTCGGTGGAGAACGTCAGTGGTGACGTGATGATTTCGTCGCCGCGTTCGAGACCGAGCAGATCGATCGCGAGGCGTAGAGCCGACGACCCAGAATTAACCATGACGCCGTGGTGTTTCGCGAGGAGTTCAGCGGCTCGGCGCTCCATTTTGGCGACATTGGCACCAATGTCGAGCTTGGACTCTCCTTTGAGAACCGAGATGATCGCGTTGATCTCACGTTGGTCGCGGCACGATCATCTTGGCCCAGGATGTAGTACCGGCGATGCAGGAGCGGGCGAAAGGTTAGGTCATGAACCTGTCGAGCGCCAGTGCCCGACCCTTGGGTGGGGCCACCGTTCGACGTGGGTGCCCAAGGCTCGCCGCTGACCATCTATGGCGCATCGAAGCCAGCGCTGAATCGCATCCCGAGGCCAGGCGCAAGCGTTGAATCCAGTACGTCCATGAAGCAACGTCGTGTCGAAAGATTCGTCTGACAAGCAAGAGAGCGAGCATCGTCGCATCGCCACCGAGATGCACGATCGTTGGAAAGCTGGCGAGGCAAAGTCTCGGCTCGAGATCGAGTACTGGAAAGACTTAACGTCGCACGGCAAGGCGTTCACATCGTATGTTCGGCGCTGGCTTGGGGTCGAGACCGAGAAGAAATCGTCGCAGTCGATGCGGGTCGGCGAACTTGAAGATCGCCTGCGGGTACACGGAATCTCTCCGAGCGACGCTGGAGACCTAGCCGAGGAGTATCGGCTTCTTGCCAAAGCCAGGGAGAGCGCCCTTGCGGCGGTGCGGGTTTACAACGATCCAACTGCTGGCTTTCGTACTGAGATATTCATCTTGGTGATGATCGTGGCATGGAACTCGCTGATGCAGGCGATGCTCGAGCGCGACCATATCGACTACTACGAGCGAGACGAGGACGGCAACCAAGTCTTGATTGATGGCCAGCCGAAGATGCTCGGGACGCGGCAACTGTTAGACTGTGCGTTGTCGGGGCGAGACAAACGAGCACTCCGAGAGAATCTCGATTTCTTCATCGGTCTTCGCAACCGGATAGCGCATCGATACCTGCCAGCGCTCGACCTCGTCATAACCGGGCAGGTGCAGGCGCTTCTCCTCAATTTTGAGCGAGTCCTCGTGGAAGAGTTCGGTGAGGTGTCAGCATTGGGCAATCAACTTTGCGTCCCTCTCCAGTTGAGCGCGTTCCGGTCCAACGAGACGAGTGACGCTCTTCGCGCAGCACAGAGCAGGTTGCCCACCGATGTGAATGACTACTTGACGCAGCACAGGTCGAGGCAGGATGACGAGGTACTCGACAGTCCCGAATACTGCTTGCAGATTTTCTTTGTGCCGGTGGCGGCGAACCGAGAAGGGTCGGCCGACTCGGTCGTGCGGTTCGTCCCCTTGGGCGGGGTAACGCCGGAGCTCGAGGCGGAACTCGCAAAGACGACAGTGGTGGCCAAACGCCGCGTCACTCCAGTCGCGTCGCACGACTTGTTTAAACCTTCAGAGGTCGTGAATCTTGTCGTGGAGCGGCTGCCGCATCGGTTCACGCTGTACACCCACACGCAATGTTGGCGATACTTCAAGGTTCGTCCCGCCTCTGGAGCTGGCGAGCCGGAAGCAACCGACGATCGCTACTGCCGATGGGATCGGCTGATGAATGGTTACGGGTACACGCAGGCATGGATCGAGAAGCTCGTAAAGGAACTGTCTGACGCAGCGACGTATGAGAAGGTGGTCGGTTACGAACCCGATCGCCGATAGTGGGCTACGCCAGAAGGGATTGTTGCATGTCCGTTCGCGGTGGCCAGAACAAACCGAGGACCAAGAAGCTCTGAGGGTGCTCATTCATGTTGCCGACGAATAGCACGGTGTCGCGGTTGGTCCAGAGTTGGTCGACGAATTTCTGGCGCATGAGGTCTTGCCAGTTCACCTTGTTGTGGACGTTGCGGTAGAGAGCGACGGCTTCCCAGTCGATGATGGTTTGGCGATGTTCGCCGCGGCAACTGGAAGCCAGGCACCGGTACTTGTACCTGAAGCGCCACGGGATGATCTTATAGGCTGGCTTTGCCGTGGTGGGGTCGTCGAACAGCGATGGTTGCGCGGCGATCGCGTCAGCCCGTTTTTGCCACTTGTCGAGCTGTTCTTCGTCGCGCTGGTCAACCAGCAACTCCGGTGGCCCGGCGGTGCGGACTACAGCCAATGATGGGATACTGGGCCCGGATCCGGATTGGTTGGCTTTGATGAGTTCGCACATCGTGTGTTCGCCGAGTTTGGCGACGCGCTCGCGTCTGGTCGACCAGCCGTGGTCGGTGCCGACGGTTTCCCCGAGTTGAATGGTCCCATCGAGCGGGGTCCACGACTCGGGCCGGCGATCCGACCGTGGGCGGATCACAGTGGTGGTGACCTCTTGGTACTTGCGGAACTTGCTGTCATCGCCGAGATCGCGGAATGGGACGGGGTGGAGGCGGACCCAGCGTGGTTTGTCGTCAAGGGTCATGGCGGCGACGCACATCGATTCCTGGAGGTGTGATGTCAGCACCGGAGCAGCCTTGACGAGAATCATCACCCGAAGTTTTTGTTCAGCGGCCACGGCGCTTTCAGATCTTGACGACGTGCAGGTTCGGGTCGCGGTCTTGGGCGGTGTCGATGATGCAAGAGCGGTGGCACTTGGCGTGGTCTCGCTCATAGCAGAGCACGGCGACGCGGGTTGTACTGGCGAGGGAAACGACCTCGTCGTAGACGTCGGATGCGCCGTTGGAGAGGTGATCGAGGTACCGGGCGCGAGCCGAGGGGTGTCCCTGGCGGAAAGGTTCGCGGTTGTCCTTGGGGTTGCCGAGTTCGCGTTCGTGGCGGTAGTCGATGCCTGCCTGTGCGAGGGTGTCGGCCAGTGCGGTCTTGGAGAAGCCGCGTTTGCGGGAGATCGCGTTGAGTCGGACGTCAACCAGAATCTCGACGTCGTTGTCGACGAGGAGGTTGACGAACTCGTCGATGTCACGTTCTTGGTAGCCGACAGAAACGAACGCGGCACTGGCAGTAGAGCGGGACATGATGTAAATCGTAGGCATGTTCCTTGGCGCCTTCCTCGCCGTCGGAGTCGGCAAAGCTAGGATTCTGCCTGTCCTTCGCCTTGTCACTCGATCCGGCCGCACCACCTTCGAGATCTACGACGTCAACACTGAACGCGTCAACACTGAACGGCTAAACCGCCTCAGAACCCCACTGAATGGCTCGGGCCAGACGGTTCTTCAACCGCATGGGCTCTATGACGTTGTGTTCGATCTTTCGGCAAACGAGGACGGGCTCCGAGTGGCGACGACCGCAATTGGATATAGAGCTGCTGGGCCTCGTCTGCCCCGCCGCGAGCAGCACCACTGCCCGGTGCCGGTGAATCAGTCGTCGAGAATCTGACCGACAGACGCCATCTGGTCGAGAAGGTGACGAATGCCGTCGAAGTGACAGTGCATGGCATCTACAGCCGCCGATTCGTCGCTGTTTCGTATGCCGTCGAGGATGGCCTTGTGATCGAGTGCGGTCTCCGTGGCAGAGGTTGGGTAAGGATCAAGTGAAGCCACGACATGTAAGTTGACAGTCCAGAAAACCTGGAGAAGCTCTGAAAGTGCACTATTTGACAGCGGCATGTACAGTGTAGAGTGAAAATTGCGGTCTAGCTCTTTGATGTCACTGCCGGTGTTGGACATCATGTCGTCGACGATGGCGTCGAGTCGCTCGAGGTCATCGGGCCCGATGAGGCTCATGACTCGAGGTATGAGGCCGACCTCCAGTGCCTCACGTACCTCGACAAGCTCTGCGGCCTCCCTCGCGTCGTGTTGCAAGGAGAGCTTGGCCTGCAGCACGAGGCCATCGACCAGAGGCTCGAACGTCGTGCCGCGAACGTAGGTACCCGACCCGTGCCGGATCTCCAACACGCCGATCGCCTGCAACGATTTGATCGCCTCCCGCAGCGTGTTCCGTCCGACGTCGTGTACGCGCATGAGTTCGTGTTCGGGTGGCATGGCCTGACCGGACCGGATTCCCCGCTCCAAAATGAGCTGGACGATTGCCTTTCTCGTCGCTTCGAGACGATCGAGTCGACCGACGGCGAGGGACCGTTGCGGAGCTGAAGACGTATCTGCGTCGGGCGGAGTAGTGTTCCTCGTAGACATGGGATGTCCTATACCACAGCGAGACCGGAGGCCGCATGACACCCGATGAATCAATATTAGCCCCCCAGACGACGAAGCGGGACCGGTACTGGATCGAAGGCATCGTTCCTCCGGTAGTGACACCTCAGATCCAGCCCGGAGTTGTGGATGCAGTAGGGCTGGAGCATCAGCTGGTCCGCCTTCTCGAGGCTGGCGTTGACGGCATTTTCATTCTCGGGTCCTCTGGTGAGGGTGCACTCCTGACCGAAGAACAGCGAGATCGCGTCGTCGAGATCACCTGCGGGGCAGTGGCCCGGGCGGTCCCGGTGCTTGTCGGCACTCTCGAAACCTCCCCCTACCGGGTAGCGGAAGCGGCCACCAGGGTGGCCAAGGCCAGGGCGAGCGCGATCGTTGCCACCGCTCCCTTCTACGGGCAGACCCACCCCGCTGAGATCGAGGACCACTTTCGCCTCATTCACGAGCAAATCGAGTTGCCACTGATCGCTTACGACGTACCGCCCGCGGTACACACATCGTTGCAAGCCGACTCCATAGCCCGGCTGGCCAACGACGGTGTCATCGCCGGACTGAAGGATTCCAGCGGATCCGAATCGCGCATCCGTCAGATCCTGCCCACCGTAGGGCAACCCGATTTCCCAATTCTCACCGGCTCGGAGCTTGCGGTCGACTGGGCCCTTCAGGGCGGTGCCGCCGGCGCCGTTCCCGGTCTGGCCAACGTCGACCCGTATGCCTACGTGCGACTGTACGCTGCGGCACAGCGCGGCGACTTCGATACCTGCCGCATCGAGCAAAACCGGCTGGCAGCACTGTTCGACATCGTCCGTGTCGGCGACCGGGCTCGACTAAGCTCGGTGTCGGCCGGTCTCGGAGCCTTCAAAGCCGCCCTGGTTTGTCTGGGTATCATCGAGAACGACTATCTGGCGCCACCGCTACGGTCACTGGCACCAAGCGAGGTGGAACTGGTCAAGGCCCGCTTGAAGGACGAAGGCCTTGTTTGAACATCGGCTCGCCCGCAGGACTTGCAAGATGCGGAATCAGGGCCTAGTCTCCCTGAGACATGGGATGACATATGTCCTATGCCTACTTGGAGGAGGCTAATTAAACGATGATGAACAGATGGAGGTTGCCGGTCGCGGTACTGGCTGGCTTCGTTCTCTTGGCCGCAGCTTGCGGCGATGACGACGAGGCGACCGAAAGCCCGGAGACAACCGAAAGCCCGGAGACAACCGAAAGCCCGGAGACAACCGAAGGCCCGGCGACAACCGAAGGCCCGGCGACAACCGAAGGCCCGGCGACAACCGAAGGCCCGCCAGTGCAAGTTGGTGAGGGTACTTTGATAGCAGCGCTCCCGGCAAACTGTGTCGAACCAGGCACATTCCACACGACTTGCGGGCGACGCATCGACGAGACCGTCCAGCAAAACCTGGCCATGTTGCGCTGGACGCTCGACGGGGTGGAGCCTCAACTCGCCACTTCGTGGGAGTACAACTCCGACAACACCTCGGTAACGTTCAACTTGCGTGAAGGGGTGACCTGGCACGACGGTGAACCCTTTACCGCAGAAGACGTCGTCTTTTCTTACAATACCTATGCTCACCGCACTGTTGCGTCTACGTACGCCGCCAAGCTGGCGGCTGTGGTCGGTTACGAAGAGATCAATGGCGAAGATGGAACAGCAGACACGCTTGCCGGTGTCACTGCCCTCGACGACCAGACCGTGCGGATCGATTTCAGCTCACCGGCACCGCTGTGGGTTGATCTCCAGCAGATCTCTTTGAGCATCCTTCCCGAACATATCCTCGGCGACGTTCCGCATGCGGAGCTGGACGGCCATTCGTTCTGGACCGAGAATCGTATCGGAACCGGTCCTTTCATGTGGGACGAGTTCAAGTCGGGCGAATCAGCCACAGTAGTTGCCAATCCTGATTTCTACGGCGGCGCACCAGCACTCGCCAGCATCGTCTACGCGATCTTCGAGGATTCCACCGCAATGTTGAACGCCCTCGAGGCCGGCGAGATCGACATGGTCAAGTATGAGGGCGGAGGCATTCCGCTATCGGAGATCGAGCGATTCGAAGCGGTCGACGACCTCACGGTGATCCCGATGGACGCCGGCCTGCCGACCTTCATCGTATTCAACCATGACGACGAACGTCTCCAGGACGTTCGAGTGCGTAAGGCTGTGCTCCACGCCATCGACAGACAGGCCATTATCGATACGATCATGTACGGAGCTCCCAAACTGGCCAATACTATGTTCCCAGCGGAATGGGCCCAGTCTCCCGACCTCGAACCCTACGAGTACAATCCGGAAGGAGCCCGGGCACTGCTTGCAGAAGCCGGCTGGGATGAGTCCCAGACCCTGGACTTCGCCTACTACTACGGTGATGAAGTCTACGCTGACGTGATTGTAACCATCCAGGAGTACCTAGCCGCGGTCGGGTTCAATATCCAACCAGAGCTCAATGACGGCCCCACCCTGTTCGCCAAACGCGACGACGGAATATTTGAGCTCGGCCTGTTCGCGAACGGCCAAGCTCTGGACCCGTCCACAGGTTCGATCATCACGGCATGTGATGGCGGTTTCTTCACCCTCGGTTACTGCAACGAAGACGTCGACCGGCTAATGGCCGAGGGTTTGACGTACTCGACTCAAGAAGAACGTGCTCCTATCTACCAAGAGATCAGCAAGATCCTCAACGACGAGCTCAACAAAGGCTGGCTGTGGTACGACGTACGTACGATGGCCTTCGCGAACCGGATCCCGGCTCTGGTTGAGCACTTCAATGAGCAACCACGCCTCGTGTTCGACGTACCCATCTACAATGAGGTCGAGACTTGGACAGTTGAAGAGTAGGGAGAGTAAAGCGTAAGCTGGCTCTTGTAACTCATTTTCTGGTGGCCCGGTTCGTCTCCCCTCACGAACCGGGCCACCAGAATTTGACGTTCATCCAGAGGTAGAGCATTGGAGTAGAAAGGCTCAGCACCGTGTGGACCTACATAGTTCGTCGAGTGCTGATCAGCATTCCGATGCTCTTTGTGATCTCTATCATCGTATTTGGTCTTGCCCACTTCATGCCCGGCGATGCTGTAGCTGCCATGATCAGTCCGGATTCGCCTGCAGCAGATGAGATAGCTGAGATCAGGCGAGGACAACTAGGCCTTGACCGCTCCGTAATGTCCCAATACTGGTCATGGCTGGGACAACTTGTGCAGGGCAATCTCGGGTTTTCGTTCATAACGGGTGATTCAGTCACGTCGACCATCGGTGCCCGGATGTCAGCCACGATCATCCTCATGGGTTCGTCGCTGATGTTCAGTATCGTCGTCGGCGTTGTTCTCGGGGTCGTCTCGGCTATGCGCCAATATAGAACAACCGATTACGGACTCACGGTCCTGGGGTTTATCGGGCTGAGCGTACCCATATTCTTTCTCGGCTTGGTACTCATCTACCTCTTCGCCCTCAGGTTGGACTGGTTCCCCACTTCGGGAATCGGTGCCCCCGGACAAGACAGAACTATTATCTCGACTCTTCACCATCTGGTGCTACCGGGATTGTCGCTCGGAGTTCTGCGCATTGCACTGTTCATGCGCTATACCCGGGCCAGCGTCTTGGAGGTCATGCGTGATGACTGTGTCCGTACGGCCCGCAGCAAGGGCTTGCATGAGCGAACCGTCATTAGTTGGCACATCGTTCGTAACGCTTTAGGTCCGGTAGCCACAGTTATCGGCTTGGCCCTGCCTCTGCTCGTGAGTGGAGCAATCGTCATCGAGCAGGTCTTTCAGTGGCCAGGGATCGGCCTGCTCTTCATCAACGCCATCAACCAGCGGGACGCCCCTGTGATCATGGGCATCGTGATGTTGTCGGCTGTCATGATCGTAGCCGTCAACTTGCTCACCGATATCGCCTACTCGTTCATCGATCCACGGGTCCGCTATGACTGATATCCCAGCAGAAGTTGCGGGCCGGAGATGGCAGCATCGCCGACACCGGACGGTACCAGACGATTTCCGGAGTCAAAGTCTGAGACGGATGGCCGCGCAGCGATTCTGGGAACACAAACTGGCCCGCTTCGGTGTTATAGTCTTGGTAGTCGTGACCGCTTCGGTAGTTCTGGCGCCTGTGATCGCTTGGCACAGCCCGACCGAGATAAATCTCGACAACCGCGGAGCCGGCCTATCGTGGTCACATCCGTTCGGAACCGACCGAACCGGACGTGACGTCTTCTCCAGAGTGCTGCACGGAGGGCGGGTTTCGCTTCTGGTCGCAGTAGTGACCGCAACTTTGGCCGCAGCCGTCGGGGTCACGGTTGGCGCCATCGCAGGTTTCTACGGTCGGTCCATCGACACCGTGCTAATGCGCATAGTCGATATCGTGCTCACGTTCCCTGCGCTTGTTCTCGTAATCGCCCTGGTAGCGGTGATGGAACCCGGTATCAAGTCGACGATCATCGCTCTTTCGGTGTTGCGGTGGCCCCAGATTGCACGGATCGTGCGGGGCGAGTTCTTACGAATGCGCGAGCTGGAATTCGTCCTCGCGGCCGAGAACTCGGGAGCTTCGTCCCGCGTGATCATCGTACGTCACTTGCTGCCCAACGTCGTCGGTCCCGTCGCGGTCGCGCTCACGCTGCTCATGGCCGACGCCATCCTGCTGGAAGCAGCTTTGTCGTTTCTCGGTCTCGGTATCCAGGTGCCGGAGCCATCGTGGGGGAACATGCTCCAAGACGCCCAGTCGATCAATGTCCTCGAGAATCTCCCCTGGATGTGGATCTTTCCCGGTACCTTCATCATCGTTACGGTCTTGGCCATCAATTTCGCCGGAGACGGGTTGCGCGATGCTCTCGACCCAAGAAGCGACCATGGGTGATACCGATACCGGCCCTCCTCTCTTGCAGGTCGAGAACCTGCATGTTCGCTTCGAGACGCGATCGGGCCACATCGACGCGGTCAACGGAATCAGCTATCACCTCGATCGTGGAGAGTCGCTGGGCATAGTAGGTGAGAGCGGATCCGGAAAAACGGTCAGCGTGCAGGCTATTTCCCGTTTGTTGCCGACACCTCCTGCAATAATCGAAGGACGTATTTTCTTGGACGGACGAGACATCCTGCAGATGGACGGCGAGTCGCTGCGCCTGATCAGGGGCAACCGGATCGCGGTCATCTTTCAAGACCCCATGACGTCGCTTAACCCGGTGCTGAAAATCAGGCGGCAGATGACCGAAGCGGTACGCACCCACCTCGGTCTCAGACGGCGATCTGCTTCGAAACTGGCGTGCGATCTGCTCGGCCGGGTGGGTATACCCGATCCTCGGCGGCGCCTCGACGACTATCCGCATCAATTCTCGGGCGGCCAGCGCCAGCGGATCGGCATTGCCATGGCACTCATGTGCGAGCCCGACATTCTGATAGCCGACGAACCGACAACTGCACTCGACGTGACGATCCAAGCCCAGATCATGGAGCTCGTCGCCGATCTCCAAGACGAGCTCCGTCTCGCCGTGTTGTGGATCACCCACGATCTCGGCGTAGCAGCCAATCTCGTGCAACGCGTCATGGTGATGTACGCGGGGCGGATCATCGAAACCGGCCCTACTCGAGCGATCTTCGGACGACCGAATCACCCCTACACTCTGGGACTGCTCAGATCACTTCCGAGGCCCGGTACCTACAGCCGGCTCGCTTCCATACGAGGGCAACCTCCCGATCTGTCCGACCTCGGTGATGGGTGCCACTTCGAGCCTCGGTGTGACTGGGCTCGCGCCGAGTGCCTGCAAGCTTTCCCGGATCCGACAACGTTGGAGAACCGAATGGTTGCCTGCTACGCATCTGACGAAGTCGCGGCTGAGAGAACTGATTAATGGCCGAACCGTTGACTGACCAGCCCAACGATCCGCCCGTCCTCGAGGTCCGGGACTTGGCCCGCCACTACCCGATTCGCGGCGGGCTCCTCCGTCGTCAAGTAGGCACTGTGCGCGCCGTGGACGGCATATCTTTCAGCATCGGCAGGCGCGAGACCGTGGCCCTTGTCGGTGAGTCCGGATCCGGAAAATCGACGGCAGCGCGCTCGATCCTGCAACTGGGCGGTCGCCCGACAAGCGGCTCGGTGCGATTTGAAGGAACAGAGCTCACCGAGATGTCGCCTCGGCAGTTGCGAGCTCTGCGGCGCCGTATGCAAATGATCTTTCAGGACCCGCACTCCTCGTTGAATCCCCGTTTGACTGTTGGCGCGATCGTGCGGGAACCGCTCGACATAGCGGGCGACAAGTCGAGACCCGAGCGTCGTCAGCGCGTTGCCGAGCTACTCGAAGCAGTGGGCTTGCGCAAGGAGATGCAAAGTCGGTTTCCGCACGAGTTCTCGGGCGGGCAGCGCCAACGAATCGGAATAGCCAGGGCACTCGCTACAGAGCCCTCACTGGTGATCGCCGATGAACCTTTCGCGGCCCTCGACGTGTCGATCCAGGCCCAAGTGGTGAACCTTCTCGCCGAGTTACGCCAAGAGTTCAACCTGACTTATCTGATCATCCTGCACGACCTGTCGATGGCGGAGTACATCAGCGACCGGATCGCCGTAATGTATCTCGGCCGTATCGTTGAGCTCGCAGACACGCGGGAGCTGTTCCGAGAGCCGGCACATCCCTACACCAAAGCACTGCTGAGCGCAGTGCCACAGGTCTACGAATCCCACCATGATCGACCACCGGCGCTTCGCGGCGAGATCCCCAGTCCGGAGTCACCGCCGCCGGGATGTCACTTTCATCCCAGATGTCCCTTTGCGAGCGATGTCTGCCTGAACGAGCCCGAGCTGAGGTCGATTTCTGTCGGAGGTAGGGACCGCCTCGTGGCATGCCACCACGCGAAGGATCTCCTTACCGAACTGCCCGTGGCGGTGACAACCAAACCGAGGGTTTGACTCGACCGAAGCACGGTATGCGATCATCTTCGAGACCGAAGCAACAAAGGGCGTGAAAGATGCCCATGAACGTCCTTGGATCGCTCACAGGTTTGGTAGTGTCCTGCCAGGCTGCGCCAGGGTCTTCTATGGATCACCCCGACGTGCTGGCCCGACTTGCAGTTGCTGCATGTGACGGCGGCGGCATTGGGATCCGCGCTGAAGGCATCGACAATCTACGTGCCATCAAGGCGGCAGTTGATGTGCCCGTCATCGGGCTGATCAAACGTGAGGTGCCGGGCTACTCGGTGCGGATCACACCGGCTCTCGAAGACATCTACGCAGTTGCAGAAGTCGGCTGCGACGCGGTCGCGTTGGATGCGACCTTCCGTGATAGGCCGGGCGATCATGACGCCCAATCACTGATCGCCAAAGCCTGCTTCGATCTGGAGATTCCGGTTCTCGCCGATATCGATACCTTCGACGCTGGCATACGGGCCGCCGATGCCGGCGCCGATGCCGTTGCAACGACATTATCCGGCTATACCGCCGAGACGGCTGGCAGCTCAGAAGGCCCGGATCTCGATCTCGTCCGTGAGTTATCGAGGCGGGTGTCGGTGCCGGTCTTCGCCGAAGGCCGCTTCCACGACACCGAGCTTGCTCGCAGCGCGATCCGCCTGGGGGCCCGAGCCGTTGTCGTCGGTACCGCTATCACCGCCACGACATGGATTACCGAGCAGTTCGCAATCGCGGTGAACGAGCCTGCGAAAGATCAGAACTGATCGGTAACCCGGCGTAGGTGAAACAGTGCCATGATTGATCACTACATGGCTTCATCAGCAGCAGTAAGTCGGACAGACAGGGTGCGCGAAACCCTCGTCGAGCTCATAACCGAACTCGACGAGGGCGACCAGATCCCGTCCGAGCGCGAGTTGAGCCAGAGTCTCGGGGTCTCTCGAGAAACTCTTCGACGGCGCATCGGGGAACTGACAGCCGAAGGCCATCTCCAGCGCAAGCAGGGATCAGGGACTTTTGTGGCTGTCCGCAAGCTCACCGATCAACTCTGGCTGTCATCATTTTCAGAGGACATGCGCCTCCGAGGTCTCCATCCTTCGAGTCGGTTGGTCTCGACAAAGCAATCGACGGCCGGCGAAGTTGTAGGGGCCCTCCTCGAAGTCTCCCCAGACGAGCCGATCTTCGTGGTACGTCGCGTCAGGCATGCAGACGGTGAACCGATGGCAGTGGAGGATCTGCACGTTGCATCTGCTCTGGTTCCCGATCTACAGACCGACGAGCTCGCCGATAGCTCCTTCTATGAGCTGTTGGAAGCACGCTACGGGATCGAAGTTGCGCATGGACTTCAGACGATCGAAGCGACCGTCGTCGATGAGGAGCAAGCCGGCCTGCTCAAGGTTCCAGTCCATAGTGCTGCCCTCTTCGTCGAACGAACCTCGACCGCTGCAGATGGTCTCGTCATCGAGTACGTGCGCTCTGTATACCGTGGAGATCGGTACCGGTTCGAAGTAGCGAGCAAGCGCCTGCCATCTCCGCTCCCCGGCCTAGGAAAGCGACCCCGCTGAGTTCCTCTAACCCATGGTGGGGCCGCCTGGTGAGATCGGGCACACCGAGGAAACCACAACCCGGACTGACCCGAGTGCGAATCGAAAAATCCCTTGCATCGCGGGCCGTAGCTATGTACTTTAGGCACAGATGTCTAGACCACCTTCACCCACGGCCATCCGGCGAAGTCAAAGCTCAGTCTTGGGCTGGACCTTCAGCCCCGATGGACCGTAGGGATGCCCGGTACGATGACCAACCGGATCGAAGTCGCTGGGTCCCCGGGCACCTCGCTCGAGTCCGAGACAGGCCAACTGGCGCTCCTGAGAAAATACCGCGATGATCTCCTCGAGGATACGCTGCCGTTCTGGGTCGAGAACCCCCACTTCGTAGACCGCGAACGCGGAGGGTACCTGTGCGCGCTAGACCGTGACGGCACCCTTCTTGATACTGACAAGGGGATGTGGCAACAAGCCCGGGTCGCGTGGTTGTTCTCCCGGCTCTACAACACATTGGAACCCCGCCGCGAATGGCTCGATCTAGCCGAGCACGGGCTGCACTTCATACGGTCCCATGGCTATGACAGCGATGGTCGGATGTTCTTCCGAGTTACTCGTGATGGGCAACCGCTGATCAAACGGCGCTACGTATTCACAGAACTATTCACCGTTATGGCGCTGGCCGAGCATGCCCGTGCATCGGGGGACGAACGCTCTCGTGACGGTGCCGAAGCGCTCTTCGATATGGCGAGGCGATACCTTACCGAGCCCGGACTTCTCCCGGCCAAGGTCATCCCCACGACCCGGCAATCACAAGCACTGGCAACACCGATGATCCTGATCGTCTGTGCTCAGGTGATGCGGGAGGTAGCTGCCGACGGCACCCGCTACACAAAGATGATAGATGAGCAGATCGAAGTAATACGAACAATATTTATGCGCCAAGACGTGCGAGCCGTGATGGAACAGGTGGATTCGTCCGGAGATCTACAAACGGAGCATTTCGATGGACGGATACTTTGCCCGGGTCACTCGATCGAGACTGCATGGTTCATCTTGGAGGAAGCTCGATATCGGGGCTCAGAGTTCTGGATGATCGAAACGGCGGAAACAATCCTCGACTGGATGTGGGATTGGGGCTGGGACAGCGAACATGGGGGCATCTTCTACTACAGAGACGTTCACAATCTTCCTGTCCAGGAGTACTGGCAGGATATGAAATTCTGGTGGGTGCACAATGAGGCTATCATCGCGACATTGATGGCTTTTGTCGCAACCGGAAACGTACGACATGCCAACCGGCATCAACTAGTCCATGATTGGTCTCACAAACATTTTCACGACCAAGAATACGGTGAATGGTATGGGTACCTTCATCGCGATGGTCGGATCTCTGTGCCCTTGAAGGGCAACCTGTGGAAGGCACCATTTCATCTACCCCGCATGCAACTCCAGTGCATATCTGTATTGACTGATCATTTAGCGAACCGTCCGATCAAGGCATAAGTTCATCCCAAGGAATAGTAATGGAGTTAAACCCATGAATGGAAGAACCCGAATAGCTACAGTGATGCGTCATAAGAAACCAGACCGTATCCCGGTTATGTGTCAGCTCGCCACCGGGCATCTCTATCTGAATACTTCTCACAAACCGCATGAAGTATGGTTCAATAGTGAATCTTGGGTAAGGGCTGCAGTAGAGATGCAGCAGCGCTATCAATTCGATGGGATCCTCGTAAATCTTCCCGGGCGACCCGATGATATTCTTGATGGTTTGGTGGAATTGGAAGAGACCAAGGACGGAGAGCGCTTAACCTTCGACACCGGTGAGACCGTTCTCGTGCCTTGGGACGACAACGCTATTTACGACCCTGGTACGTCAGGCCGAAAGGAAAGGTTCGACTTTGATACTGACGACCCCGACGATCTTGACAACGTTGATGATCTGGCCCGCTACGTGTGGGGCGTTTATCACATACCCTGGCTTCCAGACAAGAACCACAAAGGTCCGTTGGACACAGTTCCCGAGTACTTCTACAAGACTATCGATCTGGCTCGTGATCTCACCAATGGAGAAGTGTCGATCCATGGTGAGTGCTTTTCCCCATTCACCCACTACATGGAGCTCGTCGGTTACGAGTTGGCGCTGGTCAACCTTCTCATGGATCCGGCAAAAGCACATGCACTTCTCGAACGGTTGACCGTTGCTTCCGTTGCCTGGGCTGTCGGCCAGGCTGAGCGCGGCGCCGATGCTGTTCTCATTTCGTCAGCATTCGCCGGCGGTCCGATGATCTCGACAGATATGTACAAGGAATTCGTCATCCCCTACGAATCACAGGTAACAGCAGCGGTCAAAGCCGAAGGAGTCCCGGTCTATACCCACACATGTGGAAGTATTGGTGATCGCCTGAAGTTGATGGTCGACACTGGTACGAACGGCATCGACACACTTGATCCTCCTCCACTTGGAACCGTGGAGTTAAAAATAGCCAAAGAAGAAGTCGGGTCGGACGTGTTCATCAAGGGTAACATGGACCCTGTGTATCTCCTTACTGCCAAAACAGAAGCTGAGATTATCGAACACGCACAGGACAGGATTCATACGGGCAAGCCCGGGAGCGGATATATTCTCAGTACAGCCTGTTCTGTCTCCCCACTGGTAGAACCATGGAAGCTGGAACTCCTGACGCCCACTGCCGAGCATCTTGGTCAGTATGATACCTCAAGTGTATAGAGGTCAATGTGTCAGTCTACTGCAGCATCGAAAGGCCCGATGAATTGTGAATAGGTCGTGGCTAGGATTGCAGTAGACATAGGCCAGGGCGGTTCTCGAGCATCTGCTCATGATACCTGTGCCCATGATACCTGTGGTAGTCCCATCGTAGGTCCATCAGCCGTTCCACTTCTTGATTCTGCCAGTGCTGATACCATCGCTGATCGTGTCATCGAGTTTGTGGTCCGTCTGGGTATACCACGTATCGAAACGGTAACGGTTGGAATGACTGGCTTCAAACCAGATCTTCACCTTTTATTGCGTGCAGCAGCTCGTATCACCCATGCAACGTCTGCTCGATCAGTTACAATCGCTGACGATGTCCTTACGGGCTATATGGGGGCACTGGGCCCTGTACCTGGAGTTGTGGTTACGGCCGGAACAGGAAGTGTCGCTCTGGGAATCGCCTATGACTACACGTGGCGGAAGGCTGACGGTCATGGATACATGCTCGGAGACCATGGCAGCGGTTTCTGGATCGGCCAGCAAGGTGTTCAGGCAGCCCTAGCAGCGCTCGACAATCGTGGACGCTCTACGACTCTCGTTGA
Organism: Acidimicrobiales bacterium; assembly: GCA_963422655.1. GTDB lineage: Bacteria > Actinomycetota > Acidimicrobiia > Acidimicrobiales > Aldehydirespiratoraceae > CATQHS01. Next base: position 2,337,378 of record OY730440.1, on the reverse strand, counting down.
CGCGATCGTAGAACAGTATGGGAGTACATCTGGCCTGCGCGATGTCATCTACTCTTCTACCTCGCCAGCACCGGCACTTGCTTCGCTTGCCCCCACTGTGATCGAGGCATCCCGATCGGGTGATACCGTTGCCGCTGATATCGTCCGCCGAGCAGCGCGGTACCTTGCCTGTGCGGCAGCGGCCTGTGCGCCATCTACGGAAGAAGTTGTACCCGTGGTCCTTACGGGAGGTCTCAGCCAGAGCGACTACTTCTGGTCGAGGTTCGCAGATGCGGTCGCTGCAGAACTACCTGCGGCTGACTTACAAATCGCAGCCGGATCGCCGCTCGATGGAGCCGACGTCTTGAGCCAGCAAGCAGAAAGCTGGCACCTTCCAGGGTTGGTCGCGCATTATAGATTGGACTAGACCTATCGTTGTCTTGGTCAACCCGGATCGTTACCCTCATGGTGATTGACTTGACGGAGGTCGGTTGTGCAAGTTGAGGTGCTGCCTGATACCGACAGCGTCGCGTGTCGAGCCGCCGAACTTCTCGTCGCCGTTGTGGCCGAAGGCGCAACCACACTGGCCCTCTCGACCGGGCAGTCGCCTGTGAAGATCTATCGCCGGCTCGCCGAGTCGCCTTCACGCCGCGAGATAATGCAGCGCTGTCAGGTGTTCATGCTCGACGAACTCGAGGGGCTGGAAGTGGGCCATCCCGGATCCTACGCGTCGTATGTCGACACTCACATTGCCCCTGCCACAGGGGTCAGGCGAGAGAGTGTGCGACTACCGCCCGCGAATGCTGAGGACTCCGCTCGGGCCAGCGAGCGATTCGAAAACGATATCGCAAAGGCCGGCGGGATCGACGCGGCACTTATCGGGCTCGGCACGAATGGCCACATCGCGTTCAACGAGCCGGGTTCGTCGTTGAAATCAAAGACGCGTCGAGTATCGCTCGACGACAGCACGAGAGCTGCCAATCGGTGCTTCTTCGAAGGCCTGGGCCCCGTACCCACACACGCGGTGACGATGGGAGTCGAAACTATCTTGAGTGCTCATCACATCATCCTCGTGGCGACCGGATCCCACAAGGCGCCGGCCGTCGCGGCAGTGGTCGACGGGCCTGTCACGTCACGGGTGCCCGGGTCGGCACTTCAACGCCACGAATCCGTGGTTGCGATAGTCGACAAGGATGCAGCACGACAGCTCGAGCTCATCGACAACTCGGGGCCCACCAGAGCGCACTCGACATCGGGCCGCGACTGTCCCGCCTCATGACCCGCCTGGGAATCGGCGCTGCCATTGTCGATGGTGAGATCATCCGAGGTGACATCGATATCAGCGACGATGGCGTGCTCATAGCCGTCGGGTTGTCACCGGCCGGGCGCGGCTTAGCCGTACCCGCCTTCGTAGATCTTCAGGTCAACGGATTCGGGGGCGCAGACTTCACCACAGCCCGACAGGATCAGGTGATCAGCGCCTTCATGTCGATTGCCGGTACGGGCGTGACGGCTGCGATGCCAACGATCATCACGAGTTCCATCCCCGATACACGGGCCGCGATCCATAAGTTCTCGGAACTTCGCGGCCGGCTGCACGGTGTTCGCGTTCTGAGTCCGCATCTCGAGGGTCCGTTCATTGCGCCGGGCCGGCTCGGTGCACACTCCACGCAACACAGACTGGATCCATCGTCTCTCGTTCTCGACGGTCTGCTCGACGCGGGACCGGTTGGACTCGTGACCCTGGCACCTGAGTTGGACGGTGCGCACGACCTCATAGCCCTCCTGCTGAAGCGAGATATCCGTGTGGCGATCGGGCACAGCGCGTCCACGGCACTCGAAGCGTCACAGGCCTTCGAAGCCGGAGCATGCGCGCTGACACACGCATTCAATGCGATGCCTCCAATCGCAGGTCGGGCGCCTGGTCCACTGGGGGCGGCCCTCGCTCACGAAGGAGTGTCGATCATGGTCATCGCAGACGGCATCCACGTAGATTCTCATAATATTCAATGGCTGTTCGGTGGATTCAGCCGCCGAATGGTGCTCGTGACCGACGCGGTTGCCGCCGATACCGTGGAACTTTCGTCTCCGTCCCTCGGCGGTGCCAGAGTGGCGATCACGGCCGGAGCTCCTCGGCTCGGTGATGGTACGCTGGCCGGGTCGGTACTGACCCTCGACGAAGCAGTGCGCAATGTCGTGAACCTTGGGGTTCCGGTCGAGTCAGCAGTGAACGCGGCCACCCGCAATCCGGCGCGAACGATCGCCCGGTCGGATCTGGGCATTCTTCGAGTTGGACGTCGCGACGACCTCGTCATGCTCGACGATGATCTGCAAGTCGCAGCCGTGTTCGCCGAAGGAAATCAGATCGCCTGATCCAACCCCGGATAGCCATAGGGCTCCTCCGGCAGTGCTCGTAGATTGGAGACGTTCAGCCAACCCATCCGCCAGTAGACCTGTCATGTCATCTTCCCATGAAGCGCTCGACGCAGTGCTTGGTCTCGGTCGGCAATCCAACGACGGGACAGCGGCGACTGCGGGGCCAGCAGATCCGAGCCATGAAACGCTCCCATATAGACATGAAGCTCGGTCGCGACTCCATCGGTCAGAAGTCGCTTGGCATAGTCGATATTCTCGTCGAGAAATAGGTCGAGTTCCCCTACCGCTATATACGCAGACGGTAATCCGCTAAGATTGGTAGCCAATGCTGGTGATGCATAAGGCGAGATACCAGATTCACCAGCGTGACCTGACAGATAAGCATTCCAGGCCGCAACATTATCGGCGCGGTTCCATATATTCGGATGCGTGAAACGCCGGCTGGATACGGTCACATTTCGGTGATCGAGCATCGGATAGATCAGCATCTGCCAGGTGAGATGGGGGCCGCCATGATCACGAGCCCAGAGCGCTGAGGCTGCCGCCAGTCCCGCACCGGCCGATGCACCACCAACCGCGATTCGACCCCCGTCTACTCCCAGATCATCAGCATTGTGCCCGATCCACCAAAGCGCAGCAGCGCAGTCTTCGAGAGGTTTAGGATACGGGTACTCGGGGGCGAGTCTGTAGTCGACTGATACGACGATACAATGCCCTTCCCTTGACAGATGAGCGCATTGCGAATCATCCCAGTCGATATGGCCCATGACCAGACCACCGCCATGCATCCACATCAAGGCCGGAATCTTACCGTTGATGTCAGCAGGTCGGTAGATGCGGACTCGGATCCGCGTGCCATCGGAGCTCTCTATACGGTAATCCGAGACCGCAACGTCACCGGTGTCTCGAGGGAGAGTTGCAAACCGTATCGATGCAACCTTGCGAGCAGCCTCGATGTCCGATAGGTCGCGAGCCTCATCGGGGATACTGGCCAGTGCGGCGTGTTCTTCGGGACTGAGCCGACCCTTGAGACTGGAACACTCCAAGCGCTCAACCGACGAACTATCGAATGGCTGTGGTGAGCCTGAACATGATTCGCTCATAGTTACTGACCGTTCAGTTCGTGAGACGGGCGTTCGAACAGATCTGAGCGTAGCAAGTCCTGGGCCAGAAGATACTGGGACCTACCGGAAAGGTATAGAAAGCAGGATGCTCGATACTGCGGGGCGTGCAAGCCGGTGCGAGGGGAGAAATTGGCGCCATCCACGATCTGGATCTGGAGATATCCGACAACGAGTTCTTGGTGTTCGTCGGACCTTCTGGCTGTGGTAGGTCGACCGCGTTGCGAATGGTTGCCGGACTCGAAGAGATATACAAGAGGCCGACTCCCGGATTCGTCAGGCCGCCTCGATTCTCGAGCTCGAAGAACACCTCGGCCACAAGCCCGGGCAGCTTTCGGGCGGCCAGCACTCAAGGACGGCTTCTTGCAGCAGGTCGACACGCCACAGAATCTCTACGACAAGCCCGACAACGTGTTTCGTCGCCGCATTCATCGGTTCACCATCGATGAATCTCTTCGAGGCCGGCCTGTCGGGAACGACGCTGACGATCGGATCCCAGACGCTCAGGTCTCTCGGCTCGGAGCTGGTGGTTCATTTTGCCATCGACGCCAACCGAATAGATCCCGGCGATCCGGACGCGGTCGACAAGATCGGCGACGAGGCCAACACGGTGGGCCGATTCGATCCTCGCTCGAGAGTACGGTTGGGCAATACTGCGGATGTGGCCGTCAACACGGCGCAGATCCATTTCTTCGATCCTGCCACCGCCTGAGTATCTGGACCTGAATCGCTCATGGCCCGGCCGTGGTTATAACATGCGAATCGGGGGCCGGACATGACAGCACCGATCGTAGAGGTACCTGACGCGAAAGCTGGGGCGTCGGTTAAGCCGAGCATGCGAATCGGATTCATCGGTCTGGGCAACGTCGGCGGCAGACTGGCCGACAGTCTCTTACGCAACGGGGCCAACCTCGTGGTGCGCGACATCGATCATACGCTGGTGCAATCATTCGTCGAGCGGGGCGCAATAGCGGCCGACACGCCCCGCGAGCTGGCGGCGCGGTGTGAGATCGTCATCACTTGCCTGCCCTCCCCCGCTGTCTGCGCCGAGGTGATGGAGGCCGACGATGGGGTGCTCGCCGGTCTCGGTGCCGGTGACATCTGGATGGAGATGTCGACTACCGACGAGGCCGAGGTGCGCCGTCTCGCCGAGTTGGTCGAGGCGACAGGGGCGATACCGGCCGATTGCCCGGTATCGGGCGGATGCCACCGGGCCGCCACCGGCAACATCACCATCTTCTGCGGCGGGCCGAGAGAGGCCTTCGACAAAGTACTCCCCGTGCTCACGATGATGGGCCGGCGAATCCTGCACACCGGACCCCTCGGCTCGGCGTCGGTGCTCAAGGTCGCCACCAACTATCTGGCATCGATCAACCTCGTGGCTCTGGGCGAGGCCTTCGCCGTCGCCCACCGAGCCGGTATGGACCTCACTACCACTTACGAGGCGATCCGCATCTCGTCGGGCAACTCCTTCGTCCACGAGACCGAGGGGCAGGTCATCCTCAACGGCTCCTACGACATCAACTTCACGATGGATCTCGTCCAAAAGGACATGGGACTGTTCCTCGACGTGGCCGCCCGGAGCGGGGTCGATCTCGACGTCGCCCCCGTGATCCTCGAAGTGTTCGACGACGCGGCCCGGCGCTATGGCCCCCGGTCGCTCAGCCCGATGGTGGTGCGCAGGCTGGAAGAGGCCATCGGCGCCGAGCTGCGGGCCCCGGGCTTCCCACCTGAGATCATCGACAACGAACCGGAGATGCCGGGCTACGAAGTCGTGGTGGGCACCGGGCCGAGCCAGCCCTGAGCAAGAGCCAGCCCTGAGCAAGAGCCAGCCCTGAGCAAGAGCCAGCCCTGAGCAAGAGCCAGCCGATGACTGCCCGTACAGACGGCAGCCCGCTACGCGCAAGCGGCCATGAAGTTGCGGTAGAGCCGTTCGGCGTCGGCCACGAAACTGTTGATGTGACGGTCCACCTCGTCAGCCAGAACGTCTACGGCACCGGGGCCGAGCGTGGTTTCCAGGGCGTTGCGGTAAGCGGGGATAGCGGCCCAGTTGTGCACAGTGTCGGGCTCTGCCTCCACGTGATACTGCATCGACCAGGCCCGGTGCCCCACCCGCATGGCCTGCACCCGGCACTGCGGCGAGCTCGCCAGCACCACCGCCCCCTCCGGCGGCTGATCCACGCACACCGAATGCCACTGCAAGGCATAACCGCGGTCCGCCATCCCCTCGAAGATGGGATCGGCACGACCCTCAGCAGTGAGCTCCACAGCCAGAACCCCGATCTCGGGCGGGCGCTGCGGTCCGCAGGCGCCACCCAAGGCATCGGCCAGCAACTGATGCCCCAGACACACCCCCAAGAAAGGCCGCTCGAGCTCACACACCCAGTGTCGGATGGCCTGCTTCTCCGGTATCAGCCACCGATGGTCGTCCACGTCCCACACGTCCATCGGGCCGCCCATCACCCACAAGGCGTCATAATCCTTCAACGCCGGGATCGGCTCGCCGGCGTCGAGCTCTACCGCGGTCCACTCCACCCCGTCAGCCCGGAGAAACTCTCTGAGCTGACCCGGATGCTCGCACTCGACATGCTGAAAAACGAGAAGCCTCACGGATCGACTTGATAGCACGCGGCGAGCCGATCGGCTGGCACGGACCGCCCACGAAGCCGTTGTTCGTCGATTCCCACCGGTCTCGGGGATGTGGCACGGTTGTGACATGACTGGTGATACCTCCGAGATGGCCGCGGCATGGCTGGCGGTCGACCCCGACGCCGACACACAGCTCGAGTTGGCTCTTCTGATCGAACGCGGCGGTAGCGTCCTGGCCGACCGGTTCTCCACCAGGCTGGAGTTCGGGACGGCAGGGCTCAGGGGTGAGCTGGGCGCGGGCCCCTCCCGGATGAACCGTGTGCTGGTGAGGATGGCGGCGGCCGGTGTGAGCGCTTGCGTTCGGGGCGGGCCGGTGATCGTGGGCTACGACGCCCGCCACAAGAGCAGGGTCTTTGCCCAAGACACGGCGCGGGTGCTGGCAGCCAGAGGCATCGACACCTTGGTCATGCCCGGCCCGCTGCCTACTCCGCTGATTGCCTACGCAGTTCGTCATTATGCGGCCGCGGCGGGGGTGATGGTGACCGCAAGCCACAACCCTCGAGGCGACAACGGGTTCAAGGTGTATTGGCACGACGGAGCCCAGATCTCGCCGCCCGTGGATCGCGAGATCTCGGCCGCGATCGACGCCGCCGGCCTGCTGGGTGAGACCGATCTGGCCGCCACCGACGATCCCCGGATCGGCTCGGTCGACGACGAAGTGATCACCGCCTACCTCGCTGCGGTCTGCGAGCCGGTGAACCCGAGGGCAAGTCGAGACGTCACGGTCGCTTACACCCCGCTGCACGGCATCGGGCGCGACCTGCTGGTCGAAGCCTTCGCCCGGGCCGGGTTTTCCGCCCCCTTCGTCGTAACCGAGCAAGGCGACCCCGATCCCGAGTTTCCTACCACCCCCTTTCCCAATCCCGAGGAGCCCGGAGTCCTCGATCGTGCCGTCGCGCTCGGCGTGGCTTCGGGCGCCGATCTCGTACTCGCCAACGATCCCGACGCCGACCGTCTCGCGGTGGCCGTGCTCGATCGGGAGGAACCCCGAACCCTCACCGGTGATGAAATCGGAGTGCTGCTGGCCGACTACATCCTGACCCACACCGACGGGCCGGACCGGCTCGTGGTCACCACCATTGTCTCGTCGAGCCTGCTCGGCTCTATTGCCGCTCATCATGGCGTCGAACATCAGCGAACCCTGACCGGGTTCAAGTGGGTGATGAGGCCCGCCATCGACCGTGACGACGCCCGTTTCGTATTCGGTTATGAAGAGGCGCTGGGGTTCGCGGTCGGTGATGCGGTACGGGACAAGGACGGAATCCGCGCCGCTGTCGTCTTCGCCGAGATGGCCGCAGCCGAAAAGGAGGCGGGCCGGTCTGTACTCGATCGGTTGGATGACCTGCATCACCGGCACGGGGTACATCACACGGCGCAGCGCTCACTCCGGTTCGACGGCGGAGACGGCCTCCGTCAGTTGGATGCAATAATGCAGTATCTTCGCGCGGTCAGGCCCGATCGCATCGGTACCAGAGCGGTTGAGCGATTCGAAGATCTCGGTATGCCGACGGGGGCCCGGCCGGCCACGAACGCAGTGGCTTTCGAGTTGACCGGGCCGGTGAGGCTCCTGGTTCGCCCGAGCGGAACCGAGCCTAAGATCAAGCTCTATGGCGAGGCTGGCCTCCCACCCGCGAATGATCTCGACAAGGCCCGGGCGACCGCGGCATCCAGCGTCGCGACCGCGCTCGGGGATCTCATGACCCTCATCGACTCTCTGATTCCGAACGACTCCGATCAACGCACCCCTGACATCATCAGGGCCGACTCCGATGCCGATCTAGGGATCGGGCCACTGGAGCAGGGATGAGCACGCAACTCGACACGACCGGCACCGTGCCCTTTGCCCCCGTATCGCGAGCCGGTGTGTCGCTTCGTGTGGGGCTGGTCGACGAAGTGGCGCTCGAAGCCCGGGCTGCGACGTTCGCCACCCGGTCCGTCAAGACGGCATCGAAGAAAGCGGCGCTGCACCTCGCCATTTCCTGTGTTGATCTCACAACGCTCGAAGGCGCAGACACACCTCAGAAGGTGGCGGCGCTGTGCCGGAAGGCGATCCGGCCCGACCCCGGTGACGGGGCGGTTCCATCTGTTGCCGCAGTGTGCGTGTACCCGGAGATGGCAGCTACCGCGGCCCGATACACCGAGGGCTCCTCGGTGGGAGTGGCCAGCGTCGCCGGAGCGTTCCCGAGCGGCCTGTCAGCCCTCGACCTTCGATGCGCCGATATCGAGCGGGCAGTGGAGGCGGGGGCCACCGAGATCGACATCGTCATCAGTCGGGGCCGGTTCCTCGCTGGTGACTACAGGTGGATCTTCGACGAGATCGAGGCCCAGAAGGTGGCCTGCGGCCGAGCCCGCCTCAAGGTGATCTTGGAGGCAGGCGAACTCGGTACCTATGATCAGATCCGCAAAGCGTCGATGCTGGCCATGGCCGCGGGGGCAGACTTCATCAAGACCAGTACCGGCAAGGTTTCTCAAGGCTCATCGATGCCCATCGCTTTGTGCATGGCCGAAGCGATACGTGAGTACGCACAGCAGACCGGTGAGGTGGTCGGGTTGAAGCTGGCGGGCGGGATCCGTACCGCCAAGCAGGCCTGGCACTACTTGGTGCTCGTGAGCGAAACCCTCGGACAGGAGTGGCTGACCCCTGAGCGTTTCCGGCTCGGCGCCTCCAGCCTGCTGAACGACATGCTGCTGCAACTCCAGAAGCTCGAGACGGGCCGCTACTCCGGTCCCGCCTACGTGAGCATCGACTGACATGACCACCGAATCTCCAGACCGGACCGAACCCCACGGCATCGAATCCCACGGCATCGAGCCCCACGACGTCGGCAGATCGGATGCGGCTCCTCACCCCGCCGTCGCAGCCACGACGCCGACCGACTTCGGCATCGACTACGCGCCGGCACTCGAATCGACTTCCATACTGTCGATCGACGAGGAGTACGGCCTATTCATCGACGGTGCCTTTGTGGAGCCCCTCGACGGGGGGTCGTTTTCCACCGTCTCGCCGGCTACGGCCGAACCGATCGCAACCATCTCGGAAGGGTCCGCCGCCGATGTCGATCGCGCCGTTGCCGCGGCGCGGCGGGCCTACACGAAGGTGTGGGGCCCCATGGCGGGCCGTGATCGCGCCAAGTACCTCTACCGGATTGCTCGCCAACTCCAGGAAAGGGCCCGGGAGTTCGCCGTCTTGGAGACTCTCGACGGCGGAAAGCCCATCAAGGAGAGCCGCGACGTGGACGTGCCGCTGGCCGCGGCTCACTTCTTCTACTACGCGGGATGGGCCGACAAGCTCGAATACGCATTCCCCGGCCGCTCAGCCGCCCCCAGAGGCGTCGTCGGCCAGATCATTCCGTGGAACTTCCCGTTGCTGATGGCGGCCTGGAAGCTGGCGCCGGCCCTGGCCACCGGCAACACCGTGGTTCTCAAGCCGGCCGAGACCACTCCGCTCACAGCGCTCCTGCTGGCTCGGTTGCTGCAAGACGTGGATCTGCCCGAAGGGGTCGTCAACATCGTCACCGGCGCCGGGGCCACCGGCGCGGCGCTGGTCGAGCACGGCGATGTGGACAAACTGGCCTTCACGGGCTCGACCGGGGTGGGCAAACAGATCCAGACTTCGGCCGAGGCCCGCCGAGTTCCGCTCACCCTCGAACTCGGCGGCAAGGCCGCCCACATCGTTTTCGACGACGCCGCCGCAGACCAGGCCGTGGAGGGCGTGATCAACGGGATCTACTTCAACCAGGGCCATGTGTGCTGCGCCGGGTCTCGGCTGCTGGTGCAGGAGTCCATTGCCGGAGACTTCGTCGAACGGCTCAAGCGAAGGCTCGCCACGGTACGGGTAGGCGACCCCTTGGACAAGAACACCGACCTGGGGGCCATCAACTCAGCCGAACAACTGGCCCGGATCGAGAATCTGGTGGATGCCGGGGTGGCCGAAGGGGCCGAGTTGTACCAACCGTCGTGCCCGCTCCCCGAGCGCGGCTACTGGTTCCGCCCGACCATTTTCACGAACGTGCAGCAGAGCCATCGAATCGCCCGCGACGAGATCTTCGGTCCGGTGCTGTCGGTCCTGACCTTCCGCACCCCCGAGGAGGCTGTGGCCAAGGCCAACAACACCCCTTACGGTCTCTCGGCTGGGGTCTGGACCGAAAAGGGGTCGAAGATCCTGTGGATGGCCGATCGTCTCGACGCTGGCGTGGTCTGGGCCAACACCTACAACCAGTTCGACCCCGCCAGCCCCTTCGGAGGCTACAAGGAGAGCGGTTTCGGCCGGGAGGGGGGGCTCCATGGCCTCACCCCCTACGTCACGCTCACCTCCCGACGAGGTTCATGATGGGTGAACGGCTCGGCGTGCAGAAGACCTACAAGCTGTTCATCGGCGGCGGGTTCGAACGGTCGGAGTCCGGTCGCACGTTTGCGGTGATGGGCCGGGACGGCCGGCTCGCAGCCAACGCGGCAAAAGCTTCGCGCAAAGATCTCCGGGACGCGGTCCGGGCCGCCCGGGCCGCCCAACCGGGCTGGGCCGACCGCACCGCTTACAACCGGGGACAGATCCTCTATCGGGTAGCCGAAGTCCTGGACGGTCGCCGCTCGCAATTCACTGACGAGCTGCGACGCAGCGGCACCAACGGGCGAGCCGCGAGCCGCGAAGTCGATCACACCATCGACCTATGGCTCTGGTACGCGGGATGGTGCGACAAGTTCCACCATATTGCGGGGACGGTCAACCCGGTGGCGGGACCGTACTTCAACTTCACTATCCCCGAACCGACCGGGGTCGTCGGTATCGTCGGTCCCGGCAAGAGGGGTCTTTCGGCGATGGTAGCCCGGCTGGCGCCGGCTTTGGTGGCGGGCAACGCGGCGGTTGTGCTCGCCGCTGAGAGTGCCTCGCTAGCCGCTGTCAGCTTGGGGGAGGTGCTGGCCACCTCCGACATACCCTCGGGGGTCGTCAACATCTTGACCGGCGACCGCTACGAGCTTTTCCCCTCGATGGTGGGGCACCGTGATGTCGACGCAGTCGATGTCACCGGAGCCCCTGAGGACCTCGACCCGGCCGTGTTCGCAGAAGCGGCCAGCAACGTCAAGCGCATCGTCCGCGGGGACGGGACCGACCAGAGCCCCTATTCCATCTTCGACTTCTGCGAGATGAAGACGGTCTGGCACCCTGTGGGCCGCTAGTCCCAGTACACGCTAGCCCCAGTACACCTAGCCGACCCCATCAGACCCGGATGGTCTCGACTACCAGCGGGACGGGGGTGGGCGGCTCCGGGTCGATGTCGATCGCCTCGCGAAGAGAGACCCGGGCCCCGGCAAACCGGTCGGGATCATCGGAGCGGAGTTCAATGACTGGCTCACCGCTCTCTACGGGTTCGCCGGGCTTTTTCATGCAGATGACCCCGGCTGTGGCGCTGACCGGGTCCTCCTTGCGGGTCCGGCCCGCGCCGAGCTGCCAGGCCGCGACGCCGACGGATCGGCAGTCGAGCCGGGTGACGAATCCGGGCCGATCGGCAATGATCGTATCTCGATGACTGGCTTCGGGCAGAGACTCGGTGAGATCGCCTCCCTGAGCAGCGATCATGGCATCGAACACCCCGCGGGCCGCCCCTGAGGCGAGTACTGCTGCCGGGTCGGCTTCGATGCCGGCCAGCCGAACCATCTCCCGGGCCAGGGCCACGGTGACCTCGACGACATCGGCCGGGCCGGCGCCGTCGAGGGTCCGAAGCGACTCCTCGACCTCCACCGCGTTGCCGGCCGCTCGCCCCAGGACCGTGTCCATCCGGGTGATCAGGGCCGTTGTGGAAACGCCGTGAGACTCGCCGATCCCGACCATCGTCTCGGCCAGCTCGCGAGCTTGGCCGAACTCGGGCAGGAACGCGCCGGACCCGACTTTCACGTCTAGAACCAGGGCGCCGGTTCCCTCGGCAATCTTCTTGGACATGATCGAACTGGCGATGAGCGGAATCGACTCGACAGTCGCCGTCACGTCTCGCAGAGCGTACAAGCGACGGTCTGCCGGCGCGATCGCGGCGGTAGCGCCAACGATGACGCCGCCGATCTCGCTGAGTTGTCTCATCATGTCGTCGGTGGCTATGTCGGCCCGCCAACCGCTGATCGACTCGAGCTTGTCGAGGGTTCCGCCGGTGTGACCGAGGCCACGCCCGGACAACTGCGGGACGGCAGCCCCGCAGGCAGCCACCAGCGGTACCAGGATCAGCGAGACCTTGTCGCCCACCCCGCCGGTCGAGTGCTTGTCGACGGTAGGACGGCCGACACCGGTCAGGTCGAGGGTCTGGCCCGAGGAGATCATCGCTTGCGTCCAAGTCGACAGCTCTTCGGGAGCCATCCCCCGGATGCAGATGGCCATCAAGAGCGCGGCGGCTTGATAGTCGGGGATTCGATCCTGAGAGAGTTCGTCGATGAACCAGCGGATCTGGCCGTCGTCGAGCCGATCCCCGTCCCGCTTCGTTCGCAAGATGTCCAGGATGTTCATGTCAATCGGGCCGGGTGAGATCAGCGCTGGTGAACGCGTCCGGGAGAAGATCTCGCAGTGGCCGGGGGCCGGTTTCGGTGTCCACGAGAAGCCCGGGCCCGCCGGCCTCGACCAGAAGCTGGCGACACCGCCCGCAAGGCATGAGCTTGCGCCCGGTCGGGCCCGTGGCCACGGCCGCGACCAGTCGCCCGCCCCCACTGCGGTGTAGATCCGATACGACACCACATTCCGCGCACAGCCCCAGGCCATAAGATGCGTTCTCGACGTTGCACCCGGTCACGACGCGACCGTCGTCGACCAAGGCGGCGGCACCGACCAGGTATTGCGAATAGGGAGCGTAACCTCGTTGGGCGGCCCGCACGGCTTCGGCATGGAGCTCGTCCCAATCGATGGTCTCTTCACGGTTTGCCACAGCGGTGACCTCCCTGGATCGTCCCGGTCCGAGCCACTACCGAGAAGCTACCGACAATCGAGGGGCAGGCCACCGGTGCCCTCAGCAGCTTGAAGCGTTGGGGGCCAGTCACCTGTGCTCTGTCCAGGGTCATCGGTGGTAGTTGCCGTCGGGTAGCCGGGTCGGGAGCCGGAGCTCAGGAGCATCGATGATCCGAGTGGCGTCCGGATCCCCGTTGCGGGCTTCGTCGGGGGTCTCGAAGCGCCATTCGTGGCCGATCTCGTTGCGGCGGCCTAGCTGGGCTCCGAGGAGGGCGGTGTGGATCCAGTAGGTGTACTCGGTGAGCATGCAGTTGTAGTCACAGGTCCGGTCGTCGTAGGTGAACCAGGCACCGGCCGGGTATCGGGCCGGGACTGTCTCGAAGTGTCCGCCTCGGGCCGCGTCCATTGCGTCGGCGATGGCGGACCCGGCCTCCTGGCCCAACTGGTCGGGATATACCTGGGCCCAGCCGGTGTTCAGGATCAGGTGGTGGATCTCCTCCAGCGAGGCGTCGAAGCCGCTGGCAGGATTGGTTTCGGATCCATAGAGTCCCTGTGCTGATTCGACGAAATCAGCAGGCACTGAAGCTACGTCCACAGTTTCCATTTCGGCCTCGGTGGCAAACATGACGAGAAGCGCGCCAGCGCCGATCATGGCCTCGACGACTTCCGGAACATCAACGGCGCCATCGGTGTCGTTGTCGAGGTATTGGGCCATCACGTTGGCCGCATGGACCATCTTGGCGTCATCGGTGGAGGCAGTGGCAACGATCGGTATGTCGAACACGGTGAGGTGTTTTGTGAACACGTCACCGACCGGAACGAGATTTTCGGGCAGAGGTCCGATCTCGAAGGTTGACGCTCGGGGTTGAGACGAGCAGCTGGCAACGACCAGAGCCGCTGTCACGAGCGAACCGACAAGCCCTGGCCACAGCGACGGCCGGGGCCAGGTCCTGAGTCTCGAGGAAATGGGACCGGGTGGTGTCAGGGTCATAGGGGCTCCGTTTCGCCACCACCGCGCCATGACCCCGGGAAGCTAGTTGCTGGGCTCGTAGGTGATCGGGGGGATCGCTGCCGCGCACGACAGATCGAGCGGGGTGGCCGGATCGTTCAGAAACGCGGTGGCTGTGTCTTTCGCGCATTGGTTGAATCCGAGTAAACCATGTTCCCCGCCGACGATCTCGAGCAGCACCGAGTTGGTGAGTGTGGCGGCTACGAGGCGGGACCAAGTGGGAGGTGTGACCGAATCAGCGGTGCCCGCGATGACAAGCGTCGCGATGCTGCTGGTGACAGCCTCGTCTTCTATCGGCGGGGCCGGTGTCACATCGAAGATGGTGCAATCAGCAGGATCGGCCGGGGCCGGGATCGCTTCGGAGGCAGCAAGGGTTGCCTCCCCGAGTTCTACTACCAGTGGCGGCCATGTCGGCTCGCCGCTGCGATCCAATTCCTCGGCGCAGATCACGCTGTGAGCCATGACTGCGGCTTCGGTGACGAGAGGAAGGAAGGCTTGGGGGACTTCTTCGGAGTCGAGAAATTGTTCAGGAATTTCTGCGGATCCCGGTATGTCCTCATTCTGTTCGAAATACCTCACCAGCCATGTAGCCGCGGTGTCGCCGTCGCCGGCTGCTACCGCCTCGATGAACGCGACCACGGTTGGATCGGCCACCGAGTTACTCAAGATCTCCAGGTAGTCGGAGGCGGGCAAGCCGATGAACGGTTCGCCGGATTCGATGTGGCGCACACCTTGTTCGATCAGATCTGCCACATCGGCGGTGCATTCGTCGTCGGCGGCGCAATTCTCCACGATTGCTCCCAGTGCCCAGCGGGCGCTGTAGCCGGCCGAGTCGAGGCCGTTCACTTGGAGCGGGAAGACGGAATCCAGGATCACGGCCCGTATCCCCGCTGGTGTGTCCCGCATCATGGTTAGCGCCAGCCGGGCGCCGTAGGAGACCCCGAACAGGTTCCACCTCTCATACCCCAGCTCTCTCACCACGGCGTCGATGTCCCGGGCGTTGTTGGCCGAGTTGTAGTCGTCGAAGTTCACACCCTGATCCGACCAGCGTTGCGCGCACCGGCTCAAGACCCTGGGATCCTCCGGGAAGCCCTCCTTGCAGTACAAGGCCGGCTGCGAATAGCCGGTTCCGCGTTGATCGACCACGATGATGTCTCGATCATCACGGAGAAACCGGAGCGATCCGGACGCAAAGTCCTTGAGGACTCTAACGGCGGCGCCGCCGGGCCCGCCGTCGAGGAACACGACGGGATCGAGCGCCGGTTTTGACGACCTCGATTCAAGCCGGTACGTCGCGATCTCGATCTGGTCGCCGTCGGGTTCCGTCCAGTCCGCTGGGACAGTGACGAAACGGCATTCGGCGCCGGTGCCCGCGATCAAGACATCGACTGCTTCCGGGGGCAGCATCTGGAGGCAGGACTCTTCGGGCGGGGTCCCGAAGGGTTGACTCGGTTGCGAAGTCGGTGGATTCGGTGCCCGGGGCGCGACTGTCGTCTCTGGTGGCGTAGCTGCCTTTTCGGGCCCCGCTTCTAGAGTGGCTGTCACCTCGGGTGCCGTCTCGGAAGTTTGGGGTTCGCCACCGGACTCCGAATCTCCGGTACAGCCGACAGCAACGATGGCCACGGCGACCATCACGCTCAGAGTTCGGGCTACTACGGGTATGCAGAAGATGCGTGCAGTGGGGAACATGCCTTCAGTCTGGCTCTGAATCAGGTCGTTGCCTCTCAGCCCCAGACGTGCTCAGCCACGGTGGAGACCAGCTCGAGCTTCGCCCACTGCTGGTCGATGCTCAGCTCGTTCCCGTACAGCCACTGCGGTATCGGCAGCCACGGCCATCTCCACAAGCATCATCGACGGTCCAACCGATGTCAGCCAAAGCCGCCTGCCAGACGGGATCGACAAAGTACGGGTATGCCGCAAAATCGAGCTGGATCTCTCGGGCCCCGGCCGTGACCTCTCCGGTGCGAGCCAAATGGTCCTCGATGCGGTGAACCTGCCACCGTCGGTCACGATGTCGAGGCCGGCTCCGATCTGTCTCGCGACAACCTCGCGCACCGCCTCGTCCTCTATGGCCCCCAGCTCACTGCGGTCGCGGCCCCACTCCTGGGCTTGCAAGGAGATCGCACGGTCAGATCTGGTGACTCCCGGCCGATGTCATGACATAACGCTATCAGGAGCTTCTCGAGCGCTTGGCCCGATGAGCTCGACCCAAGGCTTCAGATCCGTAAGTGCGATAGGTTCGGTAACCGTTATCTGCCGATGCCAGGGGACTCGTGAAGCTCACTGCAGGCCAGGACGTGACCCTCGTCGGGACGGTTGAGACTCGACGAGTGATCCGGCCCCGATCGGGCAATCAGCCATTCGTCAAGGCGATCGTCTCCACCGATGCCGACGAGAAGATAATAGTTGTCTGGTGGGATGCGGGGCGAGCACCGGACATCGGTACTCGCTTGCAATTGACTGGTCGGGTCAAGCAGTACGAGGGGGCCCCCGAAGTTCACGCGAACGAGTGGGCCGTGGAGCAGTCAGGCCCGCCGGATGACCCAATTGCACGGATCATGGGCTTCTACATCGGATGTGTGGAGGCCGATGCTGCCGGTTCGGTATCGGTCCGTCCCGGCAGCTCCGATCACATCGAATTGATCACCGGCTCCAGCCCCGTTCATGGTCGACGAGAGCTGCCATCGGAGAAGTCGGTCGTGCGATGGTGCGAGCAGCGAGAGATGGCCATCGGTGAATCGATTATCACAGGATGGCCGATGATCATCGGAGCCGACGTCGACGACGGTTCTCATAAACTTGTGGCGTCGCCGTTGCTCACCTCTGATGCTCCGCTTCAGCGGGCGTCGCCTGACCAGAGATCTGACCGGCTGCACCGACGACATCCTCTCAGCTCTGGATAAACGACCAGTCACAGTCAGATCTGGTGACTCCTGTCTCTCATCAGGGCCATGTCCTGAGGGGGAACACCGGTGATCCAGATGCCTTCCAAGCGCTCGACGTAGCGGACGAAGCGGTACTTGTCCTCTATGCCGTCCGTGCGACGGGGTTGAACGTGGCAACGGCCCGGCGCCGTTCGCACGTTGACGAAACTGCAGACCCGGCGCGAGAAGGCCAAGTCGATCTCAGCGTCGAGCTCGTCGTCGGCAATGACATCGGCCGTGTAGGGAACCCCACATCCGGCTGCGATGGTGGCCAGATCGACACTGGCGGCGGTGGCCGTGGGTCGCCGACCCCGGTCGCTCCAGCCGATCGACTCGTACACGCCGTTGTCGACCACGAACACCACCAAGTTGGCGGGCTGGTGCTCGCCCATGGCCACCAACTGGCCCAGTTCCATGAGCACGGAGCCGTCACCATCGAGGCAGACGATCCGGCGGTGGGGCAGAGCCAGAGCCAGACCCACAGCCATGCCGATCACGTCCCCCATCTGACCCAGGTGGGCGGTGCGATGGTGCTCCTCGGTGTGATGAGCCCACTCGAAGGACACCGCCCCGATGTAAGTCGACATCACCAGGCAGTCATCGGGGAGGCGGCGAGCCAGCCGACCGAGCCACTCATAGCGATCCAGAGTCATCGGTCTAGTCCTCCCAGACGCAATCACCCGACACCAGCACAGCCGCCGGATGAAGTTGGGCCTCAGCCATCCGTTTGGCCCGAATGATCGACTTGGCCAAGTCCTCGACATGGCGTACTACCAGGTACTTCACCCGCAATGCCCCCAGGAGAGGCTCGGCCACGATCCCATGAGGGATCCCCCAGTGCTCAGTCTCGCCGACGTCGCCTCGATACGAGCACAGCAAGGTGACGGGCACTCCGGTGCCCAGTGAGATGCGCGCTATGTACTCCGATGCCACCCGCAGCCCGCTGTTCTCCATGATGAGGGCCGGCTTCTTGCCGCCCAGCCAGGCCCCGGCACAGATCGAGAACCCGACACCCTCGTTACCGACAGACACATAATCGATGTCAGGATCGAGCTCGACCCGTTCGTGAAGCTCTCGCTGCCAGCCGTCGGGCAGCCCCGACACGAAATCGATGCCGGCCGCCCTGAGGCCCTGGTGAGCGGCATCCAGAGCCTCGCCGGTCATGGCCATGCCATCAGCCTCCCGCCATCGGCGTGGCGATGGCAATCTGCAACCGCTCGGCGCCGGTGACATCGTGATCGATGCACTCGACGCTGTTGAGGTGCTCACCGTCGACGAAGATCATGCAACGAGAATCGACCCAGCCGTAGTCGTTGATCACCCATTCACGGAAGTCCTCACCCTGGATCTCGATCAACTTCTCCAGCACGGATCGGACGGTGACCTCCGATGAATCGAACTCGAGCCGTTGTCGGCGGCAGCCGACGCGCTTTCTCAAAGTGCCGAAAAACGACACCTCGATAGTGGTCAACGAACCCTCGGGTTCATCGCTGGTTCGACGGGATGTACACAGGGGGGAAGATGCCGACCCGTAGGGTGATCAGCCGCAGAAGGAACCCGCCCGATATGAGCAGCCCGAAGCAGATGACCGACAGTGCGTCCCGAAGATCTCCGACAGCCGCACCGACGAACCCCAGCAGCGCCGGCAAAGCCGTCCCGGCACCGAGAACCAGCCCGACGAAGACATGGCGGTAACGGCCCCGCAGCAGCCCGTCGAGGCTCTCCTTCTTGCCGGGCGTATCGGTGCGGGTCAACAGGTGGCCTACCAAAGCCACCAGCAAGCCTGCCGCCAAGACGGCGAGCAGCACCATCTGACCGCCGCTGATCGGTTCGTCGGCGATCACCTCGATCACCAGCACCACCGCCACCGACATGGCCGCCGAAGAGAGGAGAAATTGGACCGGTATCGCCAGAGAGCTCCAGTAGGGAATAGAACGGGGCCGGGCCAGCACTGCTCCCGCATAGGTCATGACCACCATCGCGGCGATACCGGCGATGATCTCGAGGGTCAGGCCGGCGCCGTTGCTCCCATCAGGATCCCAGCCCAGCCCACTGAAGGGCCGGGAGCCCCCGAAACGCAGGGCCGGTAATACCAGCAACCCGGCCACCGTCAAGAAGATGAGGTCGGACCAAGCCCCCCAACTGATCCAACTGGTGCGCACATTGGCGAAGGCCCTCCAGAACTGGAGTGGCCGACCCAGGTCGGCAACCAGGATCATACCGCCGACGGCTATGGCCGCGAAGCTGATCATATCGATCGTCGGGATCCCGATCCAGTGACCGAGGTCTTCAGTGAGGTTCAGGAACCGTCCGACCAGAAAGACACCGCCACCCAGTCCCATCAGCGTGAACCAGACAGCGTGGTTGAGATCCCAGACCCGTTGGGTGCGGGGTTCCAGGCTGAACTGGTCCATGAAGACGTTGCGGGGAAGGGGGGCTCCGGTGTGGTCGGACGCCAGTGAAGGGCTGGTCATGGCAGCCCTACATATTTGGTGTTGGGGCTGGTCTTCGCATCGGGTCGTAGCACTTCTCCCGGTCCCTTCGCCTCCAGGTAACGGCTGACGTTGCTGTCCGGGTTGTCGAGGTCACCGAAGATCCGGCACTCGGCCGGGCATGTGACCACACAGGCTGGAGTGGCGAGGGGGTGCACTCCCACCTCCAAGCCGTTCTCGATCCCGTAATCGATACGGTGCGCGCAGTAGGTGCACTTCGATATCGCCCCGGGCACGTGCTGTTGACGGGCGTAGCGTTCCGGAACGCTCGGTTGGGACGCCACAGAAGAACCCGGCATCGAAGCAGTGCCGCTGTTTTCGAGGAAGTTGATCGCCCCGTAGGGGCAGGCCGCCATGCAGGCCCGCGAGCCGATGCAAACATCTTCATCGGCAATCACGATGCCGTCGTCGCGGCGCTTTATCGCTCCCGAAGGACAAGCCGTTACGCACGGGGCGTCCTCGCAGTGATTGCACAGCGTCGGGAGATAGTTGAGCGTGGCGTCCGGGTACACCCCGGCCTCCCACTCGATGACCGGTGCATACCAGGCGTCGTGGGGCGACTGGTTCTCGGTCTTGCAGGCGACGGTGCAGGCCTGGCAGCCGACGCAGCGTTCGGCGTCTATCACCATTCCCCAGCGGGTCACGTTGCACCTCCGGCGACGGACACCTTGCGCACATCGGCCGCGATACAGGAGTCGAGCGCACCGGAGACGAAATCGATGTGATCGACGTCGATGTTCAAGAGCGCGTTGAAGTTGACCTCGTCGCCGTCACTGCCTTTGGTCCAGCCCCCGCCGCAGCCTGGGTGGCCAGCACTTCAGGGTGAACCAGTTGGGTGACTCGGGCCGTAGCAGTTTGCCTGCGGCCCTGCGAAGTCTCGATCTCGACGCGATCCCCGCTGGAGATCCCGCGCCCGGCCGCGGTCTGGGGATTTATCCACACCGACTTCAGGTCGTTGTGCCGGTTGGAGAGGGTGCTGAGAATCGGGTTCTTGTGGGTATGGGACAGCGCGTGGTTCGGGACCTTCATGTTGACAACGAAAAGATCATGGGGAGCGGTTCGTTCGAACGCCGGGCCTGGTTTCCAGTCGGGAACCGGCTGGTAGTCGTCGGTCTCCCAGGCAATGCCCAACTCCTCGACCTTGCGTTCGAGATCGTCTCGAGCTCGCAGCATGAACTCGAAATAGACCTGGGCTCGGGCCTCGAAGAACGGGCGAGGGTATTTCTCCTCGA
Organism: Acidimicrobiales bacterium; assembly: GCA_963422655.1. GTDB lineage: Bacteria > Actinomycetota > Acidimicrobiia > Acidimicrobiales > Aldehydirespiratoraceae > CATQHS01. The sequence goes on along the minus strand of OY730440.1, from coordinate 2,316,677 downwards.
CGGTCTTGTCGTCGGTCCACAGCCCGTCACTGAGATGCCATTGGAGGCCTTTGTCGCTGCCGAACGTGTTCTTCAACCACCTATCACAGATCTCGAAGTACGAGTACTGCTCGGAGGGGTCGAGCCTGTACTCGTCTTTCATCTTGGCGATGGTGTTGAACGCCTCGTAGACGTCGGGCAGGGTTCCGCTTCGGCGGGCGAGTTCGAGATAGATCTGCATGGCATCGACATAGGGCTCGCCCGGCACCGGGCCCTCGATCTTCGACGAAACGACCGGTTTGGCTCCGTAAACCGAGTGCCTTCCGTCGCCGGAGGACAGGTGCTGGAAGACGAACGGGGTCAGTCGCTCGAGATAGTGCAGGTCGGGGAGCACGATGTCAGCCATCTCGGTCGTCTCCTCGAAGCGTCGGCTGATCGATACGACGAACGGGATCCGTTTGATGAACCGTTCCACGATTTCAGGCGGACCGGAAGTCTTCATCATGTTGGACTGGAAGTTGATCATCATCGACGGGAACGGCGGAGTTCCGAACAGGTCCGGCTGCTCAGAGTTCAGTAGGGAGAAAACCGTGCCGTACGGGGCGCACGGCATCAGCTCGAACATCTCGGTCGTTCGGGGTGCCCGCGCCTTGCGAGGCGGGTAGAGGCCACCGACCCGGCCGCCTCCGATGAACCCCTGAGAGATGAGGCCTTCCGGGCTTGCAGTCGCGGTGTAGGTCCGGTCCTTCACCTTGCCTATCAAACCCCAGGGATCGCCGAGCAATCCGCCCGGCACGTCGAGGGCGCCCATCAGGGTGGGCAACAAGATGATGGACAGGCCGTTGAGCATCGAGTGCTTGTGGGCTGACAGACCCCGGTACCAGATGGCGGTGGCGGGCCGGTACGGGAGCTCCACGCCATCGATCTCGATAGTCTGCCCGATGCAGGACGCCTCTCCGAACTCACGGGCCAGCCGGCGGACCTTCTCGGCCGCAACGGTGGTGATCGACTCGACGTAGTCCGGCGAGTAGGAGCGGACGTGGTCCTTGAGCACCTGGAAGCCGGGCTTGGCCTCGACCCCATCCACCTCGTAGACGCCGGTCAGCGCTGCGTCAGCGGTTCCGGCGTCGAAGGGTTGGGCACCGTTGTGCTGATCCCACACCAGCGGCTTGTGGCCTCCGGGCTCGCGGATGTATCGCCCGTCGCTGCCGACGAGGTAGGCGGCGTTGGTGAAGTTCTTGAGGAACTCGGCGTCGTAGATATCGAGCTCGTTGATCAGTTGGTCGACCATGCCCAGGATCAATGCCGCGTCGGTTCCCGGCCGTATGGGCACCCATTCATCGGCAACGGCGGCGGCGGAACTGCACACCGGGTCGATCGAGACCATTTTCACATCGGACCGGCGTTCCGACAGGGCCCGGGTGGCGTGCATCGTGTCGTAATGGACGACGGACCCGAATTGTGAGCCGAAGTTGAGTATGTATTTGCTGTGGTCGGGGTCGGGTGTGCCCTCGAACGCGTTCTGGTTCATGTAAGCAATGCCGTGAACGTTGTTGCCACAGAAGATGGCAGCCGACCAAGTCGAGTAACCCGGCATCCCCAGGCCCGTTACCCACGAGGCGGCCAGCGCCCCCCGCAGATGGAAGACGTCGAAGCTCGTATAGAGGATCTTCTCCGGGTCGTCGTCGATCGTCTCGCAGAGCTTCTGCGCGATCGCGTCCAGCGCCTCGTCCCAGCTGATCGGCTCCCACCTCGGATCCACCCCGACCCCTCGTTCGGGGTTGGTTCGTCTCAGCGGTACGGTGATCCGCTCGGGATCGTTCAACCCCTCGAAGCCGGCGTCGCCTTTTGCGCAGGTCCGGCCGTGGTTGTGAGGGTTGGCGGGATCTCCGAGAATCTTGTCCACCACCTCGTCGTCGTTGACGTGGGCGAGGATCCCGCAGCGGTTCAAGCAGATGGTGCAAGCGCTGCGAACCCAGCCGTCGCCGTAGGCCGTCCCCGATCGCGCCCCCTGAACTGTTTCCATCTGGACCGCCTTGGTGGAGGTAAACTGTTGCCGTAGCCTTGGGTGAACTGTTGCCGCAGTCTTGCACAAATGTATTCGGCGTTCTCGCGCTGCTACAGTGCCCGTTGGTGAGGCACCGATGAACGACCAGTCATCTCAGGGCGGCACGACGGCCATAACCAACGCTGTCATCTACTGCGCCGACGACAGCTTCACTTGCTTCAACCCCGGATCGGTCGTCTTCAGCGGAAGCGAGATCACTGCGGTCGGCCCGAGCCGATCCGTTGCCGTTCCCGACGGGGCCACTGTAATCGACGGCGGGGGCCGATTGGCCGTGCTGCCGGGCCTGATCGACGCTCACAGTCATTCGAGCCTGCTCAAGGGCTACTCCGAGAACGCCCAACTCATGGACTGGCTGCCCGAGTATCAACGCGAGCATCAGGTGCTCACCCCCGACGATGCCTACCACGGATACCTGGTCACCTACATGGAAGCGCTCAAGGGCGGCACCACCACGGTCATGGACATGTACCGGTTCGGGCACAAGGGAGCCGAGGCTGCGGCCAGGTTGGGCATACGCGTCCATTTGGTGCCCTACGCGGCGGACCATCCGACCAAGCACTTCTTCGAGACTCTCGAGACGAACGAGCAACTAATACGCGACTGTCATGGTGCCCACGACGGGCGGGTGAAGGTGTGGCTCGGCTTGGAGCACATCACCTACTGCTCGGAATACATGTTTCGCCGGGTGAGCGAGTTGGCCGATCAGTACGGGGTGAACATCCACACCCATACCAGCGAGCAGCGGGAGGAAGTCGACGCCGTCGTCGAGTTGTTCGGCGACAGACCGGTGCCCGTATTCGAGCAACGAGGCATCCTCCGGCCCGGTTCGGTGCTGGCCCACTGCGTGTGGCTCGACGACGCCGAGATAGAGATTCTGGCCGAGACCGGCACCGGCGTGGCCCACTGCCCGGTGAGCAACATGAAGCTGGCGGGAGGAGCCGCGCCCCTCGATCGATTTCGCAGCCAGGAAGTGGTGGTCGGCCTCGGCACCGACGGCGCCATCTCCAACAACTCGGTCAGCATGTGGGAGTGCATGAAGATCGGCTCGCTGCTACAGAAGGTGACTCGTCTGGACGCCACTACCGTCGGTGCCGGTGAGGCGATTCGGATGGCGACCATCGACGGGGCCCGTCTGCTGGGAATCGATCACGAGGTCGGCTCGATCGAGGTCGGCAAGCAGGCCGACCTGATCACGGTGGATCTGTGGCAACCTCACCTGATGCCCGTCGCCGGATCGGAGGGCCACGACCCGATTCTCTGGAATCTGGTGTTCGCGGGCCGGGCCAGCGACGTCCGTGACGTTTGGGTACAGGGAGTGGAGTGCGTCTCCGAAGGTGAAATCTGCGGCTTGGACGAGTCCGAAGCCCTTGCCGATATCCATCTGCGGACGGTTGACCTGCTGAAACGGCGCGAGAAGGTAGCCGCCATACCCATGGTCGCCGACTAGGAACTCTCAGGGACTAGGAACTCTCAGGCCGGGCTGGTTACGGGTGAGGCTCGGTTGCGGGACGAACACGGATCCGATCAGATGCCAGGGTTGGCGGCATAACGGGCCAGCCGGTCGAGGTAGGCCCGTTTGTCGGCCTCGGGCGCCCAACTGATGGCGAAGGCGTTGCGGGCCAACTGGACGATCTCTTCGATGGTCAGGGCTCCGTCGGCGGCTGCGGCTTCGAAGTTGGCGTTCATGTAGCCGGCGAAATAGGCGGGGTCGTCGGAGTTGACCGTGGGCGCCATCCCGAGGTCGAGCATGCGCTTGATGTCGGCCGATCGGCTGTCCCCCACCACATAGCGGTTCGAGATCGGGCACAGGGTGAGTCCCATCTGCCGGTCGATCATTTCTCGAACCAGAGCTGGGTCTTCGAGGCTGTTGACCCCGTGGTCGATGCGCTCGACGCCGATCTCGTCGAGGGCCTGCCAGATGTGACGCACGGAGTTCTGTTGATCCACGTCGCAGTGCATGGTCAGGCGGTAGCCCTGCTGCGCCGCGGACTGATAGACCTCCTTGAACTTGACCGGTGGGTTGCCCTTCTCGTCGGAGTCGAGGCCGACTCCTACGATCCAGTCCCGGTAGGGCTCGGCCTGCTCGAGAGCCTCAGCGGCCGACTCCGCGCTGAGGTCTCGAAGGAAGCACATGATGAGCTGGGAATCGATACCCAATCGTCGGGCCGCGACTTCCTGCGACCGCCGCAGACCCTCGATGACCGTCGAGAAAGCGACCCCTCTCGTCGTGTGGGCCTGAGGATCGAAGAAGATCTCCGCGTAGATCAGGTTCTCCCGAGCGGTCGTCTCGAAGTAGGTCATGGCGAGCTCGTAGAAGTCCGCCTCGGTCACGAGCACGGTGTCGCCCTCGTAACGAGCATCGAGGAAGGTGGGCAGGTCGTCGAAGTCATACGAAGCCCGCACCTCCTCTACGGTCCGGTAGGGCAACGCCAACCCGTTGCGGGCAGCCATGGCGAACTTCAGCTCGGGCTCGAGGACTCCTTCTATGTGAATATGCAACTCGGCCTTGGGGAGGCCCGCGATGAACGCGGTCGTGCCGGTCATGTCAAGAGCCTAAGAGATCCCCCGCAAGGTCGGCGCGTCACCCTCAATAGTACTGTGCACTGCGGCAACCGGCCCGAAGAGGACATGAACAAAACCGGATCACGGGCACGAACACGCATGCGGGCCTTGGAGTCGGTCGGAGTGCTGTTCGCAGCCGGAGTCTCGCAACCGGAGTCATCACTTCTTCGGCAATGAGCTGGTGGCCCCCCGTACCGGATCCGGACCGGACGGCGTATCGGGTCGGCCGCGCTCGTGGCCGACGGGTTGCACGCCCGGGTGGACGGCCTCACGTCGCTGACGGTGGCCCGTGACATCTACCGGTCGCACCCGGGTAGACGACGATCTTGGTTTGTGCCGGGGTGTTGGTGTTTTATTCGGTGGGGGTGTCGGGTTGCGGGGCTGGTTGGTTGGCTCCTCCGGCCCAGATCAGTAAGGGTTCATAGGCGTGTAAACCTACATCGATGTAGGTTTGACCAGACGGGTTGGGTATCTGTTTGACGGGGTTCAGATCCAAGTCCCAGGCGGTGAGCTCGATCACGTCGAGGACTTCCAGACCCATGTTCGGAGGATCGATTAGATTGTAGAGAGCTACGTAGACGCGTAGATCGGCGATCGTCTGGTTGAGGATCTGATCCTCCAGGTCAGGGTGCGAGTCGGGGGGTGTTAGCTCCATCGAAAATCTGGGAAAACGAAACTCGCCGGCGGGGGGTTCGGGCACCGCCCATTCGGGGCCGTAGTTGTTTTCGAGATACTCTTCCCAGGTAAACCAAAACGGCCACCTGTTCTGCGGTGTATAGCCGAAATGGATGGCCCGGCTGATGTCCACGGTCGGGGTCAACGAAGCGGTAACGACCAGATCGACAGCAGCCGGGTCGGTAGTACCGGTCCAGTCTTCGATCTCGAAGGGGGCCAGCTCTCCGGGTTGTACCGTCAACGGGAACCGCCACTGTTGGTCACCAGCGGTAACGGTCACATCCCGAGCCCACAGATTCCAGGACCGGTTCTGCACCAACCCGCGTACTGTAGCATTGATCACCGTCACCGACTCGGGCACCACTACGACATCATCAACAGGTGAGTCAACCGGAAGGTCACGGCCCTCGAACCCGAGCGTGTTATTGGACGGACGTTGAAAACGCGGAGCGTTCGCGGCCCGACGCTGACGGTCCCTGGCATAGTCGTCAGCCCATTTGATCACCTCGGCCGGTGAAGTCCCCAACGGGGTCGGTCCTGTCTCAGTGATATAAGTGTACCGCCAGTCCGAAGGACACGTAAGCCCCTCTCGAGACCGAAAATCTTTGATGACCTCTAACAGAAAATCGTCTAACTCACGGGAAGGCTCTATCGGTCGAGCCCGATGCACAGACAACGCCTCGGTATCGACACACAGATCGAACACCTCATCTTCTATCTTCGCCCACCTCGGCTCAGTTTCCCACCAAAACCCCCCGAACTCCTCATCCCCACCACAGTAATGGGCTCCACCGGACTGATAACAACCAGAAGGATGAACATGACACACCCGACCGGAGCGGTGTTCATGACCTGAACAAGCCGACCACACCTCATGGAATCCCAACCTTCCACCCGACCCCGCTCCCGCACCAACCCGCACCAACCCGACACCACCAGCATCATCCGAACCCGAACCCGATGCCGGTGAAGCCTTCACCAACCCGACACCGGCGACACCATCAGTCGGGCCCACCGCCCACAACGGATCAAACTCACCCACCCCCCAAACCCCAAAAAACACTGCAACAGCAACAAACCCAAACAACCACCGGCCCCCACCGAAACCCTCCCCCAGCCTGAACCCTCAACCGGACCCACAAAAGCACCTCCCTCCTACCAAAGCCAAACCACCAATCACGCTACACCCATTTGCTCCGATGCCGCAAGGAGAAATCCGAACCGAGCCGGAACCGGCGGCCGCGTCACGGTCACGAGCGAAAGCGTCGGTGTGGTCCCGCACCGCTGCGCAGTCGCAGCGACCCTTCAGCCTTCAACCAGCACACACTCGACTATCCCGACAACGTCCCCGGTTGTCACACCTGGTCACAAGCCTCACCAGTGGACCCCACCAATTCCATCCCGCCAGTGACAATGTTGCGGTCGTCACTCAGGAATGAACGGTGGACTCAGCATTCGGATGTCACAACGCCGGTCTGAGGTGCGGACCGGTCTGGCATCGGCGGTCATCAGCTCGCAGTCGAGCGCTCCGGCCAGATCGGGTATGGCGGCTTCATCAGCTAGGGCGACAACGGTGCGGGCGTGAATGCCGTCGGGTCCGTCACCGGCAACGAAGCCGGGTCAGCTCGGTGCTCAGATAGCGCTGCAGGGAGGTACCCATACGAGAAATACAAGCAATTCGGCGGTTGAGTCGAGGCTCAACTCGACCAGAGGACGGGGAAGTGCTCGTCGGGCATGGCGTCGTCGCCCTCAGTGCGGTACCGGCCGTAGACGGGACCCATTCCCTCGTCGAGACGATCGGGGTCGAAGCGAGCTTCGACAGGCGCGGCGTGGATGACGAGAGCCCGGCGATGATGTCGGGTCCCGTTCGTACCCGACCCGTGCCAGGTCCACCCGTGGTGGAATGAGCCCCCGCCGGCAGTGACCTCGACGCAGACGATGCGGTCTTCGTGCCCCGAGATCGGGCGCCGGTAATCGGTCGGACCGTGGAACGGGACCTCGGGGCCATAGGTACGAGGCCAGCGGTGCGAGCCCCGGACCAGTTCCATGGCGCCCCCGGCGGCGGTGGCGTCGTCGAGAGCGATCCAACACGTGAGCATGGTGGTGGGTGTGAACCACCGTCCGTAGGCGTTGTCGCGGTGAAACCCCAGCGGTCGCCCACCGGGTGGCTTCCACAAAACGTTGTCCTGGATCAGACGGGCGCCCGACCAACCACCCAGTCGAGCCAGGGCCTCACCCACCTTTGGATCGCGCACCACCGAGGCCACGGTTCGATCGGCTTTCCACCCGTTGCAGATCTGGCGGGTCAACGACGGATCACCCGTGCCGTATTGCCAGTTCACCTCGTCGGGCGCCACTGCTGTCTCGAAGTGGCCAGCGAACAGGGCATCGAATCGAGCTCGAAGCGGTTCGATCAGCCCGACGTCGATCAGCTTGTCGACCACGACCAAGCCATCAGCAGCGAACCTCTCGGTGGCGCCGTCGTCGACCAAGCTCACGGGCCGATGTCAGTAGCGTCAGCGGAGCACTCTGGCCAGTACCAGTTCATCATAATCGGTGGCAGCAGTATATGCCATCGGTTCGGTTGCATATTGGCATTCACCAAATGAACCAGGGAAGCTATTGGGATGAGCACAGGGTTCTTGACCAAACGGAGTTTGATAGCCAGCATAGTCTTGTACATACTGCAGAATATACGTGCCATTTTCATCGGATGGGTTCTGATGATCAACGAGTAACTCGATGACACCTTGAGCGCCTCTAAGATGCGCGCCAGCCAACAGTCCAGAAAGAGTTATCATCACGGAGTTGGATCTCCCTCCAGGAGGATGACTGATAGGAGGCTTCAGGCCATCCCATGTGACAGTAGTTCCAAGATAGTCTGCGAGATCTTTACCTCGGCTCTCTAACCCCTTAACGATTCTATTATATTTATTGGTGAAGTGGTCCCTTATGATATAGATCTGTTTGTTTGGATCTATGAAGTCTTCCAGGCTGGATATATCATGTTTGCCAGTAAAGTGACCATCCTCAAAATGTACTGTATCTGTGACAAACATCGGTTCTGAAACCTCGTCTGGATCAGAGTCCAAGAACATAGTTACGTCATTCTTCCAGTGATATACAGGGACATCCACATAATGTGCTGGATAGGAGATCTGATTGGAGGTGAAAGTTTCGTAGTCGTAATATCCTAGGTCATGAAGATCGGATTCTTGAAATTGAAATCCGATGAAACCGAGATAATTTATTACCGAAGCCTGGATTTTTTCCCAGTCAGGGTTGGGATCAGCCGGATCATATAGGTTACCAACACCGATCGTATCAAAGTATTGCTGCACCGTTAGATTATGGCGCTGAATGGGTTCTCCCGTGGCTGGATCCCGTACTACACGACCAGGGTACTCAACTTCAGGATAGGATTCTATAACAGGCTTGGTCCAATAATCGTTATACCAGTCCTGCTTGGCAGGATCTATCGACGATTCGAACTTCCAAACTGCATCGATAAAATCGTCATACGTTTTGGTCTGAGCCGCGATCGGTGTGACCTGACTGGTTAGAGCCGCGCCGACGGTCGCCATGATTACGACGGCAATGACACCGACGCGTAGCGGCTTGATCGGATCGCGTTGGCGCTGTGGAGCATCTGGGGTGATCGGTTGCATTGGCTTGGCCTCCCGGTTGAGCCGTGATGACGGAGGCGCCGAGCCCGTAAGGCCGGGGCCGGTAACCGTGACCCTTCGGTTGTGGACTCTGGCACCGATTGCAATTCTCGGCTTGCAAGTCCAAATATAGTAAGTTACGATGATAAACTAATGAGAAACCGGACGGACTCAACTTTGCTGCGGCTGCTCAACGGGCAGCGCGTGCTCGACGTACTGTTCGCAGCGGCGCCCGAGCCGATCTCGCGAGCCGAAATCGTCCGCCGCACTGGTCTGTCCAAGCCCACGGTGTCTGCGCTCGTCGCCGATCTGGCCTACATCGACGTGGCCCGACCCACTCGGGTGCTTCACTCCCCCTCGGGACCCGGTAGGCCGGCCGAGCCCTACGAGCTCGTCGCGGAGTCGGGCTTCGTCATAGGCGTGGACATCGGCGCCACCAAGATCATCGTCGGCGTAGCCGACCTCCTCGGCAACATCGTGGCCGAGGAGCTGGTCGATACCGGCGCCCACGCCCAAGCTGCGGCCGGCACCATCGTCGCGGTGAGCGACCGCCTGCTCAAGGGCATCAAAGGCGCTGCCGCCAACCTCGGCGCGATCTGTGTTGGCGTACCCGGCGTGTACCGCGCCAAAAGGGACAGCGTGGAAATGGCGCTGAACCTCCCCGGCTTCGCCCAGCTCTCTCTGCGGGCTGAGCTCGAATCGCGCTTCGGCGTGCCCGTAGCCGTCGACAACGACGTGAACCTTGCGGCCGTAGCCGAGTCCAGGGCTCGCTCTGGCGATACCGCCTCGAGTGACTTCACGGTGATCTCGGTGGGTACCGGCATCGGCATGGGACTGGTCATGGATGGTGATCTCTACCGGGGCGCGAACGGGGCGGCGGGAGAGCTCGGGTCGGTACCGATCACCCGACTCGGGCCCAGCCCCACCGGTCCGGGCGGGGCCGCCGGCGCGGCGACAACTCTGGAGGACTACGCATCAGGACCGGCCATCCACAAACTGCTGCAACAGGCCATAGAGGAGGGCTGTGTCTCGGGCCTCGACGGTGACGTCGACGTGCCTACGATCTTCGCGGCTGCGCAGTCCGGTGACGCCGCAGCGCGCTCCGCGCTCCATCGGGCCGCCGACGCGATGGCCTTTGCCATCGCTCACATCCACTGGCTCAACGATCCGGCCGCGATCGTATTCGGCGGTGGGGTGGGCGCCAATTCGATCTTCGTCACCGCGGTGAGGCAACATCTGGCCAGATACCTCGACGACCCGCCTTCTCTCATGGTCTCGACACTCAACCGCCGCGCCACCTTTCTCGGAGCCATAGCCGTCGCGGTGGACGAGTTACGCGGCTCGCTGGTGGCAGACCGCCTCGGTCGAGCCCAGCCGCCGCCCCACAGACAGGGGCCCCCGGCGTGATGACAGTGACCGGACCCGAGCCGACCCAGGAAACGACCGCCGCCGCCGTGGCCGCCTCGGTCGATCCGGCAGCGCTGCTCGAATCGGTGATCGAAGCCGTTCGCATCCCCAGCGTCACGCCCAACGAGGCCGCCTTCGCCAGGTGGGTCCGTAACCAGCTCGACGAGGCCGGCTGGCACGACGTCCGGCTCGTCGACGTCGAACCGGGCCGCCCCAACGTGTATGGGGCCGCGGGCCGCGGCGAGGGCCGATCGCTGATCCTCGCGGGCCATCTCGACACTGTGCACGCCGACGACTGGACTGAGCACTGGGCCGACAGCGAACGCGCCGACCCATTCGCCGGTCATATCATCGACGGCGCCATCTGGGCCCGCGGCGCTGCCGACCAGAAGGCCGGCATCTGCGCCACCATCGAAGCGGTCCGGTCAGTGCACCGCGCCGGGTTCGAGATCGCCGGCACCGTCACCGGCCTGTTCGTGTGCGACGAGGAGTCGGGTCAGCCCGGCAGCGGTAGATCAGTCGGAATGAAGGCCGCGGTAGCGGACCTCGTCACCGGCGCTGCCGACGCTGCCAGCACGCCGCCCGCAGACTTTGCCATCTATACGGAGCCGACCACCTCTGCCATCTACACCGCCCAGATGGGCTTCATAATTGCCGACTTCACCATCACAGGGCGCTCCGCCTACTTCGGCACGCCCGAGCTCGGCATCGACGCGCTGCGGGCCGGTCACGACTTGCTCAGCGAGCTGTGGCGTCACAACGAGTTCATCAGTGCCGCTACAGACCCGCACCGCTTGATCGGCAAAGCGTCGCTGCTGGTTACCAGCGTGCGTTCTGGTGGCAACATCGCAGTGCCGGGCAGCTTCGAGCTGTCGCTCATCCGCAAGTTGCTGCCCGGAGATGACATCGCCGGTGCCGCCGCTGCGTTGCGACTCATCGGAGAGCAGATCGCCGAACAGCACCGTGTTGCGGTAGAGGTGGCGTTTCCGGCCGGCCGGGACCACGACGTCGGCGGAACACCAGACGAGATCGCCGACGATACCCCCGGCGTCAGCGAGCTCGCTCGCTCCATCGAGACCACCGTCGGCGAGTCGGCGCGTATACAGGGCGCCCCTTACTGGTCCGAGAAGCCGCTGCTGGCGAGCCTCGGGGTACCCGGCGTTTACTTCGGCCCGGGCGACATCGCTCACTGCCACACCCCTTTCGAGCGTCTCGATATCGACGAGTTGATCACGGCAACCCGCATCCTTGCCCATTTCGTTGCGTCGTGGTGCGGGCTCCAACAACAACCCAACTTCAAGGAGAGGACATGAAACATCACGATAAACAGGCCGGATGGCTGCTACTGGCGGCCCTGTTGGCGCTGTTCTCCCTCGTTGCCGTTTCCTGCGGCGACGACGATTCGGAGAGCGTCGGAGAGGATACGGCCACGACCACCACCGAGGCCCCCGAACCCGAGACGCCCGAACCCGAGACGCCCGAACCCGAGGCGCCCATCACTCAGGGACCCGGCGGCGAACCGGCTACTCCGTCGAGCGAGATAGCCCTCTCGAACGACGAAATCGCCCAATTGCAGGCCGGTGGCCACACGGCAGCGCTGCTTTGGCACACGGCCGGCGCTTTCACCGACGCGGTCAGCCAAGGAGCCCGTGAAGCCTTCGACGAACTCGGCATCGAGGTGATCGCGGAGACCAACGCGTCGTTCGACGCCGCCCAGCAGGCCAACGATGTCGAGACGGTCATGGCCCAGAACCCCGCCATCATCGTGAGCCTGGTGATCGATCCGGTGTCGGGCGCCGAGGCATTCCGCCCGGCTGTGGACGCCGGCGTGCAGCTCGTGTTCCTTTCGAACGTCCCCGAGGGCTACGTGCAGGGCGTCGACTACGTGGGAATAGTCACCGACGACCTCGCCGCCATGGGCATGGCCGCCGCCGACCTGCTCGCCGATGCGCTCGGCGGCCAGGGCGAGGTTGGCTATATCTTCCACGACGCCGCTTACTACGTGACAAACCAGCGGGACCAAGCCTTCAAGGCATGGATCGAAGCCGCCCATCAGGGAATCGAGATCGTCGCCGAGCAGGGTCTGGCCGACCCGGCTGCAGCCGAGGAGATCGCCTCGGCCATGCTCACACGCAATCCCGGTCTCGACGGCATCTACGCGCCTTGGTCGGCGGGCCCGGCCGACGGAGTGCTCGCAGCGCTGCGGGCAGCAGGTGCCGACGACGTGGCCGTGGTGACGCTCGACCTCGACACCAACGTGGCGCTGGACCTCGTCGAGGGCGGCAATGTCGTGGGCATCGCCGCCGACGAGGCCTACCAACTGGGCCGTACCATGGCCATCGAGGGCGCTTACGGGCTGCTCGGAAAGCAGGCCCCGCCATTCGTGGTGGTGCCCGCCATTTCGGCCACGGCCGATAACATCGTCGAGGCTTACCGACAGTCGCTGGCCACCGATCCGCCCCAAGAAGTGCTGGACGCGCTCGGCTGAGAACGAATCGTCCAGGCGACCGGCTGGCTGGATCCCGCTCAGCCGGTCGCCTGGATCGAACGAGATCCGATGAGCTGAGGAACCCATCATGACCTCCGGAAGCGCCAGCCGATTCGGCACGGTCCTCCCAACCGGGCGCCAGTGGTTGGCTCAGCGCCGCCAGGACGGCGATCTCCGTCGACACGTCGTGTACGTGGCCTTCGTGCTGATCTTGGTGGTTTTCGCGGTGTTGCTGCGCAACGACGGGTTCCTCAGCTCGTCGAATCTGCTCAACATCGGACGGCAGGCGACGCCCATCGCAGTGATGGCCGTCGGCATGACCCTCGCGCTGGCCACAGCCGAGATCGACCTGTCGGTCGGCTCGGTCGTAGCGCTGTCTTCGCTGGTGGCGGCCGAAGTGGTGGCCAGCAACGGCTTCTTGGCCGGCGCGGCCGCGGCCCTCGCCGTCGGTGCCGTCATCGGGTTCGTCAACGGGATCATCACCGTGAAGATCCGGGTGCCCTCTTTTCTCGTAACCCTCGGGATGCTCGGCATCGTCAGTGGCATAGCCCGCAACATGAACAACCTTCAGTCCCATCCGATCCGCAACCAGACTTTTCTCGACATGTTCGGGTCCGGGTCGCTCGGGCCGATCTCGTCGCTGCTCATCTGGACCGCCGTGATCGGCACTATCGGACACCTCGCCCTTCATCATCTGCGGTGGGGTCGTCACCTGCTCGCAACCGGAGCCGATCGCTCCGCCGCCAAGGCCGTCGGCATCAAAACCGACCGTATCCGCGTCGCCGCGCTCGTAGCCAGCGCCACCGCCGCTGCTTTCGCCGGAGTGCTGCTGGCCGGCCGGCTGGCCATCGGACGCCACGACCTCGGCGAGAACGACCTTCTCACAGTGATCGCTGCGGTCGTTATCGGTGGCACCAGCCTGTTCGGGGGGCGGGCATCGGTGGTCGGCGCCATCACCGGAGCGATCATCATGGCCATGCTCAACAATGGGCTGATCCTCATGGGCCTCAGCGTGGCCGACCAGATGATCGCACGGGGGGTGATCATCGTGGTCGCCGTGGCCTTGAGCATCCGGGAACAACCAGAGACATGAAATCCGTCACATGGGCGCCTCGGTCGACAGCTCGGGGCCACCGTCGGCCTCGACCCCGATCCCGCACCGCACATCCAAACCCGCAAGGAGACTGCGAGCCGGCATGTTCCTGAAACCGCTGATAACCAAGAACCCTCGTTTCGTGGAGGAGGCCATCGCGGGGCACCAAGCCGGCGAGATTGCCGCCAACAGCTTTGTGATCGATCTCGACGCCTTGGCTGCCAATACCGAGCTGTTCGTGGCCGAGGCCCGTAGACGCGACTTGACGGTCTATGCCATGACCAAGCAGGTCGGGCGGGGGCCAGCAGTGCTCGACGTCTTGACCGGTGCCGGCGTCGATGGCTTCGTCGCGGTCGACATGGCCTGTGCTCGGCCCATCGTCCACAACGGCCACAACCTGGGCCACCTCGGCCACCTCGGGCAGGTGCCGCGCCACGAGACAACGGAGGCCGCCGCCATGGCGCCCGATTACTGGACCGTGTTCTCCCGCCACAAAGCCGCCGACGCCGCTGCGGCCGCGCAGCGGCTGGGACGCACCCAGGACATCTTGCTACGCGTCTTCGACGAAGGAGACGAATTCTACGCCGGCCACGAAGGCGGCGTTGCTCTGGCCGATCTGGACGCCGCCATCGACGACATCGGTCGTCTCGAAGGGGCGAGCTTCGCCGGGGTGACGACATTCCCGGCGCTGCTGTTCGACCCCGCCACCGGGGGCGCCCGCACCACGCCCAACCTCGCGACCCTGGCTCGGGCCGTCGAAATGGCCGAGCGGCGCGGGGCGGGCGACGGCCGTGATGGAGCCGGCGGCGCTGGCGACCGGGTGCAGGTCAACGCGCCGGGCACGACGTCGGTGACGGTGCTCGATCTGCTCGCCGAGGCCGGCGCCACTCAGGTCGAGCCCGGCCACGGCCTTACCGGCACCACGCCGCTGCACGCCTCGGGCGACCTGCCCGAGCAGCCCGCGGTGCTGTATCTGAGCGAGGTGTCGCACATCCATCAAGGCACTCCGTTGTGCTTCGGCGGCGGCCTCTACGTCGATCCGGTATTCGGCCCCTATGACACCATGGCACTGGTAGCGCGCGATCGGGGCGACATCGACACAGAACCCGTGCCAGTGGACATGCCCGACCCGGCCGCCATCGACTACTACGCCAGGCTGCATCCCGGGCGCGGGCGCACCGTCGGCGAGGGAGACACGGTGGTCTTCGGCTTTCGGGCGCAGGCGTTCGTGACGCGGGCCACGGTGACGGGACTGTCGGGTGTCACCGGTGACAGCCCGAAAGTCGTCGGGCACTGGAACGGCTTCGGCGAACCGGTCCGATGTACATCCGGCCATGACGATGACTGAGCCTGCCGTCGACCACAGACCCGAATGCAGCCCGGCTCTGGCCGCCATCGGCCTTTCCAAGGCGTTTCGGGCGGTGCAGGCCCTCGATGAAGTGTCGATCGAGTTGCATCATGGTCGGGTCACTGCTCTGTTGGGGGACAACGGTGCCGGCAAGTCCACTCTGGTGCGCTGCCTCGCTGGTATCTACCAGCCCGATCGAGGCAGCATCGAGGTAGCCGGCCGCCGCCGCAGCATCACCTCGCCCAACTCCGCACGCGCTTTGGGGATCGAGACGGTGCATCAGACCTTGGCGTTGATCGACACGCTCAACGTGGCCGAGAACCTGTTCCTGAACCGCGAGCACACCCGCGGGGGCAGGATCGGCGCCCGTCTCGGCTGGCTCGACCGTAAGCGGATGCGGGTCGAGTGCGAACAGACTCTGGCCCGGCTCGACATTCGCATCCCGTCGCTGCGGCGCTCCATCGGGTCGCTGTCGGGCGGCCAGCGTCAAGCCGTGGCCATCGGCCGGGCCGTGGCCTGGGACCAGCGCATAGTGTTGCTCGACGAGCCGGCCGCAGCGCTGGGCGTGGAACAGACCGCTCGGGTGCTCGACCTGATTCGCAACCTGCGCGATTGCGGTGCGGCTGTGCTGCTGATAACCCACAACATGGATCGTGTGACCGCGGTGTGCGATCATGCCGTCGTTCTGCGCCAAGGTCGCATGGTTGCCGCACTCGACATGGCCGGCGTGCTCGCCGACGACTTGGTTGCCTACATCACCGGCGCCCGTCGGAGCGCAATCTCATAGGCGCGTGCAGTTCACTGGCAAGCAAGCGTTGCCGATCGGTAGGGTGGGCGAAACGGCCGGGCCCCGAGCCCAGCGCCGACTCGCGTCCTGAGGGAGGGACATATGGCCAGTGATCTCGAGCGGTTTCTAGCAACGGAGGGGCGCGAACAGCAGGTCCGAGAAATAGAAACCCAGATCGAAAGAGACGGCATCGGGTACCTGTACTGTCAGTTCGTCTCGGTGACGGGTCGAATCATGGGCAAAGGCATCCCGGCCAAGCACTTCGGTGCGATTGCCCGCAAGGGATTCCAGTTGGTGTACGGCTCCACCGCCAACCTGTTCATCGATCGCCATGGCGACTACATCGGCTACGGCCCCGAGGCCCGGGAGCTCGTCGGCCTCGCCGAGCCCGAGACGTTCATGCCCCTGCCTTGGGATACCCGGACAGCCCGGGTTTTCTGCACCCTGTTCCGCGGTCGTGAAGAGGAGGTGGACGGCGGGGCCTACCTGACGTCGGACTGTCGGGGCAACCTCCAGCGCATCCACGCCGAGTTCGAAGCCAAGCACGGCCTGCATCTCCGGGCCGGTTGCGAGCCCGAGATGATGTGGCTCAAAGCCGACGCCGACGGCAAGCCCACCGTCGAGGGCATGACCAAACCGAACTGTTACCACATCGACCAGTTCGCTGAGCTCCAACCCCTCATCCACAAGGTAGTGGAGTACAGCGAGGCCATGGGCCTCGACATGATCCAGGGCGACCACGAGGACGCACCGGGCCAGCTCGAGTTGAACTTCCACTTCGACCGGGCCGAGCACACCGCCGACCGCCTCACCACCTACCGTCAGATCTGCAAACAGGTAGGCCGTGAGCTCGGGGCCTTCCCGTGCTTCATGCCCAAGCCGTTCATGGGGGTGTCGGCCAACGGCTGTCACCACAACATCTCGCTGTGGGAGGGCGACACCAACAAGTTCATGCCCGAGGGAGACAACCCGCAGTTGCCGGGCCCGGTGGGGATGAAAGCCATCGGCGGCATCCTCGAACACGTCCGAGCCTTGACCTGCATCACGTCACCCACCGTGAACTCCTACCGGCGTCTGTGGGACACCGGGTTCTGGGCCCCGGTGTATGCCGACTGGGGATTCCAGAACCGCACCACCGCGCTGCGGGTCAGCGCCCCGGGCCGGTTCGAGTACCGATCGGTGGACTCGGCCGTCAATCCGTACCTGTCGTTCGCAGCCCTGATCAAGGCCATGGACGACGGCTTGGACCGCGAGCTGGACCCGGGCCAGCCCGAGGAACGTAACATCTACGAGGCCATAGCCGCCGACAAGAAGGTACAGAAGGTGCCGCTGAGTCTGGGTGAAGCACTCGAAGAACTCCGGGCCGACGAAGTGGTGCGCAGCGCTCTGCCCGGCGAGATGTGGACGGTGTTCGAGCACTACAAGCGAGACGAATGGGAGCGCTTCTTGGCCTCGGTGTCGGACTGGGACGTAGAGGAGTACCTCGACATCCTCCCCTGACCGGCGACGAGCAAGGACGAACGAGACAACAGGAGACAGCCATGTGCGGAATCGCCGGTGTCATCCATCGAGACGGCCCAGCCGATCTGGGGGCCGAGCTCACTCGCATGCTTCAGGCCATGAAGCATCGCGGCCCGGACTCCACCGGCTACGCCCTGTACGGGCCGGCCGATGACTTGGTGGTCATCCGGTTCGTCCTGGCCGAACCCAACCAGAGCGGCGGACTCGACTTCGAGGAGCGCCTGGAACGCAGCCGGGCCGAGATCGAGTCCCGCTTGGCCAAGATCGGGGCCGACGTGGCCACCATGGTGAGCGAGACCGGCTACGCCTTCAGGGCCACCGTCCGCTACGGAGGCGAACTCAAGCCCTTGGCCGATTATCTCGAAGACGTAACCGGCTGTGAGGTTCTCTCGCTCGGTAACTCGCTGGAGATCGTCAAAGACCTCGGCGACGCCGAGACGGTGGGAGAACAGTACCGGTTGCCGGGCTTCACCGGCACCCACGGCATCGGCCATGTGCGCATGGCCACCGAGTCCGATGTCGACCTGGCCAGCGCCCACCCCTACTGGGCCTATCCCTTCGCCGACGTGGCCGTGGTGCACAACGGCCAGCTCACCAACTACCACCAGTGGCGGCGCCGGCTCGAACGTAGCGGCCACCGGTTC
This sequence comes from Acidimicrobiales bacterium, assembly GCA_963422655.1. Taxonomy (GTDB): domain Bacteria; phylum Actinomycetota; class Acidimicrobiia; order Acidimicrobiales; family Aldehydirespiratoraceae; genus CATQHS01. The sequence continues at coordinate 2,298,440 of OY730440.1, read as the reverse complement.
CAGTCCGAGTGCGACTCCGAGATCATCGCCGTGTACCTGGCCGAGAAGATGGCCGACGGCATGTCGCTGGAGACAGCCATGAAGTCCAGCCTCGACGACTTGGACGGCGTTTTCACCTATCTGTGCGTGACTGGCTCGGAACTGGGGGTGGCCAAAGACGAGATGGCGGCCAAGCCGCTGGTGCTGTTCGAGTCCGACGACTTGGTCGCCGTCGCCACCGAGGAAATCGCCATCCGGGCTCTGATCGGCCACGAGGTCGACACCCGCGATCCCTACGAGCGGGAGGTGCTGGTGTGGCAAGTGTGACGGCGGGATCGACGAGCGGTGTCAGCTACGACGCCCGGGGGCTGGCCGAACCCCACGCCGAGGCTCCCGGAACGGCCGAGATCGACGGCGACCGGGCTCGTATCGACGCCACCGACCTCACCACCCGCCAGATCAATCTGGAACTGCGCCGACTCATCTACGAAGAGGGCATCGAAGATGTCGCCGTCACCAACCCGGGCTCCAAGCACTCACTAGCGGTGGGCATCCTCAAACGCTGCCGGATCACCTTCGAGGGTTCACCGGGATGGTACGCGTGCGGGCTGATCGACGGTCCGGAGATCCGCATCGAGGGCCGGGTGGGCTGGTCCTGTGCCGAGAACATGATGTCGGGTGTCGTCGTCGTCGAGCGCAGCGCCGGCTCGCTCACCGGAGCCGCCCTGCGGGGTGGCGACCTAGTGGTGAAGGGCGATGTGGGAGCCAGAACCGGCATAGACCAGAAGGGTGGCACCATCATTGTCACCGGTTCGGTGGGGATCAGTACCGGGTTCATGATGCAGCGGGGCCGCCAGATCATCTGCGGCGACGCCGGCCACGGGCTCGGCGATTCCATGTACGATGGCGCCATCTACGTGGCCGGGAAGGTGGCATCGCTGGGTGTGGATTGCGTCCCCGGTGACTTCACCGATGCCGACACCGAGATGCTGGAGCGCAAGTTCAGGATCTACGGCTTGGGAACGCCGCCCGAGCTCCAGAAGTTCGTGTGCGGCAAGCAACTCTACAACTACGACAACCTCGAGCCGTCCGAACGCAAACTCGTGATCTGAGGGAGGTCGAGAGGGTGCAACAACCAAAAAATGCCGATAACCGAGCCGAACCGGATGCGGCACTGGTCAACGCCAACACCGATCTCTTGGGCCAGAGCCGGATCTTCACCCCCACGGTCATCAACGACATCCACGTGAAGGCCGAGCTGGGCCGTTACCGCATGCGAGGCTTCTCGCTGTTCAAGAAGATCCCCCACTGGGACGAGCTGGTGTTTCTACCCGGAACCCTCACCCGGTTCGTGATCGAGGGTTACCGGGAGAAGTGCGAGACCAAAACCGTGTTGGGGGCCCGGTTCGCCAAGAAGCCCCTCGAGCTCGACATCCCCGTCTACATCACCGGCATGAGCTTCGGGGCGCTGTCGATCGAGGCCAAGATGGCCTTGGCCAAGGGAGCCTCGATGGCCGGCACCGCCACCTGCTCGGGTGAGGGGGGCATGATCCCACCCGAGCGCGACCTGTCCACGAAGTGGTTCTACCAGATCATCCAGAGCCGTTACGGCTTCAACCCCCACCACCTGATGCTGGCCGACGCGGCCGAGTTCTTCATCGGTCAGGGCTGCAAGGTCGGTTTGGGCGGTCATCTCATGGGGCAGAAAGTGACCGAACAGGTCGCGGAGATGCGGTCTCTGCCGGCCGGGATCGATCAGCGGTCCCCGGCTCGGCATCCGGACTGGCTCGGACCTGACGATCTCTCCCTCAAGATCCAGGAAACGAGAGAAGCCACCGACTACCAGATACCGATCCAGCTCAAACTGGGAGCGTCCCGGGTCTACGACGATGTCCGCATGGCCGCCAAATGTGGCCCCGACACCATCTATCTCGACGGTGCCGAAGGCAGCACCGGCGCTGGCCCCCACTTGGCCACCGAAGAGACCGGGATCCCGCTCATGGCGGCCATCCCCGAAGCTCGGCGCGCCCTCGAAGACGTCGGCTTGGCCGACGACATCGATCTGGTCGTGGCCGGCGGCATCCGCAACGGCGGCGACGTCGCCAAGTGTCTGGCCTTGGGGGCCAACGCCGTCGCCATCGGCACTGCCGCGCTCATGGCTCTCAACTGCAACAAGGAGATCGTAGGCGTCACCGATTACGAGGGCACCGTCGGAGTACCCGCCGGCCAGTGCTACCACTGCCACACCGGCCGTTGCCCGGTGGGGGTGGCCACTCAAGATGTGGAGCTGCGCAAGCGCCTCGACGTGGACGAGGCCGCACTGCGGGTCTACAACTTCTTGATCACCCTCACCATGGAAGTGCAGATGCTGGCCCGGGCCTGCGGCAAGACCGACGTGCACTCCCTGGAACCCGAGGACTTGGCTGCGCTCACCTACGAGGCGTCGGCCATGGCCAAGGTCCCTTTGGCCGGCAGCAGCTACATCCCCGGGATCACCGAGGAGAAGGCGCTGACCGAGATGCGCGACCTGATCGCCAAGCAGGCCTCGAACGGAGGTATCTGAGATGGGCGCACCCAGATCCGACACCGGCGCCCGGACCGTTGCCATCGACGCCGAGCAGTTGGCCGGCAAGCGGTTCGCCTACCAGAGTGACATGTCGGTGGTAGAAGACATCGACCTGCTGGCAGTTACGCCGGGCTCCGACATCAACTGGCTCGAGGACATCGAACTGCTCACCGAGGACGGCGTACCCGCCGTCTTCGACCGGTACTCGAACTCTTTCATCAAGATCTACTTCGAGATCCCGGCCGGACGTGAAAACGAGATGGCCCGCAAGGTGCTCATCAAACATCTCATGGAGGGCAACTCCTACGGCATCGCTCTCAAAGCCGTCCACTGCAAGTTTCCGCAGGTTCAACTGGGCCCCTGGCAGGAGAAGTCGCGAACGGTCGGAACCGACTGGCGCCCGCCCGTGCTCGAAGGCTGGGAGCCCCCCGCCGCCCACTAGTCGAAAACTATTCGTTCAGGAGCAAGGACATGGCATCCCTGGCCACTGCCAAGTACGTGATCGTCGGTGCCGGCATCCACGGCCTCTCCACGGCCTGGCACCTGGCCAGAGAGCTCGAAGCGGCCGGGCGGGGCCCGGGCTCCGACATCGTCATCGTCGACAAGACCGGCATCGGGGCGGGCGCGTCGGGCATCGCCTGCGGCGTCATCCGCAACAACTACTTCCAGCCCGCCATGCGGGAGCTGATGGCCCATTCGGTGAGCGTTTGGGACAGTGACCCCGAAGGGTTCTCCTACCACCCGGTGGGGTACCTTCAGATCAGCCACGAAGCCATGCACGACGATGTCGCCTCGATCCACGAACAGCAACGAGCCATCGGCTATGACTCGACGTTCGTCGAGGGTGCCGATGCGTCCATGGCTTACATGCGGGGTATCTTTGAGGACTGGCAGGCCCGAGGAATCACCAGCGTGCTGCACGAGCACCGGGGCGGCTACGCCAACAACATGGCGTCGCTCAAGGGTTTGTGGGCCAGAGCCGAGGCCGAAGGGGTCACCCTCATCGCCGGGGTCACCCACGAGGGCTTCGATCGTGACGCCTCGGGGGCGGTAACCGCCGTCGTCACCGATCAGGGCTCCATAGCCTGTGATCAGGTGATCGTCGCCACCGGGCCCTGGGTCCAGAGCCAGTGGGCCATGCTCGACCTCCCCACCGTCACCGGGGTGCTGGGGTCCGATGGCGACCTTCATGACATGGCGACGTGGACCTACTGGGCGTTGCAGGAAGGAACCCTTCAAGTTGATCCCGGCTACCTGGTCGACAACGACGGCAACATGGGGCCGGTGGTGCACATCGACACCGACGCCGCTCTTTACGACGAGCACGGGCTGGTGACCGAGCACCCGTGGGGCGTCTACTACAAACCGGACTTCAATTTCGGAGGGGTACAGGGCGGTTACATGCCCTACCGGGTGGACAAGCCCGGCTCGGAGGTGGCGGTCGACCCTTACGGGCCCGAGTCTCCCGACTTCGTGGTGGGCGCCGAGTTCCACCGCACCTGGACCGCGGCTCTGGCTTTCTGTCAGAAGCGCTTCGAGGGTAAGAGCCACCTGATCAGCAAGGAACCCTCGGGCGGCATCGGCAGCTTCACCCCCGACAGCTTCCCGGTGTTCGACGTGTTCGCCGACAACGTCTACTTCATCGCCGACTCCAACCACGGCTACAAGATGATCGGCGTCGGGGCCTTGGTGGCCAAGGAGATCATGGGCCAGCCCCAGGGGTTGCTGGAACCGTTCCGCTACAGCCGGTACGCCCAAGGCCGGCTCCACCCGGTCTCCAACAGCCCGTTCCCCTGGAGCTGACGGCCCGTGGCTCTTACCGGCCGATGCTCATGTGCCTCGGTGCGCTTCACGCTCACGGGCCCGCTCCGCCCGGTGATCAACTGCCATTGCCACCGGTGTCGGCACTGGACGGGCCATTTCATGGCCGCCACCAGAACCGCCGTGAGCGACCTCGCCCTCGACGACACCGGTAACACCCTCAGGTGGTGGACCCCGGCCGAGGAGCCGGCCGTGGCCTACGGGTTCTGTTCGCACTGTGGCAGCAGCCTGTTCTGGCGGTGCACCGACCGACCCGAAGCCATTTCCATTGCCGCCGGAACGCTGGATTCCCCCACCGGTCTCACCACCAACGCAGCGGTGTTCGGGGCCGAGGCCAGTGATTACCACCGCCTCGACCCCGACCTACCCGGTCAGGCTCGGGCGCCCGGCCCGTAGGCGCAGAACATGTGGTCGCCGTCGTCGAAGCGGCCCAGCCGCAGGGCGCCGATGTCGAAGGGCGGCTCGTGACCGAGCACGGCCGCGGCCACGATCTCCCCGACCGCCGGTGACAGTTTCAGCCCGTGGCCCGAAAATCCCAGGGCCAAGAAGAGGCCGCCGATCTCGGGGGCCCAGCCGATCACGGGGTGGTAGTCCGGGGTGACGTCATACGCCCCGCTCACGTGGCGGACCACCGTCGCGCCTCGCATGGTCGGCATCCGGGCCGCGAAGGCTCGATCGAGCCGATCCAAGTGGGCTCGGAGGTCGTTATCGGGACCGGGAGCCAGTGGGTCATCCACGGTCGCCATGTCGTCGGGGTAGGCAACGGCCAGGATGTGACGGCCCATATCGGGGCGCACCACGATATTGGAGTTACCGTCGGTGACGCAAGCGTGCAACTGGGGTCGGCCCGGTTCGATCTCGAGCACGGCCATGTCCAACCGGCGTCGCTGTAGCGGCACCGATACGCCCAACGGATCGAGGAGCTCGCCTCCCCATGCCCCGGTTGCCGTCACCACTACCGGGGCATCTATGTCGCCGATCGAGGTCGACACCCCGACCAGATCGTCACCGCTGGTTCTGAGCGCGGTCACTTCCACTCCAGCCAAGATCTCGGCGCCGTGCATCCGGGCTGCCATCAACCAGCTCAGCACCATCTTGGTGACATCGACGTAGCCGCCGTCGGGTTCGTAGGCTCCGCCGGCCAAGTCGTCGGTGATCAGCAGCGGCTCGATGGCGGCGATCTCGCCGGGGCTCACGAAACGGGTGTCTACACCGCAACTCTGCCCGAGCTCGACGTTGCGGCGCAAAGCGTCGAGTTGATCCTCGGCAACCAGCAGGAGGTAGCCGAGCCGGGCATAACCCGGGTCACCGACCCCGACCTCTTCTCGCCAGTTCCCGATCACCTCGAAGCCCCGCATGGCCATCTTCACCAGCAGCCGGTTGGAATAGTGCTGACGGACTTGGCCGAAAGTCCTTCCCGAGATCCCGCCCACAGGCGGGCGTTCGTCGATGACCAGCACCCGGGCGTCGGACCGCACCGCCAAACCGAAGGCGATGCTCGCTCCCATGATGCCGGCGCCGACGACGATCACGTCGGCGTCGGAGGGTGCCGGTTTTCTCTCGGATTTCGGGCGAGGCGTAGTTGTCAGGGATTCGCGGTCGTAGCCGGCCACCCGCTTGTATCCGTCGGACAGGGCAGCCATCTCTTGGGGCGTGATCACGTCCTCGATGCGCTCGAAGGGCCGGTCGCCGGTGCGCTCGTGGACTTCCTGCAGGATCACGTCAGGGGGAGCGGCCCGACTGGCCCGGACCACAGCCGCGGTGGCACCGAGACGGCGGTCCTCGTAAGCCTTCAACCCTTCGGCCACCGTAGCCGACGACTGCAGGCATTCGGCCAAGGCGTAGGCGTCGAGGACGGCCTGACCTGCGCCGTTGGAGCCACGGGGATACATGGGATGGGCGGCGTCACCCAGCAGTGTCACCCGGCCGTGGCTCCACCGGGGCAGAGGATCGCGGTCGACCATCGGGTACTCGAGGATCTCGGCGGTGCTGCGGATGAGCCCGGCCACGTCGAGCCAGTCGAAGGTCCAATCCGCGAACACATCGTAGAAATCCTCCAAGCGACCGATCCGGTTCCAGTCCTGCTCGTTGTATTCGTCGGTCTGCACCTCCGCCACCCAGTTGACGAGCTGGCGACCCTCGCCGTCGACGTTGTGACGGATCGGATAGATCACCATCTTGCCGCAAGTGAGCCAGCCCGCCCGCAGGTAGGTGGACCCACCGAGGAAGGGCTCCCAAACGGTCACGCCCCGCCACATGTTCACACCGGAGTAGATGGGCGGGCCCTCGTCGGGGAAGAACTGGCGGCGTACCGCTGAACCGATCCCGTCGCAGCCTATCACCGCCGCACCCCGGGCCGCACCCCGATCCCGGCCCGTGGAGGGATCGACGAAACGGGCGACGGCGCCGTGGCCGTCCTGTTCCACGCCCACGCAACGATGGCCGGTGACCACCCGTTCGGCCCCATCGGGGACCCGGGCGACGTAGGCCTCGTAAAGCACCTGTTGCAGGTCGCCCCGGTGGATCTGGAACTGGGGCCAGTCGTAGCCAGCGAAGCGCCCGACCGGCTCAGAGTAGACGAGCTGCCCGAAACGGTTGAAGAAGCGGGACGCCGTGGTGGTGACCGCTACCGTGCTCAGAGCATCTTCCAGACCCAGCAAACCCAACTCCTTGCTGGCATGGGGCAGGAGGCTGATACCCACGCCGACCGGTTCGATCTCGGGAGCGGACTCGTAGACGCGGGCACCGATGCCCCGCTGGTGCAACATCAGCGCCAAGGTGAGGCCGCCGATGCCGCCCCCGACGATGATCACGTCGTCCATGTCCACCGCCTGCGCAGCGCTGCGCTTTGCTCGGCTCGGCCGATCAGCCCGACTCGGCCAGGTAGGACTCCAGCGAGTCGTCCATGGCTTCGGCCCACGGCGTGTGGTGCACCGGCGCCATCGTGCCGGTGAGCGGCGATGTGTGGCCGTGGTCTCGGTAAGCGACGATCGACAGCTTCTTGTGCTTCTTCCAGTCCTTGAACATCCGGTTGATCAGCGCCGTGTCGAAATCGGGGTAGTCGGTGCGGTCCACCAGGTCCTGGGTGTAGGCGCCCTGGAAGTCGATGGCCTGATAGTCGTCTTCGAGGGCGTCCTCGGCCGCCTGCTGCTCAGCGATCCAGCCGGCCTGCTCATCGGCGCCGGGTAAAGCGATGCGGCCCAGGATCACGTCCCGGGCATACCAGGCCTGGGCATCGAACATGTTGAACGTGTACCACTGGTCCTGCATCCCCAGGTACATCACCCGGTTGTCGGGCTGGAACACCACACCCCGGTACAGCATGGAAGTGGCCAGCCGGTTGGTGGTCACCAGTCGTAGATCGTCATCCATGAACGGGAAGTGGTGCTGGTAGCCGGTGCAGGAGATGATGGCATCCACCTCGGTGGAGGTGCCGTCGATGAAATACACGGTGCGGCCCTGCACCCGGGTGAGGATGGGCTTCTCGGTGATCCCGTCGGGCCAGTCGAACCCCATCGGGCCGTGGCGCGACGAGCAGATGACCGACCGGGCCCCGTACTTCCAGCACTGTGAGGCGATGTCCTCGGCTGAATAGCTCGACCCGATCACCAACACGTCGCGGTTGTTGAACGCCACCGCGTCGCGGAAGTCGTGGGCGTGCAGCAGCGTGCCCCCGAAGGTCTCGTAGCCAAGGTAGTGGGGCATGTTCGGGGTGGAGAAGTGTCCGCTGGCCACCACCACGTAGTCGAAGTCCTCGCTGCTGGTGGAATCGGTGCCGTAGTCGTGAGCCGTCACCGTGAATCGGCCCGTATCGGTGGAACGGCTCACGTTACGTACGGCGTGGTTGAAGCGGATGCGGTCGCGGATTCCGCTGCGGTCGGCCCGGCCCGCTATGTAGTCGTATAGAACTGCCCGGGGCGGGAACGAGCCCACCGGTTTGCCGAAGTGCTCTTCGAAGCCGTAGTCGGCGAATTCCAGGCACTCCTTGGGGCCGTTCGACCACAGGTAGCGGTACATGCTGCCGTGGCAGGGCTCGCCGTGCTCGTCGAGGCCGACGCGCCAGGTGTAGTTCCACAGTCCGCCCCAGTCGCTCTGCTTCTCGTAGCAGACCAACTCGGGGACCGCGGCCTTGGTCGCCGACGCGGCCCGGTCACTGGCAAAGGCGTGCAATTGTGCCATTCCGCACGGTCCGGCTCCGATGATCGCTACCCGCATGATGGTTCTCTTTTCGATGTTCGTCCTGATGAGGATGGTTCCTCTCTTGGCGGTCGCGCTCAGCTCTGGGCGGCTGTGCCACGAACGCGGGTCTTGCCGGGATCGTAGAACGGGAATCCGACGACGGTGGCCGGGATGCGCTTCTGGTGTCCATCGATCTTGCCGACCTCGACCTCGGTACCGATCTCGGCGTACTCCACCGCCATTCGGCAGAGCGCGATGTTTTGGCCCCGCGCCGGGGAGATCGTACCGCTGGTGACCGAACCCACCCGGGCCCGACCGTCGTAGACCCCGTCGTCGAAGACGCCCGGCTCGCCTCCTTGCAACTCGAGGCCGACCAGTCGGCGCTGCGGGCTCTGTTTGCGTTTCAGCAGTGCGTCACGGCCGATGAAGTCGTCCTGCTTGGTGGCCAAGGGGACGGTGAAGCCGATACCGGCCTCGAAAGGATCGGTCTGGTCGCAGAACTCCTGTCCGGACATGATGAGGCCGGCCTCGATCCGGACCATGTCCAGCGCCTCCAGACCCATCGGCACCAGCCCGTGATCTCCCCCGGCTTCGAAGATGGCGTCCCACACCGCGGGCCCGTCGCCGGGGTGGCAGAACACCTCGAACCCCAGCTCGCCGGTGTAGCCGGTCCGGGACACGATCAGGGCCACCCCGTTGTGATCGCCGATACGGGCGATGGTGAACCGGAACCATCCCAGCTCGCTGACGGTGGGCTGATCGGGGCGGGTCCAGACGATCTGTTCGAGGATCTCACGGCTGGCCGGACCCTGGACCTGAAGGTTGTGGAGCTGGTCGGTGGAGTCCTTCACCCAGACCCGCAGCCCCCGCGCCCGGGCCTGCCGACGAAGCCAGAGCCCGCTGATGTCACTGCCGCCGATCCAACGGAGGTTGTCACGGCCCAGCCGGAAGACGGTGCCGTCGTCGATCATCCCGCCGGTGTCGTAACACATGGCGGTGTAGGCGACACCGCCATCGGACAGCCTCCGGATGTCGCGGGTCACGCAGGTCTGTAGCAACAACTCGGCATCGGGGCCCGAAACCTCGTACTTACGCAACGGGGATAGATCGATGACCACCGCCGCCTGCCGACAGGCCCAGTACTCCTCGACGGCGCCGTGGCTGGTGTAGGAATTGGCCAGCCAGTAGCCGTTGTACTCGATGAAGTTGCGGGTGTGATCCGAGGTGCGAGAGTGAAAGCCGGTCTCTTTGGTGAGCTCGGCCTCTGAGTCGGCGGTCATACGGAACGCGGTCGCTTTCTTGAACATGTTGGCACCGGGGTAGACGCGAATACCGATGTCGGTCGGGTTCCACCCGTTGGCCGGGTCGATGTCACTGGGACAGGCCGTCGACACGCACACCAGATCTTCGAGGGCCCGCAGCAGCACGTAGTCGCCCGGACGTGACCAAGGCTCGTCGAAATAGATCTGGTTGGTGTCGTCTATGTGGGTGTTGTAGAAGAAGTTGACAGCTTCCCAGCCCCGCCGGGCCGCCACCCCGTAAGGTGCCCAAGCCGCGTTGATGTTGTCGGTGCAGTTGGCGTGGCCCGGAAATCCCATCTCTTCGTAGTAGCGGGCGTTGCAGGCGGTGTTGAACGTGTCATGGCGGCCGACGGTGTCTTGCACCACCTCGACCAAGGGTTGCATCTCGGCGTTGTAGAAGCGGGCATACAGGCCGGGAGCCGGGTAGACCGAGCCCATCAGGGTTCGGGTGACGGTCGGGTCGAGACAGCCCGGGGGGGCCGAATCCAGATCGCCGACGACGAAGCACTGGAAGTCGGAGCACTCCCGGCCTTCGATATCAACCACTTGGAAGTAGTCCCCCTTGGCCACCTCGTAAGCCGCGGCGGTAGCTCGCCGGATGGTGAAGTCCTGAGTCGGGTCGGCCAGCGGAGCGGGCAGGCCCGCCTCGTTGGTCTCGCCGGGTTCAGGCACGAACGACCGGTGGACGTGGACGATGAGATCGGTGGGCGGGTTGCCGCCTTCGATGTTCATCGGCCCACCGGGAGCGGCCACCACCACCGAGACCGGCACCTGAGCGGTGAACGACGCCTCGGACCCTGCCGCCGAATCTGCCTCGAACACGTAAGCCGGACGGGCATCGGTGAGGTCGATGCCCCGCCGGTGCAGGCCGACGCGAACCCGGCGAGCATCGGTGACCGGCGCCGACAGGATGGTCCGGGTTCGAAGGCCCGAGCCGGTCGCTCGAGCCGCTCCCAACAGGCCGGGATCACTCACGCCCGCTGCATCGAAAGCGATCAGCTCACACGGCTGGCGGCCTTCGGGGTCGACTATCTCGATCCGGTCGCCGGGTTCGAGGGCCAGCACCGTGGCGCCTCCCCCGGTCACCCGGTATCGCTCTGTGCCCGGATCACCCCGCCCGAGGCCGGGCTGGAGCAGGCGGGGCCGGTCGGTGGATGCAGCGCCGGTCGTCACCGCTCCGATGGGGGTGGGTTGCGGTTGATGGTCGAGAACATGGCGACAACCAGCACGACCGCGGCCACCAAAGCTGCGACGGTGGCGATCCACAACCCGACCCCGGGCTCGGCCGAGTCGTCACCCAAAGTGTCGAGCAACTGCCGACCGGCAACGGCCGAGACGAAACCGGCCCCGATCCAGGCCGGGCGCCATCCGATCTGGATCAACCCGATGGTGATGAGGCCAACGATGAAAGCCAACTGGCCTTCGTTGCTGTCCGTGCCGGCTACCGATTCCTCCGCCTCCCATGTGAGGAAGGTGGCGAAGACGACGACGGCCATGCCCGCCTGAGCCACACGCCTGCCGGTGGTCACCACAACGCCATACGAACCCGATGCCGGGCCGGCGCCGCGCCGCACCAATGGCGACACGGCACCGGCCGCAGTCGAGTCGGGTCGGGTGTCAGCCGACGCTGCCGCCGCCGACAGCCACGATGCAGATGATCGTGAAGACGATGCAGACGAGGGAGAAACCCACCACCGCCCACTCCACGTTCTTGTCGTGGCCCTGGTTGCCTTGGAACTCGATTTGCTTGCCAGTCATGTCAGCCCTCCGAGCTGTACTTGTGGGCGAGACGATCGGCTGCCTCGTTGAGCAGGTCGTTCTCACGCCTGGTCACCATTACCGCCATCGCCACCGAGATGGCGATACCGAGAATGGCGAGGACGACCGAGGCAGTGTTGCCGCCCGGGCCCCAAGTGAAGTAGCCGTTCGTGCCGTTGGCAGCTTCGAAAGCCGCCTCCCAACTGTCATATGGAAAAGTGTTCATTCAGTCCTCCGCAGGTGATGCTTGTCAAATGTTGTCGTTGTCGTGTTGTCGTCGCGCCTCTGGCGGGCCCGCCGTCGCTGTCCCCAGTACCCGGCGGCCGCGACCACCGAGTACATGAGGACGATCGCGACCGCAAACTGAAACCATGAGCCGGACACTCGGCTAGCGGGTGTCGGCGTAGGCCGATCGCAGGGTGGCGGAGGCACTTTCCTCCGAACCGTCGGCGTGGACGATGGGCTCGTCGGCCCGACCGAACTCGGGGTAGAAGTCGGTCTCGAACTCAGCCATGTCTAGACCTTCGATCTCCACCACGGGTGGAACTCTCAGCAAGTTCATCTTCTTGAGAATCCCCGAGGCGATGTAGCCGGTGAGGAACGCCAGCGGGAACAAGGTAGCGATGCCCACGAGCTGCCCGAGAAGTGAAGTCTCGACCCCGGCTGCTCCAGTGGGATAGCCAGCCGCGAAGACGCCCACCAGTAGGACGCCCCACATGCCCATCACGCCGTGAACCGATACGGCTCCGACCGCATCGTCGATTCGGGCCTTGCGCTCGATCCAGTTGCCCGCATGGTAGGCGAGCCCGGCTGAGAAGAAGGCGAGGATCAGCACCAAAGACGGACTGTAGATGTCGGCGCCGGCTGAGACCGCCACCACGCCGGCCAGCCCGCCCGACAGGGTCCAGAACGGGTCGCCCTTGGCGAAGATGTAGCCGCCGGCGAAACCGCCCGCGAAGCCCATCGTGATGGTGAAGGTGATGGCTGACAGCGTGGCCGGGGAGAAGTAGATGTTGGCCCAGCCCGGCGCGGTGTCGGCTGTGATGGCCAGGCAGGCAGCGTAGAACGCGTAGAAGCCGGTGAAGATGATCATCAGCCCCATCAATGTGAGATGCAGGTTGTGGGGCTTGAATACCCGCGTGCCTCCGTTCCTGTCGTACTTGCCGATTCTCGGGCCCAAGTTGAACAGCACCCCCAGAGCGAAGATGCCGGCGATGCCGTGTACCACGCCGGAGGCGGCGAAGTCGTGGTACCCGAAGTGGATTGTCAGCCAGCCGCCGTAGCTCCATCCCCAAGCCGCGGCGATCACCCAGACCAAGCCGCCCATCAAGGCGGTCAGCCACAGGTAGGCCGAGATGCGGATGCGCTCCAGCACCGCCCCGGACATGATCGACCCGGTCGTCCAAGAGAACAGAACAAAGGCAGCCCAGAACACGCCGCTGATGTTGTCACCAAGGTTCGGCCCCATCGAGCCGTCCCACGGAACGCCGTAGCCGTCGCCGCAGAAATAGGCGCCCTCGCCGGCGTTCCCGGCACCATCGGCTGACGTGGTGAACTTCAGGCCTTCCTCCATGCAGAAGTACACCCACCAGCCGAGGTAGTAAAACGTCGGCGTCACCACGGCTATCGTCATTATGTTCTTCATCGCCGTCGACATAATGTTCTTGCGGCGGCTGACACCGGCTTCGTAGGTCATGAACCCGACGTGCAGCAGCCACATGATAGCGACGGTGAAGAAATAGTAAGACTCGGTGAACACTACTGAAGTGTCCATCGGCTCACCTCCATTCTTCTTGTTCGTTCTGGCCCTTTGGCCCAGATGCCGAAGACCATAGCACAGATGACGCGGTGGTGCACGACCACGGTCGCGACAGCCCCACGGAGCGCTCCGTCGAGCCCGGTTGGCCGGAAACGGATCCGGCACGCCAGCAGGCCAGGTCGGGCCGCCAGCCGGACCAGATTCCTGCGAGCAGCCCGAGAAATTTCTCGGGCTGGGAAGATTTTCAAATATCTGGTTGACGAACGCGCCTTGGTTTTGTAGAGTTTCCTGATATTACATCTATTTCTCAGGGATTAGATGTCTTCTAGCTTAGCTTGGTGCAACGTCTTTGACGGGGCCCCGGTTTCTACAGCTTCCACTTTCCCCTCACCCGAGCGAACGATCTCACCCCGTTTTGGGCCTCACCCGGCCCGAACGTCCTTATCGGGTCACCTCGACCCCTCTCACCCCGATCCGGTTGCCTTTGCGCAGCCCAGGGTCGAGGTGGCCAGCGATGCCGTAAATGGACAATGAGGACAACCACATGAACTCGACCAACCCCATCCACAGCTCAGCTCGTCGACCTCGGCGGGCGATGGGCTGGGTCCTGAACGTGATCTTGATTGTGGCCCTGTTGATCGGCATTTTAATCGACCCCCAATCTTTTTTACCTAGCCGAAGGTTGAGCAGACTCAGGTCCGAAGAACCCACCAATGGGGGGTATGTATCCATCGGCTTGATCGTTGTGGTCTGGCTCCTCTTATTCATTATCAATCGCATCCGACGTAAAAAAAGGGACGCCGCTGAAGCTCCCCGCACCCACCGTCAACGGAAAGGAACCCACCATGACTGACCGACCATTTGCCCGCTTATCTGCAATCAGAGCTGCCGCAATAATGCTATGCCTAGCCATAGTCACTGCCTGCGGTAGTACCACCGAAGAGACCATAGGTACTGCAGAACCAGCCCCGACGTCAGTGCAACCACCGGTCGAGACCGACCCTCCGGCACCGATACAAAAACCGGTCGAGAAAGAACCAGTAGTAAACGATGACATACCGGTCAAAGAACCCGAACCCGTAGTCACCACCAACCTCGACGACCCCATTGTCATAGCATCTGAGCCTGAACCCAAACCCAAACCCGAACCAGCGCCTGAACCCGAACCAGCGCCTGAACCCGAGCCAGCGACTGAACCCGAGCCCACCGACGGCCACAACGATCGCACAGAGCCCGAACCGGTGGCCGGTCCGGTGACAGTACCCGAACCCACCGACGGCCACAACGATCGCACAGAGCCCGAACCGGTGGCCGGTCCGGTGACAGTACCCGAACCCACCGACGGCCACAGCGATCGCACAGAGCCCGAACCGGATCCTGAGCCCGAGGCGCCTGCTAAGGCTCCACACGCTGATGAGCACGATGCGGGCACCGACGAGTCTCGGGACGCGGTCGAGAAGCTGACCGTGGTCGGTGGCGACCATCCCAACGGCATCCCGGTCGAACAGGTGTTCCCGTCGGGTATCCCCTCACCGCCGGTGATCTTCGACGGCGTAGCCTCGACGCCGGGAGATTTTGCTGGCACCGCCGAAGAACTGTGCGCAAACCTGAAACTGGCGGCTTATGACCGGATCTTGTTCGTGTCGCACCGTGAACTGCGTGAGCCTTACACCGACTGTGCCTGGGCCGTGAACTGGTGGGAGTGGGGATGCCAACGAGGCGCGGCCCGGACTCATTTCGGATTCCGTAACGAGGTTATTGCCTTCTTTCCTGGCGCGTCGTTGGAGTCAGCCGAAGCCGAACTGGCCGATCAGATGGGACGTAAAGGCGTGGTTGCCTGTCATCCCGACCTCGTGGGCCTGAGTGTCTGGGAGGCAAACATATTGGTGCCGGTGCCGGACAAGGAAAACTCCTTCGCTTCATGTGGCGGCCCAGGCACTGTTGTTGGATATGAGTTGGGGGGGAGGCAGCCGCTACCAAATCCGCCTCTGTGTGATGAGCTCGCCCGTTCGGCCCCGATCGAGTGCGCGAGGTGGGCACCCCCGTCAATCACTTTGCCTCCATGCGATGAGGTCGCGGAATGACTGCCCCCCAGGTGTCGAGGCGGTGGCTTCTGGTGCTGGCAGCCCTGGTTGCGGTAGTTGTTTCGGTGGTTGTCGAAGCATCCAACCGGCCGGTGTCAGCCGACGAGCCCCCGCAGGGATGGACCGACGTGTGGACCGACGGAACCCACTGGTGGACACATGTCAACGAATGGATATCAAGAGAAGATACCTGGTGTATGCGAGATCACCAGGGCGGTTCTTGCGGAGAACACGGCCCTGGTTTCAAGCACCACTACGACTCTTACTCGCACGCTGATTGCCGCGGCGGTGGCCATCACTACGGGTGGGTCTGCCACAGACACGTCCCACCGCCGACAACCACAACGACGACAACGACAACAACGACGACAACGACAACACCACCGACCACGACCACCACACCACGGACAACGACGACAACGACGACAACGACGACCACACCACCGACGACGATCACACCGACGTCACCGGCGAGGTGGGATCATCCGACAAAGACACAGCCTCCGGCGGAGCCGTCGTGCTCGGCTGGTCAGAGCCTGATAGGCGGCGTGTGCAAAGTGTGGTGCACCTGGACTGGTAGCTACCAGTCACCGGGAGCGTCGTGCAGTCAGCCGTACACGCCGCCGGTTAGGCGGGATCATCCGTGCCTGGGGTACGACGCTTCCATGATTTACAGCGAGGCAGCGAACCGCGGCGGCGATGTTCCTGCGTCAGAGGTGAACAACACCGGGTGGTTCGCTCGTATCCGGCCGGCGGCAGTCGAGGTCCGGGCGGGCAAAACGGTCGACGTGTCGATCCGCAAGCCGGACTTGGACGGGCATCGAGCAACACCCGTTTTCGGCGGGATCGAGTTCGACGACGGCCGGCCGCGAAAGTGCGGGACTCTCACGAATCGGTTGATCAAGCTCGAATGGGGGTTCGAGGGTGAGGCAGGGAACCCGACCGTCATCGAAGCAGGTCGCGAGATCACCGATTTCGGTGACCGCCACTGCACCAGAAGCAGCGGCTTCAGTCGCTGTACAGGCCCGATGAAGTTCCGGTTCGGCGCTCCTACCGGCCTCGACGCCCGGTTCGTGGTCACCGCCTATTGGGAAACCGAGGTCCGTCCGTACGAGTCGACAGGCGAACCCGACGAGACGTTTCTGTCCGAGAAGGTGGCCTACATCGACCTTGACACCGTCCCGGAATGTGATCCGGCGCCGCCTCGCTCGGCAGTGCCAGCAGTAGCGGACCGGCTGAGGTGGGCGACGAATCTGGCGCTGAACCCAGATTACGAACCACCACCGGGATCTACGCCCTTACCGGAGGTTCCTGGCGGGGACGAATATCTGATCGTGCGTGGTAGCGAGGTATGGCCGGTGCTGTCCGGGAATCTGAATGTGATCGAGGAGGGATCGGGGTGTGCGTGGACAGCGACCGACGTGGTGTCGGAGCTACGGGAGCGGGTGCCGTGGTCGGCCACCGACGCCGCGGTGCTAGCGGATCGCTTTCCGGTAGTCGAGACCCGTTGGAAGGAACTGCCCCCGGGTCGTCGAGCCGAGATCCGGGCTGCTCACGTGCCGGGTGACCTGGTGTCGGTGTGCCCCATCACCGCCGACATGTCGGGATGCCGGTGGCGGTTGGCGAAGCAGGGGGTGTGGTCATGGTGGCTGCGGGTGAGGTATGCCAATGCGGCGGGCGAGACCGGGGATCTTACGGTGTCGTCGGGCACGACTTGGTTCCTGCAGTTGATCGACTACGCCGACGTAGCACTGAGGTCGACCGATGGCCGTTAGACCCGGTTCGGCGATGGCGCCGTGGTCCAGGCTCAAGCTCGGCGATGGACCGATGGACGTGGCCAGAAAGCAGTTCGTAGCGGTCGGGCTGGTGATGCTGACCACGGTTACCGCGGTGTGGTTCTGGGGTCGGCCCGAATCCGAGCCACCAATGGTGGGGGTGGCCGCAACGACAGAGCGGTGGCCGACAGGACAGAACCCGGGGGAGTTCGTAGTAGTAGAGGTCCCGGCGTCGCTGGCGCCGTGGTTCGTGGCGCCGGCCGATCTGGAGGGCCGGGTGCCGGTGTCGGACGTGCCGGAGGAGACCTTGGTGCCCGCAGGGTTGTTGAGGCCGAGGCCGGTCGTGTCGGATCCGGCCACGACGAGAATCCGCCTGGAGGTCGATGCAAGCTGGTGGTCCGAGCCGGGGCCGAGGCCGGGGGACATGGCGGTGCTGTCGGCGCAGCGGGGCGGCTGCGCGCTGGCGGTTCTGGAAGTGATCGACGCCGTCCAAACCGACGACACCGATACCGAGGTGGTGGTGGAGATCGAGCCCGGCACAGCCGTGAGGCTCGGGGTGGAGTCACTGTCCGTGTGGCGGGCCCCAGGCTCGGGCTGGCCCGCATGTCCGGAGGATGCCGGTATGAAGCAGGAGGATCACTAAATGTTGTTGGTGGCATTGGATCGGTGTTTGGGAACCGAGATGGCAAGGTGGGTGACCGACGCTCTGGTCGGCGGGGTGGGCGCCCGATGTGGAGGGGTGGCAGTAGCGACGTCGTTGGACGACGAGGCGCTGATCTCGGCGGCACCGGGCACCGTGCTGGTACTCGACGAGGACGCGGGCGACGAAGGGCTGCGTGCGGGGGCGGCGGCAGCGACGGCAGTGGTTTGGGTTACGGCGAGTGTGGCTGAGGGCATGAGAGGCCGGTTGGGGCTGGATTCGGGTGCGGGTTGGAAGGTGCCGGTGGCCATGGTGCTCGTGTCTTACGACAGGATCGATACCGAAGCGGTACGGGCTCGGGCCGGGATGCAGGTGGTGAAGTCGGTGGCAGCGGCGCCTACCGGCGGGGCTCGGCGGAAATTGCGGTGGCTGGGCCGTCGGTTGGGGGACGCAGCGGCGGCTTCGCACCGGTTCGATGCAGCCGATGGTGAGGTGCGCCGGGGTACGGCAAAGGAGGCGGCCGCTCGGGTGGTCCGAGAGTTGATGGGTGAGACCGGAGTCGAGGAGTTCCAGATCTGGGGCGGGGAGCTCATGCAGGTGTCCCATGAGGATGGGACGGTGACCAGGCGCGCTTCGCCGTTCGGTTCCGAGGAGGAACTGATCGCGGCGGCAAGGTTCATGGCCTCTTACGCAGCGGAGCGGTCCCAGCGGTTCGACCGGCTCTCGCCGCGGCTCGACGTCATGGTTGGGGATTGGCGGGTGCACGCGGAGGCCTGGGTGGCGAACCCGGCGATCATGGTGCTGCGGTCGAACCTGGCCGAGGCCCCCAGCTTGGGCGACTTGGGAGTGGCCGACGAGGACCTGTGCGCCCTGCTGATAGAGGCGATGTCGGGCCAGGTTCGGGCCAACTGCGTGCTGGCAGCCCCGATGTCGGGCGGAAAGACCACGCTGGCTCAGCGGATGCTGGCCACCGTCGACGCTCACGAGCGCATCGACACCATCGAGGACACCCCTGAGCTGCGCTTGGCCGCGAAAGGGTTCCACAAGTTGACCTGTGAACGATTGACTACCGACCCCAATGCCGAGGGCCGGGGCCAGCTCACGATGTCGGACCATGTCCGGGACGCCAAACGCTGCAACACCTCCAAATTGGTGGTGGGAGAGATCCGCGGCGAGGGCACCGGCGCGTTGCTCGACGCAATGTCGCTGGGGTTGTCGGGTTGTCTGGTGACGTTGCACAGCCAGCCCGGCCGAGGTGTGTTGGAGAAACTGGTCGAATATGCCCGTTCGGAAGGGGCCGAACCGCTCGAAGCCCGTCGCCAGATCGCTGGGGCTGTGCATCTGCTGGTGTGGCTGGGCCGCAACGACGAAGGGAAGCGGGTTATAGCCGACGTTTCCCAATTGGAGGGGATCGACGAGAGCACCGGGGCGATACAGACCCGGTGCCTGTGGGCGTTGCGGCCCGGCGACTGCTGGGCGTCACCGGTGTCGCCGCCGACGGGGTACGTGGCGAACATGTACCGCTCTGCCGGTATCCACGGCCCGGTAGAGACGCAAGAGCCCGAGCTGTTACCGCCGACGGAGTTGCGGATCGTGGACGACTTCGAAGATCCCGACACCCTCGGTGACGACGAGTCAGGCCGCGACATGGTGGCCCGGTGAACTCGGCGGGCTGGCTGATGGCGGCCGGTGGAGCCGGGGCGTTAGTGATCATGTTGTGGCCGTCGGCGGGGCTGAGACCACTGCGGGTCCCGGTCACCGCCGACGCTGGTAAATGGTGGAGCCCGAGGATGCCTGTCGCCGGGGTTGCGGCGGCCGGCACGGGCTTGGTGGTGGCGATGTGGTCGGGCCGGGTGGTGTTAGGAATAGCGGTGGTCGCACCGATGGCCGTTTGTGCGACCGCGGTGCAGGTGCTGGTGGCCAGCCGCGGGCAGATGGCCAACACCGAGGCAATGGCCCGGTTCACGGGAGCGTTGGCCAACCAGGTCAGCGCCGCCGACACGGTCATCGACGCGCTGGCTCAAGCCGCGGTGCCGGTGTCGGGACCGGTGGGAACGGCGGCAACGTTGCTGGTCAACGACGCCGAGGAGATCGGCCTGGAAGAGGCCGCTCGCCGGTTCGCGCAACGGGTAGACGCCGCCCCGGCGTCCTGGCTGGCCGACATCATCACAGTGGCCGACGACAGCGGATCGGGTTGGGCCGGCCCGATGAAAGCCCTCGAAGCCGAGGTCAACGAAGCTGCCGTTACTGCCCGACGGTTCCATTCGCAGGTGGCGGCACTGATGCCGTCGCTGGTGGTCGTGGTCATGTTGGCGGCTGTGATCGTTGCGGGAGTGGGCTGGGCCAGCGCCGATGCCGGGCGTTGGCTCCTCGACGGAACCGGGGCCGCGGTGCTGGTGGTCACATCGGGGCTGGCCGCGGGATGGTGCGCGGGAGCCCTGCTACCGGCCCGGAACTTCGCGAGGTCCAGATGACGGTGCTGCTGGTGATCTCCGCGGTGGCGGCTTCGGTGTCGCTGCTGTTTTCTGCCTCCCGTCCACCGGCAACGGCCAGGGAACTGACCGCGATCGGGTGGTCGCCCACTGCAGTTACGGCGGCGACATGGACAGCCACCACGATGACGGCCCTGTCGGTGCTGGTGATGACGTCGATGATCGTGGATGCCCGCACAGGGGTAGCGGCAGCAACAGTGACGGCGACATGGTTGCCACAGGTGATGCCGCGGCTGCTGCGGGCTGCACTGCTGGGCATCTACCGGACCCGCCGCGATACCGCCATGGTGGCGTGGCTGCGCCGCATCCGCCTCTACGCGGCGTCGGGTAGCCCGCTCTCCGAGGCGGCAGTATGGGCCGCGGCCCGGGTCGCCGACCCGGGGTTCGCCCCCACCGCCACGGCCGTCAACCACGCGCTGGCCGATGGTAGAGACCCCCTGGCGGCTGCAGCCGACCACCTGGCCGGCACCCCGGCCGAGACCCTGGTCGCCACTGTTGTCGCCGCTGATCGCACCGGAGCCGCCGCCGTCGACTTGATCGACGGGCTGGTGGGCCGGGCCGTCGCCGCCCTCGAGGATGCTCGGCGACTCCGAATCGACCGGCTGGGCCGGTCGGTGGTCACCTCGGCCACGGTGGTGGTGATCATGACCGTAGTGCTGGTGATGGCGGCTGTGTCGTCATCGCTGCCCACCGGTTTGTGACCTCATCACCGAAAAGAGTCCTCCCAACGCAGGTTCCAGGACCGAACCGGCTGGAACCGAATGCACAACACAACCGGGGACTCAGTGCCCCGACAAAGGACGGAACATGTCAGAAGCTGTAGCTTTGATCATCAAGATCGGCGTAGCGGTAGCGCTAGCAGTGGCGGTGGGAGCCTTGGCCTTCACCCTGTTCACCGACAACGCCCCGCCGATCGGAGACCCCGGCGACGACTACTACTCGCGGATCAAGACCGAGGTCTTGTGTGATGCCGCGGGCGGAACCTGGACCAGTAGCTCCAAGAGGTGCAAAGCCTAGAGCAGGTCGGATAACCGGAGGTTGTCGCAGTGGGATCGTCGATTGCCGTCATCCGCTACATCGGGTTCTGGGTGGTGGCGCTGAGCACGGTGTTCGGGCTGTACCTACGTCATCTGGCGGCTGCCGGCGCGCTGGCTGCCGCTGCCGCCGGCACCGAAGCCGCCTCGACGGTCCTACCCCATGACTGGGACTGCACCGAGACCGGCCCCGACTTCGCTCGAGCCTCCGCCGCAGCCGCTCGGTCGGTGGTAGCCCGCACCGACCGGTTGGCGTCGGTGTCACCAGTGGCGATGACTCTCAACGCCGACCGGGACTGCCTGCTGGCGACATCGGTCACCACTTCAGCCGCCGGGTCCTGGTCGGCGTTGGACGTGACCGCGGTGACCTGTGCCCCGGTGACCGCCACCGCGGCGCTGGGCTGGGACGTGACCGGCGGATGCCGGCCATGAGTGAGGCCGTAGCCGCGCTGATGACGCTTCTGGTGATGACGGTTGCGGTGTGGATGGTCGACTTCGCCGGCACGGTCGGTCTGGGGGCGGGCCGGGCCCGGGTCGGGGCAGAACGAGCCGCCACCAGTGTGATAGACGCCGTCACCGCTGACCCCGGCCTGATGAATGACCTCCCCGCCTTGGACGGCATCGCCTCCAGAGCAGCGGTAGCAACCACCATCGGAGCTTGTGTACACAGCGACCCGGCCTGGGACATGGATCTGGCCGTGGTGACCGACCACGGCACCGACGAGCTCGCCGGTGTCGTGGTCACCGTCACCTGCCCGGTCCGCACCGCCGGGTTCTTTGCCGATTCGGTCACCGTCACCGCAGCCGAGGGACCGGTACCGTGAGCACTGCCCTGCTGGCACTGGGCGCCATCGGTGCCGCTGCGCTGTTGACGGCAGCGTTGTTCGATCACACCCAGTGGGTCTCGTACTCCGACTTGGCCACAGACCGGGCCGAACGGGCCAGTCACCATCTCGTCGAGAGTTGCGTCACCGACTGCGCCCTACCGCCAGGGGCCGAGATCTGTCTGTCGGACACGGTGCTGCGGGTGACCGCTACCGCCGAGTGGACCCCCAAACTCTTGCGGGGTCTGACCCCAGCCACGGGCGAGGCGCTGGTGGCCTTGAACATGCTGGACCCGGCCTGGGCCGCGACGGTGCCCGACTGCCCGAGCTCGTAGGTTGTCCCCCCATCGGTGCGCCTGCGAGTCGTCATGAGCCTCCCCGCGACTGCCCAGTACGGCTAGCCGCGGTCGGATTTGATGACGTTCACCTCGAGCACTTCGCCGGTGCGGACGTCCACCTCGACTGCGGCATGGTGCAGGAAGTCTTCGCGCCCACCTTCGGGGTCCCTGACAGTGAAAACCACCATCCAGACCGGCTGGGCCCCGATCCCTTGGCGCAGCACCCGGGCCTCGGTCCGTTCGGGCTCGAAGTCGATCTCGGCCCGGGCCGCGGCCACAGCCTCTTCTTCTTCGATCTCCACACCGGAGCAGCCCTTGAAGACGAACACCAAGACCAGCAGCACCACTCCGGTGGCCAGGAACAACTTCGTTCGCCCCGGCATGGTTCTGAGCCGGTCGTACAGGTTTCGAGACTCGGTTTCAGGCATCGTCACGTCCTGTGTTCGTGTGTTCGCGTGTTCGCCGTGGGGTAGCCACCGTCAGGCCCGGTGCGGCGGGCGCACGAAGAAGCGAAGGATGACGTAGCCGACCACATGGGTGATGGCCACGAAAGTCATCCACCACAGTGTGATCTTGGCCCGGTAACCGCGTTCGCGGCACTCCCAGAGCGTGAGCGCCATCACTGCGACCAAAAAAACCCACAGCATGACGCTTCGCCTGGCGTCGCCAGCCAGAATCAGCAGGCCCATGGCGTCATCCCCTTTCGCTGCTCGCTTGCCGGATACACCTTGTCCAACAGGAAACGTACCGGATGTCGAGCAAACTGCCAGTTACCAAACCCGACGTCGGCATCTCACCCCTGCGAGGCATGCGTTGGGCGAAAGGTGGCGCGTTCGCAGCGACCCTCGCTGTCCTACCTCGGCCATAAAATCGGCCCATGGCCGGTCGAAGCACCATCGAGTGGACCGAGGCGACTTGGAACCCCACGACAGGTTGCGATCGCACGTCACCGGGTTGCGACAACTGCTACGCGCTGACACTGGCCAAACGACTCAAAGCGATGGGATCGCAGAGATATCAACTCGATGGTCATCCACGCACCAGTGGCCCCGGGTTCGGGTTGCAAGTCCACCACGACGCTCTGGAGATCCCCCATCGCTGGCGAACCGGCCGGGTCATCTTCGTCAACTCGATGAGCGACCTCTTTCACCCCGGCGTGCCACTGGATTTCATCCGCAAAGTGTTCGCCGTCATGGCTGATACTGCCCACCACACCTACCAGATCCTCACCAAGCGAAGCCGGCGCCTGGCCTTGGTCGCTGACCAGCTCGTCTGGCCGTCAAACGTCTGGATGGGTGTCAGCATCGAGAGCAGCCCCTACGGGTTTCGCATCGATCACTTGCGTTCCGTCGATGCAGCCGTGCGGTTCGTCAGCGCCGAACCTCTGCTCGGTCCACTCCCCGACCTCGATCTCTCATCGATCGATTGGCTGATCGCGGGAGGCGAGAGCGGTCCGGGGGCTCGCCCAATGGAGCAGGCGTGGGTCCGGGACCTGCGGGATCAGTGCGGTGCAGCCGGGGTAGCGTTCTTCTTCAAGCAATGGGGCGGACGTACACCCAAAGCCGGGGGACGCTCACTCGACGGCGCGCTACACGACGAGATGCCGGTTGCACGAGCCGGCGCCTAGGACATCGAGAGGATCGGCTCGACGAAACGGACGGCATCACCCCTCTACGATCTCGAAGGAATCCAGCGCCCCGTAGACGATGTCACTGGGTTCGCCGGTGCAGAGAACGAAAAGGCCGTCCCGAGCCCGGGTCATGGCCACGAACAACGAGCTGATCTGAAGCTGCCTGCTATCGGCGTACTCGGCTTCGGACTGACCCGTAAATCTCGGTGACGGGAAGGAGTCCGCCGACAGGTCCAGCACGAAGACCACTTTGAACTCCAGGCCCTTGGCCCGATGGAAGGTACCGACCTTCACCAGCGGTTTGGTGAGTCCCCTGAAGTCGGTCAATTCCTGACAACGGAGCCCGTCCGCTTCCAAACCAGCCACAGCCTGTTTGACCAGCTTGTTGGTGGATACGAAGACCGCGACATCACCCGGGCTCAGAGCTCGGTCCCCGCACAGTTGCTCGACTTGGTGAGCAACGAAAGCCAGCTGTTCATCGAAGTCGTCCACTTGGACCAAGAAAGGCTTCGCCCCCTCTCGTCGGGATTCCACCTCGGCATCACCACGGGCATATTCGTCACCGAGGTCGTCGACGGCCTCGCGGCCGGTGCAGGCCAAGGCGGCGTCGATGATCTGGTGCGTGTTCCGGTAGTTCACCCGCAGCACCGAGCTGTTGCCCCGCACGTCCACACCGGCCTGGGCCAGGGTGAAACCGCCCGGGTAGATTTTCTGGGCCCCGTCACCGACGATGAACAGCCCGTCGGGTCGATCGGTGCCGGTCGGGCCGTTCACCAAAGCTTGAACCAGTTGCAAGCCCACCGAGGTGAAATCCTGGGACTCGTCGACGATGGCGGCCGAATACATGGGCGCCGGCTGGCTCCGGGCCAGATCCCGGGCCTGCCGGATGACATCGGGAAAGTCGACGACCCCGGCTTCGGCGAGACGGCGGTCCCACTCCTCTCGCAACTCCCAAGCCTGCTCCCGCATGGCAGCCGAGAACGGGGTCCGACGCCCGGTTCGCTCCATGTCCAGATACTCATCGAGAGAGTCGATGCCGCGACCCTTCATCACCGCCGTTATCTCGTCTCGAAGGTAACTACGAGTCAATTGCGCCCGGTGCAGAGGTGTACCAACTCCGACTACCGCTTTGTGGGCCTTGGCAAACGTCGAGTCGACCTTCCTGAAGTCGAGAACCGGCTGCTGGTCGAGCTCCCTGCAAATGCGATAAGCGAGCTTGTCGACATTGACGAACTCAACCGCTCCCTCCTCTGCGGCCGGAAGCCTCCGGTAGAGGTTCTCGAACACAGGTATAAGGGTCTTGACGAAAGTCGTGAACAGAATGGGGCTCGGGGAGCCGGCGCCTTCGGTGGCAAAGCGCTTGGTCAGCACCGCAGCCCGGTGCAGCGCCACCACCGTCTTGCCCGTACCGGCCGGACCTCGGACCCGGGCCGGTCCGTTGAAACGACGATCGACCAACGCCCGCTGATCGGGGTGAAGGAAGATCATCCAGTCTTCGATGGGCGCGGCCGCAAGGCGACGAACCTCGTCAGGTGTCAGCACCGACGACAAGCCGGCCAGGGCCCCTCGCTCGACGATGGCTCGGCGGAAACGCTCGTCGGCTGCGCCCTCGTCCTCCACGAGCTGGCGTTGCCGCCACTCCTCGGGGGAGAGCTCGCTGAGCTCGACCACCTTCGAAAAGGTCTCCTCGTCGATGTCGGTCCACCGGTCGAGCAGGGTATCGATCGTAACCTCTCGGAGGATGTCGATGTCGGCGTTGTCGAAACCGGCCTCGGCCAGCTCGCCGGTAGACCAATGCTCCAGGATCGACGGGGCACGATCGTCGGCTGGGACCGCAGCCGCGGGCGACACACTCACCGCCATGGGCCCGCTCAGGTCCATAGCTTCGCGTCGTAAGCCGATCAGACCCGGCCTACCGGAAACCGGAGTAACGAAGGCGGTCCGGTCCGCCAACTCGTAGATGGCGTCGTGATGGCCGGCTCGGAGCAGCACCGACACCGGGCCTTGGCGAGCCAGGAGCACCCGCAACTCCAGCGACGCCCGGATGGACCACAGTCGGTTGTTGCCCGCCCGCCCACCCAGTCGCTCCAGATTCAACGACGGGGTGGCCGGGTCCGTTGTGTACTGTTCCACCGCTTTCAAGACCCGCTGAGCGTCACTGGGGTCCAATGCCAATATCGATGAAAGGAACTGTGGGTCAATGGTGGTTTCCGTTGGCACGATCGCCTCTCCCAGCCTCAGGTCGAAGACAGTTCAGGCCCGGACGGGCCGGTGCCGAGTCGAGCTCCCATAGTGATAACCGCTTCGATGCCCAATCAGTGTCCAATCAGTGCTCGCTGTCCAATCAGTCAGTATCCAATCAGTGCTCGCTCGATGATCGATTGTCACCGCGACATTAACATCGGGCTGGGACAACCGGCTGCAAGCCCACGACGCAGTAGCCACCGTCCCGATCGAATCGGCAAATCAAGGTTGATTCGTCGTATCGCAGAAACGGCATACAATGCCGACCCATGAGGCAGCGACCCACCCGATACTCTGCGGCCGGGCTGATAGCCCGGGGCACCCGCAACAAGCCTTGGCCCCGGGTGTGGCGGGAGGCGCCGCTGCGAAGCTCTTACGACGTGGTGGTCATCGGCGGCGGTGTTCACGGGTTGGCCACCGCCTACTACCTCGCCACTAATCACGGCATCACCGACGTGGCCGTGCTCGACAAGGCCTACCTGGGAAGCGGGGGCTCGGGTCGCAACACCGCCATTGTGCGGTCGAACTACCTCACCCCCGAAGGCGTTGCCTTCTACGACCGCTCGTTGCAGCTCTACAACACCATGGCCACCGATCTGAACATCAACGTGATGTTCTCCGAGCGGGGTCACCTGACCCTGGCCCACACCGACTCGGCGCTGCGGACCATGCACTGGCGGGCCGAGGTGAACAAGCTTCAGAACATCGACTCCAGCGTGATCGGCCCCGATGAGATCAAGAAGCTGGCCCCCAGCCTCGATACTTCCGACCGGCCCCGCTACCCGATTCTCGGCGCTCTACATCATCCCCCCGGAGGTGTCATACGCCATGACGCGGTGGTGTGGGGCTATGCCCGCGGCGCCGATCATCGAGGCGTCGAGATGCACCAGAACACCGAGGTCACCGACATCGAGGTCGAAGGCGGTGACGATCCCGATGGCAAGGGGTCCGGTGGCAGGGTCACCGGCGTTCGCACCAACCGGGGCGACATCTCCACACCCACCGTGGTCAACTGCACCGCCGGTTGGGCCACGCTCATCGCCGACATGGCCGGGGTGAAGCTGCCGATCAGCACCCGTCCGCTGCAGGCCGCGGTCACCGAGCCGGTCAAGGTCTTCCTGCCCACCGTGGTGGTATCGGGGTCGCTGCACGTCTACGTGAGCCAGACCGACCGGGGCGAGCTGGTGTTCGGAGCGTCCGTGGACCCCTACAACAACTACAACATCTCCGGTTCGCTGGAGTTCACCGAAGAACTGGCCGGACACGTTCTCGAGCTCATGCCCGGCATCTCTCGAATGCGTTTGCTGCGACAGTGGGCGGGCTTGTGCGACATGACCCCCGACTACTCGCCGGTGATGGGGTTCACCGGTGTCGAAGGATTCCTGTGCGACGTGGGGTGGGGCACCTATGGCTTCAAGGCCGGTCCGGTGTCGGGCGAGACGATGGCCGAGGCCATCGCCACCGGAACCACTCCCGAGATGATCGAACCCTTCGCCCTGTCCCGTTTCGAAACCGGCTCGCTGGTCGGCGAGAAGGGCGCAGCCGCGGTGGGCCATTAGGAGGCTGTGGTGTTGTTGGTCCCCTGCCCCAACTGCGGTCCGCGAAACGCCGCCGACCTGCACTACGTCGGTGAGACCGGCGCAAGACCTGATCCCGGCACCGCAACCCCCGAGGAGTGGCGCCACTACCTGTACCTGAAAGGCAACCGGGCTGGGTTGCTCCGTGAGACCTGGTATTGCCGTTCCGGCTGTCGTCGGTACTTTGTTCTCGAACGAGACACCACCACCAACCAATTCGCCGACCCACCGTTGCCCGGCCCTGAGATCGAGGGCAAGACGTGAGCCGCCTCCTCTATCAACCGGGTGAGGTGATAGATCGCTCCCGCCCGGTCGGTCTCACTTGGAACAGCAAGGCCATACGGGGTTTCGAGGGTGACACCATCGCCTCGGCCCTGACTGCCAACGGGGTTCGGATCGTGTCCCGGTCGATGAAATACCATCGACCCCGCGGCTACGTCACCAACGATTACTGGGATCCCAACGGGTTCGTCCAGGTCGGCGACGACCCCAACGTGCGCTCGGCTCATCGTCTCGTCGAGCCGGGCATGATCATCGACGCCCAGAACGTGTGGCCCTCGCTCGACCACGACCTGAAGGCCGTCAACGGGCTGGTGTCGCGATTCCTCACCGCCGGCTTCTACTACAAGACCTTCATGAGGCCGCGAAAGCTGTGGCCCGCCTACGAGAAGGTACTGGCCACCTTCGCGCCCGGAGGCAAAGTCGACCTCGACTCTCCCCACCATTATCACGACAAGCGATACACCCATCCCGACGTGGTGGTGGCCGGCGGCGGGCCGGCCGGGATGGCTTCGGCGGCGGCCGCCGCCGAAGCCGGGGCCCGGGTGCTGCTGGTCGAGCATCACCACCACCTCGGCGGCCACCTTCTGTGGGGAAGCGCCGACGACCGGGCCTTGGCCCGCCATCTCGCCGCCGATGTAGCGGCCGCGGGTGTGGAGGTGTTGACCGATTCCACTGTCACCGGCCGCTACGACGACAACTGGACCGCCATCGTCCAGCGTAACCATCCCGTTGCCGTCGAACGGCTCGTCAAGGCCCGGGCCAAGGTGATGATCGTCGCGCCCGGCCTCATCGAACGCCCCTACGTGTTCGCTGGCAACGACAAGCCCGGCGTCATGATGTCGGGGGCGGTGCGCCGGTTCGTCAACATGTACGCGGTCCGCCCCGGCACCACCGCGGTGGTGTTCACGGCCAACGCCGACGGTGACGCCGCTGCCGAGGATCTGGACCGGGTCGGGGTGGAGGTGGCCCGGGTCGTCGACGCCCGCCAGGGCGAGAACATCGTCCGAGCCCACGGCGGAGCCCGCTCGATCAGCTCTGTGGAACTGGCCGACGGCGTCAAGGTGAGCTGCGACCTGCTGGTCACCGCCACCGGCTGGACCGCGCCCACCACGCTGCTGAACATGGCCGGGGATCGCCCTGCCTACGACGAGAGCTCGGCCCGGTTCTTCCCCTCACGACCGATCGGCACCGTGCTCGCCACCGGTGGCATCGCCGGTGACGGCAGCGCCGATCAGCTCGTCGAGCACGCCCGGGCCACCGGTCGTTTGGCCGCGGCCCGAGCCGGAGCGGCCGCGCAGCGCTTACAGGCGGCAACACCGCGAGCGGTGGCGGTCGACGGCCCCGAGCCCGACGGGCTGGCCGACACCCGGGCTCCGCTGCCCCGCCACCCGCACCCGGGGTTGTTCCGCTCCAGCACCCACGGGATCGTCGACTTCTCCGAGGACGTCGGTTCCAAGGACTTGGTGGCCGCAGCCCAGGAAGGTTACGACTCCGTCGAGCTCCTCAAGCGCTACACCACGGTCACCATGGGCCCGGCCCAGGGCAAGCTGGAGACGGTCAACGCGGTGGCAGTGCTGGCCGAGGCCCGGGGCGAGACCATCTCTGAGGTCGGTACCACCGTGTGGCGCCCGCCCTACGCGCCCATCACCCTGGGCGCCTTGGGCGGTCGGGTGTTCGAGCCGGTGCGGGTTTCCTCCATCCAGCCCTGGCACGAAGCCAACGGCGCCACCGGAATCCTGGCCGGCCAGTGGATCCGCCCCGACCACTATGGCGACCCGGCCGCCGAGGTCCGTAACACCCGCCGCAACGTCGGCATCATCGACGTCACCCCGCTGGGCAAGCTCGACTTGCGGGGGCCCGACGTGGCCAAGCTGCTGAA
Source organism: Acidimicrobiales bacterium (assembly GCA_963422655.1). Taxonomy (GTDB): domain Bacteria; phylum Actinomycetota; class Acidimicrobiia; order Acidimicrobiales; family Aldehydirespiratoraceae; genus CATQHS01. Next base: position 2,268,278 of record OY730440.1, on the reverse strand, counting down.
CCAGCTCTACGTCAACAAGTGGTCGAAGCTGGCTGTCGGCTCGGTGCGGTACGGCCTCATGTGCGCCGAGGACGGCGTGGTTCTCGACGACGGCGTCACCGGGCGGCTCGGTGATCAGCACTACCTCATGACCACCACCAGCTCGGGAGCCGGGTCGGTGTGGGAGTGGGCCGAGAACTGGCTCCAGACCGAGCATCCCAATTGGCAGGTCCACGTCACCCCGGTCACCACCGGGTTCACCAGCATCAACGTCGCCGGCCCCAAGTCAAGGACTTTGATGACCCGCTTGGTGGACGGCATCGACCTCGACCCCGAAGCCTTCGCGTACATGCAGGTACGCACCGGCACCATCGCCGACATCGGGGGCTGTTTCATGTGGCGCATCGGTTTCACCGGGGAGCTCTCCTTCGAGCTCCACGTTCCCGCTGGCCATGGTCGGCACGTGTGGGAAGCCCTGCTGGCGGTCGGCGACGACCTTGGCATCAAGCCCTTCGGCCTCGAAGCCCAGCGCATCATGCGCTTGGAGAAGGGCCATTTCATCGTAGGTCAAGACACCGACGGCCTCACCAAGGCGCCGGCCACCGGCATGGGACAGCTCGTCAAGCTGGACAAGGACGATTTCGCGGGCAAGCCCGAACTGGCCTGGGCCCTCGAAGACGCCGGTGCCCCCGTCATCGTCGCCATCCAGCCTTCGGACCCTCGGATAGTTCCCGATGAAGCCGCTCAGATCGTGAGAGAACACACCGACGAGATAATCGGCCGTATCACCTCGTCGCGCCTGTCGCCGACGCTGAACCGGTCGATCTGCCTCGGTCAGGTACTGCCGGAGGCGGCAGCTCCGGGGTCCGAGCTCACGGTGGTGCTAGTCGACGGGCGCCGGGTCACGGCCCGGGTGATGCAGCACCACGCCCACTTCGATCCGGACGGAGAGCGGCTCCGTGGCTGACGACGTCACCTTCGAGAGTCCCGTCATCAAGACCTACCCCGCCCCTGACGGTACCCGCCATGGTGCCGACCGCCATGACGGCTCGCTGACGCTGAGCGACAGCTCCTCGACAGCAAAGACCATCCTGCGGGCCGGCCCCGAGACCGGCGTCGCGAGCCGAATCGGGGTGGGGTTCGGCACCAGCCGCACAGAACCGGACGTGCTGATAGCCGGCCAGCGACCGGGCGAGTGGATCCTGCTCGGGTCGGCCGCCGCCAACCGGGCCGTCATCGACGGTCTCGATCTGTCCGGGTTCGTGAGCGTGATCGACCACACCCACAGCCGGGCCCTGTTCCGGCTTACGGGGGCCGACGCCGCCTCGGTGCTGGAGAAGGTGTGCAGCCTCGACTGGAGCGACACCATGACACCCGACGGCGCGACGGCATCGGCATCGGTGGCCAAGGTCACCTGCGACATCATCCGCGCCGACCGGGCCGGCATTCGCTCCTATCTCATCGCTTGTGACCGGTCCTTCGGCCAGTACCTCTTCGACGCCATCCTCGACGCAGGAGAGGAGTTCGGCATAACCCCGGTCACGCTCCAGGAATCCAGCCGGTGCCGGCCAGTGGCACCCGGGCCATGGCGGCCGCCTCCACCGTGAGGGCGGCCAAGTCCTCGGGTTCGAGATTGGCAACATGGGACTTCCCGCAGGCCCGGGCGATGGTCTGGGTCTCCAGGGTCAGGACCTGCAGATAATTGGCCAGACGGCGACCCCCGATCACCGGGTCCAGGCGCGCCGACAGCTCCGGGTTCTGGGTGGTAATGCCGGCCGGGTCGGTCCCGTCCTGGAAGTCATCCCAGAAACCGGCGGCCGAGCCCAGGCTCCGGTACTCGTCGTCGTAGCCGGGGTCGTTGTCGCCGATGGCGATGAGGGCGGCAGTGCCTATCGAGACGGCGTCGGCGCCCAGCGCCAGTGCCTTGGCCACGTCGGCACCGGACCGGATGCCGCCGGCGGCGATGAGCTTGACCGGCCCGCGGTGGACATCGAGATCCCGAAGGGCTCGAACCGCTTCCGGTATCGCCGCGATGGTCGGGATTCCTACGTGCTCGATGAATACTTCCTGGGTGGCGGCGGTGCCGCCCTGCATGCCGTCGACCACCACCGCGTCGGCACCGGCCTTGACCGCCAGCGCCGTGTCGTAGAAGGGCCGGGCCGCGCCCACCTTGACGTAGATCGGGACCTGCCAGTCGACGATCTCGCGTAGCTCCTGGATCTTGATCTGGAGGTCGTCGGGTCCGGTCCAGTCGGGATGGCGGCATGCCGATCGCTGGTCGATGCCGACAGGCAGGGTGCGCATCTCCCCCACCCGCTCGGTGATCTTCTGGCCCAGCAACATCCCGCCCCCGCCCGGCTTGGCCCCTTGGCCCACCACCACCTCTATGGCGTCGGCTCGGCGCAGATCGGAGGGGTTCATGCCGTACCGAGACGGCAGGCACTGGTACACCAATTTCGAGGAATGCTCCCGCTCCTCGGAGGTCATGCCGCCGTCACCGGTGGTGGTCGATGTGCCCATGGCGCTGGCCCCTCGACCCAGGGCTTCCTTGGCCTGATGCGACAACGAGCCGAAGCTCATCCCGGCGATGGTCACGGGAATGTCGAGCCGCACGGGTCGGGCAGTTCGGTCGGCGCCGATCACCACATCGGTCCCGCACGACTCGCGGTACCCCTCCAAGGGGTAACGCGACATGGACGCACCCAGGAACACCAAGTCGTCGAGGGTGGGAAGCTCGCGCTTGGCCCCCCAGCCCCGGATGCGGTAGATGCCGGTGTTGGCCGCTCGCCGGATCTCGGCGATCACGTTGCGGTCGAAGGAGTAGGACTCCCGCATGTGCCACCTGTCACCGCCGGTTGAGGTCATGTCTCGATCTCGGCGTCGATGTCATCGACGTGAAAGTTGTAGAGATCACGAGCCGACCCGTACCGGCGGAACTCGTTCGGATCGGCATTCATGCCCGCCGCGCCGAGGAGCCGGGACAGGTTACGGACGTGTTCGGGCCGCAGATCCTTCTCGACGGCATCGGAGCCGAGGCTCTTCACTCCACCGCGCACGAACAGATTGGCCTCGTAGATGGAGTCACCCAGATCAGCCCCGGCGTCACCGAGGACGACCAGGTTGCCGGCCTGGGCCATGAAGGCGCTCATGTGGCCGACGTTGCCTCCCACCACGATGTCGACCCCTTTCATCGAGATAGCGCACCGAGCACCGGCATTTCCCTCTATCACCACCAAGCCCCCGTGGCCGGTGGCACCAGCCGACATGGTGGCGCTGCCGGTGATTCTCACCGTTCCCGACATTATGTTCTCGGCCAGGCCGGTACCGGCGTTCCCGTCTACGTGAACCGACCCTCGCTGGTTCATGCCCGCGCAGTAGTAGCCCACCGAGCCGTCGATCTCAACAGTGACGTCGCTGTCGATACCGCAGGCCAGGCCATGAGCCCCCCGCGGGTTCAGTACTCGGAACGAGCCCTGCTCGGCCTCGTGGAGAGCTCGGTTGAGCTCACGTCGCGACACCTCGCCCAAGTCGATGGTCACCACCGGATCCAGGGAGCTCATGCAGCCCGATCCCAGGCGTAGATGCGGCCCGGCTCCGGCTCCCACACTGTGGCGTGGCCGGCCTCGGGCAACTGGGCGATGGCCCGATACTCCGACGACATCGCCACCCAGTCGTCGGTCTCGGCCACCACCGCCGGTTTGCAGGCGATGGGGTCGCGCAGGATGGCGAACCCATTTTCGATGCCGACGGCGAACGTGAAGAACCCGTCGAGTTCGGTCAGGGCCCGCCCCAAGGCCTCTTCGATGCTGTCGCCTTCACGCAGGCGCCAAGACAGTAACCCGGCCGCCACCTCGGAGTCGTTCTCGGTCTGGAAGGTCTCGCCCTGGCGTTCGAGCCGGGCTCTGAGCTGATTGTGGTTCGACAAAGAGCCGTTGTGCACCAGGCAGGTGTCGGCACCGGTGGCGAAAGGGTGCGAGCCGTTGGTGGTGACCGCCGATTCGGTTGCCATCCGGGTATGGGCAATGGCGTGGGTTCCGGTACGCGACCCGAGGTCGTAGTCGACCGCGACCAGATCGGGGTCGCCGACCGACTTGTATATCTCGATCTGGGATCCGTAACTCAACACATCGATGCCGCCGACGTTGCCGATCAGCCATTGACGGGCTCGCCGGCCGTCGCCGGTGGTCTCGAGCACGGCATGGTCTTCGACGAGCCGGACCGATACCGCCGCCCCGAGAATCGACTCGAGACCAGACGCGGTGGGCGTCCAGTCGACATGGCCGCCCTCGGCCAGCACCGTGATCCGGGTGACGCCGGGACGGCCCCGATCGTAGACGGCGAACCCGGCACTGTCGGGACCGCGGTCTCGCATCTCGTGCAGCATGCGAGACGTCAGCTCACCGAGCCGGGACTCGAACCTTTCCGTCTTGAAAAAGAGGCCGACGATTCCACACATGTTCTCTCCCCGGTGTGTTCTCCCGGTCGGGTCGCCCTCGGACCACAGGGATGCTAACGTCCCTTTAACACTGGTGAAGGCTCTTTCTCAACAGTAATTGCCCCGAGGCCGATTATTCTGGGAGCCTGTTCAGCGGTGGAACTGTGTAAGGAGGATCGCTGTGAGCCCAGTAGAAGACATCCGGTCACGGATTCGAGCCGATGGCGTGGAGTTCATCTACGCCATGTTCGTCGAAATGCACGGCAAACCGTGCGCCAAGCTCGTACCGGTGGAGGCGCTCGACACGCTGATGGCCGACGGGGCCGGGTTCGCTGGTTTCGCGGCCGGACCCATAGGCCAGGACCCCTCGAGCCCCGACATTGCGGCGCGACCCGATCCGGCGTCGTACATGCAGTTGCCGTGGCAGCCCAACGTGGCCGCCATGCAGTGCGACCCCACGGTGGAGGGCGAGCTGTGGCCTTACGCCCCCAGGGTGATCCTCCGCCGGGCTCTGGAGTCGCTGGCGGCCCGCAACCTCGTGCTCAAGGCCGGCTTCGAGGCCGAGTACTCGCTGGTGGTACGGGACGAAAACGGCAGGATCAGCGTTGCTGACGATCGCGATATCGACCCCCGCCCTTGCTACGACGCCCGGGGACTGACCCGGATGCTGCCCCACCTCACCACGGTTTCCAAGCACCTCGACACCATGGGCTGGGCCAACTACGCCAACGATCATGAGGACGCCAACGGCCAGTACGAACAGAACTGGCAGTACTCCGACGCCCTGACCACCGCCGACCGGCTGATCCTGTTCCGGTTGATGATCCACACCCTGGCCCAGCGGGACGGGCGGTACGCCACGTTCATGCCCAAGCCTTTTGCCGACAAGACCGGCAACGGGCTCCACGCCCATCTCAGCCTGTGGAGCGCGGACAACGACGAGCCCCTCTTCCCGGCCGGCGAGACCGACAGCAAGGGACTCGGGCTCAGCGACCTCGCTTACCGATTCACAGCCGGCCTCATAGCCCACGCCGAGGCGCTGGTCGCCATCTTGTGCCCGACCGTCAACTCCTACAAACGCATGGGGGTGGGCGCACCAACGTCCGGCGCCACTTGGGCCCCGGCCTACGCCGTCTACGGCGGTAACAACCGCACGCAGATGATTCGCGTCCCCGAGCCGGACCGCATCGAGGTGCGCTTGGCCGACGGCGCCGCCAACCCCTACCTCATGCTGGCCGCAATGCTGGCCTGCGGGCTCGACGGCATCGACAACGAGATGGACCCGGGCGTGCCGAACACCGCCAATCTCTTCACCTTGCCGGCCGAGGAGGTCGCGGCCCGGGGCATCAAGACCCTGCCGCCCACGCTGCTGCACGCGGCCGACAGCCTGGCCGCCAACGACGTGTTCCGGGAGGGCTTGGGGATGACGGCCGACGGCGCGTACCGCGACTACTTCGCGACGGTGAAGAGACAAGAGTTCCTCACTCATCACCATCAGGTCACTCCGTCGGAGGTGGAGCAGTACCTGTCGCTCGTGTGATCCGAAGTTTCCTCTGATCAGGTGCCTTCTGACCGCAGCGAGCAACTCGATGTCGATGACGTCTGCCGGGTGGTGGGCGTACGGGTCAAAGATCTGCGGGTGGGGCTCGGCCTCACGATGGAGCGATTCGCGGAAGCTGCCGGCCTGTCGCTGGGAATGCTGTCGAAGATCGAGAACGGTCAGACGTCACCGAGCTTGAACACGCTGACCAGCCTGGCCAACGCAGCCGGAGTACCTCTCACCGCCTTCTTCCGCGGGCTCGACGAGGAGCACGACGCCGTGATCGTGCCTGCCGGCGAAGGTCTCGACATCGCCCATCAAGGATCGGGGGAAGGCCGTCGCTACCAGGACCTCGGCTCGCTGAGAGGGCCGCTTCGCGTCATCGAACCGATACTGGTGACTCTCACCGAAGCCGACGAGATCTTTCCGGTGTTCCAGCACGGGGGCGTAGAATACCTCTACATCGTCGAAGGCGTGATCGAATACGGCTACGGCGCCAAGCGGTACGTGCTCAGACCTGGTGACACCATGCAGATCCACGGAGAGATAGCCCACGGCCCGGTGGACCTGATCGAGTTACCCATCCGTTTCCTGTCGCTCAAGGTTCATTCGATTCCGAGTGCCCCTTGACCGAGTCCGATCGACCTCGACAGCCACATCTCGACAGCCCTGACAACCGCGTGACACCGCCACGAACTGCAACGGCTCAAGCCACAGCTCAGATCCTGCGGGGGTTGGTGATGGGCGCGGCCGATGTGGTGCCCGGCGTTTCGGGCGGAACCGTCGCTTTGGTGCTGGGCATCTACGAACGCTTGGTAGAGGCGATCCGGTCCGTGGCCCGAACTCCGGCTGCGCTCGTCACCGGGGACTGGCGCCGTTTCCGGGACCGGGTCCGGGCTATCGACTGGCAGTTCTTGATGCCATTGGCAGCAGGGATCGTCGTAGCCGTCGTGGCGTTGGCTTCGGTGATCGAGACCCGGCTGCGCACCCACCCGACCGAGATGGCCGGTTTGTTTGCCGGGCTGGTGGTGGCTTCGACAATTGTGGCGGCCTCGATGATCCGCACCCGCCGCCTCGTCCACCTGGCGGTCGTGGCCGCCGTTGCCGTCGCCGTTTTCGCCGGGCTCGGACTCAGGGCCGGGCCGGTGCCGGATCCCTCACCGGTGGTCTTGGTAGCCGCGGGGATGATCACGGTCTGTGCCATGATCCTGCCCGGCATCAGCGGGTCGTTCCTGCTGTTGATGATGGGCCTGTACGGCGCTGCGATCACCATCGTCCACGAACGCCGCTACGGCGACGGGGCCGCCCTGGCCTTGGGGGCCTTGGTGGGGGTGGCGTTGTTCTCGTCGCTTCTGGGCCGGCTGCTGGAACGGGCTCACGACTGGGTCATGGCCGTCATGGTCGGTCTGATGATCGGATCGCTGCGAGTACTGTGGCCTTGGCCCGACGGGGTCGGCGTCATGAGCAGCGACGCCGATGAGGTGGTCACCGGCACCGGTCTGGGATGGCCGACGGCCAGCGAGTGGTTCGGGCCTACGGCCTTGGCCGTAGCTGGCTTCGTGGTAGTGCTGGCTTGGTCCCGCTGGGCCGAGCGGGCTACACCCCCGACCGGCCTCAGGAAAGGGCAGCGCTGATCTCGGCCGACAGCCGGTCGGCTTCGGTTCGGGCCCGGGAATGGTCGGCGGCCTCCACCATGACCCGCACCAGCGGCTCGGTCCCTGACGGTCGGACCAGCACCCGACCCGATTCGCCCAGACGCTGAGCGGCGACGGCGGCGATCGGAGCCAGACGGGCCTCGAGATCGCCGCCCCGCTCCCGGATGGGGACGCCGGTGAGGACTTGAGGGAACCGTGTCATGGCCCCGGCCGCCAGTTCGGCCAGACGCCGCCCCGACCGCTTGACCACATCCAGTAACTGCACGGCGCTGAGTAACCCGTCGCCAGTGGTGGCCAGATCCCTGAAGATCAGATGCCCCGACTGCTCTCCACCCAAGACCAGGCCTCTCCGGTCGAGCATCTCCAGCACGTGGCGGTCACCGACGGCGGTGTCGACCACTTCGATGCCTTCGGCCGCCATGGATCGTCGCAACCCGCCGTTGGCCATCACCGTCACCACCACACCGAGACCCCGCAGTGTCCCCCGTTGCTTGCGGTCGATCGCACACATGGCGATTATCTGGTCGCCGTCCACCAGTTCCCCGGTGTGATCGACGGCCAGAAACCGGTCGGCGTCACCGTCGAAGGCCACACCGGCATCGGCCCCCAGCTCTCTCACCGCGGCCTGAAGGCTCTCGGGATGGGTGGAGCCGCACCCCTCGTTGATGTTTCGCCCGTCGGGGGCGGTGCTCAACTCCTGAACGGATACACCCAACTGGCGCAAGCACTGGGGCCCGATCACCGACGCCGCCCCGTTGGCCCCGTCCACCACCACGTTCAAACCGGCCAGATTCCGGCCCTCGATGCTGTCCACCACCGCGTCGAGATGCAGGCGACGGGCCGTATCAGCTTGTGATCTGACCCTCACCGGGCCGGCGCCGGGACTCAGGCTCGCTTCGACAGCCTCGAAACGGGCCTGGATCCGGCTCTGAGCGACGTCGTCGAGCTTGACGCCGCCCGGGCCGAAGAACTTCACGCCGTTGTCGTGCCAGGGATTGTGCGAAGCCGACACCACCGCTCCGGCCATGTTCTCCAAAGCGCACCAGCGGGCCACGGCCGGGGTGGGCACCACTCCCAGGTCGACAGGCGAACCGCCCGCGGCTGTCACCCCCCGATGGATTGCCTCGACCAGAGCCGGCCCCGAAGCCCGAGTGTCTCGGCCTACCGCGAACCGGTCCGTGACGAGTACCTCGGCCGCGGCCCGGCCCAGTCTCTCGACTGCGGGAGCGCTGAGTTCGGTGCGAGCATCGCCGCGCACCCCGTCGGTCCCGAACCTCAGTTCCACGCGGTCACCGTCGGCCGACCCGCACCGGCCTCGTTCTCAACGCTTGCTGTACTGCGGAGCCTTGCGGGCCTTCTTGAGTCCGTACTTCTTGGATTCCTTCTTGCGAGGATCGCGGGTCAAGAACCCGCCCTTCTTCAAGGCGTCACGCAGCTCGGGCTCGATCTCGACCAGACCCCGGGCGATGCCCAGCCGCAAGGCGCCGGCTTGGCCGCTGGGGCCACCGCCGTGGATGGTGGCGTCGACGTCGTAGCGCTGGTCGGCATCGGCCATCCCGAGCGGCTCCAGCAACAGCAGTCGTCGGGTGTGCGACGGGAAGTAGTTTTCGACGGGTCGCCCGTTGACGGTCACGGACCCGGATCCTGTCCGGATCCGGACTCGGGCCACAGACCGCTTGCGCCGGCCGGTGGACTGCACGAGGGGGGCGGCCATGTCCTCAGAACCTCAGGACCGACCCGCTCGGGCGTGAGCGATGGCGTAAGGCTGTGGGTTCTGGGCTTGGTGGGGATGGGCGGGACCGGCGTACACCTTCAGCTTCTTGATCTGGGCCCGGCCCAGCCGGGTCTTGGGCAACATGCCTTTGATGGTGTCACGCAGGGCTTGCTCCGGTTGCCGAGCCAGCTTGGTTGCGTAGGTCTGGCTGTGCAGACCACCAGGGTAGCCGGAGTGGCGGTGCACCATCTTCTTCTTGGCTTTGCCCGCGGTGAGGGTGACCTTGGCGGCGTTGACGATCACCACATGGTCCCCGGTGTCGATATGGGGGGCGTAGATCGGCTTGTGCTTACCCCGCAGCAGGGTGGACACCTCGGTAGCCAGCCGGCCCAGCACCAAGCCGTCGGCGTCGACGAGGTGCCAGGCTCGTTCGATCTCACTGGCTTTCGGGCTGTAAGTGGACAAGACAGCTCCATGGGCAGGGCGGGGGACTGTCGAACCAGGCTAGAGCCATAACATCGCAACGACAATCGGACCAACGCTCGAACGTACCATCTTCACTTCACCGTGCACAGTGCCCGCAGGGGCCTGCTACCGGTTCACGTCCCACCACATGGTCACCCGTTCCCGGGGAAATGCCAGCCCAGCCATCAGCGCCGTGCATTCGGGTTCCCGCTCGGGAGGAAGGCACAGTTGCCGACACCAGTAGGCCGCTTCCAGAGATCGGGACCGGGAGGCGAAACGGTCCGCGGGCAGGATCGATTCCTCGACGTTGACGTCGATGCCGGTCTCGCCTATCGCTTCGGCCGCCACCGAGGCGGTGGGCTCGAAGGGTCGCTCCAGATTCCAGAAGTGCCGCCACAGCGGCCGGCGAAGGTCTTGGGGGTGTTTGGGGGTCATCTCGATCACGACCCGACGCCGGGCATGGGTGTCGAGGGCGGCGACGAACCCGGTGATGTCGGCCACGTTGTACAAGACGTTGTGACACACCACCACGTCGGCGGCTGGCACTTCGTCGGCGATGGACGGCCACGACCCGACATGGGCCGAAGCGGTGATCTCCCGCTGCTGGGCCGTGGCCAAGAACAGGTCCGCCATATCGGACTGGCGGTCGGTGCCGATCACCTCGGTGGCCGGCGGCGCCAGAGCAAAGCCGGCGGCTCCCCCACCGCAGCCGACATCGAGGACGGAACCCGAGTCGTCGAGAGCCTCGGCTGCTCGCCGGTTGGACACCGACAGCTCGAAGGTCCCGGGTTCGGGGGCGGTGAACATCTCCGGGACGAAGACATAAGGACGGCGCGGCGCCGCGTCGAGGATCTCGCTGGGAACGGCCCAATCCACCAGATCTCGGGCCCAGCGGGCAGCAGCCGTGTTATCGAGACCCATGAGACCACGAATATTACAAGCCGCTACCAGTGTGACCCGCGAGCGAACAGAGCAGGCCGTGTGATCAGGGCATCTATCGGTCTCGCTGGTAGCGGGCCGCCCACAGCACCAGACCGTGCGGCGGCGCCGGTGAGGGAGCGGCGTTGCGATCCCGGGCCCGGATGATCGCTCCCATGTCGGCCGCTCGCAGACGGCCCGAACCCGCGGCCACCAAGGCGCCCACCAATGAGCGGACCATCTGGTGGCAGAAGGATCGGGCCTCGATCTCGAAGACCATCAGATCCCCCTGCTGGCACCATCCGGCCCGGTAGACGGTACGGATCAGCACCTCTTCGGGCCGGGACCGGTTCCGGCGGCAAAACGACGTGAAGTCATGGGTGCCCAAGAGGCGATCCGAGGCGGTGTGCATGGCCCTGAGGTCCAAGGGGCGCTCGACATGCCAAGACAGCGCCGCCGCCAGCGGGTCGGGAACCGGCGAGCTCAGCACCCGGTAGCGATACACCCGGCTCGTGCACGACAGCCGGGCATCGAAGTCATCACCGACGACTTGGGCACTGAGAGCAGCCACCTCTGGCCCGCAGATACGGTTCACAGCCCGCACCAGCCGAGCCGGATCAGCCCGTTGCTCAACCGTGTCGAATGAGATCACCTGAGCCCGGGCGTGCACCCCCCGATCGGTACGGCCCGCACAGGCCAGCTCCACCTCATGACCCAACACCCGTCCCAAGGCGCCGGAGAGAACGCCGGCCACGGTGGGGACGCCCTCGTTGCGAGCGAAGCCACAAAAGGGCGCTCCGTTGTAAGCCACGGTCATCCGCATCCGGACCCGCCCACCCGACGGCGGATCGGGCCGGCGGATCGGACCCATGCCGACGCGGTTACACCAGTTCGATACGAGCCATCGGCGCGTTGTCGCCGTGGCGGGGGCCGAGCCTGATAATCCGGGTATACCCGCCGGGACGGTCGCCGTAGCGGGGTCCGACCTCATCGAAGAGCTTGGACGCCATCTCCCGGTCACCGAGGAAGCTCACAACCTGGCGGTGGTTGTGAACCCCACCTCGCTTGGCCTTGGTGATCATCTTCTCGGCGATGGGCCGCATGGCCTTGGCTTTGGCCTCGGTGGTGGTGATGGCCTCGGCCGCGATCAGCGAGGCCACCAGATTGGCCATCATCAGCTTCTGGTGCTGGCTACTGCCGCCGAAACGGCGGCCCTTGCGAGGCCGAGGCATTTCAGATCTCTCTCCGCAACGAATAGTCGAAGCCGTCCTGCTCACTCAGCCTGGCCAGCGCGGCTTCGACATCTTCGGAGCTTTTCTGACCGAAGTTTGGGATGTTCAAAAGTTCATCCCGAGTCTTGCCTTCATCCCGAGTCTCGCCCAAGAGATCCTCGAGGGTCTCGATCCCAACTTGGTGCAGGCAATGGACAGTACGTGTCGCCAACCCGAGATCGTCGATGGAGCGGTTCAGGTCGGGGCCCTCTATCGCAGCATTGCCCGCCTCGCCCAGTTCCAGACCCTGGGGGTCGCCGCTCAGCTCCTCGACCAACTGGAGCAGAGCCCGCAGGGTGGCCCCGGCTGAGGCCAAGGCCTCCAACGGAGTGATGGAGCCGTCCGTCTCCACATCGAGCAGGAGACGGTCGTAATCGGTTGACTGCTCGACCCGGGTGTCCTCGACCGAGAAGGAAACCCGGCGTACCGGCGAGTAGATCGAGTCGACCGGAATCACACCGATATCGGTGCTGGTCTTGTTGCGCTCGGCCGACACGTAACCGCGGCCCCGGTCGACAGTGATCTCGGCCTTCAGCGAACCTTTGTGGTTGAGGGTAGCGATATGCAGATCAGGGTTCTTGATCTCGATGTCAGAAGTGATCCGGATGTCGGCGGCGGTGACATCGGCCGGGCCCTGAGCATCGAGCCGCAGTGTCACCGGTTTGTTGCTGTGCATCACCACGATGAGGTCCTTGAGGTTCAAGAGGATGTCGGTGACGTCTTCGGTTACCCCCGCAATAGTGGCGAACTCGTGGAGAGCATCATCGAAGCGAACCTGAGTGACGGCTGCACCCGGGATCGACGACAGCAGGGCTCGGCGCAGCGAGTTGCCGATGGTGTGACCGAATCCGGGTTCGAGCGGACCGATGGCGAATCTCTGGCGGTTGCCGTCGGCGGCGTCGATCACATCGACGGTCGGACGCTGAATGACGAGCATGAACGCTCCTCCACTGGGCGGGTAGAAACCTGCTACTTCGAGTACAGCTCGACTATGAGGTGCTCGCGGACGGGCACGTCGATCTGCTCACGGAGGGGCAGCTCGCGCACAGTTATCTGCAGCTTGCCTTCGCCCGGGTCGAGCCAGGCCGGGGGGGTGCGATCGAGCACGTCCAGGTTCCACTGGATGGTGGTCGACTCGCGGATCTTGGGGCGGAGCTCGATCACGTCACCCTTGCGGAGCCGGTAACTCGGGATCGTCACTCGCCGGCCGTTGACGTTGAGGTGGCCATGGTTGACGAGCTGTCGCGCCTGGGGCCGGGTGGCCCCCCAGCCGGCCCGGTAGACGGTGTTGTCGAGCCGCAGCTCCAAGAACCGGAGCATGTTCTCACCGGTGACGCCCTGGCTCCGGCCGGCCTCGGCGAAGAGGTTGCGAAACTGGCGCTCCGTGAGCCCATAGGCGTAGCGCGCCTTCTGCTTCTCCTGAAGCTGCACCAAGTACTCCGAAACCGAGCCCCGGCGCCGAGAGCGGCCGTGCTCACCCGGCGGGTAAGGGCGCCTGTCCAGAGCAATGGTCTCGCCCTTCGTGCCCCAGATATTGGTGTTGAGGCGGCGAGATATCCGGGCTCGGGGACCGGTGTAGCGCGACATCTCAGACCCTTCTCCGCTTGGGCGGGCGGCATCCGTTGTGGGGTACCGGGGTGACATCCTTGATGCCGGTGACCTCGATGCCCATACTCTGAAGCGACCGGATCGCTGTCTCACGGCCCGAACCAGGGCCCTTGACCTGAACATCGACCTTGCGCACTCCGTGCTCCATCGCCTTGCGAGCCACCTGCTCAGCCGTCATCTGAGCTGCGAACGGCGTGGACTTTCGCGATCCTTTGAAACCCACATTGCCGGCCGACGCCCACGAGATCACGTTCCCTTTCAGGTCGGTGATGGTGACGACGGTGTTGTTGAACGAACTCTTGATGTGGGCCACCCCGTGGGTGACGTTCTTGCGTTCGCGTTTGCGGGGACGACGACCCCGCACGGTTTGCTTGGCCATGGCCCTGCCTTACGTCTCTGACTTGATACCGGGGTCGAACCGATCGCCGACACTCACTTATTGACCTTCTTCTTCCCGGCCACCGTCTTCTTGGGGCCCTTGCGGGTGCGGGCATTGGTATGGGTTCGCTGGCCCCGGACGGGCAAACCTCGCCGGTGGCGCAGGCCCTGGTAGCAACCGATCTCCATCTTGCGCTTGATGTCTTGAGACACCTCACGGCGCAGATCACCCTCCACCCTGAGGTTGGCGTCGATATAGCTGCGCATCTTGGCCACTTCGTCATCGGTCAGGTTGCGTACCCGGGTTTCAGGGTTGATACCGGTCATTTCGCACACCTGACGAGAGATGGTGCGCCCGATGCCGTAGATGTAGGTAAGGGACACTTCCACCCGTTTCTCCCGGGGGATGTCGACTCCGGAGATGCGTGCCATTCAGCCCTGCCTCTGCTTGTGACGAGGGTTGTCGCAGATCACCCTGACGCGACCGTGCCGTCGGATGACCTTGCACTTGTCACAGATCCTCTTGACACTGGGTCGGACCTTCACAGCTCTCCCGGCCTTGCGGCCATCAATAGTCAAGGCGCTCCATCCCCAAGGGGCCAGAACGCTCACTTGTAGCGGTAGGTGATACGCCCCCGCTGAAGGTCATACGGCGTCAGTTCAACCTGGACACGATCGCCCGGCAGGATCCGGATGTAGTGCATTCGCATCTTGCCCGAGATGTGAGCCAGCACTTCGTGGCCGTTCTCGAACTCGACCCGGAACATTGCGTTGGGGAGAGACTCCGTTACGGTCCCCTCCAATACGATCGCGTCTTCTTTGGGCTTCGGCAGTGTAGATCCTCCTTTGGGTGGTCCCGTTGCCAGTGCCACCGGCCCGAGACCAGTCGATGATACTACCACGGCCCGGAGCCGGTCCAACCCTGCGCCGCCCCCACCCCCCAGGCTGTCCAGCCGGTGACTTGCACCACCCTCGACGAGTAAGCAAGAGCAAGTCATCGAATCCGATCTTCCACTACCTCCACCAGCCGGTCGAACACTTGGTCGGGGGTTCCCAGCCCGTCCACGGTCACCAGCAAGTCACGGCGGCGAAACCAATCCAGCAACGGGGCGGTCTGCTCCTCATAGAGGGCCAAGCGGCGAGAAATCGCATCGGAGGTATCGTCGGAACGGCCCCGCTGCATCATCCGGTCCTTCACCTCGTCGATGGGCACATCCAGGTTGACGGCCACGATCAGGCTCTGGCCACGCTCGGCCAGGATCGACTCCAAGGCGTCGGCTTGGTCGGCGGTCCGGGGAAAGCCGTCGAGCAGCACCCCGCCGGTCATGATGTCGTGGCGGCCCAATCGCTCCCGAACGATCTCGTTCATGATCTCGTCGCCGACGAGGCCCCCTGCCTGCATGACTGCCTCGGCCTGGCGGCCGAACTCGGTGCCCGCTCGAACTGCGGCCCGCAACATGTCGCCGGTGGACACGTGCACGCATCCGTAGGACTCGACGAGCCGAGACGACTGCGTTCCCTTTCCCGAGCCCTGACGACCCAAGATGACCATGCGCACCGGCGCCATCTACTTCAGAAAGCCCTCGTAGTTGCGCATCATGAGTTGGCTGTCGATCTGCTTCATCGTCTCCAGCGCCACCCCGGACGCGATCAGTAGCGAGATACCACCGAAAGCGAACGAACCGGCGCCCCCGCCCGCGCCTGCGCCCACGTCGGTGCCGATGGTGGCGGCAATCAGGATCGAGGGGATCAACGCCACCGCGGCGATGAACAGCGCGCCGGGAAAGGTGATACGGGACAGGATCCGGGCCAGATAACGCTCCGTCTGAGGGCCGGGCCGGATTCCGGGGATGAAACCACCCTGCTTGCGGATGGTATCGGCCTGTTTGGCCGGGTCGAAGGTGATAGCGGTGTAGAAATAGGCGAAGCCGATGATCATCAACCCGAAGAAGAAGAGGTACACCGGGCTGGTCGTTCTGGTCAGGTGATTCTGGACGAACCCCTGGACGGAACCGCCGATACCGCCCGAGGGCATGGCCGCCCCGATCAGGGTGGGCAGGTACAGCACCGAGCTGGCGAAGATGATGGGAATCACACCCGACTGGTTGACCTTCAGCGGTATGTAAGTGCTCTGACCGCCATACATGCGGCGACCGACCACCCGCTTGGCGAACTGCACGGGAATGCGGCGCTGACCCTGCTCGACGAAGACGATGGCCACCAGCAACGCCACCGCCACCGCCACGAAGCCGGCGAGCGCCGTGCGGCCGTTGTCGGCGTGCACGGCCGACAACTGGGCCGGCAATGACGACACCACGCTGGTGAAAATCAGCAACGACATGCCGTTTCCGATGCCTCGCTGAGTGATCAGCTCGCCCATCCACATCAAAAGGGCGGTGCCGGTCGTGAGGGTGAGCACCACGATGAACACCGTCCACACCGTGAAGTTGGGAAGCAAGTCGATCCCGCCCACCAAGGCTCCGTTGTGGAACAGGAAAGCGAAGCTGGTGGATTGAACCAATGCGATGCCGATAGTGAGGTAGCGGGTCCACTGGGTGATCTTGCGCTGGCCGATGGCTCCTTGCTGCTGCCACTGCTCTATGCGGGGGATGACAACGCCGAGAACCTGCATGATGATCGAAGCCGTGATGTAGGGCATGATGCCCAAGGCGAAGATGGCGAACTGGGTCAACGCCCCTCCCGAGAACAACTGGACGAAGCCGAGGATGCCCCCCACCGAGTTGGCTTGATCACGCATCAGTTGCACAGCGTCTATATCGACCCCGGGCGCGGGTATGAAGGCACCGAGCCGGTAGACGCCGATCACGGCCAGCGTGAACACGATCTTGTTCCGCAGGTCCGGTATGCGGAACATGTTGAGCACTCGAGACAGCACGGCCAGCTCCGGTTCTCAGCGGTTGGTGTGCTGGTTGTAGCTGCCGTGCGGCGGGCGGCGGTCGCCCCACGGCAGCGCCAGGATCTCCACCCTGCCGCCGGCGGAGATTATGGCAGCTTCGGCCCGGCCCGACACGGCATGGGCCCTCACCTCGACCGCTCGATCGATCCGGCCCCGGGCCAACACCTTCACCAGGGCCCCCTTCGACACCAAACCTCTCGAGAACAGGATCTCAGGTGAGATCTCGTCGAGGCCGGTCGCGTCGATAGTGTCCAGATTGACGGCTTGGTACTCGACCCGGAACGGGTTGGTGAAGCCCCGCCACTTGGGCACTCGCTGGAGCAGTGGCATCTGGCCGCCCTCGAAGCCGGCCGGGACCTTGCTGCGGGCCCGCTGGCCTTTGGTGCCTCGGCCCGCGGTCTTGCCGCCCTTGCCTCCGATGCCTCGGCCCACCCTCCTGGCGGGCCGGTGAGACCCGGGTACGGGGCGCAGATCGTGAAGCTTGATCATTCAATCGACCTCCTCGACCCGGACGAGATGGGGAACCCGCCCGATCATGCCCCGTATCTCGGGCCGGTCAGGCAACCTATTCTGCTTGCCGATACGGCCCAGGCCCAGTGCCCGCAGCGTACCGCGCTGCTTGGGCTTGGCCCCCGTGGCCGAGCGGATCTGCGTGACGACCAGTTTCATCACACGGCTTCAGCAGAGGCGGTCGGGGCCGAGCCGGACAGAGACCGTTCGGTTCGGGTATAGGCGGCCCACAGGCTGGCGGGAAGGAACTCCTCGGGATCCAAGCCCCTGAGGCGAGCCACTTCGTCGGGTCGCCGCAGGCTCTGGAGCCCGACGATGGTGGCCCGGGCCACGTTGATGTGATTGGACGAACCCAGCGACTTGCAGAGCACGTCGCTGACGCCGGCCTCCTCGAGAATGGCTCGGGCCGCGCCGCCGGCGATCACACCGGTGCCGGGCGCAGCCGGCTTGAGCAGCACTCGGCCTGCGCCCATGGTCCCGATCACGGGATGAATGATGGTGCTGCCCGCCATAGGCACCGAGAACACGTTGCGTCTGGCCTCCTCGGTGCCCTTCTGGATGGCCAGCGGCACCTCCTTGGCCTTGCCGTAACCCAGCCCGACCCGGCCGGCGCCGTCGCCGATCACCACCAGCGCGGTGAATGAGAATCGGCGGCCGCCCTTCACCACCTTGGCCACCCGGTTGATATGGATGACGCGCGATTCGCGCAGTTGCCCCTCGGGGGTGGGGGATGCCTCGGCCATCTAGAACTCCAATCCTGCTTCACGGGCGGCGTCGGCCAGTGCTGCCACTCGGCCGTGGTAGCGGTAGCCGCCTCGGTCGAATACCACCGTCGAGATACCGGCCTGCATGGCCCGCTGCGCCACCAAGGCACCCACCGTGGTGGCGGCAGCTACGTTTCCGCCTTGGTCGGCAGTGGCGGTCCTCAGATCGGGCTCGAGAGTGGAGGCCGATACCAGGGTCACGCCGTTGGTGTCATCGATCACCTGGGCCACAATGTGGCGGCTGGAACGAAACACCGACAGACGGGGGCGTTGCGGGGTGCCCTGTACGGTCTTGCGCACCCTCCGATGTCGACGGAGCCGGCCCTCTCGACGGTTTCGGGCTCGATCAGCCATGGTTGCGCCGGGTCGCCGGTGCCGGTACGGCCGTCACTTGGCCGCCTTCCCGGCTTTGCGAACGACTCGCTCGTCGGCGTAGCGGATCCCCTTACCCTTGTAGGGTTCGGGTTTGCGCCACTTGCGGATGTCGGCGGCTACTTGGCCCACCAGTTGCTTGTCGATCCCCTTCACCAAGATGCGAGTCTGGGTGGGCACCTCGAACTCCACCCCGTCGGGGGCCTCGATCCGCACCGGATGGCTGAAACCGAGAGCCAGCTCGATGGTACTCGGGCCTTGGGCTTGGGCTCGATACCCGACTCCCTGGATCCGTAGCTCCTTCATGAACCCCTGGCTGACACCGGTGACCATGTTCTGCACCAGCGAGCGGGCCAGCCCGTGCAAGGACTTGCTCTGCTTGGTGTCGTCGGATCGCTCCAGTTGCAAGGTGCCGTCTCGGAGGCTGGCGGTGATGAAGCCGGGCAGCTCCCGTTGGAGCTTGCCCTTGGCGCCTTCCACCGTAACGGTGCGCCCGTCGATCGTCGCGGTCACACCGCTGGGGACGGTGATGGGGGCCTTGCCCACCCGGCTCATCTCTCTCCTCACCAAACGAAGCAGAGGATCTCGCCGCCCATGCGGTTCCTCCTCGCCTCGCGGTCGCTCATGAGCCCCCGGCTGGTCGACACCACTGCCACGCCCAGACCGCCCTGGACCCTGGGGATCTCGTTTCGCTTGCGGTAAATGCGCAGGCCGGGCTTGGACACCCGCTGGAGCCCTGAAATGACGCGGCTCCGCTCCGGCGAGTACTTCATCTCGATCGTCAACTTCTTGCCGGGCCGGTTGCCGTTGCGCTCTTCGATGTAAGAGGCGATGTAGCCCTCCCGTTCAAGTACCTCGGCCAGAGCCCGTTTCTGGTTGGAGGACGGCATCGACACCTCGTCGTGCATAGCTGTGTTGGCGTTGCGAATGCGGGTGAGCATGTCGGCAATCGGATCTGTCATCGTCATGTCTGCATCACCTCACCAGCTCGCCTTCTTCACTCCTGGCAGCTCGCCGGCATGGGCGAGATCGCGCAGGCAGATACGGCAGAGGCCGAACTTCCTGTACACCGAGCGGGGTCGGCCGCACCGGCGGCACCGAGTGTAGGCCCGCACCTTGAACTTGGGGGTGCGGCGCTGCTTCTCTTTCAGAGCCTTCCTGGCCATATCCCTTCACTGCCCTCCCTGTTCGGGACGAAACGGAAAACCGAAACCCGACAGCAGGGCCCGGCCCGCTTCATCGGACTTCGCCGTGGTGACGATCGTTATGTCCATACCTCGGGTGGTATCCACGGTGTCGTAGTCGATCTCGGGAAACATGAGCTGCTCGGTCACTCCGAAGGTGTAGTTGCCGTGGCCGTCGAAGGACCGGGGCGGCAGGCCCCGAAAGTCGCGGATGCGGGGAATGGCCAGTGTGATGAGCCGGTCGAGGAACTCGTACATCCGGTCGCCCCGGAGGGTGACCTTGCATCCGATGGCCATGCCAGCTCGCAGCTTGAAGCTGGCCAGAGGCCGCTTGGCCCGGGTGATCACCGGCTTCTGGCCGGCGATGGTCTCCACGTCGGCCAGCGCGCCCTCCAAGAGCCGGGCCTGGCTGATGGCACCGCCGACGCCCACGTTGAGAACGATCTTCTCGAGCCTGGGCACCATCATCACATTGGAAAGACCGATGTCGGCCATCAGCGCCGGTTTGATCTCGGTGTCGAAGCGGGACCGCAGGCGCGGGACATAGGTAGCGGTCGCCATCACAGATCGGCTCCGGTGCGCTTGCAGATCCGGACCTTGGCTCCCTCGGGGGTGAACCGGTAGCCGACTCGGGTCGGTCTGCCGTCGGCGGGGCTCACCACAGCCACGTTCGACACATCGATGGGCATGGCCCTGTCGATGATCCCGCCCTGCTGGGCCTGGCGGGTGGGGGCTTGGTGCTTGCGGGCCACGTTGACCCCCTCGACGATCACCTTTCCCTGTTCGGGCAGGGACCGTTCGACCACGCCGGAGACTCCCCTGTCCTTGCCGGACAACACCACGACCCGGTCACCCTCGAGGATCTTCAGCGAGCGGCGCTTGCGGTTCGAAGCCATCAGAGAACCTCCGGGGCCAATGAAACGATGCGCATGAACTGCTTGTCGCGTAGCTCGCGGCCGACCGGGCCGAAGATGCGAGTGCCTCGGGGCTGGCGCTGGTCGTTGATGAGCACGGCTGCGTTCTCGTCGAAGCGGATGTAGCTGCCGTCGGGGCGGCGCCGCTCCTTACGGGTGCGCACCACGACGCAACGGACGAGCTCGCCCTTCTTGACCCCGGCGCCCGGGATGGCATCCTTCACGGTGGCCACGAACACATCGCCTATGGATGCGTAGCGGCGCTTGGAACCGCCCAAGACCTTGATGCACAAGACCTCCTTGGCCCCCGAGTTGTCAGCGACACGCAGCCGCGACTCCTGCTGGATCATCTGGCCCGCTCCAGGATCTCCACCAGACGCCAGCGCTTGGTCTTGGACAGGGGCCGTGTCTCGCAAACCCTCACCCGGTCGCCCACGTTGAGCTCGTTGTTGCCGTCGTGGACGACCAGGCTGGTGGTCCGGCGAACGGTCTTGCCGTAGCGGCGGTGCCGGACCCGAGCGGTCGAGGCGACGATGACGGTCTTGTCCATCCGGTTCGACACCACCAGCCCTTCACGGACCTTGGGGGAGTTGCGCGCCCCGGCGCCACCGGATCGGGGGGTGTCCTCAGTCATCGGTACTCCTGACGCTCGGTTCCATCTGGCGGGCCCGAAGCTCGGTCATCACCCGGGCCACCTCCTTCTTCAACTGCCTGAGCCGGGCGGTGTTGTCGAGTTGGCCGGTGGCGTGCTGGAAGCGCAGGTTGAACAGTTCGGTCTTGGTGTCGGACAACTTCTCCACA
Source organism: Acidimicrobiales bacterium (assembly GCA_963422655.1). GTDB lineage: Bacteria > Actinomycetota > Acidimicrobiia > Acidimicrobiales > Aldehydirespiratoraceae > CATQHS01. The sequence goes on along the minus strand of OY730440.1, from coordinate 2,246,853 downwards.
AGGTCGGCGGTTCCGAGGTCGGTCAGGGCTTTGGCACGGGCCATCTAGACATCCTCTCGGCTCACGAACCGGGCCTTTATCGGCAACTTCTGGATAGCCCGGTCGATAGCTCCCCGGGCTACCTGCTCGTCGTGATAGGAGAGCTCGAACAGGACTCGCCCGGGCCGGACCACCGCCACCCAGTGCTCGGGGTTACCCTTGCCCGAACCCATTCGGGTCTCAGCCGGTTTCTGGGTGACAGGTTTGTCGGGGAAGACGTTGATCCAAACCTTGCCGCCTCTCTTGATGTGGCGAGTCATGGCCACCCGGGCCGCCTCGATCTGGCGGGAGGTGATCCACCCTGGTTCCAGGGCCTGGATCCCGAAGTCGCCGTGGGCGACTTCGGTCCCCCCCTTCGAGATCCCCTTGGTACGGCCTCGATGGTGTTTTCGGTGCATGACCTTGCGCGGCATCAACATGGCAATCACTCGTCGGTGGGTCGGAAGTGTGGTGTCTCGTGATGCTCACGGGTAAAGGCCTCTATGGCAGCCTCCTCGTCGAGCAGCTTCTCGAACTCGGGATCGGCCTCCTTGATGAGCGGCGCCGGCTCCCCATCGGCCATGTCGTCGCCCTGGTCGCGGCGGCGGGCCGCAGAGGACGACACGACCTTACGGGGCCGAGCCCCGGGACCAGACGTCTCGCCCACTGCCATGGCCGCTTCCTTCTCGGCCTTGTCCCCCGACACCGTCCTGTAGGGCAGGATGTCACCCTTGTAGAGCCACACTTTCACCCCGATGCGGCCATAGGTGGTGCGAGCCTCCCGAAAACCGTAATCGACGTCGGCTCGCAGGGTGTGCAACGGGACCCGACCCTCTCGGTACCACTCGGTGCGAGCCATCTCGGAACCGCCGAGGCGGCCCGAGCACTGGACCCGGATCCCCAGAGCCCCAGCCTTCTGAGCGTTCTGCACCGCCCGCTTCATAGCCCGGCGGAAGGCGATCCGACCGGTGAGCTGGTCGGCCACGCCTTGGGCGATGAGGGCCGCGTCGAGCTCGGGCTGCTTGATCTCCTGGATGTTGAGTTGAACCCTGGGATTGCCGCTGATCTCGGTCAGGCCGGCCCGGAGCCGGTCGGCCTCGACGCCCCGGCGGCCGATGACGATGCCGGGCCGGGCCGTGTGAACGTCGACCCGGAGCCGGTCCCGGGTGCGCTCCACTTCGACCCGGCTTATGGCGGCGTGAGGGAGCTCGGTCATCAAGAAGTGCCGGATCTTCCAGTCCTCGATGACGTTGCTGGCATAATCATGCCGGTTGGCGAACCATCGGCTCTTCCACTCGGTGGTGACCCCGAGGCGGAATCCGTAGGGGTTGACCTTCTGGCCCATCAGGCTTCCTTCGTCTCGCGGTCGGCGCCGGGGCCGGCGTCGGTCTCGGCCAAGGCTTCAGCGGTAGCCGAGACCACGGCCGCGGCCTGAGCTTCCACTTTGTCGGCGCCAACCGCAGCGGCTTGCTCACCGGCAGGCTCGGAAGCCTTCCGTGAGCGGGCCACCCGGCGGCGCCGGGCCTCGGCCGCGGCAACTGAGCGGCGGGGGCCGGCCCCGTCCCGGCGGGTCCGAAGCTCCGCCAAGGTATCCTCATCGTAACGGCTGACGATCACGGTGATGTGACAGGACCGTTTGCGGATCCGGGTGGCCCGGCCCCGGGCCCGGGGGCGCCACCGCTTCTGGGTGGGGCCCTCGTCGGCATAGCAGGCCGAGATGTAGAGTTCCTCGGCACCGACCCCGCCGTTGTGCTCGGCGTTGGCCACCGCCGAATCGACGACCTTGCGGATGGGGTGGGCAGCATCGCGTTGGCAAAATGCCAGGATCTCCACCGCATCGGCGTAGCTCTTGCCCCGGATCAGATCAAGGACGGCCCGGGCCTTGGAAGCGGTGGTCCGCACGTAACCGGCTCGGGCCCGGGTGCCGGGCCGCTCGTTGGTCTTCGAACCGTTGGTCAACGCCGGGTCCCTCTCTCCTGGCCGGCATGGAACCGGAACGTCCGGGTGGGAGCGAACTCACCCAGCTTGTGGCCGACCATGGTCTCGGTGACATACACCGGCACGTGCTTACGACCGTCGTGCACGGCCAGCGTGTGCCCGACCATGTCGGGGATGATCGTGGACCGCCTGGACCAAGTCTTGATCACCTTCTTGTCGTTCTTCTCGTTGAGCTCGTCGACCTTCTTCAACAGATGTTCGTCGACGAATGGACCTTTTTTAAGGCTACGGGGCATGGCTCTACCTCCGGGACCCGCGCTTGCGGCGCCGTCGAACGATCATCTTGTCAGAGTTCTTGTTCTTGGCCCGGGTACGACCTTCGGGCTGGCCCCAGGGCGATACCGGATGGCGGCCGCCCGAAGACTTGCCCTCACCACCGCCGAGGGGATGATCAACGGGATTCATGGCCACCCCCCTGGTCTGGGGTTTGACGCCCTTCCAACGGTTGCGGCCGGCCTTGCCGATCTTGACCAGCTCGTGCTCGGCGTTGCCGACCTCACCGATGGTGGCCCGGCAGGCGATGGGCACCCGGCGCATCTCCGTGCTGGGGAGGCGCAGGGTGGCGAACTCGCCCTCCTTGGCCACGAGCTGAACGCTGGCGCCGGCGCTGCGAGCCAAGCGACCTCCCGCTCCCGGTTTCAGCTCCACGTTGTGCACGGTCGTACCCACCGGGACATGGCGCAGCGCCATGGCGTTACCGGGTCGTATCTCACTGCCCTGGCCCGACATCAAGACGTCGCCGGGCACCACTCCCTTGGGGGCCAGGATGTATCGCTTCTCCCCATCGTGATAATGGAGCAGCGCAATGCGACAGGTTCGGTTGGGGTCGTATTCGATCGTGGCTACCGTGGCCGGCACGCCGTCCTTCTTGCGGGTGAAGTCCACACGACGGTAACGCTGCTTGTGGCCGCCGCCACGATGGCGGGAGGTCTTGCGGCCTTGGGCGTTGCGGCCACCCGTGGACGACTGCTTGACCAGCAGGCTTCGCTCTGGCTTCGACTTGGTTATCTCGGAGAAGTCCGGCACCGTCTGGAAGCGGCGCCCGGGGCTCGAAGGATTGCGTTTGCGCACGGCCATGATCAGACCTCGAACAGATCGATCGAGTCACCCTCGGCCAGGGTGATGATGGCCCGCTTCTGACCGGGCCGCCGGCCCCATTTTTGAGTGCGTCGATCGCGCCGCCGCTTGGGCTTGCGGTGAAGCGTGTTGACCTTCACGACGGTTACGTCGAAGACGGCCTCGACGGCGTCACGGATCTCGGGCTTGGTCGAATCCGGGGCCACAACGAAGGTGTAGACGTTGTCCTCGAGCAGCCCATAGGACTTCTCCGACACCACTGGACGGATGACGACGTCGCGATGATCACGCATCGGTGGGCTCGGAGTCGAGGCTTTCAACGGAGCCGGAGACCGGAACAATATGCCGGCCCGGAAGGGTATCACGAGTGAACACGACGACATCGCTGTCGAGCACGTCGTAGGTGTTCAGCTCATCGCGGTGCAGGCAGTGGACCGAGGCCAGGTTCCGGAAACTCTTCCAAGCCGTGCCACCCACGTCCTCGAGCACCACCAGCACCTTGCCCTCGGCACCGACAGCAGCCAGCGCGGCTTTGCCGTCGGCGGTCCGGGGGACCTCGAACCGCCACCGGTCCACCACGATCACCCGGCCGGCTGCGGCCCGGTCCGAAAGAGCCGAGGCCAAAGCCAAGCGCTTCATCTTCTTCGGGGTGCGCGAACGGTAGCTGCGGGGCTTGGGACCGTGGGCCACTCCTCCGCCTCGCCATTGAGGCGAACGGATCGACCCGTGACGGGCCCGACCAGTGCCTTTCTGGTTCCACGGCTTGGCGCCGCCGCCGGCCACCTCGGTCCGGGTCTTGGTCGAGTGGGTGCCGGCCCGGCGGGCGGCCAGTTGAGCCGTCACCACCTGATGCATTACGCCGACGTTGGGCTCGACACCGAACACCGAGTCGGCCAGGGTCACTTCGCCCACCGGCTCTCCGGCCTGGGTCAGCACTTCGACCGAGCCCATCTCCGGCTACCTCGGAGCTTTCACCGCGTCGCGGACGACGACGGTCCCACCGGCCGGTCCGGGGACGGATCCTCTGACCAGCACCACTTCGGCCTTGCTGTCGGCCCGGACGACCTCGAGATTGAGCGTCGTGACCTTGACCGCACCGGAGCGGCCCGGGAGCTTCTTACCTTTGAAGACACGGGAAGGGGTGGCGCACTGGCCGATCGCGCCGGGCTTGCGGTGGACCTTGTGGGCGCCGTGACCGGCGGGCTGGCCCTTGAAGCCGTGACGTTTCATGACGCCGGTGAACCCGCGGCCCTTGGACACCGCGGTCACATCGACCCTTTCGCCCGAAGTCAGCCGATCGGCGCCGATCTGCTGACCGATCGAGTAGTCGCTCACGTCGTCGAGACGAAGCTCGAGAATCTTGCGGCCCGGTTCGACTCCGACCTTGGCGAAGTGACCGGCCTCAGGTCGATTGAGCCGAGCCGGATCCTGGTTCCCGAAGGTCACCTGGATGGCGCTGTAGCCATCGTTGCCGGGTGTCTTGATCTGAACGACCCGACACGGCAAGACCGAAAGCACTGTGACAGGAACGACTCGGTTGTCGTCGTCCCAGATCTGGGTCATACCGATCTTGGTACCCACGATCGCCTTGGTGGCCATGTCTCGTCCTTGTCGATCCTGAATTTGCGAACCTGATGTTCCAACGTGAGCGTCCACTCACGCGAACACTCCGCTCGGGCAGGCCCGGCGGAGTGAGTCTCAGTTGGGCCGTGCGGTTCCTGGTGGCCTTCACGGACATCGAATGTAGCCATGAGTACTGTAGCTCAGGTCTGGGTCGAGTCCAACCTGCCCGCCAAGTCGAGGACGGCACCACGAGAAGAGCTACCCGGCTTCGACAGTCTGAGCCCGAACGCCCGTTCCGCTGAGCTGCGCACCGACAACCGCGGCAACCATCACAACCTGCAGCACGCGCTCTTCGAGGTTGGCGCCGATTGTGATGGGGCTTCCACATCGATTACACGAACCGAGATCTTGCGTGCCTCTTCTGCGGTCAGCTCAGCTTCTAGCTGCTCTCGCAGCTCTGAGGCGGTGGCTGGATAATCGTTGTGGGGAGTCGGCTGCGAATTGTTACCAAACCAGAACACCAGGTAGATCCCGTATCCGCCTGTGGCCGGATCGCTCGTATACTTCTTGATCAACTGACACCGTAGCGCGCTCCGGAGGTCTCGATGATTGCTCTTCTTGATTTCTACCGGCACGTTGAAATCCTGGTACGAGACCCTGATATCGGCCCGTTTGTTGCCAGCGTATTGCCCTTCGGGTTGAGCATCCACACCCTTGGGAAGGCATTGCCGCAGGTCCGAGAGCAGCATATCTCTACAAGAATTCTCGGGCCTGGAATCCAGCGGCCTGTCATATGAGTCGACGTTCCAGTATTGTCGCCAGTCATTGATGTTACCTCGACGAATCCGAACAGCAATCTTTTCGAGTCGCTCCGACACGAGAGCAGCCAGATCGGTGGCATTGGCAGGAGACTGATTCGATAACGTTCGGTGGATCCGTTCGATGTCGGGACAGTGATAGGTGAAATCACGGTGGATGACCCGCTGGCGACTGCGGGCTCGGATGAGCGTGTCACGCCAAGAGACCAGCGCTGAATCCGAGCCCAGATGATCCAAGGCCTGGGCCGCATCCTTACCAGGAAAAGAACTGAGTTGTTCGATCAAACGACCCACCAGTTGCGATTCTTGTATTTCGTATATGCCAAAACTATCCAGAACAGGCCCGAACGAGGGCCCGACAAGCCTGACGAATAGTTCAAGAGTCGAAATCTCAAGCTTATCGACTATGAGCCGTGTCAGTTCTTGAAGAGGTAAAATCGGAGGACATAAGAATTCCACCAGTTGTCTGATCCGGCCATCTCGGTCGCCGACGAAGTCACCCAGGGTCGGCCCATACACCTCGGGATCGATAACGGTACCCGCAGCCAGCCAATGAACGCGCTGGGAAGCATGCATAGTCTTGCGGGATAGTTTTTCCTGGATCAACTTCTCGAACGATAGTTTGTCACAATGCTGCAAAGCGGCCCAGAGTAGACAGTCCAGTGCCTGGATCTGTGACAGCTTACAACGTACCGGAAAAGTTCTGAGTAGGGTCAAGCTAACTCGACGAGCAATATGTGCATGATCGGTCCTGAAGGCAAGATTGCACAACCCTAGCGATGACTCCTTGCCACCGTGTATCGCTGACTTGGCCCATTTGATCAGCACCTCGGACAGGAGATCGGGATGTGAGTCGAGCCACCTCCGATACCATTCCGCCTTATCATTACGACCATAAAAGAAGTAGAAAGCTAGAGCTGTCCGAATCTGACGCACACTAAAACAATCGAGCTGTTCTGGTGTAACCCTCGATATCTCATCCATACCAGCTAGAAATGGGAGGGTCAGGCAAGAAAACTTGGACTCTGAATAAAGGCGTATTATTTCCTCAAATTCTGGGATATCATCTCTGGATACCGTACCGCGAAGACCGCGGAGCGCGGCCTCGATCAAATCACCATCACCGAGCAATGCCGAGATCCTTTGTGTGGGCTCGTCATAGTCGGCCTGGCCCGGTAAGGATCTGAAATATACCTCACCCAATTGGTGCAGAATGACCGGAGCGGCTCGGTTGTCTCGTAGAGCCTCAATGTTCGATCGAACATATCCGAGCCATTCTCTTTGCCTACGCTGATCTTCTTCTTGATACGTTTCGACTTGTTGAGTTCGTTTTACAAGTGTTGGGCTCCTAGATTGATCCAACATATCTGCCAGTTGTCTTTCCAATACTTCGTGCCCACGAGTGTGCTCGATGAGAGTGGAACGAAACAGCCCCTCATCATGAGTCTGTTGAGAGTACGAGCGAAAGGCTTCCGCGAGGAGACATTCCGAAATTTGCGGGTGGCTCTTCAAGAGTCTGACGGCATGCTCCAGGCTCCATAGCCCAAAATCGGGCGGGAGGGTGCTCCCATACAAAAAACGGTTGGCCACGAACGAATACAGTCCTAAATCGTCTTCCTGACATCGGGTCAGTCCTTCCAGAAAGACAGCCTTTTGAACCTGAGGACGCGCTTCCAACCAAGCCCGTATCCGATTGACGAATTCCTTGGCGGTGCCGAGCCGGTTACCCGACCTCTTCCAGTCTCGCATGGAACCGGCACTGAGCCATTTGTAGAGACGGGCTGGTTCCAGATCATCTCCGACTGCGCTCAGCCCGCGGTCCAAGAGCTCGAGGGGAAGACGCTCCAAGTTATGACCTTCCAAAGCCGTCTTCAGGTCGGGCAAGCGTTGGTACAGCTCGTCGAGGAGCTCGGCTATATCATCTTCTGATGATCGTTCCAAAAGATCGTTTATCCAGAACTTGTGGTATTTCCAAGCGTTCCCGACTCCTCCATATACCAAATGGTCCCACACCTTCGATGGAGGTACCACCTGGGGGTAGAGTTGTGCTAACAGGGTTTCGGTTAGCTCATCGTCGGGATCAGAGATTTTATTATTACGAATGTCAGCCAGGAGCCCTACGAGACTATCGTCTCTATCTAGGCCATCCTTCATGTGATGGATATAAGCATGCATTGCATGCTTATATACCTGAGGATATCTACTGTCATCGTATATGATGTCGAGCAAAGTCTGTGACAGGCTGGGCAAGGGAGGACTATATTGCAGAATCTGCAATATGAATTTGGCGGTGAGCTGATGATCCCTATCACGGTTGGGCTCTGTCAAAATGTCCTGGAGTATAGATTCCATATCGGGTGAGGCAATGGGTCCGAAGCAAGCCGGATTCACCGAGTAGTCGAGCCTGGCGACTTCGCGGTGCAGCGACTGCAGAAGCTCCTGTTTATCTTCGGTCAGGAATCCTCGGATATCACCGTATATTGCGACTCCGATCGGGTCTCGTTCGATGAGCTCGCTGCGAGCCTCTCGACTATGCACGGCGAGCCAGGCCGACAAGCCTCGGAACTCGGTTACGACGCCTCCGTCCTCACCGACGATCAGAGAGACGACCCGCCGGGCTGTAAGCCCATCATCGATGACCCGAGCGAGATAGCGAGCGCCCAGGAACTCGGCAATGTGTCGGTGAACGGGTGCGAAACGGCGGTATCCACCCTGCCCCTCGAACAGCCTGGTGCAGACCGCCCGTCGTGACAATTCCTGCGATTTGGCATCGCAGCGGTTCGAAGGGATATAATTGGTAGTCGTTTTGCCGTGGTCGATGGAGAACCCGTCGGTACCCGAGATCAGTTGGAAGGCACACAGCCGTCCCGCCCCGTCCAGGATCTGATCAGGGTCAAACGGTTGACCTGCGAGATTGTGCTTTTCATTGTGATCTTCATTGTGCTCAGAGGTCAATTGTCGGCAGGCCAACTCGAAGATCTCGAGCCGGTTGGTCGGCACGACTTCCGTATCAGAACCCGCGAAAGCAATAGCCAGCAGTTTTAAACTCAGCGGGTTGGCGAGCAGTCTTTCCAAACTTAGTTCTCGGGCTTGAGCCATAACGTTCCCAGCATCGTCGACATCCAGATGATGGTTCAAAAGGGTTTCGATGTCCGAATCCGTCAACGGGTCGAGCCGGAAGATCTTCACCTCGGAGTCGGGAGAAACCCGAGCCAGACGTTTCCGATCATTGTCCCCCAACCAGTCGGCTTCGCGGCACGATATCCGAAAGCGGGGCTGTCCCAGAGAGTCGAGCCGGCCCCATATCTTGTCGAAAGGTGTACGGGCGTCTCTCTGGCCGGCTCGAATCTCATCGAGTCCGTCTATGAAGAGCGTCCGATCTCGCCATTCGGGGTGACTGTTCGTGTCCGACGAGAGAAAATCACCGGCTGTGATCAGCTCAGCTTCTCCTCCCAACTCATCGCACTCGACTTCAAATACCGTGCTCTTACCGGAGCCCGGGTCGCCGAGCAGTACATATACCGATAAAGCCCGAAGCTCTCTCAGGGTCAGGGAACTATGCTCCACGTCCCGAGCTGTGTCATCTCGAAAAATTTCGGTGCATGTACGAGATACGAGAACTTGGCCGTTCATGACTCTTCGAACCAATCCTCAGCGGGCACGCTCAGGAACTCCTCGAGAGGCACCCCACCTCCACCGACGAGCAGCGAGCGAAGAGGTTCGAACCGATTCCGAAACTTGGTCATACCTATGGTGCTCGGGCCTCTGGTGCTCGGGCTTGTCGGTCCGCTCTTGACCTCGATGGCGACCAGGGCCGATCCTCGTCGCAGTACGAAGTCCACCTCGTGTGGATTATCCCTCCAGTAGCGAAGTTCGATGTTCGCCGTTGCGGTATTCAACAGGTGGGCTCCGACCGCGCTCTCCACGACTCGTCCCCAGAATGTACGGTCTGCTTGGGCTTCATCGAAGGAATACCCCGATCCGGCGGTCATCATCGCGGTGTTCAAGACGTTGAGCTTGGGGCTCGAACCTTTGCCGATAAGCGGCCGATCGGCATGCTTGGGAAGTCCTGCGATCAATCCCGCGTGCCCGAGAAGCTCGAGGTAACGGGCCAATGTGGTGGTGTTTCCGGCATCGTGGAGCTGTCCCAGCATCTTGGTGTACGAAAGGATCTGTCCCGAGTAGTGGGCCCCCAGCTCGAATAGCCGTTTCAGCAGGGCCGGCTTGTCCACGCGCGTCATGGCGAGGATGTCCCGCTCGATGTTGGGCTCGACCAAGGCGTGTAGCACGTATTCACGCCATCGATCCGGATCCCGAACGAGATGAGCCGCGCCCGGATAACCACCGAAATAGAGATATCGGGGTAAGTCGAAGCCAAACGCCGACGCCATCTCCGGGAACGACCAGTGGGCGACGCGAACAGGTTCGAAACGCCCGGCGAGGCTCTCCTGCAGTCCTGATTGCATGAGCAAAGGAGCTGAACCCAGTATCACCACGTGCAGAGGGCACTCCCTGGCCCGGTCCGCATCCCAGAGACCTTTGACGGCATCGGACCAGTTGGGAACCTTCTGAATCTCGTCGAGAACCAGCACGAACCATCGTCCGTCACGTCCTGCCCGATCGGCTCGACGCCGGGCTTGTTCCCATTGCTCGACCAGCCATTCGGTGTCGCGCCTCTGGGGCATCAGAACGGATTCGACCGCAATCGATTCGACCGAGACACGGAGCCGGCGGGTATCGGGTTCGTCGACCGAGATGTACCAGCTGCCCTGAGGGATCCGTTCGAGCGTTTGCCTTACGATTTCGGTCTTACCAGTCTGACGAGGTCCGAACACCGCAACGATCCTGCTCGGAGGCTCAGCCAAACGGAGAGCGACGGTCTCGACATGCGATCGTTGGAATGAACCCATACCAGTACCTTACATTGCTGAGTAATATTACTCAATGATGTAATCCACTCCCCCGATCCAGCGCTGATAGGCACCCGGCGCGCCGGGCGCCCACCGAGCACTCCGAACACCAACCTCGACCCTTCACGACCTCTCTCGGCAGATCAGGGCCGACCAGCGCTTCGGGTGTTAGCGTTCGACCGGTGACGTCCACTCCCGACTGCGACGCCAAGAGCGGGCTCCCCTCCGAGTCGGAACCTAGGTCGAGTGTCTCAGGGTTCAGGTCGGTGCCGGTATGGATCAAACGCTCGATCCTGCTGTTCTGGCTGGGGGGCCTGGCCCTGTACTACGGAATCGGGGCTTTGCGCGCCCTGCGGCCCTTGATCATGGTGCTGGTGATCTCGCTGTTCCTGTCCTTCGCAATCGAGCCGGCCGTCAACCGCCTACAACGAGCCGGGCTTCGGCGGGGCATCGGCACCGGGATCATATTCGTGGTTGTCCTCATAGCCGTGGCCGGCTTCTCCACCGCCATCGGCGCGGCCCTGGCCACCCAGATCAACGATTTCGTGGACGAAGTGCCGCGCTATCTCGACGACATCGAGACTTGGACGAACGACACCTTCGGAACCGACATCGAGTTCGAACAACTGCGCCAAGAGTTCGTGGCCGGCGGCGGCGTGGAAGACCTGGCCGGCCGGTTCGCCGACGATGTGGTCAACCTCAGTGCCGCCGCCATCGGCCTCGTCTTCCATATCTTCACCGTCGCTCTGTTCACCTTCTACCTGGTAGCCGAAGGTCCCAAGGTCCGTCGCGTCGTATGTTCGTTCCTCGACGAACAAATGCGCAAGATGGTTCTGGAGATCTGGGACCTAGCCATGGAAAAGACGGGCGGGTACATCTACTCCCGCTCGATCCTGGCCGTCATCTCGGCCCTTGTCCACTGGGGCGCCCTCTCGATCCTCGACGTGCCCTTCCCGCTTCCCCTGGCTCTGTGGATCGGAATCATATCCCAGTTCATACCGGTGATCGGCACCTACATCGCCGGGGCCCTGCCCGTGCTCATCGCCTTACTCCACGAGCCCCGCACCGGCTTGTGGGTGCTGATCACGATCTTCGCATACCAGCAGTTCGAGAACTACATCCTCTCCCCCCGGATCACGGCCCACACCATGCAACTCCACGTGGCCGTAGCCTTCGGCGCAGTGATAGCCGGAGCGGCGCTGCTGGGTGTGGTGGGGGCGCTGCTGGCCCTACCCTTCGCCGCCACCGTGCAGTCGTTCGTCTCGACCTACCGGGTCGGTCAGACCGGATCCCGAGCCCGGCCGGACAAGCCGGACAGGGTTTGGTCCGACTGAATCAGTACATGGCTCAGCGGTGGGGCGGAGAGGCTGCACCCCTGCCCCCAGTCAGGTTTGCTGGATCTTCAGCTCGATATCGACACCGGCGGGCAGGTCGAGGCGTTGGAGGGAATCGACCGTTTTCGGGGACGGTTCGAGGATGTCGAGCAGACGCTTGTGGATCCGCATCTCGAAGTGCTCCCGAGAGTCCTTGTCCTTGAACGGCGATCTGACCACAGTATAGCGGTGTTTCTCGGTCGGCAGCGGTATGGGGCCCCGCAGTTCGGCCTGGGTGCGCTTGACCGTCTCGACAATCTTCTTGGTCGACTGGTCGATGATCTCGTGGTCGTACGCCTTGAGCCGAATCCGAATCCTCTGACCTGCTGCCATGGCCGGATGCCTACTTGACGATGCTGGTGACCGAACCGGCGCCAACGGTACGGCCCCCCTCGCGAATGGCGAAGCGCAGACCTTCGTCCATGGCGATCGGACTGATGAGCTCGACCCGCATCTCGGTGTTGTCACCGGGCAGGCACATCTCGGTGCCCTCGGGCAGCACCACCGTCCCGGTCACATCCGTGGTACGGAAGTAGAACTGGGGTCGGTAGTTGGAGAAGAAGGGGCTGTGACGGCCGCCCTCTTCCTTGCTGAGGACATACACTTGGGCCTCGAACTCGGTGTGGGGAGTGATGCTTCGGGGGGCGGCCAGCACTTGGCCCCGCTGCACCTCGTTCTTGTCCACGCCTCGGAGCAGAGCGCCGATGTTGTCACCAGCCTCGCCCCGGTCGAGGATCTTACGGAACATCTCCACCCCGGTGCACGTGGTCTTGCGGGTCTCCTTGAGACCGACGATCTCGACCTCGTTGCCGGTGTTGACGACCCCCTGCTCGACCCGGCCGGTCACCACCGTTCCTCGCCCGGTGATGGAGAACACGTCCTCGATCGGCATCAGGAAGGGCTTGTCCACATCACGCTGGGGAGTCGGGATGTAATCGTCGACTCGGTCCATGAGCTCGAGAACGGCTCGTGAGGCCTCGGCGTCGCCGTCGAGGGCCTTCAGCGCCGACACGTTGACGATGGGCGTGTCGTCCCCGGGGAACCCGTACTCGTTGAGCAGATCGCGTACCTCCATGTCCACGATCTCGAGCAGTTCGGGGTCGTCAACCGTATCGACCTTGTTGAGAGCGACCACGATCTTGGGCACGCCCACCTGGCGAGCCAGCAGCACGTGCTCCCGGGTCTGGGGCATGGGGCCGTCGGCCGCCGACACCACCAAGATCGCCCCGTCCACCTGGGCCGCTCCGGTGATCATATTCTTGATGTAGTCGGCGTGACCGGGCATGTCGACGTGGGCGTAGTGCCGGTTCTCTGTCTCGTACTCGACATGGGCGACATTGATGGTGATACCGCGTTCGCGTTCCTCAGGGGCATTGTCGATCTTGTCGAACTCGGTGAAATGCGAGCCCTTGACATGTTCGGACAGCACCCGGGTTATGGCTGCGGTCAATGTGGTCTTGCCGTGGTCGATGTGGCCCATCGTTCCCACATTGACGTGGGGCTTGTTCCGCTCGAACGTCTCCTTGGCCATTTCCTACCTTCTTGACTCCTGGTTTTTTACCTGTTTCCGGCTCGGGGACCGGGGCCGAATCACGCGCCTCGCACGCGAGCGACGATTTCTTCCTGGACGTTTGTCGGCGTGAGCTGGTACGAATCGAAATGCATCGTGTACGTAGCCCGCCCCTGGGTGCGTGAACGCAAGTCGGTACTGTATCCGAACATCTCCGAGAGTGGCACCACCGCCTTCACAACCTGATTGCTGCCTCGCTGCTCGGTGCCCTGCACTTGACCTCGCCGAGCATTCAGATTACCGACGACATCGCCCAAGTAGTCGTCGGGGGTGACGATCTCGACCGCCATCACCGGTTCGAGCAACGCTGGGCGGGCCCGGGCCGCGGCCTGGCGGAACCAGGCATTGCCGGCGACCTTGAAAGCCAGCTCCGACGAGTCGACATCATGAGTCTTGCCGTCGGTGAGCGTGACCCTGACGTCGACAGTGGGAAACCCGGCCAGCACCCCGTTGCTCATAGCTTCGCGGATGCCGACATCGACAGGCTTGACGAACTCTTTGGGGATGGACCCGCCGGTGACGGTGGAGTCAAAGGTGTACTCCCCGCCCGGGTTGGGTTCCAAAGTGGCCTTCACCACTGCGAACTGGCCCGAACCGCCGGTCTGCTTGCGGTGGACGTAAGTGTGACCGACCACCGATCGAGTGATGGTCTCCCGGTAGGCGACCTGGGGCTTGCCCACGTTGGCCCCGACCTTGAACTCGCGCATCATGCGGTCGACCAAGACTTCCAAGTGCAGTTCGCCCATGCCGGCGATGATGGTCTGGGCTGTCTCGGGATCGGTGCGGACCTGAAAGGTCGGGTCCTCCTCGGACAAGGCCAGCAGGGCTTTGGACATCTTGTCCTGATCGGCTTTGGAGCGCGGCTCCACGGCCACGTCGATTACCGGGTCGGGAAAATCGAGGTTCTCCAGCACGATCGGCCGGGCCGGATCGCACAAAGTGTCACCGGTACGGCAGTCTCTGATGCCGATAGCGGCCGCTATGTCACCGGTGCCCGCCACGTCGAGATCAACCCGGTCGTTGGCGTGCATCTCGAGTATGCGGCCTACCCGCTCCTTGGCCGAAGTGCGGGTGTTGAGTACCTGGCTCCCCTTGCCCAGAACGCCGCTGTACACCCGGAAGTAGGTGAGTCTGCCTACGTGGGGGTCGGTCATGATCTTGAAGGCGAGAGCCGCCAACGGCTCGGAGTCGCTGGCCTTGCGGGTGGTCTCGTTTCCCGACTTGGGGTCTATTCCCACCACTGCGGGCACGTCGAGCGGAGACGGCATGTAGTCCACCACCGCTTCCAGCAGGGGCTGCACTCCCTTGTTCTTGAAGGCGGTGCCGTTGAGCACCGGGACCAAGCCTCCGGTGAGGGTGGCCCGACGGATCGCCGACTTGATCTCGACCTCTGTGAGATCGGCGTCGTCGAGGAACTTCTCGAGGATGGCCTCGTCGTGGTCGGACAGCTTCTCGATCAGGTCGTGGCGGTACAGCTCGGCCTCGTCGATCAGATCGGCGGGAATGTCGGTCTCCGCCCAAGTCGCGCCCAAGTCTTCGCCGCTCCAAATGAGGGCCTTCATCCTCACCAGATCGATTACACCCCGATAGTGGGACTCGGCCCCGATCGGGAGCTGGATCACGGCCACGCTCGTGGTGAGCCGCTGGGTGATGGTGTCCAGCACGTTGTGGAAGTCGGCGCCGGTGCGGTCCATCTTGTTGACGAAACACATACGGGGCACGCCGTACCGGTCGGCTTGACGCCACACCGTCTCGGTCTGGGGTTCGACGCCAGCCACGCCGTCGAACAGGGCCACGGCCCCGTCCAACACCCGCAACGAGCGTTCGACTTCAACGGTGAAATCGACGTGGCCGGGTGTGTCGATGATATTGATACGGTGGTCGTTCCAGATGCAGTGGGTAGCCGCGGAGGTGATGGTGATTCCCCGCTCCTGCTCCTGCTCCATCCAATCCATGGTGGCAGCGCCGTCATGGACTTCACCGATCTTGTAGTTGCGTCCGGTGTAGTAGAGGATCCGTTCGGTGGTCGTGGTCTTGCCCGCGTCGATGTGAGCCATGATCCCGATATTTCGGGTCCGCTCCAGCGGGTAGCGCTTTTCGGCCATGGTCTTCGATCCTGAATGACGTCTCGTGGTTTGGTGGATATCGAGTTCCGATTCCGGAACGCGATGGGGCGGAACACACCTCGACCGGGATGACGAACCGGGGCCGGGAGAAGTAAAGGCCCCGGGCCGGCGACCCGGTCGAGCGCAGAGAAGACTGGCTCCTACCAGCGGTAATGGGCGAAAGCCCGGTTGGACTCGGCCATCTTCTGGAGGTCCTCGCGCCGTTTCACCGAGGCTCCGATGCCGTTGCCGGCGTCGAGTATCTCGCTGGCGAAACGAGCGGCCATCGTTCGTTCCCGGCGGCCGTGCGCGTAACCGACGATCCAGCGCACGGCCAGGGTTGTGGCCCGGCGAGAACGAACCTCCACCGGTACCTGGTAGGTGGCTCCACCCACCCGCCGGCTGCGAACCTCGAGCTGGGGGCGAACGTTGTCCACAGCCCGTTTGAGCACATCGATCGGATCATTCCCGGTCTTTTCCCCGACGATGGCCAGCGCGTCGTAAACGATCCGCTCGGCCAGGGTGCGCTTGCCTCGCTGGAGCACCTTGTTGACGAACTGAGTGACGAGCACCGACTTGTAGATCGGGTCGGGTTGGAGATCCCGGCGAGGTATCGGTCCCTTGCGGGGCATGTCAGGCTTCCTTCTTGACGCCGTAACGGCTGCGGGCCTTCTTGCGCTCGCGCACACCGGAGGTGTCAAGCGTACCCCGCACGATCTTGTAGCGGACCCCGGGCAGATCTTTTACCCGACCGCCCCGCACCAGCACGATGGAGTGCTCTTGGAGGTTGTGGCCCTCGCCAGGGATATAGGCCGTTATCTCCACTCCGGTGGTGAGTCGCACCCGAGCCACCTTGCGTAGGGCCGAGTTCGGTTTCTTCGGGGTGGCGGTGTAGACGCGGGTGCAAACGCCTCGGCGCTGGGGGGCGCCACCGAGCGCAGGAGTCGTTTCCTTACGGCGCTTGGACTGGCGGCCTTTGCGGACGAGCTGATGAATAGTGGGCACAGTATTCCTGGGTTCTTCTGGGTTCGAGGTTCCTGAGTTCGGCCGGACTGAGTTTTGCCTTCCCGGGATCGGGAGCGGCGCAGCAGCATACCGGCTGGACCTCCAGCCGGCTCCGGTGATTCGAGACAACGCCCACCTCGAGAACCCGAGAAGGCAGCAAGCAGGATCGTACGGCTCGCCCGGCCCGGCTAACGTGGGGGCGCGTGCGCAAGGACGAGAACGCGACGGTGGCGGGATCAACCGCCCTGTTGATTGCTGTCGGCGCCGTGTTGGGAGTGGCAATCGCTTCGGTCCCGGGGTTCCTCGCCGGGGGCTTCATCGGCTTTCTCCTGGGCCGGGACATGGAACTGAGGCGACGGCTCGAAAGGGTCGAAATGGGGACGCAGCCACCTTCTCGCCCACAGGCCGCAACTGTCGCCGGAGCGGTTGCCTCCCAACCGGATCCGGCCATAGCCCCTGCTCCCGACGTAACCGCAACGCCCTCTTCTGAGACCGGCCGCCGTGATGGGGTCCATACCGACGACCCCGCAATGCGCTCCGTCGATCCCCTGACATGGCTCACCAACGCGGTCAAGACCTGGGTGTTGACCGGTAACGCGCCCGTGAAAGTGGGAGTGCTGGTTTCGCTCATCGGACTGGGATTTCTCATCCGGGAGGCCAACGAGCGCGGTCTCATCGAGCTGACGATCGAGATGCGCCTGATCGCCGTCACGATGTTCGGTTTGGTGCTGCTGGCGGTGGGGTGGCACCTCCGCAGCCAGCGCCCGGTCTATGGCCTCAGCCTCCAAGGCGGAGGGGTTGCCGTGCTGTATCTGACGTCGTACGCCGCTTTCGCGGTGTACGACGTCTTGCCGGCCCCGCTGGCGTTGCTGGCCGTCGTCACCATCACGGTCGGCGCCGGCGTCCTCGCCGTCGCTCAGGACTCGCGGTCCCTGGCCGTTCTCGGCATCATCGGGGGATTTCTCGCTCCAGTGCTGGCGTACTCGCAGCCCGGGGACCACGTCGTGATCTTCAGCTTCTACGCGATCCTCAACGCCGCCATCGTCGGAGTCGCCTGGTTCAAGATCTGGCCGGAGCTCAACCTCATCGGCCTCGGCTCGACTTTCGGGATCACGGCATTCTGGCTCCTGGATCGCCATACTCAGGATGACTGGGTGTCCACGCAGCCGTTCATCGCCCTGTTCGTGACGATGTACATGGCGATACCCGTGCTGTTCGCCACCCGTAAGGCTCCCGACCTCAAAGACGTATGGACGGCGCCGCTGGTGTTCGGCACCCCGTTCATGGGGTTGGGTCTGCAACAACTCGTGGTCGGCCACACCGAGTACGGCATGGCAACGAGCGCGCTGGTGCTGGCTCTGGTCCACGGCGTCTCGGCCATGGTCACCCGCAGGTTGGGCCGAGAGTGTCTCGATCTGGCCGAGGCCTACACCGGTCTCGGCGTGACGTTCAGCGCCATCGCGGTTCCGTTTGCGCTGGATGCCCACTTCACCGCCACCGTATGGGCGCTGCAGGGTGTCTTGTTGCTCTGGATCGGCATCCGCCGATCTCAGATGCTCGCGGCCGTCGTCGGCACCCTGCTGCAAGCCTTGGCCGGAGTCTCGTTCGGTACGTATCTGAGCGAGTCCCTGCCATATCCGAGCAGCACGTTGCCGATCGCGAACGAATACTTCCTCGGTGCCGCCGTCCTCGCCGGTGCCGGGCTGACATCGGGCTGGCTGCTCCACCGGGGCAGGGACCGCCTCGCTTTCGACGTCGCCGCATCCTGGATAGCGCTGGCCTGGGGAATCGGCTGGTGGCTGGCGGGCGGGCTCACCGAGATCGGCTACCAGCTCTCGACTGAGCAGTTGCCGACGTCGCTGGTCTTCGTGGTGTTCTCCTTGGGGGCGACGGCCTGGCCGGCCCGCCGGTCGAGATGGCCCCACCTCGACTTCTCGGGACTTCTGATCCTCCCGACCCTGGTCGTGGGGCTCTACATCGCGCTCGTCCACCAAGCCCATCCTCTCGATCTCTACGGATGGGCGGCATGGCCGGTGTCCATCGCTGCCTACTACGCATTCCTGCGGCTGCGGGAGGGCGCGTTCCCACGACTCCAAACAGTGCTGCACACAGGCGGCTACTGGGTGCTGGCAGTGATCATCGGGGTCGAGGTCAGTTGGCAGACCGACCAAGTCCTGACCGGTGCGTGGCCGTTGGTCGTCGCTCCCACCGCGGTGCTGGTGCTCGTGGGAGCAACCCTGTCGGGCCGACGCAGGCTGGCCTGGCCGCTGGGGGCACACTGGAGAAGCTACGTAACGACCGGCACCGGCCCGGTGCTGGCCGTGCTGGCCGTGCTGATGCTCGCGGCGATTGTTCTCTCCGAAGGGAACTTCTCGCCTCTCCCTTATCTACCCCTGCTGAACCCGCTGGAGATTCTCGCGGCCCTGGTGGTGATGATCGCGCTCATGTGGAGGAGACAGGCTCTGGCTGAGGGGGGCCACCCGTTCAGAGGCTTCGTAGAGGCGCCCTGGGCTCTACCGTTGGCTGCCATAGGCACCGTTCTCGTAACGATGACCGTGGCCCGTACCGTCCACCATTGGCTGGACGTTCCCTTCGACGGCGAATCGATGTTCGACTCGGCAAAACTTCAGGCTTCGCTGTCCGTCGTCTGGGCTCTGATCGCACTGGCGGGGATGGTGGCCGGCGTGAGCTCGGCTCGTCGTGCCGTGTGGGTGGCGGGCGCGTCGTTCATGGCGGTAGTGGTCCTCAAGCTGTTTCTCATCGATCTCAGCAGTCAGGGCACGCTCAGCCGTGTGGTCTCCTTCATGGGCGTGGGCGTTCTTCTCCTGATCGTCGGGTACTTCGCTCCTGTTCCTCCTCCGGCGCCCACTGAGGTCGTCGAATAGCGAACCGGCCTGACTGTAGTGGGCTCGGCGCCAGAACCTGGCTGCGGTTGCGGTGGTTTCGTTGCCGTTGGCTCGGTCCGCGATTGTCATCCTCGGTTGTCACAGCCAGGTCGAGGTCGTCGAACCGACCGGGGCGGGGTCGGGGCTGGAGGGGCGGGGGTTGGGTTGGTGGGGTTGGGCTTCGTCCGGTCCGGTGGACAGGTCCTGGGGTTTGTGTTTAGATGGTTGTGCGTTAGCTCGTGTTCTTGAGGGACTGCTGGTTGATGTCCCTGGGGTGAGGCTTCGGGGGTTCTTTCGAGGAAGGTCGATAAATGTCTGGTTCGAGTGTTCGCATGGTTGCTGTGTCCGTGGTGGTGTTGTTGGTTGGGGGGTTGGTTGGCTGCGGGGATCGTTCGTCTTCTACTTTGGTGACTTCTTTGCCTACGACCACGGCGGCTGAGGAGCAGGCTTCTTTTGACGGTGCTTATCAGATAGTGGTTGCTATGGTTCCGGTGTTGCCTTCTGATGTGGGTATCGGGTCGTCGTGGCTTATTTATTGGTGTGATGTGAATCCGTGGTGGTATCGTCAAGAGTTCCCTGAAGTGGTCAACGGTTATCTGGTAGTCTTGCCTGCGTACAAGGTGGAGGGCGGTTTCCGGGAGTCGATTAGTGGTGCTAATGTAGGGCCGGATTGTTGATTGCGGTGACTGTGATGGTGGTAATATATTGTAATTTTGACAGATTTGGAGGGTGATTTTTATGGTTGTGTTGCGTTGTTGGTGGTTGTGTTTGTTGGGGGCGACGGTTGTTGTGGTGGTGTCATCGTCGGGTGTTGGTGCTTCTCATGCCAGGCCGGAGGCGCATAAGGTGTGGGTGTTGGGAGTTCGTTTCTCATTAGTGACTCTGCCGGCGAGGGTCGCCCGGGTCGACCTGGTTCGGGCGGCGAGAACGAAACTCGATGGGGTCGCGGCAGCGGTTTCGGAGTCGTTAGGAGTCCTGCAGAAATCGTCCGGGCCGGGCTGGGTGCTGCGAGACGCTAGAGATCGGGGCACGCGTGAGGTGGCGGCTAGCCGGTTGAATCTGTCCTGGACGTGGGCTACGCAACAGAATCACTACCGCCGAAAATCACCACCGCCGCTAGGACGGTCAGTCCGGCGGCGCTGGCGGCAAGCGCCGCCGAACTCGACCCGCATCGGTCACGGAGCCACCGGTAGCCCAGTGGCAGCGTCGTGAGGATCACGGCCAGTGCCAGGGCCAGCATCGAAGTGCGGCTGCCCGACCCGGCGATGGCGACGATACAGGCTCCCATCAGGCCAGCTCCGAAGGCCCGGGCCGCCAGCATGTACCGGATGCTGACCAGCAGCCTGATGGCGGCTTGGGGTGCCAGCGAGTTGCGGTTGGTGTACAGGCCCTGCCAGAAGTTTTCTGTGGTCGAGCCCGGTATGGGGTTGGAACCTCACTACCAGCAGACTCCCGGCTACGGCTACTGCGGTGACCCAGGCCAGCACGGGTCGACCGGACGCGGTTGCGACGGGTGGAAGTGGTCGAGCAGAACTTTCGCGGTCGTGACTGCGCCGGTTGCGGTGAGGGTGGTTCGCACCACTGGGTGCTGCCAGCGTTGGGGCCGGTCCAGCACTCGGATGGTGATCAGGAATAGTGGTCCGTTGGTGAAAACGAGGAGAGCGCCTGAGACGGTAAGGATTCTCAGCGGGCTTTTCACGGCCCTGATCGTAGAGTGGGCTGATCACAGGGCGGGTCGGGTCGGGGTCGGCGGGGTGGGTTTTGGGGTTCGTCGGGGCTGGGGCTGGAGGGTCGTCGGGGTTGGGCTTCGTCTGGTCCGGTGGACAGGTCCTGGGGTTTGTGTTTAGATGGTTGTGCGTTAGCTCGTGTTCTTCAGGGACTGCTGGTTGATGTCCCTGGGGTGAGGCTTCGGGGGTTCTTTCGAGGAAGGTAGATAAATGTCTGGTTCGAGTGTTCGCATGGTTGCTGTGGCCGTGGTGTTGGTTGGGGGGTTGGTTGGTTGTGGGGATCGTTCGTCTTCTACTTTGGTGACTTCTTTGCCTACGACCACGGCGGCTGAGGAGGCACCCGCGGAGGTGACAGAGCCGTCCACGTCGACGTCTGTCGAGCCGGACCCGGTCCAGGATCCGACGACCACGACGGCTGAGGAGGCACCCGCGGAGGCGACAGAGCCGTCCACGACGACGGCTGAGGAGGCACCCGCGGAGGTGACAGAGCCGTCGACGACGTCTGTCGTATCGGACCCGGTTCAGGATCCGACGACGACGGCTGAGGAGGCGCCTGCGGAGGTGGCAGAGCCGTCGACGACGACTGTCGTATCGGACCCGGTTCAGGTTCCGTCGACCACGACGACTGCCGAACCCGCCTCGCCGACTACGACGACGACGGGGCCGGTATCTGATCCGGGGCCGTCGACGACGACTGTCGATCCGGGTCTGGTTGGTGTGGGTAACGAGTTTTCTGGGGAGCCGGTGTCCGAGGTTGGGGGGGATGAGACTTTGGATTTTGTCGAGGTTGCGCTGCCGCCGGCGGGGTGGGATGGTAGGTTGCCGGAGCCGGTGGGTGAGCTTTTGCCTTTTTTGTTGCCCAAGGACGATGGGTGGGCGCCGCCTGATATAAGGCCGGAGAACTGGGATCGGCGGAAGCGGGAGTACGGGGCGTGGGTGTCGGAGGTTGTGGATTTGCGGGTGGGGACGGTTCGTGAGCCTCCGCCGTATCCGTTGAGCGCGAATCCGTCGGCTGAGGAGCAGGCTTCTTTTGACGGTGCTTATCAGATAGTGGTTGCTATGGTTCCGGTGTTGCCTTCTAATGTGGGTATCGGGTCGTCGTGGCTTATTTATTGGTGTGATGTGAATCCGTGGTGGTATCGTCAAGAGGACCCTGAAACGGTCAACGGTTATCTGGTAGTCTTGCCTGCGTACAAAGTGGAGGGCGGCTTCCGGGAGTCGAGTGGTGGTGCTAATGTAGGGCCGTGTTGATTGCGGTGACTATGCCTGGTGGTAATATTGGATTGTAGTGTTGATAGATTTGGAGAGTGATTTTTATGGTTGTGTTGCGTTGGTGGTGGTTGTGTTTGTTGGGGGCGACGGTTGTTGTTGCAGCGGCGACGGTGGTGGTGGTGTCTTCGGGTGTTGGTGCTTCTCATGTCAGGCCGGAGGCGCATGAGGTGTGGGTGTTGGGGAAGGTTACTTCGAAGAGCGTCGATCCTGGTACCGGAACGCATTATAATACGTGGAAATGTGACAACGGAGATTTCACAGATCCGAGTTTCCCGCGGCCCAGACCGTGTGCGGGAAGGGTCGGTGGAGTCTGGAAGAGTGGTTCGTATGGTGCCAGG
Organism: Acidimicrobiales bacterium; assembly: GCA_963422655.1. Lineage (GTDB taxonomy): Bacteria > Actinomycetota > Acidimicrobiia > Acidimicrobiales > Aldehydirespiratoraceae > CATQHS01. Next base: position 2,224,194 of record OY730440.1, on the reverse strand, counting down.
GTGACTACATCATGCGAATATGCGCCTGATAGGCCGTTGGATAGGAATACTGGTTGTAGTCACTCGGCCAGGGGGGGTTGGAAGTTCGTTTCTCATAGGAGTGTTGATGACCCGTTGGTGGTTACGAGGGTTTGTCGGGCTGGTGGTAGGACTTTCGAGGATTGGGAGGGCACGGCTCATGAGTGTGGGTATGTGGGGGTGAGGTCTTGTCCGGATGGTTCGGATATGCCGGCGCGGGCGTGGTGGTCTGATAGTGGCGCGTATAGGGTCGAGCATTCTCATAGTGATGGTTCGTGTGATGGGCCTCACGCGAAGCCGGTGGATCTGGTTTGTGAGGACAAGAACACGAAAACGGTGTTGTGGCGTGCCCATTCTCAGCATCCGGACGTGCGGATCGATTGCATTGTTCCGACGACGACTACTACGACTACTACTACTACTACGACGACGACTACTACGACTACTACGACTGTTAAGAAGCCGGAGTGTCCGGCTGGTGAGAGTTTGGTTGATGATGTGTGTGTGAGGTGGTGTGTTCATACGGGCCGGTATCAGTTACCGAACGAGGGGTGTGATCCGCCGCCGCCGCCGCCTTCTCCTCCTTCGGAGCCGGTGTTGGATCCGTGTAGGTTTGCGTCTGTGGGTGATGTTTTGGGTAATGCGGTGTTGTATGGGTCGAAGGGGCCCGAGTCGGTCGAGGTTTGGGAGGATCCGGATAATTATTCGTTGTCGGGGTGGTGGGATAATGCCGGGTTCGTTGCGGGGGTGGCGCCGGCGGGAGCGATCGTGGGTGGGCCTGGTGTTCGTATCGATCGGAAGATTTCTTTTGAGGGTTTGGGGGTGGGTTGGACAACGCCTCTGGTTCGAGGGTTGCGAGATGGTAGTGGTGTGGGGGTGGACAGGGTTTGTGGCCGGGCGAGGATGGAGCTGGTCGAGTTGAGGTGGTCGTTTCGTGGCGATGCGGGCGACCCGACGGTGATTGCTGGTGACGGTACCGAAGTCACCGATTTTTCTGATTACCGGTGTGGTAGGGCTGATATCGGTGATTGCACGGGACCGGTCGGGTTGCGGTTCGCGACCGAAACGGGACCGGGCGCGGTTTTCGTGGTGAGCGGGTATTGGGACGTCGAGGTGGACATGTGGTCTTCGTCGGGTACAGCTGATCAGAAGTTTCGTGAGGTCAGCGAGGTCGTGGTCCCGTTACGCATAGCCGACCCGTGCGGGTCGTTCACCGCGGCGAGGCTTTACCGCGACGCGCGAAGAGCCGGCGACGCGCCGGGCGGGTCGGGTTCTCGGTTCGGGCCGGGCATTTCGCCGGCGGGCGGGCTGAAAGGCGACACGGGCCGGTCGTTGACCGCGAAAGTGGCGGTGCCGGTTGCTTTTGACAGGGCCGGTGTTTGCGGTTCGGTGTCTAGCCGCCCTGTCGAGTTGAGGTGGTGGATCAGCGGGTCGGGCGGCGCTGCGACGGTAGCGGCTTACGGGGGCGGGGCCCGTTACGTTCGCGGGCCGGGCGGCAACACGTGCCGCGAGGACAAGCGCTGGGCGTGGATACAGCCGTGCACCGGCAACTTGTACGCCAAGTTCGCGGGCCCGACTGGTAGAGACGCCCGGTTCAGGGTGGCGGTGACCTGGGAAACGGTGGTAACCCCCAAAAAGATCGGCGCGGCCCCGAAAAAGTATGTCAACACGTTGTGGTCGAACATCGGTTTGGACGTCGGGATAGCGTGCCGGACCAAAGACATCCCCGCTGATGTCACGGTCGCGTACCGGCCGGGACCGGAACCGTCGAAAATCGAGACCGCCGACGCGGTGACAGCCAGGGTGGCGCCGCCGCCGAAACCGGCCGGGCCGGGCTGGGTGCTGCGAGGTGCTAGAGACCGGGTCACGCGTGAGGTGACGACATTTCGGTTGGACCTGGCCCGGACGTGGGCCACTCATAGGGTTCACTGGTGGCGATGCGACCGGGCCACCGGCAAAGTCTTCGTGAACTCTCAGACGTGCCGGGTGGACCTGACCCGAACCCACTGCGCGCCGTCGGGCGGTCACGGCGCTACCCGTATCAGCGGACCCTACAAGTACACCTCTTACGGGCACTCGACCGGGCCCTGGCATGCGGTGTATGACCGGACCACGGCAACCAAGATAACCAAGATAATCGACAAGGGTGATCCGGGCGTGTGGGTGCACCGGTGCGCTTCGGTGACTCCACCAACCGAGATCACCCAAACCGATCGGGCCCGGCCAGCAGAAACCAAACCCGACCAGACCACCCCGACGGTGACAGCCAGGGTTGCGCCGCCGCCGAAACCGTCCGGGCCGGGCTGGGTGCTGCGAAACGCCAGAAACCAGATCACCCGTGAGGTGACGACCATCCGGTTGGATCTGTCCCGGACGTGGGCTACCCACACGGTTCACTGGTGGCGATGCGACCCGGCCACCGGCAAGATCGTCGAGGACCCTCAGACGTGTCGGGTTACTCTGACCCGAACCCACTGCGCACCACCAGGTGGTCACGGCACGCACCGTATCAGCGAAGTCTACGAGTACACCTCTTACGGGCACTCGACCGGGCCCTGGAATGCGGTGTATGACCGGACCACGGCAACCGAAACGATCGACAAAGGCGACCCGGGCGTGTGGGTGCACCGGTGCGCTTCGGTGACCCCACCGACCAGGATCATCCAAATCGTGCGGGCATGGCCAGCAGAAACCAAACCCGACGAGACCACCCCGACGGTTTCTGAACCGTTACGAGCCCCGCCGAAACCGTCCGGGCCGGGCTGGGAGCTCCAAAACGCTAGAAACCGGGTCACGCGTGAGGTGACGACCTATGTTCGTAACGACACGAGTACGTGGGCTACTCATACGGTTCACTGGTGGCGATGCGACCCCGGTACCGGCAAGATCGTCAAAGACCCTCAGACGTGTCGGGTGACTTTGACCCGAACCCATTGCGTGCCGTGGGGCGGTCACGGCGACACCCGCGGCACCGGAATCTACGAGTACACCTCTTACGGGCACTCGACCGGGCCCTGGCATCCGGTGTACAAGCGGAACACAACCACCAAGATAATCGACGAGGGCGACCCGGGCAGGTGGGTGAACCAGTGCCATTCGGTGACTCCACCGACCGAGATCACCCAAATCGAGCGGGCCCGGCCAGCAGAAACCAAACCCGACGAGACCGCGGCGGCGGTTTCTGAACCGTTACGAGCCCCGCCGGAACCGGCCGGGCCGGGCTGGGAGCTGCGAGGTGCTAGAGACCGGGTCACGCGTGAGGTGACGACCTATGTTCGTAACGACGCGAATACGTGGGCTACTCATACGGTTCACTGGTGGAGATGCGACCCCGGTACCGGCAAGATCGTCGAAGACCCTCAGACGTGCCGGGTGACTTTGACCCGAACCCATTGCGTGCCGTGGAGCGGTCACGGCACGCACCGTATCAGCGGACCCTACAAGTACACCTATTATGGGCACTCGACCGGGCCGTGGCATGCGGTGTACGACCGGAACACGGCAACCAAAATAATCGACGTGGGTGATGCGGGGAGGTGGGTGGACTTGTGTCCGGCTAGACCGGCGACGGTGCTCGACGACAACAAGAGACCGGTCCCGCCCGCGGTGAAATACTCTGACTCCAAATATGTTAGAACGGATTTGGCTCCCCCGGTGTTGGCAGGGGTCGCGGACCCGGCAGGGCAGGGATGGGTGTTACGCGGCGCGGTGCCCGACGTGACGATCACGATCGCTGTGCAAATTATCGACCTGAACAAGACGTGGGCTACCCACACGGTTCACTGGTGGAGATGCGACCCGAGCACCGGCAAAGTCGTCAAGGACCCTCAGACGTGCCGGGTTACTCTGACCCGAACCCACTGCACACCACCAGGCGGTCACGACACGACCCGCAGCAACGGAACCTACGAGTACACCTCTTACGGGCACTCCACCGGGCCCTGGCAGCCCGTGTACACCGAAACGTTCCCCAAACAAGAAATACCCGGCAACCCGGGCCGGTGGCACCACAACTGTGCGTCAGGTCAGCACCGTGACCAATACCCCCAAACCGGCAGCACCAGCCCCGACACCGGATGTCACCATCACCTAGAACCGGTCTGCTCTACCACCAGCACAACACGAACAGAAATCGTCTGGGCAACGATCCGCGCTCCACGCACCGGAGAACACACCCACCCAGAAAACAAGAAACTCTGCCCGCCCGCAGTCTAAACAACCCGAATATCGGCCACATGGCCCGACCAAGGCTGCTCAGCCATAGCAACCGTAACCACCGCACGGCCACCAACAACACACCCCCGCCCACGCGACGAACGAACCCTAAACCCCAGCAGCATTTCTGGTCTGGCACCGAGCCCATGATCCCGGCCCCGGAATGGGCCGGGAGCGCCGGCTCAGGCCGTGGTCTGGGCCTGAGCCGCTAGACGGTCGGACAGACTAAGCTCTTCGTCGTCGGAAACGTAGTACTCCATCGGCTTGTATTCGGGGGCGGCCGTCTCGACGTCTCGGTACTTGGGCAAACCGGTACCGGCCGGGATCAGCTTGCCGATGATGATGTTCTCTTTCAGACCGAGCAGCGTGTCGCTCTTGGACTCGATGGCGGCCTCGGTGAGCACCCGGGTGGTCTCCTGGAACGACGCCGCCGACAGCCACGACTCGGTGGCCAGCGACGCCTTGGTGATGCCCATGATCTCGGGCCGACCCCCGGCCGGTCTGTCGCCTTTGGCTATGGCTTCCCGGTTGGCCTGATGGAACACCCTCTGATCGACGCGCTCACCGGGCAGGAATTCGGTGCCGCCCGGATCCTGGATGGCGACCCGTTTGGTCATCTGGCGAACGATCAACTCGATGTGTTTGTCGTGGATCGACACGCCTTGGTCCTGATACACCTTCTGGACCTCGTTGACCAAGTAGCGCTGGGTGTCGCGGATACCGAGGATCTCCATCAGCTCCTTGGGGTCTCGGGCCCCCTCGACCAAAGCGTCACCGGCCTTGATCTCGTCGCCACTCTTGACCTCGAGGCGGGTCCCTGAGGGGATGGTATACCGGTCGTGGGTGCCGTCGTCGGCCACTACGACGACTTCTCGGCCTCGGCCATCGTCATCGTCCACCCGGACCACGCCGGAGCTGCGAGCCAGGATGGACTTGCCCTTCGGGGTGCGGGCCTCGAACAGCTCGACCACCCGGGGTAGACCGCCGGCGATATCTTGAGCTCCGGTCACACCGCCGGTGTGGAACGTCCGCATGGTGAGCTGGGTGCCGGGCTCACCGATCGACTGAGCAGCGATCACGCCCACCGCTTCGCCCTGTTCGATCATCTTGCCAGTAGCCAACGACATACCGTAGGAAGCGGCGGAGATACCGAGGCGCGAATCGTCGGTGAGCGGTGAGAGGACCCGCACCCTGGTGACGCCGGGGTCGTCGCGCAGCGTTGCCAGCTCGTCGTAGCCCACCATGGTGCCGGCGGTGATGGCCTCCCCGTTCGAAAGGGTCACGTCGTGGCTGAGCACTCGCCCGAACAGGCGGGTCTCGAGGTAGGTCCGCTTGCTGGGCGTGTCGGGTACGACGTCGTCGATCTCGATGCCCTTGACGGGAGCGTCCGAAGAGAATGGATCCTCGTCGTTGACGATGAGCTCTTGGGACACGTCGACCAATCGGCGAGTGAGGTAACCCGAGTCGGCAGTGCGCAGCGCGGTGTCCACCAGTCCCTTGCGAGCCCCGGGCGTGGAGATGAAGTACTCCAGCATCTTGAGGCCCTCCCGGAAGTTGCTCTTGATCGGGCGGGGAATCATGTCGCCGCGCGGGTTGGCCACCAAGCCTCGCATGCCCGCGATCTGGCGGACCTGCATCATATTCCCCCGAGCTCCCGACCTCACCATCATATTGACCGGGTTGAAGGCGTCGGCTTCGAGGACTTCCTTCATCCGGCTGGTGACCTCCTCGGTGGCTTCCGACCAGACCTCGACCTCCATCTGGCGACGCTCACCGTCGGTGATGATGCCTCGACGGAACTGCTGCTCGATCTTCTCGGCCTTCTTCTCACGCCGGTCGAGGATCTCGGTCTTCTGCGAAGGCGTACGCACGTCGGACATCGAGAAGGTGAGGCCCGACCGAGCCGAGTACTCGAAGCAGATGTCCTTTATGGCATCGAGGCTCCGAGCCACCTCGCTGTTGGAGAACCCGCGGGCCAGCTTGTCGACCAAGGCGCCCATCTCCCGCTTGTCGATGGTGGTGTTGAGGTATCCGAATCCGTCGGGCAGGGCCTCGTTGAAGAAGACCCGACCGGCCGTAGTTGGCTCATAGACGGCCGCCTCGCCGTTGACGGGCATCACCGTCAACTCCGATGAGCGATACTGGATGGGCGCGTGCAGGGCCAGGCCTCCCTCCTCGACGGCAGCCTGCACCTCGTCCACGGTCCGGAAGACTCGTCCGACCCCGACCGTATCGGGGATCATTTCGGTGAGGTAGAAGGCACCGATGATCATGTCGTAGGTCGGGGTGACCAGCGGTCGGCCGTGAGCCGGGCTCAAGACGTTGTTGGCCGACAGCATCAGCACCCGGGCCTCGGCTTGCGCCTCGGCCGACAGCGGCAGATGGACCGCCATCTGATCGCCGTCGAAGTCGGCGTTGAAGGCAGTACAGACCAGCGGGTGGATCTGGATGGCCTTACCCTCGACCAGCACCGGCTCGAAAGCTTGGATGCCGAGCCGGTGAAGCGTCGGAGCCCGGTTCAACAACACCGGGTGTTCCCGGATCACCTCCTCGAGCACGTCCCACACCTCCCGGCGGCGGCGCTCCACCATGCGCTTGGCCGACTTGATGTTGGGGGCCAGATCGGTCTGGACCAAGCGTTTCATCACGAACGGCTTGAACAACTCCAAGGCCATGATCTTGGGCAGACCGCACTGGTGGAACCGCAGGGTGGGGCCGACGACGATGACCGACCGGCCCGAATAGTCGACCCGCTTGCCCAGCAGATTCTGGCGGAAGCGGCCCTGCTTGCCCTTGAGCATGTCCGACAGCGACTTGAGCGGCCGGTTGCCGGGGCCGGTAACCGGGCGGCCTCGGCGACCGTTGTCGAACAAAGCGTCCACTGCCTCTTGGAGCATTCGTTTTTCGTTGTTGACGATGATGTCGGGCGCCCCCAAGTCGAGCATGCGCTTGAGCCGGTTGTTGCGGTTGATGACCCGGCGGTACAGGTCGTTGAGATCAGAGGTGGCGAAACGGCCGCCGTCGAGCTGCACCATCGGCCTCAGCTCGGGTGGGATCACCGGAACCACAGATAGCACCATGGCCCGAGGGTCGTTGACTCGGCGCTTGTGCTCGTCGCGGCGGTTGAAAGCGGCCACGATCCGCAACCGCTTGATGGCCTTCTGCTTACGCTGGGCCGACAACGGCTTCACGCCGTCGGCAGGATCGATCTGGGCTCGCAGCAGTTTCTCCTCCTCGTCGAAGTCGAGGCTGTTGATGAGGCGGGCGATGGCCTCGGCGCCCATGCCGCCCTCGAAGTAGTCACCCCAACGATCGACGAGCTCTCGCCACAACATCTCGTCCTCGATGATCTTGCGGCTGAACAGGTTCTTGAACTCCTCCCAAACCCGGTCGAGCATCTCTGTTTCGAGCCCGAACTGCTCTTGGAGCCGAGCCTGCTCCCGGCTGGCCTCACGCCGCAGGGCCAACAGCTCGGCTTCCCGGGCTTCGTTCTTCTCGGCCTCAGCCAGATCGGCCTCGAGCTGCTTCTGGCACCGGGCCAGAGCCGCCTCCAGACTCTCGGTGATTTCGTCTCGCTCCTCGCGGACTTCGGCCTCGAGCTCGGGCAGGTCGGCGTGGCGCTTTTCCTCGTCCACCGAGATCACCAGGCTGGCCGCGAAGTAGATGACCCTTTCGAGCTGCTTGGCCTTCAGCTCCTCGCGGGGTTGGGTGCCCATCAGCAGATAGGCAAGCCACGAACGGGTACCCCGCAGGTACCAGATGTGGACGGCTGGCGCGGCCAGCTCCACGTGGCCTATGCGCTCGCGCCGCACCTTGGAACGAGTCACCTCCACCTGGCAGCGCTCGCATATGATGCCCTTGAACCGCACCCGCTTGTACTTGCCGCAGGAGCATTCCCAGTCTCGGGTCGGGCCGAAGATCTTCTCGCAGAAGAGCCCGTCCTTTTCCGGCTTGAGCGTCCGGTAATTGATGGTCTCGGGCTTCTTGACCTCGCCGTTGGACCAAGTCCGGATCGAATCGGCGGTGGCCAGCCCTATCTTCAGGTTGCTGAAATCGTTGACGTCGAGCATGTCAGTACCTGCCTCCTCCAGCTCGGGCTGCGGCACGGGCCGCGTCCTCTTCGTCACTGCCCCGTTCGGGGCGTTGCATATCCACTCCCAATTCCTCGACGATGCGGAACGTCTCCTCGTCCAGCTCCCGCATCTCGATCTCCTCACCGCTCTGGGAGAGGACCTCGACGTTGAGGCACAACGACTGCATCTCCTTGATGAGCACCTTGAAGCTCTCGGGTATACCGGGTTCGGGGATGTTCTCGCCCTTGACGATCGCCTCGTAAACCTTGGCCCGACCCACTACATCGTCGGACTTGATCGTGAGAAGTTCTTGGAGGCAGTAAGCCGCCCCGTAGGCCTCCAAGGCCCACACCTCCATCTCGCCGAATCGCTGCCCCCCAAACTGAGCCTTGCCCCCGAGCGGCTGCTGGGTGATCATCGAATAGGGCCCGGTGGACCGGGCGTGGATCTTGTCGTCGACGAGGTGGGCCAGTTTCAGTATGTAGACGTAGCCGGTCATGATCCGATTGTCGTAGGGCTCACCGGTGCGGCCGTTGTAGAGTGTCTGCTTGCCATCGGTGTCGATCAACCTCGACCCGGACCGGGACTCCGGGTTGAGGTTCTCGAGAATCTCGACGATGGTCGGCTTGTCACCAGCCATGTCCTTCTCGTCCCACTTGGCGCCATCGAACACCGGAGTGGCTATGGAAACAGCCGGCGGCGTGGTTATCCGAGTTTTGCTCTCGATGCCGTCGATGGGATCTTCACCCACCTGATCGCCGTTGATCTTCCACCCCCACCGGGCGCAGTAACCGAGATGAGCTTCGAGCACTTGGCCCACGTTCATGCGGGACGGGACCCCGAGAGGGTTGAGGATGATGTCAACCGGAGTGCCGTCAGCAGTGAAGGGCATGTCCTCCACCGGAAGGATCCTGGAGATCACGCCCTTGTTGCCGTGACGGCCAGCCAGTTTGTCGCCCACGCTGATCTGGCGCTTCTGAGCCACATAGACCCTCACGAGCTGGTTGACCCCGGGCGGGAGCTCGTGAGCCTGATCGTTGTCGAACACCTTGACGTCTATGACTTTGCCGGTTTCGCCGTGAGGCACTTTCAACGAGGTGTCACGGACCTCGCGGGCCTTCTCACCGAAGATGGCCCGCAGGAGACGTTCTTCGGGGGTCAGCTCGGTTTCTCCCTTGGGTGTCACCTTGCCGACGAGCACGTCACCGGGACCGACCTCGGCGCCGACCCGGATGATGCCCCGGCCATCGAGATCAGCGAGGATGTCGTCTGAGAGGTTGGGTATGTCGCGGGTGATCTCCTCGGTACCGAGCTTGGTGTCGCGGGCGTCGATCTCGTGTTCGTGGATGTGGATCGACGTCAACACGTCGTCGCGGACCAGCCGCTCCGACAAGATGATGGCGTCTTCGAAGTTGTACCCCTCCCAGGGCATGAAAGCCGCTAACAGATTCTTGCCCAAGGCCAACTCGCCTTGCACCGTGGAAGGGCCATCGGCGATCACGTCACCCTTCTTCACCTTGTCACCTTCGCTCACGAGCGGCTTCTGGCTGATGCAGGTGTCCTGGTTGGATCGTTCGAACTTCTTCAGCCTCATGACCTTTTTCTTCGGTCTCTTGACCGGGCGACCCGACAGGGAGTACTCGATCACCATGTGATCGCCGTCGAGTTCGACGACCGTGCCGGTCTCGGTGGCGATCACCATGTCGGCCGCGTCACGGGCGGCTCGAGCCTCGATCCCGGTGCCGATATAGGGGGCCTCGGATCGCAGCAAGGGAACAGCCTGGCGCTGCATGTTGGCTCCCATCAGGGCTCGGTTGGCGTCGTTGTGCTCGAGGAACGGGATCAGAGCCGTGGCCACCGAGACGATTTGCTTGGGCGAGACGTCCATCATCTGGACTTCATCGGGGGGAATGTAGGAAATCTCGGTTGTGGCTCCGAAGAACACCTCCTTCTCGAGCTGGAGGCGCAGATCCTGCAACGAGGCGGCCTGGGGCGAGCGGCGGACGAGCACCCGGTCGTTGACGAACCGGCTCTCGCTGTCGATCGGGGCGTTGGCCTGAGCGACCACGTAATCCTCTTCCTCGTCCGCAGTCAGGTACACGACCTCGTCGGTGACCCGGCCGTTCTCGACCTTGCGGTAGGGAGACTCGATGAAACCGAACGGGTTGACCCGGGCATAGGAGGCGAGGCCACCGATCAGCCCGATGTTGGGGCCTTCCGGCGTCTCGATCGGGCACATCCGGCCGTAATGGGAGAAGTGGACGTCGCGTACCTCGAAGCCGGCCCGTTCCCGGCTCAGCCCGCCCGGCCCCAGGGCCGAGAGCCGGCGGCGGTGGGTCAGACCGGACAGAGGATTCACCTGGTCCATGAACTGCGAGAGCTGGGACGTGCCGAAGAACTCCTTGATGGCGGCCACCACCGGGCGGATGTTGATGAGGGTCTGGGGGGTTATGGCCTCGACATCCTGGGTGGTCATGCGCTCACGCACGACCCGTTCCATACGGGAGAGGCCGACGCGGACCTGATTCTGGATGAGCTCGCCCACGCTGCGGATCCGGCGGTTGGCGAAATGGTCCTGGTCATCGAGGCGGTATCCGGGCGCGACCTTGGCCAAGTTGAGCAGGTAGGTAGTGGCAGCCAGTACCTCACAGCGCGACAGCACCGGCTGATCGAGGTGGGGCCGGTCGAGCTCGATCCCGAACTGTTTCTGGACGAAATCGAGTTCGGGTCCCAGCTTGCGGTTCAGCTTGTACCGGCCGACCCGGCTCAGGTCGTAGCGTCGGGGTTCGAAGAAAGCGTTGCGGAAGTAGGCCCGGGCCGCCTCGAAGGTGGCCGGCTCGCCCGGTCGGGCCCGTTTGTAGATCTCGAGTAGCGCTTCGTCCTGGGTGGGAGCGACGGTGCCGGTCTTTTCCCATTGCCCTTCCAGAAAGTCGAAGTACTCCACGAAGCGGGGCAGGAAACCGGGCTCGTTCTGTTCGTCGTAGCCCAGAGCCCTCAGCAGCACGAACAACCCCAGACGACGCTTTCGGGCGACTCGAGCGCCAGCAGTTACGTCCTTGCCCGGCTTCTGCTCTACGTCGAGCTCCATCCACTCCCCCCGGTAGGGGTGGATGGTGCCGGTGACGAGCTGATGCTTGGCCAGATTGCGAAGCCGGAACCTCTCGCCCGGTTGGAAGATCACACCGGGAGACCGCACCAGTTGGGAGACCACGACCCGCTCGGTGCCATTGATGATGAACGTTCCCTGATCGGTCATCATGGGGAATTCGCCCATGAAGACGGTCTGTTCCTTGATCTCGCCGGTGTTGGCGTTCATGAATCGAGCCCTTACGAAGATGGGGGCGGAGTAGGTCATGTCCTTCTCCTTGCACGCCTCCACTGTGAACTTCGGCGGCAGTTTCAGATCTTCGTCCTCCGGATCGAACTCCAGCTCGAGTGCGAGCTTCCCGGTGAAGTCGCTTATCGGCGAGATGTCATCAAAGGTTTGGGACAGGCCTTCGGCCAGCAGCCACGAGAAGCTCTCGCGCTGGATGGCGATCAAGTCCGGTAGCTCGAGCACCTCGGTGAGGGTGCCGAACGAATAGCGGTCGCGTGAAGCGGCGCGTACAGTCACGGGGACTCCTGGGGGAGTTGGGGGCCGGGCGACAGAAACGTCACAGGGTCGTTAGGGCGCGCGCGACTAAAAGGAAAGATCCAACATCACGCTCACAGACGACCACGGTGCCAGGGAGGCTAGCCCGTTGAGTCGATTGGAACAACCTTCGACCGGACAACTTGCCGTCGAGGCTCACGACCGCAACCTTCACGAGCCATACCCCAAAATATTAGGTATGGTTTACAAATCTCATATAGCGTGTATCATGGCCTCTATGACTTATCGTTTCATTCCCGCTGTCCTCGCCGTTTCGCTACTCGTCGCCGCATGCGGCGACGAGGGCACCGGTCCCCGCCAACTCAGTGGAGCAGCCGCCCGGATCTACAGCGGCGAGTGCGCCAAGGACACGGGAAGAGAAGTCACGATCTACTCGGGCCGAAGCGAAAATCTAATCGAGCCGGTGCTCGACGCTTTCGAATGCAAGACCGGCACAGCCGTCTCCGTACGGTGGGGCAGCTCGACCGAACTGGCACTGCTCATCGGCGAGGAGGGCGACCGCACTCTCGCCGACGTCTTCATAAGCCGCTCCCCCGGTCCGATCGGGTTCCTCGAGTCTCGGGGCCTGCTGCAACAGATCAACACCGCCGTGAGTGACTTGGTACCAGCGCAGCACCGATCGCAAGAGGGAACCTGGGTCGGCTTCTCGGGCCGAAAACGCGTCCTCGTCTACAACATCGACCAGCTCGGCTCCGATCAGCTCCCCGATTCGGTCTTCGACCTCACCGAAGAGGAATGGCGCGGCAAAGTTGCCATCCCCGCGACCAACGGCTCGTTCATCGACTGGTTCACCGTTTTTCGCGACCAGTACGGACCGGGCGCGGCCCGGTGGCTCGACGACATGGTCGCCAACGACGCCCGCTACTACCCCAACAACCGGTCGATCGTGGAGGCCGTGGGACGCGGCGAGATCGAGGCCGGCTTGGTCAACCACTACTACAACTTCCAAGAAGCAGCGGCGGGCGGCGACGACCACCGGGCCCTCAACCACGACCTGGCCGATGAAGACATCGGGTCGCTGCTGATCATCACCGCGGCCACGATCACCGCGGCCAGCGACCGCACCGAAGAAGCCGAGGCGCTGATCAGGCATCTACTCGCCGAACCGGTCCAGACCTACTTCACCGAAGAAACCTTCGAGTACCCGCTAGCGGCCGGGATCGACCCGGTCGATGCCCTGCCCGCGCTCGCTGCTCTCGAGATCGGTTCCGTCGACTTCGACTCTCTAGGCGACGGCTTCGAAGAAACCATCGAGATCATCGAAACGAGCGGGATCCTCGACCAGTGACCTCGGCGCCGGGCCACTCGACGTGCCAGGATCACGATGTGGCCACTAAGACCGAGCCGGAAGGTCATCGCCGCCCGCCACGACGTACCCGGCACCGTCCATCCCGGCGTAGCGTCGATCTGGTACCCGTCGTGCACAGCGCGGGCCCCGACCGGACCGTGCTGGCACCCAGTGGGCCGGTCGGCGATCCCGACCAACCCACCTAGACCAGTTCCACCACAGCACCGGCCGCTTCGAGAGCTTCCTTGGCTTTGTCGGCGTCGTCGCGAGACAAGCCCTCCAACACCGCCCTAGGGGCGCTGTCGACAAGCTCCTTGGCTTCTTTCAAACCCAGCGACGTCAGGCTGCGCACCTCCTTGATCACCTGGATCTTCTTGTCGCCGGGCCCGGTCAACAGCACGTCGAAAGAGGTCTTCTCCTCCTCGGCAGCTCCGTCACCGTCGGCGGCAGGAGCAGCGGCAAAGGCCATGGCTGGGGCGGCTGCGGACACGTCGAACCGCTCCTCGAACTCCTTGAGCAACTCGCTCAGCTCCAGCACGGTCATGTTGGAGATGGCGTCGAGAATGTCTTCCCTGGTAATCATCGTTTCAGTTCTCCTCTGATTCGGTCTTGCCGGTAGATTCGGTTTCGCTGGCTGACCCGGCCTTTTCGATCAGGGCTGCCAACCCGTAAGCGAAGTTGCGGGGCAGAGCCGCCAAGAGCCCGGCCATATTGGTCAGGGGCGCCCCCAATGCTCCGGCCAAAAGGGCGAGCATCACCGGACGGGGCGGGAGATCGGCCAGAGCCCTGAGATCATCGGCGGTTAAGACCTTGCCGGACAGCACCCCGCCCTTGAGCACGAGGGCCTCGTGGGTTCGGGCGTAGTCGCGCAGAGCTTTGGCCACCGCCGCCGCGTCGGGCGGCGGGTCGCCGGACTCGCCTACGAAAGCGATGGCGGTCGGGCCGGTCAACATGTCATCGATGTCCAGGCTCAGCTCGCGAACGGCCAAACGCACCAGCGTGTTCTTGTAGATCTTGTACTCACCGCCTGATGCTCGCAGCGAACGCCGGAGCTCAGCCATGGCCGGCACGTCCAGGCCCCGGTATTCGGTCAACAGAGCGGCCTGGCTTCGGGCCATCTTGTCGCGCACTTCAGCGACTACGGCCACCTTCTCCGGTCCAGGGTCTCTCATCTAACCTCTTTCGATGTTCGGGGCGGGCTCAGGATCGCAAACCGGGGCCCGGTCCATCTGCAGGCCGACACCCGGCGATCGCGACGCCGACGAACAGCGCGGTGATCAGGGGGCCTTCCTCGTCCGGCGGGCCGGGTGGCCCATTGGTGCTCCCCGCAGAGCGCACCGGATGTCTCAGGTCAGCGATTCGATTGTGGGGAAGGATAACGGTTAGTCGGCCGAGCCGACACTTGCGGGATCGATTCGGACCCCCGGGCCCATGGAGGAGCTGACCACGACCTTCTTCACGTACCTGCCCTTTGCTGCGGCCGGCTTGGCTCGCTCCAACTCGGCCAGCACCGCTCTCAGATTGACGACCAAGTCGTCGGGTTCGAACGAGGCCTTGCCGATCGGGACGTGCACGTTGGCGAAGCGATCGGTGCGATACCCCACCTTGCCGCCTTTGAAGTCGGCGACGGCCTTGGCTACCTCCGCGGTCACGGTGCCCGACTTCGGGTTGGGCATGAGCCCCCGAGGGCCCAGCAACCGTCCCAGCCTGCCCACCGTCGGCATCATGTCGGGGGTGGCGATGGCCACGTCGAAGTCGGTCATGCCCCCCTCCACCTCGGCCGCGAGATCGTCGCTCCCGACGTGATCAGCGCCGGCCTCTCGGGCGGCCATGGCTGATTCGCCCTGAGCGAATACGGCCACCCGGACATCCTGGCCGGTACCAGCCGGCAGATCCACGGTGCCCCTGAGCATCTGATCGGCCTTACGGGGATCGACACCGAGTCGCACCACCATGTCGACGGTCTCATCGAAGCGCTTCGATGCCAGCTTCTTCACCACCCCCACTCCCTCGGAATCACCGTGGAGCCGGTGGCGGTCGAAACTCTTCAAACCGTCGAGGTACTTCTTGCCCCTTCTCATCGTGAATCCTCAGCTCGACTCTTCGGCCCGGGCTCAGAGGACCTCGACGCCCATCGACTTGGCCGTGCCTTCGACTTGGGCCTTGGCCGCCACCAAGTCGTTGGCGTTGAGGTCGGGCATCTTGACCTCGGCGATCTGTGCGACCTGGTCGTCGGTGATCGAGCCCGCCACTTCCCGGCCCGGTTCGACAGCCGCCTTCTCGAGCCCGGCCGCCTGGCGGATCAAGAATGACGTCGGTGGGGTCTTGGTGACGAAAGTAAAGGAACGGTCCTCGTAGACCGTTATCTCCACCGGCACTATCTGGCCTCGCTTGTCTTCGGTCCGGTTGTTGTAATCCCGGCAGAAGTCCATGATGGCAACCCCGTGAGGACCCAGGGCGGTGCCCACCGGCGGAGCGGGCGAGGCCTGCCCGGCCGGAATCTGGATCTTTACGACTGCGGCAACCGGCTTGCGGGCCATGATGGACGATTCCTGGATCGAGAACGGACGTAGCAGTGTGGCCGGGGCGAGGCCAAGCCACAACCCCGGATCACAGGCGGGTCACCTGAGCGAACTCGAGCTCGACAGGGGTTTCCCGCCCGAAGATGTTGACGAGCACTTTCACCTTGAGCTGATCTTCGTTGATCTCGATGATCTGGCCGGAGAAGTCGGCGAACGGACCCTCCTTGACCCGTACCGTCTCCCCCATGCCGTACTCGAAGATGGGCTTGGAGCGTTTCGACGCTTCCTTGGACCGGTCGGCCTCCAAGCCGAGGAAAGTCTCGACATCTCGGCGGCGCAGCGGCAGCGGCTTGCCGTTCTGATTCACGAAGCCGGTGACGCCAGGCGTCGTGCGAATGGCATGCCAAGCTTCGTCGTCGTCTTCGCAGCGCACCAGAAGGTAGCCGGGAAACAGTTTCTTTTCGGATATGACCTTCTTGCCGTGCTTGAACTCGGGGACGTCGCGCACCGGGATGACCACTTCATGGACCCGGGTGTCCACGTTCATCGACGCGGCCCGGGCTTCGAGATTCTTCTTCACCTTTTTCTCGTAACCGGACTGGGTGTGCACGACGAACCATAAGCCTCCTCGGTCGTAAGGGCTGACCGGGGCCGGCTCGTCCGTATCGAACAGATCGTCCTCGGTGATCACCAAGTCGTCGATCGTCCCCTCGGTGCTCGACAGGATCGTCTCGGAGGGGTCGGCCCGCGATTGGCTCGGCTCGGCCGCAGCCACCGATCCGGTCATGTCGGTAATTTCGGTCACATCGGTCACCTCGGTCAGGTGGGTCATGTCGGTCACGGCCTCAGGAGTCGAAGAGCTCGAGAATAAACGTGGAGAACAGCCAGTCGAGACCGTAGATCATAGCTGTCAGCACCACCACGGTGACGAGCACCACGATCGAGTAGTTGACGGTCTCCTCACGGCTCGGCCACACGACCTTGCGAAGCTCGCCACGCACCTCTCGCAAGAACTGCAAACCACCGGTGCGCTCTCGGGCCGGGCTCGATTGCTGCTTGCGGGGAGTGAAAACGGGATCACCGGAGGCGTCGAGCTCGCCTTGCTGCTGGAGCATCCGTTTCTGTTGCCGGTTCATAGCCATGATCGGATCACCTCTGAACTGTTGCGGCGCCACTGGCCGGGCGCCGTTATGGCTGAGGACTGGCAGGGGCGGAGGGACTCGAACCCACAACCGCCGGTTTTGGAGACCGGTGCTCTACCAATTGAGCCACGCCCCTGGGCCGCGGTCCAGGCTACCAGCGAGCCACGGCGGCAACGCTCGAATGATCATCACCGGGATCACGGGACCGGCCGCGGCTACGACGCCCACCGGACCGTGCGACGGCGGGCGGTCAACACGATGAGACTCGCGGCTGCACCCGCGACCAGACCGCTGACGGCTGCGGTGACCCGGGCCGATACCGGCCACCGCAGCCGGTCACCGTGCTCGTCGATGTGGTCGAGGATGGCCAGATCCAGAGCCGGACCGACAACCGGCGGCGCGTCGCGCAGCATGGCCATGACCCTCTGGAGGCGCTGGTAATGCACCTGCTCGGCCTGGCATCGGATGCAACTGCGCAAATGGCGGCGATCGGCGGCAGTGAAACCCTCCTCACCGTCGGCCAAGGCGACCAACCGGCGCCCTACCGCTTCGCACCGGTCCGGCTCAACTGGCATGGGCTCGCTCCTGAGCCGGCCCGCCTCCCAAGGGAAACAGGCGCTCACGCAATCGGCGTCGGGCCCGGTGGAGCCGTACTTTGGCCGCGGTGACCGAAATGCCCAGTTCCGAAGCGATGGCCTCGTGGGGCAGGTCGTAGACGTCCCGCAGCACCACCACCGCCCGCAACCGGGGAGGAAGATCCCCTATGGCGGCGTCCACGGTCTCCCGAAAATCGGCAACGTCACCCCACGCAGTCGGGTCGTGATCGGATCTGTCGTCGATCACGTCGGAGGAGTCTCCGAGCGTCTCGTGACGATGGCGTCGGCGTCGGCTGAGCTGGGTCGAGGCGCAGTTGGCCACTATGCGGTACAGCCAAGTCGAGAAGCGGGCGTCTCCCCGAAAGCGGCCGATGCCCCGGTAGGCCCGAAGGTAAGCCTCTTGCACCACGTCGCGTGCGTCCTCGGAGTTCCCGGTGATCCGTAAGGCCAACCCGTAGGCGTCACGGTGGGTGACGCGCACGAGCTGATCGAACGACTCCCGGTCCCCGGTCACAGCTCGTTCGACGAGCGCGACTATCTCCGACGAGGACTCGGACCCGGTTTCAGGGTCGAGGTTACGGACCGGGGTGGTGACGGTGCGCAGCCGACGGCCCGACGGGCCAGTCATCTCGGTTCTCAGGGTTCGAACCGGCCGGCCATGATCGGACACACCACATCTCCGTTATCTCCGTTATCGGAACCGGACCGATCCGGTAAACCGGTAGCGACGGACAGATTCGAACTGTCGACCTCTCGATTATGAGTCGAGCGCTCTCACCTACTGAGCTACGTCGCCGCCGCGGGACCGTTCCGGCTCCGCTGAGCTCCCTGTCAGAATCGAACTGACGACCTTCTCCTTACCATGGAGACGCTCTACCGACTGAGCTAAGGGAGCGATCGGCATCACGCACCGAGCGGTCATGATGCCATGCCGACTCGAGGTATCCAACCGCCCGGCTGATCGGCCCGGCGCCCCATCGGGTCACCGGGTCAATCGGGGCGACCACAGGCCGCAGCTCTGGTGGAGATACCGACCGACCGGCGGCTCTGGGCCAGGTCGTCGCGGTCGAGCCCATTGGTGAAATATGCGAAGGAGATACCGGTGACCGGATCGGCCCAGCCGATCTGGCCCTTGGCCCCGTTGTGACCGAACGCTTCGGGCGAGGCGTCGTGGCCGAAACCTCGGTAGTTGGCTCGCCCGTCACTCCCGGCCAACACGAAGGCATGGGATCGGTTGGCCGGGGTCCCCAGCCAGTCGGGATGACTCTGGCGCACGATCACGGCGTCTCGGCGCACGGCAGGATCCAGGAATCCGTCCCGGTTGTGCAGCACCGCCTGGTACCACCGGGCCAGATCGACAGCCCGGGTGATCCCACCCCCACCAGGGTTGGCCATAGCCCGCAGGGCCGGATCGTTGAAAGCCTCCAAGGCTTGGCTGGTGACCCCGGTATCGGGGATCTCGTCCACGCCCAAGGCCCGCAGCAACGTCTCGAGGTCGGGCTCGAACCCGACCGACACCGTATCCACCACATTGGACTGCTCGGACGGCTCGATACCGAGCCAGCTCTCGCATCCGGTCGGAGCGAGCAGGCGCTCGGAGATGACCTCACGGTGGTGGCGTCCGGTCACCTCGGTGATGATGTCGGCGATCACCCAGTGAGCCGAGGTGGGGTGATACTCGAAACGGGTCCCGGGCTCCCAGTTCGTATGCCAGCGCCGGTATGCGACCAGTCGGGCCGATCGATCCGTCCAAGCCTCGACCCTCAGAAGTGCATGGGGGAAACCGCCCCCGTGCAAGAGCACTTGGGAGACGGTGATCTGCCCCTTGCCGTTGGCTTCGAAGCCAGCCAGTATGTCGCTCACGGGGGCTTCGATATCGAATCGACCCTCTGCAGCCAGCTCCATGGCCGTGAGCGCCACTGCCGGTTTCACGGCCGAGTACATGTGGAATCGGCTGGTAGTGGTGCAGGCACCGAAAGCTTCCGACACCACGATCTCGCCCTCGTAGGCCAAAGCCAGTTGAGCAGCCGGCAACAGGCCCGATTCCACGTCTTGGCGAGCCCGCTCCACCAAGGCCTCGACGGCGGTCGGGTCCACGCTCATTGCCCGACGACAGTAGCAGCCATAGGCGCCGTACCCCCTTCGGGCCCATCACTGCGAGCGTGAAGGATCTCTGGGATCAGCCCGGGTCAGGTCCAAGCCGATAGGGCCGAGCCGGCGCCGGGCCACCATGGCTTCCCATAGTCCCAGACCGTGAGCGAGGTCGTCGGTGACCCTCAGCCCGGCACTGACGACCGGGCCCGCCGGTCGCGAGCCCCGGACCCATTCCGTCAAGGGGGGGACGAGCAACGCCGCCAGCACCGCTCGCCGGAGCCTGCGACTGCCCCCGGCGGCAGTCGCCGCCGCCGGCCACCAAGCTCGCACCAGAGCCCGGGCCAGCCCGAGCCCGGCCCGGAGATGCCGACGGCAGGTCAGCCGACAGGCCAGTATCGGCCAGCCCGGAACGCGACGTGATCGGAGCCGGTTCGCCAGCACCGCGCCGGAGCCGACGGCTATCGCCGCGCCGATCATCCGGTGCCCGGTCGCGACTGCCCCCCAGACTCCCACACTCCACAGCGAGCACCGGGCCGGGGCCATGACCCGGCCATGGCGGTCGGCCAGCTCGATCGCCGAAGCTCCGTACCGGCGCCGCTGCTCGAACCACGCCGACCAACTCGACCGGGGCCGGTGCCAGGCGACAACGGCCGGTTCGTAGCGGATGGTGTGACCCGCCGCCGCCAAGCGCCAGCAGAAGTCGACATCCTCTCCCCAGCGGAGCCGGACGTCGAATCCGCCGATGGCCCGAGCCTCGGCCGTCCGCACCACCAACGCCGCCGCTGGCACGTAGCGGACACGCCGATCCGGCCCGACCGGCGAGGGCTCGGCGCCGAGGTCGAGTGGTGAGTGGACCGACTCATAAGCAGCCAGGAGACCGGGCCGGTCGAGCCGGCTCCGGACCCGGGGCGCGGCTGCGGCCACGGACGGATCCCCGAGGTGGGACAGAAGTGCGGTGATGGCGTCGGGGGTGATGGTGGTGTCGGCGTCTACGAAGGCGACGAAGTCGGTGGCTACCTCGCCCAGACCGGCGTTGCGGGCGGCCCCGGGGCCGCTGCTGGTGGGTCGAGCTACCAAGACGGCGTCGTGGCGGGCAGCGACCGACTCCACCTCGCCCGGATCGGTCGATCCGTCATCGCTGACGACTACCGGCAGCAACCGGCCCAGGCCGGTGAGCAGATCGTCCAACCCGGATGGGTCGTCTCGCACGGGCACCACCACCGTGACGTCTCCGAGGCAAGTGCCCCGGCCCGGTTCGGCCACCGGATGAACCATGGCCGCATCGAGAAGCCGTCGAGCCAGCCTCGACTCGGACCGGTTCTCGCCGACCCGGCCGTCCCGAAGCCAGGCGTCGACACAGCCCGCTCCGGCTTCGGTGAGCCGGATGACCCGTAGGGGCGAACCACCGGCCAGCACCCGACCCCGGGCATAGCGGACGAGAGAGGGGTCGGCTGCGAACCGGCGGCCAGTCGTCGTCGGCAGCGGGCCCGTCATCGAGGGGGCTCGACGATCAGCGTCTTCTCGACCGGCGTCTCGGGTAAGGCCAGGCAGATGGCCCGGATCTGCTCGGAGTACTGCTTGGGTCGCCGATCGGCATGGCTCACGTTCAGTCGACGGCTATCTCCGCGCCCTCCCAGTAGGGGGCCCGCAGCTTGAACTTCTGAAGCTTGCCGGTAGCCGTGCGGGCCAACTCGGTTCGGATCTCCACCGAGGTGGGGCACTTGTAATGAGCGATCCGAGCCCGGCAGTGGTCGATCAGCTCCCGCTCGGTGGCGTCGGCATCGGAGGCCAACACGACCAAGGCCTTGACCGTCTCCCCCCAATCGGGGTCCGGCACGCCGATCACTGCCACCTCGGCCACAGCCGGGTGGGAGAACAACACGTCCTCCACCTCGATAGACGACACGTTCTCGCCCCCGGAGATGATCACGTCCTTCTTGCGATCGGTGATGGTGTAGTAGCCGTCCTCGTCGGCATAGCCGCCGTCTCCGGTGTGGAACCACCCGTCGGTGATGGCCGCAGCGGTGGCGTCCGGTTGCGCCCAGTAGCCCTCCAGAACATGATTGGTACGAGCCAGGAACTCACCGTCGTCACCCAGGGCCATGGCCACGCCCAGCCCGGGGACGCCTTGGCGAGAGAGCTTGCGGGCCCGATCGGCCGGCGCAAGGTGATCCCATTCGGCTCGGCTCCGGTTCATGGTGAGAACGGGACAGGTCTCGGTGAGGCCGTAGAGGTGGATGAACTCCCAGCCCAGTTCGGTCTCGATCCGTTCGATGGTGCGGGTGGGCGGGGCGGCGCCGGCCACCACGATGCGGGTCCGGCCCGAGCCCGGGATGGGAGCGTTCCATGACGACGCCGCATCGAGGATGGTGGCAGCCACAGCCGGAGCGCCACACATCAAGGTGACGCCGTGCCTGTCGACCCGGCGCAGGATCTCAGCGCCGTCGATCTTGCGCAACACGATCTGCTTCGCGCCCATTGCCACCAAGGCGTAAGGCATGCCCCAGCCGTTGCAGTGGAACATGGGCAGGGTATGCAGGTAGCAGTCCCGGTCGCTCACCGACCCCTGCCAACCGAAGACGGCGGCGTTCAGCCACAAGCTGCGGTGGGTCTGCTGCACGCCCTTGGGCCGGGCCGTGGTGCCCGACGTGTAGTTGATGACGGCAGTGGCGTCCTCGTCGGGTTCCCATCGGGTGGGGGTTCGGTCGTGGTCGTAGAGGACGGCATCGCTGGAGTGACCGAGCACGAAGCGGCGGCGGCCCGGCATCGGACCCAGGGAATCGGCCAGCTCGGGATCCACGAGAACCACATCGGCATCGCAGTGCTCCACGATGTAAGCCACCTCTTCGGATCCGAGCCGGAAGTTGACGGGCACGAAGATGCGGCCGTTGCCGCTGACGCCCCAGAAGCAGGTGAGCAGGCGGCCAGCGTTGTGCGACACCATGGCCACCCGACCCCCGAATCCCACCCCGAGCCGGTCGAGACCCGCTCCCATGGCATCGGCAAGCTGCCCCAGTCGAGCAAAGGTGACCTCTCCCATCGGCGGCGCGAGCTGATCAGGCTCGTCGACGAAGGCGACCCGATCGGGGTAGACGATCCGAGCCCGGTCGAGGTGATCTCGGATGGTCAACGGGACCTTCATGGCAGGCCTTTCGGGTGTGACGGGCCTTTCGGGTGTGGCAGGCCTTTCGGGTGTGGTGACGGCTGCATCGTAGCCGAGACCCCCTGGGCGCTGAACCGAGCTCCGGTTCAGTCCAGAGCAGCCGCCACCGCGGCGGGTATGGCGCGGGGGCCTTCCACCGTGGCGAAACGAGCTCCGACGCTTCGAGCCCAGGCCGAGGCGTCGGCAGCGTCAGCGGCAGGGGCGATCACGGCCAGTTCGGTGAAACGACGGGCCTCGACGGCAGGATCGGATCCGGTGGTGGACCGGCAGTCCGACATCAAGATGGCGACCCGGCGTCGAGCCTTCGATCGGGCCAACTGGTCGCGAGCCGTGGCCAGGGCGCCGGCCAAGTCGGTGGTGCCGTAACCCCTCAGCCCGAGCACGTCTTGGATCACCGCGGCCACGCCTCGATCCCGTTCCAGCGACTTCACGACCACGATCTGGTCGCTGAAGGCGACCAGCGCCCACTCGGCCGGAGCCCGGTGAGCGCAGGCGGCTGCAGCCACCGCTGCGGTGGCCAGTCGCTTGCCACCCATCGACCCCGACCGGTCGACCACTACGGCTATGGCGGTAGTCGGTCTGGACCACCGGCGCACGTACAGTTCGTCGAGGCGGGCGGCACGGCCCTGGGCTCGGGCCTCTGCCAGCGAGTCGAGGCTGGCTTCGATATCGATATCACCATTGGTTCGATCGGCCCTCTCCACCGTGAGCCGGCTCGAGCCGCCGCCACCGACGGACGGTCCGCAACCGGCCAGATCGAGCACGATCCGCCCCGCCAGTCGGGCCGCCAGCGCAGCCAGGCCCGGGTCGGTGGCGCCGGTCATCTCCGCCAGCAGGGCCAAGGCATGGTCGGGGTCGGTGGCGGCCAAGGCGGTGACGGCATCGGTGTCGATCTCACCCACACCGGGGCTGACCGAACCGAAAGCCGGGTCGGTTTCGAGCTGACGCCGTGGGATGGTGCGCTGCCGGTCGGCCCTCAGGGCTTCACGGGCTCGGTCGCCTTCCAGGGCAGAGCCGGTGCTTCGGGTCGGGCCCCTTGTTCCCGGTTGTCGTCGGCCCCGCCCGGGGCCGACGCTTTTCCCGCTTCTCGGGCCTGATCGGCTCCGCCGGACTTTTCGGAGGCCAGCACCGCGCTCCAGAGCTCGGTGACGATCTCGGCCGCAGTACGATCCGAGCCCTCGAAGGGCCGGATGCGACCGGTCAGCGCCATCAGGGCAGCATCGAGGCCTGTGGAGGGGTCGGTGGCGTCGCACCCCCGGAGCCGGGCCAGCCCGGCTGCCACCTCGACCAGGTCGATGGCGCCTCGCACCGATGACCCCACCCTCACATCGGGGTGATTCCTGGTAGCTCGGGTGACGATGACGGCTCGGCCTATCAGGGTGTCGTCATCGACGCGGCAGCGGAGCTCGGTGATGCGGCGCTCGTCCTCGCGGTCTTGGTAACCCATTCCTACCCGGCAGATGCGGTCGTACACCGCGCTGGACACCCGCGCCGTACCCACGTTGTCGTAAGGGTTCATGGCCGCCACCAGCCGGAACCCGGCCCCGGCATCGATCCGGCCCACCCGGGGCAGGTGGAGCTCACCCTCAGACATAACCGTGACCAGCAGGTTGACCGTCTCCTCGGGAACCCGGTTGAGCTCCTCCACATACAGCAGCGACCCCTCCCGCAGGGCGGTGACAAGGGGGCCAGCCATGAAAGCATCGGGGGTATAGCCCTCGCAGAGCACTCGGGCCGGGTCGAACTGGCCGGCGAGACGAGCCGGTGTCAGCTCGGCATTACCCTCCACGAAGACGAAGTCGGTGTCGAGAGCAGCGGCGACGGCCCGAAGCAGTGTCGATTTACCCGTCCGGGCGGGCCTTCGAGCAGCACATGGCGGCCGGCGTCGATACCGGCCAGGATCAGCTCGATCTCGCGGCGCCGGCCGACGACCTCAGCGTCGAGGAAGCCGACGAGCCCGCCTCGGTCAATCGAAGACGATGACACCGCGGATGTTCTTGCCGTCGCGCATGTCCTGGTAGCCTTGGTTGACCTGATCGAGCCGGTAGGTGCGGGTTACCATCTCGTCGAGCTGAAGCTGACCAGACTGGTACATCTCCAGCAGGTGGGGCACCGCTTGGCGGGGGCTGGCCGAGCCGAAGACGGTGCCCCGGATCTCCTTGTCCATCATGGCCAGCTCGAACAGGTTGAGCTGCACGTCCATCTGCTCGAACGGAGCTATCGCGGTGACCACGATCCGGCCGCCCTTGCGGGCCAGGAACTGCGCCGGCGCCAGCATCTCACCCCGCATCACCCCGGGCGTGAGGATCACACCATCAGCCATTACTCCGTGGGTGAGGGGGCCGACGATCTCCATCGCCTCTTCCATGGAGGCAGCCGTGTGGGTAGCTCCGAACTGGCCCGCCTTCTCCCGTTTCAGCTCGACCGGGTCGACGCCGATGATGTTTCGGGCGCCGGCGATTCGAGCCGCTTGGACCGCAGCGCTGCCCAAGCCCCCACAGCCGACGACTACAACAGTGTCGCCCGGTTGGGTCTCGGCCCGGTTCACCACCGATCCGAAGCCGGTGGCAACCCCGCAACTCACCAGCGCGGCCGGTACCGGCGGCATGTCGGGATCGATCTTGATGGCCGAGTCGACGTTGAGCACCATGTGCTCAGCGAAGGTGCCCACCTTGAGCATCGGGGTGAGATCAGTACCGTCGGCGGCGTGGTGGCGGTACCCGCCCGGCGCCATCATGCCGGGCTGCAGGAGGTGCATGCCGAGGTCGCAGATGTGTTGCTGACCGGCCACGCACCACCGGCAACGACCGCACGACGGGATGAACGACACCGCGATCCGGTCACCGGCAGCCAACTCGGTGACGCCTTCCCCGACCTCGACAACCTCGCCGGCGCCTTCGTGGCCACCGACCATGGGCAAAGGCGTGGCGATGGTCCTGTCGAAGGCGTGCTCGTCGGAGTGGCACATGCCTGCGGCCATGGTTTTCACCAAGACCTCACCGGCTCGGGGCGGATCCAGCTCGATCTCCTCGACACTCCAAGCCGTGTCGTGCTCTCGCAGTACAGCCGCTCGAGTCCTCATGACAACCTCCTTTTCCCTTTCCGGTTTCGGATCTTAGGAGGTAGCGGTTCTGGGTGGCGCAGGAGGTGGCGATACTAGAGGGTGGCGGTCATACCCCCGTCCACGGCTATCACGGCGCCGGTGACAGCGGCCGTGGCCGGCGAGCACAGCCAGGCGATGGTAGCCGCCACCTCGGCGGGGTCTATGAGCCGGCCCAGCGGTTCTTGGTGGACGGTGAGGTCGTCGGCCGAGTCGAGACCGTAGAAGCGGGCCGAAGCTTCGGCGATGACAGTGTCGGTGGTGCCGGGCGCCACCACGTTGGCGGTGGCGGCCGTGCCGGCCAGATCGGCAGCCAAGGCGCGGACCATACCGATGACGCCGTGCTTGGCGGCCGCGTAGGGTCCCATGTGACGAGGGCCGAGCGACCCGGCGGCCGAACCCACCACCACTACTCGCCGGGGGCCGGGGGCGACCAGGACATGGGGCACAACCGCCCTGATACTGCGCCAGACACCGGTGAGGTCGGTACCGATCACAGTGTCCCACTCGGTGTCGTCGATCTCCCACAGTGCCCGCCCGCCCGTGACCACACCGGCCGCGGCCACCAAGGCGTCGAGACGACCGTGCCGGGCGACCACGGCGGCGACGACCGCGTCGAGCTCAGTGGTAATACGCACATCGGCCACATGGGTCTCGGCCCGAGGGGCCAGCGGGGCCACCACCGCTTCCAGGTCGGACACGGTCGGCAACCGGTAGTCGATCTCGGGTCCGGTGTCCACCGCGTCCACGGCGACCGCGTACCAACCGTCGGCAACCAAGGCCGCCGCCGCCGCCGCCCCGATCCCTCTGGCTGCCCCAGTGACGAGAACGACCGGACGGCTCATGGCTCCAAGTCAGCGGCGACCCGGAAAAGCGACGGCTGTCCGCCGGGAGTGATCGATCCCCGGGGAGGGCCGGGGCGGGGATCGGACCAGAAGAGCGGTGCCATGGCCCTTCACGCACTCCGGGTCAGGTCCGTCCAAGGGTAAACCGGTGAAGAACTTGGCCGCCATACAGCCGCCACCACAGGCGTCGTACTGACCGCACGATGCGCATGCTCCTGCCGACTGCGGGCGGCGTAACTCGGTGAAGAGCTCGGACCGGCGCCAGAGGTGGGTGAATCCGCCCTGATCGCGTACCGATCCGGCCCTGAAGTCGTCGTGCAACACGAACGGGCAGGCGTACACATCGCCAACCGGGTCGATCAGGCAGACCACCCGCCCCGCCCCGCACAGGTTGAGGCCCGGCAACGGCTCCCCCAGAGCCGACAGATGGAAGAAGGAATCGCCGGTGAGCACCTCGGGCCGATGCCGGAGCCAGCGGTAGAGCTCTACCTGCTGGTCGTGGGTGGGGTGCAGCGCAGACCAGGTATCAGCGCCTCGGCCCGACGGCCGCAGACGGGTCAACCGGAGCTGGGCCCGGTATCGGGCCGCCAGCACCTCGAGGGCATCGAGCTGGCCGATGTTGTGACGAGTCATCACCACGCTGATCTTGAAGCCTTCGAAACCGGCTCCGTACAGGTGGTCCATGGCCGTGCCGGCGGTTTCGAACGACCCGACTCCCCGCACTGCGTCGTTGGTGGCAGCGTCAGCGCCGTCGATAGAGATCTGGACGTCGACATAGTCCATGGCCGTCAACCGCCGGGCTGCCGCCGCGTCGATGCGGGAGCCGTTGGTGGAGAATTTCACCCCGATGCCGTGGTCGACGGCGTACTGGACCAGAGCCCAGAAGTCGGAGCGGATAGTAGGTTCGCCGCCACCGATGTTGACGTAGAAGACCTTCAGGGCAGCCAGCTCGTCGAGTACCCGCTCGGCTTCGGCCGTGGATAGCTCCCGCCGGTCGCGCCGGCCCGACGACGACAAGCAGTGGATGCACCCGAGGTTGCAGGCGTAGGTGAGCTCCCAGGTGAGACAGATGGGAGCATCGAGCCCCGCCTTGAGCTGTTCGGTGGTACCGGTCGGTGTCACTGCGCCACCAAGAACTCCGAGGTGGCCAGTGCCTCCAACGCCCGCTCGAACGACGGCCACCGGTGGTCCGCGATAGCACAAGCCTCGAAAGCGGCTCGAGCACTCGGGTAGCGATCCAGAGTTTCGATCAATCTCACCAGATCGGGAGAGCGCAAGAAGTTCAGACGCCGGTTGTCGTAGTGGTAAGCCAGAGCCCCGAAGGGCTCGGGTCGCAGAGCCACCCGGTGGTGGAGACGGTAAGGCTGCTGAGGATCGAACCCCGTAGGACGGTCAGTAGACACCGCACATGCCGTCGATCGAGATCTCTTCAACCAGTAACTCGTCGATGACCAGATCATCGACGACGTCGATATCGGGTCGGGTCGGGTCGGGGCCGTCCGGGCGAATCTCGGCTCGAACCAGCTCGTTCGAGGTGAAAGTCTCGGTCGGTTCCACAGCATCCTCCTCGGGTCCGGGCAATCCATCCGTGCGGCCGGATGCGGACGCACCCAGATTAGCCTCGGGGCGGGCCCGGACCAGATCCGGTTGCGGGTCAGGTCTTTTGCATGGCGGGCCGGGCCCGATCACCCGAAACGGGACCTGAGGCCTCGGCCTCAGGAAACCGCCACCTTTCGCAGCTCCTCGGCCATACGTGCGTACCAGTGCGAGCTTCGGAAGAACTCTCCACGCCTTTCGGCCCCGCCGCACAACCGCCGGTACAAGGCGGGGTCGTCCAGCAGCCGCTCTATCGCCGCCTTCAAGTCCTGCGAGGATCGTGGTTCTACCAGTAGACCGCTCTCTTCGTGTTCGACCAGCTCGGAAACTCCGCCGACCGTGGTTGCCACGACCGGTACACCACACTGAAAGGCTTCGATAATAATTCCCGGATAGCCCTCGGCCTGCTGGTGGCCGGCAAAGAGCAGCAGATCGTGTTCAGCCAAGACCATAGGCACTTCCGACGGTTTCAACACCCCTGCGTATGTCGCTCTGGGATGGCCGTCGAACAGGGAAAAGTCGGTATTTGGCATCTGAGGCCCGAACACCTGGAGATGACACCCATCAGGCAACGAGCGGCACGCCTCCAGCATCTCGTACAGTCCCTTTTCCATTCTGAGCTGGGAGATGAATACCAGTTTGCGAACCTTATCCTTATCCTGCCTGATGATGTGTGGAGGTAACACGATATTCCTGGTATTGGGCAACCATCGGACGTTTTCCCGTTCGCCCAATTCTTGGTGCAGCCTCTGTGTTTCAACATATACCAATGAGGAACGAAGGCATGTCTTGTCTATGAGCCAAAGGCGCAACGGGCCATAACGCTGGTAGATCACGCCCAGGTTGCTGCCGAAGAACCGTATCACTAGTGGCCGACGCCTGACCCTGCACATAATCCAGATAGTGGATGCCACCAGCGCCGAATATGCGGACATATTGAGGAATACCAGATCAAAGCGCCGAGCCTTCCACAGAACTCCCCAGACCACTCTTATGAAAGCACGAAACTCATGGATCAATGTCTTGAATATCTTCTGGAGAGGCAGCTTGGGTCGCTGCCTCACGGTACTGGTGACACTCAGCTCAAAACCTCTCAACTCTAGCTGTCGCACCGTTTCTGCGAACGATACCTTGGCACCACCGATGACTTCTTTTGAGAAGTCTTTCTCGCTGGGCATAGGGCCGATGAGCAGCAGCTTGGGCCCGTTCTCTGTTGCTCTGGTCAAGGGTATTGTCTTACCTGTGGTACTAGCTTCATCTTTCCCGGACAGCAATGGCTTTCGGCTATCTCACGTCCCGACGAGCCTATCTCCGTCTTAGTGCCGGGAGGATCGGCGGTGAAACGCCCGATAGCGCTGACCATGTGCTGGAACGTTAGAGTATCAAACAGCAGACCACTGTGCCTTCGGGTGCTGGTCCAGGGTCCCCGCCACGGTACCAGATCGGATGCAAGCAGAGGGTGGAAGGTCCGGCAGGGTCGTATGTACCTCGGATTAGCCTCGGAGCCATGCCCGGGGAGATCCGGATCCGCTTGGCTGCTCACAGCGACGCCGAGGCCATTCGCCGCATCTACAACCACGAAGTCACCCACACCACCCACACCTTCGATCTCGTTCCCAGAACGCTCGGCGAGCAGATCGCCTGGTTGGCGGAGCGGGACGGGGCCTTGGGAGTGGTGGTGGGCGAGCTGGACGGTTCGGTGGTGGGCTTCGCGTCGCTGTCGGAGTACCGGGCCCGGGCCGCTTACCGCACTTCGGTCGAGTCGAGCGTGTATGTGGACATCTCGGTTCGGGGAATGGGGGTCGGTTCCCGACTGTTGGCCGAGCTCATCGACTTGGCCACCGCCCGCGGCTTCACACCATCTTGGCCCGGATCGTGGGCGGGCACGAGGCATCGATCTACCTTCACCGCTCCGCCGGTTTCGACACGGTGGGCATCGAGCGGGAAGTGGGCCGCAAGCTCGGCACCTGGCTCGATGTGGTGGTCATGCAACGCATGCTCGGATAACCGTTGGTTTCTACCAGTAACACCGAACCTTTCTACCAGTAACACCGAACCGCAGAACCGTTTCTCCGGCCCTACCCATTCCCAGCACGAGAAAGTTCTCAACACTATGCGCAACTCAGTGGGCCGGGGAGGATTCGAACCTCCGTAGGCAACGCCGACGGGTTTACAGCCCGTTCCCTTTGGCCGCTCGGGCACCGACCCTGAACCCGAGATGATACCCGCTCTCGACCTTGATACCGCCACCACTCTCGAGCCGCGCTCAGGCTAAGGTCGAACCCATGCCCACCTTCGACGTAGTCAGCCAGATCGATCTCCAGGAAGTTCGCAACGCGGTCGATCAGGCCCGGCGCGAGATAGAAACCCGGTTCGATTTCAAGAACACCAACTCCTCGATCGAGTTGGGGGACGGCTCCATCACCATGGCTTCGGTGTCGGTGAACCGACTCACCGCACTGCGTCAGGTTCTGGAAGAGAAGATGGTGCGGCGCAAGGTCTCGCTCAAGGCCCTTGACTACGGCTCCGTCGAAGACGCGGCCGGGGCTACGGCCCGCCAGACGGCTCAGTTGCAAGCCGGGATTTCGGCTGAGAAGGCTCGAGCCCTGAACAAGTTCATCAAGGGCCTCGGCGTCAAAGGGGTTCAGTCGTCAACCCAGGGTGACCAGCTCCGGGTCCAGTCCAAGAAACGCAACGACCTTCAAGCCGTGATCGCAGCACTGAAGGAGACCGACTTCGGTATCCCGCTCCAGTACCGCAACTTCCGCGACTAGCTGGATATCGTCGACCGGGGATTCATCCGCTTCTGGCTCCCTCGATGTTGGAGGTTCGCTCCCTCAGCGCCGCGACGCTGGCGCCCACTTCGTCGACTTTGCCTTCCACACGGCGGATTTCGGCGGTGAGCTTGGCCTCCACCCCGACGATCTGATCGGTGAGTCTGGTGTCCAAGGCTTGGATGTCTTCTTTGACACCATTTATCGCATTTTCTACGTCGCCTTTGATATCGCGGCGGAACCCCCGCATCACCGTGAACGAAGTGACCATCACCGTCACCGTGCCCGTCGCTGCGCTCACCAACACCGCCACACTCGAGCATCCATGCGCTGATGTTACACCACTCAGGCCCAATCGCCGGACTCGAGGCGACGGATGCGCTCGACAGTGGGCGGGTGGGTGCTGAACAGCTTGCCGAAACCACCCCCGCCGCGTGCGGCCTGGGCCTTGAGCGGGTTGACGATGTAAGCCGACGCCTGGTTGGGGTTGACGCCGGACGGGACCCGCTCGGCATAGGCGTCGAGACTCGCCAGAGCCCGGGCCAAGGGCCTGCCGTCGCCGATGAGCTTCGCCGCGGAGGCGTCAGCCTGGAACTCCCGGCTACGGCTCACGGCCGCCTGGATCAGGGTGGCGGCAATCGGGGCCAGTATGGCAAATGCGAGCTGGCCGATGGGGTTGCTGTCACGGTCGTTACGCCCGCCGGCAAAGATGGCCCCCCACATGGCCATGTTGGCCGCGAAGGTGATGCCCATGCCGATAGCAGCCGCCACCGAGCAGATGAGGACATCGCGATTGCGGATGTGGGCCAGCTCGTGAGCGAGCACACCGCGGATCTTCTCCCAGTCCATCACTTGGATGAGGCCGGCAGTGATGCACACGGCCGCGTTGTGAGGGTTGCGGCCGGTGGCGAAAGCGTTGGGTTGGGGGTTGGGCGACACGTAGAGGGCGGGCACGGGCAGGTCGGCTCGACGGCAGAGCTCGTTCATGATCTGGTGGTAGCGAGGCATCTCGGCTGCTGTGACGAGCTTGGCTCGGGCCGAGGCGATGGCCAGCTTGGCACTGAACCAGTACGAGCCGCCCACGAGGACCAAACCCAGCGCCAATCCGATGACGAGACCGCCCTGTCCCCCGAGCATGCCCCCGACCACGATGGCGAGACCGCCCAGCAACGCCAGCAGGGTAAACGTCTTCACAGTGTTGACCATTTTTCACCTCTCCTGAGCTAAGTAGTCGCCCCATTATGACAGCCTCACCCGACCACACGGCACTGCCTGCTGCCCGGCCGTCGCCGTGGGGCCGAGCTATCACTTTCAGCAGAGCACCAAATCCGGCCAACCGAACCAAAAGATCCTGCCGAGCCGGTAGCGTCCCGGACGTGGACGAGAGCAAGAGCAACGAAGGTCCGGAGTTGTCGATTCGGATGCCGCCCGAGCTCGAGGCGGGCGTATGGTCGAATTTCGCAGTCGTGCACCATTCGCCGTACGAGTTCACCCTTGATTTCATCCGTCTCGATTTCTCAGGCGCTCAACCAAGCAGACGGGGAGTAGTCGTACAGCGGGTCAACATGTCGCCACAGTTCGTCGAGCAGCTCATTACGGCGTTGAACGACAACATGACCAGATACGCGGAAAACTTGACTCCCCCCGGCCTGGGTTCCTTGGAGGGCGACGAGAAAAACGGCTGATTCGCTCCGGCCGGGGGCTCAGCGTTCGTAGTAACCCGAATGGAGGTACAGGGCGAATACCCCTTCTGACCGGTACATGTCGATTATGCGCTCGTCGTCGTCGATAGCAGCAGTGACCTCGTAGCCCGCGGCCCGGAGCCGGCCCAGCTCATGACGCTTGAAGCTCGCTGAAGAGCGGCGATCATGGGCTGGACGCAGGATCAGAAGGTGATAGCGCACCTCGTGGGCGGCCAGCCAGTCCAGGGTGCCGGTGGCCATGTAGGACGGGCGGGCGGTGAGGATGGCAACGGTGTGGTCGTCGATCACGGCTCGGGTCAGGCCGAGCCCGGCGGCGATGGGAACATCGTTCACGGCCGCGGCGAAGAACCCCTTCCAATCCTTGGTGGGGCCCCGCAGGTACCGCTGGCGGTGCGAGGCGTCTGAGATAACCCCATCCAGATCGAATATCACGACCGGTCCCGATTCCGCCCCGCCCGGTCGGCGGTGCCAGTTACCGGGCCCTCGGTCGGCCCGGTGGCGGGGATGGGCCACGCCGGTACGGCCCCGATCAGCCTTCTTCGACAGCGGCCGCGGCCCGCTCCCGGATCTCGGCCACCACCCCCGGGTCGGCCAGGGTGGTGGTGTCGCCGAGGTCCCGGCCGTCGGCCACGTCGCGCAGCAGGCGGCGCATGATCTTGCCCGAGCGGGTCTTGGGCAGATCGGGAACGCAGAACACGGCCTTGGGGCGGGCCGTGGGGCCGAGCTTGACGCCGACATGGCGGCGGATCCTCTCCCGCAGCTCGTCGGACGCTTCTACTCGGCCCACCAGGATCACGTAGCCGACGATGGCCTGACCGGTGACGTCGTCTCGGGCCCCCACCACCGCCGCCTCGGCTACGGCCGGGTGATCCACCAGCGCCGACTCCACCTCGGTGGTGGAGATGCGATGGCCCGACACGTTCATCACGTCGTCGACTCGACCCAGCAGCCACAGGTACCCGTCATTGTCCACCCGGGCCCCGTCCCCGGCGAAGTACCGGCCCTCGTAGATCGACCAGTAGGTCTGCCGATAGCGCTCGGGATCACCCCAGATCCCCCGCAGCATCGACGGCCAAGGCCGGGTGACGGTGAGGTAGCCGCCGCCGACGCCCACGACGTTGCCGTCGTCGTCGATCACTTCGGCAAACACCCCTGGCAGCGGCTGGGTGGCTGAACCAGGTTTGGTGACGGTGACGCCAGGCAGCGGGGCGATCATGTGGCCCCCGGTCTCGGTCTGCCACCAAGTGTCGACAACGGGGCAGCGCTCACTACCGATGTGGCGGTGGTACCACATCCACGCCTCGGGGTTTATGGGCTCCCCCACCGTGCCCAGCACCCGCAAGCTGGACAAGTCGTGACCGGCCGGCCATTCCTCGCCCCACTTCATGAAGGTGCGGATGGCGGTGGGGGCCGTGTAGAGCTGGGTGACGCCGTAGCGCTCGATGATGTCCCACAGCCGGTCCTTGGCCCATCCGGGCCGATCACCGCTGCGCAGCTCGGGCCGGGGCGTGTCGGGCGTGCCCTCGTACATAACCGAAGTGCAGCCGTTGGCCAGCGGTCCGTAGACGATGTAGCTGTGGCCGGTCACCCAGCCGATGTCGGCTGCACACCAGAAGACGTCGGTGTCGGGCTGCAAGTCGAAAACGTACTTGTGGGTGAAGCAGACCTGGGTCAGGTAACCGCCGGTGGTGTGCATGATGCCCTTGGGCTTGGCCGTGGTCCCCGACGTGTAGAGGAGGTACAAGAGTTGCTCGGAGTCCATGGGCTCAGCCGGACATTCGGGGGCCGAGGAGGCCATGAGGTCGCTCCACCACAGATCCCGGCCGGGCGTCATGGCCGGATCGGTACCGCACCGGTCGACGACGACCACGTGCTCCACCGTGGGCGCCCCGGCCGACAAAGCAGCGTCGACGTTGGGTTTGAGCATCGACGGCTCGCCTCGCCGGTAGCCGGCGTCGGCGGTGATGATCAGTCTGGCCTCGGCGTCTTCGCAGCGATCGGTGATGGCGTCGGGTGAGAACCCGCCGAAGATCACTGAATGGGCCACCCCGATGCGGGTGCAGGCCAGCATGGCCACGGCCAGTTCGGGGATCATCGGCATGTAGATGGCTGCCCGGTCGCCCTTGCGCAGCCCCAGCTTCAACAGCACGTTGGAAAACCGCTGCACGTCGGCCAGCAGCTCTCGATAGGTGATGGTGCGGGTGTCGCCCGGCTCTCCCTCCCAGTGGAAAGCGACTTTGTCGCCTGAGCCCGCGGCCACGTGGCGATCGAGGCAGTTGTACGAGACGTTGAGGGTGCCGCCGACGAACCACTCGGCAAAAGGCAGGTCCCATTTCAGGGTGGTGTGGAAGTCGTCGTGCCAGGTGAGCAGCTCTCGGGCCTGGCGGGCCCAGAACGACTCGAAGTCGGCCTCGGCCTCCTCATACAAGGACCGGTCGTTGGCCATAGCGGCGGTGGCGAAGTCGGCAGGCGGTGCGAAGGTACGGTCCTCGCTCTCGTAGACCTCGATCGACCCTTCGGACATTGGTGCCTCCTCGGTCCGGGATTATGGGGCTTCGGCCCGCCCCGCCACAGTAGCCAGAAGCGCTCGACCAGACGTGCTCATCAGATGTGGTCGGCTAGCGTCGGCACCGAAGTCATGACAGTAAGACCCTGATCCCGCAACCAGTCGAGGTTCAGGTTGTGGACTTCGACATCGGGATCGAACCGGTTCAGTAGCACCATGAGACGATGGGCAGCAAGAGCAACGGTGCAGGCGATGGTGTCATGGATGGCGCCGAGAGTGGCCGAGGCCACCACCAGCACCAGATCGGGTTCGATCCGTTCGATCAGATTCAGGTTGTGGCCGTCGACCGCCAGCGGCGAGTAGAGGCCCCCCACCCCCTCGACGATGCCCACGTCGACGTCATCGCCGAAGTAGCAGATCCGGGCCAGCTCGTCCGATCCGGGGCAGGTGCGACCCAGCTTGCGGGCGGCCATGGGCGGGGCCAGCGGCACCGGGTAGGTGCGCTCGGGCGAGCAGACGTCACAGGCCCGTTGCCCGGTGGCGTCGGCCAGGACGTCGGCATCGGTGAGGACGGTATCGGCCGGGTCGTGGGACTGGACCGGTTTGCAGGCCCGAACGGTTCGGCCTGCATTTCGCAGAGTCCGGGCCAGCGCGGCTGCGGCCCAGGTCTTGCCGATCCCGGTACCGGTGCCGGTGACGTAGGCCACGGTCTCAGCCGGCATGGATCCGATCCCCGGCCGCAAGGACCCCGGCCGAGCCGAGGACGTCGGCGAGCCGGTCGAGATCGGCATCGGTGTGGGCGGCCGAGACCGTCACCCGGAGCCGGGACGTCCCGACCGGGACCGTGGGAGGCCTTATCGCGGGCACGAGGATCCCGGCCCGGGCCAGGATGTCCGAAGCGGCCACGGTCTCCTTCTCGTCACCGATGACAACGGGGATGATGGGGCTGGGGTGACCGGGCCGGATCCGGTCGATGTTGGCCCGCAGGCGATCCATCGACTCGGCCCCCTCGGCCGAGTCGATGATGTCGATGGCCACATGAGCGGCGGCGGCGGCGGCGGGGGTGGTAGCGGTGGTGAAGATATAGGAGCGGGCCTTGTTCACCAGCAGGTCGATGAAGGCCGCCGGCCCGCACACGTACCCACCCAAGGCGCCGACGGCTTTGGACAAGGTCCCCACCCTCAGCACCCGGCAATCCGGATGGACCGATTCGGGATGGTCGAACACCATGTGGGCGTCGTCCAGGACGAGCAGTGCCCCGTGAGCGGCGCATACCCGGGAGAGCTCGGCCACCGGGGCCAGATCGCCGTCCATGGAGAAAACCGAGTCGGTGATCACGATCCCTTTGCCGTTCGCGCCCTTCAGGAGACTGTCGACGGCGTCGGTATCGCGATGGGGATAGACGTGAGTAGGGGCTCGGGCCAGGCGGCAACCGTCGATGATGGAAGCATGGTTGAGCTCGTCGGAGCAGACCAGCGACGCCCACCGGCCCATGGTGGCCACAACGCCGAGGTTGGCCGCGTACCCTGTGGTGAACAGCACGGCTGCTTCGGTGCCCCGCCAAGCCGCGATGCGGGCTTCGAGCCGAGTGTGGACCGGCCTCGACCCCACGATGAGCCGGGCCGATCCCGAGCCGGTGCCGTAGACGGCGATGGCGGCGGTGGCAGCGGCGCTCACAGCCGGGTGCTGGCTGAGACCCAAGTAGTCGTTCGATGCGAACGACAGGATCTCCTGACCGGTCCGGGACAAGACGGTGCCCGGGCGTCCACCGTCGAGATCCACAGGCCGGCGTACCTGATTGGCGGCAGCGACTGCGACCATGGCCTCGGCTGCGATGCCGTCCCAGCCGGCTCGGGTCATTGCCCTGCCTCCCGTCCGGCTACTTCACTGATGGCGCCTATCAAAGTAGTGACGATGGTGTCGATCTCGGCTTCGGTGATCGACAGCGGGGGCATGATGACGATCACGTCACCGAGGGGCCGAAGCAGCACACCGGCCCGCACCGCGGCGGCACACACTTTGCGGCCCCAGCGGACGGCGCCGGGTGGTGGGGCTAGCTCCACGCCGGTCATGAGGCCGCGCCTACGAACCGCCCCGACCGTGGGGAGGGCGGCAACGGGGATCAGGGCCGAATCGAGGTGATCGGCCACAGCCGCTACGTGGACGATGATGTCGCGCTCCTCGATCAGCTCCAAGTGGCGGGTCGCCACCGCGCAGGCCAGGGCGTTCCCGCTGTAGGAGTGGCCGTGACAGAAGGTCCGATCCCCGAGATCCTCGCCGAGGAATGACTCGTATATGCCGGAGGTGACCACGGTGGCCGAAAGGGGCAGGTATCCGCCGGTGAGACCCTTGCCCAGGCACATGAGGTCGGGACGTATGCCGCACTGGTCGCTGGCAAACAGAGTGCCGGTGCGGCCGAAGCCGGTGGCCACCTCATCGCAGATAAGTGGTATGCCCCGGTCTTGGACCGCCCCGGCGAAGATCGCCACTTGGTCCGGGGCGGTCACGAGCATGCCGGCCGCCCCTTGGACCAAGGGTTCGATCACCGCCGCGGCTAACCGGTGCTGGTGTCTGTCGAGGGCGTCGATGGCCTTCACGACCCAGTCCGGGTCGTCATAGCCAGGGGTGCGGACCACCGGGAAGCGCAACGGGTCGAACCGATCGGTCCCGAAACCGCTGTCGCCCACCGACAGCGACCCCACCGAGTCACCGTGGTAGGCATGGCCCAGGGCCAGGTAGGCGGTACGGTCGACGATCGTCTGGTTGTGCCAATACTGGAAGGCGATCTTGACGGCCTGCTCCACTGCGGCAGCACCGTCGGAGGCGAACAGGAAGTGGGGCTCGGGAACCGGCACCACCGCTCGGAGGGCTTCGGCCAGCCTGATGGCAGCAACGTTGCCGTTGCCGAGCAGGGTGGAGTGGCTGATCAGGTCGAGTTGGTCCCGAGCGGCCCGGTTCAGTTCGGGATCTCCATGGCCCAGAGTGGTGACCCACAGCGACGAGATGGCGTCGAGGTACCGGCGCCCATCGACGTCGTAGAGGTAGTGGCCGGCGCCCCGCTCGACGATAACCGGCGTCGAGTCCTCGTAGACGGCCATCTGGGTGAAGCCGTGCCAGACGACGTCGGCATCCCGCCGGGCCCAGTCCGCAGCCTTCGGCACACCGGTGCTGGCGCCGGTCATGGCCAGCCCAGCAGTCGAACCGGACTCGAGCGTCGCCGTCCGACTGCACCGGGTTTACGCATACTGGAAGCCGTCCTGAAGTCTGCGTCGAGGGTAGCGTTTCCCGCCTGTCCCGCTTTGACCATCGCACCGAATGAGGGCGCCGGATCAGGCCACGAGACGTCACCGACGTCACCGGCGGGGGCCGGATCATTCCACACAGATCGCACCGAAATGAGGGCGCCGGATTAGGCCGCGAGCAGTGATGTCTAGTACGACAACAGAAAGCATTGGGGCAGGTCCAGCGATCCAAAGGATACAGAAGAGTGGGAGATGTTTTCGAGAAACAGTGGTCCTCGGTTTACCCGACAGCCATGCTCGACGAGCTCAGCGTTCCTGAACACCCCCACCAGAGCCCGCTCTATCACGCCCAGCACACCAACCAGTACCAGCGCCAGCAACTGATCCGGGCCTATGAGACAAAGACGGATTCCCGCCTGATCGTCGCCCTCGACATCATCGACAGCAACACCGTCACCAGCTTGGAGGAACACCTGTTCGGGATCGATCCCAGCGGCGATCTCCATCTCCTGCTCGGCTCCCCCGGCGGAAGTGCGGAACAGGCCATCAGAGCCGTTCGGTCTCTCCAGAGCCGTTGCAGGCGGCTGGCCGTCGTTATCCCCGACATAGCCAAGAGCGCGGCCACCCTCTTGGCCTTGGGGGCCGACGAGATCCGGCTCGGCCCCACCAGCGATCTGGGTCCGGTCGACCCTCAGATGTTCATAGGAAACCGCTGGATCCAGGCCAAGAGCATCTTGAAGGCGATCGAGCAAGCCGAGGACGCCATACGGTCCAACTGCAGCCTGACCAAGCTTTGGGCAAGGTTGCTCGTGGATGTCAGCGGCGTAGACGCACAGGAGGCCAAGTCGGCATTGGACCGGACCGCTTCCATGATCCGGCAGGTCATCAGCTACCGATCCAACCCTCCGCCCCACGCCGAAACCGAGACGCTGGTTTCGGCGCTCGTCGATGCCCTACAGGATCAGACCGTCTCCCACGGCTACACCCTGGGGGCTGAAGAGTTGATGAACATGGACCTTCCCATCGTCAAGCTGGACCCCGCGTCCTGGGAGTGGGAATGCGTCTGGCGACTCTGGACCCTGTACAAGGTGCAGATCGATGGACCGATCTACGAGTCGGGATCCAAGAGCTTCAGGCCTGATGCGGCTCGAGCCCCCGGGAGCGATCTTGCCCCGGGCGGTCTGGCCGGGCTGGAGTTGTAACGACTACGGCCTCGAGGTCGAGCCGATCACCATCACCTGTTGGAGTCGAGCGGGTTCGTGGTAAGGATCCCTCATCAGCGAAGACGGCCGGCGAACGCTCGGATGACGATGCTGCGCCGCGCTGAACGATGCAGATGGGACAGGTCTGGGGCATATTGGCTCCCATGGACGCTGACGCTGACGCCGGCGCCGTCATGACGGCGCCGGCTGCCGACTTGGGCCGCATGAGAACGCAACGGCTGGCCCGGCTGCGCGTCCGGATGCGGGCCCAAAACGTCCACGGCGCTGTCCTGCTCCACGGACCAAACATCACCTACGCCACCGGTTTCGCCGGTGACGCGGTCGACGCCAGTCACGCCAACCATTGTCGGGCCGTGGCCATCGTGAGTGCCGACGACGAACCGGCCCGCATCCATGTCCATGGTGCCGTCGGCGAGACCGACGCCGAGTGCGGCCCGCCGCTGTGGCCCGAGCTCGACGACGGGGCCGGGGCAATGAAAGCCGCCATCACCGACGGGCTGGGCGATATCTGCGGCCGCAGGATCGCGGTCGACGCCGTGACCGGGGCCATGGCCCGGACCGGGGTGGTGGCCGGGGCCGAGTTGATCGACGCCAACCGGGTACTGGGGCCGGCCCGACTCGTCAAGACAAACGATGAGCTGGCCTGCATCGACCTGTCCCAGCGCTGGACCGAACGGGCTATGGCCGCAGCCCAAGCAGCCTGCGTTCCGGGCGTCCGCCGCTCCGAGGTGGCCGGTACCTTCTTGGCCGCGCTCAAAGACCCGAACCCCCAGCCCGGCCGGGTTTATCACAACTGGATCGACCCGATCTTCCAGCCCATGCCTAATTCGGGTGCTGGCGGGCCCCGGACCGGCACCGGTCACGTGGCCTTCCCCACCGGTGTGGGCAACCCCACCTTCGCCGAAGGCGATCTCGTGTGGGTGGACGCCGGTGTCGGCTATGAAGGCTACATGTCCGATTTCGGCCGGACCTGGGTCGTGGGCCGAGACCCGACCCCGGCCGAGCAATCGCTGTTCGCCCGCTGGTCGGCGGTGCTGGCTGCCGGTTGCGCCGCCACCCGGCCCGGAGCCACGCTCGGAGACGTGGGTCGAGCGGCCCGGGCCGCCGAACCCTCCGGCGAGACGCCGTGGCTGCCGTATTTCTATCTGGCCCACGGCGTGGGTCTGGAGAGCGCCGAGATGCCGATGATCGGCACCGATCTCGGCCCGGATTTCGACGACGACTTCGAACTCGAATCGGGCATGGTACTGGTGTTCGAGCCGGTCATCTGGGCCGATGGGGTGGGCGGGTACCGGGCCGAGGAGATCGTGGCCGTGACCGATGAGGGCTGGCGGCTGCTCGGCGGCGGTCATCACTACGAGCCGTTCCAGTCGTGAGCAGCGACCCGTGAAATCGGCTGTGAACGGCAACAGCGACGAATCGGGGCCGCCCTCCGGAGCCGGCGATCTTGTCACCGCTCGACGAGATCGGGTTCTGGCCGCCATGGCCGACGTCGGCTTGGACGTGCTGGTATTCGGGCGCCAGGACAACGCTGGCTACGCCTGCGGCATCCGCCGGTTGTGGACGGCCGGGACGCGGCCCTTTGGAGCCGGATGCGTGGTGGTCGGCTCGACGAGGCGAGTCCATGCCATGTCGAGCTGGGAAGCCGGCATCGACGATTCGATGAACCCCGACGATCTCTACCCATTGACGTGGAACCCCAGGATCATGGCCGCTTCCATGGCCGCCATCGACGGGATGGCCGACGCCCGCCGGATAGGAGTGGACGAGCTCACGCCGTCGTTTCGCCGGGCTGCGGCCGGCTTCGCCCCCCGAGCCGAGATCGTGCCCGCCGACGACCTGATGGCGGGGGTGCGGCGCCGCAAGCTACCCGGCGAGATCGACGCCATCGAACGAGCCTGCGACGCGGCTTGGGCCGGTGTGGACGCCGTTTTGGCTGCGCCCGCGCCCGCGGCCCCGGCCCCAGCGGCGGTCGCCATCGAAGCCTTGGCCGGGGTGGGAGTGACCGTTATGGCATCAACCCTGCGGGTCGAGCCTCGGAACTCCGGCATCTTCATCGACATCGGGGTGATTCGTGCCCTGTACGAAGGTGGGGTCGGCGGCTGCTTCATCAACGGCGAGCGAACCGGGCCCGCCGACCTGATCGCCGCCTGCCGGCCGGGGGCCACCCACCGCGACCTGGCCTCTGTGGCTGCCACCGGCACCTGGGGCGTACGAGGGCTGGGGATGGGGTTCGAGCGTCCTATCATCAACGCCGCGCTGGGAGGCGGCGAGCGGCTCGAAGCCGGGATGGTCCTCGACGTGACCGATGGAGACCGCCGCGACGTGGTGGCTGTCACAGCCGAGGGGCCGGTGATACTGTCGAAGCGGCCGAATGACCGGGCCCGGTGATCCGGTGATCCCCCTCGACGGCCCCTTCTACGACCAGCTCCGCGACGGCGAAGAACTGCCCCGCCAGCCCTCTGTCGTCATCGACGATGCCATGGCCGCGCTCTACCAGGCGATCGTGGGCGAGCGGCTCCCCATGGTGCTCGATCCCCGAACCAGCCAGGCCGTCACCGGAGAGCGGGGCCGGCTGGCCAGCCCGGGTCTGGTCATGCAGTTGTCGATCGGGCAAAGCACCACCATCAGCCGACGGGCCGTTGCCAACCTCTTCTATCGGGATGTCCGGCTGCTGAGACCGGTGTTCATCGGAGAGTCGATAGCCACCACCGTGACCGTGGCTGCGCTGGTCGACAGCCGGGCTCGACCGGGGCGAGCACACCGAGGCAAAGTGTTGGTCGATGTCGTCACCACCGCCAACGGCGAGCCGGCCATCGAATACCAGCGGGCCCCGATGCTGCCCCAGAGAGGTGATAGTCAACCCGGCCACACCGGTG
Source organism: Acidimicrobiales bacterium (assembly GCA_963422655.1). Classification (GTDB taxonomy): domain Bacteria; phylum Actinomycetota; class Acidimicrobiia; order Acidimicrobiales; family Aldehydirespiratoraceae; genus CATQHS01. The sequence goes on along the minus strand of OY730440.1, from coordinate 2,181,563 downwards.
ACCTGGGCCGGGGATCCGAGTTCGATCTCAGTAACTACACCGGACTGATTCCCGCCCGCTGGGATTTCGGGCCGCTCGGACCGGCCACCGGCTGGCAGGTTGGCACCACCGTCATCGACCCGACTCGGGACGTGATCGACGGCGCCTCGGGGCTGGTCCGACTCACCCACAACCTGGCCATGATCCACCGCGATGTCGCTCATTCCCCCTACCCGGAGCGACTCGTTTACGGCGGGCACGTGGTGGGGCTGGCTCAGGCTTCGCTGTCTCGGGTCCTGCCCGGTATGGCCACCGTGGTGGGGTGGCACAACTGCGACCACACCGGTCCCGCATTCGAGGGAGACCTGGTTTCGTTCCGTCACACCCTTCTGGATACCGCTGCGGCCGGAACCGGGCGTGCCTTCGCCGTGCAAGTCGAAGGGTTCGCCCACCGAGACCATCCCCCGGCGAGAGGCGGGGCCGAGCAGAGCCCGGAGTCCGGCACCAACATCCTCGACTGGACCGTGGTGGCGGTGGCGCCGTGAGCGATCCGAACAGAAGGGTCCCGTCATCATGACCGATCATCGAGCCATCGACCTGTGGGTCAACGTCAACATGGGCACGGCCGTGCCCCCCCAACTCTTGGAACGAGTGAAGAAGGACTACTTCAAGGCCGACGACGACTTCGGGCGCTCGCTCACCATCGAGGAGTGTCTCGACCGGATGGACGATGCCGGTGTGGAGAAGGCGGTGCTCACGGTGCCGGTGAGCAAACCCGACGAGACGGTCCTCGACTTCGTCCGGGAACGGCCCGATCGCTTCGCCCTGGCTGCTTACGTACGGCCCCACAAGCTCATGCCCGAACTTTGGCGGCTAGAGGACATGGTCTACCAGTACCCGGTGGTGATGGCCCGGACCGTTCCTTTCAACTTCGATCTGCCTCCCAGCGACGCCGTTTACTACCCCCTCTACGCCAAATGCGTGGAGTTGGACCTGCCGCTGTCGATAAACACAGGCCTGCCGGGCCCCCCGATGCCGGGCGAATGCCAGGACCCCATCCATCTCGACCGGGTCTGCTACCGCTTCCCGACCCTGAGGCTTTGCATGGCTCACGGCGCCGATCCCTGGTGGGGCACGGCAATCCGGCTGATGATCAAGTACGCCAACCTCCATCTGATGACGTCGGCCTACAGCCCCAAACACTTCCCACCCGATCTCATCGGTTTCATGAACACCCGGGGCCAGAGCAAAGTCATGTTCGCCAGCGACCATCCCGTGCTGTCGATGAGGCGCTGCGTGAGCGAGGCCGAGCAGCTCGATCTCCGTGATGGTGTCTTGGAGAAGTTCCTGCGAACCAACGCCGAACGGGTCTTCTATTCCGAACGCAACCCGCCTCGTTGACCAGACTGCGCTGGCCGGTCCGGTCTGGCGACACGAGCTCACCCACCCCTAAGCTCCGGCCCTGGGCCCGGGGAAGCGGGGAAGACCATGCCAAGGAATGCGGGAAGGACTATGCAATGACCGAAGTCGTGATAGCGGAGGCTGTGCGTTCTCCCGTGGGCAAACGCAACGGCACCCTGGGCCACACCCACCCCGCCGACATCTTGGGGCCGATACAGATGGAGTGCCTGCGCCGGGCCGGGGTCGCCAGCAGTGCCGTCGGCCAAGTGGTGGGCGGCTGCATCAGCCAGGTCGGGGCCCAGAGTATGAACATCACCCGCACCGCCTGGCTGTCCCACGGTGGCGATCCGAACACGGCTTGCTCCACGGTCGACTCCCAGTGCGGATCGTCCCAGCACGCCCTCAACCTGGCCTGCAGTCTGATCGGATCCGGAGCCGAGGACACCGTGCTGGCCTGCGGGGTGGAGGTGATGACGATGCTGCCGATCGGGTCGAACACCTCCAGCGGCCCAGGCCGGCCGGTGTCACGCAGCTACTTCGAGCACTACGAGTTCACCAGCCAGTTCGAGGGGGCCGAGCGAATCGCCACCAAGTACGGCATTTCCCGCACCGACACCGACGAGCTCGGGCTCACCTCACAGCTCCGGGCCGCCCGGGCCATACGGGAGGGGCGCTTCGAAACCCAGATCGTTCCCATCCAGGCTGCGCTGGTGGATGCCGCCGGTAAGAAGACGGGCGAGACAACCGAGCTCGCCCGCGACGAAGTCCCCCGCGACACCAGCCTTCAGGCACTGGCCGCTCTGGATCCGGTGGCCCGAGCCGATGGAGTCCACACCGCGGGCACGTCGTCACAGATCGCGGACGGAGCCGCCGCGGTGCTGTTGATGTCGGCGGAGCGGGCGAAAGCTCTGGGGGTGGAACCGCGAGCCCGGGTGGCCCGAACGGCCCTGGTGGGCTGCGATCCGGTTCTGATGCTGGAAGGACCCATACCCGCCACCGAACAAATACTCGACCGGGAAGGGATCTCCGTCGACGACATCGATGTGTTCGAGATCAACGAGGCTTTCGCCTCGGTGGTGCTGGCTTGGGCCAAGACCACCGGCGCCGACCCCGCCCGGACCAACCCCAATGGCGGTGCCATCGCCCTCGGCCATCCTCTGGGCGGAACCGGTTGCATCCTGGCCACCAAGGCCCTCCACGAGCTGGAACGCGTCGAAGGCCGCTACGGCCTGGTGTCGATGTGCTGCGGGGGCGGGCTCGGCACCGGCACCCTCATCGAACGGGACGGCTGAGCGGCAACCCGAACGCCCCGAACGCGCCGAGCTAAACCGCCGAGCTAAACGACGCCGTCGGCCCGCAGCCAGTCGATCTCGGCTCCGGACAGGCCGAGAAGGCCCGACAGCACCTCGTCGGTGTGCTGGCCGAGCCGGGGGGCGCCAGCCGGGGGTACCACCGGCTGGCCCACGATCCGGGGAAACGGAGCCTGCTGGCGAACGGCCCCGATGACCGGATCGTCCACGGAGAGAATGTCGCCACGAGCCAGCACGTGCTCATCGGCCGCCAAGTCGGCCACGTCGTAGACGGTCCCGACCGGGACATCGTGATCGACGCAGCGAGCTTCGATCTCGGCCGCGTCGAGTCCTGAAGTCCAGTCGGTCACTATCTGGTTGATCTGGTCGTTGTACCGGGCTCGGGCTGCCGCAGTGTCGTAGCGCTCGTCGCTGGCCAAATCGGCTCGGTCCATGGCCGCGCACAGCCGCTCGAAGTTGGTCTGGCCCGCAGCCACGATGCACACGTAGCGGCCGTCGCGGCTGGGGTAGTTGTCCAAGGGAGCCGAATGATCGAGGCGGTTGCCGCTCCGGTTGCGCACCAACCCCAACTTGTCGTAGGCGGCGACAGTCCATTCCAGGATGCGCAGAGCCGAGCCGTAGAGATAGGCGTCGATCACACCGCCCCGGCCGGTTCCCCGGGCGTCGCGGTCATAGAGCAAGGCGGTGACGGCTTGGGCCGCGAACACGCCGGTGAGGTAGTCAGTGACGGTCACCCCGGGCCGAACCGGGGGCCGGTCGGGTTCACCGGTCAGATGCATGAGCCCGCCGTAGGCCACCCCGTTACGGTCGAGTCCCGGCCGCAGGGACTTGGGGCCGTCCTGGCCGAATACGCTGATCCGGGCCGTGATCACCCTGGGGTCGAGCCGAGACGGGTCGATATCCCAGCGCTCCAGGGTTCCGGGTCGGAAGTTCTCACAGACCACATCGGACACCGCGGCCAAGCGCCGGAACAGCTCCTGGCCTCGTCGATGGTGCAGGTCGATCGTGACCGATTTGCGACCTCGGCCCTCTACCGACCAATACAGCGAGTACGGCGTCGCGTCGTCGCCGACTGTGAACGGCCCCAGCCCGCGCAGCATGTCACCAGCGCCGGGCTGTTCGATCTTGATGACCTCGGCCCCTTGCTCACCCAAGACCCCGGCACAGAACGGCGCTGCGATCCGGGTGCCGAGATCGAGGACTCTCAGTCCGGCCAGAGGCTGTCTCACTGCGACGAAGGATCCCGGTGTTCGGCGAACACCTCCTGCATCGAACCCCTCTGCATTCGCCTCTCCAACGCTCCCAGAGCGGTGGCGGTGTTGTGCATCCAATGGTGGGCTTGGAAGTGGTAGTCCCAGGCGTCGCGCTGGCCCTGGAAGTCGAGGGTCTTGTTGACCGACCGCTTCACTACCTGAGCGGTGGCCGGCGGGACCAGCGCGATGCGTTCAGCCAGTTCCCGCACCGCACCGGCCAACTCGGACCGGGGCACGACCCGGTTGACCATCCCCAGCCGCCAAGCCTCGTCGGCACTGATGGTCTCAGCAGCCAAGAGAAACTCCTTGGCTTTACGGGCCGGCATCTCCCACGGCTCCACCAGTATCTCCACCGCGGCGCCGGTCATACGCAGCACCGGGTTCTGGAACGACGCGTCCTCACTGGCCACGATCAGGTCGGTCATGCAGGCCAGCATGACCCCGGCCGCGATGCACTTGCCGTGCACGGCGGCGATGGTCGGCTTGCGGAAGTCGCGGATCCGCAGGCAGCGGTCGAAGTACATGACCTTCTCGTGGTGGTACTTACCTTCCGGGGTCTCCCGCATGCGCCGCCAACGATCGGGTTCGACGTCACCCACCAGCGCCTTGAGATCGTGACCAGCCGAGAAGTGCTTGCCGTTGGCGGCCAGTACCACCACCCGCACGCTGTCGTCGGCGTCGGCCTCGTCGAAGGCGGCATCGAGCTCGTCTATCAACTCGGTGTCTTGGGCGTTGGCCACCTCGGGCCGGTTCATGGTGATGGTGGCGACGGGTCCGTCGACCTCGTAGAGAATGGTCGAAAACTCAGGCATGGCGACCATTGTAGGAAGCAGCCCAGCCGGAACTAGCCTCTCCCGGCGAGAAGAAGGCTCGGGTCAGGGTCGTGGTTCGCGGGGCAGCCCGAGAGTGCGCTCGCCGATTATGGTGCGCTGGATCTCGTTGGTGCCGGCGAAGATCGAAGCAGCCCGGTAATAGAGCCACGACCGCTGCCACCGACCTCCGGCCGGGTTCCGCCGAGCCCCTCGCCACAGCGGGGCGGCTTCGCCCAGCACCCGCATGGCGGTGGCATGCAGTCGCTGGCTCATCTCGCTCCAGTACAGCTTGGCCGTGGCTGTGGAGGGTCCTGGCTCGCGACCGTGCTGGAGACTCGACAGCGCCCGCCAGTTCTGGAGTTGGAACAGGCGCAGTTCCACGAAGGCTTGAGCCAGATCCTGAGCGGTACGAGGATCGGACCCCAGGTCCTGCGCCCGGGCCAACGCCATCAGCTCCTCGAGCAACTGGGAGTGGATCACGAGCTGGCGGGGATTGGTACCCCGCTCGTGAGCCAGTACCGATCCGGCCACGCCCCATCCGCCGCCGATGGGCCCGACGAGCTGGTTCTCGGGCACGAAGACACCGTCGAAACCGACCTCGTTGAAGTCGGATTCGTCGGTGATCTGGCGCAGGGGCCGGATTTCAATGCCGGGAGCGGCCATATCGACCATGAAGGCGGAGATGCCAGCCCGTTTCGGGGCGTCGGGGTCGGTGCGAGCCAGGGCCAAGCCCCAGTCGGCGAACTGGGCGTAGGAGGTCCAGACCTTGCGGCCATGCAAGACCCAGCCCCCCTCGGTGGGCTCGGCCCGACACCGCAACGAGGCCAGGTCGCTGCCTGCGTCCGGTTCGCTGAACAACTGGCACAAGAGTTGCTCGGCGGCGAGTACGCCGGGTAGCCAGCGCTGCTTCTGAGCGTCGCGGCCATGGGCCAGCAGGGCCGGGCCCACCAGGTTGACCCCTATGCGGCCCACCAGTTCAGGGGCCCGGGCTCGGGCCAGCTCTTCTTGCACGATGAAGTGGTAGACGGGATCGGCGCCCCGGCCCCCGTACTCGACCGGCCAGGTGACCCCCACGAAACCGGCTCCAGCCAGGCGACTCTGCCACCGGCGACCGAAGGCCACCTCGTCGGCGAGGTCGTCGAACAGCGGCGGCAGGCCGGTGCCGTAAGTCCAGGGAAGGTTGTCCTTCAGCCACGAGCGGCATCGTTGCCGGAACCGGTCGTGTTCCGCAGTGGGGGTCAGATCCACACCAGCGAGGTCTACCAGGCACCGGGGGTGTCCACTACACCCGGCCACGCCATGCCGCGGAGTTGGTGAAGAAGGATCCCGATCGCCGACGCCGGTTGCTCCGTCACACCTACCATGCGGGGTCGTGGACTTCGACCTGTCCGCGGACCAGCTCGCTCTGCGCGAAGCCGCCGCCGCCCTTCTCGACGACCGCTGCGACATGCCAGCAGTGCGGCGGGCCTGCAAAACCGGTGGCTTCGACCCCAGCCTGTGGGCCGCCATGGTGGACCAAGGCTGGGTCGGCATCGAGGTGGCTGAGCCTCTCGGTGGAGTCGGCCTGGGCCCGGTGGAAGCCGTAGTTCTCCTCGAACAGACCGGCGCCCATCTGGCCCCGGTTCCGCTGGCGCAGCAGCTCATGGCGCTGGCCGTGCTGGCTTCGGGGCCGTGGGGGGAGCGGCTGCTGACCGGAGAGGCCATCGCCTCGGTGGCCCACCGGTCGCTGGAGCGAACCGCCGACGGTTCGGTGTCGGGCCGACCCGAGCCGGTCGTCTACGGAGCCCGAGCCGATGTGTTGGTGGTGCCAGCCGACGACGAGTTGGTGGCGGTAGATCTTTCCCGGATCGACCGCCAGCCCGAACCGGCTATGGATCGCACCCGGGAGCTGGCCTGGGTGGAGCTCGACCGGGCCCCGGCCGTGACCGTGGGCGGGCCCGGCGAGGTGGCCGCCCATCTGAACCGGGGCGCCGTATTCCACGCCGCCGAGATGCTGGGCACAGCCGGGGCGGTCATGAACCTGGCCGTGGACTACGCCAAGGTCCGTGAGCAGTTCGGCCGACCCATCGGCAGCTTCCAGGCCGTCAAGCACCGCTGTGCCGACATGCTGATGGACGTCGAGGGCATGCGCTCGGTCGTCCACCATGGGGCCTGGACCCTCGGCGCCGACAGCACGCAGGCTCCGGTGACGGCAGCAACGGCCAAGATCTGGTGCAGCGACGCCGGTGTGCGGGTGGCCGAGTCGGCGTTGCAGGTCCACGGCGGGATCGGGTTCACCTGGGAAGCCGACGTGCACCTTTATCTCAAACGAGCCCAGCTCGACCAGGTCTGTTTCGGTGACGCCCGCCATCACCGAGCCCGGCTGGCCGCGATGCTGCAGGACCGGCTGGCATCCGGAGTCGGCATCTGGGCCGACCCCTTGGATCCGAAAGAGGTCAGCGAGCCCGACCGGCTGGGGTGACCCAACAGTCCTCGGTGGTAGGGTGGGCCGAACGAGCCCAGCGGGTGGTCCTGTCATGACAATCGCTTCGGTCACCTTGACCGATATCGGTACCGGTTTCGGGATGATCGCAATAGTCATGGGCGGCGGTTTCGCGGGTCTGCGCTGGCTGCTCTCCCGCCTCGATGCCCGATTCGAGAGGATCGATGCCCGATTCGAGAGGATCGAAGCCCGATTCGAGAGGATCGAAGATCGATTCGCCGAACAAGACGCCAAGATCGAAGCCCGATTCGCCGAACAAGACGCCAAGATCGAAGCCCGATTCGCCGAACAAGACGCCCGGTTCACGAGACTCGAGCGGGAGTTGCATCGTGTGGACAAAGGCTTGGTGGCGTTGACGGCTACGGTATCGTTACTGGCGTACGGCGAGCCCGGTAGCCCGAACCGTGAAGCCCGTGATCAGTTCGTTGCTTCGTTGCAGTTCACCGATAGCGACCCCGCCGAGGCAGAAGTAGCTGTTTCCTGATCAGAGCGGCCGGTCGGTTCCAGTTCGCGGCCGTTGAACTCGAGGAAGTAGACCGTTCAGGAAGTGACCCATAGACGGTTCCTCGAGCAGAAACCACAAAACCCTGGCTGTACCCTCCGGTACAGCATCTTCGGTAACAGTCGTCTCCATCATGAGCGTGCCAAGGGATCGCCTACCTTGAACCATCCTTCGGTCCACAGGTTGCCGAGCAACCCGCCAGCTTTGATCAGTTCCGGAATAGTTTCGATGTCGGAGGCTCTGCGCATGCTGGTATAGCCATCATCACCACGCCACAGAATCCTCACCTCCTCAGCCTTGAGACCGTCGAGGAAGAAGGGTGAGTGCGTGGTAACGAGTAGTTGAGTGGAAGTCAGCGCAGAGCGACATTCTTCAGCGAGAATCGGCAGCAGGCGGGGATGTAGAAAGTTCTCGGGCTCTTCTATACCGATGAACGGATACAGGTCTGTCCCGTGGAGTAATACCAGGTAGGCAAGCATCTTGAGAGTTCCGTCTGATGAGTAGCGAGCCAGAACCGGTTCGTCGAACGGTGCATCCTCCAATTGCAAGAGCAGGCGGCCGTCCGGCATTTGCTCAGCGCGTACATTGGAGACCAGCGGTACCCGCCCGGTGAGGATCCGGACGATCTCAGTAAGCTGTCGTGGATGGCTCTCGTGCAGGTATTGGATCACATTGGCCAAGTTGTCCCCCGAGCGGGTGAGTTGCTCTTGGGGGCCGCTTTCGGGCTGTGAACGAGCTTCATCGGCAGTCAGATACGAAATATGCCAACCAGTGATGAAACTACGAAGCTTGGCCACTCTCGGATGATCGGAGAATTGGCCCAGCGCATTGACGGCTAGGAGATCGGGGGCTTGGAGCTCGAACGGGACGCGTTCGGCCGTCTTGTCCGGTCGCTCACCGCTGACCGCTTCTCCTTTTCCCTTCTTGAATTCCAGGAATCTGAACGGTTGGCCCCTCTGTTTACGTCTCCAGCTCAGCCACTCGTGCACGACTACCGGCCGGCCGTTGTCCTCGTCGATCTCGAGATGATATGTGATGAGGGAGTTGCCCTTGCTACCCGTGCTCTTGGGTCGTTCACGGTACTTGATCTCTATCACTACCGGGTCGGTGGTTCCTCGTGATTTGATCTCTCGTGCTCGGCCTCGTTTGTCCCAGGCTCGTCGCAGCCCGTATTCGAAACATTCTGAGAGAAAAGCCAAAACATCAAAGATTGTGGACTTACCACTGCCGTTGGGACCGACCAGAACGGTGAGCGGAGTCAGCTCGGCCAAGTCGACGTTGCGTAGCGCCCGGAAGTTCTTTACTTTGAGCGACTCGATCCGAGGGGGAGCCTCGGTTTCGTTCACGCGCCCTCGACCATCTCGAAGTACTGCACTTCGACCATGAGCGGCAGCAGATAGCGAACATAGAAGCTGTGCAGCTTCAACACTCCGAAATCCTCGATCTCGTAGTCGATGATGCTCACCCGGTCGTCTTCGGCCTCGAACGCCTCGGCCCGTCTCAGCACCTCGTGCAGCTCGTCGAGGCTGTCGACAGCCATCCCGAAGTGATCGCCCTTGGGGGCCTGCATCGGGTTCTCGTCAGCGATGAGGAACACGAACTGCTCGTAGGAATGGACCCCCATGACCAGCCGCTTGCGGTCCTCGGTCATGGTCGAGTGCTCTTGCCAGCCGAACACCTCACCGTAGAAGCGGGTCATCTCGGCCCGACCCGTCTCGTCCAGCAGGTCGGCGGGCACGCTCAAGGCCACATGGTTGAAACGGGTGGGGCCTTTGAAATCAGCTTTGTCCAAGCCATCTCGGATCATGGTCGGACCAGTACCTTTCCGGCCACCTCGCCGCAACGGAGGCGGCCCATCGTGTCGAGGAGTCCATCGAGACCGACGGGCTCCGGTTCTAGCAGCACATCGAGAGGCAGAGCACCCGAAGCTATGAGCTCGAGGGCGGCCGAGAACCCGGCCGGGTCGTAGTCGAAGGCACCGGTCACCACCAGTTCGTTGAGGATCACCCGGTTGGTGTCGAGCTTCGGGTAATCCATCCCGGTGCCGACCAGTACCATCCGTCCCCCGCCGGTGAGCTGGGTCAGTCCAGCTTCGGCGGCCGAACGGGCACCCGACGTCTCGAAGACGTAATCGACGGCACCAGCGGCAACTTCGCCGGGGTGGCCGGGAACCTCGAGATCGTCGAGCGAGCCGACAGCAGCCCCCAGTCGCCGGGCCAGTTCCTGGCGCAGCCCGTACGGTTCGATCACGGTGACGGCCACGTCACGAGTCCCCAGAACAGCGACGACACCAGCCCCGATCGGCCCGCAGCCGAACACGATGGCCTGCCGGTCCGTTTCGACCTCTCCCAACGTGACGGCATGCATCGCAACCGCCAGAGGCTCGGTGTAGGCCGCTTCCCGGGCACTCACACCGTCGGGCACAGAGACGAGATGACGATGGTCGACGGCCAGGTATCGAGCAAAGGCGCCCCAATGCCCGTCCGAGCCGGCCAGGGGCCTCTGCTCACACAGCGCGGGCCGGCCCGCCCGGCACGATCCGCACCGGCCGCACTCCATCCACCCTCGACCCACTACCACAGCGTCGGTGTCGAAGCTGGCCTCGGGGCCCAGGCCCACCACCCGACCCGACCACTCATGACCGAAGACCATGCCGGGTTCACCCCAGCCGTCGAGCACCATGTGCAGGTCGGTACCGCACACCCCGCAGTAGTCCACCTCCACCAAGGCATCGGTGGGACCCAGGGCGGGAACGGGTACGTCAACCACTTCCAGGCCACCTTTTCTGCGGTAGACAGCGGCCCGCATCATCGCAGTCACCAAGCCTCCTGTTCCTGTCTTGCCGGCCTTTGGCGCAGGCGGGCCACCAGCTTCACTCGATCTACCTTGCCCGACTCCAGCACCGGAAGCTCTTCCACCACCTCGATCCGTTCGGGGACAATGTAACGAGCCGCCCCCTGCTGGGAGAACCAGTCCCGGCAATCAGCCAAGTCGAAGCCTTCCGGGGCGACCACGAACGCGGCCACCCGCTCGCCGAGCCGCTCGTCGGGCTCGGCTACCGCCACAGCTTGACGCACATAGGGGTGGGCTTCGAGATGCCGCTCCACCTCGATGGCGGAAATGTTCTCCCCGCTTCGGATGATGCGATCACCCAATCGGCCGGTGATGGTGACCCAACCGTCGGTGATGGCAGCCAGATCACCGGTGCGGAACCAGCCGTCCACGAAAACCCGAGCCGTGGCTTCGGAGTCCAGATAACCCCGGGCCAGTTCGGGCCCGCTCACCCAGAGCTCGCCTTCGGCATCCACCCGCAGTCGGGTCTCTCCGAAGGCCCGGCCATCGGTGGTGATCATCTTGTCAGGCGGGTCGTCGAAACCCGAGGTGGCCACGGTGGGCGCCTCGGTGGAGCCGTAGGACCGCTTCACCACCGCGCCCAGAGCAGCCCGGGCCCGCTCGCAGAACGAGGGCGTGACCCCCGCCCCTCCGCAGGAAATCAGCCGTAGCGACTCCACCCGGCCCGGATCGAGCTCGGGGTGGTCCATCAGCCCCATGAACATGGTCGGCGGTCCCACCATGTAGGTCACCGATTCCTGCTCGATCACCTCCAGAGCGACACCCGGATCCCAGCGGTCCATCAGCACCGTCTTCATGCCGGCCGCGCCCGGGATCAGAACCCCATGGAGCAACCCGGCCACATGGGCCAGCGGGGAAGGTATGAGAGCCGTGTCGGCCCGGGTCAAGCCGTGGGTCTTCATGAGCTGAACGATCTTGTAGAGCAGGCTCCGGTGGGTGTGGACCACGCCTCGAGGCAAACCAGTGGACCCGGAGGTGAAAATCACCAGCGCGTCGTCGCTGTCGGTGCCGCCGCCGCCGGCCTCGGTCACGGTCGCAGCCGCACCGGCGGGGTCGGCCCCGCTCCCCACCCCCGGCCCGTCGAGGAGATCTTCCATGGTCACCGAGCCGGCCATCCGAGCCAGCCCGAAACCGCTTCCAGCAATGGTGAGGCCGGGCCGGGACTGGTCCAGCGCCTGGGCCAGTTGATCCGCTCCCGCCGCCGGATGCAGAGCCACCGCAACCGCTCCGATATGCCAGCAGGCCCGGTAGGCCACAACGCTGGCTACCCCCACCGGGAGCTGGAACGCCACCGGCTGGCCGGGTTCGACTCCCCGAGCCACCATGGACGCGGCTACGGCCCGGACCTGGCTCTCCAGTTCGCCCGAAGAGACCCGGCTCCGGCCCTCGACCAGTAGAACCTGTCGGTCCGGAGCCGCCGCAAAGGCCGCGGCCAAGGTCACGAGCCGGTGTATCGCTCGAGCAACTTGCGAGCTATCACCATCTTTTGGATCTCGCTGGTTCCCTCACCCACGATCATCAGCGGTGTGTCCCGAAAATACCGCTCCACGTCGAACTCCTGTGTGTATCCGTTGCCGCCGTGGATGCGCAGAGCTTCGGTGGCGATCTCGAACGCGGCTTCGGAGGCGAATAGCTTGGCCATGCCCGCCTCCAGATCGGCCCGTTGACCGGAGTCGAACCGGGCCGCGGCGTCGTAGGTGAGCAGGCGGGCGGCCTGGAGTTTGGTGGCCATATCGGCCAGCTTGAACCCGATGGCCTGATGCTGGAAGATCGGTTTGCCGAAGGCTTCGCGTTCCTGGCTGTATTTCATGGCCGCGTCGAAGGCGGCCTGACCCACGCCTACCGCCCGGGCTGCGATGTTGATCCGGCCCAGTTCCAGAGCCGACAGGGCATAGCGCAGGCCATTGCCCAAACCTTCGGGACCGCCGAGCAGATTCTGACCCGGTATTCGATGATCGGCATAGACCATCTCGACGGTTTCCAAGCCCTTGTACCCCAGCTTGGGGATCTTTCGAGAGACGGTGATCCCCTCGAAGGAGGGTCCCGGCTCCTTCTCGACCAAGAAACATGTGATCCGGTCGTCGGGGGTGCGGGCCAACAGCATCACCAAGCCAGCCCGGGCCCCGTTGGTCACCCACATCTTGGTGCCGTTCACGACCCAATCAGCACCATCGGGAGCGACCCGGCACCGCAGCGCGCCAGCATCGCTGCCCGAGTCCGACTCGGACAGCGAGAAAGCGGCCCGGAACGACCCGTCGATCATGCGAGGCAGGAACCGCTGCTTTTGCTCGTCGGTCCCGAAGCGTCCGATCATGGTGGCCGCGATCTTGTGGCTGTTGAGAATACCCGACAACGACATCCAACCCCGTGACAGCTCTTCGATGATCCGGGCGTAGGTAGTGATGTCGAGGCCGAGCCCCCCGTACTCCTCGGAAATGGTCACCCCGAACAAACCGAGCTCGCACATCTGTTGCATCATGGCGGTGGGGAAGGCGTCAGCGTGCTCGAGCTCGCTGGCGTGGGGGATCACCCGCTCGTCGACCCACCGGGCCACGGTGGCCACGATCTCGTCGGCAACATCAGTGCTGTTCACGGGCATCCGGATCCCCCTCGGTCGTCAACTCTTCAGCGGTCCGATCCTCGTCGCCCGATCCTCGCCGGTGAACACGATCTCGCGTTCGGCGATGCGCCAGCCGTCCGGGTTACGGCGGACGGTGTCGTGGTAACGGCCGGCCTGGAGAACCTCGTTGGTTCTGGAGATGAACATGAAGTCGGTGGCTACCGCAGCAACGTCGCGGTCGAGGTCGATCAGCGGCTCGCTGATCATGTGCTTGCCTCTGAGCTCGTCCGTCTGGTTGGGCTCGATCAGAGCCTGCAGCTCGTGACGGCCCCGGGCCCGCATTCCCATCACCACGAACACGCAGTCTTCGGTAAACAGGTCGATCCAGTCGTCGAAACGGCCGTCGTCCAAGCTCTGGCAGTAGGCAGCCAGAACCCGGCGAATATCAGCTATGTCGGCCAACTTCGTCACGGTCAGAGCGTAACCGAGCCACGGCCGGAGCCCGGCCGGTAAGGTCGGCCCGGCATGGATCTGTCGCTGTCGGATGCCGAGAGGGCGTACGCGCTGGAAGTGCGGGCGTGGTTGGCCCGCAACGTCGAGCGACCCGGCCCCGGCCTGAGCATGGATGAGCAGATGGCCTGGGGCCGCCGATGGCAGGCCAGCATGGCGGTCGCCCGGATGGTGGCTATCTCTTGGCCTGTATCGGTGGGGGGCCGAGGGGCGACCCCGGTCGAGATGGCGCTCTACAACATGGAGTACGCCCGGGCCGGCGCGCCCCAGCCCGTCAACCGGGTGGGGATCAATCTGGTCGGACCCACCCTGCTAGCCCACGGAACCGAGGCTCAGCAGGCCCGGTGGCTACCGTTCATCCTCGATGCCGAAGAGATCTGGTGCCAGCTCTTCAGCGAACCCGACGCCGGATCGGATCTGGCTTCGCTGCGAACCCGGGCCGAGCCCGTGGAAGGTGGATGGTTGGTTTCGGGCCAGAAGGTGTGGACATCCTACGCCCAGTTCTCCAAGTGGGGTCTCGCCTTGGTGCGCACCGATCCTGACCGAGCTCGTCACCGTGGCATCTCCTGCATGGTGATCGACATGGAAGCGCCCGGGGTCGAGATCCATCCGCTCCGCCAGATGACCGGCGAGTCCGAGTTCAACCAGGTCGACCTCGAAGAGGTGTTCGTGCCCGCCGACCAGCTCGTGGGCGGGCACCATCAGGGATGGGCCGTGGCCAGCACCACCCTGGCCCACGAACGGGGCACCGGCTTCCCGTTCAAGGAACAGGTGGTGCACGAGATCTACCTCGACGAACTGCTGCTCGACGCCGGATCGACGGGTGCTCTGAGCGACCCGGTCATCGCCGACATGGTCGTAGACGCCTATGTGGGGCTCGGATTGCTGCGCCTCCAGAACTACAAGACGCTCTCGAAGCTGGGAAGGGGTCTGGAACCCGGTCCGGAATCCAGCGTGGTGAAACTCATCCACTCCACCACGACCAGGCGCCTCTCAGCCGCGGCCCTCGCCGTTGTCGGTGATCGAGCCCCGTTGTGGCCGGCCCCGACCGGTGAGTTGGCGGCCGGTACCTGGCAGCGACAGTGGCTGTGGTCGAAATCGGCTTCGATCGCGGGCGGCACCGACGAGATCCAGCGCACCATCATCGCCGAGAAGCTGCTGGGGCTGCCCCGGGGTTGAGCGGGTTTCGATTCCGGTTTCGATCCACTATCGGGGCCGGGCAGTCAAGAACCGAACCGGTCGGCCAGGATCCGGCCCAGGGCTCGAAGGTCGATCTTGCCCGATTCGAGCCAGGGCAGGTCCCGGGGCGAGGGGAATACGGCTATGTGGCGGGGGACCTTGTAGCTGGCCATCTCGGCTGTGAGCCGAACCCGTAAGTCGTCCGGGTCGATCCCCGCGCCCGGCTCGGCCACCACCGCGGCAGCCACGGTCTCACCCCGATCGGCGTCGGATACGGCCAGCACGAAGGCGTGCATCACCCCGGGCTGCTGCTCGATCACCAGCTCCACCTCACGGGGGGCCACGTTCATGCCTGCCGACTTGATGATCGTGCCCAGCCGACCCTCGAAATAAAGATGCCCGTCGGCATCGAGGTGGCCGCTGTCACCGGTCCGGTACCAGCCGCCGGGCTCGAACACCTCGTCGCGTTCGCGTCCGAGCAAGCCCAGCATCAGCGAATACCCCCGGATCCAGATCTCTCCGGTCTGCCCGGCCCCGAGGTCGGCTCCGGTGGACGGATCGACGATGCGATGCTGCATCCCCGGCACGCTGCGCCCGAAAGAACCCACCTTGGCTTCGGGTAGCTCGACACCCATGGGTTCGATCGAATGGGGTCCGAGCGACTCGGTCATACCCAACGAGGTGGGTCGGCGCCGAGGGTCGCTCATCTGTAGATGCTCGGGGAGAAGCTCGTCGAAGCTGCCTCCTCGCACCGACGACAGATCCCGCTCGGCAAAGGACGGGTGGGCCAGCAATGCCTTGGCGATGTGGGGCCAGCCCACGACATGGGTGACCCGTTCCCGTTCGATGAGCTCGAGGGTGGAGCCGGGCTCGAACCGCTCCTCGAAGACCACCGCGGCGCCGGCGTGCATGGTGCTGACCAGGGTGTAGGCCAGGCCCCCCACCCAAAACAGCGGCATCGGTGTGTAGAGCCGATCACCGGCGGCCAGATCTCGGAACACCAGCAGGTTGAACGGGTGCCCGATCACGGTGGCGTGGGAGTGGATCACGCCCTTGGGTTCGGAGGCGCTGCCCGAGGAATACAAGACCACCATCGGGTCGCTCGGCGCCACTGCAGCCGCCGTCTCGGCCAGCTCGGTTCCGGTCACCTCACGGGCCCCCTCCATCAGGCTGGCCACCGACCCGGCCCAGCCCGGTGGCGCCTCGGACCACATCCAAACGGTGCGCAACTGCGGATGGCTGTCGACAGTTATGGCCCGGTGGGTCTGGACGACCAAGCCGGGGACGGCTTCGGTAAGTCGAGCCCCGTAGTCGTGGCCCAAGTACCGATCAGCAGTCAGCAGCACTTTCGCTCGGCAATGGGCAAGAGCCCGACCCAGTTCCCGGGCCTTGTAGAAGGTGTTGAGCAGCACCACCACCGCCCCGATACGAGCTGCGGCCAGCCAAGCGACGACCCATTCCGGCCCGTTGGGGGCCAGTAGCGCCACTCGACTGCCTCGACCCACTCCACCGGCCAGCAGAGCCCGAGCCATTTTCTCGGAACCGGCGGCAATGTCGGAGTAGGTCAGACACCGATCACCGAGAACCACCAGATCCCGATCGCCCCACTGGTGCGCGACATGACGAACGAAATGATCGGCAGTGGACGGGTACCGGGGCCGACGGAACCGGCGCTCGCATCCACCGGACCCCGACGACGCCACCGCCTGAGCATAGTACGCAGCGCTCCCCGGCTATTAGAGTGGCCGGCGAACCTTACCGTTCGAGAGGTGATCCTCATGCCGGGCCATGCCTTCGACTTTTCCGTGTTCGACGCCGACAACCACATGTACGAGACCGCCGACGCCTTTACCCGATACCTCCCGGCCCAGTACAAGGGCGCCATCACCTATGTGCAGGTGAATGGCCGCACCAAGATCGCCATCAAGGGACAGATCTCCGAGTACATCCCCAACCCCACCTTCGAGGTGGTGGCCCCGCCCGGTGCCCAAGAGGACTATTACCGCCACGGCAACCCCGAGGGCAAGAACCTCCGAGAGATCTTCGGCAAACCGATCCGCTGCCCCGAATGGGCCCGCAACGCCGAGGCCCGACTCCCCCATCTCGACGAACTGGGCTTGGACGGCGCCTTGATGTTCCCCACGCTGGCCAGCCTGCTCGAGGAGCGGATGCGCGACGACCCCGACCTCACCCATGCCGTGGTCCATTCCCTCAACCAGTGGATATACGACGAGTGGACCTTCAACTACCGGGACCGGATCTTCGCCACCCCCATCGTCACCCTGCCCATCGTCGAGAAAGCCGTCGAGGAGCTGGAGTGGTGTCTGGAGCGGGGGGCCCGCTGCATTCTCATCCGCCCGGCGCCGGCCTGGGGATTGCGGGGACCCCGGTCGCCGGGCTTGGCGGAGTTCGACCCACTCTGGGCCCGTATTCAAGAGGCCGGGGTGCTGGTGGGCATGCACTCCTCGGACTCGGGCTACGCCGACCTGGTTTCGATCTGGGAGGGCAAGACCGAGTTCCTGCCGTTCAAGCCCACCCCGCTACGCCTGCTGGTCATGCACAACCGAGCCATCACCGACATGATGGCAGCCATGATCTGCCACGGGGCCCTCACCCGGTTCCCCGACCTGCGTATCGCCACCATCGAGAACGGGGGCACTTGGGTGAAGCCGCTGGTGGAGAAACTGCAAGAGGCTTACAAGAAGATGCCCCACCAGTTCCTCGAGCATCCCGTCGAAGCCTTCCAGCGCAACGTCTATGTCAACCCGTTCTGGGAGGACGCCTTGGAAGGCTTGGTCGAGATCATGAGCCCCGACCGGCTCCTGTTCGGCTCCGACTACCCCCACCCGGAAGGGCTGGGCAACCCGCTCAGCTTCGCCGACGATCTGCCGGAGTCGCTCTCCGACGCCGACATGGCCAAGATCATGGGTGGCAATCTCAAGGAGCTACTGGCGGTCTGACCGCCAGTACGAGAAGCCAGCCATGCCGGGACCGCTGGACGGCATCCGAGTCATCGAGATGGCCACCTGGATGTTCGTTCCTTCAGGGGGGTCGGTGCTGGTCGACTGGGGCGCGGACGTCATCAAGATCGAGAACCCGGCCGGGGGCGATCCTCAGCGGGGTCTGATCACCTCGGGCTTGGTGGGCGGTGACGCCCTCGGCGTGAACTTCATGATCGAGCAACCGAACCGGGGCAAGCGGTCGGTAGCCCTCGATGTCGCCCACCCCGACGGTCACGAAGCGCTGATGAAGCTCGTCGAGACGGCCGACGTGTTCCTGACCAACTTCTTGGAACCGGTCCGGCGCCGCCTGCGGATCGACACCGACGACATAACAGCCCGCAACCCGGCCATCGTCATCGCCCGAGGATCAGGGCAGGGACCGACCGGCCCCGACGCCGACAAGGGTGGCTTCGACGGAGCCTCCTACTGGGCCCGGGGCGGGGTGGGCTCGGTATTCGCGCCCGAATCCACCGGCTGGCCTCAGGCTCAACCCTCGCCTGCCTTCGGGGACGTGATGGGTGGTATGGCCCTGGCTGGAGCCATCGCCGCTGCGCTGTTGAAACGGGACCGCACCGGGGCTCCCAGCGTGATCGACGTCTCCCTGCTCGCAACCGCCCTGTGGCAGATCTCACCACTGGTGGTGGCTTCGAAGCTGTTCGGTCTCACTTCGCTGCCCCGGGGGAACCGCCGCCTGTCCCCCAATCCGGGAGTAGGGGTGTTCAAGACCAGCGACGACCGTTACATCAGCCTCATCCTTCTCCAGAGCGACCGGTACTGGGAAGATTTCGCGGCCCGGCTCGAACGGCCCGGGCTGGTGACCGACGACCGTTTCAAGGACTCGGCGGCCCGGGCTCGCAACGGCCCGGAGTGCATCGACATCATCGACGAGGCTTTCGCCCAACGGACGCTCGAAGAGTGGAAGGAGCGGCTCGCTACCTTCGAGGGAGTGTGGACCCCGTTCCAGACCCTGGCCGAGATCTACGCCGATCCCCAAGTGGTGGCCAACGGCTACCTCCCCACCATGGAGAGCTCGACCGGGGAGCCGGTCCAGTTGGTGGCCAACCCGGCCCAGTTCGACGAAACCCCCGTCGAGGTCACCCGGGCCCCTGAGCTGGGCGAGCACACCGAGCTGGTGCTGGCCGAGTTGGGAATCGACTGGGACGACATAGCCACCATGAAGTCGAGCGGCGCCATCTTGTGAGCCGATGAACACCAGAGAGGCCGACATGGACTACTCGCAGCCCTCATATGAAGACTGGGACGACGCCCAGCCCTACCCCACCTGGGCCCATGCCCGAAGCCACTGCCCGGTAATCGAGCTCGGCAGCGGCTGGACGTCGGGATCGGCCTTCATGACCACGACTTGGGCCGATGCCGACCGGGTGCTGCGGGATTGGCGCACTTTCTCTTCGTCGATCAACAGCGAGACCATGGGCCCTTACATGGGGGAACTGATGCTCGGCCTCGACGGCGACGAGCACCGCCGGTACCGCAACCTGGTGGCTCATGCCTTCCGTCGCTCGACCCTGGAGCGCTGGCGGGCCGAGTTGATACAACCTGTCGTGGACAGCCTTCTCAACGATATCGCCCCGGCCGGTCGGGCCGACCTCGTCACCCAGCTCACAGCCAAGTTCCCGGTTCAGGTCATCTGCGGGATCGTGGGTGTACCAACCGAGGATCATGAACGATTCAACGATTGGGCCATGCGCATCAACTACGGGCCGCTGAACCCTGAGGACGGCAAGGCCGCATCTCAGGCCATGCGGGACTATCTCGAACCCTTGGTCGAGGCTCGCCGGGCCGAGCCCACCGGTGACCTGATATCGGAGCTGGTCGAAGCCGAGATCGACGGGACCCGCCTCACCGACGAGAAGACCTACGGCTTTTTACGCCTGCTGTTGCCAGCCGGAGCCGAGACCACCTATCGAGCCTTCGGGTCAGCTCTGCTGGCCCTGTTGGCCCGGCCCTCGGCGCTGGAGCGGGTCCGAGCCGACCGTTCGCTGGTCCCTGCCGTGATCGAGGAGACCTTGCGCTGGGAGACCTCGGTCACCATGGTGGCCCGGGTCGCCACCGTCGACACCGAGATCTCCGGATGCCCGGTGCCGGCCGGTTCGAACGTGACGGTGCTCAGCGGGTCGGCGTCGCGCGACGAGAGCCGCTGGGACGACCCGCAGCGTTGGGATCTCGACCGCGAACCCAAGCCCCACATGGCTTTCGGCACCGGCGCCCACCAGTGCCTGGGTATGCACTTGGCCCGCCTCGAGCTCGATGTTGGGATAAACGCCGTGCTGGATCGGTTGCAGGACCTGCGGTTCGATCCCACCGCCGAGACGCCCGAGATAAAGGGTTATGCCTTCAGGGGTCCACCCGCCCTGCCTGTGGTGTTCGAGGCCGACTGACGCTGCGATCACTACCGCTGACCGCATCGCTGTCGACGGACGGATAGTCCAGGCCCGTAGGCTCGGGGAAGTTCGATATCGGCAGGGGGGCGTACAGTTCGGTGGAAGTCCTCGATGTGGGGTTGGCGGGGATAGCCATCGCCGCGCTGGCCCTGTTCACCGGAGGCGTCATCCACGGGTCGTTGGGTTTCGGCTTGGGCTTGATCGCGGCCCCGGTGCTGGTCTTGGTCGACCCCCGGCTCATTCCCGGGTCGTTCCTGTGCATAGGGGCGGTGGTCTCGCTTTTGATGGTCCTACGGGATCGCAGCGACATCGACAGCCGGGGGACAGTGTGGGCCATCTTCGGGCGGATCCCAGGAACGGTGTTGGGTTCGGTTGCGATCACCCTGCTGACCCAGCGGGGGTTGGCGGTGCTGTTCGTGGTCGCCCTGCTGCTGGCCACCGGGCTCAGTGTCACCGGTCTACCCATCACCCCCACCCCGGGCACGGTCTTCGGAGCCGGGATCGTGTCCGGACTCATGGGGACCTCGGTGGGTATCGGCGGACCCCCCGTCGCTCTGGCCTACCAGCGAAGCTCCGCAGCCGAGATCCGATCGTCGTTGGCTGCTATCCAAGCGGTCGGGTCGGTCATCTCGATCACGGCCCTGGCCCTGATCGGTGAGCTGGGACCGACCGAAATCGGACTGGCAGCATTGCTGGTGCCCGCCCCCTTGCTCGGTTTCAGGCTCTCGTCGATGACCGCCCCCCACCTGAACCGGACTTTCATCCGGCCAGCAGTGCTAGCTTTCGCCGTGACTGCAGCCATCTCGATCTTCATCCGCCACGTCCTCTGAGGCCCGTACCTACAGGTGCCGACCTGCGGGAGCTACATCAACTAGTCTGCGGGAGCTACATCAACTAGTCTGCGGGAGCTACATCAACTAGTCTGCGGGAGCTACATCAACTAGTCTGCGGGAGCTACATCAACTAGTCTGCCCAGGCGGTGTCATGGCCGTGTCGGGTGACAGTTTCAAGGAATTCCTGTGAGCGAGCCCGCACCTTACATTCCACGAATCCTCGATGGTGTTCTGAAAGACGTCCTGAAAGCACATCGGGGGGTGCTCATCACCGGTCCTCGAGGAGTGGGCAAGACGAGGACAGGAGGTGAGATGGCCCGGTCACAGCTCCGTCTCGACGACCCGGGCGACCGCAACGTTGTCGAAGTCGACCCGATGGGGGCAATAGCACTCGGTGAATACCCGCTGCTGATCGACGAGTGGCAGCTCTTCCCTGAAATCCTTCGGGCAGTAAAACGCGCTATCGACGACGGGATCAGAACCGGTCCATTCGTCATCACCGGTTCAGCCCGTAACGATCTGCTCGCCGACCCGTGGCCCGGCACCGGCCGACTGGTGCAGTTGCACCTGTGGGGTCTGGTTGGTCGGGAGCGTTTCGGCTCAGCTTCGGCAGTGGCGTTGTTCGATCGTTGGGACGACAAGAAAGCAAGGTTCAGTGTTCCCGAGCATCCTCCCAACTTGCGTGACTACCTCGAAAAGGCTTTGTCCAGCGGATTACCCGACGTGGTGGCTATCGAATCCGAGCG
Organism: Acidimicrobiales bacterium; assembly: GCA_963422655.1. Taxonomy (GTDB): domain Bacteria; phylum Actinomycetota; class Acidimicrobiia; order Acidimicrobiales; family Aldehydirespiratoraceae; genus CATQHS01. Next base: position 2,159,739 of record OY730440.1, on the reverse strand, counting down.
GGAGCGGAGACGTCGGCTTCGCTCGTACATCGACGCGGTCGCGAGCCGGGATCTGCGCACGTTCGATCCCCCGACCGGTCGCAGGAAGGACCCGAGAAAATTTCGCTCGTACCTGCGATCGTACGCACTCAACACTGCGGGCGTTGTCCCGCAGTCAACCATCGCCAAGCCCGTCGGCATCGACCGCCGGACCGCCGACAGTTACCTGAACGCACTGGTTGCCATGGGACTTGTAGATGAGCTTCCGCCTTTGGGCCGGTAAGCCCCGAAAGCGCCTGGTCACCGAACGGGTCAAACGTCATTTCACCGATGTCGGCCTGGCCGCCGCCGCCGCCGAACTCACTGTTGACGATGTTCTGCGGGACAGCGACCTGCGGGGCCGTTTCTTCGATTCGTTCGTCACCACACAGCTTCGGGTCGAGGCCGAGGCATCCGAGAACACGCGGCTTTACCATCTACGCACCGCTAACGGTGACCATGAGATCGACGTAGTAGTCCAACGAGGTCAGAGACTCATCGGATTCGAGATCAAGGCCGGGGGCGCTCCCGGCCGGGCCGATGCTCGCCATCTGATCTGGTTCCGGGACGAGGTGGCGAGAGATCGGTTCGAGGGCGGCGTCCTTTTCCACAGCGGCCGTCACCGGTTCGGGTTGGAGCGTGGCATCGAAGCCGTGCCGGTAGCAGGCTTGTGGGGGCCTGATCTGGCCAGCGACTCTGGAACTGATCCTTGGTGGCAGGGCTATAAAACTTAGTGCCGCCCTTTACCAACTATCACAAGCAGAAAGTACAGTTGAAACTGTTACCCTGCCATCACCTACACTGCAATCTATAGGAACTATGGAACAAGGAATTATGGATCGAACTTCATCTGTTCTTCTTTCCGTTGTAATCCCTTGTTTCAACGAAGCCTCGGTCGTCGGTCAGTTACATCATCGTCTCATTACCACTCTTGAAGCAGTCCCTAGGCTCAACTTCGAGTTGCTCTATGTCAATGATGGCAGCACCGACGCTACATTACAGGTATTGCACGAACTTCAGGGTGCTGATGAGCGCGTGAAGACTATCTCCTTCTCCCGCAATTTTGGACATGAAATCGCTACCACCGCCGGTATGAGGCATGCTGCCGGTGATATAATCGCCCTCATCGACGCCGACTTGCAGGACCCGCCAGAAGTTCTCCCCGAGATGATCGACCGCTGGCATAAAGGTGCCGATGTCGCCTACGGAGTCCGTACGCGGCGCGACGGAGAGACAAAGCTCAAGTGTTGGACCGCCAGAGGTTTCTACCTCACCTTCAACCGGCTCTCCAATATCACCATCCCAATAGATGCCGGAGACTTCAGGGTCATGGACCGCCAAGTAGTGGATGCCTTCCTAGCCATGCCCGAGCGGAACCGTTTCGTGGCCGCTATGGTGCCTTGGACCGGCTTTGATCAAGAACCCATTCCCTATCAGCGAGCACCCCGAGCCGCGGGCAAAACTAAGTACTCATACACAAAGTTATGGCGTCTTGCTATAAACACAATCCTTTCATTCTCATCAGTACCACTACACCTCGCGACCTGGTTCGGCTTCTTCGCCTGCAGTCTGGGCCTGACCAGCATCACCTACAACATCATCGTCAGCCTCTTCATAAATAAACCGATCAGCGTATGGACAACCTTACTCATTGCTATCCTCATCCTCTCCGGTATGCAGTTAATGTTCCTCGGTATCTTCAGCGAGTACCTACGCGGCATCTATAATGAGACGCAGCGGCGTCCGCTTTACCTGATCAAAGAGAGCCTCGGGTTCGCGCCCGACGACCGATTAGGGCATGGGAACGAACCAATGAACACGCAGAACCCATGACCCGGTTCAGATTCAGTCGCTACACCCTGCTCATAGCCGCTATCTCCGGTTTCGGTTCAGTCTCCACCTTGGCCCGCGTGGCCAATTATGGCGTAGGGCTGCATTGGGATTCGATAAATTACATCGATGTTGCCCGCAACCTGCTGGAAGGAAACGGGTTTATCAATTTCTACGGAACCCTGTATACAGACTGGCCCCCTTTCTATCCAGCATTACTCGCTCTAGCTAGCTTCGGGATCTTCGAGCCTCTCGATGTTGTTGCTCCGATCAACGCTATTCTCTTCGGGCTGACGATTTTCTTTACCGGACACTACTTATTACAACGCCTGAACTCTCAAATTTTTACCCTGGTCGGCTGTCTCGCAGTTGCTGTCTCTACCGCCCTGGCAGGGAGCGCATCCTGGGCTCTTACTGAACCAGCATTCATCCTATTTACGGTCCTTGCTCTGATCAAAACTGATAAATATCTGAAAGAGAACACCTACTCAGCACTCATAGGAGTAGCGGTACTCACTGCTCTAGCCTTTTTGACTCGTTACATAGGTGTTACGGTGTTGATATCCATATTATGGGTGCTGATCTTACAGCGCAATATTACTCTCCTGGAGAAGGCAAAGCGCATCACCACCTTTTCACTGATAGCTGCCGGTCCTGTCAGTATATGGATGTATCGAAATGAACTGTTAACCGGAAACCTTACCGGATATAGAGATTATAGTCATCAACCTATTCTGGAGGTTATGAAACGTATTCCATACGGTCTTGCCGAATTAATTTTTTCAGACCCCGAGTCACCTGTGCCTAATATTCTATTGGAAGGCAATCGGTATACTATTGCAGCATGGGTAGTTGGATCAGCCTTAATACTATTAATGGCAGTCGTTGTGTACTTTTTAATTCGATCACGCCATCAATCGGGAGTTAGTACTTTTCGGCGTTCGATTTCAATATTTGGTGGATTCATCCTCACCTATATATTCGCATTTATCGTTACAGTTTCACAAGGTTCTGTCTCAAATGAAGGAGCATCTAGGTACCTCCTACCTCTATATATACCGCTTCTTATCCTTGTTGTCATGATGCTGGACTGGCTTGTGTCCTCATACCATGCATCCAATCGTACGATATTTGAGTCAGCCAATGCTTTACCGACATATATGACTTTAAATCGAAGGATTCTTCTGTTATCAGTGCTTCCTATATGGCTAACTTTCCAACTCAGTTTCCAGTTTAGTGATAGTAACTCCGGATACTCCGTAGAACGGTGGAGGACCTCAGAGGTTCTTCAGTACTTACGAAGTAACCCAATTGAAAGTGCAATATTCAGCAACGACCCACACCCTATACATCACTACACTGGCCTGCAGGTGCCGTACCGCTACCTACTCAGGTCTTTTGAGCGTGGCCCATATGTATGGCGTAGGAATCTTTCACCTCATCGGAATGTGAGCTCAAACTCGTCGGATCTAGCCAGTCGTTCTGACTTTGATCTGCATCTCGGAGAAGCCACCCTGACCTATGTCAAAGAGGAATGTAGTCAGAAAACCACCCAGCATCCCTTCTTCTTGCACATCCTTCCTGTCAATATTGATGATCTTACTGAAGTTCGGAAGCCGTACGGTTTCGACAACTACGACTTTTACTTTGATTGGTACGGCATGCACTCGGACGGAACCTGTACAGTAACGATCCGTCTGCCCGAGTATCCCATCACTCGCATCCTAACTGGGCAATATATTGATGGGAATGAGGAATCAGATCGAACAGCACTTGAACAGTACCAATCGAAACTGAAACTGGTGGGCGAGTCTATTACTACCGGCTCTTACGTAGTTTGGTTCTATAACTGGCACTTGTATAGATTCCCTTATAGTGCTGAGGATCTTCGTGAACTACCTGGTTTTGAGGTAGTAGCGGATTTGGATGACGGTATCATATTCAAGGTCACCAGATCTGCTGAGGACGATGCCATTTCTTAGCCTGTAACAGACCCTGGCGTTCTTGTCACCGGCCCCAGAGGTGCCGGCAAGACTGGACCGGGGCCGCGCTGGTCACGATCAGAGCTTCGCTTGGACGATCCCACCGACGGGTCAGGCCGTACGGATGCTCGCCATCTCGTATGGTTCTGAGATCACATAGCCGGGGATCGTTTCACAGGCCGGCTCACCCAGAAGCAGTACCGATTGAGACCATGAGCATGCACCCGACAGTGGCGGTGGCCACAGGGCACCGGTTGGCCACCACCGCCGCCCTCACCCTTTTGAAAGCCGGCGGATCGGCCGTTGACGCCGCTATCGCCGCCGACGCGGTCATGGGGTTTATCGAGCCCACCGCCACTGGCCTCGGCGGTGACGCCATGGCCGTGGTGGCGACCGGTAGCGAAGTGGCGGTACTCAACGGCAGCGGTCGGTCGGCCCGATCGGTCGACCCCGCCACGGTGCCCGACAATGGCCACGGGTACGTGGAGTCGGTCGGAGGTCAGGCCGTGACCGTCCCCGGTGCCGCGGCGGCTTGGTGGGACCTGCATCAACGCTTCGGTGCTGTGGCCTGGGAAGTCCTCTTCGAGCCCGCCGTCGATATGGCCGTCACCGGCGGTGACATCGGTTCGAGCTGCAGCCTGATATGGGCCAATGCTCGATCCCGCCTCGGACCGGCGGCCGAGGCCCTCTACTACCCGACCGGCGCCGCCCCGAGCCCGGGTCGGCGCTGGCAGAACCCGCTCTTGGCCCGGACCCTGGCTCAAGTCGCCGCTGACGGACCCGACGTGGTCTATGCCGGACCCATGACCGAAGCCATCATCGTCGCGGTGAGAGCCGCGGGCGGCACATTGGATGCCGAAGACATGGCCGCCCATCGCAGCCAGTGGGTCGAACCCTTGCGAATCGAGCTGGGCTCCCATGAGCTGGTCACGGCGCCGCCGAGTTGCCAAGGGGTGGTAGCAGCGTTGGCCGCCGATCAACTCTATCGCTTTGGCCACTTCGGTACCGCCGTCAACCCGGCGGCCACAGTGCGGATGGCCAAGGCTCTGGACCGGGCCTTTGCTCTGGCTCTGGCCGTGGTGGCCGACCCCGACACCGAAGAAGTGCCGCCGCTGGAAGCCTTGCGGGCCATGGTCGCCGACGCCCCGGTCCGAGGGCCCGTGCCCTACGGCCCGGGCACCGTTTTCACGGCCGTGGCCGCCCGGGGTCAACTCGTGGCCTTGGTATCGAGTGTGTGTGATCGCTTCGGCTCGGGGGTGGCCGTGCCCGAGGGCGGGTTCATTCTCCAGAGCCGGGGCCGGGGCTTCTCGCTTGATCCCGGTCACCCCAACACCCTGGCTCCCGGCAAGCGGCCCTATCACACCATCGTGCCGACGGTGGTGAGAAGAGAGGGCCGAGCATGGCTCGGCTTGGGAGTGGTCGGCGGCATCATGCAGCCCCAAGGGCAAGTGCAGATCTTGAACCAGGTGATCGGAGGCATTGATCTGGTCGAGGCAGTGGCCGCGCCCCGGTTTCGGCTGCTCGGCAATAGCCAGATAGCGGTCGAGCCCGGATTCGGCGCCGATCACCTCCGAGCCTTGGAAGCTGCCGGTTACCGGCTCTGCGATCCGGATGGAGTCGATTTCGGAGGGGCTCAAGCAGTTATGGTCGGCCCCGGTATGACCGCGGCCAGCGACTTTCGTCGAGACGGCACGTCCGTGGTCACCGATCTAGACTGAGTTGAGCTCTGCTCACTCAGACACTCGAGTTCGGGCGATCCGTCTCTGCCGGTTACCGAGTGGAAGTATCAGTCATACTACATTGACATTAGTGTGGGCTTTTTCGGCGGCGTTGCGGATCTTGTTGATGTTCTCGGTATCTGCAGAGATCTGCAACGACAGGTTGAGATGAGACGCCAAGTTGGAGTCTATGGCGTTAGCGATCTCTCGAAACAAGGCAGTCATATCGTCTCGTAGCTCGGGGTCGTCTCGTAGCGAAGTGATCGTGGTGATGGAAGCTCGTCGCTCTTCGGTAGAGTGAGCCACAGCAGCTTCCAGGCTGACATTCTCTCCAGCGGCGACTCGCGTCCCGGCCCGGGGAGATTGAGAGACAACTTTCCCGTCAGCTTCGCCATGAACACCTGCTTGCAGACCGGTAGCTTGCAGTTCGAGTCGGGCACTGGCTGGCGATTTTCCGAACAGATCAGGTACGACCACCAAGGCTTGGGCCGGTTCGACATGGCCAGGTTTGCGGATGCGAATGGTGGTGGCCAGGTTGACATCGGCGGCCGACTTGGCAACCACTACCTGGCCGTCGTCGTTGACGAGCTCTAGCTTGTCATCAGCGACAGCCTGGTAGATGGCCCTGCTCAGCTCCAATTCGCCACGGGGCAACAGCGGAAAACGGGGCGTATTCCAGAAGCTGTCCCGTATTTCCTTCAGCGGCCGGCCAAAGTCTTCGTCACGAAGGTTGAACATCAAGACTTTGGCATCAAGTTCATCGGGACCAAAGGCTTTAGCCCTCTCGGTAAGCGCAGCCCAAACCGTCGAACCATCAAGCGCAGATTGGTTGTCCTTTGTTAGTCGAATTCGACTTGGGGTCTGCCCTTCGATCGAATCCTCTGAAAGAATACGACGTGTTGGTAGGCGTTCTTGACCGCCTTGGCGAGGCGGTTCTCGGCATCCTTTTGGTTTTTTCGGGCCTCACTGGCTGAATCTTTGTCGGCTTTGACCGCATCGAGCGAAACGACCCGACTCCAGGCCAGATACTCGGTGGCGATACCACGGGCATGGCCTCGTAGCTGCGTGTTGACGCAGGCGAACACAGCCGAGGACGCCCAACCCACAGCCAGCGGGTCGTCTCCAAGCCCCAACGCCGACTCGATTGCCTTGGAGGTGGCGGTGTCGTCACCGTTCAAGAGACTGAACCAGCGCGAGTCCAGGATCACCAACCGAGTCTTACGGTGCCGGTCGATTCCGGCCGACTCGAGCAGGTCCCTTAGATCCGTAGTAGTCACGGGAGCGGTCGGGGAGCTCTCTGCGCGCACATCGATGACCTGTCCGAACGGTCCGCTCGTGGCCTGATCGAAGGCGAATTCGGCCACGGTCTGGTCGCGGTCTGTGTCGCGTACCGCCTGTCGCTCGGCCCGATGCAGCATTGTCAGCGTCTTGCGAGTCTCGAAGTGGTATCGGCGCGGGTTGTTCCCACCGGTTCCTGGAGTCTGGTCATAGGCCACGAGCCCGTCGTTGCCGAACAGTCGCTGCATCACGACCTCGGATTCGCCGTATCCGTACGCCTGGGCCCCGACGAAGGCCGCCGCGTGCAACTCGGGTTCGGTGGCACCCCGTCGGCCCCCGGGCCGCGGACACAACGAATACACGAATAGGGCCGTCGCCATGCGTTCGGCGGCCTGAGGATTGCCAACCTGAATACCCTCGGCTTCTCGACGGGAGTCCAACGAACGGGCCGTTCCTCTGGTGTGGTGGTCGGGGTCGGTGATCTCGCTCAGCACCACCTCACGCAGGCTCGACTGGGTGCGAATGTCGGCCACCAGACCTGAGTCCAGCAGCGAATCACGTACCGCCCGATCCGACAGCGGAAGCTCACCGACGCCGATCAGTGCCGGTACCCACTCGTCGTTGCGGGCTCGTTCGATAAGCGCGAAGGCTGTGGCAGCGAACACCCGGATGGTCGAGCGCACCTTCTGGAAACCAGCATGAAGCGACCATTCACTTTGGGCCAACTCCAACAGGGCACGGGAGCGGCGTCGAGCACCACGAACTGCTCCTCGCCGGGCAGACGAACTAAAAAGCCTCGCTTCAAATCCGTCGCAGCGGACATCAACCGAACCCGGTCATCTCTCACCCGGGCCGGTCGTGGCGCGGAGGTAGTCGATCACGTGATCGAGTGGAGCCACGTCGGCGTACTTCATGTGGAGGTCGAGCAGGTTGACCTTGTGGGAGATCTGGCTGCGGTCGGCCACACAGTCGAAGGGAATGATCACATCGAGGTTGTACTGGAAGGCATCCACAGCAGTGGCTCGGACGCAACCGCTGGTGGTCATGCCCGTGACAACGACAGTGTCGGCCCCCTCGTAGAGAAGCAATGCAGCCAGCTCGGTGCCGAAGAACCCGCTCGGCTTGTGGTGTTTGTAGATCACCGTCTCGCCCGGTAACGGAGCCAGCTCGTCCACGATCACATCACCCGGCGGCAAACCCGGGTCGGGCGGACGTCTACCCTTGGTCTTCCACCGGCCCTTCTGAGCCGGGGTGGGGACATGGGCCGGGTCTTCGTAGAGCTTGGTGAAAAAGATGGGCAAGCCCAGTTCGCGGGCCACTCCCAATAGCCGGAGGTTGGCGGCCACGGCCGGATACCCGGTCTCGGAATGCCCGGTGGGCCAGCGGCTGTCGACGAATTCACGGGTCATGTCCACCACGATCACCGCCGGCTTGGCCCCAGCCGAGATGGCCCGGTACTCGGTGCCGTACCCGGCGGCCTGGTACCGCCGCCGGTCTTCGAAGGGTATGGCTTCATCCCACGGGTACATGGCCTCAGCGTTTCCTTATCCCCGGTACGCCCTGATCTTGGCTCTCCAACTGATCTTGCCAACCCGACAACGGTCCAGCGCCTACCTCCGGGCTCCAGCCCCGGAAAACCACCCCGGAGGCACGACTAGAACCGCGCCCCCGAGGTGGCCGGGGAAGTATCCGTCTCTTGGCCTACCGATCAGTTCAGCCGCATGTCCTCCACTCGAGCGGTGCCGTCGTAGCGGGGCGTCCATTCGAGGTTGTCGGAGCCGCCGTAGATGTCGAGGAATGTCAGGATCGGCAGGATGCCGACGTCCTCGCAGTTGGCGGCCAGGATGTCCTGATAGCGCTCGCGGCGCAAGTCGAGGTCGAGGGTGGTCCGGCCTTCGTTCATGGCCGCTTCGAGCTCGTCGTTGTCATAGGAGGACACCCGGGCCCCACTGCCGATGAGAGACGACAACCGGTCGGCGTCTTGGATCTCGTTGGAGGTGGACGACATGAGAATCTCCTCTTGGCCTTCACCGAACGGAACCAAGAAGGCCTGCAACCACGGGTCGAAGGCAACGAGTTGGAAGTCGACGTTGATGCCGACGGCCTCCATGTCGGAGACGACAGCCTGGGCCATTTCCTCGAACTTGAGCCAGCGACCCGTCGGCGCCACCAGCGACACCTCCTCACCGCTGTAGCCGGACTCGGCTACCAACTCTCGAGCCCGATCCGGGTCGTAGGGGTAGTCCTGCAAGTCCGGGTTGTAGCCGAACACGCCCGAGCCGAGCGGCTGACAGTTCACCCGGGCCGCCTGATTCAGGTAGATGAACTCGATGTAGTCATCGATGTTCAATGAATGGGCAATGGCCAAGCGCAACTCCTTGGACTGGAGGGGACCCTCGTAGTTCTTCATCCGCAGGTACGGATACTCGAGGCCCTCGCGGGTGATGAGCTGAGGCACGTCGTTGGCCGCCTCGGGGTTGATGTTGGTGGCCATATGGACATCGCCGGCTTGAAGTGCCGCCACCCGGCCCTGGCTTTCGGGGATGAACACGAACCGCACATTGTCGATCTGGGGTTCGGGGCCCCAGTAGTTCTCGTTGCGAACCAGGTCGAAGTGCTGGCCGGGGGTCCATTCGACCATCTCGTACGGTCCGGTACCGACGGCATCCTTGGCGATGTCGCCGTTCTGGGTGAAATCGGGCGCCACCATCTGGATCATGTACAGCCGGGCCGGCAGGATGGGATCCGGTCCTCCCGTGGTGATGTGGAGCGTGTAGTCGTCAACGACCTCGACGCCGGTGATGGTGTCGATCTGGCCCAAAAGCTCGGAGGCGAAGTCGGGGTCGAGTTCCCTGTCGATGGCGAACTTGGCTGCCGCCGCATCAAAGGGCTCGCCGTTGTGGAAGGTAACGCCTTGGCGGATCTTGACTTCCCAGGTGAGGTCGTTCACGAGCGTCGGCAGCTCCGCTGCCAGCCGTGGCTCCAGGATCGACGGGTCGTCGAGGTTGTGCTCGATGAGCCGCTCATAGACGTTCTCCATGACCCGACGCATGCCGCCGTCCTGAGTGATCTGGGGATCCAGGGTGGTGGGCTCGGAATCGATGGCCAGCACGATCGAGACCGGCTCATCCGCCGGTGGAGCCGTCGTCGCCGAAGCCGAGGTGGTGGGAGTTTCCTCGCTGCCTTCCGTAGTGGAAGTTACCTCGCTGCCGGCCGTGGTGGGAGTTGCCTCACCGCCAGCCGTTGTTTCGTCATCGTCTCCGCAGGCCGCAGCCACAAGCGCCAAGGCGAACAGCGCGGCCAGAAGCCGGTGAACAGAAAAAAGTCGTTTCCGCATCGGTTTATTGTCCCTCCAGGAAAGCTGATGTGTAGCTGATGTGTACTGAGCGACAGCCAGCCGGCTGGTTAGCCAGTGGGCCGAACGGTATACGGGATACCGTTACATCGCAAGCAGACTGTATACAATATGGTGCCAGGCCATAGCGGTGATGGGAAGCAGCCAGAGGCGAGCCGGCCGCTCAGGTGACGGCTTGGCGACTGCTGAAGAAGGCGGCCGGAGCCACCAAAACCATGGTGATCACCATCACCGCCGGCCCCAGACCGGTTACCAGTAGCAGCCCGGCCACGCCCAGGGGTGCCCCCGACAGCGAGATGCCCCGGGCCACGCCGGCCAGGGTGACTGCGTCACCGCGCAGATCGGGATGCACCGCTTCGCTGACCGCGGTGATAGCGTGGACTTGGATGAGGCCGACCCCCACCCCGCCCGCCACCAGCAATGCGGTGACGACCGACACGTTCAGCTCGAAGCCGACCGCCAGGGTCGTAACGGCGGTGACCGCCGACCACCAAGCCGTGCTGGCCGGCACCCGGGGACCGGCCACCCTGGTGGCCAGGTACCCGCCGACTACGGCCGCAGCGTTGGCTATGGCTATAACCACCCCGATAGAGGTCTTGCTGTTGCCACCGTTGGCGAGTCCGATCACGATGTAAGAACTCAACAGTCCCCGCCACAGCCCGACGGCGATGCTGGCCCATACGCCGAGCCTCACACCACAATGACGCAGCAGGTGCAGGTAGCGATGGCCGCTTACCCGGTTGAAGGGCGCCATACGGTCGAGCAGCAGCGTGGGACCGAGCCCGGCCAGGACCACGACCGCCGCCGCCGTGAAAGCAACCGGAAACGACCGCTCGGAGATCACTCCTCCCAGCACCGGACCCACCAGCATGGCCACCGTCGCCACCATGTTCAGATTTGCGATGCTCACCGGCGTGGAGCGGGACGACCGCACGACGTGGACTTGGTTCCCGGTCCAGAAGAAGGCCCTGGCCACGCCTTGGATCCCGGCTGATACTGCCAGTACGACCAAGCTCCCGGAAACGACGAGCAACCCTGCAGCCACAGCCAGCAGAGCGGCGGCGGAAGTGATCACCAGGGTGTGGGAGACGAGACGCATCAACGACCCCAGCCGCCACCGGGTAATCACCTGAGAGGCTGCCGACAACCCCAACAGCAGGCCGGCCATGGTTTCGGACTGTCCCTGATCGATGACATACAGCGGATAGGCAACCAGAATCATGCCCAAGCCGACCGAGAACAAGAAGGCGGACGAGTATTGGGCCGCGCTGTCGCGCTCGGAATGGGGCGGCACGGTGGCTCGGGCGGAGCTACCGGCTCGGGCGGATGCTGACGCTGATGGCCTTGGACCGAGTGTGGCTCACGATGTCGTCGACGAGGCCCAGCTCCTTGCCGATGCCGGATTGTTTCCAGCCGCCGAAGGGGACCCCCGGATAGCGCACCTCGACATCGTTCACCCAGACGTAACCGGCGTCGATGGACCGGGCCGCATCCAGAGCCCTGTCGATGTCGTTGCACCAGACGCTGGCGGTGAGGCCGTAGCGGGTGTCGTTGGCCATGTCGATGACAGCGGCGGAGTCGGTCCAAGTGGTGACGGCCAGCACCGGGCCGAAAATCTCCTCGGTGGTGAGGGTGGCTCCGTGATCGACCCTGTCGAAGATAGCCGGTCGGATGAATGCCCCTGCGGCCAGCTCCGGGCTGGCAGGAGGACCGCCGCCGGTGCGGAGGTTCCCACCCTCTTCCAAGCCGGTGCGGACGTAGCCGAGGATCCGGTCCCGGTGGGTGTGCGACACCATGCAGCCCATGTCGCTGGCCGGGTCGTCGGGCATGCCGATGCGGATCTGCTCGGTCTCGGCCACCACTCGAGCCACTACCTCCTCGGCGATGTCGGAATGGATCAGCAGCCGGGAGGTAGCTCCGCAGCTCTGCCCTCCGACCCGGGCGAAGTTCGAGCCCTTGACCACGGCTGCGGCCGCTTCGGAGGGGTCCACGTCACCGAAGACGACGATGGGGTTCTTGCCACCGAGCTCCAGGGTGACGCTCTTGAGCACCCCCGAAGCCCCGGCCGTGGCCTGAACCGCCAACCCGGTGGGCAACGATCCCGTGAACGAGATGCGAGGCACGCCGGGATGGCCGACCAGGACGGCTCCGGTGTCAGCGCCACCGGTGAGGACGTTGAGCACCCCGGCCGGCAGCAGATCCGAGGCCAGGGATGCGATGACCAGCGGTGACAGCGGCGTCTGCTGGGCCGGTTTCAGCACCACCGCGTTGCCGGCGACCAAGGCCGGAGCGATCTTCATGCAGGTGAACAGGGTGGGATGGTTGTAGGCACAGATGGCGCCGACCACACCCCAGGGTGCCGGCTCGGTGAAGTGCAGCCCGCCAGGAGTGGCCGGGATGGTGCGACCGTGCAGTTCGGGAGCCACGCCGGCGATGGTCTGGAGGAACTTCCCGCCCTTGGCCGCGCTGACCTTCATCGATCCGACGGCGGTGCCGCCATCACGGGCGTCGAGCATTCCGAGCCGGTCGGCGGCATCAGTGACCCGCCGACCCAGCTCGGCCAGCCGGGCCGCCCGTTCGCCTATCCCCAGAGCGGCCCAGGCCGGCTGAGCTTGATGGGCCGCTTCCACGGCCCGGTCCACATCGGCCTTCCCGGCGTGATGGACCCGCGCCAGCACCGTGGCCGTGGCCGGATCGATGTCGTCATGTACAACACCGGCCGCCGATCGGGCCGGCTGCCCGCCGACCCACAACGGGACCTCCTCGGTGGCCCTCTGACGGCGCGGGAGATACAGGAGGTCCTGCAGGTTCACAGCGCCGCTCCGGGCGGGGTCCCAGCGTCGGTAAAGGCCCGGTTCTGGGTCACTGACGGGATCAACCGGCCGCCAGCTCGGGATACCACTGGCGACCTTCGACGTACTGGAGCCACAGGCTGTCCATGTAGAACCATCGCTTCATGGCGGCCTGGCGGCCCGTAGCGATGGCGGTCTGCTGGCTCCGCTCGAGGCCGATGGCCAGCACCGCGATGCGGGTCCTCCTGATCGGTGATCTTCTCATCAGCCCCGGTCAGGACCGCACGAAGACGGTCTTGGTTCGGGTGAAAAAGTCCAGAGACGACTCGCCGCCTTCGGCCCAGCCCGCCCCGGAATGCCCGTAGCCCTCGAAGGGCACGTGGAACGGAACACCGGTGAGCGGCGAGTTCACCTTCACGGTCCCGGTGTTGGACCCCTGCCAGAACCGGCGGGCGGCGGCTATGTCGCCGGTGACGATGCCCGACGTGAGGCCGTAGGCGGTGGCGTTGGCCTTGGCCACCGCATCGTCGATGTCGAACACCCGCTCGAAGGTGATGACAGGGCCGAAGATCTCCTCGGTGGTCAGAGCACCGGTTTGCGGTTCCACCAGCAGGGCGGGAGCGACGCGGCCTTCCCGCCAACCCGAGGGCCGAACGACGCGGCTGGCCTCGTGGGTGGCCCGGGCCACGCATTCCTCGATGCGGTCGGACTCGCGATCGGTTACCAGGATGCCCAGTTCGTCGGCACCGGCCGCGTCGGTCATGGTGGCCACGTGGTCGGACAGGCGATCCAGGAGTTGGTCGTATATGGCGTCGTGGACCAAGATCCGGCCGGTCGCGGTGCAGATCTGGCCGTTGTTACGGAAACTCGAAGCGTGGATGATCTCGACGGCCCGGCCGAGATCGGCATCCTTCCAGACCACCAGCGTGTTCTTGCCACCCAGCTCGGCCTGGAAGGGAACCTCCACCCGGAGCCGACGACGGATGGCGGTCGCGGCCTCATAGGAACCGGTGAGGCTCACGCCGTCGAGCTCGGGCGCCTCGAGCAGCTCTTCTTCGATGACCGAGCTGCGACCGATAGTGGCCTGGATCACCCCGGGATCGACGCCGGCATCGAGCAGGGTGGCAGCGATCAGCATTCCGGTGATGCCGGCGTTGGTGGACGGTTTGAATATCACCGCGTTGCCGGCGGCCAGCGCAGCCGACAGCTTGCGGATGGGGATGGTGAAGGGGAAGTTCCAAGGCGTGATCAGAGCCACGACCCCGAGGGGTTCGATGACGGTGAAGATGTCCTCGTCGAAGTCGGTCCGGTAGGTCGCGCCCAGGCGCCGGTAGCCGGCCTCGGCGTAGTAGTCGAGCACGGCCGCCCCCTTGGCCACCTCGACTTTGGCTTCGGATGCGGGTTTGCCCATGTCGGCCGAGATCACCGGGGCCAGTTCGTCGGCTCGGTCACGAAACAGGCCGGCCGCCCGATGCAGCACCTCGGCTCGGGCCGCCGGCCCCAGTGCCGCCCATCGGGGCGCCGCCGCCGCCGCCGATTCGTAGGCAGCTCGGACGTCGGCCGGTCCGGCCGACCGCACCATGGCCAGCACACTGCTATCGGTGCGGCTGATCAGCTTCTCTTCAGGGCCTCTTCCGGCGATGACCGTGCCGTCGATCAGGATGCCGACCTCGTCACTGTCGCCGACGGTTATGCGGTTGGGGATCAGCGTCACGGGGCTACCTCCAAAGGAACCATCTCCTTGAGCGGTATACAATATTCCAGCCGGCCCCAAGGTTCCAACGAGAGGTGAGCGCCAAGTGCTCGGTCGCTTCGGACCCGGTGGCTCGGCCCCGACCCACCCGAGAGCCGGATTGGCCGGGCTGGTGACCGCGGCTCTGGCCGTCACCGCCGTGACCAACCTGGCCCCGCTGCTGTCGAGCGGCTTGGCCGTGCAGATCCGCGACGACTTCGACTTCGACGAGACGGCACTGGGCCTGACCATCGGCTCGTTCTACTTGGTCGGAGCCCTGGGATCGGCTCTGTCGGGCCGGATAGTGGAACGGGTGGGGCCGCAGGTAGCGCTGCGTTGCACGGCCCTGGCCACCTCCGCCGTTCTTTTCGGTACTGGTGTTCTGGCCGGGTCCTGGGTGCTGCTGACCCTGTTCGTCGCCCTGGCCGGGATGACCAACGCCTTCGCTCAGCCCGCCACCAACCTCTACATCGCCCGGGGTGTCCGGCCCGACCGGCAGGGGATCGCCATCGGGATCCAGAAGTCGGGTATACCGGCCGCAGCCCTGCTGGGCGGGTTGGCCGTGCCCGTCCTGGGCCTGACCATCGGCTGGCATTGGGCTTTCATCGCAGGGGCCGGGCTGGCTCTGGCCGCTTCGGCCCGTGTCCCCCCGGTGGCGAGCAGACCGATCGGCCCGGCGCCCCAGGGACCTGCCCAACCGGCAACCGGCAAATCGGGACGACCGGCCGGCCCGACAGGCCCGGTGGAGGCGGCCCCGGCTCAGCCCGACGTGCCGGTGCGATTGCTGGTAGTGCTGGCCACCGCCACCGGCCTGGCTGCCTCCGGATCGGGCTCGCTCAGCGGCTTCTTCGTGGTGTCCAGCGTGGAGACCGGCGTAAGCGAAGCGGGGGCCGGGATCCTGCTGGGTATCGGCAGCCTGATCGGCATCGCCGCCCGCCTGGTTCTGGGTGTCGGCGCCGACCGAGGCTCCCTCAGCGCTTGGAAGGCGCTCACCGTGATGTTTCTGGTGGCGGCGGCAGCCTTCGCCGGAATAGCAACCGGATCGCAGGCACTGCTGATGGCGGCCATACCCTTCGCCTTCTCCACCGCCTTCGCTTGGCCCGGCCTTTACCATCTGGCCGTGGTGCGGGCCAACCCGTCGGCGCCGGGGGCTGCGACCGGGATCACCATGACGGGAAGCTTCACCGGCGCCGTCGGCGGACCGCTGGTGTTCGGCCTTCTGGCCGACCATGCCTCCTATGGCTGGGCCTGGGGTTTCACGGTAGTTTCCATGACCGCAGCCGCCGCCGTGATGACAGTGGTGGGTCGGCTCATCGAAGGCCGGGCCGACACGGCAGGGTTGCCGTCCAGAGCCGCAGCCCGATCGGCCGTTGACGGGCGGGGCCCGAGTCAGAATCGGTAGAGCCTCTCGGCGTTGCCGGCCAGCACAGCTTCCTTGTCGGCGGCGGACAGACCCGGATTCTCGACCAGCTCGGCTATCTCGTGACGGCAGGTGGCAGCGGTGACCTCGTGGGGGAAGTCCGACGAGAAGATCAGCGGCCTACTCCCGGCCAGTTCCACGAACCGGGCCAGCCCCAGCTCGTCACCCTCGCACCCGACGAAGATACGGCCCGCTTCTATATGGCCCAGCAGGTATTCACTGGCCTTGCCATCAGCGATGGCGGGAAACCGCCGGGCAGGATCGTGCTGGCTGAAGGCAGCCCACGAATTGTCGAACCGTTCCAGGCAGGTGATGAACCAATTGATCCCGCCTTCGAGAAAGGCCACCCGCACTCCGGGGTAGCGGTCGAAGATGCCGTTGCCGACGATTCCGGCCAAGGCGATCATCTGCCCCCAGGGATGGCCCAGAGCGTGAATGATCGGCCACACGTCGAGGTGGTCCAGCCCCCAGCCGATGTGGCAACCGCCGTGAACGGCCAGGCAGCAGCCCAGCCGTTCGGCCTCTGCGAACACCGGCCAGTACTCACGGGAGCCGAGATGGCCCTTGAGCCCGTTGGACGGCAGCATCGCCCCCTTGAAACCCCGTTCGCCCACAGTGCGCCGGAGCTCGTCGACGGCGGCTTCGGGAATCTGGAGTGGCAGCAACGCCATCCCGCACAAACGAGGATCAGCGGCCATGAAAGTATCGTGCAGCCAGTCGTTGTAGGCCCGGCACAGAGCCACGGCCACCTCGGGGTAGTTGACCCGACCCACCGACAACCCCGCGGTGGGGTACAGCACGGCCCGCTCGATCCCCACCTCGTCGAGGAACCGGCACCATTGCGGGGCTCGTACCTTTCCTCGGCGGTTGAAGCTGGCCACCGAGTGTCGGAAGCTGGTGTGAAGATGGTCGAGCGGGGGGAACAGTCCGACCACCGGAGGTACCAGGCCGACGCTTCGGGGTGTCTCCAATGCCATCTCCCGGTAAGCCTCGGGCAGGTACTCCAGTATTTCGGTGGAGTCCTCCTGCACGTGACCGTCGGCATCTATGACCCGCCGCGTCACGTTCATACCTCCATGACCCGCCGCGTCACGTTCAGGCCCCGCCGGTGCCGGACCGGGCCAACCAGTCGAGGTAGTCGCCCACAGCCGTGCCCATGGGATATTCGACCTCGTAACCGAGGTCACGCCGTGACGCCGACAGGTCCATGGGGCTGGTCGGGTTGCCGTACTTGGTCATGGAGTCCTCCTGGGTGACCTCCAGGGTGATCGGACGGACTGCGGTCTGATCGATCAAGCCGATGATCTGGCCGATGGTGTGCAATTCGCCCATGGAGGCGTTGTAGACCCGGTTGGACACGTCGGCGGCATAGGCAGCCCTTACCACGGCTTGGGCCCCATCGGGCGAGTACGTGTAGTCCATGCCTTGGCGGTCGAGATCGGGTTCAGCGATCCGGTAGGCCTTGCCGGTATGAGCGCATTCGATGAGCTGCTTGAGCAGCTTGGACGGCCCGCCACCGGGGATCCCGTGCCAGGGGCCGAACACCCCGCCGAAGCGCACCGAAACAGTGTCGAGCCCGTAGGAGTCGCGGTAGTTGTGGCCCAACCACTCCGAGGCCAGCTTCATGGAGGCATACAGCGACGGCGGATACTCGCTGACCACGTCGAGTGCGAAGTCCTCGACCGTGTCGTCGGTGGGTCGCACGGCGCGCCGGCCCATGGTCACCACCGTCGAGCTGCAGAATACGACCCTGCCCACGCCGGTCAGCCGGGCTGCTTCGAGCACGTTGAGCGTTCCGGTCAGATTGACCCGCACCCCTGCCACCGGCCGGGCGATCACGTCACGGGTGAGAAACGACGCGGTGTGTATGACGCGGTCGACTCCGTGGGTCTCGATGGTGTTGATCAGGTCGCCGATGTCGCCGATGTCGCCCTTGACCATTCTCACCGCGCCGAGATCGAGTCGCTCGTCGAGGTTGGGCATGCTGAAGGCGACGTCGTAGAGCACGGGCACCTCGTCGTGGTCGTCGATGATCCGGGCCGCGGCCAGCGAGCCGATCATCCCGGCGCCAGTGATGAGCGTGGTCACGCTCGCCCTCCTGTGGGTCGGACCCGTTGCGCCTGCCCATCGCGTCAGGGTCGGACGATAGTAACGATGGCAGGAGCTTTATACAATATTGCGAATACCAGCAGTCCTGCATGTGAAGTCCCTGCGAACCGTTGTTCATGCGAGCCGTAGGCAACGGGAACCGAGCCCGGTTCGGAGTTGCATCGGTTGAACCATCACGTCGAACATCGACCTCTGCGTGAGAAAGTGGCCGGCCGGATCCGCTCGATGATCATCGACGGCGAGCTGGCGCCGGGAGAGCGTCTGGTCGAAGGGCAATTGGCCGAGCGGCTCGGGGTCAGCCGCAACCCGGTCCGGGAGGCCATCCGGTCGCTGGAGGCGACCGGGTTGGTCGAGGTCATCCCCCGCAAGGGTGCCTACGTGTGCATGATCGACCACGAGCAGGTACGACTGATCCAAGAGCTCCGACTGGTAGTGGAGGGCTACGCAATCAGCCAGGCCTCCCTGAGGCGCACCGACGAGGACTTGACCCGGCTCCAGGACTGCCTCACCCGAGGCCGGGCCGCCACCGAGGCCGGAGACACCGTGGCCGCGGCCGCTCACCACCGCGACTTCCACTTGGCCGTGGAGCAGGCGGCCGGGAACCCCTTTCTGGAACAGGTGATCAACCCGCTGCGCCAGCAGACCGAGTTGGTGTTCTCGGTGGTGGTGGACGCCCGGGGCGACATCACCTGGGGCGAGCACGAGGCCATCTACGAGGCAGTGGCCTCCGGTGACGCCGACGCAGCCCTCAGGCTGATGCGGGAGCACATCACCGACGCTCTCGAGACCTTCGAACGGGCGGCCGGCAACGCGGAGGCCGGTGGTGACGCACCGGGCTGAGGTAACCCGGCCCGGGCAACGAACGCCCGCATCGACGAAACGAACGTTCGTATAGACGAAACGAACGCCCGCATCGACAGGGTAGCTTCCCGCATCGAGGACGTGAATCGTGACCTGACCGCCAAAATCGACGCCGTGACCGTCCGCCTCGAAATGGTGACCGTCCGTCTCGACGAGGTGGCCGCCCGCACTGCCCGTATCGAACAGCGGATCGGTATCTCAGAGCTGGTTGGCGCCAGTCACTGAAACCGCCGGTACCGGATCGGTCCACAGGACAGCCTCGACGGGGAGTTCGACCCGACTACATATCTGGTTCTGCTAGATATGGATCCCTCCGGATGGTCCCGGCTTGGCCATGGCGGCATGGGCGGCGGCGGCAACCAGCAGGGGCAGAACCAACGACGCCAGCATCAGCACTTCGAGCTCGAAGTAACGCAGCAGCAGGCTGACGATGCCGGACAGCAGTGCCGCCGAGCCCAGCAGCGCCGCCCGGTAGGCACCGATGCCCAAACCGGACTGGGGCGGGAGAGAACCCACCAGCATGGCGTTGGCCACCGGGAACACCGAAACTGCCATCCCTACGAAGGGAACCAACAAGAAAACGCCGACGCCGGGCGGGACCCCCAGCATCGGGACCCCCAGCACCGATGTCGCCAGCATCATGAACCGAACCGTCCACAGCCCGCCGTAGCGGTCGTAGAGGGCGCCGCCGATGAGTTTCACAGCCGCCGACAGAAACCGTCCTGCCGCTATGAGGCTGACTACGAGCCCCAGGTGGATGCCGCGATCCTCGAAGTAGACGGGAGCGAAAGAGATCACCACGTAGTGCATGGAGATGCCCCCGAAACTGGCCATCAACGACCGGCGTAAGGTCGCCATGCGGGCGTACTGGCCGAGCTGGGCCAGCAGCGGCAGGGGCGTGGGGTCCGGATCGGGCTCGGGCCAGCTCGGCACCCAAGCGACAGCCACCACGGCCGGCAAAATGCAGGCGTAGAAGGCCCAGCGCCAGTTGCCTTCGCCCAGATTGCCGGTGAGAGCGGCCCCGGCCAGCCCGAAGGAGTAGGCCAGCCCGTAAGCGGCGATGGCCTTGCCCACCGCGCCGGGGTACAGGCGGGCCACACCGGCCAGAGCGGGCGGGAAGAAGATCCCGAAGGCGATCCCCAGCAAGGCCTGACCGGCCAGCAGCGGCCAGAACGACGGCGCCGCCCCCGACACGACCATGCCGACAGCCAAAGAGACGGCGGCCAACCGCACCAGATCTCGATCTCTCAACCGGCGGCTGGCAGCACCGCTGATGATATTGAAGGAGGCGATGCCTGCGGCCACCACGGCCAAGATGACGGCTTGGTGGGTCTCCTCCAGATCCAGGTCTCTCCGCATCAGCGGGAACAGCGGGGAGATCATCGTCTCGGACCCGCCCAGTACGAAATACAGGACGAATAGATACCCGAACGGGATCCAGCGCCGTTCGGGTAAGGCTTGCGGCTGGTTGGCAGGCGACGAGCTCAATTCACCGACGAGCTCAATTCACCCAGCAGGCAACGAAGTGCCCCGCGGAGCGTTCCTCCAGCGGGGGTCGGTCATCGAAACACCGGTCTACCGCGAGCGGGCACCGGGTGTTGAAGCGGCACCCCCGGGGTGGGTCCATCGGACTGGGGAGGTCGCCGGTCAGAGGGATGTGGGTGGTTCGGCCGGTTGGGTCCGGCACGGGAACGGCCGACAGCAGTGCCTGAGAGTAGGGGTGAGTCGGGTTCTCGTAGATGTCCGTTCGGGAACCGATCTCCACCAACCGGCCCAGGTACATGATCGCCACCCGATCCGAGATGTGGCGAACGACGGCCAGATTGTGGGAGATGAACAGGTAAGAAAGGCCGACGGCGGTTTGCAGCTCCTGCATCAGGTTCACGATCTGGGCTTGAATCGACACGTCCAAGGCGGATGTAGCCTCGTCGGCCACTACGAATCCGGGCCGCAACGCCAGAGCCCGAGCAATGACGACCCGCTGACGCTGACCGCCCGAGAAGGCATGGGGATACTTGCTGGCGGCCCCGGCCGGCAGCCCCACCATCTCCAGTAGATCGGTGACAGCCGTGGCCAGCTCCTTGCCCCGGATCCGGGTGTGGACCAGGTAGGGCTCGGCGATGCTCTCGCCGATCTTCCGCTTGGGGTTCAGGGCCGAATACGGGTCTTGGAAGATCATCTGCACGTGCTTACGCATGGCCCGCCAGCGTGACCGGCTCAGATCGGTAACGTCTTCGCCTCGAAAGATGACCCGGCCCGCGGTGGGCTGGACTGCGCCCAGCAAGGCGCGCCCCGCGGTGGACTTGCCGCAGCCGGACTCGCCCACCAACCCCACGGTTTCGCCGGGGGCTATGGCGATCTCGAAATCATCGAGGGCGTGGACGGTACGACGGCGGCTGCCCACCTGCCGACTGAAATGGACGGTGAGAGCCCGGCCCTCGATTATGGGCTGATCCCGGTCGGGGGGCCAGTCCACGGCCTGGTTCTCGGTCATGGTGACAGCGCCGACCGGGACGGGGAGCTCGTACGATTGAAACACGCCACCCACTGCCGGCCCGCGATCGGCAGTAGCTGGGGCGGGTCTTGTAGGCAGCGATCCCGGGCCTCGGGGCAGCGGGGCTCGAAGGCGCAACCCGGAGGCAACCGGGCCCGGTCCAGCGGCTCGCCCGGTATCCCTTCCAACACCTCGGAGTCGCGGTCGACCCGGGGAACCGATCGCAGCAGACCCAGCGAATAGGGGTGCTGAGGATCGGCGAACATCTCTGCGATCGGTGCTCGCTCGACGATGCGTCCGGCGTACATGACCTGAACCCGGTCACAGAACTGAGCCACCACGCCCAGATCGTGGGTGATCATGAGCACCGACACACCGAGCTCGGTGGACAGGTCGTGCAGCAGAGCCAGGACTTGGTCCTGGATGGTCACGTCCAGACCGGTGGTCGGCTCGTCCGCGATCAGCAGCTCCGGCTCGCAGGCCAAAGCGGTGGCGATCATGACTCGCTGGCGCATGCCCCCCGACAGCTCGAAGGCATAGGCTTTCAGCCGTTCCCGCGGGTTGGCGATGCCGACGAGCTCGAGCAGTTCGAGCGAACGATCCCGGACGGCCCGGCCCTGCAGCCCGGCCCGGCGCCGCAGCAGCTCTCGCAACTGAGCGCCTACCGTTTTGAGGGGGTTGAGCGAGACCATCGGGTCTTGAAAGATCATGGCCACCTCGCGGCCCCGGACCCGGTTGGCCACGGCCGGATCGAACATGTCCTCGCCCTTCCAGCGCACGGACCCCCCCACTATCCGGCCCGGGGGTAGCACCATGCCCAGGATGGCCAGCCCCATCACGCTCTTGCCCGATCCCGACTCGCCGACCACACCCAGGCGTTCGTGGGAACCGACGTCGAGGCTCAGGTGATCGACCCCCAAGACAGTTCCCTCCCGGGTGGGGAACCCGACGGTCAAGTCCTCTATCTCGAGCAAGCGGCCGGCAACGTCAGTCATGTCACATGCCGGGCTGGTCGAGGATGACCTGCTCACGCTCGGCCACGTCGTTGAAGGACTGGAGCCACAGCGACAACAAGTTGACCCCGAGAACGGCTAGGGCGATGGCCATCCCGGCGAAGGTCACGATCCACCAGGCGTGAGTGATGTAATCCTTGCCCTGCTGGATCATCAGACCCCACGAGGACTGCGGCGGCTGGACCCCGAAGCCGAGAAACGAGAAGGCCGACTCCGACAATATGGCGGCGGCCAGTTCGAGAACCACGAGGGTGATGAGCGAACTCACCAGATTGGGAAACAGATGTCGTCTCATGATCCGGGGCGATCCGGAACCGTTCATCTCGGCCGCTTCCACGAACAGCGCCGTTCGCAACGTGAACACGAGATTTCGAGTAACCCTGGTGAAGACCATCCACCCCGACATAGCGATGACCGCGATGACTATCCAGACGCTGGGTCCGAAGATGACGACGAATATCAACCCGGCCAGCACCCCGGGGAAAGCTATCTGTATGTCGGCCACCGACGTGATGGCGGCGTCGGTCCAACCCCCGAAGTAGCCAGCCATCAAGCCCAACAGAGTTCCGACCAGCGCCGCCACCCCGACCGCGGCCAAGCCCACCAGCAGGGACACCCGAGCCCCGTCCACGAGCCGAGCCAGGATGTCACGCCCGAGCTGATCGGTGCCGAGAGGGTGGGACCAAGTCCCGCCCCAGCCCACCGGTGGTTTCAGACGGTCCGGCAGGCTCTGGAGGGCCGGGTCGGCGAGGAAAGGTATCCACGGCCCTATCACGGCTGCCAATGCAAAGGCTCCGGTGATGGCCACGCCGGCTATCCCGGCTTTGGATTTGAGCAGGTGACTGCGTAGATCGGCGAACCGCCCGGTTTCGGTGCGAGAGTCAGCATCGGAGCTTTCGCTCGAGGGCGAACCGAAGTCGGAGATCGACGAGGTCACGGGCCTGCCATCTCGTTGTCAGTGCTGTGCGCTTCAGTGCTGTGCGCTTCCGATTTCACGACAGCTCCACCCTGGGGTCGATCAGCCGCCGGATCAAGTCGACGGCCAAGTTGGTCAGAACCACGAGAGTAGCCAGCACCACCACTGCAGCCTGGAGCAGGATCAGATCCTTTTGCTCGATGGCCTGCACCGCCATCCGGCCTACCCCGGGCCAAGCGAACACCACTTCTATCACCACCGTATAGCCGGTGAACATCCGGGTCATCTCCCAACCCGTGAAGGTCACGAAGTTCGAGGCCACGTTGCGAAAGGTGTGATGGACGATGGTATAGGACCGGGAGAACCCTCGGGACTGGGCCGTGATGGCGTAGGGCTGGCGTAGTTCTTCGACGATGCTGCGGCGCGTCATCTGGGCCAGACGGCCGGCGCTGGCCAGCCCTATGGCCAGAGACGGCAGGATTATCGACGTGAACCCCCTGGATCCGAAGGTCGGCACCCAGCCGAGCTGAACTGCGAAGACGATGATCAGCAGGTAGCCGATCCAGAACGGCGGAGCGCTGATCGAAGCCATGGAGAAACCGAGCACGGTGTGATCGGGAAACCGTCTCTCCCACCACGCTGCCAGCATGCCGAGCGGAAGGGCCAGTATCACAGTGACCACAATCGATCCGGCCACCAGCTTCAGGGTGGCCGGTAGACGTTCTCTCACGATGTCGGAGGCCGGTCGGTCCTGCCAGAACGACTGACCCAGATCCCCGGTCACCAACCCCAGGGCGAACTCGCCGTACTGCTCGGCCAGTGGTCGTTTGAGCCCCAACTTCTCCCGGCGCGCCTCACGCAGTTCCTCGGAGGCCTCCAAAGGCAGTGACACCGCAGCCGGGTCGGTGAAGACGTGGGTCAACACGAAGACCAGCGACGTGACTACGAAAACCACCAGCGCGGCGGCGATGACACGCCTGACGAACCATCGAAGCAACGCAGCCCCCTAGCAGTAACGGGTCCACACACCTGAGAGTGTTCATGAATACCACATATCGAAGCCGAGTATGGTCTGTGAGTTGGGTCCACCACCGGCGAAGGAACCATGCCGCATTTCCACGAGGCCTTGGAGCGGATCAAGGCCGGCTCTGCCACCAAGACCTTTCAAGGTCGCAAGTTCGAGCGGCTGATCAAGGCCGCGCTCCGGGCCCATCCGGGCGAGTACGGGAAGGCTCGATTCCGCAACCTCTGGTTGTGGCGGGAATGGCCGGACTGCCCGGGTCAAGACATCGGCATAGACATCGTCGGCGAGCAGACCGAGGCTTTCGGGGGCGGACTGTGCGCCATCCAGTGCAAGTTCTACGACTCGACCACGGTGTCCACCCGAGGCGTGGAGTCGTTCCTGGCCGCGGCAGTGGGCCCGCGCTGGGCCGCCCGCATCTTCGTCGCCACCACCGATTACAGCTCAACCGCTCAGAAACGGCTGAGCGACGCCGGGGCCGAGGTGATCACCGGTCACGACCTCGACGCCTGGCCGGTAGGCGACTGGCGAGACCACATCGACGACCCGACGACAATCGCCTTCACTGCCCGTCGCTACGAACCTCGGCCCGATCAACACGAGGCCTTGGCCGCCATTCGCAGCCGGTTGTTCGACGGCCCTGCCGACCGGGGTCGCCTGGTCATGCCTTGCGGCACCGGCAAGTCGGTGGTTGCGCTGTGGGCAGCCGAGCAGAACGTCGGGCTGGGCGGGCGAGTCCTCTATCTGGTGCCTTCCATAGCTCTCATGGGCCAGACCATGAGGGAGTGGGCCGCTCAGCGGGGCCAAGGCATGGAGCACCGCTACATCGGGGTTTGCTCCGATGCCAGGGCCGGACGTTCCAGCGAGGACGCCGATCTCACCGAGCTGGCCATGCCGGTCACCACTGACGTGGCCAAGATCGCCTCGGAGCTGAAGCGTGAGTCGCCCGAGACGCTCAATACCGTGTTCTGCACCTACCATTCGCTGCCCAGGATCGCCGAGGCCCAGCGACTGGGGGTGCCAGCGTTCGATCTGGTGATCTGCGACGAGGCGCACCGCACCACCGGGGTGGAGCTGCCCGGTAACGAGGACGAACGCAGCGGTTTCACGCTGGTTCACGACGAGTACGAAATCCTTGCCGACAAGCGCCTGTATATGACCGCCACTCAGCGCATTTACGCCGACACCGCCAAGAGCAAGGCCTCCGAAGCCGAAGCCGAGATCTACTCCATGGACGACGAGACCATCTACGGCCCGCGGCTGTACGATATGAGCTTCGGCGCCGCCATCGACCAAGGGCTTCTCACCGACTACGAGGTAGTGGTGATCGGCGTGGACGAACAAGCCGGAATCGAACACCTCAGCGGTTACTGGAAGCAGTGGATTCAGAGATCGACCAACGAGGACCCCCCCCCCCCGCCGGGGGCTGGAGCTGATGGGACCAGCGAGAAGGCAAAGGCCAAGAGAAAAGCAAAGACCAAGACGCTCGACACGCAGAGCTGGTTGCAGTTGCTGGGGTGCTGGGACGCGCTGGCCGACCCGCTCACCGTTGGCGTGGAACGCAACCGCCCCACCGGGGTACGCCACCGTGAACATGCCTGCCTGAGGGCTATCGCTTTCACCAACACCATCAAGGCTTCGAAGCTGGTGCAGGAACACTGGCGAGGGATCGTGGACTGGACCCGGGCCGAGCGTCGCGAACAGTACCGGGGCCACGAAACCCTGGCTCTCGATGTGGTGCACATCGACGGGACGATGAACGCCTACGAGCGCAGCAAGCACCTGGGGTGGCTGAGACAGGCCGGCGACGAAGGCGGAGCCCGGGTGCTCACCAACGCCCGCTGCCTTACGGAAGGCGTGGACGTTCCCGCCCTCGACGCGGTGCTGTTCATGGCCCCCAAACGTTCCGACATCGATGTCGTTCAGGCCGTGGGCCGGGTAATGCGGCGAGCCGAAGGCAAAGACGTAGGTTACATCGTGTTGCCGGTTCTGGTTCCCAGCGGGTTGACCATGGTTTCCGACGAGGTGCTGCGAGGGTCGGACTTCGCCCAGGTGTGGCAGGTGCTGCGGGCGTTGCGGTCCCACGACGAACGGCTCCGCACCTACGTCAATTCGGTGAAGCTGGCTCGAAAGCTGCCAGTCCGGATCATCGACACCACCGGATCCAGATCCGCCGACGACGACCGAGACGCCATCGAGTCGGTACAGCTACGGATGGATTTGCTACCCGAAGTGGCCTCGGTGATCGTGGAGAGGGTCGGCGACCGCCAGTACTGGCCTCGTTGGGGCAAACAGGTCGCCGACGTGACCCGCCGGATCCAGGGTCGGGTCACCGAGCTGGTGAGAACCGACCGGCGGGCCGAGCTGTTGTTTCGAAGGTTCCAGTTGGCCATGGCCGACACGCTCCGGGCCGAGGTGGCCGACCAGGACCTCACCCAGATGCTGGCCCAACACATCGTCACCCAACCCGTGTTCGACGTCTTGTTCGGAGGTCGAGACTTCTCCACTCGTAACCCGATCGCTCGGGCCATGAAAGCCATGATGGCCGAGCTGGTCGGTAGCGACGACTCCCACGGGCTGGGCAACGAGCTGGATTACCTCCACCACTTCTACGAAGTGATGCGACGCCAGCTCAGCGACATCGAAGACTCCGACGCCCGGCTCGAGATCCTCGACCATCTCTACGAGTCGTTCTTCAAGCACGCCATGCCCGAAGCCACCGGCCGGCTCGGCATCGCCTACACACCGACCGAGATCGTGGATTTCATCCTCCGGTCCGCGGATGGCGTATGCCGACGAGAGTTCGGGGTGGGGTTGACCGACCCTGAAGTGCACGTGCTCGACCCGTTCGCCGGCACCGGAACGTTTCTGAACCGGCTGCTCACCATCCGCACCGACCCCGACGATGGTGCCAGCGACTACCTGGTCACCGACGCCGACTTGGCCCGCAAGTTCGGTGCCGGCCCCGTTGGTCAAGGTGGTGTCCCTGTGACCCAGCCGGCCTACGAGGAAGACCACCTGACCCAACCGGAGATGCACGCCAACGAGGTGGTGTTGTTGGCCTATTACATCGCCTCGCTCAAGATCGAGGAGGCCTACCAGCAACGCACCGGCGCAGCCGAGCCATATCGACCGTTCCGGGGTATCGCCTTGGTGGACACCTTCAACGAATCCACCTCGACTCAACAACGGCTGCCGGATCCGGGGCTCGAGGTCAACTCCCAACGGGTGGCCAAACGCAAGAACTTGCCGCTGCGGGTGATCGTGGGCAACCCGCCGTGGTCGGCGGGCCAGAAATCAGCCAGTGACAACGCCGCCAATACCCGTTATGACGAAATAGCCCAACGAATACGAGAAACCTACGGAGCCCGAGGGGCCGGAGGCAAGGCGCTCGGGAACATCTACGTACAGGCCATCCGCTGGGCTTCGGACCGCCTCGACGGCACCCGGGGCGGAATCGTGGCGTTCGTGCACCCCAATTCCCTCACCGATGGCGTCTCCCTGGCGGGGATGCGAGCCGTCCTGCGGGAGGAGTTCACCTCGGTTTATGTGCTGAACCTACGTGGCGACGCCTACAAGCAGGGGGCCCAGTTCGAGCTCGAAGGCGACAAGATTTTTGGCAGCGCATCCCGCAACGGGGTTCAGTTGACCGTCCTGGTGCGCAACCCCAACCCGGTCGCCGGCCATTCCGGCGCTCCGTACGAGACGACAGAAGACGCAGCCACGCTGCGTTATGCGGAAACCCCCGACCGGGCCAAACGCCAGGACAAGTTCCGGTGGCTCAAAGATATGGGCGACGTCACCTCCCCCCAGCTCACAGTGGTGCCCGAGACCGACAACCACGACTGGCGCAACCTGACCGACGGCACCTTCGGTGGCCTGCTGCCCGTGTACACCACGGCCAAGGCCCCCGAGAACGCCGCCTTCGACGCTCACGCACTGGGAGTAACGACGAGTTGCGACCCCTACGTCTATTCCTTCACCCGCAGCGACCTCATCGACCGGGTCCAGACCTTGATCAACGAGTACGAATACGCCCGCCGCCGTGTCGCCTACGGAATCCCGGTCGAGGCCGTCATGGCCGACACCAACCTCAGCGATATCAAGTGGACCGGCCCGCTCAAGCAGTCCCTGAAGAAGAACAGCCCGATCACCTTCGACGAATCCCGTATCCGCCAGTGCCTGTACCGGCCGTTCGTGAAACTGTGGCTGTACGAAGACGACCGCATCCTGTCGTCGGTGAAGACCATCGCCGCCATGTTCCCCCGCCACGACGCCACTGGTAAGGGGGGGGGGGGGGGGGAGTACTCGTCACCTGCAACTCCAACAAGGCGGTCTTCGGAACCCTGGCCATCACGACACTTCCCGACCTTTGCGGGGCCGGAACCGTCCAAGCCAGCAGATTCGTACCTCGAACATGGAGGCGATCCTGATGATGAGAGATCAGCAATTGACATACGGGGTGTTGGCGAGCAGAACCATTCACGACCTTCATGTGACGGGGCGCCCGACGCGCTGCCTGCCCCGCTCGACGGCGCAATGACCCCCCCCCCCCCCCCCGAAGGACAGCAGAGCGATCCTCGTCAATCTCACTCGACAGATCCCGTTCGGGTTCGTCGCCGCCGACCAACTCTTCGACCTCTGCGCCACCGGCCGACAGACCCGTGGCCTCCCCAGACGGAGGCGATCCTGATGACTGCCCCCTCCAACATGGCGGTGTTCACGGTGCTGGGAGTGGAGATTCTGGCCGATCTGCACGCAGGCGGGGCCGGCCAACAGACGCGCTGCCTGCCCCGCCAGAAGCGATCGTGATGGTCTCCCCGTCCAACCGCACCCGCCCGGCCGTGATCGCCACCGACGAGCTGGGCGACCTGCACGCCCTCGACCCGGCCGGCCGCTGCGTCCCCCGGTTACTGGTGGAACCCCGCTGGCCCGGCCGGAGTCGCCGCCCATGACCGGCGTCGAGATGCTGGATCTGCCGGGAATCGGTGACGGCCCCGGCCCGATCGACAACGTCACCGACTGGGCTCTGCGCCAGTTCACCGACCGGTACGGACCTCACGTCACCAAAGACGACGTCTGGGAATACCTCTACGGGGTCATGCACGCCACCGACTGGCGAGCCCGGTACGCCAACGACCTGCGCCGCCGCCCACCCCGAGTGCCGCTGGCCGACGACTTCGAGGCCTTCGCAACGGCCGGACGCGAACTCATGGACCTCCACATCGGCTACGAGACGGTCGAGTGTTGGCCGGTGCCGTGCTTCGTCGACGACGAGCCCGACGACGGTGATGCCGACCCCGACGCCTACCGGATCGACGACCGGATGCGCTGGGGTCGAGGCGCCGACGGCAAACGCAACGACAAGTCCGTCCTCGAGATAAACGACCGCTGCAAGCTGGCCAGCATCCCCGACGACGCCCACGGTTACGAAGTGTCGGGACGCACACCCCTTGAGTGGGCGATGGCTTCCCTCAGGTATAAGCACGACAAGAGATCGGACATAATCGACAATCCCAACGGCTGGCATGCCTGGGCCGACGACCCGTACCAACTGATCCAGCACCTGCGCCGGCTCGTCGCCGTGTCGGTGCGCAGCACGCGAATCATCCGAGGACTACCCACCTCGCTGCCACCGGCGCCGACAACACAAGAATGAGCCGACGGGCCAACCCGGATGGGTAATCGGGAGCGTCAAGAAGATTCGGGTTGATGGCCGTCACGAGACAGGTCCGTCACGGCCGGGGCATCGAGGTACCGAAGCTGTTTCTTGTCTACCTTGTGGGTTGAGCCCCTGGGTAACTCGTCGACCACCTCCAGGTAGCGGGGCACGCAAAAGTCGGGCAACGTGCTCTGGAAGTACTGCCGGAGCCGGGCCGGATCAAGGCTGTGGCCCGGCTCCGTCACCACCACTATCTTCACTTCCTCCTCGCCCAGCTCGGACGGGACCCCCACCGTGGCGCATTCCGCGATCCCGGGGAAGTCGACCACCACCCGCTCCACCTCGGTGGACGAGATCATCTCGCCTCGCCGTCTTATGGCGTCGGCGACTCGATCCACCCACCGGATGTAGCCGTCGGGGCCGATGGTGGCCAGATCTCCGGTATGAAACCAAAGGTTTCGGAAGGCAGCCAAGGTGGCCTCGGGCTGGCGGTGATACCCCGTCATCATCACCCCCGGTCGGCGGGGCCGCACCACCAGCTCTCCCACCTCGCCGGCCGGCAACTCGTTGTCCTCAGCGTCCATCACCGCCACCTCGTACTGGGGAACGGCCCGGCCCGAAGCCCGGTAGCGCATGGGGTCGGTGGGGCTGGTGGTGGCGAAATGGCCGGTCTCGGTCATGGCGAACCCGGTCACCAGCCGCAACCCGAACCGGTCCTCGAACTCGCGGCGGCGGTCCATGGGGATCCCGGCCGCGCCGTGCATCATCCGCACCCGGTGGTCGCGGTCACCGGGCCCCGGCTCCTGGTTCAACAGGATGGTCGACACCGCCCCCACTACGCCGATCTCGGTGGCACCGGCCCGCTCGACCTGCTCCCAGAAGGTCCGGGCCGAGAAGCGTGACACGAAGGCAGCCCGCCCGTCGACGACCAGAGCCGTACCCAGTGTGGAGAAACGGGCGTTCACGTGGTACAGGGGTAGGGCCGAGAACATGACATCGTCAGCGGTCAGATGCCACTGCTCGATCTTGATCCGGGCCTGCTCGATGGGGAAGGCCTGAGGC
The DNA here is from genome assembly GCA_963422655.1 of Acidimicrobiales bacterium. Classification (GTDB taxonomy): domain Bacteria; phylum Actinomycetota; class Acidimicrobiia; order Acidimicrobiales; family Aldehydirespiratoraceae; genus CATQHS01. The sequence continues at coordinate 2,128,476 of OY730440.1, read as the reverse complement.
AGGACCGCCCCTTTGGCCGGCCCGGTGGTGCCTGAGGTGTAGATGATGTTCATCCGGTCGGCGGGGGCGGGATCGCTGAAGGGCGGCGCCGGAGCGGTGTTGTGGCTGAGGCTGTCGTAGTCGAGCGTCCTCACGCCGGCCGGGATCGGTCCGGGGCCCCTTGTCACCACCAGCTCCAGGTTCGGGACGGCCTGCAACTGCTCGGCGACGCGATCGCTCACAGAGCCAGCGACGATCAGAACCCGGGCCCCCGAATGGTTCAACACGTGAGCGAGCTGAGGGCCCCGCAGCCCGGCATTGACCGGGCACTCGACCGCACCGAGACGCAACAACGCCAGCATGGTCACCACCACCTCTTCGTGGTTCGGTGACATGTGGCCGACCACTTCTCCCGGCTTGATCCCGGCTCGGGCCAGGCCACCGGCACAAGTCTCGGCTGCAGTTACCAGGTCGGCCCAGGTCCATGCCCGGCCGTCGAAGTCGAGCGCCACCCGGTCAGGGTGCTCATCGGCCCGATCCCGGCACAACGACCAAAGGCCCCGGTAACGGCGATGACGGGGCCGGTCGTTGCCGGTCACGGGGCCACCCGGAACATGGGAAGGGTCACCTCACCGTCGGGCCCGTCGGGGAACACCACTTGGACCCGATCCCCGATCGAGAGCCGATCCGGGTCGCTCTCGACCAGATTGGTCAGAAGACGGGGGCCTTCGTCGAGCTCGACCACAGCCACCACGTAGGGGACGTCACCGGCCCAGGTGTCGTCGTAGAATGCCACGTGGACCTCGGTGAAGGTCCATATTCGACCCCATCCCCCCATGCGCTGCCAACAATGGTCACCGCACCAGCAGCCCGGACAGAACCGGCGGGGATAGGCGAAGACCAAGCCGCAACCCTCGCAGCGGGGTAGCACCAGCTCGTGGCGGCGAGCCCCTTGCCAGTAGGGGGCGGTGACGGCATCGCCGAGGTCGGGGCGGGGTTTGCTGCTGCTCACCGGACCGGCCCCGGCCCGCAATCCTTGCCGACGCCCATGGGCCCCGGCCCGCAATCCTTGCCGACGCTCACCGGCCCCGGCCCAGGATCATGGTGGAGAAGGTGGAGAACACTCCACCGTTGCCGTGAGCGACGACGACCTCGGCCCCTTCGACTTGGCGGCGGCCAGCCGTGCCCCGGAGCTGGCGGACCGCGTCGAGGAGATGGAACACACCTCCGGCATGACCGTGCGAGAGCATCCCACCGTGCAGGTTGACGGGATGGGCCGAGCCCGAACCCAGGGCTCCCGAAGCGGCGTAGGGTCCGCCCTCTCCCGGATCGCACAGGCCCAGAGCTTCGACCCCGGCCACGACGCTGAAGGTGCAGGCGTCATGAATGTAGACGGCAGCGGCGTCAGTGACCTTCACTCCGGCCCGGTCGAAGGCCAGCCTCGCCGACCTCGGCCCGCCCAATTCATGGAGATCGGGGGCCTGGGATGCGATGTGGTGGGTAGCGGCAGAGCCGTAACCGAGGATGCAGGCGTAGGGGCGGCCCAGGCTCCGGGCCCGGGGTTTCGAGGTCACCACGAAGGCTCCGCCAGCATCGGAGATCAAAGAGCAGTCAAGCTTACGCAGCGGTGAGGAGATCATGGGCGAGGCCTGATGATCGGCCAGGGTGATGGGGTCACGCTTGTGGGCGTTGTCGTTCAGGGAGGCGTGGTGTCGGGAGGTGACGGCCACGGCTCCGAGCTGCTCGCTGGTGGTGCCGTAGAGGTGCATGTGACGCTGAGCGAACAGTGCGTAGCCGCTGATCATGGCGATCTGCCCGTAGGGGGCCTCGAAGTCCTCACCTCCGGTGAGGGTGCCGGGGGCTCGACCCCGGCCCGAACGCCGGATCGAGATCCCGTTCTCACCGTAGGTGCACAGCGCCACGGTGCCCATGTGACTGTCGATGGCGGCAGCCACGTTCAACAGGGCAACGTGATGGGTGCCGGGTCCGCCCACGTCGGTGACCACGGCCAGCTCGGGCCGCAGCCCCAGGTATTCGGCCACCCGGGCCCCGTGCAGCATCGTGGACTGGGAGTAGCCCGAGAACGAGAAGACGGCATCGACGTCGTCTTTGGCCAGACCGGCGTCGGCCACCGCGGCCACGGCTGCTTCGGCTTGGAGTTGGATCGCGCTGCGGCCCGGCAGTTTGCCGATCGGCGTCTCGGCTATGCCGACGATGGCGATGCGGTCGAGCACGCTCATCGCGATCGTTCCCACAGCAGGCCATCGTGGCCCTGGCGCCGCCCGGTCCAGCCGGGGGGAAGGGCGTGAACGGTTCCCAGCCCGACGATCAACGCCGGTCCGTCGAGGGTCTCTCCCTCGGCCAGACCAGCCAGATCGACTGCGGTGGTCAGCAGAGGTGCTCCCGCCCAACCGACGTTGCGCCGGATCGGAGGTACGGGCCGGTCCAGCTCGACGGACGGGACGGGAGGTGAGTCGAGCACGGCGGTCACCACCACCCGAGTGACGCCAGGGTCACGGTCGGGCCCGACGGCACCAGCGCCGGGGCCATGGAGATCGACGGCGATCCGAGCGTCGTCGGGGGCCAGCCGCTCGGTCTCCAAGTCGAGCCGGGCTCTCGCCATCAGTCGGTCCGTCACTACACGAGGGTCCTGCCCCGGCTCTACCCCGGCTTCGTAGACCTGTCTCAGGGGACCACCGGCCACGCCCCTGGCGCTGAAGACCCCACCGTGGACGAACGACCGCACCCGGCCGATGCCCACCCGTTCGGCCACAGCCCCGGCGTGCAGTCCTCCGGCCCCCCCGAAGGCGTAGAGCGTCACCGCGGCCGGGTCGATCCCGGCGTCGGCCAGCAGATCCGCCAAGGCCGAGGCAGCTCGGTCGTGGGCGGCCGATCGCACCAGGCCTGCCCCCTCGACCGGATCACCACCGGCCAGCGGGGCCAAAGCGGCGGCGGCTCGTTCGGCGTCCAAGACGATGTCGCCGGCCAGGGCCTGCCCGTCGTTCAAAAATCCCAGCACCACGTCGGCGTCGGTCAAGGTGGGGGCGGTACCGCCCCGGTTGAAGGCGGCCGGACCGGGTACGGCGCCAGCGCTGGCCGGCCCCACCGTCACCGTCCCCGCATCATCGACGGTAGCGATGGACGATCCACCCAGACCGACCGAAACCAAACCCGGCACCGGCAACCAGACCCTCACACCGCGAATCACCGGAGTGGGATCCACCTGATAGGCGCCGTCGCGGACCAAGCCCAGGTCCAGCGTGGTGCCCCCCATGTCGAACCCCACCGCCACGGCATCGCCATGAACCCGAGCCTCGGCGGCCACCAGTGCCAACCCGGCGGCCGGTCCCGAGCTGTAGGTGCTGATAGCGGTGGCCCGGGCCGTCCGGCTGCACGATCCATCGGAGCGCACCGCCAGCAACGGCACAGCCAGGCCGGCGTGCTGGAGGAGGCCCTCGGTCCGGTACAGCAGCTTGGCCATGGGTCGGCTCAGGTAGGCGTTGAGGATGGCCGTGGTGGTGCGCAGCTCGTCGTCATCGACGTCGGCTACCTCCGACCCCAAGATGAGCGGTATGGACCGCAGGTAGTGAGCCGGGTACCGGTCCCGGACGAGCCGGCGCAACCGTTCCTCGTCGGTTCGGTGTTGGCGTTTCAGGCTGACCACCACTTGGCGCACACCGTGCGCAATGAGGTCGCGACACAGCCCCAGCACGGTCTCGGCCCGCTCCGACGCCTCCACATCCACTATGTGATCGGCCCGGACGAACGTGCCGATGGCCGGGTTCGGTTCGTTCGGCCCGTACAGCGACCCCGCGGCACCGGGTTCCACCATCACCCCCACCGGGTCGCCGCTGCCCGTAACCACCGAGTTGGTGCCGATGGTGGTGGCCAAGCGGAACAGATCCACGGTGGCCAGGAAGTCCTCCAGGGTGAAACCGAGCCGGGCCGCCCCGGAACCCAGGCACGCCATGACCGACCGGGTCGGATCGAAATGGGTGGTCGGCACCTTGACGACGACGGCACGGCGGCCGTCGGAGAAGTACCCGTCGGTGAAGGTGCCGCCCATGTCCATGCCCGCTGAATACATCACCGGTGAATCTGTCATCGGCTTCCTCCGGTTCCCGCGGCGGCGACCAACCCAGCCGCTTTCCGGATCAGACCGGGATCGATGACTGCTCCCAGGGGGGCCGTGACGACCTCATCGGCTGAGCCCAGCCCGACCAGACCCTGATCGAGATGGGCGGTGAGCGCCGAGGCCGATTCGAAGGCAGTGGCCGGTAGGAAGCCCAGGCCGTCGGCGCAACCTCGAGCCGAAACCCAGTGCCGGTAGCCGAGTGATGCCGGGTCGCCCATCCCGGTAATCACCACGAGAACTTCCAGCCGGAGATGAGCAGAAGCCCGCAGCAGGGGGCGGTGGGCCTCGGCCACCGGCTCGGGATCGCCGACGCCGGTCTCCAGCACCATCACTCGGTCCACTCCACAGCCGGCCAGGGCCTGGATCCGGGCCGCGGCCAAGTCGGAGGCAGCGTCGAGGGCTTCAACGGTGTCCTCGCCGTTACGGGCCTTCAATGCTCCCGGACCCGATACCAACCCGACCACCGGGGCCGCGCCCGGGGTGCGGACCAGACCGGCCGTCACTGCGTCGAGACCCGCAAAGACGGTCTCTGCCCCAGTCTCGGGCATGGTCTTTGACAGGCCGGAGATCGCGGCAGGGCTTACCCCGCCGGCCAGCTCGGCTCGCACAGCCACGTCCTCGGCTCGAGGCGACCAGGGGGCGCAGCAAAGGTCCAAACCCATAGCCCGCGTACCCTCGTCGAGACAGCGAACCTGGCTGTCGGTGTCGTCGGGCCAGGCCCGGTTCAAAGCCCCGGCACATGTCAGCGGAGAAACCAAAGCCACCAGCCGGCTCATCTGGGGCTCGGTTTCCTCCACAAACGCATGATGAACCGACTTTCTTCTGCGACCAGATCCGGCTCGGTACCGTTGTGAGCCTTCATTCCCGGAATGATCTTGTTCCGAATACCCATTCCACGAGCTTCGACATACCCGTAATCACGTATCACGTTGACCAGTGTCTGGTTGCGCGCATAACGCAGACCCGATTTCATACCTTCGGGCGTGACCGTGTTGGGTAGGCCGCCCGGGCTCACGATCTCCAGACGATCAGAAAAAATGTTCAGCATGATGTCCGTGCCCGCAATGCTGTAATCACGATGGACCAAGGCATTGCAAACAGCCTCGCGCACAACCTCGGGGGGATAGTCCCACTCGTCGACCCGGCGCATTCCGTCGAGGTGAGCCGAAGTTGTCGTGTTGCGCGTCACGAAACTCCACGCCTGATCGATCAAACCTGATTCGAGCCGCGAGCCGTCCTGCCCGCCGAGGGGGACCAGAGGCCCCTTCAGATCCTCATCGGCGCGGGCTGCGTAGTCGGGCTCCTCGCCGGGGTAACATATGGCTCGGATACCTGACTGCGGGAGCTTCTGTTTGGGATTCTTTCCGAACAGCAACATCGCGTTGATCGTCACGTCCGTACGTCCCGATGAAGCCGTCGCCAGATCCAGATTCAGCAACAGTCTCTCCCATTCATCGACATCATCGCCACCGGGGCCATCGCCTCCCAAGACCCGAAAGAAATAGTCATGTAAACGACGCTGATCGAGAGTTTCGATCGAGGCTCCCGGCACGGGCTTCAAGCCATACTGCAACTGCCCTACCTGTTGGTAGAGGCGGGCCTCCTCTTCACGGGTTGCATTGCGCGTAGTCGTTCCCACTCTCACCTTGGTGATCCAAGCCGACCCACGCTTTGCTTTGTAAGGCCTGTCCGGAGCATTCTCGGGAAGAGAGATCACACCTACGATCGTCATGGACTTCCATTTCAGAGTCTCCCAAGAGGGTGTTATCGCGGGTTGAACATGGTCGCGTGCCACCTGCATGACCCATTCTTCGGCATCGCGAGGATCCCGTTTGAGTCCCGAAACCGATCCGCTGTCCTCTACACCGAGCAGAATATGGCCGCCTCGCAGATTCAGAAGAGCCACGATTTCTTCGGCAAGTTTCTCCGGCCTGATGCCGTCGCTCTTGAACTCCACACCCGAGTTCTCGGAGTTTCTGATCAGTTCCGCCAACTCGGTCCGGTTCATCACATACCCTCAGAATCCGTACTTACGACGCCGGGTCTCGAAGGCGTCCCTGCCTCCTTCGAGGATTTCTTCGATCATCTCCCTCACTGGCAGTTCATCGATCGAGCCCATGTGGTCCGTGGAGATGCGTGCCTCTCCTGCGGAGCCTTCTCCGAAAGCCGTGAGACCCAGGATCAGTTCCGCGTCACCGAGCACCGGGATATTGGCGTTGTGAGTCGAGAAGACGAACTGGCGCCGATGCTTCTCTTTGCGCATTGCGGGAACCACAACTTCGGTGATGAAGCGGTTGTCGAGGTCGTCCTCGGGTTGATCGATGATGAGCGGAGCACCGGATTCGAGCAGCAAAAGCAGCAGCACAGCCGTGGCCTTCTGCCCGGTCGAGAGGTCCTCGAGCACCTGCCATGACGGTGACTCACCGGAAGGAGCCGTATTGAGCTGGATTTCGGTCGCAGGCGGCAGTTCCAGTTCTTCTATGCACATCAGGGTCTCGTCGGATACACCGGCGAGGAGTTTCGCCTGTGCCGCCGTGATTCCATAAGTTTTCATCACTGCATCGGGACCCTCCCGGCAGGTATCGACAAATTGCGGTAGCGAAAACTCCTCTACCTCGTCGAGAATTCTTATGGCTTCGGCCCGGCGACCGGTGATTGCTTTTTTCAGTAGTTGGAGCAACGGCTCTCGATTACCGACGGCGGAGACCTTCACTCGAACATGCCCGTGAAGCTTCCTGCCAACCGTCCCCGCGGCCCGTTCGAAGCGCTGAAACTCCTCGGCCTTGAGGTCTTCCCACTCGGTGCGCAGTTGGCGCCGCTGTTCGAGGTGCCCGGATTCCAACTCTCTCAACAGCGCTTCGCGTTCCCGGAGCGGGCTGAGGTTCTCGAGTTCACGCCGCAGACGGATGAACTCCTCACCATCCAACTCCGACTTCTGAAGCTCACGGAGAATCGCCTCGTAGGTAGCCTGAATCTTGCTCTTGCGCTCGTTCCAGCGGGACCGAATCCCGTCGATTCCTTTCTCCACCCGCCCGAGGGCGTCTTCGAATTGGCTCACCAACTGGTCGAGGTCTCGGCTCAGATGACCGAGAAGGTCGTCGGCGCCTGAGAGGATCTCCTTACCCGGAAGATCTTCGAGGGCTCGAGACGACAAGAACACACGGTCGATGGGGATCTGCTGGCGAAGGTTTTCCATGCACTCGCGAAACGGCTCCAGCCGCTCGGGAATCGAATCGAGCACCCTTTCCTCGCGCACGATCAGGCTCTGCTCGCGTAGACGGTCCTCGATACCAGCCTCCTGAAAACGCTTGAGCGTCTCCTGCAAACCGGGCATCACCGCCAACCGCTCCTCTATATCACGCAGTTCCGCACTCACATCGACAATGGCCCGCCTCGTCTTTTCGAGGTCGCGACGGACATCGGCTTTGCGTCGATACAAGGAAGGGTCGTCTTCGACGAAGCGATCAAGAAGGCGAGTGAGCTTTTCACGACTCCTGGTGAGCTCAGAAATTTCATGTTGTCCATATATCTCGACGTGTGGGAAGACATCCTCTGGGAGCAGATTCAGGATGGAACCACTCGCGTCGCGAACCACAGGTGGATTCGGAACGGTGCGTTCGATCCGGTATTCATGTTTCGCCGGATGAAAGCAACGCACGATCAGTGAAATCGCCGTCCCGCTCCGGAGCACTCCACGCACGATCCCCTGGTGAGTCTTGAGAGCTTCGTCCCCAACAGGATCCAAGCCCAAAACGTAGCGCAAGCTTTCGATTACCGTGGACTTTCCGGCACCGCGCCCCCCGACCAGTACGTTGAGATTGGGGTTCATGTGGATCGCTATGCCGTCGAGGAATCCCCCTTTCCAAGTGAGGGAAACGAGTTCGGAGTGCTTCCCTCGCCCCGGCTCGTGTTCTGGCTCGTACCCGGTGGGATCGAGGCGGATACGTGAGCCAGGGTCGAGGAATGCTTGGCGTAATCCCTCGATGCTCACATCGGACATCTTGATCAAGCAACTGGCTGACGGATGCTCTAGATCATCAGGAGTAGTGACATCTTTCGCGTTGACAACGGCCACGGCCTGGCTGTCACTCACAGCTTGATGACGTTTATAGTCACAGTTAGAGTTCTGGACTATTTCGCGCAGACCCTGAGGCAGGCCATCGATATCTCCCGGTATTTGAATAGCGAAGAGATTCTCGCTTTTCCAAGCCTTGATCCGTGCCTGCCCTTCGAGAGCCGTGAACAGTCCCTTACTGGTTGTCACATGCGCAGCAATGGTGAGCCCGCCTTGGTCTCGGACCATCTCGAGTATCTTTCCGAAAGATTCTCCCGACAAGTTCGAAGAAGGCGTGGTGTCGAGGATTCCGAACGCGCCGAGGAACCGGCCGAGCGCAGCCTGGCTGGTGCTCGGAGGATAAAGGCATAGAACGTGAATACCTTCAGAGGAAGCAAGCTCGAAGCCAGGGATAATTCTCACGTCGAGACCCGCAGCAGCAGCTTGGAACGCCCGCACTTCACTCACGTCATTGTGATTGGTAACCGCGAGCACGGAAATACCGATTTCGGCCGCTTTCTCGACTATGGCCTTCGCGTGCGCATCGGCGCCGCCGCCAGCTTCCTGGCCTCTAAAGGTGGCGCTGTAACTCGACGGGTTGACCTGGAGAGCGCATCGGTGAAACACGGCGCCCCTCGGCAGCGATTGCGCGCTGGTGATGGAGTCATCGGATCTCATGCTCGCACTCCGTCAGGCGGCGTTACTTCCCGAACTGCCGCCCGTTGTCAGCGTACCGACGTTCAGAGAACTCATCGGCCCGGTGAGCCGGGGTCCGGGAACTCCCGCCCGTCCACGAGCTGGACCGGCACCGGGTAATCGCCGTAGTGCCTCAACGCCTCGGGAGGAGGCCGACGCCGGGACCACTCGGCCACGAATTCGTGGTAGGGCCGGCCCAGCCGTTTTCGCTCGGCCCGGATCTCGGCCCGTCGGGCTTCGGTGGCGTCGACATCGACCCGATCCCGGCCCGGGGTCAGGACCACCCCGTAGAGGCGGGCGGCCAGCTCCACCGAGGTCACCCCATCGGCGACGTCGGCCAGCACGGCGCCCGGTTCACGTTCCAGAACATCGCCGTAGCCGCCCCCGCACCCCCGAGCCAGCACGAATACGTCACCGTCGTGGCAGATCTCGCCCTCGCTGTTGGGATGGCCGAACACGTACCGGCCCGAGATCCGGCGCTGGTCGGCCAGTTCTCGCACGCTCATGGGCAGGTCGTCGGCCCCGGCCGCCATCAGCGCCTTGACATCTGAGCCCTGGATCACGATGCGGGGCTGGGCCGCCCCGGAGTAGCCCCCGAACAGCCCGTAGTTCTTGGTGAACCGGCTCCCGGTGCCGACCGAGTTGAACCGCAGGCTCTCGGTGCCGTGGATCACGAAGCAGTCGGTGAGGCCGACTCCGCCCCGGTACCGGCCCAGTCCGCACACGTCACGATCGAACCGGTTGCGGAACAGATAGGTCCACGGGAACTTCCGTTCCTGCTCCTCGGGGCCGGGGCAATCCACCACCATGGCCCAGAAGAAACCGGCGCTGTGCTCACCGTCTAGGTCGAATCGGGCCCCCTGGCCGGTGGCGTTGCCGTTGGCCGGACCTCCGGCGATCTGGTTGCCGTACTGGCCGGTACCGCCGAAACCGATGAGCAGGAGGTTCTCGGCGAACGGGGCCACCACCCCGGTCCGGTGGGGGCTGTCGTGCAGCATCCGCATGGCAGCCAGCAACAGTCCCTGGACCACGACCCGCCCGGTGTGGCTGCCCGAACCGGTCCCGGAGTCTCGGCTCGGGGCGTTGACGATGCTGGGCGGGGCGGTGAGCTTCACCGGGTCGAACAACCCGATCGACCAGCGCAGGCCTCTGAACACGGTGGGGAACAAGGCCGCGGCGCTGGCGGCCCGAGCCAGATGCCAGCGCAGGTGGAACGGCCCGATGCCGGGTTCGGGTGAGGCTCCGGCCAAGTCGATGACCAGTTCCTCGCCCCGTTTGTGCAACTCGACGGGAAGGCGGATGAGCCCGTCGTCGATGCCGATGGTGTCGAGGAACACCACCGACCGGTAGACGCCGTCGTTGAAGCTGGCGATGCGCCGACGGGCCAGAGCAGCCGAGGTCTCTATCGACTGGCGCAGCCCGGCGGCCACGAAATCGGCGCCGCGGCGCTCCACCTCCCGCAGGAGCTGGTGCCGCAACCTCACGCACACGGCCAGCCGGGCTTTCATGTCCAGTGAGTTCTGCCGGGGAGTGCGAACCGAGTTCAGGAGGAACTCCAAGTGGTCGGTCTGGAACTCGAAGTTCCGCCCCACCCGCAGCGGCGTGACGTGCAGGCCCTCCTCGTATCGACTGCCGATCTGGGGTGACCAGCCACCTGGAGACCGGGATCCGGTCTCACCCTGATGACCACCGCAGGCCACCCAGGCCAGCAGATCGTCGTCTCGGAACACCGGCATCATCAGGAAGTGGTCGTAGGTGTGGACCCCGCCGGCGTCGGGATCGTTGAAGAAGAAGATGTCGCCGTCGGCCAGTCCCACCGTGGGGTCGTCCACGTAGTGCTTGAGCACGTACTTGACCGGTCCGTAGTGCAGCAGGGCGTGAAGAACCACGCCGGTGGACATGCCGGCCAAGTCGCCCTTGGCGGTGAAGACGCCGACGCCGAGATCGCCGGCCTGGAGCATCTCGGCCATGCTCAGGTACTTGCAGACGTCGCGGCCGTCGTCGATCATCGAGTCGAGCTTGTGCAGAAAGATCCCCAGGTCGATCGGGTCGAGGCGACCGGCCCCGGCCCGCTCCAGCTCGGTGGGCTCCTCCAGCACCTCCCGGTGCAGCACTTCGGGGTCGAGGCCGGGACCGGGCTTCATCAGCGGCCGAGCGAAGCGAGCGATGCGCTCGTCCAGACCCATCCGGGCTACGTCCAGCCCCGACGGAGCCAGCGCCGACAGCAGTGGCGGCGCGGTCATGGCTTCGTCTCCGGGGCGGCCGGTCGTGGCTCCAGCGCCCTCAGCCATCCGGTGCGATGCTCGTCGAGGCTGTAGAGCCAGCCCTGGGGCACGGTTACCACGGTGTCGACATCCTCCATCACCGCCGGGCCCTCCGTCGAGAACCCCGCGGGTAGGTGGCCTCGCTCGTACACCGGGGTCGGGACCGGGCCCAGACCGGGCCAGCACACCGCCCGGGTCACCGGTCGGCTCTCGGCCCTTCGAGGCGGCGCCGTATCAGTCATGGGGGGCAGACCCACCAACTGGCCGCCAGCCGCTCCGGCCACCAAGCGGAAGAGCTGCACCAAAATCCCGCCGTCGGGATGGATCGAGCCGGCCCCGTAGGTGGCAGCGAAGACCCGGTTGAAGGCCTCGCATACCGCCACGATGTCGTCGGGGTCGTCGAGGAACAACCGGGGTGAATCGAGCCGCACCGTGTGGTGCTGACCGCCATAGTTCATATCCAGCTCCAGGCGCAGCGACACGGCATCGATGCTGAACCCCTCCTCGACCATGTCGCGTTCAGCCAACTCGACCAGCCCCCTCACCACCCGGTTGAAGGCGGCAGCGTCGGTGGCGTAGTCGTCGCCGTCGTAGAGCTCGATCATCCGGGTGCGTTCGTAGGTTTGCAGCACCGGCATGGTGGCCACACCGAAGGCGTTGAACTCGCTGCCGTGCGGGAAAGTAGCGATGCGGCCGACGTCCCCGTAGCCAGCGATATCAGCGGCGTGGACGGGCCCGGCCCCGCCGAAGGCGAACATGGTGAAGTCTCGGGGGTCGTGGCCTTCCAGTGCGGTCTGGCGATAGATCTCCTGGCCCATGACACCGTCGATGAGCCGGCGCACCCGCAGAGCCGCATCGTTCACCTCGATGCCGAGCGGGTCGGCGATCCGGCGCTTCAGCGCCCGCCGGGCCAGCCGTGGACTCAGCGGTATGGACCCGCCCAGGAAGTAGCTGGGGTCGATGTAGCCCAGCACCACGTCGGCGTCGGTGACCGTCGGCTCGGTTCCGCCTTGGGCGTAGCAGGCTGGGCCGGGCATGGAACCGGCGCTGCGGGGCCCGACCCGTAATTCGCCGGAGTCGGTGACATGGGCGATCGAGCCCCCGCCGGCTCCGATCGAGTAGTTGGCGATAACCGGCAGGTGAACCCTCCACCGGTCGATGATCGGGTCGAACTCGTAGTTGCGGTCCCGGCCGTCGAGAACGAGGCCCACGTCGAAGCTGGTGCCGCCCATGTCGGCAGTGATCACCCGGTCGAGCCCGTAGTGATCGGCCATCCGGGCCGCGCCGGCCAGGCCCGCTACCGGACCGCTGCCGAGCAGATGCAGCGCTGTGGTCCGGCTGGGCGAGGCCACCCCGCCGATGTTGCGGGTCACCAGCAGCGGCTTGCGATAGCCGAGGGAACGAAGCCGGTCGCTGAGGTCGATCACGTGTTCCTCGGTGTCGGGGGCCAGAAAGGCGCTGAGGATGGTGGTGATACTTCGCCGGTACTCGTCGAGCCGGGGTGCCACCTCCGAGGACAGCAGGACCGGGCACCGGCCCAGCGTCGATTCCGGGTATTCGCGCTGGACGATCTCGGCGACCTGACGCTCGTGGGTCGGGTTCATGAACGACCAGGTCAGACAGACCGCTATGGCCCGCACGCCCTGGCGAACGAGATGATCGACAGCGGCCAGCACGTCGTCGGTCTGCAAGGGCATCAAGACCGTCCCGAAGCAATCGACCCGCTCCCGGACCCCGACCCGCAGCGAGCGGGGCACGAGATCATCGGGACGGCGAGCCCGGGTGCGGTCGATCTGCACATCCAAAGGCATGCCGTCGGCCCACGACCGGGACCGAGCCACGTGAATGGTGTCCTCTTGGCCGGCGGTGGCGATGAGCCCCACCCGAGGACCGGTCCGCTCGATCAGCGCGTTGGTGCCCACCGTGGTGGAGTACTTGACCCGCTCGGCGGCCGCGAAGGCATCGCTGGGCTGGTAGCCGAGCCGCCGGGCCGCCTCACCGATGGCTTCGAGCATCCCAACGGAGAGATCGGCGTGGGTGGTGAGCGACTTGCCGGTGGCCTGGCGTCCGTCGAGCACCACGAAGGCGTCGGTGAAGGTCCCTCCGATATCGACATCGAGCAGGTTCAGGCCGGGCGAACCGGCCTCCGGGTCAATCGATGGCATCGAAAGAGAACCGGCCTCCGGGTCAATCAATGGCATCGAGATCTAGTTCTATGTCGTGGGTAATGGGGTGACCGGGGGGCAGGTATTCGACGTCGAGCATTACCGCGCAGCCCGGGCAGTAGAACTCTATGATCCGGCACCAGTCCGGGTGGGGGCTGAACCCGAAGTCGGTGGGAGGATCGAAAGGTACGTGTATCTCCCGCGGATCGCGGTCGTAGACGAGACACCCTTGCTTGTAGTTGCGCTCGGCCGGGCCCAGATCGAAACCGCATCGGTTACAGGTCCAGCGCCGGGAGGCCGCGTCAAGATCAAGAGCCTCGGTGATACGCTGCCGACCGGAGCTGGACTCCGTATCCGTGGGCACGTGGCGATCCTCTCGGCGCAGGTCTTATCTCCAAACCGAGAGCATGATCCCGATCACGCCATAGGAGATCAGTGGATACCCTGCGTTGATCAGGAACAACCTGAGACTGCGACCCTCGTACGCATAGTTGACGGCGTTCGACGTGAATACGAACCCGATGGCAACCAATAGGCCCAGAGCGAGCCCCTCCACAGCATGGTCTGCTTTCGTCTTCTGAGCCAGCATCGCCAAGCCGAACGTGAACACGATCCCACTGACAACAGCGATCACGTACGGGTACCACTGCCGTGGTGTTCCCTTCATGGCCTCCACATCTTGGCGAGTCATGCCGGTATCGTCCATCCAAGGCTTGGCCAGGATGCTGTACCAAGCCGCGCCGAGGCCCTGATTGAAGATCACCGCTACAAGGATCGCCCAGTAATTCAGATACTCGAAATGGATACCGTGCATAGGCCCGTGTTCCTCTCGATAGGTGTGGTGGTCAGGCCTGTCGGTCAGGTCTGGCGGTCAGGTCCACCGGTATGGTAGAAGGACTGCGGATGGCTCGCAGCGCGTCACGGAAACGCTCGACGCTGGCAACCTTGATCTCCTCGTAGCCGCGGATGATGTCGGGGGTCCGGGCCAGGCTTATGGCCCGGTCGTAGGAGGTCGGCGAGAGGTCGGCCAGCTCGCCTTTGACGATGGTCCGGTATTCCTCGATCAAGGCCCGCTCGAGGCGGCGCACGGCGGTGGCCCCAAACGGGTCGAACCGGGTCCCGCGCAGGCGTCTCATGGCCCGTAGCAGCTTCAGCACCGGACGCCACCGGGGTCCGAACGCCAGCTTGCGCTTCAGTCCCAGGGTCCGCAGGATCGGAGGGTGCAGCAAGATGCGGTACCCGGTGACGTCGCCAACGGCGGCTCTGAGGGCCTCGTCCGTCTCGGGCCGCAGGTGGAGCCGAGCCACTTCGTATTCGTCCTTGTAGGCCATGAGCTTGTACAGGTAGGTTGCCACCGCCGCCGCCAAGTCGGTGGCACCGGAGCCCATCACTTCCCGCTCGCGCTCGGCTGCTCGGGCCACCAGCTCGACATAGTCGGCGGCCAGCGCCGACGACTGGTAGTCGACCAAGTCCCCAGCCCGCCTCTCGGCCAAGTCGGCCACTACGCCGCTCAGGCCCGACCGCTCGATCAGGGTCCTTGCTTCGGCCCGGGCCCGCACCGATGAGGCCACCGGCTGGGACCCGGTTGATTTCGCGGCAACCATGCCTCGCACCGCTTCGGGGTCGATGACGTAGTAGCGGCCCCATTCGAACGCGGCCCGGTTGGCGTCGACAGCCACGCCGTTGAGCTCGATGGCTGCCTCGACAGCGGCGGCGGCAACAGGGACGGCCCCGGCCTGGTAGGCAGCCCCCAGGGTCAAGAAGTTGGCCTGCATGTGGTCACCGAACAGGCCTTCGGCCAAGCCGATGGCATCGAGGTGGACGTTGTCGTCCTTGCGGGTCACCCGGTCGATGGACAGGATCAGGTCGTCGGCGTCGGGGTAGGCCTCGTCGGGGTGGGCCACCATCTCACCAGTGGGAACCCGGCTGGTACAGACCACGGCCAGGGTGCGTTCGGGGACGGCCCGGGCCAGGTTGCGGGGGTCGGACCCCACCAGCAGGTCGAAACCGAGGTAGCAGTCGGCCCCGCCGGCCCCGATGTAGTTGGAACCGGCGGCTCGGTCGGTGAACAAACGGAGGTGGGAGACGACGGGGCCGCCCTTTTGGCTGAGCCCGGTCTGATCCAACGCCGAGATGTCGAGTCCCTCCAGCAGGGCCGCGGTGGCCAGTACCTGGCTGGCAGTGACCACACCCGTGCCCCCCATGCCGGCCATGAACACCGAGAACCCCCGGGCCGGTATGGCCGGGCGGTCGGGCTCGGGGATCTCGACCGGTACGACCGGGGGAGCCGGACGAGTCCGCGGCGCCGACGGGCCGGTGCGGACTTCGATGAAGGACGGGCAGTCGCCCTCGATGCAGGTGTAGTCGAAGTTGCAGGACGACTGATGGATCCGGGTCTTGGGACCGAATTCGGTCTCGACGGGCTGCACCGACAGGCAGTGGCTCTTGGCGCCGCAGTCGCCGCACCCCTCGCAAACGGCCTCGTTGACGAAGATCCGCTTCGTGGGAGTCGCCAGCACCCCCCGCTTGCGATCCCTTCGCTTCTCGGCCGCGCAGCGCTGGTCGTAGACGAGAACGGTCACGCCCGGGGTGTCGCGCAAAGCGACCTGGGCTTCTTCGAGCCGGTCCCGGGGCCAGATGTCGATGCCGGAAGGGAAATTTTCGCCGTGACCGAACCGGTCGGGATCGTCGCTGCACACGATGATGCGGGCCGTGCCCTCGGCATCCAGTGAGGTGACCAATTCGGGTATGCCCAGCCCACCGGCCACGGGCTGACCACCGGTCATGGCCACAGCCCCGTTGTAGAGGATCTTGTAGGTGATGTCGGCCCCGGCCGCCACCGCGGCCCGTACGGCCAGGCTTCCCGAGTGGAAGAAGGTGCCGTCGCCGATGTTCTGGAAAAGGTGGGATCGGTCGGTGAACGGAGCCCGACCGATCCAGGTTGCGCCTTCGCCGCCCATGTGGTGGATGGTGAGGGCTCGGTCGTCGATCCACAGGGCCATGGCGTGACAGCCCACCCCTCCGGAGGCGATGGAGCCCTCCGGTACCACCGTCGACCGGCTGTGGGGACAGCCGCTGCAGAAGTAGGGGCTGCGCCCGACGTCGGGGGACCCAGCCCCGGCGGCCGACTCGATGAGGGCCAGCCGAGCTTCGATCAGAGGTGACGTGAACCGGCTCCGGAGGCGTCCGGCGACGAGCGGGGCGATCAAGTCGGCGGTGAGCTCTCCGACGGACGGTACCAAGGCGCGCCCGTTCTCGTCGTGCTTGCCGACGACCCGGGGAGCGTCGGCCCGCCCGTAGAGGATGTCACGCACGAACAGCTCGATGAAGGGGCGTTTCTCGTCTAGGACCAGGATCTCGTCGAGACCTCGGGCCAGCTCGACCACGATGGTCGGCTCCAAGGGCCAGACCATCCCCACCTGCAGCAGCCGGATCCCGCGGTTGTGCAGTTCGTCGGGGTCGAGGCCGAGATCGGTGAGGGCTTGGCTCAGCTCGAAGAAGGTGCGACCGGCGGCGACTATGCCGAGCCAAGCCCCGGATCGGGCACCGCTGATCCGGTTGAGCTGGTTGGCGGCGGCGTAGGCCTTGGCTGCCTCCAAGCGCCCGTGGACGATGTCCACCTCTTGGGCCAAGCTGTTGGGGGTGACCAGGCCGGCTCGCTGGACGTGGCGCCACCCCCGGCCATCGATGACCAGCTCGGGCTGGACCGGCGCCACTCGGTCCGGGTCGACCTGGGCAGTGGCCAGGGCGTCGGCCATGGTGGTGACGACCTTGAAGGCGACCCAGAGCCCGCAGTAGCGAGAAAGAGCGAAGCCATGAAGCCCGAGGTCGAGTATCTCCTGGATCGAGCCGGGGTACAGGATGGGCATCTGGGCGTCGTAGAAGGACGGCTCGACATGAGTGGGCAGGGTTGACGACTTGGCGGTGGGGTCGTCGCCGGCTACTGCCAGCACACCGCCGTTGGTGGCCACACCCTTGAAGTTGGCGTGCTTGAAGGCGTCACCGCAGCGGTCGACGCCGGGGCCTTTGCCGTACCACATGCCCACCACGCCGTCGTGGCGGTCCAGCGCTCCCAGCAGCGGCTCCTGGCTACCCCAGACGGCAGTGGCGGCCAGATCCTCGTTCACCCCCGGTATCCAGACCACGTCGTGATCGCTGAGCAACTTCGGGTTGCGTTCGAGGGTCATGTCGAGCGTTCCCAGCGGTGACCCTTGGTAGCCGGAGATCAGGGTGGCGGTGCGCAGACCCCGGGCTCGGTCGGCCCGATGCTGGTCGAGCGGCAGCCGGACCAAGGCCTGGATACCGGTCAACAAGACCCGACCCCGTTCCAGGGTGTACTTCTGGTCGAGGTCGAAATCCGTGGGCACGGGGGGAGCCCTCCTCGTCGGCGAGCCCGGCGTCAACCGATTATGGCGCAATATTCGGGAACTATGTCCTCGGTGAGCAAATCCATCCAAGCCGGGCGCATCTCCAGGAGTCGGGCCACCACGTTGCGATGGTTTTCCCGATTGTTCCAGATGCCGATCAGGTAGAAGCGGTCGGGGTCGTCTTCGCTCTGGTACAGGACCCCCTCGTGCACGATGCCCGGGGTGGTATGCACGATGTTTTCGTCGCTGTGATCCCACCGTTGGAAACTGTCGATGAACTCTCGGGCTCGACCCGGTTTGGCCTGCAGCCTGTAGTGGAACGCGAACGAGCCGTCGGGCAGGTCGGCAAGGATCGGGTTGGTGTGGTCGTCGTGGTCGTGGGATCCGGTCATGGGAGATCTCCTTGGTCGATCGGGCTGCGGCGATGGTCGAGATGGGTCGGATCGGCGGGATGGACGGAGCGGGAACGAGACGAGCGGGGCGAAGTAGTCAACGAGACGAAGTAGTCGGTGAGGCGAGCGAAGCGAAGTAGGCGGTGATCTCCTGCTCGCTCACCACATCGGCGTACTTGGCGCCGAGGTCGAACAGGTTGGCCCGGTGGGGGCGCTCGTCCCGGTCGCCAACGGCTTCGGCCACCACGGCGGTACGGAACCCGTGCTGAGTGGCGTCTACGCCGGTGGCCCGCACGCAGCCGCTGGTGGTCACCCCGGTGATCACCACGGTGTCGATACCGATCGCGGTCAGGGTGGCGGCCAGGGAGGTTCCGAAAAAAGCACTCGGGTACTGCTTGGACACCACCAGTTCGTCGGAGCGAGGGATGAGCTCGGGAGGAAAGGCCCTCAGCTCGGAGCCGGCGTCGAATACTTTCAGGGAAGGCACTTTCCGGTACCACACTCCCCCGTCGGCGCCGCTGGCGTGGAACACGATCTCGGTGAAGATGCGGGGCACGTCGGCCGCCCGGGCCGCTTGAAGCACCCGACGGCACGAGGCCAGGGTGTCCTCCACCCCGGCGTAGAGGGGCGAGGACGGGTCGAGATAGGCCATGGCGAAGTCGATGACCAGCAAAGCGGGGTGCAACCCGAAACCGAGCCTGCCCTCGAACCCGGCCCGGGCGTAGTCGTCGTGAAGGTCGGCGTCGTGAAGATCGGTGGGGAGGTCGGCGTCGGGGACCGGGCCGGCGCTTCGGTCCTGTTCGCCCATGGGGCCGACGGAAGTCAGGCGACCGCGGTGAATGCCGCCGCCGCAGCTTCGGAGCATACGACGTCTTCGGCGTGCTTGGCCCCGGAGATCCCCAGCGCCCCGACCACAGTGCCGTCACCAGTCGTGAGCGGTTCCCCGCCTTCGACGGCGAGGATGTGGTGACGGGCCGTCATGGGCGGTCCGAGCGAGTGATCCTTCTGGAAGTAGTCCGACAGGGCGCCAGTGTCGCGTTTGAAGGTCAGAGCCGCGTTGGCTTTGGCGATGGCGTTCTCGAGGGCGATCTCCACCACGCCGTCCATGCGATGAACCAGTACGAGATTGCCGGTGGCATTGACGACGGCCACGCATATCGCGATGTCATGGTCGGCGGCCGTTTCCAGCGCTACATCGGCGGCCAGCTTGGCCCCTTCGAGGGTGATGGTGGAAATGCTGGTCACATGGGTTGCCATGCGGGTACCCCTTTCGTTTTGTCTGTTCAGCTTGTCTCTTCGAGTTGTCTGTTCGAGCTTGTCTCTTCGAGTTGTCTGTTCGAGCTTGTCTCTTCGAGTTGTCTGTTCGAGCTTGTCTCTTCGAGTTGTCTGTTCGAGCTTGTCGGTTTGAGCTTGTCCGTTCGGCCTCGTTGTTAGGCGCCAGTGCGCCGTTCAGCCGGGTGCGCCGTTCAGCCGGGGGCGATCCGGAAGATGGCTTCCACCTCCACCGAGGCCCCCAGCGGGAGCTCGGCCACCCCGATCGCGGATCGAGCATGGCGGCCGGCGGGCCCGAACACCTCGATCATCAGGTCGCTGGCGCCGTTGATCACCAGAGGCTGGGCATTGAAGCCGGGGGCGCTGGCCACGTAGCCGGTGAGCCGGACAACCCGAACCACCCGGTCGAGGGTGCCCAGATGCTGATGAACCGAGGCCAAGATGGCGGCTGCCGCCCCCCGAGCACTGGCCCGGCCGGTTTCGATATCCATACCGTCGCCCAGATGGCCGACGTGGGTGATCCCACCCCCGCCTTCGGCTAGCGCGATCGAACCCGATACGTACAAGATGTCACCGACTTCGGCGACGGTGTCGAAGTTGCCGGCCCGAAGCAGCGGTACGTCCAGATCGATCCCGGTATCGCGAGCGGTCTGCTCATATCCCATGTCCGGCCTCCCTGTATCCGTGCACTAGTGAAGTGTCCTGTATTCTGTATCCTGAATGGACCTGGGACTGCAAGGCCGACGGGCAATCATATTCGGTTCCACATCGGGATTGGGGCGCAGCATCGCCGAGACCTTGGCCGCCGAGGGGGTCCGGGTGGCGGTGACGGGACGGCGAGAACACCTGGCTGCTGAGATCGCGGCATCGCTGGCTGGCGCCGTGGCCGTGACCGGCGACATCACCGAGCCAGGCCGAGCCGAAGGTATGGTGCACGAGGCCGCCTCCGAGCTCGGAGGGCTCGACATCTGCTTGGTCAATACCGGCGGCGGCCAGCCGGGAGGCATGACCGAGGTGTCGGCCCACGACGAGCAGGTGGCCTACGAAGCCCTGCTGCGACCGGCCTTGGTCATCTCCCGAACCGCGGCCAGCTACCTGCGGGCCGGCGGCGACGGCCGACTCGTCTACGTCACGGCCCGCTCGGTAGTGGAAGCCTCCCCCGAGCTGGCTCTCTCGGGCGTCTTCCGCAGCGGGGTAGCCGCCGCGGCCCGCTCCCTGGCCATCGAGCTGGCCCCCGACGTACTGGTCAACGTGGTGGTACCGGGGCAGTTCGAGACGTCGGCGTTGGAAAGGTTCCAGACCGCGGTAGCCCGAGCAGAACAGACTTCGATCTCCGCCGTGCGTGAACGTCAGGCCGCGGCCATCCCCATGGGTCGTTTCGGCCACCCCGACGAGCTGGCCGCAGTGGTGGCTTTCCTGTGCAGCGCTCGGGCCAGCTTCGTCACCGGCTCGGTGATCCGGGTCGACGGCGGCGCGGTCCGAGGGTACTGACCCTTGTAGAGGTTGCGTGCGCCGCGGTGACGAAGTGACTAGGAGCGAATTCGCCATCACCTCGCACCACACTTGCGGTGAGAAAAGCAAGCCCATCACCCTGGTAGCGGTTGATCAATACAGAAATAGGGTCGTTAAGAACCGCCCACGATCACTGACAGCGCAGGACCCGAGCACCCAAACTTCTCAGCTATGTCTTGGGTATAGAACTGGACTGCTTGGCTGGCGACTCTCGGATTATCTTCAGAATCAAGGCTGTTCCAGTCGCAGAAGATCCGGTGATTGGCCGAATCAACCGGGATTGAGCAGTTATCGCATCCGATCGTCCCGATAAGGGCTCTGGTCCACGCCACTGCCCTCGAGTTGGAGCTACCAGCAATGTTCGCTCAGGAACACCTCAAGGCTGATAGGGGCCTCATTGAATGGACCCGCCCATTCAATGCCCTCCGCTTCGTCTCTGTAGAAAACGTCAACTGCTTCGGATCCGACTGTGAAGTCGACGTAGTGCGTTTCGGTATGCCATTCTAATACGACTTTTCCGTCAATGGTTGGCGTGATAGTGGGACAGGGGAGATTCGGAGCGATCTGTCCAATTTTTAGCGCAAGCCGTCGTGCATTGTTGACGGCTGCTGGCGCAATCGGATACGCGGCTGCACCGTCCCATCCTCGGCCAAGTAGGAGCAGTTCCTTGATTTCCACAGACTCAAGGTAGCCCGTGCTCCGGCTACACGATGCAGCAAAGGGCGTCCGATCGGCGAACTGCGCCAGAAGGCTCGCTGGCGGTCCATGCCGGGGCCCTGTCACGCCGCTGGCGGTCGCTTCGTCTGATCGACGATAACGAGACCCTCGGCTAAGGCTTTGAGCTCTTGGAGGGCGGATTCGAGGTCGTCGACGATCTCGGCGGCGATGACGTCGGGGGCACCGAGGTTGTCGGTGTCTTCGAGACTGTCGTCACGGAGCCAGAACACGTCGAGGCTTACCTTGTCGCGAGCGATCAGTTCGTCGTAGCTGTAACGCTTGAACCGTTCTGAGCCCACCCGTTGGTGACGCTCTCCGGGTTTGTAGCACGCCACGAAGTCGTCTAGATCGGCTCGGGTGAGCGGGTTCTGCTTGAGGGTGAAGTGCATGTTGGTGCGCAGGTCATACACCCACACGGCCTGCGTCCAGGCCCGCTTGGCACCCGGGCGCCGCTCGAAGAACAACACGTTGGACTTCACGCCTTGTGCATAAAAGATCCCTGTGGGTAGACGCAGCAGGGTGTGCACTTCGCAGTCGTGCAGCAACCGACGGCGGATGGTCTCACCGGCGCCAGCCTCAAATAACACGTTGTCGGGTACCACGACCGCGGCGGTGCCGCCGACCTTGAGCAGGCTGACCACGTGCTGGACGAAGTTGAGCTGCTTGTTGCGGGTAGCCGCCCAGAAATCCTCGCGCTCGTAGCTATCCGACGACGACCTACCGAACGGCGGGTTGGTCAGCACCATATCGAAACGTTCTCCGGGGTTGTCGCGTAGCGCGTCATCCACGTGGATGGGTGAAGCGGACTCGGGGCTCTCTATGCCGTGCAACAACAAGTTCATGGCGCACAGCCGGGCGGGCAGATCGGCGATCTCCCAGCCTGTGAACGCGCCAGATCGAAGGTGGGCTTGCTGATCGGGATCGAGCGGGGAATGCTGTTCGACAATCGACCGGTACGCGCCCAGGAAGAACCCGCCGGTGCCGCAGGCCGGGTCGCAGATCCGATCTGCCGGTCCGGGCTGCATCACGTCGACGATGGCGGAAATGAGAGCCCGGGGAGTGAAGTATTGGCCCGCACCCCGGGCACCTTCCCGGGCTGTCTTTTCGATCAGGCCCTCATAGGCTGCGCCCTTGAGATCGGCGTCGAGGCTGAGCCATTCATGGCTATCGATGAAATCTTTGACCAGCATTTCTAGCTTGGCCGGGCTCTGGACCCGGTTGCGAGCTTTGCGAAAGATCACGCCGAGCATGTCGTTGGCGGTGCCCAGCATGGCGAGTATGTCGTTGTAGTGGGCTTCAAGATGAACGCCGGACCGGTTCAGCAAAGACGGCCAGTCCAACCCGACCGGCACCACGCGTCCGTTGTCTAACAGTTCGTGCTGTTCGTCGGCCATCTTCAAGAACAGCAAGTAGGTGAGCTGCTCCAGGTAGTCGCCGTAGGACAAGCCATCATCGCGAAGCACGTCGCAGTAGTCCCAAAGTTTCTGGACGAGAGCCTTCGGATCTGAACTCATGACTGCTTCCTTGCGCCGAATGAGGCGGCGGGTGCGGCTCGCCGGGTGCGACGCTTCGGCCGCTCAGCAACGATTCGTTCGAGTAGGACCGACGCTGGCTCGTCGTCGGGATCTTGGGGAACGAGCTGGCCCGAGAACGCAGCAGCGAGTATCGACCGACGCAAATCCGCTACCTTTTCGAGCAGCTTCTGCAAGGCTGACTCGGCGGCATCTATTCGGGAAAAGTGCTCTTCGATAGCAGCAACAATCCGCTGTTGCTCCGCAAGCGGCGGAAGGGGAATTGGCTGCTTAAGGATGAGCCTAGATTTGGCTCGTGTGTGAGAGCCAGTGACACCCTCCACCGATAGTACGATCCATTTCCTGAACGATGGAGACGATAGATACCATCGAATGAAGGCACCTACATTGGGTTCATGCGGGCGGATAACTAGATACTCCGTTGAAGCAATCTGAGGTAGTCCTTCGGAGTCACCGACTATCCAAACACGGTTGATGCGAGGGTTAATCTTACAGATCAGAAGATTGCCCGGCTGGATTTCACGCTTTCCACTCTTGATCTCGTCACCATCAATTCGTTCGGGAAGCCCGGTTGGGAATGCTGGGACGCTATATAGATCGTAGATGGATCCGGATTTGGGGGAGATCTGTCCCTTAATCTCCGTGCAAATCTCACCCAATTCGGCCCACTTCCAGTCGTCGGTGTGGCGGCCGGAGAAGGCGGCGGCTAGCACCGCTCGCCGGAGCATGTCCAGCTTGGTGAGAGCGGTCTGAGCAGCCGTTTCTGCGGCGTCGAGCCGTGAGAAGTGCTCTTCGATAGCAGGAACAATCCGCCCCTGCTCCGCAAGCGGCGGAAGTCGGATCTTGACTGATCGCAGTTTTGACTGAGAAAAATGCTTGATCGTGACACCTGAAAAGAGGTGAGCTAATTGTCCTGTCTTGGTCAGCCATTCAAACTGACATTGGAGAAATTCAGGGCGAATACGACCAGCGGGACGAATTCGGTGTAGGGCATTCTGAAACCCGAATCTCTCCTCGAGCCGCCACACTGCACACCGGCCTGGTTCACCACCCTCAGTCAGAAGCAGATCACCATTTTGAACTGTAAATTGTTCAGATTCCTCAGGAAAGATATCCATCCTGTTGACAGCATTGAGATCAAAGCTCCCCCATCTGATGTTGAGGTTCCGTAGGTAAGGGGTAGTCGCTTCACCCGTCTGTTTGGAACGATTCAATGTCTTTCCAAGCTGCGTGTCGGCTATGCAACCCAATTCGGCCCACGCCCAGCCTGGTGGAAGATCTTCACTCATGCGGCCAGCGCCTGAGTGAGCTCGTCTAGTAATTGTTCAAGACCGCGGCCGAAGAGCTGGCGGGCTCGGCCTAGTCCACCGTGCTGACTGAACGGCAGGTTCTGTAAATCGCGAGCCTCGATCCCGAGACTTGCGGCGATGTGATCCTTGACTAGGCGGAGATAGTCAATCTGTTCACTGGAAAGCCCTCCCCCGAGTCTTTCGCTTCCGGGGGGGGGGGGGGGGGGGGGGGATTGGGTCTGCTGCAACAGCCACGCGTCAAAGCGCTCGTCTACGAGATCAGGGTAAGAGACAAGCTCATCAGCGCTGCCCAACGCGTAACGAACCAGGCTGACGAGATCGGTGTTGACTCGATGACCCGACCCCCGAACCTTGCTGGCGTCAAGAGTCTCGTAAGCCTCCCAGAGGTCCTCGGTGGTCCAGTTGCGAGGTGACCGTTTGATCGAGTTCGCCAACTCCCGGATGTCAGCGAAGCTGAGCCCACCGCTATAGGGCTGGCTGTAGAGAACCTGAAGAGCGGTGATCTCGTCCTTGTTGTCTTCTATGTACTGGCGGAAGGAATCGACGATGCCGCGGGCCCGGTCGGTGGCGTCCCTGGAGAATCGGCCTGATATGACCCGGTCCTTGGAGGCGGCGTCGATGACCTGTTCGTAGCTACGACGAATCTCGACCAGCTTCTCACGACACGCAGAGTTACCCGCGATGGGCGCCAGCGCTGCTTTCACTAGTCGTTTACGGGCCGCCGCGACTTCGGCGCCAGTAGGCATATCAGTGCCACAGACCTTTATAGCCTCGGCGTGATGCCGATCAGGGTCAAGGGCATCGACGAGTTGGTGAGACAGCTCACCGAGACTGATGCCTGCCACTTCTTCGAGCTCGGCTCGGTCCGGTCCGGTGATGCGCTTGTCGAGTCGGGCCAGCCGGGACGCCACCGATGAGACGACATCTTCGTCGGTACTGCCGAGGCCGATCTGGTTGAGAAGCCGGTCGAACCCGACGCTATGGCAGCGCTCCAGCGGAACTGTGTCGGCCAGCATGGTTTCGGTAACGCCGACCGCATCAACGATCACGAAATGGTCTTTGGCGGTGGCGTCAGGAGTGACACCGCGCAGGTCTTCGGAGCTCATCACTCGCACTCCACGACCCTTCATCTGCTCAAAGAAGGTGCGGCTGCGCACCATCCGCATGAACACGACACACTCAATGGGCCGCACATCGGTGCCGGTGGCGATCATGTCAACCGTGACCGCGACCCGAGTCTCGTAGCCGGTTCGGAACTGTTGAAGCAGCTCCTCGGGTTTGTGACCGGACTCGAACGTCTTGTAGGTGATCTTCACCGCACCCAAACTCGACAGGCCGAACTCTTCACGGACGATCTGCACGATGTCGTCGGCATGGCTGTCGTCTTTGGCGTATATCAACGTCTTGGGTATGTGTTCGAGCCGCCCGTTGTCTCCCACGATGCGATCCGGAAACATTTTCGGCAGCGAGTCGCGCAAAGCGCTAACGATTGTGCGGATCTGATCGGGAGCCACCACCTTACGGTCGAGGTCGGAGGCCTCGTAGTCCAAGTCGGTGTCGATACGTTCGAAGCGCTGCTTGCGGGTCTCCCGGTCACGGAACTCGGTGACCAACCCGGCATCAACGGTGCTGCCGGACTCGGAGATCTCGGTACGAATGCGAAACACATCGAAGTCGACGTTCACCCGGTCGGCAACGGCCTGTTCGTGGCCGTACTCCATCACCAGGTTCTGGTCGAAGAAACCGAATGTCTGCTTGCCCGGCGTGGCCGTAAGCCCGATGAGGAAGGCGTCAAAATACTCCAGCACCTGGCGCCATACCCCATAGATCGACCGGTGGCATTCGTCGATGATGATCACGTCGTAGCTCTCGATGGGTACAGCCGGGTTGTAGAGCACTTCCACGGGGCGTTCGGGGGCCATGTCGAAAGCCGACCGTTCGTCGAGATCGTCGCTAAGGTCCTCGCCCCGCAAGATCGAGTAGATCCGCTGAATGGTCGCCACATGCACTTTGGTGGCTGCCTCGTCAACCATGTCGAGCCCCGAGGAGGTGAGCTGGCGGGCGTTGTAGAGCTCGGTGAACTTACGGCCGTCGTCGGGGGTGGCGAAACCCTCGAGCTCACGGATCGTTTGTGTGGCCAGGTTGGCCCGGTCCACCAGAAACAGAATCCTGCGTGCACCGGCGTGGCGAAGGAGCCGGTACGAGATGTTGGCGACTGTGAAAGTCTTACCCGAGCCGGTCGCCATTTGGATCAAAGCCCGGGCCCGGTTCGCTTTCAACGACCGCTCGAGATTCCGGATGGCTTCGGCTTGGGCTGCCCAGAGCCCAGCCGGATCCAGATCGGGCAGAAGACCCAGCCCGGCCCGGAAGCTGGTCCTGGAGGTGGCGTGGCCGCCTAGACGGATGTGATCATCGTGCCAGCGGGCGAGCGTTTTGGGTCGATGAAACGTGAACACTCGCCGTGACGTCGGCTCCGGATCGAGCCCGCAGGTGAACCGGGTCTCGGTGCCGGTTGATTCGTAGCCGAAGGGCAGAGCCCCCTCAACGAAAAAAGCTGGCAGCTCATCGGGAAAGGCTGCCCGGTATCTGTGCGTCTGGCGTTCCACGCCGGTGAGCGTCGTGCCCCGCTTCTTGGCTTCGATCACCCCCACCGCCTGGGCGTCCACGAACAGCACGTAATCGGCGGGGCCAGCCCCAGTGGGCACCTCACGCACGGCGACACCGGGCGCGGCACTCACAGCGCCATGCCGGTAGTCCTGCACCACCCATCCGCACGCCTTGAGTTGGGCGTCGATCTTCATGCGCGCATGCTGCTCGGGAGCGAGATAGTCCGAAGGCTCATCAGCCATGGCCATTAGTCTGGCACTCGTTGGTCTGATCGGCTCCTGGCAGCGGCCCGTACCGGCGCTTACGGCTGAACTAGTGGCCCGGTTCTGCATCGCGTCTGTTCTTGTGCCAAGATCATCCCGGTGCCATGCCTCGTCTGAGCCAATCGGACCGTCCTCCACGGATCCGTCTGCGGGACCGTCAGGTGGCCGTAACCGAGGTGTTCTGGAGCTACTGGTATCTGGCTGCCGAACGCCAAGCAATGTTCAACCGGCGTGTGTCTGGCCTTCCAAGGCCATGGACCAACGACCCCGTACTTGCGAACTATCGGTTTACGAACGCGTACCGTGCTTCTGATCGAGTGAGTCAATACCTCCTGCAACACGTCATCTACGACGATGAGCGTGACGCTGACGACACGGTCTTTCGAGTTCTGTTGTTCAAGATATTCAACCGTATCGAAACTTGGAACTACCTGGTTGAAACGGTCGGCCAGCCGACTCTCGCAACTTTTGATCCAGGATGGTACAGCAGAGCCCTCGACCGGCGCCTCAAGGCTGGCAATCGTATTTACTCAGCCGCATACATCATGCCTTCGCCGACCATGGGCGAGAACCGAAAGCACCGGAACCATCTTGCGCTTCTCGCACATCTCGTACGAGAAGGCACTCTACGGCAACTAACGCAGGCCAGGACCCTCAAAGATCTCTACGAGCAACTGACCTGCATTCCATCCTTCGGTCCGTTTCTGGCGTTTCAATATGCTATCGATCTCAACTACAGCCCCCACTTCGATTTCGACGAAATGGACTTCGTCGTTGCTGGCCCAGGTGCGCTACGCGGTATCCAGAAATGCTTCACTGATACCGGTAGCCTTGATCCCCACGATCTCATCGCTGCGATGGCAGACGAGGCATCCCCGTATCTAGCTGATAAAAACTTCAAGGACCTGTGGGGCCGGCAACTGCACCTGATCGATATCCAGAACCTGTTCTGTGAGGTGGACAAATACGCGCGAGTTGCACATCCCGAAATTGACACTGGCGGTCCACGCCGTATCAAGCAATCCTTCGTACCAAAGTCTGAGCCTCTCGTGTTGGGCTACCCACCCAAATGGAATCTACCAATGACTGCGAACGAACCCACGGTGTGTCAGTCGGATACCCTCAGGTTGTGGACCGTCGATCCTCTGCCCTCTACGGCTCGAAATGGGCATTCAAGGGCGGATGCCAGTCAGACGGCAATGGCCGATACTCAAGCTTCGGCACTGTGGCATCTCCAACCACTACACCACCGGTATTCGCACGGAGCTGATTCCAGACTGCAAATCCGGCTTTGATCGCCTCCGCCCAACGGTGCAACGTCACATT
This sequence comes from Acidimicrobiales bacterium, assembly GCA_963422655.1. Classification (GTDB taxonomy): domain Bacteria; phylum Actinomycetota; class Acidimicrobiia; order Acidimicrobiales; family Aldehydirespiratoraceae; genus CATQHS01. The sequence continues at coordinate 2,099,885 of OY730440.1, read as the reverse complement.
CCTGAGTTCCTCGAGACCATCTGTCAGTTGCTTTATGAGTTTCAGGACGGAGAAGTCAACTTCCTGGTTTGGTTTAGCAAACCACCCCACTTCGGACGCGTGGCTGTAGACAAGCACTGCGATGGCTTCTTCGTATACCTTGGCCCGGCCACCATCTCTAATACGGTGAGTTGTTTCGTCGCGTTTTCTGGCGAACCACTTCCGCAGTACTGGTGACCATCCGAGATAGACAACGTAGGCGAGATGGAATGCGTCATGATAACGGTACCCGTTATCATCAACGGCGTTATCGTCGAGCTCGTTCCCGAACTTGGCATCGTTCCAGTAACACTGAACCTTCGGAGGCTGCCCATCAATTGATGGCCTTTCGGTGTGAAAGAACACCTCAAATTCACGTGGAAGTTGCTGCTCGCGTGGAAAGTCTTGATCAGGAAACTGAAAGTTATCAACTGCATCTTCAGAGGGGAATCGATCGCGAACTTTGGCAAGATTCTCTTTAGCGATGGCATTTAGATCGCGGCCGAACTTTGATGCCAGGTTAGCGACATACCACAAGATATCACCGAGTTCTTCGTCGAGGTGGCGTTCGAAGCCGCTGTAGGCACTTCCGTCACGCAGCAGCTTCTTGTACTCGGTATGCAGCGCACCCACCTCACCCACCAGTCCGAGCAACGGAACTACAATGTGGTCGTCATCAAGAGGCTCTTCATTACCATCAGGCATGGGGAGCCGCTGGTCGGTGGCTTGCGCTTTCAGTTGATATTCACTCAGATCCATATCGCTTCTCATGGCTTTGAACGACCTGTATCACCGCCCACATCAATGTGCAGCAGGCAACGAGCTGGTCCTCTACCCAACAATAGCCGTTAGTGCCCCAACTCTCACCCCACGAATTGCGAACCAGTACGGCCCCTCGCATCGGATCGTGACCCACAAGCGCTATCGCATGAGATGGCTTCTGTGTCTGAGCGAAAGGAGTGACGGGGATGATCGCTGAAGCAGTACCTGTCGCTGCCGTGAACTCCGGCCAAAGTGGGATCCCGGTGCAGACGATAAGTGAGTTGCTCAACATATCGCGAAGTGCTGCCACTCCAGTCTCGCCGACAGGCTCAGCTTCCGCGGACCAGACGGTGTCGAAACAGTCTGGAGGAGGAGGTCCCGGATCAATGCTGGGCTCGTAGGGCCAAACCGACGAGAGTGGTTGTCCAGACGAAGCCAAGGCCTGGGCTCCGCAAGAGAGAGTTGTTGCGTCACCTGGCTGTTGGTCGATTTGTTTCGTGGCCCAATGCAGTGCTTGTTCGCTGAGAGGCTCGCCGTTCGGTCCCTGGTAAAGCGCCCGTTCATGTCCACACGTGAGAACAAACGCCACGCATGTACCACGCTGGCCCTGCGAACGTACCGGCGGCAGTGACCGTGCTAAATTCAACACTCGTTCGGTCACATCACCGACATCGCATGGACCATCGCCACTCTCCGGCGAAGCGTCCTACGACTCAATGAACAGCCAGAATTGAACACAGGCTCACGTACCGAGACCTCCACGACGCGCGATTGCAGAGGTTCGGATTCCGGTTGCCACGCCGCCCTCAATCCGAATCGCACCACTGCATCGCCAGGCTTGACAACGCCAAAACGTATATGGCGGGTCTGGCTCCCACCCAGCCGCTCCCCGTCATGTTCATCCGCGACTACGCTGTCGGCGATGACTTCAAGCTGCCTCGGAATTTCGTCGAGCGTCCAAACACACCCCGTCGTTGGTGTTTCGACAATCTCTACGACCAATTCTGCGTCATGTTCCATCACTTGAGCGCCGTGCAAGTGATCACCCACCACCACATCAGCTCGGCGGTGGCGGGGCGAAGTTCCGTAACCGATATCAGTTGCAACTTTGAGAGCACCGGCTTGAAGTAACTGGGCGCGGTATTCCCAGTCGATCTTATTCAGCGCAGCCAGTTGTGTGCATGTCGCGCCAAAGCTCGCCCCGAACTCCACAGCCAACTTATAGACCTGATCGGCGGGGAGTATGCCTCCTCGTGTGGATCCGGTGTGATCGCGTAGATACCGGTTCACCGGCGCCAACGGCATCAAGAACGAGCCAGCGAACCCCTGGGCAGCGGCTTCTTTGACGAGGTTTCCTGCGTTCTGGATTGAACGAGCACTGACTATGCCGTCGACCCCCTCGTCATCGATCCCGAGAGGGGTATTTATGTGTCCATTCTCATCGACTGATTCTCCATGGCTCAGATCGACTGATTCTCCATGGCTCAGATCGACTGATTCTCCATGGCTCAGAACGTGGTGACCGAGTTCGTGCGCCGCGGTAAACCTCCTCAAGGCTGATGGGTGATCAGCATTGATCACAATCCCCGACGACCCTTGGCGTTGCAAGTAAAAGCCGTACAGTTTTTTGAGAGGGCGAAAGAGTAATTCCAGATTGGGCTGCGATTCGATGATTTCAAAAACATCGATCCAGGTCTGGGTGTTGAGCCCCAACCGGTTGCGGAGACGCTCAGCCTCGAGACGACCTTGACGATTAGCCTCGGCAAGGTGGCGCCGATTCTGGCTCACTGCCATGGTGACGTCTCGGCGCGACTACGCAGGAACTCGGCGAACCGCACAACCTCTTCCACATCAGATTCATCAAGATCGTTCATAGCGCGGAACAGCGCGTCGGTCTGCTCTCCGGTATCCCCAACCGTCCCCTCTATATCACCGAAGAACCAACCCACGGGCCGACCATAGAGAGTTGCCAGCTTCTTGAGTTCTATGCCTGACACGCGTCTTCCTCCACGCTCGATCTGGGATACCGCTGGCCGGGGAATCGACAACTCCTCGGCCACTAGTTCCTGGGTCAATCCGAGATAGGTGCGCGCTTCCTTTAACCGCTCACCAATCGCGGCTTGTTCTGTGCCGACTTCTGGCATGGTCTTCTCGGTCATCTCCTTGTGTCCTTCCTGCTATCACACGGTCTCATTTTCGCGCCGTCCAATCGCCGCTGCTGCAGCCAGATCTGCATCGTGAGTCAGTGTCACATTTACTAACCTCAGCGACATCTGTTCGGCTCTTTCAGCCGCGGGTCCGTGCAGCATCACGTGCGGCATTCCGGATTTGTTCGTTTTGATTTCGATATGGCGAGCTGCAATACCTCTGCGAAATCCGGTCCTCAGCACCTTCACCGTGGCTTCCTTCGCTGCGAAACGAGCGGCTAGGCGCTCACCGTTGCTACCACATTCGGACAGCTCGGCACTGGTGAACTGGCGCGTCAGGAATTGCTGACCTCCAATTCTGATCAGATGCTCGAAGTCCGGGACACTGACCACATCGATTCCAGGGATCACGTCATCGAAATCGGTGGTAAGGGCTTGCAATGCAGACCCCAGCCATCGCTCAAGATGCTCAGGTCTGTTCATTTCTGTTGCTCCAAGGCTGTTGGCTCCATAGTCTTCAGACTTTCAGCGAACGTTCTCCATCTCTTGATGCCACCCAACTTTTTCGCGTCGATTCGTGCATACGCAGCAGTGACGCTGACCCTGCCCGCGGTCAATCCGAGCTCATTCACAAAGAACGCGAGCAGTCGACTGAGGCCAAGATAGTTACCCAGCGCCTTGCGTATCATGTACTGATATCGGTACTGGGCCATCAGATGAAGTGTTTTCTTACGTAATGTCAGGCTCACGTGGCTCAGACACGGGAAACTGCGTCGAGGTCGGTCCACTCCTGGGATCATGAGACGCAGTTCAGCCTCACCGGTCAGCCCCAACTCGTAGATCGCTCGATAAGGGCCTCTTGCCGCAAGCTCTGAACGAAGCTTCTCCAACTGGCATTGGAGCTGGTTGAAATCGCCAGTGCTATTCGGGTAGTGAGTCAGCCTGTCGAAGTAGGTGATGGACTGGCCTTTGCGGCGTCTGTTGACTTGCCGCGCATAGTTCCAGTTCTCGAAAAGTGCCTTAGCTGGTTCCTCGGCCTCGGGGCGATACAGAGACTGCGGAAAGATCGTGTCCGCAACCTGTTTGACATCCCACGCACCAGCATCCGTCAACATCTGGCTCACCTGCTCGTGTTCGGGGCCAAGAGTCGTATCGCAGGGGAACGAAACAATCGAATGAACAACCTCTCGGTCAGATTTTCGGGAGATCTCCCAAACGGCGGCCGCCCACGCCTCTAGGGCGCTATCCGCAACGATCGACATCATGTCGTCATCGCCTCGCTACCAGTGCGCTTGGTTTCGAGCAGTTCCGTCAACGTCTCAAGCGTCGCTGGCTCACTGGTTTGCAGATCTTTGACCTCAGCCAGGGGACCCGTGCCGAGCAACCCCTCGACGCGGGCCACGATTGCTTCGGCCTGGGGCGAATCGAACCGTAACCCACCCTTTGCATCGTTGAGTCGAAGGTCCTCCACACTGACGCACAGAACCGCTGCTGCTGCTGATTCCACCGCTTCTCTGACCTGCATCATCCAACTCCGCTCGAATATCTATCACTTGTCGCCAATTCCCGTCAGATAATCATACGGGGAAATATAGCAACCTGCCGGCGAGAATCAACCACCCGAACGATTTGATGGGAGCACACGGTCCGTTGATGGAAACACACGGTCTGATCCACCACCCTCGACTTGGCGAAGCTGCGGACAACTGGCGCCGCACGGCCTGGTTGCACGCCCCGCCCGGATGTCGCGCGCAACCAGTAATCGCGTCCGGCGGCGAAGCAGTCGCCGGGCCGGTGGAGGCGGTGTCCTCGGTGGAAGGCAACTGGTTCCGGTCGCTGGTTGGACAGTCGATCGCCTCACCGGCGATGCCCGAGCGGCGCTGGCCCGGGACTTGCTCTTCAACCCGCGGGACCCTGCGGATCTGTTTTGCTGGCACGCCGCGACAATCTTTGCTATGGCCCGCCACAACCTGGTCCCGCACTCCGAGCGGGGTGCGGGTTGCCCGGGGGAGAAGCAACTCAAAAGACCGTAATAGACGAAACAGAATCCTGCGTGCACCGACGTGGCGAAGGAGCCGGTACGAGACGTTGGTGGCTGTGAAAGTCTTACCCGAACCGGTCGCCATCTGAATCAAGCATCGAGAACCAGCCCTTGATCCGGTCCAGCCACGACGCCGGGGCCAGGGTGACACGACACGCCACTAGGGGTTTGGCGGTGGGGTCTAGCCTGTGACGATGCGAGTTCTGGGTAACGCCCGGCTAGCCGACGGCCGAGCCGTTGATGTTCACATCGACGACGGCCTGATCACCGCAGTGGCCGCCGCCGGGTCGCCGGCCCCCGAAGGGGCCGAGATCGACGACTTAGCGGGCTGGTTGCTTCTCCCCGCCTTGGCCGAGCCTCACGCCCATCTCGACAAAGCCCTCACCGCCACCGATGTCGGTAACCCCACCGGCGACCTGCTCGGCGCCATCGAAGCCTGGTCAGCAGCGGTGACCGCGGGCCGATTCAGCGAGGAAAACCTGGCCGAGAGAGCGTCGGCGGCAGTGAGGTTACTGGTCGGACACGGAGCCACGGCTATCCGCTCCCATGTGAACACGGTGCCCGAGACCGGTGTCATCGGTATACGGGTCTTGCATGAGGTGCGCCGCCGGTTTGCCGGTCTGGTCGATCTCCAGATCGTGGCCCTGACCGGGGGATCGATCAGCGGCCCGAAGGGGGCCGAGAGCCGGTCCGTTCTGGCCGCGGCTCTGGAGGCGGGGGTGGACTTGGTGGGCGGCTGCCCCCAACTCGACCCGGATCCCGCCGCCGCCCTCGGCGTCGCCTTGGATGCGGCCGCCGACGCTGGTTTGGGCATCGATCTTCATGTCGATGAGATGCTCGACCCCGGCGTGTTGACGTTACGCAGCCTGGCCCGCCAAGTACACGAAACCGGTTTCGCTCACCCGGTCGCGGCCAGCCACTGCGTGAGCTTGGGCATGCAACCACCCGACGTCCAAGCCGCCGTGGCAGCCGAAGTAGCCGAAGCCGAGATCGCAGTGATCACCTTGCCCCAAACCAACCTCTACCTCCAAGGACGCCACCACCCCACCGCCACCCCCCGCGGCCTCACCGCCATCGACACCCTGCGCCACGCCGGCACCCTGGTAGCAGCCGGAGCCGACAACGTGCAAGACCCCTACAATCCGGTAGGTCGCAGCGACCCGCTGGAAACCGCCGCCCTGCTGGTCATGGCCGCCCACCAAACCCCCGAAACCGCCTACGACATGGTCTCCAACAACGCCCGCCGAGCCATGGGCCTGGCCCCGGTCAACTTCGAACCCGGCGACCCCGCCGAGCTCACCGCCATCGACGCCACATCGGTCCGAGCCGCCGTCGCCGACGCCGCAATGTCCCGCCGCACCTACCACCAAGGCCGACTCGTCGCCTCCACCAACCAGCACACCCGGATACTCGGTTGATCATCGAGGAGCGATACCCGTGAGAGTGCTACGCAACGCCCGGCTGGCCGACGGCCGAGCCGTTGATGTCCACACCGACGACGGCCTGATCACCGCAGTGGCCGCCGCCGGGTCGCCCGCCCCCGAAGGGGCCGAGATCGACGACTTGGCGGGCTGGTTACTTCTCCCCGCCTTGGCCGAGCCTCACTCCCATCTCGACAAGGCACTCACCGCCACCGATGTCGGTAACCCCACCGGCGACCTGCTCGGCGCCATCGAAGCCTGGTCAGCAGCGGCATCGGCCGGTCTCTTCACCTACGAGAACATCGTGAACCGAGCAAGCCAGGCCTTGGAACTGCTGCTGGTGCACGGGGTGACGGCGGTGAGATCTCACGTCAACGCCCTGGGAGATCCGACAACCGTGGCGGTAGCCGCAGTGCGGGAGGCCGCCGACCGTTTCGCCGGGCTGATGGATGTCCAGATCGTGGCTTTGAGCGGCTTTCCCTTGACCGGCTCTGACAGCATTGCCAACCGCCGGGCCCTGGCCGCGGCTCTGGAGGCGGGGGTGGATTTGGTGGGCGGCTGCCCTCATCTCGATCCTGACGGCCCCGGCCTCATCGCCTATGCCTTGGATGCGGCCGCCGACGCTGGTTTGGGCATCGATCTTCATGTCGATGAGATGCTCGACCCCGGCGTGTTGACGTTACGCAGCCTGGCCCGCCAAGTACACGAAACCGGTTTCGCTCACCCGGTCGCGGCCAGCCACTGCGTGAGCTTGGGCATGCAACCACCCGACGTCCAAGCCGCCGTGGCAGCCGAAGTAGCCGAAGCCGAGATCGCAGTGATCACCTTGCCCCAAACCAACCTCTACCTCCAAGGACGCCACCACCCCACCGCCACCCCCCGCGGCCTCACCGCCATCGACACCCTGCGCCACGCCGGCACCCTGGTAGCAGCCGGAGCCGACAACGTGCAAGACCCCTACAATCCGGTAGGTCGCAGCGACCCGCTGGAAACCGCCGCCCTGCTGGTCATGGCCGCCCACCAAACCCCCGAAACCGCCTACGACATGGTCTCCAACAACGCCCGCCGAGCCATGGGCCTGGCCCCGGTCAACTTCGAACCCGGCGACCCCGCCGAGCTCACCGCCATCGACGCCACATCGGTCCGAGCCGCCGTCGCCGACGCCGCAATGTCCCGCCGCACCTACCACCAAGGCCGACTCGTCGCCTCCACCAACCAGCACACCACCGTGGGGATAGAACCGGTCGAGAGGTGTCGGTCTCGGATCGGTACCGGGTATGACGATGCAATTGCGGAGGCCGGCGCGTGACTATCACCCTGCCCATCATCGATATCACCGCACTGCGCAACGAACCGACCGGGCCCGAAGCCTCGATGATCATCGAAGGCATCGATGACGCCTGCACGGATACGGGCTTCTTCGGCGTCACCGGACACGGTCTCGGTGACCGGCTCGATGCCGTGTTCGAAGCGTCACGGACCTTCTTCGCCCTACCCCAGGACCGCAAAGAACAAGTACCCCGGGTCAACCGGTACGGGTTCGTGCCGCTTACCGGGCAAACACTGGATCCCGAGCGAGCCAGCAACATTTTCGAACACATCGACATCGGGCTGGCCGACGAGATCACCTGGCCGGACATCTCCGGGTTCGCTCCAGCGGTGCGCGCCTATCAGCGGGCTGCCCTCGCCACCGCGGCAACGATCCTGCGGGCTCTGGCCATAGCCCTCGACGCCGATCCGAGCTTCTTCGCGGCCCGCATGACCGACCCCCAATGCCGGCTCCGGCTCGTGCACTACCCAGTCACGCCGATGGACGACGACGGATCGTTGCCGGTTCTGTCCACCCCCCACACCGACTACGGCGCCATCACCCTGCTGGCCACCGACGGGGTACCGGGCCTCGAGGTAAAGCCCCTGGGCGGCGACTGGACGCCGGTCTCGGCACCGCTCGGGAGCCTGGTAGTGAACTTGGGCGACATGTTGGCCCGCTGGACCAACGACCGGTACCGATCAACCCCGCATCGGGTGGTGGGAGCACCAGATCGAGACCGGTTCTCGGTCCCATTCTTCGTCAACCCCGATCCGGGCACCGTGGTCGATCCCATCCCGAGTTGCGTCACCGCCGCCCGGCCCTGCCGTTACGAGCCGGTCACGGCCGGAGACTTCCTGACGGCCAGAATCGACGGCTCCTACGAGCCTTACGTATGCCCCCAAGAGGGCCCGACCGGCGCTGCTCCTGCTCGGAGCGACCTCTCCAGCGCCTGAACGGCCCGGGGGCCGGCGCTGACGCACCGGCCCCCGGAATCGGTTTCTCTCTGAGAAAGTTCGGTCAGAAGCCGATCGACTCGTCGATGAACTCGTTGGTGAAGAGCTGATCAGCGGTCAGGTCGGGGGCGATGTCCATACCTGCGGCTCGCATATCGTCGAGCACCTTGCTGATCCGGGCCTCTTCCATGTTTCCCACGATGTCGTCAGGACCGTTGCCGATCAGGCCGTATTCACGCTGGGCCTGCACCGAGAATTCGGCCAGTTCGGGCTGGTAGACCCAGAAATCCTGGAACTGCTCGACGGCATCGACGATGATGGCGTTGGCCCGCTCGGGGGCAGCGTCGAAGTTCACCGTGGCCTGCTGGATGATGGGAACCAGCTTCTCCAGGCAAGGGCGCGCTTCTTCGAGGTTCTTTTTACTCACGCCAACGGTCTGGGAATAGATCTCGAACCCGGAATCATGCAATAGCTGGAAGGCTACCGGCTTACCCCACTCCTCGAAGACGTTCTCGTAGGTGTACACCTCGGCCGAAGCGAAGCCTTGCTGGGCGATTTTGCCTCCCTCGGACACGAACCGGGCCGGGCCGCCGTCGTAGGACGGATCCACCTGATCCTTCGACCAGATGCCCTGGGCTACGAACACCTCAGGGAAGGTTCCTCCGCCGAAGACGTTGATGGTGATCCCAGCTTCGCCGAGGTCGGCGATGGTCTCGATATCGGGGTACGTCTCGGGATCCCACATGACCATCTGCGGATTCTTCTCCAGCGGCGCCACCACCGACACCAACGGTACGGCATCCCAATGGTTGATCTGCTGGTCGGTGGACGCGTACCCGAGATGGATCGATTCATCGACGGCCATGTGTTGGCTGACAGCAGAATACCCGATGGCCGGACCTCCGGTGCGCACCTCCCACTCGATGCCCAGATCCTGACCATCGAGCACCATTGAACCCCGCACGATCTTCTCGTCGGTGTCGACTACGTAATCATCACCGAGCAGCTCATACATGGCGCCGTGCTCGGATTCGGGGAACCAGTCGGTCTGGATCACCAGCGGGCTGGGGCAAACATCGGACAGATCCATCGGGTCGGAGGCCGGGGCTTCGGTCGTAGCCGGAGCCTCCGTTGTAGCCGGAGCCTCGGTCGTAGCCGGAGCCTCCGTTGTAGCCGGAGCCTCGGTCGTAGCCGGAGCCTCGGTCGTAGCCGGAGCCTCGGTCGTAGCCGGAGCGGCTTCGTCGTCGTCGTCACCGCAAGCCGCGGCCAGCAGACCGAAAGCCAGCACAACGGCGCTGCATCGCAACCAGGTTCTTCCTTGCATGTAATGTCCCTCCTCCAAGAGATGGATAAATTTGGGCCGATATCGGCACTGGTAGAATTTACTAGAATTTACGCAGCCCGGCACAGAAACAAACCGGTGCGATCGCCTTTGCCCTCAGCAGCACCACCCTCAGCCGCCGAAGTTACCGGCATCGTGCCACTTGCCGATGACAAGCTTCTGAAGCCATCCGAACGTCCAGAAGACGACAATGCCCAAAGCCGAGGACATGATCACTGAAGCCAGTAGTAACTCACCATCGAGCTGACTCGCATATCGGCGCAAGCTTTGACCGATGCCGGCATCGCCTTTGGCGAAGAAGAAGTCACCGACGATGGCGCCGATCACCGACAAACCAGCCGAGATGCGCAGACCGGCGAATATAGCCGGTGAGGCGGCCGGGAACATGAGCTTGCGGAGCCGAGTGAAGCGATTGGCGTGGTGGAGGGTCAACAGGTCGTGCATGCCCTGCTCAGCCGACTGCAGGCCGAACAGGGTGTTCATGATGATGGGAAATAGCGAAATGATGATGCACACGACGACCCGAGAAATCTGACCGTATCCCCACCAGAACCCGATCAGGGGCACTATGGCCAGGATGGGAATGGCCTGCAAGATGACGGCGAAGGGGAAAACAGCTCGTTCTGCCATCTTGGCCTGGCTCATAATGGTAGCCAGGAAGAACCCGATACAAATGGCGATGCCCAGGCCGGTCAAAGCCACCTCGGTGCTTCTCCAAAGCGCCAGGAGAATCTCTTTGAAATTGTCCCAGTCGAGGAAACCCACTTGTAGCACCTCATGAGGGGGCCGGAGCAGGAATCGGCGACCCTGGTCGAGAACCAGGTAAGAGATCATGTACCAGAACCCGATGAAGACCGCACCGAGCACGATGGGCGGAAGAGCCAACCTGACCAGTGCCATCAATCGGCGAGATCCGACCGCGAGGGTAGTGGTTCCCTGGCCCTCCCCTTCAGAGGAGGGTTCGGCCCGGGTAGCTTCGCCAGGCGATTCCTCGAGTACTTCAGGCCTCTTATCGGTGACTGCGGGGATGGTGGTCATGCGAAAGAACCTCGTAGGGCGTGGGAAACCTCACCGCTGAGCAGGGCGAACTCCGGGTCGAATCTCAGATCGGGTTGGCGCGGGTAACCGAACGGTACGTCGAAGGAGTCCACGATCCGGCCCGGCCGATCCGACATCACCAGCACCCTGGTGCTCATGAACACCGCTTCGGCGATGGAATGAGTGATGAACAGACCGGCAAAACCCTCGGACCGGAAAAGCTGCTGGGTCTCCTCATTGAGATGCTCGCGGGTGATCTGGTCGACGGCTCCGAAGGGCTCGTCGAACAGGAACACCGGAGGCTTGAGGGTGAGAGTGCGGGCCAGCGAAGCCCTCATCTTCATGCCGCCCGACAGGGACTTCGGGTAGTGGTCCTCGAAACCGGCCAAACCGACCAGCTCGATGGCTTCGGTGGCCAAGCGGCGCCGCTCGTCCCCGCTGACGTTGTGGAGCTCGGCCAGCAACTCCACGTTCTTGCGAACGGTTCGCCACGGCAGCAGCGTGGCGTCTTGAAACACGTAACCGAGACGATCCCGGTCGACGGTGACGGTGCCCGCGGTGGGTTCCAGCAGACCCGAGGCAATGCGCAACAAAGTAGACTTACCGCACCCCGAAGGACCGACCACGGTGACGAACTCGCCCTTGTCGACGGCGAAGCTGACGTTGCGCAACGCCTCGGTGCCGTCGGGGAAGATCATTCCTATACCGTCGAAGGACAGCGCAGACGTAGTGATGGTGATCGTCAAGACCCTTCCCTTCAGATGCTCCGAACGGACTGTCGGTCAACTCTAACCATCGGTTCGGATCCATACCACTACACCCGAACACGACAGGCCGTTCGGAGCCCGAACACGACAGACCGGTCGGACCCTCGACGCCGCTGAAGAGTCGCGACCGCTACCATCCGGCCCGATGGACCTGATCGGGAAGAGCGCGCTCGTGACCGGAGGGGCCGTCCGGATCGGGCGGGCCATCGCTCTTCACCTGGCTGCGACCGGGGTCGACGTTGCCCTCACCTACCGCTCCTCCTCGGATGCCGCCCGACGAACGGCCGACGACCTGCGGGCCCTCGGAGTGAGGGCTGTCGCTGTGCAACTCGATCTGACTGCTCCCGATCGCATCCCTGACGCTCTCGCTGAAGCCACCGGGGCCGTGGGGGCCATCGACATACTGGTCAACAGCGCCTCGTTCTTCGAACCCACTCCCTTTCCCACCGACGACCATGACGGTTGGTACCGCACCTTCGACGTCGTCGTCCACGGCCCCTACCGGCTGGTCAACCAGGTGGCGCCGGGGATGCAGGAGCGAGGCCGAGGTCGCATCGTCAACCTGGTCGACCTGTCGGCCTGGCATCCCTGGCCCGACCGGGGCGCCCATTCTGTGGCCAAGTCGGCGTTGCTGGCCCTGACCCGGCAACTGGCCGTGGAGTTGGCGCCGACCATCACCGTCAATGCGGTGGCGCCGGGCCCGATCATCCCGGCCGAATCCTTCGACAGGTCCCAGATCGACCGGTTGGCCCGCCGGAATCTCCTGGGTCGGTGGGGTGACCCTGATCAGGTCGCGGCCGCAGTGAGTTTCCTGGCCACCTCCGACTTCGTGACGGGCGAGTGCATCACCATCGACGGCGGCGAACGGTGGGGCCACGTTCGCCAGAGGTTCGAGGACTGATGCGGATACTCCTGCTCGACGCCTACGATCGGGCCGACCCCGACAGCGCGGTTGCCGCCGCCGCGGTCGAGGCTCTGAGTTACCGGGGTCACGAGGTGGACGTACTGAGCCTGGCCGAATTCAACCCGTACATGTCGCCGGCCGAGCACGCCGCCTACCACTCCGACGAGCCCATCATCTCCGAAGACGTCCGAGCCTCGGTAGCCCGCCTCCGCCAAGCGAACGGGCTGCTGTTCTGTTATCCCACCATCACCTTCACGGTTCCGGCTCGCCTGAAGGGTTGGCTGGAACGGGTGATGGTGCCCGGAGTGGGTTTCGTGTTCGACCGCAATCACCGAGTGAAACGGGGCATGACCAACATTCGCCGCATCGGCGCCGTGACCACCAGCCCCCACGGCCGGATGGCCCGGATGCGGGCCCGCGACGGGGGAAAACGGACCACGGTACGAACCATGCGCCTCAGTTGCCATACCCGGTGCCGGGTCACGTTCGTGTCGCTGCCGGCCGGGACCGCCGGTAGCGCCGAAGCCAGCGCCGGAACGGCCCGAATCCAGCGGGCTCTGCGGAACTGGTGAGGCCCCGGGTGGCGACGGCACCGGTCACGGTGGTGCGGACCTTCTCTATGAAGCGTTCCAGCCCGGCCCGGTCGAGACGGTCGAGGTCATAGAGCGCCACCCACCGAAAGGTGGCCCCCGGCGCACACAACGGCACGATCGACCGCTCCCACAGCTTGCGGCCCGGCTCGCCCTGAACCGTGTTCTTGAGCCACGAAGACCCGTGGCTGGCCACGACGGTCAGATCGAGCACTCGGGCCAGCACCGACGAGGGAGCATCCGGTTCGGCCCCAACGCCCGGGCCGTCGATGGCAGGGCCGAGCGTCTGCTGGACCCAGTCGAGGAGCCGGGCCGGTAGGCCTCCCCACCAAGTGGGGTAGACAACGATGAGGCGGTCGGTTCGGGCCAGCCGGGCCCGGTCGGCAGTTTCACCCCGGTCCAGTCCGACCAGGGTGTAGTCCACCCCATGGGATTCCAACACGTCACACACCGTCTGGCACAGCGCAGCGCTGTAGCTGGTGTCGCGAGGATGGCAATGCAGCACCGTCGCCGTCATGGGCGTCACCAAGTCATAACAGTCACCACGCACGGCCGACATCGATCAGGAACCGGGTAGCAGCGGCATCAGCTCGGTGGCGATGCGATGCAGGTGCTCTTCGATGTCACCGTAACGGTCGCCGGGCATGGCCGGGAACAGCACCAGGTTCTCCAGCCCTATCTGCTCGTCGTACCATGCGATGGTCTCGGCCACGTCGGTGGCTCGCCCCACCAGCAAGGTCTTCTGCTCCAGGGATTGCTCCAGGGTGGGGATCAGCCCGGGCCGGGCCGGCTTGCCGTCGGGCCCCATGTACCCCTTGCTCCAGCCGTAGGGGCCGAGGAACTTCCAGAACTCGTCGTGGCCGTCGCGCACCGACGCCATAGCGGCCTCGTAGCTGTCGTCGATCCGAACGTTGAGCACCAGCAGGCGGTGCTGGCCCCGTTGCGGCTCCCGGCCGTGGGCGGTGGCGTAGACCTCGGCGAAGCGTTCCCAGCGGGCCTTGACGAAGGAGTGATGGTTGTTCCAGAACACCCCTCCCCATCCCCACCGGGGGACCTGCTCCAGGGTGGGAGGCGAGGTGACGGCTTGCCAGATCTCGTAGGGGTACAGAGGGCGGGGCAGCAGTGAGAGCTCCTCGACGAACCCGCCCCGGTCGGGGATGCCGGGTGGAGGGATGTCGTACACCTCGCCGTGGAACGAGAACCTCTCGGTTTCCAGAGCCAGTCGGATCACTTGCATGGCTTCGTCGAACTGCTTGCGGTTCAAGTCGTCGGCGGCGGCTCGCCCGGGATTATCGAAGCTACCGATCCTGGTCCCGAGCGTCTCGGCCTCTCGGGGCACCGTGCCCCGGCCCACACCGAGGATGCCCCGGCCCCCCGAGATGTTGTGCAGGGTGGCGAAATCTTCGGCCAACCGGAGCGGGTGCCACTGGGGAACGACGTTGAACGCCATCCCGATCCGGATGTTGTCGGTGCGCTCGGCCAGGATGGTGCCCACCAGGATCCCGTTGGGGATCACTTCGTAGCCCTCGAACTGGAAGTGATGCTCGGTCAGCCAGAACGAATCGAAGCCGAGCCGATCCGACACCACCCCCATGTCGATGATCCGCTCGGTGGCCTGCCAGATCTCCTCGGGGCCGTAACGCCGGTCGGTGGGAGCCGGGGAACCGGCACCAGCGTCGTCCATCTCGACCCCGCCGAACAGGAAGATCCCAGTGCGCATCGTGCCACTCTAAGCCACCGGGGCCAGACCCTGAAGATCTCGACCAGCCAATGGCTCAGGTGGCTTCGATCGAATGACTGCTACTTTTCGGCCATGGATCTTGTAGGCAAGACAGCGCTGATCACCGGGGGTGCCAAGCGGGTGGGGCGAGGCATCACTTTGAACCTGGCCCGAGCCGGCGCCAACGTGGTGATCAACTACAAATCTTCGGCGGACGAAGCCCACCGCACCGCTGCCGACGCCGAAGCGCTGGGCGTGCAAGCCCTGCCGGTGGCGGCCGACGTGACCGACTACGACCAGGCCGGGGTCATGGTTACTGCCGCAGTGGATCGCTTCGGCGGCGTAGACGTGCTCGTCAACAACGCCTCCACCTTCCTGTTCGACGCCTTCCCCACCGATGACTTGAGCGTGTGGCGCCGATCGATCGATACCTTGGTGCACGGTCCCTTCTATTGCGCCAATCGGGTGGCCCCGATCATGCTGGCCGGTGGTGGGGGCGTGATCATCGGCATCGCCGATCTGAGCGCTCTGGAGCCCTGGCCCGGATTCGCCGGCCATGCCGTCGGCAAGGGAGCGATCATCTCCCTGACCCGCCAACTGGCCTTGGAGCTGGCCCCCACCGTCAGAGCCAATGCCGTGATCCCCGGCCCGGCCCTGCGGCCTACCGACTACGACGACGACACCTACCAGCGGGTGGCCGACGAAACGCTGGTCGGACGGTGGGGTACCCCCGAGGAGATGGGCCGGGCCGTGAAGTTCCTCATCGAGTCCGACTACATCACCGGTGAGGTCCTCACTGTGGACGGCGGCCAGCGCTACGGGCATCGCCGGGACTCTCACGGCTGAACCGGTCATGGTCGCGGCCGGGGTCCACATCGTGCCGCTGATGTCGGCCGGCGACGTCATCACCGTGGCCGTGGAGGCAGAGCGACTCGGGTACGACTACTGCTTGGTGGCCGACGAGGGATTCCATCCCGACGTCTATGCCTGTCTGGGCGCTATCGCCGGTGCAACCGAACGGATCACTCTCGGCGTCATGACCAACGGCTACACCCGCCATCCGGCAGTGACCGCCGCTGCGGCCGCCACCGTGAACGAACTGTCGGGAGGTCGGCTCGTGGTCACCCTGCTGGCCGGAGGGTCGATGGTTCTGAGCCCGATGGGCATCGAACGAGTCCGCCCCTATCGGGTGGTGGCCGACACCGTGGCGGCCCTGAGACGTCTGTGGTCGGGGGAGGAGGTGAGCTGGCGGGGACAGACCTGTTCCCTCGACCGGGCTCGGCTCGGCCTGGGACCTCAATCGATCCCGATCTGGATAGCCGGCCGGGGGCCGCGCCTACTCGACTTGGCCGGCCGAGAAGCCGACGGTGTGGTACTCACCGTGAAGCCGGACATGGGAGCCGCCTTGGACCTCATCGACTCGGCCGCGGCGGCGGCTGATCAGCCCGGACCCCGCCGCCTTTACCTGGGGCGGATCTGTTACACGCCCGAGCTGCTCGAGGGCCAGCGGCGCACTCTGTCATTCGTGCTCATGGACTCACCCCGGCGGGTACTGGAGTCGCTGGGCCTGGATCCCGACCGGATTGCCGTCATCGAAGAAGCCGCCGACACCAACCAGCCTCATCTCGTGGACGGGCTGGTCACTGACGAACTGCTCCACCGCTACCAGGTGGCGGGCACCCCCGATGAGTGCCGTACCGAGGTGGAACGACTGGCCGACGAACACAGCCTGACCGGTGTCCTGATCGACGCATTGTCATCCGACGTCGCAGAAAACCTGGCCGTTCTGGCCGGTTCCCTACCCATCATCCACGGGGCCCGGCCCTAGCCGTCGCCCCTAAATCCCGTAGCCTTCGAGGTCCGTCACCACCACCGGGAACCCTGTACCCATGACCAACCGACGTCTCAACCGCATCCTCGCCCCCGACGGGCGAACAGTGATAATCGCTTTGGACCACGGCCTGATCGACGGCCCCTGTGCGGGTTTCGAACGCCCGGCCGACACCATCGCCGCCGTGGTGGCGGGCCGGCCCGACGCCGTGCTGACCTCCTACGGGATCGCGCAAGCTTTCGCCGCCGAACTGAGCTCGGTCGGTCTCATCTTGCGCAGCGACGGGTCGGTGAGCAACTTGGGGTCGCCCAGCACCGGTTCGATCGGGCAGTTCTTCGGACCACAGGAAGCACTGCGGGTGGGGGCCGACGCCTTGGCCGTTACCGCCCTACCAGGGTCGGCCTCCGAGGCGGCCACACTCGAAACCCTGGCCCGAACCGTCGCCGACGCTCACCGGTGGGGGCTGCCGGTCATGGCCGAAATGGTACCGGGAGGCTTCGACGCGCCACCCGAGCAGCGAGGACCCGACGCCGTGGCCATGGCCGCCCGACTCGGAGCCGAGCTCGGGGCCGACCTGATCAAGGCCCCCTACTGCTCGGCCTACGCCCGGGTCACGGCATCGACTTTCGCCCCGGTGGTGATCCTGGGCGGATCCAAGGGCTCCGAGGCCGACACTTTGGGCACTATCTGCAAGGCTCTCGACGCCGGTGCCGCCGGGGTGGCCATGGGCCGCAACGTCTTCCAGAGCGCCGACCCCACCGCCATGACCAGAGCCGTGGTGGCGCTGGTGCACGGCGGCGCCAGCTTCCACGAAGCCCAGGCCGTCCTCGGAGGCTGACTCGAAGCAATGGCTTTCGGCAGTGGCCCCGAGGGCGCAGTCGAGGTGATCTTGGGCCTCGACGTCGGCACCACCTCGGCCAAGGCCGTGGCCCTCGACCAGACCGGGGAGATCCGGGCCAGCGCCGCGTCCGATCCCATCGCAACCCGCTGCGCCCCCGACGGGACCAGCGAACAGACCCCTGAGGAGATATGGCAGGCCTTGGTCACGGCGGGCCGGCGGGTGGTGGAAGGGCTCCCGGCCCGAGTCCAGGTCGAGGCGCTGGCCGTGGCGGCCCAGAGCGGGTCGGTGATCCCGATTTTGGCTACGGGTCGGGCCGAGCGGGCTGTCACCTGGATGGACACCCGGTTCAGAGCCGTGGTCGAGAGCTGGCCGCCGCTGGTCACCGATCGCATCCGGGCTCTCAGCGGCTGGACGCCGGCACCCGGCACCGGACTGTCGACCATTGCCGGACTCTTGGCCTCATCGGAGCCAACCCTCGGCCCGGTAGGCGGCCCGGCCCCCGACCCGGCGAATCTCGTGACCCGGTGGGCTTCGGTGGACGACTACCTGATGTTCCGCTTGACCAAGCGCTGGGCCACCAACCCGTCCAACGCCTCCGGTATGGGACTCATGGAGGTCTCGACCCGGAAATGGAGCGAGGAACTGGGCCGGATCGCCGGTGTAAATCTCTCCATGCTCTCAGAGATCGGTGAGTCGGGCACGGCTGTGGGTGGGTTGACAAGCGATGCCGCCACTACGGTGGCCCTCCCGGCCGGTACCCCGGTGGTAATGGGCGGCCATGACCAAGCCTGCGCCGCGCTGGGCCTCGGAGCCGTCGACCCCGGCGCTATGTTCCTGTCAGCCGGTACGGCATGGGTGCTGACCGTGGTCACCGACCGGGCCGATGTCGATGCTCTGCCTCCCGTGCTGAACCTCAGCCCCCACGTGGTGGCCGGACGCTGGACCGCTTCTCAGAACCTGGGCGGGCTCGGCGTGATGATCGCCGGGAGCCGACCGGACCGGGCCTCCTTCGAGACCTGCGCCCACCGGGTGCGTCAAGCCCTCGAAGGAGCGGGCGAACTGGCAGCCGGCGGCAGCGAGCTGATCCTGGTCGGAGGCGGGAGCCGGTTCCCGGAGCTGATCGATATCATCGCCACCGCCATCGACCGGCCGGTGCGAGCGCGATCCGAAGTCAGCTCGGCCGCCTTGGGGGCGGCCATGCTGGCCGGGTCCGCCTCGGGGTGGCCGCTTCGAGGAGAATCAGCGTGACCAGACCCATCGTCGCCATCACCATCGGACGATCCCATTACCGGCGGATGTTCAGCGCCGCCGCTCTGGCCGACTTGGCCGCGGTGGCCGAGGTCGTGCACCACGGTGGTGACGAACCGGCCTCCAAGCTGGCCCTGCTGGAATTGCTGGCCGAAGCCGACGCCTGCATCACGAGCTGGGGCGTGGCTCGGATCGACGCCGAAGTGGTGGCGGCCGCCGGCCGCCTCGGACATCTGGCCCACATGGGTGGCAGCGTGAAGCGCTTCATATCCGGCGCGGTGTGGCAGCGGGGGATCCGGGTCACCAGCGCATCGGTCACTCTGGCCCGGGCCGTGGCCGAGACCACCCTCGGGCTGATGATCGTGGGCCGCAAGCGGATCTGGCCTCTCGGCCGTCACGTGCGCGACGGTGGCTGGCGTGACAGCCCGACGTGGGACCGATGGGATGCTCGGGAGCTGAACCGCTCCACGGTGGGCCTGATCGGTGCTGGCAACGTCGGTCGGCACGTAATCGAACTGCTCGCCGGTTTCGAGACGATTATCCTGGTTGCCGATCCCTACCTGACCGCCGAAGAGGCCGGCCGGCTCGGTGTGGAAAAAGTGGAGCCAAGCGAACTCATGGACCGTAGCGACGTGGTATCGATCCACTGCCCTGCCAATGAGCAGACCCGGCACATGATCGGCGCCGATCTGCTGGGCCGCCTCCGTGATGGCGCCGTGCTCATCAACACCGCCCGGGGCAGCATCATCGACGAGCCGGCCCTCATCGACGAGCTGAGCACCGGACGGATCTTCGCCTTCCTCGACGTGACCGACCCCGAGCCGCCAGCTCTCGACAGCCCGCTCCGGCACCTCGACAACGTGGTGGTCACCCCCCACATCGCCGGCTGTATCGAGAACTGCCACCGCATGGGCGAGCTGGCCGTGGAGGAGGTTCGCCGCTATCTGGCCGGCCAGCCCGCGATCAACGAGATCGAGCCCGACATGGTCAACCGGATCGCCTGAAGATCGGCTGCCGGTCGGTCAGCTCAATACCAGACCGCCGTCGACCTCGATGGCCTGCCCGGTCAAGTAGCGGGCGTCGTCGCTGGCCAAGAAGGCCACCACCCCGGCGATCTCCTCCGGTCGGGCCAGCCGTTTTACCGCAGTGTCGTCAGCCCGCATGCCCAGCCACTCCTCGGCCGTCATACCGACCGTGGCCCCGATCTCGCCGGCCACCTTACGGACCATGGCCGTGAGAGTGTTACCGGCACACACCGCATTGACGGTGATGCCGTGGGGCCCCAGCTCCATGGCAGCCGAGCGGGTTATGCCGATCACCCCGCTCTTGGTGGCCGAGTACTCCGCTGAATAGGGCCAGCTCGTCTTGGCGGCCATGGACGAGATGTTGATTATGGAGCCTCGGCCCTGAGCAATCATGACCGGTGCGACCAAGCCGTTGGAGACCAGCACCCCGGTGAGGTTGACGGCCACGATGTCGTCCCAGCGGTCCGGGGGGATCTCCGGCAGCGGCCCCCCGACGTAGATCCCGGCCCCGGCCACCAGCACATCGATCCGGCTCCAGGCCCCCATGACCTCGTCGAAGGCGGCCTGCTGGTCGGAGCGGGAGCGCACGTCGCAGGTCAGTGCCAAGGCTTCAGTCCCTTCGGCCCGGATGGCCCGGGCCGTGGCCGCATTGTCGGCCTCGTTTACGTCGAGGCAGGCCACTCTGGCCCCCTCGGACGCGAACCGGTGGGCGGTAGCCGCCCCGATCCCGGTAGCGGAGCCGGTGACGACCACCACCTGCTCCTCGAACCGCCTCATCGCCGGACCCTATCAAGCCTCAGCGAACCCGTCGGGTCAGGGTCAGTCGGCGTTGCTTTCGCTTGGCGTCTGCTCGCCCGATGCCCGCTCGCCCAATGCTTTCAGAAACTTTTCATAGGTCTTGTAAGCGGCGATGCGACCGAACGCCGCCGGGTTGCTGTGCGGCGTGATCTCGTGCTCCTCCACAAGACCTTGGAGTTCCCGGAGAAGTGTCTCTTCGTCAGTTCGAGTCATGGCGTACCTCCGATTGTGGCAGTGTTGCGGAGATTCTGGTCTCGGCTGAAGTACCGGGGGTTCAACCCCGGCGCAAAATACCCGACCCGTAGACCATTACTGCTACAGGCTCGATCGTTGAAAGAGCGAACAGCTTGTTGGCGGTGTTGTAGATCTTGGGACTTGGCCCGCCAAGCGTGACAGCGCTGTCGGCCGCAATGGCCACCGCGCCGCGATTGAGGATCACCACCTCAGACGTCATTGGCACTCCTTGCGACAGCACTCATACTCGCACGCTCCGCTGACAACTTCATGGACCTCTTCGACTAGCTATTAAGGTTGGGGGGTGACGGGGCGGCGCATAGTGGTGGGCATCAGCGGAGCCACCGGAGTGATCTACGGCATCCGCACGCTGGAGGCTCTCCGATCCCTCGACGACATCGAGACCCATCTCGTCATCAGCGGCCCGGGCAAGCAGACCCTGGCCTACGAAACCAACCGAACAGTCGCCGACCTGGAAGCCTTGGCCGACGCCGTCCACTCCAGTCGTGACATCGCCGCTCCCATCTCGTCGGGATCGTTCACCACCGCGGGGATGATCATCGCCCCCTGCTCGATCAAGATGCTCTCGTCGGTGGCCCACTCCTATGGTGCCGACCTCATGGCCCGGGCCGCCGACGTAACCCTGAAAGAGCGCCGCCCACTGGTACTGATGGTGCGCGAGACGCCCCTGCACTTGGGCCACCTCCGACTCATGACCCAAGCAGCCGAGATCGGCGCCGTCGTCTACCCACCGGTGCCGGCCTTCTATACCCGTCCGGTGTCGATCGACGATCTGGTCACCCATTCGGTTCACCGATCCCTCGAACACCTCGACATCGCCTTGGACGACCTCGACCGCTGGGGCGACTGAAAGGTCGGGGCGACCAGAGCTACCGAAGAGTCGAGTCGGCCCGCTCTTCGGCCCTGGAGACCAAGATCGAATCCACCCCCCGCCGATCGAGCTCATCGGCCAGGGCAAGGGACTGATCGTCACCGGGATCGACCTTGGTGACGGCCACCACGAACCGAGCCCCGCAAGGAACGTTCTTTCTCATGCCGTGAGTGCTGGTGAGGGCGGCCGCGGCCCGGCCCGGAGTAAATCGTTCGTAGGGCGAACAGCCCGCCCCGGCCGCCACCCGCAGAGGCCGGTGGAGCCGGTCGGCGATCACGTACCCGAGCGCGTCGGCCCCTATGCAGGCAACCACACAAGTGGCCGCGCCCGGGATGGGCGGCTCCCACGGCGCCGGTGCGGTGAAAGGTCGGCGGCGAGCACCGTCGGCTTCCACTGCTACATGGTCGGCAACGCCGGCCTCGAACCACCGGTCCACCACAGCCGGATCGAAACCGAGCGCCTTGTGCCCATCCAGCGACTTCCACACGACAACGGCATCACCGGCGTCGAAGCCGGCGACCAACTCAGCCATGGTCGGGTCGAGCAGCGTCGGGAATCCGCCGGTGCGGTCATGACCCATGCGGGTGGTCGTCGTAAGCAGCCTACGACCCCTGAGCCCGTGGCCCAGCGCGAACAGCAGGGTGGTCTTGCCGCCGCCGCCCACAAGGGCAACAAGCGACCGAGACCCCGGCGCCAAGGCAGTCGCGAACCCCTCGACACCGGTGACGGCCGCGGTCATGACCGGTTGGGGGGAGTGTCAGGTCTCTTTGATCTTGCGGGCCAGCACTACCGCGATCGCCACGATCACCGCTAGCAGGAATAGTCGCTTCATGACCGGTAGCGTAACCAGAAGAAAAGGCAAATGTGCCCCGCCCGGTGGCTACCCTCACAATCGGAGGTGTCCGAGCGCCTGGTGGGCTCCCCCGCCTTCAAAGCGGGTGGGGCGGGTGATCCCCGTCCGGCGGGTTCGATTCCCGTCCACCTCCGCTATTACCCAGTCCAAACCAGGGAAGCTCGACGGCCCGACGAACGGCCGGGCGCAGGGCTACACGCTGAGCAAGTCGCGGGCCCCGGTATCGCTGGAGGGATGGCGCAGCTTGGACATGGCCCGGGCTTCGATTTGACGGATCCGCTCCCGGGTCAGATCAAAGTACTCCCCGACCTCCTCGAGGGTGCGGGGCTCGCCCCGGTCGAGACCGAAACGAAGTTTGAGTATATCCCGCTCGCGCTTGTCCAGCGGCGACAGCAGTCGAGAAATCTCCTCAGGTAGCAGGGCAGTGGCCGCTACATCGAAGGGTGACTCGGCCGAACGGTCCTCCACCACGTCACCCAGCTCGGTATCACCGTCATCGCGCAACGGTTCCGACAATGACATGGGCTCGGACGCGAAACGGAGCGCTTCGACGACCTTGGCCTCGGACATGTCCGCATCTTCGGCTAGCTCGGCCAAGGTGACGGGCCGTCCGTTCTTCAGCTCGAGCCGGGATCGGGCCTTCTGAAGGCGGACCAGCGTGTCGCCGGCATGCACCGGTAGCCGGATGGTCCGACCAGTGTTGGCTATACCGCGGGTGATGGCCTGGCGTATCCACCAAGTTGCATAGGTCGAGAACTTGAATCCCTTGCGCCAGTCGAACTTCTCGACGGCGTGCATCAGCCCGAGGTTGCCTTCCTGGACGAGATCGAGCAGGGGAAGGCCCGAAGCCTGGTACTTCTTGGCAATGGAGACAACGAGGCGGAGGTTGGACTGCACGAAAGTGCGTTCTGACACATCGCCTTGGCGAAGAGCTTTGCGCAGCGAACGCTTGCGAGCCGGTGTCAGCGATCCATTGCTGGAATTCTCCATCTCGTTACGGGCAGCCACACCGGCTTCGATCTTTTGGGCCAAGCGGACCTCATCGTCCTTGGTGAGCAGCGGGTACCGGCCGATATCGGTCAGGTAGAGCCGGACAAGGTCCTCATCATCCCTCTCTATACGCTCCTTGGCCACAGACCCCCCACTCTAATAATCAGGTCACCGGCGCCGGTGCGACTGCAGAGGAATTCTCCCCTCCTCCACATGCCGTGATCCAAGAACGATAGCAACGGATTGATGCGCTACAACCAGCCAGAGCATCTTGTCGCCATGCAATGGCTCGCGAACATCCCACGACCGCCTCACCAGAGGACCCACCGGCAGTTGGACATGGTGGGCTCACCGACGACTCCGACCCGAATCTGAGGCAACGGGGAAGACCCCACCGGCGGCGGCGATATGGCGTTGGGCTGCCGTGACCGCGTTACCGACCCGGGTCGTGGCCGCCTCATCGGTGAGCAGGCGTTGCAGCAGCGCTTCACCGCCACGACGGTCACGCCGAAGGTCGACTTCCAGAAACCCCAGAGCTCGGATCAAGGCGGCGTCACAGTGATCGGCTGTTTCGGCGTCGACAAGGGTGCTCTGAGTCGATAGCCATTCCAGCAACACCCGGTGCGTCACAGCCAGGCGTTCAAGCGATCCGGTCATGGTACCGATGGCTGCCAGGGCCACCTCCATCTCGGGCCGGGCCGGGCCGGTGTGGGAACCGGCGTTTACCGCCTCGTAATCGGGCTGCAGCCCATCGAGGCCGTTGGTGTGCCAGTCCAAGTGACGGGCCACGGTGGCCAGCGACACCGCCGCGGTGGCATCGGCTTCGCCGGCCCATGACCCGAGGATCTCGGCCAGACGATCGACCATCCATCGCAACCGGCCCACTACCTCAGCCGCTTGGATCGTGGTCAGACCCTGGTTCATCGGAACGGGATATCCGGATGCCCGGGTTACGGCGCGGTGGCGGCGTGGTACCGGTTCACGATAGGCATGCGCCGGTCGCGTCCGAACGCCTTGCCGGTCAGGCAGGGGCCGACCGGACTCTGACGCCGCTTGTATTCGGCCCGATCGACAAGACCACACACCTTCTCGGCCACATGGTCGGAGACGATGGCGCGGGCCCGGATCTCGGCCCCGGTGAGATCGCCATCCACATACAGGGCCAAGATGGGGTCGAGCACGTCATAGGGGGGTAGGGACTGGTCGTCACGCTGGTCGGGGCGGAGCTCGGCCGAAGGAGCTTTGGTGAGGACGGTCTCGGGGATGAGCTCCTGGCCCGCCTGCCGGTTGCGCCACCAGCCCAACTCGTAGACGGTGGTCTTGAAGACGTCCTTGATCACGGCGAAGGCCCCGGCGGTGTCCCCGTACAGGGTGGAATAGCCGACAGCGGCTTCGCTCTTGTTGCCGGTGGTCAACACCAACCACCCGTGCTCGTTGGCCAGAGCCATCAGCACCGCCCCCCGTATGCGGGACTGAAGGTTTTGGTCGGTGAGCTCACCCGGGCTGACAGCCCCACCGAACATGCCGAGCAAAGCTCGATGGGCCGGTTCGATGGGAACGGTGCGGGTCTCGATGCCGAGGTTGGCCGCCACCTTCTCGGCGTCGGTCACAGAGTGCTCGCTCGAGTAGCGCGACGGCATGAGCACGCCGTGAACCCGATCGGGACCCAGGGCATCGACAGCGACGGCGGCAGTCACCGAGGAGTCGACACCGCCCGACAGGCCCAGACCCACGTCGGTGAACCCGCACTTGCGCACATAGTCGCGGGTGGCCAGAACCAGGGCATTCCACCGCTCGGCATTAGGAGCCAGTGGTTCCCGGAGCGGGCCCGGTACGAAGTTGCGGGCCGGAGTAGCCGGAGAGGTGACCGGCGTGATCGGGAGCCGGCCATTTCCCGACCTCGGGTTTCCGATCTCCACGTCGAACACGTCCACCGACTCCCTGAACGACGCGCATCGCACCAGGGTCTCACCGGTGGACCCCACGACGAAGGAGCCTCCGTCGAAGACCAGCTCGTCCTGACCTCCGACGAGGTTCACATATACGATGGGCACTCCGGCTTGCTCGGCTTGGCGGGCGATCATCTGCTCGCGCCGAGCTTGCTTGGCCTCACGGAAAGGGGAGCCGTTGATGTCGAGCACGATGGCGGCTCCGCCCCGGGCCAGCTCGGTCACCGGGCCGTCGGGGATCCAGGCGTCTTCGCAAATGGTGACGCCGACAGGAATGCCGGCGATCTCGAACAGCTCCAACGGTCCGGAGCCGGGTCGGAAGTGGCGGTGCTCGTCGAACACGTCGTAGTTGGGAAGGTGACGCTTGCGGTAGATGCCGAGCACTTTGCCGTCGGCGCACACAGCCGCCGCGTTGAAGACACCCGGACTGGCGTCGGAGCCGGTGACAGCCAGGGCGCGGGTCCGGCCGTCATCAGAGCGGTCGGGGCCGTCGACGAAGCCGATCACCACCGCTACCGGACCGGTGGAGGCGGCAAAGTCTTCGAGCGCGGTGCCAGCTTCGGCCACGAACCCGGGCTTGAGCAGCAGATCCTCAGGCGGGTAGCCGGTTATGGCCAACTCGGGCAGAACGGCTACGTCGGCTGTGGCTGCGGTTGCTGCGGCCACAGCCCGGCGGGCCAACGCCACGTTGCCAACCAAGTCACCAACGGTCGGGTTGACCTGACAGATCGCCACCCTCAGAGCGGCCGTCGCATCACCGGCCATGGCCGGAACCTGCGATTGACAGCCAGCGGCGCCCCCTCGGTGTCAGACCAGCGCCTCGCAGATGGTGCTGGTCATGAGCTGAGTCACCACGTAGGGGTCGGCATTGGCGTTGGGGCGACGATCCTCGATGTAACCCTTACCGTCCTTGGCCACTTGCCAGGGGATTCTCACCGAGGCACCCCGATCCGACACTGCGTAGGTGTACTGGTCATAGCGCTGGGTCTCGTGCTCACCGGTCAGTCGCGTCTCGATGCCGGCGCCGTAGCCGGCCAGATGAGCGTCCAAACGGTCGGGCCGTCCCAGCGCCTCGCAAGCCGCGATAATGGAGTCGTAGTTCTCCCGCATGGCCTTGGTCGAGAAGTTGGTGTGCATACCGGCGCCGTTCCAATCGCCTCGCATCGGCTTGGCTTCGACGCTCACTTCCACACAGTGTTCCTCGGCCAGCCGGAAGAGGATGTAACGGGCCACCCAGAGATGGTCGGCAACCGCCACCGTGTCAAGTGGGCCGATCTGGAACTCCCACTGGCCGGGCATGACCTCGGCATTGGTACCCGATATCGCCAACCCGGCCTCGATGCAGGCGGTGGTGTGGTCCTCGATGAGGCTGCGACCATGGATCTTCACCGCCCCCACCCCGCAATAATAGGGCCCCTGGGGAGCCGGGTAGCCACCCTGGGGAAAACCGGCCGGCCAGCCCGTGGCCGGGTCGAGCAGCGTGTACTCCTGCTCGAGGCCGAACAGCGGCTCTTGGTCACGATACTTGTCCAATACGGCCGTGGCTGCGGCCCGGGTGTTGGTCGGGTGGGCCGTTAAGTCGGACGGCATCTGAGTCTCGCACAGAACCAAAATGTTGTCGCCGCCCCGAATCGGGTCCGGGCACTCGAAGACCGGTTCCAGTACCACATCGGAGTCGCCGCCGGTGGCCTGATTGGTACTGGAGCCGTCGAACCCCCAAGTGACAGGTTTCTGGCCGTCTTGCAGGACTCGGGTTTTGGACCGAACCTCTCGGGTCGGTTCAGTGCCGTCGATCCAGAGGTACTCGGCTCGATAGGTCATAGCGCCTCCATTGGTTTCGAATAGTTCGGATTCCGGCGGAGCCTACCGACGGATCCGGCTGCTGCCATACAGGGTTAAGAGCAGATTTCGACCCACCACTGGTCCAGCTCGGTCGGCTTATCGGCGGGCAGTGTCCGATGGCTCAAACAGAGTTTTCAGCCCACCACTGGTCCAACCGGGCGTAGAGTTCGCTTTCGGGAACCGGGCCCTCGGCTCGCTTCAGCTCGAGCAGCCAGACCAGGGCCGCCCCCACCCGAGGGCCCGGTCCGATCCCCAGATGGGCCATGACGGCATCGCCGTCGATCTGGGGCCGTTGCGAAGCCTCGCGCTCGGCCGCGGCCAGAACAGCGATGCGGTGTTCTAGATCATCGATCTGACGGTGGAGATCGGCCTCTTTGTGCCGGTGACGGGTGGTGCAGTCCGACCGCACGAGTTGGTTGAGGCGACCGAGCAGGGGGCCGGCGGCTCGAGCGTAGCGGCGAACGGCCGAGTCGCTCCAGCCTTCGGCGTAACCCTTGAACCGGCCCGACAACCGGACCAGCTCGCTGACATCGTCAACGGTACGGTCGTCGAAATCCAGGGACTGCAGTCGCTTGCGGGTCATACGGGCCCCCACCGCCTCATGGTGGCGGAAGGTCACACCGCCGTGATCGTAGCTGCGGGTTCGGGGCTTGCCGATGTCGTGGAACAGCGCGGCCAGACGAACGACCAGATCGTTGGGGGACTTTGCCACCACTGCGATGGTATGGGCGAGCACGTCCTTGTGGCGATGGATGGGGTCCTGCTCCATGGCCAGAGCCAGCATCTCGGGCACCAGCTCGGCCATCAGACCGCTGTCGACGGCCGCCCACAGTCCCGGCGCCGGGTTGTCGGCGCTGAGCAGAGCACCGAGCTCTTCCCGGGGGGTGGTCACCGTCATCGATCTCGGCCTGCAACCCGGTGGCTCAGGCGACGGGGTAGAACTCGCCCGCGTTGACGACCAAGGTCTGGCCCGTGATCATGCGGGCTCGCTCCGAGGCCAAAAAGATGGCAGCCTCGGCCACGTCGGCGTCGGTGGGCATCTCCCGCAGGGCCATGTTCTCCTCGATCTCGCCCTTGACCTCATCGGGGGTGATCCCCCGCTCGCCGGCCTGCCACTGGCAATATAACTCCACGTTGGGCCCCCACATCCAAGAGGGAACGACGGTGTTGACCCGGATCCCCGAAGGCCCCAGCTCGGTGGCCAAGTCCCGAGCCGCCGACAGCATCGCCGCCTTGGCTGCCCCGTAGGCGCTCTGGGGCAGTACCGACACCGGGCGCAGCGACGCTTGAGACCCGATGAGAACGATCGACCCGCCACCGGCGGTTCTCAGGTGCGGTGCCGCCGCCCGGACTACGTGCAGCACCCCGATGACGTTGACCTCGAGGTTGGCCTTCCAGTCGTCGTCGTCGAGCTGTTCGAAGGGTCCGAACCGGCTGTCGAGGGCGGCAACGTTGATCACGGCGTGAAGGGCGCCGAACCGCTCCACGGCGTGGGTCGCCGCCGTTTCGCAGCCGGCTTGGTCGCAGATGTCACCGGATTGGGCCGACACCCGCTCCCCGGTAGGATCGAGCTCCGCGGCCAGCTCAGCCAAGCGCTCGGTGTTGCGGGCCATCACTACGACATTGGCGCCGTCGCGATGGGCGAGCCGGGCGCAACTGCGGCCCAGACCCGGCCCCGTACCCACGATCAGAACTGTCCGGCCGGCCAAGATCACGGTTCGTTGCTCCCCGGCTGCGTCGCTGATTCCACGGTCATCACCAATCGAAGCTACATCGCTCTCGCCCGGCTGGCATGGCCGGGCACAAACATCGCCGATTCCACGAACATCACTAATCGAAGCTGCCTCTCTCCGCCCAGTTCATCGGGACTGGTTCCAGAGCGCAGGAGACATCGATCTCGGCACTCGGGTCGGTCAGAAAGTCGTCGACGATGCCGCCGATGCAGGAGTCATGACCCCATACCCCGTGGCCTTTACCGTCGCGGACCACAACGGTGGAGTTGGCCAGGGTGGCAGCGGCCCGCTCGGCATACAGGGACGGGGTGATGGGATCGAAGCGGCCGGACAGCAACAACACGGGCAGGTCGCTGACGACAGGGCCCGCCGCTTCGGTGGGAGGGATCCAGTCCCAATCGTCACACAGACCGGCCAGGCCCGACCCGGCAATGGCCGCCTCGTAGTCGCCGATACCGCCGGGCACGCCTGAAGCCAGAGGCAAACGCTCGGCGCACTGCACGGCCAGGTAGGTCCCCTCGGCATTGGAGCGGGTATTGAAAACCGACAGGTTGACCAAGGCCGCTCCCAACCATGGGGCCACGTTGTCGCCTCGATCGAGGCCCTCGAGAACACCGGGGATCATACCGATCGTGAAGCTGTCGTAGGAGAGCAGGAACACCAGATGGGCCACTGTGTAGCCATCGATCAGCACGTCGACATCGGATCCCAGCCCGACCGGGGCGGCATCGACGCTCACGACCAAGGGCTGATCATCGAGCCGGGCCATCAAATCGGTCAGAGTTTCGTCAACGTCGGCCAGAATGGCCCGGCAAGATCGATCAGCGGCGCAAGCGGCATCAAGCCTCTCCAACGAAGAGGCGGCCGAGGTAGCCAGGGCCGTGTCAATGTCGAGGTCGGGCGGATAGACACCGTCGAGCACGACCCCGACCAAGCCTTGAGGCCGGTCGCGCGCCAACTCCAAGGCGATGGTAGTTCCGTAGCTGACTCCGTAAGCGAACCAGCGGTCATATCCCAGTCCGGCCATGACCTCGGCCGCGTCGGCGGCGTGGGCCCGGGAGTTGGTGTGCGTCGCCACCGAGTCGCCTTCCAGCCGGTTCCCGCAAGCCTGGGAGGCGGCCTGCTCCAAGGCCACAGCATCCGCGCTGGTGGCGGCCAGAACCTCGGGCAGCACCTCTTCGAACTCGGGACAGTCGAGGTCGGTGGAACCGAACCCGGTGCCTCGCTGGTCGATGAGGATCTGTGGGTACGGCTGGCGGGGGTAGAGAAAGACGAGATCGGTACTGGCACCCCCCGGTCCGCCTTGGAGCACAGCCAAGGGTGCAACGGAATCGGGGTCGGCGCCCTCGAAGACGGCGAGGCTTATCCAAGTGGTGCCAGAGGAGGGGTCATTCCTGTCGATGGGCACTTCGGCCAGAGCACAAGACAGGCTCGGGGCGGCCAACTCCAAGGGACAGTCGACCGGGTCGATCCTCGCCGGACGCGGGCCGACCCCACCGGTCGAGGCCGGGTTGTCGACCCGACCATTGTCGGGGGGACTTACGGTACCCGGAGAGGCCACGCCGGTTACCGCAGGACCCTGACCTTCCACGTTGCTGCGACCGTCACAGGCCGCAGCCGACAGTGCGGCCACCAGCAGCGGGACCAGCACTGCCACTGCCCGGGCCGACATCGGGTGGGTCCGGGTCACCAGAGCTGATCAGTGTAGGTGTCGGTTCCCACGATGGTGGGCCGGAAGGGCGCAGCGAACACCACCCGGCCGCAACCGGCCGCGGCCAGCCCGGCAGCATAATCCTGGAAACGGGGCCAAGCCTGCGCCGGATCGCCGTCCAAGAAGAACATCTGCACCCTGCGCTCGGCCGGCCCCGCCGGGGTTCCCAGATCCATGGGGGCCCGGTCAGCGGCGTCACCGGCCGGGGCGATATAGCTCCAAGCCACCATGGCGGCGATCGTCGAACCGCCCATGAGTGCGGGTAGGGCCTCGGCCCGGAGATGGGCGTCAAGCGTGCCGGTGTCGGCGCCTCCGTCCGGGTCGACGACCACCACAGCCAAACCCTGATAGGGGTGGTCGAGGGCCAGTTCTATGGGCACAGGGTCGTCGTCACGATAATGCGGCCGGGGCCGGTGCAGCAGTGCGGTATGGGCATGGACCCGGTGCTCGAAGCCGCGTCCGGTCTTGTACAGCTCGACCACCTGATCGATGGCCCAACCGAAGTGATCATCGTGATGACCGGCGTGGACCCAGTAGACAGCCAGATACGAACCGGCGTCCACAGGCACGGCCAGTGGCGACGGATCCGGGAAACGCAGGTCTTTCAGGTCCCGGGTGGCTACCCACCTCTTACCGGCGAACAGCCCCGGGCCGATCATGCAACCGGCGTAGAAATGATCCCGCTCGTACCAGCGGTTGTAGTCGACCTCGTAGCCCCGAACCGGGTCGACCATGGTGAACAGGCAACTGCCGACCCGCACAGGATGGGTGTTCATGACTCGAACACGATCCGGGTCACCCAGTCGGCCACCAGAGCTGGCTTGTCGACATCTTCGATCTCCACGGTGATGGTCTGAGTCCGGTTGACGGCGGCGCCCTTCAGATCCACCGACTTCACCGTGGCATGGGCCCGGACCCGCTGGCCGCTGTTGACGGGGTTGAGAAACCGCACCCGGTCGAAGCCGTAGTTGATCCCCATCACCATCCCGTCGAGACGGACGGGGCCAGCACCGATGGACTTGGTGAGGTGGGTGAGCATCGACAGGGTGAGAAAGCCATGGGCAATGGTGCCGCCGAATGGGGTCTCGGCTGCGGCCCGTTCGGGATTCACGTGGATGAACTGATGGTCGATGGTGCAGTCGGCAAAGGCATCGATCATCTTCTGGCTGATCTCCAGCCAGTCGCCGTGGCCCAGGCTGTCGCCCTGCTGGGTTCGCAGCAATTCGTAGGCCGCAACTGCCTTACTCATCTCGTCTCCCTCGTTCACGCTCGCCGTCTCGACTCTCTGACCTTAGGGCACGCGCCGCCTTCCGTAACCCTCGGGGCCTCGACATCTCACGGCGGACGAGGGGCCGGGACCGGGCCGACACGGACGGCGGTGACAGGTTGGCCGATCACTGCTTATCATTCAACCATGGCGGCACGACCCATCCCTGGCCCCACCGGCAAGCTGGGCGTGCTCACTCCGGGCTTGGGGGCGGTGGCTTCGACTTTCATGGCCGGTGTCATAGCAGCCCGGCGAGGGCTGGCCCCACCTATCGGCTCGGTCAGCCAGATGGCCCGAATCCGGCTCGGTCCTCGTTCCGAGGATCGCAATCCCCGCATCCGTGACTTCGTGGCGCTGGCCGGTCTCGACGATCTCGTTTTCGGCGGATGGGACCCCATCTCGCCCAACGCCATGGAGGCGGCCCGCACTTGCGGCGTGCTCACCGAGAGGGATCTGGGCTCGATTTCGGCCGAGCTGGAGGACGTGGTGGCTATGGACGCCGTATTCGACCGAACCTGGGTGTCGAAGCTGGACGGTGTACGGGTCAAGGACATCTCGTCGAAGTGGGACCAGGCCCAGGCCCTGATGGCCGACATCGAAGGTTTCCGGACCCGCAACGGCTGTGACCGGTTGGTCATGGTGTGGTGCGGTTCGACCGAGGCGTTCTCGGAGCTGTCGGATGTCCACGAGTCGGTGGCAGCGTTCGAAGCCGGACTCAAGGAGAACGACCCCGCCATCGCCCCCAGCCAGATCTACGCCTACGCGGCGTTGCAAAGCGACGTGCCTTTCGCCAACGGGGCGCCGAACCTCACTGTGGACACCCCCTGCATGGTGGAGTTGGCCCACACCCGGGGCGTGCCCATTGTCGGCAAGGACTTCAAGACAGGTCAGACCTTGATGAAGACGATGCTGGCTCCCGGCTTCAAGGCTCGGATGCTGGGTCTGCGGGGCTGGTATTCCACCAACATTCTGGGCAACCGGGACGGCGAGGTTTTGGACGCGCCCGAGAACTTCCGGAGCAAGGAAATATCAAAGCTGGGCGTGCTGGACACGATCCTTCAGCCCAACGTATACCCCGAACTATACGGCGAGATCGATCACGTGGTGCGCATCAACTACTACCCGCCCCGGGGCGACAACAAAGAAGGGTGGGACAACATCGACATCTTCGGATGGTTGGGCTACCCCATGCAGATCAAGGTCGATTTCTTGTGCCGGGACTCTATCCTAGCCGCCCCAATCGTGTTGGACCTGGCTCTGTTCATGGACTTGGCCGCCCGGGCCGGCCAGTCGGGGGTGCAGGAATGGCTGAGCTTCTACCTGAAGGCCCCTCAAGCCGCCGGCACCGACGCTCCCGAGCAGGACCTGTTCATCCAGCAGACCAAGCTGAAGAACACTCTGCGGGTGTGGATGGGCGAAGCCCCGGTCACCCACAGCGAAGCCGGCTGACAGAACCGGACCGGCAGTTCAGCCGGATGCCTGCCCGACGGGAACAGGCTCGAGGAACCCAATCCCGAGGTGACCCTCGATGCGAGCCACCTGCACTTGGAGAGCCGCCACGTCCTCGCGCAACCCACCGATCTCACCGCGCAACCCACTGATCTCACCGCGCAACTCACCCCGCAACTCGTCACGCACGCCATGGATCTCGTCACGCACGCTATGGATCTCGTCGCGCAACCCACTGATCTCACCGCGCAAACCCACTGATCTCGCTACGCAACTCACCCCGCAACTCGTCACGCACGCCATGGATCTCGTCGCGCAACCCACCGATCTCACCGCGCAACTCGTCACGCACGCCATGGATCTCGTCGCGCAACCCACCGATCTCACCCCGCAATCCACTGATCTCGCTACGCAACTCACCCCGCAATCCACCGATCTCGCTACGCAACTCACCCCGCAATCCACCGATCTCGCTACGCAACTCACCGCGCAACTCGTCACGCACGCCATGGATCTCGTCGCGCAACCCA
Source organism: Acidimicrobiales bacterium (assembly GCA_963422655.1). Classification (GTDB taxonomy): domain Bacteria; phylum Actinomycetota; class Acidimicrobiia; order Acidimicrobiales; family Aldehydirespiratoraceae; genus CATQHS01. The sequence continues at coordinate 2,065,677 of OY730440.1, read as the reverse complement.
CCGATCTCACCGCGCAACTCGTCACGCAAACCGTCGATCTTGGTGTTGATGAGGCGATGGATCTGCCAGATTCCGCCGACCAGTGTCAAAAACATGGCCGGCATGAAAATCGTGACCACGGTCTCCATACCCGAAGAGACTACAGCACCTCTATGAAAAGCAACCAGAGTTCATGGGAATCTCTCTGGTCATCGCTGGTTGACAGGAGGATCTGTTTCGAGCACACCCCGAGCTATGAGATCGTCGATGGTGTCGGTGCCGATCCCGAGCTCGGTCGCGATCTCACGGGTGTGCCGGCCCAGGCCCGGAGCGGGGCGGATGTCGGGTTCTGTCATGCCGGTGGCACGAAAAGCGGCCCCTTCGAAGGTCATGGTCCCGATCGGGTCCTGATCCAGCTCCACCAGATAGCCCCTGGCAGCCAAGTGCGGGTCCGACAACTGCTCGTGTGAAGTGAGCATGGGTCCGGCCGCTACACCGGCGGCCAGGCAAGCCTCGGTCACCTCGTACTTGGTCTGTCCCGCCGTCCATGCCGACACCGCCGCTTCCACCTCCCCCTCACGCTTTCGGCGAACCTCGACCGAACCCAACCCGCTGACGTTCATACCCATCAGGGCAGCCAGTCGGTACCATTCCTGATCATCTCGACAACAGATGGCCACCCACTGATCGGCACCGACGCAGGAAAACAGCCCCCAGGGAACGCCCCGGTCGCTGCGGTTGCCCCGAGCCACCACCGAACCGGGTTGCAGCGATTCCTTGGCTATCAGATCACCCAGTACTCCAACCACCTGCTCCAACTGGCACACCTCGGCGTGGTATCCGCCGGACATGACGCCCCGGCGCCGACCCAGCACCCCGGCTACAGCGGCCACCGCGGCCATCCGGCCGGCCCAGTGATCGGGGAAGATCGACTGGGTTCCGACGGGTCGATCCCAACCCTGGTAGCTCCACAGATGGGTCATGCCCCCGGTGCCCTGGCTGTTGGGGCCGTACCCCGACCAGCCGGACCACTCGCCCCGTGAACCCATGAGCTGGCTCGACACCATGACCACGTCGGGGTTCACCTCCGACAGGCGGTCGTACCCGAGCCCCAGGCCGTCCATTGTGCCGGTGGAGCCGTTTTCTATGACCACGTCGGCCTCACCCACCAAGTCATACAGCAGCCGCTGGCCTTCATTGGTCTTGGCGTTCACGCCCAGGCTGCGCTTGGACCGGGACGACGACGCAAAGGAGGGAGACATCTCCCCACCCAGGATCACCCGGATGAAGTCGGGGTAGGAGCGGCTTTCGACCTTGATCACGTCGGCGCCGTACTCGGCCAGCATCCGACCCGCTTCCACACCCACACCGCCGTGACCGAAATCGGCCACTCGGATCCCGGCCAGAGGCGGGACCGGATCTTGCCCCGCGACCGACCCGGTACCAGAAGAAGGCTCGGAGTCCGGTACAGCGCACGAAGCAGAAGAAAGCCGGGGGCCAGCCCGTTGCAACGACGCCAACACCTCGTCGGTGTGCTCGCCCACATGAGGCGGCCGTCCGGTCGGACCGACCCGCTCGCCGTCGATCTCGAACCATCCCGACGGTAGGCTCATGATCCCACCCGACGACAGCGGGACCCGGTCGAAAGTACCTCGCTGATCGAGATGACGGTTGGCAATCACGTCGCCCGGCCCCAGCACCGGGGTGGCCACTATGCCTCGGCGCTGGGCCTCGGTGGCCACCTCCTCGGAGGTCATCGTGGAGAACAGCTCCTCGTAGAGCGGGATGAGCACGGCGTCAGCGATCGCCAACCGGGCCACGAAAGCGTCGTAGGCAGGGTCTTGGAGATAGTCGGGCTCGCCCAGCCAAGCCCGGATGGCGTGCCACTGACGGGGACTCAGCACCACCAAGCGCACGTACCCGGCCCGGGTGGTCAGGATTGGGTAGATGACCCCGGCTCCGGCCCGGATCTCCACCGGTGAGACCCCGGACGCGACCGTGCGGGACACGTTCGGCAGCGACCAGTCGGTGATCTGGGCCGCGGCCTCGTTGGCGGATACGTCGATGAGTTGCCCAGCGCCAGTGGCGTGGCGCTGAAGCAGTGCGCACACACTGGCGAAGGCTCCGATGAGCGAGGCGGTGTCGCCGGAGATGTTGCCAGGGGGCATGAGGGGCTCTCGTTCGGGAACGCCGGCCTTCCAGCACAGGCCCGAGGTAGCGTCGATCACCGAGCCGCAGACGTCTCGGCCGGCGTAGGGGCCGGTACGGCCGTAGGCGGTGATCGAAACCACGATCAGATTCCGATGCCGGTTTGCCAAGGCCTCGGCCTCGAGGTCACCGAAACCGGCTTCAGCCCGAGTTCCCGGCTCGGCCGAGTCGATCACCACGTCGGCGGCAGCCAGAAGCTGGTGGAGCTGCTCGGGCCCATCGGAGGAGGCCATATCGACGACCGCGCTGAGCTTACCGCAGTTGCGCATCGTGAAGAACAGCGAGTGGTCACCGTCGAGAGGCGGGAGGTCACGGCTGGGCGAGCCGCACGGCGGCTCCACCTTGACAACTTCTGCGCCCAAGTCGCTGAGGAAACGCCCGCACAGTTCGCCGAGATCGACAGCGAGGTCGATCACACGGATACCGGTGAGTGGTCGGGCAGGCACAGTGGCATTCCTCTCAGCTCGAAGCTCCAGCCCGGTCTGGAACCTCAGCCCAGCTCGGTACCGAAGATTCCCACAAAGCTCACAAGCTCGCCCGGGTAACCACCGAGGTTGTGGGTGAGCCCCAGGGTACGTCCGTTGGAGGGGATGCGGCGACCGGGCGGGGCTTCACCCCGGAGCTGGAGCCACACCTCGTACAGCATCCGCAAACCGCTGGCCCCCACCGGATGACCGAACGCCTTCAACCCACCGTCGGTGTTGACGGGCAGGTCTCCGTCCAAGTCGAAAGCGCCGTCGAGTACCTCCTGCCACGCCGTGCCCGGCGCCGCGAAGCCCAGATCCTCCATGAGCACCAGCTCGGTGGGGGTGAAGCAGTCGTGGACTTCGGCCAAGGCCAGAGCAGTACGGGGATCGTCGATGCGGGCCTGGGCGTAGGCCTCGGTCGCGGCCAGGTGACACTCGGGCAGCGTGGTGTAGTCGTAGTCGGGATCCAGTGACCCGCCCCCGGTGCCGGTCACCAAGGCCAGGGCTTTCACGTACAGGGGATCGTCCCGGTATTTCAGTGCGTCCTCGGCCCGACATACGATGGCGGCGGCAGCTCCGTCGGCCACCCCGGCACAGTCGAACACCGACAGCCGGCCGGCCACAGCCGCCATCTCACAGATCTTCTCGGCCGAGACCTCCCGGCGAAACTGGGCCAAGGGATTGCGGGCCCCGTTGCGGTGGTTCTTCTCGGCGATGCGGGCCACTGCGTAGCGCAACTCGTCGATGTCCACGCCGTAGCGAGCCGCGTAGGCGGGCAGGATGAGGCTGAACATGGCGGCCGCTCCGACAGTGCGACCGGTGCCGTCGCCGGGTATCGGGAAGGGGTTGAGCCCTTGGTAGCCGCTGTCCTTGACCTTCTCGGCTCCTAGGGCCATGGCCACGTCGTAGGCGCCGGAGGCCACCGCGTAGGCGGCTTGGCGCAGGGCGTCGGATCCGGTGGCGCAGTAGTTCTCGACCCGGGTGACCGGCTTGCCGTGGATCTTCAGCGGTCCCGACAACCCCAGCCCGGAGGCAGCCGATTGGGCGGTGCCGAACCAGAAGGCATCGACGCCGGACTGGGGCACCCCGGCCGAGGCGTAGGCGGCAGTAGCGGCGTCGATGATCAAGTCGTCGATGCAGCGGTCCCAATGCTCAGCAAAGGGAGTGCAGCTCATCCCGATGACAGCCACCCGATCGGCGATCCCGTGCGAACTCATGGCGTCGGATCTTGGTTGGTATCGGTGAGGTCCAAGCCGATCGGGCTCGGTGCCGTCGGTGGGGCCGGTTCCATAGGTAGAGGGCGAGCCTTCCAGAAGTAGTTGTGGACCTGATCGGCAGTGGCCAACCGGCGGAAGGTGGGCTCGACCCGCATACCGGTATGAACCTCGTCGGGGTCGATGTCAGTGAGCTCGACCGGCACCCTACCTCCGCCGTCGAAATCAACCACGGCAAAGATCACGGGCGGGTCGGCCGACCAGGACAGCCGGTCGATGGTGAAGGTGATCACGGTACCGGCCGTGGCGGCCATGGGGGCCGGTTCCATGTCGTCGACAGCGCCGCCCTGCTCGGCCACCCGGGCCGGGGGTAGGTGCACCATCTGCGACGAGCGGTCTCTGGACCCGACGAAGCCATACTTCCAGCCCGCCCGTCGGTACGCGGCCGGGGCGGACAGGCGAGCCGGGGGCGGACGGTTGGGGGGTTCGACGGCCATCAGTTTCCGCCAGGCCAGGAACCGGCTGTAGCTCACCGGCCCACCGGCTGAGATCTGTCCGGCCACGGTGGCAGCGGGGTCGGGCAACCACTCGGTGACGGCGCCGGTGGTGCACATCACCATCACGTCCACCCCGTCGGCCAAGCCGACCACTGCGATTAACTGGTCGGGTTCGGCCTGCTCCAATGCGGCGGTGAGCAGCAAGGCCGGATGGGCGGTAGCGGTGTTGCCCACAGTGGCGGCCAAGTCGTCGGCCACCCGGTCGGAGGCTACACCGAGTCGGGCCACCGAACTGGTCACGGCTCGCCGGTTCAGGCCGGTGACGATCAACCGGTCGACGGCGCTGGTCTTCACACCACCGGCCGCGGCCAGAGCGTCGACCCAGGTCTCGGCTATCAGCGGCGGGTAGACGCTCTCACCGAAGCGTTCCTCCCAGCTCTGAGAGTGGCCACCGGGGAGCCGCCAGCGTTCGGTTACCTCGACGGTGCGTACGGCGCCGCCCAGGTATTCCGCCAGCAGCGGACCGCCACTCGGGGCGCGGCTCGAGGTCGGCGAAGCGGCGTCGCCCACCAGCACGGCCGCGGCTCCGTCTCCGGCCTGGGCCTCGTCGGTGCCGCCGGGCCGGCCGTCTCGAACATCGGCACCGATCACCAGGGTGGTACCGGTCCCTTCGAACGCGGCGCGCAGAGCACCGAGACCGGAACGGATGGCACCTCCGAAGTCGAGGGCATCCACCTCAGTATCGAGGCCCAGGGCGGCGTGGATGGCGGTGGCGTTGGTCTTGTCGAGGTAGGCCGGGGTGGAGGTAGCGAACCAGACTGCATCGGCGCGGACGGCAGTGGAGGCCAAGGCGGCGCTGGCCGCGGCCACGGCCAGGGTTGTGGTGTCCTCGTCGTGGGCAGCCACGGCTCTGGTACCGCCGCCTCGGTCTGCCCTGAAGAAGGCGGCTATCTCAGCCCGGTCGAGGCGGTGGTAAGGCACGTAACCGGCGGCGGCGATGATGCCTCGCATATCCGATCCTCTGCCCGCCGGTCCGGATCAGAGCCCGAAGGCACCGCCGACCAGAGCCCGAGGATCGCTGGCCCCGGCCAGCGTTCCCCACTCGGTCACCTCGATCGTGTGGGCGTGGCCGAAGCCGGCGTCGGGGTTCACTTCGACGGTGTGACCCCGTTCGGCCAGGGCGGTGGGCCAGCCCGAGGCCGGGTCCTCGACGGCAACCTTGCGGCCTTGTCCGGGTTGCCAGGTGGTGAAGCTGTCGCCGGGGCCGTCGGGGGCGAGGACCCAGCGCCCGGCGCTGACGGCCTGGCCGGGGGACTGACCCATCGCCAGTATGCGAACAAGGAGCTGAAGCAGTATCTGAGGCTGGGAATCACCGCCCATAGTGCCCAGCACCAGTCTCAGGGTGCCGTCGGGCCGGGTGACCAGAGCCGGCGCCAGGGTGTGGGGAGGGCGGCGGCCGGGGCCGTATCGGGCCGGGTGGCCCGACTCGAGGCTGAAACCGATGCCACGGTCGTGGAGGAAGATACCGGTGGTACCGGCCACCAGATGGGCGCCGAATCCGCTGGCGTTGGAGTTGATGAGGGAAACACCCATGCGGTCGCGGTCGATGGCGCAAAGGTAGGTGGTGTCGCCGGGAGCGGCGGGAGCAGCGACGTTGGCAGCCCGGTCACCGTCGATGCCGTCACGGCGGGGTCCGAGCCGGGCCGGGTCGACCAAGGCTTGGCCGTCGGCGCTCTCGTGCAACACTGCGAGCCGGTCGTAAGCGGCCTGTGAGGCTGCTTCCACCAGCAGGTGAGCCCACCGGCCGTCGGCGACGGGGCCGAGATCAAGGCTGTCGGCGATCCAGGCACAAGCCAGGGTGAGGTAGCCCTGCGAGGGCGGGGGCACGGTCCACAGCTCATGGCCGAGGGCGCCGATCCGTACCGGTGTGACCCAGCGGGCGATGGGGGTGGCGAGATCGGATGCCGAGAACTCTCCGGCCCCGAGCTCGATCAAGGCCCGGCCGAACTCACCTTCGTAGAAGCCGGCCCGGCCCTGCTCGGCGATTGCGGTCAGGGCCTGAGCCGTGCCGGGCCGACGAACAATCTGGCCGGCCCGCAATCCGGCCGGTATGTCGGTGTTGCCCTCGACGTCGGCCACTTCTGAGGCCCGGGCGGCCAGATGGGGCGAGGCGGTGAACCCGTCCGAAGCCATGCGGACGGCCTCGGCGAAGATCTGAGCCAAGGGCAGCCGACCGTAACGCTGGTGCAGGGCCAGCCAGCCGTCCACGGCACCGGGCACGGTGACCGAAGCGACGTGGCCTCGCAGCGGGATCCGCCGATGGCCCTGGGCTCGGACCCGCTCGAGGTCGGCACCGGACCCGGCGAAACCGGCCGCATCGAGAGCGGTGGGGGGTCCGGCGCCGTCGTGGACCAAGGCCCAGGCGTCGCCGCCGAGGCCACAGGCGTGGGGGGCGACCACGGCCAGTACGGCGTTGGCGCCCACGGTGGCGTCGGCGGCGGACCCACCCCTACGCAGCAGGTCCACCCCGGCGGCGGTGGCTAGGTGATCGATAGTGGAGACCATTCCGGTGGCGGCAGTGCGAGTGACGGTCCGGGGGAGATCGGGCATGGCTCACAGTCTGGCCGAGAAGACTCGACCCGGTCCATTCGGTAGTCGCCCTAACCTTTCGTTCGGGCATTAGAGCATTGGCTGGCGAAGGCGAGGCGAATAGGCGCCCCAGACGCGGGAAGACCCCGGCTGATGCCGAGGCCTTCCCGGGTTGGTTGGGTTACGCCGGGGAGTGTGTACCGGCGTTCTTTCAGGTCAGGTCTTAGTACACTTAGAGGTGTCTACCTCAAAGGCGGACAGACCCTTCTTGGTGTTGTACTGGGTCACCGTCACATCACCGAGGCAATCACTTTTCGCCTTCTTCTGAGCTTCCACATGCTTGCCGTACTCGGTTTCGAATGCAGCTAGTGACAGGGACTTACCGTCCAACTTGAACTGATCACCGATTCTGTACTTGAAAACCATCGGTGACCCTTCTCCAACCACTAGCTCATTGTTAGCGAAAGCCGGAACCAAAATTTTCTGTGCATCCTCAGGTAGTGCATCCGCACCGCCATCAGCAGCATCAACCTTCGGATCCTCAACCCAGTAGTGAGTCATCGAACTAGATGCTGCTTCCTCGCCTTTAATCAGGTCTGCGTCCACCATATATTCAGTGGTACCTGCATCCTTAGGACCGGTGGCAGTGAGTGACCTGGTACCGTTGGACTTGGTGTCAAGAACCTTTGCGCTCAGAGATTCCTTGTCCTTTTCGCCTTCTTTAGAAAAGAACCTTACCTCTATGTCCTTCAGGGGGCCGCCGTACTGGTCGGTGACCGTGGCTGTCAGCTTCACGCTCGAGTTGGCACCCGCTCTGGTATAAGGCTGGCTCAAACTGAGTCTCAACTTACCGTCCTCGGATTCGGGGTCGTCATCATCGAACATTACTGTTCCTGTGCTGTTCGAAATGGTTATACCCTTCTTGGCAGTAGCACCCGTGGCTTCGATTTCGTACGTCCAAGTCGTGAAATCGTCCCCCTTCTTGTCCGGATCTGGGGTGGAGGGGAGCTCAAATGTGGCCATACCGTCGTCATCGGTGGTGATCGTCTTCCACGCAGTGGTCTCGATCAGTTTTCCGACCAGTACCTTAGCCGATTTAACCGTGGTAGTGGCGGCTTGATATCCTGTGACTCGCCACTGGTAGGTATAGCCAGAAATCTTGGCCTGTTTCTCCTTCTCCATGAGCTGGATCGCAACCTTCACCGCAGTGCCGTACTTGACAGTGCGGTTGTACTCAACAGTTTTATCTGTTGTTCCCAATTTGAAAGTTTTCTCCCCGGTGGCGGAATTCTCCGAGCCACTGACGGAAACCTTAACCAAGTCCGGAGTCGCATTGATGGTGATACTGACCGATGCCGCGTCGGAGACAACAGTGTTGTCCTTGGACACCGCATCATTGTCCCAGTCCAGCGAGGAACTCGACTTACCGGTCCAAGCGTAGAACATAGTATCACCATTGACTTCGACGTCGTCCATCATGAGGTTGCCATCATCCTCGGTGGTCTCTTCGTCTACATCAATCTTGCAGGCAGTATTGGATTCCTCAGTGGTGACGACGCTGGTATCGCATGTGCCATCAGCCTTGAAAGGCTTATCGGTACTGGCCGTGGCATGCTTGAACACATCAATGGGAGCTTCGTCGACGGGAGCGAAATCTTCTCCCCGCACCGAGATAGCCAGAGTGATCTCATCACCGGCTTCTGCAGCCGATTTCGAGGCCTGTAAAGTGAGACCGGCGGGACGTATGTTGGTATGATCAAGAGTCCGGGTTATGAAGGCGGCAGCTTGGGCCCGGGTCACGTTCGCGGCCGGAGCGAAGACCCCGTCACCTTTACCCGCGGCCACACCCAGTTCGGCCATGGCCAAGATGGCTTGATGGGCGGCAAAAGTCACCGGGCCGAGATCACGGAAGGTCTCGTCGATGGTTATGTCTTCGCTACCCGTCTTGATAGTTACTTTGCCGTTGGGAGCCACCTTGACGGAAGAACCGCCGGGACCGGTCTTGGCATTGCTCAGGAACCGGGCCAAGGCCTCGACAATGTCGGCCCGGGACACGATACCGCTCGGGTCGAAGGTCGTTCCCGTTGTGCCTTTCATGATGCCCAGGCCAGCCATCTGGTTGATGGCCTCCTGCACGTCCTCGGGTATTTCCTCGATGTCGGAGAAACCTACGGATTCGCCATCACCCAAAGTGACATCGGCTGGACCGGCCGCCCGCGTCAGCATCACCGCCAACTGGCGGCGGGTGATATTGTCACTGGGGGCAAACGTCTTTTCCGTCTTACCCACGGTGATCCCGTAGTAGGCGATGCAGTTGACGGCGGCGTCGTGAGTGCTACCGGCGGTAACGTCTTCGAAACCGGCGTCAGCCGAAGCCGGACCGACGCAAGCCGAGTACCCGGCTTGCGCCTCGGGGGTTCCCTCCTTGGCCGTAACCGGTGAGGTTCCAACGGCGAGGACAGAAGCCACTATGGCTACGGCACCCAGCAAGGCCAAGTGCGAACTCAGCTTCCTGGTACGCCGCTTTTTGAGTTGGGGCATGAACCCCTCCTTTTTCACTACCGGGGGCGTTTGCCCCTCTAGCTGGGGCATGGGGCCCCTCCTTTCCTGAATTGACCCTAGGCCAACACGATTAGTCAATGTAACACACCTTCGGCTCGATCACATCAAATCAACCCCTGACGAAGCCTGTAACCAGTCTGCGGAAGTTTAACAACGATGTCACACTACAGCAACAATGTACCGGCGCAACGTTGCTGAAGTGTACCAGACCCCCGAGGCAGCAGCCAGAACGGTGAGTCGGGCGTGCATCAGGCATCGATGCCGGCCAGGGTCAGGTTCCGGCCGGGCCGCACCAGAGTGGCCTGGTCCAAGAAGTAGGAATCCTCGGCTGGCCAGGTGTGGTCCACCCCGTGGCGGACCAGCACGTATCCGGCCCCGTGGGTCCGGTAGACCCTCCCTCCAGTCCGGACGATGTCGTCGACCAGAGCCTTGTCGACGCTGTCGGGCCGCGGTTGCCACCCACCGGCAGCAGCTAGATCTTGGGCCGCAATCAGCATGGCCCCCCCGGCCACGGTGGGCCGAAGGGAGAACCGCTCTCCCCGGCCACCGAAGCGGTGGATGGTCTGGTCCGAAGCGGCCAGGTAGACGTACTCAGCCCCCTTGGCCACCAGCTCTGCCCCCGAATACTCGTGGGCCAGCACCAAGTCCCACACGTGCTCGGCGCCGTAGACGTCATCGTCGTCGAATTTGGTGAGCAGAGCTCCCGAGGAGGCCGACACCGCGGCGTCGAGCACCCGCCCCAGAGGCAGCGTGCCGACAACCGGTACCACTTGGACCCCGAAGTCGAGCCCGGCTATCAGGGATTGCAAGGCGTCGGTGTCGAAGCCGTCGCCGTGCAGGGCCAGCACCAGCTCCAGCCGGGGGTAGGTCTGGCGGGCCACGTTGTCTATGGCAGCGCTCAACGAGGCCGGACGCCGGGTGGGCAGCAGCACCGACACCTCAGGGGGCCAGGCTGGTCCAGCCGGCACGGTGATCGAACCTCCGTCGGACGCGCGGGTCTCGATCCCGGCGGCCAGAGCCCGAGCCTGGGCGGCCCGGCTCCGTAGGCAGTGATCACGCAGGGCGGCTCGGCGCATACAGATACTGACGAGCTCACGCCGATGCCGGTCGAAACCCTCGATGTCGCTGGCAGTCATCAGGCGGTGGAGCTCGGCCCCCAAGTACCCACGCAGGCCGGGGAAGGTGTCGGTGTCGGTGTCGGTGTCGGCCAAGTGGACGACCACCCCGGCTGCGGCCAGTTCGACCAGGGTGGTAGCTCGCTGGATCACCCCATCGTGGTAGGCGGCGACATCCTCCACGTGGTGAGCCCGGCGCATACCCTCCAAACTGCCGGCCGGCGGGCGCAGGGCGGCGGTAGTGCGAGCCCGCACGTCGAGAGGAAGCAGCTCGGGCGGCCCCAGCGCAACCACGGTGTCGTCGAAGTCGGGAGTCCAGCCGATGGGGTTGACAACGGTGGGGTCGAGAGCCGGGACCGAGAGCTGAACGGGTACCTCCGGCACCGAAGCGGAACCAATAGGACGAGCCGGGACCGAAGGGCCAATAGCCGAGATGTCGAGATAGTCGGTCGGCGAGCCGGGAGGAAGAACTAGACGGCGGGTGAGACGGCGGTTGAGACGGCGGGGGAGACGGCGGATGAGACGGCGGATGAGACGGCGGATGATCTGGTCTCGGACCCCGCGCCCCACCCAGCCCAGAACCTGCCTCAGGTCAGCGGGCCGACGGATCTGAATCAGCATCCGGCACAGAATGGAGATCCGGCTCGATCGAGGCCGGCGTCGATGCCCCTTGGACTCGGCAACCGGTTTGGCCCCCAGAGCCCAAGTCTTGAACCGGCGAAACCAGCGAAAATAGCGACGGGTCGAGAGGCGGACCAGCACCGACCGGAGGCCGAAAGCCAACCCGAGCCCGGTCGGTGACAGCCTCATCACATCCCCGACCTCGACCAGGGCCAGCCCGGTTCGACGAGCCCGGTGTAAGGCCCAGGTGCGGGTGATACTCACCTCTGAGCCATCGTCGAGGCGAGCGGTACCCGACGCAGCGGTGCTCAGGGCCCAGCGCAGGCAGCGGACGAGAATGGGGCCGACGGTGATACCGGCCGGGATCGTGACGTGGAAGGAGGAAGTGGGGAAACAATCCAAGGCCCCGCCGATCGGACCGAACCAGACCCGGGGATCGGGCTCGAACTGATAGCGCAGCCACCCGTAGACAGCGCCAGCGGGACCATCTCCCGCACCTGTGACGGCATCAGCGGGCATCTCCACCCAGACCACCAGATCGTGGACAGTGCTGGCCAGCACCCCCTCGACCGTCTCGAATATCGCCTCGGCCGGGGCCGAGCCCTGCCCGACCGTCACCACGTACTGGGGCACGGTGAAGCTGCGTCCGGCCCGATCCCGGCGGAAACTGTGGTGGGCGATCAGATGGGCGATCTTGGCCCTCTGGAAATCGAGGTTCGCTCTATCCTCGGCATCAGGGGCCGCCCCCGGCCCCTGATGCCAGCAGAACGCATCCCGCACCGGCACCAGCAAGCCACCCCGAGTAAAGGCTCTGAAACCGAACTCGATGTCCTCGGTGCCCCACTGCGTGAAGGTCTCGTCGAAACCACCCACCGTCTCGAAGAATGCACGGGAGATGCCGAAGTTGCCGCCGGTCACGACCCGGAACAGGTCATCGGCGTCGGATGTCAGATGGGCGGTTCGGACCATGTGGAACTCGATCCACTCGGGCCGGTTCTGGGATCGGCCCTCGAACAGGTCGGCCAGCGAACCCGGCCGGGACCGGATGTTCACCGGGTCCAAGTCGGTCACCTCCACATGAGACCGGAACCCGATCGAGATCACGTCGCTGGCGGCATGGTGCCAGCGAGCATGGGCGGCCAGCCAGCCCGCTTCGGGCAACATGTCGCAGTCGAGAAACACCAGTATCTCTCCACCAGCGGCCCGAGCCCCGGTGTTGCGAGCCCGGGCCAGCCCGAAGCCCAGATCGGGCTGGTGCACCACCCGCACCGACAACGGTGTATCGGAAATCGGAGCCAGGGGCGGATCGGAACCGTCGTCGACCACGATCACCTCGAACAGCTCCGGCGGGTAGGTCTGGCCCTCGAGCGCGGCCAGGGTCAGAGCCAGAGCCTCGGGGGCCTGGTAGTACGACACCACCACAGTGACGAAGCGTCGGGGCGTCCAGCTTTCGAGGGGATCGACGGCCAGGGAGGGCCAGTCGTTGCCTATCACCTCGGCGGGCGGGGCCGGCTCGGTCATCCGTTCAGGACCAGAGCCGGGATCAGCCGATAGCGGCCCTCGACGATCTCATCGGGGCCGGAGTCGCCGGGAATCCGGTCGGCGAGGAAGCCGGGTATGCGGTCGGTGCGGACGAGCACCAGATCGTCGACGCCCAATTCGTCGAGGTAATGCTCGGTCAGAGTCCACACCGGCAAGTCAATGTAGTAGGAGACCCATCGAGGCGACGATATCTGAGGCGTGACCCACAGACGACCCGAAGCGGGCTCGACCGCTCGCTCGATAGCAGTGGCGGCCGCAGCCGGATCCGACAGGTAGTCCTCACGGGTGGAGCCGGTGACCAACCCGAACAATGTGACCATGATCACAGCCCCGGCCCCCGCTCCCGCCACCAAGGCTACCCGGCCCCGGACCAAGCGGCGGGTCGCGTCACCGAGAGCGGCCAACCCGATGGTCACCGGTGCCAGCCAGGGGAAGTTCCACAGCGCGTGGACCCAAGCTCCTTGGCGGAGGCCGAAGGTCCAGGCCGCAGCCACGGCCAGGGTCACGGCGGTGGCCATCCGGGTCCGGCGATCAGCCAGACCGGCCACCAAGGCCGGGACCATGAGCCATCGCAGCCACACCGGGGTGAGGAGACCGGCGAAACGCCACTGGCGGGACAAGAAGTCCCCCAAGGAGCCCGTCGACGAGTCGGTGCGGGTCGCCACCTGATCGCCCAGCTCGGCCGGGCCGGTGGCGTTGAGTATCCACGCCACGGTGACAGCTACCCCTATCAGGGCGCCAGCGAGTACCCATCCCAACGCGGCCGAGCGCCCCTGGACCGTCCACAGCCACAGCACCAGCAGCCCCACCGCAGCCATGGCAATCCACGACTGCATGACGGCCAGACCGGCCACGGTGGCGGCCGCGGCCAGAAGCCAGCGGGACGGGCGGGTCGTGTCGCGCAAGTAGGAGACCAGAGCAACGACGGCGACGATGAGAGAGAAACCCACCCCGAGCCGCCCGTATATGTAATAGAAGCCGGTGGCGGCCATTGCCCCCACCGCCAGCAGGGTCGGGCCCCAGCCCAGCCCCCGACCCCGCAGCAGAGCGGCCATGAACACCACGGTGGAGGCTCCCATCACGAAACCGGCCAGTCGCAGCGCCACCAAGCTGTCGCCGAGCAGGCCGAAGGAGATGATGGTCACGAAAACCTGTAGAGGCGGATGATGGGCGTAGGTGAGGGCAGCAGTAGGCGGTTCGGCGCCCGGTTCCACCTCGAAGCCACCCCGGATATAGGGATCGACCCGGGTCCCGAAGTTGGATTCGGCCGGTCCCAGCTCCCAGTAGTTACGGGCCTGGAGGCCGTAGCGGGCCAGGATACGGCCGTCGTCGCTGTCACCGAGGGGGAGATCGAGGTCGGGCAGCCACAGGACCAGCATTGCCACCGCTATCAGCACGGCCCCGGTCCACCCCGACCGCAGGCGGGGGGTGAACTGGCTGACCCGAGACAGCATACGCTCGGATTGCATGGCCCGAATCAAAGGGCCGAAGACCTACCGGAAATCCGAGTCAGGCCACTCCGGCCGCGGCCAAGGCTCGACCGGTGAGCACCCGGGCCAAGTGGCGGCGGTAATCGGCGTCGGCGTTGAGGTCGGCGGGCGGGTCGAGCCCTTCGGCGGCCAGCCTGGCGGCATCGGCGGCCGAGGCTCCGTCGGCCAAGGCCTCCTCCACCGCATTGGCCCGCACCGGCGTGGAACCCATGTTCACCAGGCTCACGCCCGAGCCCCCGCCAGCCACGGCTACCCCCACGATGGCCCAGTCCTGGGCCCGGCGGTTGAACTTCTGGTAGTTCCAACCCCCAGCGCCGGTCGGGACCCGTACCTCTACCAGCATTTCGTCGGGGGCCACCACCGACTCGAAGTAACCGGTGAAGAACTCCGCAGCCGCGATCTCGCGCTCACCGTCGGGGCCGCGGGCCACCAGCGTGCCCCCCAAGGCCAGCACGGCTGCGGGCAGGTCCGAAGCCGGGTCGGCGTGGGCCAGGGTGCCCCCCAGCGTGCCCCGATGACGCACGGCCGGGTCGCCCACCTCGGCCGCCACCGAGGCCAGCAACCCGCAGTCACGGGCCAGCACCTCGGAATGCTCCAGCTCGCTGTGGCGGGTGAGAGCCCCGATGGCGACGGTGCCGTTGCGGCTCTCGATGTAACGCAGGTCGTCGAGCCGGCCCACATCCACCAGCACAGCCGGAGTGGCCAGCCGGTACCTCATCAGGGGGATGAGGCTGTGGCCCCCGGCCAAGAGCTTGGCCTCGTCACCGTGACGGACCAGCAACTCGATGGCGTGGTCGGCCGAATCGGCCCGCTCGTAGTCGCAAGCAGCAGGGATCATGATGAACCTCCTCGGCTTCGGGCCGCTTCAATAGCCCTCCACACGGTCTGGGGCGAAGCCGGCATGGCCAGATCGGCAACGCCCAAGGGGCGCAGCGCGTCCACGACGGCGTTGATCACCGCCGGGGTGGCGGCAATGGTGCCAGCCTCGCCGATCCCTTTCACCCCCATCGGGTTGGTAGGACTGGGCGAAACGTGGCTGTCGAGCCGGAAGCGGGGCGCCTCGGCCGCCGACGGCACCAGGTAATCGACCAGGTTCGCCGTGGTCAACTGACCCTCGCCGGTGTACACGGCGTCCTCGTACAGGGCTTGGGCCGCGCCCTGGAGGATGCCACCGTGAACCTGACCCTCGACTATCAACGGGTTGACCTGATGACCACAGTCGTCCACAGCCACGTAGTCGACCATTTCCACCTCACCGGTGTCGGTATCGACCTCCACCACCGCCACGTGAGTGCCGTTGGGGAAAGTGAAATTGGGCGGGTCGTAGGTGACGTGGGCCTCCAGGTTGGGCTCGACACCGTCGGGCAGGTCGTGAGCGGTGAACGCCGCGAAGGCGATCTCTGCGAAAGCCACCGACTTGGAGGGCGTGCCCTTGACTTGGAAAGCCCCGCCGACGTACTCCAAGTCGTCGGCACTGGCCTCGAGCTGGTGGGCGGCGATGGTACGAGCCTTGTCGAGCACCCGTTCGGCCGCCATGTATATGGCCGTGCCCCCCACCGACAGCGACCTCGACCCGTAGGTGTCCATACCGGTGGGGCTGACGGTGGTGTCGGAGTGGAGCACCTCCACGTCATCGGGATCGATGCCGAGCTGGTCGGCCACGATCATCGACCAAGCCGTCTCGTGGCCCTGGCCGTGGGGGGTGGCCCCGCTGACCACTTGGACCTTGGCCGTGGGCAGGACCCTCACTGTGGCCGCCTCCCAGCCCCCGGCCCCGTAGTTGAGCGAGGCCAGCACCCGGCTCGGGGCCAGCCCACACATCTCCACGTAGCTGGAGAAGCCGATGCCGAGCTGTTTGGCCGACCCCTGCTGGCGGCGGCGGGCCTGATCGGCTCGCCGAACGTCGAGATCGACCAGGGTCCGAGCCCGATCGAGCACGGCGTGGTAGTCGCCGCTGTCGAAGGTCAGCCCGGCGCAGGATTGGTAAGGAAATGCGTCGGCCTCGATGAAGTTGCGGGCTCTGATCTCCTCGGGGGTCAGCCCGGTGACTGCGGCCAGGGAGTCCATGGCCCGTTCGATGGCGTAGGTGGCCTCGGGCCGGCCCGCCCCCCGGTAGGCGTCGGTGGGCGTCTTGTTGGTGAACACCCCGGTGCAACTGAACGAGTAGTGGGCGATGTCGTAGCAGCCGTGATACAGGAAAGCCCCCAGCAACGGGACGCCGGGGGTGACGAGCTGGAGATAGGCCCCCATATCGGCCAGGAGCTTCACCCGCACGGCTGAGACCTTGCCGTCGGAGTCGGCGGCCAGCTCGATGTCTTGGATCTGACCCCGGCCTTGGATGGTGGACAGGGCCGCCTCGCTGCGGGTCTCGGTCCAGCGCACCGGAACTCCTTTGCGCAGGGCCAAGGCGCTGCAGATGATCTCCTCGGCGTAGACGTTGAGCTTCGACCCGAAGCCGCCGCCCACCGCCGGGGCCACCACCCGCAGCTTGTTCTCACCGATACCCAGGGTGACCGCGGTCATCACCTTGAGGATGTGAGGGATCTGGGTGGCCGAGTACAAGGTGAGTTCACCGCCGGCCACCGAGGGCACCGCCACCACCCCCCGGGGCTCCATGGCGGCCGGGATCAACCGCTGCTGGACGTACCGCTCCTTCACCACGTGGGCAGCCCCGGCGAAGGCTGCGTCCACCGCGTCGGGGTCGGGGATGAGCTCCCAGGTATAGGAGGCGTTGGTGCCGATCTCTTCGTGCACCAGCGGGCTGTCGGCGGCCACGGCGCCAGCCAGATCGACAACGGCAGGCTTGGGCTCGTAGTCGACGATCACGGCGGCGGCTCCGTCGGCGGCCGCGTAGCGAGAGGTAGCCAGGACCACAGCCACGGCATCGCCCACGTATTTGACCTCACCAGTGGCGACGGGCAGGTGAGCGGGGTTGTGCATGTCGTCGGTGACGGGCCAAGCGCAGGGAAGGGCAGCCCCGCCCCACAGAGGGGCCAAGTCGGCGCCGGTGAGCACTTCGACCACGCCCTCGGTCTGCTCGGCTCGGTCGGAGTCGATGCTCTTTATGGCGGCGTGGGCCTCGCTGGAGCGGACCACGCCCATCCACAGGGCACCGGGCAGGTGGAGGTCGTCGACGAAGCGGGACTCGCCGGTGAGCAGGGCCGGGTCCTCCTTGCGCAGGCGGCGGGTGCCGACGTGGGCGGTGGCGGTGGCGGTGGCGGTCATGATCGGTTCCCAGCCGTGACGGTGGCGGCTCGGCGGGCCTCCGCCGAGTTGCCGACTGCTTGCAGGACGGCATCGACGATGTTCTGGTAGCCGGTGCAGCGGCAGAGGTTGCCCTCCAAGCCGGAGCGCACCCCGACTTCGTCGAGGTCGGGATACTCGTCGATGAGCGAGACGGCGGCCATCACCATGCCCGGCGTGCAGTAGCCGCACTGCAGAGCATGGCACTCGTGAAAGGCCTGTTGGACCGGGTGCAGCGTGCCGTCGGCGCCGGCCAGCCCCTCGATGGTGGTGACGTCGGCCCCGTCGGCCTGAACGGCCAGCATGGTGCAGGATTTGGCGGATCGACCGTCGACGAGGATCGTGCAGGCACCGCAACTGCTGGAATCGCAGCCGATGTTGGTGCCGGTGAGCCCGAGCTGATCGCGCAGCGCATGCACCAGCAGCGTACGCGGCTCCACTTCGAGGCTCCGCTCGGTGCCATTGACGGTCAGGGACATGAGCTTCATGGGATCCCCCTCGGTGTTGACCTGTGGGACACTATCTTGGCGCGTGAGGCCGGTGCTGTCGAGCCCGAATCGAAGGTGGTCGGGGCGAGACTTCGCCGTCGACGAGGTGGCGCTCTCGATCGCCAGTAGTACCCGATCGTGTTGCCGCTCGCTGGATGGCAGCAGCGCTCGACGCCAACGTGGGGTCATGAGGCATGGACCTCACGCCCTCTGCCCCTACTTGCCATTTTCCCGGGCAGCCGGGCACCGAGCAGCCACCCCGGAGTGATCGGTCACCGGCGGCGCAAGGCGGCAATAGTCCGGCGAGCCACGTCCAGATCGGCGGGGTTGGTCACCCCCACCCAGGTCTCCTCGGTGGGCACCACCTCGACCGTGAGCGAACCATCGGCCATCTTCTCGGCCACCGCCACCGGCAGGAGATACTCGGCCTGCTCGTCACGGCCGTGGATGTCGAGGAACCGGCTGAACCCTGCATCGAGCCAGTCGAACATCGAGGTTTCAAAAGCCCACAAGTTCATGGAGGCCGAAGCGGCGCCGGGTAGGGCCACGGCTGGGGTCGCCGCCGTTATCTCACCGGTGTCAGGACACCGAGCGACGCCGTGGTGCTCGACGATGCCCATCAACCGACCGCCTTCCACGGTGCAGATACCCCGGCTCACCGAACCCAGGACCGGCAAGGTGCGATCGAGGCGGAAGCCGCAAAGGGCGGCTCGACCGACGGCCAGTGACCCGAGCCGGTCAGCCACCGCCGGGTAAGTGGTGGCCCCGTAGTAGTCGTCGGCATTGCAGACCACGAAAGAGTCGGTCACGACAGAGGCGGTGGCCAGAACGGCGTGGGCCGTCCCCCAGGGTTTGGGGCGGGGCGGGCCGTGGTCGTCCTGACGGACGTAGGTGATGTCGAGGCCGGGGTGGCGGGCTTCGACATGGCGGCGGACGTCGTCTTCGATCTGGGAGCGCACCACCATCACCACCCTGTCGGCACCAGCCACACCCGCGTCGGTTATGGCGAAGTCGAGAAAGGTCTCACCGTCAGGGCCTACCCCGACGAGCTGCTTGACCCCGCCGAAACGGGACCCGATTCCGGCGGCCATCACTACCAGAGTGAACACCGAGACTCAGCGCTCCGGTTCGAACACGGTCTCATCTCTCCAGCAGATCGCGGACGTGTGCAGTCTCGTTGATCGACCTGACACTGCGCCGTCCCGTACTCGAGGCCAGCACCCGGCTGATCCCGCAGTAGTCGATCAGGAGCTTGAATGGATCATCGATCTCGAGCACCGACTGGAGGTACACGGCGGTGACCATGGCATGGCAGTACACGACCACGGTGCGAGACGGTCGGGTGCGGATCAGATGCTCGAAACCCCGCACGACCCGGCGGCGGAATCCTTCGTAGCCCCCGGAGAAAATCTTTTCGTGAAGATCGCCGCTGTAAAGGGATGCCATTGTCCCGTCGCTGCGGTCTATCTCTTCTACCGGTATGTAGATGTGCGACCGGTGGTCGGACTCACGCAAGTCGTCGAGGGTCTCGACGTCGGTACCAAGCCGCTCGGCCAAGGCGACAGCCGTACTGGTGGCTCGCAACATGGAGGAGGAGGCAACGTGATCGACGCCTTGGTCGGCCAGGTAGGCGGCCGTGGCCTTCGCTTGCTGGTGGCCGAGCTCGGACAGGCCGGGGTCGGCCGATTGGCCTTCAGGTACCTCTTGGCGAACCGGACGGGCATGGCGCACGACGATCAGCTCCACGAGCTGGAGGCTATCCTGGTGATCCTCGGGCCGGCTGCGGGGACGGGCTGTCATACCCTCTCGTTTAGGTTCTGTCCCATCTTCTCTTCGAGTTGCCGGTTCGACCGTAGCTTTTGGGGAGTGCGAGTGAGAGCCGGGCCTTCGAGGAATCAAGGAATCTAGCCATGAGAACCATGACGAGACTTTTGCGGATCGTGGTCGGTGTATCTGTGCTGGCCGGGCTGGTCACGACCGGCGCGGCTGCGGCCGGGGCCGAGACCGGTGCACCCGAAGCCGGATGGCAGCACAGGGACAACCCGGCCTGCCCCGACCGGACCCGAGCCGCGCAGCAAGCCGCCGGAAGGTTCGCCGACATCGGCGTTGATACCACCCACGCCGCCAACATCGGCTGTATCGCCTACTACGGGGTGACGGTAGGCGCGGGTGACGGCACCCGCTATGCACCCAAGAAGGCGGTGACCCGCTGGCAGATGGCACTGTTCCTGACCCGAGCCGCGACCCGGGCCGGGGTCGAGCTCCCCGCCAGAGACGCAACGGTCTTTCACGACATCGCCGGGCGTAACTCGAGTGCACAAGACGCCATCTACGCGGCCGCGGCCCTGGGGATCATGCCCAGCCCGTACCCGACCGCGTTCTCCCCCAACGACAACGTGACCCGAGCCGACATGGCCCTTTTCCTGGCCCGGCTTCTCGAACTCACCACCGATCACAACTCCCCGATCGACGTCACCATCGACGATGGGGGACAGGTCGACCTCACCCGCCCGGGCGGCACCCCTTTGATCGTGGACGACTCGTTCCCCGACACCCGTACCCGAGCTACCGCCAACCAGCACCACGCCATCGCCGCGATGTACGAACTGGGCATCACCTCAGGCAAGTCCGACGGCACCTACGATCCCGACGGCACGGTCACCAGAGCACAGATGGCGTCGTTCATCGTCCGAGCTCTCGGACATACCAGTGTGCGTCCCGCCGGGCTGATCACACTGAAGACGGTCACACCCACGCCCAAAGAACCTCCACCAGATCCGGACGGGATTTACACCGGCGACCCGTTGCGACTGATAGCCCATGCTCCGTTCATGCGGACCTACTCGCTACCCGGCCCTGAAGGAGACCGGTACGAGGTGTGGCTGTGCAACACCCCAGACGGGTCGGGCCACTACTCGATGCACCCCGATAGTCGACACAACCCGTCCAACTACGCCACCAAGTTCGCGGCTCGTGTGACGGACTGGTTCGACTGGCTGTCCGAAGGCCGGTATTTACCGGTATTTCGAGCCGGGGGCGTGGTCGACGTAGACAGATCCAGTGAGTCCTACCCCCATAGCTGCGGAGAAAAGGTAGCCGAACAGTTCACCGACCAGCGGGCCGACATAGAAGGGGTGATAATCGTCGTAGACATTCCCGTCAACCGGGGCGGAGGCCAGTTCGTGGGAGCAGCCAACTGTGGGTTCTATACCCAGAGCGGATACCCGAGCAATGGTCGAGCCGTACTGGTCAACGGGAACGTTACCGACCCTGCGCTGCTGGCTCACGAGATGGGTCACGCCCTGTGCTGGCCCCACTCCTTCAGCGGGGTCACCGACGATGACCAGGACGAGATATGGGAATACGACAACCCGATGGACCTCATGGGCTACTCGGCCAGTGCTGAGTCTCTGTCGGTGCCGTCGGTGGGCACCCCGGCCATCAATCGCTACGCCGCGGGCTGGATCCCTGTCACCCAGACCGCCATACACACCCCGGGCACCACGGCTCGGTATCAACTGGGCCCGATCGGAAGCACCGGTACACAATTGCTGGTAGTGCCCTACGGCGCCGACAACCTGAGTTATTACCTGGCCCTGGGAGCCAGGGTCCGAGGTACCGGCGACCTTTGGTGGGCCGACAGCGGCATCATCGCCGAGGGCGTCGAGATCTACTCCATCGATCAGACCCTTGATGGCTGTGACCTACCCGATCGCGGCTACTGCTACGGGCTGGATCGCAGGACGAGACCGCTATTCGATGCCGACAATGGCTACGACGAGGACGAAGCCGCCCACGTGATGGCACCCGGCGACGGCTGGTACTGGCCCGTCGACGAAGACGGACCGGGATTCTCCATCGATGTGATCAGCCGCAACGGGGACACTTTCACGGTCGAGGTCAAACCTTACACTGAAACCAAACCGGATATCGGAGAGTGGGTGATAAATGAGCGCCAGAACGAATGGGACGACACGCCTATCACGTTGTACTCACTCGACTCACAGCCCGCCACCACCTATTTCGGACCCGACCGGGAGTCTATGGATATCGTGTCATAACTCCTCACCTGGTGTGAACATTTGGACTGATGCCTTCGTTTCAGGCGATTACCAAGACGACACCGTGGCGGTGGCCTACCGAGCAGGATCTGCCGCCGCTCAGACCGAGTGGTGGGTGGAATCCGACTACGAGTGGCTCTCTATCACCGGCAACGAAGCTGTCGACTTCGCGTGGCATCTGGCCACCAACCCCGGACTGTTCCTGTTCGCGTGGACGAACTCTTCCAGCTCCGAGGTCAAGATCTTGCGGTTCACCGACACGACCGGGCTTCGAGCCGCTCTGGGCAGTCTCGACAACTGCTTCTCGAGCTGAGCGCTCCAGCCCGGTGGACGCCATCAAGTGGACGCCATCAAGATCCTGACCGATGAGTGGGGCGCAGCAGCCTTGAGCCTTGGTCTCAGCCCGACTCGGAACGAGGGTCCGTTGGCGGCCCGGACGTGAAACGGCCCCGGTCGCGATCCGGGGCCGTCGGCCTGGGGCTACTCACCCCAGGGGGGTACATGAAAACCATACCAACCACTAGCGACAAGACCAACCACTAGCGACAAGCAAGTCGATAATTCGACCATATCGTAGGGATGGTCGTGAAGGCCGAGCCCAGAGAACTGCCATGACAGCCGAACGTGTCGTCACCTACATCGACGGGTACAACCTGTACTACGGATTGAAGCAAGCTGGACTGGACAGCTCTCGCTGGCTTGACCTCGAAGCCATGAGCCGATCACTGCTCAAGCCGAGCCAGCAACTCAAGCAAGCAGCCCACGGTCACCTACGGATCCCGGACAACAAGATCCGCGCCAACCGTCTCCCTGACCCCGTCATCACGCCCGAAGGTACCGTGCTGAGCGCTCCAGACCGGTGGACGCCATCGAGATCCTGACCGACGAGTGGGTCGAGCTGCTCGGGAACACGGTGGCGGGCCGGCGGGTCGATCCCGAAGTGACCATTGTCATCGAACACAACGTCACCGAACCGGACGGATCGGTCTTCATCTGGCACTTGGCCATGACCGAGGGCCGGGCGGAGGTGGCGCTAGGGCCGGGCCGGGCCGGGCCCGATCGGCTGGTGTTCACCTCCGACCACGAGACGGCCAACTGGATCGCCTTCGGGGAGGCTTCGGCCCAGCGACTGTTCCTCGAGGGTCGGATACGCCTCGACGGCGACGCCAACCTGCTCCTTACCGCCCGCAGCGCTTTCGAAACCTTGGGAGAAGCTATGGCAACGGTTCGCTCCCGTACCACCCCGCTGACCGCATCGAGTTGACGCCTCGGTCATCCTCGGACTGCCCAGCCGCGGCTAACGGCGCCCGGACGCGAAACGGCCCCGGCTGGGGTGGACCGCCGGGGCCGTTGGGCTGGGGCTATCGCCCCAGGGGGTAATCAAGACTATACCAGATGCCCCGGGGGTACGCAACATCGAGTTTCTGAACGAGGACGAGGAGTAGGCCAGCCGGGCCGATATCACTTCAGGAATCTGCTGGTGGTGTTGTCGGCCAGCACTTTCCCACCGGTCTGGCAAGTAGGACAGTAGGCCACCACGTAACGGCGGTAAGAGACCGAACGCACCTCGTCGTCACAGGCCACGCAGGGCTTACCGATACGGTGATGGACGTTGCTGGGCCGATCAGCCGAACGGCCCAGCTCGTCGAGGGTCCGCTCGTGGGCGAGCCCGTCGGTAAGGGTGGCGATCATGGCCCGGTGGAGCCGGACGATCTGAACGCGGTCGAGCTTGGCGGTGTTGGCGAAGGGCGAAATCTGGGCGGCGTGGAGGATCTCGTTGGCCAGCAGACGCCCGACGCCGGCCAAGTGGGCCTGATCCCGCAGAAAGGTGTGGATCCGTTCGCCGGTGCCAGCCAGGCGATAGGCCAGTTCGTCCAAGTTTATCCGGTCGGCGTCGGGGCCGAGGTGGGCCACTGGCTTCTGGCCTTCGGGTTCGCCCCGTACCAGCCACACACCGGCCCGGTGCTCGGTGCCGGCCTCGGTGAGAAGCAACGCCGATCCGTCATCAAACGTCCACCGGGCCATGCCGCCGCGGGGTTTGGGAGCTTGCTTGCCGTCGGGACGCAGCCGGCCTCCTTGCATGAGATGAACCACGAAGGTGACCTCACCAAAATGCAGGTACAGGTACTTGCCCCGATGGCCGGTACCGGTGAGCGTTTGGCCCACCGCTTCCTCGGGGCGGGGTTCGAAGGTCTTGACAGCGGTGGGGTGAAGAGGGACGAAACGAGTCAGCTCGGCCCCGGCAAAGGCCCGGCCCAAGCGCTCGGCGTGAGCGACGATCTCGGGCAACTCGGGCACATCTCAGGTCTATCAGGGGTCGAGGAGCCCCAAGGCAGCCACGGTGTCGCGCTCGGCGACCAGCTCGGCCACAGAGGCCGCGATCCGCGCCCTGGAGAAGTCATCGAGGTCGAGGCCGCCAACGATCGAGTAACCACCGCCCGAACAGGTGACCGGAAACGACGAGATGAGCCCCTCAGGCACGCCGTAGCTGCCGTCGGACGGCACCGCCATCGACACCCAGTCACCGGCCGAAGTGCCGGTCACCCAGTCCCGCACATGATCCACCGCGGCGCTGGCCGCCGAAGCCGCCGACGACGCGCCCCGGGCCTCGATGATGGCCGCTCCCCGTTGCTGGACAGTGGGGATGAAGGTTCCGGTGATCCAGTGGGGGTCGTCCACCGCTTCGGCTCCGCTGCGGCTACCGACCCGGCAACGGAACAGGTCGGGGTACTGGGTGGCGGAGTGATTGCCCCAGATCGTCATCTGGGTGACGGCCTCGACGCCCACCCCGAGCCGGGCCGCGAGCTGAGCCTTGGCCCGGTTGTGGTCGAGGCGAGTCATAGCCGTGAACTGCTCCCGAGGAATGCCGGGCGCATTGTGCATGGCGATCAGGCAGTTGGTATTGGCCGGGTTGCCCACCACCAGCACCCGCACCCCGGCGGCGGCGTGGGCGTCGAGAGCCCGGCCCTGGACTGTGAATATGGCCCCGTTCACCTCCAGCAGCTCGGCTCGCTCCATGCCTTTGGTCCGGGGCCGCGACCCCACCAGCAGAGCGATCCCTGCCCCCGAGAAGGCCTCAGCCGGCTCATCGGTAATCAGGGTTCCGGCCAGCATCGGAAAGGCACAGTCGTCGAGCTCCATAGCCACCCCGGCCAGAGCGTCCATGGCCGGAGGGATCTCCAGCAACCGGAGGACGACGGGCCGGTCCGGGCCCAGCATCGACCCCGAGGCGATACGGAACAACAAGCTGTAACCGATCTGACCGGCGGCGCCGGTGACAGCTACCTGAACAGGCTCAGCCATGGCCGGGCACGGTACCAGCAGTCCAGGACCGATGAAGCCGCTCGTACACACCGCCGGCTCCCACCAGCCCGGCGTGCGAGCCCTGCTCGACGATCCGGCCGCCGTCGAACACCAGCACCAGATCGGCCCGCTCGGCCGTGCTCAGGCGATGGGCGATCGAGATCACGGTACGACCCTCGGCCAGCCGGGCCAGAGCATCGGCCAAGGCCTGCTCGGTCTCGGGGTCCACCGCCGACGTGGCCTCGTCTAGCACCAGCAAACCCGGATCAGCGACCTGGGCTCGGGCCAGAGCCACGAGCTGGCGCTCCCCCACCGAGAGCCGACCGCCCCGCTCCCCCACCACAGTGGCGATCCCTTCGGCCAGCCCGTTCACCCATGCCCCCAGCCCGAGCTCTTCGACGGCAGCGGCTGCGTCACCCGGTGTAGCACCGGGCCGGCCGAACCGGATGTTCTCCTCCACAGTGGTGTCGAACAAGAACCCGTCCTGGGGGACCATGCGTATCCGGCGACGCCGATCGTCGGGCGCCACCTCGGTCAGATCCACCCCGCCTACGCTTACGGTGCCGGCGATGGGGTCGACCAAACGGGTGACCAGACGGGCAAAGGTGGTCTTGCCTGATCCGGTCTCGCCGACCACGGCCACGTTGGCGCCGGCCGGGACGGCCACGTCGATGCCACGCAGCACCGGGCCACCGGTGCGGTAGTCGAAGTCGACGGCATCGAAACAAACCGGAAGCGGGCCGTAGGACAGCCGGCGGCCGGGCTCGGGCTCGGTCAGCTCCACCGGCACCTCGAGCACTCCCAGTACCTTCCACCAGCCCGCCAGAGCGATCTGGGTACGGTCGAGCACCTCGCCGAGCTGGGCGATCGGGTTGAGCAGGAGCCTGACCAAGAACACGAAGGCAACCAGCTCGCCGACACCGACTCCCACGTCGCCACCCAACCAGACCCCGACCCCGATGGTGGCAGCCAACGACACCGACGACACCAAGTCGACGGTGGGGAACATGACGACGAACCAGATCTGGGCCCGGAGCTGAGACCGGTACTGGCCCTCCACGGACCGGTCCAGCCGATCCCGGACCGTCTCGGCATACCCGTAGGAACGGATGACAGCCGCTCCTCCCACAGCCTCGCTGGTGAGACCCATGGTGTGAGCCACCCGGTCCCGCACCAGGCTGTAGGCTCGGAACTGCCGCCGCTGGGCCCAGCGCAAGAATGGCAGCAATAGCAGGTGCACAGCCACCACCAGCACCGTGAGCTGCCAACTGTAGAAGGCCATCACGGCCAGAGTTCCGACGATCAGAGCAATGTCGACGATCCAGGACATAGCCCCCCACTGGATGAACTGGGCCAGGGTCTCGATATCGCTGGTGACCCGGGCCACCAGCACGCCTCGGCGGGTGTCGATCTGGTCGGCCAGGCTCAGACGATGAATGTGGTCGAAGGCTCGAACCCGCAGACCCAGTAGCACCGCCTCGGCTGTTTCGATAAGGCGGATGTAGGCAGTACGGCTGGCCCCCATGACCGCGACGGCCACAACCAGAGCGATCAGCGACAGCATCCAGACCACGTCGGGCCGGTAGCCAGCAGGACCGAGCACCCCGTGGTCGAGCACGAGCTGGACCAAGATGGGGATGATCAGACGGCCCGCCGCGGCCAGCAGGGCCATGGCCGCGGTCACGCCGATCCCCCGCCGGAGCTCAGGACTGACGGCCAGCCCCCGGCGCAGCACCTCTAGAGCCCCGACCTCGCGCCCGCTCGTGTCGTCGGCGTCGTTTGCGGTGCTGGCGTCATCGGCGCCGACGGGGTCGTTCATGGTGCGAGCCACTTCAGAGCCTCGACTCTTCGGTCTCGTAGGCCGTGACCAAAGCCCGGTAGTCGGAGCGAGCCAGCAGCTCGGCGTGGGTACCGGTGGCCACCACCCGGCCTCCGTCGAGGTAAGCAACCCGATCGGCCCCGGCGATGGTAGAAGCCCGGTAGGCCACGATCAGCAGGGTGGAGCCGAACCCGGCCCGGAGATTGGTGAGGATCTCGGTCTCGACCCGGGGATCGATGGCACTGGTGGCATCGTCGAGCATCAGCAGGCGCGGTGTGCGCACCAGAGCCCGGGCCAGCGCGATCCGCTGACGCTGGCCACCCGACAGGGTCACACCACGCTCACCTACGATCGTGCCGACCCCACCGGTGAGATCGTCGACGAACCCGTCGGCGTAGGCGACCTCCAGAGCGGCCCGCACCTCTTCCGGTTCGGGACTCGAGTCCGGCCCCCGGAGAGCCACGTTGTCGGTCACCGAATCGGCGAACAGGAAGGTCTCCTGAAACACCAGGGCCACGGCTCGACGCAGCTCACCCGGCTCGATCTGCCGGTGAGCCACACCACCGATGCGGATCGACCCCCGATCAACCTCCACCAAGCCGGCGATGGCTTCGAACAGGGTGGACTTGCCGGCGCCGGTAGCACCGACCAGCGCCACGGTCTCGCCTGGACTCACCGTCAGCGACACCCCCTCGAGCACCCGATGCCCGCCGTGGCTGACGACGAGGTTCTCGATCTCTACGGCCAGCGGCCCCGGTGGCAGGGTCCGACCAGTGCCGCCGTCAGCTCGGAAATTTGCGGCCGGCGCCGCCGGGACGGCCAGTACCCGGTCGATCCGCTCCAGGGAGACCACCGACCGAGGCATCTCCTCCAAGAAGAACCCGACCACCCGAAGGGGCAGAGCCAGAAGCGAGAACAACATGGCGGCCAGGACCAGGTCGCCGGGGGTGGCCGAACCCCGATCCACCAGCCAGGAACCGATCAGCACCAAAGCGATGGTGCCGACGGTGGGCAGGGCGTCGATGACGGGCTCAAAAGTCCCCCGCATGCGGCCGACCCGGATCCGTTCATCCCGCAGCAGTTCCGACGCAGCCCGGAGCCGTTCGACTTCGGCCCGCTCCCGACCCAGCGTTTTCACCACCTGAGCGCCGTCGAAGCTCTCGTGGGCTACCGCCGACACTTCCCCGACTCGACGCTGTACCACCGCCGACGGGGCCTCCACCCGGCGGATGTAGGCCCGGCTGATAGCGGCCAAGGCCGGGAACAACACCGCCGCTATCAGCGCCAGCAGCGGATGAACGAAAAACAACACGGTCAGCGCCACCAGAGCCAGCAGCACTGCGCTCAGCGAGAACGCCAGCGGCTTGAGCACCATGGTGGCGGTCTGCACGTCGGTGTCGGCATGAGCCAGCAGCTCCCCGGCCGGCCGGTTCCGATGGAAACTCAACGGGACGTCCAGGTAATGGTGAAGCAGATGGCGGCGCCAGTCCCGCTGAGTGCGCAGCTCGGCCATGGACAGGAACCATCGCCGAGCCACCACCGACAGCCCGGTGGCGGCCGAAAACCCGATCACCCCGGCCATGGCCAGCCCCAGCGGACCTCCTTCAGCCCCGTCGTCGAAGGCTCCGATGATGACCCGGTCGGTGGCCCAGCCCAGCATCCAGGCCCCGCCCACGGTGGCCGCGACGTAACCGGTGGCCCCGACTATGGCGATGGTGTGGGGCCACCGATGGGCCCGCACCGACCGCAGGATCAGGCGAGCTCCCCGGCGGGCCATGCCCTCACGGCCCTCTCCCGGCGAAGGTGGTGACGACGGCCCCGGCGCTATCAGAGCCCGGCGGCGCTGCCGACGGATCACTCCGCCGGCTCGGCCAGGGTCTTGATCTCCAGGAACTCCTCGAACCCGGCCACGCCCATCTCCCGGCCCATGCCCGACTGTTTGTATCCCCCGAAGGGGGCATCGGGCCCGTAGTAGATGCCGCCGTTGACGCTCACCGTGCCCGACCGGATGCGGCGGGCCACGGCCCGGGCCCGGTCGGGATCGGCGCCGAACACGGCGCCGGACAGGCCGTAGACGGAGTTGTTGGCGATGCGGACGGCTTCGTCGTCACTGCCGTCATATGAAATGACGGCAAGTACCGGTCCGAAGACCTCTTCGCGAGCAATGGTGTCGTTCTCGCCCACCCCCGACAGCAGGGTGGGCTGGTAGAAGAACCCCCGGGGCAGGTGCTCGGGCCGGCGCCCGCCGGTCACCACGGTGGCCCCTTCGGCCCGGGCCGTGGCCACCAAGGCCTCGACTTTGCCCCGCTGGGCTTCGCTGATGAGCGGTCCCATAAGGTTGGACTCATCGGCGGGGTTGCCGTAAGGAATTGCTTCGAGGACGGCCGCGGTCATGGCAACGACCTCGTCGTGGTGGGCGGCCGGCACCAGTAGTCGGGTGGTGATGGCACACCCCTGGCCGGCGTGGGAGCAGATCATGGCCGCGCCGAAGGCCGCGGCCGAGCCGAGATCGGCGTCGTCGAGCACTATGAAGGCGCTCTTGCCGCCCAGCTCCAGGAATACCTTCTTGACGGTGGCGGCAGCCGCGGCCATGACCCGTCGCCCCACCGGGGTGGAGCCGGTGAAGCTGATCATGTCGACGTCGGGATGGGTGGTGAGTGCCTCACCGATCTCAGGGCTGGCGCCGGTGAGGACGTTGACCACGCCGGGCGGTATATCGGTCTCGGTAGCTATGAGCTCACCCAGAGCCGACGCCGACCAAGGCGTGTCGGGCGCCCCTTTGAGCACGACCGCACAACCGGCGGCCATGGCCGGGGCCAGCTTGGCCAGGTTGATCTGGGTTGGGTAGTTGTAAGGGGTTATAGCCGCGACCACCCCGGCTGCCTCCCGCTCCAATAAGCGGCGGTGGCGGCCGCCCATGACCTCGGTCACGCCCAAGTCGTGGGACCACTCATAGGAGTCGAGCAGATCAGCGGCCCAAGCCACCATCTCGACCGGGAGGTCGAGTTGGGGTCCGTTGCGGGTGAGCGCGACCGGGGCTCCGGCCTCGGCCACGGTGAGGGTCCGCATGTCCTCCAAGCGGCCATGGAGGGCCTGATGGAGCTGGCGCAGGCAGCGGGAACGAAAAGCGTGGTCGCGGGACCAGCCGGTGGTGTCGAAGGCCCGGCGGGCCGCGGTCACCGCGGCGTAGACGTCGGCGACGGTGGCGTCAGCGGCCTCGCCCAGCACCTCCCCGGTGGTGGGATCGACATTCTCGTAGGTACGACTGCCGGAGGCTGATACCAGTTGGCCGTCGATCAGGAGTTGCTCGCAGTGCCACACGGCCTGATACCGCAGCAGTCCGCCGGCTCAGACCCGGGTGATCTGGAGCCCGTCGACACTGACGACCTGACCGGTCAGCCAGCCGGAGTCGTCGGACAGCAAGAACTCCAGCGTGCCGACCAGGTCAGCGGGCGTGCCCATCCGCTTGAGGGCCAGGGTCTGGGTCATGGCGGTCTGGGCGTCGGGAGGTAACACCATGCGGGTGGCCTCGGTGTCGATGGGTCCGGGGGCGATGGCGTTCACCCGTATGTTACGCCCGCCCAGTTCCATGGCCAGGCTGGCCGTGAGACCGTTGATACCCAGCTTGGCCAGGCCGTAGTACCCGGCCGGCATCCAGGCCGCGGTGGACGACTGGTTGACGATGCCGCCGCCGCCCCGCTCGGTCATGGCCCCCACCACGGCCCGGGTGCAGTGCAGAGCACCGTAGAGGTTGACGGCCATGAACCGGTAGAAGTAGTCGAGGTCGACGGTGGTCAGGCCGTCGATACGCATCCCGTGGAAGATGGCGGCGTTGTTGACCAGGTAGTCGATGCCGCCGTAGGTGTCGACGGCGGCCGCCGCCATGGTCTCAGCCGAGGCCGCCTCGGCAACGTCGACCGGCACGAAGGTGGCGGCCCCGCCCCGGTCGGTGATCTCGGCCGCGACCCGACGGCCTTGGTCCGGGTCGATCTCGGCCACGACAACGGCAGCTCCGGCTCGGGCCAAGTGCCCGGCGTAGACCTCGCCGATGCCCTGACCGGCGCCGGTGACGATGGCCACCTTGCCGTCGAATTTTCTCCCGATCTCCGTCAATTCGCTTTCCTCTGACAACCACGGTCAGCAGAACGACACTGAACCGATGCCAACCCTAGTGGGTGTAAACGGTTACCATTCACGACATCGTGAACCCGGAATCCACCCGAGCCGTGCCCATCGACGACAGCTACGACTTGGACGGCAAGGTGGTGCTGGTGACCGGAGCCAGCCGGGGCGTGGGCGCGGCCACGGCCATAGCGGCTGCGTCCGAAGGGGCCCGAGTGGCGGTCGCGGCCCGCTCGACGGCTGCGGCCCCGAAGTCCACACCGGGCACCCTCGACGAGACGGTGGCCGCCATCATCGAAGCCGGCGGGGAGGCCGTCGCCGTGCCCACCGACCTGACCTCGCCCGGTGCCATCGAAGCCATGGTCACCACCACGGTTGAGACCTTCGAACGGCTCGACGTGGTGGTGAACAACGCCGCCGTCACCTTCGTGGGTGACATCGACATCGCCTTGAAACGCCACGACCTGATCATGGCCATCAACCTTCAGGCCCCGCTGCTGACGGTGCGGGCCGCTCTGGAACACCTCAGGTCGGCAGGCCGGGGCCGGATCGTCAACCTGTCGTCGCAGGCGGCACTGCGACCGGTGCCCGGGCTCATGTCCTACGGCATGTCCAAGATCGCCTTGGAGCGTATGACCACCGACTTGGCCCGCCAGCTCCACCCCGACCGGATCGCCGTCAACTGCTTCCGCATCGACGTCCCGGTGGCCTCCGAAGGGGCGCTGGCCAATATGGCCGGGATCGACACCAGCACCTGGGCACCCGCTTCGGTGGCAGCCGAGGGCATCATCTGGATGATCACCCGACCCGACGAATACTCCGGCTTCTGCGAGAGCATGTGGGAGTTGCGCCACCGGGAGCAGATCATGGCTTCGGGGGCCGAGCACGAGTTCGGCGCCGAGCCACCCCGGCAGTTGCTCCAAGGCCTGCACGACCTCTACACCGGCAACGCCTTCGCCCGGGACCAAGGGGCGCCAAGGCTGACGGGATCGCCAGGTCTGCTGGGATCGCCCGGACCCCGGTCGTAAAGGCAGGCTCGACCGTGGCTTGGGACTTCTCCACCGACCCCGAGTACCAACAGAAGCTGGACTGGGTCCGCAGCTTCGTCGCAGCCGAGATCGAGCCTCTCGACGCCCTCTTCGGCTCCAAGCTCGTCTACGACAAGGCCCATCGGGTCCACACCGAGGTGGTCGGCCCGCTTCAGGAACAGGTGCAGGCCCATGGCATGTGGGCCTGCCATCTGGGCCCCGAGCTCGGTGGTAGGGGCTACGGCCAGCTCGAGCTGGCGCTGCTCAACGAGATACTGGGGCGCTCGCACTGGGCTCCGAGCGTGTTCGGCACCCAGGCTCCCGACTCCGGCAACGCCGAGATCCTGGCCCACTACGGCACCGACGCCCAGAAGGCCGAGTTCCTCGAACCGCTGCTGCAGGGACGGATCTGCTCCACCTACGCCATGACCGAACCGACGGCGGGATCCGATCCCGGGCAGTTCACCTGCACGGCCCGCCGGGACGGGAACGACTGGGTGATCAACGGCGAGAAGTGGTTCGCCTCCAACTACCGCTACGCCAGCTTCTGTATCGTCATGGTCGTCACCGACACCGAAGTGCCCATCCACCGGGGCGCTTCCATGTTTTTGGTGCCCAAGGGAACTTCGGGGATGGACCTGATCCGAAACGTGGGCCTCATCGGCGACGACGAAGCAGACGGCAGCCACGGCTACCTGCGATTCAGCGATTGCCGGGTACCGGCCGACAGCCTGCTGGGCGGGGAGGGTCAGGGCTTCGTCATCGCCCAGACCCGGCTGGGCGGAGGCCGGCTCCACCACGCCATGCGATCGATCGGCATGGCTCAGCGGGCCTTCGACATGATGTGCGAGCGGGCCTTGAGCCGGGTCACACAGGATGAGGTACTGGCCCGCAAGCAGATGGTGCAGTCCCAGATAGCCGACTCCTGGATCGAGCTCCACCAGTTCCGGCTCCAAGTACTCCACGCGGCCTGGGTGGTCGACCGGGTCGGCGCGGCCGAGGCTCGTAAGGAGATCGCAGCGGTGAAAGTCGCCACCCCCGGTGTCCTGCACGAGATCGTGTCGACCTGCCTGCATCTGCACGGCGCGTTGGGGATGTCCAACGAAATGCCTATCGGCTCAATGTATCTGGCCGGCCCGGCTCTGGGCATCGCCGATGGCCCCACCGAGGTCCACAAGATCACGCTGGCCCGCCAAGTGCTCAAGAGCTACCAGGCCTGCGACGGTATCTGGCCCTCCGAGCATCTTCCGGCCCGGCGGGCCGCGGCCCGGGAACGGTTCGGGTCCCTGCTCGAGCAGGAGATAGCTTCCCGATGAGTCAAAGCGGTACCCCGTCGAGAGGTGCCGACCCTCGGGAGAATCTCGACCCCGGTGACGCAGCAACCGGGGTCGATCCCACCGCCGAGATCAACATCGAGGCCCTGGCCCACTGGATGGACTCCGTCGGCCTGCCCGGCTCCGGGGACCGACCCGAGCTGGCGGCGCTGAGCGGAGGAGCCTCTAACGTTTTGCTGGAAGTCCGCCGAGGGGGCGAACCCATGGCGTTGCGGCGCCCGCCACTAGACGTCGCCGCCGACCGCAACCCCGTCATGATGCGCGAATACCGGATCCTCGAGGCGTTGGGCTCCACCGATATACCCCACCCGAGGGTGTACGGCGCCTGCGACGACCCGTCCGTGGCCGGGGCCTGGTTCTACATGACCGAGCTGGTAGACGGCTGGTCGGTGATGCAGACCAAGAACTGGCCCGCCCCCTTCGACACCGACATGCAGGCCCGGCCCGGGCTGGCCTACGAGCTGATCCGGGGCATCGGCGAACTGGCTACGGTCGATTGGAAAGCGATGGGGCTGGACGGTCTGGGCCGGCCCGACGGCTTTCACGAACGCCAAGCCGACCGTTGGACAGCTCACCTGGAACCTCATCGTTTCCGGGAGATACCCGGTTTTGACGAGGCCGCGGCCTGGCTGAGGGCCCACCGGCCCCGCCACTACCAACCGGGGATCATGCACGGCGACTACCAGTTCGCCAACGTCATGTTCCGTCACGGGGCTCCGGCCCGTCTGGCCGCCATCATCGACTGGGAGATGGGCACGATCGGCGACCCGGTGCTGGACTTGGCCTGGGTGTTGATGGGCTGGCCCGACCCTGGCGAGGACCGCGCCGGTGGCTACGCCGACTGTACCGGGATGCCCACCCGCCAAGAGCTGATCGACTTCTACCGAGAGGTGAGCGGACGACCCGTCGACGACATCGACTATTACATTGTGCTGGCCCGGTTCAAGATGGCGGCCGTACTCGAACCGAGCTACGCCCGCTGGGTATCGGGCCGGTCCGCTATCGGGGCCCACGAGGCCTTCGGCGAAGTCGTGTTGGACATGGCGGCCAAGGCGGCCGAACTGGCCGCTTCTCTGGGCGGTCGGTGAGCCCGACCGGCAATAGCACCACCTCGCCCCGCTCTCGCTCGGGATCACCCCAACCTGGGCCAGAGGTCAGTTTCGAAGACGGTGTCGGGCTGGTTTATCGGGTGATGTTGTGGGCGAGGGTGAGTGATTGGGCGAGGGGGGTGGAGGGGACGACGCCTTTCCAGATGGCTAGTGTCTTGAGGTTGGTGCCGAGGGCGTGGTCGGTGTTGGTGGTGCCGATGGTGGTGTTGGCTGGGTGCCAGATGTGTGGGCCTTCGGGGACGGGGGTGGGGGTGGTGGCTACGGTTTGACCGTTGATGATCAGATACGAGTTGACTGGGCCCATGACCGCGATCATCGACACTTTCTGTCCGCTGTACGCGTCGAAGGGTACCGACAGGTCCCATTCGGAGGCGACGGGGCTGTCGTAGCGCAGCCCGATTCGTTCCCCGCCGTCGGGGCCCCAGATTCCCAGCATCAGCGAAGCGGTCGACGCGTTACCTTCGCTGGTGGTCACCGAGTCTTCGCTTTGAAACACCGTGGCCTGGTCGGTCACCGAGTCCGGGGCGGTGAAGGTGGTGCCGATAGCCCAGGACGCGGCCAGTTCGTTGCACTCCCACTGCGGCAGATGATCGGCGACCAGGTCGGTGCCACCCGGGGCGGTGGCCATCGAAATGGCCTGATCGGTGGTGAGGTCTTGGTCGACGTGGAAGGCTGCTACCGGCATGGCCGCGGGTTGGGTAGCAGCGACGGCTTGTTCGGCGGTGAGGACCCCGTCGAAGACCTCCATCATGCCGATCGAACCATCCCAGAACCCCGCCGCCCCACCAGAGATGACGACGCGTCCCAAGTCCATGACGTCGAGGCCGTCGACATCAGCAAAGAAACCGGTCGATTCTGTGTGAGCGACGTGCTCGCCGTCCACGTAGATGTGAGTACCGTCAGAACCCACCGTCACCGCCATCTGATGCCACAACCCGTCAGTCACCAGATCCTGATCGAAGTGCGTGAGGTTCACATCTGTGCTGTCGTTGCGGGCATACACCCCGAA
The DNA here is from genome assembly GCA_963422655.1 of Acidimicrobiales bacterium. Lineage (GTDB taxonomy): Bacteria > Actinomycetota > Acidimicrobiia > Acidimicrobiales > Aldehydirespiratoraceae > CATQHS01. The sequence goes on along the minus strand of OY730440.1, from coordinate 2,029,877 downwards.
ACGCCCATCACCGGTTTGAACCAACCCCCACACACTGTCCGTGTCACTAGAATCCGAAACCGAAAACAGGGTCTGACCAGCAGCCGCCCCATCGGTTTTGAACGACACCACCACCGACCCCTCGGTCATGTCATCGACCTCGCCAACCGACGACGAAAGATCGACAAACCCCGACGACCCGTCGAAGCTAGTACTCGACGCATCACGACGAACGAGCGCCCGCTGATCAGCACCATCAGACAACCAATGCAACGACGCAGAAGCAAAAAGAATGCCACCTTGATCTCCACCATATGCTACACCGGCAGACAATCCACCTTCGTACAGAACCCCCACTCTGGTATCTGGCAACGCGACAATATCACTATAGCTCGACGCATAAGGATTCAGAAGCTTAGGGGTTGATCCGTAAGCATTCCAATTCTTCCCTTCATCTCGAGACATCCACAGAGCCATGCGGGTACGATTCTGATATCGGCGAATATTACCCCATCTATAGTCCTCGGGTCGGTCATCGGGACCAGTAACCGCTATCCGACTGCTGCTACCGAATATTTTCTGGGTGCTCTTTGTGATGCGAATCATTCCAGCCGCCGTTTGAGACATTGGCAATTGATTGGACGGACGAGAATATTTGAAGCTGATTTTCCCTTCATCATCAAAGGTAGCCAGAGACAATACCCGCTTATTCAGGTCATATTCGCTGAATAATCTAACCAGAATGCGTCCCCGACATTGACCCGCCATGAAATGCAACTGCGTGGTTCGTTGGCGTTTATAGCCACGTGAATTGATCAGCACATCGCCATTCTCTAGTTCTACTGCTATCGCTTCGTTCAAGAAATATTGTGAATCGACCTTGCCCCCGATCTGCCAAGTCTTTCCATGGTCATCGCTCCAAAATACATAGTTGTACGTGTTGAAGCAGTCAGGTGTTGGCTCATAATTTATTAAGCTACCAGTTACAAAAAGCCGACCTCTGACTGTTGGGTTACGGCTTTCCGTGAGTTGAATCGAATGGCCAAGCGTACCAAAAAGAGAAAGCCAACGATCCTCAGCGCTAGAGTTATAGTTTAAAGCGGCATAGTCACTGCCGTAAACATATCCATAATCTGGATTGTATTGCTTGCCAATTTGATTCGTAATATCGCCCGGTTCGGTACCCTTGGGGGAGCTAACCGGATAATGATTCCAAGTGTGGCCATGATCGTCAGACCATGCTGATATGGTTCTACGTATACCTTTGCCTAGGATTATATCAAACGCGCCGTACTCTGCTTTGTTATACACAATAACGATCTTGCCCTGTGGATAGTCATTGTCCATAGTATCAACCACCGCAGTGATATTTTGAGCCACGTGTTGCTCACCTGTTCTCTCAATAATATTCTCCGCAATAATTGATAGAGGGCTCCAAGTCATGCCATTGTCAACGCTACGCTTCATTGCTATTGATAAACCAATAGCGTGGTCGGGGCATTCCTGGCGGAAGCTCCAGATATGATTATACATGTATTGGACCGGTCGTGCTTCAGCAAAGGCGAGGAGGTCACCATTACCAGCTCGTATAATGGTTGGGATACGGAAACAAGAAAACCCTGCTTCACCATTCCTGAAGACCCAAGTCTGAAAGTGTGGCGCCGGACTTGATTTCAGGCTACTGTTTGAATCTACATACACTGTCTTGACTATTTCTTGTGGTTCGTAGCCGTGATTGACACCAGAAGTTGATCGTGCTCTAGCTGTGATGGTAACTTTGCCAGGTATACCCAGTTGATCAAGAGGCATTTGCCACTCTGGGGTCAGGGTGTCTTCGTTACTGGTACCATCCGGAAAATCCCAGCGATGAGACCCCTTTTGGAAGCCGTCGGGAGGTTGGAATTTGAACTGGAAGGCTCGTGGCCCAGTTTGGATATAGGAAAGACTGCCAGTGTGCTGTAGAGGCGGCGGTAAGGTTTCGTTGATCTTGGCGATAGCTTGATCCTCAGAGAATGGCTTGTCATAGACCTCAACGAAGTAGATACTCCCTTTCATAGGCCATGTACTTCTATTACTCTGGAAGTTCCCACCGATGGTGACCCGATCAAGGTCTGCTATGTCATCAAAAAATATCTTAGCCATCGGATTATGATATGCCGCATCCAGGTGCTGACTAGTGATCATACGTGTTCCATCTGACCCGGAAACTGATATCACCACAGTTACGCGACCTGATCCCGCAGCGTGCCTGTTGCTCACAAAGCTTATAAGCTCATTGCCATCTTCGTTGGCCAGCATGCCATAGTGACTCGAGTCATTGAAATACAGACAAAGCTTGCTTTCACGATCACCCGAATCAGAGGCACAAAAGATCCCACTCGTTTGACTTATATAACCTAACCTTGACTCATCAATCTTGAATGATGCGACAATGGTTCCCTCTGTGAGGTTCTTGATCGCATCTATCTTGGTCTGAGTCTGTGCAACAACCCTTGAACCGTTGAAGTCGGTGCCAGACGAGCCGCCGTCATACTCGAAGACGGGATCTGGGATGACGACTGCGGGCGGCTGAGCTACTTGAGCAATTACCCCCCCCCCCCCCCCCCGGTGGACTCAGCTTGGGCGACAACGGCAGCCAACAGACCCAACACCAAACCCGCAGACACTGACACAAAACGACGGCGCATGGCTCCTCCATCTAACGAACCGAGACAGGATTCCTTACTCTAGACGCTTTGTCAACCCACGGAGCAACCACTCCCGAACCAGGCCACCATCTACGCGGTGGCGGCCATGCCCAACCGCTACCGACAACGTGGTGGTTGTCACGTCTGGTCGTCTTGTCGTTTTCCGCGAATCCAGCGCCGGGCAGCCCGATGCGAGAAATCCACGAAACCTCTACCGGCCGAAACGATCACCCCGGCTGAGATCAGCCGGCGCCGGTAGACCCCGGCGTAGTTGGTGCCTACGCCGAGCCGCTCGGCGATACTGGTGAGCCGTGACCTACCTTCGTCTACGGTCATGGCCAGCAGGAACTTCTTGTCCACAGCCGACCGTTCCCCCCACATATGGGTGAAAACGAGCCGACCCAACCGGTCTTCGGCTTCGGCCACACCCGAGGTCACATCAGCCGTGGTGATCCCGGCGACCGGGTTCCGAGACGCTTTCCAAGTGTGAAAACCCACCAGTTGAATCATGAACGGGTAACCGGAAGTGGCTTCGACCGCAGCGACAAGGGCCTGTCGGTCGATGGTTGCGCCCCGCTGGGAGATCGGCTCGGAGAGAGCCAGGCTCGTCGTCGCGGTATCGAGCCGACCTATGTCGTAACGCGAGCATCGCTGCAGGAAAGTGGCGGTCGGCCCCGCCAGGATCGTGTCTTCGATCTGCGGCAGCGCCGCCCCTACCAAAGCAATGGGGTTCTGCTCTCTACGGGTTACGTGCTGGAGAACATTCCCGAATTCTCGTACTTCTTCGAGCTTCCCGCTGTTCAACTCGTCGAGGGTGATGAGCAAACCGGTCCCCTTATTGGCAAGGAGGCCACCGAGACGACTGAGCAGTCTGCGCAGATCCAGTGAGATCGACGAGATGTCCGAACCGGTTTCGGGTTCGAGATCAACCCCGACACCGGCGAACCTGACCCCGGAGACCCGCCGCCGGATCCGGGGCGCGTCTTCGAGACCATCCAGCAACTCCGATGCCGCTTTGGTGAGCCGACCGATCAGCGGAGGCGACGCATCTTCAGCAAGCGTGACCCAACCGCGTCGGTTAGCCAGATCCTCCAAGGCGTCCAACACGACCGTTTTGCCCGATCCCCTCACCCCGATCAACAACGTGGTGTAGTCCGGATGACCAGGTCCGGCCGCAAGAGCGTCACCGATATCGGCGAGCAGGTCGTCACGGCCCGCCAACAGGGGCGGAGAGGTCCCGAACGAAGGTACGAAAGGGTTGCCGACGGCCACAGTTCCCTTCCAAGGGGCGGTCTTCAGAAGAGTCTAGCGCCCTGGCTTTGCAGCCTTTTATCTTTTTTGAAACCTTTAGGTTTTTTGAAACCTTTAGTTTTCTCTACAACCGGTCGATGACAGCCGAGGCGAACTCGGAGCACTTCACCTCGGTGGCTCCTTCCATGAGACGGGCCAGGTCATAGGTGACGATCCTGTCGCTGACGGTCGCCTCGACAGCAGAGGTGATGTCAGCGGCCGCCTCCGGCCAACCCAGATGTTCGAGCATCAACACCCCCGACAGCAACAGCGACGAAGGGTTGACCCGATCCTGGCCCGCGTACTTGGGGGCGGTGCCGTGGGTGGCCTCGAACACACCATGTCCGGTGACGTAGTTGATGTTGGCTCCCGGAGCCATGCCGATCCCGCCTACCTGAGCGGCCAAGGCATCGGACAGGTAGTCGCCGTTGAGGTTCAGGGTGGCGATCACATCGAAGGAACCGGGGCGGGTCAACACCTGCTGCAAGGCGATGTCGGCAATGGTGTCTTGAACCAGGATCCGCTCGCCCGGGTCGCCGCCGCAATCGTCCCAGCTCACCGCCGACTCCGAGTACTCCTCATGCACCAGCTCATAGCCCCAGTTGCGGAAGGCGCCCTCGGTGAACTTCATGATGTTGCCCTTGTGCACCCAGTGGACCCGACGACGCCCCCGGCGCATCGCGTAGTCCAAGGCGGCTCGTTGCAGACGTTGGGAGCCGAACTTCGACACCGGCTTGATCCCGATCCCGGAATCGGCCCGGATCTCCCAGCCGAAGACGTCACCGAGGAGCTCGATCAGCTTGGCCGCCTGAGTCGACCCCGAGGCAACCTCCAGACCGGCATAGATGTCCTCGGTGTTCTCCCTGAAGATCACCATGTCCACCAAGTGAGGCTCCCTGACCGGGGAGGGAACGCCGTTGAACCACCGCACCGGACGCAGACACACATAGAGATCGAGAATCTGACGGATGGCGACGTTGAGGCTGCGGAACCCGCCACCCACAGGCGTGGTGAGCGGGCCTTTGATACCGATGAGATGATCCCGGAAGGCTTCGATGGTCTCGGGGGGCAGCCAGTGACCGGTCTCGTCGAACGCTTTCTGGCCGGCCAGCACCTCCTTCCAAGCGATCCGGTGGCCGTGGCTGGCCGCGGCTGCGTCCAATACCGACCGGGCCGCGGGCCAGATGTCCACACCGATGCCGTCACCCTCTATGAACGGGATGATGGGCTCGTCGGGCACGTTCAGGACGCCGTCGTCGCTCAGCGTGATCATCTCGGCCATACCCCGGAAGGCTAACCTGCCGAGGCGAGCCTTGGCCGGAGCGCGGCTTTGCTACCGGTTGGTAACAAGAGCCTGGGCTTGGTCGAAAGCGTCTTGGAGCCGGCCCTTGACCACCTCGGAGAACCGTGACAGCTCTCGGCGGCTCATCGAGCCCGCCGGTGCCGCGATGGGTTCGCCCACCACTATCGCCACCGGCACCCGCCTGGGGAACCGGGCTCCGGCGGGCATGGCCGCTTCGGTGCCGGCAATACCCACCGGCACGATGGCCGCACCCGCCTTGGAGGCGAGATAGCTCATACCGTCGAAAACCCCGTCGATGGTCGGTCCCGAACCTCGGCCCCCTTCAGGGAATACGATCATCTGCTCCCCGGCACCGAGGATCTCGGTGGCGAGCCGCATGGCTTCGCGGTCGGTGGCCTCCCGACGCACCGGGAAGGCCCCCAACGCGGCGATGAACCCCCCGAACCAGCGGTTGGCGAACAGCGATTCCTTGGCCAGCGCTCGTAGGGGCCGGCGCCCCACCCCCGACAGCAGGGGAGCGTCGAGGTTGGACCGGTGCACCGGCGCCACAATGACCGGGCCGGAGATGTCGAGGTGTTCTCCCCCGTGGCGCTGTACCCGCAGGTAGGGGTACAAGAGCATGCAAATCGCGGCCCGGGTCAACCGGTAGACCCAGCGTGAACTGCGGCGCCGAGCGATCCGCCGGACTCGCTCTTGTAGCGGGGTTGGCATCGGCGTTGCTGGGTCGGTTCGGTCAGTGCCGGAACTGACGCTCACCGGTGAACATCATGGCCAAGCCGAGCTCGTCGGCAGCGGAGATCACGGTCTCGTCGTTCACCGACCCGCCGGGCTGGACGACCACGGCGACCTCGGCATCAGCAGCGGCCCGGATCCCGTCACCGAAAGGATAGAAGCCGTCGCTGGCGCAAGCCCCCCCGGCCGCCCGGCCCCCGGCGCGGGCCGCGGCCAGAGCCCCGGCTTCGACCCGGTTCTGCTGGCCGGCCCCGATCCCCCAGGCCACGCCGGCGCGGGCCAGTACCACGGCGTTGGAACTGGTGTGGGCACAGACCCGCCAGGCAAAGACGGCATCGGCTCGCTCGGAGGGGCTGGGGCGCCGGGCGGTGACCACCGACCAGTGTTCGGGGTCGGTAGCGAAATGAGCACCGTCCTGCGCCAGCAGGTCACCGCCGATCGTGCGCCAATGCAGATCGAAACCGGGCCGGGGCCGGGACTGAGGCCGGGTCTGTGACTGAGGCGGATCCGGACCGGACCCAGCAGCACCGGCCGGGGCTTGCAGGACTCGGGTGCTCCGGCGCCGGTCTGCCAGCCGCTCGATCACGCCTGGTTCGTATCCGGGGGCGATCACCACGTCGGCTTGAGCCGCCGCCGCCATGGCTTGCACCATGGCCCCGTCGATTACAGCATTGGTGGCCACGACCCCGCCGAAGGCGCTGCGGGTGTCGCACCGGTAAGCCCGGGTGTACGCCGTGGCCAGATCAGCGGCCACCGCGACGCCGCACGGGTTGGCGTGCTTGACGATGACCACGGCCGGATCGTCGCCCAGGTCATGGGCCAGACGCCAAGCCGCGTCGGCGTCGCAGAGGTTGAGGTAGCTGAGGGCCACACCACTGTGGCAGACCACGCCGTCCCAGAATCCGGGCCGACCGAGGTGACGGTAGCGGGCTCCCCGCTGATGAGGGTTCTCGCCGTAACGCAGCTCCTCGGCCCGTTCCAAGGCCAGATGGACGGTAGTCGGCAGAGCATCGTCGCCGGATCCGGGCTCGGGGGGCGGGGTCGGGTCGAGCCGGTCGAACCAGTCGGCGATAGCGGCATCGTAAGCCGCGGTCCGAGCGAAGGCGGACCGAGCCAGTCGCCGCCGGGTGGCATCGGACAGCCCGCCGTCGGTTTCGAGCTCGGCCAGGACCGGGCCGTAACCGGCCGGGTCGACCACCACCCCGACATGGGCGTGGTTCTTGGCCGCAGCCCGTATCAGCGACGGCCCGCCGATGTCGATCATCTCCACCCCGGGCGAGTCCACGAACGGGTACAGGTTCACCACCACCAAGTCGATGAGGTCGATGCCATGGGCTTCGAGGTCGTCGCGGTGGGTCGGGTCGGCCCGATCGGCGAGGATGCCGCCGTGCAAGCGGGGATGCAGCGTCACGACCCGGTGCCCGAGCATCACCGGCATCCCGGTGTGGTCGGCCACGTCGATCACACCCAGGCCGGCCTCGGCCAGCACTCGGGCCGTACCCGGGCTGGCGATCAGCTCCCAGCCCAGTCGATCCAAGCCCCGGGCGAAGTCGACCACCCCGGTCTTGTCGGAGACCGATATCAGCGCCCTGCGGGCAGTGTCCACAGCTCAGCGTCCACAGCTCAGCCCAGACCGGCCACGGTCTCGGCCATGATCCGACCGGCCTCGGTTGGGTTCTCGCCCACCCGGGCCCCGGCCTCCTCCAGCGCCTTCACCTTGGCCGCAGCCGTGCCCCGACCCCCCGAGACGATGGCACCGGCATGGCCCATCTTGCGGCCCGGAGGCGCCGTCATCCCGGCCACGTAGGCCACTACCGGCTTGGTCATGGCCCGCTCGATGAACGAAGCCGCCTCCTCTTCGGACGATCCTCCGATCTCACCGATCATCATCACGGCCCGGGTCTCGGGATCGGCCTCGAAAGCTTCCAGGCAATCGACGAAGCTGGTGCCCGGTACCGGGTCGCCGCCGATGCCGACACAGGTGGTGACGCCCACGCCCTGCTGCTTCAACTCATAGAGGGCCTGGTAGGTGAGCGTGCCCGAGCGGCTGACGATCCCCACCGGCCCGCCCGGTAGAGCAATATGACCAGCGGTGATGCCGATATTGCAACGGCCGGGGCTGATGACACCCGGGCAGTTGGGACCGATCAGTCGCACGCCGGGGTGATCCCGGCGCAGCCGATTGAACACGTAGGCCTCGTCGTGAGCCGGCACCCCCTCGGTGATAGCGATGATCAGCTCCACACCGCCGGCTGCGGCTTCGAGCACCGCACCCCGCACCCCCGGAGCCGGTACGAAGATGCAGCTCGCGGTAGCGCCGGTGGCCGCCACCGCTTCAGCCACGGTGGCGAAGACCGGCACCCCATCCACGTCGGTCCCGGCCTTGTTGGGGTTGGTGCCGGCCACGACCCGGGTGCCGTAGTCCCGGTTGAGCAGGCCGTAGTAGCGGCCCTGGGCCCCGGTGAGGCCCTGGTAGACGACCCGGGTGGTCTCATCGACGAAAATGCTCACCGGATTCCGCCCGGTCCTTCGACGATCCGCTCGCCGGCCAGCTCCACCGCCCGGCGGGCAGCGCCGAGCATGGTCGGTTCCATCATCAGCCGATGGTTCAGATGTGGTTCGAGCAGGGCCCGGCCCGCAGCGGCGTTGGTGCCGTCGAGGCGGATCACGATCGGAGCCTCGATCGACACTCGACCCAGCGCCTCGACGATACCGGTGGCCACTTCCTCGCCTCGGGTGATGCCTCCGAAGATGTTGACGAAGATGGACCGCACGGCCGGATCGTTGTTGATCACTTCCAGAGCGCCAGCCATGACCGCAGCGTTGGCGCCGCCGCCGATGTCGAGGAAGTTGGCGGGACGGCCCCCGACCCCGGTGACCACATCGACGGTGCTCATGGCCAGCCCGGCGCCGTTGGCGATCACCCCGACCGAGCCGTCCAATCCCACGTACTGCAATCCTTTGGCCTTGGCCGCCTGCTCCCGCTCGTCGCGGGGTGCGGTGGCGTCGTAGGCGGTGTAGTCGGGGTGGCGGAAGACGCTGTTGCCGTCGAGGGTGACCTTGGCGTCGAGCACACCTATCTCACCATCGGCGGTCAGTATCAGCGGGTTGACTTCCACCAAGTCGGCATCAGCGTCGACGTAGGCCCGGTAGAGCTTCGACAACACCTCGACGGCGCCGTCGGCAGCGACGGCGGGCAGCCCGGCTTCTGTCACCCAGGCCCGGCAGACAGGTTCGGTCAGCGGATCGACGGGGTCGATCCAGATCCGGGCGATGGCGTCGGGGGTGGCTTCGGCCACGGCTTCGATATCCACACCGCCCTGAGCCGACAGCATGCCGAGATGCTGGCGGGCCGAGCGATCCAGGGTGAAGCTGGCGTAGTACTCCTCGGCGATGGCGGACGCCTTCTCGATCAGCAACCGGTGAACGACATGACCGGAGATGTCGAGGCCGAGGATGGCAGCGGCGTGGGCTCGCACCGCGTCGAGGTCAGCCGCCAACTTCACCCCCCCGGCCTTGCCCCGCCCTCCGGTGTGGACCTGGGCCTTTACCACGACGGGTGGCTCCAACCGCTGGGCCGCGGCCACCGCCTCGTCTGCCGAGAAGGCGATCTCCCCCGGCGGCACCGGCAGCCCGTAGCCGGCCAACAGTTCCTTGCCCTGATGTTCGAAGAGATCCACGAACGGCCTCCGGCCTCGTCCGAAGCGAACGCGTACCGGGCCGGTACGGCCTGTCGTTACGCAACGGCGATACTAGGCGAGTAACACCGCTGGGCCGTACCCGGCCCGGCGGTGAAGATGTCGAAGATGCCGAGGAGGATTTGTGCCCGTAGCCCGTGGACCGCAGATCGGTGCTCGCGGCGCTGTCATCGTGGGCGGGACCGGGGTTGGGGTGGCTCTGATGCTGATCATTGCGATAGTGATGCTGGCCAGGTCCACCGACAGCGTCGAGGTGCGACTCGGTGACCGCGACTTTCGTGATCTCGATGCGGTCCGTATCAGCGCCGAGATAGCCGAGCAGGGCCCGGTGCTGTTCGGTGACGTGGCCGGCGGCAGCCGCGACATCATCCTCCAGCACATCGGGGCCGATCCGCTGACAGGATGGCTGGCCTTCGAGGCTCGTCGGGCCGGACAGGCTCGCCATTGCTACTTCCAGTGGCGAGCCGGCGCCGGGCACTTCGTCAGTTCCTGCGACCCCGACGATGTGGTGGACGCCGACGGCCGGGGCTTGGTCCGTTTCCCGGTCACGGTCGTCGATGGTGACGTTCGAGTCGACATCAACGCCGGGGCCGGCTAGCTGTAGATCCCGCAAACCCTCGATCGGAGGAACCGGCATGACTGGACAGGTCCACCTCGACATCGACGGGGTCATCGCCACCATCACGAACGACAACCCCGGCAAGCACAATGCCTTCGACGACGACATGGACGCCCAGCTCTTCGACGCCTTGGCCGAGCTACGGTCCCTCTGTGGCCTTCGGGCCGTGATCTGGCGGGGCGAGGGCAAGTCGTGGTCGTCGGGGCGAGACGTGGGCTCGATCGGCACCAACCGGTCCGGGCTCACCCACCACGAGCTCATGACCCGGGGTCACCGAGGCATCCAGCAGCTCTGGGAGATCGAGGCCCCGGTTATCGTGGCCCTCAAGGGATGGGTCATGGGCGGGTCGTTCCAGCGAGCTTTGATGTGTGACGTGCGGGTGGGCACGCCCGACGCCCGGTTCAGGCTGCCCGAGGTCGGCTACGGGGTGATCCCCGATACCGGGGGTGTGAGCGTGCTCTATGAGATGTGCGGCCCCGGCGTGGTCAGCGACATGGTGCTCACCGGCCGGTCCATGGAAGCAACCGAGGCGCTCGGCCATGGCATCATCTCTCGGATCGTGGCCCCCGATGAGCTCGACCACACCGTGCGCCAGATGGCGGAGCAGATCGCGGCTGCACCCATGACGACGGTGAAGCTGGTTCGACGGGTGATCTCGCATCTGAGCCGGCCCAGCATTCGGGCCTCGATGGACGACGAGCTCGTCTACCAGACCTTCCTGAATCGGTCGGACGATTTCGCCGAGTTCCAGGCTGCCCGGGCCGAGGGCCGCGACCCCGCCTACCGGGGGTCGTGAGCGGTGGTCGGCTTTCTTCCTGCCCCGCCGGTGGGTGAGTCGGCGCTGAAGCCGGGCACGTTCGACGGCCAGAGCGTGCTCGTCACTGGTGGAGGCACCGGGCTGGGCAAGGCCATCGCCTCGGAGTTCGCCCGGCTGGGGGCGTCGATCGTGATCGCCTCCCGCAAAGCGGAGCATCTGGACGCGGGTCGAGCGGCCATGATCGAGCTGGGCGCCGCAGTTCTCACCGTCGCCTGTGACATCCGAGATCCCGACCAGATCGAGGCCGCCTTCGACGCCGCCGTCGAGCGATTCGGCCGGCCCGATGTCCTGGTGAACAACGCTGCGGCCAACTTCGCAGTACCGGCCGACGAGATGTCGCCCAACGGGTGGCGGGCAGTAGTGGACATCACCCTCAACGGCACCTTCTTCTGCTCCCGAGAGCTGGCCCGCCGTCATCTGGCCGCAGGCACGCCGGGGTCGATCATCAACATCGGGGCCAGCTTCGCCTGGACCGGCGGACCGGGCTTCGCCCATTCGGCTGCGGCCAAGGCAGGGGTGAAGAACATGACCGAGACCCTGGCCGTGGAGTGGGGACCCTACGGCATCCAGGTCAACTGCCTGGTGCCCGGGCTCATACCCCATGAGGACCTGCCCGAGGCCATCGCCGCCAACCTCGCCCTCCCCGACCTCGACGCCCGCCAACCAGCGCTGCGGGTCGGTAGGCCCCATGAGCTGGGCTGGGCCGCTACTTTCCTGGCTTCGCCCTACGGGCGGTTCATCACCGGCCACACCTTGGTCGTGGACGGCGCCAACTGGCAGCGACGCTCACTCACCAACCCGCCGGTGCAGACGGTCCGCTCGCAACTGGGCCGGAAATGATACCCCTCTGTTTGAACTACATCAGCGCAATTGTTGTTTTGTTCATTTGAATTTTCACAAACTCAACAACTTCTGGGAGCGGGTTACCTTGTCACTGCATGGATGATCACGTTGCCGCCAAAAGATCACGGGGCCGTGGACGGCCCACCCAGCACGAGGTCTACCGGCGACTACAGGTTCAGGTGACCGAGCTACGAGATCATATGGACAGGCTGCCTCTACCCGAAGAGGCAGCCGACACCTGGCGCTCCATCTGGTACGAGGAAGCCCACCACTCGACTGCCATCGAAGGCAACACACTTGTCCTCAAGCAGGTGGAGCAACTGCTGGGCGAAGGTCGAGCCGTCGGCAACAAAGAGTTGCGCGAATACCTGGAGGTCAAAGGCTACGCCGACGCTGCCGACTGGGTGTACCGCCAGGGCTCCCGCTCCATGCCGCTATCGCGCCACGGCCGGATTCTGACCCTGGCCGAGGTGCGTGAGATTCACCAACTGGCCCTGGCCCCGGTGTGGGAGGTGGCACCGCACTCCGACGCCACCGAGCCCGAGGGCCCGGGCAGTTACCGCCGCCACGACATCGAGCCCTTCCCCGGGGGCATGACACCGGTGACATGGCCGCTGGTCCCGGCCGAGCTCTCAGCTTGGGTGGATGAGGTCAACACCCTCAAGGGGGCACCTGTGACCTTCCCCGATGCTGTGGCTGCGTTACATTGCCGCTTCGAGCAGATCCACCCGTTTCTCGATGGCAACGGGCGCACCGGCAGGCTCGTGTTGAACCTGATCTTGGTGCGGCTCGGCTACCCGCCGGTAATCATCTACAAGCGGGACCGGGCCAAGTACCTGAAGGCGCTGCAGCGAGCTGACGCAGGCCAGGTCGGTTCCCTGGGCCAGATACTCGCCCGGGCCATACTCGACAGCCTCTATCGATTCGTACTGCCAGCCGTAGCCGGCCCCGCCCGGCTGGTACCGCTGGAGGCACTGGCCGACTCCGATCTGAACGTCACCGCCCTGCGCGCCGCAGCCAGCCGCCACCGACTCCAGGCCACCCGAGGCAGTGACGGCCGATGGCGCAGCTCACGCCGTTGGGTGGACGCCTACAAGACGAGCCGCTACCGACGAGAGTGACACCAGCAGCTATAGGCAAGTCAGGAAGGACTCCAGCTTAGCGGTCTACTCCCAAGCGGCAGCGTCTGTTGGATGGGCTCTATTCGCCATACGTGTTAGCGCAGCATCAAGGTTGAGAGTCGGTACGCCTACTCGACCCAGGTAACGGTTGAACCGATGTAAGAGTGCTTCAGAAAATGGATTGTCGAGCGACGCAACCTTCTCATACTCCGTCAGCCGATCGTGCTGAATGTGGAGGATCCTCTGGAGATCCACCAACAGATCAGGAACTTCCCAAGCCGCAGGTAAGTAGTGGAAACGATCCTTCTGACCTTTCTCCGGACGCGATTCAAGCAACCTCTTCAGCTTCTGTTCTTCCTTCGTTTTACTCTTACTGGTCGGATCTTGAGCACAGGCCTTGATCCATTCCTTATATTGCGGATTATCCCGGACGGGTAGACACTGAGCGAGAACGACATGATCCGCCTTGACCCGGTTTTCTACCAGGTCGCAACTTGGTGTAAGGACGATATACCAAGACGCGGCATCAACCGAGTCGATGTCTAGAGGCGAAGCGTAGTGATCACGAAGTATGTCGCCCATTCTGTGACCTTCGATGGGAGGAGCGACGTAGTAACGTGTCGCATGGATCCCTTCATCGGAATTGGCGGGGTATCCGAGCTGGTCGGCCAGCGTGTTTGCTCCACCCTCCATCGAAACACTGAGCCGTCTCAGCAGTAGATGCGCCAAGTCGTCCTTATGGTCATTGAAAGATGCCCAGTTCGGGGTAACAAAATCGATCATGAACTCTCTGGTGACGGTCTCGACATGACGTTCCAGAGCTCGGCTGATTTTGGGTAAGTCGGATGTGAAAGCAATGTCAACCGCATTGCGCAGTTCATCTACCGGGTCGTGCGACAACTTCGATACGACTTGCACAAAGGGTGGGTTGGATAATGACTCGACCTGGTTCGGGACAGCTGTGTAGAAAACGATTGGAGTGAACCGTCGAGAGCGGACCTCATCGAAGACGCGAATACCCTGATCCGCCTCCTCATCGGTGGTAGCTCTCCCGATCAAGCCCTGATCGCGCACATCCAGCACGAGTAGATCAACGTTGCCTCTCATGAGGATGGTCAGAGCCTCGTCAAAGGAATTCTCAACAGTGACTGATAATGGCTCGTCCGCGAAACTGGTTGCACCCTGAACCATTTCTGGTATAGTGTCGGCGACGTCAACATCATCTTCGATGATGAGAATCTGCCATGGATCGGTCATCCCACCCGCTTTCGTAGGGTCGCCCGTAAACGTGCCCCTCCAAGTTCTCCCGGAGCCATGAGCTCCAAGGAACCATCGTAATAGTCCTCCACGATCTCACCGGCAATAGTAAGACCAAGACCCACCCCGTCCTCCTTGGTGGTGAAATAGGGGTCGAAAATGTATTCGCGATCGCTCTCGGATACACCGGGACCGGAATCTTCCACCATTAGAGCAAGGCTGCCGTCATGATTTCGCTCCACATCAAGTGCGATTATCCTTGAGCCTTTTCGTACCTGTTTCAACCAATGTAGGCTGTTCGAAAGCAAATTGACGAGAACCTCCTGTATCTCGGTTCCATCAAGCGAAACTGTCTGATCAGTATCCGGAATACAGACCTCGGCTCCGATGGAATCGATGTCTTCTCGAAGGAGAGCGACGGCGTCCCTGATGGCTTCTTCGACCCTGTATTGATGCGGACGTCCCCGTCGACGACCACCGAAGGGATCAATCCGTCGAACGACATCGTTGGCAACACCTGCCTGCCTGGCAATCCTCGCAAGGTAGTTTGAGAGCTTGTCGAGCAGCTCCGGTGTAGTTGCCTGCCCGTTCTGTTCGGAAGCATCGTCGAGCGCCTCTTGGCTCATTGCTGCTGCCTGACGAATCGCGACGATTGGTTGAGTCAGTTCGTGCACGACCCTGTCGATGAGTTGTCCCAGCGTTGCCAGCCGGCGATAACGTGACAGGACCTCACCGATTTTCTCGATTCGCTTGTTGAGGTGACGCTGAGTTTCGACAATCATGGTTTGGATGCCGGGGTCGCTGGGTACCGCAGCAACGATGGCGCTCTGCAATTCACCCAAGTCGATCCGGTCGAGCAAACCACCCTTGGGTTTGCGCGCTCGCCGGGGACGTAACTTGTACCGCTCAGTTTCAAGTATCGAGAGGAGTTCAAGTACAGCCCCGCGAAGATCGTCGAAGGCTGGGCCCTCCATGATTCCTTCTCGGTTGGTCTGGTCGATCAGCTCGGGGTTCCTGTCTCGGCTGATGAGCACGTAGCCGACGATCTGATTGTTCGACAGTCTCTTGGTGGGGTTCTGGACGCGTCGACGATCAAGACTTAGCCAGTCGTCACCCCTTTCTCCGAAAGGAAGCACGCGAAAGCCGTCGCGGTAAATGCTGACGCCAGCCGCTGAATCCAAGACAGATCTGACCGCTTTCGAGCTACCCAAATCGTCTGCGAAACTGCTGAGCGAGGCCGCGTCGCGGTCCCAAACACTGAGAAACACCTCGAATGGGCCACACTGCAGAGGCCTTTGGGCAGCTCGGTGAAGTGTTCGGCCTCTTTCAAGTTCATCATCTTGCTCAGATTCGATCAAGACGGTAGCGTGACCTTCATTGTCGACTTCTGCGCTGAGCTTGTAGTGGGGCTGCTTAAGTACGTCCGGTCGATCAATTAGCCCACCTGTAACGCGGAAACGTTTCGGAAGGTCGAGCACGATCTTGAAGTTGGAAGAGATGTCCCGCTCATCGTCAATTGGACTGACCAGCCGCGACAGAGCGCGGTACACCTCCTCCAAGAGTTGTGGTGTCCAGTCACTGCGAAGCCCGCTGATGGTCAGGAGGGTGCCGTGGCTGGCCAACGGCTTGTCATCGGAGTCCAGGTAGGTACCCGCATGCGCTTGCCAAGTCTTCGAAATCAAGCCTCGCCGTCCGAAGGCGCCCTCCCTCGTCACTCTCAAGCCCAGTTCGATTTCATCTAGATATCTGTCGTCGTCCTCGAATGCGGACCAGTCCATCACCAAGTGCACCTCGTCGGCGATCTCAGACTTCGAGATCATCTCCAGACGTTCTCCCAGCTTCGCTGTGGCAAATCGGCCGACACCTTTCTCGCCAAGAACTCGCCGTCCCCGTGCTGTGGTGGTGGACTGGCGTCGGAATCCCGTTGCGGGCTCGAGCCATGTGCCGCGGATCGTCGTTTCGTCCATACCATGACCATCGTCCAAGATTTCGATGGTCCCGGTACCAGCTTCGATCATCCTGTCCTCGCCGCATTCACCGGTCACTCTGATCAGCACGTACCGGGCATCGGCGTCGTACGCGTTCTTCACCAGCTCCGTGAGAGCCACTACATCGCTGCTGATGAGTTCCTGCCCGAGGATCGTCATCATTCGAGAACGCGGTCGGAGTCGGAGGCCGCCGACAGTCTTGACCTTCGACCCAATCTCTTCGGCTGTCATACTTCTACAGATGTCCTCTCATCATCGTTTTGGTGGTCGCCCGCCCGCGTCCAGCCTGCACGTGTCGACCTTCATGTCAAAACAGCGGACTTTCGGCACCGGCCCCGAGCTTGCCATTCGTAAAGAACTCCATAGACGCGGCCTGCGCTTCCGGGTGAATGTGAAAGGTCTGGCAGGCCGCCCCGACATCGCGTTCACGCGTGCCCGGATTGCCATCCAGGTCGACGGATGTTTTTGGCACGGTTGCCCCGACCACGCAGTCGCACCGAAAGCGAACGCTGAATGGTGGGAAGCCAAGCTCGCAGCGAATCGAGAACGCGATGCCCGTAACGATCGAACCCTTACCGAGGAAGGGTGGCATGTCATGCGCGTTTGGGAGCATGAGCGGCCCTCAGAAGTAGTTGACAGGGTCGAGAGGGAATGGCGTGCACGTACCGGGCTCACGCAATTGATCCCTGACACACTTCCCGCACCGGACACTCACGGCACTTCGGCTCGCGAGACGTACAAATCGCCGTTCCCAGACGATGCATCGCCACGTTGAGAGTCGCGGCTGCATCCCCGGCGCCGACAAGCTTTGCAAGCTCCATCCTCCCAATCGAGTTCCGGTTCCGACGATCGACATCGGTGCCCGTCACCCTGGCCGTGACTCGAAGTACTGCTGATGAAGTGACCAACCCATCCGACTCGCCGGTCATCAACGCGTACCAGCCCCGTTTGGCCGGACCGAGCAGCCCTGTACGTCGCCAGCCGTCCGACTTCCAACCATCGGAGTTTTTCCGCACGTCGGCCGCCATCGTTGCGATTCGTTTGACTACTGACTGACGCCGAGTCGAGCCCGTCTTGGCCTCAATCTTGGCGAGTACCTCCGGGTTGACCCCTTCGAACGTTGGGACCAACCCGAGCACATCATCGGGTGTCGGCCAGTCAGTAGCACCCTTTGACCCGGCGATCAACCCGACGGCGACCGGCCACGGTTCACCCGGATATGCCCACGGCGCATTCTGAGAGTCTTTTGTCGCCCATTCAGCAAGACGTTTTCGGTACAAGGCACGTTTCGTCCGTCGACGCCATCGGTGTCCACCCTCTTGGCGCACACAATCGATAACCGCCTTACCGATGACCTCGCCGAGAGCTGGAGGCACCGCATTGCCAATCTGTTGGAATTGGTGCGAACGCGACCCCGCGAACCGGAATGTGTCGGGGAACGTCTGTATACGTGCCGCCTCTCGGACCGTTAGGGTTCGGTGCTGCTCAGGATGTATGTACCAGTACCCGTCCTTTGCCAGGTGTGCCGTGATCGACCTGGAGAGGTTCGACCAAGCGAGCCGGTTGTATTTGTCGTCAAAGATATCGTCGCGGTAACGCTTCAAGTCATTCGGCAGTTCGGAATAGAGGGTGTCGAAAGCCATCAACTCGAATGCTTCGTGGTCATCCTTCCTGACAGGGCGAGTGACGTGATCATGTATGATCCTGGCGTCATCATTTACACACTCTTTGCGGGCTTTTCGAGCGAAGTCTCCCATGTCCGGGGTGTCATAATCCATGACGGCTTTTCCGATCGGTGTATCCGGGGTGACGTTGAGGACCGGCAGATCCCCGATCGCGTCACGAACCGTCACGAGCTCAACCGGATCGGGCCATTCAAACAGGGCTCCGTCACGCATACCGACGAGAATCAGCCGCTGGCGGTGCTGGGGCACCCCGTGACGCCATGCATCAACGATCCGGGCGTCGACTTCGTAGCCAGCACGTTCCAGCCGGTCGATCATCGACCTGAGCACGATCATGTCATCGGCGAAGGCCATGTCGGGCACGTTCTCCATGAGCACTGCCCTCGGGCTGATCCGCTCCACCACGTCAAGGAACGGTCGCCACAGTTCCTCACGGTCATCAACATCGTCGCGAACTCCAAGATCAACAAGGCTCCGTATCTTTGATCGTCCGGCTCGGGAGAAGGGTTGGCACGGCGGCCCACCTGCAATCAAGTCAACGTCGAGACCGTCGAACAGGCTGACGATCTCGTCGCGAGACTCATCCACTGCCAAGTCGCGGCAGAGCACAAGACCCGCCAAGTTGTGGGCGTGGCTCTCCAACGCCCACTCGTCGGAGTCCACGGCCAGCACAACTCGATACCCGGCCGTCTCCAGCCCATGACTGAGACCGCCAGCACCGCAGAACAGGTCGACCGCAATCGGTTGCTTCGACTCACTCACCCACGCGTGCCAGCTCTGCTTGGCCGGAGCATCAGAGTGAACACCAAGGCGCAATGGCGCTGTACGTCGGATGGTGACCCCATATTTGCGGGTTCTCGCGGTCATTCCGCCTCGTCGTTGACTGTCTGTCTAACTGTTCTGCAGACAACGCTGCTCATCATGGCGGGATCATCG
Organism: Acidimicrobiales bacterium; assembly: GCA_963422655.1. Lineage (GTDB taxonomy): Bacteria > Actinomycetota > Acidimicrobiia > Acidimicrobiales > Aldehydirespiratoraceae > CATQHS01. Next base: position 2,010,922 of record OY730440.1, on the reverse strand, counting down.
TACGAAACCCATCGCTTCCCAGGTTCCTGTTCCAGCGCCAACGTGTCCACCCTTCAATCTGACACCGGCGAAAGTACCGTAAACCACCTTGTAGTTACGACCACTCTACGAAAGTGCGCTGCTTTGCCGCCACAGTGGTGGCCATCGACGACGGCGGCCGGATCGCCCTCGACGCCACCGCCTTCTATCCCACCGGGGGTGGGCAACCCCACGACACCGGGGATCCTGGCCTGGGACAGTGGATCGGCTTCGGTCACCGACGTGAGTGGTCACTCTGTGGTCTGGCACACCATCACCGGCGACCGGCTCGAGGTCGGAACCCGAGTGGCCGGCACCCTCGACTGGGATCGGCGCCATGGGTTGATGCGCACCCACACTGCGCTGCACATCCTGTGCGGTGTGATCTGGAACGAATGGGGCAAAGCCGTGACCGGCGGCTGAACGTCACCGCCCTGCGCGCTGCAGCGAGCCGCCACCGACTCCAGGCCACCCGAGGTTCTGACGGCCGATGGCGCAGCTCACGCCGTTGGGTGGACGCCTACAAGACGAGCCGCTACCGGCGAGAATGACCCGGTAGCTGTCTCACCGGTGGCCTAGTATCGCGTTCATGGTTCTGGATCCGCCCTCCGAGCACAGCCTGATCCGAGGAGACATTCTCCTCGAAGATCGCGCCGTGCTGCTGGCCACCTGCGAAGTGTTGGCTCGGTCGATGAACGGCTACTCGGCCCGTCGGCTCGCCTTCGTTCTCCAAGACCTCGCTATCGACCCCGAAGGCTCGCTTCTGGACCACGAGGATCGGCAATGGATCCAGAAGGGAGTCGAAGAAGCCACCAGTCGAACCAACCGGATCCAGCGGTGGCGGGACGACTTGGGGCGCTTGGACCGCCACGGTGTCACGGTTCTGGCCTGCTTCGACGAGGGCTACCCCACCAACCTGACCCTCACCCATGACCACCCCCCGCTGCTGTTCGTGCTAGGCGAGCTGATCGAAGCCGACCGTCGCTCGATCTCGATAGTCGGCACTCGCGACGCCAGCACCGATGGCCTCGCCATGGCCGGGCGGTTGGTCAGGGAGTTGGCTGACCGCCGAGTCACCATCGTTTCGGGACTGGCTCGTGGGATCGACACGGCTGCTCATTCGGCTGCCCTCAATGCCGGCGGTCGTACCATCGCCGTGTACGGCACCACCATCGACCATGTCTACCCGAAGGAGAACAAGACGCTGGCCCGAGCCATCAGATGGCAGGGTGCGTGCCTGTCCCAGTTCCTGCCCGGTATGCCCACCGGCCGCTGGGCATTCCCGGCTCGCAACATCACCGCTTCCGGGCTGTCGTTGGGCACCGTCGTGATCGAGGCGAGTGAGACATCCGGGGCCAAGCGTCAGGCCGAAGCGGCTATCGCCCATGGCAAACGGGTCTTTCTGTTCGAACGGCTCGTCGCCGACCAACCTTGGGCTTCGTCAATGGCCGAAACCCAGGCGCTGGTTACCGCAGTCACCGATGCCGACGACATCCTCGAAGTGGTCGACGCCGACTTCGATATAGCAGAAGCCGTCCTCTTTTGAACCGACCTGATCCCTGGCCCTACTTGGAAAAGTTGAGAGCCGGCCTGATCCCGATCCCGGCCGAACAGGCCGGTGTCTGCCCTATCTGCCGGACAGGAGTCAAAGAAGGCTACGAACTCTGCTATAGCTGCGATAACTCCAATCAGGACTCTGAAGACATCCTTGTGGTGCCGATCTCGATATCGGTCCACACCGGGCTGCTCCACCACCACCTGCGCAATTACAAGGACGGCTCACCTATTCAAAAGAGCTGGTCGGCGGCTCGCTTGGCTGCTCTGCTGAAGCTGTTTCTCGACTATCACCTGGACTCGTGTCTCGGCGGCCCGATCGAGCATGTGGCCACTGTTCCTTCCAGCCACCGTGACGCGCCCCGCACCATCGTGAACCAGCTCAGCCAGTTCCAGGGTTGGCCGAATCCACTGGAGTACAGCGGCGGTCCGGGTGGATACTCCCAGATCATCGTAACCCGGCCAGTCGCCGGCCAGCGAGTGTTGCTTCTCGACGACACCTTCACCACCGGGAAGTCCATCTTCGAGGCTTACCGGGTTCTCGATGAGGCCGATGCTCGTGTCGTGGGACCGGTGGTCATCGGGCGACACATCCATCGTGAGTGGTCGTCCAACATCAAACTAATCAAATGCCTCGAGCAGACGCCGTGGTCGATCGAAGCCTGTGGGATCTGCCAGCCGGTCCCCTGCCCTGACCTGCGGCCTCCACCTACTCTGCCCCTTTCGTAACCGGCTGCGGGGGTAAGGAGCCAGACCATGACCGGAACCGATCGTCTTTACCTGCGTGACGCCCAACTGCGCCGCTTCGACGCCACAGTGGTAGCCATCGACGACGGCGGCCGGATCGCCCTCGACGCCACCGCCTTCTATCCCACCGGGGGTGGGCAACCCCACGACACCGGAACTCTGGCCTGGGACAGTGGATCGGCTTCGGTCACCGACGTGAGTGGTCACGCTGTGGTCTGGCACACCATCACCGGCGACCGGCCCGAGGTCGGAACCCGAGTGGCCGGCACCCTCGACTGGGATCGGCGCCATGGGTTGATGCGCACCCACACTGCGCTGCACATCCTGTGCGGTGTGATCTGGAACGAATGGGGCAAAGCCGTGACCGGCGGCAACATGGGGCCACTGACAGCCCGGATGGACTTCGAGTTCAACCCACTGCCCGAAGGTTTCGCCCATAGGGTGTCCGAGCTGGTCAATGCCGAGATCGCAGCCGACCGTCCCATCGAGATCTCCTTTTTGCCCCGGGCCGACGCCTTGACCGACGCCGACCTCATCCGTACCAAGGTCAACCTCATCCCCGAATCGGTCACCGAGATCCGGGTCGTGGACATTGTCGGCCTCGACAAGCAGGCCGACGGCGGCACCCACGTGGCATCCACCGGTGAGGTGGGCCGCTTCGAGATCACCAAGACCGAATCGAAGGGCAAGGCCAACAAACGTATCCGCATCGCCATCGCCGACGCCTTCGCATCGCAGCGTTGCCTTTAGCTCAGATCTTCTCCAGCGGAGCCCATGACAGCAGCAGGCGCTTCTCCCCCACGGTCGGGAAGTTCACCGACGCCTCGACCTCGTCCCCGCGCCCGCCGATGTCGGTGATCACGCCCTCGCCCCACTGGGAGTGCCGCACATCGTCACCGACCTTCAACCCGAGCTGATCGGCACCCGATCCACGGAGCCGCTGGCCAGCCTCGACGGCGCCGTCAACGATCCGGTTCCGGTTGACGGAGGTACGATCGGCAGCGGCACCATGGCGGCGGTTGCCCTCCCGTCGCCGACCGGACCGCAGCATCGAGTTGACGCCGCTGACCTCTTGCACCAAGTTGTCGGGGATCTCCTTCAGGAACCGGCTGGGCGGGTTGTACTGCGTCATCCCGTGCTGCATCCGGCTCCAGGCATGGGTGAAGGTCAGATATCGCATGGCCCGGGTGATGCCCACGTAGGCCAGCCGGCGTTCCTCTTCCAACTCCTGGGGCTCGCCCAGGGTCCTGACGTGGGGGAACACCCCGTCCTCCATCCCGATGAGGAACACAGCCGGGTATTCCAACCCCTTGGCCGAGTGCAAGGTCATGAGAGTGACAGCGGAATCGTCATCGTCGAGATCGTCGGTGTCGGCCACCAGGGCTACCCGTTCGATCAGCTCGTCGACAGTGTCGAACTGCTTGGCCACCCCGACCAGCTCGGACAGGTTCTCGAGCCGGCCCTCGGACTCGATCGTCTCATGCTGCTCCAGCTCGGCCCGGTACCCCGACCGGTCCAGAATCTGGTCGATCATGTCGGCCGGACCAGCATCGAGGGCAGCCACGCCGTCGATCATGGCCAAGAAGGCGTCGATGCCGGCCGCGGCCCGCCCGGTTACCCCGGCCTCGCGGTACCGGCGCAGCGCCTCGGTGAAAGTCGTACCAGCCGCGGCGGCGAAGGCGTCGATCTTGGCCACCGAGGAGTCTCCCACCCCCCGCTTGGGCGTGTTCAATACCCGCTTGACGCTCACCTCGTCACTGGGGTAGACCACCGCCTTCAGATAGGCAACAATATCCTTGACCTCGCGGCGGTCATAAAACCGAGTACCGCCTATGACCTGGTAGGGAATGCCCCGGTTCACCAGACATTCCTCCACCACCCGGGACTGGGCGTTGGTGCGGTAGAACACGGCCAGGTCACCCCAGCGCATCTGCTCGCCGTCGTGCAGGTGCGCCAACCGGTCGGCTACGTAGGAGGCCTCGTCCGCCGCATCTTCGGCGTGGTAACGCACGATGCGCACCCCCGAGCCCAGATCGGTCCAGAGGTCCTTGGGCATCCGCCCGACATTGCGGGATATGACGGCGTTGGCGGCGTCGAGGATGTTCTGGGTACTGCGGTAGTTCTGCTCCAAGTACACGACAGTGGTGTCGGAGAAAGCAGACTCGAACTCCAAGATGTTGCGCCGGTCGGCGCCTCTGAAGGCATAAATCGACTGGTCGGCGTCACCCACCGCCGTCACCTGACGGTGCTGGCCGGCCAGCAGGATCACGAGGTCGTTCTGGACCCGGTTGGTGTCTTGGTACTCGTCCACGAGAACATGGCTGAACCGCTCCCGCCAACTCTGCAGCACATCAGCGTGAGTGCGCAGCAGGGCCACGGTATGTCCGAGCAGATCGTCGAAGTCCATGGCCCCGGCCGCCCGCAGCCGCTGCTGGTACTCGCCGAACACACCGGCGATGCGTCTCTCGAAGACGTTCGAGGCCTGCTCGGCGTAACCGGCTGCGTCGAGGCCGTCGTTCTTGACCGCAGAAATGGTGGCCTGAACCGAGCGGGGCGGGAACCGCTTGGGATCGATGCCGAGGTCGCGGATCACGTAGCGGCAGAGCCGGACCGCGTCGGACTGGTCGTAGATCGAGAACCGGGCCGGGAATCCGAGCCGGTCGGCGTCTCGGCGCAGCATCCGAACACAGGCGCTGTGGAACGTCGACACCCACATGCGTTCGGCCACCGGCCCCACCAGCAAGCTCACCCGGTCTTTCATCTCGCTGGCAGCCTTGTTGGTGAAGGTGATCGCGAGAATGTCGAAGGGGGAGAGGCCGTGATGGTCGATGAGATAGGCGATGCGGTGGGTCAACACCCGGGTCTTGCCCGACCCGGCCCCGGCCACCACCAGCAGAGGCCCGCCGACGTGGGTCACGGCATCGCGCTGGGGCGAGTTGAGACCCTGCAGAAGGGGCGAGTCCGGCATCGGCGCCACCATACCGGCGACCCGAACCGGGGTCGGGGAAGCTAGCGTGGCCCTCATGGCCCGCCCGTTCCGATTCGGCTTCACCACCGGTGATGTCGACGAACCGGTCGGGATCGCCGAACAAGCCCGGCGAGCCGAGGAGTGGGGATACTCGACTCTGTCTCTGACCGATCATCTCGACGGCCGGTTGGGACCGCTGGTGGGGCTCACCGCAGCGGCAACGGCCACCTCGTCGCTGCGGGTCGGCTCCATGGTGCTGGCCAACGACTACCGCCATCCCGCCGGGCTGGCCCAAGAACTGGCCACGCTGGACGTGGTGTCGAACGGGCGACTGGAGATCGGCATCGGTGCCGGGTGGATGACCACCGATTACGAGCAGACCGGCATCGAGCTGGACCGGCCCGGCATCCGCATCGAACGCTTGGCCGAGGCCATCACGGTGCTGGACCGCTGTTTCGCCGACGAGCCCTTCGACTTCGCCGGCCGCCACTACACAATCACCGGGCTCGACTCCCGACCCAAACCCCGTCAGCGACCCCGTCCACCGCTGCTGGTAGCCGGCGGCAGCCCCAGGATCCTGGCTCTGGCCGCTCGACGAGCCGACATCGTGGGCATCAACCCCAGCCTGCGGGCCGGCGTCATCGACGAGCGAGCCGGACGGTCGGCCACGGCCGAAGCCACCGACGAAAAGCTAGCCGTGGTGCGAGAGGCGGCCGGCGGCCGCTTCGATGCCATCGAGCTTCAGATCTTGGTTCAGATGGCTACCATCACCGACGATCGTCACGCTCTGGCCGCGGCTCTGGCCGGCGGCTTCGGGCTCTCCACCGAGGAGGCTCTGGCCTCGCCCCACGCCCTGACCGGCACCGTCGAGGAGTGTGTGGCCGCCCTGCAGGGCTGGAGGGAGCGATGGGGCATCTCTTATGTGACTTTCGGCTCGTTCGGCGCCGCCGAGGAGATGGTCCCCGTCGTCGAACGTCTGGCCGGCGCTTGAACTTGCGTTTTTCCGGCGGGGGCGCCCATACTGGTCGGTAGCTGGTGAGTAGCTCCCCAGCGGAGCCCTCATTGGAAGTACGCCCCGGATTGGCTGCGTTGCGTAGTCCCGGGGCCTCTGCGTCTATTGGCTCGGGGCCGGGCCGAGCGGCTGTCAGTGGTCACCGGTGGGAGCAAAGGGAAGCTGAATCGGGTCGCCGGCGGTCCATAGGGAGCTGATGGGACGGAGGTGGAGCCGGTCGCCGACGGTCAGGTAGTGGCTGCCGGTGTGGAGCAGGAACCCAGCCCGAAATGCACTAGGGGAGACTGCGTCGAGCCTGTCTCGGAGCCAGGCTACAGATCGGAGCTGAGTGACGGCGGGGGAGCTGGTGGCCTTCACCTCGATGGCTACGGCGGTGCCGTCGGGACGTTCGAGCACCAGATCCACCTCATGACCATGACCGCTGTGGTCCCGGTAGTGGGACAGGTTCATGCGATCCACAGAGGCGGCGGCTTGGCGGGCGATCTCGTTCACGACGAAAGATTCGAGCAGCGCGCCCGCGGCGGGGGCGGTCGGTGAAGCCAGCGCACCGGGAGCCGCTCCGAGGAGGTCGGCGGCCAGACCGGTGTCGGTCAGATGGAGTTTGGGGCGGCGCCCGATTCGAGGGGCGAGATTGCGAGACCAAGCCGGTACCTCACCGACGAGAAAGACGGCTCGGAGCCATTCGAGATACGACTGCACGGTCCTACGATTGATGCCCAGATCACGGGCTGCAGATGCCAGGTTGAGCTCTTTACCGGTACCAGCCGCGGCCCAGCGCAGCAGGCGCGGCAGAGCAGCGACCTTGCGGATGTCGGCCAGCGCCACCAGGTCCCGCTGGGTGACGGTTTCCAGGTAGCTCTCGAACCAGGCCGAGCGGGTCCTTGGGGCCAGGGCCATCACCTCGGGATACCCGCCCCGGCACACCCGTTCGAAGTAGTCACTTCTGTCGGAGGTCACGGGCCTGTCGGTGGTCACGGGTGGGGCCGAGCCGAACGGAGGCTCGAACCACCCGTCCACGACGGTCGAGGCGGTACCAGCCAACTCCGCCTCCGACAGCGGCCCCAGGCGCAGAATTCGGGCCCGCCCGGCCAGGGATTCGCTGATGGTGGGAACGGTCAGGAAGTTGGTGGACCCGGTCAGCAGGAACCGGCCTGGGGTCGGGTCGTCGTCGACCAGTCGCTTCACCATCCGTATCAGCCGATCACCGCCGAGCTGGATCTCGTCCACGGCCAACGGGTAGGACCAGCCGGTGAGGAAGGTCAACGGATCGGCCAGAGCGGCTCCGCGAGTGGCAGGATCGTCGAGCGAGACATATCTGCCGCCCCGCTCGCTGGTGACGATCCTGGTCAGGGTGGTTTTCCCGCACTGGCGGGCCCCGTGCACCACGACCACCCGGAAGGCATCCAGAGCCTCTTCGAGACGGGGCTGAAGATGCCTTCTGATCAGTGCCAAAGCCACCTCTCCCAGTTGATGTATGAATTTCCTCGCCACTAATGTACAATATTTGTCTCAACTAATGCTCTGATTTCGCCAGAGTTAATGCATATTCTTCTTGGCCACTGCGGCTGTCGGTGCTGGTGAGCCCGGGTCGGGGACCGAGACCAAACCGATCAGCCTTTCGATGTCGTAGGTGTTGGGGACAGTAACCCCGGCGTGGGCCACCAGAGCTTTCAACACGCATTCGGTTGTTGTATGGGCTTCTTCCACGTTGGTAGCAGACAAGCCGATCTCTTTGCCCCATCGCACCGGCCCGCAGAGCTTCTCTGCCAACACCACCGCGTCGGCGATCCCGGCCTCGCGCCAGCGACATATAAGCTACCCAGGCCTAGAACAGTTGAACAAAAGTCGGTCGGTTACCGCAGCCTTGAGTTATCCGACCGCATGGGCGATCCTAATAAGATCTACAGCATTCGCATGCAACTTCGGTTGGATGGGTCGGGTTTTGTGCTGTTCGGATACCCCGGATTATCCGAAATATCGAATTCTTGTTTTGAGAAAACTACCTCATTCGGCTCCCGTCGTTGATTACTATGTCTTGAGCGACGTGATCAATGGCATCGGGATCCTGTCACGCCATGCCATATGTTCGGGCGCGGTTCCGGGTCAGGCTGTCGTAGGGGCACAACTATTGTGTGAACGGTCGATAGGTCTCTCTCACGAGCCATCCGAAATATCATCTGGCATATTCCAGATTCTGGACGGAACGCGAGAGATCGAGGCCCCGACGCCTGTTTCCAAGCGCAGCACGATTCTCGATTCGGTGGCCACGCCGGGGCCAGAACTGGTGGCTCTGACCCGAGCAGTAACGACCGACCTCTTCTCGACCTTCGGCCTGGCGCAGCCACATCAGATAACCATGGACAACGAACTCGTACCGAGCGAGTTTCATCCTGCTCATCGAGAAGCGGTTGGCCACTGGGCAACCGCGAACGGCGTATCGGTAGTTGACCGTAGTTGACAACCACGGACGGAGTCACCCCGGACGGTAGACCAAGGAACCGGCTGGCCCGGTGCAGTACCGGGCCAGCCGGGTATGGTTTCGAGCTTGGCCGAGCCGAGAAGAGGCAGGAACGTATATGGCGAGCCGAGCCGGTAAACCCATCGACAGTTACGCCCACACCGACGCCGAGCGGGCCAACAACCCGCCGGTGGGGCTGGTGAGCGCCCACACCGATCCCGACGACGGACCGCAGCGCTATCGCCACGGGGAGGGGTCCGGCGATCAGAATCCCAGTGCTGAGGGCGGTCCCGACGAGGGTGGTCTCGGCGAGGGCGGTTTTGCGGAGGGTGGTATTGGGAAGGGCGGCTCCGCTGAGGGCGGCGGGTCGGGGGATCGTTACGTCCCGCCTGTCGAGGGTGACCCGCATCTCGACCCGGAGTTGACTTGGGCGGACAAGTCGGCCCGCCGTGACTTCGAGGTGCCGACGGTGTCGTTGCATGTGCATGAGCGGATCGACCCCCGCACGATCATCGAGGCGGTGCGCCGAACCGATGGCGATCCGGGCCAGGGTTCGTTGTTCGAACAGCCGGAGGAGAACCCTCCGTTGCGTCAGGCAATCGAGTTCTATCGTCACGCTCACAATTGGTCCAACCGGCTGATCGCGGGTGACAGTTTGTTGGTGATGAACAGCTTGCTGACCAAGGAGAATCTGGGCGGCAAGGTGGGGATGGTTTATGTGGATCCGCCGTATGGGATCAAGTACGGCTCGAACTTTCAGCCTTTTACGAACAAGCGGGAAGTGACCGACGGTAAGGCTACACATTTGAGCCGGGAGCCTGAGACGATCCGGGCTTTTCGTGATACCTGGGAGCTGGGTATTCATTCGTATCTGAGCTACATGCGGGATCGGTTGTTGTTGGCCCGGAAGTTGCTGGCCGAAAGCGGTAGCTGTTTCGTGCAGATCGGCAACGAGAACGTGCACCGGGTGGCCCTGTTGTGCGACGAGGTATTCGGCGCCGAAAATCGTATGGCTACGATCACTTATGCCACAAGCGGTAGCAGTTCCACCAAGCATTTGCCACAAGTGGGCGACTACCTGCTGTGGTATGCACGGGACAAGGAACGAGTGAAGTACCGCCAGCTCTACGAGCAACTCGACCGGGCCGAGGTCGTGGAGTTGTTCAGTTGGCACGCGGCCGTGGAACTACAGGATGGCAGCACGCGCAAGCTCACCCTTGAGGAGCGTTTCGATCCCAAAGAGCATCTTCCGAGAGGTTCACTCCTATTCAGGGCCATGAACTTGCATTCGCCAGGCACTTCCAACACAGGTAGATCGGAGTCCCACGAATGGAAAGGTGATACATACCCCTGCCCTGACACCCTCCATTGGAGGGTGTCACCCGCTGGACTACACAGACTGGGCGACATCAACCGACTCTATTCGTACGGTTCACACGCGCGGTTGTATTGGAAGTGGTATGAAGATGAGGTTCCGGGTCGGCGTATCAATAATCTTTGGCACCGGCAGATGTCCGCGTCCGATAAGCGTTACGTGGTGCAGACTGCCAACTCGGTCATTGAGCGTTGTTTGTTGATGACCACCGACCCGGGTGACCTGGTGTTCGACCCGACGTGTGGTAGCGGCACTACTGCGTTTGTGGCTGAGCAGTGGGGGCGGCGTTGGATCACTTGTGATACGTCGCGGGTGGCGTTGGCGCTGGCCCGTCAGCGGCTCATGACGGCCACCTTCTATTACTACACCCTGGCCCATCCCGGCGAGGGGGTCGGCAGTGGGTTCGTCTATAGCACCGTGCCCAAGGTGTCCGCCGCCAGCCTGGCCTACGATGAGCCCCCGCAGCTCACTACTCTGTATGACCAGCCCGAAAGGGATGGGGGCAAGCACCGGGTGACCGGGCCGTTCACGATCGAGGCGGTGCCCGCCCCCACCGTGATGGGCCTCGATAACCCCCTGAGCATCGACGGCGCCCCGACAACCGAGCCAGCCGCGCCAGCACCCCCGGCCCCGGCTGATAACTCGATTGCTCGCCAGGGCGAGACGGCTCGTCACCACGAGTGGATCAATGAGCTGGCCAATGCCGGGATCCGAGGCAAAGGGCGCCAGCGCATCGCCTTCACCCGGCTGGAGCCGCTGGCTTGTACTCATTTGCATGCCGTCGGCGAGGCCACCTCGGCTGAATGGGAGGCCCCCCGACGGGTGGTGGTGGCGTACGGCCCCGAGTTCGCCCCGCTTGAGCCCCGTCGGGTGGAACCGGCCATCGAAGAGGCGACCACACTGGTGCCCAGGCCGGAGCTGGTGGTGTTTGCTGCCTTTGCATTTGATCCTGAGGCGGCCAAGGACATTGATGAGACTAATTGGCCCGGTATCACACTCGTGCGGGCCGAGATGAACACCGATCTACAGACCGATGACCTCACCAAGGCCCGCACTGCTAATGAGAGCTTCTGGCTGGTAGGCCAACCCGAGGTGGTGGTGAGCGACTTGGCCGACGGTCGCTATGAGGTGGAGGTGTTGGGTTTCGACTACTTCGACATCGACTCCGGTGAGCACATCTCCGGTGAGGCCACCGATATCGCGGTGTGGCTGCTCGACACCGACTACGACGGCCGCAGCCTCTTCCCCCGCCAGGTGTTCTTCCCCTCCGACGGTGCTAGAGGGGGCTGGTCCAAGCTGGCCACGACCCTCAAGGCCGGTATCGACAGCGAGCGCATGGCCGCCTACTCCGGCACCGTGTCACTGCCGTTCGAGGCCGGTGATAACCGGCGGGCCGCGGTGAAGATCACCGACAACCGCGGCATTGAGAGCCTCGCCGTGATGGATCTACGTTGAGCACCGAACCCCACTCGGAACTGCCCCCGGATGCGTCGGACGCACTTGCGCAGCCCGAGCCGGGCCGTATCGACAAGCTGATCATCAACTCCCCCTACACCGAACCGGACCGACACTGGCAGAACCGTGGCGATGCCTCCGGGTTCGTCCTCGCCGAGGGTCGCCGCCCGCCCGGCTATGTCATTTCCGGGTCGGGGCCCGAGGGCGGGGCTGGGCCCGTCAGCTTCGAGCCGCTGGCGCTGGCCAACCGGCTCCGGGACCGGGTGAAACAGTGGCGCCAGGCCGGCTATCCGGGCATTACCGGCGTCACCCAACGACTGTTGCAGCACTGGAACGAGCGCACCGGTTTCGAGCAGCACCAGTTCTTCTTCTGCCAGATGGAAGCGATCGAGACCCTGATCTGGCTGACCGAAGCCCCCGAAGCGGCCCGGGTCGGCGTCGAGATCCCCTCCGACGGCAGCGACTTCACCCGCATCTGCTCCAAGATGGCCACCGGCGCTGGCAAGACGGTGGTGATGGCCATGCTCGTGGCCTGGCACGTCTGCAACAAGGTCACCTACCCCAACGACAAGCGCTACTCGCGCAACGTGCTGGTGGTCGCCCCCGGCCTCACCGTGCGTAGCCGTCTCGACGTTCTCAATTCACACAGCAGCGAGAACTACTACGACGAGTTCGACATCGTCCCGGTCGTTTACCGCGACAAGCTGCGCCAAGGCCGGGTGGAGATCCGCAACTGGCACGCCCTGCAATCCGAGACGGCCGCACAAACCGCCCGTCGCAAGGGGGTGGACAAGCGGGGGCCACGCAGCGACGCAGCCTACGCCCGGGATGTGCTGGGCGACATGGCCAGCGCCCGCAACGTGTTGGTGATAAACGACGAAGCCCATCACGCCTGGCGGGTCCCGCCCGACGCCACCGCCGTCCGGTTCGAGCGCGCCGAGCTCGAAGAAGCCACCCGCTGGGTGGAGGGCTTGGACCGTATCCACCGGGTGCGGGGAATCCTGAGATGCCACGACTTCACCGCCACCCCGTTCGTGCCTTCCGGCAGAGGTAAGAATCAGCAAGGCTCGGAGCGGCCGTTCGGGTGGGTGGTGAGCGACTTCGGGCTCAACGACGCCATCGAGTCGGGCTTGGTCAAGACGCCCCGGGTGGTGATCCGCGACGACGCCATGCCCGACGCCAACACCTACAAGTCGCGCATGTACCACATCTACGACGACAACTCCGTGAAGGGCGACCTCAACCGCAAGGCAGCCGAGGCCGAGCCCCTGCCCGACCTGGTACGAGCTGCCTATCGGTTGCTGGGCCACGACTGGCAGATCACCGCCGACGCCTGGGGGAAGGCTGGCCATCCGGTGGGGCCGGTGATGATCTCGGTCACCAACCGCACCGAGACCGCAGCCCGGGTGAAACACGCCTTCGACAACGCCAAGATACGGGTCGAGGGGCTGTGCGAACCGGAGCTGACGTTGCACATCGACTCCAAGGTGCTGGCCAAAGCCGAGCAGTCCGAGACGCCGATCGCGGCCTTGGCCGACGGCATCGACGAGGCTGGGTCCGGGTCCCGCCGGACGAAAGGACCGACCAAGAACGAGAAAGCCGAGCTGCTGCGTCGTCAGGTCGACACCGTGGGCAAACCGGGCGAGCCCGGGCAGGACATCCGGCACGTGATCTCGGTGGCCATGCTTTCAGAAGGCTGGGACGCCAAGACCGTCACCCACATCATGGGGCTGCGGGCCTTCACCAGCCAGCTTCTGTGCGAGCAGGTGATCGGGCGGGGCCTGCGCCGCACGTCCTATGAGATCGACGGTGAAACCGGTATGTTCGGGCCGGAGTTCGTAAACATCTTCGGGGTGCCCTTCGCCTTCCTGCCTCAGCAGGACCCCGATGACGAAGGTCCGCTGCCGCCCCAACCCAAGACCGAGATCCGCCCCGACCCGGCCAAGGCCCACCTCGAGATCAGTTTCCCCAACGTGGTGCGCATCGAACGCACCCTGGCGCCCAGACTGAGCCTGGACCTGGCTCGGATCGAGCCCTTGGTCCTGGACAGCTCAGGGCTGCCCACCCGGGCCACCCTGGCCGAGAGCATCCAGGGCCAGCACGACGAGACCCGGACCCACACCATCGAACCCGGCCCCCGCCGTCTGCAGACGCTGCTGTTCGAGATGGCCGGAGGTCTCTATCATCGGCTGGCCACCCACGATGACCTGGGGCGTCGGGTGACCGGCAACCGGGCCGTGATCTGTGTGCAGCTCATGAGGCTGCTCGAAACCTTCGTCACCTCCGGCAAGCTGGAGCTGCAAGGGGTGGGCAATACCCCGGCTCAGGTTTTGATCGAACAGCACTCCGAACGGATCGCCAGCCACGTGCTCGACGCCATCAGATCGGCCAACGTGGAGAGCATCGAGCCGGTGTTCGACACCGAACGGCCCATCCTGTCCACCGCCGACATGGGGCGCTGGTGGACCGGTAAACCCAACGGACCGGCACAAAAGAGCCACATCAACCGCTGCGTATACGACTCCGGGCTCGAAAAATACGTGGCCGGCCAGCTCGACGACAGCGATCTGGTGCAAGCCTGGGCCAAAAACGACCACCTCGGCTTCGAGGTGGCATACGTGCATGGTGGGGTGCCCCGGCGCTACATACCCGACTTTCTCGTGCGCCTCACCGGCGACCACACGCTGGTGCTCGAGGTGAAGGGCGACCCTTTGGACTTGGATCGATCCAAGGAGAAGTACCTAGAGCAATGGGTGGAGGCGGTTAACTCATACGGAGAGTTCGGGACTTGGTCGTGTGCGATGTACACGCCCGCCGACGATCTTGGCTGGATCCTGGCCGATAATACCGGCAGATGACCGGACCTACCGGAAGAGCCGCCCCAGGCCGCGGCCCGTCACCCGACCGGCGAGACGGCGCCCAACCCGCTTGCCGACAGTGCCCCTCTTCACGGCGTTCACGTCGCCCAGGATCCGGGCCACCTTGTACAAAATACTGCGGGTACTGCCGATGCTCATAGGTCTGCCTCCATCGAGTCGCCTCACTCCCACTCAATGGTACCGGGCGGCTTGGACGTGACGTCGTAGACCACCCGGTTGACCCCGGGGACCTCGTTCACCAGCCGGTTACTCATGGCCTCCAGTACTTCGTAGGGCAGGCGGGCCCAGTCGGCGGTCATGGCGTCATCACTGGTAACGGCCCGGATGACCACCGGCCAGCCATAGGTGCGTTCATCGCCCATCACCCCCACCGTACGGATGTCGGGGAGCACTGCGAATGCCTGCCAGAGGTCACGTTCGAGCCCGGAGGTTCGCAGCTCTTCGGTGACGACGGCGTCGGCGTGCCGCAGCGTCTCCACCTTGGCCCGGGTGACCTCGCCGATGATGCGCACCCCCAGCCCCGGGCCCGGGAAGGGCTGGCGCCGAACGATCTCGTCGGGCAGGCCCAGCTCATGGCCCACACTGCGGACCTCGTCTTTGAACAGCAGCCGGAGCGGCTCCACCAGCTCGAAATCCATGTCGTCGGGCAGCCCGCCCACGTTGTGGTGGCTCTTTATGGTGGCGGCGTGAGCAGTCCCCGACTCGATCACGTCCGGATAGAGCGTGCCCTGCACCAAGAACCGGGCCGGGCCGAGCCGATCCCGGGCGGCCCGGCCCCGGGCCTGTTCGAAAGTCCTGATGAACACTTCCCCGATGGCCTTGCGCTTCAGCTCGGGCTCGGTGATCCCTTCGAGAGCGGCGAAGAACCGATCGGCGGCTTGCACGTGGATCAGCTCGATGCCGAGATGACGCCGGAAGGTCTCGACGACCTGCGATCCCTCCCCTCGGCGCATCAGACCGGTGTCGACGAAAACGCAGGTGAGCCGGTTACCGATGGCTCGATGGACCAGAACCGCAGCCACGGCCGAGTCGACACCGCCAGAAAGGCCGCAGATGGCCCGCCCGGCGCCGACCCGATCGGAGACACCAGAGATGGCGGTGTCGATAATCGACTGCATCGTCCACGTGAGTGCGGCCCGGCAGCCTTCGTTCAGGAACCGCTCGATCACTTGGTGGCCGTGAGGGGTGTGGATCACCTCGGGATGAAACTGCACGGCATACAGGCCACGATCGGGGGCCTCGAAGGCGGCCACCGGCGCATCGGCAGTGGCGGCCGTGACGGTCGTACCCTCGGGTGCGGCAATGACGGCGTCGAAATGGCTCATCCACACCGGGTGATCATCGGGCAGACCCCCGAGCAGCACCCCGCCTCCCGAGAGCACCGTGAGCGAGGTGCGGCCGTACTCGCCCCGATCATTGCGCCCGACTCTGCCTCCGAGCTCATCGGCCATGAGCTGGGCGCCATAACAGATGCCGAGCACGGGCAGGCCCAGCCCGAACAGGGCCGGATCGATTCGAGGGGCGTCGGTGACACGTATCGAGGCCGGGCCGCCGCTGAGGATCACACCGGCGGGACGGCGGGCGGAGATCTCAGCCGCAGTGATCGAGGGCGGGACGATCTCGCTGTAGACCCCGGCCTCCCGGACCCGCCGAGCGATGAGCTGGGCGTACTGGGCGCCGAAATCGACCACCAGTACGCCCCTTACCGAGCCCGCCGCGGGCCGGTTCACAGCCAGCGACTCACAACGGTTGAAGTGGCGGCTGAACTGGCCAGCCCGCACAGGGCTGGGTCACGGCGACGAACTCGGTTCGGTAGCAAGAGCCAACCATAGGCGATCAGGCCACCGGCACCGGGCATGGGCTCGATGCCCAAACCCGACCGTCGACGCCAGCGGTCCGACTATGGACTTGGGAAGCCGAGGGGCAGAGGTTACCCTGTTTCCCCGCGGGGTGGTCTCACGAAGTGCCAGTGATCACCGTGAGGAACTGGCGCAGGATCGCCGCTGTTACCCCCCATACCGTGTCGCCGGGGAGTTCGAAGAAGGTCATGGCCCGCTCGGCACCGTTGGGCCCTATCCGCCAGATCTCCTCCCGCCAGACACGATCATCGAGCAGCTCCCACACCCCTACGGGCAAGATCGACTCGACCTCGTTCGGGTCACCGACCAACGTCGGCATCTCGTCGACCGCGCCGACAAAGGGATGCACCAACGACCGGGACCCCACGGTTACGAAGCTGTCGAGACTTCCGATCAGCCGCACCCGGGCGGGGTCGAGCCCCACCTCCTCGGCTGCTTCCCGCCGGGCCGTGGCCCACAGATCGGTGTCGGAGGCTTCTCGGCGACCGCCGGGAAACGCCACCTCGTGAGCGTGGTCCCGCAAGTGGGGAGCCCGGCGGGTGAGCACCAAGTGCGGACGGCCGTCATGCTCATACAAAGCGATGAGCACAGCCGAAGGCCTGACCGGCGATGACACCACCGCCGGAGGCCACCGGCTCCACTCCCCTGGCGAACCCGGTCCCGAAGACCGGGCCGCAGTTTTCTCAGGGCCGATTTGGCTGATTTGCGCAGGGCCGAGATGGTGCGCAGGGCTGAGGTGGGTGGCCGGGGCTCGGGCTGTCACCGCCTCGATCACATCAGCCAGCCCGGGATAGCGCCTTGGACCGGCCAAACCGGTCCAAGGCGGCGGACCCCCGGCCCGGGTCTGGCGGGGCCGGGGGATCAGTTGAGGTTTGGTCAGGACCGCTCCTGCGCGAGCTGGACCAGCAGATCACGCAGGCCTCCGGTTTTGAGGCTGCTCATGACCCGGCCTGGGGTCGTATCGCCCCGTTCCCACTCATCCCACTGCTCGAGCAGTTTGGCGGGGTCGGGAAGCGAACGATCCATGCCGGTGAGGCTACCGCCCGACCGGGGCTACATCATGCCGCCCATGCCTCCCATGCCGCCCATCGGGTCGGCGCCGGCACCAGCCGGAACGGCTGGCTTTTCTTCGGGCTTGTCGGCCACCAAAGCCTCGGTGGTGAGCATCAGGCCCGCGATCGACGCCGCGTTCTGGATGGCGGCCCGAGTGACCTTGACCGGATCGATCACACCGGCCGCCACGAGATCGACTATCTCGCCCCGAACGGCATCGAAACCGAAGCGGCCCGATGCCTGTTCCACTTCGCGCACGACGATGGCGCCCTCATGGCCGGCGTTCACCGCGATGAGCCGGGTGGGAGCAACCAACGATTGACGGACGATGCGAGCACCGGTGGCCTCGTCGCCACTGAGCGACCCCACCACATCATCGACCGCGGTGCGGGCCCGGATCAGGGCCGTTCCGCCCCCAGCGACGATGCCCTCTTCGATGGCGGCCCGGGTAGCGGAAATGGCGTCCTCGATGCGGTGCTTCTTCTCCTTGAGCTCCACCTCGGTGGCCGCCCCGACCTGGACCACAGCCACGCCGCCGGCCAGTTTGGCCAGCCTCTCCTGGAGCTTCTCACGATCCCAGTCCGAGTCGGTGTTGTCGATCTCGGCCTTGATCTGGTTGACCCGGCCTTCTACGTCGCTGGAATCGCCGGCACCCTCGACGATGGTGGTGTCGTCTTTGGTGACCACGATCTTGCGAGCCGAGCCGAGCAGAGACAGGTCGATCGAGTCCAGCTTGAGGCCGACCTCCTCGGCCACTACCTGCCCGCCGGTGAGGATGGCCATATCGGCGAGCATGGCCTTGCGGCGCTCACCGAAGCCCGGGGCCTTCACTGCAACGGAGTTGAAGGTGCCGCGGATCTTGTTGACCACCAAGGTGGCCAGGGCCTCACCCTCGACGTCCTCGGCGATGATCAATAGCGTCTTGCCCGTCTTCATGACCTTCTCGAGCACGGGCAGCAGGTCTCCGACGCTGCTGATCTTGCCCTGGTTGAGCAGCACGTAAGGCTCCTCGAGCACGGCCTCCTGGCGTTCGGGATCGGTTACGAAGTACGGGGAGAGATAGCCCTTGTCGAACTGCATGCCCTCGACGAAATCGAGGTCCATGCCGAAGGTGTTGCTCTCCTCGACGGTGATCACACCGTCCTTGCCCACCTTGTCGAAGGCCTCGGCCAGGGTCTCGCCCACCGACACGTCAGCAGCCGATATCGCAGCCACCGACTGCACTTTGTCCTTGTCGGTCGACACCGGCACGGACTGGTCGGCCAACGAGCCGACCACAGCCGCCACCGCTTTCTCCATGCCCCGCTTGAGGCCCATGGGATTGGCACCGGCGGCGACGTTTCGCAGGCCCTCCCGAACCAGGGCTTGGGCCAGAACAGTGGCAGTGGTGGTGCCGTCACCGGCGATGTCGTTGGTCTTGGTGGCGACCTCTTTCACGAGCTGCACGCCCATGTTCTCGAACTGGTCGTCCAACTCGACTTCGCGGGCTATCGACACGCCGTCGTTGGTGATGGTGGGCGCTCCGAATTTCTTGTCGAGCACTACGTTGCGACCCAGAGGCCCCAACGTCACCTTCACAGCATCGGCGAGCTTGTTGACGCCCGCCTCCAAGCCCCGACGGGCCTCTTCGTCAAATTTGAGAATCTTCGGCATCAGTAGACCTCAGCCGATCTTGGCCAGCACATCGCGGGCATTGAGGATCAGCAGATCCTCACCTTCGACGGTTATCTCGGTACCGCCGTACTTCGAGTAGACGACGGTGTCGCCGACGCCGACATCGACCGGGATGATCTCGCCGGTCTGGTCCGACCGCCGGCCGGGGCCAACCGCCAGCACTTCACCCTGCTGGGGTTTTTCCTTGGCGGTGTCAGGAATGACAAGACCGCTGGCCGTTGTTTCCTCGGCGTCACCGGGGCGCACGACAATGCGATCCTCGAGGGGGTTCAGATTCATTGATCCTCCGGATTCGGTTGCTGGACGGAGGCCTGCTCAGGCCCTTATTCGGCTCGTTGGCACTCGCCATAGCCGAGTGCCAACAATAGGCCCGACCGTCGGCTGGGACAACACGCGGCGCCATCAAATCGGATACTTCAGGTATTCAGGCCTCAGGTATTCAGGCCTCGAGACCCCGCCCGGTATTCAGGCTCGGGGCAAGCCGAGCGAGGGGTCAGCCCCGACGTCGAGCGGTGAGGGGCCGTCGGTCTGGAGCCGCCACCACCCCGCCACCGCCACCATGGCCGCATTGTCGGTGCACATCGAGAGGCTGGGCAGGTAGACCTCCAGATCGGCCCGGGTACCGACATCGCACACCATCTCCCGCAATCGGCTGTTGGCGGCCACCCCTCCGGCCAGGCACAATCCCCGGGCTCGGTGGGTGACAGCGGCCCGGCGAGCCTTGGTCACCAGCACGTCGGCCACCGCCTCCTGGAAGGAGGCGGCCACGTCGGCCGGTTCGGCTTCCGGATGACGCCTGACGTGGTTGATCACTGCCGTCTTCAGGCCGCTGAAGGAGAAGTCCGAGCCGTCGTCGAGCATGGGCCGGGGAAAACTGATGGCGTCACGATCACCGGCCGCGCTGAGACGATCGATGGCCGGGCCTCCCGGATATCCGAGGCCGAGATAGCGACCCACTTTGTCGAAGGCTTCACCGGCCGCGTCGTCAACCGTCTCCCCCAGCACCCGGTAACGCAGCCGGTCCTGCATCAGCACCAGCATGGTGTGGCCACCCGAGACCAGTATCACGACCACCGGCATATCGATGTCACCCTCGTCGATAAAAGCGGCATGGAGGTGGGCCTCGAGATGGTTCACGGCCACGAAAGGCACCGACCACACCAGCGACAGGGCCTTGGCCGCTGACACTCCCACCAGCAGAGCCCCCACCAAGCCGGGGCCATACGTGGCCGCTACGGCGGTGATGTCTCTATCGTCGACCCCGGCGGTGACCACGGCCTCGGATACGACCGGCAACAAGAGCTCCACATGGGCCCGGCCCGCGACCTCGGGAACCACCCCGCCGTAGCGGGCGTGTAGATCTATCTGACTCGACACCACCGAGGACAACACCAAGTCCTCTCCTCCGACCACCACCGAAGCTGCGGTCTCGTCACAAGACGTCTCGATCCCGAGCACCAAGTCGCGCTCACCTGGAACCTGGGTATGGCCCGGCAATGTGCTCACGGCCGGTTTCCGTCCGGGCCGGTCGCTGGTGGCCATCTTGCTTCGGCATCGGGGGAGCGCAGGTATATCGGCCGGATCTGGTCGGGCCGGACGAACTCCTCCCGCAGCGCGTAGGCATGGGCAAGCTGCACCAGCGACTCAGCCGAGGGGTGAGCGAACCCCTCGTCGGCGATCTCGATGCCGCTGATGCCTTGGAAGATCGAGCGATACCTCACGACTCCGTCACCAACCACGAGCACCTCTTCCCCTACGGCCATGATCTCTGAGACGACGGCATCAGGCGAACCCAGAGCCGGTTCCGAGATGCGTTGCATCCCTGCGGGGACGGGCCGATACCGGGCATGGAATACTTCGCCCCGGCGGGCGTCGATGACCACCACTACCGACCGGCAGGTGTGGCGCACCGGGAAAGCGGCCAAGTCGAGGCTGGTCACGCCGATCATGGGCACCTTTCGGGCCTGGGCGATAGTCAGGGCCGTCATGACGCCCACCCGCAGCCCGGTGTACAGGCCCGGGCCCACGTCCACGGCCACCACGGCGAGGTCGTGAAGGCTTACACCGGCTTGCTGGCACAGAGTACGAATCTGGGGCGCCAACAGCTCGGCATGGCGGCGGTCCCTGGTGGTCCGGATCGCGGCGAGCACGCCGGTGTTACCACCGAGTGCACACCCGGTGAGGGCGGTGGCCGATTCGATCCCGAGGATCAGCACGGCGACCGACTCCAGTTCTCGACGGCGCGGCTCAAGGCTTGGGACCGCCACCGCCAGGACTTGCCCCGCAAAGCCAGGTCCACGGACCGGTCGTCGTCACCGGCACCGAAACCGAAAGTGATCTCGAGCCGGTCCGCTGGCAAGGCGGTGACAATGGTGTCGCCCCACTCGATCAGGGTAACGCTGCCATCGAGGAGTTCGGGCAGGGCCAAGTCGTGCACCTCGCCCCGCCCGGTGAAGCGGTAAACGTCGAGGTGGTTCACCACGATCTCGCCTTCGTAGCGGTTGGCCAGCACGAAGGTGGGACTCGTCACCGGGGCCGTTATTCCGAGGGCGGCGGCGAAGCCCTGAGTGAAAGCCGTCTTGCCGGCACCGAGATCACCAGCGAGCACGATCACGTCACCGGGGCCGACGACAATAGACACGGCGGCGCCCAGCGAACGGGTCTCGTCGACACTGCTGGTAGCGCAGGAGATCATGAGCCGAGTCAACCGGGTAAAGGCCTCGATGTCACCTCTCGATGGTATCGACGGCGTTGCTGGTGGCCGCGATAACAGCCGCCATGGCCAGGAGCCTCACGTCGTCCACGGAAGCTTCGACCGCACCGGTGGCGGCGGCCACGACCGCATCGCCATCGGACCGGCAATGGGCGGGCACCAAGGCCCGAGCCATGCCGTCATGACCGCCCTGAGCCACCCAGAAGCAGCCCGTCTTGTCGAGAGCAGCGTTGGTCACCACCACGCCCAAAGAGGTGTTGGTGAACGGTTCGCAGCGATCAGCCCAGCCGGTGAAGGACCCGTCGATGATCTCCTCCAGAGATCCGGGATCGGGGTCGCCGGCCGCGTTGGCGGCCACCACCGCCATCACCACCAGATCGTCGCGCCGGGTGGTGGCGATGCCCAGGCCCGCGTCGGTCGCCCGATGGGGCCCCAGCCACTTCGATACCGTGGCCCCGGTTCCGGCCCCGACCCGGCCCGTCGGCGTCACCGAGGAGCGAGCCGTGGCGGCACGGCGGCCGGCGGCGGCTCCGGGCCGAACGGACGGGTCGCCCACGCCCAGGTCGTACAAGGCCATGCCCACCACGATGGGCACCGACCCCCGAGCAGTGGCGAAACCTCGGTTCTCGGATTCGAGCACCTCCATCACGCCGTCACAGGCCGCCAACCCGAACGCCGAACCGCCGCTGAGAACTACGGCGTCGACGTGATCGACGAGCCGTTCGGGGGCCAGCAAAGCGAACTCCCGAGTAGCCGGCGCCCCGCCCCGCACCTCGCCCGAAGCAGTGGTGGCCGGCGGAAACACCACCACGGTGCAGCCAGTGCGAGCCTCGGCATCGGTCCAGTGGCCGATCTCGACTCCGGCGACGGTGATCTCCACCGGGCTCACACGCAGACCCTGCGAATCCTGGCCCCCAAGCCGGCCAGCACCTCGTAGCCGACGGTGCCGAGCCGTTCGGCTACCTCGACAGCCGTGATGCATTCGCCACCCTGGCGACCGATGAGCACCACTTCGTCACCGGTGGCGACCTCTCCGTCCACCGCCACCATGAGCTGATCCATCGTGACCGTGCCCAGGATGGGGCGGCGGCGACCTCGGATCAACACCTCGACCCCGGCTGCGCCGCTGTCGCGTCTGATGCCGTCGGCGTAGCCGATGGGCACCGTCGCCACTCGCGTCGGCGTCGGGGCGTACCAGCGGCGACCGTAGGAGACGCTCTCACCGGCGGGGACGACCCGCACCGCAGTCACCCGCGACAGCAGCTCCAACGCCGGCTCGAGGCGGATTCGGTCTCGCAGAGCCGGGCCGGGCGCCACCCCGTACATGGCAATGCCGGGCCGGACCATGTCACGGTGAGACCGGGGATGAGCTATCAGCCCGGCCGAGTTGGCGGCATGAGTCATGACCGGGCCGATCCCACATTCACCCAGCTCGGCCAGGGTCGCATCGAACCTCCGGAGCTGGACGGCCGTGAAGGGATCGTCAGGTTTGTCGGCCACGGCCAGATGAGTCCACACCGCTTCGAGACGCACTACCCCGGACCGTCCCAGCGCGGCAACTACCCCGGCCACTTGGCCGGGGGTGGCGCCCATGCGGTGCAGCCCGGTGTCGATCCCGAGGTGAACCCGCCGGGTCGATCCGCAGCGGTCCAGAGCCTCGACCCCGGCCACCGAGGCGACAGTGAACCGGACCTGCTCGGGCAGGTCGGTACCGGCAGCAGCGGCGTCGTCGGGGTCCAGTTCCGACAGCACCAGTATCGGAGGGTCGCCCTCGACGGCACCGGCGATCTCGGCTGCCTCCACGGTCGTGGCCACTGCCAGCCAGGCCGCGCCGGCGGCTCGGGCCGCGGCCGCGGCCCGCGGCCCGCCATGGCCGTAACCGGAGGCCTTCACCACCGCACACAAGACGGCGCCGGGGGCCAGCTCGGCCAGCCGAGCCACGTTGGCCTCGATGGCAGCGGGACGGATGCGGGCCACAGTCGGGCGCACGCCACTACCTCGGTCAGGGGGTCACGGCGGCCAGATGAGCCACCACGTCGCCAGCCGTGATCCGCACCCCGGCCATCGTCGCGGCCCGGCCATGAAGATGAGTAGCTTCGCCAACCCGCTCGAACACCTCGGTTCTGGTGTCGGAACCGAAGGCAGCCAGGCGAGCCGCGATCACCCCGGTGAGCACGTCGCCGGTCCCGGCCGTGGCCAGCCGAGCGTCGCCGCTGGCGGTGATCAGAACCCGACCGCTCGGGTCGGCCACCACCGTCGGCCCCCCCTTCAAGACCACGATCGCGCCCAGGGCCGCGGCCGCGGTTCGGGCGGCGGCGATTCGGTCGGGGCCGGGACGCGACCCGGTCAGCCCGACCAGCTCACCGTCGTGAGGGGTGAGCACGGTGGGCGTCGACCGGTGCCGCAGCCGGCTCGCACCACCAACCCGGCTGAGCAGCTTCAACCCGTCGGCGTCCACCACGGCCGGTAGCGGCAGATCCAATGCCTCCGCCACCCGGGCCTCGGCCTCGGGACCTGTCCCCAGTCCCGGTCCGACCGCGACGGCGTGGAAGCGTTCTACGGCTATTTGCCGGTCCGAGCCCAGCGGTGGCGTCGAGCTCACCACTTCGATCGGAGCGGCAGCGGTGACTTGCTCGGGAGCGCACAGGTGCACCATCCGGGCGCCGCTGCGCGCCGCGGCGCTACAGGTGAGAGCGGCGGCGCCGGCCATGCCGGGCGAACCGGCCACCACCAGCACCGCGCTGTGCCATTTGTGGGTGGCGGTGGACCCCGCTGGCAGTGCTTCGACGTCGTCGTCGGTCATCAGGTCACAGGCGGGTTCGGTGGCAGCGTCGAGGCCGATGTCGGCCACGGTCACCTCTCCGCCCATCGCCGGCCCGGCCCCGAACAGCAGGCCAGGGCTCATAGCGGCGAAGGTCACGGTGCGGTCGGCCGGCCACACCGAGGGGTCCAGAGCCGCACCGGTGAGGCTGTCGAGGCCGCTGGGGATGTCGACGGCCAGCACCGGGGCCCGAGCTCGACTGCGGGCCGGGGGCCGGTAGGGGCGAGACAGCCCGGCACCGAAAGCGGCATCGACGTACAGATCGGCAGCGGGCAGGATCCGACCGGTGCGGCCGGCCTCCACCGCGGCGACGACACCGACCCGTACCCCGTGGCGGCGCAACCGAACCGCGGCCGCTCTGCCGTCGTCTCCGTTGTGGCCGGGCCCGGCCAGCACCACCACCCGGCGACCGTAGGTACCGCCCATGAGATCGACCGCGGCCCGGGCCACGGCGGCGCCGGCTCGTTCGATCAGCACCTCCACCGGTTCGGGAGCAGCCGCGTCGATGGCGGCCATCTGAGCTCCGGTGACGACGGGAATCACCGCTACAACGCCATCACGGTGGCCTGGGCCAGCCGGTCGGTGTGGGAGATGGTCACCAGCCAGCGCTGCACACCGTGGGATCGGGCCACGGCTCGGGCCGGGCCATGAAGTAGCAGTTCCGGCCGACCGTCGCCCAACCGAACCACTTCGATCTGGGCCATGGCCATTGCGCCGAGACCGAGGCCGAGCGCCTTCAGGGTCGCTTCCTTGGCTGCGAACCTACCGGCCAGGCGAGGAGCGGCGTCGGTGGCCCGGGCTGCGTAGGACCGTTCACCGGCGGTGAACAACCGCTCGATCACGGCCGGGGTCCGGTTTATCACGGTTCGGAACCGGTCGATGTCGACCAGGTCGGTTCCGATGCCGATCACAGCCCGCCCGTCATCGTTCACGATCTTGCTCCGGGCCCGACCCGACCCACCAGCGATCGGCCAGGTCCGGCACCGGCTCGGTCAGCATCTCCACCGGCGCGATGGCAGCCAGAACGTCTTCCCGAAAGGTCGGCTCGGTCTCGGTTACGGCATCCCGCAATTCCGAGTAGCGGTTGCGATAACCCTGGAGCACGCCGCGAGCCGCCGCGACCGAGAGTCGATCCACGAAGGAGACATGCAGCAACGTGATCCCGATGGTGACACCGCCTTTGATCTCCGGCACCAGCACCACTGTCCGCCCGTCACGACGGCCTCGGGCCACCAGCACCCGGCGCTCGGTGGCCACTTGGTGCTTGGTGCCGCTCAGTTCCGGAACACGATCGGTTCGAGACACGATGTTCAGCGAGATGCCACCCCGGTCCACCACCGCCACCGCGGCTTCGGCATGGGCGGTTTCCAGGCCCTCGATCCGGTAGCGGGTGTAACCCGCAACCGCGTCGATGCTCGGGTCGAGATCGGCCAGAGTCCGCAGGGCCGAATAGCTGAGCTGATCGCGGGGCGCGCCGACATCGAGGACGGCTTGGACCAGCCGGGCCCCGAGCAGGGTCTGGTCGGAGCGTGATATGCCCACGGTCACCGTCTTGGCCTGATGACGGATGGCGTCGATGGGGCGGGACAGCTCGGCTATTCCCAGGGTGAGGGCGGCGGCGAGGTCTTCGATCACCACACCCGGAGTACCCACCTCGCCCATCTCCACCTGATAGGAGTCCAGGGGGGCTCGGCCCAGGGCATAGCGCAGAGCAGTAGAGATCCGCACCGCGGTCGAGGCTTGCAGATGACCGTTGTAGTGGCCTTGGCGCAGCCCGTCGTAAAAGGCAGTGGCTACCCGCTCCACCACCGGGGCGATCTCGGCCATGGCTTCTTCACCGGTGACGCCGGGCCGGGCCGCGGCCCTTTCGATGGCGCTGCGAGCCTCGCGCAGGGGTCGGGCCCCGGCATCGATGGCCAGGGCGGCCTCGTAGCCGAAGATGTGGCCGACCATCGCCGCCAGTACGAACGACAGGCGAGGGTCGACGACAGGAACGGGCAGAACGGCCAGGGCTGCGTCGAAACGTTCGTCGCCGGAGTCGGCCACGACGATGGGAGTCGCCTTGTGGGCGCTGAAGATCGCCACCTCCTTGGCCACGTCGGTAGCCGTCGAACCGGTCAAGCCGGCAGCGCAGACCAAGATGAGCGGCTCGGCCGACAAGTCGATGTGCTTCTTGTCCTCCGTGGAGTCGCTGGAGATGGACTTGTAACACAGTTCCGACAGCTTGATCCGTATCTCACGGGCTGCGATCTTGTTGGGACCGTTGCCGACCACGGCCCAATGGCGCCGGGGAGGAGCGAAGCGGTGGGCGGCGTCGGCGACGAGCGGCCGGCTCTCCAGCACCGTCTCCAAGGCGGTGGGCAGGGCTCGGATCGCTTCGAGGAGCCGGGCCCGGTCGTGGGGGTACGACCCGCCGCTGGCCCGGTCAACGCCTCTGTCCCCGTCGGCGCCGATCTCGTCGGCTATGGCCACGGCCAGCAGCAGACCGGCCGCGATCTGGGAGTAGAAGGCCTTGGTGGAGGCGACGCTCATCTCGATGTCACGGCCGTCCGACGTGTAGAGCACCCCGTCGGCCCGATCGGTCAGATCGCTGTTGCGGCGGTTGACCACGGCGATCACGGTGGCGCCGCGAGCCCGCACTATGTCGACGGTGCGGTTGGTGTCGGTTGTCGTGCCCGACTGGGAGATGGCGATCACCATGGTGTCGGACATGTCAGGGCGCAATCCGAAACCCGACAGCTCGGTGGCAGGAAGGGCCAGAGCGGTGACGGCACCGCCGGTCCACGTCTGGAGGGCAGCGGCCAGGCTCTCTCCCGCCACCGCGGCCGTGCCCTGACCCACTACCAGCACCCGGCTCAGCGACCCTGCCCGCAAGCCGGTCCGGACCGGCTCGGGGATGGTCTCGGGCCCGAGCGACACCCTCAGCGTGCTGCCGCTGCCGACGATTCTGCCTCGCAGGGTCTTGCGGAACGACTCCGGCGCCTGGTTGATCTCCTTGAGGAGGTAGTGACGATGATCGCCGCGGTCGATGTCTCGAGTGGTTATGGAAGTCCGAACCACCTCAGCGGCCGACACCGGTAGCTCAGTGGAGTCGTAGGCCCACCGGGACACGCCTTCGACGGTTCCGGCCCGGCTCCCGTCGAGCTCGACGACCTGGCCCCGACCGGTGCTGGGGTTGTCGGGATTGCCGGGTGTGTCGCCGTCCATACGGATGTAGCGGCTAGTGGCCTCGACCAAGCCGTAGGGTTCGCTGGCCACCACGTAGGCGTCTTCGGCCAGCCCCACGTACAGGGACTGACCACTGCCCCGCAGGGCGAGCTGGAGCTGGCCGGGGTCGGCTGCGGTGCAGGCGGCGACAGCCACCGATCCTTCGAAATCGACCACGGTCCGCCGGAATGCCTCCGCGATCGGGAGGCCCGACTCCAATAGGCGGCCCATCACCGTCGGCATCGCCTTGGCGTCGGTGGTGATGGTCGGAGGCGCCGCCACGTTCGCAGAAGCCATGAGATCGGCGAAGTTGTCGATGTCGCCGTTCAAGGCTCCGACCACGTAGGCGGCACCGGACCCGGCGGCCGAGTCGACGCCGGCCCGCTCGTTGTTGAGAGGATGGGCGTTGGGCTCAGAGATGATTCCGACGGAAGCCCAGCGGGTGTGGGCCAGCACCAGCACTTGGGCCCGGTCCCGGGCCAGGGCCTCGGCCAGCAGCCCGTCACCGGTGACGGCGGCCCGCAACACGGCGGTGTTGTCGCCCAGTTCGCCTATCTCGGCCGCCGTCTTGTACACGAAGCTCAAGACGCCGTTCACCAGGCGCACCGATCCGGAGCCGAAGTTGCGGTCCTTGCTGCGCTCACTGATAGCCGAGAGCACAGCGGCGTCATCGAGATCCAGTTCGTGGTCGCGGATCAGCAAGTGCAATCCGGCTGAGTCGCGACCTCGGACTTCGAGACGATCGAGCGCGGCCAGAGCCTGATGGATGGAAAGACCGGCAGTGACAGCCGCTTCGGATCGGGCGGCTCCGATCAGGCCGCGAACCGAGCGGACCGATCCGAGACGATCTTGCTGTAGAGCCCAGATCCCGTCCCGCACCCGTACCAGCTCGTGGTTCAACTGCTCTGATTCGACGGTGCTGAAGGCGTCATCGGCATCGACGCGGGCCTCGACCGCCGAAACAGAAGCAGCCAAAGCTTCGATGCGAGCCGCGAGGATGTCGGCCAGCGACGGGTCGGCGAGCATCAACCGCAGGCCGGGTACACCGCCCAGCAACGCGTCGGCATCGGCGAGCCGATCGGCGGCGAGGCTCAGCGCCACCACCGGATCGGCACCGGGCCGGGCCGGATCGGGGCCCGAGACCAAGCCGACCACCTCGTCGGCCGTCGGCATCGGCCGGGTGGCAGGCCGACGGACGACGGCAACGATCCCGCACACGACCTCTACCCTAGTTTGCAGGGATCGGGGCCGTTATCGACAATGGTGGTCGATTGATTGGTCCCTTTGAGCGAGCTCGGTGCTGCGCCGCTACGGCATGAACCACCTGAAACAGGTTGACAGTTCAACCGGACGCGTTCGCCTGGGCCGCAGCCGGAGTAACCACCCGAGCATAGTTCGAACCCGACCCCCAACCCCCAACCACACCAGTACTACCAACCGCCTTCACCCGATAATAATACTCCGTTCCCGGAGTCAAACCCGAAACCGGATCGACAAAACTAGCGGTTCGAGTCGTGCCAACCTTACCATAACTCTCACCCTTCACCGCCACCCGACGATACACCTCATAACGAGCCACGTCACCTTCAAGTGCCGTCCAGGTCAACGACACCCCACCCGAACCCACCACCGCGTTCAGCCCCCCAACAGCCGGAGTAACCACCCGAGCATAGTTCGAACCCGACCCCCAACCCCCAACCACACCAGTACTACCAACCGCCTTCACCCGATAATAATACTCCGTTCCCGGAGTCAAACCCGAAACCGGATCGACAAAACTAGCGGTTCGAGTCGTGCCAACCTTACCATAACTCTCACCCTTCACCGCCACCCGACGATACACCTCATAACGAGCCACGTCACCTTCAAGTGCCGTCCAGGTCAACGACACCCCACCCGAACCCACCACCGCGTTCAGCCCCCCAACAGCCGGAGTAACCACCCGAGCATAGTTCGAACCCGACCCCCAACCCCCAACCACACCAGTACTACCAACCGCCTTCACCCGATAATAATACTCCGTTCCCGGAGTCAAACCCGAAACCGGATCCGAATAGCTATCAGTCGTAACCGTGCCTATCCTGGTATAGCTCTGCCCTCGCACGGCCACTCGTCGGTGTATCTCATAGCTAGCCACGTCACCTTCAAGTGCCGTCCAGGTCAACGACACCCCACCCGAACCCACCACCGCGTTCAGCCCCCCAACAGCCGGAGTAACCACCCGAGCATAGTTCGAACCCGACCCCCAACCCCCAACCACACCAGTACTACCAACCGCCTTCACCCGATAATAATACTCCGTTCCCGGAGTCAAACCCGAAACCGGATCGACAAAACTAGCGGTTCGAGTCGTGCCAACCTTCCCGTAGCTCTCACCCTTCACCGCCACCCGACGATACACCTCATAACGAGCAACATTGCCTTTAGGTGCCGTCCAGGTCAACGACACCCCACCCGAACCCACCACTGCTTCGAGCGAACCCACCGGATCGGGGCCGCTGACAGCCGGTGCCACCACCCGTGCATATGAAAAACGATCTGGCACCCACGGGTCCATAGCGAACCTGAAGGTCGTCTTTATCCGATAGTAGTACTCGGTTCCCGGGGTCAACCCATTAACAGGATCAACAAAGGAAGCCTCACTGGTTTGGCCGATCTTACTGTAACTCTCCCCCAGCGTCGCAGCCCGGCGATACACCTCATAACCAGCACTAGGCCATCCCGGGTCCGGCCAAGACAACGACACCCCACCAGAACCTACAACTGCTCTTAGACCCCCATGACCCGGACCTCCAGCCGGTATGGTCACACGAGCAATGGCACTAAGGTCGCTTTCCAAGTCGAGGTTGTTGATTGCCTTGACCTGATATTGATATTCAACGCTCGAAGCCAAATCCAGAGCAGGATCAAAATAAGAAGTTCTCCCGGCTCTGCCGATCTCGCTGAAAATCTGACCCGGCTTTGCCGCTCGACGATACACGCGGTAGGACACTGCTCCTTCAGGAGGCGACTCCCAGGACAGTGACACCCCATCAGAGCCCACGACCGCCTCGACCGCCTCAGGAGCACTGGGCGGAGAGGGATCCTCGGTCAACACCTCGACCCCGAGGAATTTTTCCACCTCCCTGATGGCAGAAAAGATGGCCCTCCCTCCTCTTTTCGTACAATCGGCTCCTACTGATCCATGGTGGATACCGTATGCAACACCCACTTGGTCATACCACGGACCACCGCTGTCCCCTCTACAGTACTTGAGCGATAGGCCCTTGACCTTGACAAACACCGGAGAGCAAGCGACAACGCTGCCGTTCTTTGAATCCAAACATGCTGCATACTTGGTAGGTTTAGTCCACGTGTTCTTGATCTCCCCACAGGATATGCCGCTGACTCGCCCGGTATGACATACGTATTCGCCTATCATGTCCTTTCGATCAGCTAATCCCTTGACATCGCACAATTTTCCCCCAGTGCGGCACTTGTAATCGTCGGATAGCTTATGAGAACCCGCGGCTGGGATTTGATGAAACTGAGCATCAGCGGTCTTACTTTCCCAACCGTGTGAGAAAGTAAGAAGCCTACCATGCATTCTTAGATCCTCAGAACAGTGACCGGCGGTGATAATCCCGTAACTACCTCCATTCTGTTTGGCAGCAAAACCCGCCGTGCATATTGCCTTACTCTCCCCGCTTTCCATATTCTCCCCGCCGTTGAAATCAGCGGTCGGGCCGAACCCTCGCCCGTCAGCAACCGTTACCCCCACCCCGATGTGATCGGACACCACACCGATCAGCCAGGCCGCTTCGGCCTCGAACTCTTCATCGGACACTGAGGAAGGCACGGAACCGGTATCCCTACGAACACGGCTGGAACCAGGAGCAGGATCGATACCGATCTCGACGCTGTTCGTTTCCATGTCGATGCCGGTGAACACCACCATGTCGGAGATTTTCGACCCCACCTCGGAGTCCGCCGTTACCTCCACCGAATCGGGGGCGAACCGGTCCTGCGCGGCTCTCAACTCCTCGTATGTGTAGGCAGCACCGGTGCGGATCTCCACGTCATCATTCACAGCCACGATGCGGGCCGCCTCCGCGCTCGGGGGTTCGTCACCGGTCAACCACACCCA
This sequence comes from Acidimicrobiales bacterium, assembly GCA_963422655.1. GTDB lineage: Bacteria > Actinomycetota > Acidimicrobiia > Acidimicrobiales > Aldehydirespiratoraceae > CATQHS01. The sequence continues at coordinate 1,979,003 of OY730440.1, read as the reverse complement.
AGCCCCGAACCGATCAGCATGATCGATCCCCCAACCAGCCAGCCTGAAACTCTCGGCGTCCCTGATCGCGGCCATGATGTCCTGCAACGGGCCGATCCGATCCAAACGTCGGCCAGCTTCCTCATACGACACCGAATAGTCACGCGCATACGACTCCACCACCGGATTCACCCGCCCCTCCACGGGCACGTCCGACTCACCAGACCCGGCCTGAGCCACAGCCGACCCAGCAAACAACCACAACCCGACCGCTAACAACATAGTCAACACAGCAATCAGAATACCCTTCACCAATCGGTAGCAATGTATTGGGTTTCGCAGAACTCGTAGATACCCTCGGTTGATCCCTCCCGGCCCAGGCCCGACTGTTTCATGCCCCCGAAGGGGGCGGCCGGGTCCGATACAGCACTCCGGTTGAGCCCGATCATCCCGGCCTGGATCTGCTCGCTGACAGCCAGCCCTCGAACCAGACCCCGAGTGTACAGGTAGCCGGCGAGGCCCATCTCGGTATCGTTGACCTGGGCGATCATGGTGTTGGCGTCGATCATTGGGCCGCAGGTGACACCCTCGTCGAACCCGTTGCCCACCACGACCTCGGCCATGGACTCGGTCAGAGCGGCAGTGAAGTCCTCAACGATGCCAGCCTCGACGTAGAAGCGGTTGGCGGCCGTACGCGTCTCGGCCGAATGGCGCATCTTCGCCACCATAGCCCCGGCCACGGCCGCATCCAGCTCGGCGTCTCGGGTGGGGACGATGTTCACCACCCCAGTGTGGCATCGTCGGGCTCGACACCGAGACCCGGCCCGGACGGTACACCCATGCGACCGGCCACCAAGGTCGGGGGCTCGGCCACGTCGGTGGCCAGCAACCGGCTGGTGGCCAAGCCATGAGCCTCGCCAGGGACGGCGGCCGCGGCCACGTGCAGGCCGTGGGCCAGGCCCACGGCCGAGTCGACGAAGGACGTGATCACCACCCGGGCGCCGGCGGCGGCGGCCCGAGCGATCACCTCCATGGCGATGTCGGGGCCGCCGAGGGCTTGAGGCTTGACCACCAGAGTGGTCAGACCCGAGCCGAGGGCGCGATCGGCGTCGGCTCGGGTGCGCAGGGACTCGTCCACGGCGATGGGCACGGGGCAGGCTCGGCTCAGATCGGCCATGGCGTCGATACCGGGCACCGGCTCCTCACAGTACGAGACATCGAGCGGCTCGATGGCCCCGAGTACCTCCAACGCCGTTGGCCGGTCCCAGGCTCCGTTGGCATCGAGGCGGAGCTCGGGCCCGGCGCCGATAGCGGAGCGGACCGCTCGCACCCGTTCGATGTCGGTGACGGGGTCAGATGCACCGACCTTGAGCTTCAGGCTGACGTAGCCGGCTTCGACGGCAGCGGCGGCGGCAGTTTGCACCTCAGCCGGATCGGTGACTGCCACCAAGGCGTTGACTACCACCGAGCTCACCGGTCCGGGGGCCAGATCCTCGGCCAGAGACCGGCCCCGACGCCGGGCCCGCAGATCGGCCCAAGCTCCGGCCAGGCCGGCCCGGGCCGACGGGGACGGGGCCAGCGAGCCGACGACACGGGTCAGGGCCGGCTCTCCGCTTTCGGCGACTTCGAGGCGGGCTCGGGCCAAATCAGCTCCGGTGGCCATCAGGCTCTCGGAGGACCAGCCCGGCAGCGGCGCCGCCTCCCCCCAACCGGTGTACTCGCCGTCGGCCAGCGCCACCAGGAACCCGGCCCGGTGGCCGATAGTGGCCCGGCCCGTGACCAACGGGACCCGCAAGGGTAGGCGGAACGCCAGCAGTCCCAGTCGCAGACCGGTCAACGTCGGGTTCCGTCCACCAACCGCAAGAAGTCAGCAATGGCGGCGGCAGTGGTGCCGGCCCGTTCGAGATGGGCGGCGTGACCGGCCCCTCCGATACGGGTGATCTTGGCGTCGGGCAGTTCGTCGGCCAATTCTTCGGCAACGGCACAGAACTTGGCGTCGTGATCGCCGACGACGACGTGGGTCGGCACCAGGCAGTGCCGGAGCCGGTCGTGCAGTGCAGGCATGGATCCGGTGCCGCCCATCCGCAAGCTGCGGGCCAGCCCGGCCGGATCACACGACAGCCGCTGGGCCCGGGCGGCTCGGAGGTGCTCAGCGCCCAACCGGGCCTGGCCGGCCAACAGCGGGGAGGCCATCCACTCGTCGACGAAAGCGACGGGATCGGCTTCGATCCGGTCGGCTCGGGCCCGGTCGGCGTCGGCCCGGCGGCGACGCTGATCCGGATCGGCAATACCGGCGGTGGCGCCGATCAGAGTCAGCGACCGGAGCCGGGTCGGGGTATGGCAGGCCGCGGTCAACGCCACCCGACCTCCCATCGAGTACCCCACCAAGTGGACCGAGTCGTGGCCGAGAGCGGCGGCGACAGCCATCATCTGGTCGGCCATGCTCGGCACCGAGTAGAGGGCCAGGTCCTCAGGAAGCGGCGAGCGGCCGTGACCGATGAGATCGGGTGCCACCACGGTAAAACCCTTCAGCCTCGACGTCAGCGGGCTCATGGCCGCAGCCGATCCGGTGAAGCCGTGCAGCACCATCACCGGCTCACCCGTCCCCCCGGTGTCGACGGCGATCTCCACACCGCGGGCGGACACCACGGTCGAGGTGACCGTCACGGAACCGACCCCGACCCTGGTACGGCCGTGTCGAGCCGGTTCAGGCTGGTCGCGGCGCGGGTGACGGCCTGCACGGCTGCAGTGAGAGCCCGGCGCTGAGCCACGTCAGCATCAGGATCGATCGGCACCACGATCAGATCGACACCCCGGACTCGGGCGGAGGTAGTGGTTTCGATGACCGAGGACAGAGCGGTCGCCGACTCGACGCGGCAGGCTCTGATCCCACCGAAGCCGTTCAAATCGGTGAAGGTGACGCCGTGGGGGGTACGGAACAAGGTAGAGAAATCGGTCGATTCGAGATGGGCGGCGATGGGCAGGAGCGAGAAGATCTCGCCGCCGTTGTTGTCGACGCACACCACGGTGAGGTGAAGGCCGAGACGGGCCGCAGCGGTCAACCCGGCCAGATCGTGCAGCAGAGCCAGGTCACCGGTGTACAGGGCCACCGGTCGGGTCGGGTCGGCCGCGGCCAGCCCCAGAGCCGTGGAGGGTATGCCGTCTATTCCCGAAGCGCCCCGGTTGCCCACACAGGTGACGGCTCCGGTGGAGGTGACGAAAGCGTCGAGGTCGCGCACCGCCATCGAGTTCGACGTCATCAGCACCGACCCCGCCGGCAGGGACGAGACCACAGTGCGCGCCACCCGGGCCGACAGCAACGGCCCGTCGTCGATCTGGCAGGCCAAGGCCAGCCGAGCCCGGGCGTCGAGGTGCTTCCAGGCCGCCAGCCAGCGTCGGCGCCCGGGCGTGGGGACCGGGCCGGGCCCGAGGTCGAGCTCGTCGGGGGCGGCCCGGACATGTCCGGTGAGGCGGAAACTGGCTCGGCGCCACCGGTTCTCGGGATCGATCAACATCACGTGATCGGGCCGGGTTCGTTCGAGCCAGAGCCGTACCGGCTTGGTGGTGGGGGTCCGGCCGGCCAGAACCGCGACGGTGGGCCCCATCTCGGTGCCGAAGGCATCGTCGCTCAGCAGATGATCGGCAGTGGTCACCACACAAGCCTCACGCCGGTTGGGGCCCCGGACATGAGAGATCGGCTCGCCGATGACAGGCCAACCCGCCTCAGCGGCCAGATCGACCGCGGCTCGGGCCCAGGCCCGTTCGGAGTCGAGGCCACCGGCCGGCCACGGGCCGACCACCACCACGCCCCGGTCGTGGGCGTTCACGATCTCGGTCAGCTCAGCCACCCCGTCCGAGCCGTCCGGGGCGGCACCGGCTCGACCCTCGGCCCCTGTACCGGTGGCCCCTGTACCGGTGGCCCCTGTACCGGTGGGCGACAGCCGGCTTTCCGATCGGCCGGAGCCGTCCGGGACGGTCGCCGATGGCTCCAATGGTTCGCGGAACGGCCAGTTGAGATGGACCGGGCCCGGATCGGTTCCGGTGGCGCCGGCCACAGCCGCTTCGGCCCACTGCGGCGCCATCGCAACCGTGGACCTGTCCGAGACCGGTAGATCGATCTCCCACCGGGTGGCCGGGCCGTACAGGCCCACTTGGTCGATGGTCTGGGGCTCGCCCCAGCCCCGCAACTCCGGGGGTCGATCAGCAGTGCAGGCAACCAGGGGCACCCCGGCGTGGTGGGCCTCGATCACAGCCGGCAGGTAGTTGGCGGCGGCTGTGCCCGACGTGCACACGAGCACGGCCGGGCCGCCGATGGCCCGGCCCAGACCCAGCGCGAAGAATCCGGCCGATCGTTCGTCGAGCTGGACCCAGCACCGAAAGTTCCGATGAGCGTGGAAACACAAGGCCAGAGGCGTGGACCGCGAACCGGGGCTGATAACAGCGTCGGCAACGCCCAGATCAGCCAGCCGGGCCACGAAGGCAGCCACGGTGCCATATACGGGGTCGCCAGCGGGATCGCTCACCCCATCACGTCCAGCAGAGCCCGGAACTTGACCGCGGTCTCGGCCAATTCCTCATCCGGGACGGAACCGGCAACAACGCCGGCCCCGGCAAACAGATGGAGCCGGCCGTCGACTGCCAGCACCGACCGCAGGGCCACCCCCAGCTCGCCGTTCCCGTCCAGGTCGCACCACCCCACCGGACCTGCGTACCAACCCCGGTCGAAGGGCTCGTTGTCGGCGATGAAGGCCAGAGCTGCTCCCCGAGGAGTGCCGCCGGTGGCCGGGGTGGGATGCAGCACCCCGGCTACCCGCAGCACGTCCATGTCACCGACCCCGTCGGATCGTTTCTCCACCCGGGCCGTGATGGGGGTCCGCAGGTGTTGCAGGGAGGTCAGCAACAACACGTCGGGTTCGGCCGGGGTGGGGTCGACCAGCCCGATACCTTCCAGCGCGGCGGTGATGGCATCGACCACGAATCGGTGCTCGGCTCGGTTCTTGGCCGACGCTTGCAGCTCGGCCGCCAGTGCCTGGTCTCGGGCCTCGGTGGCTCCCCGGGGAGCCGTCCCGGCCAGAGCCGAAGTTCTGAGCCGATGCCCGTCCAGGGTGACCAGTTCTTCGGGGGTGGCCCCGAAGAACGAGGCCGGGCCCAGCGTGAAAGCGAACACCGCACAGGTCGGGTTCTGTTCTCGCAGTCGGGCCAGCATTGCGACCGGGTCGGGTTCGGCTTCGATGGTAAGGACCCGTGCGCATACCACTTTTTCCAGGTTGGTGCCGTCGATGGCGTCGATTCCCCGGCTCACCAGGTTCAGGTAGCCGGCTTCGTCGGTCTCGTCTCCGTGGTGGCAGGTTTCGGCTTCGTCGACCTGAAGAACTGGAACGCCGAACGCGGCCAACCTCCGGTCCAGATCGGCCAAAGTCGCCGGCTCGTCCCCGTCGGAGCCGACCCGAGCCGCGATCTGCACCCAAGTCCCGTCAGGGCGATCGATGACGGTGAGCTCAGGCAGTACCAAACGGCAGTCGCCGAACCCCGGCCATGACGGAGACCGGTGGTCCGGGCCGGGCCGGAACGAGAAACCTCCGATCAGAACGGGCGCGGGAGCATCGGCCGGACCGTGGCGCCGAACCCGGGCCGCCAGGGTGGCCCGGGCGGCCGAGGCTCCCGAGAAGCGATCCGAGCCGGTGGGTTCGATGACCTCGACCGCCCCCATGGCCGCTATCTGCAACCCGCGGTCGGGCCGGATCCACAGGCTGCGGTCGAGATCTCGTGCGGCTGCGTAAGCGGCGAGCGGGTCGACCCGTTCATCCAGCCGACGGGCCCCGACCACGATCGCGGTGGCGACCGTCCCGGCGTCATCGCCGAGACGGTCCAAGGCCCGAGCCATAAGGGTCTTCTCGAAGTGCTGAGCCACGAGATCGGTAACGACGGGAACGAGCCGGGGCAAGGTGGCCGACAACTCGGATCGATCACCGCCACGGCGGTCGGTACGGCGCTTGAACAGATCGATGGCGTCTTCGATGACGCTCTCGACGTGAGTGGCGTGGCGCATGGCCAAGGCCGTCAATTCCTCGATGGCCAGCCCCTCGCTCACCAGCGTCCGGGCCGCCACCAGCATGTCGACGGCACCGGCGGCGAAGCGCTCACCGTCGGGATGGGTGACCGGCGTGACGAGGCCGGCACCGATCACCAGATCAACGATGAAGGGCGCCACCTCGGCCCGCTCGGCCAGCTCGGCTCGATCCAAGGCCAAAGCAGGAGCAGCAGACCGCTTCACTGCACTCTCAGCACCGCCGCCGCAGTCACATGCCGTGACCGATGCCCAAGCCGACGAAGGCGCCGAGGATGACGAAGACCACCGCCCAGACCCAGTTGTCGGTCGCTCCGGCGATACCCCCGCCGACACCCCCGAAGATGGCCAGACCCGGGCCCATGCCAGCGAGATTTACCTTGGCCTTCTGGCTCATACGGGGAGATCCTTCGCGGTTCAGCCGACTTGGAAGAGATCACGAATGAAGATACCTACCACAGACCGGTTCCGGTCATAGGCCCCTTCTAGGATCGCAACCGTGGCCTTCGATTGGATCGTGACCCCGTACGGAGCCGATGCCCGCGACGCTCTGGCCGCGGCCGTGGCCGACGCCAAGGCCGGCGACCCGCTGGCGCCGGTGACGGTAGTGGTACCGAGCAACTACGCGGGCCTGGCCGCCCGCCGGGGGTTGGCTCGCCGCTCCGGTGGCATGACCGCCGTTTCCTTCCTGACCGTGTACGGGCTGGCCGAGCAGCTCGGGGCCCGACCGGCCGCGGCCAGCGGTCGTCGGCCCGTGTCCACGCCGGTCGTAGCCGCGGCGGTGCGTTCGGTCCTGCGCACCCGCCCCGGATACTTCGCCGGGGTCGAGACCCATCCCGCTACCGAACGGGCCCTGGTACGAGCCCACCGCGAACTCTCCGATGTGAGCTCGCCGGGTCTGAACCGGCTGGCTGCCACCTCGAGCCGAGCCGCCGACGTGATCCGTATCCATCGGGCCACAAGAGCTGCCCTCGCCGATCGGTTCTACGACGAGCAGCAGCTCATGACGGCCGCGGTTGGGGTGATAGCCGCTGATGGTCGAACGATCGGGGTCGAGCTGGGCCGGGTCATCGTCTTCTTACCTCAGCGGCTCACCGATGGCCAGGCTCGACTGCTTCGGGCCGCCGCCGAACACTCCACCCTGACCGTCATCGCTGGAACCACCGGAGTGGCCGACGCCGACGCCGCCGTGCAGGCATCGCTGCGCCGGCTTGCACCGGCAATACGGGCCGAAGCTCCCGCCGGCCCCGGCGAGCACGTAACCCGACCCGATCGAATCCTGAGCGTCTCCGATGCCGACGACGAAGTCCGCCACGCGGTGAGAGCCGTGATGCAAGCGGCCCGCACCGGCAGCCGGCTGGGCCGTTGCGCCATCCTGTACGGATCGTCCGACCCGTACGCCCGGCTGGTCGGCGACGCCCTCGACTCAGCCGGAATCCAATGGTGCGGCGCCACCGTGCCCACGGCCGAGACTTCGCTGCTGGGCCGATCGCTGCTCGCCATGCTGGCCTTGACCGACAACGACATGTCCCGACGCGACGTCACCGCCTGGTTGGCGGCAGCACCGATCCGCTACGACCCGAACCGGCCCAGCAACCCGAACCAGCCCAGCGGGCCCTCCGGCGAGAGCGACCCGAGCCGGCCCCGCCCCCGGAGAAGCCAGCCGCGCCTCAAGCGCCGGCCCGTCCCGGCCGCGACCTGGGAACGGGTGGCCCGAGCGGCCGCAGTGGTGGCCGGAGCCGACCAGTGGGCACAGCGTCTGGGCCGTTACGCCGACGAGCTCGAAGCCGAAGCCGACGAGATCGAAGCCGAGGCCGACGAGATCGAAGCCAGCCGCGATCATGACGGTGAGGAGCAACCCGGCCGAGCCGAACATCGACGGCAGAGCGCCGAACGGACCCGGGAGCTGGCCGCTTTCGTCGCCCGGCTCCATGCCGACCTCGACCGGGGATCCGAAGCTCGGAGCTGGAGGAAGCTGAGCCGATGGTGCACCGGGCTCATCGGTGACTACCTGGGCACCGAGACCGACCGGGGCCACTGGCCCGACGACGAGCAAGACCACGCCCGTACCGTCGGCGCCACCGTCGAACGGCTCGGCGAGCTCGACGGTATCGACCCCGAGCCTTCGGTTGTCGCTTTCCGACAGGCCCTGAGGCTCGAATTGGCCGATCACCCGGGCCGCCACGGCCGGTTCGGGGCCGGCGTGCTCGTCGGCCCGGTCGGTCTGGCGCTGGGAGTCGAGCTCGATCTGGTGGTGGTGTGCGGTATGGCGGAGGGAGTTTTCCCGGCCCACCGCCACGACGACGTCTTGTTGCCGGACCGGGAACGAATCGCGGTCGGATCCGACCTGGCGTTGCGGACCGCCCCCGGCGACGATCATCGAGCTCTCCTGGAGGTGCTGGCCGCGGCCGAACAGTCCCTGTTGTCGTACCCCCGAGGCGATCTCCGCCGTTCGGCCCAGCATGTCCGCAGCCGCTGGCTACCGGCCCGGACCGGTTCCGGCACCATCGAAATCGAAACCGAGGTGCCGTCGTTCGTAACCGGGCTACGGCAGACGACTTTCCCTGCCCACGTCCAAGAGTACGACATGCGGGCCCTGCTCGGCCTCCACGACCGCCACCAACCTCACCCCCACCAACATGACAAGGCCGAGTCGATCCTGGCTCACCCGTCGGTCTGTCGCCGAGTCGAGCTACGCCGAGGCATAGAGCTGAGACTGGCCCGAGCCTCGAACCGATTCACCCGTTTCGACGGCAACCTGGCCCGTGACGCAAACCTGCGGAGCGCAGCGCTCCCCGACCCCACCGCGGCTGACACCATCGTCTCGGCCACCGGGCTCGAAGCCTGGGCCGAGTGCCCCCACGCCTACTTCGTGAGCCAGGTGTTGGGTGTGAACCCCGTCGAGAATCCCGAAACCGAGTATCGAATCAGCTCGTTGACCCGAGGCCATCTGGTTCACCACAGCCTCAAGAGCTGGCTCACCGAGGCCTTGGAGGAGAGCGCTGTTCCCGCTCCGGCCGAACCCTGGCCCGAACCGCGCCGACGCCGGCTCGGTGAGATCGCCGAGCAGGAATGCGACCGGCTCGAAGCCCGGGGCCAGACCGGGCGAACCCTGTACTGGAACCGAGATCGTCGCCGACTTCTGGCCGATCTGGACGCTTTCGTCGACTTCGACGACGAGATGCGAGCCCGTCACCGCTCGGTTCCCATGGCGGCTGAGCTCGGGTTCGGCCAACCAGATTCGAGCCACGGCGAGGTGACCATCGAGCTGGATCGAGGTCTCACCATCAGGTTCCGAGGATCGATCGACCGCGTCGACACCACCGACGGGGGGGGCTTCGTCGTCATCGACTACAAGACCGGTTCCAGCCGGCGCTACAAACAACTGAGCCCTGACAATCCCAGTCCGAACGGACGTCATCTCCAACTCGGCCTCTACAGCGCAGCTCTCCGGCGGAGCCTGGAGGACATCGACGCTCCGGTTTGGGCCGACTACTGGTTCGTGTCGGCCAAGGAAGGCTTCAAGAGTCTCGGTTACGACGTCACCGAGCCGGTGCAGGCCCGAGTGTTGCAGACCGTGGGCGCCATGATCGACGGCATCACCGGGGGGCTGTATCCGCTGCATCCCGAACCCCCGAACTGGCGGCCCTGGATCCCCTGCCGGTTCTGTGACCCCGATGGGCTCGGCACCCGTGACCAATGGCACGACTGGCAGCGCAAGACCAGCGATACCGACCTGCACCGGTATCTGGCCGTGGCCGAGCCCGAGCTGCTCGAGTCCATCACGTCGCCGCCCCAGCCGTGACCGTTCGGTAGAAGCGACACCCGTGACCGACCATTCGAACCTACCGCCCGAGCCCAGCCCGGCCGGCACCCGAACCGGTCTTGGACCCCCCGGCGCCGATGCCCTGACCGATCAGCCCGCACGAGACATGATCGCCTCGGATCTCGGCCGCACTCTTTTCGTGGAAGCCGGGGCCGGATCGGGCAAGACCCGAGCCCTCGTCGATCGGGTCGAGTCGTTGGTCCGGTCCGGGATCCCCATGGAGCGCATCGTGGCTATCACCTTCACCGAGAAGGCAGCCAGAGAGCTGCGGGATCGGATCCGCCGACGGTTGGAGAGCATCGAAGCCGAACTGGGCCCCCTGGCTACGACGGCTCTGCACCAGCTCGATACCGCCGTAGTCGACACGCTCCACGCCTTTGCCCTGAGGATCTTGAGCGAACACCCGGTCGAGGCCGGTCTTCCGCCCGGAGTCGAAGTGCTCGACGAGATCAGCTCCCAGATCGAACTGGAGAAACGGTGGCAGGTGTTCGTGGACCGCCTCCTCGACGAAGCCGAGGCGGGTCGGTCCCTGCTGGTGCTGGAGGTGAGCGGGGTCCATCTGCCCCAGTTACGCAAGCTGGCCGTCGCTCTGGACGACAACTGGGATTTGGTCGAGACCGGCATCGGGCGCCATGTCGCTCCGCCCCCACCGGTGGACGCGGAGGCGGCCCGGGCCGCGCTGGCGGAGGTGCTGGCGCTACGGAGCGTCTGTCGTGACCCCGAGGACAAGCTCTACCGCAAGATCGACAGGTTGGAGCCTTACGTCGGGCGGCTCGAATCCGATGACGAGATCGACCGGCTGGAAGCGATCGAAGCGCTGAGCCAAGAAAAGTTCGGTCGCCGGGGTGCCATGGGCAACTGGAGCAGCCGGCACGGCAACCAAGAACGCAAGGAGGAGATGGAAGAGATAAGGACGCGGGTGAGGGAGTTGCCGCATACGTGCGCCCAGATCGCCGAGGCCACCTCGACCGCGGCCTTGGACCATCTCGTGTCCCGGCTGGCCGACTTCACCCTGGACGCGGCCGAACAACGCCGAAAGTCGGGGCGTCTCGACTACCAGGATCTTCTGGTCAGGGCCCGACAGTTGCTGCGACACCCCGACCATGGCCTGATGGTCACAGCGGCGCTGCGAGAGCGCTACCGCTATCTACTGCTGGACGAGTTCCAAGACACCGACCCCATCCAGATCGAGCTGGCCGTTCTGCTGGCCGGCTCGGGCGACGGGAGACACACCTCCTGGGACTTGGTCGACACCGAAGAGGGTCGGCTCTTCTTCGTGGGCGACCCCAAGCAGTCGGTGTACCGTTTCCGAAGGGCCGACATTGCTACTTACCTGCGAGCCCGAGAGCGATTCGGCCGAGACGGCACCAACCTGGTCACCAACTTCCGGTCGGTCCCGGCCATAGTCGAGTGGGTCAACGCCGTCTTCGGCCGGCTCATCACCTACACCGAAGCCAGCCAACCCGACTACACGCCCTTGCAGGCCCGGCGCCGCCCGGGCGGGTCGGGGCCGGCCGTGGCTGTACTCGGGGCCGAACCCATCGAGGCCGAACTGAATGCCGACAAGCTCCGCCAGATAGAAGCCGATGAAGTGGCCGGTGCAGTGGCCACCGCGCTGGGCGAGGGGTGGGGGGTGGACGAGGGCACCCTCGCCGATCCCCGGTGGCGACCGGCGGGGCCCAGCGACATCGCCGTCCTGGTGCCGGCTCGGACCAGCCTGGCCGCCTTGGAAGGGGCACTGGATCGAGCCGGCGTTGCATACCGGGTCGAGACCTCATCGCTGGTGTACACCACCCGGGAAGTGCGAGATCTTCTCCTGGCCCTGACCGCCGTGGCCGACCCGACCGACCATCTGGCCGTGGTGGCGGCCCTGCGCTCACCGCTGTACGGCTGCGGCGACGACGACTTGGCCCACTGGCGGCTCGGTTGTGGGGGGTGGTTCTCGCTGCTGGCCGACCCCCCGCCCGACACGCCCTCGGACCATCCGGTGGCTCAGGGCCTGGCCCATCTGCGGACACTCCACGAGGCTCGGCTGTGGACCAGCCCCCCGGTGCTGCTGGACCGGCTCATCCGAGAACGGGGGGTGCTGGAGACGGCTGTGGCCGCCGCTCGGCCCCGCGACCATTGGAGGCGCCTGCGGTTTGTGGTGGACCAAGCCCGGGCCTGGTCCGATGTGGGCGGCACCGACCTGCGGAGCTACCTGGACTGGGCCCGTCTCCAAGGGGCCGAGAATGCTCGGGTCACCGAAACGGTGCTGCCGGAGACCGGTGACGACAGCGTGCGGATCCTCACCATCCACGGAGCCAAGGGCCTCGAGTTTCCTATCGTCGTGGTCTCGGGCCTGACCACCCGGCTGCGGCAGCCGGCCCGAGGACCGACCATCGCTTTCCCGCCCGGTCGCCCCCCCGCGGTCCGGCTCAAGGCTGGGGTCCACTCCGACGGCTTCGAGCAATGGCAGCCCATCGACGAGCAGATGGACTACCACGAACGCATCCGGTTGCTGTACGTGGCTTGCACCCGGGCTCGTGACCATCTCGTCGTCAGCTTGCACCGCACCGCCGACGTCAAACCGGGAGTGACGGCGGCATCGGCGCTGGCCGACGCGGGGGCGGCCGAGGTGGCCCATGTCCTGCACACCGAGCTCGGTTTCGGTCGCACCCAGCCCACCCGCCCGGCTACCCGACCCGACCCGACCCCGACCGCGATGGTGCCCCCGCCCGACCGTGACGCCTGGCTGGCCGAACGGACCCGGGTCCTGGCCCGGGCTTCGCAACCGGAGGCAGTGTCGGCCACCACACTGGCTCGCACCATGCCCAACGCCGACGACCCCGGCCTGGCCAAAGCCGAGCAGCACGCCGACGACCCCGGCCTGGCCAAAGCCGAGTCCGACCTCGAAGGGCCAGCTCGGAGCAAGGGCCGCTACGGCACGGCCATGGGACGAGCCATCCACAGCGTTTTGCAGATGGTCGATCTGGCCACCGGCGAAGGAGTCGAGGACCTGGCCCGAGCCCAGGCCGAAGCCGAGGGCGTCGGCTCCAAGACCGAGAGGGTGACCAGCCTGGCCCGGATCGGGTTGGCCACCGCCGTGGCCCGGGCCGCAGCCGCCGCCGACTGGCACCGCCGCGAGCTGTGGGTGGCCGCCCCCATCGGCGGTCAACTGCTGGAGGGCTATATCGATCTGATCTACCGAGCTCCGGACGGGTTGGTGGTGGTGGATTGGAAGACCGATCAAGTCGATGGCGACAACGTGGCCGACCTGCTCGACCGCTACCGGTGGCAGGGGGCCGGCTATGCCGCCGCTATCGAAGAAGTGACCGGTGAGAAGGTGATCAAGGTGGTTTTCGTGTTCCTGCGGGCCGGCGGGGCGGTGGAGGCCGAGCTACCCGATCTGGCTGCAGCGGTCGAGGAGGTCCGCGAGGCCATGGCCAAGCATCGGGCCGGACCGGCCGGGCCCGCCGGTCAGCCCTCCAACTGACCCGAAGGGCTCGGCGTCTCGGGGCGGTCGGCCCGAGGATCGGGATCGCCGGGGCGCATACGGCCGGTGAACAGCACCGCCACCCGCTCGCCGGCACAAACGGTGCCGCCGGTGCCGCCCTCTGTCCCGACCAGAGCGAGCAGGCCGCCGAGCCCGGCCGCGCCGGTGGGGCACACGGCCATGTCGGTGTGGAGATGAGCCAGCCGGTGAGCTCGGCGGAGGTCGTCTTCGTCGGCCACCACGGGATGGCCACCCGACGCCAGCATCGCTTCGATGATGGCCAGCCAGTCGTAGGTGACGTCGTCGAGGATGCCGGTGGCGTAGGAAGCCGGTTCGTGTTCCCACGGAGTCATGTACCGCTCGGGGTTGGCGGCCAAGCGCTGTGTTACCGAACGGGCCGACTCGTTGTCCATCGGCCCGATGTGGCCGGCCATCTCGGCCCGAGCCGAGTTGGTGGCAGGGGACCCCAGGCCGGTGCTCTCGGCGGTGACTCGGTCCCAGGCTCGGATCAGGGGATGGTTGCCGGCCGGCTGCACAGCGTGGATCACCGGTCGCAGGTCGAGCCCTCCCAGCCCGGTCACCAACCCGGTGGCCAGGGCACCACCGCCGACTTGGACGAAGACCCGGTCGAGGCGGGCCGGGTCTCTGGCGTCGGTAGCGATCAGAGTGTCTGCCATCTCGTAGGCCAGGGTTCGGGCCCCGTCGATGGTGGTCGGGGTCTCGGTGCCCTGGCACGAGAAGGGCACGGCTCCGGCCTCGACCGCGGCCTTCATGGCTTGATGGGCGGGATCGCCGAGCACACCCTCCGAACGGGGACAGTAGACGACTCTGGCCCCCAGCTCGGTGATGCGATCCACAACGGCGGGGTTGGCCCAAGTGGGCACGTACACGTCCAAGGGGTGATCGGTGGCTCGGGCCAGCACGGCTGCGGCCAACGCCGCGTTGCCGCAGCTCGCGATGGCGTAGGGAGCGTCACCGACCCTGCCGGCCAGCCGGTGGGCAAGGGCGACACCGAAGAGGTGGCGGCCCTTGTGGGAGCCCGACACGTTGCCGGTCTCGTCCTTGACCCAAAGCTCCGTATCCGGGCCGAGGCCGACAGCGGCGGCCAGCTCCGGGCTGGGGGTGAACGGGGTGGCTTCGAACCCGCGACCGGCGGTTGCAGCCACGGCACTGTCGATGGCCCGCACGGCCTCGATCAGCTCGGCTCGGGTGATCACCGCATCCTCGACCAGCCGGTGGGCCTCGAGACGGCGAGCGTAATGCTCGAATGTCGAGGTCACGCTGGCCCCCGTCGCGCCAGTGCTGCCACCTCAGCCGTCTCGACGGGTGCCGGTACGACCGTTGAACTCGGCGATCATCTCGTCCCAGTCCGCCACGAAGTGCTGCATGTCGGTCCAGAACCGCTGGTGGCGACGGATGACGAAATCATCGAACCGGATGCCCTGCTGCTCCACCCAGGTGAAATAACCGAGGTTGAAGATCCGACGCCGCTCGGCTTCGGTGCAGGCCAAGTGCCGAGCGATGCCGCCGATCTCCAGTTCGCGGCTGAAGTCGGCGGCGGCGGCCACCTCGTCGTACCCGCCCCGATGGCGGCGGGCGATATAGGCCTCGCGCTCGGCGTCGTAGAGCTCGGACCCGTCGGTGGCCACGGTCATGATCACGTCGTCGCGGCCGAGGTCGTGGGCCCGAGCGATGGTGATAGCGGTCAGCAGGTTGCACGACGACGAGTAGCCGAGATGGGTGAGCGCCTCCACCAGATCGGACCCGAGCCCGACCCGATCGACGAGATGATCCCGGCCGGCCACCGAATTGAACAGCACGTCCAAAGCGTCAGTGGAACGATCGCTCACCGCTACCACATCGTCGGTGTTCATCACGTTGTGGATCAGCGGTACGTGCTTGTCGCCGATGCCCTGGATGTTGTGCTCACCGAACCCGTTCTCCAGCAGGGTCGGACACTCGAGGGCTTCGGCCGCCACGATGCGCGATCCGTGGTGCTCCTTGAGGTAGTCGCCGGCGCCCAGGGTTCCGGCCGAACCCGAAGCCGAGACGAAAGCGGCCAGCCGTGAACCGGGCCGGCCGGCGGACACGTGCTCGTAGAGCCGCCCGAGAGCGGGACCGGTGACGTGATAGTGACCGAGATGGTTGGCGAACTCCGAGAACTGATTGATGACAGCGTTGCCGGGATCGAGAGCCATCTCGTTGCAGGCGTCGTAGATCTCCTTGACATTGGACTCGGTGCCCGGCGTGCGAACGATGTCCGAGGCCGGGTCCAGCGTCCATCTTTCCAACCAGTCGAAGCGGGCCTTGCTCATACCAGCGGGCAGGACAGCCACCCCCCGACACCCCATGATCCGGCTGATGGCCACCCCGCCTCGGGCGTAATTGCCGGTGGATGGCCATACGGCCCGGTGGGATGTGGGATCGAAACGACCGGTAACGAGCCGGGGCACCAGGCACGCATATGCGGCCAGCACCTTGTGGGCCCGGATCATCGGGAACCGATTGCCCAGGGTCAGCACGATGCGGGCGTCGACCCCGGTCAGTTCGGGGGGCAACTCGACGTGATCGGGAACCGCGTGGGGGCCGCTTCCGTCGAGCCGGCCGAACCAGTGGACCCGGAACAGGTTGCGGGCGTCGGGCTCGTTACGGTCGACGCCGTCGAGGGCGCGGAGCCGGGCCTCGCCGATGGTGGAAGGATCACGAAGCTCGGCAAAGGTGGGCAGAGCGATCTGCTGGGCCCGGAACCGCTCCACAGTGTTGTCGTATATGCCCCGGTCGGCGATTTCGGCCGTCAACCCCAGGGATCGGTAGGCCCGGGCCAACTCTGCGCCTGTGATCTCAGCGCCGGTAGCGCCGATCTCGGAGCCGATGATCTCGGTGTCGGTAGTGCTCACCGTCCCAGTATGGCCCGGATAGGCGTCGTCGGCGATCTCAGATGGCCGTGGAATGCCCCTGCCAGTACGGGTCGCGAAGCCGGCGCTTGTACAACTTGCCGTTGGGGTCCCGGGGCAGCTCGGCGGTGTAGTCCACGGAGCGGGGCAGCTTCTGCTTGGCCACCCTCACCCGCAGCCACTCCATGATGGCCGCCGTCGTAGCCTCGGTCGGTTCCCAGCCCGCCCTCAGCTCGATCACCGCCTTGATCTCCTCACCGGTGTCGGCGTTGGGCACACCGAACACGGCTGCGTCGCCTACGGCCGGGTGCTGAACCAGGGTTCCTTCGATCTCAGCCGGGTAGATGTTGACCCCGGCAACGATGATCATGTCGCCGGCCCGGTCGTTGAGAAACAGGTAGCCGTCGCTGTCGAGATAGCCGACGTCTCCGACCGTGAAGAAGCCTCTCAGGCGGCTCTTGTCGGTCTTGGCCGGATCACCCTTGTACTCGAATGAGGCCCCGGGCATCTTCATGTAGACGGTGCCCGACTCGAAGGGCTCGAGCTCGGCTCCGTTCTCGTCCACCACGATCACTTCGCAACCGGGCCAGGGTTTGCCGACGGTGCCCGGCTTGGCCAGCCACTGCTGGGCCGACACGTAGGTGCCACCTCCTTCGGTAGCGGCGTAGTACTCCCAGACCACGTCCCCCCACCACT
The DNA here is from genome assembly GCA_963422655.1 of Acidimicrobiales bacterium. Classification (GTDB taxonomy): domain Bacteria; phylum Actinomycetota; class Acidimicrobiia; order Acidimicrobiales; family Aldehydirespiratoraceae; genus CATQHS01. The sequence goes on along the minus strand of OY730440.1, from coordinate 1,962,066 downwards.
GGATCATCCTGCGCTTGGTCTCCACCGGGCAGGGGGCAGCGGCGTGGATCATGTGGCGCAGCGACGACACGTCGGAGCTGTCCCGCACCTCGACCGGGAGCTGGAGCAGGCGGTTGAACATGGTCGGGACCATGTGGGAGTTGGTGACCCGGTAGCGCTCGATCAGCTCCAGAGCGCCCGGGGCCGTCCAGCGATCCATGAGCACAGCGGTGTGACCCATGTGCATCGCCATCGTGGTCCAGGAGTTGACGGCGGTGTGGTACAGCGGGGCCTGGGTGAGGTGCACGTTGTCGTCGTGGGGGGTCATGCCGAACAGCATCAGCAGGCCTCCCGAAGCAGCGGCGGCCTCGTCGGGGTGGCGGGGATCGAGTGCTCTTCTCACTCCCTTGGGGCGGCCGGTGGTGCCCGAGGTGTAGAACATGAACGACCCGGTGGCGAGGTCGGAGGGCCGGTCGGGCGAATGAGGGTCGACCAGTTCGGAAAAGGGCCGGAACCCGTCCACCGGTCCGCCCACGGCGAAGCGGTTGGCTTTCGGGGTGACGCAGTCTTCGAGCACCCGCACCGCCTCGGCACCGAAGCGGGTATGAACGACAAGGGCCTTGGTCTCGGCGTCGTTGACTATGTAACTGATCTCGGGGCCGACCAAGTGCCAGTTGACGGTGGTGACGTAGAGACCGGACTGGTAGGCAGCCAAACACACCGCCAACTGTTCGATGCAGTTGGGCAGCAACGTGGTGACCTGATCGCCCCGATCCAGCCCAGCCGCCCGCAACCCCGAGGCGATGCGGTTGGTGGCCGCAGCCAGTTCGGAGAAAGTCACCGACCGGTGATCGGGATCGACGACGGCTCGACGGTCGGGATCGGACTCGGCGATCCTCCAGAGCCCGAGTGCTTCGGTGGAGGCCATGGCGGAGTCCGGGGTGCCGTCGATCCAGCCGATCAGCCCAAGCCGACCACGCTGAAGGCCGCTCCGGACGGATCGGTCATGACCGCTATCGGGCCCGGCGGCGTGTCGATGGGGTCGAGCACCACGGCGCCACCAGCGGCGATCACCGTCTCGCAGGCGGCGTGGCAGTCCTCGACCCCGAAGTACACCTGCCAGTGGGGCGGTCCGTGATCGGCAGGGACAGTCACGGCGCTGGCGACAGGGCTGCCCGCCGCCACGAACATCGATGTCGGCCCCAACGGCCCCTCGGACGCCGACGTCGACTCCCAGCCCAGAACGGCGGCGTAGAAGTCGGCTGCGGCCGCCGCGGCGTCGGCGGCGCCGGAAGTGTGCAGCTCGGCCCAGAAGAAGGCGCCCGGCTCGCCGACCAGCTCGGCGCCGATGCTGTCACGGGGCTGCCACAGGCAGATACCAGCCCCAGTGGGATCACCGACGACGCCCATACGGCCCGCGGTCATGACCTCGAAGGGCTGCATGTACACCCGCCCCCCGGCCGGGGCGACCCGGCCCATGACCTCGTCCACGTCTGAGACCGTGACGTAGACGCTCCACAGCGGGGGCATGCCCGCATCGATCTGGTCCTGAGGTTGTTGAAAGATCCCGGCTGCGCTGTGGCCTCCCTTGGTGGCCATGACGTATTCACCGCCACCCTCGATGGGATTGATATCGAACGACCAACCGAACAGGGCCCCGTAGAAGGCCCGGGCTCCGGACGGGTCGGTGGTGGCCAGGTCGACCCAGGATGGGGCGCCTTCGGGATGACTGGTAAGTATCGGCATGGGGGTAGCTTGCCAGCTATGACCACCGACGGGCCAATCGGCCGGCCGGCCAAGCGACCGATCGCCGAGCAGATCCGCTTGGAGCATCGCAACGGTGTGGCCTGGATCACCATCGACCGACCCGCTGTCGGCAACGCCTTGCACCCGCAGGGCCGGGACCGTATCCGCGACATCCTCGACGGTTTGAACACCGACCGGTCGGCCCGGTGCGCAGTGATCGGCGCAACTGGCGACCAGTTCTTCTGCACCGGCGCCGACCTCAGACCCGATCGCGACCCCGAACCGGATCCAAACGTCTCAGCCGATCAGGCCGGGGTCGGCTCGCAACCGGCGGTCGGCGACATCAGGCGCATGATGCTCGACGGCCAGTACCGGCTGTTCGGAGCCGTCCTCGACTGTGACGTGCCGGTGATCGCCTCGGTCAACGGCACCGCGGCCGGGATGGGCGCCCATCTCGCCTTCGCCTGCGACTTGGTGATCAGCAGCGACCGGGCTCGCTTCATCGAGGTCTTCGCTCGGCGGGGGCTGGTGCCCGACGCTCTCGGGCCCTGGTTGCTGCCCCGCATCATCGGCACCCGCCGCACCATGGAGCTGTTCCTGCTGGCCGAGGACCTTCCGGCCCAGCGGGCCTTGGAGCTGGGGCTGGTCAACCGGGTCGTCGCCCACCCCGACCTGGGCGACACCACCACCGAATGGGCCGAGCGGCTGGCCTCCGGACCCACCCGAGCATTCGGGCTGACCAAATGGCTTGTGAACCGGAGCCTCGACGCCGATCGGGCCGCCATGGCCCACGACGAGGCCATGGCAGTGGAGCTCAACAGCCGCACGCAGGACTCCGCCGAGGGCGTGGCCAGTTTCCGGGACCGCCGGCCCCCTCGATGGAAAGGCCGCTGACCCTGAGCCAGTATCGGGTCCGGCTTTTCACCGCGGCCGTTTGATTTTCGCGGTCGTTTAATTTTCGCGGTCGTTTGATTTTAACATATCAGTATGTTACATATATAAATTATGGATGCACTGAGTAGCTATGCGCGTTAGAATCGACCGGGTGATCTACTCGATTCCGTCTCTGTCGGACGCCGATGAGCTCGCACTGAAACGGATCGGCGAGCTGCAGAACGATCTGCGCTTCTACGTGCATCCTCCGCGCCGCTGGTACGGAACGCTTCGCCGGGCCGCTCTGGCTCGGGCGGTGCAGGGATCGAACTCCATCGAGGGATACCACGCCAGCGTCGAGGACGTAGCCGCGGTTATCGACGGCGAGGAACCGCCTACGGTCACCGACGAGACCCGGCTGGCAATCGCCGGCTACCGCGATGCGATGACCTTCGTGATCCAGCTCGCGCCGACATCACCCACCATCGACAATTCGCTGCTGCGGTCGCTGCACTTCATGATGGTCGGATACGACCTCTCCAAGCATCCCGGCCAGTGGCGACCGGGGGCGGTGTGGGCGCAAGACGCCAACGGCGACGTCGTCTACGAAGCTCCCGAGCGGGACTCGGTCGAGCCGCTGATCGACGAGCTCCTCGACCAGATCTCCAGCGCCAAGGCTCCCACCATGGTGACTGCGGCCATGGCTCATCTCAACCTCACCCTGATACATCCCTTCAGTGACGGCAACGGTCGGATGGCTCGCTGCCTGCAGACCCTCATTTTGAGCTGTGATGGCGTACTGGCCCCGGCGTTCTGCAGCATCGAGGCGTACCTCGGCCACAACTCGTTGGCTTACTATGACGCTCTTCGCGAAGTGTCGGCAGGAACATGGTCACCCCAGAGAAGCGCCCGCTCATGGATCAGGTTCTGCCTGACCGCGCACTACCGACAGGCTCGGACCCTGCTCACCAGGATCACCGAGACAGAAGCCCTCTGGGATCGCTGCGAACAAGCCGCGGCCCGTCACAACTTGCCCGATCGAGTAGTTGGTGCACTCTGTGACGCCGCCAGGGGTTGGCAACTACGCCGCTCGCTGTACGTGAAGATCATACGTTCGACGACCGGTGAGGAAATCAGTAACACGATGGCCACCAGAGATCTCGCAGCCATGGCTGGCGCCGGCCTGCTGCAGCCAGTGGGCGAAAGACGGACCCGGTACTACGAGCCCACCCCCGAGGTACACAACTTCTGGCACGAGATCCGCACCATGCGGCCGGCTCGGCCAGCCGACGACCCTTACGGCAGTCAGAAGGTGCAATTGTGGGACTGAGTGCCTTTAATAAACGATGAAGCACTCTTGGTAAGGGAATTACGGATATGTTATTCCAAACTCCCGAACTGGACGACACCGAGAACGCGGTGCTCGCCTCCATCGAAGACACCCAGCGCCGCCTTAGGTCGAGATTGCACCAACCCCGCCGCTGGTTCGGACCCCTGCGACGATCGGTGGCTGCCGCCAACGTAGCGTCCTCCAATGCCATCGAGGGGTTCCATGTCAGCCGGGACGACGCCAACGCCGCCGTCGACGGTGTGGAACCGTTCGAGGCAACCGGCTCCGACTGGAATGCAGTTCACGGCTACTGGGATGCCATGACCTACATACTTCAGCTCGCTGCCGATGAGCACTTCACCTACAACGACGGGGTGGTAAGAGCCATCCACTACATGATGACGAAAAACGACCCCCGCTGCCGTCCCGGTCACTACCGCCCCGGCGCCATCTACGTCCACGACGGTCAAGACCCGGTCTACGAAGGCCCCGATGCCCGGAAGGTTCCCGAACTGATCGAAGAGCTGATACATCACCTGAGCGATACCGGCAAGGTGGTCCCGGCCATTGTTCAAGCCGCTATGACCCACCTCAACTTTGTGATGATCCATCCGTTCAAGGACGGGAACGGTCGGATGTCACGAGCACTTCAAACCCTGGTGCTGGGGCGTGAGGGCACGCTCGACCCACATTTCTCCAGTATCGAAGGTTACCTCGGGCGCAATACCACTGCCTATTACCGGGTGCTGAACGAGGTCGGAGGACCCGTATGGAACCCGCAACGTGATGCTCGGCCCTGGCTACGTTTCGCACTTCGGGCCCATCATCATCAGGCCACCGTCTTCGATCACCAGATAACCGAGACCGACCGACTGTGGAGCCTTCTCGATCAAGAACGGATCGGGGCCGGTATGGACGAGCGAAACATGGGGTCGCTGTACAACGCGGCCATGGGGTTCCGGGTCCGGAGATCCGATCACATCGCTTACGCAGCCGTCAGCGAGAGGGTGGCCTCATCCGATCTCAAGAAAATAGTCGATCTCGGATTCCTGGTTGCTGTCGGAGAACGGCGAGGCCGCTACTACCGGGCCAGCGACCGCCTCCGGCAACTACGGCTGGCGGTGCGATCGGAACGTCCGCCCATAACCGACCCCTTCGGACCACATCATGATCTCCAAAGGACTGACATACCGGTCATATCACAGCCGATTCGATGATTACTCAATCGGCCTTCTCGCCCGAGTTCACCGGCCATAGTCTCGAGGCGCGCCGCGATCACCCGAGCCTCCACCTCCGACGATATGATCACGGACACAACACACGAGCAAACAACACCCCCCGAACCGCTGCGCAGTCGCAGCAACGCTGCCGTCTCGAACCCACAGATCACCATAACCACTTGGAGAATCCAATTGTCCTTGGGCCGAGCAACTGCGGAGTGTTCTTCAGCTGCTGTTGTCACACCCCCCAACTAATGTCTTGGCATGTTGATCCAGGCCATCGACCGCGTTGCCGCCGGTTTGGCCGATGCGTTGGAGACGATCCGCACCGGACGTGAACCGGTCGCAGATCTGAAGGACGCGCTGTCTCGGACCAAAGCGGTCGAGGTGAGGCTGGAGGCGGTGCAGACCGATCTGGCTCGGCTGATCGCCTTACGTGAGCGGCATGGCGATGGCGGGGTAGAAGTATTGGGTGAGCGGGCCGGTAAGTCCAGGTGGCAGGCTCGTCGCAGCGTGAGCGCGGCTGAGGTATTGGACGAGATGCCCGGTCTGCGTTCCGCGGTCGATGCCGGTGAGGTGGCGTTGGGTAACGCCGGACGGCTGGTGGATGCGGCCAAACGCACCACACCAGAGTCGGTTGATGCTGCGACAGCTCTGCTGGCCAAGGCCCGAGAGTTGTCACCTGATCGTTTCGCGTCCGAGGTAGAGGATTGGACCCAGCGCCACTCCGATGACCACGGCCACGGCGATTACCTGCGCAAGCGACAACGGCGATATCTGAAGATCTGGGACCGGCACGGCATGACCCATCTTCGCGGTGAGCTCGATCCCGAGACCGGCGCCAGGATCCGCAGCCGCGTCGAGCAAGCAGCCAAAGAGTTGCAAAAACAGGATCGGAGGCTGGCCTGCGAACACAGCAGCACATACGGCCCAGTTAGCACTGGCGCCCCTGAAAACAGCGGCAACGGCCCCGCTGGAAGCGGTAAGCCCGGTTCGGGTTCTACAGATGACGGTGCCAGCCTCGGCAAGACGAGACGGAGTTTCGGTCAATTGATGGCCGACGCTCTCGAAGAGCTCACCGCAGGAACGATCGCTCCTAAGGATTCGCAGAACCAGAATGGCGGCAGACCCCGAGCGGAGGTCATCGTGGTGGCCGATCTCGACGTGCTGACCGGCGACAACCCGGCGGGGCGGTGCGAGATCGCAGGCAGCGGGCCCATACCCCCGACGGTGCTCGAACGGCTCGTATGTGACGCCAATCTCAGCGGGATTCTTTTCGACAAAGGCAAACCTCTACATCACGGAGCCACCTTCCGCACCGCCACCAAAGCGCAGTGGCGGGCGTTGATTGCCAGAGACGGCGGCTGCATCGGATGCGGGGCCGGGCCCCAACGGTGTGAGGCACACCACACCGTGCCCTTCTCGTTGTCACGGCAGACCCGTATCACCGAACTGGTGTTGGTCTGCTGGCGGTGCCACCACAACATTCACGACCACAACTGGCAGATCACCCACCGCAACGGCAGACCACAACTCGAACCGCCCGATCCGACCGGCCGTCACCACAGCCACCATCAGTCCGATCCGCCAAACCCCGGCGGCCACCCCCGCGACGAACGCACAACGATTCGGCAAGAGATCCAGCAAGAAAACCGAGTCGAGCCAGCCGGCAGAACTGCCTACCAATGGGGGGTGTGATGGAAGGTGTGGGTGTGTCGACTTCGGATGTATCGGTGGCGGCCGTTCGGTCAGGTCTCGACAGGGAACCCGGCTGAGTCTCGCCCGAGAACCCGGTTGAGCTGCAAGCCGCCGACGGTTGTCAGCTCCTCGAGCAGTCTTCGGGTTTAGCCGAGAAGTCGACGCAACCCCGACCCCACCGAGCCCGAGGCCGCTACGCCGGGCGGCAACTCGACAAGAGGCAACTCAAGAAGAAAAGCGGACCGGCAGACGGGCCAGGCCTCGCAGCGTGAAGCGGGGCTTCCAGGGCGGGTCCCCCTCCAGCAGCTCCCAGGTGCCGAACCGGTCCAGAAGCCGGTCCAGTACCACCCGGCTCTCCAGCCGGGCCAGTGATGCACCCAGGCAGTAGTGGATCCCCGAGGAGAACGACAGCATGGGAACCTCGGCCCGGCCCACGTCGAAGCAGTCGGGATCGGTGACCGCAGCCGGATCGCGGTTGGCCGCTCCCAGCAGGGTCATAACGGCATGACCGGCCGGGATCACTTCGCCCCCGACCTCGATTGCCTCGAAGGCATAGCGACCGTCGATCTGCACCGGCGGCTCGTAGCGGAGCACCTCGTCCACCGCGGTGGCCACCAGCGACCTATCGGTCCGCAGTCGGGCGAGCTGGTCGGGGTAGCGCAGTAGGGCATGGACCATGTTGCCGATCAGATTGCTCGTCGTCTCGAACCCGGCCGCGTAGATGAGCGAGGTGGTGAGAGCGACCTCCTCCTGGGTGAGCCGGTCCTCGCCGTCGCTGGCCGCGATGAGTCCCGAGAGCAGGTCGTCTCGAGGTTGGCGGCGTCGGGTCTCGATCAGGTCGTCGATGTAAGCCCCGACCTGCTCCCCGGATCTCTGCACCCGCTCCGGATCGGCGAGCAACCCGGGCTCCAGGGTGGCGGACAGATCCGCGATCAGCGGTCGGAGCCAGTCCCGGTCCCGGCGAGGCACCCCGACCAGCTCGCTGATGACGTTGGCTGGCAGCGGGAAGGCCAACATGTCGATCACGTCCGCGCCGCCCGTCCCGGCCAGCTCGTCGAGGAGCTCGTCGGTCATGGCCGCGATAGAAGCTTCGAGGCCTTGGACCCGTCGAGGAGTGAAAGCCCGGCTGACCAGAGACCTCAGCCGGGTGTGGTCGGGCGGGTTCAGGAACAGCAGCGACCTCTCCTCGCCCCGATCCCGACCGGCCCCCGGTACCAGAGTCGGGGGGTCGTCGGTCGGTTCGGGCTGGCCCATCCGGGGATCCCGCAGCACGGCCCGGCAATCGGAGAACCGGGTCAGGACCCAGTAGTCGGTGAAGCTCAGCTTGTGAACCGGAGCCGTCTCGCGCAGCCGGCGCAGGTGCGGGTAGGGATCGGGAATGACGCTGGGATCCGTCACGATCTCGAGGAACAGCTCGTCGCTCATGCCTCGCCCCGAACCAGCGCGTCGGCGATGGAAGCCGCCACCGAGGCGTTCGACTCGGCCAGAGCCAGATTAGCTGCGATGCTGTCACCGCCGGTAGCGACGGCTATGGCCTCCAGTACGGCCGGGGTGACAGCCGTTCCGGACAAGCCTCGGTGTTCAGCCGCGGTGAGGGCCTGTTCCACGGCAGTTTCGACTATGGCCGGATCCAGCTCGGCACGGGCTGGGATGGGGTTGGCCACCAGCATCCCGGTGGGGTGGCCCACACTGGCACCGGCCCGGAACAGGGCGGCTGCCTCCGAGCCGTCCCGTACCGTGTGGGCGACACTCACTCCGGAGTCCCTCACGTAAAAAGCCGGGAACCGGCCGGTGTTCCAGCCCACCACCGGTACGCCCAGGGTCTCCAGATATTCGAGGGTGCGGGGAAGGTCGAGGAAGACCTTGGCTCCGGCCGACACGGTCACGACCGGGTGGCGGGCCAGTGCCATCAGATCCTGGCTCACGTCGCCGGTGAGGAGCGACCCCTGGTGAACACCGCCGATCCCTCCGGTGGCAAAGACCTCGATGCCGACGGCGGCGGCCAGCGTGACCGAGGCGGACACGGTGGTGACGCCGGTAGTGAGATGTCGAGCCACCGCTGCGCCCAGGTCACGGGCCGTGACCTTGGTGCTCCCGGCCATCAGCCGGTCCGCTTCGGCACCGGTGACGCCCACGACGGCTCGGCCGTCGAGAACACCGGTGAGGGCTGGAATGGCTCCACTGGCCACGATCGCAGCCGTCATCAATTCCATGCAACGGTGATTGGCCGGCGCGGGTAAACCGAGCTCGGACACAAGGATCGACTCCAAGGCCACGACCGGTGCCCCTCCGGCCAGCGCGTCACGAACCTCGCCAGCGATGCGTACAGGGGTGGCCACGAGTCGATGGTAGGTCGCCGAGGGACCGGGCTGGCTCACTGGTTCTGTGAATTACCCCTTGACAACATGGTACATGATGTTGTTTCATTGTTCCATAGACGATCTCCTGTTGATGAACGTGACCAGCTCCGTGGAGCTGCACAAATGCCTGACGACCGCGGCCGACTACCTCACCGCCGACGCGATTGCGCTGTACGATCTGCTGGCCGAGTCCGCGGCCCTGCTCGAAGATCCGGTCACCGACGCCGACACCGAGGTCCACGGAGCTGCTGACACCCTGAAAGCCATCGCCAGCGATCTCATCGGTCGGGTACGTCTCATCACCCTGGGCGGGTCCGACATGAACGCAGGACTGGCTGCCCTGGAGCACTTGCGGAACCACTTCCAGCTCATCGAGACCCAGGGCGTCCCGTGTGAGACCGACGGCCGGTTGTCGCGCCGCGACTTGGAGTGGGCCAGAGACGAGATGACCGGATCAGCCCGCACTGCCGCGACCTGGTTGCTGGCCCACAGTGACTTCTTCGACAAAGTGGAAACGGCCAAGGGCAACGACAGCTACCTCGCCGGAGGCTATGAACGTGACTTCCACCACGACGACAGCGACAGCGACGGGCTCCTGTCGCTGGAAGACATAGACGCCTTCGTCACCAAGGCAACGGCTTGGGCGACGTTGCTGCCCCTATTGGGGTTGATCGACACCGCGGCTGAGGGAGGAGCTCCCGACAGCGTGTTGAGCCGCGAGGACTTCAAGGCTTTCCTGACCGGTTACGAGCTGTCGCCGGACTTGGTCAGGGCCGTTAACCAAGTCCTCGACGACCGCGCCCACAACCGTCCGGAGCCGCTCGTGAACCTAGACCTGAACCTGCTCCTCGACGCGGTGTCATTCGTCCCGGTGATCGGTGATCTGGTGGACATGGGTCGAGCCCTCTACTACGCCATCAACGGCGACTACCTCTCCGCAGCCATCTACGCCCTCGGCATGGTGCCCATTCCGGGCCTGTCCGGTTCGGGGGTGCGTCAGACGGTCACGGTGAGCAAAAAAGTCTTCGACGCAGCCAGAACCGGCGGCCGTCGAGCCGCCACCGACGCCGTGGTGAAGCAGGCGAAGGAACTGCGCGAGGAAATGGCCGAGGACATCGCCCGGGCCGTCGTTGCCGACGTTATCGTCAAGGACATATTCGACGAACTGGACATCGCCAACGAGCATCTCAATAAGGCCGGCGTCACCTTCGGTCAGCAGGTTCAGGAGGAGTACCTGACCAGGATAGCGAAAGCACTGCGTGACAGCCCTTGGAGGTGAGGCTGGCGGGAGGTGAGGCTGGCGAGCCCGGACGTCACGAAACCGGCCCGGCCCGCTTGCGAGCCCGGCTCGGAGCCACCCGGGGCCCTTCGTTGGGCATCTTGGGGTAGACCGGCGGCCACGGAGCATCCGCCAACCCGCTGGCCATGTCCCGGCGGTGCCAATCCAGCAGCAACTCCAGCGAGCACAACTCGTCATCGATGCCGGCCCAGGCGTCCCCGCTGTCGGCCACAAGGGTCGGCACGGTGGCGATGGTCAGCTCATCGGGCTCGACGTCGGCTACGTCGGACCATCGGATCGGCGTCGATACCTGGGCCCCGGGCCGGGCCCGTACCGACCACGCCCCGAACACCGTCTTGTGCGGGGCGTTCTGGTTGAAGTCGACGAACACCCGCCGACCTCGCTCTTCCTTCCACCAAGCGTCGGTGATCAGATCGGGCCGGCGTCGGGCCAGTTCCCGGGCCAGGGCCACGGCTCCGGCCCGGACTTGAAAGGGGTCCCAGCGGGGCAGCAACCGCACGTACACATGCAGGCCCTTGCGACCCGACGTCTTGGGGAAACCGGTCAGTCCCAGCTCGTCGAGAGCGGCCCGCACCTCCATGGCCGCCTCCCGGACCTGGTCGAAGTTCACGCCGGGTTGAGGATCCAGATCGATTCGTAGTTCGTCGGCATGATCGGGGTCGGTGGCGCGGCTGGGCCACACGTGGAAGCCGAGGCAGCCCATGTTGACGGCCCACACCACGTGAGCGATATCGGCTGCGACCATGGCATTGGAGGTGGTGCCGTTGGGGGTGCTCACAACCATGGTGCGCAGCCATTCGGGCGCGCCCTTGGGAACCCGCTTCTGGAAGAACGACGACCCCTGGGCTCCGTCGGGGTAGCGCTCCAGCAAGACGGGACGCCCTCCCATGGCCCTCAGGAGAGGCTCGGTCACAGCCAGGTAGTACTGGACCAGATCGAGCTTCGTCTCACCCCGCTCGGCGAAGAACACCTTGGCCGGGTTGGTAACCCGTACCTCGTGACCAGCCAGCTCGAGCACGGCGGGACCGGCGGTCATGGCCCGGGTGCTGGTCGGGATTCGAGATGGTCGATCAGGGCATCGACGGCGAGCCGGTATCCGGTCGGGCCGAAACCGGCGATCACCCCCAGGCACACGGCCGCGATCACCGAGGTGTGGCGGAAGTCCTCCCGGGCGTGCACGTTGGAGATGTGGGTCTCGACCACAGGGACACCGACGGCGGCAATGGCATCGCGGAGCGCGATCGAGTAATGGGTGAAGGCGCCGGCGTTGAGGACGATCCCGTCGGCAGAGCCACGACCACCATGAAGTGCGTCGAGCAGTTCGCCTTCTATGTTGGACTGGAAGTGCTCGATGGTGACGCCGCGGTCTGCACCGTAGTCGTCGAGGCCGCGGCTGATCTCATCGAGGGTCACCGCACCGTACAGGTCGGGTTCCCGATCCCCCAGCAGATTCAGATTGGGACCGTTGACAACCAGAATTGTCCAAGCCATGGAACCGTTTGTATCACCGTTGACTCATGCACCGTCAATGTCACGGGCCATGTCACGGGCCACCTCGGCTGCGGCCTCGATGGTGGCGTCGACCTCGGCGGCGGTATGAGCCAGCGACGGGAACATCGCTTCGTAAGGGCCCGGGGCCAGGGCTACCCCACGTTCGAGCATCCCGTGGAAGAACCGGGGATAGATGCCGTTGTCGGCGGCCAGCCCGGCCGTATCGAAATCGACCGGCTCGGTGATGGTGAAGAACAGACCCAGCAGCGGACCGACCCGGGGGACGACCGCGGTCACCCCCGCTGAGGTCAAGGCCTCGATCAGGCCGGCCTGCAACCGGCAGGCCACCGACTCGAGCCGGGCGTAAGCGTCAGCATCGAGCTGGGCCAGGGTGGCCAGACCGGCCGCGGTGGCGAGGGGATTCCCCGACAGCGTGCCGGCCTGGTACACACCACCCAGCGGAGCGATACCGGCCATGATCGCAGCCGAAGCCCCGAAGGCGCCCATGGGCAGCCCCCCGCCGATCACCTTGCCGAAACACCACAAGTCGGGTCGTACCCCGAACCACCCGGTGGCGCCGGCTCGACCCAAGCGGAACCCGGTGATCACCTCGTCGAAGAGCAACAGCGCCCCGGCCTCGTCGCAGGCCGCTCGCAGCCCTTCCAGGAAACCTTCGGTAGGAGCAACCAGACCCATGTTGGCGGCCACCGGTTCCACGCAGACCGCGGCCACGCTGGAATCCAGATCGGGCACGACGTTGTAGGGAGCGACAACGGTGTCGGCCACCGCCCCCTCGGTCACCCCTTCGGACCCGATCAGGCCCTGCTGGGCCACGCCTGATCCGCCCGCCACCAGCAAAGCGTCGCTGTGCCCGTGATAACACCCGGCGAACTTGACGACGGTGGATCGGCCGGTGACACCCCGAGCCAACCGGACGGCCGACATCACCGCCTCGGTTCCGCTCGACACCAACCGCACCATTTCCAACCCGCCCACCCGAGCGCACATCTCCTCGGCGATCAGCACCTCGTTCTCGGTGGGGGCGCCGTAGCTGGTACCCCGGCTCGCCGCGTCGCGCAGCGCTTCGACCACGGCCGGGTGGGCATGCCCCAAGATGCCCGGCCCGTAGCTCTGGACATAGTCGATATAGCGCCGCCCCTCGACGTCGTAGACGAACGGCCCGTGGGCGCGAGCGACGAAGTAAGGAGTTCCGCCCACGGCTCGAAACGACCGCACCGGCGAGTTCACCCCACCCGGGATCACCCTTCGGGCTCGCTCGAAGAGGCTCCGGTTGGAGCCGGTCGGAGCCGGTCGGGAACCGGTGGCGCTCACGAGGGTGGCCACCGACCGGTCATTGCATCGTCTCGGCCAGGAGCCGTGCGAAGTAGGTGAGGATGAAGTCGGCCCCGGCTCGTTTCACGGCCAGCACTTGCTCGGCGGCTACCGCGTCGAGGTCGAGCCAGCCCATCCGAGCCGCGGCGTGGACCATGGCGTACTCGCCCGACACGTGGTACGCCCCCAGAGGGCGGTTGATCTCGGCTCGGGCCCGGGCGATCACGTCGAGGTGGGTCAGCGCCGGTTTCACCATCACCATGTCGGCCCCCTCGTCGATATCGGCTCGGATCTCGTCCAAGGCTTCCCGAGCGTTGGCCACGTCCTGCTGGTAGCGGCGGCGATCACCGCCCGCGGCGATCTCCACGCCCACCGCGTCACGGAACGGCCCGTACAGGGCGGTGGCGTACTTGGCCGAGTAGGCGAGGACGGCCGTGCCGGTGAATCCGGCGCCATCGAGCGCAGCTCGGATGATGCCGACCTGCCCGTCCATCATCCCCGACGGCGCTACCACCCCCGCGCCGGCACCGGCCTGGGTCACCGCCACCCGGGCGTAGAGGTCGACGGTGGCGTCGTTGTCGACGTCACCGCGGTCGTCGATCACGCCGCAGTGCCCGTGATCGGTGTACTCGTCGAGGCAGAGATCGCTCATCACTACCATGTCGTCACCATGGTCGTCGCGCAGATCGTTCAGCGCCACGGCCACGATCCCGTCGGGGTTCCAAGCCTCGGATCCCCGGGCGTCCTTTCGTTCGGGGACACCGAAGAGGATCAACCCCGGCACCCCCAGTGCCGCCAGCTCTTTCACCTCGGCCCTCAGCGACCGCCGGGTGTGCTGGACCTGTCCCGGCAGCGAGGCGATGGGCTGGGGTTCGTCTATCCCTTCCCGCACGAAGAGCGGAGCGACCAAGTCGTCGGGATGCAGACGATGCTCTGCCACCAGCCGCCGCAGAGCCGACGTGGCCCGGAGGCGACGGAAGCGATACCGGGGAAAAGCCACTCCGGGAGGTTACCCAGCCTGCATCTCGGCCCCAGAGTCATCGGTCAATCCAGCCAGGACGAAGCGTGCTCCTCGAGAGCTTCGATGGTGCCTTCGATGGTGTGGTCGGACGCTTCCACGGTAACGGCGACACCGTAACCGGCGGCGGTGGCCGAAGTGACCGGGCCGATCGAGACCACCAGGGACGGGACGGCACCGGCCCCGACCGCGGCCACCAACCGGTCGACGGTCGACGAAGAGGTGAACACCACCCCGTCGGCGCCGGCCACCTGACGTTTCTGCTCGGCGGTGAGATCGCTGGTCACGGTGCGATAGGCCGCTACGTCGGTGACATCCCACCCAGCCGACCTCAGGCCGTCGGGAAGCGCCGCTCGAGCCACCTCCGCCCGGGCCACCACGACCCGGCCGGACCCGGCCGGAGCGGGGAAGGTTTCGAGCAAGCCCTCGGCGACAGCCCGTTCAGGCACCAGATGAACCCGCAGCCCGACCTGGGTCGCTCGCCGGGCCGTGCCCGGCCCGATAGCAGCCACCCTGACGCCGGGCGGGATCGAACCGGCCAGAGCCTCACCCACCCGGTCAGCTCCGTTGGGACTGGTGACGATCAGCCAGTCACCCCGGGTCAGGCCGGCCATCGCGCCCCTCAACGCCGCGCCGCCATCGGGGGGATCGGTGATGGCGATGACCGGTGCGCTCACCGGTTCGGCTCCGGCCTCCTCCAGCAGTTCCACCAAACCGACCGACTGATCCAGGGGCCGGCAGACCACGATCCGCAACCCGACCAGAGGCTGTTCCTTCATCGGCCGTTCCTTCATCGGATGCCGACCGCGGCGCCGGCGCCGTCGAGGAGGCGGCGGGCCACCAACCGACCCAGCCGGAATGGGTCGTCACCGGTGCCCCGCTCTCGGACCACGACCCGTCCGTCCGGTGACGCCACCAAGCCGGTGAGATCTACCCGGTCATCGGGACCGATCACACCATGAGCCCCGGCCGCAACGCTGCAGTCACCGTCGATGGTGGCCAGAAAGGCCCGTTCGGCATCCACGGCCCGCCGGGAGGGCCGGTGCTCGATAGCGGCCAAGACTTCGAGTGTCGGCCCGTCATCGGCCCGGCACTCCACGGCCAGAGCTCCCTGGCCCACCTGAGGCAGCATCACGGCCGGGTCGAGCACGTCGACAACGGCCGGGGCTGCTCCGAGCCGGTCGAGCGCAGCCACGGCCATGACTATGGCGTCGAAACCAGCCGCCTTGGACAGGCGGGTAGCGATGTTGCCTCGCAGTTCGGCCAAGACGAGATCGGGCCGCAACCAGGCCAGTTGGGCTCGGCGGCGAACCGATCCGGTGGCTACCCGGGCCGACGGGGCCAAGTCGGCCAGCGCGCACCCCACCAGGGCGTCGCGGGGATCGGCCCGAGCCGGCACGGCTGCCAGCACCAAACCGCCGGGGGTCCGAGCCGGCAGATCCTTGGCCGAGTGCACGGCGACGTCGGCCCGGCCGTCGAGTACCGCAGCCTGGACTTCGGCCACGAACACGCCCTTGCCGCCCATGGTGTGGATGGGCCGGTCGGCCCGGCGATCACCGGTGGTCGAGACCACGACGGGTTCAACCGAACCGACGCCGGCCTCGGTGAGCAGGCCCGCGACATGAGCGGTCTGCCATCGGGCCAGGGCACTACCACGGGTGGCAGCCCGGAGTGCCATGGTCTACAGGTCGAAGAGATCGCGCAGTGCCTCGGCCAGCCGATCACCGCGGGCATGGCCGGACGCGGCCTTGAGCCGAACCGTGGGCTCGTGCAGCAACTTGTTGACCACGCCGTGCAACAGCGAGGACACCGCCGCGCTCTGATCGGGGTCCAAGGAGGCCAAACGGTTGGCGTGGCGGGCCAGTTCGTTGCTGCGGATCCGGTCGGCCCGGTCTCGCAGGGCGGCGATAAGCGGGCCAGCCTGGCGGGCTGAGATGAAATCGAGGTAGCGCTTCACTTCGTCGTCCACGATGGATCGGACCCAGTCCACCTCACGGGTTCGGTCGGCCAGGCCCCGGGCCACGAAAGCGCTCAGGTCGTCCATGTCGAGCAGGGTGACACCGGGCAGGTCCCCGGCAGCCGGGTCGACATCGCGGGGTACAGCCACATCCACGATGAGCAGTTCGGATCCGGTTCGACGAGTCATGACCGCGTCGATGTCGCCGTGGGCGAGGATCAGCTCTTGGGCGCCGGTGGTGGTCACCAGCAGATCGGCCGAGGCCAAGGCGATCTGCAGCTCGGACAGGGATACGGCTCGACCCCCGCACCGCTCGGCCAAGGCGAGGGTCCGATCCCAGGTGCGATTGGCTACCGCGATGTCACCGGCTCCGGCGGAGGCCAGCGACTCGAGGGTTCCCTCGGCCATCTCGCCGGCGCCGACCACCAGCACGGTCCGGCCGGTCATGTCCCCGAGACGATCCCGGGCCAGCGCCACTGCGGCCTGAGACACCGATGCGATCCCGCGGCCTATGGCCGTCTCGGTCCGGGCTCGCTTGCCCGTCTCCACGGCCCGGCGAAACAGCGGGCCCAGAGTGGCCCCGACCGTTCCCTCGACTCGGGCCGACTCCCAGGCCGAGCGAACCTGGCCCAGGATCTCGTGCTCCCCCACGACCACGGAGTCCAGGCCGGCCGCCACCGAGAAGAGATGGCGCACCGCCTCGGCTTCGTGCCGTGAGTAGAGCTCGTCGGCCACCGCTTCGGGCGGGAGATGGGAGTGGCGGGCCAAGAACTCCCGAACGTCGGAGTAGCCCCCGTGGAACCGCTCGGCCAAGACGTAGATCTCGATGCGGTTGCAGGTGGACAGCACCACCACCTCGCTGAGGTTCTCGGCCGAAGCCAAGTCGTGAAGGGCCTTGGGCAAGTCGGCGGCGGCAACGGTCATCCGCTCGAGCAAGTCGAGAGAAGTCGACCGGTGGTTGCAGCCGATGACGACGAGGGACACGCAGACTCCTAGCGGTGGGTCTACCCGTGATCCGGATACTGGACGAGCTCCCGACGCCGAAGCTTACCGGCGGCGTCTCGAGGGATCTCATCGACGACATCGATCTTGGTCGGACACTTGTAGCGAGCCAGACGAGCCGCGCACCACTCGACGAGCTCATCCTCCTCGACCTCGGGGCCAGCGACTACCACGAAGGCCTTGACCGCCTCGGTGGTGTGGGGATGGGGGATTCCGACCACAGCCGCGTCGCATACGGCGTCGTGGCTGACCAGAACCGTCTCCACCTCGGCCGGGTACACGTTGAACCCCGACACGATGATCAGGTCTTTGATGCGGTCCACGATGTAGAGGAAGCCATCGTCATCGGTCACGGCGATGTCACCGGTATGCAACCAACGTTGGTCGTCGAGGGCTCGGGCCGTGGCCTCGACGTCGTTCCAGTAGCCGTCGAAGACGTTGGGGCCGCGCACCCAGATCTCGCCCGGGTCACCGGCGGGCACTTCGGCGCCGGAGGCGTCCACCAGACGCAGCTCCACCCCGTATATGGGCGTACCGATCGAGCCGATCGGCACGCCGTCACCGGTTCCGACGGTCACGCTGGGGCTGGCTTCAGTGAGGCCGTAGCCCTCATTGAGGGGTATCCCAAGCCCGCGGGCGGCCCGAGCAACCCGTTCGGGCAGGGCGGCCGCCCCTGAGACGGCGAGCCGGACGCCTTCGAAAACGGCCGGAAGCGGATCGAGGTCGACGATGGCAGCCCACATGGCGGGCGGGCCGACCAGCAGCGAGACATTCTCGGTGGCGATGGTCTCGAGCAGAGAGACCGGGTCGAAGCGCTCGACCAGAACCAGGGTGGCCCCGCCGTACAGGCAGGGGTCGAGAACAGCGTTGAGACCGAACACGTGGTAGAGCGGAACGATGCAAACACCCACGTCGTCGCCCCTCACGGCCCGCAGCGGGTGGGATTGCACTTGGCGAATGTTGCTGGACAGGTTCTCGTGAGTTAGTCGAGCGGCCCGGGGCGATCCCGCAGTTCCGCTCGTGAACAGCAAGGCGGCCAAGTCGTCGTTGCCCCGCTCGACCACCGCCGTCGGCTCTGCGGTGCGGGCGGCGGCGTCGATGTCTGTCGAACCCGCAAGATCGGAGCCCGCCGCCACCAACACATACTCCAAGCCGCTGAGCTCGGACCGGTCTATCGAGGCGAAAGCAGCCTGACCGGCCGGTCCGACGATTACGGCTCGAGCTTCGACCGCGGCCAACTCCTGCTGGAGCTCGGGACCAGGGCTGGAGGGATTGAGCGGAACCGCAACCAGGCCGGCACCGAGCACGGCCAGCCATGATCGGACGAAACGGGGATTGGTGGCGCAGATGATTGCGACCCGGTCCCCCGGCTCCAGCCCCAGAGCCCTCAGCGCGCCCCGAAGCTCAGCCACTTCACTCCGAAGGCGTCCGAAGCTGATGCGGTCACCGCCCGCGACAAGGGCGGTATGGCCGTCGGGATGATCATCGATGATGGTGGCGAGGTTCACGCTGGTCCTTCCAGGGTCGAGATCGACCTCAACGGGCCAGCCAGAAGAGCTGGACAACGCTGGCGGCGAGGATAGCCACCAGCAATACGACGATAACGACAGTGGTCCCTCGCCTCATCGGTCACCCTGTCGATCATCTCGGTGACGCCCCAGGGCCACCGAGGTGGCGACGCCGACGGGCTCGCCGTCGTGAGGCGGACGGATCCGAACCAACGCCCCTTCTACGATCCCGAGCTCGGCTGCGGTCGACCGGCGAGCTCCCGCCATCGACACCAGGCCGTACGAGTCGGTGACCAGGCCGATCCGACCCGGGCCGATGGCTTCGTAGGCGGTTACCACCTCAGCGGTACGCAGCTCGTCTCCGATCACCATCTGGACGACTGGCCCCATTCGGGCCAGATCGCCGGGATCCAGGTTGAGCTGGCAATTGCCGTATCGATCGACCCAGAGGACCTCGGCTACCAGTTCGCCGTCGTGGTGACGCGATACCGGTAACAGGCCAGGGGTGAGCGAGGCCGGGTCCACCTCCGGACCCAGCTCGTCGAGGGGAACTCCCAGGCAGAGATGAGCCGCGGCCGGAGCGAATACGTCACGACCGTCGAAGGTGGCACCGGGCGCACCGAGCCGGTGATCGCCGCTGGTCAGCTCCACCGCCCGGGCGGCGCCACCGACCAGGGCGACGGCCGGCGCCAGCAGGCCATTGTCGGGACCGACCAACACCGAGGACCCCTCCCCCACCTCGATCGCGATTCGGCGGCGATCGGACCCGACCCCAGGGTCGACCACAGCCAGCACCACACCCCGGTTCAGGTAGGCAACAGCCCGGGCCAGAGCCAGACCCCCGGCCCGAACATCGTGGGCGGCGATGCCGTGAGTGATGTCGATTACCCGCACTTCTGGGGCAATCGAAGCGATAACGGAATGCACGACGCCGACGAACTCGTCTTCGAGTCCGAAATCGGAGAGAAAGGAAACCGTGCCGTAGCGGCTCATCCGGCCAGCTCGCGGGATCGTTCCGTCGCCGCCGCGACCACCCGGTCGAAGAGTCTCTCGAAGCCGGCCTCGGCCAGAACGGCCAAACCGGCGGCGGTCGTGCCGCCGGGGGACGTTACGTCGGACCGGAGCTGGGCCGGGTCCCGGTCGGAGCCGGCCAGCATGGTAGCCGCTCCCAGCAGGGTCTGACGGGTGAGGACGTCAGCGATCCCGGCGTCGAGCCCTTGAGCCACACCGGCGGCCCGCAGAGCCTCGGCCAGCTCGAACAGGTAAGCCGGCCCGCTGCCGGACAATCCGGTCACGGCATCGAGATCGGCCTCGTCCACGATGACGACGACCCCGACCGCGGCCAGTATCGAAGTGGCCCAGGCCAAGTCGTCGGCGGTGGCCGAACTGCCGGCGGCAATTGCAGTGGCGGCCCTGCCCACCAGCGCCGGAGTATTGGGCATGCATCTGATGACCGGGATTCCGGCCGGGAGGCAGGACTCTATGGCACCGGTTCGAGCTCCGGCCGCGATCGACAGCACCCGGCCCACCCCAGCCGCGGCCAGACCGGGCAGAACGGCGGTTACGAGATCCGGCTTCACCGCGATGACCGCATCGACGCCGCTGACAGGGGCGGTGCCCAGCGCCAGGCCCGGCACCGTCACAGCCAACTCGGCCCGGCGGGTCTGGTTGGGTTCGACGACGTAAAAGTCGGTCGGTGCCGCCCAGTCGCAGGCGATCAGCCCCGCCAGCAGGGCTTCGCCCATCCTTCCGCCACCGATCACCTGAAGCCGGGTCACGCCCACCATGCTAGGTGAACACCCGGGTACTCATTCCGGTGGAGCGAGCATCGGTCGCACTTCCCCGAACGTCCGCTGCAGTCACTCCACCGGAATATGATCAGAATGATCTGAAATATATTAGAATGCAAATCAATTTACGGAACGGCCCCGGACAGATACACGGCATCCTCGGGCCGATTTCGAGTTTTGGCCCGGTCAGTCCCCGGTTGCGCCGCAGAAGATGCAGTTGTTGTCGGCTTCGGCCTCCAGCCACGAGTCGATGAACGCTCCGTACCGGTCCAGCTCGTCAGGAGAAACGGACCCGCCATGCTAGGTGAACACCCGGGTACTCATTCCGGTGGAGCGAGCATCGGTCGCACTTCCCCGAACGTCCGCTGCAGTCACTCCACCGGAATATGATCAGAATGATCTGAAATATATTAGAATGCAAATCAATTTACGGATGCCGGGACGGGGCAGTCGCCGCCGTTCAGCCCTTGAACCTCGAGGCGTACCCGATGCGCATGGCGGGCCGGAAGATCAACTCCACCGCGGCATACATCGACCCCAGAATATGATCGAGGCCGGCAGAGGTGACGTGAGCCAGCGGAACGGCCCCGGACAGATACACGGCATCCTCGGGGCCGATTTCGAGTTTTGGCCCGGTCAGGCCCCGGTTGCGGCGCAGAAGATGCTCGTAGAAACGGGCATGATTCTCCTCGGGCGCCGGAACCAGGTAGGTCGTGTAGCGCAGGGTGCGCTGGCCCAGCGTGAACCAGATGGTCCACACGTCCTTCTCTTCGCCGTGAATGCGCACGTACCAACGCCGCTCTCCCGCCGGCGGGCGCTCGACCGCGTCGATAGTGCAGTTGTTGTCGGCTTCGGCCTCCAGCCACGAGTCGATGAACGCTTCGTACCGGTCCAGCTCGTCAGGAGAAGCGGGCGCCGTTTCCACCTCAGGCCTCAGGCCATGCAGTCCACGAGCCGACGGGCCCAGAGATCGCGGTAGATCCGCTCGAGGCGAGCGGCGGTGGCGGCCCAAGTGTATCGACTGGACATCGCGACCCCGTTTCGAGACAGGGCATCGGCATGGTCGGGGTCGGTCAGTATCCGATCGACCAAAGCGGCATAGTCGCCCGGGTGGCGACTACCCACCAGATGGCCGGTCCGGCCATGGTCCACGAGGGTCCGGAGGCCGCCGACGTCAGCGGCCACCACCGGCGTGCCGCAGGCAGCCGACTCCAAGGCGACCAGACCGAAAGACTCCGACCGGCTCGGTACCAAGCACACGTCGGCAGCACGGTAGTAGGTGGACAGCAGGTGATGGGGGCGGGGCGCAACGAAGTCGATCCGATCCGCCCGCCCGAGCTGGCGAACCTTTCTACTGATGCGGCGCAACTCTCTTTCGCCCTCACGGCCCGAGGCGCCGCCGACGACGAGCAGCCGGGCATCGGGGTGGCCCGACTCGACCAGACGGGCCAAGGTGCCGACAGCCACGTCGAGACCCTTGAGGGGCTGGATACGACCGACGAACAGCAGAATCGGCCCCGCACCCAAACCGAGCGCAACCCGGGCTCCGCCCCGGTCCCCGGGCGAGAAGAAGGCGTGATCCACGCCCGGGGGCACGATATGGACGCGGGCCGGATCGGCGCCGTAGAGTTCCTCGAGCTGGCGGGACTCGACCCCGGAGTTGGCGGTGATCACGTCGGAGCAGGCCGCCACCTCGGCTTCGGCCTCGACCCGGCGCTGCGGTTCGGGGTCCCCGGTCTCGGCCTTGACCCGGGCCAAGGTGTGGAAGGTGGAGACGAGAGGAAGCCCGAGCTCGTGCTTGAGCCGGTGCCCGGCCACCCCCGAGAGCCAGTAGTTGGCGTGCAGAACGTCGGTCTCGTACCCATCGAGACAGGCCCGCACACCGTCGGCATACCGGTCGACGACGGACAGCAGCGCTCCCTTGGCCAGGTCCGAAGGACCGGCGTCGATGTGGACGACCCTGAAGCCGGGCTCGACCTCTACGACATCGGGAGCATCGGACCATCGCCGCACGAACACGGTGGTCTCCACGCCGGTCTGGGCCAGAGACGAGACGAGCTCGCGAACGTAGACATTCATCCCGCCTGCATCGCCCCGTCCGGGCTGCACCAGAGGTGACGTGTGCAGCGACAGGGCCGCGACGCGGATCACGAACCGGGCAGGGTAACGCTGGAGGTCGGTTCGCCGAGCCCAGCCAGTGACGGCCGGGCCGGGCCGTCACCCCCTGAAACGGGAGGCAGCACTGCGACCTCGTCGCTGTCGTCGACCGGTTCGCCGGACCCGACCGGCTCGCCGTTCAGCCACACCTGGCATATCTCCAACAGACCCGCAAAGTCCCGACCGTAGCGTTCGCAGGCGCATTCCAGCACCTCTCGAACCGTGGCGCCGGGTATGGTGTCGTGACTGCGACCGGCCATCTCTCTGGCCGAGGCGAACAGCCGGAGCTTGGCCACGACGACGATGCTAACCCTTTCCTGGGCCCATCCGCGAGGCTGTCAACGGCTACCGGTACGGTCAGGCCTCGTCATGTTGAACATCTTGGTCATCCGGCATGCCCAGTCGGAGTGGAATCAGTCCGGCCGATGGCAGGGCCAAGCCGATCCACCTCTGACCCACACCGGGATGGTCCAGGCCCGGGCTGCAGCCGCGGCATTGAACGGCATCGACTCCGTGGTGACCAGCGATCTCGACCGGGCCCACGCCACTGCGGTCTTGATAGCCGAGGTGCTCGAGGTGGGGCCGGTCACCGTCGATGCCGACTGGCGCGAGCGCGATGCCGGGGCCTGGCAGGGTCTCACTCGGGCCGAGATCGAGCGGGACTATCCCGGTCATATCGACCAGGGCCGGTACCCGCCCGGGTGGGAACCCGACTCGTCGGTAGCGAATCGAGCCTTGGCCGCACTGCATCGGATATCCGACGGGAGCGGATCGGGCCATGTTCTCGCTGTCTCCCACGCCGGTGTCATCTACGGGTTGGAACGCCATCTCGGCGACGATTCTGGACGGATCGACCACCTCCACGGTCGCTGGTTCGCCGTCGGCGCCGGGCGGTCCCACCTGGGCCGCCGGGTGACCCTGGTCGGACACGACGCCGATCCGGCTGTCACGGAGACCCGGTGACCGCTGACCTCCCGGCTTGGCGGGGTGGGTATCCGGTGCGGGTCATCCGCAGCGCCAAACGGATCAAAACTGTTTCGGCCCGCATCGTGAAAGGCGTCGTCCAAATCCGCATCCCCGACTGGATGTCGCCCGAAGAGGAGCACCGAACCGTCTCCGGCATCGTCGCCCGCATGGAGAAAGAGCGCCGCTGTTACAACGTCGACCTCGAAGACCGAGCCCGCCGAGTGGCTCACCGGTTCGATCTGCCCGAACCCGTCTCCATTCGTTGGTCCACCAATCAGCGTTATCGCTGGGGATCATGCACGACCGGGACGGGACACATCCGCATATCGAGCCGGCTGACGGAAGTGCCGCCGTGGGTGCTCGACTACGTGATCGTCCACGAGCTGGCCCATCTCGTCGTGCCCGACCACTCGGCTGCCTTCTACGAGCTCGTGAATCGCAATCCGCTCTCGGAACGGGCTGCGGGCTACCTCCTCGCCTTCGACGACTTGGCCGAGATACCGCCGACTCCAGCGCCTGCGGCACCGCCGACGCCGCTCGCTCACGACCCCTCCGACGACTTGGCCGAGATACCGGAAGCTCGAGCGGGGTGAGGCGAACTCATTTCGGTTCGGCGAGCCAATTCGGAGACCAAAGCTTCGGCTTCGGCCCGCTCGCCGGCGTCGAGGGCAGCCATCACCGACTCGACGCGGTCCAGATCCTGCTTCAGGTGGGTCAGCTCGCCGTTGGTTTCGCTACTTTCGCTCAGCCGATCAGAAGCATCGCCCACCCGATCCACAGTACCTACCGAACCTCGGTAATGGCCGGTCGGCTCGGTAATGGCCGGTCGGCGCCGCGAACTCTCCCGTTCGGGTGCTTCGGGGCCGGTGGGTATGCCAGACTCCTCACATGGCGCAGAGCGTATTGGGCCAAGAACTCCAGCCCTGTTCTCATGACCCGCTCACGGGCTGGTTCCGGGACGGGTGCTGCAACACCGGTGGCAATGACCACGGCGTGCACACCGTGTGCGCGGTGGTCACCGCCGAGTTTCTCGAGTTCTCCGCCGCGGTTGGCAACGACTTGGCGACGCCTCACCCCCAGATCGGTTTCGCTGGGCTTCGCCCCGGTGATCGGTGGTGTCTGGGCGCGTCGCGCTGGGCCGAGGCGCTCGAAGCGGGGGTCGCGCCTCCGGTAGTCCTCGAAGCGACCCACGCCCGGACCCTGGAGTGGATCAGCCGCAGCGACTTGGAGTCGCACCGGTTCGAACCGCCCGGGGTTTCACCGACCGCAGCTCGGTGAAACCTCTCATCGACGTCAGCAGCATCGCGATCACCGGTTCCGGGAGCTCGCCAACCGCAGTTCGGTGAGGCCGCGGTGCACGAACGTCGGGTGATGGACCGGTTCGGCCGCAAGTTCCAGATTGGTGAACCACCGGCTGAGATCCGAGAGCGCCACGGCCAGCTCTTGGCGAGCCAGCGGCGCTCCCACGCAAAAATGGATGCCTCCACCAAAACCGATGTGGGCGGGATCACCCCGACCAATATCGAACCGGTCGGGAGCGTCGAATCGACGGGGATCACGCTGGGCCGACCCGAAGAGCATGGCCACCACTTCGCCCACGGCCATGGACTGGCCCGCGATCTCGACACCGGGTTCGAGAACCCATCGGTCGAACATCTGCAAGGGAGAGTCGTAACGCAGCAGTTCTTCCACCGCGGTGGCCGGATCCACCTCTCCGCCGATCAACCGCTGCCACTGGTCACGATGGGTCAGCAACGCCCTCATCCCGTTCCCCAGGGTGTTGACGGTGGCTTCGTGACCGGCTTCGAGCAGGACCATCGTGGTGGAGACGATCTCGTCGGTGGTGAGCCGGTCACCGCCATCGGTGGCCCGAGCCAGGTTCGAGACCAGCAATCCGTCGGGGGTTCGACGTTTGTCCTCGATCAGCGCCCGCGTGTAGTCGATGAACTCACCAGCGGCTCGGTCGGCTCGGATCTTCATTTCGTCCGTGGCCGCCAACTCATACATCTTGACGATGGCATGGGACCAATCGAGCAAGCGGTGGGTGTCACGATGTGGAACGCCCAGCACCGAGCAGATAACCCCTACAGAGAAGGGTTGGGCGTAGTCGGCCAGCAGGTCGAAACTCTGCAGTTCCCGGCATCTACCCAGTAACTCTTGGGAAAGCGCGGAGATGACAGGGAGCAGCACCGTCACCGATCGGGGGGTGAACACCTTCGAGACCAGCCGCCGTATGCGACTGTGGTCGGGGGGTTCAAGACTCAACAACGACCATCTCTCGTGCTGGTTGAACGAGGCCCAACGCGGATCCGGTCCGGGGCCCGGCAGCTCGCTGTCGGTGTAGCGGTGGTGGTAGGTGCGGCCCAGCCGACGATCCCTCAGTGTCTCGTGCACGTCGTCGAACCGGGTGAGCATCCATTGGCCGGTCAGCTCGTTGCGGAACACCGGCGTCACTTCCCGGAGCTGGCCGAGCCGAGGGTAAGGGTCGGCTATGAAGGTGGGATCGTACAGGTCGAGCCCGGCGACGAGCTCGTGGGCCTCGCTCATTGCTTCATCCTAGGTAGGCGGCCGGAGGCTGTCTCCGGGATCGGAACGGGCCGTTCACGGCCTACGCTCACAGAGGGTCGCTAGCTCATCGGGTAGAGCAGGGGACTTTTAATCCCAAGGTGCCGGGTTCGAGCCCCGGGCGGCCCACCACACATGCTCGAGAACTTCCAGCGCTCGTAATGGTTCACTCGGGCTCACCCGGCAACCATGGCGCAGGGATCGAGGCCTTTGACGGCCAGCACTCGGATCAGGGCCTGATCGATTCGGCTGCGGTCGAGTCGCCCGTCCGTAACTGCATCCGCCAGACGATCTACGGCCGTCACGGCGTCCTGTGAGGGGCCGGCGATGAGTAGATCGTGGCCCGCCGCCAAGGCCAGTTCGGCCGCTTCGGCCACGGTGAGGGGGTCGAGAGCATCCATGGCCAGATCGTCGGTCATCAGCAGGCCTCCGAACCCCAGATCCTTTCGCAGCAGATCGACCGCAGGGCCCGACAGGGTGGCCGGTTCGCTGCCGGTGAGGCCGGGAACGGCCAGATGGCCCATCATCACGGCCGGGACCCGGCGGGCAGCCGCGACGAAGGGCACCAGGTCGGCTCGGCGCAGACGGTCGAGCGGTGGCGTGACCGGCAGCACCAAATGCGAATCGGCTTCGGTCGATCCATGCCCGGGAAAGTGCTTGACCACCGGCACTACACCACCGACAGTCAGACCGGCCGCGTAAGCCAGTCCGAATCTTGTCACCGTATCGGCGTCGTCACCGTAGGTCCGCTCGACCACACCCGATGAGTTCCCGACATCGAGATTGGGGGCCAGGATCATGGTGATTCCCAGACCGGCCGCACCGGCGGCCCGGGCGCGACCCAGCTCGAAAGCAACGGTCGGGTCGCCGCTGTCGCCCACGAACCGAGCCGAGGGCAGTTCCCCCAAGACGGAGCCGAGACGCTGAACAGAACCACCCTCCTCATCGACGGCAACTATCGGTGGCGGCCAGACTCGGGCCAGCGGGGCCAAAGCAGCACCAATGCCGACATCCAAGTCACCAACGAGTACCAGACCACCGAGGCGGCCGTCGATCAAGGCGCCGGTGAGGTCACCGATCCCGGATTGGGCCGCCAGAGCCAGTACCAATTGACCGGCGGCCGTCGCCAGCGGAATCCGGTCCGTGCACTCAGACGGGCGGGCGGCCACCGCAGTGGGCTCACCGGCCACAGAGGACGTAGTCCCGGCAGCAGTCGTGGCGGCAGGTACAGGCCCAGCGGACTCAGTCGTGGCGGCAGTAGTAGTGGCGGTGAGAACCTCGGCCCCGCCGGTGACGGCCCCCGGAGCACTCCCGTCGCCGCAGCTCGAGGTCACGGCGGCAACGGCTAGCACCAAGCCTACCAGTACTCGGGTTCGGTGGGCTATGGACCCGACATGGGCCAGTGTTGAGCGTGACGGGCTAATGGCACGTAGTCTTATAGCCATCGAGCAGGAACCGCAGTCTTACGACCCGACCCCGTACAGGGCTCTCCATGAACCACCCCGCATCAGGTGGGGGCTGATCCTGAGTGTCGTAGCCGTACTCATCGCTCTGGCCGGAGCCGGCGCATGGCTCTTGACCGGTAACGACGGCGACCAAGCCACAGTGCAGGCAGAAGAAACCGAGGTCGACGGAACCGAACAGGAACCGAACCCCGCCCCCAGCACCAGCGAGGTCACCATCGTCACCACCGTCACCACCGTCACGACCGAGCCACCGCCAACGACCATCCCGGTGCCTACCACCGTGCCTCCCAACGCCGACGACTACGGACCGCCTACCCTTGATGCCGACTCGGCCGTGTCCACTGTCGGCTTAGGCGCGGTGACCTTCGGGATGACCGTGAACAGGGCACAAGAAGCGGCTGGAACGGTCTTTATCCCTCTGAACTCGTCAACCGAATGTTTCCACACCGTGCCGCATGAAGGCCCCGAAGGGATCACATTTCTGGTCCATGAGGGAACCATCGAACGCGTCGACATCAAAGACGGCCCTATCACCACCCGATCCGGTGTAGGCATCGGCACAACCCAAGACGTGGTGATCGGCCTTTTCGGCGACAAGATCCAACGCAAAACTCAGCCCGACAACAGTACCGACCTCATCTTCGTACCTACTGATCCTGGGGACCGCAACTACCGAGTCGTATTCAATGTTGTCGACGGTGTGGTGACATCCTTCAAATCAGGCCGACTACCCCAGATACTCACAGAAACAGGCTGCCCGAACTAAACCCCTTGTCCGATCTATCTCAACTTGATTTCGATACCAGTCCGCTCATACCCAGTAATCAGGAATATGACAGTGAGCTTCACGACAGTGAGCTTCACCAGGGACCGTACCAAACGATCTAAATGAATATCCACTCATGAACACCCATAATTCCCCAAACTCAGACTCAGAAGTTTCTTCAATACCCCCTAGCATTTCGGTAGTGATCCCGACTCGCAATGCTGAAGCGTATATATCTCAAAGTATAGATTCGATCCTGGCCCAAGACTACGCAGGTCCGATAGAAATTCTCGTAGCCGATGGTTCCGACACGCCAGCTACATCTGAACTCATCCGGCAGGACTACCCGGAGGTACGGCTAATTGCGAATCCGGATAAATCTACGGGGCACGGAGGCAACTTGGGCTTTGAGTCGGCAACCGGCGATATCATAATACGATGTGACTCTCACGTTACTTTTCCAACCGAGTACGTGAGTCGAGCCGTGGAAACGTTGGAGCGGACAGGCGCAGCAAATATCGGTGGATGGCAACAACCGGTAGGAACTACCCTATTCGAAAAGACCGTCGCGATAGCTATGACCACCCCACTGGGAGTGGGCAACTCTCGCCATCGTCTGAGGGGAAAAGAAGGAGTCACCGATACCGCTTTTCTGGGCGTGTTCCGGCGGGAGACTCTGGAAGAGATCGGAGGATACGATACCTCACTGGCTCGAAATCAGGACTACGAACTCAACTACCGGTTGCGGAAGCAGGGGAAGATCATATGGTTCGATCCAGAACTGGTATCGAGTTACCGGCCTCGGAGCACGCTCTGGGCACTGACAAACCAATATTTCAATTACGGACGATGGAAGTCAGTTGTGATTTGGAAACACCCGACTTCGGCCCGCCTTCGCCACCTTGCCTCTCCTGCGTTGGTTCTGGCTTTTGCGGCTGGGGGGGTGTTGGCCCTCGTCGGAATCTTGGGGCCAATAGCGATCCTTCTGTTTACATACATCATGACCATTGTGGTCGGGTCGGTGGTCGTGGGTTTCAGGCGGCGGGAAGCGTTGGTTGCCTTCCTTCCGCTGGTTCTCACAGCCATGCACCTGAGCTGGGGGATCGGCTTCTTGGTTCCGGCCCGGCTCTCCAGAGGGGGCCGACATGATATCCGGCCCGGCACACCGCTGGATTAGATCTGCTTGCAAGAGCATCCTTTCAAATTGAAGCCAAGAAAAGCAGATGTTCTAAAAGTTCCAGGCACAACCGGCGGGCAGGACGTGTCTGTAATGTTCCTGACCTTGGCCGGTGTGGCTGTACTGAGCTTCCTGATACAGGTAATCCTTTCCAATATCCTTCGTCCCGAAGGAAGAGGGGCCTATGCCGTCTGTATTGTGTTCGGGACTCTACTCGGTTTAGCCTTCACGCCTGGTGCTGCCCAGGGTACACAGTACTTTGTCATGGCGAGACATATAAGTGTTTCTCAAGGCGTGTCCTCTGCCATGATCATCGGTCTCATCGGTGGAGGATCCGCTGTCGCACTGGCGATTCCGCTGATCTACAGCGATATCAGCTTCTTCCAAAGAGCAGAGACAAACACATTCCTACTTACGCTTCTATTGATTCCGCTTACGGTGATCTCTGTATCGCTCGATCATCAACTCGTTGCCCACAGACGCTTCAGGCGTCTAGCGATTTTCTCAATGCTCCGTGTCGTAGTGAATATGCTGACAATCCTGATTTTTGTTTGGTACCAAAGGCTTGGGGTGAACGGAGCGGTCGTATCATTCGCCATCGGTCATTTCGTCATGGTAGTCGCTTGTTTACTAGACCTGCGAAAGCATTGCGGGCTGGCCTTCGAGATGCCCCGCCGCCAGAACTTAACTCGCATTCTCAGCTACGGTTTTAAATTCCATATAGCGCGGATCGGAAACGCTCTAGAACCTCAAATCGGTGTTGTGGTTCTCGGGTTGATATCGAGCCAGACCGAAATTGGTCTGTTCTCCACGGCAAGTGCATTCATGCTCGCCTTCATGTTGATATCTAACTCGATCGGGAAAGCACTGCTACCTCGTATTGCAGGCACCGGGCATACCGAACTGGTTGCGCTCTGCTTACGCCTTGTCTCTATATTTACCGCCGTTCCTCTTATTACTTTTCTCGTGCTCAGTACACCACTGATCGGCCTCCTTCTTTCGGAAGCTTTCCTGCCGGTAGTTCCGCTGCTTTGGATCATCGCACCCGGTATACTTGCATATGCCGCTTCCGGGATACTCATGACACACTTCAAAGGCACTAACCTCCCCGCTATCTGTTCGTGGGCAGTCTTTTTGGGACTGTGTGTCAACCTCTGCACGCTTCTCTTGCTCTACTCAAAACTTGACGTCGAAGCCGCAGCCTGGGCCATGACTGCCGGCATGATATGCCGATATCTTCTTCTCATGGTCGTTTACCACAGAACAACCCGAGTGGCTTGGCTCTCGACCTGGTTCCCACGAACCAGCGATGCAAGTTTCTTGCGAGCTGCAAGCCGATCTGTGTTCACCCGCAGACCAAGAGAAATACCCACTTCTTCGTAACCAACCAATCCAATAACCGAAACGGAGCTGGACTGCTCACCTTTGCCCTCAGTATTCAAGGAATGGAACTGCGTTGACCAAAAAAGACAGTCGAAGGCCGACCATACTTCTTATCGGCCCACTCCCGGATACCGGAAGATCCGAAACCAATGTTATCGGTGGCAACAAAGTGCTGGCTTCGGAGTCGGTCCGTGAATTGAGCATGCGAGGTTTCGATCTGGATATCATTGATACATCGGGGAGTGTGACTAATATATCTACCTGGAAGATTCGGATAATCCGCCTCGCTAGGTTCATCCGGGTAGTTTGGAAAGCTGCTAAGAAGCTCCGGCACTCTCAGATCGTATTCCTGATTATCGCACCTTATTCAGCGACGGTCGTAGCTTCATCGCTATGGATTATGTGTAAGATCACACACAAGCCCATGGTATTGCGATTCTCCGGGTCTGGTTTGAGGGGAGTCTACGAGGGATACAGTGCTCTGACCCGCGGGCTGGCCAATCGAACCTATATGCGATCCTCACTGGTGTACGTTGAAACACAGCAGTTGTGCCGCAGCTTCGATAACCCAGCCAATTTTCGCTGGTTCCCCAATGTCAGAGATATTGAGACACCCGGCACTAACCAGCGAAAGAACGTCAAAAAACTCGTCTTCCTCGGCCAGTTACACATGTCCAAAGGACTGACCGAAGCCCTTGACGCATGCCATCACCTGCCTGAGAACTGTCATCTCAATGTTTTCGGTCCTCATATGTCAGACACCGACTTCCACGGGTTCGAGAACCATCCCCGAGCGTCTTACAGAGGCGTTCTGGAACCGGCCGAAGTGCCTCAGACCCTCAGCAAGCACGATCTACTGCTGTTCCCTAGCTATTGCAGATACGAAGGATATCCTGGTGTCATTCTCGAGGCCTTTCAATGTGGACTACCTGTCATCGCTGCCAAGTGGGGGGGTGTGCCCGAGCTCGTCGAGCACGAAGAGAGCGGACTGCTCGTGGAACCTGGTTCTGCTGCTGAGGTCCAGGCCGCGATCGAGCGGTTGCTCGAACACCCCGAGCTGTACCAACGGCTGTGCGAAGGCGCCACACGCCGTGGGGAGTACTTTCGCAGCTCGAACTGGTATGATCGCGTGGCTTCCGAGTTGCACAGTCTGGCCCGGAGTTAGACTCACTTTTGGCGGTCAACTCAACTACGTAGCTGAAGGATAAACACATGTTGTCCCTGATACCGTTTCTCTGGAAGAGATTAGAGCACATCTCTGTCTTGTGTATCACGTTTGCATTCTGGATCCTGGCTACCCTGGCCCTCACAAATATGCAGGGAACTGCAATAAGACCGATCGTCTTAGTGTCTGTATCTATATGTTGCCTATTCCTCCTAGGTTTCATAGATATTCGCTCGTGGAAGACTATTGGCACGCCTGGGTTATTGATTATGGCCACGATGACTTCTTATCTGATCATTAGCTCAACCGTCTCGCTCATTACTGGCACCGAGTTGGAGATCCGGGATGTAGCACGCCTAGCCTTATTCTCAACTGTTACCTTATCGGCCATTCTTGGTGGCCGCTTTATTTTAGAAAGAATTGGGGTCGAGGCGTTGTTGAAATGGATGCTCGTTATCCTGATTATAAGTTCAACCTTTATTCTGGCTACGCCTGTTTTGCAAGATCTCGGCTTCTTTGTAGATCAAAGCCTTCGCTATCGATATGCCGGAGCGTTCACTGATCCCAATAATGCGGGATTTATCGCTTCTATAACGGTAGCCATAGGGACCATATTTGTGTTCTATAACCGCCGGTATCTCATTGGATACCTGGCTCAGGCCCTAGGAGTACTCGCAGCATTTCACACGTTTTCTAAAACTTCGATTTTGGTTCTTGCTATATTTTTGGTGTCGTTTCTGCTGTCAAACATTAGTCGACTCCGACAAGGGATCCTTTGTGTCGGCTTGACTGTTCTCTGTTTGGCTAGTATAGGGGTTTATTACTTCAACCCGCTGGCACTTACACTGCACTCAACTGACTGCACTTTCACCACTTACAGAGTTCACGGGGCGGAACAAGATACGCTGACTCCCGGGAAGGATTACACTGTAGAGGTGCGCCCGCTGAGAGACCAAAAGCTTGGGGATACAGTTCGGTTTACCACTACAGCAGGGATCGACCACACGATGCTGATCTGGCAAACCCCCGTTGAGAACAAGACCATCACCCTTTACCATTACCGGCTGGGGCCCAAAGATGGGCAATGGCAACAGTGGCGGACTTTCATCCCCTATCAGTGCGCCAGCCCCCAACTGGAGAAACCCGACAATGTGGATCAACCCTCAATCGCTGTTCAGCCGCCGCAAGAAACTACCCCACTCACATCGACATCTGAAGAAGTGGCAGCGTCCGGTAACACGCCCATCGTGCCAGATCTACAGCCCGGTCTAAAACAAAGTGAGGTAGTAAAAGCGATCAGGGGCGAATCGAGTAGGACTGACAGTTCCATGGAAAGGCGGATAAGGGAATGGGAAAGCGGCATCGAAAAGGCTCTGGAATCACCTATCTTCGGTCATGGTTTGGATCAGTTACATAGTATTGAGGGTAACCCCATCCAGCGCGATGGCCGACCAGAGGGTGTCCACAATGTGTACATAATGTTGTTAGGAGAAGCTGGCATAATTCCGATACTGCTGTTTGTGCTGGGTCTGTTCTCATTGATCCGTATTCGTTGGACTATGACAATGTCCCTGACCAGGGATATTGTCACCGGACTGGTGATCATGCTGGGTTTATTTGCTTTACCGTTTCAACATTTTCTCACCATGGGGTCGTATAACTTCCTTCTCGGCTTGAGTTGCGCTATGGCAGCGATCCTCATTCAGCAACAATCCAAAATATCGGCCACGACCTGATGGAAGAAACGGCCGTATATAGAATGTCCCAGAATACAGAACTTCATTGTGTTGGAAGGGTTTCTTCGAAACCTCGACAGATGATCTCTACTTCGCCGAACCCCGCTGGTGTGCTCAGTCCCGTCTCCAAGTCGAGATCTCGCACGAAACGGATGGCCGCCGCTCGGATCACCCCATCCTGCATGAAGACATCGAGAGGTTCACTGAGGCTCGCTTCGATGACCGTCTCACCGTTGTTCAGATAGATACCTACATATGGGGAATCGTCATCGACGTCAATGTAGACTTTGACCACTTCTTCCGATTCCGGGTCGAACCCACCCCCGGTGACCAGCACTACATCGGGGTTCGGTCGGTAACAAGTGACGCTCACCTCGTAGGTGGCCTCGTCCACCCTCACTACTCCGCCAGATTGGACCACCGTGGTATCGTCCCCTGCGATCGTTGGCGGCGAGACCGGGCGGGTCGGGTCAGAAGAGCCTGGAATCTCGCTGGCACCGCCGCCCGACGTCGAGCAGGACGAACCGAGCAGGACGAAACCAGAGATCACCATGCCGCACACCATCGCTCTCACGAACCGAAAGTCTATGAATTCTGAGCCTTTCGATCAGGGTAAGCCTCTCACCCGGTAGTTTCAGTTCCGTGCCGACCAATCGTGACGTCAAGAAACGCCGGGTCCGAATGGCGAGAGTCGTCGAGGCTCAAAGAACGGCCGAGGCTCGCCGGATCCGGCGGCGGCGCTACCTAGTCGGCGGTTCGGCCGGGCTCTTGGTGATCTCCATGGTGATATCACTGGCAGCCGGACTCTTCGTCGGCAGCACCGACCGAACCGAGTTGGACATCGTCTCAACCGAGATCTCAACTGATTCCCTGCCTCCAACCGAATCGGACACCCCATCGGATACCCCACCCGACCTCCAAACCGAGTTGAATGGTGCCGTGTTCGCCTACGGCAGCGGCGACTGCCCCGAGCCGAACGGCGCCTCGGGCCCGGTCCTCGACTTTGAAGGACCTCCACCCCTGTGTATCGATCCTTCCCGGCACTACGCAGCTGTGTTCGACACGAGCGAAGGCGAGATCCGGTTCGATCTGACTACGACCTCCACCCCGGGCACGGTCAACAACTTCGTCACCCTGGCCCGCTGGGGTTACTACGACAGCACCCTGCTGTTTCGGACCGATCCGTCCATCGACATCATCCAAGGCGGGTCACCTCACACCGACAGCCCGGGCGATCCCGGGCCCGGCTACACGATCAGCGATGAACCAGCCTTCGGCATCGACCCGACCACTGGCGAACCAGTCGGACCGTACCGCTACGAACCAGGCCAGATCGTCATGGCTCGATCCCAGGGAATCGACTCGGCCGGGGCCCAGTTCTTCTTCACCACCGGACCAAACGCGGCTCACCTCGACAGTCAGGGCGTGTACGTGGTGTTCGGCGCTACTGACGCCGTCGGGCTGGCCGTGTTGCAGTCGATCATGGACCTCCACATCGATACCGGAGAACTCGGCGGGGCTCCTTCCCGGCCCGTGACCGTTCACTCGGTCACGATCGAGGAGAGCTGAAACCCGAACGGGCCAGAGGTCGGCTTTCGTCACTCCCGTCTCCCAACCATGGGACCACCAGAAACTGCCGGCCAGGAACGAGGCGCCCGGGACGGCGAGACACAGGATAGCCATGGGGCAGAATCCGAGTTCGACCGGGCTGGAGCCGGCCGCTCTGCTGGCCGCCTACCGGCGAGGTTTCTTTCCGATGCCGGCCGAACCCGGCGGCCCCATGGTCTGGTGGTCACCGGATCCCCGGGGGGTCCTCGAGCTCGACGACCTCATCGTCCACAGGTCGCTGCGCCAGATCCGTCCTAAGTTCCAGATCCGGATCGACACCGCCTTCGAAGCCGTCATCGAGGCCTGTTCCGATCCGGCTCGGCCCTCGGGGTGGATAGACGAACGGATCCGAAGCGCCTACATCGATTTGCACCGGGCCGGCTACGCCCACAGCGTGGAAGCCTGGCTCGACGCAGAGTTGGCCGGTGGGCTGTACGGAGTTTCGATCGGCGGCCTTTTCGCAGGCGAATCGATGTTCCACCGGGTCCGGGATGCTTCCAAGGTGGCGCTGGTCGCCTTGGTCGAAGGCTTGCGTGATCAGCATCGTCGTCTGATCGATGTCCAGTGGGCCACCCCCCATCTCCGATCGCTGGGGGCGGGCATCCTCTCTCGCCGGGACTACCTGGATCGGTTGCCGCTCTTGCTGGCTTCACCGGCCCCGGCCGTGCTGGCCCGGCCCGGCCCGATTCAGGCCCAGCCGCCGTAGCGCCGTCGACGGCGCCAAGGGCGACCTGCGTATCGCCAAGCCACCGAGGGGCCCGGAATCTTCACCTCGTCGAGGTCGGGCCAAAGCATCTCGCAGACGGCCAAGATGGCGGCAAGCTCGTCGGGGGTCGGGGCCGGCGTGATCACCAGACCCGAAGGCGGGACGGCCGGTACCGACACCCCGCCACTCACAGCGGCACGTTCCCGTGCTTGCGCTCGATGATCCCCTCCTGCTTGGATGCCAGCATCCGCAGACCGGCCACGATCTTGCGCCGGGTTTCCGGTGGTTCGAAGACATCGTCGACGAAACCGCGTTCAGCCGCGATGTAGGGGTGAGTCAACCGGTTCCTGTAATCATCGGCGAGCCGATCGCGAAGGCGAGTCGGGTCGTCGGCTCGGGCCAGTTCCCGGCGGTGAAGGATCTCCACTGCCCCCTGCGAACCCATCACCGCGATCTCCGCTGACGGCCAGGCAAAGGACAAATCCGAGCCCACTCCCTTGGAGTCCATCACCACGTAAGCTCCACCATAAGCCTTGCGCACTATCACCGAGATACGGGGGACGGTGGCTTCGCAATAGGCGTAGAGCAGCTTGGCGCCGTGGCGGATGATACCGCCGTGCTCCTGATCGACGCCGGGCAGGAAACCGGGTACGTCGACAAAGGTGATCAAGGCGATGTTGAAAGCATCACAGGTGCGGACGAACCGGGCTGCCTTCTCAGCCGACTCGATATCGAGCACCCCGGCCAGAACGGCGGGCTGATTGCCCACCACCCCGACCGAGCGTCCGTCGATCCGGGCAAACCCGCACACAACGCTGCGAGCCCAAGAAGGGTGGTACTCGAAGAAGTCTCCGTCGTCGACGACCCCGGTTATCACCGACTTCATGTCGTAGGGGACGTTGGGGCTGTCGGGGAGAACCGTCGCCAGCGCCCCGCAGAGCCGGTCGGGGTCGTCAGCCGACTTGTACACCGGCGGTTGTTCGAGATTGTTGGACGGCAGGAACGAAAGCAGAGTCTTGACGTCGTCGAGAACCTCGTGCTCGCTGGCCGCGACAAAGGTGGCCACCCCCGACTTGGTGCCGTGGCTGACCGCACCCCCCAGCTCCTCCAAGGTCACTTCTTCGCCAGTGACGGTCTTTACCACGTCAGGACCGGTGATGAACATGTGCGACTTCTCCCGCACCATGAAAATGAAGTCGGTCATAGCCGGGCTGTACACGGCACCCCCCGCGCACGGCCCGAGGATCACCGATATCTGAGGTATGACCCCCGACGC
This sequence comes from Acidimicrobiales bacterium, assembly GCA_963422655.1. Taxonomy (GTDB): domain Bacteria; phylum Actinomycetota; class Acidimicrobiia; order Acidimicrobiales; family Aldehydirespiratoraceae; genus CATQHS01. The sequence goes on along the minus strand of OY730440.1, from coordinate 1,924,491 downwards.
TTGCACGTTGCGGTAGAAGATGCCGCCGTAGCCGTCGAGGGAAACGACACCCTCCTGGATACGGGCGCCGGCCCCGTCGTTGAGCCCCACTACGGGAGCTCCGGTAGCCAGAGCCAGATCCATGACCTTGTGAAGCTTCTCCGCGAACACCTCTCCGAGCGCTCCGCCCATCACGGTGAAGTCCTGCGCGAACACGAACACCTTGCGGCCGTCGATCTCACCCCAACCCGTGATCACCCCATCGGTGTAGGGGCGGTCATCGAGGCCGGCTTCGTGAGCCCGATGCCGGGCCAGCATGTCGAGCTCGTGGAACGAACCGTCATCGAGCAGGTAGTCGATCCGTTCTCGGGCCAGCATCTTGCCCTTGGAGTGCTGACGCTGAACCGCCCGGGCCGGGCCAGCCGAAAGGGCCTGGGCTCTACGAGACCGCAGATCGTCGAGTTTTTCCTGCATCGATCCATCGCTCACGGCCCACAAGATTACCGTTGCGGCCGCGAACACCCCCGAAGCGGTCCCTGGGTTGAATTATGCAGATCTTATGTTTAATCAGACAGATTCTCATAGTGCTGAATAAGATGGATAAGATTCAGTAACTTCCGTTGATATGGATCGCTTCGAGAATCCCTACCGGCCCGGAGCCGGATCGGCACCGCCAACGCTGATCGGACGCGACGAGTTGATCGACAACTTCGAGATCACCGTTCGGAGGGCACTCGACCGGCGGCCGGGCAAGAGTTGTATCGCTATCGGGCTGCGGGGTGTGGGCAAAACTGTGTTGTTGAACCGCTTCATGGCGGTCGCTGCTGACCAAGGAATGCGATCGGGATTCATCGAGGCATCCGAGACCAGCGATTTCGGAGAACTGCTGGCCAGTCGGATACGTCGGATACTCTTGGAGCTGAACGAAGGCAAGGATGTGATTCGCCGGGCTGTCGAGCTTGCGATCAGGGTGCTCAGCTCGTTCACCACCACTCACACCCTTCCCACCGGGTCTTCGATCAAGGTAGGGGTTAAGCCTTTACCGGGCCGGGCCGACTCGGGATTGCTGGCGGACGACCTGACCGATCTGTTAGCAGCGGTCGGTGAGGCAGCCTCAGCTTGTGACTCGGGGCTGCTGCTGGCCGTCGACGAGTTGCAGTATCTCGAAGAAAGCGAGCTGGCCGGTCTGATCGCTGCCATCCATCGAACGACCCAACTCGATCTGCCGGTCGTGCTGGCCGGGGCGGGCCTGCCCCAGCTTCCGGGGCAGCTCGGCAAGGCAAGATCCTATGCCGAGCGGCTCTTCGAGCTTCCCGAAATCGGCAAGCTGGACCCTGACGACGCAGCCAAGGCCATCGACTGTCCGGCCCGGGCCCTCGGCGTCCGATTCGAACCAGCCGGTGTCGAGCTGATCGTCGCGGAGTCACAGGGTTACCCTTACTTCCTGCAAGAATGGGGATATCACACTTGGAACGCGGCGCCGGCTGACCCCATCACCGGCAACGACGTACACGCAGCACGAGCCGATGTCATCGACAAGCTCGACCGGGACTTCTTCCGCGTCCGTTACGACCGCCTCACCCGCAAGGAACGAGAGTACCTGCAAGCCATGGCCGAGATCGGCCCCGGTCCCCACCGATCCGGTGACATAGCTGCCGAGCTGGGCGTGCAGGTCAACTCCGTCGCCCCCCGCCGTTCAGGACTGATCAGCAAAGGCGTGATCTACAGTCCCGCTCATGGCGAGACAGCCTTCACCGTCCCCCTCTTCGACAACTTCTTGAAACGAACCGACCGAGGTCGCCGCACTTGAACCGGCCCCACAGCCCCTGACTCGGCCGGGGAACTGCGCCGACCGGTCCCACGCCCCTGACCGGGCCGGGCCGACTCCCCCGGTCAGCGCCGGGCCCGGAATGCCGATCGCATCTCGGTGACGAACAGGTCGGGCTGCTCGAAGGCGGCGAAATGTCCCCCCGCCGACAGCTCGTTCCAGTAGCGGATATCGGTGTAGCGTCGGGCCGCCCACCGGCGGCTGGCGCTGATGACCTCATTGGGAAAGATGCTGCAGGCCGTGGGGATGTCAACGGTTTCCGGCGTGGCCCCGAAGGAGTCGAAGCTCTCCCAGTAGAGACGGGCCGATGACGCCCCGGTAGCAGTGAACCAGTACACCGACACGTTGTCGAGGAGTTCATCACGGCTGAACGACTCCTCGAGGGGGCGATCCCGGTCGGTCCAGGACCAGAACTTCTCCAGTATCCAAGCGGCCAGACCGGCCGGTGAGTCCACCAGGCTGTAACCGATGGTTTGGGGCCGGGTCGACTGCTGCTTGGAGTACCCGGAGTCCCACCGGCCGTAGTAGCTGAGGGCATCCATGCAGGCTTGCTCTGATTCGGTCAGGCCCTCGAGCATCTCGGGCGAGGGGCCGGCCACCACCATGTTGGTGTGGATGGCCCGGCACGCCCCCAGGTTCTGGATTCCGATGCAGGTGGTGACAGCCGAACCCCAGTCACCGCCCTGGGCCACGTAGCTGTCATAGCCGAGGCGCGCCATCAGCTCGTTCCACATGGCCGCGATCTGCTCCACCCCGGTTCCCGACTTCGACGGCTTCTGGCTCCACCCGTAGCCCGGCAGCGAAGGCAGCACGAGGTGGAAGGCATCGGCTGCATCCCCGCCATGGGAGGTCGGATCGGTGAGCGGGTCGATCACCTTCTGGAACTCGACGACGGAGCCGGGCCAGCCGTGGGTGATGATCATGGGCAGGGCGCCGGAGTGGGGGGACCGGATGTGTTGGAAGTGGATGTCGAGCCCGTCAATGCTGGTGAGATAGTTGGGCTTGGAGTTGAGCCGGGTCTGGCAACGATTCCAGTCGTGACCGGTGGCCCAGTACTCGCACACGTCCTGGAGGTAGGCGAGAGGAATGCCCTGGGACCAGTCGGCGACCACCTCGGCTTCGGGCCAGCGGGTGCGTTGCAACCGGTGGTGGAGATCGGCGATCTCACTGTCGCCGATGTCGATCTCGAAGGGCCGGATTTCCAAGGTCATGGCGGCATCGTAGGATCACAGACGTGGATCTGCCCGTGATGCCACCGGTGAAGCCGATGCTGGCCCGAGCCGTGGACCGGATCCCCGAAGGAGACCTGGCCTTCGAGCCGAAATGGGACGGCTTCCGCTGCATCGTATTCCGAGACGGCGACGAGATCGAGCTCGGCAGCCGCAACGAACGCCCGCTCACCCGCTACTTCCCCGAGTTGCTCGAGCCCTTGACGGCCGGGCTCCCCGACAAAGCCGTGATCGACGGTGAGATCGTGGTTCGACTCGACGACGACCGTCTGGGCTTCGACGCTCTCCAGCAGCGCATCCACCCCGCCCGGAGCCGGGTCGATCGGCTGGCGGACGAGACTCCGGCCGAGCTCATGGTTTTCGATGTCTTGGCCGTGGGCGCCACCGATCTCATGGCGGAGCCATTCCGTGACCGGCGAAGGGTGCTGGAAACGTTGAGCAGGGCCTTCGCTCCGCCCGTCCATCTGGCCCCATCCACTCTGGAACGCGACATGGCCCACGACTGGTATGTGCGATTCGAGGGTGCCGGGCTCGACGGTCTCATGGCCAAACCTCGCGACGACCCCTATCGGCCCGACAAGAGAGCCCAGTTCAAGGTGAAACACACCCGCACTGTCGACGTTGCGGTAGCTGGCTACCGGCTGCACGCCGACGGCAAGGGTGTGGGATCGCTGCTCGTCGGACTGTACGACGGTGAGGGCAACCTGCACCATTGCGGCGTGGCGGCCAGCTTCACCGCCCGGCGGCGAGGCGAGCTGATGGACGAGCTGGCCCCCTATGTTCTACCCGATCCCGCCGATCACCCGTGGGCGGCCTGGATGAACCCGGACGCCCACGCTGGCGGCACGACGATGCCCGGCACCCCCAACCGCTGGTCGTCGGTTCGGGGTGATCGAGGATGGACCCCGGTTCGTATCGAGCTGGTTGCCGAAGTCAGATACGAAGCGATGCTCAACGGTCGCTTCCGCGGCACCACTCGATTGGTGCGCTGGCGCCCCGACCGCATTGCGAGCTCGTGCCGGTTCGACCAAGTGGAGGTGCCCGTACCGATCGGAATCAGCGAGGTACTGGCCGCAGCGGATCGAAGCGGGCCCAAGGCGGGTTGAAGGTGGTCGGGTAGGACTGCATCTTCGCAACCGGGCCGTTCACGGCCGAGCCGACAGTTGGTGGGCCCGGGCTGCGAGCAGCTCGGCCCCGAGCGCAGCACAGAAATCATCGAGCCCGGCGGCCGGACCGGACCAGGCCAGGTCGTCGACCGTGGCCGCCACCGGAGCGGCGAGGTCGACCGTGGCGATCCGACGGAACAAGACCGCGTCGTTGAAGTTCTCCCGGAGCGACCGGGCCAGTCGAGCCCCGCCCCGTACCTCGATGTCCCACTGGGCCGGGTCCAGTGGTATCTCGGTGATGTGACCGTAACGGGCCAGGACGGTGGCTGCGGACTTGGCTCCCCAGCCGGGGAGGCCGGGGAAGCCGTCAGCAGAATCGCCCACCGCAGCCAGGTAATCGGGAATCGACTCCGGCGTAACGCCGAACTTCTCGATCACCCCGGCGTGGTCGTAGAGAACGCCTCGTCGCCGGTCGTACTGGACCACTCGGCCGTCTCTGGTGACGCACTGGGCCAAGTCCTTGTCGGGCGTGCAGATGATCACCTGCTCGACACGAACGTCGGCCGCGGCCATTGCTGCGGCCGCAGCCAAGGCGTCATCGGCCTCATAGGCGACTTGGGGCCAGACCGCGAAGCCGGCCAGCTCCAGCAGTTCCTCGACTTCACGAAACTGAGCGGCCAGATCGGGCTCCACCCCGGATCCGTCCTTGTAATCGGGCCACAGATCATTGCGGAACGACTCGATGACGTGATCGGTAGCGATCCCGATGTGGGTGGCGCCATCGGAGACGAGATCGAGGACCGTCTTGAGCACACCTAGCTGCGCTCCGAAACGCTGGTCACGGTTCGAAGGGGCGTAGTGAAATCGGAAGAGCTCGTAGGTGCCGTCAACCAGATGAACCATCACCGTCCCGGCTACTCCTCGACGAGCTCGATCAGAGTTCCGAATGATCCTCTGGGATGAACGAAGGCCACTGTCGTGCCTCGGCTTCCGGGCCGGGGAGTCGCATCGATGGGAGTGGCCCCGGCCGTGATCATCCGAGCCAGCGCCTCGGCACAGTCTTCGACGCGGTAACCCACGTGGTGCAGACCTTCGCCCCTGGCGGCCAGGAACTTGGCGACAGGGGAATCCGAACGGGTGGCCGCAATGAGCTGGATGTAACTGTCGGCCACCTTCAGCAACACTTCCTCCACCCCGTCGGCCTCCACCAGCTCCCGGTGGTGCACCTCGGCGTCCAAGGCGTTCCGGTAGTAGTCCACAGCGGCATCGAGATCTCGTACGGCAATGGCCACATGATCGATTTCGGTGAGCAGCACGATCTGAGATTACCTACCACTGGCCCGAACCGGATCAGATCGATCAACCGATTCCGACCGCCGAGAAAAAATATCTTTAGCAGGGTATTGTAATTGTTTCGTCAACATTGTAAAGTAACCGCAACACGTCGAGGTCCACCCTCCTCCTCGAAGTGCGATGGAGCCTCGTCATGCGGTTCCGCCGGGCCGTGTTCATCCCCCCCGTTCACCCCCCGGTCAGCGTGACGGGGCTCCATCTGTTTGCATCGCCCCGATGTCGAGACAACCTTCTCAGCCGTCGAGGACCCGGCGGCCTTCCAGAGCCAGGCCCAAGGTGAGTTCATCGGCGTATTCGAGATCGCCGCCGACCGGGAGCCCGCTGGCGATCCGGGTGATGCGGACACCGTGTGAAGCCAGGTACCGGGCTACCAATGTGGCCGTCGCCTCTCCCTCGAGGTTGGGGTTGGTGGCGACGATCACCTCTACGACACCCTCAGCGGCGACACGGTCGCACAGCTCTTTGACCCGCAGGCGCTCCACTCCCACTCCGTCGATAGGGCTGAAAGCCCCCTGCAACACGTGGTAACGGCCCCGAAACTGCCGGGTTCGCTCCACAGCCACGATGTCGGAGGGGTCTTCCACCACGCAGATGCAGCTCTGATCCCGACGAGGGTCCGAACAGATGGCGCACTCACCGCCGCCCTCGGCCAGGTTGAAGCACCGCGGGCACACCGACACCCTCTCCTTGGCGTCGATGATGGCCCGAGCCAAGCGGTTGGCATCGCCAGCCGGAAGCTTCAGAAGGTGCAGGGCGACTCGTTGCGCCGATTTCGGTCCGATCCCCGGCAACCGACCCAGTTGGTCGATGAGGGTCTGGACCGTGACCGTGTAGCTCATGGCCCGACTCCGAAACGGCCCCTGTCAACGCCGCTCACCGGGCGTCGTCCTTGTCGATGGTGACCAGTTCGGCACCGGGGAAGACTTCGGAGATCTGATCGAACAGGCTGCCGATCGGACCGGCGGCCTCGGCCCGATCGGTGGCTTCAACGGGATCAGCAGCATCGACCGAACGAGACGCTGCCGCTGGATCGGGATCGGGATCGGGATCGGGAACGAGAACGGGATCGGGATCGGGAACCTCAGAAGAGTCGGGTAGGACTGGTTCGGGTTCATCGGATGCTGGCTCGGGATCAGATACGCCCGCACCGGCGGTATCGACAAGGCTCTTCCACAGCGGTGCAAGAGCCTCGGCGTCTCGGGGTCCGTCGCCGCCGAGCATGGTTTTGGCCCGAGCCACCACCGCGTCGCGGTCCATGCCGAGATACCGACCGGCCAGATCCACCACTTCGGTAGGTGTCCGGGGCTTCAGTGCGTACAAATCGATCGAGGGTACGGGAGGCGCCGACCGCGGTGGCGGAGTTTCCGTCACCGGAGCCGACGTCGATACCGACCCCCCGCCCGAGCCCCGACGATCAGCCAGGAGCCGACGAGCCTCGGCAAAGGGTCGGCCGTCGCCGGGATCGGTTTCTCGGGTTCCATCGTGAACCGGCCCGGCGCCGGTGGCTCCAGATGCCTCGACACCGGCGGGCCCGGCCGCTCCGGGAGCGGCGCTGGTACCAGATGCCTCGACACCGGCGAGCCCAGCGGCTCCGGTACCAGCCGGGCTCGCTCGGGTCGGCGGGCTCGCTCGGGTCGGTGCACCAGCCGGGCGGCTCGACAACTCGGCTTCGAGCCGGGCCACCCGATCCTTCAGCTCGTCCAGGGTGGGATCGGCGTCAGGCCGACACAGCCGTATCAGCGCCACTTCCAAATCGATCCTGGCATCGACAGACTTGCGCATTTCGACCAGCGCCACACCCAGGGTCTCGAGAACCCTGGTCAACAAGGGCGGGGCCAGCCGCGCCGCCAAGGCATCGGCTCGAGCCCGCTCATCGGTGGTCAGCCGTGACGGCGACGCACCCATAGCAACCAGAAAGGCGTTACGCACCGCGCTCAACACCTGCTCACCTATGCGGCGCGGGTCACGGCCCCCGCCCAGGGCATCGCTCACCGCCCCCAGCACCGCCGCCGGATTCTGGTCGGTCAATCCGTCGAGGACTCGCTCGATGGAGTCGTCGACCTCGGCTATACCCCCGGCCGCCGTGACCCGGTCGAGAGTACTGAGCGCGTCCCGGACCGACCCGGCCCCAGTCGTCACCACGTACTCGACGATCTCGTCGGTGATATCCAAACCGGCGTCATCGGCTACGAAACGCACGTGTTCGGCCAGGACGTCAGCCCCCAGCAAGGCGAGCTCGAAGACCTGGCAACGACTGCGAACCGTCTCTGCCACCTTGTGGACTTCGGTGGTGGCCAGCACCCAGGTGACGTGATCAGGCGGCTCCTCCAGGGTTTTCAACAAGGCGTTCTCAGCTCCGGAAGAAAGCATGTGCACCTCATCGAGCAGGTACACCTTGACCCGGCCCGGAGTGCCGAGCTTGACCCGCTCCAGCAGAGCCCGCATGTCGTCGACCTTGTTGTTGGACGCGGCGTCGAGCTCGTGAAGATCGAATGATCGTCCCTGCCCGATAGAAACGCAGGACTCACAGACACCACACGGCTCACCGTCGGTCAGGTCGGTGCAGTTCAGCGCCTTGGCCAGAACCCGGGCCGTGGTCGTCTTACCCGTGCCCCGCGGGCCGTGAAACAGATAGGCGTGGCCGACTCGACTCGCCACGACCGCCGTCTGCAGCGCCGTAATGAGATGGCTCTGACCTTTGATCTCAGCAAATCTCTGGGGCCGGTAGCGACGATACAGCGACTGGTATGCCATCTGCCGTGGACTCCAACTGGGGTTGGCCATTGGCGGTAATAGGTCGGCCGAGCCGGTAGAGCTGGCGAAACCGATCTCGAGCCCGCTTCCGGGCGTGACGGCCAGGCGGTCTGCGGCACCCGGAAGATTCTGCTGAGAGCTGCTGCCTTCCGACCCTGACTCGATTCACAGGCTCCCGTCGCACAGGACCCGGCCGTCACACCCCGAAGCGGGCGCTGGGTTCACACGATAGCCTCCGGTGCCGAATCTCGGGTCCCGAGAAACGGGACCACGGATCCGGAGGGTTGCCAGAGCGGCCGAATGGGCACGCTTGGAAAGCGTGTGAGGTGAGAGCCTCCGTGGGTTCGAATCCCACACCCTCCGCCGGATTGCACTCTCAGGTTTCCGGTTCGGTGGTTACCTCAGGCAACTCTCATCCGACTCTCACCCACCGCCGAGGACAACCCCGGAAACGAGCGCCACTAGGCTCGGGCCATGAGCGCCCGGGCCGCCTGGGTCAATGGCCGTCCGGTCGACACCGATCACCCGCAGTTGCATGTCGACGACCACGGGGTGCTCACCGGTGACGGCGTGTTCGAGACACTGCTGGTAGTGCACACCGAGCACGGCCCAGCCGCTTTCGCCGTCGGCCGCCACCTCCGACGACTACGAAGATCAGCGGCGGCGCTGGCACTGGACTGCCCCTACAGCGACGGCGTCTTGCGCAGCGCCATCACTGCGTGCCTCGACTCGGCCCCCGACGCCGGAGTGTTACGACTGACCGTCACCAGTGGGAGCGGACCGCTGGGCTCGGTGCGAGGCGACCGGGGTGGCTCCACCATCGTCATGGCCGGAGCCCCTCCCTCGGCTCCGGAGGCGGCGACGGCGGTGGCAGTGGTGCCGTTCCGGCGCAACGATCTGGGGGCCACAGCCGGAGTTAAGACCATCTCCTACGCCGAGAACGTGCTGGCGCTGCGCCATGCCCGCAGCCAGGGGGCCAGTGAGGCGATCTTCGCCGACACCCGGGGCCGGGTGAGCGAAGGCACGGGTTCGAACATCTTCTGGACCGACGGCGCCACGCTCCACACTCCCCCCCTCGACACCGGCTGCCTGGCCGGCGTGACCCGAGAACTCCTGTTGGAGTTGGTGGGCGCAACCGAGACCCATCTGCCCATCAGCGAGCTCCCCGGTGTTCCCGAAGCATTCCTGACCTCGACCATACGGTGTGTGCAGTCGATCGGCCAGATCGACGGCGTGAGCCTGCCGGTGGTCGACGGCGAGCTCACCAGGACCGCAGCCTTGGCCCTGCGTCACCTGATGGCAACCGACATCGACCCGTAGCAACGACCCAATGGACGATGAAGAGCTGATGGGACTGGCCTTGGAGGAGGCCCGCGCGGCTGAGGCCCACCGTGACGTGCCCGTCGGTGCCGTGGTGGCCGTCGGCGGCAAGCTGATGGCCCGGCGCCACAACGAGCGGGAACTGACCGGCGACCCCACCGCCCACGCCGAGATCCTGGCGCTGCGGGACGCCGCGGCCCGGATCGGGAGCTGGCGGCTGAGCGAAGCGACGGTGGCCGTGACGCTCGAACCGTGCCCCATGTGCGCCGGGGCCCTCCAGCAGGCCCGGGTCGGCCGGGTGGTCTACGGCGCCGCCGACGGAAAGGCCGGGGCCTTGGGCTCGCTGTACAACTTGGGGGTCGATCCCCGTCTCAACCACGAGCTGGGGATCACCGCAGGTGTGCGAGCCGACGAATGCTCGGCCCTGCTCACCGATTTCTTCGCCGCTCGTCGCTAGCCTCACTCTCGGAGAGTTGCCAGAGCGGACGAATGGGGCGGCCTCGAAAGCCGTTGTGGCCTCCGGGTCACCATGGGTTCGAATCCCATACTCTCCGCGGTGACCGACCATCAACGCGGCTTCTTGCTGACCTCTCTGGGTGTGGCCGTGATCATCCCCGATGCGACACTGGTGCGCCTCATCGAGGCGCCGAGCCTCACCAACGCCGTGTGGCGTACGGGATTGTCGGCCGTTGCGCTCGGAGCGTTCGTCGCGGTTCACCGCCGGTCACGACTGACCGAGACCCTGAGATCTCTGGGCCCGTGGGGCGCCGCCTCCAGCGGGCTGTGGGGCATCGGCACCATCTCTTTTGTCGTGGCGGTGAACAACACCGCCGTCGCCAACGTGGTACTTCTACTAGCCCTTTCACCGATGTGGGCCGTCGGTTTTACCCGCCTTCTGCTCGGCGTACCGATCCCTCCCCGTACCTTGGTGGCCATACCCTTCGCCTTGGTCGGTGTGGCCATTGCCGTCGGCGGGTCCCTCGATGCCGGGGTTCGATCCGGTGAAATGCTCGCACTCATCGCTTCTCTTGGAATGGCCGGCAATCTCACCATCGTCCGCGCTCACAGCCACATCGACATGGTGCCCGCGGCCGCTATCGGCAACGTGGCGGGGTTCGTCGTGCTGGCCGGCATCGGAACCTCACCCGCCATCGAATCCGGAGATCTTCCCGCGCTGCTGTTGCTCGGCCTCGTAGTGGTTCCGGGCGCCCTCGGCCTGATCGCGGCGGGAGCCCGTTACCTCTCGAGCCCCGAGACAACGCTGCTCTTGCTGGGTGAGACGGTTCTGAGTCCCGTTCTCGCCGCCTTGGTGATCGACGAAGCGATCCGGGCCCCGGCCTACGTCGGAGGCGCCATCGTGGTCACGACCCTGGCCGTTCACGCCGGGGCGGGACTCCATCGGGATTGGAAATCCCGACCCAACCACTTAGGATTCACCGATCACTAGCTACAGGAGGTAGAGATGGCCTTGCGAATCAACGACACAGCCCCCGACTTCACGGCCGACACCACCGAGGGAACGATCGACTTCCACGAGTGGATCGGCAACGGATGGGCGCTGTTCTTTTCCCACCCCAAGGACTTCACCCCGGTGTGCACCACCGAACTCGGGGCCGTAGCCGGCCTCGAATCCGAGTTCGCGGCCCGCAACTGCAAGATCATCGGCATCAGCGTCGACGGAGTCAGCGACCACCGGGGCTGGTCGGCCGACATCGAGTCGGCCACCGGCAACACCGTCAACTACCCGCTGATCGGAGACCCCGGCCTCGATGTCGTGAAGCTCTACGACATGTTGCCCGCTGATGCCGGCGACACCTCGCAGGGACGCACGGCCGCTGACAACGCCACGGCCCGGTCGGTGTTCATCATCGGACCCGACAAGAAGATCAAGGCCACGCTCACCTACCCGATGACCACGGGCCGCAACTTTGCCGAGATCCTGCGCCTGCTCGACTCGTGCCAGCTCACCGCGGCCGAGCAGGTGGCCACACCGGCCGACTGGAAACAGGGCCAAGACGTCATCATAGTCCCGGCTGTATCCAACGAGCAGGCCGCCGAGAAGTACCCGCAGGGCTGGAAGGCGCCGTTGCCCTACCTGAGAGTGGTGAAACAGCCCGGTAGCTGACCGGCCCGGGCTCGATCAAACCTGAACTCGATCAAACCTGAACATTCGGGCCGACGACTATGACACCGGCCTCGGCCATCTCGGCCAGAGCGGCCTCGGTGGTGGCGGGTGCCACCCCGGCACAGTGGTCTACGAGGACCGCCGTCTCGAACCCGGCTCTGCCCGCGTCGAGGGCGGTGGCTCGTACGCAGTGGTCGGTGGCCAGGCCCACGATGTCAACCGCCTCCACATCGCGCTCGGTCAGCCACGAGCCCAGCGAAATGCTCTCGTCGCTGACGGCGCCGCCGTCGAAACCGGTGTAGCTGGCGCTGAAACGACCCTTGAGAAACACCTCGTCGACGGCCACGGCCAAAGCGGGATGGAACTCGGCTCCCGGTGAGGACGCCACGCAGTGAACCGGCCAGGAGTCGACGAAGTTCGGGGCGGTGCCCAGAGCCGCGAAGTGCCCGCCGGGATCCACGTGCCAGTCTTTGGTGGCCACCACGTACTGGTAGGCGCCGCCGGCCCGGTCGGTTCCGACCAGCTCGGTGACGGATCGAGCCACGGCCGTTCCCCCTGCCACCGCCAAGGCCCCACCCTCGCAGAAGTCGTTTTGAACGTCGACCACAATCAAGGCTCGCCGCATGGCTCCGGCTCCTTCTCGACGGGTTGTTCCACCCCCACCCAGACCGTCGGGATGGCCGGGGCTCGGTGAGGATGGGGGGTGCGGTCTGAAGGCCGCAGCCTATCCCGGCGCTGGACGCAGCGTTCCCGAGCCACGTCGACGGCGCCGGCCACCATGGGCTCGCCCGCAGCGATCAGACCGCTCTGGGGGTCGTGCGAGCTGTCGGGAACCTCCACGGGCAGTACCGAGAGCACCTCGGCCGACCAGAAGCCGTTCTCGTCGACGGTGCGGTGCACGTTCTTGCGGCCTCCCACGGTCGCCTTGCCCGGCGAGAGCTTCCCGACGGCTCGCAGGACAGCATCGGGCTCCGACGAGTCGGCGATGGCCACCAGCTTGTAGACGATCGAGGCGGTGGGATGGCCCGACCCCGTGACCAGGCTCGTTCCCACCAGGTAGGCGTCGATAGGAGCCCGGGCTTGCTCGAACTCGGCCACCCGGTACTCGTCGAGGTCGCCCGACACGACGATGCGGCAGCCTGTCGCCCCCAGCTCGTCGAGCAGGGAGCGAGACCTGATGCTGTCAGCCAGCAGGTTGCCGCTGTCGATACGCACCGCGCCTATGGACGGTCCGACCACCTCGACGGCCCGACGGATGCCCTCGAGCACGTCGAACGTATCGACCAGGTAGGTGGAGGAGGCGCCCAGCACCTCGGCCTGGGCGGCAAAAGCGGCCGCCTCGCTTTCGTGGGCGAGCACGAAGGCATGAGCGGCGGTACCGCCGGTGGGGATGCCGTAGCGGCGGCCCGCTTCGAGGTTCGAGGTCGTGTCGAAGCCCCCCACGTGAGCGGCCCGGGCCGCGGCTACGGCTGCGTCGGGATCGGTGCGCCTGCTCCCACCCTCGATGAGGAGGCGACCGTTGGCCACGTCGTGGATGCGGGCCGCCGCCGATGCGACCGCGCAGTCGTGGTTGAGGATCGACAGCACGACGGTCTCGAGCACTACGCACTCGGCGAAGGACCCCTCGATGGTGATCACCGGCGAGTACGGGAAGAACAACTCCCCTTCGGCATAACCGGTGACATTGCCTCCGAACCGGTAGCGGCGGAGCCAGCCGGCCACGGGACCGTCGGATATGACACCGGCGCTGATCAGGTGATCGATCACCTCGTCGTCGAAACGGAACCTCTCGATGGACTCCATCACCCGGTCGATGCCGGCCACCACGCCGTAGGCCCGGCCCTCGGGCAGGCGGCGGGTGAAGGCTTCGAAGACGGCGCGGCAGTCGGCGATACCCGAAGCGAGCGAAGCGGCCACCATCGTGACCTCGTAATGATCGGTCTGGAGTGCGACGGCCGTGTCGCGGTCCACCCCGAAACGCTACCGGCCCTTCCTTGCGTAAGCTCGACTCAGCCGGGAGGACGGCCGTGACCGCAGCCAACCAGTTCCAGGTGATGCGCTCCGTGTCAGCGGACCGTTCGGACCTGAAGGGCCGCCGGGTCAGCCGCGAGACCCGGCGTCGGGTCTGGTCCTTCGCTCGCCCCTACCGGCGCCTGATCGGAGCCTTCATGGCCACGATCGTGGCCTCGACCTTCCTCGGTCTGCTCCCGCCTTTGTTCATTCGCAAGATCTTCGACGTCGCAATCGTAGACGGCAACGGCGGCTACCTCAATATCTTGTTTGCGGCCATGGTGGCGGCGGCCCTGGGCGAGGCCGTCGGATCGCTGGTCGAGCGCTGGCTGTCGGTGAGGGTGGGCGAAGGGCTGATCTTCGACCTGAGGGTCGCCTTGTTCGATCACGTACAACGCATGCCCATCCTGTTCTTCACCCGCACCCGAACGGGGACGCTCGTCAGCCGGCTCAACAACGACGTGATCGGCGCTCAGCGAGCCTTCACCAGAACGCTGGGGACCGTGATCGGCAACGTGATCACGCTGGCGGGGACGCTCATCGCCATGTTCCTGCTCGAATGGAGACTCACACTGTTGGCCGTGTTCATCCTCCCGCTGTTCATCCTGCCCGCCCGCCGGGTGGGGCGCCACCTCCAAGCCATCACGCGAGAGGGGATGAACCTCAACGCTTCGATGAACGACACGATGACCGAACGGTTCAACGTGGCCGGCGCCCTTCTGGTCAAGCTCTTCGGTAACCACGCCACCGAAGCAGCCGACTTCGGGGACCGGGCCGGGAGGGTGCGAGACATCGGTGTCCGCAGCGCCATGTACTCGCGGGTCTTTCTCATCGCCCTCACGCTGGTGGGAGCATTGGGCACCGCCATCGTCTATTGGCTGGGCGGACACCTCACCATCGACGAAACGTTGACAGCGGGCACGCTGGTCGCCCTCGGCCTCTACACGGTGCGCATCTACATGCCCCTGACCAGCCTATCCAACGCCCGGGTGGACGTCATGACCGCGTTCGTGAGCTTCGAACGGGTTTTCGAGGTGCTCGACACCCCGAACCCGATCACCGATTCCGAAGACGCCTGCGATCTCGTCGATCCGGTGGGACGGATCCGCTTCGACCAGGTCCGGTTCCGTTACCCGCCTCCGGCCGAGGGTACGGCGGAGTCGCTGGTCGGCGAACCGGGCTCACCGTCCGGAGAGGTGCTGAGCGACATAAACCTCATCATCGAACCGGGTCGGATGGTGGCGCTGGTGGGTCCGTCCGGTTCGGGCAAGACGACGTTGGCTTCGCTGGTACCCCGGCTCCACGACGTGACCGGCGGCGCCGTTCTCGTCGACGACACCGACGTCCGTGACCTGACCCAGGACTCGTTGCGTTCGGCCATCGGGGTGGTGACCCAGGACCCGCACTTGTTCCATGACACCATGGCCGCCAATCTGCGTTATGCCCGACCGTCCGCCCACGCCGCCGAGCTGGAGGCGGCTTGCCGGGCCGCCCGCATCCACGACGTGATCGCCGCCCTGCCCGACGGTTACGACACTGTCGTCGGTGAACGAGGTTACCGGCTCTCGGGAGGCGAGAAACAGCGGTTGGCCATCGCCCGGATGCTGTTGAAAGACCCGGCCATCGTCATCCTCGACGAGGCCACGTCGCATCTCGACAGCGAGAGCGAGGCCCAGGTGCAGGAGGCCTTGGCCGAAGCCCTGACGGACCGGACCTCGCTGGTGATCGCCCATCGGCTGTCGACCGTTACCGACGCCGACCTCATCGTGGTGCTCGACGAGGGCCGGATCATCGAGTCGGGTTCCCACGAGGAGCTGCGCCGCTCAGGAGGGCTCTACGAAGAGCTGTACGAGACGCTGGTCCGGGTCGAGCTCGACTCGTCGTAGTCAGTGTGAGCACCGAGGCGAGCCATCCGAGGGCGACCGCGGCGACCCTGACCGTCGGCGAGCTGGCCGATCGGCTACGGGGTGTCCTCGGCCAGGCCTTCCCGGACAGGGTGTGGGTCACCGGCGATATCGGCAACATCCACCGGATGGCCGGCGGCCCCGTGTTCTTCGACCTCGTCGAACCGGCGCCGCAACCGGGCGGGACCCCGGCCGCCAGAGTCAACGTCGTTCTCTTCAACGAGGCCCGGGTCCGGGTGAACGCCATGCTCAAGCGCCACGGCAACGCCGTCCGCATGACCGACGGGGTCGAGGTCCGGATCGAGGCGACGGTCGATTACTACCCGCCCGCGGGCAGGATCCAGCTCCAGATGACCGCCATCGACCCGGCCCACACTCTCGGACGGCTGGTCGTCGAGCGGGAGGTACTGATGAAGACCCTGACCAGCGAAGGTCTGCTGCGGGCTAACGCCGCTCGCAGTATGGCCCCGGTACCGCTGCGGGTCGGCCTGGTCACTTCGCTGGGCAGCGCCGCCCACGCCGATTTCATGTCCCGGCTCGAACGCAGCCGCTTCGCCTTCGAAGTGACAGAGGTACATACCCCCGTTCAGGGTCGGGAGGCACCTCGAGCCATCGCCGCCGCCATCTCGGC
The DNA here is from genome assembly GCA_963422655.1 of Acidimicrobiales bacterium. Classification (GTDB taxonomy): domain Bacteria; phylum Actinomycetota; class Acidimicrobiia; order Acidimicrobiales; family Aldehydirespiratoraceae; genus CATQHS01. The sequence continues at coordinate 1,908,252 of OY730440.1, read as the reverse complement.
CGCGGCGAGCGTCGGCGACTTGGTGGTGGTGGTCCGAGGCGGTGGCAGCCGCACCGACTTGGCCGCTTTCGACCACGAAACAGTGGCTCGGGCCATAGCAGCCTGCGGGCGCCCGGTGTTCACCGGGATCGGCCATGAGACCGACCGCAGCGTGGCCGATGAGGTGGCTCACACCGCCCACCCCACCCCGACGGCGGCGGCAGTCGATCTCGTCGGTCGGGTCACGGCCTTCCTCGCCGGCCTCGACGATGCGGCCCGCGTCGCAGCCCACCGCAGCCGGCACCATCTCCAGGCCGCCGGACATCGGATCGACACCCGGGCCGCGACTCTGGCCGTCGCCGGGAACAGCACCATCACCGACGCCCAACGTCGCATCGACACCGCCGTGAAGGCGCTCGACGCCGCTCAGCGCGACACCCTGAGCCGAGCTGGGCTCCGTCTCGACTCGATGGCGGCCCGGGTGTCGGCCTTCGACCCGATCCGGACCCTACGGCGAGGCTGGTCGATCACCAGGACCGCCACCGGCCGGGTGGTGCGGTCGACGGCCGACGTGACCACCGGCGAGGTGATCACCACCCAAGTCGGCGACGGCACCCTCACCAGTACGATTCGAAACCCAGTCGAACCGGAGTGACCGATGCTCGACAAAACCGCCAGCACCCAGACGGGGCCCGACCTCGACAAAACCGTCGGCACCGAGACGGGGCCCGAGCCTGGTTATGCCGCCGCTGTCGAAGAACTCGACGCCATCTTGGACGAGATCAGCAGCCACGACCTCGACGTGGACCTGCTGGCCGCCCGGGTCGAGCGAGCCTCGACTCTGATCGAGATCTGCCGCAAGAGGATCACCAACGCCCGTATGCAAGTAGAACGGGTAATGGCCACCCTCGCTGAAGCCCCCGAGGCATGACCGCAGCGCCTCGGCAACTCACGTCGATCGCAGCTCGGGTCGATTCCGCCTTGACCGCCCTGCTGGTGGCCGAGAAACAGCGTTGGATCGAGCTCGACCCGATGCTGGCCCAACCTCTGGGCGACCTCACCGAGCTCGTGCTGGGCGGGGGCAAAAGGATCCGGCCCGCCTATTGCCACTGGGGGTGGGTCCTCGGCGGCGGTGCGGCATCCGGGGACGGAGCTGTCGCCACTGGTTGTGCCCTGGAGTTGCTCCATGCCTTCGCCCTCGTCCACGACGACGTGATGGACGGATCGCCGACCCGCCGGGGATCTCCGACCGTCTGGCACCGGTTCGTGGACCGCCATCACCGGAACCGTTGGCAGGGCGAGGACCGCCGGTTCGGCGAAGCGGCGGCCGTCTTGGTGGGCGACATGGCCATGGTGCTGGCCGATCGGACCCTGGGCACGGTTACACCCGAAGTCCGGGCTGTCTGGGACGAGCTGAGGGCCGAGTTGAACATGGGCCAGTACCTCGACGTGCTGGGCACGGCCCGGGGCCGGGCCACTACCAGAGAAGCTCGGCTCATCGCCGAGCACAAGACGGCCGGCTACACCATCGTGCGACCCCTCCAACTCGGCGCGGCCCTGGCCGGACGGACCGACCTCCACGAGGCTCTGGCCGGCCATGGTCAACCGCTCGGTATCGCCTACCAACTTCGCGACGACATACTCGGCGCCTTCGGCGACCCGGCCGTCACCGGCAAGCCGGTGGGTGCCGATCTCCGAGAGGGCAAGCCCACGCTGCTGCTGGCCTTGGCTCGGGAGTCGGCCGATCCGGGCCAGCTCGAGCTGCTCGACACCGTTGGGCGCGATCTCGACGACCGGTCCGTCGCCACTATCCAGAGCATCCTGATCGACACCGGGGCCCGGACCCGGGTCGAAGAGGACATCGAACATCTCTTGGATCGGGCCATCATCACCTTGACCGGCCTGCCCGACGATCCCGAGGCCAAGGCCGCTCTGACCGCCCTGGCTCATTTCGCAGTGACCCGTGACACCTGACCCCGACCGACCGGCTTCAGAGATGTCCGATCTCAGCCTCCGGCGGCCACACTGACGTGGTGTCCGATCCCCGAGCCGAAGCAGCCCGACGCCGAGCTCTTGCCATCATCTCGCACCCCGACGCAGGCAAGACCACCCTGACCGAGAAGTTCCTGCTCTACAGCGGAGTGCTCACCGCTGGCGCGGGCACGGTGAGAGGGCGCGGCTCGGTGCGGGCGACAACCTCGGACTGGATGGAGCTCGAACAGCGAAGGGGCATCTCGATCACGTCAACGGTGCTCCAGTTCTGCTACCGCGATCACGTGATCAACCTGCTCGACACGCCCGGGCACCGTGATTTCTCCGAAGACACCTACCGGGTTCTGTCGGCCACCGATGCTGCCATCATGGTTCTGGACGGAGCCAAGGGCATCGAGTCGCAGACCCGTAAGCTCTTCGAGGTCTGCCGGGACCGTGAGATCCCCATCGTCACTTTCGTCAACAAGTGGGATCGCCCCTGCCGCGACCCACTCGAGCTCCTCGACGAGATCGAGGATCAACTCGTACTCGACCCGGTGCCCATCACCTGGCCGGTCGGCGACGGCGAACGATTCAACGAGGTCATAGATCGCCGCACCGGTAACCTGGTGCGCTTCACCCGGACCGCTCACGGCTCGACACCGGCTCCAACGGAGGAAATCCCGGCCGATCGAGCCTTCGTCGGTGGCGACGGAGACGGGGACTTGGCGGCGGCCCGTGAGAGCGTCGAGTTGCTCGACATGGTCGGGCGATTCTTCGACGCCAAACGATTCGAGTCCGGCGAGCTGTCGCCCGTCTTCTACGGCTCGGCCCTTACCAATTTCGGGGTCGGGCTGCTGCTCGACGCGGTAGTGGACATGCTCCCGGCGCCCGTGTCCCGCCTCGACGCCGATGCCGCCCCCCGACCCCTCGACGCGCCCTTCAGCGGGATCGTCTTCAAGGTGCAAGCCAACATGAACCCGGCTCACCGGGACCGGGTAGCCTTCGTCCGGGTCTGTTCGGGCCGTTTCGAGCGGGGCATGGTGGTGATCCACGGCCCGACCAAAAAGCCCTTCGCCACCAAGTACGCCCACTCGGTGCTGGGCCGGGACCGGGAGACGGTGGACGAGGCTTGGCCCGGTGACGTCGTCGGGCTGGTGAACGCAAGCGGTTTCAAAGCCGGCGATGCCGTATACGTCGACGACCCGGTCCGCTGGCCACCGATGCCGATGTTCGCTCCGGCCCACTTCCGGGTCGCCCGCTGCCTCGACACGTCCAAGTTCAAGCAGTTCCGGGCCGGTATCACTCAGTTGGACGACGAGGGAGTGGTGCAGGTGCTACGGGAGCCCGACACCGGCGATCAAACCCCCATTCTGGCCGCGGTGGGGCCCCTGCAGTTCGAAATCGTTCACCACCGCCTCCACAACGAGTTCGGTGCCCCCGTCGAACTGACCGCCGGTGCCTGGACCACGGCCCGGTCAACCGACGCCTCCTCAGCCCGGAAACTGCGGTCGATGACGGGGGTGACAGTGGTCTACCGAACCGACGGCGAAGCCCTGGCCCTGTTCGAGAGCCCATACTGGCTCGAGCGGTTGGAGGTAGACCACCCCGAGCTGGTACTGGACCGACTGATCGCTGAAGGCTGAGCACCGCGGCCGGCCGGTTCGGACCCGGCCCGAAAGGATCATCGTCATCATGACCGACCGCCCCGCTGTCCTGTACGACCTCGACGGCCACGTCGTCACCCTCACCATCAACCGACCGGAGGCCCGCAACGCCGTCAACGGCCGGGTCGCGATCGAGATGGAGGCGGCTCTGGACCGCTACGAAGCCACCCCCGACGCCCGGGTCGCCATCTTGACCGGAGCCGGAGTTGCGTTCTGCGCCGGCGCCGACCTCAAGGAGATCGCAGCCGGCTCCGGGGCCAGCCTGCACACGAAGCGAGGCGGATTCGGCGGGTTCGTAATCCGGGAACGTTCCAAGCCGGTCATTGCCGCCGTCAACGGCCCGGCGCTGGCCGGAGGATGCGAATTAGTCCTGGCCTGCGACATGGCCGTAGCGGCCGAGGGAGTCCCGATCGGCCTCCCCGAGGTCAAACGCAGCCTGATCGCGTCGGCTGGAGGGCTGTACCGCCTGCCCCGGGCGGTTGGCCCGGCCCGAGCCGCAGAGATGGTACTGACCGGCGATCCGATCACCTCCGAGGAGGCCCTGGCGCTGGGCCTGCTGAACGCCGTCGTGCCCGAGGCCACGGTGATGGCCGAGGCTCGGGAACTGGCCGTCCGGGTGGCCGTCAATGCGCCGCTGGCAGTGCAGGCCAGCCGTCAGGTCCTGACCCGATCATTCGGCAGCGACGACCGCGACCTCGACAAGGCCAGCCAGCGAGCCTTCCTGAACGTGGTCGGAACCGAGGACTTCCGGGAGGGTCCCAAAGCTTTCATAGAAAAACGGGACCCCGTCTGGAAAGGTCGTTGACACCTCGCCGGGCTCAGAAAAGGAGCTCTTCGGGCATGTATCTTCGCACCCCGGTCATAAGTCGGCGCTGCCCAACTGAGCCAACGAGACGGCCCGGTTGCCGGTTTGAACGCCATAGGCTGAGACCTGTGGGCCGGCCTTTGCACAGTTCACGCGCCGAGCTGGGAAGATAGCGTCAGACATGGCCACCGAACAGCCCAACATCTTGCTGATCGTCTCCGACGAGGAGCGCCGCAACGACTGGCTCCAAGGAACAGTGGATCTCCCGGCCCACCAGAGACTGCGAGACGACGGTGTGAGCTTCGACCGCTACTACACCCACGCATCCCCCTGTTCGCCGTCTCGGGCCAGCCTCTACACGGGCTGCTACCTGGCCGAGCACGGCGTGATCGACAACGTCAATTTCCCGACCCACGTCGCCCTCGACCCCACCATCCCCACCATCGGCAGGCTCCTTGCCGAAGAGGGCTACCGGTCGAGCTATCTGGGCAAGTGGCATCTGAGCCACAGCCGCCATCCCGACATGGCCGCCCACGGTTACCTCGACTGGCAAGGCGACGACTATCACTTCACCGGCAACCCGTGGACGGGACGGTACTTCGACCCGATCATCACCGACCAGACCGTCGAGTGGCTGACCCGGCACGGCGGGCAGCGGCCTTGGTTCCTGACCGTGGCCCTGGTGAACCCCCACGACATAATGTGGTTCCCAGCCGACCACTCCAGCTTCCAGACTGCTCACCCCGAGATCGCCGAAGCCATCGACTTCATCCAACGGACACGGCTGGGGGAGGAAGGCAAAGACCTGCCTCTGACACCCCCGCCCGAGGACTACCCCCACCGGTTCGAGAAGCTGCCGGAGAACTTCCACGACGACCTGCACACCAAACCCGAGGTGCAGCGGGCCTGGCGTCATGTGCGTAACCGTGAGCACTTCGTCGGATCCATACACCGTGACGACCACCGTATGTGGCTGAGAAGCCTCGATTACTACGCCTACCTGCACGAACGGCTCGATGCCGACCTGACCCGGATCCTCGATGCTCTCGAGCAGCTCGGCCTCTACGACGACACCATCGTCGTCTACACGTCGGACCATGGCGACGCCTGCGGCTCGCACGGGTTGCGGGCCAAGCTGCCTTGCGTGTACGAAGAGGTGATGGGGGTACCTCTCATCGTCAAGGCCCCGAGCCAGCCGAGCGGGCGGCGCACCCGAGCTTTGGCCACCCATGTCGATCTGGCTGCCACCATTGCGGCTTGGGGCGGCGTGGACATCGACACTACCCCGACGCTGTCGGGCCGGGATCTGCGACCAGTGATCGACGACCCGAACCGGGCCGGCCGCGATTACGTACTGTTCTCCCAGGACTCGGCCCAATCCGGGCTGATCCGTTCCAGCCGCTACGCGGTGCGGGGCTTCTTCGACGGCGAGACCAAGTACGCCCGCTACTACGGCATCGGCGGTGGGGTCGAACGGAACGGCACCGCGGCGGCACACAGCAAAGTCTTCGACGTCGACGCCGAATTCGACGACCACGATCACGAGTGGTACGAGATCGACAACGACCCCCACGAGCTGGTAAACCTGGCCCACGACCGGAGCCGACGGACCCAGTTGAGGTCATTGTTCGACCGTTTGCTCGACTACGAGACAGAGCTGACCCCATGACCACATCCGGCGTACTGGCGCATTGCTGCTCATCGCTGGTATCGACACGACTTGGTCCGCTATCGGCGCGGCCCGCATCCTGATACCTGTCAGACTGGTCGCCGAGGATGCGAATCGTGAAACTGTCCGGCGCCGATGCCTTCGTGGCCATCGACCTCGACGGGGCCGAGGCGTCGTCGGGACCGGTTCGAGCGGCCCGCAAGGTGCTCAGGGGCGGAGTCGAGGACTTGGCCCGGTCCCAGACCTACACCTACGCCGTCTTGGGGATGCGCCACAGCGGGGCGTCGGCTGGCATCAACGCCGACAGTGCTGAACGGGCCCGGGCCGTGACCGCCTTCGTCGAAGAGGCGGCTCCGCTGGTGGCCGACCGCACCTACCTGCCCGATGCAGCCAAGGGAGTGGACGAGACCGACTTGGCCTCGCTGCGGGGTGCCGACCCCCGGAGCCGGATCGGCCCTTTCGCCCACGAGTGCGAAGGGTTGTCGGCGGCAGTCTCGGCCGACGCGGCAGTGGGGCTCGACGGGCGGACAGTGGTGATCGAGGGGGCCGGCCCAGCCGGTCCGGCACTGGCCGCCGCCGCCGCTCAGCGGGGTGCCGAGGTCATCTCCGCACCCGGCGACAGCGTGTTGACGACGCCGGCAGATGTGGTGTTCACGGGCTCGAGGATGGGCGTCGTGAACCATGCCGTCGCCGAAGGACTGAGAACCGAGGCGCTGGTCCCCTGCGGGCGTCTGCCCTACACAGCCCGAGCCTTGGCCGTATGCCGACGCCGGGGCATCCTGGCCCTGCCCGACTTCGTGGTGCTGGCGGGCTCGACCATCGCGGCTTGGAGCGACCCCGGCGCGAGCGACGACGATGTACGGGCCGCGGTGACCACCACGGTGACCGAATTGGTGGCCGAAGCCGTGGGCCACCCCGATGGACCCTTCCTCGCCGCCTGTTACACCGCCGAGGCCTTCCTGTCCACTTGGCAGGCCGAACTGCCATTCGGGCGACCGCTGGCTCCTTAGAGCAACGGGTTTTGGACCCGATCGCAGATCTACCCCCTAACCTGGAGCATCCGGGGCTGTAGCTCAGCCTGGCTAGAGCACCTGCTTTGCAAGCAGGGGGTCGTGGGTTCGAGTCCCATCAGCTCCACCAGTGTGATGTCGCGAGACATCGGAACCTCCTGAACCCTCGGTTCGGGGGTTTCGGATTTACAGAGTGTCGCCGAATCGTTAGCGGTTGACGAAGTGGCAGCCGATCTTCGCGTGGCACGAGGAGGAGGGCGCGACGGCGTTGAGTTTGTTCGGCGTGGCGGTGTAGACGGTGCAGAAGTCGCACGCGACGGCAGCGTGGGACCGCAAGAACTCGGTCCAGGTCACTTCGGTGCTCCTGGTGCAGGGTTGATGTCATGGTTCTTGAGGATCTGACACACCAAAGTGAGTGTGACGCGGTTTTGGCAGGCTCAGCCCTGGTCAACGGACGTGTGAGTCTCAGTGTCCAACGCGATCAAGGATCGAGGGATGCGATGTGTACTTGCGTGGCCGATGATGCAAGGCGGCGTGGGTCGTCGGTGTCGCATGTGGCTATGACAGCTCCTCCCCGCAGGTCGGCGTCGGCAACCAGGAAGGCGTCGATTGCCATCTCTGATCCGGCGCCGACCGCGCCGAGCAACTGACCGGCTCGCACGCCAACGCGACTATCGACGGGATGGACCTCGACCCGTTCGCGTCGTAGGCCTGCGAAGACTCCGGTGTCAGCTGGCCGACCGCGGACTACCTCGGCGAGGACAGCGGCGACCGTTGCGATCGGCAGATCCCGAGATCGCATTTCCATCACGAGCGCTCGGACCCGATCCCGCCTGAGATCTGGACCATGGGCAACAGCCGAGATCGCTTCACTGTCGAGGAGGAGCACTCAACTCGCCGTGGCTGGTCGGTCACTGGATTCCCACTCGTCGACTATCTGTGCAGCCCACTCGAGGGTTTCCGGAGCGACTGGACCGTGTTGGGCCTCGAGTTCGGCCAGCCACTGATCAACAGCTCGGAAGTGCCGTAGCCGCGACAGGTAGGCACTCACGGCATGGTCGACGGTCGACGACAGGCTCCGGGCGTCGACCAGCGAACGGAGTTCCTCGAGCTGCTCGGTGTTGAGCGTGAGAGTCACCTTCTCCTTTGCCATGATGGTATTATAGTACGTATACACCATCCCCTGTTGGGTGATGGTCACGTGACGATCAGGGTGACGGTCCACGAGGCGCGTGTACGCAGGATTGCAGTCCCCCCTCCGACACGCACACCCTTGCCAGAGCGGTGCCAGAACCTCTCGGGTGTCTAGCTGGTCACAGGCATCGAAGGACACTATTTCGTTGGCAGGTTGATTGGGGAGGTCGGCAAGGAGTTCGAACTTGATGATGGCTCTTGGATTGGTGCCCCTCGGTCGTCCATCGCCACACGTGTTCGTTGTCCGGTGTGAATCCGGCGTCGCATAGAGCGTGTTCGAGGCGTGCGGCGTTGACCGAGCCGCTGGCGATTTCGAGGTCGGCGAGCTGGCGTGATCGAGGTGACCAACGGATGACCAAAAATGCGAAAGTCCCGGCTCCCGTCCTAGTCGACCTACCTCTCGGCGGGTCCTCGGCCTGGCACTCCGGAACTCACGTCTTCCCTCCGGCGCAGTACCGGAGGACACCTTCATTATCGGCCGTCCGGCCCCAAAGATCAACCTCTTGACCTTCGAGCTGGTCCTTAAGGTAGCGACGATTGGCGTGGGTCGAGGGTTCTACTCGCCCCTCCGACACTACTGTGATGTTATGTGACATGTGGATGTTACGTGATATGTGCATGTGCAAGGTCTGAACCCCGGTTGTGGGGTTGGGCTTTGTTTGGGCTTGAGGCGGGGTTGGTGAATTACGGGTGAGGGTGAGGGTGAGGGTGAGCTTTGGAGTGCCTCGCCGGTGTCGGTGACAAGGCGACGGCGGAGTGATCGGCGGTGCCGGTGAGCGATGTCCACACCATCGGGGTGGACATCGCTCTGGGGGGATCTGAGTCGCTCGGGGAGCCAACCGGGATCGCCGTCAGCACTCGTGAGCAGCTCGCGCAGCGTTCGGCGGGGCTCGTTGTCGTGGCGCAGGGCGTCGGTTGCCACCTGCGCCTGACCGATGAAGTAGCTCACGGCTGACGATCTCGGTGACAGGCCGGGCCGATGGTGACTATGATTCTTGGCCGTGATGACGCTTGCTTTTGTTGCCGTGTTGTGGTTTTTGGGGGTGCCTTCGGCTTCGGCTGAGGGAGTCGGCGAGGTTGGTGTGGCTGCGCCGGACTCGTCGAATCCGGTGGTCGAGTCTTATGCGCGTGATTATGGGGTGTCTTACGAAGAGGCTCTCCGGCGTTTGGATCGTGTCGGTCCTTTGAAGGACATTGTGGCTTCGATCCGAGATTTGGAGATTGACAGGGTAGCTGGCTGGGGGATCGAGCATGACGGCGACTTTGGCGCTTGGGTGTGGTTGGACGGTAGTGATGCTCCCAGTGCGGCGGCGGTTCGTATCGCGGCTGGTCACGATGATGTGGTGATCCACACTGGTATGAGGCCTGACGTTGCGTCTAGGCAACAAGACAGAGCATCCAGACAGGCAAGAAGCAGTGGTGATCTTGGTCCTGGGGCTGCGCCCGGTGAGGAGGCGGATTCAGTACCGCGGCAGGACAGCGCGAGTGATTCTGACTCGATGCCCGTATTGGCAGGGGATAGCGAGGACTTCGCAACCCAGCCGGACCAGTTGGCAGAAGCGAGAGGCGCTCAGGCCGGAACAGAGACTGAAGATATAGACGATCAAACTGCCCAATATAGTGGGCCATACGCATATTTCATGGCTGGACAGCCTGGGTATTCTAAGAAGAAAGAAAGCGGTACCTTATGTACAACAGGATTCCCGGCTAAAGAAGTCGGCGGCCGCGGCCGCTACGGCCTTATTTCAGCTAGTTCATGCTATTCTAGCTCCTACTATGTCCATGAATTTCCGCTTAGTTTCGTGAATGGGGGAGAAAGTAAGACCGCTAGTGCAAAGTTTTACATCCTGCCCTATTTTCTCGACGTATTCTTGACGGATAATTACAGATGTGGATCTGTCGGGCAATCCATGTGCGATGTAACCAGTGTAGTTGATAGAAAGGACATGTTGGGCGATTATATTTGCCATACTGGTGATGGCAGCGGTATATCTTGCGGCGTAGTTGTCGATAATGAATACAAACTTGATACAGGGATTTGGAAACAATGGTCTAACTGTCGGTCAGTTCCTTGTGATCCGGTTTTTGTCAAAGTTGAAGGCGAGTATCTCAAGAACTGCTTGGCTGACCGGGGTGGCCCTTGGTATGATCATAGGGGTAGAGCTTATGGCATACACAAGGGGGGTGCATCTAACGCGAACCGCACTAATGACTGTAATGATGTGGGCGGTCATTCCGTGTTTTCGGCCATCAAGGAGGTCGAGGAGTTTCTCGGGGTCAAGGTGTTGACCGAGAATGCTCAACCGCCTAGTCCTCCGGTTTTGACATCTGGAACGGCTCGTCGAGATGGGACCGAGTTGTTGTGGACGGCTCCACCGGAAGGAGCTCACGAATACTACATACATAGGCGTGTGGCTAACAGTGGTACTGGTTTCGAAAGTCTTGGCGTCAGGTCTGTTACTAATGCTTTGGATAAGTTTTCGGTTTTGACGCCGGGGGTGCGCTATGAGTACCGGGTGTACGCTTATAACAATATTGCGTTGAAGAGCAACTATAGTGATCCTGTTTTTGTTACTGCTCATCCTGTTTGGGGTCTTAAGGCTGAGTCTGGTGATGATGGTGTGGTTGTGTCATGGGCTACGGGAGGCAAGGTGTCTCATTATGAGATCCATCGCCGACCGGCCATAGCCGGGTTCGACTACATCAAGGTTGGTACGTCTAAGACGAGCACTTTCAAGGACCCGTTTACGGATTTGGTGCCAGGAGTTGAGTACTATTATAGGATCAAAGCGGTCGGTGACGGCAGTATTGGTGTGTGGGGCGGCCAAGCAAATTATGCGGCGGCTACTGTTGCGGCTGTGACCGGGTTACAGGCCAGCGCCACGGCAGGTGCTGTCACTGTGTCTTGGAATGCGCCCGAAGGAGACGCTGCCAGCTATAAGATCTACCGACGCAGAGCGGTACATGGTCAAGCTTATGGTGAGATAGGAACCAGCGAGACGCCGAGCTATGTAGACGCGGCTTCTAATTTGACTCCGGGAGTTGAATACTATTACCGGGTGCGTGCCGTAGGCAGCGACGGTGAAGTAGGAGGGTGGGGATCAGGAGCCAACTATGCGGGCGTGCATTCGCTGGCCGCTCAAGGGCTTCAAGCAACTCGGAGTGCCAGTGACGTCTCGTTGGCTTGGACCGCCCCGGCTGGAGATGTGGACCATTATGAGGTGTATCGTCGGGTCGCTATCAGCGCCAGTGCTTACACCCAGATCGGTACAGCCAACACCGCCAGCTACACCGATCCTCTGTCCGGTCTCACGCCAGGCGCAGAATACTATTATCGAGTCAAGCCCGTTAGCAGCACCGATGTGGTAGGTGGCTGGGGGGCAGGATCCAACTACGCGCGGATTGTCACACCATCGCCCAGCGCGATCACCGCAGTAGCCAGCTCCGATAGCGTCACAGTCGCTTGGACGGCACCCCTCGGGTCTATCTCCGGATATGAGATATACCGCCGAGTCGCAGCGCCCGGCCAAAGCTACACCAGGATCGCAACAACAACCACGGCCAGCTACTCAGACCCGCTAAACGGCCTCACCCCAGGAACCAGCTACCTATACCGTATAAAAGCCATCGGCAACAACAACATAGTAGGTAACTGGGGACCCGGCCCCAACTACGCACAAATCAACATATAACGCGTTACCATGTAATGCTCCGGTAATGAAGCTTGGGCGACCTTCGATAAGCTCCTAAACCCGTTAGCGGCTCAAAACGCTTTATCATTTGGCCTGGTCCAAAAACGTCGCTACAAATGCGACACCGCCGCGTCAACCCAAGACAAAGCAATCCAAGCCGATGTGGACTGCAGAGCAGACCCGGGTCTTCCTCCAATGGTGCCGGGACAACGACCTTCGCCTCTGGCCAGCATGGCCATTCACCGCGACATCGGGCGATCGACCAGGATCTGAGGTGGGGGCCGATCGTGGAGTACCTGTTAGAGGTCGAGGACGCGCCGGGGGAGGTGGCGTCGTCATGAGCAGGATTGACGACCTGCGAGGCGCGCGCCCAGATCCATCGCCGGCTCACCACTTGACAACTGAGGAGGTTGCCACGCTGGTGGCGAAGTGGCAGCCGATCTTCGCGTGGCACGAGGAGGAGAACTTCTACCCGCAGTCGTCTACGTCGCTGATGACGCCACTCGCCCCGACCCTTGAGCGGGGCAACCCGGACCCGGACGGCCAACCCAGCGTGACGCAGATCCCCTACTTCCGACAAGAGTGACTGGACGGCGAAAACAAGCTTCGCACCTTCTTCCATAGCGACCCCGAGCACGATGAGGAGCTACACCGAGCTGTTTTTGACCGACGATTCGTGGGTCGCGTCGGTGCCGAGCCAACCAATGACATGGCGACCGGTGAGACCCGCCGAAGTCCCCGGTCCGGATCTACGCCGAGTTTCGTGACCTGCTCGCCGCGTTGTTAGCCGACCGGCGTCACAGGATCGACAAGGCGTCGCCACCAGACGCGACGATCGGTTTGATTGAGATCCCGGACCCCGACGATGACCCGACTGAAGGCGACGTCGAGAAGCTGGCCGAGCAGACCACTGGCTGAGAGGCCAGCCATTGCCAAGCCGAAGGGGGTAGTAGTCGAAGTGACTCCGCCCGATGTCGCCTTCAGCAACGACGGCGGCCCCTCCGCCCTCTTCCCAGGACGCGCCGAACCCTACAGCCCAGACACCGTCTATAATTGTCAGTTGTCTATCATGTCCATGTCTCGTGCCCGTCGGCAAGCGTGACCGGATCTATCTCATGCCGATTGTGCGGCTGACAACGTCCGCTTCAACAACGACTCGTCGGAGGGACTCGTCGGCCACATGTGTTTAGATCTCGGTCGTAGTCAGTCGGGCATGGCCCAAGAGGCGCTGAACATATCGGATGTCAACCCCCCGACTCGACCAGCTGGGTAGCAGCGCTGTGTCTCAGCATTTGCGGCGTCACGTGTTGCGAGAGTCCCGCGTCCGTCGCAGCTCGCGAGACCCGGCTGCGAAGGGCGCTCGCCGTCAGCTTCTTGCCATGGCGGTTGAACAGCATGTGTCGTGGCGGACGTCGAGTTCGAGGCGTGTCTGAGCGAGCGCGGCCAAGGAGGGCGCGAATCCAATCGTTCGTGAGGTGCACCTGCGTTCTCGCAGACCCTTTCCCAGAACCCGAAGGCGTCCGGTGTCCGAGTCGCAGTCCTCGATGCGAATCGATGCCTTTTCACTCACCCTCAAGCCGGTACTCAGCATGATCATGACCGCGGAAAGGGTTACACCGTTTCTGACAATTGTGTAGCTAAACCGATCACGATGTTACTATGTAGGAATATTATACACTAGGAGTCGACGAATGTCGCTTTCCACTACAGCGCCTCCATCAGTCACCGCCCGGGTTCGCGTTTTCGTACTCGATGAGTTGCCGAGTCTCCGTCTCGACCGAGACCGCCTCGAGAGCCTCCTTGAGGACGGTGGTGTGGCACCTATCGCATCACGCAAGGCCATGGTCGTGATCGCTCGCGTTTGTCGAGAGCTTGGAGTAAGCAAGGTGGCGAGGAAGGCCGATCTGAGATCTGAGCAGGTGACGAGTCTGGCGAACCTGATTGAGCTAATTGCCACTCGCGCCGTGCCGAAGCTGGGGTCGCTTTGATCTCGGTCGACGAGGGTTCACTTTCTGAGGCTTGGGTCGCGACACTTGGGGCCGTCCTCGACTCGGGTGGCACCGCAGTGAATGTCGTCACGTCGTGGCAGGCTGACGACGAGTGTCTTGAGGTCCGCGAGGTCCTGGATCGGTTCGTTGCGAGTCAGCCGGAGGGAAGCACGTCGTGGCCGCGCTCGCCGGTGGTGACGGTGGCCAACACCATTTTCGCTGCGGAGCTATACGAGGAGTCGCTCGGCGTCGATGCGCTTGCAGAGTTCAGCGACCTATACCTCGAGGGATTCGAGGTCTCTCATGCTGCGCGTTGCTGAATTCGCGTTGGACTTTCGAGGCGAGCTCGACGTCTTGGCAACGGTCTTCAGCGACGGCGAACTCGTTGAGTGTGCTGGGGACGAAGAACGCCTGGCGGCGAGGTTTGCGGCCAAAGAAGCCGCATTGAAAGCGCTCGGGACTGGAGTGCGAGGCCTTGACATGCTTGACATCGTTGTTACGACGACGCCAACTGGCAGACCCCGTCTGGCCTTGAGCGACGCTGCCCGCTGCCACGCCGCGACCCGCGGCATCGGAGAGCTGACCTGCAGCCTGACCCACGAAGAGGGTTTCGCGATCGCTGCGGTGATCGCTCACTGCCAGCAACCACCAAGAACGCTAACGCAAGCAATTCCCGATTTCAAGGAGGCGTCATGACCGACGAAACCAATCCGATCGAATCCGAGCCCGAGGTACTCGGACGACGACTGCGCGAAGCGAGAGAATCGCTGGGGCTCCCGCAAACAGCGGTGGCGGACCATCTCGACATCCCGCGACCATCGGTATCGGATATGGAGTCAGCACGACGCAAGGTGACGTTCTTAGAGTTGAAACGTCTGGCAGCGCTGTACCGCCGCCCACTGTCATTCTTCTCCGATGCAGAGGATGACATCCCCGATGATGCAACCACTGGTGCGCTCTTGCGAGCTACATCGGAGTTATCAAGTGGTGATCAGGAACAGGTTCTCAGGTTTGCCCAGTTTCTCCGCAATGCCGGTCCAGCGCAGCCACCACAACGAGCAAGCGAAGGAGCATTGTGAACCTCGGGCATCTCCGTCGCGAAGCCGTCCTGGCCGCCGAGTACGTTCTCGCTGAGATCGACGTCTCAATTGGGGATCGAATTCCGATCTTCGACCTCATTGAGGACAAGGGGATTTGGCTCAGCTTCGAGGGCGACCTTGATCGCTTGCTAGGCGTCTACCAGCGAGTCGGAGATGTCTCAGGGATCGCGGTCAACGTTGCCCGACCAATGGCACTGCAGCGGTTCACCGCCGCTCACGAACTCGGCCACCACGAGCTGGGTCATCCATCACACACCGACGACGACACAACAATCCTCGATCCAACCGACGACCCCCAAGAGATCCAAGCCCAAACGTTCGCCGCGAGTCTCCTCATGTCCGAGCTTGCGATCGAGACCCGCCTCGAGCATCGTGGACATGACCCCGACCGACCATCACTAACCGACATCGACATCTATCTTCTGTCCGTCGAACTCGGCGTCAGCTACAAGGCAGCAGTCACACAGCTACGGGCACTGAACAAGATCCCATACGCCGATGCAGTGCAGCTCGGGAAGGCCTCACCACTAGCGCTCAAGAAACGAGTGCTGGGCGGCCGACGCCCCGATAATCCGAGAGCAGCTGTGTGGCAGTTGAACTTGGCGGACAACCACCGATGCATCGAGCTCGACCCAGCCGACGAGATCGATATCGCTCTCCCCGAGATCCGGTCCACCGGATACGAATGGCTCCTTCCAGACGATCTCGAGGCCAACTTCCTAGTCGTGAACGACCGCTACGTTACACGACAGCAAAACGCCGACGGTATCGTCTTCGGTGGCTCAGGGACCCGCCACATCACCCTGAAGGCGCACGGGCTTGGCCGAAGCCGCCTTGACTTCGCGCTTTCGCAACCCTGGGAGGGCGGCGACGAAGGCACGACGTTCACCATCGATGCGATTACCCGACCAGCGCCAATCTCGGAGGTCGGACAGGGCATCTCAGTCAACCAGCAGACACAACTACTCGCGGCCTGAGATGGCCCAGACGATCGACCTTCGCAGTGCACTTGGCGCTGTCCGGAGTCAAGGCCAACGCGGTACCTGCCTGGCGTTCGCAGTAACTGCGGCTCACGAACTGCACATTGGCGACGGGATCGATCGCAGTATCGAAACCCTGTACTGGGGCGCGAAGCAATTTGACCGCGACAACGATCCGGGAACAACGTTCGAGTCAGCCGACCAGGCGTTGCGGAAGTGGGGCCAGCCAGCCGAGGCGCTATGGCCGTATGACCCGACCGCCGACGACCGAAGCTCTGCATACGCTCCACCCGCCTCAGCGATCGACCCGGCCAACTGTCACCTAGCCGCGCTCGATCCGTGCGCCCTCGACCGAGCCGCCGTTGAAGCCCTTCTGGAGAACAGCACGGTCATTGCGATCGGCGTGCCCACATGGAGTGCGCTCCGCCGACCAGCAGACGGTCACCTTCGCAACCCCGCCGTTACTGACCGCGATGGCGGCTTCCATGTGATGGTGATCGTCGGGCACAGGCGCGATACCAACGAGATATTGCTGCGGAACTCGTGGGGCGACGAGGGCTACGCCTGGATCCCGTTCGCCTTCATCGCCGATCACGTGCTGGCCGCTTGGTCGATCTCCACCACAGCGGGTACCTCGCGGCCAGTTGGCCCCACACTGACCAAAACTCGATACGGGAACCAAGATGATATCGACACCTAGCGGCCTCGAACTCTCGCGCTACCAACAACTTGCCCAGCTCACCGACCATCTGCCCCGCCTCGCCGACGAGGGCGTGGACCCTAGGCTCGGCCCGCTGCTCGGGCTCGCTGGTGAGGTTGGAACACTCATGGCGGGCTACAAGAAGCACCTTCGAGGGTCGCTGGTGGGCTGTCGGTGCAGGGAACGGTGGGGACGGTGGTGGTTGTAGTGGTCGATGTAGTCGGTGGTGAGGCGTTCGAGTTGTCGTTGGTTCCACATGATGGTGCGGGGCAACCCTGCGGGTTGCTTGAGCAACTCGGTGCGGATTGATCCGATCCAGCGTTTCGGCGAACGTGTTCGTTTCGGGGGTGCGGAGAAGGGCGCGGCGGCGTTGAGTTGTTCGGCGTGGCGGTGTAGACGGTGTAGAAGTCGCACGCGACGGCAGCGTGGGGCCGCAAGAACTCGGTCCAGGTCACTTCGGTGCGCCTGGTGCAGGGTTGATGTCATGGTTCTTGAGGATCTGACACACGGGTCGAGGGATGCAACCCTGTGTCCGAGGCCCACGAGTTCGCCGTGGATGCGTCGGTGCCCCCAAGGTCGGAACAGTTTTGAGGGTGTCGAGCCTGCGCCCGTATTTGAAGGAGGAAATGAGGACTTCGCAACCTAGGCGGCCGAGTTGGCAGAAGCGAGAGGCGCTCAGGCCGGAACAGAGACTGAAGATACAGACGATCAAATTGCCCAATATAGTGGGCCATACGCATATTTCATGGCTGGACAGCCTGGGTATTCTAAGAAGGGAGAAAGCGGTACCTTATGTACAATAGGATTCCCGGCTAAGGAAGTCGGCAGCCGCGGCCGCTACCGCCCGAGTACGTCGTCTACATTCTTCGTCACTATCTAGCGACCCGACACCCACAAAACTCTTGTCCGAGCAGTGCCAGAACCCCTCAGGGGTGTCGTTTGCTAAACCCTGCAAACCACCTGCTCAGATAGTGCCGGTTCGGAGATTGATTCGCTGCGCCCGTCGCGGTCTGGCGACGGTGAAGAGTCAAATTAGGGGTAGAGCACGTTGATCATGTCTGGCCATACAACCCCAGTAATACGAAAACGATGATGGGGCGTGGGTCAACTTGTCGGTATTCTTATCGCTGCGTAGTTACTGCCTGAACCCCATCCACCAGCTAGACGTGATTTAGTGACTACTTTCACCCGGTAATAGTATTCTGTTCCTGGTGTCAATTCAGAGGATGGATCCCAGAAATAGGGAACCTTGCGTACTCCGATTCGTCTGTAGGGCTCTCCGGGCTTTGCGGCACGTCGATAGACCTTGAAGCTTGCTACATCTCCAGTTGGTTGGTCCCATGAAAGTGTGACTCCGTTTGAATATCTTGTTGCTTTCAAGCCACTTGGAGCTGGCACAGATGGCACAGTTGCTAATGCATAGTTGGCGGCTGATCCCCAGCCACCAATAGCGCCATCACGGCCAACAGCTTTTACTCGGTAGTAGTAGTCAACTCCTGGCTTTAGATTTGCAATGTTCCGAATGAGAGCTACAACAGGGTCAGTGTAGTGAGGAGTGTTTGAGATTGCTATAAGTCGGTATTGTTTACGTTCCGCCAACCGATATATTCTGTAGCTAGCAATATCGCCTGCTGGTGCTGCCCAAGTTAGCGACATCCCATTAGGGCCGAATTGTGCTTTCAGGTCGCTGAGCGGCGGAGCAGTAGCCTGCGCGTAGTTGGAGCCGGATCCCCAGCCACCAACCTGACCGGTGCTAGTGACTGGTCTGATCCGGTAGTAGTACTTGCCACCGGGCACTAAATCTGACACGGGGTGGGAGTAACTGGTCTCGGTGCTGGTGGTTTCACCGATCTTCTGATAGCTCTTGCCGGGTGGCATTACGGAGCGTCGGTATATTTCATAAGAGGTAACATCACCACCAGGGGTGGTCCAAGTAACCGTCACACCGGCTGCGCCGGTTATGGCTTTCAGGTGTCTAGCGGATGGCAGTCGCGCTGATGTGTAGTTTGAGCTTGGCCCCCAACCGCCGACCACGCCAGCACTACTAACTGGCTTCACCCGGTATAGATACTCAACGCCGGGAACCAAATCGGCGATCGGGTCCATGAGGCTGGGAGTGTCGGTGTGACCGATTTCGGAGTAGCTTTGACTTGGGCCTGCTACCCGCCGGTACACCCTGTAGCCGTTCACATCACCCACTGGCGCGGTCCAAGTCAGTTCTACGTTGTCTGTGCGGATTATGGCTCTGAGGTCTGTGGTGGCCGGAACCCACACGGGTGCGTAGTTGGAGCCTGATCCCCAGCCACCAACCTCACCGGTGCTACCGACTGCTTTGACCCGGTACAAGTACTCAACGCCGGGCACCAGACCGGTAGCAGGATCCACGAAACTCGCAGTGGCATCTCGGGTCGTGCCGATTTTGCGATAGCCCTGGCCGAGCGCAGGAGCGCGCCTGTACAGCTCAAAGCGGGTAACATCGCCTGCCGGAACAGTCCAAGTTAACTGCACACCAGATGCGCTGAACACCGCCTGAAGGTCAGTAGAGGCTGGCAACGCGACCTGTGCGTAATTTGAGCCAGCACCCCAGCTGCCTTCCGCTCCGGCGCTATTGACTGGCTTCACTCGATAGTAGTATTCAATTCCCGGAATCAGCCTAGCAACAGGATCCGAGTAGCTGGTAGTGATGGTGTCGCCGATCTTGCCATAAGTTGTGCCTGTAACTGCGACCCGACGGTACACATGGTAGCTAGCAACATCCCCATGCGCGGGCGGCCAAGACAATGACACGTCATCGGAACTCAGGGTTATTCTGAATCCTTCAGAAGTCGGAACAGATACCCGCGCCACAGCACTAGGTGCGCTCTTCAAGCCCAGATTGTTGACTGCCCGAACCTGATAGAAATACTCATCACCAGGTAAGTTGCCCGAAACAGAATCCGAATCTGTGTAGTGAAGATCGGTCACGGTTGCTACAGCTACGAAGCTTTTACCCGAACGCCGACGATACACAACATATTTGCGTGCCCCTTCAGGTG
This sequence comes from Acidimicrobiales bacterium, assembly GCA_963422655.1. Classification (GTDB taxonomy): domain Bacteria; phylum Actinomycetota; class Acidimicrobiia; order Acidimicrobiales; family Aldehydirespiratoraceae; genus CATQHS01. The sequence goes on along the minus strand of OY730440.1, from coordinate 1,888,462 downwards.
GAGCACTCCAAGATAACGACACCCCAGACAAAGTCACAGCCGCGTCAATCTCTCCAGGTGCGCTCGGTGGCAGCGGATCCTCGGTCAAGACTTCAACACCCAGGAATTTTTCAACTTCTTCGATCGCAGAAAAGATGAGATAAACCGAAGAGATACACCTATTACCAGATCCTGTTGTTAGTATTCCAAAGGCAATACCATCCTTGTTGTACAGTGGACCACCACTATCACCAATACATCCTCTCAAGTCCTCTCCTTCAACCATGAGATATAATGGCTCACACTTAACTTGTTTTCTTGAGCCGTGCATCGTTATCCCCAATTCCTCCATCATCTTCCTCTTGGCAGGGCCAGGATGGCTGAAGCATCGATGACTACGAACGGCGACCATCGTGACTGTACCACAGGAGTAGCCACTTTTTCGTCCTGTGTAACATACGTAATGGCCTGTCATTGAATCACGAGCGATCGTCCCGGTTACGTCACACACATCGGTTGGGAGGGGTCCACAGACAATATCGTCCAACAACCGATGAGGAGGGTCAGACTCCGGAACTCGATTGAACTGGGCGTCCGTAGTAGTACTTTGCCATCCGTTAACATAGGGCAACTCAACACCATTAGTGCCAAGATCTCTTGGGCAGTGCCCTGCAGTCAATAGCCCGTAATCACCTCCAATCCGTTTACCTGCAAAACTAGCCGTGCAGGATGATGATGATCCCTGGCCTCCTCTGAGATCCGCAGTGGGTGCGATCCATCGGCCATCCGCAATTGTTACTCCGACACCCAAGAAGCTTCGCAGAACCTCGGCAATTCGCCGCGCTTCCTCGCTGAACACCTGATCAGAAACCCGCTTTGAATCGGAGCCAGCAGCCCTCCGCCCTCGTCTAACCGATAATACGGGGTCGATAGCAACTTTCACGCTGTTAGCTTCCATATCAATCCCAGTAAAGGCCACACTCGTAGACACGCCCGGATTAGTATCGGCATTCTCAAACGCTTTCTCAACCAATTCGGGATTGATCTCGTCCTGGGCTACTCTCAACTCTTCGTATGTATGAGTAGCACCAACACGGATCTCTACATCATCACGCGAATCGGAAATCTTCGCCGCTTCCACGCTCGGAGGATCATCACCGATCAACCAAACCCAAGCCACAAATCGATCATCATGATCTATCCCCCAACCTGCCAGCCTCGAGCCTTCAACATCACGAATCGAAGCCAGCAACTTCTGCAACGGAGAAACCCGATCCAAACGCCGCTCCGCCTCCTCATACGACACTCCATAATCTCGCGCATAAGACTGCACCACCGGGTTCAGCACACCCATAACCTCGGGATCCTCCACCGAAGCAGCCAGATTGGACCTCAATGAAGTCAACGACCCAACAGAAGCAACAGGATCGGAAGAAGCTCCGGCAGACCCAGCAAACATCCACAATCCCACGAACAATACAGTTAGTGCCATGCCTAGGAGGTTTAGCTTTGTGAGTGGGGTGTAGTCAGATCCAACGTTCAAGTCGCCAACTTATCGTATCCAAGGAAAAAGTGAATGACTTCATTGAACCGAAACCGGCATGATCCGGCATTAGCAAACCATTTGAACATACAGAGAGGATAGTACGTGATGAGAACTCCGCGGCGCCCGCTGTGAGCTGTGCATTCTCATCCTCAACACGCACGTGAACCGCACCTGCCGAAAACGCGCTCACCACATCTGATGCCACTCGGCGAGCAAGTCATATTTGGGATCAACTTCACTGAGCCACCGCTTCCATCAATCTTGCCTTGGCTAGGGCACAGATCGTATGACCGCGCTCGCATAGTTTTGTCCAGCTCCCCAACTGCCGACTGCGCCGGTGCTGGTGACCGCCTTTACCCGGTACCAGTATTCTGTGCCTGGCGTCAAGCCAGACAATGGATCCCAGAACGGGGAGTTAATTCGGTTGTCGACTTTTTGGTAAGATTCTCCTGGCTTTGCTATGCGTCGGTACACCTCATAGTAGTAAACGTTTCCGGTCATAGTCCAAGCAAATGACACACCATTCGAATAGATTGTTGTCTTGAGTCCTTCTACGGCGGGTGTCACGGTCTGAACATAATTAGAGCCGGATCCCCAACTACCAACTACGCCATCTCCATTTACCGCCTTGACTCGGTAGTAGTACTCAACACCCGGCGTCAAACCCGACCACATATCCTGATAACTGTTGTCACTAGGAGTGCTAATCCTCTCATAGCTCTGGCCGGTGACCGCGGCACGCCGATACACCTCATAGCTCACAACATCACCAACCGGAACAGGCCATGACAACGAAACACGATCAGATCCGCGGTTGGCCTGTAAACCCTCTACCGCGGGTGCTACGGTTCGTGCATAGTTCGAACCCGATCCCCAACTACCAACTAAACCATCTTTACTGACCGGTTTAACACGGTAGTAGTACTCAACACCCGGCGTCAAACCCGACCACATATCCTGGTAACTGTTGTCACTAGGAGTGCTGATCCTCTCATAGCTTTGGCCGGTGACAGCGGCACGCCGATACACCTCATAGCTAACAACATCACCAGACAAAACAGACCAAGATAACGAAACACGATCAGATCCGCGGATGGCCTGTAAACCCTCTATAGCGGGTGCTACGGTTCGTGCATAGTTCGAACCCGATCCCCAACTACCAACTACGCCATCTCCATTTACCGCCTTGACTCGGTAGTAGTACTCGACACCTGGCGTCAAACCCGACAACGGATCCTGGTAACTAGCATCGCTAGTATCGCTGACCTTCTCATAGCTCTGACCACTCACCGCGGCACGCCGATACACCTCATAGCTCACAACATCACCAGCCGGAACAGGCCAAGACAACGATATTTTGTCAGAGTCGAGTTTGGCCTGTATGCCTGTTATGGGGGGTGCTACGGTTCGTGCGTAGTTCGAACCCGATCCCCAACTACCAACTACGCCATCTCCATTTACCGCCTTGACTCGGTAGTAGTACTCGACACCCGGTGTCAAACCCGACAACATATCCTGGTAACTGTTGTCACTAGGAGTGCTGATCCTCTCATAGCTTTGGCCGGTGACAGCGGCACGACGATACACCTCATAGCTCACAACATCACCAACCGGAACAGGCCAAGATAACGAAACACGATCAGACTTAAGCGAGATCTCTAGCTGGCCAGTGGATGGGATAGATACCGGAACAATAGTACTGGGACTGCTTTCCTGTCCCAGGTTATTGATCGCTGTGACTCGATATCTATATTCAGTCCCTGGACGAGATCCAGGAACAGCCGTCTGGTCATTGTAAGTTCTGCTTCTTGTTGAACCCATTGCTTCAAAGTCTCGGCCGGGTCTTTGACGGAACACTCGATAGGTGTGGGCTCCTTCTGGCGGAGCTTGCCAGGACAATACAATTCCATTGGAATCTATGGCAGCAGTCAGTGTTAGAGGGGAACTTGGAGGAACAGGATCCTCCGTTAATACCTTGACATCCAAATAAGCTTCTGCTTCTCTAATCGCAGAGAATGTACCTGTGGATCCATCATAGCTACACCGACCATGGCCTCCTCTAAGGATTCCGTATGCAACACCCGCCGCGTTATACAGCGGACCACCACTATCACCAGCACAGAGCCTGAACGTCGGACCCCAAACTCTCACAAATACCTGTTCACATAGAGAGTTGATCGCGTCGCTACAGGTATAGTCATCTGGCTTTGTGCCGTCTACTAGATCAGGTTTATTCCATGAATCCAATGACATCGAGTTATCCTGAATAGTTCCGCAAGATACACCGCTGTTTTTCCCTGTGTGGCAGACATAATCTCCTACCATCTCATCTCTATCTTTTGTACCAGTCACATCACAGATCTGCGCCGCTCCCGGGCCACAATAATAATCATCATAAAGACGATGGGCTGGATCAGTAAGCGGGAGTTGAATAAATCCGGCGTCGGCTCGTGCGCCTTCTCCACCGACTATCTGCAAAAGGTCACCATGAATCTCTTGACTTGGACAGTGCCCAGCAGTCAGTATCCCATAGTCGCCCTTATTCTGCTTAGCTATGAAACCTGATGTACAAGTGTCCATTTCTGCCCCGCCTCTGAAGTCTGCTTTAGGGCTGAACCCTCGACCGTCGGAGACCTTCACTGCAACACCTAACTCATTGGCCAGGACATTTTGAACGCGAGCCTTCTCAACCTTGAACGTTGCATCGGAGACCGAACTAGGCACGAAACCGGTTCCTCGCGGAAGCCGGTCCGGCACAATCACCGGATCAATGGCGACGTCTACGCTATTGCCGCTCATGTCAACCCCTGCGTAGGCGATGCGGGTGGAGACCTTGGACCCTGTACGAGCATCGCCAGAGTCCTGATCAACCTGTGTGAGATGAATCTGAGCCTGAACAGCTCTCAACTCTACGTAGGTGTGGGTGGCGCCAGTGCGGATCTCGACATCGCTATGGCGTTCAGCTAACCCCGAGGCCACCTGACCCGGAGGGTCGTCGCCCGTCAGGCAAACCCAAGCCGTGAAGGGGCCAGCGTGATCAATCCCCCAACCAGCCAGCCGAGAACTTTCTGAATCTCGGATTGAGGCCATGATCTTCTGTAACGCGCTGATCCGATCCAGGCGCCGTAGCGCCTCCGTGTACGACACCGAATAGTCCCGAGCATAAGACACCGCTACATGATTCAACGGCTCCGCAGACGCGGGAAGTTCAACGAGCTGTGTCACAGGCCACAGGGAATCTGCTGCCCCATCCACACCCGACCCGCACTCGGCCCCGGCAGTCCCAGAAAACATCCACAATCCCGCAGCCAGAAGCACTAACATGGTTGATCACTATATACCGTCGGTCATTAGTGTTGCAGGGAGGGGCACAATTGGCGTGCGCCTCTCCTGGGGTGACTACCCCTGGCCTGGTGTGTGGCTGTGATGCGCCGGGTGGGTTATGCCAGCCTTTCCCGTTCGCACGATCCCGGTTCCGCCAGCGCGGTCATAAACGCTGCGTCGCTCGGCGTCGCTCGCTACGAAGACTACGTTCCTCCACCGAAGAGGCCAGATCGACCTCGATGAAGTCAACGACCCAGCAGAAGCAACAGGATCGGAAGCAGCTCGGCAGATCCAGCAAGGCGGGCACGTCTTGAAGATGGCGGGCCAGATAGGCCGACGAAGCCGTCATCTGCTCACAGTCGTGGCCGGTGCCGGTCAGCAGCGGCAACCATCCAGTCACCTGCGGGCCTGGCGATAGATGTCGGCGATCTTGCGCTTCAACTCCGCATCGGTGATAAGCAGCCAACGTCGGCCGGGCTGGTTACCGCCGGTGGGAGCCTGCTCGGCAAGATTGATGCACTCGAGGATGAGGTCGTCGGGAACCGGCCGATCGAGGTCGAGCCGACGCCTGACCGCCCTGGTGGTGCTCAGCACCTCGTCGATCTCTGTGATCATGTTGCCTCGCCCAGGACCGGAGCCGATCGTGGAGCCGGATCGGTCGGTACCAGTCATCAACCGGAGCGGGCTGCGCCCGGACGGTAGAACAACATGAGCTGGGCTACGCCGCTGCCCACGCCTACGATCAGCGCGATCCACAAACCCGTCCACCCGTCGAGATCACCAGCAATGCCCAACCCATGATCGATCGAGTACTCACCCGGCCCGACTATGGCAGCCACCCAGGCCATGGCCGCGATCAGACCCACGTATTCCCAGCCCTCCTTGGTGATGAGAAAGCCTTTGCGGGCATGAACGGTCCAGAAAGCAACCACCATGATGCCGATCAGGGCAGCCGAGCCGATCTGGGTGAACAGACCCAGTGCCAGCAGCAGGCCCGAGCCAACCTCGGTGAAGGCGGCCAGGCGAGCATGAAGCCAGCCGGGCCGCATGCCCATCGACTCGAACCATCGAGCCGTGCCGGCCAGCTTCCCACCCCGGAAGATCTTGTTGTAGCCGTGGACGATGATCATGAGCCCGAGCGTCAGGCGCAGCACGAGAAAGGCCAGGTTGTACTCAACAGTGAGATCGAGATCCATTTTACTCCTTAAGTGTCGCAATCAGTGTAGGACCGCGGTCGGCACAGCCAGGACCGGGCTCGTGATCCGCCCCGGAGAGCTCCACCGGTGACTTGGACGGTCTCGCTGGCCGGGGCGGCCCGCACCGCGGTACGCTCTCCCGGCGCCGAGCTCTCCGGCTGGCATCCCGTCGAGCTGGCCGGGGTCGTCGGCCAGGAGGTGCTCGAAAGAAGCCGGCTCTACCCGTCCCAAGTGGACGAAGTGGTAGTGGGCAGTGCCGACCTGGTCGGAGCCAACGGGGCCGACGCCGCCCGGGCCGTGGTCCTGGCCGCCGGATGGCCCAACGGCATCGGTGGGTACGGGATCGACCGGGCCGAAACCAGCGGAGCCATGGCCATCCACGCCGCCGTGGCTGCCATCGAAACCGGTCAGGCCCACACCGTCGTGGTGATCGGACTTGGCTTGACTTCGGTCGTCCCTCCCGGCGCCAGCGCACTCAACCGAACCTACGGCGCTCCGTGGGGCGGAGTGGCCGAACGTGTAGCCGATCGGGGTGGACTGCTGCCTCCGCCCCGGCTGGCCGAACAGGCGGCGATGGCAGCCGGCGTCACCAGAACCGATCTCGATACCGCCGCTGAAGGATCTCGCCGGAAGCGAAGAGCCTGCAGCCGGTGCAGCTCCATCGTCGCCATCGCGGCCCGGCCTGCCGGCACTGGCCCCGGGATCGGCCGAGGCGAGGTGGTGACCGTCGATCAGATCCGCGATTTCGAAGATCCGGTCGACCTCCCTCCTGCCTTCGTCCGGGATGGGTTGCTCACCGCAGCCACTTTCTCGGCGCCTGCCGATGCCGTCTCCGCCTTGTTGCTGCGGGCCGGCGGTCCCCACATGGCAGCCGTAGTCGGTACGGGCCGGGGTGCGGGCGACCCGTTCGATCCCACCGGAGGGGTGGTGACCACAGTCGATAAGGCCCTGCGATCAGGGAATCTGGCCCTTCAGGACATGACCTCCATCGCGGTCGTGGAGTCGAGCGCCGCCATCCCGATTCTGGTGACTCGAGCTTTGGGGATCGACCCGGAAAGGGTCAACCGGTCCGGGGGAACACTGGCCACCGGTGACGCCGGCGCGGCCGAGGAACTGCGCCTGGTCATGGACAGTCTTTGCGAGCTCGACGAGGGTGAGCTCTTGTTGACGATCAGCGCCGGGCCCACCGGTTCGGCCGCGACGGTGTGGCGGCGTGGCCCCGACACCGGCGGGGCCCCGGCGTAATCGGGACAGCTCAAGGATCGCTGTGAACGTCCTCAACGTGGCCATAGCCATCGCCGCCGGCTACCTGATCGTCCGTATCGGGGTCGGAATGCTCCGCAGCCTGGCCCGTCCTTTACCCGAACCCCCGCCTCCGGGCGAACTTCGCAAGGTGAAGCTCGACTACCGGTGCCGCATCTGCGGGGCCGAGGTCCGCATGACCGTCGCGCCCCACCAAGACCCCGATCCGCCCCGGCACTGCCAAGACGAGATGGATCTGATCACCCCCGTCGAGTAGCCGATCGGCTCAAGAGCGCTCCGCTCATGTCAATGATCACGTCCGCTCACGCCACACTGTCCACAGCCTATGGACAACTAGTGGATAAATCCCAATCGTGTAGTTTCACCGGTACTGGGTGGCGGTGACGATTCCCGCCAGGATGAAGCCGAGACCCAGTAACAAGATGGCGTTGGAAGTGTCCCACAGCACCCCCACGTAGTTGACGAGGATCGTGGCCACCCCCAGACCCAACAGCCCGAACAGCAACACGGCCACCCAGATAGGGCTGGAGGGGAGCTCGTCATAGCCGGTGTGGCTCATCCGATCGGGGGTGTAGCCCTCGGGGTGGGTGCCCTTGGGGGTCACTCGCCCCGCGGTCGGTATGCGTCGTTTCGTCGGTTTCGCCATAATCCTGATGATAGGGCTCGGACCGGGGTCCGAGCCAGCTCGAAGAGGCGAACAGGCCGGGCGTATCGGTCAGGAGAAGTTCTCCCAGTACCGCGACGGCATCGGCCCGCTCTGGCCTTGGTACTTCGACCCGACCTCCCCCGAGCCGTACGGGTTGTCGGCCGGAGTCGTCATCTGCTGGAAACTGATCTGGCCGATCTTCATGCCGGGGAACAAGGTTATGGGCAGGCTGGCCACGTTCGACAGCTCCAGCGTGAGCTGGCCGTCGAAGCCGGCGTCGACGAAGCCGGCGGTCGAGTGGATGAGCAGCCCCAACCGGCCCAGCGACGACTTGCCTTCGAGTCGAGCTACCAAGTCGTCGGGCACCGTCACCCGCTCCAGGGTCGAGCCCAGCACGAACTCCCCGGGGTGCAGAATGAAAGGGTCGGCGGCGTCGGCGGTGACGAGAGTGGTCAGATCGCTGATATCCCGGCGCACATCTATGTGGCCCAAGGTGTGGTTGCGGAACACGCGAAACCAACGGTCCAGTCGCAGGTCGACCGACGACGGTTGGATACTGCCGACATCGAGGGGTTCGACGACGATGCGGCCCGACCTCAGAGCCGCCCGGATCGAACGATCCGACAGGATCAATGCCGGGCTCCGGTCCGAGCGGGTCGACCCGGCAGGTCACAGCTCATGTCGATCCGCTGAAGATCTCGGCCATCGCCGCTGACTCTACCCAGTGCTCTTCGCCCGATATCGGCTCTATCGTGTACCGGTCTGCTCATTATGCTCCTCGATATGGACGTGGCCCCCGACGCCAGGACAGACCCGTTCGCCCGTACGGCTCCGTCGGGACGGCAAAAACTGAGCCGCAAGACCTACGAGCGGGAGCTGGCCCGGCTCCAAGAGGAGCTGGCCCGCCTCCAACACTGGATCCGACACGAGAATCTCAGGGTGGTCGTCATCTTCGAAGGCCGTGACGCGGCCGGCAAGGGCGGAGTCATCAAGCGGATCACCGAGCGACTGAACCCGAGGATGGTCCGGGTCGTGGCCCTGGGAACGCCGAGCGATCGGGAGAAGACCCAGTGGTGGTTTCAGCGCTACGTGGCTCAGCTTCCGGCCGCGGGCGAGATGGTCCTGTTCGATCGGAGTTGGCACAACCGCGGGCTCGTCGACCCGGTAATGGGGTTCTGCACCGACGATGAGTACCGGGAGTTCCTGCGGTCCTGCCCCGAGTTCGAGTGCATGCTGGTGCGGTCGGGCATCATCTTGATCAAGTACTGGTTCTCCGTGAGCGACTCCGAGCAGGAGCGCCGGTTCCAGAGCCGGATCAACGACCCGGTGAAACGCTGGAAGCTGTCGCCCATGGACCTCGAAGGCAGGGCTCGGTGGGTGGATTTCTCCAAAGCGAAAGACACCCTGTTCGCCCACACCGACATCGAGCAGGCTCCGTGGTACGTCGTGGACGCCGACGACAAGAAAGCAGCCCGGCTGAACTGCATCGAGCATCTCCTGAGCCGGATCCCCTACCGGGACGTGCCCTGGGAGGACATCGAACTCCCCGAGCGCCAGCGGGCGACAGGCTACATCCGGCCCCCCATCTCGGATCAGACTTTCGTGGAAAAGAAGTTCTGAAAGATGGAGTTCCGGCGTATCAAAGACCTGCCGCCCTACGTCTTCACCATCATCAACGACCTGAAGATCCAGGCCCGCCGGGACGGGGCCGACATCGTCGACCTGGGTTTCGGCAATCCGGACCTGCCCTCGCCCGGCATCGCCGTGGAGAAGCTGACCGAGGCCGCCCGCAACCCCCGCAACCACCGCTACTCCGCCAGCCGAGGCCTGCCCCGGCTGCGTGAGGCCATGGCCGATCTCTACCGGCACCGTTTCGGCGTGGCACTCGACCCCGACACCGAGGTGATCAACACCATCGGGGCCAAGGAGGGATTCAGCCACCTCATGTGGGTGCTGCTCCAGCCCGGCGACACCTGTCTGGTGCCGTCACCGAGCTACCCGATCCACATCTACGGGCCGCTGTTCGCCGGAGCCGACATACGTGAGGTGCCCCTGGGTACGGGGGAGGAGTTCTTCGACCGGCTCAACTCTACGTGGCAGTACAGTTGGCCCAAGCCTCGGGTGGCGGTGATGTCGTTCCCGCACAACCCCACCACCACCTGCGTCGACCTCGGCTTCATGCAACAGGTCGTGGACTTCGCCCGTACTCGCGACATGCTCATCGTGCACGACAACGCCTACGCCGACTTGGGCTTCGACGGATACCGAGCCCCGTCGATCCTGCAGGCCGAGGGGGCCAAGGAGTGCTCGGTCGAGCTCTACTCGATGACCAAGTCGTTCTCGATGGCGGGCTGGAGGATGGCGTTCATGCTGGGCCGGGCCGATGTGGTGGCGGCTCTGGCCAAGCTGAAGAGCTACCTCGACTACGGGAGCTTCCAGCCCATCCAGATCGCGGCGACGGTCACCCTGCGCGACATACCCGATTACCCGACCGAGGCCGCCGCCATCTACCAGAACCGTCGAAACGTCTTGTGCGACGGCCTGAACCGCATCGGTTGGGCGGTTGACCGACCCCGGGGGACCATGTTCGTGTGGGCGCCGATCCCTGAACCTTACGCAGAACTCGGTTCGATCGAGTTCGCCTCTCGGCTCGTGGCCGAGGCCCAAGTGGCCGTATCGCCCGGTGTCGGGTTCGGCCCTGGTGGCGACCACTACGTGCGCTTCGCTCTGATAGAGAACGAGCAGCGCATCCATCAGGCCGTCCGCAACCTCAAACGGGCTCTACCCGAGCTGGTCTGAGCCCCCGCTGGCCTGACCTGAACCGAACCGGTCGGCCTGGCCTGGCCTGAGCCGAGCCGGGCATCTGGTTCGCTTGGTGCGGCATCGAGCCGACCTGCGCTATAACAGGTTCGTGCTGGTCGTCATCTCTCCGGCCAAGTCGCTCGACTACGCCTCGGCCCTGCCCACCCGCAAGCATTCCCAACCCCGCCTGCTCGAAGAGGCGCGAATACTGGCTGACACCATGGCCGTCAAGTCACCCGAAGAGATCAGCGCCATGATGGGCATCTCCCGGGAGTTGGGCGAGCTCAATTTCGAGCGCTTCCAGGACTGGGAGACGCCCTTCACCCCCGATACGGCCCGACCGGCGCTGCTGGCCTTCAGCGGTGACGTGTACATGGGCATGGACGCCCCCAATACCTTCACCGAGCGCGACTACACCCAAGCTCAGAAAGTGCTGCGTATCTTGTCGGGCCTGTACGGCGTGTTGCGTCCTCTCGACCTGATGCAGCCCTACCGGCTCGAGATGGGCTCGACCCTCACCACCGACCGGGGCCGGGACCTGTACCAGTTCTGGGGTGATCGCATCACCGGTATGCTCAACGCCGATCTGGACACCAGCCCCGGCCCGGCCGTGATCGTCAACCTGGCTTCCAACGAGTACTTCCGCTCGGTTGACCGCGCCGAGTTGAACGGGCGTCTGATCACCCCTAAGTTCCTCGACAGCAAGGACGGTGGCGAGCCCAGGATGATCTCCTTCTTCGCCAAGCGAGCCCGGGGCGCTATGGCCGGGTGGGTCATCCGCAGTCGGCTGAAGTCGGTGCGAGGCTTGCGAGACTTCGACGGCGGGGGCTATGCCTACAGCCCCGATCGCTCCCGCGCCGACGAACCTGTCTTCGTTCGCAGCCAGTGAGCGCTTATCGCAATTCGGCGATGCCGCTGGATGGAACGGTTTCAGGGCCGATTATGGGCCGCTCGAGAAGCCGAACGGCCTTCACGGCCGGCAAGCTACCGTGCTGCACCCTGTCACCAACCTCTCGGCCGAGTACACCTAGCCTGTAGGCCATGAAAGAGCTCATCTACCACCGACTTCTGCTGCCTGCCATCGAGATCTACGGCGACAGGACTGCCATCATCGACGGGAATCATCGGGGTACGCTCGCCGCTCACGGCGACCGGGTATTCCGTTTGGCTCGAGCCCTGCGGGATGTCCTGGGGGTTCGGCCCGGCGATCGTTTCGCAGTGATGGCCACCAACAGCCACCAGTTCTTGGAGCTGTATCACGCTGCCTATCTGGGCGCGGGGGTGATCAACCCGCTGAACCTGCGATTGGCCGGTCCCGAACTCGACTACATCGTACGTGACTCCGGCACCGAGGTCGTATTCGTCGATGCTTTCTTCGCCCAGCACTTCGCTGATGCCATGGCCTCGTCGCCAGATCCCAGCCCTATCCGCCACACTGTTCTCATCGGCGAGGGTAACGGGCCCCACGACATCGGCTACGAGGAATTGCTGGCATCGGTCGAGCCGGTCGTGCCCGACGAACCCGAGGAATCCGATGCGGTGGTGTTGATGTACACCGGCGGCACCACCGGGCTGCCCAAGGGGGTGCTTCTGGACAACCGGGCCGAGATTCTCAACCTCTACCACGTCGCCATGGTCGTCCCGCTCCAAGAGGATTCCGTCTTCTTGCACCAAACACCCATGTTCCACGCGGCATCGATGGCCTCCATCCTGGGTATCCCGTCCAACGGAGGGTTATCGGTATTCGTCCCGTTGTTCGATCCCGGCGCCGTCTTGGATCTGATCGAGACCCACGGCGTGACCCAGACGGTGATGGTGCCCACCATGATCTCCATGATGCTCGGACACGACGACTTCGCACCAAAGCGACTGAGTTCGCTCAAGAGGCTCACCTACGGCGCCTCCCCCATGCCGGCCGCTCTACTGGAACGGCTACTGGCCCTGTACCCCGACCTCGACATCACCCAGGGATACGGGATGACCGAGGCTTCTTCGCTGCTGACGTTCCTAACCGGAACCGACCACCGCCAAGGCGGCCCCCGGTTGCAATCGGCAGGCCGGGCCGTGGCTGGGGTGGCGCTGTCGATCCGAGATGCCGAAGGCAACGAGTTGCCGTCTGGTGCGGTCGGTGAGATCTGGGCCCGGGCCGGTAACTTCATGCGGGAGTACTGGAACAAGCCCGACGCCACCGCCGATGCGTTCCATCAGGGCTGGTATCGCACCGGTGACGCCGGTTATCTCGACGAAGGCGGCTACCTGTTCTTGGTCGACCGGGTCAAGGACATGATCGTCTCGGGTGGGGAGAACGTGTACTCGGCCGAGGTGGAACAGGCCATCTCCAAGCACCCGGCCGTGGAGCAGGTCGCTGTGATCGGTATCCCTCACGACACCTGGGGCGAGCAGGTCCACGCCATCGTGGTGCTGCGGGCCGGGGCCACGGCCACCAACAGCGAGCTGATCGACTTCACCCGGTCCCGCATCGCCGGGTACAAGGCACCCAAGTCGGTCGAGGTCCGCAGCGAGCCGTTGCCGTTGTCGGGGGCCATGAAGGTGCTCAAGCGTGAGCTCCGGCGGCCCTACTGGGAAGGCCACGACCGAGCGGTCAACTGAGCTCTTGTCACCTCGGGGGTCCCGACGAAAGAACTGGTAATGCGGCTTCGCGACCTCTACGGTTACGCTGACTTGGCTTCGCGGGTGTAGTTCAGAGGCAGAACATCAGCTTCCCAAGCTGAGAACGGGGGTTCGATTCCCCTCACCCGCTCCCAGAACACCTCGTGAAGAGCCCTCGGCGCATCGGCGTGCTCGTCCTTGGTCGACATTTCGCCATTCCCGGCCACCGCGGTTCTCAGCCGAACCACCCGGGCCATACCTCACCGGGAGGCCGAGATCGAAGATTGACATGGCACTCACATTTCAGTACTCATAGGATGTCCTATGTCTATAGGAGATGTTGGAGGATCCATGCTTCGTCGTTTCGTAGCGCTCGGTATCGGATTTGTCGTCGCGTCGAGCCTGGCAACGATCACACCCGACCGGCAGCGCCGGTGGCTGCCGCCTCTACCCCCGGAGATCCTGTCTTCACCTATGACGGGGGCATGACCGGCACCTCCTTCAACGGCCGCTCGTCGTCTGCTCTCAAGCAGCCTCGTAAAGCTGTCAAGGCCGTCAAAGATCTTTCCGAAGGCACTATCGTCGTCTCGTTCGATATCTCCAGGGCAGCAGAGCAAAGTATTATTAGTGCGTATAGTTCGAACTCCCCTAAGTTGTGCTTCTGCGTTTCAAAGGTAGGCATATATTTCTTCAACGCCAAAAGGGGTAGTAAAAGCCTAGGTAGAATAAGCAGCAAACGTACTGGTAACGAAGCTGGAAGGATAACAGCGGTTTTATCAGTTTCGCAAGATAATGGAACTTTTCTGATGACCAGCCAGGATTTTGGTGAGACCTGGGCTACTCAACGTGACTCGTCAATGAAAGGATTCTTCAGCTCGGTAGGTAATATTGACTCCCTGATTATAGGTAATATGCGTGGGAGAGTCTATTTCGTTGAGGTATACGATACTCCACTCACTGAGGATGAGGCGAAGCGAAAGATCAGTGAGACGTATCTGACCTTCCCGGGTGGGGTTTCATATGTCCGGTCTGGCAAGCGGACGTTTCATTTTCACATCGAACCGCCCGGTATCGGCGATTCCACTACAAACTATCGATGGCTCTTTCCCGGAGGTGATACATCGACTAAGCAGAGCCCAGTTTGGACCGCGCCCACAAGACAGAATCCCTTCAAAGATGGCATCCCAGGGCAGATAACGGTTACAGCAAGGGTCTCGTCGGCCGATGCGCATCACGGGTTCGTCGAGACTACATCATTCTTTGTCGCGCCCAGCGCCACAGCCGATACGACCGCACAGCCTGACCATTTTCAGACCTGGGCGTTCGAGAACGGGAAGGACGGGTTCGGTTGCTACAGGATTCCGGCCATTGTCCAAGCCGGCAATGGCGATCTCCTGGCGTTCGCAGAAGGACGACCAATACCTTGCTCCGATTTCCAACAAGGAACATCGGTGGTCATGAAACGCAGTATGGACAACGGTGTAACCTGGGGGCCTCTCCAGGTGGTGGCGGAGAACATCGTCTCGACTGGCCGACAGCAGTTAGCGCAGAACGTAACCGCGGTACTGGACAAGACCGATACTACCTACCCTGACGGCAAGATCGTGATCGTCTACAACGCTACCGAACACGAAGTATGGGATGTTATAAAGGGCAAGGGTGTTCGTCGGGTGATCACGGCGTGGAGTGGTGATCATGGCCACACATGGCGTCGCGATCCTGTGAGCTCACCGGAGGGGACCAACCCAGGCGACATCACCAGCCAGGTCGCCCCTACACGCAACCCCTCATACAAGGCGATCTATGACAGAGGCTACGTTAGAGACAACTATAATCATAACCTAGCTTCAGCTTTCAGGTTCAACATGCCAACGATAGGACACTCGATCCAGCTTGAAAACGGAACGGACGTGACGAATGGTCGCCTGTTCATCAGCGGTGCGTATACACCACTCAAATCTTCAGTAAGCAACGAGGTGAGACGACGAGCGTACTTTGATAACTACGTTTACTGGAGTGATGACCACGGAAGCACCTGGACCATCGGTGGTAAGGTCCCATCTCCTGATTATTCTCTCAACGAAGCTATCGCAGTGGAGCTCGAAGACGGCCGGGTACTGATCAACTCCCGTGCCTATGGCCGTACCGGCAAACTGGGAGATGTGGCGGGTCGTGTGCTCACCCGTGCCTCCTTCGACTCGAACGGAAACGTCACCTTTGATACCCCTACGCAGGCACCTGACTTGACTAGACGAGCCATCGGCGCCGGCATGGGTCGGATCACCACGAGTAATCAGACTGTTTTCGGATCCAAGAGCAGGATCGCTTTTACTGCTCCCAATGACCCAAATTGTTCTCGCTGTAGAATGTCGGTTTGGATGTCCTTGGACGAGGGTTTCAGTTGGGATGGCTATGACGAGCCTAAGCCCTTGAACCGCGGCCCAGCTGCTTATAGTGATGTCGTAGCGTTGCCGGATGCACGGGTGGGGGTTCTCTACGGTAGAGATTTCACATGGACCGTTTTTAATGGCGGACTCCGGTTTGCTTCTGGGTCTCTTCATTGGTTGTCTGGTGGGTCTGATCAGCGGGCTTTGTTTCGTCGTAATGCGTCCGGGAAGAGTTTTGACGGGTCGTCGGAGTATGTGAATGTTTCTTCTTCGATTGGCGACGTCGAGGATCTGTCGGAGGGGTCGGTTCTGGTAACGTTCAAAACCACCGGAGCGGCCACGGCTCAGACTTTGTTCTCGGTCTCGGATTCCAGCGACGTCTATAGTGTTTGGTCGCTGACCCAGACTTCAGACGGGCGTTTGGGAGTACAGGCCCGCAACGACAGTTCGGACGTGAACACGACCACTTTCGACCGGAATCTGGTGACCGATGGCCGATGGCACGTCATGGCCGTGACCGTAGGGTCTGGAGGAACTGACATCTACGTGGACGGCCAACATGTCACCCACGGGGAATCCGAAGCCTTCTTCGCCAGCGTGGACGGTCTGGACGCGATGAATATCGGCCGGGCCGTTACCTCTGACGGTGCGCAGGGGTTCTGGAACGATTCGATCGGCACCGTGGAGATCTTTGACGGGGTACTCACCGTCGAACAAGCCGCCGCCGCGACCCAGCCGCCAGCCATGCCGGTCGCGGCCTGGCGAGTCGACCGAGAACTCACCGAAGATCGAGCCGTTTCGATGGCCACCGCCCCCGGCGGCACCGAGCTGGTTGCCGATCATATGCCGCAATGGGTTTGCAACGAGCTGGCGTCGTCTTGGGCCATCGGCGCCTCTTTCACCGCCCCCGACGGCGTGACCGATCTGGGTACGTTGTTTCACAGCCGTGACGCCTTGTCGACCGCTTCGCTCATGTTGGGAATCTGGGATACCGCCAACGAAGAAGAACATATCGGCCTGCGATATGACGGACCAGTCACCCAATGGAACCTGAGCGTACCCTTCGACCAATACCGCGAAAAAGAAGTGTCGATGATCGCAGTAATGGGACCAGCAAACTCATACCTGATCATCAACGGTGAAACCGTACGTATCATACCCACACCAATACCCGAAGGCCCACCAGTCTGGCACCCAGCATCAACCACCATCGGCACCGCTGACCCCGACGCTACCCTCGATACCAACTTGGCATCGGTAGCAATCTGGAAGGGCGTCGTACCCTCCACCCGACTC
Organism: Acidimicrobiales bacterium; assembly: GCA_963422655.1. GTDB lineage: Bacteria > Actinomycetota > Acidimicrobiia > Acidimicrobiales > Aldehydirespiratoraceae > CATQHS01. The sequence continues at coordinate 1,871,413 of OY730440.1, read as the reverse complement.
GCTCAATCACTCACACTCGCCCACAACATCACCCGATAACAGCCCGGTGCCAACGGGTCTCTACTCGTATCGAGGTGCTGGCGCCTATCAACACCATTCCCGATTGTCACAGCTAGTGATAGTAGAATCCTGACAATAGAACCGTACCAAAGACAGCGTCGTAGGCGATAACCTTGATCGTCTCGGACCGGGAGGGCCGGTCGAGCACAGCAGCTAGAGCTTTGGCACCGACACTTCCGTACCAGAAGCCGGCATGAGCCAGATAAGCGTAAGGATCGCTGGTCACAAGGCAGACCAGTGCAAGGCCGATGAACACACCACCGAAAACGGCCCGAGCTTCGAGCACAGCGGCCGGGCTCGGTAATGGTACATGTACTATCTCCGCCACTCGACGAGGCCAGCAGACTCCCCACAGGCCAATGACGAGCACCAGTGCTGCTCCGGCTGTCGATATGTATGCCACCGGATCCTTCCTCAGTAGAGGTTGAGTGTCTCAGCTGCTACCAGAGCAGGGACGCCGATCCTGCGCAGCGTTATGTCATAACGATGGCGGAACCGCACCGGCTCGGGCGACTGCACTGGAAGGACGAGATCGGCCGGTCGGCCCGCGATAAGAGCTTCGGCCAGGTGTCTGCCGAGAATGGGCGCCGGGACATTGCCCTCACCCGACATGCAGGTCAGTGCCAGTACCCCGGGCCCGATCTCATAGAGCCGAGGAAGCTCATCGACAGACCAGGCCATGGCCCCGGTCCAGTAACGCTCTGCCCGTATTTCGATCCCCGACGTTTGCGGGAAGGTGCGCCGGAGCCACCGGCGCAAGAGGCGTAGGGGCCCGGCACTGGAGTGCGGCGCGACCGAAGACACCAGCAGCGACGTCACGATCCGGCCGTACTCGTCGATCATCGTGGGGTGCAGACCGGTCGGGAAAAGTGACAGGGCTCGTCCCGTCGGCAGGATGGTCGAAGCGACCTCGAGGGGCAGGGGGCTAGAGACCAATACATAGGCAACGAGCGGGCACCATGCTCGGTTCAGAGCCGGGATGACGTCAGTGGTGTAGCCGTTGGTGCAGACCACGACCCGTTCGGCCGTGAGCGACCCTTCCGGCGTTTCGACCCGCCACTCGTTGCCTCGCGGGCTGATTCTGTGGACTGCAGAGTCTGCGAAAACGGCGGCACCGTGGCGTTGCGCGGCCACAGCAAGGCCCTGCGTGAACCGGTAAGGATTAAACGACCCTCCGGTCGAGCACAGCACGGCCCCATGGAAGGCGTCGGTGCCGGTCAGCTCGGCCAGCTCGGTGCCGTCGACGTAACCCACGTCGTAGCCACGAGCCGCCCATCGATCGACCTTCCGGCGCGCTGCTCCCACGGCCGCTCTCCTGTGGGCGGCCTGGATATAACCGTTCGGGGCGGCCACGCAGGCGATCTCGTGTTCTTCTGCCATCGCGAACACTTCGCTGGCGCCGTTCCGCATGAGATCGAGCCAACGTTCGCCTTGGTCGGGGAGCGTAGCCAACGCCTTGTCGAGGTCTCGGATCGGGACGACATGGCCGGCATTGCGCCCGGACGCACCCGAACCCGGTACGCCTGCGTCCAATAGCGCCACCTCGGCTCCACCGGCGGCGAGGTGAAGGGCGAGCGAGGACCCGGTGAGACCGGCCCCGACCACGGCGACGTCGACTCGATCAGTGCCCCGGAGCGTTTCCCACGGGATCTCCGAACTCCCGTCGACCCACCCTGACGCGGTGATCTCAACTTTGCCGGAAGCGTACTGCTTGCGGGTCGAAAGTGGTTTGGGAGTCACTGCACGAAGCTCTAACACTTGACGTATCGACTATCGGAGGTTACGTCTTACCAGGAATTAAGACTTTTCGGTCGATCAACACCAGGAGGTCGGGTTGGGTCGAACAAACGTCCGCGCCGCGGGCCAACGGCCGGCTCTGGCTATTCTCCACGATCTCATGGCAAGATCTCGCAACCGCAACACACAGGGGGAAACACCATGACTCGACTCACGTTCCACCATGGAAAGGGTGGAACGACGGCCGCAATCATAGCTGCCATCGGTCTCTTGGTGGGAGCTTGCTCCAGCGACGAACCGACCGAGGCGGTACAGGTGACCGACTCGGCACCGATCCACACCGAGCCGGATTCCACCGAGCCGAGCGAACTCGACAGCAACGAAACCCCCGACGGGACAGTGCCGTTGACCGCGTCGGCACGAGGAGTGACCCCCACCCAGATCACCGTTGGCGTTTCTCTCCTCGACTTCGACTACCTCGTGAGCCAGGGCTTCTATCCGGCCGGCTGGGATGATCAGATCGCCGTCTACGAGGCACTGATCGACGACCTCAACGAACGAGGTGGGATAAATGGACGAACGGTGGTTCCGGTTTTCGAGTTCTACGACCCGATTCAGGCTGTGGACGCCAATCGTGCCTGTACTGCGCTGACCGAAGACAACGAAGTCTTCGCAGTTCTCGGGGGCTTTCTCGGGCCCTTGGCCGGAACCGAAGACAGTTGTATCGTAGGACTCAACGAGACCATGCTCGTCGGCGGGGAGATCAGCCCCGAAGAGTTCAGCGCCGCGGTGGCGCCATGGTTCACCTTCTTGACTGCCACCGACCGCAGCACTGGGATCCTGCTCGATCTCTTGGTCGATCAGGAGCTCACCAGCGGCCAGAGCGTATTCGTCGCCTCACACTTGGCCAGCGCCGGGAACGAAGAGGCGGTGCTCGACGCTCTCGCCGAACGAGGGATCGAGGTCAGTGGGTCCGCAGTCATGGAAACCAACGACAACGACCCTGCCGCTCAAGACACCGAGTTGGCGGTTCTCGCCGAGAGAATCCGCGTCGAGGGAGCCACTGCCGTGCTGACAAACGGCAACCCTGCCGCCATCATCCGAGGGCTCGGTGCAACCGGACTCCTCGACGGGATGAAGATCTGGGCCAACGACAGTGCCGGCCTGGCCAGCATCCGTGATCAAGAAGCCGCCTACGCACGGGGTGCGCTCACCTGGCAGAGCCAGTCCGATGCCGAAACGTTCGCGAGCGAGAGCTTTCAGACCGAGTGCGTCCGAGTAGTCGAGTCGAGGATCGACGGCTACACCGTCGCCGACCCCGAAACGCTCAACGACACCGATGAAGACACGTTCAGCCCGGTGTTGACCCACTGCCGGGATCTTGCTCTGTTCGTAGCACTCGCCTCAGCGGCCGGCCCTGATCTCACCTACGACGCAATCTGGGATGCGGCGGCGTCCGCTCCCTTCGACGACTTCTCACTACCGGGCCATGACCAGCTATCGATAAGTTCGGGGAAACAGGACGTTACCGACCAGTACCGTCTGGCAGAGTTCGATCCTGACGTCGGAGCCGGAGGTCTCACGCCCAAGACCGAACTCGTGGACATCTTCGACTGAGTCCATCATGAGAGCCCATCATGAGCGTCGCGACCCCTACATGTCGTGTGGATACATGTCTTGTGGCCCTATTATCGCGCCGACAGGGTGAACGTCTTTGACCGCTAGCCCCGGATCGGGGATGCCCCAACCGCAAGAACCAACCCGAAGCGGCACAGCCCTGATCGTGCGCGGCATCGACTTCTCCTACGGCCGCCTTCAAGTTCTGTTCGATCTCGGCTTCGATGTGACCGCAGGCGAGACACTGGCACTGTTGGGAGCCAACGGTGCCGGCAAGACGACAATCCTCAGAGTTGTCACCGGGCTGGAACGTCCTCAGCGGGGATCGGTTCGGCTCGGTGGGGTCGATATCACCTCCGCTCGAGCCCACCGGCGAGCAGCCATGGGGATCCACATGTTGCCCGGCGGCAGAGGAGTCTTCCGCTCCATGACGGTGCAGGACAATCTCGAAATCGCAGGTTATCTGTACCGTCGTTCACCGTCCGAGGTGAGTCGACGCATCACTGGCGCGCTGGAGGCGTTCCCGGTGCTGAAGTCACGGCTCGGTGACCTCGCCGGTGAGCTGTCCGGCGGCCAGCAGCAAATCCTGGCCCTGGCCCGGGTGCTGATGCACGAGCCTGAGATCTTGATGATCGATGAGTTGTCGCTCGGCCTCGCCCCCATAGTCGTCGAGGAACTTCTCGCTTCTATCCACACTCTGAAGGAAGCGGGACAGACCATGGTGATCGTGGAGCAGTCCGTCAACCTTGCGCTGGCCATCGCTGATCGCGCCGTTTTCATCGAGAAAGGCCGGCTGCGGTTCGAGGGGGACGCCAGCGAGCTCGCCGGCCGTGACGACCTCGCCCGTACAGTTTTCTTTTCGAACCAGGGCCAGTGACGGCGCATGTGGCTGACACCCCAGCTCGTATTCAACGGAATCATCACCGGGCTCGTCTACGGGCTACTGGCAATGGGGCTCGTTCTCGTCTACCGATCGACGAAGGTCATCAACTTCGCCGTCGGGAACATGGGGCTCCTCGGCAGTTATGTTCTGGCCCTGCTGGTACTCAACTACCGCATCCCATTTTGGATCGCGGTCGTTCTCGCGCTGGGCGTCGGTCTCCTCTACGGGGCCATCATCGATTTGACAGTCATCCGAAGGCTATTCGACGCCCCCCGGGTCGTTCTGGTCGTGGCAACAGTAGGTGTCGCCCAACTCTCGCTCGCGTTACAACAGTTGCTGCCCGCAATCGACGCGGCCGCTGATCGGTACCCGGTTGCGATCGGAAAGACTTGGGACGGCGTGCTCGGCGGAATCGAGCTCACCGAGGCTCAACTCGTCGTAGGGAGCGCCACACCATTTGGCGCCCTCGCGCTCGGCTACGTTCTCACCCGCAGATCCAGTGCCGGGCTCAGGGTCCGGTTGCGACTACTGCGCAACTCGTCGGTGACACGAACATGGGTTGTCGTCACTATCTCGTCGATGGCGCTAGCAGCAGTACTGATGTACGTCTTGCGAGCCGGGCCGACTACCGCTAGCACCATCCGCGTTCAGGGATCCCAGCTCAGCATTCTGGTCATGGTTCCGGTAGTCGCCCTCGCGCTCGGCTTAGTGCTCAACCGCACCATGTTCGGTAAGAGCATCGCCGCCGCCTCGGACGATCCGGATCTGGCTCAACTCTCAGCCGTGAACCCCCGAGCAGTCTCCACTTTCGTGTGGGCCACGGCCGGGCTTCTCTCGACGCTGTCGATGATCGCCCTCTCGGGCGGAGGCTCGGTCGCAGGGTTGTCGAACATCGGGCCGCTGACCCTGGGCCGGGCCCTCGTGGTTGCGGTCGTGGCCGGCCTCGTCTCCTTTCCGCGGTGCGTGATCGTCGGCATCGCCCTCGGCATCACCGAGTCGCTCGTTCGTTTCAACTTCTTCGACCAGCCCGGCCTGACCGACTTCTTCATCCTGGTGGCGGTGGTGTGCGTTCTCGTGTTTCGCGGCCAAGTCCGTCACGACTCGGAGTCGTTCTCGTTCGTCCCGAAGATCCGTCCTGTTCTACGAGATCCCGGCCAGATCTGGTGGATCAGGCACCTGACTGCGCTACTCCTCGGCGCAGCACTGCTCGCGGCCGTACTGCTGCCGCTCGTGGTCTCCCGCCCCAGCCGACACCTGCTGTATGCGAGCATCTTCTGCTTCGCGATCTGCGCCGCCTCTCTCACTGTCACCACCGGCTGGTCGGGGCTTCTCTCGCTCTCCCAGATGAGCTTTGCGGGCATCGGAGCGCTTCTCGCGGCTGGGTTCCACCGTGGAATCAACATCGACCTATGGGGCATCGACTTACGGCTCTGGGGGGCTCCGTTCTTGGTCGCCATCGCTATCGGGGCCGTTCTCACGGCTCCGATAGCAGCCCTGATCGGTGTCACGGCGCTGCGGGTACGCGGCCCGATGCTCGCGATCGCAACGTTCGTGTTCGCGATCGCCGCCCAGCAGTACCTCTACCGGCGCCCGGTGCTCTCGGGCGGTAACCGCACCTCGGTGCCATTCCGACGCGGTACGTTCTTCGGCCTCGACCTCGACTCGCAACGTACTTACTACTACCTGTGCCTGGCCGTACTGGTCGTTGTCGTCGGCGTGCTCTGGAGCCTCCGCGACAGCGGTGTGGGCCGGACCACGATCGCGGTGCGAGACAACGCCGACAACGCCGCTACCTACGCCGTCAGCCCCGTCCGGACCCGACTCATCGCTTTCGCGCTATCCGGAGCAATCGCGGCTCTGGGCGGAGGGCTTCTCGCCGGGCTCGTACAGTCCGTGCCCTACACCGAAAGGTTCTTCCTCGTCGACGATTCGCTCAGGCTCGTCGGCATCGTGGTCGTCGGGGGCATCGGCTCGGTGCTCGGATCCATACTCGGGTCGGTTTGGGTGGTCGGGTTGCCGGCCTTCTTCGAAGGCAACGACCTCATCGGGCTGTTCACGTCCAGCATCGGGCTGCTGGTCATCATCATGTACCTGCCCGGGGGACTGGCCCAGGTCGGGCACAACGTCCACTCTGCTGCGCTCAGGTGGTACCGGGCCCGGCACAGCCCCACAACCCAACCGGACCCGCCCCGCCCCACGTTCCAGCGCCCGGTCACGCCCGCTGTGCCGGCCGGGCCCGAAACGGTCCTGGCAACGAGCGGACTCAGTGTCAACTTCGGTGGGAACGAAGCTCTTCGTGGCGTGGATCTGTCGGTTCACCGCAACGAGGTCGTCGGGCTGATCGGCACCAACGGCGCCGGCAAGTCGACCCTGATGAACGCGGTCGGCGGCCTGCTCGACTCCAGAGGCACGGTCCATCTTCTCGGCGCCGACATCTCGAGACTCAAACCCACCGATCGGGCCCGAGCCGGACTGGGACGTACTTTCCAAGCAGCAACGCTGTTCCCGGAACTGACCGTGCGAGAAACGATCCAGGTGGCACTCGAAGCGCGAAGCCGCACTCGCCTCCTCCCCACTTTGCTTTTCCTGCCGTCGGCGCGCTATACCGAACGGCAGCGGCGAGCTCGGGCCGACGATCTGATCGACTTCTTGAAGCTCGGCCCCTACGCCGACAACTTCATCGGCGAGCTGTCCACCGGTACGCGGCGCATAGTAGGGCTCTGCGGCCTCCTCGCCCTCGACGCCCGGGTTCTCTGCCTCGACGAGCCGACAGCAGGGCTCGCTCAGCGAGAAACAGAAGCCGTCGGCCCGCTCCTCACCGAGCTCAACCGCGAGCTCGGGACCTCGATGCTGATCATCGAACACGATATGGGGCTCATCTTGTCCGTGAGCGATCGCGTGTACTGCCTCGAGGCGGGAACCATCATTGCCGAAGGCAGCCCCGACGAGGTCCGCACCGACCCCGCCGTCATAGCCAGTTATCTCGGCACCGACGCTCGAGCCATTGAACGAAGCAACATGGGCTTCGATTCCGAATGACTACTCCGAATGACTACATAGCACCGTCACGACCGAGCCCGGCCCGCCGTCGAGGAGTGTCTCCTGCCCAAGGCCTTGCATCTACGGACGGCCTCTGGAACACTGTGCAAGGAGCACTAGAACAGTGTTCAAGTAACACCCCTATCACGATAAGGGAGCCACCATGTCGAACCCTGTCGAAGGCATCGATCAGAGCAACAACCCATACATCATCGTGTCGTCGGACACGCATGCCGGCCTCTTCGTCGAGGACTACCGCGAGTACCTAGAATCGTCGGTTCACGCCGAATTCGACGAATGGCTCCAAACCCGCCACCAGCACCGGGCAATGGTGGAAGAGATGAACGGCGAATACGTCGAACAATGGGAGCGAGAGAACGAGATCGGACTCAAAGGCGCATACGACCCGGCCATTCGAGACAAGACGCTCGACGCCGACGGTGTCGCCGGCGAGATCATCTTCGCCGACGGTGACGCGGTCACCGGCATGGAGGCCCCGCCCTTCGGCGCCGGTCTGCAGGCCGGCATGATCACCGACCCGAAGCTGGCCTGGGCCGGGGCCCGGGCCCACAACCGTTGGCTCGAGGAGTTCTGCGCCACCAACCCGCCCCGCCGGGCCGGCGTAGCGCTCGTCCCGATCACCCATGGCGTGGAGGAATCGGTCGGAGAGGTCGAGGCGCTGGCCGGGAAACCGGGCATCAAAGGAATCATGATCCCGACCATGTGGCACGACAACCCGTCGTACGGCCACGAGCACTACGACCCGGTATGGGCCGCCTGTGCCGAGACCGGGCTGGTCGTGCACACCCACTCCGGCGAGGCCGACACCCCGGCCTACAACAACAACATGGCTCAATTCATGCTCGAAGTCGCCTTCTGGACCCACCGTCCACTCTGGCAGCTTCTGCTCTCGGGCAAGTTCGACCGGTTCCCGAACCTCAAGTACGCCCCGGTCGAGTGCGGCTCATGGTGGCTCGGCGATTTGCTGTTCAAAACCGACTCGGTCTTCGGTGGGCGCAACTGGAAGGTCAAGAAGATGGCATCCCAGACCAAGAACCTCATCGAGAAGCTGCCGTCGGAGTACGTCGGCACCAACGTGTTCATCGGTGCTTCGACCATGAGCAAGGTCGAGCTGCGCCGCCGCTACGTCAACGGCATCGACGCCTTGATGTGGGGGACCGACTACCCGCACCCCGAGGGATCCTGGCCCAATACGGTCGAGCGACTCGAGACCGACTTCCAGCAGATCCCGGTCGAGGAGACCCGCCTGATCCTGGGCCTCAACGCCGTCCGCTGCTACGACCTCGATCTCGACGGTCTCACCAAGATCGCGGCCGATATCGGTCCCACCCCTGAGCAACTGAACCAGGATCTCGACCTGCGCACCGCTCCCAACGCCATCCGTGAGGCCCGCTTCTGGTTCGACGACTACAACATCGAGTGGAAGGACTGATCGGGTGAGCGAACACGGCCCGGAACCGGCTGGCATCGCCCCGATCGACATCTCCGACTGTGTTGCGGTGGTCACCGGCGGTGCCGGCGGCATCGGCAAGGGCATCGTCGGCGGCCTGCTGGCCAGAGGGGCCACGGTGGTGATCGCCGATATCGAGCAGGACGCGATCGGCGCTGCGGTCGCGGAACTGAGCCATGCCGGGCCGGTCAGCGGCTGGCCGACCGACGTCGGTGACGAGACCTCGGTGAAAGCGCTCGCCGACCACGTCTACGCCACCCACGGCAAGTGCAACTTGCTCTACAACAACGCCGGCGTCACTTCCGGGGGCGGCGGAAAGCCGTGGCAGCAGGAACCCAACGACTGGCGCTGGTGTTTCGGTGTCAACGTGTTCGGCACCGCCATCTGCGTATCCGAGCTGGTTCCCCGCATGATCGACAGCGGCGAACCGGGCCAGATCGTCAACACCTCCTCGGGCGACGGAGGCTTTGCGCCCGTGCCCACCGCCTCGGTCTACGCCGCATCGAAGGCCGCGGTCAGTTGCTTCACCGAGGCGCTGCACCACAACCTGGTGAGCGAAGGCACCAACCTCCGGGCGTCGGTGTTCTACCCGTCCGGCGGCCTTTTGCGCACCGGGCTCTTCACGGCGAGCCGTAACCGGCCCGAGCATCTCCAGAGGGTCGGCGCCGCCACCGGCCGCTCGAGCATGACCTTCGACGAGATGAAGGAGATGCTCGACAAGGCTGGGCGTGATGTCACCGAGGCCGACCTCGATGCCCTCGGCGCTTTCGTCGTCGAAGAGACCGCGGCCCGGCGCTATGTCATCACGCTGGACTTGGGCAACACCGTCGAATTACTCCATCGGCGCGCCGATGCCATCGGCAATCTCGACGTCCCGCCCCACCACGGCCTGCCCAGCTCTAGCCAAACCGGACCATAAACGACCGAACTCGCCGGTAGCGGCGGATGGTCCACGCCCTCTCGATCTGATCAGATCCGTTTGCCTGTAGTCGAACAATCTCAGGGGTTGCCGGTTACTTCGATACCGATGAGCTTCAATCGTTTGACTCGGACGTAGAGCCCGAACATCCACCATGTGAACCGGTACTTCTCGTGGACCGACTTGCGAGCCGGTGAGAACTCGGCGTCATCGAGAATTCGGGCCGTTCCGGCCGCCCATTCGCTGTGGACGTTACCTCGGGCGTCGCTGGCAGCGACTTCGACGTTCGGATTGTTGCGGATCCGGACCACCTTGAAGCTGCTCGTCGGTGTCGTGAAGAAGAGCCGATCGTCGATGACGGTCATCCACACCGGCGCCGCGACCCCTTCGCCGGACTTCTTGAAGGTCTTGACACTCACATACTTCTCGGACTCGAACTGCTTCATGGTTTGTTCTCGTTGACGATGATGGCAATCCTCGATCAGGACGGCGCTCCGGGCCAATCTAGGCGGCTCCAGCGCCAAGAGTGGGGAATCCGCTCGGGTCGTGCCAGATTCCGTGGAAGCCGAACGGTATGCGCTGGGGGATCACGACCCGCGCTACTGGTCCCGACGCCACGTCCTGGGCGTCCATCACGATCAGCTCGGACCGCTCGTCGGCCAAGTCGTGCCGGAAGGTGAGCAGCCATCCACCGTCCTCAGCAGAAGATCGGTCCGGGTCACCGACAAAGCGCGGCTCAGCCGCGATGGCTCCCGCCGGATGCTCGAATGCCTCTGAAGCAACGGTGTTGTCGTACTTGACGGTGACGCTGGTCCGAGGGGAGGCGAAGTTCGGGGTGAGTGACGTGGCGTAGCTGTAACGAAACCTCGATCCGAGCACATGCGTATTGATGGTCGGAAACTCGATCGGGCGATCATCGAGTTGGGTCTCTCGAACGGTCCTGGCGGCGGTATCGATTCGCCACTGCCAAGCAAACGCCTCGGGAAATCCCTCTGTGGACGATTCCAACCAGAGCTTCGGGTAGCGCACCGCATTCAGCGTCACGATATTGCCTTCGCGCCAGGCTCCGATGGTGTGAAAGACGTAGCAGGGGTCGATATCGAACCATTCCGTGGTGTCGGCATCGGCGTCACGGGCCAGTACGCCGAGTCGTGCTCCTCGATCCGGGTTCCATCGGTAGGGGAAACCTTCCGCGACGAGGCCGATGTCGAAGTCCACGGGTAGGTCCATGAAGATGGCATCGGTGCTGGTCATGGCCATGTCGTGCATCATCTGTGGAGCCGACACCTCGACATCGAAGCTGCGCGCCAAGCGGCCTTCGACATCGGCGACGTGATAGGTCACCTTCGGTTCTAGCAGGCTGTAACCGAAGAAACACATCTCTCCGCTGACCGGGTCGATCTTGGGATGAGCGGTCATGTTGGTCGTGAGAGCACCGTCGAAGTCGAAGGGTCCGATTGTGGCGAGATCCTCGGGCGACAACTGGTAAGGGAAACCGACCTCGCCGAGCGCGAGGAGTCGGCCCGCATGCGATACAGCCGACACGTTGGCCAATGCGACCGGCCCCTGAGGCGGGGCCTGCGGCGCCACGTCACCGCGGTGATAGGGCGTGTCGATGTAGCGACGGGCATACATCTCGGCTCGCCCTTCGCGCAGCCACAGGCCGTGCACCATGCCGTTGCCGAGGAACCAGTGCGACGAACTTTCTACAGCCGGGTTCGGGCCGTTGCGAACATACAACCCGGACAAGGCGGGGGGCAGCTCCCCGACCACGTCCAGATCGAGTTGGGTGTGATCATTCGGAACCGGAGCGTAGTTACCCGACAGCCACCATGGTCCGGTATCGACCGGTGTCGGTGCCGACGTGGATGGTGATGCCGTCGTCGTGGGTGCTACCGTCGTCGATGTCGCAACTGCTGTCGTCGATGCAACGTCGGTAGCGGGCACCGTCACCGGCGGGACAGCGGCGGGAGCAGCTCTACCGGCCCCGCAAGCGGTGAGGAGCACGGCCGAACTACCAGCAAGGAAGGAACGTCGAGAAAACATGAAGCCACTATATCAGTCCAAATAGTCATGTCAATCCCCTCACCCAAAATATTGTACCCTGTCGTATGGCCACCGAGATGAACGACACCGCCGCAACTGTCCTGGGATTCCTGTCGATCGGGCCGATGAGCGGATGGCAACTCGACGATGCCTGCGCCAGCACAGTGGAACATTTCTGGACGATCACCCGCAGCCAGATCTACCGGGAACTGCGCACGCTCGCCGACCTCGGGCTCATCGAGGCAACCGGCTCGGGCCAGCGCAACTCGACGCGCTACCAGATCACCGACGCGGGCCGGGCCGCGTTCGCCGAGTGGCTCCATCAGTCTTCAGGAGCCGCACCTCGTGTCCGCGACCCCTTTCTGATTCGGGTCTTCTTCGGAAGATCTCTCGACGCGGATGGACTCACTGACCTCGTAGCGATCGAGCGGGCCCGGATCCGTCGGAGGTTGCGAGAGCTCGAGCGCTCGGACTTCCACTTCAACGACTTCACCGACGCAGCCCGCGAGTACGGCATCGCTCACTACCGGGCTGTGCTGGCCTGGCTCAATGCCACACCCTGGGACAAGATGACGGTACCCGACCCCGGCGGAGACAGTGAGACCGCGCCCGAGCCACTGGTCCGCTCGAATGAGCTCGACAACACCGAAGGCTCCGGCGTTACCGGCTGAGGCGGGGCGACGACGACCTCGAACTATCCCGGGATCGATCGGCGCCAACCCTGGGACTCAATGGCGCCGAACTCCGCCGTATTTCATGCGGGTATCGCTCATGGCCGCGGCTCGGACCGTATCGTCGTGGATGGCCCCACCGACCAGCTCCCCAACGAACAGGGTGTGGGTGCCCAGGTCGAAACTGTGACGCACTTCGCAATCGAGGTAGGCGATCGCCTCGGTGAACACGGGCGCGCCGGTAGCTGATTCGGTCACCGCCCGGCCGTTGAGAGTGCCGCTCTCGTATGCAGCCGGTTTGGAGAATTTCACGAACACCCGGGTGTCATCGGCATCCCACAGATTGACGGTGAAAGAACCACCGTCGGAGATCAGCCGGTGGGTCACAGCCGTGTTGTCGACACCGACCCCGACCAGCACCGGCTCCATAGCGAGTTGGGTGACCCAGCTCGTGGTCATGGCGTTGCGCTCCTCCCCAGCTCGCGAACCCACCAAGACCAAGGCGTTGGGGATCTTCCAAGTGAGCTTGTTGACCAACTCGGGTTCGAGACCCATGCCGAGCACCTATCCGATCTATCTGACGTTGGATCGCAGGAAGGCCAGAGTCCGTTCCTGCGCCCTGTGCCAGGCCACCTCGTCATAGGCGCCCAGAGGATCCTCCCAGTTCCCGAACCCGTGACCGGTACCGGGATAGAAATGGAAGGTCACGTCCTTGCCCAGTTGGCGAAGATCCGAGGCCAAGGCGGCACATGCCTCGGGCGGGAAGAAATCGTCGACCTCGGCAAAATGGCCTTCGACCGCAGCGCTCAGATTGCTCCAGTCCAGCGAATCGTCACTCAACGGGGCTCCGTAGAAAGGAGCGGCCGCCGACACCCGCTCCCCCTCGAGGGCCGCGATCCGCAGGGCCAGCAGACCACCCATGCAGAACCCGGTGACGCCCACCGTCGACGACGAACAGGCCTCGTGATCCAGCAGGAAGTCGATAGCGGCCGACATGTCACGTGCAGCTCGCTCGGGGGGCAGGTTGGTCATCAGCTCGCCGGCTTTGTCCATCTCGGTGTGAGCGGCCATCTCACCGTGGTACAGATCCGGGGCCAGGGCCGTGAACCCTGCCCGGGCCAGCAAGTCGCACACACCCTTGATCTGAGGGACCAGTCCCCACCACTCCTGGAGCACGATCACACCGGGCCCGGTACCACCTGAGCTGATAGCCACGTAACCTCGAGCTGTGGTTGCGTTGACGCTGAGCTCAACCATCTCACCCATGGGTTCCTCCTCTCATTCCCAAACGTCGTCAGATTATCCAACCGCTGGTGAACACCACCAGGAATCCCATCGGTGGATCACGTTCGAGGCCTCCGACGTCAATTCCTTGGGCCACAAGGTCTGGATGCTGCTGGGAGAAGCTCGTTCCAAATGCGAGCATCTGGCCGGCGCCCCCCTGAAGCCCAGCGTTGCCAAAAGGCTGTGGGAAGTCGCCCTCGTCAAGGGCGCCCAGGCCACCACCGCCATCGAGGGCAACACCCTCACGCAGGACCAAGTGAAGGGCATCCTGCGCGGCACCTTCAGCGCCCCGGTGTCGCGGGCCTATCAGGAGCGCGAAGTGCGCAACGTGCTCGACACGCTGAACGAAATCGCCGAACAGGTCATGTCCGGGCAGCAAACCATCATTACCAGGGAATCGATCTGCGAGCTCAACCGCCGAGTCCTCGACGGAACCGAGTACGAATCGCATGTCGAGCCCGGGGCGCTGCGTCATTACCCTGTCGGTGTCGCCGGCTACCGGGGCGCACCGGCGGAGGACTGTGAGTACCTGCTCGAACGCCTGGCCGGGTGGCTGCAGAGCGCTACGTTCCGATCCGATGATCCAGAGATCAGGTTCGCGCTGGCAGTGGTCAGCGCCATCTACGCCCATCTCTACATGGCGTGGTTGCACCCCTTCGGCGACGGCAACGGGCGAACCGCGAGGCTGCTCGAATTCTTGATCCTGGCCAGATGCGGCATGGTGCCGTTACCCGCTGCCCATCTCCTGTCGAATCATTACAACCTCACCCGGGACCAGTACTATCGCGAGCTGGCCCGATCCAGCTCCAAAGCCGACACCAGCCGGTTCCTGGTCTACGCGATCCAGGGGTTCGTAGACGGCCTGCGAAACCAGATCGAACAAGTACGCCAGGAGCAGTTCGACGTGACCTGGGTCAACTTCGTGCACACAACCATGGAAAGGTTCCCCCCGAGCCCGGCGCGAGAGCGGCAACGCTGCTTGGTGCTGGCCATGCCTTCAGGTGTCGACGTAGCCAAGAACGAACTGGCGAACCTGCGCCCACAGCTCGCCGGGCTGTACGCGACTACCGGACCCCGGACGCTGAGCCGTGACCTCAACCGGCTCGACCAAGCCGGTCTGTTGGTGAAACGACCCAAAGGGTGGAGGCTGAATGACACCATCATCAGGGCCTTTTTGCCGCCCAAAGCCAAAGGCGAACAGCCATCGTGACCGCACCCGGCAGGCGGGTAAAAGCTCAGGGGCCCGCCTGCAGGCGGGCCCCCGACAACCCTGCAGGCGGGCCCCTGCCCAGCCACCGAAGCAACTGGGGTAGTTGGTCGCCAGAGTATCAACCGAGTGCGACTCTGTCGATAATCAGCGCCGAAGGCTTGGTAGGCGTCGAGCCGGAACCCTGATCAGCGTCGAGCCCGAGCCGGTTCGCGGGTTGGCTACAGCCCTACGCTGGCTTCGATGACCGAGATCGACTTCATCGAGAACGTTCGCCGACGCTTGGGCGGCAGCGTCAGGGAGCTCATCAGCGGGTCGCCGGAACCGCCCCGGTCAACGAGTCGACCCAGCCGCGGGCTGGGCGGGTCCAGCTCCGCCATGGGCGCGGTTCACGGTGACGTGGCCGGGCTGGTGGGCGGGCTGCGGGCCCTGCTGGTGCAGACGCTGCATCCGTTGGTCATGGCCGGTGTGGCCGACCATTCGAACTACCGCACCGACCCGCTCGGACGCCTGCACCGGACCGGGGCATTCGTGGCCGCTACCACTTTCGGGGCACCCGCCGAAGCCGAAGCGGCCATCGAGTCGGTGCGGCGGATCCATGCCCATGTCATCGGAACTGCCCCCGACGGTCGTCCCTACTCGGCCTGCGATCCCCACCTGCTGGCCTGGGTCCATTGCACCGAGGTAGACAGTTTCCTGCGTGCCCGCATCCGCTATGGCGCCGAACCCTTACCAACATGGCTGGCCGACCGTTACGTGGCCGAGATGGCCGAGACCGGCCGGCGACTCGACGTCGAGTCACCCCCTACCGACGTGGCCGGGTTGAAAGCGCGGCTGTGGGCATTCAGGAGCGAGCTGGCTGTCAACCATCAGGCTCGCGAAGCCGTCCGCTTCCTGGCCTGGCCTCCTGTTTCGCCAGTGCTTCGGGGTCCGTACCTGATCGTGTTCGGAGCCGCGGTCGGGCTCCTGCCCGCTTTCGCTCGCCGGATGCTCAGGTTGCCCTTGGCGCCGCTGGCCGACCCGCTCGTAATCCGACCAGCCGCCGAAGTACTGCTACGAACCATCCGTTGGGCTCTGGAACCCCGACCCGGGACTCTCGATCCCCAGCCCGTACCGAGTAGCGCTTAGCATCATCGCTGTGCAAGGTCCTGTCATCCACACCGGTCCGACTTGGAGGTACTCGGGGTGGAGGCGGTCAGGTGACGGGAGCGTCCAACCAGCGTCTCGGCGATCTGGACCGCGTTGAGAGCAGCCCCCTTGCGCAGGTTGTCGCCCGACACGAAAAGCGACAACCCATGGCGTCGGGTGGGGTCACGGCGGATCCGGCCCACCAACGAGGTATCGATCCCGGTCGCTTCGAGCGGAGTGGGCACGTCGGCGACTACCACTCCAGGGGCCGCCGCCAACACCCGGGCGGCATGTTCGGGTTCGATGGCTCGCCGGAAGGAAGCGTTGATCGCCAGCGAATGCCCGGTGTAGACCGGCACCCGCACGCAGGTTGCCGACACGGCCAGAGAAGGCAGTTCCAGGATCTTGCGGCTCTCATTGCGCAGTTTCTGCTCCTCGTCGGTTTCGCCGGTGCCGTCATCGGCGGAACGACCGGCCAAGGGCACCACGTTGAAGGCGATCTCCGCCGCGAATACCTGGGGTGACCCCATATCGACAGCCCGACCCTGGTAGGTCAGCAATGGTCCCGCGGCTCCGACATTCTGTGCCTGCTGGTCCAGCTCACGAACCCCGGCCAGACCAGCCCCCGAAACGGCCTGGTAGGTGGAGACCACCATCGTTTCGAGGCCGGCCACCGAATCGAGGGCCTTCATGACCGGCATGGCCACCATCGTCGTGCAGTTGGGGTTGGCCACGATGCCCTTGGGGATCGATCTCAAGGCTCCGGGGTTGACCTCCACGACAACCAGAGGAACATCCCTGTCGAAGCGCCACGCCGACGAATTGTCCACCACGACGGCACCGACGGCGGCCGCTACCGGCGCCACCGCCCGGCTGGCCGCGGCACCGGCCGAGAACAGGCAGATGTCCAGCCCCGAGAAATCGGCCGTGGCCGCGTCCTCGACAGTTACTCTGCGACCCCGCCATTCGATGGCGATACCGGCCGACCGGGCCGACGCAAAAAACCGCATCCTTGCCACCGGGAAGTCACGCTCGGCCAGCAAGGCCCGCATGACCCCTCCCACCTGCCCGGTGGCACCGACAACTCCGACGTCCACAGGCCCGCTGTCCATGGGCTGAGGCTACAAGTCGGTTCGTTCTTCGGGGGCCCGATCGAGCTCGAAGGCACCGTGCAGGGCGCCGACAGCCCGATCTACTTCATCAACCCTGACCACACAGGAGATCCGGATAGCCGAGGTGGAGATCATCTCGATGTTGATGCCGACCCCGGCCAGCGTCTCGAACATCTGAGCCGCCACTCCGGGGTGGGTCTGCATACCGGCCCCGATGAGACTGACCCGGGCGATGCCGTCGTCGGCGCTGACACCGGAAGCGCCCAAGTCGCTCTGCAGATCCGACAGAACCAACCGAGCGATACCGAGCTGCTCGTTGGGAACAGTGAAACTGATGTCGGTGATCCCGTCGGTGGACACGTTCTGCACGATCATGTCGACATTCACGTCCTGATCGGCCAAGGCTCGGAAGAGCCGGGCCGCCACCCCGGGTCGGTCGGCCACACCCGAGACCGTCATCTTCGCCTCGGTCGCGTCGTGGGTGACGGCCGAGATCATGGCTCTTTCCATCCAATCCTCCCCGGTTACCCAGGTGCCCGGTACCCATGAGAAAGCGGAACGTACATGCAGTTTCACACCATAGGTCCGGGCCAGCTCAACGGATCGTATGGTCGGCTTCGGGCAACCGGTGGCGGTCATCTCGAGCAGTTCGTCGAAGGAGACCCGGTCCATGCGCCGGGCTTCGGCCACGACCCTGGGATCGGCAGTGAACACACCGGGTACGTCGGTGTAGAGCTCACAGGCGTCAGCCGAAAGGGCATGGGCCAGCGCCACCGCGGTGGTATCAGACCCTCCTCGACCCAGGAACGTGACGTCGTTGCCGGTCGAAACCCCCTGGGATCCCCCCACCACCGGTACCGTGCCGGCTGCTACCGCGCCAGCGATGCGGTCGGGCGTGATGTGCAAGATCTTGGCGTTGGTGTGGGCGGTGTCGGTACGGAACCCGGCCTGACTGCCGGTGAAGGACGCGGCCGGCACTCCCCGAGCTGAGACAGCCATGGCCACCAGCGCACAGGCTTTGCGCTCACCGCCGGTCACCAGCATGTCCAGCTCCCGGCTCGGTGGGTCATCGGAGACCTGTCGGGCCAGCCCCAACAACTCGTCGGTCTCGGCGCCCATTGCCGACACCACCAGCACCACCTCGTTGCCCCGATTGCGAGTGCGGACAACGTGATCGGCCACCTCCCGGATACGACCGGGACCAGCAACCGATGTTCCGCCGAACTTCTGGACCACCAACGACACGGTCTCGAAGGCTACCCACGCTTTTCAGCGGCTCACGAAAAGCTCGAGGCTGCGGGTGCCGTCGACTCGAGGTCCGCTCGACCACACGCTGTCTACCGATCCGTGTGCCAGTTGGGACAGCACCACCGATTGCTGCGGACCGAGGTCGACCAGCAAGACCAGCTCGCGGTCGTGACCGTACAGACCGAGGTCACAGGCCCGGGTCATCGAGCCGAGGTGACCGATCGCTACCGACAACCGTTTCGGACCGCCCGGACCGAGCCGATCGAGCATCGCGATGATCTCGTGGGGTTCGTCCCCGGGCCGGCTGACAGCCAAACGCTCCCAACCGACCTTGCCGACCCGACACCGGAGCCCAGCCATTCGGAGCCGGTATACGAGCTCACGGCTACTCACGGGTACGGCCCCGAGGGCCAGAGCCCGGTGCCGGTCGACCTCGTCGACGTCGTAGTGATCACCCTGGAAGCCCAAACGTCGCTTCCCGATAGCTTGGGCCAGCCCGTGCAGCTCGTCGTAGGAGGAGTCGCTCACCATATGGGCCCAACGTCGCCCCCGCCACGGCCAGCGGGCCTCGTCCACCAATACAGTCACCGCCGCCACCGTAGTGACCGATTCATGACAAGCTGACCCGGTGAACGACAAGCAACCCAGCGACGAGATCTTCTTGCGGGTACCGGCTCGAGTCCCCTATGACCGCATCGTGCGGGTCGGCACGGCCGCTCTGGCTTTGCGGCGAGGTTTGTCCGCACAACAGATCGAAGATCTCGGCACCGCTGTGGATGCCGCCATGGCCCTCCTGATCGAACCCGTCGAGAACGACCAAACCGACGACAGCGTCATCGAATGCGTATTCCGACTCCAAGAGGGGGGCCTGGAGCTGGAGGCGGCTCGCAGCATGGACCGGCCGGTCTCGCCGGAGGAGGTCAGCCGTTTCAGCCGTCGAGTCGGTCCCTTGGTCAACGACTACGACCTCGACGAAACCAGTAAACGCATCCGGCTGCGCAAGCTGGCCCGAACACAGTTCTGAGTCATCGTGTCGGGGGGTGGAAACCTTCGTCGCCGAGGCCCGGCGACGAGCTCAACATCCGGTGGATCCGAAACCGGATCCACCCCGAGACGACTCCTCCAGCTCGGTTACCTCCACGAATCGGATCTGCTCCACCGCTTGGACCACGAGTTGGGCGATGCGTTGGCCTCTCTCGACGGTGAAAGCCTCGCAAGGATCGGTGTTGACCAACAGCACCTTCAGCTCCCCGCGGTACCCAGAGTCGATCAGACCGGGCGTGTTCAAGCACGTCACCCCGTGGTGCAGAGCCAGACCGCTACGAGGTTGCACGAAACCGGCGTAGCCGCAAGGCAAGTCGACTGCGACACCGGTTGGGATCAGGGCCCGGCCACCACCGGATTCGAGGATGGCCCGACAACGAGCAACCAGATCGATGCCGGCGTCACCGGATCGGGCGTATCCCGGAAGGGGGAGGGCGGGATCAAGACGGGTTATCGGCACGTCGAGCACGCCGCTCAGGCTAGCCCGTGCCTGTATCAGCACCCGAACAGGCTGCTTACTGCCAACCAATCGGACAGCAGCATGACACTTTTGTGTCGGGTGGGGTTATCGGGTGATGTTGTGGGCGAGGGTGAGTGATTGGGCGAGGGGGGTGGAGGGGACGACGCCTTTCCAGATGGCTAGTGTTTTGAGGTTGGTGCCGAGGGTGTGGTCGGTGTTGGTGGTGCCGATGGTGGTGGAGGCTGGGTGCCAGATGTGGGGGCCTTCGGGGACAGGGGTGGGGGTGGTGGCTACGGTTTGACCGTTGATGATCAGATACGAGTTGACTGGGCCCATGACCGCGATCATCGACACTTTCTTGTCCTGGTATTGATCGAAGGGTACGGACAGGTCCCACTCGGAGATGGCGGGGCTGTCGTAGCGCAGCCCGATTCGTTCCCCGCCGTCGGGACCCCAGATCCCCAGCATCAGCGAAGCGGTCGACGCGTTACCTCCGTTGGTGGTCACCGAGTCTTCGCTTTGAAACACCGTGGCCTGATCGGTCACCGAATCGGGAGCGGTGAAGGTGGTGCCGATAGCCCAAGACGCGGCCAGTTCGTTGCACTCCCACTGCGGCAGGTGATCGGCGACCAGGTCGGTGCCACCCGGGGCGGTGGCCATCGTGATCGCGTTGTCGGCGGTGAGGTCTTGGTCCACGTGGAAGGCTGCTACCGGCATGGCCGCGGGTTGGGTAGCAGCGACGGCTTGTTCAGCGGTGAGGACCCCGTCGAAGACCTCCAAGGTGCCGATCGAACCATCCCAGAACCCTGCCGCCCCACCAGAGGTGACAACGCGTCCCAAGTCCATGGCGTCGAGGCCGTCGACATCAGCAAAAAAACCAGTCGATTCTGTGTGAGCGACGTGTTCGCCGTCCACGTAGACATCAGTACCATCAGAACCCACCGTCACCGCCATCTGATGCCACAACCCGTCGGTCACCAAATCCCGGTCGAAGTACGTGAGGTTCACATCTGTGCTGTCGTTGCGGGCATACACCCCGAACCGCCCATCACCGGTTTGGACCAACCCCCACACACTGTCCGCGTCACTAGAATCCGAAACCGAAAACAAGGTCTGACCGCCAGCCGCTCCGCCGGTTTTGAACGACACCACCACCGACCCCTCAGTCATGTCATCGACCTCACCAACCTGCGACGAAAGATCGACAAACCCCGACGACCCGTCGAAACTAGTACTCGACGCATCACGACGAACGAGCGCCCGCTGATCATCACCATCAGACAACCAATGCAACGACGCAGAATCAAAAAGAGTTCCAGCTCCTACTGCATAAATGTTACCACCCAAGTTTCCTTCATAGAGCACTCCGACCCGAGCATCCGGCAACGCAACAACATCGCTATACCCGGAGCCGCTCCGGTTCAAAAGCTTGGGCCTCGAACCATACCCATTCCAACTATTACCTTCATCGGTCGACATCCACAAAGACATACAGTAACGACTGCCGCACCCCCGATTAGAAAGATCATGTGGACCAGAGTAGGCGATCCTGGATTTTCTTCCGAAGATAGCTTGATCAGTTGTAGTAATACGAGCCATAGCTGCGGCGGTATTAGCTGTTGCGAGTTGCGATGTATGTCTAGGAATGCCGAAGCTGGCGCGCCCGTTCGAGTCAAAGGACACACGAGTGAGCAAACGACCGTTCGCAGCCCTTAGGTCGCCATTACCACGCCTAAAGGCACGGGAGTTGACGAGAACACCGCCATCTTCGAGTTCTACCGCAATAGCCTCGTTGAGGAAGTAATTGCCGGAGTCCCAAACACCGCCAATCTCCCAGTTCTCGCCATGATCATCACTCCAAAACAGGTAATTTCTGAAATCCCAATAGTAGCCACCAGAATACGATGCTGAGTAAGATCTAGGCATCGCAACTAACTTAGGTGCGTAGGCAGCAGCTACCAACAAACGTCCCTCGGCCCCGGGAGTTCGATTTAGCTGAATAGAATGTCCAAGCGCTGTCATGGCAAAGGACCATGGCGGCGTCGAATCATAATTCGCTCTAGTATATTCAGCATCATACACGGCGGTATAGGTTGGGTTGTATGGATAGGACACTTGGTTGGTTATATCACCATCCCTGGTTCCAGGGGGCGAATTGATCTGATTCCAATTCCAGGTGTGGCCGTGATCTCCACTCCAAGCGGCGATGGTCCGACGAACACCGTGGCCATGCTTGTGTTCCCATGTACCATGTTCAGTTTCATTGTAGACAATTACTAATTTACCTTGTGGATATCTTTCATCCAGCTTGTCGAGAATAGGGGTAACATTCTGTGCTAGATGCTGTCGTCCGGTCGAGGGAACAATGTTCTCTGCGATAACCTGCATAGGTCCCCAGGTCAAGCCGTTGTCAACGCTACGTTTCATCACTACTGAGGTACCATGCTGATGATCAGGACAGATCTGTGCTTTATCTCCTCTGATTCGTAACTGCCAATTGTAACGCCAACTAGTCCCCCTGTTCGCAGGATTTAACATTACTCCATGCGATCTAGGTCTCCCTTCCACAAAGGCAAGGAGATCACCATTACCGGCGCGAATTATCGCCGGGATACGGTAGCAGTCCAATCCATCCTCTCCATGTTTGAATACCCAGGTTTTGAAGTGCGGGGGCCGGCCGACATTACCGCTACTGGCCTCCGGGGCGACATAAATAGTCGTGATCTCTTGGAACCCATGATGGACGCCCGATGATGATATCGTCGCCTTGACTCTGACCCGGGCCGGGATTTCCCCTATACTGCCAGGTATTGTCCATGTTGGGCTGCTATCTGTTGACGTACCACCTCCCTGAAACTCCCATGCATAAGTTGCAGACAGATCACCGATCGGTGGTTCAATGTTGAACTGGAACGTCCGTTCATTGGTCTGGATGTAAGAAACCCCACCAGGAAAAGAAAGGTAACTCTCTTTGATCTTGGCCTCAGACTGCTCCTCAGTGAAGGGAGTACTATACACCTCAACGAAATAGATTACTCCTTTCATTTGTTTCTCCATTGTCCATCTCTGGCGGTTACCACCAATCACAAGGCGGTCAATATTGGTAACAGATGAAAAGAACGACTTCATCGATGAATCGCGTTGAGTGGACCAACTCTCGCCAAAGTCCTGGCTAGTCATCAGGACAGTGCCGTTTGTTTGTGAAACCGATAATACAGCAGTTATACGGCCAGCAAAGTAGGACGAACGTGCACTTTGAACATCATTGATCAGACTACCATTTTCACGAGAAAACGCTCCATAGGCACCGTTCACATAGAGGTCCAACTCACCAATGCAGAAGCAGAACTCACTCGAACTATCACCCGAGTCGGACGCGCTGACAATCGCATGAGATTTAAGAGTCTCATCAGCAACGTCAAAAGACACCACAATGGTACCCTCTCGGAGATCCTTGATCGTATTAACAGCGTCCTGGGACTGTGCCACAGTTCTAGAGCCGTTGAAAACGGTGCCAGTTGGACCACCATCATACTCGAAGACAGGATCAGGAATGACGACAGCGGGCGTCTGCGCCTGGGCCGGCGGCGACAGAGCAGTTACCCCCCCCCCCCCCGCTTGGGCGACAACGGCAGCCGACAACCCCAACACCAGACCCGCAGACACTGCTATGAAACGACGACGCATAGCTCCTCCAACTAGACAAACGTGTAGTATTGCCTATTCTCAGTGTTTTGTCAATCAATCGGGCTCGATTGTACCGAGTTGCGCCCGTTCCCCGGCTCGCTACCACAACCGACAACCCGCCCCATCGTCCCATACCGGCCTGGCTCACCGTTACCCTGATCCGGTGCTCGCCTGGATAGACCTCGAGATGACCGGGCTCGACCCCGACCACCACGAGATCCTCGAGATAGCCACTCTGATCACCGACGACCACCTGAAGCTGATCGCCGAAGGCCCCGACTTGGTGATATTTCAATCCCCCGAGGCCTTGGCCGGGATGGATGAAACGGTCCGAACCATGCACACCCTCAGTGGATTACTGGAACGGGTGGCGAGTTCGACCGTCGATCTGGCCACCGCCGGCGCCCGGACCCTCTCGTTCTTGAAAGACCACATCTCTGAACCAGCCACCGTGCCCCTGTGCGGCAACTCCATCGGCGCCGACCGGCGCTTCCTGGCCCGCCAGTTGCCCGAAATCGAGCACTTCTTCCACTACCGCTCGATCGACGTATCCACAGTCAAGGAACTGGCTCGACGCTGGCAGCCCCGGGTATACGAGAACGCTCCACCGAAAGGCAAGAACCACCGCGCCCTCGACGACATCCGAGAGAGCCTCGAGGAGCTGCGCTGGTATCGCCGGAAGTTCTTCCGCCGAGGCTGGGGGCCGCACAGTGCCCGCATCACCAGCAAGGACTTCCGATGACCCCTCGGGTGTTCACGAAACAGGAACAGGAGCCGGCGGCCGAAGAAGTGACCGAGGTCGCTTCGGGCGTGCTCCGCCTTCAATTGCCGGTGGACATGCCGGGTCTGGGCCACGTCAACTGTTACGCCATCGAAGACGGCGACGGTGTCGCTCTGGTGGATCTCGGGCTTCCCGGCGCCGTGTCGTGGTCGGCGCTCAACCATCGCCTCCGGCAATGCGGCATCCCTCTCCTCAGAGTGCACACCGCTGTCATCACCCACTCCCATCCCGATCATTTCGGCGGGGGTCACCAACTTCAGGAGGAAACCGGCGCCGAGCTGCTGACCCACGAGTCGTTCACCGCCGGCCCGGCCGCGGTCGAAGCCAACGACGACATCGACTTGGACCTGCTGGAGCTCGGCACTGATGCGCTGGTGGAGCTGTGGAAGAACAAGCTGGACCAGTTGGGCACCAACCATTGGGGCACAAAACGCCAACCTCCACCCGACGAAGCCATCCGGGCCTGGATCAAGATGGGCGACGGCAAGTCACCGCCCCGTTTCCGGGTACCCACTCCGACCATTCGGGTCACCGACGGGCAACCGCTCACCCTCGGAGGCCGGGAGTGGTTCTCGATCCACACCCCGGGTCATACGGTCGATCACCTGTGCCTGTGGGACCCGGCCCTGGGTATCTTGTTGTCCGGCGATCACGTCCTACCGACGATCACGCCCCACATCGCCGGGTCGACCGAGCTGGACGACCCGCTGGCGCAGTTCTTCTCCTCCCTTGATCGCGTCGGTGCCTTCGAAGGGGTCACGGTGTGCCTCCCGGCTCACGGGCATCCCATCACCGACCTTGCGGGCCGAACCGAGGCCATCCGCCGTCATCACACCGAACGGCTCGACGTCTTGAGGGCTGCGGCCGCGGACCTGCCCGACGCCCCGGTCGAAGCCTTCATGAGGGTGCTGTTCGGTGAACGAGCCCGGGGCCAGATGGCCGCCAGCGAGACGTTCGCTCATCTCGAACATCTACGGGTGAGCGGTGAGGCCAGCGCCCGGCGGGACGGAGAAGGCTTGCTGCGCTACCAGATGAGCCGGTCCGCGCCCGAGCGATCCCAGAACCCGACGACGGGCCCCTCAGAGATCTGAGGGCTCGGCCAAGGGGCGCATACGGGCGGCGGTGACAACCTCGGGGCCGACCACGAACCATACGTCGACTCCCCCAGCCGCACCGATGGCGTGCACCACTCCAGCCCGACCGGACCCGACCGCGGCCCCATGTTCGAGCTCGGCTCGCAGCCGGGCCGGTACCGGCCCGAAGAGGGTCGCCGCCTCCTCTACCGGAGACCAATGAGCAGCGTTGTTGACATGGCCCAACAGATCGAGGTCGGTGGCCCGAACCATCCACGGGATCGAGGCACTGCCGGGGGCTACTCGGGTCGGCAGGGTGGTACGAGCCGATATCCGCCGGCCGGCGGCGGCGGCTCCCCAGACCTCGTGGAATACCTCCGGCAACCGGCGAGTCGTTCCCGTGCGAACATCCACGTGCACCCAAACGGTCACTGCGTCAACGGCGCCGCCGGCTCCACCGCGCAGCTCGGTGCGGCGCTCGGCCCAGCACCGCCCGTATCCGCTGCACCAAGTGGACAGATCGAGCCATTCCTCGAACCGCGGTGTCCGGGCTACTTCGATCAAGGTGCGGCGCACCACCCATCCCATGGGATCGGGGAAGGCGGCGTCGGTGGAATCATCGCGGGCCACGTCCTGGAGGTACCGGGCGATGGCGTCGAGCCGCAACCGGCCCCGGGGAGACACATCTCCGAGCCGTACCCGCCGCCCGGACTCGAATACCCGACCCGAAGAAGGTCGAGGCAACAGGACCGCAGCTCCGGGATCGGGCATGGCACAGCACGCTAGAGCAAACCGTTGCCCCAATCCTGCCACCTTCGAAACCACGATTTGACTACCGATCCGAGGCGTGGTTAGGTTCAACGGTCTGATTCACCTCGATCGCGAGGACCCGACATCATGCTCACCCATGGCTACCACCACGGCATGGCTTGGCGGTTCGAAACTTGCGCCTGCGGCTCGGTTCGGTTCGGGATCATCTCGTCGCCTCACTCGAGCAGGCGGCTGATCGGGGCCCCTTCCGGTTGACACGAGTCGACAGTGAAGGATTCGCACCTTAGGCCGCCGGACACACCGGCGGCCTTTTTCGTTAGGCCCGCTACCCGCTCACTCACCAGCCATCACCAAGAACTCACCATGACATGAGAAAGGAGAGAAGCCATGTCCGTCCTTTTCGAACACCAACCCTGGGAAACCCACGCTCGCTGTCGCAGCGTCGCCGACGCAACCAAGCTCTTCTTCTCCGAGGATTTCGTCGATATCGCCGCGGCCAAGCGCATCTGCGCCGTATGCCCCGTTCTCTCGTCATGCCTCGAGACCGCCATGGAACGGGCCGAGCCCAAAGGCGTGTGGGGCGGCCAGATTTTCGAGAACGGCAAACCCTTGATGATCAAACGGCGTCGGGGTCGACCACCACGGGTACCCCGACCCGAGGACCAGTTACCGGTCGTGCCGATACCGATCCATCTGCGGGACCGGATAAGCGTGGCGTGAACGTCGCCCGCCGGTCGATTTCGATCCTCTTGATCGCGACAGTGACCACCGGGTGCGCCAACACCGCCAGCACCGGCGTTCCCAAGATCGAGCTGAGCCACCAGAGCCCCGATCTGGCCCCGGCTCTGACCGACATCGAGGCCCCGTCGGCCGACGGTGCATTCGCTCATCTCACTTATGATCTGCTCGAAGGGGGTACTAGAACCCTGGGCAGTTTCGAGGGCAGGCCGCTGGTGGTGAACTTCTTCGCATCCTGGTGCCCGCCGTGCATCACCGAGATGCCCGAGCTCCAGGCCGTCTTCGAACAGTTCGGGACCGAGGTGGCCTTCCTCGGCCTGTCCCAGGATGCATCCCCCACCGAAGCACTCGACTTGGTAGCCCGAACCGGTGTCGGATACGACATCGGCTGGGACCCCGATCTCGAGGTGTACCAGCACTTCGGTGTTCTGACCATGCCCACCACGGTGTTCGTGAGCGCCACCGGCGAGTTGGTCGAGGTCGTCTCCGGCCCGCTCGACCGGGAAGGCTTGGTCGAGCGGATCGCCAAGATCCGGGGCTGACCGGTGGAACTGGCTCTCGCCTACCCGTACTCCCTAGGCGTTGTCGCCGCTTTCAATCCTTGCGGATTCGCCATGCTGCCGGCCTGGCTCTCCTACTTCGCCGGGGCGGACACCCCGAATCATCAGTCGGTTTTGCTGAGAACCATGGTTCGGGGTCTGGTTGTGGGGCTCGTACTCACGGCCGGGTTCATCGCCGTGTTCGGCGGCTTCGGCTTGGCGTTCGAAACGGTCGTGAGCCGCGGTGCCGTCTTGGACCACATCGGTTGGGTGACCATCGTCATCGGCATCGCCATGACGGGGTTGGGGGTGTGGATCATCTCGGGCCGAGATCTCGACCTCCGGCTGCCCCGGATGGACCGGGGGACCGGAAGTCGCAGCCTGGGTTCGGTCTTCATGTTCGGGGTGAGCTACGCGGTGGTGTCACTGTCGTGCACCATCGGGTTGTTCATCGCCGGTGTCGCCACCACCTTCACCGATCAGGGATACGCCGAAGGCGTGGCCAACTTCGTTGCCTACGGCGCCGGTATGGGCTCGGTGATCACGTTTCTGACCCTCAACCTGGCGCTGGCCCGCACCGGCATCATTCGCCGGATGCGCCGGCTGCTCCCCTTCGTCACCCGGATCTCGGGGCTGGTACTGATCGGCGCCGGGGCCTACCTGGCCAACTACGGATGGTGGGAGCTGCAGGTGCTGAACGACCCGACCGCCACCAACGCCCCCGTCGAGTGGTTCCAAACCTTCCAGGCCGACATCAGCAACTGGATCGCCGACACCACACCCGAAAGATTGGGGCTGGTCAGCCTGTTCGGCGTATCGGGGGCTCTGATGGTAGGCTGGCTACAGACCGAGCCCGATACCTCGAAGCGGCGCTCGGTTGCGTCCACCTACGGGCTCGCCTACCTCGCGGTCGAAGCCGGTTCGTATCGCGGGAACTTCATCGCCGGGCCGGTGCTGCGGTTCGTGG
This sequence comes from Acidimicrobiales bacterium, assembly GCA_963422655.1. Classification (GTDB taxonomy): domain Bacteria; phylum Actinomycetota; class Acidimicrobiia; order Acidimicrobiales; family Aldehydirespiratoraceae; genus CATQHS01. The sequence continues at coordinate 1,842,931 of OY730440.1, read as the reverse complement.
CCGGCTGGCCGTATCGGACCGCCAACTGGTTCACCGATCCGGGCCGGGCCGGGGTTGCCGCCGAGGTATTCGTGACCGTCGTGGCGGCCGGGCTGATCTGGCGTGCCTGCGTTCATGGTGCCAGACGCTCCACCACCCAATCCGTCCCCACCGACCGGTAACGGAGCCGGTCGTGCAACCGGTTGCGGCGACCCTGCCAGAACTCGACGGTCTCGGGCCGGAGCAGATAACCGCCCCAGAACGAGGGCCGGGGCACCGATTCGGGGAACCGCTTCTCGGTGGCGGCCACGAGCTGCTCGAGCTGGGCCCGGTCGGTGACCACCGCGGACTGGGGTGAAGCCCAGGCTGCGATCTGAGAGCCGCGGGGCCGGGAGGCGAAGTAGGCGTCGCTCTCGCCCTCGGGTAGGTGTTGCACCCTCCCCACGACCCGCACCTGGCGCTCCAAAGGGTGCCACAAGAAGCACAGAGCACCCCGACCCGACCCAGCCAGGTCGGCGCCCTTGGCTGATTCCCGATTGGTGTGGAAGGTGAAGCCGCGCTGGTCGACACCTTTGAGGAGTACGGCCCGAGCCGAAGGCCACCCGTCGTTGTCCACAGTGGCCAGCACCACCGCCGTGGCGTCGTAGGGCTCGGTGCCCGTCCATTGCTCGAACCAGCGCCGGAACTGCACGATCGGATCAGTGGCCAAGTCGTCCTCGTGGAGCCCGGTGTCGCCGTAGTGCTCGCGCATCGCGGCCAGATCCATGGCCGGATCCTACGAGTCGTGGCGTTCGGTACGGTCAGACCGGCCGAGGCCGGTGGCGGCGGGCCAGCCATCAGCAGCGCCGGCGGGCCAGCCATCAGCAGCGCCGATCTCGGTGATACCGCCCATGTGCGGTCGTAGCACCTCGGGGATGGCGATGGCGCCGTCGGGCCGGCGGTAGGTCTCCACCAGACCAGCCCACACCCGAGGCACGGCCAGGCCCGACCCGTTGAGGCTGTGCACGGCCCGGGGTTGTCCGCTTGCGGCTGGGCGGTACCGGATGTTGGCCCGGCGAGCTTGGTAGTCGCGACACCACGACACGCTGGAGACCTCCAGCCAGCGGTCGGCGCCAGGCGCGTAGACCTCGATATCGAAAGTGCGGGCCGAGGCACTGCCGAGATCACCGGCGCAAAGGTCCAGGATCCGGTAGGTCAGACCCAGATCGGCGATGGCCCCCTCGACCCGGGCCAGGATGTCGTTGTGCAGGCCCGGGGCTTGTTCGGGAGTGCAGAACCCGTACAGCTCGACCTTGTCGAACTCGTGTACGCGCAGTAGCCCCCGGGTGTCACGGCCGGCAGAACCGGCCTCGCGGCGGAAACAAGAGGTGTGGGCCATGAACCGCATGGGTAGGTCGGCTTCGTCGATGATCTCGTCACGGATCAGCGACGTGAGTGGCACTTCTGCGGTGGGGATCGCCCACAGGTCGTCGCGTTCGAGATGGTAGGCGTCGTCGGCGAACTTGGGGAGGTGGCCGGTGCTGACCATGGTTTCGGTGCGGACCAGGGTCGGGGGTCGGATCTCTTCGTAGGCGTCGCGGTTGCGGTCGAGGCCGTAATTGATGAGGGCTCGGACCAGGCGTGCTCCCGGACCGCGGTACATGACGAACATGGCCCCCGACATACGCACGGCCCGGGCCGGGTCGAGCAGACCGAGCTCGGCCCCTATCTCCCAGTGCGGGACCCGCTGGTGGTCACCGTAACTCTGGGAGCCGCCGACGACCCGAACCACCACGTTGTCGTCGGGACCGGTTCCGTCGGGGCAGTCAGCAGCAGGCAGGTTGCCGATCTCCAACAGAACCCTTCGAATTCGCTCGGCCAGCTCATCGGCTTCGCCCGACTGCTCCTGAGCTTGGCGGGCCAGCTCGCGGCTGCGAGTTCGAAGGCCGGCAGCGGCGTCGCTTCGACCGGACCCGTACAGGGCCCCGACCTCTTTGGAGATGCGGTTCACGCCGGCCCGCAACTCGTCGGCTCGACGGCTGGCCGCCCGTTGCCGCTCGTCGAGCTCGATCACCTCGTCGAGCGGGCTCGGGTCCTCCCCCCGGCGTGCTAAGGCGGCTTTGACACCGTCGGGGTCGGCTCGCAGTTGACGGATATCAAGCATTCCCTGACGGTACATTCTCGAAACCGGGCCGCGGTCACCTCAGAGTGCCCGGGGCGGGGGGCCGGCTTCGACGAGATCAGCCGCCACCGGCGTCATCGTCATGCGTTCAGCGTCGAAACGGGCCTGGCGGGCCTTCTCGTCGTGACGGCGCTGACTCTCGTCGTGGCGGCGCTGGCTCGCCGACCAGCCGAAGAAGCGGATGGCGATCAGTACCCACAGGTAGGCCCCGCCCAGCACTTTCATGACGGCACCCGCAGCCTGCTGATCGGCCGTGACCGAGATTCCCCAGAGCCGGGCCGGGTGGTCGTAGACCGGGTATACCGATCCCTCGGCGAAAGTGAGCCAGGCCGCCGGCACGGTGGGCACGATCGACATCAAGAAGAGGTAGATCATCTTGCCCGGCTCGGATAGCTGCATCTCCCGCAGAGGCCCCACCACCGGAAACCACATGAGCAAGGCAGTGCCGAACACTGCCAAATGCACGAGGTAGTGAACGGCGCCGTTGCGGACCGACAGCTCGACCAGGGCGCCCCAGTGGATGAACCCCTGCACGGCGTTGAAAGCCACCCCGGCTACCAACGGATGGGCCAGACGCCGCAGCACCGAGGCGGCAGCCGAGTCGTCGAGCACCACCAGTCGGGCCAACCACTCCGGCAGAGACAGCAGCAACAACGGCGGCACGACGAAGCTGATCAGAAGGTGTTGGATCATGTGCACCGAGTAGAGGTACTCCTCGGCGATGTCGTGCATGGGCCAGTCGGCAGCCAGCCACAACAGAGCGATCCCGGTGCCGAAACAGATCTTCTGGTTGCGGTTGACCAAGGCCCCCTCGCCGGTTACGGCCACCGGGCCGATAACCCGTACCGCGTAGACCCCCAGAGCAACCAGAGCACCGATCAGCAGCCATACCTCGGGGTGGAGCTGGAGCCGCCAGGCATCGACGGCAGCCACCCCGGCCATGGCTCAGACCCAGAACTCGAAAGCGGTCAGAGTGGCCAGGTAGACACCCACAGCCAAGGAGAGACCGCCGGTGAACATCTTGGAGAAGATCGGGTTGTCGAACTTCAGGTGCATGAACCAGGTGGCCACCAAATAGAACTTCACCACCATCATGAACAGCAGGGCCGGGACCAGAGCCGGGCCCCAGTCGAGGACCGACCGGAAGTAGGTGAACACCTCCAGAGCGGTGATGGCGGCCAAGGCCAGTGCGATCTTGACGTAGGACCAGTCCGAGGGGTGGTCGTGAGTGGTGTGATCATCGGCGGCGCCCCCGCCCGGAGCCCGGTCGACGGCAACCGGTCGGTCGGTGTCGGAGATGGTGGCTTCGCTCATTACCGCCTCCTCAGTCGGGCGGGATCAGATAGATGACGGTGAAGATGAAGATCCACACGATGTCGACGAAGTGCCAGTAAAGACCGACGATCTCTACTGTCTCGGCGTTGTCTCGGGTCAGCTTTCCCTTCACCGATGCAACGAAAAGCGACATCAGCATCACGATGCCGAGGCTGACGTGCATGCCGTGGAACCCGGTGAGCGTGAAGAAAGCACTGCTGGCCGGGTTGGTGGTGAAGGCAACCCCTTCCCGGACAAAGCTGGTGAACTCATAGACCTGACCGCCTATGAAGACACCGCCGAGCAGCGCGGTGGCCAGCAACCACACTCGACCGGCTTCGTCGTCACCTCGGTTCACCGCCGACAGGGCCAGCACCATGGTGAGCGAGCTCATGAGCAGCACGAACGAGCTCACCGACGTGAACGGGATGTCGAACACTTCGGTGGGCAGGGTGCGGCCGTTGCCTCGGGTCTTGTAGAGCAGGTATGTGGATATGAAGCCGCCGAACAATAGGCATTCCGAGCCGAGGAATACCCACATGGCCAACTTCGTATGAGAAATGCCGGTGGCGGGGGTGTGATCGTGACCGTGACCAGGGCTGTGATCGGCAACCCCGACGGGAGCGGTTGCCGTCATGGCTGTTGCGCCCCGGCGCCAGCTCCGGCCGCCCCGCCGAGACCGACCACTTCATGGCCATCTTCATGGTCATCACCGGCGCCGGAGTCGTGACCGTGGTCGGCATCGGGATCGTCGACCGGCTCGAACGCCCATGAGTAGATCGACACGACGGTGATCAAAGCGCCGATCACGCACAACCACAGATTGAAGATAAGGCCGTAACCGATCAGCGGCAGACCCACCGCCACCGCCAGCGGCCAGAAAGAGGGGGAGGGAAGGTGCACGCCGACGGCATCGCCGGTCTGGGCGGCTTCTTCGGCCGTGGCCACCATCACCACTCGGCCATCGTCGGTGGTCCCGTACTTGCGGTGCCACCACTCGTCTCGGCCCCGCACCACCGGCACCTCGTCGAAGTTGTGCACCGGGGTCGGAGAGGGGATCGACCATTCCAAGCCGCGGGCATCCCACGGGTCGGGGCCCGGAGGGGGCCGGTCGGCAGCAGTTCTCTTCGACCTCCAGACATTGATCATGAAGAACAACACCGAGGCTGCGATCAGCAACGACCCCACCGAGGCCACCATGTTCCAGAACTCGAAGCCGTAGCCGGCGGCGTAGGTATCGATACGACGGGACATACCCTGCAGGCCCAGTACGTGCATCGGGCCGAAGGTCAGGTTGAACCCGATGAGCATGAGCCAGAAGTTCCAGTTGCCCAGCTTCTCGTCGAGCATGTAGCCCCACACCTTGGGCCACCAGAAGTACAGGCCGGCGAAGAGCCCGATCACGCCGCCGCCGAAGATCACGTAGTGGAAATGGGCGACCACGTAGTAGGTGTCGGTCTGCTGGGTATCGGCCGGGGCCACCGAGTGGGTAACGCCCGAGAGACCGCCGATCGTGAACATGGCCACCGTCGCCACCGCGAACTTCATGGCCACGGTGAACCTCAGCTTCCCTCCCCACATAGTGGCCAGCCAGTTGAGGATTTTCACCCCGGTCGGCACGGCGATGAACATGGTGGAGAGCGAGAAAACTGCCACCGAAATAGGGCCGATACCCGACACGAACATGTGATGGGCCCATACGCCCCAGCCCATGAACCCGATGGCGACACCGGAGAAGATCATGAACTCGTAACCGAAGATGGGCTTGCGGCTGAAGGTGGGGATGACTTCGGAGATCACACCGAAGCTGGGCAGGATGATGATGTAGACCTCCGGATGGCCGAAGATCCAGAACAGGTGCTGCCACAGCAACGGGTCGGCGCCCGCCCCCGGATCGAAGAACTGGGCGCCGAAGAGCCGATCGAACATCAACAAGAACAACGCCACCGTGATGACCGGCAGCGCGAACAGCAACAGGAACTGGGTGATGAGCAGCATCCAGGTCAGCACCGGCATGCGCATGAGGGTCATGCCCGGGGCCCGCATGTTCAGGCAGGTGACGATCAGGTTGATCGACGAGACGAGCGACGCCACGCCCAGGATCAGCAGTCCGATGGTGTAGAAGTCCACGCCGGGGCTGGGCGAGAAAGTCAAGCCGCTGTTGGGCGCGTAACAGAACCAGCCGCAGTCGGCTCCGCCGCCGCCCACCAGCCAGGCCGAGTTCAAGAAAAGGGCGCCACCGAGCCAGACCCAGAACGACAAAGCGTTCAGCCGGGGGAACGCGACATCGCGGGCACCGATCTGCAGTGGGATGAAATAATTCGAGAAGGCCGCAGCCAAGGGCATGATGAACAGGAACACCATGGTGACGCCGTGCATCGTGTAGAGCTGGTTGTAGACGCTGGCGCCCAGCACCGACCCATCCGGTACGGCAAGCTGCCAGCGGATGAGCAACGCCTCCACCCCACCGACCAAGAAGAAGAACATGGCCGCGGCGCCGTACATGATGCCGATCCGCTTGTGATCGACGGTGCTCACCCAATCACGCCAGCCATTACCGCCCTGGGGGCGGGTCAGAACGCCCAGCGGCCGGTCGGCGTAGCGAGGTAGATCACCGGATTCCAGCGCGAGCGGTGTGTCCTCGGTGACGGTCATCAGTGGTGTACCTCCGTAGCCGCGATGATCCATCCGGCCGGCTTTTGGCCCAACGTCGCCAGGTAGGCCACCAAGTCATCGATCTGCTGCTCGCTCAGGTCCAGGTCGGGCATGCCTCGGTACTGCTGGCCCGAGACGGTGTAGTTGGCCTTCACCGAGCCCGGATCCCGTAGCCACGCTTCGAGATCGACACGGTTCAGCGACCCGTCGGAGTTGTAGGTCTCGACGATGCCGCCGGCGAAAGTGGTACGGCTGGCGAAATGGGTGAGGTTGGGCGCAGCCTCCGACGCCTGATCGGCCCCGTTGGCGATATAGGTCTCGTCGTTTACCCCCTCCACGAGGTGGCACGAAGTGCAAATACCGGCAAACGTCTCCATCCCCCGCCGAGCCGCCTCCGAGGCGGGGGTGGAGGCGTCCTGGACGGTGCGAGCGATCCAGGCCTGGAAATCGGCAGGTTCCATGGCCACCACCTGCATCCGCATCCGCGAGTGCGACAGGCCGCAGAACTCGGTGCACTGGCCGAAGTACACCCCGGGATCGGAAGCTTCGATCATCCAGGGAGAGAAACGGTTGGGCACGGCGTCGCGTTTGCCGTTGAGGGCCGGAATCCAAAACGAGTGGATCACATCGCGTGAGGTCACGACGAGCTCGATCTCCTCTCCGGTGGGAACCACCATCTGCCCCGAGGTGACGATGTCGGCCGGGGGCAGATTCTTGGCGTCGCCGACCTCCCGCAAGGAAGCCAGATCGAGTTGGTCGTTGAAATAATAGCGATACTCCCACCACCACTGGTTGCCGACGACCACCACCGTCGGCTCCCACATGACCTCACGGCCTTCGACATCGACGCTCATGGCGTTGGCTTCGGTGTCGGTGATGGTGGGCAGGGACAGCACCATCACCGCCGCCACCGCCGCCATGGTGAGAAAGAAGCCCACGGTCCAGCCGATCTCGAGCGGGATATGGCCGTGGATCTGACGGGGCCAGTCGTCATCGGCGTACGACTTCACCCGGTGCCGCAGCACCAACCACAACGTGATCGCCATGATCCCCACGAACACCACGCCGGCCAGGACGAACACCGGTACCACACCTCTGGAGTGCAGTTCTTCGGCCACCGGACCCTGAGGGGCGAAAGTGTCGAGCTCGGCATCAGCGGCACACCCGCTCACGACCAAGCCCACTGCGGCCACAAAGATGCCAGCGAGGGCTCGACGTATCACCCGGTAGCTGGCTCGAACGGCAACTCCCAACGCGATCACGGCCTCATTCACCGCCATCGCCGACCGAGGATTCTTCGGAGCTGCCACTATGGCCGGAGTCGCCGATATGGGAATCATCGGCGTGGTGTTCGAAGTCTCGCTCACCGCTCACTGCGGCCAGCACGCCCCCCACCAGCAGTCCCAGAGCCATGACCACCCCGAGGCCGGCCACGAGCTGGCGGCCCCAGCCCGGTTTCGACACGTAGAGGAACGCCCCGACCATGATCAGGGCCGAGACGATCCCGGCCACGACCACGGCCCCCAGCGCCGACACCGTGAGCAAGATCCGAGAAGCGGCCAGCACCACCACCCCCACGGCCAGAGCACCGGCGACGGGTATCTCCACCGGCGCCATTATCCGGTTACGCAGTTCCCGGTTGACGGCAGGATCACCGGTGGCCCGATCGGCCCAAGCGTCCATCGTCCATTCGACCAGAGACAGGGCCACTATCACCAAGCCCAGCCCGAAGACGATCGAGTGAAGCACCAAGCCGATCACGGCCGTCCCGGCCCCGAAGGCAGCCACCACCGGCCAGAAGCTGGCCGATACCGCCGTGTCGGCGTTGATCTCGTCGACTCCCGACAGCGCCGCCTGCGCTTCTGCGTCGGCGTCGCGGAACGAGACGAGCACCAAGCTGATCACCAGCGCTGCCCCCGCCAAGATCACGAGCACGCCGTAGCCGATGTGATCGCCCACACCGCCCTTGTAGCCCAAAGAGATGGGGCCGACGTGGTTGCCGCCGGTGGTGTAGCCGTAGACGAGCGCGGCGCCGACAAAAGCTACGAACATTGCGAAGAAGAGCTTGAACCCGGTGGTTAACACTCAGCAGCCTCTACTTGGTGATGAACACGACGTACCAGACCAGGAAATAGCAAGCCACGCCGCCGTGCCAGAAGAAAGCCGCAGCTTGCACGGCATCGGCCCGGTGAGACTCGAACGGTCCGACCAGCGAGCGCACCGTGGTGACCACCATGAAAATCATGGCCACCACCAAGAGCACGACGAAGGACCCGGTAACGGTGTAGAAGAGCAACGAGGCGATGCCGACGCCGATCTCGAATCCCGTGCTCTGGTAGACAAAGGAGAACTGGACCAGCACGGCAGTGCCGAACAGCAGCGTGGTGGCCAAGGCGATGTAACCGTGGGGCCGGTCCTGCGCCCGGGTCGCCTGTACCGCCCACTGCGCAGTTACCACTGACAGCACCAGCGTCATCATCATCATGCCGGGCGGACCCATCTCGATGGTCCCGGCCGGAAACCACTCCGCACCGATCGAGCGAGCGTGCTGACGCTGTTGCACGTAGACGGCGACCAGGGTGCAGAAGGCGATGACGGTGGCCGCCGTGGCGAAGAGAGACCCCACCATCAGGGTGCGGGGTCGAACCAGGCCGGGGGCAGGAAGGTTCGTGGTCTTCACGTCGGCTCGCCCGACCCGGTCCGGACGAGGTTCGGCTCGGCGCGCCCGGCGGCTGAGCCGGATCGCAACGCTCGACCCGCCGCCGCGGCGGCATCGGCCAAGCCCAGCACCAGCACTATCGAGCCCACCATGGAGATGGTAGTGAGAACGCCGGAGGTGTCACCACCCGGAACCGGCCCGTCGACGGCGCCGAAGAAGCCGGCCACTGCGTCGGGGCCGGCCAGGGTCAGACCGGCGGTCAGCACCACGACGGCGACACGGCGCCCGTCGTTCTCTCCCAAGGGTCGGCCCAGGATCTCCGGAGCCCAGTGCCAGACTCCCGCAGCCGCACCGGCCAGAGCGGCGACGACCACGGCATTGAAGACACCGATGCCGGTGCTGCGCTCGAGCAACCCGAAGGTTGTCATCTCATCCCATCTCGTGTCATCTCGTGTCAACGAGATCACCCGCAGAGCTCCCGCGCCCACGCCCACGCCGAGCAGGACCAGGGCAACCACCGATCCGGTCAGGGCCGCGCTGGGGACACCGATCAGATTGTGGAACCCTCGACGCAGCGTGTCGGCCACGGCCCCGTAGAAAGCAAGCACCACCAAGGCGGTGGCGATACCGGCGGCGACGTACACCAGCCTGTACCGGTGATCGCCAGGAGTAGTGAAGTAGTCCTGGGACCAGCCGCCGATCGCCAGCAAACCGAACAGGCCGACAAGGGTGAGAACCACCGTGTACCGGCTCAGCGGGTTCTTCGTCGCCGCGGAAACGATCTCACCGACAATGCCGAGCACCGGGACGGCCATGGCGAAAACAGCCGGTTGCTCGACCAGCCAATCGAGCTGTAGCCATATGTCGGGCCCCTCGGCGGCGCCGAATGCCCCGGGGGGGCCGCCCCGGAGATCGGCGTAGATGATGACGAGGTTGGCCACGGCAATGGGCAGGGTGAACAGCCAGACGGTCGCCGTCACCAGCATGGACCAACAGAACAGGGGGATCTTCGCAAGGGTCATCCCAACCGCCCGCAGGGAGACGACTGTCGTGGCCACGTTGACCGCGCCGGCCAGAAGCGAGACGATGACCCAGCCGGTGCCGAGCACGGTCAGGGTCATGGCATCGCGCTCGGATCCGGTGACACCGTCGAGCGCACCCCAACCGCCGCCCGCGAACACCGACGAGACGACGATCACCGAGCCGATCAGCCACGACCAGTACGAAGCCAGCGCGGCTCGGGGAAAAGCAAGGTTGGCGGCGCCCACTTGACGGGGCACGACCAGCATGGCCATGCCCATCAGCAGCGGCATGACCACCAAGAGAACGAACGCCATCCGGTACAACGTCCACATCGTGAAGTAGGCGTTGAGGCCGCCGAAGATATCGGCGGGACCCGACGACACGGAGCGTTCCAACCCGATCAACACCCCGACCAAGGCCACCCCGACCCCGAAGATCAGCGAAGTGGCCATGAAGAGCCGGCCCACGGTTCTGTGATCGGTCGTCATGACCAGCCCGCTCAGACCGGCTGGTTCAGATGGGCGGGTCGCTTCGGGAGAGACCTCGATCACGGGCGGAGAATTGGTCATCGTCATCGGTTACGGGATCGTATACAGCCCGAACCCAACGGCCTTGTACGGATAGAGCATCGTTGACGGTAACGACATCACACCGAACCTGCCACAGCCATGGTCACACACCGTTGCGGATCAACTCGTCGGCGGCCAAGGCCCCGAACACGACGACGACATAAGAGATCGACCAACTGAAGAGGCGCATGGCCCGAGCCGGGTCGGGACGGCGTACGACGCCGATGGCCAAACCGGTGAAGACCGCCCCCGCCCCCGCGGCCACGGCCATGTAGAGGGCACCCATCTTGGCCACCGGCCCCAAGACGATGGTCAGGGCCCACAAAACAATCGTGTAGCCGAGAATCCGCAATGCAGTCTGGCGCAGGGGCGCCACAGCCGGCAGCATCGGTACGCCCGCCACCCGGTAGTCGTCCCGGTAGCGGATGGCCAGAGCCCAGAAGTGGGGCGGGGTCCAGTAGAAGATCACCGCGAAGAGCACGACCGGAGGCCAATCGAGCGAGCCGGTCACCGCCGACCAGCCCACGAGCACGGGCACAGCTCCGGCGGCGCCGCCGATCACGATGTTGCGGGTAGAGGTCCGCTTGAGCCACAGCGAGTACACGAACACGTAGAAGAGGGTGGCGGACACCGCCAGCAGGGCCGACACCAGGTTGACCAGCCCCCACAGCCAAGCGAAGGCGGCAACCTCCAGAGCGATACCGAAAGCGAGGGCCTCGGCCGGGCGGACGGCGCCAGTCACCAGGGGCCGGCCCTTGGTTCGCTCCATGAGCCGATCGATGTCGCGGTCTATGTACATGTTGACGGTATTGGCTCCGCCGGCCGCCAGCGCCCCGCCTACCACGGTGGCCGCCACCAGCAAAGCCGGCGGCAGACCGTGGGCCGCGACGATCATGGTCGGCACCGTCGTCACCAGCAACAGCTCGATGATGCGGGGCTTGGTCAGGGCCACGAACGCGGTGGCACGGGCGCGGCCCGAGACGATGCCAGCGGCTGTGGTCACGGTCCGAGGTTACGGCCTGGTCCCGGTATCTGACCATTCGCGCTTCGGGCTTGCGGACCGGACGCGCCGGACCAGGCGACCGCGGCCCGTACGCTTCGAACGTGGCTCCGACCACCTACACCCGCCTGACCCGATTCGCTCTTTGGGCTCTGGCCGCCATAGTTGTCACGGGAGCTGCCGTTCGCCTCACCGGATCGGGCCTGGGTTGCTCCGACTGGCCCGCCTGCTCCGAGGATCGGATCGTGCCCGGTCTGGAATATCACGCCCTGGTGGAGTTCGTGAACCGGCTGTTCACCGCAGTGGTGGCCATCGCCGTGGCCGGGGCCGTTCTGGGGTCGACACGACGGATCCCTCGACGCCGTGATCTCACCCAGTGGTCGTGGGGGCTGGTCGCCGGGGTGATCGCCCAGGTCGGGCTGGGCGCCCTTCTGGTGCGCACCGAGCTCGACCCCCGCTTCACCATGGGCCATTTCCTGCTGTCGATGGTGCTGCTCTGGAATGCCGTCGTGCTCGACCACAAGGCCCGTGACGCTCGAGACGTCGAAGCAATGACGTTGGATGCGCTCACCCGATCGCTCCTGCGGGTCGTGCTGGTGACAGGGGCCGCTCTGCTGGTCACGGGCACCGTCGTCACCGGCGCCGGTCCTCACGCCGGCGACACCCGAGCCGAGCGGTTGCCGTTCCTGGTTCGTGAGGCCACCCGAGTCCACAGCCTGGTGGCGATTGCATTGCTGGTGATCGTAGGAGTGGCCTGGTACCGGTTGCGCTCACCGGGGTCGCGGGCCGAGAACCGGCTCCGGGGCCAGCTCTCGCGCATCGCGGGCCTGATCGTCGTCCAAGGCGCCGTCGGCTACACCCAGTACTTCACCGGCGTGCCGGCCGGGCTGGTGGGTGTCCACGTCGCCTTGGCCACCGTGACCTGGATCGCCATCGCGCAGGCCTCCACAGCGGTGGGCCGCCCGCACCGGGAACAGCCCGAGGTCTGCGAAGCAGCGATACCAGGGCTGTCGACATCATGACTGCGGACGCGGTAGACGCCGCGACCACCGCCGTCATGACGGTGCCGACGGTCCTTCCGATAACCGAGCGCACGAACTACCCGATCGACGATATCGACCGACCATGGCTGGTCATCGTCTGGGATGATCCCGTAAACCTCATGTCATACGTGACCTTCGTGTTCCGCAAGCTGTTCGGTTACTCCAAGGAAAAGGCCCACCGGTTGATGATGCAGGTCCACACCGAAGGCAGAGCGGTGGTATCGTCGGGCCCCAAGGAGAAGGCCGAGATGGACGTCTTCCGGCTTCATGAGCACGGGCTCTGGGCCACCATGGAATCGGGCCAGAGATGAGCTGGCGGTTCACCCCGGAGAGCACCGGCGTGGCGGTCGGGTTGGCCGACAAAGAGTGGAAGACGTTGGCGGCTGTCCTCGATCAGTTCCGGGAGCTACTGATGATCGGCGCCGACCCGAACCTCATGCGGCTCCAACCCCCGGCCCGGCTCGATGACGCAGAAGCGGCTCAGGAATACAAGGCGATGACCGGGGATCAGCTTCTCCGTGGCCGGCTCGAAGCGATAGAGCTGATCGAAGCGGGCGGGGCCCGAACCACACTCGACGACGACGCGGTGGCAGCGTGGATGCAAACCCTCAACGGGATACGGCTCTACCTCGGTGAGCGTCTGGGTCTGGATGCGAATTACCGACCGGTCGACAAGGACCATCCCGAAGCTCCGGTCCTGGCTCTCTACGAATGGATCGGCTGGCTCCTGGAACAGCTCATAGAGGCCGCCTCTCACACTCTGAGCTCTTGAGGCGACCGGAGCCGGACGGCAACGACCCGATCCGTCGGTGAGTGTCGGCATGATTGGTGGGGGCTCACACGACCTAAGCTGGCACTTCGCCGGTCCGCCGACCGGCAGGCCCCCATCGTCCAGCGGCCTAGGACGCCGGCCTTTCACGCCGGTAACACGGGTTCGAATCCCGTTGGGGGTGCAGTCCAACGGTCCGTCGAGCGGCACCGGACCCGTACCCGAGTTGTGATCGGCACCGTCGAGCCCTAGCGTTCAAGGCGCATATGGCATGGCCGTGCCAGAGGGTCCTGTAGATCAGTTTGGAGTGATCGCCACCCTGTCAAGGTGGAGGCCGCGGGTTCAAATCCCGTCAGGACCGCGTTGTCGCCGCTCGATTGTGGCGACGGCATGGTCGGGTAGCTCAGTTGGCAGAGCGTCCGCCTGAAAAGCGGAAGGTCCGCGGATCGACGCCGCGCCCGACCACAAGACGCGGTCGCGGGCCGAAGGCCGCTGCCTTCGGCCCGCGATCGCGGGGGTCGGTCGACGGTGAGAGACCGTCGGGTCAAACCGTAGCTTCGGATTCCACGTCGATGACCGGTTGTGAGGACTTGACGGTGATCTTGCGAGGCTGCGCCTTCTCGGCCACCGGAATCCTCAACGCCAGCACGCCGTCGCGGTAGTCGGCTTCGATGCCGTCCACGTCGAGACCTTCACCGAGATGGACCTGACGACGGTGCCGTCCCTGCGGCCGCTCGCTGAGATAGACCCCGTCCCCTTCTTGTCGGAGCCGATTCCGCTCGGCAGTGACGGTCAGCACGTTGCGCTCGACGCTCATGTCGATGCTGTCGGCTCCGACCCCGGGTAGGTCGATGTGAACCCAGACGTCATTGCCGCGGCGGTAGGCGTCCATCGACATGAACGAGGCGTCGGCCGAGCGGCGGGCCAGGTTTGCGAACCAACTGTCGATCTCCCGGAATGGGTCGTTGTGGAACAACATGAATCCTCCTTGGTAGATTAGATAGGATATTCCCTTTATCTGAAGCTTTTTCAGATAAAGACTGTACCGTTCAATTCTTCGTCGGGCCTGATTATTCCGATATATGATGTTCACTCATGAAAAAGCCGCGACTCGACCGGCGGGGGATCGCCCGGACCGCTGTCACCATCGTCAACGACGGGGGCTTCGACGCCCTGAGCCTGTCGGCGGTGGCGGAACGGCTCGGTGTCGGTCCTTCCGCCCTGTACTCCCATGTCGACGGGCTGAACGGCTTGCGCCGCCTCGTCGCCATGCATGCCATGAACAACCTCGTGAGCCAGGTCCGAGAGGCCGCCATCGGCGTGTCCGGGCCCGCCGCGGTCAGGTCGGTGAGCGACGCCTACCGGAACTTCGCTCTGACCTACCCCGGCCAGTTCCAGTTCACGGTCATGGCGCCCAGGACCGAGGACCCCGAGCTGGCCAACGCCAATAACGAGCTGCTCAACGTGTTCACGCTCGTGTTCCGGGGTACCGGGCTGGACCGGCGCCGTTCCACGCAAGCCGCTCGCAGCGCTCGCAGCGCAATCCACGGGTTTGCGGCCCTGGAAGCGGCAACCGGTTCGCCCGCTCACGAGAGCCACTACCGCGAGCTGCTCGAGATGATGACCAGCCGGGTCTCGGCCGCGGCACCAGCACCCTCGGCGCCGGGAGACAACCCGTAACCGTCCCCGCCGCCGGTGAGGCCGCCTCACCTCCCGGCCAGCTTTACCCCCCTACTCCTCTATCGGCACGGCGGCGCGGGCCGATCTAGCCTGAGGCCATGCCCCCCTACAGATCCCGTACCACCACCCACGGCCGCAACATGGCCGGAGCCCGCGCCCTGTGGCGGGCAACCGGCATGAGCGAAGAAGACTTCTCCAAGCCCATCATCGCGGTGGCAAACTCTTTCACCCAGTTCGTGCCGGGCCACGTCCATCTCAAGGACATGGGCCAATTGGTCGCCGGTGAGATACAGGCCGCGGGCGGAGTGGCCAAGGAGTTCAACACCATCGCCGTCGACGACGGCATCGCCATGGGTCACGACGGCATGCTCTACAGCCTCCCGAGCCGGGATCTGATCGCCGACTCGGTGGAATACATGGTCAACGCCCACTGCGCCGACGCGGTCGTGTGCATCTCCAACTGCGACAAGATCACCCCGGGCATGCTGATGGCCGCCATGCGGTTGAACGTGCCGGCCATATTCGTGTCGGGCGGACCCATGGAGGCGGGCAAGACGAAACTGGCCGGGGTGAGCGTCAAGCTCGACCTCATCGACCCCATGATCAAAGCCGGTGACCGCAACGTCAGCGACGAGGACCTGGCGGCCATGGAGCGTTCGGCCTGCCCCACGTGTGGATCGTGTTCGGGCATGTTCACAGCCAATTCGATGAACTGTCTCACCGAAGCTCTCGGCCTCTCGCTTCCCGGCAACGGCACAGTGTTGGCGACCCACGCCGACCGTGAAGAGCTCTTCCTCGAAGCTGGCCGCCTCATCGTGGACATGGCCCGCCGCTGCTACGAGAAAGACGACGAGTCGGTCCGGCCCCGTTCGATCTGCACGAAGGCTTCCTTCGAGAACGCCATGCGGCTCGACATCGCCATGGGAGGATCGACCAACACGGTGCTGCACATCCTGGCCGCAGCCCACGAAGCCAGCGTCGATTTCACCATGGCCGACATCGACCGGCTCAGCCGGATCACGCCCAACATCTGCAAGGTGGCGCCGTCCACACCCCAGTACCATGTGGAGGACGTTCACAGAGCCGGCGGGATCATGGGCATCCTGGGCGAGTTGGACCGAGCCGGGATGCTCGACCCATCGGTGGCCACCGTGCACAGCGAGACGCTCGGTACCGCCTTGGCCCAGTGGGACGTCATGGCCGAACCGGTGCCGAGCGTCGTGGAGATGTACCGGGCCGGGCCCGGCGGCATCCCCACCCAGACCGCATTCAGCCAGTCCGAACGGTGGCCGACGCTCGATCTGGACCGGGTCGGCGGCTGTATCCGCTCCGTAGGCAACGCCTACACCGCCGACGGCGGGCTGGCCGTGCTCTACGGCAACATCGCCGCCGACGGCTGCATCGTCAAGACAGCCGGAGTCGACGAATCGATCTTGCGGTTCTCGGGACCGGCCCGGGTGTACGAGAGCCAGGACGCGGCCTGCGAGGGAATCCTCGACTCCACCGACGGGGTGAAACCCGGCGATGTCGTAATCGTCCGCTACGAGGGTCCCAAAGGCGGTCCCGGCATGCAGGAGATGCTCTACCCGACCTCCTACCTGAAGTCCCGCGATCTGGGAAAGCAGTGCGCGCTGATCACCGACGGTCGGTTCTCGGGTGGGACTTCGGGCCTGGCCCTGGGCCATGTCTCACCGGAGGCGGCCGAAGGCGGAGCCATCGCCTTGGTCAGAGACGGTGACATCATCGACATCGACATCCCCAACCGGTCGATCAACCTTCGGGTCAGTGACGAAACACTGGCCCGGCGCCGGACCGATGAGGACAGCCGGACCGCAGGGTGGCAACCCACTGGCCGTGATCGCCCGGTGTCGACCGCCCTTCAGGCCTACGCGGCTATGACCACGTCGGCCGATAAGGGCGCGGTGCGCGACGTCGGCCAGATCCAACGCTGAAGCCTCAGAGAGAGAGTCGGACTCTGCGCCCCTATCGAGGAGATTCCCGGTGGGATCCCGATCCGGGTCAGGCCCCCTCGTAAGAGAACCCGAGCTCGGGAGCGGTGACCAGAGCCCGAAACTCGATGCCTTCGGTAGCAGCGAGGGCGGCGGCTACTCCGCCCCGGTCGACCACGGCCAGGATCATCACCGGTACCGCGCCGAGCCGGCGGACCACCAGAGCCGCTTCCAGCGCTGAGACGCCCCTGGTGGAGGTGTCCTCGACGATCACGGCCCGATCGCCAGGTCGAAGGACTCCGGCGAGCCGACCGGTCACCCCATGATCCTTGGAGCTCTTGCGAATACTGAACGAGTTCAGTGATCGACCCCGGGTGGCGGCCACCGCAGCAATACCGAAGGCCACGGGATCGGCCCCCATGGTGAGCCCTCCGATGGCCGTGACCGAAGCGGGAATGACCTTCAGCGCGGCCTCGGCAGTAGCCAGTACGCCGTCGGGGCGGCAAGTCGTCTGCTTGGCATCGATGAACCACGAGCTCTCGCGTCCCGACTTCAGGACAAAGCTCCCGGTTCGAACCGAGTGCTCGAGCAGATGACCGATCAGCACGTCGGTAGTCATATGAGTGCCCTTGGTATCTGGTTATAGTACTGCTCGGACATGAGTAGGAGAACCACCATTCACGAACCTCTCGGTAGGCGACAGTCTCGAGCCCGCACAGAACCGAAGGTACCTCATTCGTCAGGTTAGATCATAGCTGAAGTTGTCGTTGAGTATGGATTTACTAGTATGGTTCTATTATCTGTAATCTTGAAAATCACAGCACAGATACCTTCATCCATATACACTAGCTCAATTGCACAGAGAAGGAGAATTCAGAATGGCCCCGTTTTCAGAAGCTCACAAAGCATCTATGAAAGCATCTCACGACCAGAATCGAGGTGTGAATAACTACCTGGAAGCGCTGACATCGAAACGTTCCCCTCGCAGCAGCCGGCGCAATCCTGAGAAAATGCAGAGCCGGAGAGAAGAAATTGCCGAAGAAATCAAGACGGCCGGCCCGGCCAAGAAGCTCGCGTTGGTCCAAGAACGCATCGACATCGACCAAGCCCTGGAAGACAGCCAGGTCGAAGAGGTCAATATCGAGGAGCTGGAAGAGACTTTCGTAGAAGTAGCGAATGCCTACAGCCAGCGAAAGGGTATCAGCTACGCGGCTTGGCGTGAGGTGGGCGTCCCAGCCGAGGTGCTACAACGGGCCGGTATCAAGCGAACCGGCTGAGCCGAGACAAGCCGAGACAATCTTCTCGCCGAGATCACCCCGATCACAATCGCACTTCTGCGGTTCGATCACGGGCCTGCGGATACTGAGCGGCGACGGCGCGGGCCCGGCTGACTATTCGTGTCACCTGAGCGGTGGCCGTCCCGGTGAAAAGGGCCGGCTCGGACAAGAGAGCGTCCAGCTCACAGCGGTCCAGAGGTATGCGGTCATCAGCAGCCAGGCCGGCGGCCAGATCGGCGGGGCCGCCTTCACGCCGGACCCGGACCGCGGCCACGGCGTGCTCCTGCAACAACTCGTGGGCGGTCTCGCGTCCGAGCCCGGTTTCTGTCAGTGCGGCCAGCATGCGAGAGGTAGCCAGCATCGGAAGGTGCTGATCGAGCTCGGTGGAGATCGCCGAATCGAAGACATCGAGTTCCTCCAACACCCCCTGTGCAGTGTGCATCAGCCCGTCGGCCGCGAAGAAGGCGTCGGGCAGCATGACCCGGCGCACAGCCGAGCAGCTCACGTCCCCCTCGCTCCACTGCCGGCCGGCCAGACCGGCCGCCATCGCCAAATGCCCGTCGAGCACCGTCCTGAGGGCCCCGATGCGCTCGGCCGAGCGGGTGTTCATCTTGTGGGGCATGGCCGACGACCCGACCTGACCGGCCCGGAAACCCTCGGACACCAGCTCGTGGCCGGCCATCAGCCGGATGCTGACAGCCAAGCTGGCCGGGCCGCAAGCGGCTTGCACGAGGGCAGCCACGACGTCGAGGTCGAGGGACCGGGGGTATACCTGCCCGCCGGCATCGAGCACCCGAGCGAACCCCAGATGATCGGCCACGGTCCGTTCGAGCTCGTCGACGGACGCGGCCGAGCCGGCCCATTCGAGCTGGTCGGCTCTCGTGCCCACCGGACCCTTGACACCTCGCAACGGGTAGCGGGCCATCAGACCGATGATCCGCTCGTACCCGAGCAACGATTCCTCGGCGGCGTCGGCGAATCGCTTGCCCAGCGTCGTCACCTGAGCGGCCACGTTATGGGTCCGGGCCACCATGACCGTCCCGGCGTGGCCTTCAGCCCGATCGGCCAGACGAGCGATGACCGCGACCAAGCCATCCCGGATCAAGCCCAGTGATTCCCGCACTTGGAGCTGTTCGACGTTCTCGGTCAGGTCACGAGACGTCATACCCCGATGGACGTGCTGGTGGCCGGCGAGGTCGCAGAACTCGTCGATCCGAGCTTTGACGTCATGGCGGGTAACAGCTTCACGGGCCCGGATCGAGGCGAGATCCACATTGCCGATGACCGCCTCGTACGCCTCTATCGCCTCAGTGGGCACGTCCAGGCCCAGCCGATGCTGAGCCTTCAGGATGGCTACCCAGAGCCGGCGTTCCAGCACCACCTTGTGTGCGGGCGACCAGAGGGCTCGCATCGACTCGCTGGCGTAGCGGTCGGCCAGCACGTTGGGGATCCCGTCGATCGTCATGTCGCGCCGCGATCGAGAAACTGATCCCGACCCGGACCCACCCCCACGAACCGGATCGGTACCCCGACGGCCGTCTCGATGAGCTCGACGTAGTCGGCCGCGGCCCCGGGCAAGTCGTCGGAGCCGGAGAGGTCGGAGAGGTCGGTCGGCCAGCCCGGCAGCTCTTCATATACCGGGGAGACTTCGTGAAGTGCGCACTGGTAGCCGGGCATGTATTCGAGGCGACCGCCGGCGAGCTCGTAGGCAACACAAACCTTCAACCGGGCCAACCCGCCGAGTACGTCGAGTTTGGTCAGCGCCAGCTCGGTGAGCGAGTTCAACCGAACGGCTTGGCGTACCATCACCAAGTCGAGCCATCCAGTCCGGCGGCGCCGACCGGTGTTCGTGCCGTATTCACGACCAGCATCGACGAGGTAGTCGCCGGTGGGGTCGGACAGTTCTGTGGCGAAAGGCCCGGCGCCCACCCGGGTCACGTAGGCCTTGACCACACCCATGACCCGGTCGATATGACCAGGTCCCACGCCAGAGCCGGTACAGGCTCCGCCGGCGGTGGGGTTGGACGAGGTCACGAACGGGTAAGTGCCATGGTCCAGATCGAGGAAAGTGGCTTGAGCCCCCTCCAGCAGCACCCGCCGGCCCGCCTCCAGCGCGCCGTGAACGAGCGATACTGTGTCACATACGTGGGGCCTGAGCCGGGGCCCGCAGCGGCCGAGGTATTCTTCGGCGATGTCGGTGGCTACCATAGGTGGGTAATCGAACACCCTGGTGAGAATCTTGTTGACGTAGGTGAGGGCGGTGTCGAGCTTGGTTCGAAATTTGTCGGGGTCCAAGAGATCCTGCACCCGTAGCCCTGTGCGCATGGAACGGTCGGCATAGGCGGGGCCGATGCCCCGCTTGGTCGTCCCCAGCTCGGCGGCGCCGAGGTTACGCTCGTGCAGGGTGTCGAGTACCTGATGGTAGGGCATTACCAGATGAGCATTGCCGGACACTCTCAGGGCGTCGCAGTTGACGCCCCGACCGGTCAGGCCGTCCAGTTCAGCGGTCAGAACCCGCGGATCGACAACTACACCGTTACCGATCACCGGAGTTACGTGGTCGTAGAGGACTCCGCTGGGGACGAGCTGTAAGGCAAAGGTCTCGCCATCCACCACCAAGGTGTGGCCGGCGTTGTGGCCGCCCTGGTAGCGCACAACCATGTCCATCTCCCCGGCGAGGAGATCAGTGAGCTTCCCCTTGCCCTCGTCACCCCATTGGGCGCCGACAACGACAGTCGCGGGCACGGCATTCTCCCTCCCGAGGGGTACGGACCGGCTCAATCGTACTGACGAGACCCGGTGGAGGGATCTAACGCAGGACCAGCGCCGCCTCGGCCGAGCCGAGCTCTTCGACGTCGACGATCACCCCGTCGGTATCGGCGTATCGCCCCTCGAGCAAGGCCATAGCCAACCGATCCCCGATCTGGCGCTGGATCAGGCGTCGCAGCGGGCGGGCCCCGAAAGCCGGCTCGTAACCGGTTCGGGCCAGGTACTTCTTGGCTTCTGGGGTCACGGTGAGCGTCAACCGGCGATCTTCGAGACGTTCGGCCAAGCTCTCCAAGCCGAGATCGACGATGGCGAGGAGGTCTTCGGGGGTCAGGGACCGGAAACGGACGATGTCGTCCAAGCGGTTGAGGAACTCGGGCCGGAAGAACTCCTCCGGGTCGCCGGGCAGGTTCGAAGTCATGATCAGAACGACGTTGGTGAAGTCCACGGTCCGACCCTGCCCATCGGTGAGCCGGCCGTCTTCGAGCAATTGAAGGAGAACGTTGAGCACGTCGGGGTGAGCTTTCTTCACCTCGTCGAGCAACACGACGGAATAAGGCTTGCGCCGAACCATCTCGGTCAGTTGTCCCCCTTCGCCATATCCCACGTATCCAGGGGGGGCACCGATCAATCGGGACACCGAGTGCTTTTGCATGTACTCGGACATGTCGATGCGCACCATGGACCGCTCGTCGTCGAACAGGAACCCGGCCAGTGACCGGGCCAGCTCGGTCTTGCCCACCCCGGTGGGTCCGAGAAACAAGAAACTGCCGATGGGCCGGTTGGGGTCGCTGAGACCGGCCCGGCTGCGGCGGATGGCATTGGCCACAACGCTGACCGCTTCGTGCTGGCCGATGACCCGCTCATGCAGGTGGTCCTCGAGCCGCACCAGCTTCTCCACCTCGCCCTCCATCAGCCGGGCCACGGGTATGCCGGTCCACCGGTTCACCACCACGGCCACGTCGGATTCGTCGACCTCTTCTTTGAGCATCGACGAATCGGTTTGGAGTTCGCCGAGTTGTCGGGTCGCCGCTTCGATCCGGCGCTCGAGATCGGGGACGATGCCGTAGCGGATCTCAGCCGCCCGTTCCAGATCAGCTTCCCGGTCCAGGTCGGCTCGACGCAGCTCGAGCTCCTCCTTGAGGGCGTGGATAGTGGCAATGGCATCCTTCTCCGATTGCCAGCGCGCGGTGAGACCGGACAACTTCTCGGTCAGGTCGGCGATCTCACGTTCCAAGTCGTCGAGCCGCTGGTGGGATGCTTCGTCGCTCTCCTTGGCCAGAGCCACCCTCTCGATCTCGAGTTGGTGCAAGTGCCGGCTGACCACGTCGATCTCGGTGGGCACGGA
Organism: Acidimicrobiales bacterium; assembly: GCA_963422655.1. GTDB lineage: Bacteria > Actinomycetota > Acidimicrobiia > Acidimicrobiales > Aldehydirespiratoraceae > CATQHS01. The sequence continues at coordinate 1,820,739 of OY730440.1, read as the reverse complement.
GTCGATCTCGATCCGCAACGAGCTGGCGGCCTCGTCGATGAGGTCGATGGCCTTGTCCGGCAAGAAGCGCCCCGTCAGGTACCGATCGGAGAGCTCGGCGGCCGCCACCAGCGCCGAGTGCTCGATGCGGACGCCATGGTGGACCTCGTAACGCTCCCGCAGCCCTCTCAGTATGGCGACTGTGGCCTCGACCGACGGCGGGTCCACCAGCACCGGCTGAAACCGCCGTTCCAGAGCTGGGTCCTTCTCGACCCGCTCGCGATACTCGTCGAGAGTGGTGGCACCCACCATCCGGAGCTGACCCCGGGCCAGCATGGGCTTGAGCATGTTGCCGGCGTCCATGGCCCCCTCGGCGGAACCCGCACCCACCACCAAGTGCATTTCGTCGACGAAAGTGATGATCTCGCCGGCCGAGTCGGTTATCTCCTTCAGAACCGCCTGGAGCCGTTCTTCGAACTCTCCCCGGTACTTGGCGCCGGCCACCATGGCGGTGAGGTCCAAAGCCACGAGACGCTTGCCGGCCAGGCTGGCGGGGATGTCGCCTTCGACGATGCGCTGAGCCAGCCCTTCGACGATGGCCGTCTTGCCCACCCCCGGCTCCCCTATGAGCACCGGATTGTTCTTGGTTCGCCGGGCCAGAACCCGGATCACCCGCCGGATCTCCTCGTCCCGGCCGATCACCGGATCGAGCTCGTTGGCTCGGGCGGCGGCAGTGAGGTCTCGACCGAACCGTTCCAAGGCTTGATACCGGCTCTCGGGGTCCTGGGTGGTGACCCGGTGGCTGCCTCGAACCTCCCGCAGTGCCCGCAGCAGCGTCTCGTCGTCGAGGTCGAGCCGATCGACCAAGGACAGGAGCAGGTGTTCGGTCGACAGGTATTCGTCACCGAGCTCGTCGCGGTGTCGATCGGCGGCCGCCAGCACCTTGTGTAGGTCCTGGGACAGGGAGGCTTCGGATCCGTAGGCCCTCGGCAGCTTGGCCACCTCTCGGCGAGCCCGATCCAGCGCCGCCTTCGGATCGATGCCCACTTTGTGAAGCACCGGCAACACGATGCTTTCGGGCTGCCCCAGCAAAGCGACGAGGAGGTGATCGGAAGTCACCTCGGGATGCGACGCCGACCGAGCTGCCTCGGTGGCGGCCGAGAAGGCCTCGGTCGTCTTCAGTGTCCAGCGATCGGGGTCGAGGGTCATGGATGAGGCACTCCTTTCGGGCCGGGCCAGATGCTTACCGATTGGCGTACAGGAACGAGATCTCGCCGGTACCGGCGATGGACGGCCTTCACCTCGGCTTCCCGGGCTTTCCGGGCTCTCGTCTCGGCGGCCAGCAGGGCCCTCAAGCTGGTCACCCTCTCTTCGAGAGCGATCACTCGCTGCACACCGGCCAAGTTCAGGCCTTCGTCGGTCAGCTCTTGGATCCGGGTGAGCAGGGCAATGTCGGCGTCGCTGTACCGCCGGCTGCCTCCGGTGGTCCGGGCCGGCTCCACCAAACCCCTGCGCTCGTAGATCCGCAGGGTCTGAGGATGAACACCGACCAGTTCGGCCGCAACCGAGATCACGTAGACCGCTCGGTTGAATCGATCCTCCGGCACGGCCTCACACCCTCAGGTGGGAACGGGGATCGTCGGTGCTGGCCGCGGCGAGAGCCTCCATGGCCGACCGCTGGTCGCGGGACAGATCAACGGGAACGATCACCTCGACCGTCACCAGAAGGTCGGCGTCGGCTTTCGCACCTCGGCCCCGAACCCTGAATATCCGGCCGGGCTGGGTACCGGGCGGGATACGGATGGTGACGGTGGAACCGTCGAGCGTGGGCACCTTCAGATCGGTCCCCAGGCTGGCCTCGGCAATGGTGATGGGCACAGCCAGAGTGAGATCGTCCCCATCCCGCCCAAAAAGGCGGTGCGGGCTCACGTGAACCCGCACGTAAAGGTCTCCGGCCCGACCGCCGCTCCGGCCGGGGGATCCTCGCCCTTTCAGCTTGATCCTCTGACCGTCGCTGACCCCGGCCGGAATGCGTACCTTTACCGCCCGGGGCTGGTGCTGCGTCCCGCGTCCGTCACAGGCCGAGCACGGGTTGTCGACGAAGGCGCCCCGGCCGCCGCACGAACTGCACGGCCGGCTGAACGAAAAGAGCCCTTGGTCGTCGGCGTGCACTCCCTTACCGTCACAGTCCGGGCAACGCCTAGGCGACGAGCCCGGCTCGGATCCGGTGCCGTGACAGCGATCGCAGACGGCATCGCTGGCAAGGTGCAAAACAGTGGTGACCCCCCGAACGGCGTCGGCGAAGTCGAGGTGCAGTTCGGATTCGAGATCGGCACCCCGGTTGGAGGAATGATCACCGGGGCGGCGCCGACGCGGGCCGAACAGGTTCCCGAGCAGATCGCCGAGATCACCACCTGAGCTGTCGAACCGGACGTTGAAACCGCCCGGACCGGCCCCGAAACCCCCGGGCGCGGTGGGGCCGAGCCGACGAACCTCGTCGTAGGCATTGCGTTTGTCGGAGTCGCCCAGAACGTCGTAGGCGGCCGAAACCTCCTTGAACCGGCCCTCGGCGCTGACATCGTCAGGGTTGGCGTCGGGATGCAATTGCCGGGCCAGCTTCCTGTAGGCCTTGGTGACGTCCTTGGGCGACGCTTTCTCCGGCACGCCGAGGATCTTGTAGTAGTCCTTCTCGAACCACTCCCGCTGTGGCTCCATGCTCAGCTCTCCGAGCCGCTACCGGTCACTTTCACCATCGCGGGGCGAAGCACCCGACCCTTCCAGGAGTACCCGGTGCGCAGGACCTCGACCACCACCGGCCCGTCGGATCCGTCCGGATGGCCCTCGCCGACCTCGGCCGTCATCACCGCTTCGTGCCGGGTCGGGTCGAAAGGCTCACCGGGACCGTCGAACACCTCCAGGCCATTGCTCTCGAGCACGCCGAGCAGTTGGCCGCGTACCGTCTCCATGCCTTCCACGCCTTGGCGCACGGCTGCCTCGCAGGTATCGAGCACGGGGAGCAGCGCTTCGGCCAGCCGAGCCGCCGCTTGCGCGACGATCTCGGCGTTGCGCTTGATCGTCTGGCGCCGAAAGTTGGCGAACTCGGCCGTAACCCGCTGGAGATCGGCCAGGTAACCATCGCGCTCGGACTCAAGCGCCGAGCTCGTTTCGGTCGCCCCGGTCGGGTCCTGATCCGGGAGGGCCCCATCGGCAACGGCGGGGGCGACCGCATCACTCGAACCTGCTTCGCCGGATTGCGGGGCGGATCGGAGGCTCGAAGAGGAGGTTTCGCTTTCGTTCACGCCGTCTCGCTGTCGTCCTCGACGATCTCCGCCTCGACCACTTCGTCATCGGCGGGGGCCGAAGCCGTCGCCGAGGGCTCACGGTCAGCCGACGCAGCCGCTTCGTAGAGCCTCTGCCCGAATTCCTGACTGGCGGTCATGAGAGCGGCGGTAGCCGTCTTGATTGCGGCTACATCGGACCCTTCCAAGGCCTTACGGACATCGGCGACCTTGGCCTCGATGGCCGCCTTCTCGTCATCGGTCACGGCGTCGGCTTGGTCCTGTAGCAACTTGTCGGTCTGGTACACCAGCGTGTCGGCCTCGTTGCGTACCTCCGCTTCCTCGCGGCGTTGCCGGTCTTCGGCAGCGTGAACTTCGGCATCCTTGACCATCTGATCGATGACGTTGGAGTCGAGCGACGACTGGCCGGTGATGGTCATCGACTGTTCTTTGCCGGTGGCCTGATCCTTGGCACTCACGTGGACTATGCCGTTGGCGTCGATGTCGAACGTGACCTCGATCTGAGGCACGCCGCGCGGGGCGGGGGGCAGGTCCACGAGCTGGAACTTGCCCAGGGTCTTGTTGTAAGCCGCCATCTCTCGTTCACCCTGGAGTACGTGGATCTCCACCGACGGCTGGCCGTCTTCGGCCGTGGTGAAAATCTCGCTCTTGCGGGTGGGGATGGTGGTGTTGCGCTCGATGAGGGCGGTCATCACCCCGCCCTTGGTCTCGATCCCCAGCGACAGCGGGGTGACGTCGAGCAGCAGAACGTCTTTGACCTCGCCCTTGAGCACTCCGGCCTGGATAGAGGCGCCTATAGCCACTACCTCGTCGGGGTTGACCGTCTTGTTCGGCTCCTTGCCGGTCATCGACTGCACCAAGTCGGTTACGGCCGGCATCCGGGTCGATCCACCCACCAGCACTACATGGTCGATATCGCCCTTACCGAGGCCGGCATCGGAGATGGCCTGCTCGAACGGGCCCTTGCAGCGCCCGAGCAGATGGGCGGTGAGCTCCTGGAACTTGGCCCGCCCCAAGGTGTAGTCGAGATGCAGCGGACCTTGATCGGTGGCGGTGATGAAGGGCAGGTTGACCTGGGTCGACTGGGTCTGGGACAACTCGACCTTGGCCTTCTCGGCTGCTTCCTTGAGCCGCTGCATGGCCATTGCATCGGCCGACAGATCGACGCCGTAGTCGCCTTTGAAGGCGTCCACCAGCCACTCGATCACGGCTTCGTCCCAATCATCACCCCCGAGGTTCGTGTCGCCGGAGGTGGACTTGACCTCGAACACACCTTCGCCCAGCTCCAGCACCGACACGTCGAAGGTGCCGCCGCCCAGATCGAATACCAAGATGGTGTGATCCGAGGTCTCCTTGTCCAGGCCGTAGGCGAGAGCCGCCGCCGTGGGTTCGTTGATGATGCGCAGGACCTCCAGGCCGGCGATCCGGCCGGCTTCTTGAGTGGCGGTGCGTTGGGCGTCGTCGAAGTAGGCGGGCACGGTCACGACGGCCTGGGTGACGGTGTCGCCCAGGTATTCCTCGGCGTCCCGCTTGAGCTTCATCAGCACCCGGGCCGATATTTCCTGAGCCGTATAGGTCTTGCCGGCGATATCGACGGTCCAGCCCGAACCCATTCGGCGCTTGACCGAGCGGATCGTCCGATCCGGGTTCGTGATGGCCTGACGTTTCGCCACTTCGCCTACGAGCACCTCGTTGTCCTTGCTGAAAGCAACGACCGAAGGCGTGGTGCGGGATCCCTCGGCGTTGGGGATGACGACCGGGTCACCCCCTTCCAGTACGCAGACGACAGAGTTGGTGGTACCGAGATCGATACCGACAGCTTTGGCCATTGTGTGCCCTTACCTCCACCTCGATGGATTCATGTTCCGGTTGGTCAGAACCGGACGTTACTACCGTTCATTCCCACCTCCACCAAAAAGTTGAGTGAGTAGTTGTCAACTTTTGCCGGAGACCGGTGAAGGCCTCCAAGTGACGGGGACGGGCCGTTCGCCACTACGTTTGCCGACCATGTACGACTTAGTCCTGTTGCGTCACGGTCGCAGCGAATGGAACGAGAAGAATCTCTTCACGGGCTGGCACGACTGCCCGTTGGCGGAGTCGGGCCGCCGTGAAGCCCGTCGGGCGGCTCGGCTGATGGCGCAGGCCGACCTTGCGCCCACCGTGGTACACACCTCGGTGCTGCGGCGGTCCGTCGAAACGGTCGAGATCGTCCTGGCTGTGATGGACCGGCGCTCGATCCCGGTTCACCAGAGCTGGCGCCTCAACGAAAGGCACTACGGCAGCCTGACCGGGCTCGACAAGACCGCGGCCCGAGATCGGTACGGCCCCGAGCAGCTTCTGACCTGGCGCCGCAGTTACGGCGTCGCGCCCCCGCCCATGCCGACCGGTCACGAGCTGGACCCGGCCGCATCTCCGGCTTACGCCGATCTGGCGCCGGAGGTCCTGCCCCGCACCGAATGTCTGGCCGACGTGGCCGCTCGACTGCTTCCCTACTGGCACGATGCCGTGGTGCCCGATCTCCGGCAAACAGGCCCGGTGCTGGTGGCCGCTCACGGCAACAGCCTCCGAGCTCTGGTCAAGCATCTCGACGGCATCGGGGACGGCACGATAGCCGAGCTCGACCTGCCCACCGGCATGCCTTTGCACTACCGGCTCGGCGAAGACCTGGTTCCCGTCGCTGCCGGCCACCCCCTGCAACGAGCCCTGGACCCCCAAGCCGCCATCAGTGCCGCGGCCCGAGTGGCGGCCGAAGCATCACCGACCGACGGCGACGGCGACGGCGACGGCGACGGCGACGGCGACGGCGACGGCGACGGGCCGAAGCTGTCAGCCGGCTGAGATAACCTCACGCTGTCATGCGTACCGGACTCAAGCCCCATCAGCTCGTAATCGGACTGGGTATCGCCGTAGCCCTGTTCACCGCCCTGTCGGGCATCGTGCCCACTCTCACCGGATTCGCAGACACCAGTCCGGTGACTCGCGAGGTGTTCGAGAACGTCCCGAGCCCGGTGAAGGCAGTTTTCTACACCGTCGTACCCGTCCTGATCGTGTACGGCGCGGTGCTGTTCGCCCACCGGGTCAAGAACTGGGAGCGGGGTCGGCCCGAAGACCGGCGCACCACGTTCGGCAACGTCTCGCGGCGCATAGCCGACTTCCGGGCCGGTGTGTACATGCGCACCCTGATGCGAGAACCCGGCGCCGGGATCATGCACGCCCTCATCTACTTCAGCTTCCTCGTCCTGCTCGCAGTTACCACCACCCTCGAAATCGACCACCAGCTCCCCGACGACCTGAAGTTCCTGCACGGAGACGCCTACCGGGCTTACGCCGCCACTGGCGACGGAGCCGGAGCCCTGTTCATGGTCGGCATCGGATGGGCCGTCATCCGCAGGTACGGACCCCGGAGCTGGCGGCCCGAGCGCATCGAGACCAAGAGTCGGCCCGAGCATGCCGTCATCTTGGGAGTGCTCGGCGCCATCGGTCTGACCGGGTTCGGCGCCGAGATGTTCCGGATCGCGCTCGGCGGTCTGCCCGACCACGAACGTTGGAGCTTCATCGGGTACCCCCTGGCCACCTTGGTGGACGGCGGAAACGCCCTGCACGGCTGGCACCAGGCCTGGTGGATCGCTCATGTCGTGTCCTTCCTGGCCTTTTTGGTGATCCTGCCCACCACCATGCTGCGCCACATGCTCACGTCTCCGCTGAACATGTACCTGCGGGACAGGACCAGGCCCAAAGGGGCCATGGCCCCCATGGCCAACCTGGTGGAGGGGGAGACCGATCTCGAAACCTTCGGCGCCGCCACCGTCGAGGATTTCACCTGGAAGCAACTCCTCGACACCGACGCCTGCACGATGTGCGGACGATGCACATCGGTGTGCCCGGCTCACGCCACGGGCAAGACCCTCGACCCCAGAGAGATCGTGCTGAAAGTGGGGGAGGTAATGGCCCGAACCGGCGACCCACCCGTCTCCCCTCCGCTGGGAGTGGACGACGACGTCACCGTCCCGGCCAATCTGGTGTTCGAACGGATAACGGCCGAGGAGCTGTGGGCCTGCACTTCGTGCAAGGCCTGCGACGAGATCTGCCCGGTGAACATCGAGATTCTCGACAAGATCCTGGACATGCGCCGCTACCTCACCCTGATGGAGAGCGACTTCCCCGCCGAACTGGGGCAGGCATTCCGGGGTATGGAGAACTCGGCCAACCCGTGGGCCATGAGCCAGAGCGACCGGGCCGAATGGGCCCGAGACCTCGACGGGGTTCGGGTCATCGGACCCGGCGACCGATTCGACGCCGAGTACCTGTACTGGGTCGGTTGTGCAGGGTCCTTCGACGACAAGAACAAGAAAGTGGCTCGAGCCATGGCCCAGCTCATGGGACGAGCCGGTGTCGACTTCGCCATTCTGGGACCAGCCGAGAACTGCACCGGCGACTCGGCTCGCCGCTCTGGCAACGAGTACCTGTTCCAGATGCTGGCCACCCAGAACATCGAGACCCTCGACACCATGGGCGTCACCAAGGTCATCACCCAATGCCCTCACTGCTTCAACACCTTGGCCAACGAGTACCCGCAACTCGGCGGCCATTACGAGGTGATCCATCACAGCCAGTTCCTGGAATGGCTCATCGACCAGGGCCGCCTCGACATGGCCGGCGCCGAGCTGGCCGAGCGGGTCGTCTATCACGACAGTTGCTACCTCGGCCGTCACAACGACGTGTACATGGCCCCCCGCCGGGTGCTCGGTTCGCTGGGCGGGATCGAGGTGGTCGAAGCCCCTCGCAACGGCACCAAGGGAATGTGCTGCGGGGCGGGCGGGGCCCGGATGTGGATGGAAGAAACTGTCGGTGAAAAGGTCAACGACACCCGGGCCCGGGAGCTGATCGCCACCGGCGCCGACCGCATCGCCACCGCCTGCCCCTTCTGCTACATCATGATGGACGATGGAGTGAAGGCGGCCGGGATCGACGACGACGAGGTCCGCGTGGCCGACATCTCCATGCACGTCCTCGAGGCCGTCTCGGCTCGCGACGACGCCCGGTAAGACGACGCCCGGTAACATGGCCGGTCGTGCGACCGGCCATCTTGGTCATCGACAACTACGACTCGTTCGTCTACATCTTGGCGCAGTACCTCGGTGAGCTCGGAGCACACCCGGTGGTTCGCCGTCACGATGCCGTGACCGTGGCCGAAGCCAGAGCCATGGGCCCCGACGGGATACTGATCAGTCCCGGACCGGGCACTCCCGACGGCGCCGGGGTGAGCAACGAACTGGTGACCGAATTGGCCGGCACTGTCCCCATCTTCGGTGTGTGCCTGGGGATGCAATGCATCGGTCGAGCCTTCGGAGCGACAGTGACCCGGGCGCCGGAGGTCATGCACGGTAAGACCTCGCTCATCCGCCATGGCGGTGACGGCGTGTTCAACGGTCTGCCCGACCCGATCGAAGCCACTCGCTACCACTCGTTGATAGTGGAGCCGTCATCAGTCCCGGAGACTCTCAAGGTGACAGCGTCCACTGACGACGGACTGGTGATGGGGCTACGACACCGAGATCACGAAGTGGAGGGAGTGCAGTTCCATCCCGAGTCGGTGCTGACCTCCACCGGCACCGAGATGCTGGGCGCATTCCTGAAACGTTGCCGCTGAAGCAGCACAGCTAGCCCTCAGAAGAATCGGTGGAAGGGTCGACCGTCGGGGTTGGCTCCACCGTCGTAGTGGTCGTAGCCGGCCCCACCGTCGTAGTGGTCGTAGCCGGCCCCACCGTCGTAGTGGTCGTAGACGGCTCCACTGTCGTAGTGGGCTCGACCGTTGGCGGCTGACCGACGACCACCTCCACCTGCTCGCCCTGTTCGACTTCCAGACCGGGGGGTGGGCTCTGGGCCAAGACCCGGCCGACGTCGCGATCCTCCTCGACCGGTTCGAAGACAGGGTTGATCGTCAAACCGGCCCCCTCCAGGGTCAGTCGGCCGGTGTCGAACAGCAGCCCCACCACATCGGGGACCTGCACGGTGGGCAGACCGGTCGAGACTACGACGGTGACGACGCTGTTGGGGCGGAGAGTCTCGCCGGCCAGCGGGTCGGTTTCGACGACCAAGCCGGATTCGACGGTTTCGCTGGCCTGCTGTTTCTGCTCGACCCGAAAACCGGAGTCGGTCAGGACACTGAAAGCTTCGATCTGAGTCAGCCGACTCACGTCGGGCACGAAGATCTGGCCTGGGCCCAGTGATACGTCGATGGTCACGGCCTCACCCACCGGGAGTTCGGTGCCGCTGACCGGGGTCTGATCGACGACCGTGCCGGCCTGGGCCGCGTGGGTGACGGTGATCACGATCGGGACGTAACCGAGCTCCTCCAATCGTTGCTCGGCTTGGTCACGGCTGCGGCCCCGGACCGGTGGAACCGTCGGTGTTTCGAGCCGGCTGACAGTCAGGGTCACTGGCTCGCCCTCATCGACCCGCTGACCGGCCGGGGGGGATTGACCGAACACCGTGTTCTCGGCGAGGGCCGTGTTGACCTGGTACTCCACCACGACATCGAGGCCCAGCTCTTGGAGTTGCGTCTGGGCCTCGCTAAGGCCCAAGTCGGTCAGCACGGGTACTTCGACGGTGCTGATGACCTCCTCCTTCTCGATCGGAGGGGGGGCATCGTCCTCGCCCAGCCCGAGACTCTGGTAGAAGCGTACGACGAGATATCCGAGCAGAGCTATCAGACCGGCCAGCAATACCAGCATCAACGCCGTGCGCTTCCAGCCGTCGCCGGGATGGGAGCCGTAGTAGTAATCAGGCGTGTACTGGGGCGCCACCGGGCCGCCCGGTGCAGGCTGCGGCCGAGCCGGTGGGGCACTGCTGCGAGCCGAGCCGGAGGAAGTCGAAGGAAAGTGGACCACAGGCACCGAAGCCGGGCGAGCGGGCGGGGCGGGCCGAGCAGCAACGGGATACCCAGCACCAGTGGAAGAAACCGGGCGAGCGGGCGGGCTCGGGAGTTGGTGAGCGCCGGCCCGGTAGAGCCGGAGGTCGGCGGCCAAGTCCCCCGCAGTGGGGTACCGGCGGCTGGGATTCTTGGCCAGCAGCTTGAGAATGATGGCTTCGAGGGACGCCGCGATGTTGGCACCGTTCTGGTTGGGCGGCACCGGTCGTTCCCGTACGTGCTCGAGAGCCACCGCCATCGGGGTATCAGCCGTGAACGGCGGCTTGCCGGTGACCATCTCGTAGAGAACGACCCCCAGGGAGTAGAGGTCGGATCGCCCGTCGAGCGTCTTGCCTTGAGCCTGCTCGGGTGAGAAGTAGGTGGCCGTGCCCACCACCGAGTCGACCCGGGTCAGGTTGTCGGAGGTGGAGCCGGCCAGACCTCTGGCAATCCCGAAATCGGCAACCTTCACGATGCCGTCGTCGCTGACCAGGATGTTGCCGAGCTTCACGTCCCGATGCACGAGCCCGGCTCCATGGGCAGCGCCCAGCGCGTCAGCCACCTCGGCGGTGATCTCAGCAGCCCGATCCGGGTTCAGTGGCCCGGTCGACCGCAGCACTTCGGCCATACTGCGGCCTTTCACATACTCCATCACTATGTAGTAGATGCCCTGCTCTTGACCCCAGTCGTAGATACCTACGATGTTGGGGTGGTTCAGGTTGGCCGCAGCCTGAGCTTCTCGCCGGAAACGCTCGACGAAGTTCTGGTCTTCGGCATATTCGGAGAACAGCACCTTCAGCGCAACCTGACGATCCAAAAGAGCGTCGCGGGCCGCGTAGACATCGGCCATCCCACCCCGGGCAACATGCCGCAACAGTGCGTAGCGTCCATTGAACACGGTCGGACCCTGCTCGGACATGCCGGATCAGCCTACCGGGACGGGTACCAGCCACCAGTGGAAGCCGGGACCGGGCCGGAGAGCCCAGTATCGGGGCTCTCACCACCAAGCGGGTCGATCGGGCCAGGCCCGTCGAGCACGTCCACCACCACGACTGTGACATTGTCGCGGCCGCCGGCTCGCACGGCTTCGCTCACGAGGACATCGGCGGCGACAACGGGGTCCTCGCGGGTTCTCAGCACCGCAGAGATGGCGGCATCGTCCAGCTCGCTGAACAGCCCGTCGGTGCAGAGCAGTAATCGAGCCCCCTTCGCAACCTTCAGCATGAAGCTGTCCACGAGCAACTCCGGCTGGAACCCCAAGGCTCGGGTGAGGATGTTGCGGTCCGGGTGGACAGCCGCTTCGGCTCGGGTGAGCCGTCCGGCCCGGGTCATCTCCGACACCAGGTTGTGATCGCGGGTGACTTGGACCAGATCGGCTCCGGTCGAGGCGTAGAGTCGGGAATCGCCGACGTTGGCGATACCGAGCCGCTCTTCGCCGGCATGGGAGCCGAGATCGGCCAGAACGCACAGCGTCGTGCACATTCCCGCGACATCGGGATTGGTCTTGGCCTCGGCTCGGATCGCCTCGTGGGCGGTCTGCACCAAGGCGCAGAGCTGATCGAGGTCGGTGGGCGCCGGCCCCCGACCGAGGGTGTCCACGGCGATGGCGGCCGCAACTTCCCCGCCCCGGTGGCCACCCAATCCGTCAGCGACCGCGAACAACGAGCCGTCGGCCCAGAAGCGATCCTGGTTGTTGCCACGGATCGCGCCCGTGTCGCTCGCTGCTCCGTAATCAAAGACTGTCATGGTCTCACCTGGACACAACGCCGTACGACAGCGAAGGATCTATCGGGATGAAGGCTACCCAATCTGGTCGGGTCGAGTAGTCCGGAGCGGCGAGGCGCTAGCCTCACCGCTGTCTCCGGTCGGACCGGTGGCGCCACGCGCGAGTGGCGGAATTGGCAGACGCGCAGGATTCAGGTTCCTGTGTCCGTAAGGACGTGAGGGTTCAAGTCCCTCCTCGCGCACGATCTGTGAAATGACCGGCCCCGCCAGCGCCGAAGACGACCCCCACCGTCGGGGCGCCCGTGTGACCGATGGCGTCGCGGGTTGGACCGTCAGCGGCTCAGCCGATGACGGCACTGTGTTGCGAAACGCCACCGACCTGCTGCGAGCCGAGCTCGACGACCCCCGCCTTGCCGATGACACCGCCTACTTGCGCTGGTGCTACCGGGACAATCCCCTGGGTCCGGCCTGGGAACGATACCACTACGTCGAGCGGGCCGATGACGATCCACTCCTGGTGGCCCACTACGTCAACATCCCCCGTCGCTATCGCGGCCCGGCTGGAGCTCGAACCGAAGGGGCCTGGTCTCTGCACGCCGTCACTCGCAGCGGCTACCAGCGGGCTCGCCACTTCACCCGGCTCGGACACGAGATCTACGCCTCCGCCGGCGCCGATGGCCGCTCCTTCGTTGCCGCCGTGGCCAACGCCAAGTCCACCGCCGCCGTGATCAAATATCTGGACTTTCGGCTGATCGGGCCCCTGCCGGTCAAGGTGGTTCCCCCGGTCGGTCCGGGGCTGGCCCCTATGAGCCACACCGAAGCCACCGAGACCTGGCTTGGCTCCTCCGGGCTCGACGATCTGGCCGCCATGGTCGACCGACACCCGACGACGGGTTGGTCCACCGACTGGACCGCACCGGTGTTGCGATGGCGGCTGGGGTGCCCGTTCACCCGCTACTGGGTGCACGTCGGCGAGGACATGGCCATGATCACCACCCGATTGCGTTACCACGAGCTGCCGTTCACGGTGATCTTGAAGGTGTTCGCATTGAGCGACGGACCGGTTCGAGCCACCGCGGCCATCCGGTCGGTCACCCGCTGGCATCGCAGCGCCTTTGCCGTCTACGCCGGGTTCAATCCCTCGGCGCCGGTCCGGGGCATCACTGCACCCCGCCGCCTCCAGCCCAGCCCCCTGAATCTGGCCGTTCGTCCTCTCGCCCCGGCCCTGGACCCCGAGAGCATCACCTTGGACACCTTCGAGTTCTTGGACATGGACGCCTACTGACCCGGATGCAGGGGCCGGGTCGGGGGCCGGGCCACCGGCGCGATCTCACCGCAGGCAGCCTCGACCCGGCAGAGAGGTCGCGTAGCATCGGCTCGGTGAGCGCCCGGAGCCGTTTCGCATGGTGGATTGCAGCCGCCTTCGCCGGGGCCGTGGCGCTGCGCTGGGCGGTAACCCTGCGGTACTACCGGCACCTGCCCCTGGGGTGGACCGACAACTTCTACTACCACTTCCAGGCCACCCTGCTGGCCGAAGGCCAGGGCTTTTCGAATCCTTTCGCCCGGGCTCAGGGGATCAAAGAACCGACGGCAGGCCATCCTCCCCTGTACTCGCTCTATCTGGCCATGTGGTCACTGCTCGGGGCCGGCACGCCGCTGTGGCATCGACTGGCGTCGGGGCTTGCGAGCGCCGGGGCCGTAATACCGGTGTCGCTGACCGTGCTCCGCTTGGCCGGGGCGCGGGCCGGAATCGTCGCCGGTTTCGGCGCGGCCGCCTACCCGGCGCTATGGATGAACGACGGGCTCATTCTGGCCGAGTCGCTTTACATTCCTCTGGTGGCGACCGCCCTCTGGCAGGCCCACAGAGTTGTCGAAGAGCCCAGCCGGCGCCGGGTGATCGAGTTCTCGGTCATCTTGGCCGCCGCCACTTTGACCCGCGGCGAGGCCTCGCTGCTCTTCTTGGTGCTGCTGGTTCCATTGGTGGCCCGGCTGCGAACCGTCGCAATCCGGGAGCGGATACAGATGATCGGCCTCGCCGCCGTGGCGGCCGCGGTCGTCATGGCCCCATGGGTGGGCCGCAACCTGACCATCTTCGACGAGCCGACGCTGTTGGGTCCGGGCCCGGGCTTCGTCCTCGAGCTCGGCAACTGTGACGCCACCTACTCGGGGCCGCTGCTGGGCTACTGGAGCCACACTTGCGACAATCGCGGGGATCAAGCTTGGCCCGACCCCGAGGGTGCGGCCCGGCCGGACTACTGGAGTCGCACCTGCGGCAACGGTCAGTGTGTCGACGGTGACGAATCGGCCATCGGGGCCGACAAGCTGGCCCGGGCTCGGGACTACATCGGTGACCACCTCGCTGAACAGCCCAAAGTGATCGCAGCCCGAGTGGGCCGCCTGTTCGGTTTGTTCCGACCATTGCAGACCGCCGATTTCGACGTATTCTTCGAACGCCGGATCGCCAGCCACGTCAAAGTCGGCTTGTGGTCACACTGGGCTCTGTCGTTGCTGGCCGTGGGCGGGGCGGTAACGCTGTGGCAGAAGCGCAAGCCGGTCCTGCCGGCAGCAGCACTTGCCGGTGTAGCCGCCTTCACAGCCGCAGTCAGCTTCGGAATCACCCGTTACCGGGTCAGCGCCGACGTGGCCACAGTGGTGCTGGCCGGGGTGGGCATCGGGGCCCTGCTCGACCGGTGGCGTCGGAGATCACGATCCGAACCACCCCCCGGGGCCGACCCGGCCGAACCGATCGTCGCCGCCTGCGAACCGGCCGGATGAGCCTTATCCGGCGCCGGCTCGTCGGCCAATGGTGGCCTGGTGTGGCCGCCGTGACACTCGGGGCCTTGGCCGTGCGCTGGTACATGGTGCTGGTGCGCCAGCCCACCTGCGGGGCCGATGGCCCCCGACCGGACTGCTTCCAGATCGACGGCGACGCCCTCTACCACTTCACCCAGGCCCGGCTCATCGGCGACGGTCACTTCTTCAAGAACGGAGCGGAGTACCTGGCCACCGGCCGAGTGGTGGAGTCGGCTGGTGATCCACCTCTGTTCGCTCTGCTGCTCGGCTCCTGGTCGGCTCTGGGGTTCGACACCGTCGGGTGGCAACGGTTTCTGCTCGGATTCGTCGGGGGTGCCGGCGTGGTCCTCGATCGCGATGGTGGCCAGAAGATTGGGAGGGGACCGAGCCGGTTGGATCGCAGCCGCCATCGCCGCTGTGCACCCGCTGCTGTGGGTCAATGACACCCGGTTGATGAGCGAGTCTCTCTTCCAGCCCGTAGTAGCCGTGGTGATGATGACCGCGGTCGCTTACGCCGACCAGCCCACCACCAAGCGGGCCGTCGGGGTCGGGGTCGCAGTCGCGGTCGCGGCGCTGGTGAGAGGCGAGGCCGCCTTGCTGGGCATCGTGCTCCTCGGTCCGCTGATGGGGTTGGCTCGGACGCTGCGGCTCCGGAACCGGGGCCGCCATCTGCTCATGGCCGGGGGCGCAGCCGTGGTGGTAGTGGCTCCGTGGATCGTCTACAACAACATCCGGTTCGCCGAACCGGTCACCCTCACCTCGGCGCCGGGGAGCGTCTTGATGGCAGGGTCCTGTGACAGCGTATGGAGCGGACCCGGCCTGGGATTCTGGAGGGACTGCTTCACCGAGAGAGGCCTGTGGGACGAATACGAAGCCGCCTTCCCGGGCATCATCGGAACCGGCGGAGACCGTACCGTCTATGACGAGTCGCGGATCGACGCTTTCAACCGTCGCCACGCTTTCGATTACATCGCCGACAATCTCAGCCGCTACCCGGTCGTGATGCTGGCCCGGGTCGGGCGGGTCATGGAGGTGTTCCGGGTCGGTGACACGCTCCGATCGAACTGGGCGCTGGAAGAGCGGGGGAAAAGACCCTCGACCGCCGGGCTGGGGTTTTATTACGCCCTCGTCGGCCCGGCCATCGTCGGCGCCGTGATCCTACGGCGCGCCGACAAGCGGCTGACCCCGCTACTGGCTTGGTGGCCGATGGTAATAGTGACCGCAGCCGTTACCTTCGGACTCACCCGCTACCGGGTTCCGGTGGACATGGCCATGATCATTCTGGCCGGGGTCGGGATGGCGGCCCGGCCTCGGGCTCGGGCCCGGCTGGCGACCGATCCGGCCCGGACCGAACCCCTAGCCGATCCCGCCGAGGCCCGGTGAGCTCGACCATCGCATTCACCCTCGATCTCGAGGATCACCGCCCGGACCGGTCGGTCGAGCCCCGCTACGGCCTGATCACCGAGAGGTTGCTCGACGATCTCGATGCCTGGGGAGTCAGAGGTACCGTTTTCGTAGTGGGCGAGCTCATCGATGAGGCCCCCGATCTCATCCGGTCGATCGGGGCTCGGGGTCACGAAATCGGCCTGCACGGCGCCGATCACCGGCCTCTGCCGGAGGTGGGGGCGCAACGATTCCGGGACGCCACCGCCAAGGCCACCGAAGCGCTGGCAGCCCTGACCGGGTCACCGGTGGCGGGGTTCCGGGCCCCGATCTTTTCGTTGGTGCAGGACACGGCCTGGGCCCCGGAGATCCTCACCGAGTTGGGCTACGTCTATTCGTCGAGTGTGCTGCCGGCCCGAAACCCGCTCTTCGGTTGGCCCGGAGCACCGACCGAGCCCTTCTGCTGGCCTTGCGGCTTGGTCGAGCTGCCCTGCCCGGTGGCCGGTATCGGCCCCGTCCGGTTGCCGCTGCTGGGTGGCGCCTACCTGCGGATCTCGCCTCGGGCCATCGTGGGTTGGGCCCTCCACCGGACCCGGAGCCATCGAGCTCGATGGTGCTACGTCCATCCCTACGACTTCGACTTGGACGAGACCAAGTGGGTCGTGCCCCAGTTGGGGCGGCTCGGGAGCCGGCTGATGTGGTGGGGGCGGCGTCGGATGCGCCCGCGGGTGCGGGATCTGGTGGCGGGCTCGAATCTCACCCTGGCCACCATCGCGGCCGAGTACGCCGACGCCGCCATCTTCTCACCGCTGGAGACGAGCTCGTGACCGGATCCGGGAGTGCCGAGGCCGGCTACGGCATCGACGACATGGTCCATCGGTTGCCCCCAGCCCGGGTGGTCGACCGTACCGCCTGGCTGGTGGAGCAGTGCCGCGGCCGGCGGGTCGTCCACGCCGGGTTCGCCGATGCCGGTTTCGCCGAGGAACACAAGCGGAGCGAACGCTGGCTCCACGGCCATCTGGCCGGAGCCGCCTCGGCTCTGGTGGGAATCGACGTCGATCCCGTCGGCGTGGCCTATGCAGTCGACGTCGGCTACCACGCCTGCGTCGCCGATTGCACCAACCCTGCCGCCGTTGCCGCCCTCGGGCTCGAGCCAGCCGACGTAGTGGTGGCCGGAGAGGTGATCGAACACGTCGACAGGCCCGGTCTCTTGCTGGACGGCCTCCGGGAACTGTGCTGTCCGGCTGGGCGGTTGATCGTTACCACCCCCAACGCCGGCGGGCTCCTCAACACCGTGGCCGCCATCGTGCGGGGAGTGGAGATCAACCATCCCGACCATGTGGTGATGTTCACTTGGAGGACGCTGACCGGGCTGATGCGGCGGCGGGGCTGGTCCGTGGTGGGCACGGCCACGTACATACCCGAGTTGCGTGAGCGAGGCAATCGCACGAGACGGGAGTGGGCAGCGGTGCGGGCCACCCTCGGCGCCGAACGGATCCTGGGCCGGTTGGGTCGGCCCTTCGCCGCCGACGGGCTCATCGTGACAGCCGTACCGGTTCAGCCGGGCCCGGGCTCACACCAAGGGCCGAACGAGTCAGTCGCCGCCGGGCGGTTCTGGTAGCTCCAAGGCGACTCGCATCAAGGCCACGTCCTCGGCCAGCGCTTGTAGCCGCTGCTCGTTGCGGGACAGCTCGAACGACAAGTGAACTGTGGTTGCGAGCAGGAAACCGATCGAGGCGAAGAGAATGGTGGCGGGCTCGTAGCTGATACCGACAAGGTTCGAGATGGGCACGAGGATGTCGGGCACGGCCGCCAGCGGCAGCGCGCCCACGGCCACCACCGACCACAGCAGGGCGTACTTCGACTTGAGGACCCCGCTGGAGACGAGCCGGTAGATGAACAGGACCGTGATGACGATGACGGCGGCGACGAGGACATGGGTACGTGGTGACATGGACCCACGCTAGGTCACTGTCACAGGCGGCCCCGGCCCCCGACCAGTGGAGTAGAAGCGGTGGTCTCGACCGCGGCGGATACCCCAGAAGCAGCTCCGGTCACCTCGGCGTCGGCCCGGCGCCGGAGCGCCGCCGCCGCCAACACCACCAGCGCGATCTCGGCTGGCACTCGGAACCGGGGCAACCCGTAGACCGCCGCCGCTACCACAGTCACGTACACGAACATGGCCGTCAGCGGCCAAGTCCAGACCCGACCGCGGTGAAGCCCGACCCAACCGCATACGGCGGCCGGAACCAACACCAGATAGCCGCCGAAGGCCAGCATCGACGCCCACACCTCCCGGCCCTCGCCCTTGTTCCAGTCCAGCATCTGCAACGGGCGGTAAACGCTCCAAACCCGGCCCACCCGAGCGGCTACCACCGTGGGCCAGCGATGGCGGTTGTCGAGGGCATAGTCGACGGCGGCCGCCCGGTACGCCGCCGAGACCTGGCTCTGGTCCGACCCGTCGAGCTCGAAGGAGTCCTCCACGCCTTCAAGCGTCCAGAACCCGATGGCGCCGCCGTAGTAGGTCTGAGAATTGTTGGCTCCGATCAGAGTGACCCCGACATTGGTGGCCAACCCCACCGGTTCAGCGAAACGAACCAGGTTGGGGATCACCCAGGGCGCCAGTACGGCCACGGTCGTGGCCAGTACCAGCGCCGACGCCACGAGACGCTCACGCCACTCGGGGTGGGCCGCCACCACCACCGGGATGACAATGAGCGGTATCAGCAGCAGGGCCTCGGACCGGGCCAGGCCAGCCGCACCGACCCAAGCTCCGAGCTCGACGACCCGCATCGGGCGGGGGTGGCGGTGATAGCGCACCGCGGCCCACAGCGCACCGGCCACAGTCAAGGTAACGAGCGTCTCGGACATGACCAGCCCGTCGTTGACCCAGAACCCGGCATGGACCGCGGCCAGGCCCGACCCGACCAGCCCTGCGACCGGCCCGGCCAGCGACCGGGCCAACAACCCGATGACGACCACCGCCGCCGCCCCGATCACAGCCATGGTCAGGCGCTGACCCAGCACATGGCTGCCCGGCTCTCCGGGCAGCAGACCGGCCAGGGCCGAGACCAGCGCTGTCAACGGCGGGTGATCCCCAGCATGAGGGGCAGCAGAGCCGGGCGGGGCCAGCCCCAGCGTGATGGATGTCTGGTGCCAGGGAACAACGAATCCTTTGCCGTTGGCCAAGGCGTCGCCGGCCAGGGCGTAGAAAACCTGGTCGCCGGGAAAAACGGTTCCCGGCGTGAGGGTCTCGGTTCTCTTGGCCCCCAGCACGTACCCGAACCGCACCACCAGCGCTCCGACCGCGATGACCGCCAGCCGAGCCCGGAACGAAGCGGCTCGCCAACCGGCCCCCATCCGAGCCACCATCGACTCCAGGGGAGTCGGATCGATGATCCGACCGCGACGCCGGCCTCCCAGAGCGATTCCGGCTCGCTCCACCAAGTAGTGGGTGGCCGCGGCCACCACCAGAGTGGGGCCGGATGCGACAACGGTGAGAACAGCGAAGCGGCTGTCGAGGAACCCGGTCGAGCCCGTCCATCCCAGCAGAGCCTCGAACCAGCCGGTCCGAACCGTCACGTCCCAGAGCCGTTCCACGGCTCGTTCGAAGGGACGCCACGGGTGGACGATGAACACCATGTGCCACAGGTAGACCGAGTAGGAGACGGTCCCCAGCCACCCCAGGGTGCAGCCGGCGAGCCGCCGCCGGAGCCAGCCAGGGCGGTCCCCGGCCCCGAAGATCAGCGGGAACAGCAGCGTGAAACCGATGGCCCCGTAGACGAGCTGGCGCCCCATCTCCCGGGGCCAACCGGCTACTGCCACCCCCCGGGCCAGGCCCATGCTCTGAGAAACCAGAACGAACAGCGCCGCTGAGGCCAGCCACCACCACCCAGCCGGGCCGGCCCAGCGCTCCAATCGGGCCCGGCTCACCGTGCCCGGTTTCAGACCGGCATGGGCCACAGCCAGACCCATGCCGATGGCGAAGAAGTCGGCCATAGCCGGCAGCCACAACACCAGTGCCCTGGTCCACTCGCTGTCCAGCCCGTAAGCGCCGAGCCGGAAGAAGAAGCTGATCAGGTAGAGCCCGGCAACCACCGCGAACAACCCGGTTACCCGACCGGATCGATGGCGATGGGCGAGCAGAGGTCGAACTATTCGAGCCAGGATGGGCAGCGACGCGTAGAAGCTGATCTCGGTGGCCAGGCTCCAGGCCTGGGGTATGGGGCCGATGACGTGGCCGGGCCAGTGGATGTGCACCAGCAGGGTTGTCGTGACGGCGCCGCCGAAGGAACCGAAGGCCTCCGACGTGAGTAGGACGATAGCGGCCAAGGCGGCCCAGAAAGCGGGATAGATCCGCAGCGCTCGCCGCCACAGATGCTCGAAGGCAGGACGCAGTGGAACGTCGTCGACAACCGAAACTACGATCGGTCGGAACATCAGAAAGCCCGAGATCGAGAAGAACACCGGTACCCCGATGTCCATACGGGCCAGGTAGCCCCCGATCGACGAGGTGAAGGTGGCGGAGGACCAGAATCCGACGTGATGAAAGAAGACGGCCCCCGCAGCGATGGCCCGGAGACCGTCCAGGCCCGCGAAGCGGGAAGTGTTGGCGCGGGCCGATATCAACCCCGAGCGGGCCGGTAGGTCTCGATGAGGGGGCCGAAGCGGTCGTCGAGCCAACCGGGATCCAGGGCGCACGACTCTCCTGGGGAGATCATCTCGCGAAAGTGGCCAGCCATTGCTCACGGTTGGCGGGCCGGAACACGGTGTTGCGGGCTCGGATGATTTCCATGGTGGCCGAGGATTCCAGCGAATAGCGATGCCCGGGGTAGAGAACCGCGGCGCCGGGAACCCGAGCCAGCCGGCCGGTGAGGCTCTCGTACATCTGCTCGGGGTCCGATCCGGGCAGATCCATACGCCCGCAACCTTCCAAGAAGAGGGTGTCACCGGCCACCAGCCGGTCTTCGACCAAGAAGCACTGGCTGCCGGGCGTATGACCCGGAGTGTGAATCAGCTCTATGTCGATGGCGCCGACGGTCACCACGTCCCCTGACGAGTGACTCACCAAGTGGTCGACGCCGACCCCGGTCACGGTGGCAACGTGTTCGGATTCGGTGGTCTGGACGTGGATCGGCACCGACACCCGCTCCAGCAGCCGGCTCACCCCTTCGATGGTGAACCCCATCATCGAGCCGCCCACGTGGTCGGGGTGGTAGTGGGTGGCCAATACCCCGGTACAGGTCATGTGATCGGCGGCGAGAATGGCGAGAAGGTCGTCGACGCCGTAGGCCGGATCGACGAGCACCGCCTCGCCGGTCTCCCGGTCGCCGATGGCGTACACGAAGTTCACCATCTGTCGGGCCATCTCGTCGCCGGTGGCGAAGTCTCGCCCCGACAAGAGCTGGCGGAAATACAGCCGGTCGGGCATGGCCGCCACCCTAACGGCCCACGAACATCAGAGAACATCAGAAGGGAGGCTGAGCCCGTATCATCCCATCATGAAGGAGCCAGCCCTTCCCCGGCCTCGCACTGTCGGGTATCTGGGCCCGGCCGGCACCTTCACCGAGCAGGCCGTCTACTCCCAGCCCGACCTGGCCCGGATGCAACATCGTCCCATCGGCTCGATCGTCGGTGTGTTCCAAGCCGTCCAGAGCGGAGAGGTCGACCTCGGTCTGGTCGCCATCGAAAACATGATCGAGGGATCGGTCAACGCCACCATCGATGCTTTGGCCTTCGACACCGATCTGCTCATCCAGCGAGAAGTCGTCATAAACGTCAATCTCAACCTGCTGGTACAGCCCGGGGTGCGGTTGGACGCCGTCGAGCGGGTCCGTTCTTATCCGGTAGCTCACGCTCAGTGCCGGAACTACCTGACCGAGCATCTCCCCGGCGTCGCCTTCGAGGCGGCCAACTCCACCGCCGACGCGGCCCGAGAGCTAGCCCAGTCAACCGACCACACCGTCGCCGCTATCGCTCCGCAACGTTCGGCCGAGGTCTACGGCCTCGAGATCCTGGCCGCCGATATCGAGGACCACCCCGACAACCAGACCCGTTTCGTGC
Source organism: Acidimicrobiales bacterium (assembly GCA_963422655.1). Lineage (GTDB taxonomy): Bacteria > Actinomycetota > Acidimicrobiia > Acidimicrobiales > Aldehydirespiratoraceae > CATQHS01. The sequence goes on along the minus strand of OY730440.1, from coordinate 1,798,587 downwards.
TGGTCGGCGCCGACGGCATCCCTGCCCCCTCGAGTCATGACAAGACGAGCATGATCGTCTACCAGCGCTCCGACGCCCCCGGCTCCCTGGTGGGCATTCTTCAGGAGTTCGCGGCCCGGGCCATCAATCTCACCAGCTTGCAGAGCCGTCCCACCAAGGCCGGTCTCGGCCAGTACTGCTTCTTGGTCGACTGCGAAGGCCATATCGCCGACGAGATCGTGGCCGACGCCTTGCGCAACCTGCGAATGAAGACGGCCAAGGTGAAGTTTCTCGGGTCCTACCCCTCGGCCTACGGAAACGACCGGGACCGGGCCACCAACCGGGCCGGGACCGGACCGGCCCGGGCTTGGATCGAGGATCTGCAGGCTCGCATCGTCGGGCCGCCCGATCCAGCGGTCGTCGGTGACGCGCTGGTCTGACCCACCTGGGTACACGTCCTTCGGTCACACGCCTGACATAACCCCTCGACAACAATCCAGCCCAACGGCAATCCAGCCCAACGGCCTATCCTCACCGGCGGAGGGATGGCAGAGCGGACGATTGCGACGGTCTTGAAAACCGTTGGACCTTCACAGGTCCCGGGGGTTCGAATCCCCCTCCCTCCGCGCCGCCAGAACCACAGCGAGCACGTGCCCACCGGAGAAAGACCTCAGACATGAACCGACTGCGATCAACAACCACCACGAGACTCGCCACTCTGATCACCGGAGCACTACTAGCCACAGCCTGCGCCAACAACGCCAACAACGCCAACAACGCCAACACCGAAGCTGCACCAACACCCACCACCGAAGCTGCACCAACACCCACCACCGAAGCTGCACCAACACCCACCACCGAAGCTGCACCAACACCCACCACCACCCCACCGGACCCGGCACCAACCACTGCCGCAGCGCTGCCGGTAAAATGGGAGCAGGTACTCACGGGCGAGGATTGCGTTTGTGCCGACGGCAGCCCGTACAGCTTCTGGGTCCGTGAGGCCGACCCCAGCCGGGTCGTGTTCTACCTGATGGGCGGCGGGGCCTGCTTCAGCGCCGAGACATGCTCATTCACCAACGGCACCTACACCGTAACCGCCGACGTGAACATCGACGCTTACGGCGCCGACGGGATCTTCGACCACGACAACCCGGCCAACCCGGTGGCGGGCTACTCGTTCGTGTTCGTACCCTACTGCACCGGCGACGTGCACATCGGCACAGCCACCCACACCTACAGCCCCGATCTGACCGTGAACCACACCGGCTTCTTCAACGCCACCAAAGCCCTCGACGAACTCGAGGCCCGGTTCGGTTCAGCCGACGAAATAGTAGTAGCCGGGTCGAGTGCCGGCTCCGCGGCCGCTCCCCTGTTCGGGGGCCTGGCCTCGGACCGCTACCCCGACGCCCGCATCACCGTCGTAGCCGACGCATCCGGCGCCTACCCCAGCGTCCCCGCCGTGAACGCAACCATCGGCGGGCTATGGGGCGCCGAAGGATCCATACCCGACTGGCCCGTCAACAACGGACTCACCATGACCGACATCGGTCTACCCGGATTGTTCGTGCAGTCCGGCCGGCACGACCCCGACATCCGATTCGCCCGCTACGACAACGCATACGACCAGACCCAAGTGTTCTACGCCGAGCTAGCCGGGTTCTCAGCCGACCGGATGGATGAACTGATCCTGGCCAACGAAGCATCCATCGAAGCAGCCGGTGTTCCCGTGGACAGCTACCTGGCACCCGGCGATGACCACACCATCTTGGGGCGACCCGAAATGTACACCCAAGAAGTCGAAGGAATCGCATTCGTCGACTGGCTCACCGCGGTGATCAAAGGCGAACCCGTCGACGACGTCCACTGCCAGGACTGCGACCCGCCCCGCCTAGAACCGGGCCGGGCCGGTACCATCCGATATCAGTACGGAGACGTGGCCGAGCCAGGTTGAAGGCGCTTCCCTGCTAAGGAAGTAACGATGCAAGTCGTTCGTGGGTTCGAATCCCACCGTCTCCGCTGACACCAACTATGGCCGGCCGAGGTCGGACCGCCTATACTGGTGCACCGCTGCGCTCGTAGCTCAATTTGGATAGAGCGTCTGACTACGGATCAGAAGGCTGGGGGTTCGAGTCCCTTCGAGCGCGCCGAACCACGACAACGCCCAGTGCGGCGAAGCCGACAGTGCCCAGGCCCACCGCAGCCAGAGCGGCCCGGCTGCCGATCGTGTCCACCATCCACCCCAGCAGCGGCCCGCCCAGAGCCCGCGAGCCCACGAACACGACCCCGTACACCGCCGCCACCCGGCCTTGCAGGCGGGGATCGGCGGCCGTCTGCACCGAGGAGTTGGCCAGGCTGAGAAACCCTCCACCGCAGGCGCCGACCAAGAAGAACGCCACCAAAGCGTCGGCAACGTGTTGCACCGCGGCCAAAGCCACGATGGCCGCCCCGAAGACGGCCAGCAGGGCTACCAGGCGGCCGAGGCCGGCGCTGTCCCTCGACGCCACCGCGACCGAGCCGACCAGGCTGCCCAGGCTCATCACCATCACCAGCATCCCGAAGGCAGCCGGACCAGTGCCCAATTGCTCGTCGACGAGCACCGGTACCAGCACTTCGAGATTCCAGCCGAACAGCGCGAAGCAGCACAGCAACGCCATCGGGATCGTCACCGTCGGCGACCGGCGCAGATAGCCGAACAGCCTCCCCCCCGCAGCCCGAGCCGCGGGGGAGACAGAGGTGGTGGGCCTCACCCGCAGCACCAGCACCGACGCAGTCAGCGAAGCGACGCCGTTCCCCGCGAAGCAAGCCCACGGCGCCGACAGCGCCAGCGCGGCCAGCCCGCTGCCGACGATCCGGCCCGCCGACATCACCGAGGTGTGGAGCCGAGCGGCGCCGTCGAGACCCTCGGCGGTGACCACGTCGCGTACGAAGGCACGCCGCAGCGGGGTGTCGATGGCGCCGATCACGCCCAGAGTCATGATCACCCCGTACAGCAACACCAGCGGTACCTCGGTGCCCATCGAGACTGTGACCACGGCCAGCCCGGCGGCGGTGAGGGCTTTGGTGAACTGGGTGGAGGCGAGCAGAACGCGCCGGTCCACCCGGTCGGCGAGGGTTCCCGCCAGCGGGGCCAGCACGATCGACGAGCCGGCTCGAGCCGCGGTGGCGACGCCCACCGCCAGGGTGCTGCCGGTGATCTGGTAGACGAGCCACAGTTCGGCGACGCGGTGCACCCACATGCCGGTGGCGTGCAAGAACTGAGCACCGGCGTAGAGACGAAAGTCGTGGTTACCCAGGGTGTCGGCCAGCTTGCGGCGCGCCGATCCCGTCATCGGGTTCTCACGACAGTCACTTGACGCAACGAACAGTTTGTCAGACAATCGGGCAGGACAACAGGCTATCGTTGGGTAGACTCCGGATTTCCGGGGGGACGGATGCGCACTGGTGATTCCTACATCGAGTCGTTGAAAGACGGACGCAACGTCATCCTCGACGGTGCGCCGGTAGATGACGTCACCACCCATCCTGCCTTCACCGGCAGCGTGGGAACCGTGGCCCGGCTCTACGACTTCTCGTCGGACCCCGATAACCGCGAGCTCATGACATACGAATCGCCCACCGACGGCCGGCCCGTGAACATGAGCTGGCTGGTACCACGCTCGGTAGACGACCTGCGCCGCCGGCGGCTCGCTATAGAGGCGTGGTCGGAGCTCAGCTACGGCTTCCTGGGCCGCTCTCCCGACCATGTGGCTTCCTTCTTCGCCGGGTTTGCCGGTTCGCCCGACACCTTCGCCAAAGCCGGCGATCGTTACGCCCGCAACGTGGTGCGCTTCTACGAACGAGCCCGCGACGAAGACCTCTACCTCACCTACACGATCATCCACCCCCAGATCGACCGGTCCAAGGGACCGCACGAGCAGTACGAACCGCACCTCTACGCGGCCATCGCCGAATCCGACGACGACGGCGTGATCGTGCGAGGCGCGCAGATGCTGGGAACCGCCACCGTTCTCTCCGACTACCTGTTCGTCAGCTCCATTCAGCCGCTGCCGCCCGGAGCCGACGACTACGGCCTGTCGGTGGTGATACCCGTCAACCATCCCCGGCTGCGGATCTACCCGCGCCGCCCCTACGGCCGTGACATCACCAGCCCCGGCGACTACCCCTTGTCGGCGGAGCTCGACGAGACCGACTCACTAGTGGTGTTCGACGACGTGAACGTGCCCGACGAGCACGTGTTCGTGAACCGCGACCCCGAGATCACCTTCGCCCAGTTCACCCGCACCGGAGCCCACGGCTTGGGCAACACCCAGGCCCAGATCCGCTACGCCGTCAAGCTCCGGTTCCTGGCCGGGCTGGCGGCCCAGCTCGCCGAGTGGTCGGGCCAGTCCGGCGACCGGAAGCTTCAACTCGGCCTCGGCCATCTCGCCGCCCAGGTGTCGGTCCCCTACGGGCTGCTGCTCGCCGCCGAGTACAACGCCCAGATCGACGGCCACGGCGTGGCCCGGCCCGACCCCGAGATGCTCTACGCCGCGATGACGCTTCAACCGGCGCTGTACCGTGACATCATCTTCGCCATCAGGGAGATGACCGGGGGATCCACGATCCAGGTGCCGTCGTCGGAGCAGGCTTGGGACGACGCCACCACCCGCGCCGACTTGGAGCGCTTCGTACGCTGGCCCGATGTGGGCGCGGGCCGGCGGGTGGCACTGCTGAAGCTGATCTGGGACGCGATCGGCTCGGAGCTCGCCAGCCGCCATTTCCAGTACGAGATGTTCTACGCCGGTTCGGCTTCGGTGGTGCAGAGCCGTTCCTACCGAGCTTACGACTGGGAGCGGGCCCGTTCCATGGTGTTGCGCTGCCTGGCGGAGGCACCCGGCCCGCAGCACCGGGAGTGCCTGGAGCACGACCGGTGACGGCTCCGGCCTCGGAGAGCGGGTTCGCCGCCGCCGCTGGGGGTCCCCGGCCGGGCGGGCCCGAGTTGCCCGCCGTGCTCGACACGGGGTTCCGCCGCGCTCTCGGCCGACTCGATCGAGCCGGGATGTTGGCCCGGGTCTCACGCACCGTCGACACCGACCTCGAGATCGCGGCAACGATGAAACACCACGACGCCGACGCCGCCTTGCTCTTCGAGAACGTCAAGAACCACGAGGTACCCGTGGTCGGCAACGTCTTTGCCACACCGCAGGCCTCGGAGACGGCCATGGGCCTCGACCGCCGCCAGTTGCGAGCCGCCCTGGCTCGGGGCATCCACACCGGCATCGAGCCCGAAACCGTGCCCAGCGCGCCCGCGCAGGAGCGGGTGTGGTCCAAAGGCGCCATCGACTTGGGCGAGCAACTCCCCGTGCTCAGGCACACCGCGTCCGACGGCGGGCGTTTCGTCACCGCTGCCGTGCTGATCGTGCGCGATCCCCTCACGGGCGTACGCAACGCCTCCTTCCACCGGCTGCAGCTCGTCGGCCCCGACCGGGTCGCGGTCAAGATCGACCACGGGCGTCACCTGGGCCGAGCCCTCGACCATGCCGCCGAACTGGGACGGGACCTGCCAGTGGCCGCCTGTATCGGCACGGATCTGGCTCTGATCTACGCCGCTTCCACCATGGGCGCGCTCATGCCGGAGAGCCGTGACGAGCTGTGCGCCGCCGGCGGTTGCCGGGGCCGGGGGCTGGCGGTGACCCCGGGCGTGTCACAGGCCGTGGACGTGCCCGCCTGTACCGAGATCGTCCTGGAGGGTTCGATCCGGGTGAGTGAGACGGTGACCGAGGGTCCGTTCGGCGAGTTCGTGGGCTACGCCTCGCCCGCCGGGCCGGCACCGGTGATCGACGTGACCGCTTTGACCACCCGCGACGAACCCGTTTACCACGCCATCAACGGAGCGGGTCGCGAAACGATCGTGCTGCGCAAGCACGTTCTCGAGGTGGCTGCGGCGGAGGCGGTTCGACCCGTCACCCCGATCGTGAGCGACGTGGCCCTGCCTACCGGCGGCCTCCACCGGTTCCATCTGGTCATGGCCCTGTCGAAAAGATCCGAACGCGACGACGGCATGGGTCGCAACGCCGCTCTGGCCGCGTTCGGGGCTCTCAAGGACCTCAACATGATCGTGCTGGTGGACGACGACATCGATCTTCACGATCCGGTCGACGTGGAGTACGCCTTGGCCACCCGGTTCGACGCCGCCTCCGACTTGGTCGTGCTCGGCGGCATGCGAGGCCACGAGTACGTGCGCACGTCGCAGGCCGGTATCGGCACGAAAGTGATTCTCGACGCCTCGGTGCCCTTCGAGCGCCGGACCGAATTCGAGCGCATCGTGTTCTCCCGGCCCAGCGAACCGGGCACTCTCGACGCCACCTACTCCGGCGCCACCGTGCTGAGTTGGCTCCCGACCCCCGCCCCCGCCCCCGACGGGGCCGCGGCCGCGGCTACGACTACGACGATCCTGGGCGGGACGGCGCAACCGGGTCCGGAATCGGACCCCGGTCGAGAAAGGAACCACGGATGAAGCTCAGCCGGGAAACGCTCGCTGATCAGCTCCAGGAACAGCTCAAACGCCAGATGCTGTCGGGCCGACTCGAACCGGGTGCAGCGATGCCCTCCGAACGCGAGCTGCGCGAAGTTTTCGGCGTGGGCCGCACCACCGTGCGCGAGGCCCTTCAGGGACTGGTGTCCTCCGGTTTCTTGGTGCGCGACGCCGGCCGGCTGATCGTACGCCATCCCAGCGACATCAGCCCCCGGGTGCTCGACCTCGCGGCCCGGGCCTCCGACGCCTCGGTGCAGCAGGTGTTCGATGTGCGCAAGCTGCTCGAGATCCACGCCGCCGGCTTGGCCGCCACCCACCGCAGCGCCGACGACCTCGTCGAGCTGGCCGAATGCCTGGGCCGGATGGACACCCGGGACGAAACCCAGTACCACACCGCCGACCGCAGTTTTCATTGCGCCGTGGTGCGGGCGTCGCAAAACGTCGTCTTGGCCGAGCTCTACGAGGCCGGGCTCGGGTTGTTCTTCAGGAAACCGGCCTTCTGGCGGGTGTTCACCCGAGCGCCCGAGCAGCGCCGCCGGGTGGGCTCGGGTTACGAAGGGCACCTGCAGATCCACGATGCCATCGTCCGTCAGGACGCCGCATTGGCCACCGAGCAGATGTGTCGCCATCTCCGTCAGGTGGAACAGAGCCTGATCGACGTGATGCACGAAACGGTTGGCGCCGGAGAGGAAGCAACATCAACCGCCGAGGAGACAGGAAGAAATACATGAGACAGGGCTACCGAGTGATCGACGTCGACACCCACGTCACCCCGTCGGTGGAGGTACTCGTCGATTACGGCGATCGCGAGCTCAAGGATCGAGCCGACGAGCTCACCCCCTACGTGCGCGTGACGAAACCCACCCAGGGCCGGGGCCACCCGCCCCACCCCTACGGCGTCGTACGCGTCAACCCACGGCCCTACGACCGAGTGGCCGGCCACAAGCCCGACGCCTCGGTGGCCACTCGCGGCGCCGGCGCCAAGGGCGCGCTGGAGGGCCGGGTGGAGAACCTGGCCGTAAAACCCATCGCCGACGGGATCCAGCACACCAACTCCACCGGTCGCCTCGCCGCCATGGACACCGAGGGGGTGGACATCAACTTCATCATCCCCGGCACCTGGGCGCCGGGCAGCACCGCTTTGGACCTCGGCCTGGCCAAGGCCATGTACCGCTCCTACCACCGCTACATGGCTGATTACTGCTCGGCCGACCCCCGGCGACTGAAGGGACTGCTGCTCGCACCCGGCGCCGACCCCGAGTGGGCCGCCGCCACCATCCGGCGCCACGCCGGAGACGAGTGGCTGGCCGCGGTCTGGCCGGTCCTGCCCGAAGGGCTGCCCGTGGACGACCCCGACCTCGAACCCATCTGGCAGGCGATGAACGACGCCGACCTGCCCATCGTCCACCACAGCTTCTTCTATGAGGCGCCCTACTTTCCCGGCTACCGCGACATCTGGGGCAACGTGGCCGTGGCCCGAACCGCGGCCCACGTCTGGGGCGCCGAACGGCTGCTCTCCTACGTGCTGGTGTCGGGAATGCTCGACCGCTACCCGAATCTGCGGGTGGCCACCGTGGAGACCGGTCACGGCTGGCTGCCGCACTGGATCATCCGACTCACCAGCCAGATCGACTACGTGAAGGGCTCCGTGCCGGCCGACCTGCGCCACACGCCGACCGAATACGTGGAGATGGGCCGGGTGTTCTGCGCCATCGAGCAGCACGAAGGTCCCGAGATGACCAAGGCGGTGATCGACCTGCTCGGCGATGGCGTGCTGATGTACGAGTCGGACTTCCCCCACCCCGAGTGCCTCTATCCGAACAGCACCGACAACGTGATCGCCTGGGGTGAAGTGATCGGCGAGAAGGCATTACGCAAGTTGATGGCCGGCAACGCGGCGCGCTACCTGCGGCTGCTATCGGACCCCTGGAACGGGAATGGACACTGAGCGGGCTCTCGACTTGGTGCAGCGGGCCCGGTCCATCGCAGCCGAGCGGGGAGTGAACGCCACGGTGGCAGTGCACGACGGGGCCGGGCATCCCGTGGCGGTGCTGCGGGGCAAACGTTGGCACGGGCCCTACATGGCCATGGGCAAAGCCCGGCTCGCCGCCGCTTTCGCCAAGCCCACCAAGGACCTGGTGGCGCAGTGGGCCGACCGGCCGATGTTTCCGACCAGCCTCGTCGAGATCATCCCCGGCGGGGTCACCGTCAACCCGGGTGGTGTCCCGCTCTTCTCCGACGGTGTGTGCGTCGGAGCGATCGGCGTCGGCGGCGGCGCCCCCGGGACCGACCACGAGATCGCAACCGAGGCGGCGGATTATTTCCACCGGACCGGAGAACCGGCCGGACCCGAGCTCTGACGACGATCTGAGCTCACAAACCCAAGGAGGAAAGCAAATATGAGAGAACATCTCGGGCAAAGACTGAGAGGGCCGCTGGTAGCACTGTTCGTGCTGGCTCTGCTCGCAGGGGGGTGTGGGGACGACGACGACGCGACGACGACAGAACCGGCACCAACCACGACGACAGAACCGGCACCAGCCACGACAGCAGAACCGGCACCAGCCACGACAGCAGAACCGGCACCAACCACGACGACGGCGGAACCCGTTGAGGTAGCTCCTCTCGTCATCGCCGTGTCGACGGAGCCATCGACGCTCGACGCCCAAGCCGTGAACGACCGCAGCTCGCGGGTGGTCACCGCCAACATCTTCGAAACCCTGCTCACCCGCACTGCCGACGGTGTGCTGGTCCCCGGCCTGGCCGAGAGTTTCGAGGCGTTCGACGACGACACTTGGAGGTTCTCGCTTCGCTCCGGCGTCACCTTCCACGACGGCGCCGCGTTCAACGCCGAGAGCGCCGCGTTCAGCCTCAACCGGATGCTGGACGAGGAGTACGAGACTCAGCGTTCGTCCTACATACGCGACATCGTCGATGCTGTGGCCGTCGACGAGCTCACACTCGACATCAACACCGACGGCATCAACGCCGTGTTGCCCCTCCAGGTGGCGCAGCTTCCCATGATCCCGCTCGACGTCGGCGACGAGATCAACGACGCACCGGTCGGAACCGGGCCTTACATGTTCGAGGCGTGGAACCGGGGCGAGAGCATCTCCGCGGTGGCCAACCCCGACTACTGGGGTGACGCTGTGAGCATCGACTCCTTCCAGATTCGTTTCATCTCCGATGCCCAAACCGCGCTCGCCGCTCTGCAGGCAGGAGAAGTCGATCTGGTGCTCGACATCCTGCCCGAGCAGGTCGATCTGGTCCCCGTGGCCAAGTCGGTGCCCGCCACCGAGTTCAGCTTCGTGCAGTTCAACACCTACAAGAAGGAGCTGAGCGACCCGCGGGTGCGCATCGCCCTGAACTTGGCCGTGGACAAGGAACTGATAGCCGAAACCCTCTACGGCGGCTACGCCCGACCCAACGCCGCGCAGCATCTCTCCGAGACCATGCTCGGCTACAACGACAGCCTCGAGGCATTCCCCTACGATCCCGACCGGGCCCGGGAGTTGCTGGCCGAAGCCGGCTATGCCGACGGCTTCGAGCTCACGATGAACGCTCCGATCGGTCGCTACCTGCGGGCCGAGGAGTCGGCGGAGTACATCGCCCAAGCCTTCACCGATGTGGGCGTCGACACCACCGTGCGGCTCTGGGAGTGGAACGAGTTTCGCTCGGCCGGACGCATCGCCGGCACCGAACCCGACGCCTTCGACCTGCGCTACGCCTGGAACTCCAACGAGTGGTTCGACGCGGCCCGTATCACCAGCCACGTCACCTGTGGGGGCAGTTCCTCCAAGATCTGCGACGAAGGGGTCACTGCCCTGTTCGATCAGGGTGTCACCACTTTGGACCAAGATGAACGTGACCGCATCTACCAGGAAGCATGGGCCGGGCTCAACGCCAACCCCCACGCCGTGTACCTGCTCCAGCAGGACCTCATCTACGGCCTCAGTGAACGACTCGCCTGGGAGCCCCGGCTCGACGACGAGTACCTGGTGGCTTCGATGAGCTTCACCGGCTAGCCGCCAAGCCGACCCTCAGCCTTCCTTGGCCGACCGCTCCCTCACGCCGCAGGTACCATCTCAGCCCCGACGTCCCGCAACCGCCGGGGCGTCGGTGGCTGGGATGATTCTGCGCCGCCTGCGCGACGGCGTGGTGGTGCTGTTCGTGGTGCTGTCGGTAATCTTCACCCTCGCTCACGTCGTGGGTGATCCGGCGCTGGTTTTCGCACCGGTCGACGCCACCGAGGCCGAAGTGGAGCAGGTGCGGCGCAACTTCGGCCTCGACCGGCCCTTCACTGAGCGCTACGTCGACTACTTCGGCGATGTGCTCACCGGAAACTTCGGTGAGTCGACCTGGCAGCGGCGGCCGGCCTTCGACGCCGTGCGGGAAGCGCTGCCGGACACTATCGAGTTGACCTTGGTCGGCATCGCCATCGCGGCGGTGACCGGCTCGGTGGCGGGAGTGGTGGCCGGGGCCCGCCCCGGCCACCTGTTCGACAAGGTGTCGAACTTCTGGTCGGTCGTGGCGCTTTCGGTGCCGAACTTCTGGCTCGGTCTGCTGCTGATCGTCGTGTTTGCCGTGAACCGGGGGTGGTTCCCGACCTCGGGACGGTTCGAGTCGTACAGCATCGTCTTACCCGCCGTCACCCTCGGGATCGTCCATGGCGGCCGGATCTTCCAGCTCGTGCGATCGGCAACCGTCGAGGAGGTCACGAAGCCCTACGTCACCGTAGCCAAGAGCAAGGGCCTGGCCGCGACGGCAGTGCTGTGGCGCCACGTGCTGCGCAACTCCGGGCTCACCATGATCACCATCGTGGGCTGGGAATACGTTCGAATGTGGGGCGGGGCCGCCTTCGCCATCGAATACGTGTTCGCCTGGCCCGGCATCGGCGACACCATGATCAAGGCCGCTCACCGCCAGGACTTCTTCGTCCTGCAGGCAGCGGTGATCGTGGCCGGAGTGTTCGTGATCATCACCAACCTGGTGGTGGACCTCGTCTACCGCGTCATCGACCGGCGGGTGGCCGGGGGGTGACGCCGTGACCGCCACCGTGGCCGGGACCGCTCCGACCCCGGTCGAATCCCTGCGCCGGCTGGCGGGGGCAGTGGGGGCGCGGCTGTGGTGGTTACCGGCCGGCTTCGTGGGCCTGATGGTGGCTTGGGCCCTGGCGCCGGGATTGTTCGCTCCGCACGAACCGGAACGCCAGAACCTGAGAGCCCGGCTGCTGCCCCCTCTGAGCGAGTCATCCGACGGCTACCACTGGGCCGGCACCGGATCGCTGGGTAAGGACCTGTTCTCCCAGATGATTCACGGGGCCCGGCTCACCCTGATGATCGCCGTGATCGCCACTGGAATCGCCATGATCTTCGGCGTGATGCTCGGACTGGCGGCTGGCTACTTCGGAGGGATCGTCGACCGGTTCGTGTCGCGCCTGAGCGAAGCCCAGACCGCCATGCCGATGTTTCTCGTAGCCATCTTGCTGCTGAGCATATTGGGGCCCAGCGTCACCATCCTGCTGATCGTGCTGCCCACGCTGGTTTGGCCCATATTCGCGCGGGTGGTGAGAGCCGAGGCCCTACGCCTGCGCCAGTCGCAGTTCATCGAGGCGTCGATCGCGGTGGGCTGCACCACGCCCACGGTGCTGGTATCGCACATGCTCCCCAACATCGCGCCCCGCATCCTGGTCCTGGCTGTGATAGAGATCGGCCATGTGATGCTGGCCGAGGCCGGACTGAGCTTCCTCGGCGTGGGCGTGCAGCCACCCGACACCACTTGGGGGCTGCTGATCGCGCAGGGCCGCGACCTGCTGGCCGTCTCGTGGTGGCTCACCATCCTGCCCGGCGTGCTGCTCGGGCTGACCGTGCTCTGCCTCAACCTGCTGTCACGGCGTTACGAACGCTCCGCCGGCGCCGCCGGCTGAAAGATGACAGGCTCCGACCACCTTCTGGACGTGCGCAACCTGCACACGTATTTCGCCGGGACCGAGGGCGTGGTGCGGGCCGTGGACGACGTATCGTTTCATCTCGATACCGGCGAAGCGCTCGGCATCGTCGGCGAGTCCGGAAGCGGTAAGTCGGTCACCGCATTGAGCCTGCTGAGACTGTTCGGACCGTTCACCGAAGTCCAGAGCCGGGGTCAGGCTTTCTTCGACGGGCGCGACCTGCTGGCCATGTCCGAACGCGAGCTGCGCAACGTGCGCGGCGGCGAGATCGGGATGGTATTCCAGGACCCCCTCACGTCGCTCAACCCGGTGATGCCGGTGGGCGATCAGGTGGCCGAAGCGGTCCGACGCCACTCGTCAGCGAACCGGGCTTCGGCCCGACAGCGGGCCATCGAGCTGCTCGACTTGGTGGGTATACCCGCTCCGGCCGCTCGTTACCGGGAGCTGCCCCATCATTTCAGCGGCGGTATGCGCCAGCGGGTGATGATCGCCATCGCGGTGGCGGGCCGACCCAAGCTGCTCATCGCCGACGAACCCACCACCGCCCTCGACGTGACGGTTCAGGCCCAGGTGCTGCTGCTGCTCGACGAACTGCGCCGGGATCTCGGCATGGCGCTGCTGCTGATAAGCCATGACTTCGGCGTAATCGCCTCCACCTGCGACCGGGTCCAAGTGATGTACGCAGGGCGCGTCGTGGAACAGAGTTCGCTCGAACACCTGCTGACTCGAGGCAACCACCCCTACACCGAGGGACTGTTGAAGCTGGTACCGCGCTTCGACGACGACCTCGCGTCATCAGGACGACTCGAGCCGATCCCTGGTCAGCCTCCTCGTCTGCTGGAAGCTCTGGACGGGTGCGCCTTCGCGCCGCGGTGCTCTTACGTACACGACCGCTGCCACCGCGACCGGCCCCGGATGGCCCCCCTCGGTCCCGATCATGCTTCGGCCTGCTGGCTGGCCTCGGAACGGGCGAGCCGATGACTGCCGTGCTCGAAGTGAACGACTTGGTGGTGCGTTTCGGCACCGGTACCGAAGCGATCACCCCCGTCAACGGCGTCTCCCTGCGCCTGCAAGCCGGGGAGACGCTCGGGCTGGTGGGCGAGAGCGGCTGCGGAAAATCGACGCTGGCCCGGGCCATACTGCAACTGATCCGGCCCAGTTCCGGTCGGGTGCGGCTCGGCGAGCACGATCTCACCTCTCTGCGAGGCTCGGCTCTGCGTTCGATGCGGACCCGCCTGCAGATCGTGTTCCAGGACCCCCGGGGATCGCTCGATCCCCGCATGGACGTGGCCTCGCTGATCTCGGAGCCACTCAAGGTGCACCGGCTGGCAGGCCGGGCCGAGCGCACCCGCCGCGCTCACGAGATCATGGAGCGGGTCGGCCTCGACGCCGCCTACGCCAAACGGCGCCCGTCAGAACTGAGCGGGGGTCAGCAGCAACGGGTGGGCATCGCCCGAGCCCTGATCACCAACCCGGCCGTGGTGATCTGCGACGAGCCGGTCTCGGCTCTGGACGTGTCGATCCAGGCCCAGGTGATCAACCTCATCGCCGACCTTCAGGCCGACGGTGACGTAGCGTTTCTGTTCATCGCTCACGACTTGGCCGTGGTTCGCCGCCTCAGCCATCGGGTAGCGGTGATGTACCTCGGCCGGGTGGTGGAAGCGGGCCCCAGCGAAGAGATCTTCGGCCGGCCCGCCCACCCCTACACCCAGGGCTTGGTCGCTTCGATCGTGCGAGCCTCGCTCGACGCCCGCCACCGGTTGATGGAGGCCCGCCGGCTCGCGCCGGGGGACCTGCCCAGCCTGCTCGATCCGCCGTCGGGATGCACCTACCACACCCGCTGCCCTTACGCCGTGGACGTGTGCCGCGAGGAAGTGCCGGTTCTCGACGGTGTGGCCTGCCACCGCTGGCGGGAACTGCGCGACACGACCGAGACAACTACCCCGATCCAGGAGACCGAACGCGGATGAGACAGCCCATACGCACCCCCAATGCCCCCACCCCGACGGGGCCGTTCAACCAGGCCGTCCGGGTCGACAACCTGGTGTTCACTGCCGGCCAGGCCGGCCGCAACCGCGATACAGCCGAGATGGGCGATATCGGCGAACAGGCCGACTGGGCACTGCGCAACATCGCCGCCATCTTGGAGGCAGCCGGAACCTCGATGGCCAACGTGGTCAAGACCACCGTCTACTTGAAACAAGGCACCGAGACCGGCCCCGTCAACGAGCAGTGGGGCAGGCATTTCCCCGAGCCGCTCCCGGCCCGGTCGACGGTGTTCGTAGCCATGCTGAAGAACCCCGAGATGCTCATCGAAGTAGAGGCTGTCGCTGTTGCCTGACCGGCAGGAGCCCGTAACCGGCCGCGCCACGGTGAATGCCAGTGATGCCATGGTGAGCGCCGGGTGCCGTCAGGCCGTGGATGCGGGTACGGACGTACTGGCCTCAGGCGGCAACGCCGTGGACGCGGCCATCGCCGCGTCCGCGGTGCAGTGCGTGCGCGAGTTGCCGTGGTGCGGCCTCGGTGGCGATGGGTTCGCCCTGGTATCGGACCCCGGAGGCCTCGAAGCGCTCAACGGCGCCGGGGCCGTACCCCGAGCCGCCCTGGCCACGACCTCGATTCCCGGTGGAACCCTGCCCCGCTACGGGCCGCTGTCGATCTCCACCCCGGGCCTGGTGAACGCCTGGGGGCAACTATGGGAACGTTACGGCACCCAACCCTTCGCAGTTCTGATCGAACCGGCCGCCGAGCTGGCCGACGAAGGTTTCGCTCTGGACGAGGCGTTCGTACGGGCCTTGGCTCGGGCCCGGGCCGGGGTCGGCCCCGACGACCCGTTCATCGCCGAACTCTGCGAGGGCAACGGGGTAGCCGTTGGCGAACGCTTCCAGTTGGCCGCACTGGCCCGCACTTTGCGTCTCATCGGCGCGGCCGGACCGGCGGTGTTCTATGAGGGCCAGCTCGCCCAGGCTGTAGTCGGCACCGTCACCGGGCTGGGCGGCCTGCTCGACGAAACCGACCTCGCCGAGCACTCGGCTGGCTTCGAGCCACCGCTCACGGTCCGTTACGGATCGGCGGAGGTGTCGGTTACGCCACCGGTGTCGATGGGGTGGGTGCTGTTGCAACAGTTGCTGCTCTATGAAGCCTTGGACGGCCGCCTCATCGACGACGAAACCGACCGGATCGACCTGATGGTGCGGTGCAAGCACGCTGCTTTCGCCGATCTGGCCGGGATGGCCCGCTGGCAGGAGGCGGCCGACGTGGCGCCGGTGCTTCGGGAGGACTCGCTCGACCGCTGGTGCTCACACATCACCGCCCAGCGCTACTCGGCGCCGGCCCTGACGGACTCAGCCGCCAGCGGGGCCACCGCGGCGGCGACAGCCGGGGCCGACACCACGTGCCTGTCAGTAGCCGACGGCCAGGGTTGTATGGTGACGTTCATCCACAGCCTCTTCAACGAATTCGGCTCCCGGGTGGTGGTGCCCGGTACGGGGATCGTGCTGAACGACCGGCTCGCCAATCAACCCGTCGGCGCCGGCCGATCCGACGAGCCGGCCGCGACCCGCAGGCCTCTACACACTCTCGTCGGCTATCACGTCGAACACGACGGGCGTCGGATCACCGGGGCCACTCCGGGTGGGCGCGGTCAGGTCCAGACCAACTTCCAGGTGTTGCGATCCATCATCGACGACGGAGCCCACCCCCAGGCCGCGGTCGACCGGCCCCGCTGGCTGTCAGGGGCACCCCGGTTGCCTTCCGCCGACGACCTGCTCTTCCTCGAGCCCGGCTTCCCGACCGGGCTGGGCACGGAACTGGCACAGCGCGGCCATCGGGTAGCGCCCGACGTCAGCTCTGTTGAAGCCGATCTGTTCGGGAGTTGCACCATCGTCGGGACGGGTAAGCAGTCGGGTGAGGTATTCGGCGCCGCCGACCATCGGCGAGGAGCGGCGCTGGCTCGAACCGGACGCCATCACGGCAATGAGGCTCTGTGACCGATCGGGGCCCCGTATCGAAGGCCGCTGAGATGAAGGGACGACAATGATGACGAAGCCGGAACTGGAGTTTCATGTCCCGGCCGGGCAATGGCGCCCGGCCGGAGGGTCGGTGGAGGGTATCGACGAGATGATCCTGTCCGCCGACGGCCGGGCAGACGGGGCTTATACCCGGCTGATGCGGTTCGCGCCCGGGGTGGACTCGTCCCCCAACGGCGTGCTGACCCATCATTTCTGGGAGGAGGTCTACATCGTGGAGGGTGACCTCACCGACCTGCGCCTGGGTGAGACCTTCACCGCTGGCATGTACGCCTGCCGACCGCCGGGGATGCCGCACGGACCTTGGCGCAGCGAGTCCGGGGTGCTGATGGTGGAGTTTCGCAGCGGCGGCTTCTCCTAGCCGCCGCTGAGAGCACTGTCGGCCACCGCGGTGGTGACCGGTTCGAGGGGAGTGGTGGGTCATGCGGTTGAAGGTTGACGGCGTCGAGCGGGTGTTCACACCGGAGGCGCTGGTCGTCGTGGGTTACGCGGGACGGGACAGCACAGCCGTGCAAGCCCATGTCGACGAGCTGGCCGAGTTGGGTGTTCCCCGGCCTTCGAGTGTCCCGCTGTTCATGGTGTTCCCACCCCGGCTGATCCACCAGTCGCGATCGATTGCAGTGGCCGGGGCCATGTCTTCGGGCGAGGCCGAGCTCGTCGTGGTGGTCGACGGTGCCGAAACCTTCGTGACAGTCGGGTCCGACCACACCGACCGCGCCCTCGAAACGGTCGACATCGCCGCTTCCAAGGGAGTCTGCCCCAAACCGGTGGCGGCCGAGGGCTGGGCGGCCCGGGCTACCCAGGACCGCTGGGATGATCTGGGACTGCGCAGCCGGATCGGCGGTGGGGCGCTGTACCAGGACGGTTCGGTGGCAGTGAACCGTCCTCCGCTCGAGCTCGTGTCGTCCATACCTTGGGCTGGAGCCCGGCCCCGGTGTTTCGTCGCTTTCACCGGCACGGTGCCTGTGATCGGCGAGATCCGGCCCAGCGGTAGCTTCCACGCCGAGTTGACCGGCCCGGGCTTGGACACCATCGAACTTCACTACCGGGTGGAGCCGATCCCGTCACTGCTGTGACGACCCCGGTGTCGTCACGGCCGGATCGGCGGTGGGTACTTCGGCAAGGCTCCGCGCCCGAGCTGTGCTTCGGATCGAAGCGCCGCGACCCCGGTCGGGTTCGCTGGCC
This sequence comes from Acidimicrobiales bacterium, assembly GCA_963422655.1. Classification (GTDB taxonomy): domain Bacteria; phylum Actinomycetota; class Acidimicrobiia; order Acidimicrobiales; family Aldehydirespiratoraceae; genus CATQHS01. The sequence goes on along the minus strand of OY730440.1, from coordinate 1,780,931 downwards.
GTCACTGCGGCCAGATGTTATATTATCCTTATCCGTGTTCGGCGTACCTTGGTACCGTGAACCACCAACCTGGGAGGGACCCCAATGAGAGTTTTCCGTAGTCATAGGCCGTTCGTGTGGGCGGCGATCCTGATGGTGTCAGCTCTCGTTGCCGCCGCTTGCGGCAACGACGACTCGACGCCTACGACGGTTGAATCGGATGCTCCTGCGCCCACCGAGGCCGTAGAACCCGTCGACGCCAAGCCATTCGAAGGCGTCACGCTGAAGTTCGCAAAGGCTCCCCACGGCGAGGACGAGCAGGACAACTTCGCCCAGTGGCTGGCTCCGTTCGAAGAGGAGACCGGCATCACGGTCGAGCACACCGTCGTCCCCTGGAACGACCTCGAAGCCACGTACACGGCGAACTTCGCCGGAAACAACGTCTTCGACGTGACCTACCAGACCAGCGCCCACCTGACGCTGTTCGGTGAGCTGGGCGCGTTCACCGATGCCACACCGCTATTCGACAACGCCGACTACGCCGCGGACCGGGCTCGCTTCCCCGACAGCATCGTCAACGCCAGCGTGTACAAGGATCAGCTCTACGGAGTGCCGTTCATCATCGGCACCATCGTGATGTACGCCAACCTCGACCTCATGGCCGAAGCCGGGATAACCGAGATCCCGACCACAGGCGCCGAGCTCGTAGCCGCGGCCACCGCCATCCAGAGCCCGCCCGACGTCTGGGGCTTCTACACCCCGACCACCGTCGCCGACTTCGGCTGGTACTTCAACCTGCAAAACGTCCACAACTTCGGCGGTGACATCATTTCCGACGACTTCGAGACGGCCACCATCGACTCCGATGCCGTCCAGCAGGCCACCCAATACGCCGTCGACCTGATCTGCAACGACGAAGTCCAGCCCCCGCTCGGTCAGTACGACCGCGAAGGTGCCATCGAGCTCTTCAAGGCTGGCAAGCTGGCTTTCCTCCTCGACGAACCGCTCCGCGTGGCTGTGTTCGAAGAAGAGGGCCTTCCGTTCGAATGGGACATCGCGCAGCCGGTCGGTAACGGTGGCAACATCTCGCAGTTCTCCACGACGGGCCACTGGGTCATCTCCGCCAAGAGCCCGAATCAGGAAGCGGCCTGGGAACTGGTCAAGTTCCTGAGCTCACCGGACTTCTCACAGACCTACAACGAGCGCTACGCCTTCGTGCCCGCTCGTGACGACGTCGACGTGGCCGGTGGGAACGAGAAGCTGGCCCGCAACTTCGAATGGGCCATGACCACATGGGACGGCTTGGTGACGCACCCGCAGATCAACGGGCTCCTCGACGAGTACGTGAAGGCCTTGGAGGCAGCCACCACCTGCGACACGCCGGTGGCCGACGCTCTGGCCGAGGCTCAGGGTCGGGCCGAGGATTTGCTGGCCCGAGGCTGAGAGAACCCCCATCCCATCGGGTGCCGGCGGTGCCGCTTCGCTCCGCCGGTGCCCGGTGACCACGCTGCTGTGTCCTCCGCCACCGGCGGAATCGAGGACTGGATGGAGTTGACGCTGTCGCCGCGCCAGTACCGCCGACAAGCTCGACGTTACGGGGCTCGAACCAGCCTGCGGGCGGTCGGATTCCTTACCCCCTACCTGGTGATCTGGGCCACTTTTCTCGCTTTGCCCGTGGGGTGGGGGATCTGGCTCAGCTTCAACACTGGCGGGATCATCGGGCCCCGGGATTACGTCGGCGTCGACAACTGGGTAAGAGCCTGGGACGACACCGAATTGCGGGAGGCAGTTCGCAACACGGCCGTCTACATGGTGATCGCCATCGCCGTCGTTTTCGGCTTGGCCATCTTCCTCGCTGCCCTTCTCAACAAGTACCGACGAGGGAGCAACTTCTTCAAACTCGCTTTGTACTTCCCGCTGCTCGCCCCTCCGATCCTCGGCGCCATGATGTGGTTTTTCATGATCCATTTCGACTTCGGGATCCTCAATGTGATCCAGCGTCAGCTCGGGGGGACGGGTATCAACTACCTCGGAGAGAACCCGAACGCGCTGCTCACCATCGTGGCGGTAGAGGTGTGGCGCGGTCTCGGGTTCTGGGTGCTTTTCTACCTTGCCGGCTTACAGGCCGTACCCGAGGAGCTGCTGGCGGCCGCCAGCATCGACGGGGCTCGAACATGGCGTCGCTTCGTCAAGATAACCGTGCCCACCCTGAGACCCCTGTTGCTGTTCGCGCTGGTCGTGGCGGTCATCTTCAACGCTCAGCTCTTCGACTCCGTCCAAGTGCTGACCGACGGCGGTCCGGCACTGGGCACCGCCACCGTCGTGTGGTTCATCTTCAAGAGGATGTTCGCCTTCCAGGACACCGGCTTGGCCTTCGCTACCAGCGTCGGTCTGCTGCTGGTCATCTTGGCGGCCACGCTCCTGTCGTTCTGGGCTCTGGCCCGAAGGCAGGTGCGTGAAGCATGACCGTGAGCGGCACGGCTCAGAACCAGGACCGGTTCGAACTCGACCGGTCCGCTTTCGACGCCGCGGCCCGGCGCCGACGAAGCAGCGACCGAGTGCGCAAGGTCGGTGCTTACGCCACGCTGAGCCTGTTCGTCGTGATATCGGTCGGGCCTGCGCTCTACCTGGTCTCCCCCGCCTTTCGCGACAGTGTCTCGCTGTTCGCGTACCCGCCGGAATGGGTCCCACGTCAGCCGACCTTGGAGAACTATCGATTCCTCTTCCGCAATACCGAGTACATCCGGTGGAGCGCCAACACGATGATCTACGCCACCGGCGTGACCCTGGTCGCGTTGTCCACCAACACTCTCGCTGCTTACGCCTTTGCCCGGCTCCGGTTCCCAGGCCGGCGGATCCTGTTCTTCGCGATCCTCTCGACGTTGATGATCCCGGTTGCTGCCGTGCTGGCGCCGACCTACCTGACGGTGCGAACGATCGGTGACTGGCCGGTAATCGGCCAGTACATCGATCTCGATACCTTCGGAGGGCTGATCCTGCCCAGCGCGGTGTCACCCCTCGGGGTGTTCATGATGAAGCAGTTCATCGAGACGCTCCCCGCCGGGTTGTACGAGGCAGCAAAACTCGATGGGGCCTCGGAATGGCGCATCTTCCGCAAGATCGTGCTGCCGCTGATCAAACCGGCGTTGGTGGTACTGGGCATCTTCGTCTTCATGATCACCTGGGCCAGCTATCTGTGGCCGCTCGTAGCCGCCACCGGAGACGAGCATCGAGTGCTCACGGTAGGTATCCAATCCCTCAACGGGCAGTTCGTGACCAACTGGGGGGTCATGGGCGCCGCCGCTCTGCTCACTATCGTCCCGGTGACCATCGTGTTCCTCTTCTTCCAGAAGTGGTTCGTCCAGGCGTCGATGGCCGGCGCGTTGAAGCAATAGGTTTCCGGGGGAGACATGCAGAGAACAGCGCGGTCGAGTCATGGCTGAAGTGGTGCTGCGGCAGCTCACCAAGAGGTTCGGGAACGTAACCGCCGTCGACAACGTCTCGCTGCGGATTCCCGAAGGTGAGCTCCTCGTCCTGCTGGGACCGTCGGGCTGCGGGAAGAGCACGATCCTTCGGTTGATCTCCGGGCTGGAGACTGCCAGCGCGGGCGAGATCGCCATTGACGGGGAGCTGGTGAACTTCAAGGACCCTACCGAGCGCAACGTCGCCATGGTGTTCCAGAACTACGCCCTGTACCCGCACATGTCGGTGTCGAAGAACATCTCCTTTCCCCTTGAAACAGCCCGAATGCCCAAGGCGGCCGTGCGGGAGGCCGTTGCCCGCACTGCTGAGATTCTCGAGATCACCGAGCTATTGAGGCGCCTTCCCGAGCAGCTCTCGGGGGGCCAGCGACAGCGGGTGGCACTGGCCCGAGCCATCGTGCGCCAGCCACTGGTCTTCTTGATGGACGAGCCACTGTCGAATCTCGACGCGCAGCTTCGGGTGCAGACCCGCCTCGAGTTGACCGCTCTACACGAACGGCTCGGGATAACCACCATCTACGTCACCCACGACCAAGTCGAAGCCATGACAATGGGCCGTCGGATCGCGGTCATGCAGTCCGGTCGCCTGCAGCAAGTCGGTGCGCCGGTCGACGTCTACAGAACACCGGCGACGACATTCGTCGCTACTTTCATGGGGGCGCCGCCGATGAACCTGATCAGCGGAGAGCTCCGCGTCGGCAACGGGCAGTGGCAGTTCGCCCGTGACGGCTATTCGCTCACGGTCGAGCCGGAAGTCATGGGCATCGAACCGGCTGCTCTCGAAGCTGCCCGCGGGCCCGCCACGCTGGGTATCAGGCCCGAGCACCTATCGCTGGCCGCCCCCGGATCGGGCGGTATCGGAGGGCAAGTGCAGTTTCTCGAACCGGTGGGCTCCGACCTGTTCGTCACCGTCGGCGTAGGCGAGCATCGGGTGCAGGTGCGGATGCCGCCCGATGCTCGGGTGGGGCGGGGAGACAATATATGCATCATCTTCGACCCGGAGCGGAGTCATATCTTCGGAAGCCACGGTCGCAACCTCAGGGGGGAACACCAGTGAGCCAGAGGAACGAACTGCTCGGATACGCAGTGCCGATGGTGGCCAAGCCCGGTGACACCGTGCAGATCATGGTCACGACCGAAGCCGAGAGCTACGACGCCGAGATCGTCCGCCTGATCCATGGGGACGACAACCCGGCCGGACCCGGTTTCAAGGCGGAGCGGATCGAATCGCCGGCCAATCGCTCTTACCCGGGCCGCCACCAAGAAACGTACACCGGGTCGTACGCGCAGATCGACGCCAGCGAGGCGCTCGACGTCGGAGCCGGACTCTGCATCCAGGCCTGGATCTGGCCCACCACGCCCGATCTCAGTGACCCGCAGGGGATCATCAGCCGAACTGACGGCGGGCGCGGCTACGGGCTCTTCTTGGAATCCGGAGCCGTGAAGCTGAAGATCGGCGCCAGCAGTGTCACCACCCCTACCGGCATCATCGCTCAGCGCTGGTATTTCGTGGCCGGCACCTACGACGCAACCAGCGGGCAGGCCACGGTCCAATGGCGGCTGCTGGAGTCCGGCGGCCGGACCGAGCACGGATCAGGAGCCGTCAACGGTAACGGTGACGCGTCAGGGCTGCCTCTTCTGGTCGCGGCTGCGGGCCGGCTGGAGGTAGCCGAACCGGCGCCGGTCGGTTGCTTCAACGGGAAGATCGAGCACCCTCGCGTGTTCACCCGGGCGCTGGACGTTTCTGAGCTCGACTCGCTCGCCAACGGCACCGATCCGCTCGCCGTGGTGGGCCTGGCTGCGGCTTGGGACTTCGCCGCATCACCGGCCTGCACTGCCGAAGTTCTGGACAAAGGACCGAGCCGCCTCGACGGTACGTTCGTCAACTATCCGATGAGAGGCCTCACCGGTCATAGCTGGGACGCCACCGTGTTCCGGCGCGCTGAGAGTCCCGAGCAGTACGGCGGGGTCCATTTCCACGCCGACGACTTCGACGACAGCCGCTGGGAAATCGATTTCGAGGTCGAGATACCCGCCGACCTGCGGACCGGGTATTACGCGGCTCACCTCACCGGCGCCGGTGAGCACGACTACGTGCCCTTCTTCGTCTCGCCGCCCCCGGGGGTGCGCAATGCCGACATCGCCTTCCTCGCCCCTACCACCACCTATCTCGCCTATGCCAACGAGCGGCTGCTCACCAACAGCGGAGGCACCGACTTCAGCGGGCTCACGAACATACCGATCACACTGGACCCTCTCGACGAGGTCCTCGGCATGCACCGCGAGTACGGCGGCTCCTTATACGATCTCCATACTGACGGCAGCGGCATCAGCTACTCGTCGACCCGGCGCCCGATCGTCTCGATGAGAGCGACGCATCGGCACTGGGTGACAGGGTGCCCGCGTGGCTACGGCTTCGATCTGTACATGATCGACTGGCTCGACCATAAGGGGTTCGACTACGACGTGTTCACCGACGAGGACCTGCACTTCCAAGGCTTCGAGAGGTTGTCGGGCTACAAGGTGATCATCACCGGCAGCCATCCCGAATACTGGTCGGCCCCGATGCTCGACGCCCTCGAGGCCTACCTGGCCGCCGGGGGCCGACTGATGTACCTCGGTGGCAACGGCTTTTACTGGTCGACAGCTTGGGACCCGGAGAAGCCGTACATCATCGAGGTCCGACGCGGCATCGCCGGGAGTCGGGTCTGGAACTCGCACCCCGGAGAGCAGGAGCTGGCATCGACCGGGGAACATTGTGGCCTCTGGCGCCATCGCGGCCGGGCCCCGAACTCCACCGTCGGGGTCGGTTTCGCCGGCCAAGGGTGGGATCTCGATACACCCGGTTACCGGCGGCAGCCCGACAGCCACGACCCGAGAGCCGCTTTCATATTCGAAGGCATCGGCGCCGACGAGGAGATCGGCGAGTTCGGGCTGGTGATGAACGGCGCCGCCGGTGACGAGATCGATCGCGCCGACCACACGCTGGGCACGCCCGCTCATACGCTTTTGCTGGCCACATCCGCGGGCCTGCATTCCGACTATTACCTCGTCTGCCATGAGGACCTACTGGTGACCCAGTCAGAGGTTCACGGGTCCGACCACCCGAACCTTCGGGCCGACATGGTGTACTTCGAGAACCCGAAGGGGGGAGCAGTGTTCTCCGTCGGCTCAATCAACTGGATCGGCAGCTTGTCTCACAACGGCTACGACAACAATGTGTCGCGTATAACCGAGAACGTACTACGGGAGTTCGCCGGTTAGGTGTAGGCCGTAATTCTTGAGTCGTGGGTGTTCATTTCCGGCCACGATGTCGGTCTCACCGTTGTCGGCCAGTGCCAGGCACAGCAACTGATCCGGCCTGGCCAGACGGGCTACCAACGACGAATAAGTCGTCAGCAGGATTCGGGCACCGTACACGCTGGAGAGTGATCGGATGACGTTCTTGACAGCACGAGGGTGTACGCCGTTTTCGGGTTCTTCGATCAGGTAGGTCCCCGAGAGATCGGGGATATATGCCAGAAGTGTCAGTGCCATCAGTCGTAACGTGCCATCGGAAACCAGCCAGGCCGGCAGCACGAGGCCGGTGTCGTAGCTCAGCACCAGGTAGCGGCGCCGGTCTTCCTCGCGTTCTCGCGTCGTGACGCTCTCCACGTTCGGCAGGATTTCCTGGAGGTGACGAAGCCACCGTAGGTAATGCTCGCGATGATTGCATTCCAAGGCATGGACGATGTGGGGCAGGTTCGAACCGTCCGGTAACAACTCGTCTGCCGCCGCCGGAGGGCTGGGCAGGCGCATGGCCTCACTCGACAGGACGATCCTGGTTACTCCCTTCAGGGTTTCCCGAAACCAGATAGCGACAGGAAAGTGCTCCCTGTCCTCGGGCAGATTCACCAGCGCGGATCTGGTTGCCTCGATCCTGAATCTTGTTCTCCAGTGCGTGGTCTCGGAGCGGTAGTTGACATAGCGGGGGCCCGCCTCACTCCGTGAGATCAGCTTCTTCCAGCCCATGGTGCCGGGCGCCGGCCCGCGATAGACGATGTGGGCGGGGGGAGTCGATTTCTGAGGAAACAGTGAGCCTCGTGAAGGTTCCGGATCTGCACTGCTCTCCGGTTTGAGCCAGAGGTTTTCCACATTGAACTTCGGCAGTCCGTCGACATCGATGGCGACCTCATAGCGACAGACGGTGCGGTTGCCGTTTTGGCTGTCCCGAGTCGAGCGCAAATTTTCGGGAATGATCATCTCTACAGCCAACTCGAAGGTACCGCCTTGGCGCCGCCAAGTCAGATGCCTGGCATCGGTAGCTCGCATCGGTATACCGAGCCGTTCGTCTCCCCAGATCGCCGACGCCACACCGCGGTCGAGTACATCGCCCATGAAGGCGGGCACATCGAGAAACGTCGACTTGCCGCAGGCATTGGGGCCAGCCAAGACATGAAAAGAACCCAGCGACTGGGATACGTGCAAGAGCGAGCGGTACCGCAGTGCCTCTATGCGCATCTTTTCACCCTACCCATAGATACGAGACCGAATTGTCGGACCGAGCCCTCGATTCGACGGGTATGGCATGATTCTCAGTCAAGCCCGATCGAGGTAGATCGACATGTCGAACCCACAACCCAAGCCGGCGATGAACCAAGTCGAGACCGGCCGCGCCCCGGAGCCGTCGGGTGCGTACTCACAGGGAATCGTCGCCGGCGACTTCCTCTTCCTGTCAGGGCAGGGCCCCTTCGACCCGGACGGGAACCTCGTCACCGACTCGTTCGAGGCTGAGGTAAGACAAGTGCTCGCCAATCTGGCCGCAGTTGCGGCCGTCGCGGGCCGGACCCTGGCCGACGCGGTCCGGGTCGGCGTCTACCTGCACGATCTGGCCACCTTCGACGAGATGGACGCCATCTACCGGGACATCTTCGATGAACCCCGGCCGGCCCGAACCACCATCGAGACCCCGCTACCCGGTTTCGGTATCGAGATCGACGCGGTCATCTATCTCGGAGGCTGAGGTTGGTCAAGCCTCCGTCTCGATGGCGGAGCAGTTCCGGCGGATCATCCGCAACTGCTCGGTGAGCCCGAGATCGGAGCCCCGGAGCCGAACGTTCGAGTCGTGACGGGAACGGGTTCGAAGATAGATATCGGCAACCGCGGGGGTGCAGAATGGTCGCTTTTTGCCGTCTGTATCCTCGATCCAGACATGTCGGGGGATATTCTTGCCGCAGTACTCGCAGTTGTAGACGTCGAACGAAAGGTACATGGGCTCGCGCTCGATCCACTCGCCTTTCACGGGCCGGTCCTTTCTCCCGATTCCACGACACTCCATTCGCCATCGGTCCGTGAGGCCATGAGGCCGTATTCGCTCAGCGCCGCTGTCGGCGTGACCAGACCCTCGACCACGTCGGCCAGCACCCGCTCCGGCGCCCGCTCGAAGGGGTCGCCCCAGCCACCGCCGCCCGGTGCCACCAGCTTCACCTGATCACCCCGACGCAAGATGATGTTGGAGAACTTCGACGGTGAGACGGTGCCGAACGCCTCCGAGAAAGTCTGCCACTCGCCCTCACCGGCCCGGCGCACGTAAATCCCGCTGTTTCGGCCCGGCTTGCCGCCGTGGATGCCGAAAGGATCGACGGTCATCCGATTGAACAGGGCGCTCACGGTGATCTCGTCGGCCCCGATGGTGAGGATCCGCTCCATACCCAGCCCGCCCCGGTTCCGGCCCGGGCCGCCGGAGTCGGTGAGCAGCCGGTAGGACTCGACACGAATCGGGTACCGGCTCTCGAAAACCTCGACCGGTGTATTGCGGCAGTTGCCGTTGATCACGATGATCTGGCTGTTCCCGTCCTTGGTCGGGCGCCCGCCCCAGCCGATCCCTTCGAAGTGGAAATGGGAGTAGAGCTCACCGGTGTCGGGATGGGCGCCGCCGAATAGAAAGCAGCAGGAGGTCCCGCCCAACGAGGCGGGAATACGATCGGGCAACACATCGGCCAGCGCGCCGAAGATGATGTCGGTGATCCGCGGGCTGACCTCCGTGTTGCCTCCGACGAGGGGGGCGGGGAACTCGCAGTTCACGATGGTGCCGGGTGGAGCCACGATGTTGATGGGGCGATAACAGCCCTGGTTTCGGGGAATGGTCGGATCAGTCAGGTGCAAGAAAGCGTTGTAAACGGCCGACGCGGTGACGGCATAGGTCGCGTTCATGGGACCGGCGGCTTGGTGCGACGAGCCGGTGAAGTCGCAGGCGAGGTGGTCGCCGTCGACCACCACGTCGCAGCGGATCGTGTACGAGCCTTCGCTGACGCCGTCGTCCTCGATCACATCGGAGAAGGAGTACTCGCCGTCGGGGATCCTGCCGATCTCGTCCATCATTCGCCGTTCGGCGATCTTGATCAGATCCTCGGTGGCCGAGTAGAACGTATCGAGGCCATAGGTCTCGATCAGGCCGACGAGACGACGCTCGGCGACGGTGAGCGACCCGATCATGGCCATCAGATCGCCGTAGGTCACCTTGGGGGTGCGGTGATTGGCGAAAATGATCTTCCAGACGTCTTCTTGGTCCCTGCCCTTCCGCTGCAACCACAGCGGCGGAAGCCGGAGGCCTTCCTGGAAGATATCGGTGGCGTCTCCGGCCAGCCCGCCCGGCGCCTTGGCGCCGGGCTCGGCCAAGTGGGCGCAGTTGGCCACGAAGGCAACTATTTCACCGTTGTGAAAGACCGCTTTGAGCAGTGTGTGCTCGGGAATGTGCCCGCTACCCCGGTACGGGTCGTTCATGATGATCACGTCTCCGGGTTCGTACACGTCGGTACCGAGCTCGTCGATCATCCATTCGACCGTGAATTTGATGGTGCCGATCTGAGATGGGCAGAACTCGGCCTGGGCAATCATCCTGCCGTGCTTGTCGAACAGGACACACGAGAAGTCGAGCGACTCGTTGAACATGGGAGAGTAGGCAGTTCGCATCATGGCCACGCCCATCTCTCGGCACGTCGTGGCCAGATAGTTGTCGACGACCGTGAGCGTCACCTGGTCGATTTGCAGATCGGCGACCGCCTCGCAAGCGGGCGAACCCATCATCTCACCTCCACGACGAGAACGTCCTGATCGGTCCGCCGGACCGTCATCCCCGGTTCGACGACACTGGTAGAGCCGGCCTCCTCGACAATCATCGGACCGCTGAACGTCTCGTCGACAGGCATACCCGGCCGGCGCATCAGCCTCGTCTCGAGCTGGCCCCAACCCCTGAAGAACACGTCCCGGCGCCGCTCGGCATGGGGACTGCCCACTGTGACCCGGGCCGGCTCGGGATGCCCGATGGCACCGACGGCGGTCACACGGAAGCTGATCATCTCGATGATCGCGTCGGGGATCACATAGTCGTACATGCTCTCGTACTCGATATTGAACGCTCGGTACGCCCGTTCCAACTGCACCCGGGCCGAGTCGGCGGTCATCTCGAAGCTGAGCGCCGGCACCTCCACCTCGGTCTCGTAATTCTGGCCGAGATAGCGCATATTGATGGCATATCTCAGCTCCGGCTCGCCGTCGAACCCCTGGGCTCGAAGCTCGCTGACGGCGGCAGCGGCGATCTTGTCGAACCGGCCCACCACCTCCTCGGCAGAGACCAAGTCGGAGCGGTAGCTCTGCGTCCATAGCTTGTCGACGCGAAGGTCGCCCAGCAGCAGGCCGAGCGCAGCAAAGCTGCCCGGATACGGCGGGATTATCACCCGGGGGATACCCAGCTTGCGGGCGATGGCAGCCCCGTGGAGCGGACCGGCCCCTCCGAACGCCAGCAACGCCAAGTGCCGGGGGTCGTGACCGCGCTCGATGCTGACCATGCGAATGGCGTTGGCCATGTTCTCGTTGGCGATCTCTACTATCGAGTGGGCCAAGTCGACTCCGGCCATACCGAGCGAAGCGGCCATGGCATCCATGGCGGCTCGGGCCGAGGTGTCGACGAGTTGCATGCTGCCACCGAGGAAGTACGCAGGATCCAGACGACCCAGCAACAGGTTGGCGTCGGTGAGCGTGAGCTCGGAGCCGCCCGTCCCGTAGCAGATGGGGCCGGGATCGGCACCGGCGCTGCGGGGCCCGACTTGGAGGAACCCACCGGCGTTGACCCAGGCCACCGATCCTCCGCCGGCGCCGACCGTGTGGATGTCGATCAGCGGTATGGCGGCGGGGATGCCCCACTCGATCTCGTATTCGGTGGTGTACCCGACCTCGGCCCCCAGGATCAGCCCGACGTCGGCGCTCGTACCCCCCACGTCGAGCGTTACCAGGTCGTCGAGCCCCAAGAGATCAGCGATGTACTTCGACGCCACCGCGCCCCCGGCCGGTCCTGACATGACCAGATGGATAGGGTGATCAGAAGCTGCTGACGCATCCATTAGCCCGCCGTTGGACTTCATCATCGCCCAGTTGTGATCGATGCCGGCATCGATCAGTCCGCTTTCGAGGCTGCTGACGTACTGCTGCATGAGCGGCTTCACGTAGGCGTCGGCGATGGTCGTGCTCGACCGTTCGTACTCGCGCCAGATCGGCGCCACCTCATGCGACACCGACAGCGGCATGTCCGGAAAACGACGGCGCAGTTCGGCCGCGAGCCGCTCTTCGTGGGTGGTGTCGAGGTAGGAGAAGAGCAGGCAGACGGCGACGGCCTCGAACCCACCCTCAGCGAGACGATCACACAGTTCGTCGACCGCGTCGGCATCGAGAGGAACCACGACGTCACCATGGGCGTCGATTCGCTCCTTCACCCCGAAACAGTGGCGTCTGCTCTCCAGAAGCGGCCGGGGTTTGTCCCACGATAGGTCGTAGAGGTGCTGGCGATTGACGCGCTGTATGTACGGGATGTCCTCGTGTCCGGCTGTGCACAAGAAGGCGACCCTGGCGCCGGTTCGCTGGATCAGAGCGTTGGTGGCCACCGTGGTGCCATGCACGAGAAAGGCAATCGATTCGGGTGCCGCCCCCGACTGGCGGATCGACGAGATGAATGCCGCCAGCGGTTCACGAGGGGTGGATGCCACCTTCAGCGATGAGACCGACCCGTCGTCGGCGTCGAACAGGACCAGATCGGTGAACGTCCCCCCGCTGTCGATACCGATGCGCTTGGATGCCACCAACTCTCCAGTCCGACATTCCCGGGTAATCCCTGATCATATAACATCTACCCGGGTCGCTCCGGGCTGCGTCGGGATCGCTCTGCCCAGCGACGTAATCGGTGAGCTGGTCGTCACGGCCGGCCGGTTAGCCTGACCCGACCCTCCGGACGGAGTCAGGTGTGAAGCCAACCCCCGACCTCGAACAGTATTACAAGGGCTGGCCCGCCGCCACCGGACCGGGTCACCTGGAATCGCTGGCAGCAACAACCCCGAACCTCTTCACCGGCGACTTCCTGTTCCCGGTTGCCACCATCTCAGCCCGAGATCTCGAACACAACCTCACGACCGTCAGCCGCTTCTGCAACGACACCGGCATCTCGCTGGCACCGCACGGGAAGACGACGATGTCGCCCGAGATCATCCAGTGGCAACTCGACGCCGGGGCGTGGGCGATCACCGCCGCAACTGCGAGTCAGGCTCGGATGCTTCGTGCCTTCGGCGTCGAGCGGATACTGATCGCCCATCAGGTCATCGATCCCGCCGCGGTTCGCTGGGTGTGGGACGAGCTGGCCGCCCACCCCCGGGTAGAGATCCTGGTATTGGTCGACTCCGTAGCTGGTGTGGAACTGATGGAGAGAGCGCTCAGCGAGCGGCCCGAAGGCCGCGCTATCGACGTGCTGGTCGAGCTCGGGGCCCCCGGCGGTCGTACCGGATGTCGAAGCGTCGACGAAGCGCTCGATGTCGCCGTCCGAACATCGTCATCGCCGCGGCTGCGACTGGTGGGGGCCGAAGCCTACGAGGGGATCTGGCACCGGTCCGATGACAGCCTCGGTGCCGTCGATGAACTGATGGGCGAGCTGCGCCTGCTGATGCAACGGCTCGAGGACCTGTCGCTCGTCGATCATCTCGACGAGATCATCGTCTCCGCGGGCGGAAGCATGTACCCCGATCTGGTGGTGACCGGCCTCGACGGGGAGTGGGCCATGCCCAAGCCCGTCCGGCTCGTTATCCGGCCCGGTTGCTACGTGACCCACGACTCACGCCTCTACGCGGAATCGTCACCGTTCGGAGTTCGGTCGCCAATGGATACGTACCCCCCGTTACGACCGGCCTTGACGATCTGGTCCTACGTGGTATCGCGCCCGGAGGCCGGGCTCGCCTTGCTCGGTTTCGGCAAGCGCGACGCGTCTTACGACGTCGATCTACCGATACCGGTGACGATCCAGCGGGGTGAGCAGCCTGAACGGCTGGCCGGTGAGCTGGAGGTATTCGGCCTCGACGATCAGCACGCCTACGTAAGGGTGCCCGACGGTTTCGACCTGTCGGTTGGTGACGTGGTGGGTTGCGGGATCTCACATCCCTGCACAACCTTCGAACGCTGGCGGGCGATCCCGCTCGTGGACATCGAGCTCAACGTGATCGGCGGGATTCGAACCTTCTTCTGACTCCGGACCGGCGCGCCAGTCCGCGCCCCGTAACTACTATCGGCTTCATGTCGCCCGCACTGGCCGGGGTGCTCTCGGTTTTCCAGACCCCGTTCCGGGACGACGACTCCGTGAACGCCGAGATCCTCGAGGCTGAGATCGAGTGGATGTACGCCCACGGCGTCCACGGGATAGTGATGGCCATGGTGTCGGAGGTGGTGCGGCTCTCGGGCCCCGAACGCCGAGAGCTGGCCCGGCTTGCGTGCGAACTGGGGCTCCCGCATGGACCCGTGGTCGTGAGCGTGGGCGCCGAAAGCACCAGCGTGGCCGTCGGATTGGCCACCGACGCCGAAGCAATAGGGGCAACTGCCGTCATGGCCATCCCGCCCTTCTCGGTTGCGGCCACCGAGGGTGAGCTGTTCGACTACTACCGGGCCTTGCTCGACGCGGTCTTCATCCCGGTGATCGTCCAGGACGCGAGCGGATACGTGGGCCGACCCATGTCGATCCGTATGCAGGCGGACCTGCTCGACGGGTACGGCGACCGTGTCCTCTTCAAGCCCGAAGCGATCCCGATCGGGCCCCGTTTGACCGAGCTGATGCAGGCCACCAACGGCACCGCCCGGGTGTTCGAGGGGTCCGGAGGCATCTCGCTCGTCGACAGCTTTCAGCGGGGCATCATCGGGACCATGCCCGGCGCTGAGGTGTGCTGGGCCATCGTCGCCCTGTGGAACGCACTGGTCGAGGGGGACGGCGAGCGCATCGACGCCATCAACGGTCCGTTGGCGTCATTGGTCTCGCTCCAGACCAGCCTCGACGCCTTCATCGCGGTCGAGAAGCATCTGCTCGTCCGTCAAGGTGTCTTTACCAGTGCCCGGGTTCGGGGCCCGGTCGGGTACCGGCTCGATCCCGAGACCGCCCGCGAGGTCGACCGTGTGTTCGAGTTACTTCGAGCCGCGGTCGGCTGAGGCGATCACATCGCGACGACGCTGCTGACCACCCGCTCCACGGTCGGCATATGGGCATCTTCGAGCGGGGGGCTGAACGGAACCGGCGAGCATGCCGACGTAACCCGGGCGACCGGAGCCCGAAGCCGACCGAAGGCCGTCTCGGTGACCACGGCGGCGATCTCGGAAGCCATACTGCATCGGGGTGGGCTCTCGTCGATCACAACGGCTCGGCCGGTGCGACCGACCGAAGCCGTGAGCGTGTCCACATCGAGCGGTGACAACGTCCGCAGATCGATGACCTCGGCCGAGGTTCCGTGATCGGATCGGAGCGTCTCGGCCGCCTCTGCCGCCAGGGAAACACCAGCGCCGAACGCTATGAGCGTCACGTCCTCACCGGGCACGGCCACCCGGGCCGCGCCGATGGGCAACTCGTAGTATTCCTCGGGCAAGGGCCCCGCCGTCCGGTACAGGCTCATGTGCTCGAGAACCACCACCGGACTGTCCTCGACAATGGCTCGGGCCAGAAGCCCTTTGGCGTCGGCGGGCGTGGCCGGAGCCACGACCTTGAACCCGGGGATGTGGGCAAGAATTGGATACAGGGTGTCGGAATGCTGACTGCCGGCCCGCAGGCCGGCGCCGACCGCCATCCGCAGCACCACCGGCACGTCGGTCTGGCCGCCGAACATGTAGCGCATCTTCGCGGCTTGGTTGAAGATCTGGTCGAAGCAGTAGGGGACGAAGCTCGCCCACATCACATCGATGACGGGCCGCAGACCGGCCAAAGCGGCACCGATACCAGCCCCGACGAAACCGGCTTCGGAGATGGGGGTGTCACGTACTCGATCCGGCCCGAACTCCTCGATCAGGCCCCTGGTGACACCGAATGTGCCCCCCATGGCCCCCTCGAGCGGCTCACCGAGCCCGGCACCGCCGGCGATGTCCTCGCCGATGACGACCACAGCTGGATCAAGGCGCATAGCCCCGGCAATGGCTTCGTGCACCGCCAGCAGGTACGACCCTTGGCGCGGCGTTGTCGGTGGATCCGATGGAGGGCTGGGACCAGCCGGTGGTTCCGACAGCACATACCGCTCGACTTGGGCCGGATCGGGCCACGGTGCACACAGCGCCGATTCGTAGGCGGCGTCGAGCTCGGCGGTGACTTCCTGCTCGTAGCCCCCGATGTCGACTTCGGACCTGAGACGGTCCAGAGGATCTGCGGCCCGAGCGGTCCGGCGTTGCTCCCGGGAGCGATACTGCTCCGGGTCACCGACGAAATGACCCCGCATCCTGGTGATCTTGGCCTCGAGCAGGGTCGGGCCGGCGCCGGACCGGGCCATCTCTATGGCCTGACCGGCCTTCTCGTAAACGTCGACGTAGTCGGATCCGTCGATCACGACGCCGGGAATACCGTAGGACCGGGCCCGGACCGCGATATCGGTCACGCTGGTCGAATACGAGGCCGGCGTCGACTCGGCCCAACCGTTGTTCTCACATACGAAGACCACGGGCAGGCGCCAGATCGCAGCCAGGTTGAGCGCCTCGTGGAAAACGCCCTGATTGGCAGCGCCGTCACCGAAGAACGACACCGCTACCCGACCGTCGCCAAGAACGTGGGCCGCGAGCGCGCCCCCGACCGCCAGCGAGATACCACCCCCCACTATGGCGTTGGCGCCGAGGATTCCCCGGGTGAAGTCGGCGATGTGCATCGACCCGCCTCGCCCCTTGCAGAGGCCGGTCTCTCGTCCGTACAGCTCTGCCACCATCGGAAGGAAGTCACAACCCTTGGCTATGCAATGACCATGGCCGCGATGCGTGCTCGTGATCATGTCGGCGGCGGACAGGTGAGCGCAGACCCCCGCCGCCACCGGCTCGGCGCCGTGGTACGTGTGGACGAATCCCGGCATCTCACCCTTGGCGAACTCACGAACCACACGGTCTTCGAACACCCGGATACGGGTCATCATCTTCAACCCGCTCTCGAGGATCTCCCTGCTACTCACCGCAGACCTGCGATTCTTCGATACTCGGCCTCGGTGGCACTGATGGCGCCGATGCGGGTTCCGATCGACGCTTCCAAACCGGGGTCGGCCTCTCGATGGAGCCACCCGTCGACATCGGCCTCGATCTCCATCTCGACCTTCTCGCTCTCGATGACGAAGATCGGATCCCCGACGCTTACCTGGCTCCCCTCGGAGACCAGCCACTCCACGAGGACCACGTCACCGGCGTAGATGCCCGTCTTGGGCAGAACGACCACGTGCATGTGAGCTCTCGCTATGCCGCCGGGTCCCGGTCGTACAGGATCTTCAGGGCGCTGGCCGTCAGGTGCAAGTGGTCGTTGAGCAGGTCGGCCAGGGTGTCACCCTCGCGCCGGGCCGCCAGTTCCACCATCTCAGCGTGCTGGGCAACGGCCACGGGCAGCGCGATGCCGCGCGTACGCCGTACGTAACGCTCAGATATCCGCCACAGGCCGCGAAGCGTTCTCTCCACCAAGGGTGCCGCCGCCGGAGCCAGCAGTTCCCAATGAAAACGGCGGTGAGCGACGATGACGTTGGTGTCGATGCCCGATGCAATGGCCTCCAACTCTTCCAACTCCCGAAGGGCCTGCCGGACCACCATCACATGCTCATCGGACATGCGCTCGACCGCCCGCTTCGCGATCACCGGCTCGATCATGCGGCGGAGGTCATAAACGTCTTCGAGCTCGACCAGTGAGATCCCGGCCGCGGTGGCGCCCACGTTCGGCTTGGTCTCGACGAAGCCCTCGGCTTCGAGCAGCCGCACCGCCTCGCGGATCGGGATGTAGGAGACATTGAGGCGCTGACCGAGCTTGCGAACATTGATCCGTTCGCCGGGGCCGATCGTTCCATCGAGAATCTCTTTCCTGAGACCCTCGGCCACGATGGTCGGCGTAGACCGTATCTCTTGGTCGGTGCTGTCTTTCCTGGTCATATGGCGGCTCCGCCCGATGCATGGCCTGCTACCGGTATATAGCCTTCCAGGGGCTGGACAAGGATCCCTCCGTCGACCGGCAAGAGTACGCCGGTCACGAACGCAGCCATGTCGGAGGCCAAGAACACGACGGCCCGGCCGAGATCATCGGGCTCGCACAGACGACCCAGAGGAGTACGAGCCACGATCCCATCCCATTGCGCTTCGACGTCGATACCTTCCGTTGCACCGGCCGTGATGAGCTCGACGGCCCCCTCGGTCATGGCCGCACCGGGACAAACCCCGTTGACCCGCACACCGGCCGGAGCCAGCTCCATCGCCAGCGACTTGGTGAAGCCAGCGATGGCGTGCTTGGAGGTCGTGTAATGGAGCAAGCCCTCGGCCGACGGGGCCAAGGCATCGACCGAGGCCACGTTGACGATCACGCCCGCGCCGCGGGGTGTCATGCTGGCCGCCGCCGCTCGGCTGCACAGGAAGGTCCCGGTGACGTTGACGTCGAATATGCGGGTCCATTCGTCGTGCGGCAGGTCCGAGACGTAGTAGTTGGAGAACACGCCGGCGTTGTTCACGAGCAGATCGACCGGCCCCAGGCGCTCTTCGACCAACCCGAACAGCTCTGTCACCGAGCTCTCGTCGGCGACGTCGACCTTGCGCCCGTGACACTCACCACCGGTCTCAGCAGTGATACGAGCCGCGGTCGACTCCGCTTCATCTCGACGCACGTCTGCGATCACCACCACCGCGCCGGCTTCGGCCACCCGGCGAGCGATAGCCGAACCGAAGCCGCGGGCGGCACCGGTCACCACGGCCGTGCGCCCGTCGAGCCTCCAAAGGTCTGCCAGCGGGGTCAGTACTTGTTCCTCTCGTACAGTTCTGCCGTGTATGGCCGCGCCTTCTCGAAGGGCATACGAGAAGTTGGCAGTTCAGGCGGCCGCCACGGCGCAACCTCTACCCCTCCTTTGATGACAGCCCGGATTCGTTCACGATCACCCAGAAGCGTCACATCCTGATCGGGGTGGCCGTCGACAACAAGGATGTCGGCGTATTTGCCGGGTGTGAGCGTGCCGATCATCTCGGTATGGCGGGGAGCAGCAATGGCCGCATCACGGGTCATGGCGAGGATGGCCGCTATGTCGCTCATCCCGAGATGGCTCACGAACAGCTCCATCTCCCGGGTGTGCCACTGGCCGTAGGGAGTCATGGCAAACCCGGTCTCGGACCCGGCAATCAGGGTCGCTCCCTGCTCATACGCCTTCGTCAGGATGGATACGGCGGCGTCGAGCTCCCGCCCGATGGCGGCCTTGGTGGCGGCGGGCATGCTCCCACCCTCGAGGGAGTTGACAAGCAGTGTCATAGCCGGCAGCAATGGCGTGCCGGTCGCGATCACCGCTTCGAGCGTGGGCGGGTCCATGTAGGACGCGTGCATGATCCAGTCGATCCCGGCCGCGACCGCATCTGCTACCGATTGGCGCGATCTGGCATGCATGGCCACCGGGCGGGCCAGCCGATGAGCCTCGCCGACGGCCAGCTCGAGCTCTTCGAGGCGAAACGCCCCGTATTCGGTCGTATGAGGGCCGGAGCCGGCGATCTTGACCAGATCGACGCCGTCCTTGACCTCGTTGCGGATCTCTTCGAGTAGCTCGTCACGACTCCGGACCAATGCTCCGAACGACGACTCGGAGATATCGACCCACCGGGGCAGTGTGTCCCCGATCCCCTGCTGGGTGGTGATCTGGCGACCAGCCGCGGACAATCTGGGGCCTTGGATCAAGCCGGCCTCCACCGCGTCGCGGACCGCGGCCGCGATCCCGACCGGGCCGCCGGGATCGCAAGCGCTGGTGACACCGGCCAGCAATACCTTCTCGGCGTCGGCTGCGGCCCGGACGGCCCGATACGCCGGGGGTGTGTAGATGTACAGCTCCTCTTCGGTCTGGGGCTCACCGAAGCTGATGTGCATGTGGGCATCGATCAGGCCGGGCATGACGGTGGCGCCGCCCACATCGATAACCGGAACCGAGTCACCGGCCAGATCAGCGGGCAGCTCATCGGCGGGCCCGGCCCAGGCGATCAGCTCCCCGTCGATGACCACGGTGGCATCGGTGACCACGGTTTCGTCGACGCAGGCGAGCAGCCGCGCCTTCTCGATCCGACGGATCTTCGAGCCGAGGCCGTTCATCACGATGCCACCGTGTCAATGGGGATAATGGGAAAGTACTCGCCGCCAACCGGGTCTCCCACCTCCAGACCTACCTCTTCATCGGTGTAGTTGTACTCGTACCGCTGCGATCCGAGCCAGATCGTCCCGGCGCCCACGTAGCGGATGACGATCGCCCGCCGGGGCCGGTCGGTGTCATTGGGCCCCGAACCGTGCCACACCAGAGGCGAGTGAAACGACACTTCCCCGGCTCGCAGCGTGATGGTGGCGATCTCGAGCCCGAGCTCTTGCGGATCCCCGATCGGTTCGACGGTGGGAGGACGAAGATCCTGGAGGTACGGCGTTCCCGTCCCGAACGTGACCGGAAGCCGTTCTCCCGTGAGATGACTGGCAACCGCCACTGCCATCGCGCCGTTGGCCGCGTCGGTGTCGTCGAGCGCGATCCAGGCCGTGACCGCGTTCGGTTGTGCCAGAGGCCAATACGGCCAGTCCTGATGCCAGGTGAGTGCACCCCCGGATCGGGGCTCCTTCCACAGAGCGTTGTCCTCCAAGAGGCGGACTGCCGGTGTACCGATGAGCTGGGCGGCCCAGCGCCCGAGCCTGGAATCGAAGATGAACTCACGGATCCGTGGTTCTGCCCGCCAGAGATTGAATAGGAACTCGACATGACGCTTCGGCGTCGAGTCGTCACCGATGGACCCGCCGGGCTCGGGCTCGTCGACATCGGGCCAAAGGCCCGGGTCCAAGAGGTCGTAGAGCCGGCCCTCCGCCTGCTCGCGAACGGTCACGGCATCGACCAATCTTCGCAACTCGGCGACCTCGTCGATGCCGAACACTCGCCCCGGCCGCAGGTAACCCCTCTGGTAGAACTCGAGAATCTCGGGACCCCGGAGCGGACCTTGGCGCATGCTGCGATGTTATAATACTTCGCTCATGGTTGAGTATGTGGTGAGGGCAGACACGACCCCGCCCGGCGATTGGGCTGGTACCCCGTTCGGCCACCTCGACATCCGCTCGCTGGTCACAGAGGACCGGCAGCAGTCGGAGAAGATCATGGTCGGGCAGACCGTCTACCCACCCGGCGGCACCCACGAGCACCATCTGCATCCCGATGCCGAAGAGGTCGTGATCGTCATGTCGGGCCGGGGCTGGCACCGGGTCGCAGACCAGTACTACGACATCAGCGCCGGTGATGTCGTCTTCGTTCCCGCCAATGCCGCTCACTCCGCCGGCGCCGACGAAGGTACCGAGTCGATGGTCGTCCTCTGGATTCTGGGAGGCGCTCCATCTCTCGACAAGGCGGGTTATGCGGCTGTGCCGGATCTGCCGCGAAGCCCTTGACCGAACTATGGCGGCTGGGTGCCAGCCCGCTGGCCCAGCACTTCATCGCCGGGACCGCCAGCCCGTCGGAGGCGCTCGACTCCGTCTTGGGGCGCATCGCCGCCGTGGACGGAGAGATCGGCGCATTCGCCTGCGTGCTGGAGGAATCGGCCCGGGCCCGGGCCGCAGAACTGACCGACGAGTTGGCAATGGGCCACAACCGAGGCCCGCTGCACGGCGTGCCCGTCGCGGTAAAAGAGCTGTTCGACGTGGCCGGCGCGCCGGGTGACTACGGATCCGATGTGTTGTCGGGTCGAGTGGCCCGTGCCGACGCCGAGCTCGTCGGGCGCCTCCGGCGGGCCGGAGCGCTGATCGTCGGCACGACCCGGTCCCACGAATTCGGTTGGGGCATCACCACTCAGCACCGGACCCGACGGAGTACACGGAACCCGTGGAACCACGACCGGGTGCCGGGCGGCTCCAGTGGTGGTTCCGGCGCGGCGGTGGCGGCCGGCATGGTTCCCATCGCGGTCGGCAGCGACACCGGCGGTTCGATCAGGATCCCAGCCTGCTTTTGCGGTGTCGCCGGGTTGAAACCCACGTTCGGGCGTGTGGGCCGAACCGGCGGTGTCGCCCTGGCCCCGTCATTCGACACCGCCGGAGCGTTGGGCCGGTCCATCGACGACGCCGCGACATTGGTTGCCGCCATGAGCGGCGCCGATCGAAGCGATCCGGACTGCTCCGGGCCGCCCTTTCTCTCCGATGCCCGGCCTCTCCCGTCACTCGACGGGGTTCGGGTGGCGACGGCCGAAGCGCTGATCGACATAGATCTCGATGCTGGAGTCGGGAAGGTATACGACCGAGCACTCGACACGCTGGAACAACTCGGGGCCGAGATAATCGAGATCGACCTTCCGGCCGCCTCGTCGATACTGGAAGCCTTCGGGCCCCTGCAGATGGCAGAGGCCCACCATGTTCACAGCCGGTCGATGAAGCTCTTCCCCGAGCGGGCCGGTCAGTACGGTGACGACGTGCGTTCTCGCTTGGAGGCAGCGGCTGGAGTCTCGATTGGTGACTACCTCTCAGCCCAGCAAGAACGGCGCAGGATCATCGCGTCGTTCGATCGTCAACTTCGATCGGTCGACGCCCTGATCAGCCCCATCTCGGCAGTGGGCCCCAGCCTCATCGAAAGCAGTGACGAGGCCGTGATCAACGGTGAGCGTCGACCGTTACGCGACGCAGTGATGCACTTCACCGTGCCCCAGAACATGACCGGGCTTCCGGCCGGCATCGTGACCGCCGGATTCGACCCCGACGACATGCCCGTCGGGGTGCAGATCACGGCGGGCCGCTGGCAGGAAAATACCGCAGTGGCGGTCGCGGCTACACTCCAAACCGCGTTGGGGCCGATCGGGGTGGCTCCGGCGCCTGGGTCCCCCGAGCGAGCGAACGGGCGATAGCCGATGCCTCTGGCCCGTTCCACCGACGCCGACATCTACTACGAGAAGCACGGCGACGGCGACGGCCCTCCGGTCCTGTTCATCCGCGGCACCGGGGCCGACGGCACCCGCTGGATGCCACAGGTCGAGGCCTACGAGTCCGAAGTGCCCTGCGTGATCTTCGACGGTCGCGGAGTCGGGCGCAGTAGCACCACACCCCCGCCTTACACCGTGGCCCAGATGGCCACCGACACGATCGCCCTGATGGACCACATGGAGGTCCCGGCGGCTCATATCTCCGGCTCATCGCTCGGCGGGGCGATCGGGCTCCACATAGCGGTGCATGCCCCTGAACGGGTCCGAACGCTACAGCTCCATTCGAGCTGGCTCGCCACCCGGGGGTTCGCCGAGTACTCGCTCGGGCTGCTAAAAGAGATCCTTCTGGCCGGAGGAACCGACTTCTATTACAAAGCCACCCTCCCGCTGCTGTTCAGCCCCGCCTACATGATGGACAACTTCGACGATCTGATGAGGATCCTGGCCCACATGCAAGCCAACCCAGCCACGTTCGAGGGTCTGAGGGGCCAGATCGAAGCCAACCTCACCCACGACTTGAGCGCCGAGGCGGGCCAAGTGCGCGTACCGACGCTCATCACGGTGGGCGAGCTCGACTACGTGCTCCCGGTGGAGTGCTCCCGAGAACTCCACGAAGCCATCGACGGCTCCGAGCTGGTGGTCTTTGCGGGCTGCGGCCATCTCGTGACGATGGAGAACTCCGAGGATTTCAACCGCGTCACCCTCGATTGGCTGCGGCCCCATCTGTGACGATCCCCGGTACGCCCCGATCCCCGGTACGCCCCGACCAAACGGGGGCGGCGCCGGACCTATGCCTGAGGCCGCCCTACCGGGCGGTCAGTCCTCGGGCGCCACGACTCGGTTGAGAAGGTTGGCCGGGAGCGGCTGGTAGTCGTAGTGGGTTGCCTCGAAGGTACCCGTACCGCCCGTCATCGAGCGCAGATCCATCACGTAGTCGAGGATCTCCGAGGTCGGGACATGAGCATGGACCACACTGGTACCGGCGACCCCGCCCGGCTCGGTTCCCAGCACCTGACCCCGGCGGGCGTTGAGGTCACCGAGGATGTCGCCTTGCTGGCTGTCGGGAACCTCGACCCGGATGTCGCTCACCGGCTCGAGGACCGCGCTTCCCGCCTGTTCCATAGCCGACCTGAGGGCCAGTGACCCCGCCACTTTGAAACTCATCTCCGACGAATCCACCGAATGGTGCTTGCCGTCGTAACACACGGCCCGGATGTCGACGATGGGGAACCCGTACCGGCCACCGTTGCCCATGGCCTCGGCGATCCCGGCCCCCACCGCCGGGATGAGGTTGCGGGGGATGGCGCCGCCGGACACCTCGCTGTCGAACTGGTAACCGGCGCCGCGGCCCAGGGGTTCGAACCGCACCAGCGCTACTGCGAACTGGCCGTGCCCGCCGCTCTGCTTCTTGAATTTGCTCTCCACGTCAGCCGGGCCGGCCAGGGTCTCCAGGTAGGCGACCCGCACCGGCTCGGTCTCATAGCCGAGCCCTTGACGCTCCAGTCGAGCCAGCGCCACCCGGATGTGGGCCTCACCGCCGCCCGACAACACTGTCTGCTGCGTCGTCTGCTCATGGCGGATCTTCAGGCCCGGATCCTCGATCGCGATCCGGCGCAAAACAGTGGCCAACTTGTCCTCCTGGGCCGGGGTAGCCGCCTTGATGGCCACCCCGTACACCGGGTCGGGGGGAGAAGCCACCCGAACCGTGAGCGAGGCATCATCGGACAGGGTGTCGCCGGTGCGGATGCCGTCCAGTTTGGTAACGGCGGCGATGTCGCCGGCGCTGATGGCATCCACCGGGGTGTGGGCAGCTCCGGTCAGCGAAACCAGATGGTGGAAGCGTTCCTTGTCGCCGGTCCGAGCATCGACCAGCGTGTCGTTGGACCGGATCCGGCCTGATACCACTTTCAGGTAGGAGATCTGGCCCAAGAATTCGTCGATCTTCGTCTTGAACACGAAGACCACCGGTCGTCCGTTCGGATCGAAGTCGATCTCGACCGGCTGGTCCCCAGCCGTGCCCGGTGCCGGGCCCAGCTCTCCGGGGGCGGGGCCGATCCGACAGATGAAGTCGAGCAACCGGTCCACGCCGATGGGCGTGGTCGCCGAGCCACAGAGCACGGGAAACACCGTCCCGGCGCCGACCGAAGCGTTCAGCAAGCGCTCCAATTGCTCGGCGGTGGGTTCGATGCCTTCCAAGTACTGCTCCAGAAGCTCATCGTCTCCCTCGACCACGTCTTCGACGAGCTGTTCGTGGCCAGCCTGGGCCGCCGAGACCAAATCTTCGGGAATGGGCCCCTTACGGGAGCGGCCGGTGCTGTACTCCAGCGCACGGTCGGTCATGAGGTCAGCGATGCCGCTGAACTCCGACTCGCTCCCGATCGGCAGCTCCGCCGGGGCTACACCGGACCCGAAGTGGGTCCGCAGGTCTTCCAAGGTCCGTTCGAAAGACGAGTTGTCACGGTCGAGGGCATTTACGAAGACCACCCGAGGCAAGCCGGCTCTTTCGGCCAAGCGCCACAAGACGACATCTTGGGCCTGCACACCGGATACCCCGTCGATAACGAACACGGCCAGATCAGCCGCATCCATGCCGCCGGTCACTTCGCCGACAAAATCGGCATAGCCGGGCGTGTCGATGACGTTGATCTTGTGGTCGGCCCAAGTGAACGACGCCGTGGACAGGCTCAAGCTCTGATGACGTCGATGCTCGATAGGGTCGTAATCGAAGACCGTGGAACCGTCGGGGACCCGACCGGGCCGGTCGATGACCCCGGCCCGGTAGAGCATCGCCTCGGCCAGGCTCGTCTTGCCATTCCCGCTGTGCCCGGCCAGAACGATATTTCTGATGGATCGTGTCGCCACGTTCGCTCTACCTCCAACTCGAACCGGTGAACTCCGGCGTACGGTAATGTGACTGGGCTTTCGTTGCCGATGTGGAGGAATCCCGATGCGAGTCCGCGTCGATCAAGAGAGGTGTCAAGGCCATAACCGGTGCTACATACTGGCGCCGGAGCTCTTCGACGTCGACGACTTCGGCACCGCTTCGGAGCGCAACGACGGGATCGTAACCGACGACCGGATCGAAAAGGCGCGGTTGGCCGCCGACAACTGTCCCGAATACGCCATCGAGGTCATCGAGGACTGACGGCTCGGGCCGTCACGAACCGGGTCACGAACCGGGCCGAGGCGGCACGCGGATATCGAACTCGGGCCGTCACGAACCGGGCCGAGGCGGCACGCGGATATCGAACGCGGCCCGGATCTCGGCGTCGGCAGCAGCCGGGATGTGGTCGGGATGGTGCTGGGCCAGCACAGAGCGGACATGCTCGTGGGCTACTTCCCTGGCTCCCTTGGCTCCGGCCTCCACCCAGTTGTCGGGGGTGTCGCGGTCGCCGATGACGGGGTAGACGTATTCCTTTTGCATCAGCGCCAACGTTTGGGCCGACCCCAGGAAATGGCCCGGCCCGGCCACCACTTCCCCGATGAGACCAGCCGAGAGGGTCTCCTCGTTGACCTCGATCCCTCGGATGGTCCGGTTGATGCCCCCCAACATGTCGTTGTCGATGACCAGCGCTTCCAGAGAGCAACTCAGCAAGCTGGCCAGCATGCCGGCCGACTCGTAGACGAGGTTGGCGCCGGCCTGTCCGGCCAGCGCCACGTTCAAGCTCTTCTCGTAGCCGGCCTGATTGTCGGGCACCTTGGAATCGGCCATACCGGCCGCTACTCCCGAAGGCAGTCCCATCCAGTTGACGAGCTGAGCTGCAGCCGCGTTGAGGATCCCCTCCTCGCCCGACCCGCCGCTCATGGCTCCCGTGCGTAGATCCGAGACGAACGGCCACATCCCCATAACGCAGGGATGGCCCGGGCGCAAGAGATTGACGCTGGTCAGCGCGGCCAGGCACTCCGCCAGCGCCTGGGTCAGCGACCCGGCCAGCGCCGCCGGTGAGGTGGCGCCGGCCTGACCCGCCGACAGGAGGTTGACGGGCATACCGGTCTCGACTTGGGCCACCATGGCCGCGGCCGATTCCTGGGCGAAGCGCAGGGGCGGTACCACGAAGGTGTTGTTGGCAACGACGAAGGGCCGCTGGCGGAACTGGCCCGGCCCACCCAGGGCCATGTCGAACATCTCGACTGCGTCGTACACGTGATGGCGCTCGAACCAGGACGAGCCGACCGGCTTGGTGGTACCGGCCATGGCCGCGTACGCCGTGTTGATGTCGAGCGCCCGGGCGTCGGTGAGATCCCGGGCCACGACGGTCCTCACGTAAAAGTGGATGTTGTCGAGGGTGTCCACCAGGCGGGCGCAGTCGTACACGTCCCGGGCGGTGGAATGGCGGAAGGTGTTGGTCTCGTGGTCGTGTATGAGCACGGCGGCGCCAGCCGTACCGAAGTGAACCCGGTTGCCGCCCACCTCGATGGATCGATCGTCGTCGAACCCGTGCCAGACCCACTCCTTGGCCGCGGTCTCGACGGCCCGCTCCACCACCCCTCTGGGGTAATGGAGCCGGTCGGCGTCGTCCATCCAGCCGCCCGCCCCGGTAACGACATCGATGAACTCTTCGATGGGCGAACCCATGCCCACCCTTTCGAGCAGGTCCAGGGCCGTGTCCAACACCTGCACCATGTCGGTTTCGGTCAGGGGAGCGAACCGACCGCCCGGCAACCCGGGCCTGACCGGGGCCTCGTCGGCGTCCAAGGGCGCCTGACGGGTGGCGATCCGGCCGGACCGGCCTCCTGATCGGCGACGGCGAAGCGTGGCATCGGCCATAGTGCCTCCTGTCAGGCCCGGAGGGCCTCATTGCCGGGATCGTAGGCCGCGGCGGCCAGTACTGTTGCCCGGCGGCGTTCACCGAGCATGTCGATCTCGAAGATCGAGCCCGGACTCTCGAACTTCGGGTCGACGTAGACGAAAGCGAGACTCTTGCCCACGGTGGGGCCGTAAGCCCCGCTGGTGGCGATACCCATGACGGTGTCGCCGTCGAATGCCGGCTCGTTACCCCGGACGTCGTTGTCAGTGGCGTCGATCTCGCAATAGACCAGCACCATCGAAAGGGGCTCGGCCTGGTCGCGGCGAGCCAGCACCGCCGGGCGGCCGATGAAGTCCGAGTCGAAGTCGACGAAGCGGTCCAGACGAGCCTCGATGGGAGTGATCTCGGTGGTGAGCTCGCTGCCCCATGCCTTGTAGGCCTTCTCGATACGCATGGCGTTCATGGCGTAGCTCCCGAAATGGACCAAGCCGTGGGGCTCGCCCGCTTCCACCAAGGCATCGTAGAGATCGGCCATCCGGTCCAGCGGGCAGTGCAGTTCCCAACCCAGCTCGCCCACATACGACACCCGCAGGGCCCGGCACGGCACGCCGGCTATGTCGATCAGACGAGCCGTGAGCCAGCGGAACGACCGGTTGGTCAGGTCGGCGCCGGTGAGCGGTTGCAAAACGGCCCGGGCCCGGGGGCCGGTCAGGCCCAGCAGCCCGGTCGAGTCGGTGACGTCAGTCACGGTGACGTCGGCGGCCGGCTCGACGTGCTGGACCAGCCAGTCGCGGTCGTGGCTCTGGCCCATGATGGCCGAACTGAGGTAGAAGCTGTCGGAACCGAACCGGGTGACGGTCATCTCGCACTCGATGCCGCCCAGTTCGGTAAGCATGTGAACCAACCGGATCCCGCCGTCGCGGGCTGGTAACCGGTTGGCCGACAGCCGGCTCAAGAAAGCAGCCGCGTCCCGACCGGTCACGGTGAACTTGGCGAATGCCGTCAGGTCGGCCAAGCCCACCCGCTGCCGCACCCCCCATACTTCGGATCCGACCGCGCCGAAGGCGTTGGACCGGCGGAACGAATGCCGTTCGGGGGTTCCGTCGGGCGAGAACCACTGGGGTCGCTCCCAGCCGTACACCTCCTGCCACTGGGCTCCGAGCCGGTCGAGGCGATCATGGATCGGGGTCGTCTTCTGGGGGCGGCCCGCAGCCCGGTACTCGCCCGGGCGCCGGACCTGATACATCTCGTGGTACTCGT
Source organism: Acidimicrobiales bacterium (assembly GCA_963422655.1). GTDB lineage: Bacteria > Actinomycetota > Acidimicrobiia > Acidimicrobiales > Aldehydirespiratoraceae > CATQHS01. Next base: position 1,752,034 of record OY730440.1, on the reverse strand, counting down.
CACGGGCTTTGGAGACGGCAAAGACCGACCGGGGTCCGGTGTGGTCACCGAACCGGCGGGGGTCCATGCTCCTTACGTTGATCTCGGTCTGGCCGTGCACCATCCACTGGGCCAGGTATCGACCCGCGCCCGGGCCTTGGGTGATGCCGATGGAAGCCCCGTTGCAGTGCCAGTAGTTGCTCAGACCCGGAGCCGGCCCCATCAGGTACCCGGAGTCGGGGGTGTGGGTGATGGGGCCCGACACCACCTGCTTGATGCCGGCCGAAGAGAAAGCGGGTATCCGCATGGCCGCGTACTCGAGGCATTCCTCCAGCACATCGAGGTTCGGAGGGGTCAGATGGAAATGCAGATCCCAGTCGATCCCCTCGACGCCGTAGACGGTGGATCCCCGCATCTCGTAGGGTCCGATCAGCAGCCCATCGAGCTCGCGGCGGTAGTAACACGATGCTCGGGGATCACGGATCACCGGGGGCTCGTAGCCGAGGCCAGCCATGGCCGGTATGGTTTCGGTGACCAAGTACTGGTGGATCACCGAGACGATGGGGACGTCGAGGTCGACCATGGCACCGAGCTGGGGCGCGTAGTGGCCGGCGGCGTTCACGACGTGCTCGCAGACGATCCGACCCTTGTCCGTGATCACTTCCCAGCGCCCGTCGGGCAACTGGCTCATACCGGTGACCAGCGTGTGGCGCTGGATCTCGCTGCCGAGTTGGCGGGCGCCCCGAGCCATGGCGTTGGTGCAGCTCGAAGGATCGGTCCAGCCGTCGTGGGGGGTGTAGAAGCCGACAATGACGTCATCGAGCTCCAGCAGGGGATGCAGCTCAACGATTTCGTCCGGGCCGATCAGATGCGATTCGACCCCGATCTGGGTGAGCACGCCGTGGACGTAGCGATGCCAGTCCACTTCGGCGCCGGTACGGGCCAGGCGCACGGCGCCACAGCCGTGCCAGCCCGCCGACAGACCGGTCTCGGCTTCGAGCTTCGGGTAGAGGGCCACCGCCTCTTGGTGGACCTTGGCCATGTTGAGGTCACCGATGAAGTTGGGGACGAGCCCGGCCGCATGCCAAGTCGAGCCTGAGGTCAGCTCACCCTTTTCGATCAGGACGGTGTCGGTCCAGGACTCATGGGCCAAGAAGTAGAGCAGGCCAACGCCCATGGCCCCACCCCCGATGATCACGCACCGGGCTTCTTCTCTCACGGGTCTTTCACCGTCGACGCTGTGATTCTCGGCCCTTTTGTCCACATAGCCCCTCCACTGCTGGCTACCGGTACCTACATGCGTACCCGTCGGTTCTTCGGATCGTAGAACGAACGGATCGACGGCGTGGCCGGAACCGGTCGACCGGCCACCTCGATCTCGAAGCGGCCCTCCTCGAGCCAGTCCGCGGTGACCCCGTCTCCATGTCGGAGGTAGCCCATGGCCAGGCTGCGATCCTCGACATAGCTCCACATCGCCGATGTCACCCGGCCCACGAGCCGGTCGTCGCGGTAGATGGGCTCGTCGTGATACAGCAACAGATCGGGGTGCTCGAGCCGAAACTGGATGAGCCGTTTCGTCCGGGGTCTATCCCGCTGTGCCTCCAAGGCGGCCCGACCGTTGAAGTCCGCCTTGGAGTCCCAACCGATGACGAACCCGAGCCCGGCCTCGATCGGTGTATCGGTGTCGGTGATGTCGTGACCCCAGTGGCGGTATCCGGCTTCGAGCCGCAGAGTGTTCATGGCGTGATAGCCGGCCAGACTCAGCCCGTACCGGGCCCCAGCAACGGTAATCGCATCGAAGAGGGCGACCGCGTGCGGGTTGGGTACATAAATCTCCCAGCCCAGCTCGCCTACGTAGCTCACCCTCAGAGCCAGTACGTCGATTCCGGCCACCTCGATCCGCTGGCCCGTACCGAAAGGAAACTCCGGGTTGGTCAGAGGGGCGTCGGTAACGGAACCCAGCACGGCCCGGGCCGACGGACCCATCAGCCCGAGCATGGCTTGCTGCTCGGTGATGTCGACAATAGCGACGTCGTAGCCGCGACATCCCCGCCGAAGCCAGGCCCAGTCCCGGGTCCGGGAGGCCGCCGAGGTCACCACCAGAAACTGCTCGGACGCAAGCCGGGTCACGGTGAGATCGGCTTCTATCCCGCCTCGGTCGTTACACCACTGGGTGTATGTCACCTTGCCGGGGTCGTTGTCGACCGGGGCCGTGCTCAGCCGGTCCAGCACGGCCAAGGCGTCGGGGCCGGTGACGGTGAACTTGGCAAAAGAGGTCTGGTCGAAGAGGGCGACCCTCCGCCGGGCGGCCAGGCACTCCCGGCCGGCGTTGGCCCACCAGTTCTGCTTGCCGTAGCTGTACTCGTAGCGCCGGGCCTGGCCCTCAGCGGCGTACCAGTTGGGCCGTTCCCAGCCCGCCGTCTCACCGAACACGGCCCCGGCCGCCGCCAGCCGGTCATGGAGCGGAGACAGCTTCTGGTCGCGGGCGCTCTCGTACTGACGGAAGGGCCAGTGCATGGCATAGAGAAGGCCGAGGCTCTCGGGGATGCGCTGGGCCAGATAAGCCGGGTCGGCTTGGAACCCGAAGGCCCGGCGGATATCGACCGCCGACAGATCCATGGGCGGGTGCCGATCGGCGATCCAGTCGGCCAGCGCCCACCCGACCCCGCCCGCGGTTTGGATGCCCACAGAGTTGAACCCGGCCGCCACGAAACACCCGTCGACTTCGGGAGACTCGCCCATGTAGAAGACGCCGTCAGGGGTGAATGATTCCGGACCGTTGAAGAACAACTGGATCCCGCACTCCCCCAGGGCGGGAACCCGGTGGATGGCCCGCTCGAAGACACCACCGATGTGGTCCCAGTCCTCGGGCAGGGTTCCGAACGAGAAATCGCGGGGAATGCCGTCGAGGTTCCAAACCTTGCCTTGCGGTTCGAAGAAACCGGCCAGGATCTTGCCGGTTTCCTCTTTGAAGTAGGTGTAATTACCTGGATCCCGCAGGATCGGGGTGGTGATGTCGACCCCTTCTAGTGGTTCGGTGATCACATAGAAGTGCTCGCAAGCCTGTACCGGCACGACAACGCCGATCTGAGCGGCCAGACGGCGAGTCCAAATGCCGGCGGACAGCACCACCGTCTCGGCGGCGACGGGGCCCTGCTCGGTCTCCACTCCGCTGATTCGGCCCGCCGATACCCGCAATCCGGTGACGGCCACACCTTCGACGATGGTGGCGCCCCGGTCTCGGGCTCCCCGCGCCAATGCCATGGTCGTATCCACTGGCGAAGTCTGGCCGTCGTGGGGTACATAGAGGGCCCCGACCAGATCGTCGGTGCGAACGAGCGGCCATCGTTCTCGGAGCTCGTCGAGATCGATCACCCGGGTTTCGACGCCGACGGCGGTTGCCATCGACGCCCCCCGCAAGATCTCCTCCCACCGTTGATCGTTGTCGGCCACAGAGATCGACCCGGGCGCCCGGTAACCAGTGTCCTGACCGGTTTCGTCGCTCAGCTCCTCGAACAGGCGGGCAGTGTAGGTGGCCAGCTTGGTCAAGCTGTAGGTGGCCTTGAGTTGAGCCACCAACCCAGCCGCATGCCAGGTCGTGCCCGAGGTGAGGCTGGCCTGCTCGATCAACACCACGTCGGTCATGCCGCGACGGGTCAGGTGGTAGGCCACACTGCATCCCACGATCCCGCCGCCGACGATGACCACTTGGGCTCGGTCCGGTAACGCCGATGGCATCGGCCCCTCCTGACGTCAACGCGACATCACACGCCAACAGAGGATAGCCACCCGTCCGAGTCCGGTCGCTTGGGCCGAGACGATCAACTCGGCGATTACATCGAGAACCTCACCCGGACATTCGACAAGATACGGCGGGTGTCGACCGATAACGGTACGGTCTGGTTGTGGGTTGGGAGCGAGCTAAAAATGGCCGAGTAGCCTTGAGCGACACCACTGCCGCCAGCCTCTCACGAACCGGGGTGTTGGTAGCGGTCAGTGCCGCGGTGTGCTGGGCTGTCGGCAACGTCTTGGTACGCATACCCGATCTGACCGGGCTCCAACTGGCCTTCTGGAGGGTTTCTCTCGGGGCCGGCGTGTACATCGTGGTCTTGGCGTTGCGGGGGCGACGGCTGCGCTGGAGCCACATCCGGGTCAGCCTTCCCACCGGCGTGGCGGTAACAGGCTTCATCGCCGTCTTCTACCTGGCCATCAAATCCACCACAGTGACCAATGCCAGCATGATTCTGGCCCTGCTTCCGGTGATCCTGCTGGGCACAGCCATCCGACGGTTCGGTGAACCCATTTCGCTGCGGTTCGCCGGAACCGTGACGATGGCACTGGCGGGAACGGTGCTGGTGCTATTCGGCTCGGCAGCAGCGCCGACCTGGAGTCTCCGAGGCGACGGGTTGGCAATGGTGGCGACCCTGCTCTTCGCCGCCAACTTCGTACTGGCCAAGGAGGCCCGGCGCCAGGTTCCCACCTTGGAGTTCCAGGCCGCGTTGTGGTTTATCGGGTCGGTATTGCTTCTTCCTGTAGCCGTGATCGACGCCGGTCGGTTCGAACCACCCCCGATCGAAACGTGGGGATGGGTGGTAGCCCTGTTGGCCGTACCCGGCACCGGTCACTTCCTCATGAACTGGGCCCATCGCTACGTGAAACTCTCGATCAGTTCCACCATTACCCTGGCCGTACCGGTGCTGTCCGCCATCGGCGCCGCCCTATTCCTCGATGAACCGATCGTCGCGCTGCAGGTCATCGGGGCCGCCATCGTGATGTTGGCGCTGGTTACCGTGATCCGCAACGACCTCGCGCTGGGCTGACCACTACAGAGCCACGGCCTGGAGCTGGTTGAGCGGGTTCATGCCCGGACAACCCTTGGCCCTCTCGGGAATGTCCGCGTAGTCGATGGGCGTGGATACCTCGGCCTTGGTGGGACAATGCCGACGGGCCAGCGGTTCGAGCGCGTCCAGATCGAAGTTGTAGATGCGAGCCGCGTTGGTAGTGAGCAGCTTCTCGGTCTCAGCCACGGGCAGCATGGCGAAAGTCAGCCGGAGATGTTCACGGGTATGAGGATGGGAGCCTTCGATATGAGGATAATCCGAACCCCACATGATGTTGTCGATGCCGACCTCACGGCACAGTTCGGCTTCGGTGGGTCGAAGGAAGCTGGCCCCCACGTAGCACTGGCGTCGCCAGTACTCGCTCGGTTTCAACGACATCTGCGCCACGGCTTGGCCCCCGAAGATCGACTCGGAACCGTAATTCGAGTACTTCATCCGGTAGTAGAAAGAGTCGAGCTTGGTCAGTACGTCGGGAACCCAAGCCGTTCCCGTTTCGGTTGTGACGAAACGCAGGTCGGGATAGCGCTCGAACACGCCGGCAAACATCAGATGCCACAGGGCCCGCTGGGTCCACCACGTCACCTCGATCAAGAACATGGCCAGCGATGCCGGGAAGTGGCTGCCGAAGCTGGGGGTGGCACCACCGGAATGGTGATTGAGTGGCAGGCCGTTGGCGGCGGCGGCGGCCCAGATCGGCTCGTAGGCCGCCGAGTAGAGCGGATCGAAGGGCGAGTCGGGAGGAGCTCCCGGCACCAAGATGCTTCTGAACCCGTTGGCGGCCGCCCATTCGACCTCGGCCACCGATCCCTCTACGTCACCCAGGAAGATCTGGGCGATCCCGGCCCGACGCTGGGGAGCTTCGTTGACGAAATCGAGCAGCCAGCGATTGTGGGCCCGGAGCCCAGCCCACCGGTACTCGATGTCCTGACCGTATGGAGGAGCCTCGAACATCGACGACGTGGCCGGCGCGAAAGGGGGCTGGGTGTTGGGGAACAGAACCTCGGCAATCACCCCGTCGGCTTCCTGCTCCGACAGGCGGCGCTTCGTCGAATAATTACGGTCGGCGTCGGCCACCGGGTCGCCGTCCACACCCACGTTGCGAACCGATCGGCCCTGGCTGGCGAACATCTTCTCCTGACGGGCCTGCTGCACCTCCATCCCGTCGGCCCACTCGTCAAAGGCCTCGTGGTACTTCGAGGCCAGGTAGGGCTTGTAATCACGCAACGCAGCACCACAGTGGGTATCGGCCGAGATGACGACATGGTGATCGCTTGCAGTCATCGGTTCAGCTCCCTCGATTGGGGGTCAGGGCGATTCCTACCGTACCCGAGCCGGGGTCGGGGCGAAGCTAGTGGTTCGGCTACCTCTCGCGACCGGCTCCACGATCTCGTTCGTCAGTTCTGCCACCGAAGTGACCCCGCACAACGCCATGTCTCGCTTCATGCCGGCCCGCAGGTGTTCGACAACCCAGTCGACCCCGGGTTCACCGGCCGCGCCCAACCCATACAGGTAGGACCGGCCGGCCATGCACGCGGTTGCTCCCAGCGCCACCGCCTTCACGATGTCACCACCCCGCCGAATCCCGCCGTCACATATGACGTCCAGGTCATCACCCACGGCATCGGCCACCGGCGCGACCAGATCCACGACCGCCGGCGCCGAGTCGAGTTGGCGGCCACCGTGATTGGAAAGGATCACGCCGGCCAAGCCCAAGTCACGAGCCATGACGGCGTCATCTGTGGTCTGGACTCCTTTGACCAGAACCGGGCCGTCCCACGCTGCTTTCAGCCACTCGATATCGCTCCAGGACAAGGACGCATCGAATTGCTCGTTCACGATCCTGGACAGGGCCACCGCCGAGGTGCCGTCCAAACCCGAATGCCCGGTCACCATGGGGAAGAGAATCGGTTCGGAACGAACGAACTGCCATGTCCAGCCGGGATGGCGCAACCCGTCGAAGATGGTATCCAGACCGATCTTGGGCGGCAGAGTGAACCCTCGCCGGACGTCGCGCTCTCGCCGACCCAGCACCACCGAGTCGACAGTGACACACAGGGCCTCGAAACCGCTGGCGGCAGCCCGGTCGATCATCTCGGTCACCAGGCCCCGATCCCGCCACACATAGACTTGGAACCACTTGCGACCGGTGCTGACCGCTGAGATCTCCTCGGTGGATCGGGTGCCGAGGGTGGACAAGGCGTATGGAAGCCCGGCCCGAGCTGCGGCCCGGGCCACGGCCAGCTCGCCGTCGGGGTGGGCGATGCGGGTGAACCCGGTCGGGGCCAGGATCAGCGGCATGGGAGCCGGCTCGCCGAGGATGACCGTGCTCGTATCGATCCGATCGACGTCACGCAATACTCGAGGTCGGTACCGAAGCTCCCGAAAGGCCCTCGTATTGCGGTCCAAGGCCAGCTCGTCCTCGGCGCCGCCGTCGATGTAGTCGAAAACTCCCCCGGGCAACCGTTTCCGGGCGATCCTTCGCAGGTCCTCGACACAGGCGGCCCGGGCCAGACGTCGCTTTACCGAACTCAGATGGAACCGTCGAAATCGCAGTACCGATCGAAGAGCCGCCAGCACACGAGTGACCCTACCTCAGACGGGCCGGTCCTGGTCTCGGGTGGATCCCGCTTCCATGACCACCCGGCGTGACGTATCCAAGACCGCCAAACCTTAGTCCTGGTCTCGGGTGGATCCCGCTTCCATGACCGCGCTTCGAGCCAATGCCGCTTCGGCTTCATGGGCCCGGCGACTCAACTCGTATGCTTCTCGGGCCAGGCTCGTGCCCCGGGCCCGCAATCGACTACTGACGGCGGCTACGTCGAGAGCGCAGTTATACAGCCGTGTCACTACTTGATTCCTCAAAGTTTCCCGGCTGGCCGCAGCCGCTTGTCCTGTCCATACTCGATTGGTGTGAAGACGGACCGCGGGTCGATGCCGTTCGGTCATCAGTCTCCGCCGGCTGTCGAGGAGATCGGCGACCTCCTGACATCGTTCAGCTCGAACGGCCCGGTCCATAGCATCTTGGTACATCTGAAATATATGGTACATGACTAAAATATACAGTTATATACTCGAAATGGCTGTCACTCCGGCTGACATTGCCGGTCAGATCTCCACCATCGCCAAAGCGCGTCGCTTATCATGGCCTCCATGACGGCGCCCGCCGCCGACGACGCTCTCATCGACTTCGCGGTCGACGCAGCCCGCCGGGCTGGCGACCTCGCCTTGAGGTGGTACCAGCGGGCCGACCTCTGTCTGGAACACAAGCCGGATGGCTCACCCGTCACCACCGCCGACCGGGAAGTGGAGGAGCTGCTGCGCGAACTGATCCACTCCCGGTTTCCCGACGACGCCCTACTGGGTGAAGAGGGCAGCGACAGGCCGGGCACGACCGATCGACTGTGGGTAATCGACCCCATCGACGGGACCAAGGCCTTCATTCGAGGCGTACCCCTCTTCGCCAACCTGGTCGCGCTCGTCGACGGGCACGGTCCTGCGGTCGGGGTCGTCAATCTTCCCGCCCTCGACGAGTGCGTATGGGCCGGCCGTGGCCACGGCGCCTTCTGGAACGGCGAAGCCTGCCGGGTCAGCCGACACCACCAGATAGCCGACAGCTACCTGTGCACCAGTGGTTTCTCCTACTGGCCCGAGCCCGCACTCGATCGAGTGCTCGCTACCGGAGCCCATGTCCGGACCTGGGGCGATGCCTACGGTTACGTCTTGGTGGCCACCGGTCGAGCCGAAGCCATGATCGACCCGGAGTGTTTCGATTGGGACGTGGCCCCGATGGCGATCCTGCTCACCGAAGCCGGGGGGCGGTTCTCGGACCGGGCCGGCGCCACGAGCTGGCGTAACGGATCCGCGGTGGCTTCCAACGGCTTGGTCCATGACGACATCCTGGCTCTGCTCGACCCGACGGACCGGACCACCGAACCCGGGTCGTGAACCCTCGAGACGAAGCATCAAGCGAAGGTCGTGAACCCCTCGAAGCGGGCCGGACGAAGACCCCGAACCGCCAGTGAGCGCAGCAGAGCACCCGGATATTCGATGGAAGCCAGCCCACGCGCTCCCGGCGAAACCTCGTAGTCGTGGAGATGTAGCGCGGCACAAGCCGCGACCGTAGCCGCAGCCACAGCCGGGCTGTGCCGGGACCCCAGCACCACCACCCGGCGCTCAGTGCCGAGGCGGCCCCGAACCTCGACTCGAACCGCCCCCACTCCCCCCTCTACATGGGGTGGGATCAGCATCGGGAGCAGAGCTGTGATCCGGTCCCGGCGGGTAGCCGCCATACGGGCCGTCACCCGATCAACCCCCGGGAAAGCCGGAGCCAGCAACAACGCGTCGGGAAGGGAGGCCCGGTAACAGTCTTGGCCCGACACCGGGTCGGGGAACCAGCACAGTTCCCGACCCGAACCCCCCGGTCGGCGGGTCCAACGACCGTCGCGCCAATCGAGCGCGGTGCTACTCAACGAACGGTGGTGTTGCCGGGCGCAGGCCGGTCCACCGGTGCCGGCCTTGGAAACATGAACCTCATCCACCCCGTCGAGCTCGGAAGCGGCGTGGTGAGCCAGCAGGCAACTGAACCCCGGCATATAGCCCGCTCCCACCAATACCGGCACCCGGAGGTGTCGAGCTTGCTCATCGAGCCCGAGCAGGGACCGGGTTTCGCTCAGGTCATCGGTCGTGGCTACTACGGCGGCACCTTCAGAGACGGCGCGCCGAGCGATCCCTGCTTGGGTGCCTGAAGGTGTGGCGATCACGACGACACCGACACCGACACCGACGGTCCGAGGATCGCCCGCGGCGGCGGTCGGACCCAAAGATGCCAAAATGCGACGAAGGCGGTGTGGATCCGGGTCGTGAACTTCGACCGACTCGACCCCATCGCTGTTCGTCAACTGGCGGCTTATCCGGGCTCCGGTGGCGCCCGAGCCGAAGACGGCAACCCGCACGTCAGCTTCGGTCCTCGGGGTTGTCGGCGCCGAGGAGCTCGTCGTCACGAAGCTCGCGCCAACCTCCCGTCTGGGGAGGAACCCCACCCCGGACCCGGACCCGGACCGCCGCCGCTATTGCCATCCCGACCAACACGGCCGTCAACGCCCGCCGGATCAGCGGGACCAGTCCTGCACCCATATTGGCCTCCGATCCGAACGAACGAGGCTCGGTTCTGCCCTCAGCCCCGTCATTTGCCGACAACCCGCGTGGGGCTAGCTGGATTCGAACCAGCGACCTCACCCTTATCAGGGGTGCGCTCTAACCGACTGAGCTATAGCCCCGGTTCGCTCACGCTACCGGTCGACTGAACTACCGGCCACCCACCGGTGGGAGGGCGGCGCTGGGGCTGGGCTCTACGGGGTCGCAAGCGAGCCGTCTCCTCTTCGACAACCGTCACCCGTACCCCGCCGATTATGTCGCTGATCAAGTTGAACAGCACCGCCGCCAAGACGGAGAACCCCGCCCCGGCTACCACCAGCACCAACCCGCCGATGGCAACGACCCTGAAGATTTGTTCACCGTTGAGCTCGAACTTTTCAAGGGCGGCCAGCTCTGTTACGAAGTTCTCGACGTTCTCGACCGTTCCCGAATTGACAGCGAAGCTCCACAGGATCACACCGGCCATGAGCAAGATCACCCACAAGCAGAAGTAGAAGATGAGCGAGATCTTCAACACCGACCAAGGCTCGACGTGGCGAACGCGCCGACGCACCCTTCGGGCCCGGAGCTTCTTGGCCCGACGACGTCCGAGAAATGCCTGCACCGGTGGAACCCGGGGGATCACCGGCGTCGCGACCGGACCGGATCCGAGGTCACTACCAGTACCACCCGTAACCGGGCCAGGATTCACAGGATCGAAAGGATCCAATCCCCGCCGCCCACCCGGAGACCGAGAGGCTTCGGGTCGAGGGATTTCGCTCATGGCCTCACCAGCGCTGGTCGAGCCGGGACGAGTGTAGGCCCAAGCTCCCCAGTGCCCCAAGATCCCCAGTGCTCTGTCCACTCAGCCCCCGTACGACCGGGTCATCGGGAGGGTCATCGGGCTCGACCCAGGTCACCACGACCTGAGCCCGAGCTTCACGGTCGGCCCGACCGACCCGCACTGTGACCGCAACCTGGTTACCGGTCCGGCTGAAGTCCACCAGCTCCGCCCCGTTGGCCGCGGCCATCTCGGTAGCGGCGGCCCGACCCCGGGCCGCCCCGGCCAGAGCAGCCGCGTCGGCGGCGGTTCGGGCTCTCGCCGCCTCGCCCAATACTGCACCGATCTCGGTCGCCACCATCGCCAGTCCCGTGATCACCACGATGGCAACGACCATCAGCGGCATTACTTGACCAGCATCGGAACGGACCCGACCTGATGGTCGTCCCATCGAAGATTCCTTGCGTCATTCTCTCATAACGGGGGAAGGGTCCGAAACGACCTCGACAGCCACGACCTGGGCGCCCGGATCGGGGTTCATCATCTTTACACCGGAAGCGGCTCGTCCCTGCATCGAGATGCCGGCAGCCGGGATCCGGATCATCACACCGTTGCTGGTCACAGCCAGTATCTCGTCGCTTTCGTCAACCATGAGAGTGCCCACCACCGAGCCTCTGTCCTCCATCAGCTTGATACCGATCACACCCAGCCCATTTCGACCTCTGCGAGGAAAGGCGTCGACCGCGGTGCGCTTGCCGAAGCCGAGCGCGGTCACATGCAGCAGGGCGGCCCCGGCCCGAGCCAGGTCACAGCCCACCACCCGGTCACCGGCATGCTTGAACTTCAGTCCGATCACACCGGCTGCGGTCCGACCCATCTCCCGGACCTCGGACTCACTGAAACGGATGGTCTGGCCCATCCGAGACGACAACAAGACGTCGTAGCGCCCGTTGGTGGGCATCACGGCCACGAGTTCGTCATCGTCGACCAGATTGACGGCGATGAGCCCAGCCTGGCGAGACGAGTCGTAAGCCCTGAACTTCGTCTTCTTCACCCGACCCCGGGCGGTGGCGAAGAAAAGGTAGCGGTTCGTCTCGTAGTCCCTGGTGTCGATCACGGCCTGGATCCGCTCTCCGTCCTGCAGGGCCAAGAGATTGACGATCGCCGTACCCCGACTGGTCCGAGACGAGACAGGGATCTCATGGGACTTCAGCCGGTAGACCCGGCCCCGGTTACTGAAGAACAGCAGATACGAATGGGCGGTGGTCTGGATCAGGTGGGTGACGGTGTCGGCTTCTTTCAATTTTGCTCCGGCCACCCCTCGTCCGCCCCGGTTCTGAGGGCGGAACTCCTGAACCGGCACCGTCTTGACGTATCCCGATGCCGACATGGTAAAAACAAGATCGTCGTCGTCGATCAGATCCTCGATGTCCATCTCACCGGGATCGATCTCCAAGAGGGTGCGGCGGGGAGTGGCGAATCTCTCTTTGATAGAGATCAGCTCGTCCCGGATCACCTCCCGCAGTTTGGCCGGGCGGGCCAGGATGGCTTCCAGCTCGGCTATGAGCGTCCGCTTCTGGTCGGCTTCGGTGGACAACTGATCTCGACCCAACCGGGTGAGCCGGCCCAGCTCCATGTCGAGGATGTAGTTGGCCTGGATCTCCGAGAACTCGAACGGGGTAGTCATCAGCGCCTGCCGGGCTTCGGGGCGGTCCTGGCTGGCTCTGATGGTGGCGATGATGCCGTCTATCTGATCTACCGCCCGGATGAGGCCCTCCAGAATATGAAGACGGTTCCTGGACTCGGTCAGACGATGCTCGCAGCGGCGAGTCACCACCTCGATCTGATGGTCGGTGTAGGCCACCAGAGCGTCTTTCAAGGTCAGCGTTCGGGGTACGCCGTCGACCAGCGCCACCATGTTCACGGCGAAGCTGGACTGAAGCGGCGTCTTCTTCCACAGATTGTTGAGCACCACCTCTGGGTTGGCGGAACGTTTCAAAGTAATGACGAAGCGGGTGTCGTCCCCCGACGATTCGTCGTTGACATCGGCGATCCCGTCCAACTGGCGGCCGTTCACCAGCGCCGCGATCTTCCGTGCAACCGCACCGGCTGACACCTGATAGGGCAACTCTGTCACCACCAGCGCGGTGCGGTTCCCGATTTCGGTCACCTCTACAGTGGCTCGCATCTTTACCGGCCCGCGACCGGTGCGGTAGGCGTTCTCGATCCGATGTCGGCCCAGGATCCGAGCCCCGGTGGGAAAATCGGGACCGCTGATCAGGGTCAGTAGCGTCTCTGAGTCGGTGGTGGGATCGTCGAGGAGGTGCACGACCGCGTCGATGACCTCTCCCAGGTTGTGAGGCGGGATACTGGTGGCCATACCGACCGCGATGCCCTGACTGCCGTTCACCAAGAGGTTCGGGAACCGAGCCGGCAACACCGAGGGCTCCACGAAATCGCTCGAGTAGTTGCTCGAGAAATCGACAGTGGACTCAGCGATATCGGCCAGCATCGCCATGGCCAGGGGATCCAACCGGCATTCGGTATAACGCGCCGCCGCCGGCGGGTCCTCGGGTGAGCCGTAGTTACCGTGGAAATCGACGAGAGGATGCAAGAGCGAGAACGGTTGGGCCATTCGAGCCAGAGCGTCATAGATGGCGGAATCGCCGTGAGGGTGGAAGCGAGCCATGACATCGCCCACCACCCGAGCGCACTTGACATGACTTCGATCGGGCCTGAAACCCTGATCGAACATCGACCACAGGATGCGCCGATGAACGGGCTTCAGCCCATCCCGGGCGTCGGGAAGGGCTCGGCTGATGATCACCGACATGGCGTAGTCGATGAAGGAGCTCTCCATTTCCTCTTGGATCTCGACAACAGTCACGTCTTTGGAATCGGAGCGGTCGGTCGGGGCCGGATCGGGTGAAGAGTCGGTAGTCATAGGCCTTCAGAAATCAAGGTTACGAACTTCTCGGGCGTGCTTGACTATAAAATCCTTGCGTTCTTCCACATCATCGCCCATGAGTACACCGATCACCCCGTCAGCTAGGGCCGCCTGCTCAACCGAGACCTGCAACAAGCTACGGGTGCTCACATCCATAGTGGTAGCCCGCAGTTCCTCCCAGTCCATCTCTCCGAGGCCCTTGAGCCGCTGGAACTCCCGGCTGTAGTCGGGGTGGTCGGCCAGGAACCGGGCCTTGGCGAGGTCGTCGGCCAGATACACCATCCGCTTGGTCGATACCCGGGTGGAATACAGCGGAGGTTGGGCGATATAGACATGCCCTTCTTCCACCAAGGGACGCATCTGACGATAGAAGAACGTGAGCAGCAGGGTGCGAATATGGCTTCCGTCTACATCGGCGTCGGCTAGAACGATTATCTTGTGGTAGCGAATGGCCGAAATGTCAAAACCGGACTCCACCTGATCAGACCCGGCCCCGAAGCCGGCGCCCACTGCGGTTATCAGAGCCTGGATCTCAGCGTTCTTCAGCATCTTATCGATACGGGTTCTCTCCACGTTCAAAATCTTGCCTCGGATGGGCAAGATGGCCTGGGTAGAAGGATCCCGGGCTCGAACAGCCGACCCACCGGCTGAGTCGCCTTCCACGATGAACAGCTCACGTCTCGCCGGGTCCGGAGCTGTGCAGTCCTTGAGCTTGTCGGGCATGCCGGCCCCGTCGAACAGCGACTTGGCCCGGATCGCCTTACGCACATCGCCGGCCGCGATGCGGGCTCGGGACGCGTTGAGAGCCTTGGTGATGACATGTCTGGCCTCGGCCGGGTGTTCTTCCAGCCACTCCGAAAGCTTCTCGTTGGTTACACGCTGCACCAGTGACCGCATCGAAGTGTTCCCCAGCTTTGATTTGGTCTGCCCTTCGAACTGGGGCTCCGAGATGCGGGCACTGATGATGGCCGTGAGGCCTTCACGAATATCCTCACCCTGGAGATTTTCGTCCCGGTCCTTGAGGTGACCACGGGATCGGGCGTAGGCATTGATGCTGGTGGTCAGAGCAGCGCGGAATCCCTGCTCGTGCATCCCCCCTTCGAGAGTGGCGATGCCGTTGGCAAAGCTGTGTAGCCCGTCCGTGTTGAAACCGGTATTCCACTGGAAGGCGACCTCGACGAAATGGGAGTTGCCAGCGACAACTGCAGACCCGGTGAAGTGCCCGACCGTGTCGAAGAGTCGATCCTTGGAATGGTTGAGGTAGCCGACGAAATCGACGATGCCGCCGCTGTACCTGAACGCGGTCCATTCGTGGCCATCGGGTGCGTCCGGGCGCAGGTCCCGGCTCCTGATTTCGAGATCCCGGTTCAAGAACGCCATCATCTGGAATCGCTCCACCAGCGTCTGGAACCGGAACGAGACATCATCGAAGACGGCTGGGTCGGGCCAGAACCGCACGCTCGTGCCGGTACGCGAGGAGGGACCTCTATCGGCGAGTTCGACCTCGAGCTCGCCGCCGTTCACGAAAGCCATGTAGTGGACTCGACCATGACGATGGATCGTCGTCTCGACCCGCCGGGACAAGGCATTGACCACCGACAGACCCACACCGTGAAGCCCGCCCGAGACCTTGTACCCGTCCCCGCCGAACTTTCCGCCGGCGTGGAGCATGGTCATCACGACCTCGGCTGCCGGCCGGTCGATCTCGGTGTGGGTATCGACCGGGATGCCTCGCCCGTCGTCGATCACCTCGCAAGATCCGTCGGGGTGGATCGTCACTTCGATCAGACGGCAGAACCCGGCCATGGCTTCGTCGACGGAGTTGTCGACAACTTCCCACACCAAGTGATGCAGGCCGGTGGGCCCGGTAGATCCGATGTACATGCCGGGCCGGCGCCGGATCGCCTCAAGGCCTTCTAGGACAGTGATGTCTTCCGCGTTGTAAGAGGACTCACTAATGGCAGTCACGTCACAAGAAAAACCCTTTCCCGCCGACGCGAGAAGTCCTTGGAGCCGCTGGTCGGAAGGCTGGTACCTCTGCCAACTCTACCAGCGGGAGGGCCGAGATCGGTGCGGCTTCACCCGTACCGTAACAGCCCGAAATCTACTCGTGCCGGTGGTCTCGGCCAGTCGCTCCAGCAGTTCCTTTTCCAGCCACTGAAGCTCACTGGCCCAGACCGGATCGTCAGCAACAACAACCAGGTTGTCGCCACTCACCGCGGCCGGACCACAGTGACAGGCCAGATCTGACCCGACGATCTCGGGCCAACAGGAGAACACCCTGGCTATCACATCGACCTGGGGAGCATTCATAGTGGCCAAGAGCAAGTCGAGTGATTCCGACACCGGTTTGGGTCCCGAGGACTCGGGGCCACCAAGAGCATGGGGCCGGCCCGATCCTTCGGCTCGACCCCAACTCCGGGACCGGCCGATGCCGCCGGTCACGACTGCGGGCCGATCAACCGCACCACTTGGTCGGTAATGCAGCCGGGCGGTAGAGCAGAGGTTGTCGTGAGGATGCATTGACCCCCGGGTAGGGCTTGCAGTAGCGCCCCGGACCGAGCGGGGTCGAGCTCGGAGAACACGTCATCGAGCAACAAAACCGGTTTCACGGCCCGCCGTTCTCGCACTGCCCCGTCGGCAGCCAGCTTCAAGGCCAATGCTAGCGAACGCTGCTCGCCCTGGGAGATATGGGTCCGGGCTGGACGACCTCCGACCAAGAGGCGCACGTCATCCCGGTGAGGTCCGACGGTGCTGACTCCACGGCGCACGTCATCAGACCGAGCGACAGACAATGCTCGAGCCAAAGGTTCGCACCCCCATGACGAGACGTAGACGGCTTCTGTCTCAGCCGGCGATGCCGCCACGATACCGTAAGCCTCGGCCAGTCCGGGCTGTATCACCGCTAGCAGTTCCTGCCGGGACTCCCGGATTCGGGTTCCCGTTTCGTCCAGTTTTTCGTCCCAAACGTCGAGAGTAACCGAGATATCGCGGCTGAGCCGGCCCCGGGCTTGACGCAACGACGTGTTGCGCTGGCGCAGGATCCGGTCCAAGTCATAGCGAAGGGAGCCGAAGGCCGGGCTCCGGGCTGTAAGCGTGTCGTCGAGCCAGCGCCGTCGGCGCTCGGGACCGCCTTTGACCAGTTGCAGATCATCGGGTGAGAACACGGTTGTCACCATCACGTCGGCCAGGGCCCGAAGCCGCGGTACTCGTTGTTTGTTGAGAAGTACTCGGTTCCGGCCGCCACGAACGATCTCGATCTCGATCTCGACTTCACGACCATCCTCCTGAACGACCTCACCTCGGACGATCGCGGCTTCGGCCTCGTCGCGAATCAGCACTTGGTCCGGCACTCCTCTCAATGAGCCAGTACCGGACATGTACCCGATGGCCTCCAACAAGTTGGTCTTCCCCTGCCCATTGAGACCGACGATCGCGGTGAGCCCGGCCGGGAAGGTGAAATCAGCGGCTCGGTAAGAACGAAACTGAGCCAACGCCACCGAACGAACATGCATTTTTCTCGGGCCGGTGTCGATTCGGTCTGACAGTACGGGAACAGGCCGAAAGACCAGCCGGAAATGAGCTTCTAACTGACCCGAACCGGCATCAGCAAGTACAAGAAGTCCTCGTCACCGATCGATCTCAGCAGGGCCGGCTTGAGCTCGTCAACGGTCTCGAGGGTTATCTCGGGACCGGGGGCCACTTCGATCCCGGTGATGAGGTAGTCCGGATTGAAGGCCACCGTGAGGTCACTGCCGTGATAGGTCGCCTCCAAAGCTTCGTGGGCTTTACCCACGTCCGTAGTCACAGCAGTGAGATCGAGCGTAGTGGCACTCATCGCCATCCGGATCGGGGTGGACTCTCGAGCCAGGAGCCGAACCCTGCGCACTGCTTCGAGCAGTCTTTCACGATCGACCACCAACTTGTTGGGATGATCGGTCGGGATGAGACTCCGGTAATTCGGAAAATCGCCTTCGATCAGCCTGGTGACCAGCGTCGTCCCTCGCACTTCGAAACTGGCGTCGCGATCCGCCAACCGCAGCACCACCGCGTCATTGTCGCCGATGATACGGCCCAGTTCTGCAAGGGCTCGACTGGGAACCAGCACCTTCTGGTCCTCTCCCAGGATCGAGGTACCGGTCAGATCCCGGACCGACATCCGATAAGAGTCGGTCGACACCAGCCTGAGCCCATCAGCTTCTGGCACCATCAACACCCCCGTGAGAATGGGACGAGCTTCGTCAGAAGACGCCGCCGGAACCACCTGGCGCAAAGCAGCTCGAAACTCTCCGCCGCTGATGGTGACAGAAGAACCGCTCGGGGTCTGCGCCTTCGGATACTCCTCAGCGGGAATCACCCGTAGGTCGAACTCGGCCGGCCCGGCGACAATGCGGACCTCATCTTCGACCACCTCTACGGCTACGCCCCCCACGGGCAACGCCCGCACGACTTCACCGATGAGCTTGCTCGGGACCACCACCAAGCCATCAGCCGAACCGGCAACCTCGATATTCACCGAAATGGTGAGGTCGTGATCACTGCCCGTGATCACGAGATCGTTCCCGACGAGCTCCAGCCGTACACCTGTCAGCACCGGCAGAGCACCGCCACGAGCGGCGACCGCCCGCCCGGCAGCGTTCACACCTTCCAAGAGCGCGTCTCGTTCACACCGAAACTTCATACCCATGGTTTGATCGTCTTTCTGGTAGAGGTAATAGAGGCTGTGGATTGTGGAAAAGGAAGAGTTCGGGCCGGTTCGGCGGAGAAAACGTCTCCGAATCAATCCTGCCCTTGTCCACAGTACGCACTGGATTCGAGCGGCCGAGCGGGGAGCTGTGGATTGGGCCGGGTTTTTCCCAAGTGTTCTCCACTGGTTTGGTCCCGATCATCCTCAGGTGGTTCGTTCCGGCGGGGCCGGTCGGTAGGGTTCGGGCCGGGCGGGCGGTTTCGGCGTCAAACATCTGCATGGTCTCGGCGATGAGTTCAGCCATGATATCGGGGTTTTCGGCCTGGCCATGCGCTCGAGGTCGGGCTCACAAAGAGCGGGTCACGAGGTTCTGGAGCTGCTGGACCTTGTCGAAGATTTCTTGGCGCTCGCTCATCTGGGATTCGATCTTTCGGAAAGCATGCAGCACGGTCGTGTGATCGCGGTTACCGTAGATCTTGCCAATGTCAGGAAAGGACAGATCGGTCCTATGGCGGGTGACGTACATGGCGATCTGGCGGGCTTCGACCAGCGGCCGCCGTCTGCTGCTGCTTATTATCTCCTCGACCGGGAATCCGAACGCTATTGATGCCTTCTCGAGAATGTTTTGGGCTGTGATCGGGGGTTTCAGGGTGTGGGTGACGAGGTCGGCTATAACATTGGCGGTCAGATCTACTGTGCAAGGCTCCCGAGTGAGGTTGCAGTAGGCGGTAATCTTGATGAGAGCGCCTTCAAGTTCCCGGATCGAGTCTGTGACGCATTCGGCGATGTACGTCAGAACTTCGTAAGGCAGTTTTATTGTGGAAGATATGCCCTTCTTGTGAAGAATAGCCAGGCGAGTTTCCAGATCGGGGCGCTGGATGTCGGTAATTAAGCCCGACTTGAAGCGGTTGCGTAACCGTTCCTCCAAAGTAGGGATAGCGTCGGGAGTTCTATCTGATGTGAGCACGATCTGTTTGTTGTTTTCATGGAGTTCGTTGAAAGTATGGAAGAACTCTTCCTGGAATCCTTGCTTGCCTTCGATGAACTGGATGTCATCAACGAGCAGTACGTCGATTCGGCGATAGGTTTGTTTGAATTGGGGTTGGGTCGAATTTCGTATGGACTCGACGAATTCATTGAGGAAAGTTTCACTGGTGACGTATCGAATCTTGGAAGTGGAGTAGTGATTGGTTACGTAGTGGGCAATGGCTCTCAGCAAGTGGGTCTTACCGAGGCCGGAATCACCGTAGATGAACAGTGGGTTGTAGGTCTTGGCTGGGGCCTCGGCCACTGATAGCGCAGCAGCATGAGCGAACCGGTTGGAATGTCCGATTACGAACTGGTCGAATGTGAACTTTGAATTGAACCACGGTTCAGGAGTTGGGCCCGGGCCGGGATTTGGTTCCTCGATCTCAGAAGTATCCAAGTCGAAATCGATGTCGTTCCAGTTGGTGTCGATTTCGACGCAAACGGTCACGTTTGGAGTGTTCTCTTCGATGGCTTCTTGGACCACGCCGAAGTAGCGGTTTTCGATGCGGCTCTTTTGTAGCCCGTTGGGGACAGAGAGAACGAGTTCACCCTTTTCGAGGGCTACGGCCCGAGTGCCACTGAAGGTCGTGTTCCAAACCACATCGCTCACTTGGGCTCGAATACTCGGCTTACATGCAGCCCAGAGACCCTCGGCGTCGTGTTCGGTATTCACTTAAGGATCTTCTCCACAATTCTATCCACATCTGTGGACAACATGTTGGGTAGTTGGTTCGAGTCAATTCGAACTGGTCGAGAATTGGTCCTGGTCGACTCTCTCGATGGGATCTCGGCAACGTAGCAGCGGCGGGAAATCTTGCAAGCCGAAATCTGCAAAACCGGCGAAGTCCCTGTTACAGACACTGCCATTTCGCAAATTACAATTACAGAAGATAAATAACATCAATATAGTTTGGATTCGTTGTCACTGGCTGCCGATTTGTCGGCGGTGATGCCGTGAACTTTTGGTGGCAAGGGTCAGAACTGGTTGTTGTGGGACCGGCTGAACCCGTACGGTAGAGCGGTCAGTAGCGGCCCACCGCCAACCCCGACTCCGGCGGGCCGCAAAACGGCGGCGGTTGTTGCAAGGAGAAATGATGAAGCGCACATACCAGCCCAACGTTCGCAAAAGGCATGCCAAGCACGGTTTTCGGGTTCGGATGCGAACCAGCGCTGGTAGAGCCGTAGTGCAGGCCCGGCGGCGAAAGGGGCGAGCCCGGCTCGCCGTTCGATGATCGAAGGCTTGTCGAGCCGTCGTAGTGTTGCTCAGGTACGAGCCTCTGGTGTCTCGGTCCGACGAGGTTCGCTCCGGGTGGTGTACCGCCCGGTCTCTGGTTCGGGTTCACGGTTCGCTTTCGGCGTGCCCCGTTCGGTGGGCTCAGCGGTGGTCCGAAATCGTGCTCGCCGACGGGTTCAGGCCATATTGCGAGACCTCGACCGTGAGTTCGACGATCTTCCCCGGCCCGGTGAGTACTTCATCGGTATCGCCGCTCCACTCGAACGGCTGTCCTATTTGGAGCTTCGCGCTATGATCATTGACCTGTTGCGCCGCTCGGGGAAGTCACAGTGAGCCCTCCGGCCCGTCTGGCTGCCGCAGCGGTACGCACGTACCAGCATCTATTCACCGGGCGGCCATCATGCTGTCGATATATACCATCATGCTCCACGTACGCACTGGATGCCTTGGAAATGCATGGAGCTTTCCGGGGCGGGTGGCTGGCGGTCGGCCGGTTGTGTAGATGCCATCCCTGGGCTCGATCGGGTTTGGACCCGGTACCTGAACCTGTGACCTCCATCCGGTACAGCAAGGAAGGCTGATGCTCGACTTCCTTTTCGATGTCATCGCCGGAGCTTTGGCTTGGTTCTACTCGCTGTGGCCTTCGTTCGGGATGGCCATCGTGTTGCTCACGATGACGGCCATGATCGTCATCACCCCCTTGATCTTGAAGTCGACCAGGTCGATGTTGTTGATGCAGCAGTATCAACCGGAGCTCAAGAGGATTCAAAACCAGTACCGCGGTGACCCTCAGGCCCGCAACCAAGCGATGATGGCCTTCTACAAAGAAAACGGCCTGAACCCGATGGGGAGCTGCCTACCACTGCTGGTGCAGGCTCCTATTTTCTTGGTCCTGTTCCGGGTTCTCAATGGACTTACCCGCCGTACGACCGAGATCGGTACGCAACTCGGATTCACTGCCGGAAGAGGTGCAACCGGAGCTGATCCCGGAGCGACCACAGTTTCTTTCAACGAACAAACGTTTGATCCAGATTATTTGTCACCTGGGACCGAGTTGTACCAGCGGTTGAATCAGGAAACCGAGATGGTCTCGTGGGGTGTCGATCTGTCCCGGAGTGCAAGCTCGGCTTGGAGTGACGGCATCATACCGGCTCTCCCCTACTTGTTGATGATTTTGATAGTGCTGGTTACTGGCCTGTATCAGCATCGCCAGATGCAGCAACGCCAGTCCGGTGCTGCCATAAACCCTCAGATGCAGATGGTCATGAGGTTTATGCCCTATTTCCTGCCCATCGTCTCCTGGGGGATCCAAGCAGGAGTTGTAGTCTACTTCATCGTCTCCGCGCTTTATCGCATTGGTCAGCAGGCCTACATCACCAGAACGCTGTATGCCAAAGAAGATTCTCCAGGCGCGATGCTGACCAAGAAACGAACCGAGGCTTCAGAGATCAACGAAGCTGGCACTGGAGCCGGCAAGGGCACAACGCAAAGCAAGGGAGCGCCCACCCCGAAGCGTGATACTCCACGAGATCAAAAGGGGCTGCGTCGAAGCTCTACAGTCAAGCCGAGCAAGCCGAAGCGGGAGATTTCACAGGGTCAGAAAGTTCGAAGCCAGCGCTCTTCTTCGAAATCTAGCTCTTTGAGCTCAGGTCGTGGTCGTACTGGTAAGGCTCCTAGCCGAGCCCGGACCGGGAGTGGGCGTACCACCCCGGCCGGCGGGCGAATTACTCCGTCCGGATCGGGTCAGAGTCAGAAATTCCAGAACCGGAGCAAGAAGAAGAGAAAGCGCCGTTGACCATTTCCCCAACAAGGGTCAGCCGGATCAAGAAGGAATGGTACAAGCAATGGAGTGGGTTGAAACCACAGGTTCGACAATCGAATTAGCCAAAGACGAGGCTCTCGATCGGCTCGGCATTCACGAAGAGGATGCCGAGTTCGAAGTGCTCTCAGAAGGTAAGACGGGGTGGTTCGGTCGGCAGAAACAGCAGGCGAGAGTAAGGGCCCGGGTCCGGCCGACGACACCACGTCCGAAGGAAAGTCAAGGTAAAAAACGTTCCCATTCGGGTCGTCAGTCCCGGTCGGGCAACTCTCGGAAGCCGTCCAAACCTGGGTCTGTAGCCAAACGGAAGAAGTCAGGTCCGCCCCTTGAGAAGCCGAAGACGGTTACGTCGAAAGATGTCGGAAAGGATAAAAAGATGAGACAGGAACTCTCGTTGACTGAACAAGCGGATTTGGCCGAGTCGTTCGTAAAGGGTTTGGCAGAGACGATGGGTATTGCTCTGACGTTTACCCGGCAACTCAAGAACGATATCTGGCGTATCGAGGCGATGGGGGATAACATCGGCTTCCTGATCGGGCCGGGTGGTAACACCGCCCAGGCCGTGAACGACTTGGTGCATATTGTCTTGCAACGTTCCGGGGGTACTACTCGCGAAGGAAAAATTCAGGTTGATATCGGTGGTGTGAGAACTCGAAGAGCTGAGGCGCTCGAGACCTTCACTCGCAGAATCGCCAGTGAAGTGTTGTCGTCGGGGGAGGACGTGGCTTTGGACCCGATGAACAGAGCGGACCGTAAAATTGTCCACAATGTCGCTAGCGGTCTCGAGGGTATCGACAGCTATAGTCACGGCGAAGAGCCTCAACGCCGGATCGTCATCCGTCTGTCACAAGATGGCGATTGAGGACCTGAACGTTCGTCTGGACCGGGTCTGGAGCCCGGCCCGAAAAGCTGGGATCGTTGGTGGCGATTCGGTGGCTGACCTGAGGAACCACGCTGCTGGTTTTGTCGTGCCGGATTGGCGAACCGAGCCATTCAGTCGCTTCGTGGATCTTGGTACCGGGGCTGGGATACCAGGGGTGCTGCTGGCGTTCGAGTTGCCGAGATCCGAATGGGTCCTGACCGATGCCAGCGAACGGCGTTGCCAGGTCGCGAGGGCGGTGGTCAAAGCAGTAGAACTCGAACAACGAGTGGCTGTCGTGCACAGCCGTGTCGAAGATCTGGCCAATCAGCCCGAGTTCCGGGAGCAATTCGATGGGGCTACGTCTCGTTCGTTCGGGCCGGTTTCGGAGTTGGCGGAGTGCGGGTTGCCACTGATCAAAGTGGGTGGTCGGTTGGTTGTGTCGGCCAAGGCGGAGACCGAGGAGCGATGGCGGTCCGCCGATCTGGAACGAACAACTGGGTGCCGCTGGTCGGGGAGTTGGGAAACACCGTACGGCAGGTATCTTGCTATCGGACGAGTGCGGACTGTACCGCATGGTCTACCCCGCCGGCGTTCGTCTCGGCAACGCTGCCCCCTAGTTTGACTTT
This sequence comes from Acidimicrobiales bacterium, assembly GCA_963422655.1. GTDB lineage: Bacteria > Actinomycetota > Acidimicrobiia > Acidimicrobiales > Aldehydirespiratoraceae > CATQHS01. The sequence continues at coordinate 1,728,096 of OY730440.1, read as the reverse complement.
GTCAGTCCGATTGTTTCACGTGAAACAAAATCCGACCCTGGCGAGCGCTTGCTTCAATGCGATGAGACCGCTATGGGAGATGAACACCGGAAAAGTGCTTGAACGCGCTTGGTGAATAAGCGATAATATTTGATGTTCGCCCCAAGAACCGAGGGCTTCCCCATTGAATGGATCTCATGGATGAGCCGACGGAAGCCTCAGAGGAACCCGGTGTTGATCCGAATAGTTCAAGTATGACTACTCAACGGGTAATTGCTGTCGCCAACCAGAAGGGTGGCGTCGGCAAGACTACAACTGCCGTCAACCTCTCAGCCTGCTTTGCCGAAGCGGGCCAGCGAACGCTAGTCGTTGATCTTGATCCTCAAGCCAATGCCACCACTGGGCTCGGGATCAATCCCCGTCAACTCGAAAATTCGCTGTATGACGTGCTTCTTCACGGTACTGCCTTGGAAGACGTGATCGAAGCTACTGTTGTCAAGGGACTACACGTAGCTCCTTCCAGCCTGGATCTGGCTGGAGCTGAGATCGAATTGGTCCCGGCTTTCAGCCGGGAGCGGAAACTTCGGTTGGCACTGGAATCGGTATTGAATGCCTACGACATCGTGATGATTGATTGCCCACCTTCGCTGGGATTGCTGACCATCAACGGACTGACAGCGGCCAAGGAAATTCTGGTACCGATCCAAACCGAATATTACGCCCTCGAAGGGCTCGGTCAGCTCATCCGTAATATCGACCTCGTCCAACACAGTCTGAATCCCGACCTGGTACTGTCAACGATCGTGCTGGTGATGTTCGATGCTCGAACTAACCTCTCCTCGCAGGTTGCGGCCGAGGTGAGGTCGCATTTTGGTGACAAGGTGTGCAGTCAGGTAGTGCCTCGTAATGTCAAGCTGAGCGAGGCACCATCCTATGGTCAGCCGATCACAATTTTCGATCCCTCTTGCCGAGGAGCGGAGGCATACCGGGCCCTAGCTGAGGAGGTTCTAAGTGGCGCGTCGTAGTGGACTCGGTAAGGGGCTCGGGGCCCTGATTCCGGCTGAATTGGGTGAGCAAACCGAAAGCGCTGTCCTTCGAGATGTTTTGATCGACGACGTTGTGCCGAACCGGTATCAACCGCGCGGGCACTTTGGTGAAGAAGCCCTGAATGAACTGGCTGCTTCCATTTCCGAAATCGGAGTCCTCCAACCCATACTTGTGCGTGAAGTCGATGACAAGTACGAGGTCATCGCCGGCGAGCGGCGCCTTCGGGCCGCTCGGAGGGCTGGTATGACAACGATTCCGGTATTGGTCCGATCGGCCGATGACCTCTCCGCACTGGAATCGGCTCTGGTTGAAAACCTGCACCGCCAAGACCTCAATGCCTTGGAGGAGGCGGCGTCGTACCAGCAATTGATGAATGATTTCGGTCTGACCCAAGATCAGGTCGCAACCCGGGTCGGTCGATCTCGATCAGCTATCGCCAATACGATTCGCCTGCTTCAACTTCCGATCGCGGTACAGAGGCTGATCGTAGAAGACCAGCTCTCGGCTGGGCATGGTCGTGCTTTGCTCGGTCTCCGTAGTGAAGAAGCTCAGCGGGCGATGGCGAGTGAGATTATTCGGGATCAGTTGACCGTCCGAGAAGTTGAACAGCGCTTACGAGCGGAGGTTGATGCGGAGGAGAACGGTGGTCATGATGCAAGCAGCCCTGAGGTCAAGAAACAGCCGATACCCGATGCTGGCGTTCTCGAGTTGGAGAAGTTGCTGGCGGCTCGTTTGGATACTCGGGTATCTGTCCTTATGGGCCGAGGCCAGGGCCGGATCACCATCAACTTCGCGGATGTAGACGACCTCGAACGCATATACCGAATAATCACTCCCTGACCCGGCCGGCGAGAAACAGTTCGAGCGACTGAAGTCCCCGGTCTAGTGGCCGCCGGGATGGGAGCACCAAGCGACGATAGCATCGGCTAGGGCGCAGGCAATGCTTGGGGCTCGAGTAACGACGACGGATCCGGGGCCCAGACGGCACCAGATAGCCGGCATCCGGGTTTCGCGCAGAATTGGTAACCGCATGCCCATGGGTGTGGAAACCCTCGGCAGGATGTCCACAAGCCCTGTCGCGCACTGGCTTGCCAAAGCCCGCCCGCCGGTCGACTCGAATCCCCGAGTGGAGAAATACGCTATCTGAAGGCTCTCTCGGACCAAAGTGACACCAACGTAGGCTGCCCCTTGGAACGCGTTGGCAGTTCTGGCCTGCTGAGAGAGAGCCGGTGTGCTGAGTGACAGTACAGTGGCCCCGGTTCTTCGTAGCCGCCGAGCTACGGATTGGGCGATGGTCGGAAGTTCCCCCGTGTCTCCAATGACCAGCCGCCAGCCCTCGACTCGATTCGGCTGGGTTCGCAACCACTCGACTTCACGTACTTCGGTGATGGTGCGGTTACTTGCGGGTCTTGCGGCCAAGCGATCCAAAGCGATCAGAGTGTTCCGGCCGACGACACCATCGATGGTTGTCCCCACGTTGTGTTGGAATTCTCGAACCGCGGCCTCGGTGTTGGGTCCGAAGATTCCATCGAACCATCCGGTATCGAACCCGAGTTGGCCAAGTCGATGCTGTAGGTTGGTCACATCGTCTCCGCGCATCATGGGAAAGCGGTAATAGAGCATGCGATCACCTAGCCGATGGTCGGCTTCGACCAAGACAGTCCAGGTCTGGGGTCCACAGACGCCGTCAACGACCAGGCCCCGGTCGTCCTGAAATCTTCGTAAGGTCATTTCGGTGGCGGCCGAGAACTGGTAGTGGTCGCTGGCCACTTCGTAGCCCGCTTGTCCGAGCCGGCGGTGCAAATCGGTGACGGAATCACCGACGTCGCCGCGCCGAAGGGGGAGGTCGCTCCGGCCGGCGGCGGCGGGTTTCATGCCAGTCGTATGGGGTCTTGGTTTTGATGGGACGGCCCCAGGTGCTACAGGAACTCCGCGAGATCGTCGACCAATGCCGCCTTGGGTTTGGCTCCTACCAGTCGCTTGGCCGGTTTACCATCTCGGAACACGATCATGGTGGGGATGCTCATGACACCGAAGCGTTGAGCAACGGCCGGCGCTTCGTCTACGTTGAGCTTGGCGACCTTCAGCTTGCCAGCCTGTTCCTGAGCGATTTCATCAAGTACGGGGGCTATCATCTTGCACGGGCCACACCATTCGGCCCAAAAGTCGACGAGGATCGGTTCGGTCGAGGCGTTGATCTCCTCCTCGAAGCTTTCAGCGCTGAGTTTGATTGTGGAGTGGGCCATAGTGGGTTCCTTTCTTGGCTATGGCTTGTACCGGTGGGAAACACCTGTCAAGGGTGACTTGTTCCCCAAGAACTGCCTTCGAGATAGCGTTCGGCATCGATGGCGGCCATGCAGCCGGACCCGGCTGCGGTAACAGCTTGCCGGTAGTAGTCGTCCTGAACGTCGCCGCAAGCGAACACTGCTTCCACGCTGGTTCGAGTCGACCCGGGTCGGGTGACCAGGTAGCCGTTGTCCTTCATCTCGAGTTGACCCTTGAACAGGCCGGTGTTCGGCGTGTGTCCGATGGCGATGAAACAACCGGTTACATCAAGGGTCGACTTCTGGCCGGTCTTGACGTTGCGGACCCTCAGGCCTTCAAGGCTCGACAGTCCGATATAGGACTCCACAACAGTATCCCAGAGAAACTCGATGGTTTCATTGGCGAAGACCCGAGCTTGCATGATCTTAGAGGCCCTCAACTCGGCCCTGCGATGTACGACCGTGATCTTCCTGGCGAATCTGCTGAGAAAAGAAGCCTCTTGCATGGCGGAGTCGCCCCCTCCGACTACGGCGATGTGATGGTCTTTGAAGAAGAAACCGTCACAAGTGGCGCAAGTGGATATACCGTGTCCGATCAGGTCGAGTTCTTGGTCGAGGCCGAGCATGACCGACTTGGCACCGGTCGACACGATGATGGTCTCGGCCCGATACGTGGGATTGGTTGCGCCAGGGTCCCCGACCCATATCCCGTACGGCTGTTCCTTCAAGTCGACCCGGGAAGCCCTCGATGCTTCGATGCGGGCTCCAAATTTCAAAGCCTGGGTTCGAAAGCTCTGCATCAGTTCCGGGCCCATCACTCCGTCGGGGAAACCGGGATAGTTCTCGACGTCGGTGGTAAGCATGAGCTGACCACCGGGCTGATCACTGGTAGAGCTCGGCTCTCCTTCCAAGACGAGAGGGTGTAGATCGGCTCTGGCTGTGTAGATGGCTGCAGTGAGACCGGCCGGCCCGGATCCGATGACTACTACCCGCTGGCGGTCAGACACCGGGCCGACTTCGGGGTAGATAGGGTAGAAATAAAAACATTTGTTCTTATATTAGCCCTGCGACCGTTCCGTAGAAGGCGACCCCGACCAGAATGACAGCATCCACGATGAGAGCGGCATGAATTGATCGGGCCGATCGGGTGCGGGCCCTCCACAGTCCGGCCCCGACGACGGAGATGAGGGCGCCTACGAACAGATGGGCAGCCCAAGTGCCTGAACCGACTCCAGCTCCGATGGGGAGGTAGGCATCAGCCACGCGCACCGCCGTGATAGTCAGCAAAGTCACCAACACGATGACACCGGCTAATGCGGCCAAACCATAGACGACCGCTCGGACGGCCAGCACGACGTTGTCGGTGGTCTTGTCTTTGACGTCACCGACCAATTCGACGATCCGGTCGGCGGCCACGGCCGGCCAGTTCTCGTCACCGGCCAGCGTGAAACGCCGTCGAACATCGGAATCAGGATCGGGTCGGGCCATTAGAGGAGCCTATCGGGGCCGACAGGATTGCCGAGAACCGGCTTTTCGTACCTTGACGCAATCTGTCAGGTGGTTCGGCTCAGGACGAGACCTGATAAGTGATCCCCATGACACCGGACCCGGCATGGGCGCCGACCACCGGTCCTATCTTTTCGACTCTGATGCTTTCGACGTTGGCTACTGGTGCAAGCATCTCCAAGAACCGGTCGAGGTCGGCAGCTTCGCCGTGCATTACCGACAAATGATCGACCGGAGAATCAGCAGCCAGAGTGTCCCGCAGCCAGGCCAAGGCCTTGGTTCGGGTACGTTGCCGGCCCGCTTCTCCTACTTCCCCGTCAACCAGTGCTATTAGCGGTTTGATCGACAGCATCGACCCCAACATGGCCTGGGCCCCCCCGATGCGACCACCTTTCTTGAGGTTCTCCAGAGTGTTGAGGGCTCCGTAGAGCCGGGTGCGCGCACTCGCCTCGGTGACCTCGGATACGATGTCGTCGGCTCCGGCTCCGGCTGTGGCCATGGTCGCGGCTTCGAGAACCATGGTCCCCAGTCCTACGGACAGCGAACGGCTGTCGACCACGTGGATGTCGGCGTCGACCCCGGCCGCGGCGGTGCGGGCCGACTGCATCGTGGCTGAAACTGCGGCCGAGAGATTGATGCAAACGACGGTGTCGCATCCGGCTTCGAGGCGGGAACGAAAGGCTTGATCGAACCGGCCCGGTGATGGCGCCGCCGTCTCCGGCAGGTGGTCGCTGGCGGCCATCTTGCGGTAGAACTCTTCGACGGTGAGCTCATCACGGTCGACTAGTTCTTGGTCGCCGAACCGGATCGTGAGCGGCACGATTTCGATACCGAGTTCGGCCACTTCGGTGCCGCGCAGATCGCATGAGCTGTCAGTGACGATGCCTACGGTCATGGGTTCTCCGGGAGTGAGTGACTACGGTCACAAGGGCTTCTCGGGTTCGAGGGTTGATGATGTCACGGTAGCAGTGCTGTCGAGCGCCACCGGCCGGCGCCGCCGACGATCGGTACGCACCCACCATATGACCAGTATTGCCCCAGCCCCGACCATGAGGAGCAGACCGACCCCTGAGAGGCCAGCGGAACGCACCTGGGCCGTCCCCTCATCGAGCAGGATTTTGCCCTCTGGGGTAGTGATGGCTACGTTGATCACCGAGTTACCCGAGGCTCGAGCTTCGACCCGTACGGTTATCTCGTTGCGGCCCGGTTCCAGGGTCACGATCTTGCGGGGGCCATGAGGAAAGTTGATCCGGGCCGCGCTGAACCCGAGAACGACCCTCACTGGAAGAGACTGGCCGTTGGAGATGGTGACGGGAAGGTCGGCATTATCCCCGATAATGGTGATCCGGCCCCGGTCCATCCACGTTATGCCTTCCATCCCCGCCGTTACCTGCCGGGTGACCGCGTCCAGTAGCTCGCGCCTCTCGACAGTGGTCAGGTTCCGGTTGGCGCTGGCAGCAAGAAGAGTTTCGAGCGAGGCGATGATGGTGTCGTTGGGGGCGATAAAGCTCTCGTAGGCCCGGAGCCGGTCTTCTACAGATGTACGCCGGGCTATGTGAGAACTGAGACCGACCGGGCTGAACCCGGCTGGTGAGACCGTTCGAGTGGACTCTGACGAAGTAAGGAGGTTGCTGACCGTAACGGGTTGCAAGAGAGGGTTCGAATCGAGTTCGTCGAGTAACAGATCGATGACCGTCGGACCCAGTTCTTGCGAAACGATCACCACCGGCCCCGAGCTGGTCCCGGTTGTCGCCATACGTTCCAGCTCGGACCGAAAATGATGCACGGCCGAATCGGCGTCGGGTTGGGCCAGCAGTGTCTCCAGTACCGGGTCGGCTTCGATGACCATCAAGGGTTCTTCGTCCGGTCCGGGAACGAACGACGGTCTCAGCGGGCTCGGCTCGGATCGCTCGGCCCCCCCGCCGCTGATGACGATACCCGTAGCCCCGATGCGGTCCCTCATCCAGACCATGTCGTCAGCAGTCGGCGCCTCGGCGACCCCGATGGTGGAGCCGACACTGATCCCGGCGGTTTCGAAGGCGCTTCGAGCTCTTTCGAAGCCGTCCGCGACCACGTCGGCCCGGCCGGCGGCCAGCCATGAGGAGATGTCGAGAGCTGTCCACGGCGCCAGGATCACTTCTTTGCCAGTGGTCGCCGCCCGCAGGGAATCGACGGCCACTTCCTCGCCCATACGAGCCAAGGCGTCGAAGATCTCGGGGTTGAGAAGCACCGTCGAGTCGATCTCGGTTCGTCTGGCCAACCGGTCGCCAACAGCCAGGCTGCGTTCCAGGGCGGTCGGCTCCATCGAAGTGGTGGCGTCACCAGCATAAGTAACGGGCACCCTCAAATCGAAGATCAGGGCCACTGCCATCGCATCGGGAGGCTCGCCGGGGGGCTGGTTCCCAGCGGTCTCCGGTAGTGGTGCCGCCAGGGCGGTCACGTCGCTGTCTCCGGTCCGAGGGTCGGCGTCGTCCTCCGATCCGGCCCCCGTCGGGGTTGCAGCCCCAGTGGTGACGGAGGCGCCAGCGACGGAGGCGCCAGCGATGGAGGCGCCAGCGATGGAGGCGACAGCGGCGACGGCGAGGCCGAGCACAGGTCCCCACTGGCGCCGACCGATCATCAGAGATCCATCCCGAGCACGGCCAGCCGTTCACGTTGAAGCTCGAATCCGCACTTCTGGTAGAGAGCCAGGGCCCCGTCGTTGTGGCGTTGAGTGTTGACGAAGGCGGACTGAGCCCGCTTGCGCCTCAACCAATACAGCGCCTCGGCCACGAGCATGGTTCCGATACCTCGACCCTGATGAACCGGGTCGACGGCTAGGCGCTGGAGGTATCCCTGCGGGCCGGTCCAGCCGGTCATGCTGTATGCCGTCATCTCGGTTCGTCCGCTGACCCGGAGCCGGCTCAGCCGCGTGGCGGCCAGAGCTTCCCGAAAGCCGTCCAGATCCAGGTGCCAGAACGGAGTGAACACCTCGGAGTCGAGTCGGAGCAACTCGACCATGTCTCGGTTCCGCCCCCGCCGAGTCGGGAGGCGTTGGCACCAGTGCCGGTCAGGCAGTCGTGACCCCAGACCATGGCGCAGCAGGCTGAGTTCTTCACGTACATCGAATCCGGCGGCGATCAGAACGTCGCGTTCGCTCGTTCCCAATGCGGCGGTGATCACCGAGCGGTAGCCGTGACGGTTCAATCGGCTGAGGACCTGATCGAGGACGTCGTCGCGGAGCGTGATCGCCGTTGTCAGTGGCACCATGTGAGCCACCCGGTTCTGACCATGCCAATCTCCGATCCGGAAACGAGCGGGCCCGACCGTGACCGGATGGAGGGTCATGGCTCCGGGTCGGACGCCGACAGGTCTAGTTGCATGACTCAGGCAACAATACGAGTATCGACCGCCCGGTACGATCCGCTGAGTGCTGGTGATCACAATGAGCGTTGCCCCGCATACGACCCGGGCCCTGAGAATCCCGGACGGCCCGGCCGACTCTTGGTGACGGTGGCCGCGGTGGACCGGTCGCACTCTGCTGGTATCGCACCGTGATCGAGGCCCCGGTGCCAGGCCTGGGCCCGGCCCTGATCATCGCTGGTCCGTTGGCTCGTCGCTTCGAGGCCTCGGGTCATCGGCTGTTCTTGGTCGGCGGCGCCGTCAGGGACGCGATCATGGGCCGTGACCGGCCGGGAGCTGAGCTCGACTGCACTACCGACGCTCACCCCGGAGTTGTGAAAGAGCTGGTAGCTCCGGCGGCGTCTTCGGTTTGGACGCAAGGAGAGCGGTTCGGAACCATCGGCTGTGTCATCGCTGGTCAGACCTACGAGATAACCACGTACCGGACCGAGCGTTATGACGAGGATTCCCGCAAACCCGCAGTGGCCTTCGGTGACGACATAGCCGAAGATCTGGCCCGCCGCGATTTCACTGTGAACGCCATTGCCTGCGACGTCTCGACCGGGGCATTGGTGGATCCCTGGGGAGGGTGTGGCGATCTCGCCGCCGCCGTCTTGCGCACACCTCTGGGCCCTGAGGTGGCTTTTCGTGACGACCCGCTGAGGATGCTGAGAGCGGCCCGTTTCATTGCTGACTGTGTCCTGACTCCGGATCCTGGGTTGGAGGCCGCCGTCCGGGCCATGGCCGACCGGTTGGACATCGTCTCGGCGGAGCGGATCCGAGCCGAGCTCGAACGGCTCCTGCTTCTTAGGGCCCCGGAGCCCGGTCTCCGGTTTCTGGCCTCGTCGACGGTGCTGGATCGGGTTCTTCCGGGGCTCGTCGGCAGCGACATCGAGTTGACTAGCCGGGCCGTAACCGCAGTCCCAGCCACGGCCCCGCACCGATGGGCAGCCCTGCTGGCGGGCGATCCTCGTTCGGCGCCGGATCGGCTGCGGGAGTTGCGATGCTCGCGGGCATTGATTGACGCCGCCGCTCGGTATACCTCGGCTCTGACCGGGCTGGACCCCCCGCCCACCGGGGCCCCGGCTCTGCGCCGGGCCGTTCACTCGTCCTGGGTTTCAGCCGACACCGTGGACTTCGCCAGAGCCGTCCGGCATGCCCGGGGTGAGTCCGTCGGTGAGATCGACGCCTTCGTGAACGAACTGGAAGAGCTGCGAGCAGTCGAGAACATCGACGACCTGAAGGTGCCTCTCACTGGCACCGAAGTGATGAAGCTACTCGACCTCGGCCCCGGCCCCGAGGTTGGTCGAGCCTTGGACCATCTGCGTCAACTCGGGTTCGATCGGGGCCAGCTCAGCCCGGTCGAAGCCCGAGCCGAGCTGGCGCGCTGGCGATCGGCGATGGTTGGGTCGGCTCGGCCGTTTTGAGGGAGCGCTGATGGTGTCGTGCCCTGGGAGAGCGACCCCCGATAGTTGCTACCGGGGGTCGGCTGGACCATGCTGTTACTCTCGTCGACCATGAAGCCCGGGATCGGAGATCTCACCTACGGCGACGGTACCTCCCCTTTGGCTGCGGTCGATTACCGCATGGCCCGGGCCGCGACCTTGAAAGAATGGCGTTCAGGGCGTCTGGGTGACCATGAGGTGTGCGATGCACAGCAGGAACTGCGCCGCAACGCCGAGTTCTGCGGCCGGACGACACCGCGTCTTTGTCCCGTGTGCTCCGAAGTCGATCTGGTGGAGGTCACCTACGTATTCGGATCCCGACTTCCCAAGCACGGTCGGTGCGTGACCACTCTGGCCGAGATGCAACGCTTGGAGAAGCGGGCGACCCCCTCCACCGGCTACGAGGTGGAAGTTTGCACCGGTTGCGGCTGGAACCACCTGATCCGCCGACGGGAGCTGGGAGGCTGAGCCCGAGGCTCGACCACCCGACCACACCCGCCGTCAGGCCATCGAGCCCATTGACAGGGCCGGCGCTGGGTCGGCTATCGTGAGCCCACCGCCGGCAGCCCCAGAGCGCTGGACGGCAAGGAGTGCAAGATGAGCAAGCTCACCGTGCCCGCCATCCGTAACCACAAGGTTCGCGACGGTGCCAGTCCTTTGGTGATGGTGACCGCCTACGACGCGCCCGGGGCTCGTATCGTGTCCGAGGCCGGGGCTGACATCATTCTCGTAGGCGACACCTTGGCCATGGTCGTGCTCGGTTACGACGACACCCTGCAGGTGACGGTCGAAGACATGGCCCACCACATCGCGGCCGTGGCTCGGGCCCACCCCACCGCGCCCGTCGTGGGCGACATGCCGTGGATGAGCTATCACGTTTCCGAATGCGAAACGGTCGAGAACGCGGCAAAACTCATCCGAGCCGGGGCGCAGTCGGTCAAGCTCGAGGGAGGGCGCAAGCGGCTGCCGATGATCGAGCGGATCATCGGTGCTGAGATCCCGGTCATGGGCCATATAGGCCTTACACCCCAGTCCTTCCATGCCATGGGTGGGTTCAAAGTTCAAGGCCGGCGTGACGAAGCGGCTCGCGGTCTGGTGCAGGCGGCCAAAGCCCTCGAGCACGCGGGCTGTTTCGCCTTGGTCGTGGAAGGAGTACCGGTGCCTGTGGCCGAGCGGGTCACCGCTGCGGTCGACATCCCGACCATCGGCATCGGGGCCGGTCCTCGGTGCGACGGTCAGGTACTCGTCTACCACGATCTTCTCGGGCTTCACGACAAGCTGGCCCCGAAATTCGTGCGCCGCTACGCCGAACTGGGGGCCGAGTCGGTGAAAGCTGTCGAAGCGTTCGCCGCCGATGTTCGTTCCGGCGCCTTCCCCACCGATGCCGAGTCCTACCACCTGAGCCCGGCGGAAGCCGAAGCTCTGAATGTCCGGCTTTCCCAGTGACGGATGCCCGGGCTCAGGGTTGGCCCGGGTACCCCTACTCACCCGTATAGGCGTCGGGGCCTGCTGTCACACTCCGATGGCATGGTAGGGGAGTGCCGCCATCACCGTTAACCTACCGACAATCCAGAGTTGAACCCGATCCAGATGTGATCCCTGCCCCGTCAGGGGCTCCGGTCCCGGCCGGATCCACAGGGAGGTGACGTGCTCGTGAAGCGAGCCTACGAATTGATGGTCATCATCGACTCCGACGTCGACGCAGTCGAAGCGGTCGAAGCGGTGATCACCCGAGTGGCCGGCCTCGTTGCCGATGAGGGCGGCTTGATCGCATCTACCGACAACTGGGGTAGGCGTCGATTCGCCTACGAGATAGATCACAAGACCGAGGGCACCTATGTGGTTTGGGAGATCGTGACCGAAACGGCCGGTTTGCCCCTTACCGAACGGCAGCTCCGACTCGCGGACGAGATCGTCCGCCACAAATTGTTCCGGCTCCCCGAGCGCGAGGCTGTTCGTCGCGGCCTGCTCGGTGAGGCCGCGTTCTCCGGTTCAGCCGGAGTAGGAGGTCCCTGATGGGATTCGACAACACCATAACCGTCATCGGCAACATGACTCGTGACCCCGAACTTCGGTACACCCAGTCCGGCATGGCCTTGGCCAACTTCGGCCTGGCCTGGAATCGGCGGCGCCAGGATCAAGAAGACGAAGTGTCCTTCTTCGACATCACCTGTTTCCGCCAGTTGGCCGAGAACGTCTCCGAGTCGCTCTACAAGGGGGCTCGAGTCGTTGTCTACGGCACGCTTCAGCAGCGGAGTTGGGAGAACGCAGAGGGGGAGCGGCGTTCGAAAGTGGAGATCCTGGCTGACGACGTGGCCCCGAGCCTGAAGTGGGCCACCGTGCAACTGACCAAGAACGAGTACAAGGGCGGCGGGGCCGGCCCCAGGCCCAGCCGCGGTGAGCCCCCGGCGTCGCGGCCGGCGCCTGCGTTCAATCCCGATGAGGAGCCCTTCTGACCATGTCTGATCGAGGCACCTGAGCGAGAGGGGTATCCATGGTGAAGATGAAGAAGCGGATGAAGACCAAGGACAACATCCGCCGGACCAAGAAGAAGATCAGCTTTCTCAGCTCCGAGAAGATCGAGTACGTGGATTGGAAGGATGCGAACCTGCTGCGGCGGTTCATGTCCGAACGAGCCAAGATTCGGTCTCGGAGAGTGACGGGCAACGACACTCGGCAGCAGAATCTGGTGGCTGACGCCATCAAAGTGGCTCGAGAGATGGCGCTGGTTCCCTACTCGAACCGAGTCACGACCCAGCGCCAGAACCGGGATCGGTCGGCCAAGAGTTGGGCCGAGACCCCGATGCCTCGTCCAACGGCGCCGCCGCCGGTGGGCGAGACGGAGGATCGTGCCCCCGATGCCACTGAGGCCGCAGACTCCCCCCCTCCCAGCCGGGATGCCACCGGTCAGGGCGCTTCGGAGATCGAAGACGTCACAGCCTCTAAGAGCGCCGTCGCGGCGGTGCGCCCCTCGTGAAGGTCGTCTTGCGGGCCGACGTGGCCGACTTGGGCCGAAAGGGTGACGTCTGTGACGTGGCCGATGGCTACGCCCGGAATTACCTCGTTCCCAGGGGGCTGGCTCTCAGGTTTTCCCCCGGTGCCGAGAGCCAAGCTGCCGCCATGCGTAAGGCGTCCATTCACCGGGAAGCTATCGACCGAGACGATGCCGTCGAGCTGGCGGCGACACTGGCGTCAATGGTGGTCACCATAGGCGCCAAGGCCACCCCCACCGGTCATCTCTACGGATCGGTCGGAGCAGCCGACATCGTTGCCGCTCTCGAGTCCCAGTCCGGAGCGGTGATCGATCGGCGCGTTTTCGACCTCGCGGCGCCGATCAGGGACGTGGGCACCCATATGGTGACGTGCCGCCCTCACCCGGAGGTCGAGCTCGAATTGACTGTCGAGGTGGTACCGAGCTGAGCGTTCGGTCGGCTCCGAGCCGAGCCGGCGTTTCCCCAGCGGCCAGATCAGCCTCAGCGGCCAGATCAGGGAGCCTTTCGGGCTCCGGATGGTGTGTCCACATGTTGATCCGCTCGAAAGGGGAGAATTGCACTTCGAATCCCCAACCTTGTCCCCTGGTATCCCACAGAGCCGAGGGTGCAGGATGATCATCACCGGCGCAGCCATCCTGTGACCGGCCTGGCGTGGGCGTCCCACAGGGCCGCATACCAGGATCGATGACGACTCGACAGAAGGACAGGCCGGTAATGGCTGAGATGATCGGGGCTGTAGGAAACAACCCAGCCGAGCGTGACCGGTTGCGGGTGCCGCCTCATAATCTGGAGGCGGAAGAATCGCTGCTGGGGGCGATGTTGCTGTCGCGTGATGCGATCGGTGATGCCATCGAGGTGACTGCGGCCGAGGAGTTCTACCGGCCGGCCCATCGAGAGATTTTCAATGGGATCCGCGGGTTGTTCAGTGCCGGTGACCCGGTGGATGCAGTGACAGTGGCCGAGGCGTTGGCCCGTTCGGACGGGTTGGAGGCGGTGGGCGGTCTCGATGGGTTGCTGTCGTTGGTGATGAATACACCGGCGACGTCCAACGCCTCCGTCTATGCCCGGATCGTCCATGAGAATTACATGTTGCGCAGTTTGATCACGGCGGCAGGCGAGATCACCGATCTGGCCTACAGCCGACCAGCCGACGTGAGCAAGGCGCTGGACTGGGCCGAAGCTCATCTGTATCGGGTCGCGTCTGATCGCGGCACCGCGCAGGCGGTGGTGGTCGGCGACTTGTTGGATCAGACTCTGGACCGGCTCGAGGAACTGTACGGATCCGGGGGTGGGCCCACCGGCACTCCGACCGGGTATGTCGATCTGGACACGGTGCTGTCGGGGCTGCAGCCGTCGTCGCTGTACGTGGTGGGGGCCCGCCCGTCGATGGGCAAGACCGCCTTCGCGTTGGGAATGGTGGCCAACGCCGCCATCCGTCACCAGCTTCCGGTACTGCTGTTCTCCTTGGAGATGGGTCACATGGAGCTCACTCAGCGGCTGTTGTCGGCGGAGGCTCAGGTCGATACGGCCAACATGCGTGATGGCCGGTTGGACGAGAGCCAGTGGCGCCGGATCAACGCGGGCCTGGGCCGGTTGGCTTCGGCACCCATCTGGATCGACGACAACCCCGCTGTCACCGTTACCCAGATCCGGGCCCGGGCCCGGCGCCTGCGTAGCCAGACCGGCAACCTTTCGATGGTGGTGGTGGACTATCTGCAACTGATGACAGGGCGCGACCGGGCTGAGAACCGCCAAGTCGAGGTGTCGGAGATCTCCCGAGGGCTCAAGATCCTGGCCCGCGAGCTCAACTGTCCGGTGGTTGCGCTCTCCCAGCTTTCGAGGGGCCTCGAAACCCGAGCCGATAAACGGCCTATGCTGGCCGATCTGAGAGAGTCGGGCGCCATCGAACAGGACGCCGATGTGGTCATGTTCATCTACCGTGACGAGATCTACAACCCCCACAACCCCGATGTGGCCGGCCTCGCCGAGATCAGCGTGGCTAAACACCGCAACGGTCCCACCGCCACCGTCACCCTGGGTTTCGTGCCCAGATACACCAGCTTCCGCAATCTCGCCCGACGAGACCCGGACTGAAACCGGAGCCGCGATCGTGTTCGGGGGGGCCGAGTTCCTGGCTTGGATGGTGTTGGCTCTGGGTGCAGCCATGGCCACCGGTAACCTGGCCGCCTTGATACGACCCCCAGCCGACAGCCGCGACAGCTCGGCTCGGCAGAGAGCTCCGAGAGCTCGCAGCCTGGTATTCATCGTGGTCGGAACCCTTGCCGCGGTCTGGGCAGTGGCCTCTCTGATGGCGAGATGAGCTGTGGGTGCGGTCACCCCGGGGGGAGGGGGTGGCGACCGGGTCGGCGTCCACTCCGAGGACCGGCCCGAATGGGTGCTCGGAGCTAGTCGTCCCGGCCGACCCCGTAGGATTTACTCCGTGCCCGAACCGGCCATCCGGGCGGCCTCCGCCGCTCTCCTCGACGAGCGCCGCCGACTCACCCGGACGGAGCTGTCCGATCTGGCCGACTTGGATGACACTTCGGTTCCGGCCTTGGCCGCCTTGGCCCACGAGGTGCGGCTGGCGTGGGCGGGCCCGACGGTAGAGGTGGAGGGGATCCTCTCGGCCAAAACCGGCGGCTGCCCTGAGGACTGCCATTTCTGCAGCCAGTCGGCCGCGTTCGACACCCCGGTCAAGGC
This sequence comes from Acidimicrobiales bacterium, assembly GCA_963422655.1. Classification (GTDB taxonomy): domain Bacteria; phylum Actinomycetota; class Acidimicrobiia; order Acidimicrobiales; family Aldehydirespiratoraceae; genus CATQHS01. The sequence goes on along the minus strand of OY730440.1, from coordinate 1,712,781 downwards.
CACCCCGTTCTTGGACGCCGACGAGATATTGGCCGAAGCTGCGTCCACGGCAGCCCTGGGCGCGACCGAGTTCTGCATCGTGCTGGCCATCCGCGGCCCCGACGCCCGGACCATGGACCGCATCCTCGAACTCGTCCCTCGGATCCGGGCTGAAGTCGGTGTCAACGTGGCGGTCAGCGCCGGCATCTTGACCCGTGACCAGGCGTTGGAGCTGGCCGCTGGCGGTGTGCATCGCTACAACCACAACCTGGAGACGAGCCGGTCGTTCTTTCCCAGCGTGGTGACCACCCACAGCTTCGATGAACGGTTCGATACCTGCGGCTACGTTCGAGAGGCCGGTATGGAACTGTGCTGCGGGGTGCTGCTGGGTATGGGCGAAACCTTAGAGCAGCGGCTCGAGCTCATCGGCCAGGTCCGGGCTGTGGAACCCGACGAGGTTCCCCTCAACTTTCTGAATCCTCGGCCCGGGACTCCGCTGCAGGTCCGGCGGCCGGTGGGGGCATTGGAGGCCGTCCGCTGGATCGCTTTGTTCCGGCTGGCCTTGCCGCCAGTGATCCTGCGCTACGCGGGTGGTCGGGAGATCACGTTGCGGAACCTCCAAGCCATGGGTATGACGGCTGGCATAAATGCGCTGATCATCGGCAACTACCTGACCACCTTGGGCCGGACACCGCAAGAGGATCTCGACATGCTGTCCGATCTGCGTATGCCCATCGGGAGCCTTTCGGCCGTGGTGTGACTGCTTGCGGTCTCTACTGTCCCGGTTGCGGCCGCTCCGACTGCCCCGGCTGCCTGCCGACGTTGGACCCGCCCCGGTACTGCCGACGGTGCGGGGCCTGGATGGCAGTCACTGTCATCCCCGCAGGGTGGGCGGCCCGGTGCCGCCAGCATGGCACAATGCGAACCATGTCCAGCCCAACCGGCGTTGTGAACCAGCCTGACGACGGCCTTGAGCCGGCGGACAGCGAGCCCGTCGACGGCCGGGGCCGAGTGGAGAGCATGCCCAAGTTCCACACCGACCGGAGCCGCTACGGCTCCGCCCTCCGGGACTGGATCTCCAGACGATTTCCCGAGCGTGCCGATGTCACCGTGACCGGCATCGACTTTCCGGCCGGCACCGGGTTCTCCAACGAGACAGTTTTCTTCGATGCTGCTTGGACAGAGGCGGGCGAACCGAACCGCGAGCGCTACGTGGGCCGGGTCGAACCATCCGACGGCGGCATGTTCCCGACCCAGACCCCTCAGTGCTCGGTGTCGGTCGGTTTGCAGCACCGGGTCATGGAGGCGGTGGCCGCGGCGGGCGTGGTGCCGGTGCCTCCGCTGGTGGGCTACGAACCGGACCCGTCCGTTCTGGGCCAGCCCTTCTTCGTCATGGGTTTCGTCGAGGGCCGGATCCCGGCCGACCATCCTCGCTACAGCGAGAGTGGGTTCGTCGTCGAAGAAGCCACTCCGCAGCAGCGCCGTGAGATGGTGCTGTCAGGTCTGGAGGCCATGGCCGGCGTCCATGCGATCGATTGGCGAAGAGCTGATCTGGGCTGGCTCGACGCCAGCGGGAGCGGCGTTCCCTCCCAAGCGGTCCAGCTCGATCTCTACCGGCGCTATGCCGCGGCTGAGCTGGCGGGCCGGCCCCACCCGGTGCTGGCCCGCGCTCTGGACTGGTTGGTCGCTCACGATCCCGGCGACGACCGGATAGGGCTCTCGTGGGGGGATGCCCGTATCGGCAACATCATCTGGCAGGACTACCGTCCGGCCGCCGTTTGTGACTGGGAAGCGTGCGCGCTCGGTCCCACCGAAGCCGACTTGGGGTGGTGGCTGATGTTCGACCGGATGGTGTTCGACAATCCGGGCGTGGCCCGGCCCGCCGGCTACCCGACCCGGTCTGAGATGGTCACCCACTACGAGCTGGTCTCGGGGCGATCAGGGCGAGACCCCCACTACTGGGAGGTGTTCGCGGCCATGCGGTTCTGCGCCATCTTCATCCGGCTCGGGGACCGCATGGCCCGGTCCGGCCTGCTCGGAGAAGGAGTGAACCCAGCCGTGGGCAACATGGTCACGGCCGGACTGGCCGATCTGCTGGGGGTGGACAACCCCACCCCCGACGTGATGTCCGGCTGAGCCGAGTTGTGAACCTGCCGGTGACCAGCCGGTAAGGTCAAGGGGATGAACCGGCCGCGGTCCGTCCCGATTCGTGGTCAGGGAACAACTCCACGTAGGTGTCACCCTGGCGGTAGGGGTGCCGGGCCAGCTTCGCCTCGTCGATGTCCACCCCCAGACCCGGCCCGGTCGGCGCCGTGATGAAACCGCCCCCCAGGTCGGTCAGAGCCAATCCGGGGTTGTCGCCGATATCGGTGATCATGGGTTGGTGGGGGTCGATGTCGTATTCGCACAGTTGCACCCGCGCCGCAGTGGCCCAGTGCAGGTTGGCAGCCAAGCCGACAACGGTGGGACCCCCGACATGGGGGATGACCTCGACGGAAGAACGAGCAGCAATGTCGGCAACCTCCAGGCACGCCAGGATCCCGCCGGTGAGAGTGGCGTCCGGCTCGAACACCCGGGCCCCGTCACGCCGAGCCAGTTCGGCGTACATGCGGGGTGAGTAGACCCGTTCCCCCACCGCCACCCGGATCGGCGAACTCCGCTGAAGCCGTTCCAGGCCTTCGATCTGGTACTGGGGGACCGGTTCCTCGAAGAAGTGGATCCGGTACGGAGCGATTCGGCGGGCCAACTCCACAGCCGTGTCGGGATCATGAAACCAGTACGAATCGACGCCCATCAACTTGTCGGGGCCGATGTGGTCGCGCACCACCTCGACCACCTCGACGTCGTCGTCCAGATCCCGGCCCAGGCGCACCTTCACCCCTTTGAAACCCAGAGCCAGGCACTGATCGAAGTAGTGGGCATGCCACGACGCGGTCTGGTCGAACATGGTGGTGCCGGTCCCGTACAATGGGATCGGGTAGGCGCTCCCGCCCAAGAGCTGATGAACGGGTGCGTCCAGGACTTTCCCGAGCATGTCCCACAAGGCGATCTCGATAGCACCGATGGTTTGGCTGGTCAGGCCCTCCCACCCGAGATAACCGTCGAGGGCGACCTCGAGGTCGGCCACCCGCTCCCGGATCGCCCGCGGATCTCGCCCGATCAGATGCCGGGAACAGACATCGTCGACGGTAGCCCGGAACACCGTCGGATACGAATGACCCCAGTTGGTAGATGCTTCGCCCCAGCCCACCGTGCCGTCATCGGCCTCGATTCTCACCAGGGCAAAGCTGCGCTCCATGTCGGGGTCGATCTTGCGGTAACCGGTGAGTACGGCTCGAACGCTCTCGATTTTCATGGTTGTTCCTCTCAGTGATCAAACGGGCCGACCCGATTCCGGGCCGCTGTCGGTTTCCCGTCCGGGTGTCCACGAGGTGTAATCTGGCCCGGTGCCGGTGCCGACGGTTGAAGATGCTCGCCGGGTTGCGCTCATAGCCGCAGAAGAGGGCGCGACCCAGGTGTTGCTGTTCGGGTCGGTGGCTCGAGGCACCCAGGGACCTGACAGCGACATCGACATCGTGGCCATTTTCGATGACTTGGGGGACTACAGCGTTGTGCGGGCCCGGCGCGAGACAATCGAACAGCGAAGCAAACAGACCCGCGCCGGTATCCCGTTGGACGTGAAGATCACCGACCGACCCTACTGGCGTCGGCGCGTCAATCAAGTTCGAACGTCGCTCGAGCGTCATGTTGACGGTTACGCCATCGAGCTCGTCAACAGCGGCCCCATATCCGAGGTGAACTGGGACAAAGAGATCGATATGCCCGTATCAGACCCAGCCGAAGCCATCGCCCGATTGGACGAAGCCGATAGTCGCGTCCAAGCAATCCGCGGAAGGCTCCAGCCCGACCCGGACGAACGGGCCGCGTGGTCAGAGGACCACGACCTCGACGACTACCGATTTCGCCGTCATCGACGGTTCATCGGGTTGTGCTCGGAAGCGCATATGCTGATCGAGTTGACACTGAAGTCGCTGATCCACCTCCACGGCGACAAGCATCCTGATAAAACCCACGAGATCGGCGGTCTGCTCAAGTGCATCGGATCGGATCGAGCCGATGCACTCCGTCGCATCCTCGGCAGTCACGGACTCACACCCAGTGATATCTCGCACTGGCGCGTAACCGGCACCTACACCGCGCAAGCACCGCTGGACAAAACCGCGTCTGCCACTTACGACTTCACCAACAGGATGATCCTTGCCGCTCACGATGCCATCACACATGCCACCACAGAAGTCGAAGGCGTGGTTGGCTACGCCCCGGACATCAATCGCATCAAACGCATCTTGCCGAGGCTCCGCTATCAGCTCGAGTCTCAGGGGCTCGATGGTGACCTCCCGGGCGACGACGCCTGACGGTCACTTCGTAGATAGGTCGATGAGACGTTCGGCGTGCAGCTCCGACCAGAGATCGGCAGGAACGGCAGCACTGACGGCACGGAGGTTCTGGTCCACCTCGGCCGGGGCCGCCATGCCCACGACGATCGACGCCACCGCCGGATTGGCCCGCGGAAAGGCCAGCGCCGCCGCCGTCAGCGTGACCCCGTGGCGACGGCATACGGATTCGATGGTGATGGCCCGGTCGAGGCGATCGCCGGAAACGGGGCCATAGTCGTACCAGGCGTCAGGACCGGGTCGGGCCAGCACTCCGCTGTTGAACACCCCGGCGGCCAGATAGGCCACGCCCCGCTCGGCGCAAGCCTCGATCAGCCCGGCCGCAGTCTGGTCGAGCAACGTGTAGCGCCCGGCCACGAGCATGCAGTCGAGATCGGCTCGTTCCAGGAAGGCCGTCGCGGTGGCGACGGTGTTGGTGCCCACCGACACGGCGTCGATCACACCTTGCTCTCGCAGTGCCACCAAGGCCCGGTGGGTTCCCTCCAACGCCTCGGCCACATGGTCGTCGGGGTCGTGGACGTGGACGATGTTCACCCGATCGGTCCCGAGCCGGTCCAGGCTCGACTCGAGCGAGCGCATGGCCGCGTCGTAACCGAAGTCGAAGCGGGCCTGCACCGATCCGTCCGGCTGCGTCTCCAGCAGCCGCCCGGCTTTGGTGGCGATGACGGTGCCGCCGCCCGCCGGGCCGAGCCCAGCGCCGAGACGACGCTCGCACTCGCCCAGCCCGTAGAAGGGAGCGGTGTCGAAGAAGCAAATCCCCTGTTCGACAGCTCGCTTCACTGTCGATGTGGCCGTCGGCTCGTCATTATCCCAGAAGACCGAGGCCAAGGGAGCGGTGCCCAACGCCAGCCGGCCCACCTCCAGCCGGGCTCGTTCCAGCCGTACTTTCTCCAGTGGATCAGCCATGTGGGTGTTTGATCCTATCAAACAACTGTGGTTGGCTGAGAGGGTGAACCGGTTGATGTGCGTCCCCGACGAAACCCTCGTTCCCGAAACGGTGGCTGCCGTCATTGCTCGCCGGCCCTCGCTGTTCTTGATGTCGATGGGGTCCGGGGCCGGTTGCGATGCCCAGTACCTGTTCAGCATCGACATACTCGGCGCCCACGCTGGTCACTACCTGCGGCACTCCAAGACCTACCGGGACTTCCGAGCCGAGTACAATCGTCTCCAGCAGCAGCGGGTGGCAGCTTACACCGAATACCGCACCGATGTCGAGACCGGGGTATACCCGGCCCATGAGCGCAAGCTGGAGATCTCCGAGACCGAGATGGCCGGCTTCTTGGAGGCACTCGAGAGCGAAGAAGCCACGCAGACAGGAGATGGAGGTGGGCCGTGGATGGAGATAGCCACACCGGACCGCTGAGCGAACCGTCGGCTGCGCCTGCGGTGACGACTCTGGTCGAAGGCACCGTCGTGACGATGGACGCCCAGCGCCGGGTGATCCCGGGCGGTGCGGTGGCCGTGGCCGGAGATCGGATAACCGAGGTAGGAGCGGCGGCCGACCTCCGCCGCCGACACCCGGACGCTCGGCGGATCGGCGGCGCCCGGCGCTACGTGATCCCGGGGCTCATCGACTGCCACAACCACATAGCCCAAGCCCTGTGCCGAGAGGCCACGGTGGAGGACTTCCCCAACATCTACCGCATCTACATCCCGGCCGAGGCCATCCAGAGCAATGACGATGTGAAGATCAGCGCCCGGGTGGCCTTCGCCCAGCTCTTGCGGGCTGGGGTCACGACCATGACCGAAACCACCTGCACGGCGGCCCATGAGGAGCCCATCGCTTCCACGGTGATGGAGACGGGAATCCGCTGCGCGCTGGCCCGGGGCATGTGGGACCGAGAGTCTCGCTTGGCCGGCAACTACGAGCAGATCACCGAGAAATCTTGGTACCGCGATGACCCGGCTGCGCTGGCCGACGACTTGGCTTACACCGAGGAGTTCTTCGCCAGGTGGTTCGAGAAGGGCCAGGGTCGGCTCCGGCCCTGGGTTCACAATCTCGGGGTGCCGTCGTGCTCGGACGAGCGTTACCTGGCCACCGATGAGCTGGCCCGGCGGTGGGGCACCGGGGTGATGACCCACATCAACCGGGACCGGGAGGAGATCGAGCTCAGCGTGTCGCTGTTCGGTCACCGGCCCCTCGAGCACTTGGCCGCCATCGGGGCTCTCACCGAACGGCTGGTGGCCATCCATGCCATGCTCACCACCGACCGCGAGATCGATCTCATGGCCGCGGCCGGAGCCAAGCTGGCCCACGCCCCGGTGGTGTGCACCGACATCATGTCGGCTGTCACCCGGGTGCCCTTGATGCGAGCCCGGGGCATCACCGTCGGCTTGGGCTGTGACACCATCATCAACGACGTGCTGAAGCTGATGCGGATCGCCTTCATCATGCACAACCAGGCCGCGATGCCACTATTCGATCCTTACGGGTTCTCCACCGCCGACGCCTTCGAGATGGGCACTATCGATGCGGCCCGGCTGTTGATGTGGGACGACGAGATCGGATCGCTGGAAGCGGGCAAGGCGGCCGACATCACCGTGATCGACGCCAACAACGTGCGGCTCAGCCCTTCCACCGATCCGGTGGCCACCCTGGTGCGCTACGGGACGGGCACCGACGCCGAGTCGGTGATGGTGGCCGGGCAGCTCACCGTGCACGAGGGCCGGCTGCTCACCATCGACGAAGAGCAGTTGCTGGAGGAAGCCGAGCGGCTCGGCGCCCGCATGATGGCCGAGATGGCCCCCCGCCGGTACGTGCAACTCGGTACCAACGTCAACTATCTGTGACCCATGGCCTCCGACTTGTTGATCAAGCAAGCGACCCTCTGTGATGTCGAGGGGCCTCTGCGCCGAGCCGACATCAAGGTAGAGGCCGGGATGATCATCGAGGTCGGACCCGACCTCTCCTCCGGGTCGGCGCCGGTCGTGGACGCCACCGATCTGGTGGCCATGCCGGGGCTCGTCAACGCTCACACCCATTCGGATCAGAACCTCGACCGGGGCGTCGCCCCCAACCTCCCGCTCGACTTGTGGCTGATGTGGGTGGTGTACGGCCACATCCCCATCAGCGCCGACGACCGTTACACACTGGCCATGGCCGGCGCTCTCGAGATGCTCGAATCCGGGTGCACCGCCGTCCTCGATCACGGCTGGGTGGACCCGTGGGACTTCGATGCCCATTGCGAGGCGGTCATGAGCGCTTACGCCGACGCCGGGATGCGGGCCGGTCTGGCGCCCATGATCTCCGACCGGGACATCTTCGAGTCGATGTCGTTCGAAGCCGCCACCGGGCCGGCGCCCGACCCCATGGCCGACCCGCTCGACCCGGTCATGCTGATCGAAGCCATGACCGCCTTCTTCGAGCGCTGGCAAGGTGCTCACCCTCTTCTCACCCCGATGGTGGGGCCATCGGCGCCCCAGCGGTGCAGCTACGAGTTGATGGACGGGCTGGCCCGGCTGACCGAGCGGCGAGGGGCTCTGTTCCATACCCACGTGCTGGAGACGAAGGTCCAGATCGCCGCCAACCTGGCCCGCTACGGGCGTTCCAGCGTCGAATACCTCAGAGATCTGAGGCTGCTGTCGCCCACCACGAGCATGGCTCACTGCGTGTGGATGACCCCGTACGAATACGACGCCTTGTGCCAGGCCGGGGTCACCGTGGTTTACAACCCCGTCTCCAATCTCAGATGCGGGTCGGGGTTACTGCCTCTGGCCGACCTGCTCGAAGCCGGGGTGAGCGTGGCCATCGGTGCCGACGGGGCTGCGTCCAACGACAACCAGAACATGTTCGAGGCCATGAAGTTCGGGACCTTGATCCAGACCCTGCACGGATCCCATCTGCGCTGGCCCCAGCCCTACCGGATATGGGAGATGGGACTGCGGGGCGGAGCCGCCGCCCTGGGTCAATCGATCGGCACGCTACAGCCTGGCCACAAGGCCGACATCGTGCTGTTGGACACCGAACGTCACGTACCCGTCGACAAGAACGGCCTCGTCACCAGCCTGGTGCTGGCCGAACACGGTGAGTCGGTGCACACCGTCATCGTGGGTGGCGAGGTGGTGGTGGCCGCCGGTTCCTCCACTCGGGTGGACGAGGCCGAGGCGACCAGACACTCCCGTGACTTGCAAGAACGCATCCATTCGGCGTTGCCCGAGCGCCAGGCCATCTACGATCGGTACGTGGACGTGCTGACCGAGGTTCACGACGACGCCATGGCCCAGACCGCTCCCGTCGAGCGGCTGGCCGCCACTACCGGGGCCTTCGGGGCCGACCGAACCGACCCGGGCGCGGCTCTGTGACCACCACTTGGTTCGACAACGAGAACCCGGCCCTGCGCCATTGCTGGCATCCGGTGGCTCGCAGCGCCGACGTGGGTGAGGATGAACCGGTGGGAGTGGAGGTGCTGGGCGAACGCTGGTGCTTGGTCCGCCTCGGCGGCGAGCTGGCCGCGTTCGGCGACGCCTGCCCCCACCGTCTCTCACCGCTCAGCGCCGGGACGGTGATCGGCGACACCTTGCGGTGCGCTTACCACGGTTATCGGTTCGCAGCCGACGGCGCCTGTGTGGAGATACCGGCCGTGGATCCCGGGCTGCCGGTACCTTCACGGGCCCGGGCCACCACCGCGGCCGGGGTGACCGAGCGGTTGGGCTTGGTGTGGCTGGCCCCGGCCGATCCCGTCACTTTGCTGCCCGAGGTCCCCGAGCATGAGGACCCGAGCTTCGTCAACTGCCCGCTGGAGCCGTCGGACTGGAACGCCGGAGCCGCTCAGATGGCCGACAACTTCTTGGATCTGGGCCATCTGCCGTTCCTGCACCTGGGCACATTCGGCGAGGAGGACGACAAGATCGTCGGTGACTACTCCTTGGACCGCGATGGTTGGCGGTTCACGGCGGTTCATCGTCACCTCACCAAGGCTCTGGCCGATTCGCTGGCCAGGGGGCCGGACTACCGGGTGGTCGAGCGAGAACTGCTGTTCGTCTTCACCGCTCCCCATCACGTGTATCTGAGGATCACCTATGTCGAAGAAGGCGCGGTTCTGACGATCAGCTTCTGCCATCAGCCGGTGAACGCCACCACAACCCGGCTGTACTGCACGGATTATCGCAACGACATAGTCGACGAACCCGGTCCCCGGGCCGAAGCGGTGGCCTTCCAAGAGGCGGTAGCGGCCGAGGACAAGGCCCTGCTGGAGCGAATGCATCGCAAAGCGGTGCCCTTGAACTTGACCGCTGAGTATCACTCCCGGGCCGATCGCATCACCCTCGAGATGCGGCGGATGCTGGCCGCCTTGGCGTCGGAGGCAGCTCCCCGACGAGAGCCTGATCTGTCGGCATCGCCATCTCGGGGACAGGGCCGGCATGAAGCTTAGGGAGTTCAAGAAAACACTTGTGATATTCACACGTTCGGCTGATACTTGAGCGCAATGGAGGGGAGCGTGTCCATCGGTGGTCAGATCCGGCGGCTGAGAGAAGCGGCCGGACTCAAAGCATCGGACCTCGCAGCAGAGTTGGGGCTCGACCCGAGCGCCGTTTCCAATCTGGAGCGCGATCGACGACATGTGAGAGCTGAGGAGTTCTCGACGATCGCGAACTTCTTGGGCGTTTCGCAACTGGCCATCCTCGAACCGGATTCTTTGCTCGGACGACTTCCGTTAGCGACCCGCATGAACGGCACCGGGAGCTTGAGCCGGGAAACGGTGATGCGACTCACAGCTATTGCGGAACTTCACCAAGTTCTCAGCGACGCAGGTCATAGCTCCCCAGCCGCCATCGGCGAGCTGCCGCAAGGACCATTTTCGAGATGGCTCGACCATGCTGAATCTTTGGCTTCCTGGGCTCACGTGCAGTTTGGTTCCGCTGCCGAGCAGTCCGACCCGCTTACGAGTCTTGCCATGGCTATCGAAACTCGACTAAGGGTCGATGTCATGATCGAGAGTCTTGGCGTGGAAGGACCTGAAGGCGTTTCGATTACTGACGCAGACTTTCCCTTTGTCTTGGTCAATGCAGATCGGCCGAGACCGCGTGCACTGTTCACATTGGCTCATGAACTTAGCCATATCTTGGACAGTGGTGGGGCCGGACTCCACATTGACAGGGACTTTCGGGCGCGAACCGATGATGAGCGATTGGCGAACGCCTTTGCTGCCAGCTTTCTTATGCCTGAGTGCGAAATAAGGGACACCATCCATCGATATGGTCGTGACGCGGATTCTCTGGCCCGGATGCTGATCCGGTTCGGCGTGAGTTACGAAGCGCTCCTCTACCGACTCCACAACCTGCAGATCATCAACTCCCACGGCCGAGATCGCCTCAAGACCATAGGTTGGACGGGCCTTCTCGCTAATCTCAAAGACGTCGAGAGTTCTCACCGGCTGCTGGCCGGGCGTGGATCGAGACTTGAGAGGCGACCCCAGCCTTGCTTGCGACGCGATGCCTCCACGGAGTGATCGACGGGACGGTAGACGTGGCCCCGCTGGCGGGGTTACTCGGTGCGGACACTGACGATCTGATCGCGATGATCGATGCAATCGGCCCGGATGCCGCTGAAGTGATGGATAGCGACTATTCATCACCAGCCGACCCTGCTGAGGTTGCCCGTTTGAGCTTTGATGTCGATCCCGTAGCCGTATAACGAGCAGGTCAGGTGTCCACCCATGATCCCGTTCTTCACGATGCTGTCACACTCCGCCATTTTGCGGTAGTGGGCCGCATGGATGTCCTGCAAACCCAGCATGGTCGTCGACCCGAACCACGATGGACAGAGGGAATTCGCGAGGAAATAGAGTCTGCCGGCTCCGCAGGTGAGGTCCACTGCTCGAAAATCCTTGACATTAGAGGCCCGGCGGGTCGGGCGCCCTACGAGTCGAGGTTCGACTAGGCGACACTCACCTTCTCACATAGGACAACAACAGTTCTGTTCTGACGCACGGACACAGACCGGAACCGTCTAGAACAAATGTTCCGTCTAGAACGAATGTTACTGTCTGCCGATGGCGGTAAAGAACCAGAAAGGGGTGGTGTCGGGTCCCGACCGGCAGGGGCGCTGGTACTGGCGCCCGTTGAAGAGTGCCGAAGCGTCGCAGCCGGTGGACCCCGATCACACCGATCCGGGTTGGGTCAGCGGTCAGACGGCCGAGATGCGGGTGCGCAGAACCTTCAAGGGCCTGGAGATACTGGGCCCGGTCGACGAGCCGCCCCGACCGGCGCCGGACGATCCGGTGTTGTTGAACGGTGAGCCTCTCGATCTGTCGTGGAGCCACGATCTCGAACCCGGTACGGTAGTGACGGCGGAGGTTCCCTTCAGCGCCAGGGATCCGGGTGACCCGGGCGTGAGAAGAAACGACGACCGGCTGTGATCGTGCGGGTCGAAGAGGGCTTCGTGGTGGTCAGAGGCGTCTACAGCCGTAACACCGGCGGCCGAGGTCGCCGCCTGAGCGATCCCGAGTCTGCCGGTCTGGCCCCTGGATCGGTGCTGGGAAATGACGAGATCCCGGTGGCCAGAGAAAAGGTCAGCGATCCTCACGGCTCCCTGTCATCTACTGACTCGCGGCTGATCCGGTAATGAGCTCCGATGATCGCCGGTCGCACTCACCGATCACGCGGTCGCATGGCCGATCAGGACGGCGCAGATTCCTGAGCCTTCCACAGGCGAACTACGAAACGGTCACCATTCTCGACAAGATCCGCAGTGGTGCCGTTGTGGGCCAGCATAGATCGGACAATCCGATTGCGTACGCCCATCCCCAGGTGCTCGATGTACTTGTAATCGCGTAGGATCTCTTTGATCAGCTCATTCCTAGCCACGCGGATTCCTTCTTTCATCTTTTCCACCGTTACACCATTGGGCAGCCTGCCAGGAGAGATGATCTCGAGCCGATCGCTGTATAGCGAAACTTCGATATCTGTGCCGATGATGGTGTAATCACGGTGAGCAACTGCGTTCACTACCGACTCTCTGATAGCATCTAGAGGCAATATCGGCTTCCGGTGCCGTCGACCGCCTTCGAGATAAGCTGTCGTTCCCGTGTTCCTGGTTACGAAATCCACTGTTCGGGCGATGACCCCCTTCTCCACCGCTCGGTCACGGCCCAGTAACGAGACGAGCGGCCCTCTGATACTTTCCTCGTCGATCGTGTCATAGTCCTTCTCTGGGCCCGGAAATGCAGTCGCAGTAACTCCGGCTTGGGGCAGGCACCGGTTCGGGTTCGTACCAAAGAGCAACAAGCCGGCCACCGTTGCCAGAATCTTGCCTTCGGACTCGGCCAATAGGTCGGTATTCAAAAGCAGCCTGTGCCAGCCTTCGATGTCGGTCCTATCCGGTATTTCCCGTTCACGAACGATGCGAAAATAGTTTTCGATCCTATCAAGGTCGAGGCTGTCGAATCCTGACCGTGGCACTTGCGTGATGTCGTAACGTATGATGCGGGAAGCTTGGTAGAGGCGACCTTCTTCCTCTCTGGTCGCCTCGCGTGAAGTGCTTCCCACTCGAACATAGGATGTCCAGGCCGATCCACGCTTCGCTTTGTAAGGTTTCCCGGGGCTGTCAGCGAGCAGCCCGACAACACCGATGATCTTGCCATTTCGAAGTGTGACAGATCTCCAGACCGGTATGACCCCGGGCTGTAAGTGCTGCCTGGCGATATTCATCACCCACTGCTCCACGTCCTCACGGCGGCGCGTAAGGCCCGTGACAGTTCCATCGTCTTGTACGCCGAGAAGGATCAGCCCCCCCTTCAAGTTCAGCAACGCAGCCATCTCTTTGGCAACCGATTCGGGATGGACGTCATCCCTTTTGAACTCGAGCTCGGAGTGCTCTCCATCGTCGATGACTGCCAGCAACTCTTCGGCGTTCATACTCGGGCCACCTCCGAAGCCGTATTTTCGCCGACGCCGTTCGAACGCCGCTCGTCGCCGGGGAGGGCCACGAGCCGGCTCATCAGGTGTACTCCCACGCTCGCCGACGCTGGAGAGCCTAGCCTTGCGCATCCTTCGAGACTCGGTGGTTCAGGCAACGTCTCGGCCCGCCGGCGGCATTCACGTCCGATGGCATCACGTCCGATGAGGAGCCGCTACCGTGGCGAGCCACGCCAGCACCACTGGGAGGGTCCTCGATGTCCCGACGACGGTATACGCCATTGGCGATCTGCGCCTGTTTGGTACTGCTGGCCGGCGCTTGCGGTAACAGCGGCGACGGCGAAGGAGAGGCCGGTGAAACCACCGTGCCGCCCACGACCATCGAGGACACCCCGGTCGAAAAAACGGAGACCAACACCCCGAGCACCACCCGGGCCGACACTTCCACCGGCACCGTAACCACCACTACCGAAACCGCCCCCGACAACCCCGAGATCGATCCCTACCCCCACCGCGACGACTTCGTGGCCCTCGAGGATGTGCCCGGGGTGTCCGACGACGAGATCGCAGTGGCCGTGATCGGCACCCAGCAAGGCAATCCGCTGGGCACCTGCATCCTCGACTGCTACGTCACCGGCATCCGGGCCTACTTCGACTATGTCAACGACGCCGGCGGCATATACGGCCGCCGCTTGGTCATCGAAGAGGTCCTCGACGACAATCTCTTCGGCAACAAGGACCACGCTCTGAAGGTGATCGCCGACGGCAACAGCCTGGCCGTGTTCCAGGCCACCCTGGTTGCCTCGGGCTGGGGTGACCTCGACGACGCCGACATCCCCACCTTCGTCTGGAACATCCACGGTACCGAGGCTGTGAACCGGGATGCCATCTTCGGTAATTTCGTCGTTGGCTGCACGACCTGTACCAACCGATGGCTTCCCTGGCTGGTGTCACAGGCCGACGCCGGTCGGGTCGCAGCCTTGGGGTACGGCATCTCGGAGAACTCCAAAGTCTGCTCTAGGTCTTTGGCCGACTCGATCGATCTCTACAGCGCCGAACTCGGGATCGAGGTCGCCTACTTCAACGACAACCTCGCTTACGGCCTGCCCAACGGGATCGGGCCCGAGGTCACCCAGATGATAGAAGCCGACGTCGATTTCATCGCTTCCTGCATGGACCTCAACGCCATGCTCACCCTGGCCCAGGAACTCCAGCGGCAAGGTGTCAGAGATCAAGTCACCATGTACCACCCCAACTCCTATGACACCGGGTTCGTGGAATCGGCCGGGGATCTCTTCGACGGTGATTACGTCTCCTTGCTCTTTGCCGCCTTCGAGTACGAAGTCGACACCCCGCTGCGCCATGCCTACAACCAGTGGGTACCGGCCGACGGCGGCCCCGTGGCCGAGCAGACGATCGCCGGTTGGATCAACGCCGACCTGTTCGTGACCGGGTTGTTGGAAGCAGGCCCGGCCTTCGACCGACAGTCCGTCATCGACGGCATAAACACCAACCAGACCAGCTACTCAGCCGCCGGGCTGATCACTCCGATCGACTGGAGTCGCCAGCACACTGCCGTCGTCGAGGGCGTTGCCGACCACGACTACGAGCTGGAATGCGTGTCAGCAGTCCGGATACAAGACGGCGGGTTCGTCGGATTCCAGCCCGAGCCGTGGATGTGTTGGCCCAGCGGTACGCAGGGATGGTCCGAACCGGTTCCCACTGATTTCGCGGGGTGAGCCCCGGCCTGTGATCCTTGCTGCCGGCTTTATCGAAGACCTCTTCCGCGGGATCCTCCAGGGCACACCATCCGGAGCGGTGTACGCCCTGATCGCCCTCGGTTTCGTCCTCACCTACAAGACCTCAGGCGTGTTCAACCTTGCCTTCGGCGCTCAGGCCTACATATCGGCGGCCCTGTACTTCAAGGCCCGCACCTCTTGGGGCTGGCCCATCGCACCGGCCCTGATCCTATCGGTCTTCGTGCTGGCCCCGCTGGTGGGCCTGATACTGGAACGGTTGATCTTTCGGCATCTGCGGACCAGCTCGGCCGTATCCAAGCTGGTTGTGACCATCGGCTTGAGCGTGGCGCTGCCCGAGCTGTTCAACTGGGCCGCTCGGTTCACGGCTGTAGCCGGACGCCAGATCACCGGCATCGTCCCCGACGGAGCCGGGGTGTTCTACGACCCCTTCGGCCTCTACCGCTACAACCGCGACGAGCTGGCCATGATGGCCGTGGTGCTGGTGGGCACGGTCCTGCTCGGTGTCCTTTTTCGTTTCACGATGCTGGGCTTGGCCATGAGGGCGGTGGTCGAGAGCCCCCGGATGAGCGAGCTCAGCGGGATCGCCTCGGACCGGGTCTCAGCTTTCGCTTGGGCTCTGTCGAGCACGTTCGCGGGCATGGCCGGCGTGCTCATCGCCCCCCGTTTCAACTCTCTCAGCTCGCCCGACTTCTTCACGCTGGTGGTCATCGCCGTCGCCGCGGCCGCTATCGGGCGCTTGGTGAGCCTGCCCCGGGCCCTGCTGGGCGGCCTCGGGCTCGGGTGGTTCATCGCCGTGTTCAACACCTTTCTGCCCCGCATGGCCGACGACTATTCGTGGCTGCGACCCTTCCAGGAGAACCTCACTCCTTCCCTGCCCTTCATAGTGCTGTTCGCCATCCTCGTGCTGTGGCGGGCCATCGGCTCCGAGCGAGAAACTGCCGACCCTCTCTCGGGGGTCGATCCACCCCCACCGGCACTAGCCGCATCGGAACGGCACTACAAGCTCACCTTATTCACCCGCGGGTTGGGGGTGATGTTCTTCACCACAGTGGGCCTGGTCGTCTACCTGCAGGCCGACGTGTTATGGATCAGCCTGGTCACCAAGGCCGCCATCATGGCCACCATCTATCTGTCGATCACCGTCATAACTGGAACGGCCGGGCAGATCTCGCTGTGCCAGGGATCTTTCGGCGCTATCGGAGCCTTCGCAGTGTTCCAACTGGCCGACCGTTACGACATGTCGGTTCTGACCGCCATGGTCATCGGGGCGGCCATCGCCGCCGTCGCCGGTGCCGTCTTGTCGCTGCCCGTGCTCCGGTTGGGCGGGGTGTGGCTCGCTATTGCCACCCTGGCCTTCGCCTTCTTCTTCGATGCGGTCATGGTCAAGTTCTCATGGGTCGGTGGCGGCGACACCGCTTTGCTCACAGGAACCCGGGTGCCCCGCCCCATGCTCGGTTCCATCGACTTCGCCAGCGACAAGTCGTTCCTGGCTCTGGCCGTCATTGTCTTGGTCACGGTGTCGGTGGTGGTGATCCAGCTTCGCGAAGGCACCATCGGGCGTACCCTCGTCGCCCTGCGAGGTAGCGAGGTGGCGGCGTCGTCGATAGGGATCTCACCGGTCAAGGCCCGCATCG
The DNA here is from genome assembly GCA_963422655.1 of Acidimicrobiales bacterium. Taxonomy (GTDB): domain Bacteria; phylum Actinomycetota; class Acidimicrobiia; order Acidimicrobiales; family Aldehydirespiratoraceae; genus CATQHS01. Next base: position 1,696,098 of record OY730440.1, on the reverse strand, counting down.
TCGCCTTCACGGTATCGGCGGCTATCGCCGGGCTCGGTGGTGCCATGCTGGCCATGCACCAACAGAACGTGAACTACATCATCAACTTCGGGCCGGTCAGCTCGCTGTTCTGGCTGGTGGTGGTGGTGAGTCTCAGCGCCCGAACCGTGGAAGGCGCTGTCATGGCCGGCTCGGCGTTCGCCTTGTTCGAACCGCTGTTGCTCCGGGGAGAACTCTTCGCCTGGATCCTGCGGGGTGAAGATCACCTGCCCGGCCTGTTTCCTATTGCCGGGAATTGGCGCATCATCTTGTTCGGCTTCATGGCCATCCAGTTCGCCCGCCATCCCGAAGGCATGGTCGAACACTCCAAGCGCCGGTCGGCCGTCCGGATCAACCGGCGCTTGGCCGCTCGGAATGGAGCCCGGCCATGACCCCCGTGCTCGAAGCCATCGGCTTGACCATGACGTTTTCGGGCATACGGGCCCTGGATGATGTGAGCGTGCGGGTCGATCACGGGGAACGGGTGGGCTTGATCGGGCCGAACGGGGCCGGCAAGACCACCCTGTTCAATTGCCTGCTGGGGATCCTGCGGCCCGACACCGGTCGGGTACTGCTCGACGGCGCTGACCTGCGGGGCTGGGCGGTGCACAAACGGGCCCGAGCCGGCATCGGCCGCACCTTCCAGCGAGTCGAGCTCTTCTCCGACACCACCGTGCGGGAGCACCTTCTCATCGCCGAGCGGATCCGCAACGGCACCGGCTCGTTCTGGAAGGACGTAATCGGTCTGGGCCGACCCCAGCCCGCGGAGATCACCGCCTGCGAGGAGATGCTGGAATTGCTGGGCATCGCCGATCTGGCTGCCAAACCCATCGAATCGCTCAGCCTGGGGCAGAGCCGGCTGGTGGAGGTAGGGCGGGCCCTGGCGACCGGCCCGCGGATCCTGTTGCTCGACGAACCCTCGTCAGGCCTCGACCCGGGCGAGACGGAATCGCTGGCCAACACCTTGCGGTCGGTCCAAGCCGAGAAGGGCTACGCCGTGTTGCTGGTGGAACACGACGTGGCCTTGGTGGCGGACTTCACCGAGCGCACCTACGTACTCGATTCCGGCGCCACCATCGCCGAGGGTCCCACCACCGCTGCCTTGGCCGATGAGGCCGTGCGCCGGGCCTATCTGGGTAGTTTCGAGGTTGCGTGAGCACCCCCATCCTCGAGCTGCGTGACGTCGAAGCCGCCTACGGTCCTTTCCGGGCCCTGTTCGGGGTGTCGCTGGTGATCCACCCCGGTGACGCCGTGGCTCTCATCGGAGCCAACGGGGCCGGCAAGACCACCCTGGCCCGGGTAGCCAGCGGTTTGGTGCCGCCCAGTTCTGGGACGGTTCTGGTGGACGGAATCGACATGAGCGAAAGCCCTACTCACCGGTTCGCTCGGGCCGGCGTGGCTCATGCCCCCGAAGGACGCTCGGTGTTCGCCGACCTCACCGTGGAGGAGAACCTGGTGCTCTCCTTTCACCGAATCTTCGGCAAGTCCGGACTGGCCGGTGCCTTGGGCCGGGCCTACGAACTGTTCCCCCGGTTGGGAGAACGTCGGGCTCAAATGGCGGGCACGCTGTCGGGCGGTGAGCAGCGGATGCTGTCGCTGAGCCGGGTGCTGATCGAGTCGCCCCGGCTGCTCGTCGCCGACGAGCTTTCGCTGGGCTTGGCGCCGATGGTGATCGACAACGTCTTCGACACCTTGTCGCAGATCCGAGCCGCCGCCACGGCGCTGCTGATCGTGGAACAGCAGGTCCGCCCCGCCTTGGAGCTGTGCGACCGGGCCGCTGTCCTACAACACGGGATGATCTCGTGGCAAGGCCCATCGGGTGAAGCCGGAACGGTCCTGGAGCGCGGGCTGTTCGAGAGCAGAAGCAGCCGCTGATGCCTGAACCTCTCGAACGGCAGGCGATCATCAGCGGTGCGGCCCAGTCCGACATCGCCCGCCGGCTTCACCGTAGCGGTATCGACCTCACCGTCGAGGCTGCTCTTCGGGCCATCGACGACGCCGGCCTCACGGTGGCCGACATCGACGGGATCTCGACCTACCCGGGTTGGGGCGGATCCTTCGGCGGTGCTTCGGGGGCAGAGCTCCACGAAGCCCTGCGCTTCTCGCTGAACTGGCGCGACGGCGCGGCCGAGACGAGCGGCCAGCTCGGGGCCGTCCACAAGGCGGCGCTGGCTATCGCCGCCGGTCTGGCCCGCCACGTTCTCGTCTTCCGCACTGTGGTGGAGGGCAGCGGCGGAGCCCTGCGAGCCGGCGGCGGTAGCGGGGGAGGCGGCGGTATGGCCGGGGGGGCGGGCCCGTTCCAATTCCTGATCCCCTACGGCGCGGTGTCGGCGGCCAACTGGATCGCCTGCTACGCCCGGCGGCACATGCACGAGTACGGCACCACCCGCGAGCAGCTCGGCGCCATCGCCGTAAATGCCCGGGCCAACGCCGCGGCCAACCCCAAGGCCATCTACACCGACCCCATGACCATCGACGACTACCTCGCCGTTCGCATGGTGAGCGACCCCTTGTGCCTGTACGACTGCGACGTTCCCTGTGACGGGTCCACCGCGGTGGTCGTCTCCCACCGCGGCTACGGGCCCGACACCCCAGCCGGAGCTGTGGGGGTCAACGCCATAGGCACTGCCATCAGAGGCCGGCCCTCCTGGGATCAGTTCGACGACCTCACCACTATGGCGATGCGCGATTCGGCCGCTTCGATGTGGGACCGAACCGAGCTGACCGCCGCTGACGTCGACACCGCCCAGCTCTACGACGGCTTCAGTTGGCTGACACTGGCCTGGCTGGAGGCCCTGGGCTTCTGCAGCCGGGGCGAGAGCGGCCCCTTCGTCGAGGGCGGTGCCAACATCGCCTCGGTAGGCCGGCTCCCCCTCAACACCTGGGGAGGTCAGCTCTCGGGTGGCCGGCTTCACGGCTTCGGGTTCCTGCACGAGGCCGTGATGCAGCTTCGGGGCACCGCCCAGTTGCCGGTGGCCGGCTGCGAAGTTGCCGTCGTCGGTGCCGGGGGCGGACCCGAGACGGGTTGCATGTTGTTGACCCGGGGCTTGTCATGAACGCCCGGAGCCGGCCGTGAACGAGATCACCGCGGCCGGGAACGAACCGGCGAGCGAACCGGCCCCGGTCCCGCCCCGCTTCATCGTGGCCACGGCCCACAGCGACTTCTACTGGCGCTCGGGGGTGGACGACATCCTGCGGATCCAGCGCTGCGGTAAGTGCGGTCGCTGGATCCACCCCCCGGGACCGGTGTGCCCCTACTGCCATTCCCGCCGGCTCGGCCCCGAACCAGTGGTCGGAACCGGGACCGTGGCCACCTTCACCGTCAACCGCAAGGAATGGATCCCGGGTTTCATGCCGCCCTATGTGTTCGCTCTGGTCGCCCTCGACGAGGACCCGGCCATCCGCCTGGGCGCCAACATCATCGGGTGCGAACCCGAAGAAGTAGAGATCGGGATGCGGGTCGAGGTGCTGTTCGAGAAGAACGGCGAATGGTACGTGCCCCTGTTTCAACCGGAAGGGCGGGCCTGATGGCGCTGATCTCACTCGATGCCGTGCTCGGATGCCTCGACGTGCGACCGGTGAGAGAAGGAGTCTGGACCGCACCAAACCTGGAGATGGACTACCCCCGGATCTTCGGTGGCCAGTTGCTGGCCCAGGCCGTAGCGCTGGGAGCGGCCAGCACCGAGGCCAAGACCGTCAAGTCGATGAGCTGTCTGTTCCCTCGGGAGGGGGCTACCGGCGAGCGGCTGGAGTTCCGAGTGGAGAGCACCCAGACCGGTCGAACCTTCGCCGCTCGGCGTATCTCGACCGAACAGAACGGTAAGACGATCTTTGTGGCCCAGCTCTCGATGCACGCCGACGAGCCCGGATTCGACCACCAAGACCCCGCCCCCGATGTGGGAGACCCCGCCGACGCGGCCGAGGCGGACATGAACATGATTCCGTGGGCAACCCGGGTGGTGGGCAACGCCGACCTGCGGGATCGGTCCGCCGGTCCGGCCGACTACGCCTTTTGGACTCGGGTCGGTGACCGGGCCCTGACCGGGGACGTGACCCGGCACCAAGCGCTGCTGGCCTACGCCACCGACTTGACCTTGGTCGGTACGGCCCTGCGGCCCGTCGAGGGGGTCAGCCAGGCCGACTCAGGCCACCGGCTGCACACCGCTGTCACCAGCCACACCATGTGGTTCCACCGTCCGTTCCGCATCGACGACTGGTGCCTGGTCCACCAGCACTCACCCACTCTGGCCGGGGCTCGGGGGTTCGGCCATGGGCAGGTCTTCGATTCCGCCGGCGCCTTGGTGGCCGGCTTCGCCCAGGAATGCATGATCCGGCCCCTCGGTTAGTCGCGCAATGACGCAACGGCCATACCGCCATCACGGCCGTGGGCTGATCGTTCTTTCCGCTCGATCACGGCATGGACGACCCGTCGCCGGTGGACGACGCTGTTGGCGTCATCGACGGTTAGCGGGTCAACCGTGACTATCGGTATCGGGACCTCGGGCCGGGACCGACACGGTTTCGAGCACTTCGATGGTCAGACCTTCAGGGTCGCGGAAGTAACAGACATGGCGGCCCTCGTTCGGTCCGGAGTCGATTCGGACTCCGGCGGCGCTGCGGGCCTCGGCGCCCAGGCTGAGCATCTTGTCGAAGACGGCCTGCAGATCCTCGGTCATAAGGCAGATATGGGCAGTGCCAGCGTTTTTGGTCTCGATGTCCACTGGTGTACCGCGAGGGTTGAGGTACTCGATCAACTCCAAGCGAACGTCGGAACCGGGGATCTTGAATATGGCGATGTCGAGCTTCGCTCCCGGATAGCCGACCTGTTCGGCTGTATAGGCGGCCTGGTAGATGCGACGGACTTCGGGCTCATACCCGAACAGAGACCGGTAGAACCCGGTGGCGGCCTCGATGTCACCGACGGTGAATCCAACGTGAGCTATCCCGGCCAACATGGCAATCCCACCTTTCCCGAACGAGGCCCTCGACTCCGACAGAGGACGTTTCCTCCATGACCTCGCATACAGGTTTTATCAGCTCGCGACTCTTTCGCGATCAGTTCGGCACACCGGAGATGCGTAGTGTCTTCTCCGACGCCGGCCTGATGGGTTACTGGGCCACGGTCGAGGCGGCTCTGGCCCGAGCCCAAGCCGAGCTCGGGATCGTTCCGCAATCGGCCGCAGACGAGATCGACCAACTGGCCAGAGAGTTCACCGTCGCCGACTACGCGCCTCTGCGCGACCGTCTCGCCGATTCTGGCCATCCGTTGATTCCCTTCCTCGACGAATTCGGTCGCCGGCTGCCCGAAGAGGCCGCAAGGTGGCTCCACTGGGGCGCCACCACCCAGGACATCACCGACACGGCTTTGATACTGATGCTGCGCGACGCCTTGGCCCACATCCGCAAGGAGTTGGCGACGATCATTAGCACGCTCGAAAAGCTGGCTCGGCGATACCGCGATACACCCATGAGCGGGCGCACTCACGGCCAGCATGCGGTACCGATCACGTTGGGTCTCAAGCTGGCGGTAATGCTCGACGAGTTGCGTCGTGGTAGCGACCGGATCGATGAGATCGAGCCTCGGGTGCTGGTCGGTCAGCTCGGCGGGGCGGCCGGGACGCTGGCCGCGTTCGGCGACCGCGGGCTCGAGCTGCAAGATCTGTTCTGCCGACGGCTGGGGCTGGGAGTGCCGGCCACCCCGTGGCATGTGGCCCGGGATCGCCTCGCCGAAGCCAGTTTCTCCATTGCTGTAGTCACGGCAACGTGTTGCCGGATGGCCCGTGAAGTGGTAGAGCTCCAGCGGACCGAGATCGCGGAGATGTCCGAGCCGAGCACGGGTCGAAGTGTCGGCTCATCGACGATGCCCCAGAAGAGCAACCCGATGATGGCCGAAGTGGTGGTTGCCCTGGGCCGCGTAGTGCGCCAGCAGCCCGCCGTCATCTTGGACACGATGAGCGGCGGGCACGAACGTGACATGTCCACCTGGGCCGCGGAATGGGTCTCGCTGAGCGAGACGGCCATACTGGCGAGCGGAGCGCTCCGCCACACGGGTCGGATCTACACGGGCCTGCTCGTGGATGTGGGGCGCATGGCGAGCAACCTCGACCTTTCAGCCGGGTCGATCAATGCCGAACACGTGATGATGCGTCTGGCCGCCGCTCTCGGCAAGGTAAAGGCTCACCAGCTCGTCACCGATCTGGCCCGATCGGCTCGAGACACCGGTCGAACGCTCGAGCAGGCGCTGAGCGACGACGAGACCGTATCGAGTTCGATAACCAAGGCCGAGCTACACGAAATGTTGAAACCGGAAAACTATCTGGGAGCTTCCGCCCGGATCGTTGACAGGGTTCTGGCCCGCGCAACTCAACCTTAACGTAAACTTGATTATCTGTAATGGTCGGCTGGTCACCATTACAGATATGAACAAGTGAAGGGTCGACTATAACACAAAGCCTGGTTTCCGTAATGGTCGGTAGGCTCCGGCCCGCTCCTGTCGGACTGGGAGCGGTTCGTTCACGAGAACCGGGCCATTCCCCGTACTGGTGCAGAACGGTTTGCTGCATTACCAGTTCGAGACCATACATCCGTTCCTCGACGGCAACGGCCGGCTGGGCCGGCTGATGATCGTTTTCCATCTGGTGCTCCGCGACCGGCTCCCGCGGCCTTTGCTCTACCTGTCGCCGTACTTCGAGAGGCACCGCATCGAGTACTACGACAGCCTCCAAGCCGTACGAGAAAGAGGCGATCTCGACGCCTGGCTCTGGTTTTTACCCGATCATCACCGCCGGCCGGGTCGAGAGCCTGCTCGGCGTACAGCGCCCGACCAGTCTCAGATTGCTGGACCAGTTGAGCGATCTCGAGATACTGGCAGACATGTCACCCGGACCGCGCCGAGAGCGGCGATTCATCGCCTCAGAGTTGATAGGCGCCCTCGAAGAGGATCTCACGTGAAGAAACGTCTATCTCGACGGAGGCCGGCGGCGGCCAGCCCCAAGGCCACCGCAACCGACAGCCCTGCCGACACGGCCATGGTGCGGGCGAAAGCGGTGCTGAAAGCCTGACCGGTTTCGGTGAGCACGGCCTGGACGGCGGGCTCGGCGAGGACTCCCCTCCCGGCCAGGCCGTAGACCGTCTCGATGGCGGCTCCGATCGATTCACCGGCCGGTTCGACCAGCTCGACGGGAAATCCGCCGGTGTCGACGCTATTGCGGTATATCGAAGTCGAGAGGGCACCGAGCGTGGCGATGCCGAGGGCGGCGCCCAGCTCTCGGGCCGTGTCGTTGACGGCCGACCCCACCCCGGCCTTGGCGAAGGGGGTGGCGGCCATGATGTCGTTGGTGGCCGGGATCATGGTCAGGCTCAGCCCTACACCGGCCAGAACCAGCGGACCCAGCAGGTACCAGTAGCTGGTGCCGGTCCCGGCGAACGAGAAGAAACCGAAGGTCAACGCCAGAACCGTGAACCCGATCACCATGACCCGCCGCGATCCGAACCTCTCGGCCCAAGTGGCGGTGAACGGCGCCACCACCATGGACGCCAAGGCCTCGGGCATGGTGGCCAGCCCCGCTTGCAGGGCGCTGTACCCCAGCACGAACTGCACGTACAGCGCGAACAAGAACCAGAAACCGATCATGACCATGAAGGTCACCGCGATCACGGCCGAGCCGGTGCTGAAGGCCCGGTTGGCGAACAGCTCCAGCGGTAGCATGGGATGGCGGGCCCGGCGCTGCCAAGCCAGCAGGGCGACTCCGAAGACGGCCGTCACCACGAATCCGGCCACCACCGCTGAAGCGGTCCAACCCTGTTCGGGGCCTTCGATGATGGCGTAGATCAAAGCGGTGACCGCCACGATGGACAGCCCGGCCCCGGCCGGGTCGAGCGGCGGTGTGAGCGGGTCGCGTGATCGGGGCAGCCACACCCCCACGGCCACCATGACCAGTACGACGACGGGCAGGTTGTAGATGAAACCGGCCTCCCAACCCCAGGCCGGAACGAACCACCACCCGCTCACGAACAAGCCGGTGAGCAAGGGCCCCAGCGCCGCGCCACCACCGGCGAAACCGGCCCAGATGGCGATAGCTCTGGGCCGTTCATCGGGTGGGAAGATCTCGATGATGAGCGACAGGGTTGCCGGCATCACGAAGGCGCCTCCCAACCCCATGACGGCCCGGGCGGTCAGGACCAGAGCTCCGGTGTCGGCGAGACCGCCCATGAGAACCCCGAGCCCGAAGACCAGCAACCCGCTCTGGAGTGCTCCTTTGCGGCCGTAGCGGTCACCGATGGCTCCACCGGTGAGAAGCAGGCCGCCGAAAGCTATGGCGTAGGCGTTCACGATCCACTGCAACTCCGGGCCGGTCACCCCGATGTCGCGTTGAAGCGTGGGCAGGGCCACATTGAGGCCCGAAACCGCCATCACTACCAGAATCAGGCTGAGACTCAGAATCCCGAGCAGGAACCACCTTCGGGCGTATATGTCAGGCCGCTCGTAGAGGTTCAAGATTTCGCGTTCTTCGTGTCGCTCTTCGTGTCGCTCTTCATGTCGCTCAGGCCCATCAGCACCGGGTAACCCCCGACCGAGAGGGCATTGCCGTGACCGGTCTGATGTATGTCGAAAACAGCCTGGAGGGCCGAGTAGAAGCCCTGGATGTCCATGGTCTGGTTGACGGCCCGCTTGGACTGGGCCAGAGCGAAGGGATGCATCCGGGCTATCTCGTGGGCCAGCGCCATTGTGGCGCTATCGAGGTCGTCGAGGGGCACTACTCGATTGACCATGCCCGCCGCCTCGGCTTCGGTGGCGCTGAAGCGCCGGGCCGTGAACAGCATCTCCTTGGCTTTGCGAGGCCCGAGCTCCCAGGTGTGACCGTGGTACTCCACCCCGCCGATGCCCATCCGGGCCACGGGGTCGGAGAACATGGCGTTGTCGGCGGCGATGATCAGATCGCAGGGCCAGCACAGCATGAGACCGCCGGCGATGCATTGGCCCTGGACGGCGGCGATGGTTGGCTTGGGTATGTCACGCCATGCTCGGCTGTATCCGAGGTACCGCACCGCCTCCCACTCGTAGATGGCTTCGAGGCCACGAGATTTCCAGTCGATGGAGCTGGTGGCGGCCGGTCCGTCATCGCCCTCGGCTGCTTTCGCCAACGCTTCGTCGGTGCCCGAGAGGTCGTGGCCGGCCGAGAAGTGCTTGCCGTTGGCCCGCAGGACTATGACCCTTGTCTCACTGTCGGAGCTGGCCCGCATGAAGCAGTCGTTCATTTCGTCCAGCGTCTGGCCGTTGACGGCGTTGGCCTTCGAAGGCCGGTTCAAGGTGATTATCGCCACTCGGTCATCGGTCTCGTAGAGCATGTGGTCCATGGATCGTCTCCTCGTCGGTTCCTTGCTCGGTTGCCCGCGCCCGACAGCTTCGCCGGCGGCAGTGGTTCGCTCAGGATCGGCCGGCGTTGTCGGGTGCCGGCCATTTGTCTCGAATGAAGCCGTAGATGCTGGCGAAGCTCTCGGTGATGTTGTCGGGTAGCGGCGCCACCCCGCCCAGCATCCGGGCTCCGAAGACGATCTTGGCCGTGTGTTCCACCACAGAAGCGGTGTGCAGAGCATCGGCTGGTGACTTACCCACGCACAGCAGGCCATGATTGGCCATCAGCACCGCGCCTCGGTCACCGAGATGGCGGACAACCTCGTCGGCGAGTTCCTGGGTGCCGGTGGTGGCGTAACCGGCCACCGGCACGTCACCGCCCACGTAGACGATCACCTCTTCGATGCAAGCCGGTATGGGCTGGCGGGCCACGGCGAACATGGATGCGTGGGGCGGATGGCAATGGACCACCCCGCTCACCTCGTCGAAGGTGGTATAGCAGGCCAGATGCATGGCTCTCTCGGTGGAGGGGCGGCCCGAGCCGGCCACCTGTTCCCCGTCGAGATCCAAGACGGCCAAATCGTGGACGGTCACTTGGTCATAGGGCGTGGAGGACGGGGTGAGACAGACGGTTCCGTCGGTCTGGCGGCCCGAGACGTTGCCGGCCGTGCCCACTACCAGGCCGGCCCGTTCCATCTCCAGCGCGGCGTCGACCACCTCTTGGCGGATATCGGTCGGGCTGGCGTGAGTGTCATTCACGCCAGTACCTCCGGGTTGGCGCAGCGCACTGGCAGCTCTCCGGTCAAGATGGCCTTGATGTCGGCCACGACCATGGCGGTCTGGTTCGACTCCACGTCGTAGGTGGCACCCCCGATGTGGGGGGTGAGAACCACGTTGTTCATGGCGACGAGGGGATGATCGGCAGGCAGGATCTCGCCGTCGAAATGATCGAGGCCGGCCCCACCCAGGTGGCCGGACTGCAAGGCGGCAACCAGCGCGCCGATGTCGTGGAGCCCGGCCCGAGCCGAGTTCAAGAAGATGGCGCCCGGGGCCATCCGGGCGAACTGGTCGGTTCCGATCATCCCCAGGGTCTCGGGAGTGATCGCGGCGTGCATCGACACCACATCGGCGACAGTCAACAGCTCGTCGAGCTCGAATTCGGCATCGTCGGCGTAGGGATCGCTGGCGATCACGTTCATCCCCAGCCCCTCGAGGCGCCACTTGGTGGCCCGGCCCACCGCGCCGAGCCCCACCAGTCCCGCAGTACGGCCGGCCACCTGCCAGGCCCGGTAACGCTGGTAGGGCAGAGTCGAGCTGAACACCGTCCCGGCCCGGACGTCGCGGTCGCCGGCCACCACGAACCGGTTCACCGCCATGAGCAGCGCCACGGTCATCTCGGCCACGGCGTCAGCGTTGCGGCCCGGTGTGCGCAGCACCGGGATGCCGGCCCGGGTGGCCGCCTCGATGTCGACGTTGTCGGGCCGGCCTCGAGTGGACGCGATAACCGAGAGCGGCAGATCCAGTACCGGGCCCCAGCAGGAGTCGGCCTCGCAGATGACGATGGTGGCGTCCTCAGCCCGGATCCGGGCGGCCAGATCATCGGATCCGTACAGCCTTATGGGCTGGTGCTCGATCCACGGGTCGAACACCACATCGGCGATCAGGCGCAGCTCGTCGAGGGCGTCACCCCGCAACGGCGCCGTTACCAGGGCTCGGGGTCGAGTCACGGGTGTCGGCACCCACCGCCGTTCTCGGAACTGTCACCGACGTGAAGAGGCCCGACGAAGGCAATCAGGTACCGAGGCGGCAACAATGTGGCGCCGAAGGTCATTATGGCAAGAATGTACCGGCAAAGGAGCATGGATGTGACCGGTGACGTGACGGTCGGGATCGACATCGGGACCACCTCGGTGAAGGCGGTATCGGTCAGCGGCGCTGGCACCATCTTGGCCCGGGCCCGGATCCCGCACCGAGTCGTGGCCCCGCACCCCGACCGGTTCGAACACCACCCTCGGCAAGCTTGGATAGACGGCGTGCTGGCCGCTTGGGGTGTGGTCTCGGCCCGGGGGCCGGTGGCGGCCGTAACCGTGTCGGCCATGGTGCCGTCGCTGTGCGGGGTGGACGGGTCGGGCGTGCCGGTCACCGCCGGCCTGCTCTACGGCGACGGCCGAGGCCGAAGCCCGGCCGGTGGTAGCGACGACGGCGAAGCGGTCGGTTTCGCCCGCTGGCTGGCTGGGCAGGAAGGCGTCGAGTCGTTGTGGCCGGCCCAGGCGGTGGCCAATCATGCGTTGTGCGGCGTAGGTGTCATCAACTCGTCGACGGCCATGGCCATGGTCCCGCTCTACGACGGGCAGAGGTGGGACCCCGATCGGCTCGACGAGTTGGCCTTGAGCCCCGAACAGCTCCCGTCGGTCAGCTCGGGCGAACTCGCCGTGGGCGAGCGCGATGGAACGGCGGTGTCGGGGGGAACCGTCGATGTTCTGGCTGAACAGTTCATTGCCCCGGCCGACGCGGTGGGTGACGTTCTCGTAATGTGCGGCACGACGCTTCTGCCCTGGGTTCTCACCGATGACTGGCTCGAGGTCGAGGGCTTGTGGACCATCCCCTACACCAGTCCGGGCCTGGTGGCCGTCGGTGGCGCCAGCAGCGCCGGCGGCCTTTTCATCGACCGGGTCCGCCAGATGGTGGGCGACATCAGGGCCGAGGAACTGCTGTCTCTCGGCCCCGATGACCTCCCGGTGTGGCTGCCGTACCCGCGGGGGGAGCGGACGCCGCTGCATGATCCGAACCGTCGAGCCGATTTGCTCGACCTGCACGTGGGTCACACTTCGGCTCACGTGCTCATGGCCGCCTACGAGGCAGCCGGATTTGTGGTCCGCCATCATCTCGATCGGGCCGGTATCAACCCGACCCGTATCGTCGCCACCGGGGGCGGGACCCGGTCGGCGCCCTGGATGCAGGCGCTGGCCGATACCACCGGGCTGACCGTCGACGTGTCGGCCGAGCCCGAGGGGGCCGCCCTCGGCGCCGCCTACATCGCCCGGGTCACGGCCGGGCTCGAACCCGACACGTCGGGGGCTCGGCGATGGGGCCGTATCGGTCATCGGGTCGAGCCTCGCCATGGCCATGTGACCGGGTGCGAAAGTCGCTATCGCCGGTTCCGGGAAGGGACCGACCGGGAAGGGACCGACCGGTGAAGTTCTCGGTCACGTACCCGATGGTGCGCCACCCCTACGACCCGGAGCTCACGACCAAACAGGGATTGACCCGCTTCGCGGTCGCTGCCGAGCGAGCCGGTTTCGACGGGGTCGGCTTCACCGACCATCCCGCCCCCACCCACCGCTGGATCCGGGCCGGGGGCCACGACGCCTTCGACCCGTTCGCGGCTCTGGCCTTCGTGGCTGCCGTCACCGACCGGCTGCTGCTGATCCCCAACATCGTGGTGCTCCCGTACCGCAACCCGTTCCTGGTGGCCAAGTCGGTAGCCACCATCGACGCCTTGTCGGAGGGGCGTTTCGTGCTGGCGGTCGGCACCGGTTACCTCCGGGGCGAGTACCGGGCTCTCGGTGTCGACTTCGACGAGCGCAACCACCTGTTCGACGAGGCCATCGAGGTGCTGCGGGGAGTGTGGAACCGCGACGACTTCGCCTACCGGGGCCGCCGGTTCACCGCCCCCGGCCAGACGGTGAACCCCAAGCCCGCCCGGCCGGTGCCGATCTGGGTCGGGGGTAACAGCCGACTGAGCCGACGCCGGGTGGTGGCCGGGGCCGACGGCTGGGTTCCTTTCGCTGCCGCTGGTGGCTTGGCTGCCACCGCCCGCACCCCCCCGCTGGAGACGGTAAAGGACTTGCGGGTGATGCTCGATGATCTGTGGCGACTGGTCGACAGCGCCGGGCGGGACCGAGCCGACATCGACGTGTCGTTCACGACCCGGGCCGGCGGCTCCCCAGCCGAGCCCGGTTTCGACGCCGATGCCCACTGCGAGGGCTTGGAGGAGCTACGAGGCCTGGGGGTGACCTGGTGCGGGGTGAACGTACCGGGCCACTCGCTGGCCCGTGCCATCGAGACGGTCGAGCGATACGGAGAATCGGTGATCTCGTCAGTATCATCGCATCATGGCTGATACCTCCGATCTCGATTTTCTGGCCTTCGACGCCGACAACCACTACTACGAGGCCGAAGACGCCTTCATCCGCCATATGGACCGGTCCATGAGGAAACGCTGTATGCAGTGGGCCACCATCGACGGCAAGAAGCGCTTTTTAGTCGGAGGCAAGGTCAACAAGTTCATCCCCAACCCGACGTTCGACCCCATCGCCAGGCCGGGAAGCCTGGAGGACTACTTCCGGGGCCGCAACACAAAGGGCATGGACTTGGCCACGATGTTCGGCGATCTCGACTCCCTCGCCGACCATCCCGGCTTTCGGGACCGGGCTGCCCGCCTCGAGCTCATGGATCGTCAGGGTTTGGAGTCTGCCCTTCTGTTTCCCACCCAGGGGGTGGGTATGCAAGAGGCGCTGAAGCGGGACATACCGGCTCTGCACGCCGCTTTCAGCGCCTTCAACACCTGGCTCGACGAGGACTGGGGCTTCGATCGGGACGGGCGCCTCTACGCCGTCCCGATGCTGACCTTCGCCGACCCGAACCGGGCTACCGCCGAGCTCGACCGGTTGCTCGACATGGGAGCCCGGATCGTGTGCAATGTGCCCGGCCCGGTACCGACCCGTCACGGCTATCAATCGCCGGGCATAGGTGACTACGATCCGATCTGGGCTCGCCTTCAGGAGGCCGGGGTGCCGATGGCATTTCACGCCGGTTTGAGCGGCGTCGGCGGGTACGGAAAGCTCTGGGAGCAGCCCGGCGGCCAGTTCGAAGGGTTCAAGCATTCGGCCTTCCCGCTGGTGGCCTTCTCGGATCGTTCCATCTCCGACACCTTCGCGGCGTTGATCTGCCACGGGGTGCTCGACCGGTTCCCCGAGCTTCGCTTGGTCACTATCGAGAACGGGGCCATGTGGGTTCCCGAACTGCTGCGCAATTTCGAGATCTGCTACGGGAAGATGCCGTTCGCCTTCTCCCGCCATCCGGTGGAGGCTTTCCGGGAGAACGTGTGGGTGTCGCCCTACTTCGAGGACGACATGGACCTGCTCAAGGACCAGATCGGCGTGGACAGGCTTCTGTTCGGGTCGGACTTCCCCCATGCCGAAGGCCTTCCCGAACCCACCGCCTATGTGAAAGATATCACCAACTTCACCGGCGACGAGGTCTACAAGGTGATGCGCGAAAACGCCTACGACCTTCTCTCGAGCTCAGCCCGCTAGCGGATCAGTTCGAATGCGAGTCTGTCAAGTGCCGATCGGGTGCGATAGTTCTTCGCCCATGAGCGTTGAGAGTACGCCTCAACGGACATTAAGAGGTGTCAAAGAATGACTGTTTGCGTCGCTGCGGTCTGTGAGAACGGAAACGCGGTCGTTGTCGCTAGCGATAGAATGCTTACCGCTCCCTTTTTAACCGTTGAGTTTGATCATCAAGACACGAAGATTGATCAGATTAATCCTAGTTGTGTAGCACTATCTTCCGGTGATGCTCTATGTGTTCATGATATCCTAATCGCTGCTAAGATCACGGCTAGCCAACTTCAGAATCCGTCAATCGAAAGTTTGGCTGAGCAGATTAAAGTTATCTTTTGTAGTATCCGTAAGGATCGCATCAATGATCTCGTTTTTGGCCCACGAGGCTTTGATCGCGACTCCTTCTATAGAGGCGGTGGTATCAACAGCGTTCCGCCTGATTTAGCGATGATTCTAGATTCTGCGGTGCAGCAACAGAATCTAGATTCGACGCTCTTGCTAGCTGGTGTTGACGACAGTGGGGCACACATCTATTGCATTGAAGATCCTGGGGTTACGGCATGCTTTGACCGGCTCGGGTATCATGCCATCGGATCTGGACAGAGCCATGCTGTGTTGAAGCTTGTAGCACAAGGTCAGCATGCTTCATCCACGATCAATCAAAGCGTATTCAATGTCTTTTCGGCAAAGAAAATAGCAGAACTTGCGCCTGGCGTGGGTCAAGCTACGACAATGAAGATTGTCACTTCAGATGAGACAAAGCCCATTGAACAAGGAATTCTTGATGAATTAGGTCCTATATATGAAATGAGTACGAAACCTATTTCTAGAGAAATAGAAGCGGCTATTTCTAAGTTACCGTTTTGATAGAGAGAAAGTTGCCATGAAGCAGGCCAATGACAGGGAACCCGCTGCGAGCCAAGACAGCACGCCACACATGACTGTACCTGTTGATGTTAAAGTTAAACTAGCTGAAAACAGGCGGAAATTAGCCTTACTTAGATATGAACTCAGTGTGCGGAGAGGGCGCCGTTGGCAGCACGGCTCATCCAGAAATAAGACATACAATACCTGATAATCAAGAATAGACCGTCAGTCGATCTGGGACACCATCGCCGACGTTCCAGATGCGCATAGGCAGACTCTATGCCACTCATTCCGGCCTGATGAGATACGCATGACTGCTACAGGTTCCCATTTTGGCCACGCTGCTACTTCACCGGGCCTTGGCCGCGAACTGCTGAAGCGACATCTTCTTGCCGTCATGGCGCCCGGTGTCCAGTGATCGGACCGACACGTCATGGTTACCAGCCGCTGCCCGCAGATTCCCGACGGTGCAGTCTTGGCGGTCCAATACCGAGAACGGGTCGTAGGAGAACCACTCGATGGCGTTGAGGTGAGTGATCCGGTTGATATCGGAGTCGGGCACGCCCTCGAAGACCTCGGTCAGTTCCTCGGGCGCACCGGGCCAGTTGGAGTCGGAGTGGGGGTAGTCCATCTCCCAGCAGATGTTGTTCAGGCCGATCTCGTTGCGCATCGCCACCCCCACCGGATCGGTGATGAAGCAGGTCAAGAAGTTGCGCCGGAAAACGTCGCTGGGCAACAGGTCGCCGAAGTCCTGGCCGGTCCACAGGTGATGCATCTCGTAGGTCTTGTCGGCCCGGTCCATGAAGTATGGCACCCAGCCCGTGCCACCCTCGGACAGGGCGATCTTCAGGCCCGGGTAGCGCCGGGGCACCGTCGACCACAACAGGTCGGCGGCGGCGATCGAGATGTTCATGGGCTGCATCTGGATCATCACGTCCATCGGGGCGTCGGGAGCGCTCACCACCATCTGGCCCGAAGACCCGAGATGGATCGACAGCACCGTGTCGCAGTCGACCAGAGCCTCCCACAGCGGATTCCAGTACTCGTCGTGGAAGCTGGGCTCTCCCAGCGGTACCGGGTTCTCGGTGAAGGTCATGGAGTGGCACCCCAGCTCGGCCACCCGGCGCACCTCGGCCCCGCACTCGGCAGCCGACCAGATCATGGGCAACGCCATGGGAATGAACCGGCCCGGGTAGGCCCCGCACCACTCACCGATGTGCCAATCGTTGTAGGCCCGGATGAGGTCACCGGCGAACTCCTTGTCGGGATGAGCTGCGAACAACCGGCCGGCGAAACCCGGAAAGGACGGAAAGCACATCGAGCCGAGCACCCCGCCCGCGTTCATGTCCTTGATCCGTTCGTGGATATCGTAACAGCCGGGCCGCATCTCCTCGAAACAGGTCGGTTCTATCCCGTACTCCTCCTTGGGCCGTCCGGCCACCGCGTTCAGTCCCACGTTGGGGATGACTGCGCCGTTGAAGGTCCAGACGTCATCTCCCTTCTCGGTGCGGACCAGCTTGGGGGCTTCGTCGGTCCAGCGGGCCGGAAGGTGATGCTCGAACATGTCGGGCGGCTCACACAAATGGTCGTCGACACTGACGAGAATCATGTCGTTCATGTCCATGGTCGTCCTCCGGGTCATTCCTCGATGAAGACGTTGTCGACTACGCCTCGGACCACCTGCTTGAGAACCTTACCCGTGGCGTTGCGGGGTAGAGGCTCGGCCCGCAGCTCCCAATGCGCCGGAACCTTGATGTCGGCCAGGGTCTCGCCTACCCAGGCCTCGAGCTCACCAACCAGCCCGGCCTCCTCGGACGGCTCCCCGTTCCTGATCACGACCACGGCTTTGACTTCCTGGCCCAACTCACGATGATCCACCCCGAACACCGCCGATTCGAGCACGTCGGGGTGGGCGTCGATACGGTTCTCGACCTCGATCGGGTAGATGTTCTCCCCGCCCCGGATGATGAGGTCGCTGCGGCGACTGGCCAGGAACAACAACCCGTCGGTGAGATGGCCGTAGTCGCCGGTGCGTAGCCAGCCGTCCCGGATGGTCTCAGCAGTGGCGGCAGGGTCGTTCCAGTATCCCGGCATGATCATGGGCCCGCCGATGCATACGTTGCCGATGGTTCCGTCGGCCAGCTCGTTGCCGTCGTCGTCGGTGATCTGCACCGCCACGGTGGGTAGCGGGTAGCCCACCGAATCGGGATGTTCCCGCAGTACGTCGTCGGAAGCGCTGGTGGCCAGACCCGAGCTCTCGGTGAGGCCGTAGCCGATGTTCACGTCGGCGCGGGCATTGGGCAGTGCGGCCCGGCAGGCTCGCTGCAGTTCCGGCGACCATATCGATCCCCCACCGCCGACGGTTACCACCGACGACGTGTCGTAGTCGGTTAGCTCGGGGTGCTCCACCAACCCCCAGATCTGAGTGGTGACCCCGGCCCAGCGGGCGATCCGGTGCTCCTGGGTGAGACGTAGGATCTTGGTGGGGTCGTAGCGGCCGGTAGTCCAGATGTGTCCGAAACCCGAGGCCACGGCAATGACCGCAGCCGCGTGCAGGCCCGAGACATGGAACAGGGGGCTGCATGCCAACGTCGGACCGGGGCTGGTCATATCGGCAGAGGGGAAGCGTACGGCCCGGCGGGCGCCGATCATGAATGCGCAACTCACGTAGGCGAGGAAGTTCCGGTGGGTCTGGACGGCGCCTCGGGGCCGGCCGGTGGTGCCGGACGTGAACAAGATGGCGGCCGGGTCGTCGCGGCCGATGGCGCCATCGGGAAGCGGGGCCCCCTCGAAGCCGGCCAGCATGTCGTCGAAGTCGCCGTCCATGACCACCACCGGCACACCCGGATCATCATCCAAGCGGTCGAGGCGGCGACGGTCGGCGATCAGCACGGTCGGTTCGGTGAGATCGATGGCGTAGCGAATTTCGTCGCCTTTCCACCAGCCGTTCATGGCCACGGCCACGGCGCCGACGCTGACAGTCCCCCAGAATCCCTGGATCCAGGCGGGCTGGTTGGCGCCGAGCAACCCGACCCGGTGGCCGGGACCGACCCCGTAGCGCTCCGCCAGCGCCGCGGCAACGGCGGCGGCATGAGCGACGTTCTCGGCGAATGTGGCGCCGCGGCCGTCGTCGAACAGGTAGTAGCGGCTCGATCCGTCACCTCCGTGGCTGGCGGAAGCGGCCAGCAGACTCCGAAGGTTGTGGTGCGGGCCGGCCACCACATCCATCTCTCGACCCCCCACCACCTCTCGGGTGATCTCGAAGAACCCACCCGGCCCGGTGAGCAGGGCGTCGGCTTCGGCGATGGACATGGCGGGTTGGGCCGTCACTGCCATGACACTAACGGGTTGCCCAGCTATCATGCCGGGTGGGAGCCGCGACCTTTGAGGTGAATAGCCGCAACCCCTGAGGCGAATGCAGGAGCCATCCGAGACCACTATCGACGTCGACCACCAAGCCTCCGACTTCGTTGCTCGCCGTCACCAGCATTACGCCGACTTGCGGGCCCGATGCCCGGTGGCATACAACCGGCACTACGGCGGCTTCTGGATGGTCACCGACTACGAGTCGGTGGCGGCCGTAGCCCGCGACAACGAGACCTTCGCCCACAAGTACGAACCCGATTCCTCCGACGGGATCGCCTACCAGGGCATCTGCGGGATCCCCCGACCCCCCTACGTACCCCGGATGGGGGTGTCGGAGATCGACGGCCCCGCTCACGCCGACCTACGCCGGGTGCTGAATCCGCACATGACGCCCAAGGCGATCGAGCGCCAGCGCCCACGGATGCAAGCAGTGTCGGCCTGGTTCCTCGATCAGGTCGTCACCGCCGGCGCCGCCGACTTGGTGCTCGACTACGCCACCCCGGTGCCGGCCGTTCTGACGCTCGAGCTCATGGGCATGGCCAGCGCCACCTGGAAGCACTACGCGGATTTCTTTCATGCCACCTCCTCCTACGAGCGCGGCGACGAGAGATTCCGCGACGCGGTGGCTCGCCGGGACGACATGTGGGCCGAGCTGGCCGGCTTCGCCACATTCCGCCGGGATCACCCGGCCGATGACGTAACCACCGCGCTGGTGACCGCCCTCATCGACGGTCGGCCCCTCACCGACGACGAGATCACCGGGATCATGTGGAATCTGGTGGCCGGCGGTCTCGATACCACCACGTCGCTGGTGGCGTGGGGTCTGCATCACCTGGGCACTCACCCCGACGACCGGGATCGGCTCATCGAGGACCCGACCCGGATCCCGGTCGCGGTCGAAGAGTTCTTGCGCTTCTACAGCCCCAGCGAAACCCTGACTCGTACCGCTACTCGCGATGTGGAGCTGGGGGGGCGCCAGATCCGCCGGGGGGACGTGGTCTTCATGAGCTGGGTCGCGGCCAACCACGACCCAGCCATGTTCTTTGATCCCGACCGGGTCCGCATCGACCGGGACGTCAACAAGCATCTCTCCTTCGGGCTGGGCGGCCACCGCTGCATCGGGTCGTCGATTGCCCGGATCGAGTCCGAGATCATGTTACGCGACGTGCTGGCCCGGATCGGCGACTACGAACTCGACCCGGAAGGATTCCAACCTTACCCGGGCAACTTGTTGATGACCGGCGTGGTGTCGATGCCGGTCACTTTCTCGCCCCGAGAACGGTCTGGAGCAGCCGACCCCTTTGCTCGTTGAGAGGCCGCACGTCGCGTACCAACACGGTAGCCGACCATGCCCCGGGGATCACCGGTAACCAGAAGGCGAACACTCGGTGAGCGACCACCCCTAGCAGGGCGACCTCGATCGGCACCCCCACCGCGGTCAGAGTGAAAGTGGTAGCAGCGTCCACTCCGCCGGTGGCGATCAGGGGGATAGGAACCGACTGGGCCAAGTAGCCGGTGCAGTAGGCCAGCATCACAGCCGGCACCGACAGGGTTACACCGAAAGACCGCAGCGCCGCCCACAGGCTGACCAGATCCCCCAGCCAGTACATCAGACTCCAAGCCAGAAGGCGCTGTCCGTCGGTGGACGGAACGGCCTGGCGCACCCAGTACGCAGATGTCACGCCCACGACCAGGGCGCGACGGAGCCGCGATCCGCCGTCGACCATCCATGAACCGGCCCGTCGAGGCTGGGTGAACCACCGAGCCAGAGCGACGACGAGCAGGAAACCGGCGCCCCAACCTGCGGCCATGCCCAACGGGACCGTCGAATCCAGCAGTCCGGCCACCGCCCCCAGCCATCCCAGCCCGCCGAACACCAGGTACACCGCTGTGTTCAGCGCGATCAGCAGGACCAAAGCGTCTCTTCGAACGAACCCGAGCCGGCGCAGCACCCAAAACGTGAACGCCATCCCGGCTGCCCCGCCCGCGGCGACCAGTTGGGTGAGACCGAACCCGGCCAAAGCCACCCGCAAGGAGAACCAGGTTCCCGTCGCGGGACCGCCGTCGATCACCACCGCGGCCCGAAAGGCACCGGCATAGCCGACGAACACCCCGACTTGACCCACTGCGCACAACCCCAGCCAACCCCATACGGCTCCGTTCAGAGTGTTGCCCAGATGGGCGAAACCGGCCAGCCGTCCGATGGCCACCACCAGCACTACCGTTACAGCCGCGGCACCGGCGGCAGTCAATACCAACTGGGCCGGACGGAGGACCCGAAGTATCTCCATTCTCCCTTTGGCTTCCTCCGACTGGGATGCCGGATCCTTCGGTTCCGTCGCCGACCTCTTCGCCCGGCGTGGTTCTGACCCGCGGCGCACCGGCTCCGGGGTCGGGCCGGAGCTGGTCATCGAGTCACGATCCGGGCCGCGACCCCCAAGATGGCGCCGGCGATGACATCGAGGACGTAGTGGTTGCCGGTGGCCACCACCACAACCGCCACTGCGGCCGGGTAGAGGCTCCAGCTCAGACGGGACACCGGGCTCCGGGCCGAGGCGGCCATCCCGAACCCGGTCACCACCGCAAAGGCCACGTGATGGCTGGGCATGGCCGCGATCGGGTTGTAGAGGCGAACCAGACCCGGGTTCTCCAAGTCGATACCGCGGTCGAGCAGGGTATCCACGTGATCGTCGCGGCTACGGGGCGGGGCCGCGGGAAAGGCCCAAAAGACCGGCAGAGCGCCGATGAATGCGGCCGCTGCCGCCCGCCTCTCCCGAGCAAAAACGGGTTTACGGCGAGCATGAAGCGCGATGAGCCAACCCACGCTGAGACCGAGGTTGCCGGCTGCGTAGCTCAGGTTCAAGATGTCGACCAGCCGAGGGCTCCGCATGGCCTTCTTCTGGACCACCGCTTCGACCCGCAGCCCGAGCCGGTCCTCGATGGCCACGATCCGGCCTGCATTGCGGGCCGCTCGGCGCCGGCCGCGGTCGGTCCATACCCGGTGCCGCACCCCGTAGTAACCGATCAAGCAGGCCGCTCCTATGGTCAGCTCCTGTCCGAGGCTCACCCCGGGTCGTCTCCCGGCTCGGCCCAGATGACTGGTTGCGAGAGCGCCCAGTGGTCGGGGTTGGCCTTGATCGCCTCCGACCACCGGTCGACGAGCACCTGCAGGACGGGCTGCTCACCGGCCCGACCCGACCCGAGATGGGGCGGATCGATGGGGGGGTCGACCACGGCCCGCCAGCGCCGAGGGCCTGAAGGCAGGACCGTGAAGGACACGATCGGAGATCCGGCCAACCGAGCCAATGCCACCACCCCGGCCGCCATCTCGGCTTCGGCGTCCAAGAACCGGACTCGGTGGGTGTGCTTGGCGTACTGGCTATTGTCGCCCAACAGCAGCACCGCCTCACCGGCTTGCAGCCGTCGAACCCCTCGAAGTGCGGCCATTTCGGGATACATGACTCGCAAACCGGCTGCCACCCGGGCATGTTCGATGGCCCAGGCCAACCAGTTGTCGGCCACGATGACGCTGGTAGGCACCGACAGCATCGCGCCCGGAACAGCCGTGGCTACCTCCCACCCTCCCAGGTGAGTACCGGCCAGGATCACCCCGCGGCCTTCGGCGGCGGCGGCTTGAGCATGCTCGATGCCCTCGTAGGTGACGGTGTCGAGAAACTCGTCGGGTTTGCCCAGAGCCCACAGAAGGTCGGCGGCGGCGTGGGACTCGTTGAGCATCACCTTGCGCACCAACCGTCGAACCTGCCGGTCGGAGGTGCTCGTCTCGGTTACGTGGCACAAGTTGGCCGCGAACAGGCGCCGCCGTTTCGGTCGTATCGCCCATTGCAGGTTGCCACCGACCGTGGCCAGTCCGTGGGCCACCCGAGATGAGACCCGAGACCCGACCCAAGCGGCCCCATCGATGACCCGGGCCAGACTCCAAGCCGCAAGGCGCAGAGCCCAGATCCGCAGGGAGAAGTTGACAATCGCGGAACGAAGCGAGTCACCGAGCCCGGAACGACGCACCATCGATCTCGAACCCTAGTGGCCAAACCCGATCAGGCCGTGTCGGGTCCGATTCGACCATCCAGAGTCGTTCGAGTGTGGCGCGATAGATATCCTGAGGCATCACTCTGATCCTGTCCGACGCGTGGGGTGAACCGGTGGCCGCCGACCGTGCAACGTCGGTCGAGGCATGGAATGACGCCTGGACTGACATGCTCCACTTCTGTGGGGATGCGTTCGAGCGGTTGGCTGAACCCAACAAGAATGACGCGTCCTTCGCTCTCGGCTCCATCTTCTGCGCTGCCTACCGGTTGCTCGGTGGTGCGCCACCCGGATCGCCAGCGGTCGGCGCGGATCTGACTCGGGCCGGTGAACGGGCTCAGGGCCGGCGAGAACGCGGCCATCTGGCCGCGGTGACGGCTTTCGCCGCTGGTGAGCTCACCGAAGCGGGCGAACGGTGGGAGATCCTGGCCCGAGGGACCCATGACCTGGCCGCGGTCCGGTTGGCTCACGACGTGTACCTGCACACCGGTGACGACAAGCGCCGGCTGCGAGCCTCCAGCGAAGCCGTCGGGTCATGGTCCGAGGGTGACCAAGGCTGGGGATTCGTGCTGGGCCAGCACTCCTTCGCCCTGGAGGAGGCCGGTCGTTGCCGGGAAGCCGAGAGGTTCGGTTGGCTCGCGCTCGATCACGATCCGCTCGATCTGTGGGCTCTCCATGCCCTCGCTCACGTATACGAGAGCACCGGCGACCACTTGGCAGCTCTTGATCTGTTGCGGAGCCGACAACCGACTTGGAGCCACCAGCCCACTTTCTCGATGCACATCTGGTGGCATCTCGCTCTGCGCCTGATGGCAGCTCACCACTTCGATGAGGTTCTCGTCATTCATGACGATCTCGAGCCGGCTGCGAGCACGGCATTCGAGCTTTGTGATCTGGCTTCGATGCTGTGGCGACTGGAGCTGGCCGGTGCCGACGTCGGCAACCGTTGGGAGAGCCTGGCCGATGCCTTTGCCATCCGTAGCGAGCGCCACACCTGCGGCTTTCTGGACCTTCACGCCGCTCTCGTCTATACCCGTTGCCCGGACCATCCCGAGGCTTCCGTCTTCTTCTCAGGGGTTTCGACCGCCCACACCGGGGTCGGCACCGAGAACGCCGACACGTTCCGTCTTGTGGTCCGGCCCCTGATCGAAGCGATCCGTCTCAGCGGTACCGACGCCGCCAAGGCAGGAAGACTCGTCGACTCGGTTCAGAGCCGACTGCACCGCATCGGAGGAAGCATCGTACAAAGAGACCTCGTCCGTCTGACCCGGGCCGGCTTGGAGGCCGGCGGTTCGCTCACCTCCCTGAAATAGCATATTCAGAGTAAGATACCAAGTTCCTGGAGGGACTTTTCCATGAGTTGCCTGCCCATCGGCTCGCCCGTGAAGCGACATTCGGTGCGACGCCGGTTCCCGGCCTCACTACTCGCGTTGCTCTTGGCGTTGATGAGCGCCTGTTCCGCAGACAGCGAAGACAGCGTCGTGAAACGAGCCAGCGCGGCGTCGGAAGATTACGTCACAGAATCAGCCTACGACGACGAAATCCCCGAAACCCAGTCTGAGGAAGCAAGCGCCGCCGCTGACTACGACTCTTCAGGCGGTGCCACCAGCGACTACGGAGCCGAGTCCGATGCCGCCACGGTAAGTGCCAGCCTGGCCATGACGTCGGTCACGCCTGCCGACTTGGGGCGCGACGTCATCTATAGGGCCGCGGTCACCGTGGAGGCCCCGGACGTGGCTGCCGCAAGCCGTGAGGCAGTAGCCATCGTGCAGGGCTTGGGCGGCATCGTGTACGGCCAGAAGACCACCACCGAACCCTGGCCGAACACCGAGATGACCTTCAAAGTGCTGCCCGCCGATTTCGACGGAGTCCTGGAACGGCTAGCCGGCGTGGGAGAGCTCGTCGAACAGTGGATCAGCGCCGATGATGTGACCGAACGCATCGTCGATTTCGAGAGCCGCCTCCTGACCGCCGAAGCGAGCGTAGCCCGCCTGCGCATGCTCTTCGACGAGGCCTTCGATATCGCATACATCACCGAGATCGAGCGTGAACTGATGGATCGGGAAACAACCATGGAGACGCTTCGGGCTCAGTTACGCACCTTGCGGGATCAGGTGGACCTGGCCACGATCACCCTGACCATCAACCAATCGCCCGAGACTCTCCCCGATACCGGGATCCTGGTCAGGGCGTGGGCCTCTACCGGCCTCAACGACCCTTGTCGCGGGAATAAGGAGATCACCGTCGAGACCGGCGCCATTGTGCGGTTCTGTATCGAAGTGGAGAACCAAGGCGAGACCGTCCTCACCGATGTAACGATCCAACCCGAAACTCTGCGTCTCAGATGGATCTCCTTGCAACCGGGGAGGGGTAACTTCGACCGAATCGAGCCCGGCCAGTTTCTGGTAGCGGAAATGGAAGAAGGACCGGTGGTGGAGGGACGGCTGGCCGGACGGGTAGCCACCCGGGGTCTCGACATACAGATCAAGGCCACGGCCACACCGGTGGACTCCGACGGCGTCGAGCTCGCCGACATCTCCGGCGACTCCCACTTGTTCGTAATTGTGAACGAAGACGACTCGCAGCCCGGTTTCACCGAATCGGTCGGCACCGGTGTCAGCGCGCTGGCGGCCGGAGTCGGCGTTGTTCTCAGGGTCGTCGGGGTGCTGGTGCCGTTCCTACCCTTCGCCGTGGTGATCGGCGCCGCAATCTGGTGGCTCCGGCGGCGGGCTGGCCGTCGCCGCCAACCGCTCGGCGGTGCCGAGACGACGCCATCGGAACCGACCGGATCGCAACCGACCGGATCGCAACCGACCGGTGAGTAGACCCGAAATACGCCGTTGTCCTACTCAGTAGCGGGAGCGGTCATTCGGACACACCGAGACGAGCGGTCACGGCCCGGTAGGCCTGGGCGCCCACAGCCAGCAAGAAGGTGTCCAGCGGCAGCATGCCGATTCCGCTGGCAGCCCGGTCGGCGTGGATGACCGCGGCTTGGGGGGCGACGAGGTAACTGTGGCCGCGGAATTGCTCGTGGCGCTCGATCAGGGCCGTTAGTCCTCTACGGCTGTGGCCCGTCGATGAGGCGATTTCGAAGGCCAGCGCCTGGCGGGGATCGTCGTAGACAAGGTCTACTTCCAAGTCGCCTTCACGCCAGTGGTGCAACCGGACTCCCGAGTGAACGGCCAGTGTGTTCACCGTCGACGCCACCAGGTTTTCCAGCAGCGTGCCTTGTTCGACCGGATCTCCTAAAGGGGCCAGGCCTCGGTGCAGTGCGGCGTTGCGTACGGCGCTGTCCACGAAGTAGAGCTTGCGCCCCCTCCGCTGCACTGCGGACTCGGTGCCTGAATAATTGGTCAGAGCGAATACCAGGTAGGCCTGTTGCAGATACGACAGGTACCGGTCCAGCGTGGGCTGAGTGATTCCCAGTCGTCCACAGATACTCGACGGAGAGAGCACTCCGGTCACCTGACCGGCCAGCACGTACAGTAATCTCTCCAACATGACGGGGTTCTCGACGCCCCAGGTCTGAGGTATGTCCTTGTAAACGGCTCGTTCCACGGCGTCACCCCGCAGCACTCTCTGCGACTCGAGCACGTGGCCCTCCAAGTCGTCGGCTCGCAGTTCGGTGAGCAATTCGGGAAAGCCGCCAACGAACACATGGAAGTGGCGCCGGTTCTCGAGCTCCGGGTCGGCCCGCTGGCCCCTCGGCAAAGCGCTCAAGGTGGCCGCTAGCGTGTCGTGCGCAGTGGTGTCTTGCGTCTGCCCGAGCAACTCGAGCCCTTCGTCGACACAGCAGGGCAACAGGTACTGCTCCTCCCAACGGCCCACTCCGCTCTCATGGCGCTGCTGTCGCAACATCGTGGTGCTGCTCGATGTCGCGACCACTCGCACAGGCCAGCGGTCGTCGTGGAAGGTCTTGAGCCACAGATCCCACTCGTTGGCGTAGACGAGCTCGTCGAGCATCAAGAACAGGGGTCGCTCGACGGAAGCCTGGCCGGTTTCGAGCACCCTTTTGACCAGGTTGCCCAGGCTGGTCTCGATCAACAGCGGATGGTCCATCCGAAACCACCAGATCCGCTCCGGGGTCACACCGTTGGCCATCAGATGCTTCACGGTCTGGTAGAGCACTGTCGTCTTGCCCACTCGGCGGGGCCCGAGGATCACCTGGTGGCGCCGAAGTTCGCCCCGCACGAGACGTTTCCAGAGAGTACGGGCCAGGGGCCTTTCCGTCGGCGGCGCCAGCAGAGACGGCACCTCCCCTGTGGAGTGCCAGGGGTTCTGTTCTTGGAATAATTTGTAGTAGTCATCAATCCGAGGCTGCCAAACAACTATCATTTGAGCCTCTATATCTGGGTTAACTCGCTAATAAGATTCATATGGTGAATGGTATCTACTGAATAACCGATATTCTGCCTGGCTAAGTTGCATGGCGTGAATTTCAAGGCTCAGCTTCAATCAATGTCTCAGCTCACGCCAGCACGCCCGGCCTGCTCCACCGCCGTTCTCTCGATGCTGCCTACCGAGTAAGGTCATCAAGATTGATCCGACGACTAAGGGGTCAGGATCGGAACCGGCCCGCCCTCGTAGCTCAGTGGATAGAGCATCGGTCTCCTAAACCGTGTGCGCAGGTTCGACTCCTGCCGGGGGCGCAAGAGGGCAAGACGATTAGATCGAGCAGTGTTGCCAGCGGGCATCCTGGCCTGTAAGGCAGAATCTCGACCATGATCGACCCTTTCTCCTCAGCCCGGCTCGGCCCGGTTCACCTCCGCAACCGCATCATCAAGGCCGCCACCTTCGAAGGAGTGACGCCCGAGGCGCTCGTGACCGCCGAGCTCATCGACTATCACCGCAAGGTGGCGGCCGGCGGAGTCGCCATGACAACGGTGGCCTACCTGGCAGTGGCGCCCGAGGGTCGCACCCATGCTCAGTGCATCTGGGTGAGACCCGAGGCCGTGGCCGGGCTGAGCCACCTGGCCGAGGCAATCCACGACGAGGGCGCGGCCGCCAGCGCCCAGATCGGACACGCCGGGCCGGTGGCCAACGCCCGATCCAACCGGGCGACGGCTCTATCAGCCTCTCGCCAGATCAATCCTGTGGCATTGAAGATGACCCGAGCCGCCACCGACGCCGACCTGGCCCGTATCACCGATGATTACGCCCGGGCCGGCCGTCTCGTGGCCGAGAGCGGCTTCGACGCCATCGAGGTCCACTTGGGCCACAACTACCTCCTCAGTGCCTTCCTGAGCCCTCGTCTCAACCGTCGGGACGACCGTTGGGGCGGTTCGATCGAGAACCGAACCCGGTTCCCCCGCCAAGTCGTAGAAGCGGTCCGAGAGGCGGTGGGCGACCGGGTGGCTGTCATCGTCAAGCTCAACATGAACGACGGGATGCCGGGAGGTCTCGAAGAAGCCGAGAGCCTGGAGGTGGCTGCCATGCTGGAGGCCGATGGCGCTCTCGACGCTTTGGAGCTCACAGGCGGCAGCTCGCTCGGCAACCCCATGTATCTTTTCCGGGGCGACACTCCCCGGGCCGAGATGGCTGCCTCCATGTCCTGGTTCGCCCGTCCCGGTTTCCGGCTGGTGGCCCCCAAGCTCATGCCCGAGTACCCCTTCACCGAGGCGTTCTTCCGGAATCAGGCTCGGCGGTTCCTGAAGGCCTTGGCCGTTCCTGTCATCTTGCTGGGTGGGATCAACCGGCGCGACACCATCCAGTCGGCCCTGGACGAGGGATTTGCCTTCGTGGCCATGGCCCGGGCCCTGTTGCGAGAACCCGATCTGATCAACCGGATGGAGACCGGCGCCACCGCCGAAGGCACATGCATCCACTGCAACCGCTGCATGCCCAGCATCTACAGCGGAACCCGCTGCATCCTCGACCATCCCGACCCCATAACCGCCGGGCGGCCCGTCACCGGCTGACTACCTTCCGGATCCATTTCGCTAACCTCGCCGAGCGTGCGCCTGTACGACACCGCCCGCCGGGCTGTGGTCCCATTCCAGCCCGGCCCCGAAGTGGCGATATACGTGTGCGGAATCACCCCTTACGACAGCACCCACTTGGGCCATGCCAACACCTACCTCACCTATGACCTGCTAGCCCGGCGGCTCACCGACCTCGGTCACACCGTGAAGATGGTCCGCAACATCACCGACGTCGACGACTCGATTCTGCCCAAGGCCCGCGAGCTCGGCGTCGACTTCCTGGAGCTGGCCGCGGCCGAGACAGCCCGGTTCCACAGCGACATGGGCACCCTGGGCACCCGGCCCGTGGCCTCGGAGCCCCGGGCTACCGAATGGGTCGGCGAGATGCTCTCGATCATCGATGAGCTGGCGGCCCGGGGCCACACCTACACCATCGATGGCACCACCTGGTTCGATGTCTCCACCTGGATCGGATTCGGCCGGTTGTCGGGCCACGATGAGTTGACCATGGTGGAGCTGGCCGCGGCCGGGGGCGGCACGCCCGACGACCCCCGGCAACGCAACCGGCTCGACTTCGTACTGTGGCAACCGTCGCGTCCTGACGAGCCGACCTGGCCGTCGCCGTGGGGTCCGGGCCGGCCCGGCTGGCACATCGAGTGCAGTGCTATGTCGATGGGGCTGCTCGGTCCCACCATCGACCTTCACGGGGGCGGCCGGGATCTCGTCTTTCCCCATCACGAGTGCGAGCGGGCTCAAAGCGAGGCCATCACCGGAGAGATCTTCGCCCGGCACTGGATGCACTGCGGGCTGGTGGCCTACCAGGGGACGAAGATGTCCAAGTCGCTCGGCAACCTGGTCTTCGTCAGCGAGCTGGCCGAACGGGCCGACCCCAGGGCCATCCGGCTCGCTCTCATGGGCCACCATTACCGCACCGACTGGGAATGGCGCAACAACAACTTGGACGAGGGCGTGGCTCTGCTCGACGTGCTCACCGAAGCGGCCCGGCGTCGGCACGGACCGGACCCGGAGCCCTACGCCCGGCGGCTGCGGGCCGCGCTCGATGACGATCTCGATGCCCCCGGCGCCCGGGCCGTGCTCGAGGAACTGGCCCGGGCCGTGCTGGCGAGCGGGTCCGACGGTGACGAATCGTCCCCGGCCGTGCTGGGGGAACTGAGCCGGCTGTGTGGGGTGGAGTTGGACCAACCGCCAGTGCCGGTCCGGCCCTGATGATCTCCCTCTACGACACCCTCACCGGCGAAGTCCGGCCCTTGAAGTTGCGCCACCCGGGCCGGGTGTCCATCTATGCCTGCGGGCCCACGGTGTACGACCACCCCCATCTGGGCCACGCCCGCGGGGCTCTCACCTACGACATCGTTCGGCGCTACCTCCAGTGGCGAGGGTTCGATGTCCATCACGTGGCCAACGTCACCGACATCGACGACAAGATCATCGACCGAGCCCTCCGGGAAGGGTTGACCGAATCCGAGGTGGCGACCCGGTGGGAGGCGGTCTACCTCGAAGCCATGGAGGCGCTCGATGTGCTTGCGCCCCACGACCGTCCCCGTGCCACTGATTGGGTGGCCGAGATGGTTACCTTCATCGAGGGCTTGGTGGCCGCAGGCAAAGCCTACGCAACCCCTTCCGGGGTGTATCTGCGAGTGCGGCAGGTACCCGGATACGGCGATCTCGTGCACCGCAACCTCGACGAGCTCCGTTCCGGGGCCGGGGCCCGGGTAGATGTCGACGAAGCCAAGGAGGATTCGCTCGACTTCGCCCTCTGGAAGGCAGCCAAGCCCGGGGAGCCGACCTGGCCGTCGCCGTGGGGTCCGGGCCGGCCCGGCTGGCACATCGAGTGTGTCACCATGAGCCTGGGGATACTCGGCGACGGCTTCGACCTGCACGGTGGCGGCGACGACTTGGTGTTTCCCCATCACACCAATGAACGGGCCGAAGCCATCGCGTCAGGGCGCAGCTTCGCCCGGCACTGGATGCACAACGCCATGCTCGATGTCGGCGGTGAGAAGATGTCGAAGTCGCTGGGTAACTTCCGCACCGTGGCCGAACTGGTCGGCGGGCACCCTTCCAATGGTCGGGCCTTCCGGCTGCTGGTGCTACAGACCCACTACCGCAAGACCATGGAGGTCGACACCGAGGTGCTCGCTGCGGCCCGAGCCGCGGTGGGACGTCTCGACGCCATGGCTCGCCGAGTCACGGCCGCCGGAGTCGCCCTCGACGGCCCGGGCCGCGACGACGCCGCGGTGGAGTCGTTCCGAGCCGCCATGGACACCGATCTGGCCACCCCCGAGGCGGTGTCTGTGATCTTCGAAACGGTCCGCCGGGCCAATGCCGCCCTCGACCGGGATGAGGGCGTCGCCAAGGTCGCCGAGCTGGTCGGCACGGTCGTCGAGCTGGCCGACGCACTGGGGTTGGCGGTCCGGTCCGGTGCCCGGACTGGCGGCGTTGTTGACGAGAAAGGCGATGCCGAGATCGAGGCTCTGGTGGCTTCTCGCCGGGAGGCCCGTCGAGTTCGCGACTACGCCGAGGCCGACCGGCTACGGGCCGAGCTGGCCGGTCGGGGCGTGGTGGTGGAGGACACTCCGGCCGGGCCGGTCTGGCACCGACGTTGACCGGTCGGGCCGGTCCATTCATGGTCCCGGCCCGGTCAGCTCATGGCGTAGATCCAACCACCTCGGGTGCCGACCACCACCAAGCCGTCCCACACTGCCGGGGTCGACTCGATGCAGGCCCCGAGATCGACCCGCCACAGCTCGGGGGGCTCCACAGTGGTGTCGCTCACGTCGAAGGCTCGTAGCCATCCTCCGCAGTCACCCTGGATCCACACGTCATCGACGACGACCGGGCTCGACCACGTCGGACCGGGCAGCTTCTTGGACCAGCGCACCTCGCCGGTGTCGGTGTCGATCCCCAATACCTTTCCGGTGTCGGTGGGCACGATGAGCAGATCACGGTGCAGGCCCGGGGTGGCCCATACCCCCGAATCGAGCCGGGGACGTTCGTGCACGCTCCATACCAGCGGATCGTCGCTCCGGCTGGGATCGAGCTTGATGATCTGGCCCACTTCGACCGAGCGGGCGTTGGCACGCTCGTATTCCACCCCGGCATAGATCATGCCCTCGGCGTCGATCACCAAGGTGGCGTCGATGTCGTCGCCGGCCCAGTACCGCAATACCCGCTCTGGGGGCCGGCCTTCGGTCAGGCCGGTGATG
Organism: Acidimicrobiales bacterium; assembly: GCA_963422655.1. GTDB lineage: Bacteria > Actinomycetota > Acidimicrobiia > Acidimicrobiales > Aldehydirespiratoraceae > CATQHS01. Next base: position 1,663,952 of record OY730440.1, on the reverse strand, counting down.
TCCCATCCCTGGATCAGGCCACCGGAGTTGGCGAAATAAACGGTGTTGCCGCTGATGGCCACCGAGCTCTCGATCGACACGTTCCCGCCCACGGCTTCGATCAACTCGTCGTCCCAACCCGGCGTGTGGAACACCAGCTCGGGGGCGACAGTTACCGATCCCGTCTCGTCGTAACTCCGGTTGAGCTTCACGATGTGGAACTGGGAGTTCTCGCCCCCTACGAACAGATAGTCGTCGACCACCAGGCCGGCTCCGTCCCAGTCGTTGTTCCATCTGGTCGGCGACACCGCGTAAGCGTCGAGTGTCCACAACTCACGAGGTTCGTCGCCGTCGAAGGACACGACCCGGTACTTGTTGTCCCGACTACCGAAGTAGACGAGGGGGTAGCCGTCGGGGTCGATGGTCACCGATCCCTTGATGATGTCGCCGGTGCGCAGGTCGTCGAGGAGCCGTCGGCCCGTATCGCCATCCAGGAAATGCACAGCCCTACTGAATGTCCCGACCACCACCCAGGTGGTGCCGGCCCGCTCGAAGACGGCGGGCTGCCCGGTCCAGCCCGTGCCGCACCATGTCTTGGCTTTTCCTCCTACCGAAGACGAAGAGCACAGGCCCGGCCCGGGCGGGAATTGCCACACGATGCGCGGTGACCGGGGCACCGGCCCCTGGCCGTACCAGCTACGGGTGGGGTTGCCTCGGAAAGTGAGCAAACCTTCGACGGTGCTGCCCCAGGGTTGGCCCGACGTGGCCGGGTCCACCCACCCCTCATAGGGTGCGACGGTTGTCGTTGTGGTTGTCGTTGTGGTGGTGGTCGTAGCCACCGTGGTGGTAGTGGTGAGAGCGACCAGATCCTGGGGGTCGGACACACCTCGATCGGTCCACGGCGGCACCAGCAGCGAAATGATCAGGAGCCCGACCACGGTTACGCCGAAACCGATCGCCATCCGGGCGGCAGCGGAGCTGATCGGCGCTCTCAGACTCCCAGCCCGAGTTGGCCGTCAGCGGAAAGGCGATCGACCGGGGCCGGATCCGGGCCCCGGTCATGGGTCCGGTTGTCCGGTCGGCTACACGTTGTCATCGCCGCCAGAGTAACGCTCAGCACCCTGGCCCGGTGTGGATGCCGGGGTCCAGACCCCACCAGGGCAAGGCGAGGCGGCAGCGACTTATGCCGATGCCGAGGCAGCAACGGATACGGATCCATAGGATCGCTCGTCCATGACCAGCGTTCTGACCGTCGCCTTCGACGCCGACGACACCCTCTGGCACAATGAGGACCGCCACCAGCAATGCCAGCGCCGTTTCGAGGTTCTGCTGGCGCCGTGGGCCGACGCCGACACTGTGGACGAGCGGCTCCACCGAACCCAGATGAGCAACCTGCCCCGGTTCGGATACGGGGTCAAGTCATTGACGCTGTCGATGGTGGAGACCGCCATCGACATCAGCTCGGGGCAGGTCGCGTCCGAGACCATCACCGCCATCGTCGAGATGGGCAAGGAACTGCTCGACCGACCCGTGGAGCTGCTCCCGGGCGTCGTCGAGACCATCGACACCCTGGACTGCCACCGGTTGATGGTCATCACCAAGGGCGATCTGCACAACCAGACGGCCAAGATGGAGTCGAGCAAGCTGGCCGATCGTTTCTGGAGGGTGGAGGTGGTGGCTGAGAAGGACACCACCACCTATGCCGACGTCCTCTCTCGGCACGGTATCGACCCGGCCCGGTTCGTCATGGTCGGCAACTCGCTGCGTTCCGACGTGCTCCCCGTCCTCGAGCTGGGCGGCCGGGCCGTGCACGTCCCGTACCACGTCACCTGGCGCCACGAAGCCGGCCCGCACAGTGACGATCTGGATCACCTCGACGTACCCACCTTGGCGTGCCTTCGCGAGCTCCCGGCCTGGCTGGACGCTTGGAGCCGGCCGGCATGAGGCGGTTGACGGCCGAGGAGATCGCGTCCTACGACGTCGTCAGCGCCGCCTTGGCCCGCCGGATACGGATCCAGCCGGTACCGGTGCTGTGGCCCGGTACGAGTGCGATGACCATGGGCCGGCTGATTCTGATCAAGCGGGACGACGACCGCCAATGCACCAGCAAACTCATGGCCCACGAGCTCGCCCATGTCGGTCAGTATCACCGACTCGGTTTCTGGTCGTTTCTCCGACGTTACCTGGCCGATTACCTGAGAAACCTACGGCGGCTGCGCAACCACCGTTTGGCCTACATGGCCATCGGCTTGGAAGTCGAGGCCAGAACCGAGGCCGACCAGTGGGCAGACCGAAGAGCCGAGGCTCAGTACTCGTAGAAGCCCCGGCCCGTCTTGCGGCCTAGCCGGCCGGCCGCCACCATCCGGCGCAGTAGCGGCGGCGGCAGATAGAACCGCTCGCCGTATTCCGTGTACAGCGACTCGGCTACGAACATGCATACATCGAGACCGATGAGATCAGCCAGGGCGAGCGGTCCCATGGGGTGGCCGGTTCCGAGCACCATGGCCTTGTCGATGTCGGTCGCAGCGGCGTGGCCGCTCTCGTACATCTCGATAGCCCCGCAGATGTAAGGGATCAGCAGCTTGTTCACCACGAACCCGGCCCGGTCGGGCGCGGGCACTACCTCTTTGTCCAGGACATCGGTGGCGAAAGAGGTGATCTCGTCCACCACGGCCTCAGCGGTGTGCTGGGTGCTTATCAGCTCGACCAGCTTCATCACCGGGACCGGGTTGAAAAAGTGCATCCCGATCACCTGCTCGGGTCGAGAAGTGCCCATGGCTATATCGATTATGGGGATGGACGACGTATTGGTGGCCATGATGGCCGGGGCTTCGAGCACCCGGTCGAGGGCGCCGAAGATCTCGAGCTTGAGATCGAGCACCTCGGGCACGGCTTCGACGACCAAGTCGCATCCGGTTGTGTCGTCGATCTCGGTGGTCCAGACGGTGTTGGCTATCGCCGCGGCCCGGGTCCGTTCGTCGAGCTTGCCTCGCTCCAGCGCCCGGCTCATCGAGGCCTCGACCCGACTTCGGGCCGCTTCGACCGCCTCTGGTGACACTTCGCAGGCAACGACGTCGAGGTTGCTGCGAGCCGCCACCTCGACGATGCCGCTTCCCATGGTGCCGACACCGATCACACCGACCTTGTCGATTGCCATCTTTTGCGTCCCTCCCAGGTCGTTCACAACGGCGCGGCCACATCCTATGGTGAACGCTCGTGACCAACGCGCCTTGAGCCGGCCGGTCCATGACCGGCTACATCGACCGGGACCCGGTCCGGTATGGTTCCCGGATCATGACGCTGCACTGGTCCGACACCGGGGTCGAGGTCCACAAGATCGTGGTGGGACCGGTCGACAACAACGTCTTCGTCATCCGCTGCACCTCCACGGGCGAGGCCGTACTGCTCGACGCCGCCAACGAGCACGACCGGCTGCTGGAGCTGTGCCGGACTCTCGGGGTGCGAACCGTACTCGAGACCCACGGGCACTGGGACCACATCCAGGCCATTCCGGCCGTGAGGGATGCCGGCTACCAGGTGGGGGTCACCGCCGAGGACGCGGCCATGCTACCGAGCTACGACTACCTCCTCGACGACGACACGGTGATCGAGGTGGGACGGCTCCGGCTCCGAACCCTGCACACACCGGGCCACACGCCGGGGTCGATGTCGTTTCACGTGGAGGGCACTCCGCTGCTGTTCACCGGCGACACCCTCTTCCCCGGTGGCCCTGGCGCCACCAAGTTCGAGGGCGGCGACTTCACCACTATCATCAGGTCGATCGAGGATCGTATGTTCCGCATTTTCGATGCCGACACGGTTGTCCTCCCCGGCCACGGAGCTGATACGACCATCGGCGCCGAAGTGACTCACCTCGACGAGTGGGTGGCCCGAGGGTGGTAACGGCCTTGCCGGGCAAGACCGCGAACTGCAACGGAAGAGGACCGACAGGAAGGACCCCATGAGCAAACTATTGGACGGCAAGGTCGCACTGGTGACCGGGGCCGGTCGGGGCATAGGGCGCGAGCATGCCTTGATGTTGGCCACCCACGGCGCCAAGGTGGTGGTGAACGACTTGGGCGGGGACGAGGCCGGCGGAGGCGCCGACATCACCCCGGCCCAGGAGGTGGCGGCCGCCATCGAGGAGATGGGCGGCGAAGCGGTGGTGAACGGCGGCAACGTGGCGGTGTTCGCCGAGGCCGAAGCCATGATCGGCCAGGCCATCGACACTTTCGGCGACATCCACATCGTGGTCAACAATGCCGGCATCCTGCGGGACCGGATGGTGTTCTCGATGTCGGAGGACGACTGGGACGCCGTCATCGCAGTTCATCTCAAGGGAACCTTCGGACCGTCCCACTACGCGGCCGCCCATTGGCGTAACAAGGCCAAGGCTGGGGAGGAGGCCTACGGGCGGATCATCAACACCTCGTCGCCGTCGGGTATCTACGGCAACGTCGGCCAGACCAACTACGGGGCGGCCAAGGCCGGAATCGCCGCTTTCTCGGTCATCGCGGCCCAAGAGCTCGTGAAGTACGGCGTCACTGTCAACTGCTTGGCCCCCACCGCATGGTCACGACTCACCGCCCCGCTCATGGGGGGCGATGGCGCCACCGAGGAGTTCAAGAACCGGATCGATCCCCGCTGGATCGCGGTGATCGCAACCTGGCTGGCCAGCCCCGAGGCCGCCAACGTGACGGGGCGGGTATTCGACATCCGGGGCAAGAAGCTGGGTATAGCCGAGGGCTGGCATCTGGGTCCGGTGGCTATCCAGCCCGACGACCCCACCCAGCTCGGCCCGGTGATGGCCGAACTCATGGCCAAGGCCCGGCTCAACGCCAGCATGGACGGCACCGACCACGAAGGCCTCGGGTTCCCCGGTCGCACCATCTGATCACGCTGACCCGAGCCCGGCTCTCAGATCACTGAGGACCGCCGCTCAGGCCGGAATCAGTTCCGCTGATGCCCCACGGAGACCTGTGAGCCCTCTGTCGAACGTCACCAGCGCCCCACCGAAGTGCTCGGCCAACGAGGCGAGATAGGCGTCGGTCACTTGCCGGTGGCCGATCACGCCGGTCAACATCGAGGCGTCATAGCCGATCTCGTCGGGCCAGAACGTGTGTCGGTCCAAGGCTTCGACTTGACTCGGACCACTTCGGCATCTGAAGCAACGGTCAGAGCTACCAAGACGTTGCCGTCGGCAAGTGTGGTGGTCATTCGTCTTCGAGCGAACGAACGTCTTCAGCAGTAACGGGTCGACCGACCCTGACCGTAGGTAAACCCTCGCTTCCAGCCTCGGGCGCGACCTCAGAGGCTGTTCGAGCCCGCGTCTGACGAGCTCGGTGACGACTTCGCCCATGGTCTTGTTCTGCTGATGAGCGAACTCCCGGGCTAGCGTATGTATTTTCGGCGGTAGATCAATCGTGGTTCGTATCACAGCATTGTAGCATCACCACGCGGCCATGTGCCGTTACTGACTTTGCATCAGAGTTTGCGAACATGTAGATTCATCATGAGGACGTCTTTGGTTTACTCCGTTGCCGTCTATGGTTTGACCCATGGGAGAAAAATCATGCCTCTCCGTAACAGTCGACTTGTTGGCCGCTCTTCTTTCTGGAGGGGCGTCGCTCAGGCTTTTGACCTGTTCGCTCAGGCTGACGACATCAACCGTTCCGAACTACGCCCCGAAGTAGCGCTGGCTCGAGATTGGGAAATTGTAATGGGGGATCTGGCAACGGCTTGGCAAATTACCAAGCGTGACTTGGATACCCGGACTTGATCGACCCCGCTGATCTCACCGAATCAGAGCCTCCGACGACTGGACAATCACCGGCTACCATTGAGCCGGACTCCAGCACGACCTCCCGTTCACTAGAGACCCACACTCAACACATCGCTTTTGCATGGAGCGGCCCACTTCCGGATCCGGAAGCACTGCGTAGATATCAAGATCTATATCCGAAGGCACCAGAGATCCTGTTTGATCGGTTCGAACAGCAGAGCAAGCACCGCATTAGGATCGAACGTGAAGAACTCGAATCTACCCAACTAGCCCGCAAACGCGGTCAGTGGATGGCGTGGACCCTAGGTATGGGATGCATAGTTATAGCATTGGCGCTGGCACTGAAAGATAAGGAAGCCTGGTCAGCTGGAGTAGCCTTAGGATCAATAACAATCTTGGCCGCCACATTTATTACTAGTCGAGTGACACAAAGAGATACAGAAGTATCTAGTTGTACGAGTGATGAACAAGGACAATCCGAATGAGCCAGTCAAATAGAATGTAAGAGCGGTCACCAACGAATGCTGATATATTTGAGGGCATCTCGGGTATTGTAGAGATGGATTGGATTGCCCATCCGAACAAAAAAACGTCGCGTCCTTACCGATATATACCGGTTGATTGCTTGGCCTCACGTCCGAAAGGCGCCACAGGGACCGGACCAATTCGTATTCTAGTTTTGTGGCCGGCCAGTTCTCGAAACCGTCCCGGCCCTTATTGCCCGTGACCTTGAAGTCCGCCTCCAGCCCAGTGATTCGTTGCTTGTCGTTCACCCCAATCAGAAGAACCCCACCACCTGCATTCATGAACCTATCCCACAGATCACGGCTTCAGTTTTCACTGAAAGAGATAGATCGCGTCCCGCCGGTCAATGATCTCGTTGTGCCGGGTTATGGCTGCCGTGATGTTGAGTTCTACAGCGGCCATACGCCAGGTGTACTTCAGGCGTTGTCCCAATTGGCCCTGCCCATTACCCCGAATGACCTGGTGCTCTACCGGCCTAGTTGCTGGCGGTTAATGCCGGTTCATAGGCTACTTGGCAGAAGCCGTGGTTGCAGTATCCTCCGGGGTTGCGGGCCAAGAACTGCTGGTGGTACTCCTCGGCGTAATAGAACTCGGGAGCGTCACTGATCTCGGTGGTGATCTGACCGTAGCCGGCTTCGGTGAGGCCGATCTGGTAGCGGTCACGGCTGGCAACTGCTGAGGCCCGCTGAGCCTCGGTGTAAACGTAGATGCCGCTGCGGTACTGGGTTCCGATGTCGTTGCCTTGGCGCATCCCCTGGGTGGGGTCGTGTACTTCCCAGAACACCTTGAGCAACTGCTCGTAAGCCACGGCCTCGGGGTCGAACACAACCAGCACCACCTCGTTGTGGCCGGTCCGGCCCGTACAGACCTCCCGGTAGGTCGGGTTGGGCGTGGAACCGCCCGCGTAACCGACCGCAGTGGTGTACATCCCGCCCAACGACCAGAAGCACCGCTCCGCCCCCCAGAAACAGCCCATGCCGAAAAGGGCCCGCTCGCAACCGGCGGGTAAAGGTCCGGCCAGTGGGGTACCCAGCACCAGATGCCCGTAGGACTGGATCGACATGGCTTCCCTTCTCCCGGTGAGGGCTTCGTCTGGCGATGGCATCTGTGTCTTGTCTCGTCCGAACAACACGACCCTGGCCTCCTGTGGTGAGTTCACTCTGTCATGACTTGATCTGGCATTTACTTTGCCTGAGTAGTTTTTTGTGGCTCTCGCTAAAGTCTCTGCACTCGAGCGTCGAATAAACTTTTCCTCGTGGGTTGTCGATCAATTCCTTGTTCTTGAAATCGGCTTGCAGGTTTTATCATTGGAGTATAGTAGACGGGCTCCGCTATCCGCCGACTACCAGAAGTCCCTTCCCATTATTGATCCAATCAAAGAACTTCTTCCCGGCCGATGGTCTATTGGGCCCAAATACCTCACGGACGGTATTAGCATCAATAATCGCGCACATCTCAGAGTTTCAGGAACCTGGTAGTTTCTTCCTTGAAAAAGTCGCGGTAGCCATCCGGGGCTCCTATAATATTTCCCTCTTCGTCTATTCGTAGTGAATGAATGCGAACATCCAAGTTGTCTCGCTCGAAAAAGAGTATGGAGATATCATTGGGCTTCAGATTCGTCTTACCATCGCGAACATCCATGCTTACTCGATCGAGCAGATAGTCGCTATGGGTCTCGACCACCAATTGACGGTCCAGGCCTGCCACCTTACAGAACAGGCTTCCCAAGGCGGCCTGGGCACTGGGATGGAGGTGCACTTCCGGTTGCTGCAACAAAAACAGGTTCGGCGCATTTTCACGCAACAATTCCGTTATCACCGGCAGTACCTGGCTGACTCCGTACCCCACATCGATCAGGTTATGGGCAGGTCCCTTTAGACGATCTCCGAATTTTCTGATCTGCACTTGAAAAGGATCACTACCCCTCTTACCCAGCGGCCTGATAGCTATTTCGTCAAAGAGCCCTGCCGATCTTCCAAATTCTTCGAGCCGCTCCTTGAGATGTTCCCACCTTTCTTTATCTTGGAAGTACATGTCAGCGAGATACATGGGAACGTAGTCGCCTTCCGGGTCCCGGTCGGAGCGGGCCGGATCATATGTTCGGCGCGGTTTGGAACGGACGGGTGCGCTTGCGAATACACGCCCATAGGGCACAAAAAATATACGATCTAAGAAATGGTAGAGAAGGTCATTGTCCGCATTACTGTAGGCAGGAGAGCCCTCTAGCGGCGTGAAGTTCGGGGCTTGCCCTTTTCCATCTCTCATGAAAAGAGTACTTACTGTAAAGAAAAAGGGTAACATTCGAATCTCGTCTAAGTTCACACGAGAGTTCACCGAAGTAGGTACCTCCCAACATCCTCTCCTGGTTCCAACTCTGAGAGATGGTTGACCCTTCTCATATTTCTCTTCGATCCACGTATCTCCTAGGCGAAACAATCTGCGCACCGGGACAGGAACGGTCCCCTTTTGCTCAAAAGTTATTTCAAAGTTATAAAGTGCATCTTCAAAATCGATGTGATGCATTTTGGGGGAGGGGGTGGAAAACCCTGCTTCGAATGTCTCCGCCCGGCCACCTTTACCGCCTCGGTAGTGAGCGATCTCGTCGAAGCTTCCCAGGTCGTAGGGCTCCTTTTTGAAATCCAAGGGGCCGTGACCGAAAGCAGCGTCTCTGAGCACCCGGATCATGGCCATGAACGACGTCTTGCCGGTGCTATTCTCGCCCACGAGCAAAGTCAGAGGCGCCAAGCGGGCGGTCTGCTCCTCGTGGAAGCACCGGTAGTCCTTGAGCGTTATCGAGTCCATGGCGATCTCCCGAGAACGCGGCGCTGCGATCCTACCCGGCAGTCGTGAGCTCTGAGCATTGCTCGGCGGTTTCGAGCTCACCTATCCTGAGCTCGACCAATAGCCCATCTGACCACCGGAGGACCGATGTCAGACACGGTGATCAAGGGCGCGACTGTCATCGACGGCACCGGGGTGCCAGGCCAGCAAACCGACATCGGTATCGACGGTGATCGCATCGTCGAAGTCGGCACCGTCACCGGCGCCGCCACCCACACCATCGACGCCTCCGGGCTCGTCGCCTGCCCCGGGTTCATCGATCCCCACACCCATTACGACGCTCAGCTCTTCTGGGACCCTCGGGCCACGCCCTCCAACCTGTTCGGAGTGACGTCGCTGATCGGAGGCAACTGCGGTTTCACCCTGGCTCCCCTGGGCGACTCATCCGATGGCGAATACCTGAAGAAGATGATGGTGAAGGTGGAGGGCATGGCCCTAGAAGCCCTCGAAACCGGGGTGCCGTGGAACTGGTCGAGCTTCGGCGACTACCTCGACGCGGTGGCAGCCCGGCGCCCGTCCGTCAACGTCGGCTTTCTGGTCGGCCACTGCGCGCTGCGGCGCTGCGTCATGGGGGACCGAGCCGTCGGTCACGAAGCCACCCCCGCCGAGATCGGAGCCATGCGGGCGCTGCTGGCCGAATCGCTCAACGCTGGTGGTCTCGGGTTCTCCACCGGTCGCAGCTACACCCACAACGACGGTGACGGCCAACCGGTGCCGAGCCGCTGGGCCTCCGAAACCGAGGTGCTGGAGCTGTGTCGGCAGACCGCGACCCATGAGGGCACCACCCTGGAATGGGTGGCCGACGGCTGCATGAGCGGCTTCCGTGACGACGAGATCACCCTCATGACCGAGATGTCGCGGGCGGGCCGGCGCCCACTCAACTGGAACGTCCTCACCGTCGACTCGGCCCGCCCCGACGACTATCGCAACCAGCTCGACGCCTGCGATCAGGCGGCGAGGGCCGGGGCCCGGGTGGTGGCGCTGACCATGCCCGTACTGGTGGGGATGAACATGAGCCTGGGCAGCTACTGCGCGCTGAACATGCTGCCGGGTTGGGGTGATGTGTTAGGCCTGCCCTTGGCTGAGCGCATGACCCGGCTACAGGACCCCGAAACCCTGATCGAGCTCGAGAACCAGGCCGCCAGCCCGCAAGCTGGCGTCTTCTCCCGGCTCACCGGTTGGGCCGACTACCGGATCGGCGACACCTACTCGGCCGAGAACGAAGGCTTGAAGGGCCAGCGGGTTGGCGACATCGCCCGGGCTCGGGGCCAGCGCGATTTCTTCTGCCTGGTCGATATCTGCATGGCCGACCATCTGCGCACCGTGCTGTGGCCCGCCCCCACCGACGACGACCCGGAGAGCTGGCGGATGCGGGCCGAGGTGTGGGAGCACGAGCACGTGATCATCGGGGGCAGCGACGCCGGCGCTCATCTGGATCGTATGGCCGGCGCCTCCTACACCACGGCTTGGATCGACGACTGCCTGCGGGGGCGGCAGCTCACCACGATGGAGAACGCCATCCGCCACCTCACCGACGTGCCGGCCCGCCTGTTCGGGATCCGGGACCGGGGCCGGATCGCGCCGGGCTGTTTCGCCGACATCGTGATCTTCGACCCCGAGCGGATCGGTGCCACCCAACCCGAGCTCGTCTTCGACCTGCCCGGCGACAGCAAGCGGCTTTGGTCACAAGCCACCGGCATCGAACGAGTGCTGGTCAACGGCGTGACCACCATCGTGGCGGGGGAGGCCAACGACCAGCAGCCCGGTGTGGTGCTGCGCTCGGGTCGTGACACCGAAACGGTGCTGGTCTGAGCTGGTCCGAGGAGCAGGGCCCGAGCCCGGCTACGAACGAACTAGAACGAACGCCGGCTACGAACGAACGTCGGTGCCGACGGCCCGAGCGCCGGCCCGATGGAGGGCTTCGAGTATCAGCCCGCAGGCCGCGTCCACCTTCCACCCGTTGGCAGCCAGGGGATGGGCGTCGCGGGCCCAGGCCGACGCGGCCCGCTCCAGCCCGGCGCCATCTCCGAGCCGACATCCTCGGAGCCGGTCCTCGGTCCGGGTGGCTCGGTAAGGCTCGGGCGCGATCGACCCCAACGCCACCCGGACGTCACCGATCGCGCCGGTCTCGTCGAGCTCCAAGGCCACCGCCGCCGAACAGATCGCGAAGTCGCCTTCGTACCGGGTGAGCTTTTCGAAGGCAGCCAACCTCCTTCGGGCCTCGGCCGGAACCGTCACCGCCGTCAGCAGCTCACCGGAGGCCAACACCGTTTCGCCCGGTCCCCGGTACAGGGCACCGACCGGTACCTGCCGCGGCTGTGACCGAGGTCTCGACAACTGCACCGTGGCGTCCAGGACCAGCAGTCCGGTGGCCAGATCCGACGGTGTCACCGCCTGGCAGCGATGACCGCCGAGAACGGCGTGGTGGAAGCGGTGCTCGCCCAGCACCGCGTAGCAGGGACAGGTCCAGCCCCCTCGCTTGTAACAGTTGAACCCGTTGCGGTAAAAGGAACACCGTTTCTGCTGCAACAGGTTGCCGCCGACGGTGGCCATCTCCCGAATCTGGGGGGTGGCCAGCCCGTCCAGCAGTTCCACCAGCATCCGATCGCCGGGCTGGGGACCGGCCGGGTCACCACTGCGGTCGCCGGCCTGGCCTGCGGTCCGGTCCGGCCGATCTGGTTCGGGGCCCGGTCCCGACAGGCGGCGACGCAGGTCGGCCAAAGTGACCGCAGCCCCGATGTGCAGTCCCCCGGCGCTGGTATCGCACAGATCCCGCAGCGACCGCACCGTGCTCAGGTCGATCAGGCGCACAGGCGAGGCGAGTCCTTGATCGCGGGCCACCAGCAGATCGGTGCCCCCGGCCAGGTAGGCGGCGCCGGCGTGGTAGGCCGTTACAGCCTCATCGACGGTCTCGGGCCGGTCCAAGCCGGCCACTGGCGCCGACCCCGATATCTCAGAAGGTCGGCCGGTCCGCCTGTCGCTCATGCGGTGCAGAACCCGGTGCAGCCCCCGGGGGTAGAGCCAACGGATGGTAGCCGTCCACCACCGGGACGGTCGCAGCCATACCGAGCGGGGGCTCACCGGGGGCCGGCCCCACCCCCGGAGCTTGTCGGGGGTGATGGGCAGGTCCCGCACCCGGATGCCGGTGGCGTGGGCTACTGCGTTGGCCACCGCGGCCGGGGTCGGCACCAGGCCGATCTCGCCCAGACCCTTGGCCCCGTAGGGGCCGGCCCGGTCGGCGCCGTCGAGAAAAAGGGACCGGACGGTGGGCACGTCACCGGCCCGGGGCGCCGCGTACTCCAGAAAGCTGGGGTTGATCAGGCGCCCCTCCTCGTGGGTCAGCTCCTCGCCCAGAGCTGCTCCCAAGCCCATCACCACTGCTCCTGCCACTTGGCCCTCGGCTCCGGCCGGGTTGAGGATCGTGCCGGAATCATGTACCGACACAACGTCCACCACCCGGACCTGGTTGGTGTCGCGGTCGACGTCGACCTCTACGGCTTGGACACAGAAGGCATAGGCCGGAGAGAAGTGACCCATGCCGGTGTCCTTGTCCATCTTGTCGACGCCGGTGAGATAACCACCTTCCACATGGAGTCGGCCCCGGCCCGATTCGTCGGCCAGAGCGACCAAGTCGCCGATGTCGATTTTCTCGCCGTCGCAACGAGCCTGGCCGCCGACCAGCTCCACTCGTGATGCGGCCACGCCGAACTTGGCCGCGGCCGTCTCTCTCAAGATCCGGGCCGCCCGACCGGCGGTGTCGGCCATGCAGTGTCCGCTCCAGACCGTGCCTCGCGACGACCAAGCCCCCAGATCCATCGGGGTTCCGTCGCTGTTCATCATGGTCACGGCGGTGTCGTCGAAAGCTACGCCCAACTCGGTGGCTGCGATCTGGCGCAGCAACGTGGCCTGACCGGTTCCGGCGTCGGCCCCCGCGAAGTGGATATGGACGGTGCCGTCGGGGTGGATGTCCACAGCGGCAGCCGAGTGCTCGGAGTGCTCGAAGGCGTTGGCCCCCGACACGTGTATGGCGGCGGCCACCCCCACCCCCCGGCCCGTGCCGGCCAGATGCTGCTTGGCATCCCAGCCGATCTCGGCCCGAGCCCGTTCCAGGCACTGCACCAAGCCCGCCGAGCTGAGCCGCCAGCCGGTCAGGGTCTCGTCGCCGGCCCGGTTGGCGTTGCGGATGCGGATGTCGATCCGGTCCATGCCGAGCTTGCCAGCCAGCTCGTCGAGCTGTGACTCCATGGCGAAGGTCATCTGGGGGTTGCCGTAGCCCCGGAACGAGGCGCCGGGCTGCTTGTTGGTGTACACCAGCCGAGCTCGGGTCCGGCAGCCCTCCAGCCGGTACAGGTTGGCAGCCACCATGGTGGCGAAGACAGCCACCGACGGTCCGGCGTGGTTGTAGGCGCCGTTGTCGACCACCACCGAGCAGTCACGGTGAGTGAGGGTTCCGTCGGCTCGCGCCCCGGTGCTCAAATCGATGTCGAAGGGGTGTCGGGAGGCGGTGGTAGCGAACTCCTCGGCCCGGTCCAGGACCAGCCGAACCGGGCGCCCGCACTGCATCGAGAGCGCAGCCGCGATGGCTTCGTGGGTTCCGGCCTTGGCTTTGGCTCCGAAGCCTCCCCCCACCGCTACCTGGTGGGTGTGGACCTGGTCCATTTCCAGCTCCAGCAGGCGAGCCACCTCCTTGCGCACGAAGTACGGGGCCTGGGTGGAGACCCACAGGTTCATCCGCTCGGCGGCCGGGTCCCAGTCGGCCACCACGGAATGCGGTTCCATGCACAGGTGGGTGGCGGGCCGGTAGTGGTACGTGCCGGTGACTACGATGTCGGCCCGGGACCGAGCCTGGTCCGGGTCGCCGTAGCTGCGGTTCACTTCCAAGGCCACGTTGCCGACAGCATGATCATGGATCGAGGGGGTGCCGGGCGGGCTGGCCTGTTGCGGGGTGAGCGCAGCCGGTAGTGCCGCGTAGGTGACATCGATGAGCCCGACGGCTTGGTTGGCTGTCTCGATTGTCTCGGCGGCTACGGCAGCCACTTCCTCACCGATGAAACGGACCCGGTCCCGGGCCAGGACGGTACGGTCGCTGAACGCACCGCCCAAGTGCATGTAGGCGACCTTCGGCAGGTCGACAGCAGTGATTACCGCGGCCACGCCATCGATGGCCCGAGCCTTGGAGGCGTCGATGGCCCGGATCTCGGCATGGGGATGAGGGCTGCGCAGGATCCGGGCCACCAGCATGCCAGGGCGGCGGATGTCGGTGGTGTACTTCGCCGCCCCCGAGGTTCGGGCCTCCCACGAGTCGGGACGCACCCGATGACCTATGGCCATAGCCGACAGCCGCGCTACCGGCCCATGGTTTCGAGCAGGGACAGCACCGGGCCGCCGTAGCCCGTGCAGCGACAGAAGTTGCCCGCCAGCCCGGCTCGGATCGCCGTCTCGTCTGTCACGTCGGCAGTGTCGGCAGCGCCGAGCTCGTAGCACCGCACTACCAAGCCCGGTGTGCAGTACCCGCACTGGAGCCCACCTCGATCGGCCAAGGCTCGGCGCAGGGCCGTGGCCTCTGGGGCGATCCCCTCGATGGTGCGGACCGGTTCGATCACCCGGGCGGCCAGGGTCAGGCAGGCCAGCACGGCCCGGTCGCCCACCAGCACCGTGCACGACCCGCAATCGCCCCGACCGCAGGCATCCTTGGTGCCGGTGAGGTCGAGCTGATCGCGCAGCACGTCCACCAAGCGGGTAGTAGGAGTGACCTCGACCCGAACCGGCTCACCATTGACGACAAGACCGGCGACGACAAGACCGGCAACGAATTCGGAGGTCGAGCTGACACCCATTCCCAGGGATCGTAAACGACCCGAGGGCTCTCGGCGGGGTGCCTACCGGTCGGGTGGAGCCCAGCCCGTTAGGGTCGCGGTCCGGTGGACCTCGAAGCACTGATCAATCCTTCGTCGATAGTGGTCATCGGCGCTTCGCCGCGCCCCTCCATCGGTAGGTCGGTGATCGAGAACCTCCAGCTCATGGGGTACAGCGGCACCATTGTGCCCGTCAACCCCAAGTACGAGACAGTTCTGGGCCTCCGATGCCGTCCCAGCATCGGTGACATCGACATCGAGCCCGATGTGGTCGCCTTCTGCGTGGGCGCCGGTCGGGTGCTGGAGAGTTACCGACAACTACCCGAAGTGGCCGCCGCCGCCGCCGTCGTCTTCGACGGCGGTTTCGCCGAAGCCAGCCCCCGAGGCCGGCAACTCCAAACCGAAATGGACGGCATCAGCCGGGAAGCCTCCATCGCGCTGTGCGGCCCCAACTGTATGGGCGTGCTGAATCCGGCTCGACGATCCGGTGCCTACGCCCAGCTCATCCACGATCCGGGCCAGCTCGGTGGCAACGTCGGCTTGGTGGCCCAGAGCGGTTCGATCTGCATCGGCATGATGAGCGACACCCGCCGGTTCGGTTTCTCGGTGATCGTGTCGTCGGGCAACGAGGCCACCGTGAACACTGCCGATTACATCGACTATCTCGTCGACGACCCCGCCACCAGGGTGATTGCCACCTTCACCGAGACCATCGACGACCCCGAGCACTACGTGGCCGCTCTGGACCGGGCCGCCGCCGCCGGCAAACCGGTGGTGGCGTTGAAGGTGGGTCGCAACGAACGGACCCGACGTGCCATCACCAGCCACACCGGTGGCCTGGCCACCGAGGCGCGGGTGATGTCGGAGGTACTGCGGGCTCATGGAGCCATCGAGGTGAACGGGCTCGACGAGTTGACCGAGGTGCTGGCGGTGTGTCAGGGCGATCGCTGGCCCACCGGCAACCGGGTCTCGGTGGTCGCCGCCTCGGGGGGCCTGGTCGAGTTGCTCTTGGATTCGGCCCCGGTTGCCGGAGTGGAGTTGCCGCCGCTGTCGGCTGCTGACCGGGCTGCCATCGAAGCAGTCCTGGGCCCGGTGGCCGGCGACGGCAACCCCCTCGACGCCTGGGGCGGCGGCCACTTCATGCGCAACTTCCCCCACGTTCTGGAGGTGCTGGGAGCCAGCCGAGACAGCGACGCGGTGGTCTTCCCCAACGACGCCTTCGACGGCCAACCCATGGGTGGAACCGGCGACGTGCTCGGCTTCACCCGACTGCTGGCCGCCGCGGCCACAGCCAGCGCCAAGCCCCACTTCCAGCTCAACACCCGGCCCGGGATCATGCATCGCCATCAGGTGAATGCCTTGGCCCGAGCCGGAGTGGCCACCGTCGGCGGCCTCCGCCAAGGGCTGGAGGCCATTGCCCGGGTAGCCCGATTCACCCAGTGGCGGCCCGCGCCCCTCCTGACCGCGACCCCGACCCGGAATCTGATCCCGGAGTTGCTCGAAGCCGGACCTCGCCCCACCATCAACGAGCACGACGCCAAACAGGTCCTGGCCGGATACGGGATCACCGTTGCGGCCGAACGGCTGGTGACCAGCCCAGCCGAGCTGGCCGCCGCCGCGGAGAGATCGGATTCCCGCTGGTGCTCAAAGCGGTCGCAGACACCATCGCCCACCGCGGTGATGTCGGGTTGGTGATCACCGGCATCACCAACACCGATGAACTGGAACGGGCCTGGTCGCGGCTCAACGAACGAATGAACCGCATCGACGCAAGCTTCAGCGCCGGGGCCGGCCCCGCCGTCATCGTGCAGGAGATGATCCCCGAGGGCATCGAAGTCTTCGCCGGGGTCAGCACCGACGAGACCTTCGGGCCCAACATCTCCTTCGGGCTGGGCGGTGTAGCCGTCGAACTGCTCGACGACGTGGCCCTGCGAGCGCTGCCATTGCGAACCGGCGACGCCGCGGCCATGATCGACGAGACCCGCGCTGTGACCCTCCTCGAAGGTTTCAGGGGAAGGCCCCGAGCCGATATCGCCGGCTTGATCGGATGCATCGAGGCTCTGGCCGGACTGGCCTGGGCCGAGAGTGATCACTTGGCCGAGATCGACCTCAACCCCATCCTGGTCAGACCCGAAGGGCAGGGTTACGTCGTGGTCGATGCACTGATAGTGCCCCCGAAGAACCCCGAACCCGAATCGCACCGGTTCCACGTCCACGCACTGGCACCACAGTGGAGGTAACGATGACCGAAGACCCGGGCTCAGATCTCGTCTCCTACGAAACCGACGGCAAGGTCGGCATCATCACCGTCAACCGGCCCGAAAAACTCAACGCCATCAGTCCCCGGCTGATGCACGCCTGGTGGGATCGATTCCGTGAAGCCGACCGCGACCGGGACACCAGCGTGGTGGTGCTTCGATCGGAGGGCAGAAGCTTCTGTGTCGGGTTCGACATCTCAGGCGAGCCAGCCGGCGCTGGCCATGCCACCTACGGCGACGACGCCTTGTCCAAGCACGCCATGCTGACCGAGGGCCTGGAGTTCATGCTCACGCCTTGGTACATGACCAAACCGGTGATCGCCTCGGTGCAGGGGCATGCCGTGGGTGGCGGCTGCGAGATCGCCATGTTCTGCGACATCACCATCGCCGCCGACAACGCCCTCTTCGGTGAACCCGAGATCCGCTTCTCCGACCCCGGCCCGGGCCTGGTGATGCCATGGATCATCGGGTACAAACGAGCCCGCGAACTCACCTACCTCGGCGACCTCATAGACGCCGAGACGGCTCTGCGGATGGGAATGGTCAACCGGGTGGTTCCCACCGACGAGTTACGGGAGGCCACCATGGCCTACGCCCAGCGCATGGCTCTGGTCGCACCCGAAGCTCTGGCCGGGGCCAAGCTGGGCATCAACCGGGGTGCCGATGCAGCCGGATTTCGTTCGGCCATGGTGGCCGGGCTCGACGTGGTGGCCCCGATCTACGCGGCCACCACCGAAGTGGGGCAACAGTTCCGGGACCGGGCCGCCCGGGAAGGACTCAAGGCGGCCCTGGCCTGGCGGCGGCACCAGTTCGAGCAATAGAGATCGCCCGCCGGACCTAAGCCAAAACGCCGATCGTGTGACGACGCAAGCTCGGGCCCAGCCCCGAACCACTCCGATTCGAGCCCGGACCGCGAATCGCGCTCATTGGCTCCCCTCCGTAATGGTTGCTAGGGTGACGCCCGTCGGCTGGTCTACCCAACAAACCACGTCGACGCAATTACGGCTCTATTACCCGGAGGGGAAGATGAAGCGACATCCACTGCTACTGCTCATGGCGATCCTGACGGTATTCGCCCTCATGGCGACCGCCTGTGGCGGTGACGACGATGAGGCTGTCATCGAAACAGCCGAATCAGCCGAAACGAGCACCACTGCCGAATCAGCCGAAACGACCACCACAGTCGAATCAGTCGAAACGAGCACCACTGCTGAATCAGCCGAAACGACCACCACAGTCGAATCAGCCGCCGATCCGATGGACACCAACAGCGACGGAAAGGTCGTGTTGGGTGTGGCTGCAGCCGGACCTCGCGACGACGGTGCCTACTACCAGGCCTTGGTCGACGCGGCCATTGAAATCTCAATGGCCAACGGATGGGAGGACCCGATAGTCATCGACAACATCGAGCCCGCTGTCGCCGACACCGAGCTGGAGAACCTGGTGGCCCAAGGCGTCGACATCGTGGCCGTCGGCGCCGGCGAGATTGCCGACCCGCTGCCCGACTTGGTGGAGCGGTATCCCGACGTCTTCTGGTATTGCAACTGCGGCACCGGTTACCCGCAGACGCCGGGTGTGGCCCTCAGCACCGATGACGGATCCGAAATCCAGTACGTGGCCGGCTATGCCACCGGCCTGCTCCTCAAGGAGCGGGGCGGCGACTCGGTGGCCATGATTGGTTGTTGCGATCTCGGGTTCGAAGTGGAAACCGAGCTGGCCTTCAGGCTCGGCCTCAAGGATGTGGATCCCAGTTACGACGTGACCTACACCCCCACCGGCAACTTCCCGTTCGATTTCGACAACGTGGCCGGGGCCACCGAAGCCTTCAACATCGCGCTCGACGCCGGCATGGATGCCGTCTATCCGTACCTGGGCGGCGCCCACGAGCCGCTCGTGCAGTTGGCCAATGAGCACGATGTGATCGTCATGAGCGCCGGGGCTTCCAATGTGTGCGAACGGACCGACCTGCACTGGGACATGGCCGTGCTGTTCGACGGGGGCGATTTCGCCCGGGCCGTATTCCCCGGCATCGTGTCAGGCGAGATCCAAGAGGGCAGCATCAAACTGTTCGCGGTGGGTAAGGATCCAGAGGTCGGGGCCAAGATCTGTGGTGCCACTCCCGAGCAGGAGGAACTGCTGAACCAAATCCACCTCGACGTGGCCGACGGCGTCCACAAAGAGGCGTTCGACGAGATAAAGGCCAAGGCCTACGGCGGAGGCTGACGACTCGCTCGAAACTGGTGGCAATGACTGATCACGCGACGGCGGGAACGTCTGTTCCCGCCGTCGCACTCACTTCCATATCCAAGTCGTTCGGCACCATCACCGCCTGTGATCACGTTGATCTGACTCTGCACCGAGGCCGCATCCACGGCATTCTGGGCGAGAACGGAGCCGGCAAGTCCACCCTCATGAAGGTGCTGATCGGCTTGGTACCGCCCGACGGGGGCACCATCGACGTGGACGGCACCCGCAGCCAGATCCGCGACCCGCAAGAAGCGGCCGAACTGGGAATCGGCATGGTCCACCAACATTTCAGCTTGGTAGACCCGCTCACGGTGTGGGAGAACGTCATGCTGGGAGATATCGGCCGGTTCGATGCGGGGGCGGCCCGGCGGCGGGTGGCCGAAATCAGCGAGCGCTACGGGCTGGGCGTGGATGCCGATGCCCGGGTCGGCGATCTACCGGCCGGGGTCCGTCAGCGGGTCGAGATCATAAAATGCCTGCGCCGGGATCCCAGCATCCTCATATTCGACGAGCCCACATCCGTGCTCACCCCGGCCGAGTCCGAGCGATTGTTCGCAGTGTTGCGTCAAGCCGTGCAAGAAGAAAACCGGGCCGTGGCCCTCGTCAGCCACAAGCTCGACGAGGTCCTCCATGCCACCGACGAGATCACCATCATGCGGGCTGGCGCGGTGGTGAAGCGGATGAAGACGGACGAGGCCGACGCCCCCATGCTGGCTCGGGCCATGGTGGGTCGGGAAGTGTCGCTTCGCTCGGAGGCGGTCGCTCTGGGGTTGGTGACCGAGTTGGCTACCGCCGACGGAAACGGCGAACGGCTCGACGAAGGTAGAACTGAACTCGACGCCAAGATACCGGTGCTGCGCCTGCGCGACGTGGTGGCCCGGGGACCCGACGGCCGGATCACCTTGGACGGTTTGAGCTTCGACGTGTTCAGCAGCGAGGTCGTAGGAGTGGCCGGGGTCGAGGGCAACGGTCAGACCGCCCTCACCGACCTGCTGTCGAGCCTGCTGGGTACCGAAGCCGGGACAGTGGAGGTGGAGGGAACGAAGGTGGAACCGAAAAAACCGGGGGCCATGGCCCGGGCCGGTATCGCTGTCATCCCCGAAGACCGCCACTCCTCGGGTTGCGTAATCGATATGAGCGTGGCCGAGAACCTCTTCCTGGTCGACTTGGACCGGATCGCCAAGCGGGGAGTCTACGACCCGGCCGTCATGCGCCACGAAGCGGCCCGGCTCATCGAAGAATTCGAGATCCAAACCGCCGGACCCGATGCCCCGTTCTGGTCGCTTTCGGGCGGTAACCAGCAGCGGGTGGTGCTGGCCCGGGAGTTGAGCTATGCCCCCAAGGTGCTGGTGGCGGCGCAACCGACCCATGGCCTCGACGTGGGTGCCATCGAGTGGATGACCGGCCGGCTCCGGAAGGTGGCCGACACCGGGGTGGGTGTGTTGTTGATCTCCAGCGAGCTCGAGGAGATCCTCCAGCTCTCGGACCGGATCGTGGTGCTCTTCCAAGGCCGGGTCATCGGAGAGATGAATCGGGGCGAAGTGGACCTGGAACAGCTCGGTCTGTTGATGGGAGGGGCCGGCATGGTCGAAACTCCGGTGCCGGCGTGAGCGAGCTCCGTTCGGTCGGCGGCACCGACGTGGAGGTGGCCGCACCGGCCGTCGAACCCGTATCCGCGCCCTCCCGCCTCCATGAGCTGGGGGTGGCGCTGGCCATGTACCTGGGCTGCATCTTGGCGGCCCTGTTCATCTCCGCCATCATCGTGTCTGTCACCGGCGGATCATGGCGGGCCGTCTTCTCGGCTCTGCTCGACGGCAGCCTGCGAGCCCCGGGTCGATGGGGAGAGACCATCGGCATCGCCATCCCCTTGGTGGTGGTGGCACTCGGAACCGCCGTCAACGGCCGGGCCGGGCTGGTCAACATCGGCCAGGAAGGCCAGGTGATGATGGGTGCCGCCTTCGCTACTTACGTGGGCATTCGTATGGGGGGTCCAGGGCCGCTGGTGGTCATATGCCTGCTCGGGGCCGGAATCGTGGGAGGCGCCATCTGGGCCGGCATCGCCAGCGGACTCCTGTACTGGAGGGGTGTGCCCGAGGTATTGACCACGCTGTTGTTGATAACGGTGGCCTCACAGGCAACCGGCTACGGATTGAAGGTGGAGTCGCTGCTGCTGGCCCCTTTCCAGGAGGACCGTTCGGTACGTAACCAGGTGAGTGCCCAGCTCGCCGACGACACCCGGCTGCCTCGAATCACCCTGGGGGGCAACGACTTCCCGATCAGCGCCATCGCCGTCATCGTGATGGCCGTGATCGTCTTATTCATGTTCAGGCGCACGGTGTGGGGGTTTCGCATGAAGATGCTGGGCCGCAACCCTCGCACCGCCCGACGAGCCGGAGTGTCCACCATCAAGTACGGCACCGGTGCCATGTTGATCTCGGGTGGGTGTGCCGGTCTGGCCGGAGCCATGATGCTCTCCGGCGGCGATTTCGGGAACTACCGGTTCACCCCGGGTTTCTCCAACAACATCGGCTGGGAAGGGCTGCTGGTGGCCTTGGTGGCCCGCCAGCACCCGGTGTTCATCGTGGTCATGGCTTTCAGTTTCGCCGGGCTCCGGGCCGGGTCGGGATTTCTGGCCGCTACCGGAGTGGAGCGCGAGATCTCCCAGGTGGTGCAGGCCCTGCTGGTGCTGGCGCTACTGGTGCCGCCGGCCATCCTGTTCATCCGAGAGCGCCGCCGGGCGCTGGCCGCCACACGAGCCAGGACCTGACCCATGGGCGACTTCATCGGTGCTGTCGGCGACGTGGTGAGCAACGACGTCTCCTACTCGGGGGCGATGCGCTTCGCGGCTCTGCTGGCCTTCGCCGCCATCGGGGAAACGATCGCCGAGCGAGCCGGCACGCTCAACATCTCACTGGAAGGCATGGTGCTGGGCGGGGCCTTCGCCGGAGCCTTGGGAATGCATCTCACCTCGTCGGTGACGGTGGGCTTGATGTTCGCCACCGCTATCGGGATCGTCATCGCCGGCCTGCACGCCAACATGAGCCACCGGCTCAGCGCCAACCAGTTCATCGTCGGGCTGGCCCTCAACACTTTGGTCCTGGGTGTTGCCAGCTTCCTCAACACCAGCATCCAGCCGGTATCGCGGGCCGCGCACCGTTTCGCCATACCGGTAGTGTCGGACATCCCTTTGGTGGGTGAAGCTCTCTTCTACCAGCCCTGGCCCCTCTATCTGGTGTACCCGATGGTCCCGGCCGCGTGGTGGCTGCTGTACCGGACCCGCTGGGGTCTGGAGGTGCGAGCAGTCGGGGAGAACCCGCAATCCGCCGACGTGTCCGGCATCGACGTCAACAAACGCCGCCGCCAGTCCATCTACATCGCCGGGCTCACGGCCGGGCTCGGCGGCGGTTACCTGGTATTGGGTCAGATAGGCCGGTTCGAAGACGCCATCGTGGGCGGCCAGGGGTTCATCGCCATCGCCGCGGTGATCTTCGGAGGCTGGACCCTGCGGGGGGTCATCGGGGGATGCATTCTGTTCGGCACCGTCAACTCGTTCCGGTTGACGCTGCCCACCGTGGGCCACGAACTCAATTCCGAGTTGCTGTCGGCTGCACCGTTCATCGTGACCATCGTCACCGTGTCGTTCTTCGCCCACCGCACCCACGAGCCCAGTGCCTTGGCCCGGCCCTTCTTCCGGGGCTTGACCTGAGCCGGGTACACCACGCCAACAGAGATGACATGAGACCGGTTCCCACCATCGACATCAGCAGAAGCGGCACCGGCGCGGGTGGGGTCGAGCCGTCGAGAACCGACGAGACAGCCCGAGCCTTGGACAACGCCTGCACCACCAGCGGCTTCTTCGTCATCACCGGCCACGGCGTGCCTGCCGACCTGGTGACCGAGGTAATGGCCGTGGCTCGAAGGTTCTTCCTGCTGCCGAATGAGATCAAGCAGAAGGTGGCCCCGCCCGGCCCTGAGCACTACCGCGGCTATCTCGGCCTCGACACCACCTCACTGGCCGCCACCCTGGGTGACGAGCAAGCCCCGCCCGACCTGTGCGAGTCGTTCAACGTCAACCGGTTCGACGATCCCGAGATCCGGGCCCGGGCTTTCGTGGAAGGGGCCGAGGCCACCTTCCTGCCCAACCTTTGGCCCGAAGAACCGGCCCGGCTCCGGCCGGTGTTCGAACGCTACTACCAGGTCATGGAACGGCTTTGCCTCGACATGTTGCCGCTTTTTGCTCGAGCCTTGGACCTGCCCTCGGGCTGGTTCGGTGACAAGGTCACCGACCACACCGCCCTGCTGCTGGTGAACTGGTACCCGCCGGCCGGTGCCGTCCGGCCCGGCCAGTTGCGGCGGGGCGCTCACACCGACTACGGGGCCTTCACCATCGTGGCAGCCGAACAGATCCCCGGGTTGCAGATCTTCGTGGACGACCAGTGGACCGACGTCCCGATAGTGCCGGGCGGTTTCGTGGTGAACCTCGGCGACCTCATGGCCCGCTGGACCAACGACCGCTGGGTCTCGACCCTGCACCGGGTGGTGATCCCCGATGGAGACGACCAGCATCGGGACCGGGTGTCGGTGCCGTTCTTCTTCCAGCCGTCGTACCGGGCTCGCATCGAGACCATCCCCACCACCATCACGCCGGCCCGGCCCGGCCACTACGAGCCGGTGCTGTCGGGGGAGTGGATCAAAGCCAAGTCGATGTCGATGCTCGAAGACCAGTAGAGGTCCCGGAGCTTGCCGTCTCGGACCGTTCTGCTGGCCGGGGTCGGGGTGGTTCTCGTCGTGGTCTGGGCCCTGTCCGGGCTGGGCGTGATCGACGCCAATTTCTTGTTCCCGACCGGTAGCGACGCCACCAGAGTGACGGTGGACGACAAAAGCGGTGACTGTCGAGAAGCTGGACGCGACACCGGCGAACGCTGCGATGTCGGTGCCGATATCGAGACCGTCACGGTATGGCAGCCCGACGACCGGACCCTCATGGTCGAACTGGAGCTCACCCAAGCCCCGGACCTCGATTCGGGGCTGGAATGGACCGTCGAGCTCTACGCCGAGACCCGGAACGCTTTTACCGCCGGCGGGATCATCTGCGGCCTGTCCAACGTCGTCGATGGCACCGGCCCGAGCGCCGAAGCGGTCGCCTACGCCTTGGAAGAACCGCTTCACCGAAGAGCAACTGGGCGCTGAGGCCTGCGACGGCCGCTTGGAGGGATCATCGGCCCGGTTCACCATTGACGTCACGGGCCAGCCCGACGAGGCCGAGTTCCGGATCATCGGCTCGGTCAAGCTGGAGTACCCCGACCGGCCCGACCATCGAGGCTCCGAGGACGACTTCCTGGTCAGGACCTCGCTGCTGGAGCTGCGTTGAGCTGACCCGGCCCAGCGATGAGGGCGGCCAGTACCCGGGGTGGGGTCATGGGCAGCTCGCTCAAACGGACTCCGATAGCGTCACGAACGGCGTTGGCCACGGCCGCAGCGATGGCCGGGATGACGGGCGTGCCTACCCCCTTGGCCCCGAACGGCCCCCCGTCGGGGTCCGGATCCTCCACCGGGACGGTCCTCGATTGCCGGCATGTCGGAGGCCATCAGCACCTTGTAGCCCATGAAATTGGGGTTCAGAGGGAACCCCTCGTCGTGCAGCAGCTCTTCGGTGAGCGCATAGCCGAGCCCGTGATGGATACCGCCCTCCATCTGGCCCGCGCAGCCCAGGGGATTGATGACCCGGCCCACGTCCTGAGCAGCCACGTAACGCAGCACCCGCACGCAGCCGGTGGCGTGGTCGACCTCGACCTCACAGAAGTGGGCGCCGACCACCGGCAAGGGATCACGGTCGGTTGGTTCGAAATATCCCTGCGCCCGTATAGGGCCGGTCGGGCCGGAGGCCGCCATCTCGGCCGCAGTCAACTCGGCGGGGTCCGACCCGAACCGGTCTCGGATCGTCTCCCGAAGCCGACGGGCTCCGTCGGCCACGGCTCGACCCATGACGTAGGTGGTGCGGCTGGCTTCGGCCCCGGAGGGATCGAAGGGCACGGCTGCGGTCCCGAGGTTGGCGACCCGAACCCGGTCCGGCGCCAGACCCAGCTCGTCGGCTGCCACCAGAGTGAGCGTGGTGAGCGAGCCCTGACCCTTGTCGACCACGCCGACGGTGATTTCGACCGTGCCGTCGGCAAGCAGCTCAGCCTGGCAGCGCGACATCTCCGGTATCGGGGTGAGCCCGGTCAGCCCGGCATGATGCATGCCCATGGCCATGCCTGTTCCCCGGCTCCGACCGATGGGATCGATCGGTCGGCGGTCGGGGCGTCGGACCCGGTCGGCAGCCGGCTCCCAGCCGAAAGCGGTTGCCCCTTGGTCGAGGCAGGCCAAGGCTCCGAAAGAGCGGATCTCGGTGCCGAACGGAAGCTGGTCGCCCACGCCGATCAGGTTGCGGCGGCGTAGTTCCACCGGGTCGATACCGAGGGATCGGGCGATCTCGTCGAGCTGAGATTCCATGGCGAAATGGATCTGGGCCGTGCCCACCGACCGGTAAGCCCCTCCCGGGACGTGATTGGTGTAGACGGAGACAGCCGAGAAGCGCAGATGCTCGGTGCGGTACAGCGAAGCCCACTTGCCGGCCATGCTCAACGCCACCACGTAACCCCAGCCGTAGGCGCCGGAGTCCAGCAGCACGGCCGCGGTCCGAGCCACGATGGTCCCGTCGTGGTTCACTCCGGTGACCAGGTCGATATGGGCCCGGTGGCGAGTCACGGTGGCCGCCATCGACTCCTCCGGTGACAGGGTCAGCTTGACCGGGCGTCCCACCCGCCGCGAAGCCAGCGCGGCCAGTGGTTCGAGTGAGGACAGCAGGCTGTTCTTGAGCCCGAAGGTGGCACCCAGCGCCTCGGGGGGATGGATCCGGACCCGTTCGGGATCGACAGCCAAGGCTTCGGCCAGGGTGTCGCGGAAATGGAACATCGAGTCGAGGTGGGTCCAGACATCGAGGTACCCATCGGTCCAGTGACACACGCAGGCCAAAGGCTCGATGGTCTGGGCGCACTGACGCTGGGTAGTGAAGCTGTCCCGAAACACACGGTCGCAGCCGGCCAGAGCCGCCTCGGCGTCGCCCCGGGCGATGTTCACCGGCGGTCCGGCCCGGTTGCCGGGCGCCTCCGGATGCAGCTCGATCTCAGCGGCTCGAGCTTGCAGTGCGGTGAGCACTGCCGGCAGAGGCTCGTAGTCCACCGCCACCGCGGCCGCCGCTTGCCGGGCCAGCGTCTCGGTCTCGGCCACCACCGCGGCCACGGCGTCGCCGACGAATTGGGGGGTGGAGGTGAGGATCCTGGCTATAGGCGGCGAATCGGCGAATATCCGGACCGGCGGCAGGCCGGCCCCATCGTCGGGTGTGAGCACGGCCAGCACTCCGGGCCAGGCCTGCACGTCGCTCGCGTCGATCCCGACGACGCGAGCCCGGGGGTGCTCGGAGCGCACCACCGCGGCGTGAGTCATGTCCGGTCCACTCATGTCGGTCAGGTAGGTAGCCGTCCCCGAGACCTTGGCCCACCCGTCCACCCGGGCCACGGCTCGACCCACCGCCGGCCCCGGCGTCACCGGCGTCATCGTCTGCCTCCGGCTCGAAGGGCGGCCCGCACGATGGCCGCGAACCCGCTGCACCGGCAGATGTTGCCGGTCAGGTAGCGGCGCACCTCGGCCTCGCTCGGGTCGGGGTTCTCGGCCAGCAGGGCCTCGATGGCGACGACGAACCCGGGTGTGCAGTAACCGCACTGGACCGCGCCCGCTTCCAGGAACGCCTCGGAGATGACGCCAAGGGATGGATCGGGACCGTCACCGCTCACCCCCTCGATGGTGGTGATCTCCCGGCCTTGCATGGTGGCGGCCAGCAGGCAGCAGGAATGAGCGGCGGCGCCGTCGACCAGCACGGTGCAGGCGCCGCAGTATCCGATCCCGCAGCCGAACTTGGTGCCGGTCAGGCCCAGGGAGGTACGCAACACCTCCAAGAGGGTGGCGCCCGGTTGGCAGTCGATCTCGTGGCTCCGCCCGTTCACCGAGATGGTCGCCGAGACATCCATCGAGGTCGCCGAGACATCCATCGAGGTCATGGTTCGGTTCCGTCGGCTTGCATGACGGCTTCGTGCACGGTGGCGGCCAAGAACCGGGGCAGCATGACCGTCAGGTAATCAACGGGAGCGGTATGGTCCCCGAGCAGGCCATCGGCTAGCTCCTCGATCCAGCCTCCGCCCGAGACGATGTCCACGGCGTCGATCACGGGCGTGTCTCGAAGCTCGGTCTCCAGCCCCCGGACCCGGACCGCTCGGCGCAGCGGACCACCGACCGCCAACCGGGCTTCTACGATGGTGACGTCCTCGACCCGGATCAGAACCGCGGCACAGGCCAGAGCCAGGTCGCCGGCTCTTTTGACCAGTTTGCGGTAGCGGTACCGCCAAGACCGGTCCGGCACCGGGATCCGCACCGCCATGGCCATCTCTCCGGGCCGCAACGAAGTGGTGAAGGGGCCGTCGATCAGCTCATCGACCGGCATCTGGCGTCGGCCCCGGTTGGATCGAACCTCCAGATCGGCATCCAGGCACACCGCAGCCGGGATCAGGTCGCTGCCGGGATCAGCGTGGCACAGGTTGCCCACCAAGGTCGCGAAGTTGCGAACGTGAGGTGAGCCCACCCGAGCCGCGGCTGCGGCCAGCAACGGAATCCGGATTCCGATGTCAGGGTCGAGCTCGATCCGGCGGGTGGTGACCATGGCCGAGATGGTGACCCGATCCGACTCCGTCTCGATACCGGTGACGCCCGCACAGCGATCGAGGCTGACCACCACGGCGGGGGCCGCCAGCCCCATGGTCATGAGAGGAACCAGCGACTGCCCTCCGGCCAGGAGCCGGCTGTCGGGGTGAGCAGCCAGCAGGTCGAGCGCTTCTTCGACCGATCGGGGGCGCTCCAGCTCGAACGACGGCGATGCCGACAACGGCCTGTTTCCTGTTCAGCTCGAGGCGGGAGCTTCATAGCCGGGAGAACCGCCGGCTGCAGCGGCCGCTGTGTACTCGGCCCACCCGATGCGAGGCAGGTGGTAAGCGCCCTCGTCAACCGACCGGAGGAAGGACCGCAGGCCGAGCCGACCGATGGCCCCCAGTCGCACCGGGTCGATCCGGCCTTTGGAGTTGCAGATCGACCCGTCGTAGGCGACCCATACCACCTCGGCCACAACCAGATGGACCTCGCCGAAGGGCAGGTCCGGGGTGCCCAAGTCGACAACTCGATGAACCACGCACTCCAGCCGGGCCAAGGCTTCACCGATGGCCGGCGAGGTGACCTTGGTGGCCGGGACCGGGGTCCAGCCCGTGAGCTCGAACTCGTCGGAGTGGCTCGGCCCTTCCATGGCCGCCGTCTCGATGTCGTCGCGGAAGGCCTCGGTGGTCACGTTGACCACGAAGTCGCCGCTGGCCATGGCGTTCTGGTAGGTGTGTTTGAGCTGCCCGTCCTCCCGCAAGCCCATGGTTATGCCCAGCAGCATCGGGTCGCCGGTGATGGGCAGGTAGTAGCTCATGGGGGCGATGTTGCCGATCCCGTCAGGGCTGCGAGTCGACACCATGGCGATGGGACGGGGCACGACCAGTTGCGACAACATGAACTGGCAGTCCATCGGCTCGTTTTGAGCCGGATCGAAGGTGATGACGCGGTCAGGGTCCATTGGGGTTCCTTTGATGGTTCGAGGTTCAGGCGGTGCCTCTGGAGAACGGGCTGGCCAGAGCAGTGGGTTTGCGGGCCCGGGCCGCGAACACCAGCAGACCGGCGAAGGCCAGCCCGTATGGCATCGAGTCGAGGAAGGCGCCGGGAACGGTGTCGATCCCGACCGCGGGAAGGGCAACGGCCAAGGCATCGGCAAACCCGAACAGCAGCGCCCCGGCGATGGTCCCCCACAGCCGCCATCCTCCGAACAGGACGGCAGCGATGGCTATGAACCCTTTGCCGGCCGTCATGTCCTGGGAGAAGCCACCCACCAAGGCGACGGCCAGGTAGGCGCCGGAGAGGCCGGCCAGCAGCCCGCACACGTAGATGGTCTGGCGGCGTCGAGCCAGAACCGGTACCCCGCTCACGTCGGCCGCGACCGGGTTCTCCCCGACGGCGCGCACCTCCAGCCCCCAAGGGGTGCGTTGCAGGATCCACCAGACCACTCCGACGGCAGGCACGATCAGGTACGTGAGCCAGGGCTGGCCGAACAGGGCCTCACCGATCAGAGGGATGTTCACCAGCCCTGGGATCTCCACCACGCCGATACGATCTCCGGTCATCTCTATCTCGGTGAACAAGAAGGTGGTCACGCCCACGGCGAGTGTGCTCAAGGCGATCCCCACCACGAACTGGTTCACGTCGAGTTGGTGACTGAGATGAGCTTGCATGGCGGCCACGACCGCGCCGGCCAGCATCCCGAAGAAGATCCCGGCCACCGGCGAACCGATCTCCGATGAGGTGATGGCGGCGGTGTAGGCGCCGGTGAGCATCATCCCCTCCAGGGAGATGTTGATCGTCCCGGCTCTTTCGGCCACGTACTCGCCCAGTGCCGCGAACAGCAGCAAGGTAGCCAGCCGCACCGTCGGCTCCAGGATGGTCTCGAGGTCGGAGATCATCGGGCGGGGGCGGGGGCAACCCGGGTCGCGGAGTGGACAGCGAGCCGGCGGGATGCTCGGCGATCTCGGATGGTCATGATGGCGCCCGGCAGCAGGGCGGCCACGACGAAAAGGGCTTGCACGACGTCGGTGACGGTGCGGGAGATACCGGTAGCAGCGAGAAAGCCGCTCCCGGTGCGTAGCAGGGCGAAGAAGAAGGCGACGGGAAGTACCGCCACCGCGTTGAGCCGAGCCACGAGCGCCACCAGCAACCCGTGCCATCCGAAGTCGTTGGCGATCTGGTCCTGGAGCCGGAAGGCGGCACCGGTCAGGAACATCCCTCCGGCCAGTCCGGCTGCGGCCCCCGAGAACACCAGAGCTCCACCCCCGACCCAGCCGGGCCGCACCCCGGCCCTCCGGGCCGTGAGCAAGTTCTGGCCCAGCATGCGCATCTGCAGCCCCCACACGCTGCGGGCCAGTAGGAATGCCACCACCGCCACCAAGACGATGGTGATCGGCACGCCGACGTGGACGGTGTTGCCGAACAGGTTCAGCTCGGGTAGGTGGACGCTGTCGGGAATCCGTTCGCTCTGGGAGGCTCTCCGGCTGTTGAGCGGTGTGGTGTCGAGCAACAGGTAGTCGCGAGCGACGAGGAAGAGGATGATGTTGGGAGCTACGAAAGCGAGCAGCAGCGTACTGATCAAGACGTCGACCCGACGGCGGGCGTGGGCGGCCGCCGCCAGCCCAGCCCAGATCCCCCCGGTCACGACGCTGGCCACCAACGCCAGCGGGATCACCAGAAATCCGGGGCCCGGCGCCTCGAGGGCGACAACCACCCCGCCCAATGCGCCCATGGCCACCTGACCTTCGAGGCCGATGTTGTAGTAACCGGCCCGGAAGGCGACGACCACACCCACACCGACCAGAGCCAGGGGCACCATCTCGACCAGGGTTCGGCCCCAGGCGCCCGGACTGCGGAGGCTCCCGTCGATCAAGGCATCGAGCACCTCGGTGGGCGACCCGCCGACAGAAGCGACCAGAGCTCCGCTGGCAATGGCCGCCGCCAGGAAGAGAACCGTGAACAACCCGATCTGCAGGGCCATCCGGCGGGATGGGGATTGGACCGAGGCGACCAACCCTGAGACATCGGCAGCCTTCGAGGCATCGGTCATGCCGCTTTGCCGCCCATCATCAGGCTCAACCGGTCCAAGTCGATCTCGGAGCGAGCCATGGTCCCGATCAGTCGGCCTCTGAAGATCACCGAGATGCGGTCGGCTAGTTCGAGGATCTCCTCCAGCTCGGTAGAGACGAGCAGGACGGCCACGCCTTCGTCGGCGGCGGCCCGGATCCGGCTGCTGACGTACTCGATGGCGCCCACGTCGAGTCCCCGAGTGGGCTGGGAAGCGATCAGCACCTTCGGATCGCTCGACAGCTCCCGGGCCAGCACCACTTTTTGCTGGTTGCCGCCCGACAGGAGGCGGAACGCGATGTCTGCTGACGGCGTGGCTATCTCGAACCGGTCGATCAGTTCCTGAGCGTGCGTTCGGATACGGGCTCGGTCGAGGATCCCCCATCGGGTCACCCGGTCGGTGTCGGCCAGGATCAGGTTCTCGGCCACGGTCAAGTCGAGAACGCAACCCGATACGTGGCGGTCCTCCGGTATGACCCCCACGCCCGCCGCGGCCATAGCGCCCGGTACCCCCGTCGGCACTACCCGGCCGTCCACTTCCACCTCACCGGAGTCCAGCGACAACAGGCTGGAGAAGAGCTCGGTCACCGCCGCCTGCCCGTTGCCTTCCACACCGGCCACTCCCAGGATCTCGCCAGCGCGAAGCTCCAAGTCGAGCCCGTCCAGAAGGCGGCGGCCATCGGACCCGGTGGCCGCCGCGCCGCTGACCCTCAGAACGACCTCACCGCCCTGATCGTGGTCGGTCACGGCTTTACCGGTCAGTTCGTCCAGTAGACCCAGGGCCGAAGCCTCGGTTCGCAGCGAGACGTCCCGCCCGACCATGGCCCGAGCCAGCGTCGGGGGGTCGGCCGCGCAAGTCGCGATTTCCTCGACCACCCGACCGTTTCGCATGATGACCACACGATCGGTGGCGTGAAGGATCTCCTCGAGCTTGTGGCTGATGAGCACCACGGCCCGTTCCCGGCTCGACACCATGGCCCGCAAACCGTCGAAGAGCCGTCTGGATTCGGCCAGGGTAAGAACCGATGTGGGTTCGTCCAGGATGATCACGGCCGGGTCGCGGCGCAGACACTTGATGATCTCGACCCGCTGGCGTTGGGAGGCGTCGAGGTCGCCTACCCGGGCGTCGGGGTCGATGACGAGGTCGTAGGCCTCACCGAGCGCCAGCACCTCGGCTCTCAGCTCGGCGGCGTCGAGACGACCCCGGCCCCCGAGGCGCACGTTCTCCCAGACCCTGAGAGCGTCGATGACACTGAAATGCTGGTGGACCATGGCGATCCCCACAGCGGCGGCATGGGTCGGGTCGCGGACGGTCCGGGCCTGTCCCTTGATCCTGATCTCACCGGCATCGGGAGGAACCAGACCGAGCACGATCTTCATCAGCGTGGACTTGCCGGCCCCGTTCTGTCCGAGCAGGCCGACGATCTCGCCTGGTTGCACTGTCAAGTCGACCCGATCGCAGGCTACGACCGGACCGAACCGCTTGCTGATGCTCCGTAGCTCGAGAACCGGCGCAGCCATGGGTCGGGTGGTCACCCCGGAGGTTCGACGAAGTTCTCGGGGACGAGTTCGCCCGAGCCCATCATGGCCACCACCTCGTCGATGGCGGCTTGCTCTTCGGGGGAGGGATCGCACAAGACAGCACCGACCTCTGGATCGACCCCGACGTTGAACTCGCGGATCACGCCCTCCCGGTAGTTTCCGGCGGCGAAGTCCTCGAGGTTGGCAACCAGGTATTCACCCGGTGGGAACAGTGATGCCCCCACGAAGGGTGAACCCGGAAAGCAGGTGTTGGACGAGGCCGACAGGGCCAGCCCTCCGCTCTCGGCCACGAAGCCGCCGGTGGGGAACATGGCCCCACCCAGAAACGTGTAGATCACGTCGACGTCCTGGTCGAGCATGGCTCGGGCCGCTTCGATGCCCAGCGCGGCGTCGTTGAAGTCGCCGGTGTGGGTCACCACCAGTTCGGCGTCAGGTTTTACCGACTGGAGCCCAGCCTCCATGGATCGGTGGGCGATGGTAGAAAAAGCCAGTTCAGGACCGCCGATGTAGCCGACCTTGGTACCTCCGGTCCGCTCCAACAACTGAGCTACAGCCACCCCCAGCACCCAGTGGATCTGGAAGTAGTTGTCGCTGGACTGGCCGTAGCAATCGTTTTGGACGGCGATGCTGGCATTGAGATACATGGCGATCTCAGCGAACTCGTCTTCGCAGGCGATAGCGGTGAGCCCGTCCAGTAACTCGGTGGCGCCCACGGCCAGGAAATCAACGTTCTGTCGGGCCAGGTCGGCCAGGGCCGTCTCACTGTCGGCCGGGTTGATGAAGTCGGACACGAGCACGGTCCAACCCTCCTCGGCGGCGAAGGTCCGAGCCCCGTCGACGAAGCCCTGGTAGAAGCCGCCGTCGTTGGTGTCGCCGGGGCTGGCAATGCCGACGATGACCTCGCCGTCGCCGTTGACGTCGGGTTGGCCTGCGACCGCTGTCTCTTCACCGGTCGACTCACCGACACCCGCGGATTCGGGCGAGTCGGATTCGTCGTCACCGCAAGCGGCGGCCATCGAGGCCAGCGCCAAGATCAACGCAACAAATTCACGGAATCGGCTCATATGGGTCACTGGTCTCCTCGGTATTTACTCGTGTCGGTCGGCCCGAGCCCGCAGTGACGGCGGATCGGACGCATCTACGGTAGTCCAAAGACCGACTGACCGAGGGCGGTCAGGATTTCACAACGACTGCCACCGTCGGTAGGTGGCGCAACGCCACAGCCACTCGGCCGGCCCGTAACGGAATCGGCTGAGCCAGGCCTGCGACCACCACAGTTGCAGAGCCCATACCGCCAGGACGAACACCACCAGAACGCTGCGGGTCAGATCGACCGAGCCGAGCAGAACCTGCAGCACCACCAAGCCGATAGCGGTCTGGGTCAGGTAGTTGGTGAGCGCCATACGCCCGACGGCTCGAATCCTCACCCGCAGAGCCGACTCGGCTCGGGCGTTCCACAGGGCGACCAAAGCCAGGTAGCCCAGCACCATCGGAATGGTGGCCACCGTGTTGGGGATTGCGCCCATCACCGCCACATCGGCCGAGAAACCGGAGCCGGCCACCACCGCCAAGCCCAGTCCGGCCAGAGGTAAGCCGAACCCCAAGCCGAGCTTGGCGGTGCGCACATAGAACTCGGTGCTGCGCTCGCCGGTGATCACACCGGTTCGGTACAGCGCCACCCCGATCAGCATCATGCCCAGGGCTCGGGCGAAGACGTCGTAGAAGAACCACAGCCCGACCAGATCCGACGTCGTGCCGCCAGCCAGCCAGAAACCGTCACCGATCTGGTTGGCGGGGTCGTCGATCGTCGCTTGAACGATCAGGGCCAACCCAGCCGTGGACGCCACCAGCAGGGTGCCAATGGTGATCAACGTGGCCGGCCGTCGGCGCCGCAAGGCGATGACCACCGGCGCGCACACTGCGTACAGGATCAGGACGTCGCCTTCCCAAAAGAGCATGTGGACGATTCCGATGAGCAGCAGCAGCCCGTTGCGCCAGAGGCTGAACCAACCGGGGCGAGAGAACCGGCGGGCGGCCCGGTCGGCGAACAGCACGATTCCAGCCCCGAACAACAGCGAGAACAGGCCCATGAACTTCTGATCGAAGAAGATCTCACCCACTCCGCCGATGAACCAGTCGAGCCCGGTATCGGTTCCGACCGAGTCGAGGTTGAAGTAGCTGTCGGGCAGCCCGTAGGACACCACGTTCATGGTGAGGATTCCCAGTACAGCCACGCCCCGGACGGCGTCGAGAGTGGTGATCCGATCCCCCGATACCACCGGGACAGCGGAACCGGAGCCAGCACGAGGCGGCATGGGGTGGGTCATCTTCTCATCAGAGGTCGTGGCGAAAGGCAGCGATGGCGGCCCACCGGGCGATCCGCGATCACCTCGGCCATGGGTGGGTGACCCTGAACGACACAGTGCAGATGATAGGGGGCAGCATGGGTCAGGTCGCTTCGCAAGCGTCCTCGGCCACCGAAATCGTAAGCAGGCTCACATCGAGACAGCGAACGCAGATCATCACGGTTCAGCCCGACACGGTCACCATCGAAGTCAGCGATTACAGCGGCTTCGACGACTTCCGGCCTCTGCTCGAGGCAGTGGTGTCCGGCGTTGAGCAGGTACTTCGCCCGGACGGCGTCTCTCGCCTCGGATTGAGGTACATCAACGAGATCACGGTCCCTGAAACTGTACCGGACTGGTCGCGCTGGTTGAATCACTCGATCGTCCGGCAGACACTCGGAGACTTGGCGCCATCCGCGTGGACCGGCAAGGTGGTGTACGAGGTTGCACCCGATCAGTCACTGGTGCTCGTCTATGGAACATCGGACAGTCCCATCGTGTCGCCCTCCGGCCCTCTACGAAGGGTCAGCGTGCCGAACGGGCCGGTGTTCCTGCTCGACTTCGACAGCTTCTGGCAACCGCCCGAGATCCCGGAGTTCGAATCCGGCACCATCATCGAGGCTGCGGATCGTTTGCATGCACCTTTGCGCGGGCTGTTCGACGATCTCGTCCGGCCCGACCTCGTCGAGCATTTCAGGCAAGGAGCACAACCATGAGCGACCGCGAAGATCTACTGGTTGCCGACAGAACGGCACCGGCCATCGAATCGTTCCCACTGTCCGATCAGCAGACGCGTATCTCCCCCGACATGCTCGCTACACGAACTGGGGCAATTTGCAGCCAAGTGGGATTGCTGGCGCACGAAGCGACCCGCTTGTCTCATGAGGCCGGCAGGCACCATGGCAAAGCTGTGGGTCTGCAGATGGACGATCGCGCCACGGAGATGGCGCGCCGGCCGGTGTCCGACCTCCTCGCATCCGTCTCGGAAGCTGGATTCTCATGGGTTGGGGTTGCGAGGCTGCTTGGAGTCTCGGTACCGGCGATCCGCAAGTGGCGTCAGGGAGAAGCGGTCAGTGGGCCCAACCGTGGCAAGCTGGCGCAGTTGGTCGCGTTCGTGGAGATCGTGGCCAAGGACCATCTTGTGGATGATGTGGCCTCCTGGATGGAGGTTCCGTTGGCGGGTTCGCGTGCAACGGGCTTGGACGTGTACGCCGCAGGCTCGGTCAACGAGCTCGTGCAGTACGCGGCCTCTCACATGACCACGGTCGAGCTTCTGAGTTGCGCCGGACTCGATGCCGATGATTCCGACCAGCGGTTCGAGGTCTTCAGCGCCCCCGACGGTGAACCGGCAATTCGACCACGCGAGTATGCACACGCGAGCGCGCCTTCGACTAGCGGCTGAGCGTGCGCCGGTGCGCCGGGAGATGCGCACCGAGATTCGCGCTCGCTCAAAGCAGGAACGGCACTGAGTACCGATTCCCGACTTACGAGCTGGCGGCGCCGGTGGGCCACCGGTCACGGTAACGCTTCACCAGCCAGCGGTTGAACTGGACCAACGTCTCCTCCTGCCACGAATAGCGGCCCCGCGGGGCCAAGTGCGAGTTGAGTCCCTTCTGGGTCATCTCGTCGGCGTAGATGTCTTGCACGTTGAAGTTGTTCACGCCGGCTTCGGCTGCCTCGAACAGGTAGTCGAACAGGGGGTCCTTCAGGGCCGAGGGCTCGAAGCAGTAGCCGATGTGGATGGTGATGTGGCCGGCGTCTTGGGGGCTGATGATGAAGTAGGCCACCTCGTCGGGGACGATGGCCAGAGCCAGGGTGGGTGGTATCAGGACGAACCCGCCTCGCTTGCGTTGCTCCTCGGTGAGATTCCCGAACACCGGGAGGATGCAGCGCTGGGTGGGGTTGAACGAGCCGTCGATGCCGGTGAAGTGCTGAATGCGGCCGATGGCGCCGTCGTCGTCGTCCCATGCGAGAAAGTCGTTCATGTGACTGGGGGCAAAGGTCTGCAGCGCCCCGTGGAGCCGGCTGGCGTGATAGGGGTCGTTGAAGTTCTCCATCATGACCTTCCAGTTCCAGGCCAGGTCACAGATGGTCTTGCCTTCCAGGGTGGTGGTGAATTCCAGCCCGTAGTTCTCGAGCATGGCGTCGATCTTGGTCATGGTTGGCCCGAACGCACTGGCACCGGGGTCGAAGTTGGCCATGACGAACCCCTGCCATGTCTCCACCTCGAGCTCGGGCAGGCCGTGAGCGGCCCGGTCGAAGCCCACGGCCCGATCCATTGCCGGGGTGCCCAGCAGTTCGCCGTCGAGCCCGTAAGTCCAGTGGTGGTAGGGGCAGGTGAACCGTCGACAGTTGCCCGAACCCTCGGCAATGACCATGCCGCGGTGCCGACACACGGCCGACATGACATGCAACTCGCCGCCGAAGTCCCGGGTCAGCACCAGCGGCTCGCCGGCGATGGTGACACACCGGAAGTCCCCCGGCTCGGCCACCTGGTCGACCCGGCCCACGCAGAACCACTCGTGCTGGAAGATGGCCCGGCGTTCGAACTCGTAGAACTCCGGTGAGGTATACAGGATCGGTGGCAGCAACCGGGCCTCGTCGACCGGCCCGATCGAGTCGTCGAAGCTGGTCAGAAGCTCATCGGTCAGGATCGTCACGCCGATCTCCTCAACTGGGTTCGTGGTCTCTTCGGGTTGTTGATCATGAATCGTCCCACAGCCGCGGTCAAGCCACAGATCTCCATGCCACAGCTCTCATTGACCGGAGGCTGAGGATCGGGTTGTAGAGCCGGTCGTTCACGGGCGACGGTCGCTTTTCTCGGTGGTCCGGCCCGAGCTCGAGCAGGTGGCCAGTATCCGGCGAGCCCGACGAACCACAGCCAAGTCGACGAACTGCCCGTCCGAGACGGTCGGCTCGGCACCCGACGACTCCGATGCCTCGATCACACTCCGAGCCCAGGCCACCTCCTCACGGGCGGGAGTGAACGCGGCGTTGACGGGACCGACCTGGCGAGGATGGATGATGCCGCGACCCCCGAAACCCTGGCGCCGCAACTGCTGGCTGCTACTGGCGAGAGCCTTGTCATCGTCAAGATCGGTGGGAACGGGGCCGACCGGTGCTTGCAATCCGGCCCGAACCGAGGCCAAGACGATCATGGTGCGCACGGTCCACAGTTCCCGCTGATCCGGTGATGGTTCCATACCCAACTCGGCACAGAGATCGGCTTCGCCGACACCGAGCCGCTCGACCGGCGAGCAAGAGGCGATGTCGGCGGCGGAGGCCACCCCTTCGGCCGTCTCGATCAGAGCCTGAACCGGCACTGGGCACTCGTCACAGGCCCGAACGGTGGCCTTGGGGACAACAGCTCCGGAGGCTCGGGATGCCGCCACCACGGCCATGTCCTCGCCGAACAGGTCGGGATGATTGTTGACCCGAACCCAGACCGGCACCGTCTGGGGTTCGTCGAGCCATTCCGCCACGAACCGGCGGGACTGCTCCTTGCGGGCGAAGGGAACCGCGTCCTCCAAGTCGACGATGACCGCATCAGCGCCGCTGGCCGCGGCCTTGGCGAAACGGTCCGGTCGATGACCCGGAACATAGAGGTAGGTACGAATCATGAGTCATGCGAACCGGGCCAGGATCTCATCGGCGTGCTCGGCCACCTTGGGCCGCTTGAACACATGTTCGATGTTGCCCTGGGCATCTATCAGGAAGGTGGTTCTCTGCAAGCCCATGAAGGTTCGGCCGTAGTTCGTCCGGGCGCCCCAGACCCCGTAGGCCTCGATGATCTCCCGGTCGGGGTCGGCTACCAGCGGGAACGGGAGCTGGTACTTGGCCGAGAACCGCTGGTGGCTGGTGTCGTCGTCGGGCGAGATCCCGATGATGGCGATGTCGTGGTCGGTCAAGCGCCCGAGGTTGTCACGCAAGTTGCAGGCTTGCTTGGTGCAGCCCGGCGTGTCGTCCTTCGGGTAGAAGTACAGCACCACCCGGCGACCCCGGAAATCGGCCAGGGAAACGGTTTCGCCCGAGGAGTCGGTGGCGGTGAAGTCGGGGGCCGGCCGGCCCGGCGTCAAAGGTGCGGGTTTGGGTGCGGGTTTGTCTGCCATCTGCTCAGTCTGCCATACGACGGGCTGGGGCGGGGCGGGGGCGGGGGCGGGGGCGAGGCTGGGACGGAACGGCACGGGCTGGGACGGGCCGGCGTCACCTCGACGGCATCTGTTGATGATGGTCGGTGACTCGCTGGAATGCAGCCC
The DNA here is from genome assembly GCA_963422655.1 of Acidimicrobiales bacterium. Lineage (GTDB taxonomy): Bacteria > Actinomycetota > Acidimicrobiia > Acidimicrobiales > Aldehydirespiratoraceae > CATQHS01. The sequence goes on along the minus strand of OY730440.1, from coordinate 1,624,520 downwards.
CGACTGCCAGACAGAGATCATCACGGTGCGGTCGGGCTGCGATCTGGATGGCAGTGGGGAGGCCGCCGTCCAGCCCGGACGGCACCACCAGCGCCGGCATGCCGGTGACGTTGAAGACCAGAAAGTTGCGGGCCACCTTGTCGAGCCAGAGCCGATCACCGTCATCGAAGAAAGTGGCCACATCGGGGGCAGCGGTGGGAGTGGCCGGTGTCACCACGATGTCGACCTGCTCGAAGATGGCGTCGAAGTCCTGCTGCACCAGACGTCGGGCTCGCAGGGCTCGCAGGTAATCGCGGGCGCTGATACGGGCCCCGGCCACCAGCCGGTGGGCGGCCGACGGCGTGAAGTTCTCCACCTGTCCCAACCTGATGTCGTGATTGGCGGCGAACTCGACCACGGTTACGAGCCAGGCAATGGTTGCGGCCAGTTCGGCGTGGGGCGCCGGCACCGAGATGATCTCGGCTCCGAGGCCGGCCAGGGTATCGAGTGCGGCGTCGCGGGCCGCGATTACGCCCGGACTGCATCCCTGGGCGAGCCAGCCCCCGGGCACACCGACCCTAAGGCCGGTTCCGGTTCCGTTCGAGACGGAGAGCGAGGCCGTGTAGTCCGGGACCGGTCGGGTCGACGAGTAGGGATCGGCGGGATCGGCCCCGGCCAGCACCGCCAGCAAGAGGCCGAGGTCCTCAGCGGTTCGGGCCATGGGGCCGGCATGGTCGAGGGTCCACGAGACCGGGAACACTCCCGTTCTCGGCACCCGCCCGAACGTCGGTTTGATACCGCTCACCCCGCAGTACGACGCTGGAACTCGGATCGAGCCGCCGGTGTCGGTGCCGAGCGCAGCCGGAACCATGCCCGCAGCCAGGGCCGCGGCCGAACCCGACGAGCTGCCGCCGGTCCAGCGGTCGGCGGCCCAGGGATTCACGGTGCCGTCGCCGCTCTCGTCACCGAAGGCCAGTTCGGGGGTGGTCGTCTTGGCCACCAAGACGGCGCCGGCCCGCTCCAACCGGTCGACGACAGAGGCGCTGATCATCGGCACGTGGTCGGTGAACAATGCCGAGCCGGCTCGGGTCGCCACCCCGGCCGTCTCGATGATGTCTTTGATCGCGACGGGCACGCCCTCGAGCGGTCGAGCCGTTCCGGTTCGCCAGCGCCGGGTCGACTCCGCCGCTGCGGCCCGGGCCCGGTCATCGACGCGGGTCACCACCGCATGCAGTTCGCCGTCGATGGCGTCCATCCGGGCCAGGGTGGCTTCGGTCACGTCGACCGGGTCGAAGCGACCGGTCCGAAAGCCAGCCCGCATGGCGGCCACGCTCAGCCCGACCAGCTCGCCCGGAACCTCGGGCGGATTGCCCGAAACCTCGGGCGGATCGCCCGACCCGATGCTCCCGGCTGGTGCTGACAGGATCGAGAACCGATCCTGCTCCGGCGCCGAAGGGCCGGCTTCGATCCAGCGTTCGGCCTCGGCGGGCCCAGCCCCGGCCAGCAACGGCAGGCGAATTGCGGCCAGCTCGGCCAGCTTGGGGCCGAGCGTGGCTTGGGCGTCGGCGGCCGCCGCAACGATCGCTTCGGGGAAATTCACAGAATCCATGGGTATCACCCTTGCCTGGTCACGGTGGCCGGGCTCACGATTGGCCACTGGCTCCGAGGCCGGCACCATGGGTTAGGATCGCACAATGCTCACCGATCTCGCGACCGAGCCGGTCACAGAGCGGCTCGGACACCGTGTGAAAGAAACGGCGGGTTTGGTGCCGACACCCGTCTCCTCCCCGATGCTGCAGCCCTACGAGGTGTTCGATCAAGACCTGTTCGATCTGGAGATGGTTCGGGTCTATGCCCGATCCTGGCTGTGGCTGGGCGATACCGAGGACTTGGCCGAACCGGGCGACTACATCACCGGCACCATCGGCTACCAGTCCGTGATCGTCATCCGCCAAGTAGACGGGTCGGTCGAGGGGTTCCTCAACAACTGTCGGCACCGGGCCTCGGGACTGCTGTCCGAACCGGCTGGGCACTGCGGCAAAACCATGACCTGCCCTTACCACAACTGGGCCTACAGCATCGACGGCAGGCTCATCGGCATCCCCGACCGGGCCCGCATGTACCCCGACGACATCCCCACCGAAGCCTATGGGCTGGTGCCTATCCGTATCGAGGTGGCCTGGAACAAGCTGGTGTTCGGTTGCCTGTCGCGCCGGGCTCCGTCGTTTCGGGAATGGATCGCTCCGCTGGCTCAGCGTTACGACCGCTACGACTTCGCCCGGTTCACTCGCTACCACCGAGAACTCGACGAAGTCTACCCGATCAATTGGAAGGCGTTCGCGGAGAACTCCAACGACGACTACCACGTGCGCTTCGTCCACCGGCGCCTCAACAAGCTGCGCAAGCAGATGGACACCATCGTGCGCTTCGAGGGCCGAACCTGTAGCGGCTTCAAGCCCCACGCCGATCACGACGACGCCTCCGGGGGCCGCACCGACCTCACCGATGAGCAGTTGAAGGGCCACTACGCCGACTTCATCTACCCCAACCTGACCCCGCTGCCCTATCCCACCCAGCTCATCTTGGTGCGGGCCGATCCCATCGCGCCGGACCGGACCCGGCTTTTCAGCCGCATCTACGGGATCGACAAAACCATCGCGCAACAGGATTTCGAGCTCGACCAACTGGCCGACACCAACAAGGAAGACACCGATATGGTGACCGTGCTGATGGGGAACCTGCGGTCGCCGTTCTACCGGGTCGGGCCGGCCTCCACCTGGGAGGGCCGGGCCGCTCACGTCATGAAGACGGTCCGGGACGATGTCGCCACCCCGCTGGCCTCCGACGAGTTCGACGGACCGGTCGACGGGTCGGCGCCCTGATGACCGACCCATCCCTGCTGGGGTCGGCGGTGGCGTCCGGCAAGCGCCGTCGGGGCCGCCACCTCTTCGGCGCTGACGGCCGGGCCGTGGTCGTGGCCATGGACCACCCGGCCTACATGGGTGCCGGGGTGACGACCCCCGCCGTCGAGTCCATCGCCGCGGGCCGGCCCGACGCCGTCTTGGCCACCTGGCATCTGGCCCGATCCCGACCCGAGGCCTTTGCAGCTTGCGGCCTGATCCTGCGGGTGGACGGCGGCCTCTCCGATCTGGGGGAACCGCCCAGTGGCGACACCTCGTCGTTGCTCTACCGGGCCGAGGAAGCCATGGTGCTCGATGCCGATGCGGTGGTGGTCATGATCTTCCCCGGCACCCCCGACGAAGAACGGTCGCTGGGCCGGCTGGGCCGGCTCGTCGCCGAATGCGAGCGGCTGGGACTGCCGGTGATGGCCGAGTCGATCCCGGGCGGCTGGGCCCGGACCGTACCGTGGACGGTCACCAACGTCGGTAGAGGCGCCCGCATCGCCATAGAATTGGGGGCCGACATCGTCAAGACCATGTGCCCGGGCCCGGTCGAGGAGTTCGCCGGGGTGGTCGAGGCCTGCGGTGGCCCGGTGGTGGCCTTAGGCGGCCCCAAGGTCGACGACACCGACCAAGTCGTGGCCCGGGCCCGGGGAGTGGTGGCCGCCGGCGGGGCTGGCGTCGCCTTCGGCCGTAACGTCTGGGGCGCCGACGACCCCGCCGCGCTCATCGCCCGGCTGCACGAGGCCGTCCACGGAGATCCCTGAGTGGTGAGTACGGGTACGAGCATAGAACCCCGCCCGGCCGCCCCGGCCCCCACCGAGCCCCATTCTGCGGTGGACGACCTCTTGTACCAGCGACTGTCGGAGCTGGCCGCGACCCGAGCAGCCGACAGTGGTCCCAGCTATCCGGATCTGCGGCCCGCGGTGGAGCAGGCTCTGTACCACGAGGCTCGGCTGCTCGACGACCGCCGGTACCGAGCCTGGCTGGACCGTTTCACCGACGACTGCGTGTACTGGATCCCGCTCGACCTCGACGGCGACCCTCGGGAGCAGATCTCGTATCTGCTCGACGACCACCGCCGTATGACCGACCGGATCGGCCTGCTGGAGACGGGATGGGCCCACGCCCAGAACCCGCCGTCGCGTACCAGCCGAATCGTGTCCAACGTCGAGGCCTGGCCTCTCGCCGACGGTGAGATCCGGGCCCGGTGCTCGGTCGTCACCTGGGAATACCGCCGGGAGCGGCTGACCCCGTTCGTGAGCCGCAACGACTACGTGCTGGCGGCGCTGGGTGACGAGTGGACGATCAGGATCAAGATCGTGGGCTTGGTCGACTGCGACGGCGATGTCCGCAAGTTCTCGTTCGTGCTGTAAGGGGCGACCATGATCGATCTCGAAGGGCTGGTGGAACCCCACCGGGTCCACCGCACCATCTACGTCGATCCCGCCATCTTCACAGCCGAGATGGACAGGATTTTCGGCGGCGCCTGGGTGTATGTGGCCCACGAGAGCCAGGTGCCCGAGCCCAACGACTTCGTCACCACCCGATTGGGGTTGCGCAACGTGATCGTCACTCGGGACTCCGACGGCGAACTGCACGGGCTCTTCAACCGCTGCTCGCACCGGGCCTCGACGGTGTGCCAGCACGAGTGTGGCACGGCCCGCAACTTCCAATGCTCCTACCACGGCTGGACCTACTCCAATCGGGGCGAGCTGGTGAACGTTCCTTTCGCCGAGGGCTACCCGGCCGAATTCGACCGGGCCGCTCACGGCCTGCGCCAGATTCCCCGGCTCGCGACGTACCGGGGGTTGGTGTTCGCCACCCTGAATCCCGCCGCGCCCAGCCTCATCGACTGGCTCGGCCCGGCCGCCGACCTCATCGACGAGTTCGTGGACCGCTCGCCTACCGGCCGGATCGAGCTGCGGAACCGGCAGCGCATGATCTACCGGGGTAACTGGAAGCTGGCCTGGGACAACGCCGGCGACGGGCTCCACCCCACTTTCGCCCATCGCAGTTTCTTGGTGCTCAACGAACGCCACCACGGCGGCGCCCGCTCACTGTCGCAGTTCAAGGCCAATCCTGACGAGACCGGCATGTACGGCGACGATCTGGGTCACGGCCACATGTTCGTGGATCAGCGGCCCGGACTGTCCCGGTCGTTCTGGGAGACCCAGCGCCCGGTGCCGGGCCGAGAGTGGTACGCAGACCGGATCCGGGCTCGGTACGGCGAATCCAGCGCCGAGGTACTGGAGATGGCACCGGGGTCGATGATGAATCTGTCGATATTTCCCAACTTGCTCATCAAGGGGAACCACTTGGAGGTGATCGACCCGATCAGCGTGGCCGAGACCCGGCTCCACACCTGGGTGGCGGCCGCGGCCGGTGCCCCCGAAGAGGTCAACGTGTTGCGCATGCGCATAGCCGAGGACTTCCCCAGCCTCGGCAACCCCGACGACTTGGAGTTGTTCGAGCGCTGTCAGGAGGGCTTGGGCATCGCCGAGATCGAGTGGGTCGATATGAGCAAGGGCCTCGGCCACCCGGCCCAGCAGATTCTCGGCAACGGGGTCCAGCGGGGGCCGGTCACCCATGAGGGCCCGATGCGGGGCTACATCCGGGCCTGGCTGGAACTGATGCAAGCCGAGCCGCCCAGGACCGTGGCCGGGCCGGGTCGGGTCGCCTGTGAGGTGGCGGGGTGAGTGGTCGGGCCGGGCCGGGTCGGGTCCTTGAACGGGTGGTCATCGGGCCGGGCCGGGGCCGGGCAGTGGAGGTGCGGGCCGGTCAGGTGCTGCGGATCGTGGCGGTGGACGGCCCCCAAGTGGCCGACACCACCTTCGTGGCGCTCGACAACCCCCGGGAGGGCTACCACGCCGGCCAGACCGTGGCGCTCAACATGCTGGCCGGCACCGGTTCGATGCGCCGGGTGACGACGCTGTGGTCGCGTCCGCCCTACGAACGACCCATGCTGACAGTGATCGACGATCCGGTGGGGGTCCATTTCGCCTGGAACGGGGGGCGTTGCTCGCGCCAAGTGTACGCCATCCGAGACGGGATCGAATCGGGTCACCGGACCTGCCAGGGCAACCTCGAAGAGGCGGTGCAACCCTGGGGGGTGGCGCCTGATCTGATTCCCGACGTGTTCAACGTGTTCATGCGCACCGACGTGGTAGACGAACACACCTTGGTGTTTCGTCCGTCGCCGGCGACGGCGGGCGACTGGATCGACCTGAGAGCCGAGATCGACGTGCTGGCCGCGGTGTCGGCGTGCCCGAGCGAGACATCGGCCTCCAACGGCGGAAAACCCAAACCCATAGGGCTCGAGGTGCGAACTGCAGACGAGCCGGACGGAGGTTGAGCGATGGTCAGGATGATTCGAAAGGCTCAGGTCGACTCCAGCGACGGGGCTCGGGTTCGGGAGTGGATACAGACCTACACCGCCTACATGGCCGAACGAATCCCCGACCCGGGCACGGTCACGGCTTGGATGGAGAGCTACGGCGCTTACGGAGTGGTGTACTGGATGATCGACGCCGCTGATCTGGCCACGCTGGACGCCTTCCTCGAATCCCTCCCGACTCAGCCGGCCTACCGCGACATTCTCATGGCTGGCAGTGAGCTCTTCGTCTCGGGCCAGACCCGCGACCTGCTACTCAAGGAGATCTGAACCCGCCGGAGGACCCGGCCTTGGCTTTTGGGCAATGCCTGGGTCTTGGCCGGGGCTTGGCTGCCCGGGTGAACCAAATTACCTACTAATATCTCCAAAATTAGCTACAAAAGGCAGGCTAACTACTAAAATCCCTGGAATTAGGTGATGTTGGCAGTGTCGATCCCGTCGTCGGAGGATGCGTGAAATACCCGCCGGTTCCCCCTGATGCCTGGGGCTCGCTGGCAGGAGCCGACCCCGAGATCCTCCGGAAGATGTACCTGTCCAGCCCGGTCGACGAAAAAGGCAGGTACCTGCACTGGGACGAGGTACGTCGCCGGCGCCCACCCGAAGGCTTGAACCATGAACAATGGTGGGCGGGCATGTGGGTGAGCCGCCGAGCCGGTTCGTTTCCGTTGTCGCTGGTCGATACCGCCGGCAAACCTTTCAGGTTCGGTTACACGGGCCCGATCTGGGCCATGGTCCACCGCATCGACCAGCGATTCGGTGACCACTTCCTCGTCGACACCCAGCGAGCCGGTGACAGGCTCAGGTCCCATCTCGTCGACAGGCTGGTAGAGGAGGCGATCACGTCCAGCCAACTGGAAGGAGCCGCCACTACCCGAGCAGTGGCCGGGGAACTACTGAGATCAGGGCGTAACCCTCGGACTCGTAGTGAGCAGATGATCCTGAACAACTACTGGGCCATGGAGGAGACGGTGGCTCTGGCTGAGATGGGCGAACCGCTGAACATCGACACCGTCTGCCAACTGCACAAGACCCTCACCCACAAAACCCTCGACCGCGAAGAAGACGAAGGCCGTCCGCAACAACCCGACGATGACCGGGTCGGTATCTATTGGGACAACGACTTGTTGCTGCATCAGCCCCCGGCGGCGTCGGAGCTACCAGAGCGAATGGAGATGATGTGCCAGTTCGTCAACGGCGCCCAGAACCACGACGACATGTTTCTGCACCCGCTGGTCCGGGCCATCGTCTTGCATTTCTGGCTGGCTCACGACCATCCCTTCGCCGACGGCAACGGCCGGACGGCCCGGGCCCTCTTCTACTGGTCCATATTGCGGTCGGGGTACAGCTCGGCCCCCTACATCTCGATATCGAGCATCCTGCGCAAAGCACCAGCCCGTTACGCCCGATCGTTCCTGCACGTCTACACCGACGACAACGATCTGACCTATTTCGTCGTTCATCAGTTGACCGGACTCGAAAGGGCCATCGATGCCCTGGAGGGATACGTCGACCGCAAGAGAGCTGAAACGGCAGAGATCGGTGAGGTCCTCGGTCGTTGCTCGCAGCTCAACCATCGTCAGCAGAGCGCGATCCTGCGGACCATGGGCGACCGGCGGTCCATCACCGTCAACGGACACTCTCAGAACCACCGGGTGACGAACCAGACTGCCCGCACCGACCTGCTCGGGCTGGCTGAGCTGGGTCTGTTCGACAAGACTCGAACGGGCAAGAAATTCTTGTTCGAACCGGTACCCGACCTTCCCGAGCGTCTCCGCCAACTAGCCGAGAGGTCGACCTCCGAGACTATTGATTATCGCAGCCGGGAAAGTCGCGCTTGCGGATCCGGCAATGCACGCCCTTCACGTCGTTCACCACCTGGGTGACCTCGAAATCGGCGGCCGCGCTCAGGTAAGCGTAGGCGATATGGCGGGGCAGGCCCAGCCGGGTCTGGCAGAACCGAAGCGCCTCACGCACCGCTTCCCTGAGGGCCTCGTCCAAATCGGTGTGCAGCCCGATCGGGATCCAGTGCTCATCGGTCTCGGCCACAGGGTTGGTGATCAGCCCGGCCGCCCGGCGAGCACTGTCGCCCCGCAGCACTGACAGGCGCAGATCGGCTCGCAGCGACCCCTCCAATGCAGTGAGTGCGATCTCGCCGTTGCCCTGGGCGAAATGAGGATCGCCGACCGCGAAGGCGGCCCCGGGCACCTGCACCGGCAGGTACAGGGTCGAGCCCCGGGTCAGCCATTTGACGTCGAGGTTGCCGCCGTGGCGACCCGGCGGCCGGGTAGGCACCGGTTCGGCCGTGTCGGGAGCCACCCCCATCATCCCCAGAAAGGGCGCGATCGGATACCGGATACTCCGGTCGGTGCCGTAACGCAACACTGCCATGTCGGCGTCGGCTCCGCCCTCCACCGAGGTAAACACCGACACCGTGGCGTGGTCACCGCTGAAGGCTGTGGCCTCCGGTGGTGCGGTGCCGTCGGGCATCTCGCCGGGCAGAGCGCCGAGCCCGTGGCGGTTGGAGGTCACGCCATAGGGCACCCGCAGCGCCAGGTCGATCACGTCCACCTTCAGCAGGTCTGCGGGTTCGGCCCCTCGCACCTCGATCGGCCCGGTGACCACGTGGGCGCCGTCGATCCCGTAACGGTGATCGGCTTCGGCGGCCATGGTGACGGCGTCGTCGAGAACAGCGCGGCGGTCCACGCCGTGAGCAGCGAAGAACCCGACCGGGTCCCGGCCCTGGTCCTCCATGATCCCCTCGTGTGACAAGGTGTCGACGGTGACGACGGCTCCGTCGTCCACGACCAACACCGGCTCGGTCGCTTTGTCGGGCCACCATCCCCAGCAGCTCGTATCGGGGTTGACCGGGAGGTACTGGTCGCTGCCGATACGGCCCCGGCCCGGTTGCCCGATCATGGGCCGTTCACCCGGTCGACTCGGACCGCTCACCGGCCACCGAGCCCGGCCACGAGTTACTCACCCAGCGCCGGCCGGGCCACCAGCGCCACCGACTTGGACTTGGTGTAGGCCTGCACCCCGGTCCGGGCGAAGCCGCTGGCCTTGCGCGGTTCGCCCCGGCCCCCGTTCATATCGGCGGCAAAATGGTGGTTGATCGTGACCTCGCCCACGTCGAGGTCGCCGGCCATGCGCAGGGCCCGGCCCATGTCGTTGGTGAACACGGTGGCGTTGAGCCCGTAGACGGTGCCGTTGGCGATGGCCAGAGCCTCGTCGTCGTCGTCGAAGGCCAGAGCGGCCAGCACCGGGCCGAACACCTCGGTCTGCTCCAGCGTCGAACCCCGCTCCACCCGGCCCAGCACCGTCGGGGCCACGAAACTGGGCGGCAGACCGGCCGGTACCTGGCCGGCGCCGATCAGCTCAGCCGTGCCGGCCCCGACCGCATCGTCGACGAAACCCCGCACCCGGTCGGCGTGATCCGGGTTGACGAGAGGGCCGATGAAGGTATCGGGGGCGAGGGCGTCACCGATCGGCAGGCCGCTCGACATGGCCGACACCGCCGCCGTTACCTCCTCGTAAGCGGGTCGTTGCACCAGCAGACGGCTCCCGGCCACGCACACCTCGCCCATGTTGACGAAAGCGGCCATCATGGCCCACTGGGCGGCCTGCTCGAGGTCGGCGTCGGCGAATACGATGACGGGGGCCTTGCCCCCCAGCTCCAAGTGCACGGGGGTGAGATTGCCAGCAGCCATGCTCATCACCCGGCGGCCGGTTTCGGGGCTGCCGGTGAGGCTGACCAGGTCGACCCGGGGATCGGCCACCAACTGCTCGCCCACCGTCTCACCCGGGCCCAGCACGATGTTGAGCACACCGTCGGGCAGTCCGCATTCGGTCAGGATCCGGCCCAGCTCGGTCAGGGTGACCACCGCCTCTTCGGGGGGCTTGGCCACGATCGAGCATCCCGCGGCCAGAGCGGCGGCGATGCGCTGGCTGCCGGTCATCAGCGGCCCGTTCCACGGCAGCAGCTCGACCACCACCCCGGCCGGTTCCGGTAGCCGCAGCGTCAGCAGATCAGGTCCACCCCCGGGCAACAGCAGGGGCGGGAAGCAGGCCCGCCGCACGTCGCCGTGCAGGTCCCGAGCCACCCCGGCCGCGTAGGCGAAGGCGGTGGCGGCTTCGTGGACGTCGAAGATCCGGGCTCCGCCCACCGCTTTGCCGGTGTCGAGGGCCTCCAGGGCGGCCAGCCGGTCGGTGTCGGTGCGGATGCGGGCCGCGGTCGCTTCCAGCACTTCGGCCCGGACCGGGTTCGACGCCCGAGACCACACCCCGGCGTCGAAGGAGCGACGAGCGGCGGCGATGGCGGCATCCACCTCGGTCGGGGTGGCTTCCAGCCAGGAAGCCGGCTCGGTGCCGGTGGACGGATCGAGCACCGGGTGGGCGGGGCCATCACCTCGTTCGGTGCCGTCGATGAGCTGACGGTAGGGATCCGGCGGGATCCAGGTCGGGTCGATCCGGGGGGCAACAGTCGCAGTAGTCATGGGCCGGATTCTCGCGCACCGGCGAGGATCTATGCTCCGGGCGTGACCGGCACGACTACCCCAGGTCCGGGGGAAGCAGCTACGCCGGATCGGGCCGAGGCAACGCTGCTGATCACCGGCGGTGACGTGGTCACCATGAACGAGGCCCGGGCGGTGCTGGTGGGAGGGACGGTGGTCGTGGCCGGCGAGGTCGTCGCCGAGGTCGGCTCCACTACCGATCTGACCGCTCGCTACCCGGATGCGGCTGTCATCGACGCCACCGGTTGCGTGGTCACACCCGGAATGGTCAACGCTCATCAGCACCTGACCGGCGACCCCTTGATCCGGAGCTGCATCCCCGATCTGCTGGCTCCGGGCGTCTCGATATTCGAGTGGTCGGTACCGGCCCACGGCGCCCACACCGGTGACGACGACGAGCTGTCGGCAGTTCTGTCGGCAGTGGAGAGCTTGTCCAACGGGGTGACCACGGTGGTGGAGGCCGGCACTGTCGCTCACCCCGACCGGGTTGCTGTCGGCTTGGAACGGGCCGGGATCCGAGGCACCGTCGGCACTTGGGGCTGGGACATCGACCAAGGTCCGTTCGCAGCCGGAGCCGGCGAGGTGCTGGCCCGTCAGGAAGCGGTGCTCGACGCTTACCCGCCGGGGGGTTTGGTGCAGGGGTGGGTGACCCTGGTGGGTCACGATCTGGCCTCCGACGAGCTGCTGGCCGGGGCGGCGACGCTGGCTCGGGGCCGGGGCGTCGGCCTGACCATGCACATGTCACCCACCTCGTCGGACCCCGAGCGGTATCTGGCCCGTACCGGGCGCCGGCCCCTGGCCCACCTGGACGCTCTCGGAGTGCTCGGCTCCCATCTGCTGATCGCCCACGGGGTGTGGCTGGACGACACCGAAGTGGAGCTGGTGCTCGCAACCGGCACCGCCATCGCCTACTGCCCTTGGGCCTACCTGCGGCTGGGCCAGGGCGTGACCGGCCAGGGCCGCCACGCCGAGATCGTGGAGCGAGGGGGCCGGGTGTCGCTGGGCTGCGATGCTTCCAACGCCGGCGATGCCGGTGACATCTTGCGCACGGCGGCCCTAGCGGCCGGGATAGCCCGTGACGCCCGGGTCGATCCCGAACGCTTCGGAGCCCACGCCGCTTTCGAGTTGGCCACCATCGCCGGCGCCGCTGCTATCGGTATGGACGACCGGATCGGCTCCATCGAGGTGGGAAAACAGGCCGACATCGTGATCCACGACACCAGCACCATCGCCTGGGCGCCGAGGGGTGAGACCATCCTCCAGCTCGTGTGGGGGACCGACGGCCGGTCGGTGCGCGACGTAGTAGTGGCGGGCCGGACGGTGGTACGCGACGGGACCTGTACCACCGTCGACGTGGCCGAACTACATGTCCAGGCGGCTGTCGCCCAGCGGGAGTTGCTGGCCCGGGCCGGACTGGAGATCCCGCACCGCTGGCCCCACACAGAGTGCTACTAGTGTCCAGCCGGTAATCCCGACATCAACCAGTAAACGAACACGGCGGGGAGGACCCATGCAGGTTGCCGTTGTAACCGGCCCGGGCTTGGTCGAGCTGCGCGACGAGCCCCGGCCTCGCCCCGGTCCCACCGATGTCCTGGTGGGTGTGGGCGCCTGCGGCCTGTGCACCATGGAGCGGCGACTGTTCTCGGGGACCAAGCCGATCTATCCCGTCGCTCCCGGTCACGAAGCCGCCGGTCGGGTGATCGAGGTCGGTGACGCCGTGGCTGACCTGGCCGGAACCCCCCGGGTCGGCGATCTGGTCACCATGGACCTGCTGACCCGATGCGGCACCTGCCACATGTGCCGCCGGGGCCGTAGCGCGCTGTGTAAGCGGCCCCAAGGGGGAACCCTGAGCGACGGCACCATCTCCATGGGGGCGGGGTTGGCCGAGGTGGTGAGGGTGGCCGCGGCCCAGACCTTCTGCGTGGGTGAGATACCGATCGAGCACGCTTCCATGGGGGAGCCGCTGGCCTGCGTGGTGCATTCGGTGCGGCTGAGCCGGTTCCGGGCCGGCGACCGGGTGGCCGTCATCGGAGCCGGCTACATGGGTCGGCTCCATCTGGCCCTGTGCCGGGCTTGGGGGGCCGCTTCGGTAGGCCTCATCGACGTCAGCGATCATCGCCGGTCCGAGGCAGCCGGGGCCGGAGCGGACCGAGTGGCCGGCCCCGATGACCTGGACGGCTGGTCCGGCGACCACGACGTCGTGTTCGTGACGGCCGGGGTCTCCGGCACGCTCGAGCTGGCCCTGGACCTGTGTGACGACGGCGGCGCTGTCGTCGTGTACGGGGCATTTCCCGCCGACATCGATGCCTCGGTGGGGGTGGACCGGATCCATCATCACGAGCTGTCGATCATCGGGGTCTACAGCCAGGAGCCCTCCGACTGGCGGGCCGCGGCCGGGCTGCTCGGTTCCGGGGTGCTGGAGACCGACCTCGACCGGCTGGTCACCGCTCGCTACCGGCTGGCCGACGTGGCCGACGCCATGGAACTAGCCGCCTCCACCCCGGTGTACCGGGTACTGGTGGGCTGACTGCTCCATGGGTACCACGGGTACCACGGGTACCGCCGCCGGTTCTACAGTCGTCATCGGCGTCGACCTGGGTAGTAGCGGAGCCCGGGCCGTGGCCGTGACCCCGGACGGAACGGTCAAGGCTTGGACTCATCAGCACTTCGCCGAAGCTGGGGCCTGGCCCGGAGGTCGGGCCGATCCCGAGGTTTGGCGGGCCGGGCTGGAACGGGCCCTGACCCGGGTCAGGGAGGGGTTGGAGATCGCCGCCGTGGCCGTCGGCGGCCAGAGCCCGACCACGGTGCCCATGAGCCACGAGTTGGCTGTTACCTGTCAGCACCCGGTCGGCAACGGCTTGGGCCGGATCGGTCAGCACTTGGCCCAGCGTGAATTTCTCGAGAACGAGCTCGGGTACGAGATCATTGCAGCCCAGAGCTGGGACTGGGCTCTGCGCCAGCTCGGCGCCGACGACATCCAGGGCTTGTGGCCCGACGAGGACGAGATCCCCGGCTACGGCCGTCCCGTGGCGGTGGGTGCCGTCATCGGCCACGGCGACGGGTCTCTGGGTCTCCCGGTGGGGACACCGCTGGTGAGCGCCTCCAACGACGCCTACATGAGCTTCTGGGCCGGGGGGCTGGGTGTGCCCGGTCGGGGTCATGATCCCGGCGGCCGAACTGGTGGGATCGGTGTGGCCGTGGCTGCCGCCGACCGGCCCGCCTCGTTGATCGGGTTCGAGAGCATCGTGGCCGGCGTGGAGATCGTGGGCGGGCCGGTGAACGGGCACGGCGAGGGGCTGGAGTGGTGGGCTGATCTATCGGGCCTTTCCATCGGCGATCTGCTGGAGCGGGCCGCTGGGGTTTCGCCCGGCGCCGACGGGGTGCTGGTGCTGCCCTATCACGACGGTGAGCGGACCCCTCGCTGGGAGCCCCGGCTGCGGGGCGAGATCCACGGGTTGAGCTTCACCACCGGGGTGGCCGAGGTGACCCGGGCCGTGCTGGAGGGCGCAGCCTACGGGCTCCGTCATATCTGCGAAGAGCTGGAGGGGGCCGGGATTGCCATGAACGTCCTGGGTGTCGGCGGTTCACCGGCCCGGAGCCGATTGTGGAGTTCGATCAAGGCCTCGGTTCTGGAGGTGCCGGTGGAGGTACCGGAGCGGCCCGAGCAACTCTCGGCCCACGGGTGCGCGCTGGCGGCGGGGGCAGCCGTGGGTTGGTGGGAGGGCGTAGGGGCCGCCACCATGGACTCTTGGCCCCTCGTGCCCATGAACCGCATCGACCCCGAGCCCGACCCGGCCTACCGTGACGCCTACCGGCGCTTCGTCGAAGCCGGGGACGCAGCCGTGGCCCGGCTCGACGCTGCGGCTGCACAACCCTGACGTGAGGTTGTGGTCTGATAGAGAACTGACAAAGGAGAAGCCAGCATGGTTAACCCGTTGATCTTCGTCGACTTGCCCACCCCGGACCCCGAGGCGACTTCGCAGTTCTACGAGACGCTCTTCGACTGGAAGTACAAGCGCCGCCCGGCTGGGGAGTTCCACGAGGTGTTGCCGGGCGTAAAACCCAACCTCGGCATCCACTTGGAGCCCGAGCCGGTCCGTGGGCCGGTGCCGCGGATCTACGTGATGGTCGACGATCCGCCGGCCAAGCTGGCCTCCGCCATCGAGATGGGGGCAACGATGATGTGGGACGAGATCTACTGGGAGGAGTTCGGCGCCCGCCACGCCGCCTTCCGCGACCCATGGGGCAACGAGGTGGTGCTGTGGCGCAACAAGGGCACCTACGTGCCCGGTTCGGCCTCGGAGAAGAACGCCTGACCGGCCCCTCGGGACCAACCGGGCCATGACAAACGATCGTGCCGAGGAGATAGTTCGGCACCCAGCCCACAACGTCTTCGTTGTGGGCGCTGACGAGAAGCGCCCGAGGGTTCACCGGATTGTCGGGCTGAGCGCGCAGGCGCAACTCGTCGCCGGCTCGAATCTTTTCGATGGCTCGGGATGCTCCGTCGTAGTGGCGGACGCCACGGGCAAAGAACACGGTGGTGAGATCGCCGCCGTCGGTACGGCTCGGTTCGGCGAAGACCTCGATGCGTTCGTCGGTTACCAAGCGCCCCTCGTTGCGGATCATCACCTCGAAAGGGTCGGTCTCCACGCCCAAGGCCAGTTGCTGCACGAAGTTGCCGTAATCGGAACGCCGGCGGGGCATCTGGCGAATAGCAAACGTGGCAAAAAGCTCCTCGCTCTCATAGACCCGGTGCAGGTCACAGAAACCGGGCAGCAACGAGAAGCCCTCCGCTTGCCACATCTGTTCGGCCACCTTCAGATACACGAACCGAAATGAGGCCGCGCCGTCAGAAGCGAAACGACGTGTCAACCGTCTTCGCCAGTGATAACGGTCCGCGGGGCGATTTGACGCTCGTCGCACCGCTTTCAGCACCGTGGAACCAGGCCACTACTCATGTGCCGGATGTGCAGATGTAGTACCTGGGTTGAACGTTGTCACGCCCAAGTGTTAGCCTCATCGACTGGTGGAGCCAGTGACCGATTTACTGATGCCGGTAACTTCAGACGTGGTGCCAGCAGCAACCCGCATGCCCACCATCGTTCAATGGAAGAGCTCAGAGCCGTGACCTCGGCGAGCCAAAACGGCGGTCATTCGATGCTGACCGTCTTGGGCCTGAAACCGAAAGCGGCTCGTTATATCCTGCAAGACAGCAAACCAGTGGAGGCCCGGCTGGCGCCTGTCGCTTTGTTCGATCTGCTCCCCGAAGACGACCGTCCCAACCGGATTCTGGCCCTCTGCACACGTGAGGCGCAGAAGGAAAGCTGGCCTCTGCTCAAAAAAGAGCTGGGGGAGCGGTGTGAGCTGGAGCGTATAGAGATCCCGGGCGGCACCGAGCAGTCCGATATCGACGTTTTCCTGAGAGCAGTTACGGAGGCTCTCTCGAAAAGCGGGGACGTATCAAGCGGCTTTCATCGCAGGGATGTAATGGAGGCGGCCCCGGAGAACTTGGACTTGACGGTGGACGTAACCCACGGTTATCGACACTTCTCCTTTCTGACTTATATCTCGGTGCTGTATCTGGCTGCGCTTCGCCGGATTCGAGTCCGAGGTGCCTACTATGGCCTGCTGAACGGAGACAGGCCGAGTCCTTTCCTGGATCTACGCCCGCTTCTGGAACTGCCCAGATGGGTTCATGCATTGGAGGTCCTGGGAGAAACCGGCAGCGCCATGCCGCTTTCGAAGTTGATCGGAGATGGTTCGACCCGCCAGATCGTCAAGAGAATCGCCGAGGATCTGTCGGGTTTGTCGGAGGCATATCTATCGGGCCTACCGTTGGAGTTGGGCCGTCAGGCTCAAAAGGCGAAACAGCACAAGAAACCATTGAAACGATTGCTCGAAGAGTTGGGTTTACCACTCGCAAAGGAATTATGTGAGCAGTTCAACGAAAGGATCGACCCCTTCGCTCTGCATGAACAGGTTAAAAAACAAGGTTGGAAAAAGAAAATCTCTTTGTCCGAAGACGAGCTGAAGCGCCAAGTTTGCGTCATCGATAACCTTATGTCCTACGGACACACCGCAACCGCACTCGGCTTGATGAACGAGTGGACGGTTTCATGGGTCATCTGGCGCCAGTGGCCTCAGGCCGACTGGCTCCACTATCACGAGACCAGGAGCCGGGCAGCTAATCTGCTCGGCTCTATTGAAGCTCTTCGCGATGCTACCTATTTGCCGGACATCCTTACCGATGAACAGCGCCAACTCGGCCAGTTCTGGCAAACGCTCAAGGAGTTGCGCAATGGATACAACCACCACGGAATGCGACCGCAACCTCTTGTCGACGACAGTAAGGTCACTGGCCAGATCAACTGTATTCGCGAGTATTGGGATTCAACACTCAAGAAACTGCCCGACTTCTCCTTGTCCCTCGGCGACTCTCCAGGTGGCCGCGTCCTGGTCAGTCCCATCGGCCGACGGCCGGGAGTGTTGTTCAGTGCGGTTAAGGCGATCCAGTTGAACGACAACAACGAGGAGAACGACAACAGGGAGCTGACGAAGTGTCTCGTCATCTGCTCACATGAAACCGAAGGCTATATCCAAGAAGCATTGAATCGGGCCGGCTACGAGGGAGAAATCGAATCGCTGCTCCTCGAAGATGCCTTCGGCGGCGGACGTGAAGAGATCAACCGGGTCGCGGATATGGCCACGAGACACCTCGTCGGTACTGACGAAGTAGCGGTCAACGTGACAGGCGGGACGACACTCATGGGCTTGACCGTCGAAGAGATTGCTTCACGAGCACGCCGGTTGGCTCGACCGACCCGTCGTTTCGGTTTGATAGACCGCCGACCGCCAGATCTGCAGGACACCAATCCCTATCAAGTCGGCGAGCCGTTCTGGATCGATGCCGCAGAGGATGGCCAATGCCGACGGTAATCGAGGCGACCTACCGGGTCACCACGCCCATGTTCTGCGGAGGTGCCGATCCGACCACCGCTGAGCTGCGCCTGCCCAGCTTCAAAGGGGTTCTGCGCTTCTGGTGGCGAGCACTGGCCTGGTCACGGTTGAACGGAGACTTGGAAGCTGTCTGCCGAGAAGAGGATGCACTCTTCGGCAGCGCTCATGGCGGTCAGTCACGCGTGCTGATGCGGTTCGGTCGAACCGACATGCCCGAGCCCATCCGAAGAGGTCAAGTCCTGAAAGCAGACAATGGCAGAGTGGTCGGAGAGGGGGTCCGCTACCTGGGATACGGGGTGATGGAGGCGTTTGGGCAAAAGGGAGGGCAACTTTTACGGGCCTGTTATCAACCTCCGTTCGAATTCACTGTCCAGATACGTAGTCGTGATGATAACGAATTGAAGTTCCTCCGAGATGCTCTGGAGGTACTAGGTGTCCTTGGCGGCATGGGAGCCAAGAGCCGCAAAGGGTACGGTTCTTTATCCTTGACGTCATTGCGCGTGGATGGTGCACACCAGTGGAACACACCGTCGGATATGGACCAATTGTGCAACCGGATCGAGGAACTACGGTACCGCGACGAGCCGAAGCACCTACCCGAGTACACGGCCCTCACCCAGCGGGCCCGTCATGTGCTGATACGAGCCAAAGATGGAACTGAACCCATCGAATTGTTGAATCGGGTTGGTTGTGAAATGCTCAGATACCGAAGCTGGGGGCACAACCAAAAGGTCTTGGGTAGCGGGTCAGAGCGCAACTTCAAAGATGACCACGATCTGATGAAGAGCCCAAGTCATAGTCGTCGGTTTCATCCTCGTCGCGTAGCTTTCGGTTTACCTCACAACTACGGCAAGAAGCGTGAGGATCAGGTCGGCCCGTCGGGAAAATTCGACCGCCGGGCCAGCCCACTGTTCATCCATATCCACCGGTGTGGTAAAATTCCGGTAGCGGTACTGTCGTTTCTACCGGCCTTGTTCCTCCCGAAAGACAGCAACAACGAACCGTCGAACATCTCGGTAGGCGGCCAGGCTGTTCGCCAAGCACCGGAGGACGAGCTCTACAAACCGATCCGTGAATTCTTGGACCGTATCCTGGACCCGAGCCTCCGCAAAGAGCCTTTCACCCGTGCAATGGAAGTCGCGACATGACGACCCGTCTCGATGTCTCCATCGGGCCGGTGCAGGGGTTTGTTTCGCAATCGCGCCGAACCCGCGACTTGTGGGGCAGTTCGTATCTGCTGGCGTTCCTGTCCGCCCACGCCATGCGAGGCGCGCAGGATACCGGCGGGAAGGTCATCCAGCCACTGATCGCCGACGATCCGCTCTTCGAATGGATCTCCGGCAAGCGTAGGGGGGATCGGCCCCGCATCGGAACCGTACCCAACCACTTCGTGGTCGAGATACCTGGCGGCACCGGGTCGGCCGTGGCGAATGCCGCCACCGAGTCGCTGAACAAGGCGTGGAAGCAGGTCTGTGACGCCGTGTGGAAGCCTTATGTCGCAGCCGCGGCGCAAATCGGGGCCGGAACCGAAGATATCTGGGGCCGTCAGGTGCACGGGTTCTGGGAAGTGACTTGGACAGTCGGAAACCAAGACGACGACATGACCAAATCCCACGGTGGGCTGTTGGCCCGCCGCAAGCATTGGCGCACTCATCGACCATCCGACGAACCCGGCGACAAATGCACCGTAATGTCGGACCGGCAGGAACTATCGGGCTTCGTCCGAGCCCGTGGCAAGCAAGACCGACAGAGCCAGGATCAATTCTGGAGCCGTGTAAGCGATGAGGCCGGGGCTCTGGATCTGCGTGACAACGAGAGGCTGTGCGCCATCGCTCTGGTGAAACGACTGTTCCCGAGAGTGGCCGAAGAAGCGCTGGGTTGGCGTGTCGATACCACGAGTTGGCCTTCGACGGTATACGTCGGAGCCCTGCCGTGGATTCGCCGGTCGTCGAGGCCGCCCCACAGCAAGCGTGCGATTACGCGCTGGCGGCCAAGAGCGCGGCAGGCGCGGTGGGGCTCATGCAGCCTCCGCCGTTCGAAAGCCTGAAATTTACTGCCGCAAGCGACTTCCCGAAGCTCGACGCCAACTACATGCACCGAGAATTCGTGCAGGACGAGAGGCTCTGTCCGCTCAGGGACACCGACCGCCAGACCCGAGACGAACTTGCCGACAGGCTGCAATCCGTATACGACGCGCCGGACGACACCGGGCGCCGCTTAGGGCCGCCGCCCAAGTTCTACGCCCTTCTGCTCGCCGACGGTGACCACTTGGGCAAATTGGCATCCGCAGTGGGAGGCAAGGTCGTGAGCAAGAGCCTGGCTTCGTTTACACGGCAGGTCCCGAAGATCATACTGAAACACGGCGGCGTGACCGTCTACGCAGGCGGCGACGACGTGCTGGCCATGCTTCCCGTGGACAGCTCGCTCGAGTGCGCCACCGAGATCTCAGCCGCCTACCGATCCGCGTTCTTGAACGCCGAATGCCGCAATGAAGCCAGGCTCTCGAACACCGACTGCTGCAATGAAGCCACGCTCTCGGCGGCGGTGGTGTGCGCCCATGTTCGGCTGCCGATGAGATCGACTCTGGCCGAGGCCCACAGACTGCTCGACGACATCGCCAAGACCGGCAACGGGCGCAACTCACTGGCTATATCCGTTTCGAAACCAGGCGGGCTGCACTGCCAGTGGGTCAGCTCCTGGAACCGGCCCCATGCCGGCAGCGATACCAACGCTGTCGACCTGCTGGCAGAACTCAGCAAAACCCTGACCTTCGGTGATAGCGAACCAGGGCTTTCGTCGGCTCTGCTCTACCGTGTTCGAGAATTGCTCATGCGGCTGTGCGGGTTGGGTCACTGGGAGCCGGGGCAATGGTGGACCGTCCCGGACGGTTTAGATCTTCGTCCGTTTCTCGGTGCCGAGATACGGCACAGTCTGACCTCCAGACTGAGCGGAAACGTCGACGAACGCGCCGAAGCACTGACAAGCCTGATAGTCAGCCTGCTGGCTCCGGCTCGTAATCGACCGTCCGGCTCCGGCGATGGTGACAAGCCAACCGAAAGAAAGGTAGGCGACCCACCAACCGCCACCGAAGCCGGAGTCGACGCGCTGCTGCTGGCCCGGTTTCTGGCGGATCCCGACGACCACGAGGCCCAACTGTGATCGGCGTCGAGTTCTGTCCAGTGGACACTTGGTTCTTCCGTGACGGCGCTCCGTTCACGGCGGGCGCCACCCCCCAGGAGGATGTTGCCAGCCTGTTTCCGCCCCATCCACCCACCGTCACCGGAGCGATACGGGCGGCGCTGGCTCGCAGCCAGGGCTGGAGTGGCTACGGGCGCTGGTCAGGAGAAATCTGTGAGGTTCTCGGCGACGGGCCCGACGACTTGGGAATGATGTCGATCACCGGGCCGTTCCTGCTCCGTGACCGACAGCCGCTGTTCAGAGCCCCTCGGCACCTGCTGGGAACGATCGACGCCGATGGCGCCGACGGCAACTGGTGCCCGAAGGCCCTCCTACACCCCGGCAAGCCGGTCGTATGTGATCTCGGTGAAGTCCGTC
Source organism: Acidimicrobiales bacterium (assembly GCA_963422655.1). GTDB lineage: Bacteria > Actinomycetota > Acidimicrobiia > Acidimicrobiales > Aldehydirespiratoraceae > CATQHS01. Next base: position 1,603,224 of record OY730440.1, on the reverse strand, counting down.
TCCCCGAGCTGGCGCCATCCCGGGATGCCGAGGAACGACTCGAGCCCAGCGACGATCAATGGCTCACAGCCGACGGGATGAACGAAGTGTTGAAGGGTAAGATCCCCGACAAGAGCCAGGTCGTTTCGAGCCGATACCTCTGGTCGGCGGAGATCAGGATCGGCTTGGAACGCGACGCCAGGACACGCACCGCAGCCCAAGGCAAGCTCTACAGCACCCGACATGTCCGCCCTCGAGCCAACGTGTCGATCGGAGTTTGTATCGACGGGCTACCCGAAGGTTGGAATCTTCCGGCCGGGCTCCCAGGCGGGCAGATGGTGCCCCTCGGCGGTGAGAGCCGGCTTTCCGAATGCCGGCCCTGGCACAACGAGCACGCTACGCTGGGCCTCGAATCCCCGATCGGCGAAATCCGACGGAGCGGTAAAGCGGTGGTGATCGCCTTGACTCCACTGGATATCGACCACGACATTCATGTCGGCAAGAGGCCTTTGGATGAGTCGTTGAGCCGGCAGTCGCCTTCGGGTCGCGGCGGCGCCAGCGTGGTCTCCGCCTGTACGGACAGGCCGCAACGCATCGGCGGTTGGGACTCGTTGCAACGTAGGCCACGGCCGCTTCGTTCCGTACTGGCGCCAGGCAGTGTGTTGTTCTGTGAAATCGAACCGGAATGGGCCAGCAACAAATTGAAGCGCACAGGACGGCGGACAGAGTGGGGTTTCGGTCTCACTGTGCTCGGGGCTTGGCCCGACCAAAAGGAGGTCACCCGATGAGAACGGTTGTGCTCGGCCTGCTGGCCGAGACGTCGATACACCCCGGCGCCGGGCGCGCCACGGGAGTGGTTGATCTACCCGTGGCCCGAGAAGCCGCCACAGATTATCCCGTGCTGGTCGGCTCCAGCCTCAAAGGCGCTCTCCGTGACAAAGCCGAGACAGTCGAAAGCAATGACATCGAGGGCAGATTCGGTGAACCGGACAAGGCCGGTGACCTGCTGATCTCCGACGGACGTCTGTTGCTTCTGCCGGTTCGTAGCCTCAGTTATTCGTACCGCTGGGCTACTTGCCCCTATGTCATCGAACGTTACGGACGGGACCTCGAACGGGCCGGGGCGAGGCCCACGCCCCCACCCCAGTCCGTGATATCGAAAGCCGTGTCGACGAAAGACGAAAGTGACCAGTTCTTGGAGGAACGGAAGTTTGCGACCCTCGAACCGCCGGACGGTCTGGTCGACGCCATCGCTCCGCTGATACTCCACGAAGACACCCGGGCCCGTCTGAAGGATCAGCTCGTGGTTCTGAGCGACAAGGACTTCGCCTGGTTCGCACGCTACGGCCTATCGATCCAGGCCCGCAACAAGCTGTCGGACAAGGACACCAAACAGAGCGTGAGTTTGTGGTATGAGGAGACGCTGCCACCGGACACGGTCTTGTACTCGCTGATCACCGCTCGCAACCCGGGCGCTCTCGACGCCTTGGACGAGCTCTTCCCCGATAGCGACCCCTATCTGCAAGCCGGCGGCAACGAGACGGTGGGGCAGGGCTGGTTCGCGGTCCGATCACATAGGGATTCACATCGATGACCAGCGAACAGGAGAGAGCGAAGAACGCGCTTTTAGAAGTGGAAAAGCTCGAAAGCGAAACCGAAGTATTCAAGCAACGCTACCGCAGTTATGTGGACCGACTGGGTCCGGCTATCGTGATGAACGGTTTGGGGCAAGCGCTGGCGGTCGAACTGGCCGCCGCCGGCCCAGAGCCCGAGAAACCTGATGCCCGAGCTCATCGCCGGCTCTACGAGAACGTGAAAGGTTGGCTGTGCCGAGACGGTGGGGTCTACCCGTCCGGCTCCGACTTGCTCCGGTCCGTCATGGACCACGACGAATCATTCTACATGCGGGCTCAAACCGAAGCGCTGGCCTGGTTGGAGTGGCACAAGAAATTCTGCCGCGCCTACCTACCGGACAGCGGAGGAGGTGGTGACGAATGACCCTGCCGCTCTACAGCAGCGCCGCCGCCGCCCCGCCGAAATACAACAGCAACAGTCACGCCGGACTGTGGTTCGACAAGTTCTGCGACCAGTGGGCGAACGATGGCCAGTCGTGGTCGATGTCGCACAAAAAGGGCAGCCGCCCGTCCAGCGATCCCAAGCTGGATTGGATCAATACCCTCACCGGTCGAGCCATCGGAGACAAAGGCCGAATCGAGGAGTACGTGGCCCGGCTGACCCGCTTGGTCGAGGCCCGCAAGGGAACGTACACGGTTTTCACCACCGAATCCCGGTTCGTGACGGGGCTGGGCCGTAGCCACCCGGTCGAGAATGGCTTCGCCTGGCATCCCACGCTGGGTACGCCCTACCTACCGGGTAGCTCGATCAAAGGGCTGGTGCGCGCTTGGGCGAAGACAGAAACGGGTTCTGCTGGAGCAACCCCCGACGGGAAAACCGTCGACCGTCTGCTCGGCTCATCCGACGGATCTGGCTCTGCTGGCAGCGTCGGATCGGTCTGCTGTCTGGACGCCGTTCCTGTCAAACCCGTGAAGCTCGAAGCTGACGTGATGACACCTCACTACGCCGGATGGAGTCCGAGCGACCCGCCCGGGGACTGGCTCTCCCCGACCCCGATTCCTTTCCTGGTCACCGCGCCCGAGACGTCATTCCTGTTCGGGATCATCCCTCGGACAACCGACGACGGAGCCGATCCGAAACAGGTTGAACACTGGCTACGAGAGGCCTTGGAGTGGTTCGGGGCCGGCGCCAAGACCGCGGTCGGCTACGGGAGATTCGCCCGCGACGACACAAGCACCGACCACTTCGGAAACCAACTCGCTGAGCTGGAAAGACAACGAAAAGAACGTAGGCGCGAGGAGTTGGAGGCCCTGGCTCGTGAACAACGGCTGGCTTCGCTCAGCCCCATCGAGCAGGAGATCGAAGGGATACTCGACAGCCAACAGGATCCAGGTATGACTCCGACTACTGCGATCTTCAAAGCCATCGAGAAGGCCCGCTGGTCGGGTGCCGACAAGATCGAAGCCGCTCGGTGGCTTCAGAACAAGATGGAGAAAGAGGGTCGCTGGAAGAAGACGACAAAGAAGAAGCAACCGAAAAGGGACAAGGACCATACACGCACTCTGCAAGTTATGGCATGGCTGAACGGAGAGTAGCTCTCGGCCTGGGGCTGTTTTTCGAGGTGCTGTGGTAGCCAGACTATAACGACGATGCTGGAGCCATCGTCGTTATGAATACAGGGGGCATCATCAGCCCAGGACTTGCTCAACAGAGAACTCTATGTTGTTGCCGTCGGGGTCGGTGATGAGACAGATATAGCCCACCACCGGATTTCGGTACATCGGGCCGAGCACCAAGATCCCGTCGTCGGAAGCCATGGCCGCGATCTCGTCGACCTCGGCTCGGGAGTTGAGCGAGATTCCCAGATGGGCGATCGAGGTCAAAAAGCCGTACTTCTCCTCGATGTCGCCCGTGATGTGGGAAGGCAGCTTGCCTTCGATCAACACCAGCACGAATCGGGCCGCCTGTTCGGTCCTGTCACCGGGGTTGGCCAACCAGACGCTGCGCAGACCGGTCTCGGGGTCGGTGCGCTCGTGGATATTTTCCAAGGTCGTGTACTTGGCGTAGAAAGTCAGGGTCGCATCGAGATTGCGGACCGGCAAGGCGATGTGGGTCCACCGCGACTCCGGGGGCGGAGCAGTCTCGGGGATCGAAACGGTCTCGGTCATGTTCGACTCCCAGCACTCGGCCGGCGGTTACAGCTACTCAAGTCACTGGGCCCTTGGCGTCGGGTCAGCTCCGGAGCTTGTGGATGATGTCTTCGAGCTCGGACGAATAAACACTAGCTTTCTGTCAAGGATGGGGGAGTTCTTGAATTACTGGGGACGGGTGGATTTCTTGCCGCCGTGGACGGACGGCTCCCGGCACCACTGGTCCGTATCGGCGTCCACGGTAGCGGCCGGCTCGTATTCCGTTTCGATCACCACCGGGTTGCCGGCTCCGCCGCCCAGAGGCGAGATGACGATGTCGGGAGTCCGCCCGCTCTCGTTGCGCAGCACCCCCGACTGCTCGGCGTTGACCTCCCAGCGAGGATGCCGCTCGTTCAGCGCCTGGGCCAGCAGCGCGTTGAACGCCCTCTCGTCAGTATGTGCCATCAGTGATCGCCAGGGTCGGGGAAGTTCGCAGAGGCCAATCCGCAACCGGCGACCGGGACGGGTTTGATCGCTCCGCCGACCCGGCCTACGGTTTGACCATCAGATCGCAACACTAACCATCAGCTCACAACACCAGGGGAAACCAATGGCCGCACCGAATCTTGGCAGCATTCTCATCGGGTCGTCGCAGGTCGACGCCATGAAGGACTGGTACCGAGCCTGTTTCGGGCCCGATGAGAACGAGATGGGAGCATTCGTCTTCGGTGGCGTCCAGCTCTTCGTCGAAGAACACAGCGAGGTGTCGGGACCGAACCAGGACGGGCACCGTGTCATCTTCAACCTCGACGTCGGCAACTGCCGTGAGCTCGAAGCCCATCTCCAGAGCCAGGATGTCACCTGGGTGCGGGAGGTCGAGCAGATGCCGTTCGGGCTCATCGGCACCGTTGCCGACCCCGACGGCAACCTGGTTCAGGTGATCGAATGGGGTGCCGCCCCCGACGAGGGTCACGGCTGAGCGCCGAAACGGCGGCCCGGCGCCAGCCGAGCCACGAACGAGCACAACACAGTCATGGAGTATCGGACAATCGGGCGCACCGGTGTCCGGGTCAACCCGATCGGTCTGGGCACAATGGTGCTCGGCCCTTGGGGCAACACCGACCCCGCCGCCTGCCATCGCATTATCCACCGAGCCCTCGATGCTGGAGTGAACCTGGTCGATACTGCCGACACCTACGGCGACGGTGCCACCGAGGAGATCATCGCCCCGGCGTTGCGAGGCCGCCGGGACGACGTGGTGCTGGCCACCAAGTTCCATCATCCGGTGGGCGATCACGACGACCCGAACCGGCAGGGCAACTCCCGTCGATGGATCATGACCGCAGTCACCGACAGTCTGCGCCGTCTCGGTACCGACCGCATCGACCTGTATCAGGTGCATCGGCCCGATCCCCACACCGCTATCACCGAGACGGTGGAAACCCTGACCGACTTGGTGCGGGCCGGCAAGATCCGGGCCTGGGGAACGTCGACTTTCCCGGCCGAGGAGATCGTGGAAGCCCAGTGGGCGGCTCAGAGGTCCAGGGCGATCGGTCCCCACTGCGAGCAACCCCCCTATTCGATCATGTGCCGGGGCATCGAACGAGACGTGCTGCCCACCTGTGCCCGCTACGGGATGGGAGTGATCACTTGGAGCCCGCTATCGAGTGGCTGGCTGACCGGCAAGTACACCCGAGCCCGGCCTGCGCCTCCCGACAGTCGGGGCGCCGCCAATCCCGACCACTTCGACATCGGCAACGAAGCCAAGTTCGACGTCGTGGAGAAGCTGGGCCGAGTCGCGGCTGCGGCCGGTATCTCCCTGACCCATATGGCGATGGCCTGGGTTCTCGAACACCCGGCCGTGACGGCTGCCCTCATCGGACCCCGCACCGAAGACCAGCTCGACGAGCTGCTCGCCGGCTCAGACCTGCGCCTCGACGGTGACGTGCTCGATGCCATAGACGAGGTGGTGGCACCCGGGACGAACCTGAACCCCGCCGACACCTACTGGACACCGCCGGCGTTGGCCCCGGCGGTGAGGAGGCGGCCCCGATGAAAGCGATACCGACCAGAAGGCGACACCGATGAAAGCGATGCTGTACCACCGGACCGGCGGACCCGAGGTATTCGAGTACGTCGAAGTGGCCGACCCCACCCCCGGGGCCGGCGACGTGGTGGTGGACGTGGCCGCCACCGCGCTCAACCGGCTCGACGTCCTGCAGCGCAACGGCTGGTACCACATGCCGGGATTCACCTTCCCTCACATTGCCGGCATGGACATCGCCGGCACCGTGACCGCCGTGGGTGACAACGTCGCCGCATGGCAGGTGGGCGACCGGGTGGTGGCGGATCCGTCCATGTCCGGCGTGAGCGACGACTCGAAGCTGGCCGGCATGGGCGACCTCTACGGCGAGCTGGGGATCCTGGGCGGCATCCTCGATGGCGGCTACGCCGAGAAGTGCCTGGTGCCGGCTTCGCACTGCTACCGGGTTCCCGATCATGTCTCCCTGGAGGAGGCGGCCACCTTCCCGACGGTGTGGCTGACCGCCGGCCATGCGTTGTTCGCCACCGGCGGGCTCAGCGCGGGCGAGACGGTGATGATCCACGCCGCCGGGTCCGGCGTCTCGGTGGCCGGGATCCAGTTGGCCCGTCACGCCGGGGCCACGGTGCTGGCCACGGCCGGTACCGACGCCAAGTGCGAACAGGCCTCGGAGATCGGGGCCCACCACGTGCTGAACAGGGCTGCCGTGCGGACCGCACCGGTGACGTGACGGGCTGGGCCATGGAAGTAACCGGTGGCCAGGGTGTCGACATGGTGTTCGACCATGTGGGCACGGCTCTTTTCACCCAGTCGTTATTCTCGCTGGCCGTGCGGGGCCGCCTCGTCAACTGCGGCAACGCATCCGGCGACCAGGCCACAATCGGATCGCTGGGCCACCTGTTCCACAACGGCATCACCATCATGGGGTCCGACCCCTACCGGCCCGACGAGATGGGCCCCCTATGGGCCACCTTCTGCTCCGGCATGGCCTCCGGTGAGTTCCGGGCCATCATCGATTCGCAGTTCCCTCTGGCCGAGGCGGCCGCGGCCCAGCAGAAGATGCTCGACAGCGACTTCTTCGGCAAGATCTTGTTGCGACCCTGAGCTCAAAGCCCCTCTTCAATGTGAAGCTTATCTACTAGATAGCCTTCACATAAAAGAAGCCAACAGCCTCCCGCGTTCGATCGCCATGGTCATTCGTAGCGGCCAGTCCCTAGTCCTGACAAAAAGAGGCAGAACGGTTCCTCAAGAAAGTCGTATTCGATCCCCCCGACGGTGGAGCATTGGCATCGTAAAGGGTTCTCGCCCATCACCGATGACGTGCAAGCCCGCTTCTTTGTCGATGAAACCGATCTCGCTTTGGGTCCGGCAACTAGCGTGTGATCGTAATGAACCCGCCCCGCGACCCGGCCTACCCGGAGCTGAAGAAGACCCACTCCATGGCCCGCAAGGGCCGACCCTTCACCGATCACAAGCCCCCGGCCGCGGCGCCGGTTTGGGCTGCCATCGAGGGGCTCGGGCGGTATCACGTGTTGCTGGCCGCGCTCGAACTCGACGTGTTCGACACCTTGGCTGCCACCGGACCGAGTCCAGCCACCGATCTGGCCCATCGGTTGAGCGTGTCGGCGCCTCATCTGGAAGCGCTGCTCGATTCGGTGGTGGCTCTGGGCCTGCTCGAGCGGACCAGCGGGGTCTTCGACCTCAACGACACGGCCCGGCGCTACCTGCTCGGTAACGGGCCGGCCTCCATGGCCGCCTTGGTGGCGGTGGCCCCCGGCCCCCGGCCGAACTGGACCCGCTTAGCCGATACCGTCCGGGCCGGCCGGCCAGCCGCACCCATCGACGACGACCCCGCCGCCTTCTACAAACCGCTGGTGGAAGGCACTTTTACCACCATGTGGCGTTGCGCGGCCCGGGCCGACCTCAAGATCCGCTACAGCCATCTGGCCGCACCCCGCATTCTCGACCTCGGCGCCGGCGGGGCGCCTTGGTCGATCGCCATGCTCCAGGCCTGTGGCGAGGGACGGGCCGTGATCAACGACCTCGACGGCGTGATCGACGTGGCTCGCTCCAAGACAGCCGAGATGGAGGTGGCCGATCGCTGTCGGTTCCGGGCCGGAGACTTCCACACCATCGACATCGAGGCCGACCATTACGACATCGTCGTGCTGGGTCACGTCTGCCGTACCGAGGGCCCTCGAGGCGCTCGTCACCTCATCGATCGAGCCTTCACCGCGCTGAGGCCCGAAGGGCGGTTGGTGCTAGCTGACTACTTCGTCGATATCGAGCACAAGGCCAATCCCCATGCCGTGCTCATGGGGATGACCATGATGACCAGCACCGTCAACGGGTTTCTGATCACCAGTGAGCAGGTGGCGGCATGGCTGGGCCGAGCCGGTTTCGAAGCCATCCGTCTCATCGAGCCCATAGGGTTCCAACTCGCCTACGTAGCCACCAAGCCCAGAGAGCCGACCATGACCGACCAACCCGGGAGCCGACCATGACCGAACGCATCGATGCCCTCGTCAAGGGCTGGTACGTGGTCACCATGAACGAGACCCGTGACATCATCCGCCACGGAGCGGTGGCCATACGGGGCAACGAGATCGTTGCCGTGGGCAAGGCGTCGGATCTCGAAGCTGGCTACGAGGCGGCCCAGACGGTGGGCGGCGACCGTTTCGTGGTGACGCCGGGGCTGGTCAACACCCACATCCACATCACCGGCGAGCCGCTGACCCGGGGGTACGTCCCCGACGACATCGACTTCGAAGAGAACGTCTTCATGTGGCTGTGTCCCCTCTACTCGGTCTACACCCCGGCCGAGGAACGGCTTTCGGCCCAGCTCGCGGCGGTGGAGATGCTCAAGTCGGGCACCACCACGTTCTTGGAGGCAGGCACCATTCGATTCACCGACGAGGTGATGGACGGCTTGGTCGAGGTGGGCATCCGGGGCCGCATCGGCAGATGGGTCTGGGACCTGCCCCCCGAACCCGACGTGTACCGGGCCGACACCGACACTGCCATAGCCAACCTCAACGGCACCATCGAGCGGTTTGCCGACGTCGCCGACGGCCGACTCGGCGCTTGGTCGATGGTGGTGGGTCACACCACCTGTTCGGATCCGTTGTGGCGGGCGGCCCGGGCCGCGGCCGACCATCACGGCGTAGGTCTGAACTTTCACATGAGCCCGGCTCGGCTCGATCCTGAGGGCTTCATCGCCGAGTTCGGGCAGCGCCCCATGATCCATCTGGGCGAACTGGGGGTGCTGGGCGCCGACACGGCCATGACCCACTGCGTACACGTGGACGACAACGAGCTCGACGTCATGGCCGCGGTGGGTTGCTCGGTGGAGCACTGCCCCACCACCGCCCTCAAGGTCGGCTACGGAGTCACCCAGATCGGCAAGATCCCCGAGATGGTCATGCGGGGCATCAACGTGAGCATCGGCATCGACGGCAACAATGCGTCCAACTACGCCGACATGCACCGGGCCACCTATCTGGTGGCCGGGCTGTTCAAGGACGCCCGCATGGACCCTCAGATGTTCCCAGCCGAGAAGGCCTACGAGATGGCTACCCGGGGCGGGGCCCGCACCATGTTGATGCAGGACGAGATCGGTTCGCTGGAAGCGGGTAAGAAGGCCGATGTGGTGCTGCACGACACCGACCGGCCCGAATGGCGACCGCTGCTCAACGTGATCAACCAGCTCGTGTGGTCGGCCGACGGCAGGGGAGTGCACACCGTGTTCGTGGACGGAGCCAAGGTGGTGGAGGCGGGCCGCATGACCACCATCGACGAGGACACCTTCTACGCCCGCTGCCAGAAAGCGGGCGAGGCCATCACGGCCCGGTCCGGTCTGCCCGACAAGGCCAAGTTCCCGGTTCTGTAATCACGCTTGACCATGACCACCACCCTCGAAGCTGAGATCACGCCGGGCATGAGCCCGGCCGAGGCGGTGGGCTTGGCCGTGCGCTGTGAGCAGGTCGGGTTCGACCGGCTCGGAGTGTCCGACGTGGTCTTCTGGCCCGACTGTTTCGTGCTGCAGGCCCTGATCGCCCGGGCCACCGAGCGGATCAGCATCGGTTCGGTGGTCACCAACCCCTACACCCGCCATCCCGCCGTGCTGGCCGGCGCAGTGGCGACGTTGCAGGAGTTGTCGGGGGGTCGCATGTTCCTCGGCATCGGTGTGGGCGCCGGCCTCGAGGACCTGCGCATCGGTTACCCCCGCCCGGTTCGGGCTCTGCGGGAGGCCATCGTCGGGGTCAAAGCGCTGCTGGCCGGCGACACGGTGGAGCTCGACGGCGAGATCTTCCCGATCGACGGGGCCGGCCTGGTGCGACCACCCGAGGTTGTGGTGCCCATCTCGATCGGCACCCGCAGCCGCCAAGTCATGCAGCTTGCCGGCGAGCTGGCCGACATCGCCCTGGTCGGGGCCCGGCACTTCACCGGTGAGCTGGCCGACCGGTACCACCGCTGGCTGGCCGAGGGCGCGGCCCGAGCCGGTCGCTCGCTCGACGACATCGACGTCGCCCCCCGGCTGACCCTGTGCGTCTCGACCGACGGCGACCTGGCCCGCCGGTCGGTGGTGCGCTACGTGGCCCACTATTTGGCCATCATCCGGCCGGCCGAGATGGAGCCCGATCGGTTGGCCGCCATCGACGAAGCTCTGACCGAGGCCACCGGCTGGTACTTCGACATCGACCGGTACGACCCGCCCGAGCTGTTCGATCTGGTTACCGACGAGTGGATCCACCGTTACGCGGTGGTGGGCACCCCCGAGGAGATCCCCGAACAGGTCCGAGCCGTGACCGATCTGGGTTTCACCAGCGCCAGCCTCAACTTGGTGGCAGTTCTGAGACCGTCGATGGCCGAGGGCCTGACGGAGACCGTGGACGGGTTCGGAACCGTGATCGACGACTGCCGCTAGACCGATCCGTTCCTCTATGCGATCTCTCCGAGGCCGAGCATCGCCTCGACCGGTTCTGCCAGCAGCACTCCAACCTGACCGCATTCGTGAAAACCTCTCTGCCGACACCTAGGGCCGCGGGGTCTTGATCGTCTGAGGGTAATCGATGACGACACGCCCCATCCCCCGAAGACACGGCGAATGCCGCTGAATCCATATCTCCGACCCACCCTGTCGTGAGGAGTGGGAGCAAGCAGCGACGGCTCATGGGCACTTCAAGTCCCTCTCCTCGGCGGCGACAAGACAACTCTCGGCAACAACTGGTACCCAGCGAAACTCTCCGAGGCCGAGCATCGCCTCGACCGGTTCTGCCAGCAGCACTCCAACCTGACCGCATCGCTACGACGCCGTACTTGCTGAGATCAAGCAGCGACGCCAAACCACATTGCGCAGACCCCGTGAAGCACGCTCGCTGACGCAGTCGACCGTCGCCAAGCTCCTGAAGATGGACTAATCCGTGGTCTCCCGATTGAAACGCCGCAGCGACATGCTTTTCTGCACACTCAAGCGGTCGTTGAAGCTACGGGGGTGAGATGTACGTCGTCGTCACCTATCCCGACGGAAGGCCCCGTCGAATTGCTCGTTAGAGAGGACTGAACTCGCGCCCGACGCGAGCTGGCCTCCAACGAGGCTTGAGGGGCGACAGCACCCAAGGCGGACACACCATGGCAATGAACCAGATCGACAACCCAACCAGACAGAAGTTCGAGCAGCTCTTCGACATGTCGAACGGCTACGTTCTCGACTTCAGCAATGCGTCGTTCGCCAGCTTCGTCGAAACCTGCCTCGGGTTCAACCCCTACGACCGTTAGCGGTTCGAAGGCGATGATATTGCGCCAGATCTGGATACAAGAGCCGATTACCGACGTTGCCAAGCTCACCTTGATCTCCTCGAATACTGGCATCTCGCAAAGATGGCCGCCAATGCCGATCTCACCCAATACGAGGAATGCGTCTACGAAGAGCTCAAGACGATCTTCAGTCAGTCTGCGGAGCCGGCCTCCCCGGCCAGCCTCGAGTTCCTGGAGAGGGACTTTGGTGAGGTCGATCTGAGCGTATTGCCGAGCGAGCTCACGGCGCAGCAGGTGGTGCAGTCACGTCTCGACGAGATCGAGAAATGCCTTAAGGCGGAGGCACCGCTCGCAGCCGTCTTCCTCGTCGGAAGCACCCTTGAAGGGCTGCTGATGGAGGTGGCCATGGCGCACTCGACTGTGTACACCTCCAGCAACGCCGCACCGAAGCAGCGCGGCCGTCCCAAGCCACTCAACGCGTGGAATCTAAGCGAGTTGATTACCGTCTCTGAGTCCCTTGGGATAGTCGGCAAGGAGGTGCTCAAACACGCGGACCAAGTACGCCAGTTCCGGAACTACATCCACCCTCGACAGCAGCTGCGAGAGAACTTCGAGCTCACAACTCTGCTGCAGCGCCAGATAGACGGCCTTCTCCAAGCTGTCTCGTTGGACCAAACTGCTACGCTGACACCTGATGGGTCGCCCTATTTCAACTTCCCAGACGTTCGCCACTTCGATAAAACGCCTCAACAGCACCGGTATCGCCGCGACATCCCCGTGGCCCTCAACGATGGGCTGGATCTTCAAGTGACGGTCTCGAACAATGGGACTTTGCTCGGATCGTTTATGAAGCAGTCGGGTATCGCCGTCAAGGTATTGGACCGTAACAACTCGCCCGCCCCCATCAAATGCTTCCCCAGTGCCGTACGAGTGGCTTCGGAAACTGGAGCAACACGCGTCGTTCCCTCTTCCCAATTGACGATCCGCAGATGACGATCTTCGATCCAGTCGGCATTGAGGATGTCAGGACTGTGGGTGGTGACAACCACCTGCATGAACCGCTTGGCGTGCCGCAACAGATCCAAGACCGCGCTGAGTGCCCCTGGGTGTATGGTGGCTTCCGGCTCTTCAATCACGAGAACCGATGGTCGTGTCCGTTGGAAGACGGCTGCAAGCAAGCCCAGCGCTCGGAGCGTACCGTCGGACATGTTGTATGCCTCGAATCTTACTTGGTTAGAGTCCGCCCATTCCTGCGTGAATTCGAGCGTCAGCTTGTTGCCATGTTTCTTCGTCGCCACACCGACAGTCTTTGGAACAATGCCCTCCATGAGATCGAGTATCTTCTCCCAGTCAGTTTGTGAGTCACGCTTGATCTCACGTATAACGCTGGTGACGTTGCCGCCATCAGAACGCAGGCGAACACCACCGTCTGGGTCTTGCATTTCTCGCAGGACAACCGGGTCTATTCGATAAGTAGACATCTTCGACATGAACCGCACAACGGCCTCAAAGCGTGTATCTCCCCCGACTAAGGGCAGAGCCAGAGCGTTCTCCTCCAATACCGGGTTCAGCGATTCGACGCTACTATTGAATTTCTTGTTTTTCTTACTATTACGATCGAACCAGTCTCTGGAACCATCGCACCGGTTCACTATGCATTGTTCCCGCACGACTCTGAAATCGTATTTCTCAAGGGCTCGTAACTCGAACGCGTAGGTAGCCGTGCTCGTCTCATCGTCCAAATTCTCGAGCTTCACCTTCACTCCCAGGTTGGACGGGCGACCACGCGAATACCGGCGATTGCAGACCGCGACGAAACCTCCCCGTCGTTCGAACACGGCTGACAGCGGAGACGTCATCGTCTCGGCCAAGAAGGCAAAGACATCGACCAGATTGCTCTTTCCGGCACCGTTCTGACCGACGAGGAAAGCCGGATTGCCGAACTCGATCTCCGCCGTCGGGAAGCTCCTGAACCGTTGGAGAGAAAGGCTGCGAAGCATTGGTACGGTCATCTGGTCACCTCGTGTCACCATGAGCATGGCATGAAGAGCTGGGCAGAATGGGTGGCCGTAGTGTTCACACCGCCGGGCCGGTCGGTTCCTATGGCGACACGAAGTCAGCATAAGAGGCTAGAACATTGACCATGAGATTTGGTTTCTGGATATCGAGCGGCAACGACTGGGACCGGGTGCTGGCCTTGGGCCGCACCGTGGAAGCGAGCGGTTGGGACGGCATCTGGGTGCCCGATCACTTCATGCCTCCGGCTGGGGGTTACGACGACGAGCCCCTCGGTGCCGACCCGGAACTGCTACCCACTCACGAGTGCTGGTCGCTTCTGGCCGGGCTGGCGGCGTCGGTGCCCCGGGTGAGGCTCGGTGCCATGGTCAGCGGCAATACCTACCGCCATCCGGCTGTGCTGGCCAAGCAGGCCGCAACCGTCGACCACATCAGCGGTGGTCGGCTCGTGCTCGGCATCGGCGCCGGCTGGCAGGAGAACGAGCACCGGCGCTACGGGCTCACCTACGGAACCATCGCGGATCGAGCCGACAGGCTGGACGAGGCCTGTGCCGTGATCAGCGGGCTGTTCGCCAACGAGCGCACCGACTTCGACGGCGTCCACTACCGGCTGGATGCGGCGCCGCTGGTTCCCAAACCGATACAGGACCCGCTTCCGGTCATGATCGGCGGTACCGGCCCGCGCCGGACCGTACCCACCACGGTCCGCTACGCCCACGAGTGGAACGGGTGGTGCACTGCTGAGGAGATGGTCCACTACAACTCCCTCATCGACCGGCTCTGCGAACAGGCGGGCCGGGACCCGGCCGGAATCCAGCGGTCGGCAGCGCTGATGCTGTTCCTGTGTGATTCCGAAGCTGCTGCCGCCGAGTTGCGGGCTCAGCCCTTCTCCCGGCCCCGGCTGGTGGGTACGGCAGCTCAGATCGTCGAGCAGGTGGCCCGCTATGCCGAAGCCGGCACCGACGAGCTGATCATCCCCGACTTCAATCTCAGCCCCGACGAAGCCCCTGAGATGGCCGAGCGCTTCGCGGCTGAAGTCATGGCCGCCCTTTGATCCCTTCGTGTTGCTCGACAGACGTCAGTAGGTGGCCCGACGTCAATAGGTGGCCCGACCTCCGGAGATGTCATAGCAGGCCCCGGTCGAGAAGGTGCATTCGTCGGAGGCAAGCCACGAGACCAGCGCCGCTACTTCCTCGGCTTGGCCGACCCGGCCCATAGGGATCTTGGAGATCATGTATTCCAGCACCGAGGGCGCGGTGTCGGCATTGATAGGCGTGGCGATCACAGCCGGAGCCACGGAGTTGACGATGACACCGTCGGTAGCCAACTCCTTGGCCACCGACTTGGTCAGCCCGATCACTGCGGCCTTGCTGGCCGAATAAGCCGCCAACATGGGGTTGCCCTCCTTGCCGGCGATGCTGGCGATGTTCACGATCCGGCCGTAGCCGCGGTCGCGCATCGGCGGTATGGCAGCACGCATGGTATGGAAAGTTCCCGACGTGTTCACGTCGAACGTGGCCGACCAACCGGCATCGTCGATTTCCCACAGCGGCACGTTCGGCCCGACCACTCCGGCGCTGTTGACCAGAACGTCGACGGGCTGGCGGGCCGCGATGAAATCGGCAACTGCGGCGGGGTCGGTCACATCGAGCACGGCAGCCTCGTCGAGCCCGGCGGTGGCTTGGCCGAACTCTCCAGCCAGTACGTCCACGCCGATCACCCTTAGCCCGTCGGCTCGAAGGCGCTGAGCACACGCCAATCCGATGCCTCGGGCCGCGCCGGTGACCACCGCGGTACGACCTCTGAGAGAATCACCAGTGTTCGTCATCAAGTTCCACCTCGGCTATGAGGGCGACATCATAGTCGAGTCGAGCGGAGTCGAGCGGAGTCGAATGCAGCGACGGGCAACCTCGAAGAAAGCCTTGGTACAGCACCGGCACCTGCCGTCTACACTTGTGCAACCGAAGGGGTTCCCAAACAAGCTCGGGAATGAGGGTCCGATGTCGACCGAGCGAATCGTGGTCACCGGCTACCTGGGTTGCATTGGCGCTTGGGTGACGAAGCGGTTGCTGAATAGCCGGGCCGAGGTGGTGGGCTTCGACCTCGGCACAGACGACACCCGACTCCGGCTGATACTCACCGAGGAGGAGCGAGCCGCCCTGGACCGGGTCACCGGGGACATAACCGACCCCGCTTCGGTGCGCGCCGTCATCGAGGGTGCCACCGGTGTGATCCACCTTGCCGCGCTCCAGATTCCGCTGGTGCGAGCCGACCCGGTGTCGGGCGCCCGGGTGAACGTGGTGGGCACGGTGAACGTATTCGAAGCAGCCCGGCACCATGGGCTCGATCACGTGACCTACGCCAGCAGCGTTGCTGTCTACGGACCACCGACCGAGGGCTCACCCAGGGTGCTGCCGCCTTCGCATCCCCGCAACCCCAACACGCTATACGGGGTGTTCAAGCTGGCCAACGAGGGCACTGCCCATGTGTACTGGCAGGAGTACGGCCTGGCCAGCACCGCGCTTGTTCCCCACACGGTGTACGGACCGGGTCGGGACCAAGGCCTCACGTCACAACCCACCACTGCCATCCTGGCCGCCACGCGGGGGCAGCCCTATCGCATCGGCTACGGCGGAGCCGCCGCCTTGCAGTACGCGCCGGACGTGGCTCAGACCTTCATCGACGTAGCCCACCGACCGACGGCCTCCGCCGCCACCTACGCCCTCGGAGGTGACATCGTGTCGATCCGTGCCTTCGCCGACGAGGTCAACGCCGTGGCCGGCGCCGATCTCGTCGATTGCGACGACGAACCCCTGGCCCTGCCCGATGGCACCGACGACAGACCTTTGCAGAAGCTGCTCGGACGCCCGGCCCATACTCCGCTGCGACAAGGCATCGAGGAGACCTTCGACTGGTTCGTTGCCGCTGCGGCCCGCGGTTCGACGCTGCCTTCTACCGGCTGAGGCGAACCCGGACCCAACCGGGCCCCCTTTCAAGCCTGGCCGGTCTGGCGCAAGAAGGCGAGGCTGTCGAAGTAGTCGATGCGGTGAGTGATGAGCCCGCCGGAGATCCTCATCCTGAACACACCCCGGATCTCGAAGGGCTTGCCCTCGTATTCGGCTCGCATCACATAGGCGGCCGCCACCCGGTCACCGTCCACCAAGATCTCCTCGGGCTCGTAGCTGAGACCGGCAAAAGTGTCCAAGAACTCGCCCAACCGCTCCACGTAGACGACCCTGGTCCGACAGGGATCACCCAGGGTGCTGGTGTGCTCGTTTACGAAGTCGGCGGCGACATGAGCGGCAATGGTAACCGGGTCACGAGACGAGAACGAAGCCAGATAGGACACAGCCACCGCGGCCGGGTCGGTGCTCAGGCCATGACCTCCTGCGCGTAGGCATAGACGCCCTGGTCGTAGCTGAGCTCGATCATGTTGCCGTCGGGGTCGCTCAACATGCAGATGTACCCGATCGGGGGCGGCATCTCGGTGGGAGCCATGGCCAGGCATCCTGCTGCCTCGGCGGCGGCGGCGGCGGCGTCCAGCTCGTCGCGGCTGGTGAGCTCCACCCCCAGATGAGCGAACGGGGAAAGGGTGGCAATGGGTGAGTCCTTGAAAGGGTCGGTCTCGGAGAAGAACTGGGCCACCACCAGAATGAAGGGCTTGTCGGGCGAGTCGTCATGGCCGAGCCAGGCCCCGTACCCCATCTCGTCGGAGCGGCGGTCGAGCAGCTTCAGCGGCGTGTGGGTGGTGTACCAGTCGATGGTGGCGTCGATGTCGGCCACCCGTAGGGCGACGTGGGTCCAGCGGGGCGATGGAGGGTGGATGTCGTAGACGTCGGACATGGCCGTCACTCCTGGGTCCAGCCATCGGGCACTACCGGCTCGTCGCCGCCGTAGGTCCACAGCACCAGCGTGTTCCCCCACGGATCCCTGAAGGCGTTGTTGAAGCCGTTGAACTCGCCGAAGTAGTGATGGCGCCATAGCTCGGTGGCGCCGTTGGCAACGGCCCGATCGGAGATGGCGTCCATCTCGTCATCGCCCGACACCAGGATCCAGATGCGCACACTATGACCGTCCCGGCTGAGATGGCGAGGCTCCAGCCCGTCGTCGCGGGGGTGGGGCCTCCGGTTGGCCACGTTGGTGATGCCGAGGTGGAGGTTGCCGGTGGGTCCCTGGGTGCCGTCGGGGAGCTTGAAGTTCTGACCGGGGACGATTCGGTAGAACGACCCCTCGGGTCGGGGCTCGACTTCCCAGCCGAAAACGTCACGGTAGAACTGGGCGGCTCTCTCGGGTTCGTCGGTGGGAAAATCCACGAAGATCAAAGTGTTCGGGTATGGAGTAGTCACGGTGGGTCCCCCCAAGTGGTATCGCGGGTACGAATCGAATCTATAGTCTCAGCGACGCCGGGGGGTGATCCGGCGCCCACTCTCGAACAGAGACTGGCCTTGGGCCATGGCCTCAGGGCTGGTACCGGTGGTGAGCAGCGCCGGGGCCAAGGCCAGAGCATCGAGCCGGCCCAAGTCGTTGGCGGCCCAGATGGCCCGCAGGCTGCCCTGCACGGCATCGGGAGGTTGTGAAGCGATGGTCTCGGCCAGCCACCGGGCCGTGTCCGCCAGCTCGTCGAAGGGAACCACCTCCGACACCAGCCCGATGCGGTGGGCGGTGGCGGCGGTCGTCTGCTCATGGCTCCCCAACAGGGTGAGCCGCAGTACTTCGCCCAAAGGCATGCGCTGGGCCATCTTCACCGGCTCGTAGACGGCGGCCATGCCGTAGGTGACGTGAGGGTCGAAGAAGGTGGCGCCCTCGGCCGCGATGATGATGTCGCACTCGGAGATCAGGTAGAAGGCACCGCCACAGCACATCCCGTTGACGGCCACCACGACCGGCTTCCACAGATCGCAAGCCTTGGGGCCGAGATCGTGGCCCGGGTCGTCGTACATGTTGTTGTTCGAGGTTCCGTAGAGCCCACGGTTGCCTTCGGCCAGTGCCGGCATTTCCTGACCCCGGTCGATGCCCACGCAGAAGGCACGGTCACCGGTAGCGCCCAAAACGACACACCGGACGTCATCGATTCGGCGCAGGGCCCGCCAGGTCTGTCGAAGTTCGTGCTGCATGCGCTCGTCGAAGGCATGAAGCGCCTCAGGGCGATCGAGCGTCACCCAGCAGACGTGTTCGGCTATCTCCACTTGGATGGTCTCGAAACGGCGGGGGTCGAAATCGTTCATGACCGATCGGGGCCTATCTTAGATTGGACACAGTCGGTGGGATCGTCCCGGCCCTGCTCGAAGAAGAGATCCCGAGGGGCCATGTTCACTTCCAGCCCGCCAGAACGCCGGGCCGGCCGGCGAGGTCTGCTGCCGTTCCAGGCTGTGATGGCCCTCAACGCCGCTGCTCTCGGTGGTCCCGTGGCCCTTTTTGGTGAGATACGAGACGAGCTGGGGTTCACCTCGACGGCCATGGGCGTGATCGTGGCGGCCGGTTTCATGACCGCTTTCGTGGTTCAGGTCACGCTGGCCCCTCACGCCGACCGAGGCCAGGGGCGACGGATGGCCACGGCTGGGCTCGTGATGGCCACGCTGGCCTTGCTGGTCATGGCCTTGGCCGACGATGTCGTCACTTGGACACTGTGCCGGGGCCTGCTCGGGTTCGGCGGCGGCCTCGTCTTCCCGGCGCTGCGCCGGGCTGCATCGGTGTTCGACCCCGAGAGGGTCGGCGAGAACCTGGGTCGCATGATCACCGGTGAGGTGGTCGGCTTCACCCTCGGACCGCTGGGGGCGGCTTTGCTGGCCCGGGTGTGGGGTATTCGAGCTCCTTTCGTGGTCTTGGCGGTGGCTCTGGCCCTGTTCTGGCCACTGGTCGTGCGGCTCCCCGCCGACCGGGGCCGCCAAGACGAGGCGCGCCATTCGAACCCGCTGGGTTTGTTGCGCCGACGCCGGCTGCAGGGCGGCCTGCTACTCGTGGGCGGGTACTTCTTTCTCATCGGAGGCTGGGAGTCGGTGCTGCCGGTCATGCTCCAAGATCGCGGCGGCGGGGCCTTGCACACCGCGCTCGCCTTTACGGTCATGTCCGTACCCGTTGGGTTGGTGGGCCCGCTGGCGGGCCGGACCGCGGATCGGCTCGGGCCGGTCCGGGTCACTGCGACAGGGGTTTCCATTGTGGGGGTAGCGCTGATGGCCTACGGCTGGGCCCCGGGCCTGGCTGTCCCCATCGGAGCACTGGCTGGGCTCGGGGTCATTTGCTCGTTCGGATTCACCGGCGGGCAGGTGGTGGTGTCAAGAGCCGTTCCCGAGGATCGGCAGGCCGCGGCTCTGGGGCTCTACGGCGCCACCGAGGTTCTGGGAGCTGGGGTCATCGCCCTGCCCGCCGCCGCCCTCTACGACAGAGCCGGGGCCGGGCTCACTTGGCTGAGCATCGGTGTGGCCATGCTTGCCTCGGTGCTGATAGGCCTGCTGTTGATCCGGGGCACCGTGGCGGAGTCGAGCCCCGGCTCGGTGGCACCGGACGCTGTCGCCGAGGCCTAACTGTGGTCTGTGACACCGCTGTCGGCCAGGGTTAGCCGGGCCACCTTGCGGCGATGGTGGGAGGCGGAACCGAAGTGGAGTTCGCCCACTTTGGCTCGGCGGAGAAACAGGTGCAGGTCGTGCTCACGGGTATACCCGATACCTCCGGCCAACTGGAGCCCGTCCTGAACGCAACGGCGCTGGGCCTCCCCGGCCCCGGCCTTGGCCATGGAAGCGGCCAAGGTCCGATCAGGGTGATCTTCGGCCAGAGTCAGGGCCGCGTAATAGACCAGCACCCGGGCTCGTTCGATGTCGCGGTACATGTCGACCAGCTTGTGTTTCACTGCTTGGAACGAGCCGATGGGTACGCCGAACTGGACCCGCTGCTTGGCGTAGGCGTTGGTGATCTCGAAGATGCGCTGGCAGGCCCCCACCGTGACAGCGGCAACGGCTGTCACCGACCCCTCCAATGCCCGTACGACGCCCGATGCCGCGTCGCCTCGACCCACCAGACGTCCGACCGGAACCCGGATCCCGTCCAGGGACACGTCGGCGTGGCGGACCCCGGCATCGATGGGCTCGATCTCGGTGGCGCCGACCGCCGATCCGGGCACGATCACCACCCGGAGTTCACCGTCGAGACGAACCACCACCCCGATCTCGTCAGCGGTGGCCCCATCCACCACGTAGCGCTTGATTCCGGCCAGTACGAGCTCGTCACCGTCGCGCCGGGCCATGGCTTCGACATGGGCCGGGTCCCAGGTTCCCGCGCCCTCGTCTACGGCGATGGTGCCGGTGACCTCCCCCGCCGCTACCGGCGCCAGCATCCGGTCGGCCTCCTCAGGGGTGGCCACCTCGGCCAGAAGAGGCGCGAACCCGGTGAGGGTGGCCAGAAACGGTCCGGGCGCGGCGTGACGGCCCAGCTCTTCCACCAAGATGGCCAGCTCCACCCAGTCGTAGCCGAGCCCGCCCGCCGTAGAAGGCAGAGCCAGCGCCGGCCAGTCCAGATCCACCAGCGTGGCCCAGAGACCGTCGGCGTTTCCCTGACCGTCGGCCAGTGCGTGGGACAGCTCCGACGGGGACTCGGCGTCGAGGACGGCCCGGACCGTGCGCTGCAGCTCCAACTGGTCCTCGCTGAGCTCGAACTCCATCTCTGGTACCCCGGTTCTCAGGTCCTCGGCTGGCCGAGGACCCTCTCGGCGATGATGTTGCGCTGGATCTCGCTGGTGCCGCCACTTATGGTGCCGGCGAAGGTGAACAGGTAGCGATCGAACCACGACAGTGCCGACCGATCGCTGTCGAAAGGAGCCCCGGTGCCATCGGGCCCAGTCCGGTCCAGCGCGGCCGGCCCCAGGGTCTCGACCATCAACAGCGCCAGCCGCTGCTGGGCCTCCGACCCCAGCAGCTTCAGCAGCGACTGCTCGGCCGCCACCAGCCCCCGCTGTCGGCGGGCGAGCTGGCGATGGCCCAGTAGGCGAAGAGCCCAGGAGTCCATGACCGAGCGGCCCAGCCCGTCGAGCAGGACCTCGTCGGCGGCAGCCGGGGTGCGGGCCAGCTCGGTGAGGGTGTCGGCCAGCATCCGATCCAGCCCCTGGGACCACATGATCCACAACATCTCTCGCTCATGGGCCAGCGAGCCGTTGCACACCCGCCACCCGTCGTTGAGCTCGCCGATCAGATTCTGGCGGGGCACCATAACGTCGTCGAAGAACACCTCGTTGAAGTCGGGGGTACGGCCGGTGATGTCATCGAAGGGTCGGCACTCCAACCCGGGGGTATCGGTTTCGATGATCAGCGCCGAGATGCCCTTGTGCTTGGGGAGGTCGGGGTCGGTGCGCACGAAAGCCAGCAAAATGTCGGCGTGATGGGCCCCCGAGGTCCACACCTTCTGGCCGTTGACCACGAAACAGTCGCCGTCGAGCCGGGCCCGGGTGGCCAGCGAGGCCAAGTCGCTGCCCGCCCCCGGTTCGCTCATGCCCACCGCCGCCGTCTTATCGGCCCGCATCACCGGCACCGCCCACTTCTGCTTCTGCTCGTCGGTGCCGAAGGAGATTATGGAGGCGCTCACGATGCCAAGGCCCTGGGGGTTGAAGCTGCGGGCGACCTGGCGCCGTCCCAGTTCCTCCAAACACACCACCTGCTCGTACAGGCCAGCGTTACGACCTCCGTACTCGGGCGGGTAGCCCGGTACCAGCCAGCCGTCGTCGAACATCCGGCGCTGGAAGGCCCGGGCCCACGGGGGGATATCGGCACTCGACCGCGGCCGTTGTCGGGTCTGTGATTCCTCGGGGAGATTGGCATCGAGCCAGGCCGAGAACTCGGCTCGGAAGGCTTCGGTCTCCTCGGAGTAGGTCAGCCGCACGCCACGAGCTGCGGAATCGGGTGTGGGTAACTGCCAGAAGCGATTCTATGCACCGTGTCTCTGTCCAAGATGATCAACCCCTACGTCGAATCGTTCGAGTACTCCATTCAACTCGCTCAGCGGCGCAACCTCGCAGTCGCTTCGGGATTGGCGAACCGCGCCGCCATAGACGAGGGCCTTGGCTGAGACGTTCGGAATCAAATCGGCAACACGATCGAGCGAACGAAAATGCTCGGCGGCAACCGTAGCCCCGGACTTGATCTCGATGGCGCCGATGCCGCGGCCGGTCTCATAGAAGAGGTCACATTCCAACCCCCTCGCATCTCGGAAGAAGGAAAGGTTGGGCTGGCGGCCCCGATTGAAACGATGTTTGAGCACCTCCGCGACGACCGCGTTCTCGAAGAGCGCTCCACGCAGGGGATGGGTAGCGATCTGCCCGGCATGTTCGATACCGATGAGAAAACTGGCCAGACCAACATCGTAGAAGTAGAGCTTCGGCGACTTGACCAGACGCTTTCGGATATTGGCGTGAAATGGTTGCAACCGGAAGATGACGTAGCTCGTTTCCAAGACCGTGAGCCACTCTCGCGCTGTCGTGTGGGATACGCCCACGTCCGAACCCAGTGAGGTGAGATTGACGAGCTGGCCGACCCGCCCGGCGCACAGCCGGACGAAGAGCCGGAAGCTCGAGAGGTTACGGATCTCCCCCAACCGGCGCACGTCCCGCTCGACGTAGGTTTCGAAGTAATCGCCGAGCGCTTGTCGTGGATCGAGGCCCTGATCGAGAATCCGGGGGTAGAACCCCGAATAGAGAATGTCGTCCACCGCATTGCTCGCGCCCGTTCGTTGGCGTTCTGTCAGAGAAAAAGGCAGGAGACGCAGTAGCGCGGTCCGCCCGGCCAGAGACTGGCTGATGGCATCGGAGAGTCTGAACTGCTCGCTGCCCGTGAGCACGAAGAGGCTGTTGTGGCCTCTTTCGTCAGCGAGGACCTGGAGGTAGGACAAGAGCTCAGGAACGTGCTGGACCTCGTCGATGACCGCGGCTCCGTTGAACTGGGACAGAAACCCCCGAGGATCGGATTCGGCAAAGTACCGCTGGTCGGGTGCTTCCAGGTTGGCGTATTCGAGATCAGGAAAGGCGGCGCGGCACAGCGTCGTCTTACCGGATTGCCTCGGCCCGGTAACTGTCACAAAGGGGTACTGCTGAAACAGCGTGGTCAAATGGGGTGTGATTTCACGCTCGATCATGGCAATCAATATAGAGTGGTGTGTAAATTGCAAGTAGTACTTGCAATTTACACACCGGCAAGTTCGGGTCCGGCGGCGCTCGTCGGCTCCGGCAACCCCGGTCATCATCGACCGAGGCCAGTGAGCGGGTCAGGCTCCCGGCAGAGAAGTTCGCCTCGGGGTTACTCGCGGCTGCCGATCTCGGTGTTGATCCAGGCCACGAGCTGCTGCTGGTTGCGGGTCTGCACCAAGATGTCGCCGGGACCGGTGAAGTGGAACACGAATCCCTCCCCCGACTTGGCCGACTGTATGGAGCGACCCTCCACCGCCCGCTTCAGCTCATAGCTGACGGTGTCGACGAAGGCCAGCATATGGTTGGTGTCGACCACGACAGTCTCGCCGACAGCCAGCGAGATGACTTCGATGGCTCCGTACGACGCCACCAGCGCCTTTCCCGATCCGGTGGCGTGGACCATGAATCCGCCTTCGCCACCGATCAGCGACTTGAACCCACCCCATTTGGTGTCGATGACGACCGAAGCATCCGAGGCCAGCCAGTTACCCCGCTCGATGATCCAGGAGTGCGAACCGTCGAGTTCCAGAACCCGGATGTCGCCGGGCAGCTTGGCCGCCACGTCCACCCATCCCCCTGCGGCCGGGGCGGTGTAGGTGGAGACGTACAGGGACTCACCCCCCAGCACGCTGCGCTTGAGCCCCTTGAAGACGCCGCCCTCGATCTTGGCTTCCAGCCCCATGCCGGCCGTGTGCGCCATCATGGCCCCGGCTTCCACCTTGATCTGCTGACCACCGCCCAGGGTGCATCGTGCCACTCCGAAACTTGGTGCATGCCGAATCTCGATATCCATGGCAGGAACTGTAGCGGACGCGCCGTGGCCATTCGACGGCAGGCGGATCCAGCTTGTGATACTTTGATGTGATCAAACATTTGGACCGTCGGTTACGGCGGGACTATCAGCATGGAGGGATCACGATGGGCGAGAACCAGTTCACCAGGCGCAGATTTGTCGGAGGTGCAGCCGCGGGCACAGGGTTGATCCTGGGAGGAGGCAGCCTGCTGTCCGCGTGCGGGGACGACGACGAGCCAGCCCCAGCCGCGGTAACAACCACCACCGCAGCCGCAGCAACGACAACCGCGGCCAAGGCGCTGGAGAAAGTGAACTTCCAGTTGAGCTGGCTTGACTCGGTCCAGTTCGGCGGCTCCTACATCGCTGACGAGAAGGGCTACTACGAGCGCTTCGGCCTCGATGTGACCCTCACCCCCGGCGGGCCGGGCGCACCGGTCGATCCCCCGGTGATCGCCGGTCAGGCCGTGATGGGAATCTCGGCTGCGAACTTTGCCGGTCTGTCGGTAGCGGAGGGTGCACCGTTCAAGATCGTGGGGGTGGCCATGCAGCGCAACCCGTTCGTGATCGCCTCACTTACGGAGAACCCGGTGAACGAGCCCTCCGACTTGGAAGGCAAGAAACTCGGGATGGCTTTCAACAACCAGCTCGATCTCGACCTGCTGGCCAAGCTCAACAACGTCGATCTCGGCCGAGTGGAAGTCATACCCAGCGATTACGACCCGGCCCCGCTGGTGAACGGCGAGGTCGACTGCCTGCTGTGCTGGCTCACCGACCTGCCCGTGGCCATGACGGTCAAGGGGATCGACAACACCACCATGCTCTTCGCTGATTTCGGCTACGCGGTGCACAGCCAGACCTACATCGTGACCGAGGACACCCTGGCCAACGACCGCGACACTGTGTTCGGGCTGCTGAGAGGTGAGATACTCGGCTGGCAGGAGTACAAGACCGACACCGACGCCGCCGCCCAGCTCACCCTCGACCGTTTCCCGGACGCGGGCTTCGACTTGGCGACACAGAAGCTCCAGGCCTCCGAGCAACTCAAGATCATGTTCAGCGCCGACACCGATGAGAACGGGTTCTTGTGGTTCACCGACGAGTCCATCCAAGACAACATCGAGACGCTGAAAGCGCTCGGAGTGAACGTGACTCCAGACCTGTGGGACCGGTCACTGCTCGAGGAGATCTTCGCCGCCGGCCCGGTGCTCTCGTGACGGGGCACCTTTCCGGCTGGTGACCCACCCGGGCGCGCCGGTCGACGTCGTAGGAGTCGGGCGTACCTTCGCTATCGGCGCCGATGAGGTCGTGGCCCTTCGAGGCTTCGATCTCCACGTGCCGCCGGGTGGTTTCTGTGCCCTCATCGGACCCTCCGGTTGCGGCAAGTCCACGGTGTTGCGTCTCGTGGCCGGGCTCGACCGGCCCGATGAGGGAACCATCGACATGGACGGCGTATCCCCCGACGGTATGCGCCGTCGCCAGCGCATCGGCGTGGCCTTCCAGGATCCCTCGCTGCTGCCTTGGCGGTCGGTGGCGGCCAACATCAGGCTGGCCTTGGAGCTGGTCGGTCGCCGCCATGAGCACAAGGCTGTCGGTGAGCTGATCGAGTTGGTCGGGCTCCAGGGATTCGAGAAAGCCCGGCCCGCGCAGTTGTCAGGGGGTATGCGTCAACGGGTGGCCATCGCTCGAGCCTTGGTCACTGCCCCTGATCTGCTCCTGTTGGACGAGCCCTTCGGTGCCCTCGACGCCCTGACCCGCCAGCAGCTCAACGACGAGCTCCAGAGAATATGGACGGCACGGGGCACCACCACCGTGCTGGTGACCCACTCGATACCCGAAGCTGTGTATGCGGCCGACGAGGTGGTGGTCATGTCGCCCCGACCGGGCCGGGTGGTATCGCGCCACCGGGTGAGCTTCGAACGGCCCCGAACCCGCGAGCTTCTGCTCACTGACGGGTTCCACTCCGCGGTGGAGGCGGTGTCGGCCAGCCTGCACCGATCCGAAAGACAGGTAGTACAGATCGACGCGGAGACGATTTGACCACCGGCGTGGAGGAGCCGACCGGGCAGCGCGACGCGCCGCCGTGGATATTGAGCCTGCTCGTCGGTATCGGCGTGATCGGAGCCTGGGAGCTGGCCGCTCGTACCCTGTACGCTGGCTCGTACCGACTGTCCCCGCCTTCGTCGGTGGTGCTCGAATTCATCGACAACCGCGGTCTCTACTCGCGAAACCTGTGGCACTCGACGCGAAGCGCGGCATGGGGCTTCCTCTGGGGGAACCTGGCCGCCATCGCCTTGGCGTCCGTAGCCTCGCTGGTGCCTTGGTTGCGCCGCAGCATCGGCGCGGTGTGCCTCACTACCTTCTGTCTGCCCTTCATCGCTCTGGCTCTGATCCTGCGGGTGATCACCGGTCCGGGCACCGGCACCCCCATCGCGTTGTCCGCCTTGGCCGTGTTCTTCACCACCTACGTTGCCGCCCTGCTCGGCTTCGACACGGCCCCGGGCAGCGCATTGGACGTGGTCCGCTCCTTCGGTAGGGGACGCTTCGTCGCCTTCCGCCGGGTGCGGCTCCGGGCATCGGTGCCGGCCATGTTCGCCGGTCTGCAGATCGCGGCGCCGGCCGCCTTCTTGGGCGCAGTCGTCGGTGAGTTCACTGGGGCCCACAAGGGCCTGGGGATACTCACGGTCAGGGCTCTGGGCGCTCTGGAAACCGACAGGATATGGGTGATCGCGGTGCTGTCCACGGCGGTATCCTCCGGTGCCTACCTGGCGGTGGGGGCGCTGGGCCGATACCTGTGCCCGTGGGTGCCCGCCCTCGACATGGCTACGGTTCCGGCTGCCCGCCAGGAACCTGGCCTGCTCAACCGGTTGGGTGCGCTGGTGACCCCGATCGCAGTGGTGATCGTCGCTTGGATGGCATTTCTGTGGGTATTCCAGCTCAACCCCTATTTCGCCAAGACACCCATCGACGTGTGGTCGGAGCTGTTCACCAATGAGGATGCGGCGACGACGCGCTCTTATGTCTTCGGGGCTCTGGGAACCACCCTGTGGACGACCACCCTAGGTTTCGTGGTGGGGCTGATCGGGGCGGTGGCAACAGCGGTGGCGTTCATCCTGCTCCCGTGGCTGGAGCGCGCCCTCATGCCGATAGCGGTGGCGCTACGGTCGATTCCCATAATCGTCACCACGCCGGTGATCATCGTATTCGTCGGGCGGGGACTGCTGACTACCACCGCGATCGTGGCGGTCATGTCGTTCTTCCCGACCCTGGTCAACTGTTTCGGGGCTATGCGCCGCACCCCGGTGGGGGTCCTCGACGTGCTCAAGTCCTACGACGCCCGTCCCCGCGCCCACGTACGCAATGCCTACCTACCGGCGGCGGTTCCGGCTCTGCTCGCCTCGGCTCGGATCGCGGTGCCCACATCGCTGCTCGGCGCCACGGTGGCGGAGTGGCTGGCCACCGGCAACGGAATGGGTGCCATCATGATCATCGCCTACACCCAGAACAACTACAACGTGCTGTGGGTGTCGGTTACCGTGCTGACCCTCGTTGCGGTGGTCTGCTACTGGCTGGTCGCCGTGTTCGAGTCCCGTACCCTCGAACGCATGGTCCCGGGGATGTCGCGGTGAGACTGCCCCAAGCCGCGGTCGGAGCCCGTTACGACGATCTGGCCGCCCTGCTCGCGGGAGTGGAGGGGCGGCCGCCGGCCGAGCCGGCCTTGGTGGCCACGGTCACCTCACACTTGGTCCATGAAGGACGTCTGCTGGACGGAGGACGATTCGAGGAGTGGCTCGAATCCTTCACCGACGACGCCGTCCTGTGGGTGCCGCTGTCGACCCCCGCCCACCCCGGCCGGGACCAGTCCCTCTTTCTCGACGACCATCGACGACTCGGTGAACGGGTCGGTTGGCGCCGCGACCGCACGGCCTGGGGCCAGCAGCCACCGTCGCGAACCACACGAATCGTCACCGGAGTGGAGGCCTGGGCCGATACCGGCCGGGTCGTGGCCCGTTCCTCGCTGATCCTCGACGAGCAGCGCCATGGCCGGCGCCAGCAGCTTGCCGGTCACCAGATCCACGAGCTCGTCGGTGATCACTTCCGCTGCCGCACCAAGATTCTGATCCTGCCCGCTCTGACCATCGGCGTGCGCAACCCCAGCTTCGTGCTCTGAGGAGTTCTCTTGACTGCCGTCGAATCCGATCTGTCGCCGGAGATGTTCGAGAATCTGGTGCAGCCCGACCGGGTGCATCGTCGTGTCTACACCGACCCGGAGATCTTCGAGCTGGAGATGACCCGGGTGTTCGCGGCGTCATGGTGCTACGTCGCCCACGAGAGCGAGATCCCCGGTCCCGGTGATTACAAGACGGTGACATTGGGCCGGCGCCCAGTGCTGGTTACCCGGGGCGCCGACGGCACCGTGCATGCCCTCCTTAATCGCTGCTCCCATCGGGGCACGATCCTCGCGGTCGAGGATCGTGGCTGCGCCAAGAGCTTCACCTGCCCGTACCACGGCTGGACCTACGCCACCGATGGCCGGTTGGCAGCTATCCCCTTCCCCGCCGATCATCCGGTCGGGGATCGGTCCGTCCTTTCGCTGGGCCGGCTGGGGGTGGACTGTTACCGGGGCTTCGTTTTTGCCACACTGCATCCCGATCCCGAACCCTTGGAGGTGTGGCTCGGCCCGGCCCGTGAGTCCCTCGACACCATCATCGACCGCCACCCCGGCGGTGAGATGGTGGTGCTTGCTTCACCGCAGCGCCTCGAGTTCGTCGGCAACTGGAAGCTGTCATGGGACAACGCGGCCGACGGCCTCCACGCCACCTTCGCCCATCACTCTTACAACAATCTGGGCCAGACGGTCGACGTGGAGACGGTGCTGGCCCGCGACCCCGGCTCCACCCCGATGATCTCGAAGGCCTTGGGCAACGGCCACATGCTGGTGGATCAGCGGCCGGGGATCCCCCAGGGTCCGTGGGCCACCATGCGCGACGTGCCGTTCCGTGAACCTCTCGAATCGGCGTTGATCGATGCCGGAATGCAGGACCATCTCGATCTGGCCACAGGTTCCATGGTGAACCTCTCGCTGTTCCCGAACCTCATCTTCGTCGGCAACCAGTTGCTGGTGGTCGAGCCGCTGGCCGTGGACCGGACCCGGCTGTGGCTGTGGCTCACTTCTGCTCCCGGCGCGCCTTACGAAATCGATCTGTTACGGCTCCGGGTGGACGAGGATTTCGTGAACTTCGGCACTCCCGACGACCTCGACATGTTCGAGCGGGTCCAGCGGGGTCTGTCCATTCCCGAGATGGAGTGGATCGACATGAGCCGGGGCCTTCCCGACGATGCCGGTGAGGTGGCTGAAGGGGTGGTGACGGGTTCGATCACGTCCGAAGCTCCCCAGCGGGGCTACATGGCCCATTACGCCAAGCTGATGGCGACCGCGGTGACTACCCGTGCCCTCTGATCGCCCCGCCACCTCTGCAGGGCCCGTTCGATCCGACTGCAACTCCGAGCTCGAAGCCCGAGGCGTGGTGGTGGTTCCGGGGCTCTTGGACCGTCGGTGGTGCCATCGGCTCCACCGTGCCATCGACCGCTGCCGCTCCAGTCCCAGCCAGTTCTACGGCGTACTGTCGGGGCCCGACGAGCTCCGGGTGGACAGCGACCTGTTCCGCTGGTTCGACGATCCCGATATCGCCGAGCTGACCCGATCGTCCCCGCTGACCGCCTTGGCCGTCGACTTGGTGGGTACCGACTCGGTGGTGCTGATCGAGGACCAGTGGTTCAGCTCCGAGCCGGGGGCGGTGTCGGCCAGTCCCTGGCACCAGGACCACCCTTACTACAACCTGGATCGACCCTTCGTCACTATCTGGGTCACCCTCGACGACGTGCGGGCCGATGCCGCCCTGCGGGTGGTAGCCGGCTCGCACGCCACCGGAGTCACCTACGCGCCGATCGAGTTCTCGGCCACAGCGAGCACCATCGGTGGACGATCGGATCTGGAACCGGTTCCCGACATCGACGCCGACGCCGACCGGTTCCCGGTGACCACCTGGGACCTGCGAGCCGGCGACGCGGTAGCCATCGACTCCCGCACCCTGCATGCCACCGGCGTGCGGGAGGTGGCCGATCGGGACTTCCGCCGGCTGTCGACCCGCTGGGCCCACCCCGACACCTGCTACCTCGACCAGGGCGAGCAGGCGGCCACGTTCTGGAAGCTGCTGCCCCACGGTCTGACTACCGGCGACCGGATTGCCGGTGAGGTGTTCCCCCTGATCACGCCCTCATCGAATCTCCGACGGTAGCGACTCGGCCCGAACCGCGGCGTCCAAAACCTTTCCGAGACCTCCTGAGGCCGAGACCTCCTGAGGACGGATCGAAGACGGTCCGCTGTCTGCCTCACCCTCACTGCCTCACCCTCACTGCCTCACCCTCACTGCCTCACCCTTAACTGTCACACCCCGGTTACTGGGTAGAAGTCCTGGCCGTTGAGCTCGACGCCACCGAGGAGATTCTCGAGGACAACCAGTTCAACGACCCTCCGCTCACAGCACACCGGTACACCCTCGTCACTATGTCGGCCCGCTACGACGCCCCACCAGACAGCGAAGCGGCCCAAGAGGGAACTGTCGGTAACCCCAGATTCGACTTGGCTTTCAGCAACGAGTGCGATTCCGTGTTCATAAACCACGAACTGCCCTATGACCCTGTCGCTCACGGAGTTACCACCACTGGCAACGTGTGCCTACATCTGCCGGTCAGCGACTCTGCCCCCCTGTTGACCGTCACCGAAGACACCTTCTGCATCGACTGCGACCACGTGACCTTCGAACTGGTAAAGCAAGACGCGTGACCTTCATCAGTAATGAGACGCCCTCAGCGGCCGAGAAAGTGAACCAGTGAATCCGGCCTCGGCTCAGCCTGGCGCCGAGACGTGGACGAACTTCGTGGTGGACCCGCCCAAGTGGCGCCATCGGTGGCGGGTGGCGGTGGAGTAGACCATCGTGTCGCCAGTCCCCAGCTGGTGCGTGACGAGATGACCGGTCCCGTCATCGAGGTCTACAGCCAGCTTTCCCTCGGTTACGTGGATCATCTCGCGCCCCGCCGACGAGAAGAATCCTCCGATATCGGATCCGGGCTCGATGACGTACTCCGCCGCGCTGAACGGCTCACCCAAGCCAGTGAGCTGGCGCCGGAACCCGGTTCTGATGGCGTCGGTGATGGCGTACCGCTGGCCCTCGTCTCCAGGTGTGACCACTACCTCGGCCGAGACCGGACCAGCCAGCAGCCGTTCCGGCGTGGTGTCGAGAACCCTGGCTATGGCGAACAGGGAGGTCAGGCTCGGAGCGGCGAAGCTGGTCTCCACCTGGCTCAGAAACGGCACCGACAGCCCGGAGCGTTCGGCGACCTGGCTGAGGGTGAGCCTCAGGTGGTTACGGCGGCTCCGAACCGCTCGACCCAGCTCACCCAAAGCGAGCGTGTCGTGGTCCTTGCCGGAATGAGCCTCATGGGGATGTGACGGCGCGGTGGCGCTCATTGGCGGAAAACTACATCCCCGCCGTTCGGATCGGACCCGGTTCCCGGGTCCGATCCCGGTCCCGGCCCGTTCGAGGTTGCGGTACAGTCAGTACAGGCTGCAAGCCACTTCGGGTCAACCGAGGTGCGTCGGTCTACCCCTCGCCGGGGCCCGCCAGTGGTGGGCCCCGGCTGACGTTTGCAACGTGTCACGGCCACGAGGTTCGATAGGTGCGGATCTGTGGGTCAAGCTGAATGCCGCGGTTCTGGTCCGACCGGGCGAAGTAAACGCTGTCGACGTAGTTGTCGAGCGGGATGGCCAGCCCGGTCCAGTCTCCGACTGGTCCACCGGTGGCTTGCATTTTGCGGATCAAGTTGATGGCGTACTGCTCCTGTTCGTGGTTCTCGTCAGCTACCAGCAGCGACGCGTAGGCAACGGCCGCTTCTACATCTCCGAGCACTGACAGAGCTTTCGCGTATTCCTCTATACGTTGATGGGGATGTACGCCTTTCCAGGAGCCGGCTCCGCTGAACATCTCGTACCTCGGTACTCCAACATCTGCTCACCCGGTCGGCTTTGGCTCGAAGGGCCGACTCACGGCAACGCCGTCGGACCGGCCGGGTCACCCATATGACCCGGCCGATAATTCACTTTTATAACATGCGGCCGCGAATTCCCAATCGACCAAGTGCTCGATGAAGGCGTCGATGTATGCAGCCCGGGCGTTTTGGTAGTCGAGGTAGTAGGCGTGCTCCCATACGTCGATGGTCAGCAGCGGGTTCAGGCCGTCGGTGATGGGGGTACCAGCGTCGTCGGTCGACACGATCCGCAGGCCCGAACCCGTGTTCACCAACCAGACCCAGCCCGACCCGAACTTGGATCGAGCCGCGGCTGCGAACTCCGTCTTGAAGGCATCGACCGATCCGAAGTCTCGATCGATCCGAGCGGCCAGATCGCCGCTCGGATCACCGCCGCCGCCCGGTGTCATACAGTGCCAGTAGAAATCGTGGTTCCAGGCCTGAGCCGCGCTGTTGAACAGCTCTCCCGGTTCGGCGGCTACCACGATCTCGCCCAGCGTCGAGTCCTGGAGAGAAGCGCCGCCGATTAGGTGGTTGACTCGCGCTACGTAGCCGGCATGGTGACGGCCGTGATGCAAGCTCAGGGTGCGGGCGCTGATGTGAGGCGCCAGCGCGGTTTCGGCGTAGGGAAGCGGGGGCAGCGTGATCGTCATCGTGGACCTGGACTCGAGTTATGGCTCAGCCGCGAAGCTCGACCGTGTCGAGCATTTCGTCGGGGACGTACAGGGGAGTGGCGGCTCGGGTCCACGTCTTGATCACCTTGCGGGCCTCTTGTAGCTGCTCGGCGGGGAGGGCCTTGGCGATGGAACGCCCCAAGGCCTCGAAGACGGGGATCTCTTCGTCGGCCAAGGCCGGCATCGGCGTTTTGCGGGCCATGGCGGCAGCGATACTGGGCGCTAACCGGTCGGTCTTGGCTCTTTCCCGCTCGGCTTCGCCCTCGGCGAAGTCACCCATCACGGTTTCTGCGAACAGCTCCAGGGTCTGGCAGATGTGGTCGTGGCGGTTCTTGCCGCCCTGCTGGATGAACACCACCTGATCGACGCCGGCTTCGGCGTAGCTTCGCAGGTGGTTCCGAACCTGGTCGGGCGTCCCGATGCCGCTGCGTTCGCCGTGGTCTGGCATCGACTCGCGCTCGGCCTGATAGGCCGACCAGATATCGGTGCGGCCCGGCCGGTGCCGGCCGAATACGTAGTGGTGACCGAGGCCGTAACCGAAGAACCGGAAACCGTCCAGACCGCGGCGTTTGGCTTCCTCCTCATCGGGATGCACCGACAGTCCGGTGACCATGGCGATGTTGGCGTTGACGGTGTGACCGATCGGCACGCACTCGTCGGTCAGGATCCGGTAGTAGTCCTGCACCCACTGGCCCGCTTCGTCGGGGTCCACGAAGGAGAAGGTGAGGGCGCCCATCCCGAGCCGGGCCGCCAGCTTGATCGTCTCCCGGTTCGAGCATGCCACCCACAGCGGCGGATGGGGTTTCTGCACCGGCTTGGGCACGACATTGCGGCACGGCATCGAGAAGTAGTCGCCTTCGTACCCCGGGTAGGGGTCCATGACCAGCATGTTGCAGCACTGCTCGACCGCTTCGGCCCAGGCCGACCGCTTGGCATCGGCATCGACTCCGAAGCCGCCCAGCTCCAGGATCGACGACGACTCACCGGTGCCGAAGTCCACCCGGCCGTTCGACACCAAGTCCAAAGTGGCGATCCGTTCCGCCACTCGGGCCGGGTGGTTGTAGCTCGGGGGCATCAACACGATGCCGTGGCCGAGCCGGATCCGGTCGGTGCGCTGGCTGCAAGCGGCGAGGAACACCTCCGGCGCCGAGGAGTGCGAGTACTCCTCGAGGAAGTGATGCTCGACCTCCCAGGCGTAATCGAAACCGAGCCGGTCGGCCAGCTCCACCTGCTCGAGCGCTTCGGAGAACAGCCGGTGTTCATCGCCGTCGTTCCAGGGTCGGGGGAGCTGGTGCTCGTAGAAGATGCCGAACTTCACAGGCTGACCTCGGTGGGCCGGGTAGCGGCCGGCACCGCTGGTAACCGGTCCCGGCGTGGGTACATGAAAGCGAACACTGCGAACAATCCTACGAAGCAAACCAGGCTGACCACCCAGACTCGTCGGTAGGCCGCCAGCATGGCTCCAGACCCTTCGGGCTCGCCGATCATGGTGAAGGCCAGCGCCACCGCCATGGCCAGCGTCAGTTGGAAGATGGTGGTACGACCGGCGCCGGCCCGGGCGTACATGCCGGCTGGCACGTCCCGAAGGGTAGCCCCCACCAGTTGGGCGAAGCACAGACCCGCGGCCACGCCGATCAACAAGTTGCCGATGAGGAAATGATCCAGTCGGGGTTCGACCGTGAGGGTGACCAGAAACCACGCCATACCCGCCACTCCGAAACCGGCTCCCACCATGAGGATCGGCGCGTTCCCGATCCGATCGGCCAGCCGGCCGGCGTAGGGAGGGATGAGGAAGGACAGGAAGGGTCCGGGCGCGATGGCGAGACCGGTCTCGATCACCGACCATCGCCATGTCTCTTGGACGAAGCTGGGCAGCAGCACCGCCAGCGAGAAGTAGGCGGCGGAGAACAGCAGGGTGCCGAGAATTCCGACCGTCCAGGATCGGAGCCGGAAAAGCCGCAGGTCGAACAGAGGTTCGGGGTGCCTGAGACTGCGGGCCACGAATACGGCCAGCATCACCGCGCCGGCCCCGAACGCAGCCGAGGTGGAAGTCGATCCCCACCCCCAGGACTGGCCCTGAACAATTCCGAGAATGACAGATCCGACCCCCAGCGATGCCAGCGGCACGCTTACGATCTCGACCCGCCGGTCAGCAAGATCCCCCCCGGTGCTCTCGATCAGGATGCGAGGTCCGACGACCAGCACGGCCACAGCCACCGGTACGTTTACCAAGAACACCGACCTCCACCCGAACCCGCTGATCAGCAGCGCGCCCAGGCTGGGCCCCAGGGCGGCGGCCAGACCGCCCATCGCCCCCCAGACTCCGATGGCGAACTGGTGGCGCGATCGGGGGAAGGCGGTGAGGGCCAGAGCCAGCCCGGCCGGGAATTGCATGGACCCGCCGATGGATTGGACGACCCGGGCCGTGATCAGCATCGCCGGGCTGGTGGACATGCCGGCCGCCAGCGACCCCAGGGTGAAGGTGATCACCCCGATCAGGAACACTCGGCGCCGACCGTGGCGGTCGGCCAGCCAGCCCGCCACCAGCAGCAGGGCGCCCACCCCCAGGCTGTAAGCGCTCACCACCCATGACAGGGCCGATTCTGTGACCTCCGGAAAGGCTCTGCGGATCTCGGGTAGGGCCAAGGCGATGACCGTGAGCTCCATTGCCACCATGAACACGGCGGCCGAGACGGTAACCAGCGTGAACCAGGACGAGCGGGGTACCGGTTCGGTGATCTGGGTTCGGGTTCGGTCCGGCCCGGAGCCGCCTTTCACCGGCGATGGGATTTCTGCAGCCGACGATGCTTCCGAAGCACACGTTCGGTGTAGCCGTTGGGCTCGGTGCGAGCGTCGAAGACGAGGTCGACCGCAGCCTGATATGCGATGCTGGAAGCGTGGTCGCCCATCATGGGCTCGTAGGCCCGGTCGTCCCTGTTCTGCTGGTCGACGAGGTTGGCGATCCGGCGCATCGTCTCGTGGATCTGCTCGGCCGTGATCAGGCCGTGGTGGAGCCAATTGGCCACGTGCTGGCTGGAGATCCTCAAGGTGGCCAGATCCTCCATGAGCCCGACGCCGGCCATATCGGGCACAATGGAACAGCCGACTCCCTGACCCACCCAGCGCACCACATAACCGAGGATGCCCTGAATGTTGTTGTCGAGTTCTTTCTGGATCTCGTCGGGCCCCAGCTCACGGTCGGCCAGCAGGGTCGGGACGGCGAGAAGGTCGTCTAGGTTCACGGCGGCCCGACCGGCCCGGTGACGCTGGCGGGCGGCCACATCGACCTCGAAGTAGTGGGTGGCGTGAAGGGTGGCCGCGGTAGGCGACGGGACCCATGCGGTAGAGGCCCCGGCCAGGGGATGGCCGATCTTGGTCTTGACCATGGCCGCCATCTCGTTGGGCATGGCCCACATGCCCTTGCCGATCTGGGCTCGGCCCGCCAGCCCGCAGGCCAGCCCGACGTCGACATTGGAGCTCTCGTAGGCCTCGAACCAGGTCGCGCTCTTCATCTCGGGTTTGGGCAGCATCGGGCCGGCTTCCATGCCGGTGTGGATCTCGTCACCGGTGCGATCGAGGAACCCGGTGTTTATGAAGACGACCCGATGGCGGGCATGTTCGATGCACGCCGCGAGCCCCAGCGACGTGCGGCGTTCTTCGTCCATGATCCCCATCTTCAGGGTGTGGCGTTGCAACCCGAGCCCGTCCTCCACCCGGTCGAACAGGTCGCAGGCCAGTTTCACCTCGTCGGGTCCGTGCAGCTTGGGTTTGACGATGTAGACCGAACCGGTCCGGGAGTTCCGGGCGGTCCGGCCACCGATCCGGCTCGAACCGTCGAGGTCGGCCCGGCCGGCCAGGGCCGTGACCATGGCGTCGAGCATCGTCTCTGGTACCGCGGCACCGTCGCAAGTGACGGCTTCGGTCATGAGGTGGGGCCCCACGGTGCGGACCAGCATCAGACTGCGGCCGGGCCAGGTCACAGGTTTGCCGTTGGGGTCGAGGTAATCGAGGTCGCCGTTGAGGGACCGGTGGATGCTACGACCGTTTCGCTCGAAGGTGGCTGTGAGCGTGCCTCGCATCAGCTCCAGCCAGTTGCGGTACACCGTGACCTTGTCGTCGACGTCTACGGCGGCGACAGAATCCTCGCAGTCCATGATGGTGGTGAGAGCCGACTCGAGCCGGATGTCGCAGATGCCAGCATGGTCCCGGCGCCCGACCGGATGATCGGGATCGAATACCAGCTCGCAGCCGAGGCCGTTGAGGCGCAACATTATGGTGGCGGGCGCGGCCGGGTTGCCGGTGTAGCCAGCCAGCAGTTCGGGTCGCAGCAAGACGCTGATGGTGCCGTCGCCGCTGACGGCTCGGAGGGCGCCTCGGGTGACGGAGTACTTCGTCACCCAACAGTGGCGGGTTTGGTCGAGGCCGAAGTGGCGGTCGAGAAAGGCCCGCCCGGCGGCGATGACCCGGTCGCCTCGGACGGGGTTGTAGTCCGAGCCGACGCCGGCGCCGCCGCTGGCGTCGATCACGTCGCTGCCGTAAAGGGCGTCGTAGAGGCTGCCCCAACGGGCGTTGGCGGCGTTGAGGGCGTAACGGGCGTTGTCGAGGGGAACCACGAGCTGGGGACCGGCCACCTCGGCGATTTCGGGATCGACGCCGGTGGTCTCCGGCGTCTTCTCTCCGGTTCGGTGCCGGAGATAGCCGATATCACGAAGGAAAGCAGCGTAGGCCTGCGGGTCGTGATCCCGGCTGCCGGCTCGGACGGACCGGTGCCAGCCGTCGATGCGCTCCTGGAGCTTGTCGCGGTGGGCCAGCAGCTCGGCGTTGCGGGGGCCGAGTTCGGTGATGATGCCCTCGAAGGCTTGCCAGAACCCCTCGGGGTTCAGTCCGGTACCACCGAGGGCTTCGCTGGCCACGAAGTCATAGAGCGGTTGAGCGATGTGGAGTCGGCCTTGTTTCATCTTTTCAGCTAACTACGAGCCAGCCGTGCTGGCCAGTTGGGCTGATGGCCGTTGCGGTCCGGCCCTCGAGAGGTAATAGGCTAGCTCGGGGACCGGGTTGTGCACGGCCGGAGATGGGATCGAACGAGATGGGATCGAACATGGAGTCGAAAGGTGGACCGAGTTGATATCGAGAATGAACCATGCCGTCCTTTATGTACGTGACGCGGCCCGCCAGCAGCGGTTCTATTCCGAGGTGCTCGGCTTCACCACGGTAATCGACGGTCCGGGCCCGTACGTGTTCATGCGGGCCCCGGCCTCGGCCAACCATCACGATATCGCCTTCTTCTCCATCGGTGCCGATGCTGGCACCTCGACCGCGGGCCGTGAAACGGTGGGCATGTACCACATCGCCTGGGAAGTGGACACCCTCGCCGAGCTGGCCTCGGTCAGGGAGCGGCTGGTGGCGGCCAGCGCTCTGGTCGGAGCCAGCGACCACGGCGCCAACAAGAGCCTGTACGCTCGGGATCCCGACGGGCTCGAGTTCGAGGTCATGTGGCTGGTCCCGAGCCGGCACTGGGGCGCCGAAGAGCACGAGGCCATAATCCGACCCCTTGATCTCGACGTCGAGCGGGCCCGGTTCGAGGGGGTCAATTGATCTCCTCGGGGTTTCGCGAGAGCTGATCGCGAGCGTTTCCATGCAAGATCTTTCCAATCAGTACTGCTACTTCCTCGACTCCGATGCCTTCGTCGAGACGGCCCGGCCCGGCTTCCGACGCCGGGTCATCACCGGACGCGACCTGCAGCTCTGCTTCTGGCGCATCGCGGGCGGAGCCTCCGGCTCGGTGCTGCACAACCACGCTTTCAACGAGCAACTCGGCATCATCATGCGGGGTAGTCTCGACTTCCGTATCGGCCCCGACGGCAACAACGACGACCGGGTCGTGCTGGGTGCCGGCGACGTGTACCTGGCCCCTCGACTGGTCTGGCACGGCGACTCGGTGTTCATAGGCGACGACGAGTACGGGGAGTGTTGGATCCTCGATGTCTTCGCCCCGCCCCGGGCCGACTTGGTCGAGGAGGGCTGAAGATGGCCGACTGGCGTCTGGCCGTCGACATCGGAGGGACCTTCACCGACGTGGTGCTTCTCGACGCCGTCACTGGAAGGGTCGTGGTCGACAAGACCCTCACCACCCCGAGCGCTCCCCTCACCGGCGTCCGGACCGGGGTGACCGGGTTGCTGGCCAAAGCCGGCGTGGCTCCAGCCGAGATCACCGCCCCCATCGTGCACGCCACCACCCTCATCACCAACGCCTTGATCGAACAGAAGATCGGTCGAGCTGGCTTGGTCACCACCACCGGCTTCGGCGACACATTGCTGATCCGCGACGAGCACCGCTACGACATGTACGACCTGCAGATCGAGTTTCCCGATCCCCCCATTCCCCGTGATCGCACCTTCGAGATAACCGAGCGCACCACCGCGGCTGGCGAAGTGTTGCTGGAGCCGTCGGCGCCGGCTCTGACCGCGCTCACCGCTCAGCTCGACCGGGCTCGGGTGGAGGCGGTAGCGGTGTGCCTGCTCAACTCCTATGTCAATCCTGCCAACGAGCAGGCGGTGGCCGCCCATCTGAGCCGGGAGCTGGGAGTGCCGGTCTGCATCTCGGCCGAGATCTCCCCCCAGATCCGCGAGTACCCGCGCATGATCACCGCTGCCTGCAATGCCGCCACCATGCCGGTGATCGGCCCTTACCTCGACGAGCTCCAGAGGTGGTTGGCGGCTGAGGGTTTCGGCGGTTCGGTGCTCATGATGCTGTCCAATGGCGGCGTGGTGTCGGCCTCCGACGCGGCCCGGGGTCCGATCCGTCTGGTGGAATCGGGACCGGCGGCGGGAGCGCTGGCCGGTACCTGGTTCGCGGCGCGGCTCGGAGAAGACCGCTTGCTCTCTTTCGACATGGGCGGTACTACAGCCAAGGCCTGCCTCATCGAGAAGGGCGAGCCGGCCTTGGTCAACACCTTCGAGGTGGCCCGCATCTACCGGTTCAAGAAAGGTTCGGGCTTTCCGGTGTCGGTACCGTCGGTCGATCTGGTCGAGATAGGGGCCGGGGGCGGCTCGCTGGCCCACCTCGATCAGTTCGGGCTGCTCAAGGTGGGGCCGGAATCGGCCGGAGCCGATCCGGGGCCCGCTTGCTACGGGTTGGGCGGAACCAGGGCGGCGGTGACCGATGCCGATGTGGTGCTGGGTCTGCTCGACCCGGACTCCTTCCTCGGGGGCGACATGGCACTAGACGCCTCTCTGGCCACTGCCGCCACCTCTGAGCTGGCCCAAGGGTTGGGTCTGTCCACGGTGGACACCGCGGCCGGAATCCACGAGGTGGTCAACCAGAACATGGCTGCGGCCGCTCGCATGCACGGCGTCGAGCAAGGGGTGGACCTGAGGGGAATCGCGGTGATCGCCTTCGGCGGGGCCGGACCGGTGCACGCCTGCGGAGTGGCCGATCTGCTGGAGAGTGACCGGGTGATCTTCCCGGTCAATGCCAGCGTGTTGTCGGCTTTCGGGACGCTGGTCTCACCGGTGAGGATCGACCTGGCCCGCTCCATGCCTCGCCGGCTCGATGCCGTCGATGCCGCCGAGCGGGACGCTCTGCTGGCTGAGCTGCGCTCCGAAGGCCGTCGGGTGCTGTCCGGGGCCGGTG
The DNA here is from genome assembly GCA_963422655.1 of Acidimicrobiales bacterium. Lineage (GTDB taxonomy): Bacteria > Actinomycetota > Acidimicrobiia > Acidimicrobiales > Aldehydirespiratoraceae > CATQHS01. The sequence continues at coordinate 1,562,380 of OY730440.1, read as the reverse complement.
TGGCCGACGCAGAGGTGCGCTTCCGGTACGGGCTGGATGTCCGCTACCTGGGCCAGGGCAATGAGATCACGTTGTGGGTGGGGGAGGGCGATGCGTGGCCAGCCACCACCTCCGAGGTCCGGGCCGAGTTCGAAGCCGAGTACCGTCGAATCTACGGTATGGCCATACCCGACGTAGGTATCGAGGTGGTCACATGGCGGCTCTCGGCCTACACCGACAAGCCCAGCGTCGAACCCGACCTGCGCACCGGTCCGGCGCCGGTGCGCCCCGACCGTCGAGCAGAGTGCCCCGACCGTCGAGCAGTGCGACCGGTGGTGTTCGAACGGGGCGCCGAAGCGGTGGAGGTGCCGGTCTACTCGCGGGACCAGTTGGGGGTGGGAGCTCGTCTCAGGGGCCCGGCCGTGGTGGAGGAGCGGGAGACCACCACAGTGATCCGTCCGGGCTGGATGGCTGAGGTCGCCCCCGACGGCAGCATCATCGCCACCAGGAGGCAAACTTCGCCATGACCGCCCGCCGGTTCGACCCCATCGAGCTCGAGATCTTGTGGCAGTCGATGATCTCCACTGTCAGCGAGCAGGCCCGGGCCCTGCAGCGAACTGCTTTCAGCCCCATAGTGCGTGAGGCCGGCGACCTCGCCAACGCCGTGTTCGACCGCCGAGGCCGGATGGTGGCCCAGGCCGTCACCGGCACTCCCGGCCACATCAACAGTCTGGCTATCGGTGCCTCCAAAATGTTGGAGGAGTGCCCGGTCGACTCGATCGAACCCGGTGACGTGTTGATCACCAACGACCCCTACAAAACCGCAGGTCAGCTCCTCGACGTCACCGTGCTGGTCCCGGCCTGGCGGACCCCTGCCTCCGGCGGCCCGCCCCGGTTGATCGCCCTGTTCGGATCGACCATCCATCACACCGACGTGGGCGGCTACGGCATCGGGGCCGGGGGTCGGGACTGTTTCGAGGAAGGGTTGTGGATCCCCATCTGCAAGCTGATGCGAGCCGGTGAGCGCAACGAGGACGTCTGGCGTTTCATCCTGTCCAACGTCCGCCAGCCCGATCACATGGCCGGCGACCTCCATGCCCAGATGGCCTCGGGCGAGGTGGGCGCCCAGCGGCTGGGAGCCCTGTGCGACACCTACGGCATCGACGACATCGAAGACCTCGCCGACGAGATAATCGACCGGTCCGAGGCCGCGGTCCGAGCCGACATCGCTGCTCTGGAACCCGGAACCCACCAAGCCGGCGCCGTGCTCGACCTGGCCGACGGGAGTCGTATCGATGTCGTCTGCTCGCTGGAGGTGGACCCCGAAGCCGGCGAGATCACCGTCGACTACGCCGGTTCGAGCGAAGCCAGCCCGTGGGGCATCAACGTGGTGAAGAACTACACCCACGCCTACACGACCTTCACCGTGCGCTCGGTGCTCAACCCCGAGATCCCCAACAACCACGGCAGCCTGATGCCCATAAAGGTCGAAGCCCCGGAAGGGTCGGTCCTCAATGCCGTGTGCCCCCAGCCGGGAACGGCCCGCCACGTCGTGGGCATGTTCTTGCCCAATGCCCTGCTCAAGGCCTTGGCCCGAGTGAAGCCGGACGGGGTGATGGCCGAAGGGGCGGGAGCGGTGTGGACCATGCAGGTCAACGGCCATCACGACGACGGCAGCCCCTTCATCACCGCCATGTTCACTTATGCGGGCGGGGTGGGGGCCCGGGCCTCCAAGCCCGGTCTGAACGCCTGCTCCTACCCGACTGGTGTCTCGGCCGTACCTATCGAGGTAGTGGAGGCGTCGGCGCCGGTCCGGTTCCGGCAGAAGTCGCTGCGCCCGGACTCGGGCGGGGCCGGAGCCCAAACCGGTGGTCTGGGCCAAGTGATCGAGTTCGAGGTCGACACGGCTCGCCCCTGGCAGCTCAACGCGGTGACGAGCCGGTTGACGGAACCGCCTCAGGGCGTGTTCGGCGGCTGGCCCGGTCGGGCCGGGTCGTTCGAGGTCAACGGGGAGGCGGTCACGACCCAGACCCGAATCACTCTCCAGCCCGGTGACACGATCCGGTTGGAGCTGCCCGGCGGCGGCGGCTACGGGGTTCCCTCCGAACCGGGAATCGGCGAAGCGGCTGAGAGGTCCGGGGAACCTCACAGCGTCACGGCGTGACGGGCTGGGCCGAACCGGTCAGCTTCGCTTCGGTGTGGGGGCGGGCGGTAACAGCCCGCCCCGACGAGACATTCCTGATCTTCGAGACCGGGTCCGGGTCGACGGCCCGGTGGAGCTATCGCGCTTTCGACCGCGATGTCGAGCGGGTGGCCGGAGCCCTGGCCGGGGCCGGGCTGGAACCCGGGTCGGCGGTGCACATGGCGCTGACCAATTCGCCGGCTTTCGTAGCCGTGTGGCTGGCTGCGGTCCGGATGGGGGCGTGGGTCGTCCCTTCCGACCCGATGGGCAGCACCCTCGAATTGGCTGGCCATATCCAGCGAACCAGCCCGGTGGTGGGAGTGTGCGCTACCGCCCGGGCCGGTGTCTACCGGGCCGCCTGCGGCAGCCTCACCGTGATCGAGGTGGACGAAGCCGACCCCGCTCTTGCCCCCTTCAGGGCCGGTCCGCTCACCGACTGGCCCGCCGTGGGCGGGCGGGACCGGGCCGCGGTGATGTTCACGTCCGGTACCACCGGGCTCCCCAAAGGGGTGGAGATCACCCAAGCCAACTATGCCTTCGCCGGCAAGGTCATGGCCGAAGCGGCCGGGCTGACGCCCGACGACCGCCAGTTGGTGGTGCTACCCATGTTCCACGCCAACGCCCAGTACTACTCGTTCGCGGCGGCCATATGGGCCGGGGCTTCAGTGGCGCTCATGCCCACCTTCTCGGCCACTCGATTCCTGACCCAGGCCGCCCTCCACCGGGCCACATGCGCCAGCTTGTTCGCCGCTCCCATCCGCATGATCCTGGCTCGGGGCGGGCCTGTCGACGGCCTGAGCCTCCGGCACTGCTGGTATGCCCAGAACATCTCCGCCGACCAGTACGAAGTGGTGGCCGACTGGTTCGGGTGCCGGCCCCGACAGCTCTACGGCATGACTGAGACCATCCCGGCCGTGCTCACCGACTCCGCTGCCGACCCCGACCCTGCCTCGATGGGCTTGGTCACACCCGGCTGCGCCGTCGACGTTCATGATGGGGACGGGGAGCCGGTCGAGCCGGGCCAGGTCGGTGAGGTCGTGGTGGGAGGCGATCGGGGGGTCACCCTGTTCGCCGGGTACCTCGATGCCCCCGACGTCACTGCCGCCAGCTTCCGAGGCGACTGGTTCCTCACCGGGGATCGAGCCGTCCGGGACGGCTCGGGCCGCCACTATTTCGATGGCCGACGTTCCGACGTCTTGAAGGTGGCGGGAGAGAACGTGTCGATCGTCGAGGTCGAAGGCGTGCTGACCGACCATCCCCGGGTGCTGGAGACGGCAGTGGTGAGTCGGCCCGATTCCATCCGGGACGAAGTGCCGGTGGCTTTCGTGGTGGCCGCCGACCGGGCCGACCCCCCGGCAGTGACCGATCTGCATATTTGGTGTGAGCAACGCTTGGCCAAGGCCAAGCGGCCGGTCATCATCACTGTGATCGACGAGCTGCCCCGCACCAGCGTGGGCAAGATACGCAAGTTCCTCTTGGCCGACCGGGCGGCGGCCCCGGCCTCGGAGTAGCTCAGCTCGGAGTAGCTCAAGCCTCCGACCAGGCCCCGACGACAGCGGCGGTCGTCGTGATGGTGGCCAGTAGCGAGATGGTGTGATCCATGACGGCCCGTCCGTAGGTGACCGGCACCCCCACCACGGCGTCGTCGGGTACCACCACCTGGTATCCGAGGTCGACCGCGGACAGAGCCAGCCCGACGATCCCGACATTCAACGAGACTCCCACCGCCACCACCGTGGTGATCCCGCAGTTGCGCAGCACCTGATCCAGAGCGGTGGCCGTGAACGGCGTGAGCCCGTGCAGGCGCGGCATCACGATGTCGGAGGGGTCGGGGTCGAGCTCGGGCACCAGCTCGGCCCCCGCCGCCCCGATGGCCATGGTTTCGATGTTGTGCTCGAGAGCTAGGGCCAGCAGCCGGCAGTTGCGGGCCGATCCGGCGCCGTCGGCTCGAAAGTTGGCCGTACAGTGCACGACCCGGGCTCCCGCCGATCGGGCCGCTCGGCAGATCCGAGCCGCGTTGGTCACCACCGCTGTCTCAGCGGCGGCTTTGCCGAGTCCGCCCAATGTGGCGAGGTCACCCACCACCGCCCTTTGCAACTCCATGGTGAGTACAGCCGTATGGCCCGGCGCCAGCGACCGGGCCAAGTCCGACCTCACCGCTGCCTTGGCCCGGTCGCGGTCGTTCATGGTTGCTGGTTCGGGCTCGTCCGGCTGCCCGGTCCCGACGGTGAGGGCAAGTCGTTCATGGTTGCTGGTCTAGACTCGGGCGCATGTCCGGCGCGATCGCGATGGTGTGCCTGCTGGTGGTCGTGTTCCCGATGGTGATCACCGGAACCGGGGCCATCGTGGCCGGGATGCTCGGGCACTTCGTGAAGTCCGGTGTGGATGCCGCCAACGTCGATGCCGACGGCAACCCCAACGAGTACCTCGCTATCTCCAACACCGATCACTACCGGAGCTGACCTCACACCGACGCTGGGCATTGTCAGCGCCGGGTGGGCCATACCGGCGGCAGGCCCCGGTCGATCCAGACCGCCGCCGCTACGGCCGCGAACACGGCGTCGCTGCCGTTGACAGGTTCGGTTTCGTCGGCTTCGATCGTCACCTCCACCTTGGGCATGGCCGAGGCTTTGAGGATGCCGAATGACCGGATGGTCAGATCGTGCACCACGCCGGTGGAGTCCACGCCCAGTGACTCGCTGGTCACCCACGACAGGGCCATGTGGGCGGCTCCGGTGCAGTACGAGCGCAGGACGGTCTCGTCGAGGGGGCGGCCGGCTCGTACCGATACCGCTATCGATCCGTCCCGGGCCACTGAGGCCCTAGCCCGGCCCCCGTCCGGGGCTACCACCGACCCGGCCGACCCTCGGGCCGCGGCCATGAGCACGGCAACCTCGACCCAGCCGGCGCCCCGTACGGCACTGGACGTGGGCGGTCCGGCGACGTCCACCTCCTCCACCTCCAGGCTCGGTGCGTACTGCCTGATGACCCTGGCCACCTCCGGGGTTCTGGCTATCCGGACGACGCCGGTCCCGTCGGCTCGGACGCCAGCGCCGATCGGTGGCCGCTTGGGGCCTCCGGCGGTGGCGTCGGGGCGGGACCACAGCACCCGCACCGGCCGCTGATGCTGGTCGGCCAGCCGTCGAGCGACCCGGGCCACCGGTGACGCTTGCTTCCCGCCGAATGCGCCGCCGTTGCCCAGCGGTGACGCCGGCTCACCCCCCGGTTCGCACCAGGCTGCGTCCGTCTCCAGGTAACCGGGTTCCACCCAACTCGTGGACAAGGTGATGTCCCACCGGCCCGGCGGAGGTGCGATCGGCGGATCCCAGGCCGCGGTGGTGCGGCGCCCCGGTCCGGCCGCGGCCGCGGCCCGGGCGCCGGTCACCGTTTCGGCTGTGACCCAGGTGGAGCCGTCGGCAGCCAGCATGGCCACCAGAGCATCATCGGGGGCAGTATCGTCGGCGAACCCCCCTTCACCGGCCGCCGCATGGGGGCCGGTGGACTGAGCAGATCGTCCCTCGATGGTGGCTCGTCGGTCGGCATCGGCCCGGCCCGGCCTTGGCCGCGATTCGCAGCCCGAGTCGATGTCGGGGTAGGAGGTCCAGGCGTCCACGATCGGCTGCCATCCGGTGCAGCGGCACAGGTGGGCGGCCAGCGCCCGACCGGCTATGGCCCGGTCGCAGTGATCGGCGCCGGTGGCGGTCAGCGCCACGAACCGGCAGATGATCCCGGGCGTGCAGAAACCGCACTGGCTGGCTCCGGTGGCGGTGAAGGCGCGGGTCCAGCGAGCGCGTAAATCGGGATCGAGCCCGTCGAAGGTTACGATCCGGCGGCTTTGCACCCGTCGGGCCGGGGTCACGCAGGCGACCCGGGCCTGTCCGTCCACCAGCACCGTGCAGCAACCGCACTGGCCCTGGGGGCTGCACCCGTCCTTTACTGATCTGATCCGAGCCTGGTCCCTCACCACGTCGAGCAGCGTGGCCCGGTCATCGGTGACGGTAACGACGGAACCGTCGATCAGCAGATCGAATCCGCGGGGTTCGGCTCCGCCCATCCGGGGCCGGGTGCGGTCAGTGGGCTCGGCGGCTAGCTGAAGCTCTGGCCGCACCCGCAAGTGCGTTGAGCGTTCGGGTTGTCGATCGAGAAGCCGGCGTCTTGCAGGCCGTCCTTGTAGTCCAGCGTCGCCCCCTGCAACAGCATGGCCGAGGACGGGTCCACTACCACCTCGACGGCTCCGTAAGTGACCCGGCGGTCGTCGCTGCCGAAATCGGTGTCGAAGTACATCTCGTATGAGAATCCTGAACAACCGCCGGGCCGCACCGCGACCCGAAGGGCCAAGCCTTCTTCACTTTCAGCCTCGATGAGCTCGGAAACTTTGCTGGCGGCATGCTCGGTGAGCGTAATCACGATGACCTCCGGGAAACTTCCTGGCAAGGGCAGGATACGGGCGGTGGACGACTCGGGGGTTCGGCTGGGCCGGTGAGCTCCGAGTCGGCTCTCACCATACCGGTAACCAACTCGAAGGGCCACGGTAGCATTCCGGTAGTGACAACCGTCTTGCCCACCGCCGACGAGGTGCTCAAGCTTCTGGAGGGTGTCATCGATCCGGAGTTGGGCAGCAATATCGTCGAGTTGGGCATGGCTCGAGGAGCTGTGGTCGACCCTGGCGGCCAGATCCGGGTGGAGATCGCCCTGACCACGGCCGGGTGTCCGCTGAGGGCCCAGATCCAGCGTGACGTCAAGACCAGGTTGGAGTCGCTGCCGGCCGTTACCGGAGTGAAGATCACCTGGGCCGAACTGACCCAACCGGAAAAGGCGGCGGCTATGGCCAAGGCTCGGCGGAACGCGGCTGGCAAGGCTCCGGCCAACTCCATCGCGCCCACCACCAAGATCTTGATGATCGCCAGTGGCAAGGGCGGTGTCGGCAAGTCGACGGTCACCACCAATCTGGCCGCGGCGCTGGCGGCCGACGGGTACCGGGTCGGGGTGATGGATGCCGACATCTGGGGGTTCTCGGTTCCTCGCATGCTGGGAGTGGAGGGCGAGCTGAGCTCGCTGGACCGCAAGATCGTTCCATTGACCCGCCGGATCGGCGCCGGCCGGGTCGAGGTGGTCTCGATGGGGTTCCTGATCGACCGGGAGGATTCGGCTCTGATGTGGCGGGGGTTCATGCTCAGCCGAGCCGTGCAGCACTTCTGCGAGGACGTCGCGTGGAGCGACGATCTCGACTACCTGCTCATCGACATGCCGCCGGGCACCGGAGACGTGCAGATGAGCCTGGCCAGAAGGTTGGCCCGGGCCGAGATGATCGTCGTCACCACCCCCGCTCTGAGTGCTCAGAAGGTGGCAGCCCGAGTGGTGGACATGGGCCGGAAGAACTACCTGCGAATCGTGGGCGTGATCGAGAACATGTCGGAGCTGGTAACTCCGGCGGGCGAGCACTACCCCGTGTTTGGTTCCGGGGGCGGGGCCCGACTGGCCGACGAAGTGGGCGTGGCATTGCTGGGCCGGATCCCCATAGAAGCGGCCGTGTCCGCCGGCGGCGACCGGGGCCAACCGGCCGTGTTGGGCGATGGCGCCGCGGCCGAGGCCTTCCGGGCCGTGGCCCGGGCCGTTACCTCCGAGCATGTTCCGCCGGTTCAGATGGTCGGGTGCAGCGCCCGCATGCTCGATGCGGCTCTGGCCGCGCTCGATACCGCCGAGGCCGCTGACACTGTGGTAACCGACGAAGCGCTGGGTCAGTAGTCGATGCTGGTCAGTTGTCGATATCGAGAGGCCCGTAATCCGACCGAACCCGGTTCCGCAACTTCCGGACCAGCACCGAGCGTACCGCGATGCGAGTGGGCGGAACCAGCAGCACCAGCCCGAGGGCATCGGTGAGGAAACCCGGTGTGAGCATCAGCGAGCCGGCCACCAGGATCAGCAGACCGTCGACCAGCTCGTTGCCCGGTACCTGGCCTCGTGCCAGCCGTTGTCGTGTCCGGGCCAGCACCCCGAGCCCTTCTCGCCGTACCAGCCAGGCGCCGACCACCGAGACCAAGATCAACAGCCCGATGGTCTCGAGGGTTCCGATACCGACCGCGACCCGCACTATGACGTACAGCTCCAAGATGGGGACACCTATCAGCAGCACCACCAAGACCACGAGCATGGTGTCATAGTAGGTGGCAGTCTTCGCCTGACCTCGTGACCAGTCCCGCTCATCCGCCTTCGGTCGACCGGCTCGCCCGCTCGCTGGCTGATATCGGTTTGCCCCACCCGATGCTGGTCTCAGCCGCCCGATCGGCGTTGGCAGTCGGCGATCCCGATTCGGCCCGGGGCCGAGCCGAGGTCGCCCGGCGCCGACTGCTGACCCCGGTGGTCAACGGCACCGGCGTGCTGCTGCACACCAATCTGGGGCGGGCCCCGGTGGCGTGGCAACAAGCTGCTGCCTACTCGAACCTGGAGCTCGACTTGACCACGGGCGAACGGGGTTCTCGCATGGACAGCGCGGCGGCCTTGCTGGCTCGAGCCTGCGGTGCCGAAGCTGCCATCGTGGTGAACAACGGCGCCGCCGCGGTGTTGCTGGTTCTGGCCGGGCTGGCCGAGGGACGAGACGTGGTCGTGTCCCGAGGGGAGCTGGTCGAGATCGGAGGAGGTTTCCGGATCCCGGACGTGATGGCCCGCTCCGGGGCTCGGCTGGTGGAGGTGGGCACCACCAACCGCACCCGCCGCGACGATTTCGAGGTTGCAGTGACGGACCCGGCCCACGATGTCGCCATGGTGATGAAGGTGCACCAGTCGAATTACAGGATCGTGGGCTTCACCGAGGCTCCCCGGGCCGCCGATCTGGTTGACCTCGGTCCTCCGCTGGCGGTCGACATCGGTTCGGGGTTGCTGGACAGCCGGTGCCCATGGCTGCCGGGCGGTCCGCCCGGATGGTTGGGAGCAGAGCCGGCCGCTCGCCAGATCCTGGAGGCGGGCGCGGCCCTGGTCACCTTTTCGGGCGACAAGCTTCTGGGCGGCCCCCAGGCCGGGGTGATTGCCGGCCGAGCCGAGCTGGTGGCCACCTGCGCCCGTCACCCGCTGGCCCGAGCCTTGAGACCCGGCTCGCTCGTAGTCGGTGCCTTGCAGCAAACGGCCCTGCACTACCTTCATGGCGACGGATTCGCCATACCGTTCTGGCGCATGGCCATGCTCAGCATCGAGGATCTGCGGGCCCGGGCCGGCGCCTACCACGGCTTGACCGTTGTCGAAGTCATGTCCACACCGGGCGGCGGCACTCTGCCCGGTGCGGAGATCCCGTCGGTGGGGGTGGCTCTGGCCGGTGACCGTGCCGCGGCGCTGCGCTCTCGGCCCCGCCCGATCATCGCCCGGGTCACCGATGACACAACCGTCGTCGATCTGCGCACCATCGACCCCGACGACGACGACGAAGTGGCCGGGGCTTTGCGAGCGCTGGTCGACTGATGCACGTCATCGCCACCGCCGGTCACGTCGATCACGGCAAGAGCACGATCGTCAAAGCCCTGACCGGCACCGACCCCGATCGTCTCGACGAGGAGAAGCAGCGGGGGTTGACCATCGACCTCGGGTTCGCGTCGATGTCGCTGCCGTCAGGTCGAGAGGTGGCTTTCGTGGACGTCCCCGGTCATGTGCGCTTCCTGAAGAACATGCTGGCCGGAATCAGCGGCGTGGACGCCTGCCTGTTCGTCGTGGCCGCCCCGGAGGGATGGATGCCTCAATCCGAGGAGCATCTTCGCATCCTCGAGCTGCTCGGCGTCGAGCGAGGGCTGGTGGCGTTGACCAAGGTTCACCGGACCGACGAGGACTTGGTGGAACTGGCCCGACTCGACATCGCCGAACGAACGGCCGGGACGTTCCTGTCCAAAGCCCCGGTAGTCGACGTCGACCTCGTTGCCGGCATCGGAGAAGCCGAACTGGTCCGAGCACTGGACGACTTGTTGGTAATTACCCCCACCGCCGCCGACCACGGCCGTCCGAGGCTGTGGATCGATCGGGTCTTTGCAGCCAAGGGCTCGGGCACGGTAGTGACGGGAACCCTGACCACCGGTGAGGTGAAGACCGGGGACTCGATGGTGGTGCTGCCCTCAGGGCGAACCGTGCGAGTGAGGGCTCTACAGAGCTTTCACCGGCCCTGTGCCCGGATCGGTCCCGGCCACCGGGTGGCCATCAACCTGGCCGGCGTCGATCGAGATCACGCGAGCCGGGGCGATGTCGTGGTCGGCGGTGGGCAATGGCACACCACGACCATGGTCGACGCCGGGCTGTCGGTGCTGGCCTCGCTCGAACACGCCCTCACCCGTCGGGGCGCCTACCTCGCCTATGTCGGCTCGGGTGAGCATCCGGTCAGGGTTCGGGTGCTGGGCTCCGAGGCCATCGGCCCGGGCCGGACCGGCCCGGTGCGGCTCTATCTGCGCCGACCCCTGCCTCTCGTCCCCGGCGATCGCTTCATCTTGCGCGAGTCGGGCCGTGACGAGACGGTGGGCGGCGGGGAAATACTGGACATCGATCCCGTCCTACCCGCGGCCCGGGCCCGTCCCGACCGGTCGGTGGAACGGGTGATAGAGGAGCGGGGCCATATCGACGTCGATCGACTGGAACTGTTGACCGGTGTGCGGCGAACCCCCGACGTCGGCTCATGGGCGGTGGCACCCGAGCACTTGGAAGATATTCGGGCTCGGCTGGCTGTGGCCGTGGCTCGAGCCGGCCGGTTGGGTCTGGATTCGGCCCGACTCGACGACCTGGAACGGGCGGTGGCCGCGACGCTGCCCGCAGTGGTGATGGACTCGGGCCGGGTTCGGGTCACCGGTGGTGACGATCCGCTGTCTGAGCATCCGTTCGTGGCCGCGGCTGCGGCTCGGCCCTTCTCACCCCCACCCCCCGGTGGTGTCGATCCCGGCGAGTTACGGGAGTTGGTACGCAGGGGTGCACTTATCGAAGAAAGTGGCATCTATTTCGCGGCTTCGGCTGTCGATGAAGCGGCCGGGGCCTTGGCCCGCCTCTTGGCCGTGCGTCCGTCGGGAGTCACGGTGGCCGAGGTTCGCACTGATTGGGGGACGACCCGAAAGTACACCCTGGCTCTGCTGGCCCGGTTGGATGCCACCGGGGCCACCCGCCGACGCGGTGATCTCCGTATCGCCGGCCCCCGACTACCCGATCACCGCTCCTGACTCGGCCTAGTCCCGTCGGGCCATGGGTCGGTATCTTCCCGAAAGTCACTGCCGGTCGGAGGCCGGCTCATCAGTATCTCTCGACGTTCCAACTCGTTGAGCCCGCCCCAGATACCGTGCTGCTCGCGGATGTGCAAGGCGTACTCCAGACAATCAACGTGCACCACGCAGTCATTGCAGATGGCTTTGGCCCGCTTCTCTCGTTCCCTCTTCTCCTCCCGGCGCTCGGTCCGGGTGGGGGGAAAGAATACGGAGGCGTGGTGTGGGCCTCTGCAGGCGGCTAGTTGTCGCCATTGGAAAGGTTCGTCGAATTGAAGCGCCATTGTCACTCCTGGGTAGGAAGCCACAATTAGCAGACTTAACCACTTGCAAACAAGAGAAACAGCAATAAAAGTCAGTTTTCGAGCACAGTTTTACGAACGACGCCGGTCTCGGTAGTCGCGGGCCCCACCTTGGGCCGGTTCTACTTCGAGAATGAGCCCGTCGATGGCCACCACCCGCACCGGATCGCCCGCCGGTACGGGTGTGGCCCGGTTGGTACGAGCCCGCCACGGTGTGGCCCGGATGATCACGACCCCTTCGGGTTCGATGCGGTCACGGGCTGTGCCCATCTCACCGATCATCCATTCCCGTCCGATAGTCGGTATCCCGAACCGGGTCCGGACCATGACGGGCATGCCGAACACCATGGCCGTCACCAAGCTTGCGATTCCGGCCCCCAACGTGATCCACGAGATCGATGTCCCGTCGAACAGGGTCAGCGACCCGATGAGCAGGCATGTGGTGGCGATGACAGTCCATACTCGGGGCGCTCCGGCCTGGATGTCGACTGCGTACCCGAACAGAGCGACGACCAGCAGACCTACGGCCCAGCCCCGAGCCGGAAGCACGCCCAGACCGTAGGAAGCGAGCAGGAAAGCCACCGCTCCGACTCCACCGGCCAGGCCGACTCCGGCCGTGAAGAGCTCGAATACGATCAACCCCCCACCGGCAAGGAACAGCAGGTAGGTCACAGCCGGGCTGGCCACGGTGTGCAGAACCTCATGGACCAAAGAGAGGTCGTTGAACCGGACCGAGCTCAGCGGTACCCGAACCGGTTCGTCTCCGGTGTCGTCGATGGCAGTCTCGAAACCGTCGAGGCCGATCACGAAATACCCCAGCGTCGGCGCCTCCCGGACCAGCCCCTGCTCTATGGCGGCCTCAGAACCGATGGTGCCGTCGCGCAGCAGGCCGTAGGCAGCCCCGAACCTCGACTCGAGCCGGTGCCGGGGCAGGATCGGATCGCCGAGATCGCCGATCCGAGAGCCGGGGGCCAGAGCCAGGTCGGCCACTACTGCGGCCAACTGGCCGGTGCCGCCCAGAGCCTTTGCCCCTGAAGGCCCCACCCACATCGACACCGGCACTTCGGACTCGACGATGCGGGCCGCCAACTCGACCAAGCGCGGGTCCGAAACGACAGCCCGGGTGCTGTTGACCTGAAGTGTCAAGCCGATCGAGCCTCGCTCGACGGCTCGGTCGATCGAAGCTTCGATGAAGTCGGCCATGATCTCGTCGAGAAAGCCCGAGATCTTTATCACGTCCACCACCGAATCTTCCCCGGTGCTGGTGCCGGTTTCCTCCGGTTGAGCGCTGGCGGCCCGACCCGGTGACCAGAAGATCGGAGACATCGAGATTCCGAGAAGAAGCAGAGTCACCCCCATCAATAGGATGGGTCGCCGTCGGGCCCGCAGTCGTGGCGAGGAGGGGGATGGACCCCGGTCGGTTCTTCGCATCGTCGAAGGTGCTCATCGTTGCCGGAAAGGGAGGGGTGGGCAAAACCACGCTGGCCGCCACCTGCGCCACGGCCGTCGCCCGGCTCGGTTTGTCTGTCCTTCTGGTGGAGGTCGGGGGGCGTTCGGCGGCTGCACCCATGTTAGGGGTTGACGCCATCGGCTACGAACCGGTCCGGGCCAGAGCCGACCTCAATGGCGGGATCGGTATCCGAGCCCGGTCGGTTACGCCCGACGAAGCCTTGATCGAGTGGCTCAGGTTTCACGGGTTCGAGAGGATGGTCGAGCGGATGGTTCGCTCCGGCCTGCTCGAGGTGATCGCGGCCTCTACCCCCGGTATCAAAGATCTGCTCGTGTTGGGCCGGATTCGTAACCTGGAGCAAACGGAATCTGCCGACGTGATCATCGTGGACGCGCCGGCGTCGGGTCAGGCTCTCGGTCTGCTCCGGGCCCCGGTGTCGATCACGGCTATCGCTCAGGGCGGAACGATCCACCGCCAGGCCCGGGCCGCCCGGGACATGTTGAGCGACGCCCGGCGGTGTCGGGTGATGCTGGTGACCGTGGCCTCCGAGACGCCGGTGAGCGAGCTGATCGAAACAGCTTTCGCCATCGAGGACGAGGTGGACGTAGCTCTCACGCCGGTAGTGGTCAACGCCACGTTGGGAGCGCTCCGGGGCCTCGATGCCGATATCAGCTCGGCGGCGGCAGCGGCGGCGTCGTTGACAGCCGCCGAGGTGGCCGACCTGCGCACCGCGGCTGGGCTGCGCTCGGATCTCTGGACCCGCCAGCAGGCCCAGCTCGCGAGATTGGGCCGGAGGCTTCCCTTGGAACAGATCCGGCTTCCCCACCTGTTCGGTGCCGACCTGGATCCGAACAGCATCGACCTGCTCGCCGATTCCTTGCTGGCCGGCATCGAAAGCCTTCCCGAGTCCGTATTGCTGTGACGAGCTTGGCTCGACTGGTCGAGCAGCGCCGGGTGCTGGTGTGCTGTGGCACCGGCGGTGTGGGCAAGACCACCGTGGCGGCCGCGCTCGGGGTGGGAGCTGCCGTTGCCGGCCGGCGGGCGGTGGTGGTGACGATCGACCCGGCCAAACGCTTGGCCGATGCCATCGGCATCACCGAGCTCGGTAACGAGCCTCGAGTGGTGTTTCGGCCCGACACTTCGAAGGGGGTACTGGCTGCCATGATGCTCGACACCAAGACCACCTTCGACGGCGTGGTCAACCGGTTCGCCGGCTCAGCCGAGCAAGCCGAAACCGTTATCGCCAACCCGTTCTACCGAAACATCTCCACCACCCTGTCAGGCATTCAGGACTACATGGCGGTCGAGAAACTTCTCGACCTCCACGACTCCGGGTGCTGGGACCTCATCGTGGTGGACACTCCTCCGAGCCGGGACGCACTGGCTTTCCTGGAGGCACCCCGGTTGCTGACCCGCCTTCTGGACAACTCCGTCTACCGTATGGTGACGGCCCCGAGCCGGGGTGTGCTCAGAATTCTGAACGCTGCGGCCCGTACCGTCCTCGGACAGCTTTCTCGGGTGGTGGGATCTGCGGTCGTCAACGATGCCGTGGCGTTCTTCAGAGGCTTCGATGGCATGGAGAGCGGGTTCCGTGACCGAGCCGACCGGGCCTTGGCCCTGCTCGGCGGTGAAACCACCAGCTTCGTACTGGTGGCCTCGGCCCGGGTCGACACCATCGACGAGGCCGGCTACTTCGTCGCTCGAGTGACCGCGGCCGGGTTCGCCATCGATGCGGTGGTGGTCAACCGGGTCCAGCCCCCCACCCGACTGTCCCACGCCTCCGCGGTCCGGTTGGCTGAGCGGTTAGCCGGTTCCGAGCTGGCCGGCCCGGCCCGGGCTTTGGTCGACCTCACTGCGGTCGGGGCCGACGAAGGGTCTCGGTTGGCGGCACTGGCCGAGCTGGGGGGCGACGCTGTGGTGGTCACGGTCCCCCAGTTGCCCGGCGAGGTGAGCGATCTGGCCGGGCTCGAGACCGTTGCCGGTCATCTCTTCACGCTCACCGCGTGACAACCCGGTCTCAGGCCTCCGGGTTCCGGTTCAGAGCCGCGATGGCGTCGGGTAGCTGACTGGCGACCGGAACGATGCGATCAAAACCGGTGGTGTGAAGCAACCGGGTAAGGGTGGGGCCGTCGCAGAGAACCGACACCCGGCCTTCGTTCTCGCGGAGCCGTCGGATACCGCCGATGAGCGCTCCCAGACCGGCGGAATCCATGAAAGGCACGCCGCAGAGATCTATGACCAGGCGTCGCTCGTCGGCCCGTTCGGCCAGCGCCTCGCGGAACTGGGCCACGGTGTAGGCATCGAGCTCACCCTGCGGGCGCAGCAGGGCGAAGTCCTGTTCGGCGTAGCGTTCAAAGGTGATGTCCAGCACGAACCCGATGGTATCGGCAGGTCGGGCCGGTCGCGGTACCATTCGGACGGTGCCCGACGTGCTCTTGGTCACCGACGCCGATTCGGTGGCGGACCAATGCGAGGCCGCCTTGGGGGGCCGGCACCTGATTCGTCGCATCAGGCGGGGCGCCGATGCGATAGAGACGGTAAAGGAAGTGGACCCTGATCTGGTGGTGCTCGACCTTCAGATCGGCAACATGGGTGGGATGGCCGTCTGCATGGCTATCCGCCAATCCGAGGGCATGGGCCGTCTCGGTCCCCGCCCGGTGATGATGCTGCTGGACCGGCCCGCCGACGAGTTCTTGGCCCGCCGCAGCCAGGCCGATATCTGGCTGGTCAAGCCGGTTGATCCGGTGCGGCTCCTGCGGATGGTGGAAGCGACGCTGCGAACCGGAAGTGATCAGGCCTCGGACCAAGATCAGGATCCGGTCTTGGAACCCGGGGCTCGTACTGGCCGCTAAGCTTTGACGGTAGACATACGGGCAGTGGCGCAGCTTGGTAGCGCGCCTCGTTCGGGACGAGGAGGTCGTGGGTTCAAATCCCGCCTGCCCGACCACTCATGAGAGCCTCAGGATTCAGCGAACCGGAGGGACCGGCATTGCGGCTACCGGAGCAGGGCCCAGACCCGGGCCGGGGTCAAGGGTAGCTCGGTGGGCCAGGCCCCGACGGCGCGGCCTACGGCTGCGGCCACGGCGGCGGGGACGGGATTGAGAGCACCCTCGCCCGCGCCTTTGGCTCCGTAGGGTCCGATCCCGTCGCTCCGTTCGGCCAGCAGAGACGTGATCCGTTCGGGCATGTCCCGCAAACGCGGTACCCGGTACTCGACCAGGTTGGGGTTGGTGAGCTGCTGGCCCTCATAGACCATCTCTTCCCAAAGGGCGATGCCCAGACCCTGGGTGGCGGCCCCGAGATCCTGGCCCTTCACCAGCTCCGGTTCGATGGCGTGGCCGACGTCGCCGATCGTGACCAGATGCTCGATCGTGACCTCGCCGGTGGTTTCGTCCACTGCCACCTCCACTCCCACCACGCCGATCTCCCAGAACGGGGGCAGTACCGCGGTGATGCCGTCGCGGCGGACCACTCCGATGCCCACCACCTCCCCGGCGTCGGCTCCGAACCATTGCCCGATGACCTCACCGGGCTCCAGTGTGGCCCCGCCCACCCGGATCGAACCGTCCTGCACGGTCACGCCGTCGACAGCGACCCCGGCCGACTCGGCTGCCTTGGCCCGCAGGGACTGCCACAGATCGGTGCAGGCGGCTTGGACGGCCAGCCCGGCGATGGTGGTGGTGCGGCTGGCGCCCGTGGTCCATTCGAAGGGGGTGAAACGGGTGTCGCTCTGAGCTACGGCCACCGTCTCCACCGGGACTTGCAGCGCCCGGGCCGCGATCTTGGCCAAGGCGGTGCTGCTGCCCTGGCCCATCTCGGTACTGCTGGTGAGAAGGGTGACCGACCCGTCGGCATGCATCCGCACCTGGGCCGTGGAGATGGGCGAGGCGCCGGCGTCACTGGCGGTGATGGCTACCGCCCGGCCTCGCCGGATTCCGGGGGTGGGTGAGCGTCGATGCCGGTCGAGCTCGTCGGCCACGGCGTCGAGATCAGCACCCAGATCGGCGTCCAAGCGACGTTTGCCGTCGATGAGGGTCTCCCCGGGGCCGACCAGGTTGCGGCGCCGGAGCTCGACCGGGTCGATGCCGAGCCGTTCGGCGGCCATATCCATGTTCAACTCTGCGGCCAGCGCCCCCTGGGGCGCACCGAAACCGCGGTATGACGAGGCTGGGGTGGTGTTGGTGTACACGGCTGTGCCCCGAACCCGCAGATTGGGGACCCGGTAGGGGCCGAAGCTCCGGTTGATGCTCTTGGTCAGCACCAGAGGGCTGTTGTCGGCGTAGGCCCCGGTGTCGAACCGGATGTCGATATCGCGGGCCACGATGCGGGCGTCGGCGTCGAACCCGGTCCGTACCGTTACGAAGGCGCTGTCGGCTCGGGTGGTGTACATGGCTGCTTCCACGTCGGTCGTCACCTTGACTGGTCGGCCCACCGCCCACGACGCCACCGACGCCAAGGGCTCCAGCTTGGTGTAGGACTTGGAGCCGTAACCCCCGCCGATGTAGGGGACCTCCACCCGCACCGCGGCCAGTGGCAGCGAGAATATCTGCGCCAAGTCCCTGCGAATCATCAGCGGGTGTTGGGCGGTCGAGATGACGTGCAGGCCGTCGGGCTGCCAGTCGGCCAAGGTGTTGTAGGTCTCCATGGCGTAGCCGTATACCAGCGGGAATGTGGCCGAGGTCTCTACCACGGTGACGGCTACGGTCAGGGCCGCGTCGACGTCCCCCCACACCAGTTCGTCTCGGTGGGCCACGTTGCCGGTAGAGGCAGTCGGCGCCACGTCGAGAAATCGGTGGCCCGGTTCCAGGTAGGACTCTTCGTGGATGCAAACATCGGAGGCCAAAGCGGCGGCGGCGTCGGTCAGGGTCGGCAAGTCCTCGTAGTCGACCCACACCAGTTCGGCCGCGTCGGCGGCTTCGTGGGCGGTCTCGGCCACCACCACCGCCACCGGCTCGCCGTAGTGGCGGACCTTGCCGAGAGCCAGGATCGGATGATCGGGAATGATGTGGCCGAACCGGCGGCCCAGATCACCCAGATCGTCGCTGGTGAGCACCCCTACGACTCCCGGAGCGCACTGGGCTTGCGCCCGGTCGATAGCGGTGATTTGCGCGTGGGCCCGCTCGGCCCGGACCACGGCGGCGTGGGCCATGTTGGCCATGGTGGCGTCGATGGCGTAGCCGGCCCGTCCGGTGACCTTGGCCCAGGCGTCGCGGCGAGGGGGCGGTCGGGTGGATTGCGCGGCCCGGCCGGTCATCGGTCACCCTCCGGTTCCGGCTCTGACGCCCGTGGTGTCATCTGGCGGGCCGCCACCATCACGGCCGTTTCGATGGGCTGGTAACCGGTGCAGCGGCACAGGTTGCCGTCCAGCCACTCCTGTACCATCGCCCGGTCCGGGTTCCGATGAGCGGTCAGCAGGCCGACCGTCATCATGACGAACCCCGGCGTGCAGTACCCGCACTGCAAGGCGCCGGCCTCCATGAACGCTTCCTGCACCGGGTGCAGGTCCCGGCCCCGGGCCAAGCCCTCGATGGTGACCACTTCGGTTCCGTCGAGGTCACAGGCGAGGGTGGCACACGAGCTCACCGGATTACCGTCCACCAGCACCGTGCAGACTCCGCACACCTGGAGCTGGCAGCTCACCTTGGTGCCGGTCAGCCCCAGCCGGTCACGCAACAGCTCTGCTGCCGTGAGTCGTATCGGTACCAAGGCCTCGATGGCGTGGCCGTTGAGGCGAAAGCGGATCACGGTGGAGGTGACCGCTACTGGGCCGCGGCGGCCAGAGCTCCCCGTCAGCGGGGTCATCGGGCCACTCCCAGCCCGTTGTCCAGCCGGGCTCGCAGCACCGATCGCTTGTAGGCGGGCGGACCGCCCAGGTCGTCGCTTAGCTCGAGCTCGTCGATGAACCCGTCCAGTCCGGCGGTGTCGCCGACGGCGAGTACGGCGCGCGTCGGCCGCTCGGTGGCGGCCCCGACGGTGATCTCCCAGTCGGTGGCGGTGACGATCACCGCCACTCCCAGCGTGGGTCGCTCGTAGCTCTGGAGCTTCCAGTACGACATCGCCGTCGGCTCGAACGGCACGGTGATGGTGGTGAGGATCTCGTCGGCCGCCAACGAGGTTTCGAAAGCACCGATCACCAGCTCCTCGATGGTCAGGGTGCGGGAGCCTCGAACCGACACGGCCTCGGCGGTAGCTCGCAGCGCCACCAGCACGCAGCCCAAGTCGGATCGGGGCTCGGCGAAGCAGAGGTTGCCGCCGATGGTGCCGACCGATCGCACCCGGGCGTTGCCCACCCGGGCCGCGGCCCCGGCCAGGGTGGGCAGATGGTCTCGTACCGCTCGATGGTGGGCCAGCCGTCGGTGGGTGACCATCGCGCCGATCATGACCGTGCCGACGGCAGCGTCGATCTCGATCCGGTCCAAGGCGTCGAGGCGTTTCAGATCGACGATGGCGGCCGGGCGCCGCAGTCCCAGGCTCATGGCCGGTACCAGTTCGGTGCCCCCGGCGTAGGGCACATGGTCACCGTCGACGGCGGCCAGCACCTCGCCCAGATCGGCCGAACGAATCAGCCCCAGCTCGGGCAGCACCGCCATCAGGTCAGTCTTACAGTTTTGAACAAGCCCGGCATCAGGCCGATCTTACGGTTGCTCCGGAATATGAACCGCGATCCCAAGCTTGCGCTGTCGCCGACCGGGAGAATATGGTTTTCGAGATGACATCCGATGGCCGTTATCGCCCTGACCTTTGGTTTCGACGCTCCTTTCGATGGGCAGCTATCGGTGCAACAGTCTCGAGTTTGGCTATCGCGGCTATCTTCGGGTTTCAGTCCCGGGCCGGGCGCGATATAGGGGGCCCAGTTCCCGCCGAGTTGGTCGGTGAGAAAGAAACAGAGGGCGAGAGCGATCAGCCTCCGGTTGATGGTACCGATGATATCTTGGTCGGTAATGGGCTCGACAAAGAGGTCACTGAGTCTCCCAGCCCTGTGACTACAATCACAGAGCAAAGTTATGAGGTTCTCGTCGAAGGAAGCGATGAGAACGAGGATGGGATCGAGATTGGAAGCCCATGGCGCAAGGATGCTGGCATGGGTACAGGCTGGTCCGTACCCTGGGGTGATGGGTTCCTGAAAATAGGCTGGCCAAAGGTAGATAATCAGTTATACGATGAATCCCACCTCGTAGCGCGGAGTTCTGCTGACGGGGTTACATGGACGAACCTGGATCATTACCTGGTCCCCGATGTAGGCGAGCACATCGGAGCCGTCATCTCTGATGGTGAGCGCTTGCTCGTTGCCTCCCAGACAAACCAGCAGGTCTATATGTCGGCCACGAATGATCTCATCAGGTGGGATACCATCGAGATGACTCTTGAGCGACCGGAAGGTCTGGCTGATTCCGTGCAGGCCACTTCTTATGTAGATCATCTCGCCATTGGTCCGAACGGTTGGCTCGTAAAGATAACTACAGCGCTTGATGTAGATATCTTATCGTTGGCTGGTATTCGAGAATTGGGAGCAGATGTAAGGACTGCCTATGTAAAAAATGTTGATTATGTTGATGATGGTCTGATTCTTGAATGGTGGCCTGAAGAAGACGATAGAACGAACGCCCTTCATAACAGACGGTTCTTTTCGTGGGATGATCTTGATATCACCCCAGATCTATACTTTGAGTACACTACTTTTCACAGCAATAAACCTTACATTCGTGCTGATAATATTTTGGGCTCGGTGTGGTCAACTGTGGGGGGAGCCGACCCGGTGTGGGTTGAGCTGCCCGATATAGAAGGCGGAACGTGCTGTGAGATTGTGGGGACCGACGCCGGGTACTTAGCATTGTCGGATCCGAGAGAGTCAGGTTATGGCCCATCGCCGTCCAAGCCAGCGAAGATGTTCTTCTCTTCGGATGGTTCTACGTGGGATGAAATTGAACCACCAGCCATTGAACCACCGGTCGGAGCCGGGGTGTGGATCCACACGATCCGAGCCGTTGATGA
The DNA here is from genome assembly GCA_963422655.1 of Acidimicrobiales bacterium. GTDB lineage: Bacteria > Actinomycetota > Acidimicrobiia > Acidimicrobiales > Aldehydirespiratoraceae > CATQHS01. The sequence goes on along the minus strand of OY730440.1, from coordinate 1,541,263 downwards.
CGGTGTCGTGGTCTCAGGTGAAGTACTTGATGATGTCTCTTCGACTACCGTTGAGATTATCTTTTGGCTTGGTGACCCCGATGGTTCCAACTGGCGAGAGATCCCGTGAGAAGGTCAGGTCAAGCCCTGGGCGGCTCGGTCGCAGAAGCCGTCCACGATCTTGGTCGCCTTGGATCGGATGACCCCGGCCCCCAGGGTGGCCACCCGGCCAGTGATCTCATATGACCCGCTCAATTCGAGCCGGGTCCGATTCGTTCTGTCGCCGGTCAGCCGGGCCGAGGCGTCGATCATGATGCGGGAACGGACCTGGCGGTCCTCGCCCCGAGCTCGAACCACCACCGCCACCAGCTCGTTCACCTCCACGACTTCGATGTGCAGATCAGCCCGCAGGGCAAAAGGTCCCACCCTGTCCTCCAAAACGGCCTGGTAGCCGGCTCGAGGGACGAGTTCGGTAACCGAGTGCAGGATCGGCAGCCACGACGCCACCGTCTCCATCTCCATGAGCCTTTCCCACACTCGGGCCTGGGGGGCAGCCACCACCAGCTCCCGATCCACCGTCTCGCGCACCCGGACTCCTCTCAGCTCATTCAGCCCCGCAGCGCCGGCAGCACCTCGCGGCCCAGCAACTCCACCGAAGCGAACCATCGGTCGAAGTTCATCCGCAGGTCGAACACCAGATGCTCCACGCCCACCGAAGCGAAGCGCTGCACCTGCTCCACCACTTCATCGGGGGTCCCGGCGATGAGCGAGCCTTCGATGTCCTCTGCTGTCTCGAACCGGCCGGAAGGAGGCTTGGCCCACCACTTGCCCCGCTTGGCGGCCCAGGCCAGCAAGCCGTCGAGGTTCACCCCGGCCCGGGCCAGCTCGCGGGTGGGTGCTATCGAAGTGGGAGGGATGACGGCGACGGTGGGCATGGGCCGCCCGTTTCGAGTCGTCAGCTCCCGCATGGTGTGGACCCGCTCGGCGATGGTGAGCAGCGTGGTCCGGCCCGGCATCCAGCCATCGGCGTACTCCGCCGCCAGCCGGGCCGACCGGGGAGTGGCCCCGCAGTACCAAAACGGCACCGGAGCGCCGGGCTTGGGCTCGATCGAGATGTTCTCGAACGAGTAGACGTCGTCACAGTGAGTCACGCCGTCGGTGCTGAGCAGGCGGCGCAGGATCTCGGCATTGGAGCGAACCAGCTCGACCCGGTCGACGCCGCCCATGTCGATCACGTCGAACTCGTGATCGAAGGTTCCGGCCCCGAACCCCAGGGTGACCCGATCACCGACCAAGGCGCACAGAGTGCCCACGCTGATGGCGGTGTGAACCGGGTGACGGAAGGGAATGAGCGAGCCGGTGCCCAATCCGATGCTGTCGGTGACGACGCCGATAGCGGTGAGGGTGGTGAGCGCTTCATAGAAGGTTATGTCGGTCGCCTCCATCTCGGAATGCGGCTCGAACACCAAATGGTCCCGCACCCACAGGGAGTCGAAACCGAAGCTCTCGGCCAGCACCGCCCCGTCCAGTAGGGCCCGTCGGCTGCCATGAGCTCCGAAGTGGGGCATCAGCAATCCGAATTTCATGGTCATCGCGGTTACCTCCGCTTCACCGGGCCGGCCGGACCAGCCGGCCCCATCCCGGCGTCCCGACCACGGTCCGATCCACGTACACGTCACGTCCCCGCACCATGGTGCGGTGGATCCGGCCCTTGGTGACCCGGCCGTCGTAGCAGGTCCAGCCGCACTTGGAGAGCACGGTGTCGGCCGAGTGTCGGGTCTGGTCGGTTGGGTCGAAGATCACCATGTCGGCGTCGAAACCGGGCCGGATGAAGCCCTTGGCGGCCAGCTCGAACTCCCGGGCCGGCTCCTCGGCCACCACCTCGGCCACTCGGGGAAGAGAGATCATGCCGTTCATGGCGCAGTCGAGCAGCAACGGGTATTGCTCCTGGATGCCGGGGGTGCCGGTGTGGCAGGCCCAGCAGTCCTCCCAACCGACCTCCTTCTCTTGGCGGGTGTGGGGGGCGTGATCCGACGACAACATGTTGATGGTGCCGTCGTTGAGGGCCTCCCACACAGCCTCGCGGTGGTGGTCGGGAACCCAGTACGACAGGGCGTAGGGGCCGAGCCGCTCGATGTCGCTCCAGCGAGAAAGGAACAGGGCCCAGTGGTTGACCTCGCAGCTCACGTTCACGCCCCGTTCCCGGGCCCGGCGGACCATCTCTATCGACCCCGCCGTCTGCATGTGGACGATGTGCAGCTTGGTGCCGGTGGCCTCGGCCATCTGCAACAGCACGGCGATAGCGGTATCCCAGATCAGGCCGTTGTGGCTGGCCAGGGTGCGGGCGTAGGCGGCCGGGCTACGGTCGCCTCGGTCCCAATGAGACTGCTCGATCGTGTCCATGATGGCTTGGTCGTGGGGATGGACCATGAAGGGCCGCCCGGTGGGGCCGATGGCTTCGAACATACGCAGCAAGTGGCCATGGTCGTGGATCCCGGTCCCGCTCGGGTGCGGGTAGTCGCGCCCGGTGTCCACCACCATGTAGATCTTGTAGGCCGCCACCCCGGCGTCGGCCATGGGCTGCACCTCGTGCAGCTCGCTGGGCACCGGGTTGTGGTTCCAGTCGACGAGGCTCTTGGCGTCGTAGAGGTCGAACAGCTCGTCGAGGATCTGGCGGGTCTTGGTGACCGGGTCGAGGTTGGGCATGCCGAACACGGTGGTTACGCCGCCGGCGGCGGCGGCTTGGGTGCAGGTGCTGATGTCCTCTTTGTGGACATAGCCGGGCTCTCTCAGATGGACGTGCACATCCACCATCCCCGGCAGCACCCACTTGTCGGTGGCGTCGACGCGTTCGACGGCCTCGGGTAGCGCTATGGCGCCGGGGGAGGCGACGGCTGCGATCTTTTCCCCCGCGATCAACACGTCGGCGTTGCTGGCCCCGGCTCCGGTGATCACGGTGCCGTTGGTGATCACCCGGTCGACCGGCGGCGAGCTAGCCGGCATCGGTGGGCCCCTTCACCAACAGGTCGGGTGGCGCCGCCGCCCCGCTGGTGTGGGTATGCACGGCGCCGCCGTCGAAGTGGGTCCGGTACCAGTCGACGATTTGGGGGATTACGGCATTGCCGTACTGTTTGTAGGCGGCGTAGTGGGTGGTGTGGCGCTGCATGATGAGCTTCTTGGGCGGCCGGGCCTGCTCATAGAGCTTCTCGGCGTGATCGGTGGGCGTCACCGCGTCGTCGGCGACGCCGATGATCATCAGCGCGCTGGGCGCCACTTTGTGTACCACGTCGATTGGTTTGTAGGCCATGATCGCTTCCGCACACCGCAACGGCACCGCCGACCCGATCCGGTCGTCCACATCGGATTTGACGTTGGTGGCCCGCCGCTCGGGGGTGGGGACCATGATCTCCTCCCGGGGGTGCACCATCTCTCCCTCTCCGGTCAGTACCCGGCGCCGGCGGTCGACTTCGAGCCGGTCGAGGAACTCGTGCCATTCGTACTCGCGCCGCATCCGGTGGAGCCAGTCTTCGCCGTCGGCCACCGGCACCTGGGAAACAGCCACCCCGACCCGGCGGTCGGCGGCGGCCAGCAGCACGGCGTTGCCTCCGCCGGTTCCGCCGCTGCCGAAGGCGCCGATGTTGTCGGAGTCGACGTCGGGCCGGGTCTGGAGATAAGTCACGGCGTTGATCAGATCTTCGAGCTGGTGTTGGGGCAGGAGCATTCCCCGGTCACCGCCGCTGGCGCCGAAGCCGCGGTAGTCGAAGATCAGTACGTGGTAACCGGCGGAGGTCAGGGCTTGGTGATAGGGCAGGTACAGCTTGGCGTCTTTCAGCCCGAGCCAGCCCGGGCCCTGCACGATGGCCGGAGCAGCCGTACCGGCCGGCTCGTCCGGTGAGCGGAGCAGCCCGCTCAGCCGGACTCCCTCGCTGAAGAAGGTGACCTCGGTCTCGTTCACGGCGCTCTCCTCAGCTGGTTCGGTTCTGAGCCGACCCATCGTTCGTACAATATATACAACCAGGCTGAGCGGTCTTCGGCTCGGCCAGCAGCGCCGACCCTACCGACTAGTTTGTGAGGCCTAGTTGTTTGGCTAGTTTGTTGCGTTGGGGTTTGCCGGTTGGGCCTTTGGGTATTTCTTTGAGGAATAGTATTTGGTGGGGGATTTTGTAGGCTGCTAGTGATTTTGTCAGGTAGTGGCGTAGTTGTTGTTCGGTTACAGCGGCGTTAGGGGTAGTGACGACGGCTGCGGCTATGTCTTCGCCTAGTTTGGGGTGGGGGGTGGCGAAGGTCACGGCTTGGGTTATTACTTCGTGGTTTAGTAGGGCTTCGTCAATTTCTGATGGTGAGATTTTTTCGCCGCCTCGGTTGATGATTTCTTTGAGCCGGCCGGTGAGATACAGGTAGCCGTCGGTGTCGAGGTAGCCTTCGTCGCCGGTGCGGAACCATCCGGCGGTGAAGGCGGCCTGGTTGGCTTTGGGGTTGTTTTCGTAGTTGTTGATGACGGTTGTGCCTTTGATGGATACTTCGCCTCGTTGGTTTGGTGGTAGGGGCTGGTTTTGGTCGTTGAGTATGGCTAGTTCTATGCCGGTGGGGGTGCCTACGGAGCGTGTTTTGGTGGGGGCGGGTGGTAGCGGGTTGGTGCATATCTGGTGGGTGGCTTCGGTCATACCGTAGGCTTCGATCACGGGTATTTCGAAGAGCTTGTTCAGTTCTTCCAGGACTGAGGTGGGTAGCGGCGCTGATGAGGAGCGGACGAAGCGGAGACCGCAGTCGCGGGCTGTGGTTTGGTGACGGGCTGAGCGAGACAGTACCATCTGGTGCATGGTGGGTACGGCTGTGTAGTAGGTGGGTTGGAGGGTTTCGAGCCACGAGAAGAACCCGAACGCGTTGAAGCCTTCGGTGCATATTACTGATCCGCCGGCTGACAGGGGGGCTAGCAGCCCGGCTAGCAGCCCGTGGATGTGGAATAGCGGCATGACGTTCAGGGACCGGTCTCGGGTGGTGAGTGCCAGCGACTCGGCGATGTTGACCGCGGAGCGGGCCAGGTTACGGTTGCTGATGGGCACGATCTTGGGTCGTGACGTGGTTCCCGACGTGTGCAGCACCAAGGCTACGTCGTCGGGAGTTCGTCGGGTGGCGGGCCCAGCTGGGCCCGGTGAGGGGGTTTCGGTGTCGAGTTCCAGCGTTCCGACGGTACCGGTGAGGGCGGCTACGGTCACCGGCATGGACCCGGCCGCGGTTCGGGCCTCGGCCGCTCCTGGCGCGTCGTCGGGGCCTGTGACGAGCATCGTGGCTCCGAGATCGTCGAGGTAGAACCGGAATTCCTCGGTGCGGTACCGGGGGTTGAGCGGGGCGGCGGCACCAACGACAGCCGCAGCCAAGAACGCGACGGCCATCGCTGGGCCGTTGGGTAACACGATAGCGATACGGTCACCGGGCTCTGCTCCCAGAGCCCGGAGCCGGTCTGCGAGTCGGGCCACCTCGGCTCGCAGACCGCTGTGGGAGACGACCGTGCCTTTGGTGGTGATAACGGCCGGGTCGGCGCCGGTTCCGACTGCGAGTATGTCTGTCAGGGTGTCGAGATCGTTCAACCGGTCCTCCCGATCAGGGTCACCAACGCTGGGCCGTGGCATCATCAAGGAGCGACACCAGCGCATACACGGCTGAGATGGTCGGGGTAGCGACCCCGGTGAGGCGGCCCAGCTCGACGAACGCTCCCACCAAAGGGTCGATCTCGGCGGGTCGACCGGCTTCGATGTCTTGGAGCATAGAGGTCTTGTGCTCGCCCACCTCAGCGGCGCCGTTGATGCGCTGTTCGATGGTGACTCTGATCCGCACGCCGAGAGCTTCGGCGATCTCGCCGGCTTCGGTCATCATCGACACTGCCAGCTCCCTAGTGGACCGAGTGCGACAGATCCGGTCCAGCGTGGCCCCGGTCAGGGCGCTGATCGGGTTGAAGGCCAGGTTCCCCCAAGCCTTGACCCAAAGATGGGCCCGGATATCGGTGAGGACCCGCGACTTGAAACCGGCGTCGCCAAAAGCAGCCGCCAGCGCGCCGGCCCGTTCGGATCGGGAGCCGTCGAGCTCGCCAACCGGGAACCGGTCACCCTCGAAATGAGTCACGACACCAGGCCCGGTACGGGCCGCAGCCGGGTAAGCGATGCAGGCCACGACCTGCTCGGCCGGTATCGAGGCCGCCAACACACCATCAGGATCAAGGCTGACGAGACGGTGACCATCATGAGGGCCACCATGACGCTCGAAATACCACCAAGGAATACCATTTTGCACCGGCACGATCACAGTACCAGGATGGCACAGCCCGCTCAGCTCACCGGCCACAGCTTCGATCTGGTGAGCCTTGAGAGCCAAAATCACTACATCATGAGAACCCAAAACCGAGAAATCATCAGAAGCAACAATATCAGAAGCAACAGTCCAAGAACCATCAATCTCCACCAGCCTGAAACCAGCCCGACCAATAGCATCCAAATGCTCACCACGAGCGATCACACTCACATCATAACCCGCCACCGAAAGCCGAACCGCGAGCAAACCACCAATAGCCCCAGCCCCAACCACACAAAAACGCATCGACATAACCCTACCAGACCTCGTCAAACCGCAGCCGATGGACGTGACGAGCCGATCGATGGGCAGTTCACAGCAGCTCCTCGGACCCGTCCGAAGTGTCGACCAGATAGGCTCGGGCAGTGGGTTTGAGGGGGCGCGCATACCATAAGGGCCGGCGCAGTCCGCCGGGGCCGGGGGCCGGTCGGGTCATCGACAGCCAATCGAGGTAGGCCTGACGAGACTTGTCGGTGTCAACGGTCACGTCACCGTAGGTGTCGCCGGGCTCGGCTGGCGTCACCCGTACCCGCTGGTGCCAGCAGTGCATGCCCGAGACCGGGTCGGGCTGCACCGCGAAAGTGAGGTTCTGGTGCACGCCGGTGTCGTTCCACCAGATCCGCTCGGTGTCGGCATCGCTGGATTCCCATCCAGCGATGCCGTCGGTACGGCGCAGCGTCCAGCGCGAACCGTTCGAGTCGATCTTGGCCCGGCCCGCCGCCCAGTTGCGGGCCTCGTCCTCGTCCAGGCGCCACCGGCCCATGTGATGGGAGGCGGCCACCACCCCGGGCCGGATCCCTTCGGTGCGCCAAGCCCTGATCACGAAATGGCCGATACCGGTGGTGATGCGCACCAGCTCGTTCTCAGCGATGCCGAGCGCCTCGGCGTCGGCGGGATGGATCCACAGCGGGTGGCGGTGCGAGATCTCACTGAGCCACTTGCTGTTGGCCGAGCGGGTGTGAATGAGCGTCGGGATCCGAAACGTCGGCAACAAGATGCGCTCGTTACCGGCCAGGTCCAAGTCTTCCCAGTGCACGTGGGAGGGGATCCAGGTAGGGGTGGCGTACTGGCGCCAGCCCCAGTCGGCCAGGGTGGTACTGAAGAGCTCGAGCTTGCGCGACGGGGTCGGGAAACCGGCCTTGAGCTCGCCGCCCACCTCCACTGCCACCGATCCGTCGCCGAGAGGTTCGAGCTCTACGCCGGCCAGAGTTTCCGGGTTGCCGTCCCAGGTCCCAGGGGTGCCGGGCTTGCGGTAGACGCCCCCGGCGTCCTCGACGCAGCCTTGCACCGAGGCCGGATTCACGGTCCGCTCATACGGGGTGTACTGATCCCCCTCGACCTCGAAGGCGCCGCGATCGCGCATGTATCCCAGCGGGGTCTGGCCGACATCGGCAGCGGCTTCGGCCAAGCCGGGGACGGACTCGGTGAACATCTTGGCGTAGTATTCGTCGATCCCGATCGGGGTCTCCGGGTTCTTCTCGCTCTCGAACCACCGCCGGATGCCGAGCGACCCGTCGGGATCGACGCGCCAGGAAAGATCGATCCAGAACTCGTTCTCCTCCCAGACCTCGCCGGGGTTGAATTCGTGGGTACGGGAGGCTGAGGTCAGCGGCTCGGTGCTCCCCGATCCAGATCGGATCTCGGCGAATCGGCGGAGCACGGGCTGGCGGAATCCGATCCAGCGGCCGCTGTGGGTCTCGTAGCTGACCACGTCGTGGCGTTCGGCACCGACGCCCATGGGCAGGACATAGTCGGCGAACCAGGCCGTCTCGGACCAAGTCGGGGTGAGCGCCACATGGCACTCGACCATGGCCGGGTCTCGCAACACCTCCATCCAGGTGAAGCCGTCGGGGTTGGTCCAGATCGGGTTGTAGACCCGGCTGAAATAGGTATCGAGCTTGCCTCTTCCCTCTTTGAGGAAATGGGGCAACAGAATGGACATCTCGTGATGAGCCAGCGGGTACTCCCTGGGCCATTCCAGCTCGTTCCACCGGGTGATCGGAGGGGCACCCAAGGGCGGGGCCGGCTTGAACTTGTTCCAGCCGTTGCCGCTGGTGCCGCCAACGGTGGCCACCGATCCCGTCATCACTGCGATGAAGAAAAGGCAGCGGGCCACCTGCCAGCCCCCCAGGTTGCCGGCGCCGGCTGCTCGCCAGTTGTGGGAGGCGAACCGGGTGGGGTGTCGGCCGATGATCTCGGCGATCTCTCGAATCTTGTCGGCGGCGATGCCACAGACCTGCTCGGCTCGTTCGGGCGTGTAGGAGGCGTAGTGACGCCCGAGCGCCACCTCCACCGAGTTCCAATGCCGGGGCAGGTCCGGGTATTCCTCGGCCAGGAAAGTGTCCCAGTTCACCCAGCGGCGTACGAAGTCACGCTCCCAGGTGCCGTTGCGGAGCAGTTCACCGACGATGGCCAGCAGCAGGAACGGCTCCGTACCGGGCCATGTCGGCAGCCAGTGATCGGCCTTGGAACCGGTGTTGGACAGACGGGGATCACAGACGATGACAGTGGCACCCTTGGCCTGGGCCTCCATTATCCGCTGGGCATGGGGGTTGAAGTAGTGGCCCGATTCGAGATGCGACGAGATCAAGAAGATGACCTCGGCGTTGGCGTAGTCGGCCGACGGGCGGTCGTGGCCCATCCAGCTCTGGTAGCCGAGCCGGGCACCAGACGAGCAGATGTTGGTATGGCTGTTGTGGCCGTCTACCCCCCAGGCCTTCAGCACCCGGTCGGTGTAGCCCTCCTCGCCGGGACGGCCGACGTGATACATGATCTCGTTGTGGCGGTCCTGTTGGAACGCGTCGCGGAGCCGGGCCCCGATCTCGTCGAGAGCCCGGTCCCAAGAGATGCGCTCCCAGCCGCCGCGGCCCCGCTCCCCCGACCGCTTCATCGGGTACAAGACCCTCTCGGGGTCATGCACCTGGTTGAGGGTGGCCGGACCCTTGGCACAGTTGCGGCCCCGGCTGGCCGGGTGCTCGGGGTTGCCCTCGATCTTGTCGATCTCGCCCGTCTGGTGATCGACGTAGGCGAGCAGCCCGCAACCGGCCTCGCAGTTGAAACACGACGTGGGCACCAAGGTGTAGCGCTTCTCCACCTTGGTGGGCCAGGCCTTGGCATCGAACTCGGTCCAGTCGTGCCATCGCTCGAAGGGCGGGTATCGCCGCAGATCGGTCATGCCGGTTCTCTCATTCGGCCTTCTCGCCCGCGCCTCTTGTCGGCCCGGTCATGACAGTGGCACGGATTGGCCGGAACGAACGAAGGCGTCCTCGTAGGCGAACATGCCGACCAATGCCAGCACCCCGCCGGCTGCCACCGGCACGGGGCTTTCGACATCGGCGGCAAGGGCGACGATCACCAGCACCGCTGGCGCGACCAGACCGGCCGCCACCCCGCCCCACCAGAACTGTTTGGCGTACCGGCCTCTGGTCATCATCTCCACCGCGAGCTCGACAGGGCGGCTGGGATGTGAGACGACCTCGATGGCGATGAACACCGCCGTCGCAGCCAGTCCACCGAGCAATACCCAACCGACGGCGATGGGCTCGGGCACGGCCACGAACAGGTCGAGCACCCCGTAGACGCTGCCACCAGCGGTGACGGCCTGGGCCAGCAGCACCGGCAACAACAGTGGCGTCTGCCATAGGTCTCGGCCCTCGCACTGAGAGAACAAAAAGGCGGTGTAGCCGGCGGTGCCGGCTGCTCCCAGCACGGCCGGGATGGCCAACACCTCCAGCAGCCACCCGGCTCCGAGCAGGCCCCCGATCCACCACAGGCCACAGATTACGGTGAACGCCATGAGGACATAGGCCCCCTTGACCAGCCACGACGACCGGTTGGAGCGGGTGAGTAGATAGTGGAACCGACCGGGCTGCTTGAGATCGCCGACCAGCAGCACGCCGGTGACAGCCAGAAAGACCCCGGCAATCACCGGTGGGGCCACGCCGACCGGAGCCTGCGCGTCGCCATGGCCCAGTACCACCAGCAGTGCAGCCACGGCCATCACGCCCGCCGCCATGGCCTTGGTGACCAGATAGCCGGAGACCTTCTCACCCCACGCCATCGGATGCGCGGTGGTGTAGACGGTTCGAGCCACCACCCCGGCTTCGTCGGTGGGGGTTCGCCCGGGCCGCACTGGAATCGTCGGATGGTCGGGGGTGGTGTCGGCCCAGATCAGACCGTCGTTGGCAATGGCGGTGCGGGTCGGGTCCAGTGATGCCTGATCGGCGCCGCGGTAGTACACTTTCGGCTTCGTGTTCTGCTCGGGTGCCCGCACCGCCACGTCGTCTCGGGCGATTATCCGGCTGATCTCCGAGGAAGGATCGTCGAGATCACCGATCTTGATGGCTTCGGTGGGGCACACGATCTGGCACGACGGTTCCAACCCCACCTCGATCCGGTGGTTGCACATGTTGCACTTGTGGGCGGTGCCGGTCTCCGGGTTTATGTAGAGGGCGTCGTAAGGGCAGGCGTTCATGCATGACTTGCAGCCGATGCAGTTGCCATCGTCGAAGTCCACGACCCCGTTGGGGGTCCGGTACAGCGCCGAGGTAGGGCAGATACTCATGCACGGCGCATCGTCGCATTGATTGCAACGCATCACTGCGAACTTGCGGGCCACGTCGGGGAAGGTGCCGGTCTCGATGTATTTCACCCAGGTGCGGTTGACGCCCAGCGGAACATCGTGTTCGCTCTTGCAGGCCACGGTGCAGGCATGGCAACCGATACAGCTTTCGCTGTCGAGCAGGAACCCCAGTCGTGTCATGGCGGTGGATGAGCCTACGAGGGTGAGCCGCTCCCCGCCGGCGATATCGAGCTCGGGGTACTGTGATCTCTGCCGTGCTGTCATTCACGAGCCCCGACACACCCCCATTTTCACAGGAGGCGGACATGAGTGAGTTGACGCTCGACACAGCCAGAGGCATTGCCGATGCGGTGTTGGAGCAAGCCCGAGCCCGAGAGATGCCACCCATGGCCGTTGCCGTCCTCGATGTCCGGGGAGTTGTCCGCTGCCTGCTCAGCGAGGACGGTTCGAGTTTGATCCGCCCCGAGATCGCTACCGCCAAGGCTTGGTCGGCTCTGGCCATGGGTCGCTCCACCCGGGCCCTGGCCGGTCTGGCCGAGATCCAACCGGCGCTGATCAACGGGCTGATTTCGATCGGGGCCGCCAAGATGGTCCCCGCCGCCGGTGGGGTTCTCATCGCCGGTGGTAACGGCGACGTGATCGGCGCGGTCGGCGTCACCGGCGACGTTTCGGACACCGACGAGGAATGCGCATTGGCCGGCCTGGCCAAGACCGGCCTCGGTGCGCCGAGCTGACCACCTTCGAAACGGGCCATGACCGGATATGACGAGAGCATCGTCAAAGAAGCTCTGGAACGCTGGGCGCAACGGATCAGTCGTTCGTCGGGCGGGAATCTCCTCTTCTACCGGAACCTAAAATGGGGCACTCTCGAACTCACCGATACCGACGCCGCAGTGTTGAGCAACCTTCTCAAAGGCGAGACCGTCGAATTGGATGCTCTCTTCTCGAGTGATCTCTCGGAACCATCCGAGTCCGACGAACATACAGAGCCGACACAAGGCATCCCCGACCACGTCCGGTGCGCCCGCCGAATTCACCGCCGGACGCGCCAGTACTTGGAAGAGAAAGGCATCAACACACTGTTCCTGATGGCGGGCACCGCTACCTGGCGGCCACCAAGGGGCTCCCGCTCCGTGCCTCGGGCTCCGGTATTGCTTTGTCCTGCCGTTCTGAAGCCGAGCAGTCCGAACAGCACGAGGTTCAGGGTCGAAGTCTCCGACGATTGGGCACTCAACGAGGAACTGGCTCGCCACCTGAGCGAGGAGTTCGGGCTTGGCGACCTGAGCGGCCTACAGGATGATTACACGGTGCCGAGATTCGTCCATCTCGATGGCGTGCTGAACGAACTGAAGGCTCGGGCCCGGCACGCCTCGGTGCCCGGTTTCACAACCAAGGCAGAGGTGCTGCTGGGGAACCTTTCGTACGCCAAGATGCCACTTGTCAACGACCTGCGTACCAATACCAGGGCCTACGCGCAGCATCGCATGATTGCGGCTCTGGCCGGTGAACCGACTGCCATAGGAGAACTCCAATCAGAGCTGTCCGTTGCCGGTACCGGCTTGGACGGGAGGAAAGACGACAAGTTCGGCGGACCGGGACTCGACCGCGTCAAACCTTCCGAAGAGCATCTGGTTCTCGACGCCGACGCATCTCAACACGCCGCCGTGAACGCGGCCGTCGCCGGAAGATCATTCCTACTTCACGGGCCGCCGGGCACAGGCAAGAGCCAGACCATTGCGAACATCATCGCCGCGGTCACCGCCGCCGGCCGGTCCGTGCTGTTCGTGGCCGAGAAGTCAGCCGCTATAGACGCTGTGGCGAAAAGGCTGCGCGAGGTCGGGCTCGGTGATTACCTCATGGACGTCCATGGGCGCAATAGCGGAGTCCAGTCCGTCAGAGATCAAATCAACCGCGCACTGTCAGCCCCGAAGAAAGCGATCGCGGACCCGTCCCATCAGCTTCACCGGATGCTGGCCGAGAACCGTGACACGCTCGTCGAATACTGCCGAGTTCTCCACTCACCCCGGCCGCCATGGGGGGTGTCACTGTTCGAAGCCCAGGTCGACCTGGCCGGCCTCGCCGATCTACCCGAGCCGAAGCTGACGCTTAGCCACCGAGTGCTGAAAGGCCTCGACAGAGAGGCCCTGAACTCATCATCGACCCATCTCCGGAAGTGGGCCGACATGGGCCGCTCCCTCGAAGGATCACCATCTCGATGGAAGGACGCCGAATTGTCTTCGCCCGAAGACGAGGACGAAGCTCTGGAGCTTATCCGCGAGATGACCGCGGTAAGAACGAACCAAAGCCGAGACGAACTGACAAAAGCCTATACCGAGGTAAGACCTGGCTTTGCTGGCACTCTCGATAACTGTGAGCCGCTCGCTGATCTTCTCGAACGAGTGGAGGACTCCCTCGACGACGAGTATCAGCGAAAGCTGTTCGAAGGTGGCGCCGAAGAAGCCGGCCATGCATTGGACGACCTTCTCACTGGAGACGGCGCCGAGGACTACGGCGTCCTGGTCGATGTCCTGACCGGTTTCGGAATCCAGAACCCCTCTCTTGGCATCTGCGAGCACCTCGAGGGCTGGTTCGAAGAGATGGAGGCGCTCGTCCACAGGCTGGAGAGCGATATTCCCAGTGAAGCGGCCGGAGCCCTCGTAGAGGCAGCGCTGCGAGACGATGGGAACGTCAAAGACCTCCGGCCGGCGCTCGAACAGATGAAAGAGAGTGGCAATACCGACGTCGATGCCCTGAGCTCGGCGATCGAAGCCGTGAACCGCGGGGCGGCAGTCACTGTCGAGGCTTGTCGAGCACTCGACAATCTCGATTCGTTGCTGACCCGTTGTGGTGAGCTCATCTTCTCGAAAGAGGTAACAGTCGCGGCCGGTGTTATCCGTAACCAGCTCGGCTCACTGGCAGGTAACTGTCTGAAACCTCCCCGTCGTGAACTTCGCCAGGCTCGCAAGCTGATACGAAAGGCGTACAAGCCCAAATGTGCACCCCGGCGCAAAGCTCTCCAGGAGATGCTGTCCGACGCCGACGAAGCCGAGCGAGTTCGCAGGGCCTGGGACGCCACCGGGTTCAGCGGTCTACCGAGTCTCGGCAACTTCCGAGCAGGCGACAAGTTTCGCGACGCTCTCGACCGTCAGGAGACATGCGACCGGCTACTTCAGAAGCACGCGCCGCTCAGGACCGTTACCAACCCGTTCACGGTCGACCGGTTGCACGACCACGGCTACCGCGTTTTGGCCGTGTTGGTAGAAGCCGACCAGCTTTCCCGTCGATGGACCGAATCAGGGTTCGATGGCAAGCCACAATGGCCAGCGCGACTCGAGCCGGACCGTCAAGCCAGTGTCGCGGGTTGGCTCAGGCAGGTCATCTCCAGGTTCCGTGAAGGTATCGGTCCGGTGGCTCGATGGCTGCCGGCCGAGCTCGACACGGAGCAAGCATCCTTGGCTTCGTTGCGGAGCCACTTCGAAAATCTGGCGGAAAGGTGCGAGAATGCACAGCGGATCAAAGCGGACTGGCGCATCGCAGGATTCTCCGGATCCCCGAGAACGTTCGGGATGGGAAGCGACCGGATCCGGAGGAACATCAGCTACCATCGGCAATTGACGGAACGCTTGGCGGCCTGGCTTCCGTCGCTGGACACCGGGTCTACTCCGCTGACCGAGATCATCCGAACGGTCGAAACGCTGAAAGCCGAAGAGCGACTGGCTGCGACGGCATGGCAGGTCAGAGAACAAGAGACGTGGCTGCGTGAGGGGGGCTTCAGCGGAGCTCTGGATCACCTATCTGCCCATGACCATCTCAAGGAACACGCGACAAAACTCCTGGAACATGCTTGGAACGAAGCCATTGTCTCAGACGCCAGACGGCGTGAGCCGGTGCTGGTCGAGCTCAGCGCCGACCCACGTAAGCACGACGAGGTCGCCGCCCATTACGCTTGTCTCGACCGGGCCCACATCACAGGCTCTGCCCAACGTGTCATCCGGCTTCTCGCTGAACGTTCCGTCCGAGCTCAAGACGACCACCCCAGCCAGAAGTGGGCCCTCAGCCGTGAGTTGACAAAGAGAAGACGGCGCAAACCCTTGCGAAGCCTGCTCGCTGAGAATTCGCAAGTCCTGCTCGCTGTGAAGCCGTGCTGGATGATGTCTCCACTCGACGTGTCACGGCTGATGCCCGCTGATCGGCTGTTCGATCTTGTCGTGTTCGACGAGGCCAGCCAGGTTCCTCCCGGCGACGCTGTACCGCCGATCCTTCGTGGCTCCAGTCTCGTCGTAGTAGGTGACCCGAAGCAGTTGCCGCCGACCACGTTTTTCGAACGTGATGACAACGAAAGCGGAGACGACTATTCCGAAGACCGCCCGCAAGACGCTATCGAGGGGCAGGAATCGATACTGAACGCGACGCTGGGTCTGCTGCCCGAGCGCCACTTGCGGTGGCACTACCGGTCACAGGACGAGCGGCTGATCGTCTTCGCCAACCGGCAGATCTATAACGGTGAACTGGTCTCGTTCCCGTCGGTCACCGGTGACGACTGCCTGCATTTCGAGCACGTGCCTCACTGTGCCGAAGCGGTTCGCGACACGAAAAGCAATTCCGATGAAGTTCGGCGGGTCGTAGATCTGATGATCGAACACGCCCGTGAGCGACCAGACCAGACTCTGGGCGTCGTAGCCATGGGTCTTCACCACGCTGGCCGGATCGAGGAAGCTCTGTTCGCACGACTGAATGCTCCTGCCTCGAACCGCGAGGCGCTCCGGTTCTTCCTGGAATCCGAGGGCCGAGAGCCTTATTTCGTAAAGAGTCTCGAGTTGGTTCAAGGCGACGAACGAGACGCGATCATTCTCAGCGTCGGGTACACGAAGAAACCCGACGGGACGATGCGGTACCAGTTCGGGCCGCTCAACCAGAAGGAGGGCCGGCGGCGTCTCAACGTCGCCGTAACCCGAGCCAGACGACGAATGACATTGGTGTCGTCGTTCACTCACGAAGAGATGGGCAACCTTGACCGATTTGATTCAGATAGTGCTGTGAGGATGCTACGGGACTACCTGGAATACATGTCCTCAGGCGGGGTAGCCCAGCCTGATAGCGCGGCCGATGAACATCCGATGAACTCATTCGAGCGAGACGTCTACCGCAAGCTCACGGAGGCCGGACTGAGCCTCGTGGCTCAGTACGGCGTATCCGGATACCGCATCGACTTCGCCATACGCCACCCGAAGGACCCGACCAGGTTCGTTCTCGCGGTCGAAACAGATGGTGCCACTTACCAGTCGGGCCGATGTGGGCGCGAACGGGACAGGCTGCGGCAGGAACACCTCGAACGGCTCGGCTGGCGGTTCTTACGGATCTGGTCGACGAACTGGTTCGACAACCCTGTACTCGAAGTGCAACGTGTGCTGGAACATGTCCGTGAGGCAGTCGCAGTCAGCGACCATGGGTACACGAAGCCCATGGGCGAGTCAGACTGGGGCCGGACCGGGCGCACTACGCCAGCAAAGGCGTTCCCTCGCCGTGGCCTCAGACCCATCCTCCCCCACGGTCCGCCTATAGGCAAATACAGCAACTACATGCTTGATCGGCTCGTCGAATGGATCCGCTCCGACGGGCTGTTGCGCACGAAAGACGAAATCTCCGCGGAGATGCGCAAGGAACTCAGTTTTACTCGACGAGGTTCCCGCATCGACGCCGCGTTCAACGCCGCAATCGAACGCTATCAAGCGAAAAAACGGCGACGAAATACGCCGTAACCAGGATCTGCAGTCTTTCCCGGGCCCCGATCCAGCTCGCCTCTTCCAGGGCGGCACCGGGGCAGCCCGAGAGCGAGCTTGACACCGCGCCGTCCGGAGGCTAGATAGAATATCAAATCTCAACTATCTGCTTGGAGGGTAATGATCGTGCGAAAACTTCTTGGCGCGTCACATCGTCGATGGGGGCCAGGCTGGCTGGCATTGTTGCTGGTAGTGGCAGTGGTGGCCGCGGCGTGCAGCGATGACGACGACTCGGGTGCAACGGTAGAGCCCGAGCCGACGGTAACCGATGCCACCGTGGCCGAAGAACCGGACCCCGAGCCCGAAACCCCCGACGACGAAGGCGAAGAAGAAGAACCGGAACCCACCCCGGAGCCGAAGGAGCTGGTGACGATCCGTCTGGTCCCATGGGGTGGGAAATTCATCGACTTCATCGATCTCTACGTCGGTGAGGAGAACGGCTACTTCGCCGAAGCGGGCGTCGTCATCGAGCAGCTTCCGGGCCAAGGCGCCGGAGACGCGGTGCGACAGCTCGTCGCCGGCAACGCCGACATCGCCATGGCCGACGCCTATTCGGGCTTCTTCGCCGTGCAGGCCGGAGCCGAGGTGGAGGGCTTCTACTGCCCCTACACCCAGAACTGGCTCACACTGCTGGTGAACACGGCCAGCGGCATAGAAACTCCTACCGACCTCAAAGGCAAGACGATCGCGGTCACATCGCAGGCATCGACCAGCAAGTGGTACGCCGCTCTTTTGCTCGCTGACAACGGGATCTCCGAGGACGAGGTGACTTTTGCGGCCACTGGTATCGACTTCGGAAGCGCCCTTTTGAGCGGTGAAGCTCAAGCGGCGTCGACATGGGGCAGCATCAACTGGGCCCTGTTCGACAACGGGGGCATCCCGGCCGACGAGCAGAACGACTACGACATCTGGCAGTATGAGCAGGTTCCCGGCCCCAACGACGTGTACTTCGCCCAATCGAGCTGGCTCGAGGAGAACCATGACCTCGTAGCCGGCTTCATCGGAGCCCTACAGAAGGCCAAGGACTGGATCGAGGAGAACCCCGACGCGGCGGCGGAGATCGGGTCCCGCTACGCAGTGGGAGCCGACAACCTCGTCCGCAACCGGGCCGTCATCGACTTCCGCATCGAGATGCAGAACAACGGGCCGGGCGTGGCCGAAAACGGCAAGGGGTGGTGTGACGTCTCCACCATTCAGGACTTGGCCGACAAGGGTGTCGAACTCGGAATCCTCGAGGAGCAGATCGACGTGGCCACGGTCATCTCCAACAACTTCGTCGATCGCTCCTAGCGCGCCAGCATCATCATGCGAGCAGCCGAATGCGTTGAAGGCGCGTGAAGTCTCGTTCCGTGGACGTTGCACTCGCGGGGAGCGGTCACATCGAGGTAGATCAGGTCACCAAGACCTATGCATCCGATGCCGGTGACATCCAGGCCTTGGATGCCATCCACCTCGATATCGCTCCCCGCGAGCTCGTCACCATTGTCGGGCCGAGCGGGTGCGGCAAGAGCACACTGCTGCGCTGCATAGGCGGCCTCATCCCCCCATCCGAAGGCCGCGTTCTCATCGACGGCGAGATGGTGACCGAGCCGGATCCACGCATCGGTTACGTCTTTCAGAAGGCGGTCCTTCTTCCCTGGCGAACGGTCGAGAAGAACGTGCTACTGCCCTTCGAAATCAAAGGAAGGCCAACATCGAGGGATCTCCAGAGCGTGCGTGAGGCGCTGGAGATGGTCGACCTTCACGAGTATGCGAGGCATCGGCCGGCCGAGCTGTCGGGGGGTATGCAGCAGCGGGTGGCAGTGGCCCGAGCCTTGGTCACGGAACCTTCGATTCTGCTGATGGACGAACCGTTCGGGGCTCTCGACGCCCAGACCCGCGATTCCATGAACGTCGAACTGCTCCGCATCTGGCAGGAAGCGATGCCGACCATCGTCTTCGTGACCCACGACATCGGGGAAGCTCTGTTCCTATCCGATCGGGTGGTGGTGATGACAGCCCGACCGGGGCGCGTGCATGAGGTGATCGAGGTGGACATCCCTCGACCCCGAACCTTCGACCTGGTCGAGAGCGACGAGCGATTCTGGGCGCTGCGGCACAAGATTCGAGCGGCGTTGCAATGACCGGGGGCGAGGCGGTGAAGCCAACGTTGCGGCTGTTGCGAAGTTTGGGTACTGAGAAACGGCTGGGCCGGATGCTGGTGGTTGTCAGTGCCGGTTTGCTCCTGGCGATCTGGCATGTCTGGGCCCGCAGCAATTCTCCGCTCATCCTGCCCACTCCGGGCGCGGTTGGGGACCGACTCGTGAGCTATGTCTCAGAGGGCCGGGCTTGGCCCCACGTCAAGATCACTGTGCAGGAAATCGTGGCTGGTTTCGCTTTGGGCAGCTTCGTCGGTATCGGGTTGGGCACCCTCGCGGCAGAGTTCAATATCGCAAGGCGAGTGATCATGCCGTATGTGATCATCACCCAAGCCCTTCCGAAGTTCGCACTGGCGCCCATTCTGGTCATCTGGTTCGGCTTCGGGATGGCCCCCAAGATCATCATTGCCGCGCTGATCGCTTTCTTCCCGCTGCTCGAGAACACCTATCTGGGCTTGACCAGTACGCCTTCGCTGGATTTGGAGTTGTTTCGGGCCCTACGAGCTCCCCGATGGGTAACCCTGTTGAAGTTGCGTGTTCCCCACGCCGTCCCGGCCATCTTCAGCGGGCTCAGGGTGGCGCTGCTGCTCAGTCTCGTCGGTGCCGTGGTAGCCGAGTACGTCGGAGCCAACAAAGGCCTCGGAGCGCTGATTATCGTCTCTCAAGGGATGCTCGATACCGAGTTGATGTTCGTAGCCTTTGTGCTCTTGACGTTACTGGGCTTGGCCTTGGACAAGCTGCACGGGCTGGCCTACCGGCTCGTACTGCGCCGCCTCTACGGAAGGGCGGCTTCGAGCGCCGGCCGGGTCGCCAGCCATGTGTCGGTCTAGCTTGTTCGGGTCGGGGCGTGGATCGGATCCGCGCCTGGTCGCTTATCGGTCACCGTACCGAGGAGGTTGACATCATGGATCTGGGTTGGCGCGTACCTTCCTATGCCGGTTCCGGTGTGTCGGCAGCGGATTCACGGGCTCTCGTGCCCTATTTTGCAACGGTCGAAGAGCGAGGTTTCGAAGCACTGTGGGTGATCGACCATCTTCTCGTTGCGCCCAACGTGTATTCCGTAGCTTGGCAGGACCCGCTCATTACCCTGGCAACCGCAGCCGGGGTCACCGAGAGAATCCGTCTCGGAACCGCCATCCTCTGCGCGC
Organism: Acidimicrobiales bacterium; assembly: GCA_963422655.1. GTDB lineage: Bacteria > Actinomycetota > Acidimicrobiia > Acidimicrobiales > Aldehydirespiratoraceae > CATQHS01. Next base: position 1,521,291 of record OY730440.1, on the reverse strand, counting down.
CGCTTCGCCATCCCGTCGTCACTGCCAAGCAAGTAGCCAGCCTCGACCACCTCGCCGGGGGCGGGCGTGTGATCTTCGGGGTCGGCACCGGTCACGACGAAAAGGAATTCTCCTCTGTCGGTGTGTCCAAGCATGAGCGGGGCCGGCGCACGGACGAAGCGCTCGAGCTCATTCGCCTGCTGCTGTCCGACGATGACGTGTCCTACCAGGGCCGGTACTACCGCGTCGACGGCATTTCCATCCACCCCAGACCGGAGTCCCCGGTGCCGATCTGGATCGGTGGCGGCTCTCAGGTGCACGTAGTGGACAACCCTGACATCGCAAGCATGGCTCCGGCAGTGCTGCGACGCATTGGTCGTTACGAGGGCTGGATATGCCGTTCGAGCGGTACGAGCCCCGAGATCATCGCCGAAGATATTTCCTCTGTGACCAACTATCTGGCCACGCGTCGCAGCATGGACGGCTTCACCATGTCTCACGCCCAGTGGCTCCATATCGTTGCTTCCACCGATCGCGCCCGGGTCATCGACGAACAGTTGCGGGCCTATAGAACCGTGATGGACGTCAAGCGATCAGATCAGGACCTCCAGCTCGCGTACCTCTTCGGGACCATCGACGAGATGATCGAGCGCATCCGCGCCATCAAGGCATCGGGTGTTCAACATCTGATCATGAATCCGCTTACGACCGATCCGACCCAGATCGACCTGTTCGCCACCGAAATCATGCCCAACTTGTGACCACCGACCCCCCTTACCCCTCCGAGACCCTCGACGAGTGACCATGCAGCTCCTATTGCACAACATCGATCAGATCCTCACCGGCAGACTCGATGCTCCGACACTCGATGCGACCGCCATCGTCGTCGACGACGGTCGCATCGCGTCCTTCGACAGCGGCGCGGCCACAAACCCCCATACGGTCGTCGACTGCAAGCAAATGGTGGTCGCTCCCGGCTTGGTCGACACCCACATCCATCCCACCCTCGGTGACTTCGCGCCCAAGCAGCAGTCGGTCGGCTATCTGGAGCGGATGATGCACGGAGGGGTGACACGGGCTATGTCGGCGGGGGAGGTCCACGCCCCCGGGCGTTCCGGCGCCGAGTCGGCCCTGGCTATCGCCATGGGGGCTTACCACTCGTTCCGGAAGTTCCAGCCCCTGGGTATGAAGATCCACGGGGGCGCGATGCTCTTGGAAAAAGACACCGAGCTCAGCCATATCGACCGGGCCCACAGGGCTGGTATGAGGATCATCGGGGAGGTCGGCATCGGATCGCTCAAAGACCCAGTACGCGGCGGCGAGCTGTCGGCCTACGCCCGCCGGCTCGGCATGACCGTGCACATGCACTGCGGCTGTACGTCGGATCGAGGTCCTGGAGGAGACGAGCACCCCTACTTCTCGGCCGAGGATGTCTTCACGGTCCGCCCCACCATCGCGTCGCACGCCAACACTTTTGCCTCGCTGTCCGATGCCGACATCGATCTCCTGTGCACAGACGACGGGTCTCCCCGTGAACCCCCGCACATAGAGGTTGTGCAGGCCGGCGGGACCCGTTCGATGTTGCGAGTGGTCGAGAGACTTCTCGAACAGGACTCGCTGGATCGCCTCCTCATCGGAACCGACACCCCCACCGGCTATGGAATCACCTCTCTCGGGGTTCTCAAGACCATCGCAGACATCTGCTCGCTGAGCGCGGTACCGCCCGAAGTGGGGTGGGCCGTAGCATCCGGCCAGGGCGCTCGGGCTTTCGGTTTCGAAGAGAACGTGATTGCCACCGGGGCTATCGCCGACTTGGTGGTCATGGACGCCTCGCTCGGTTCGGTCCAAGGCTCAGCCCCCGAAGCGATCGCAGCCGGTGAGCTCCCCGGCATAGCCGTGGTGATCACCGATGGCCGGGTTCGGGTCGACGGCTCCCTCTGCACGCTGCGGGCCCGGCGGATCGCCGCCATCGAGATGGCCGGATGACCCGGCTCGGCTCGTGGTCGCCGATCCTGACCTGAAATGTTCGAACGCCGGCCCAAAGGCTCCGCCGACACGCCGCTGTCCGGGCTGATCGTGGCCGACTTCTCTCGTATTCTGGCCGGCCCCCTGGCCACCATGATGCTCGGCGATCTCGGCGCCGACGTGATCAAGATCGAACGTCCCGCAGTTGGTGACGACACCCGATCCTGGGGCCCGCCCTTCACCGATGACGGATCCAGCGCCTACTACCTCTCCGTCAACCGCAACAAGCGCAGCATCGCCCTCGATCTCGCCCAAGAAGACCAGCGGGCTCGGGCCCGGGATCTGATACTCGCCGCAGACGTGGTAATCGAGAATTTCCGGGCTGGTGCCATGGAGCGGTTCGAATTGGACTACGACTCGTTGAATGGGGAGAACCCGCGTCTCATCTACTGCCGCATCAGCGGTTTCGGAAGCAACCTCGGAAACAACCTGCCCGGCTACGACCTCATCGCCCAGGCCTTGAGCGGTCTCATGAGCATCACGGGCCACCCCGACGGCCCTCCGATGAAGACCGGGGTGGCGATAGTCGACGTGCTCACCGGTCTATACGCCACGGTCGGCGTGCTGGCGGCGGTGGCGGAGCGCGAACACAGCGGGCGGGGTCAGCGCCTGGAAGTGAACCTCTACCAATCAGCGCTGGCATCACTGGTAAACCAGGCCTCCAGCTACCTGACGGCCGGGACGGTGCCTACCAGGATGAGCAACCAACACCCCAACGTCGCCCCCTACGAGACACTGGCCACGGCAACCGGCCCGATCGTGATCGCCGCCGGCAATGACGGCCAGTTCCGCAATCTGTGCGTTGTCCTCGGCCGGCCCGAATTGGCCGAGGATGCCCGGTGGGCGTCGAATGCCTCCCGAGTCCGGCACCGGGTGCAGCTTGCTCACGAGCTCGAGCGAGTCCTCCGGCAGCGCCCGTGCGATGCCTGGGTAGAAGTGTTGCGCCATCACGGAATCCCGTGTGGAGCAGTGCAGGACATCGAGCAGGCGTTCGAGCTGGCCGATCGGCTGGGCCTGAACCCGGTTCAGAACCTGGTTCGAGACGATGGCTCGGTGGCATCGAGTGTGGCCAACCCGATCACGCTGTCTCGCACCCCGGTCTCTTATCGATTGGCGCCGCCGACATTGGGCGCCGACACCGACCCTGTACTCGAGTGGCTCGATCGCCGGGCTGGCTCCGTGACCGGGTAGGTGGCACTCGGGTCAGTATGTTGAACCCATGACCGCGTTCGTAAGGCCCAAGACCGCTCAGGAGGCGGTGCTCGCCGAACTCCGTCAACGGCTGCTCGACGGTCGGCTCCGGCCCAGCTCCGCCATTCGACCCGATGCCATCGGCAGCGAGCTCGGGGTTTCGGCTGTCCCCGTCCGTGAAGCTCTCCGGATCCTCGAAGGCGAGGGGCAGGTGAGCTATCGCCCCCACAGGGGGTACCTCGTCACTGAGCTCGACGTCGTAGATCTCAAGGAGATCTACCGGATCCGGGAGTTGCTCGAAGCCGAGGCGGTGCGCCACGCCGTGGCCGAGCTCCAGCCTGAAGACCTCGAGCGAATGCGCGACGCCATCGGTGAGATGGAGCGCGTCGAGGAGGACATCGTCGGGCTCACAGCCGCGAACCGGCGCTTCCATTTCACATTGCTCGAAGCGGCACAGATGCCCCATCTCAATCGTGTCATCCGCGGGCTGTGGGACTCGTCGGACCCTTACCGGTCGCTGTACTTCATGCGTTCCGAGAACCGCCAGCGGGTATACGAGGAGCACCGGCGCATTCTCGATGCGGTGGAGGCTGGCGACGTGGACCGGATCATCGAAGAGCTGACCGTGCATCGAAGGCACGCCGTGGCCGAATTCGAGAGCGGGCTCATGCCCATTTCGGAGGGAAGCTGAAAGCGCAGTTATGCTCAGAGCAGACGCCGAGATATTAATGCATACTAAGAAACCATGGAACCTGAGAAAGGACTACTCCTTATGAAGAAAGTATTTACACTGATGGCACTGGTGAGCCTGTTCAGCGTGCTGGCGCTGGCGGGGCCAGCCTCGGCGCAAACCGAGGACGAAGCTGAAGCGACTGAAACTGAAGCCGAAGCCACTGAGGCCGAGGCGACCGAGGCTGAGACCACTGAGGCCGAGGCGACCGAGGCTGAGACCACTGAGGCCGAGGCGACCGAAGCCGAAGCCACTGAAGCTGAAGCTACCGAAGCCGAAGCCACTGAAGCTGAAGCTACCGAAGCCGAAGCCACTGAGGCCGAGGCGACCGAGGCCGAGGCGACCGAAGCCGAAGCCACTGAGGCCGAGGCGACCGAGGCTGAGACCACTGAGGCCGAGGCGACCGAGGCTGAGACCACTGAAGCTACCGAAGCCGAAGCCACTGAGGCCGAGGCGACCGAAGCCGAAGCCACTGAGGCCGAGGCGACCGAGGCCGAGGCCACCGAAACTGATTCGGGACCGGCTCCCGTCGGTGGCGCTGACACCGGCTTGGGGGGATCGGCCGGAACCAGCAGCCGGGACATGACGATTCCGTTGGCGGTAGCGGGCCTCATCGCTGGTCTAGCGCTGGGCGGTGGTGCTGTCGCTCTGCGCCGCGACAACTGACAACTTCCACCCCGGAGGGGATGGATGTCGTGGCGGATTCCAGACCCCTCCCCACCCGATTGCGTATTGCGGCAGCGGCGATGATCGCCGCTGCCGCGTCCGCGTCGTGTGCCACCGGTGAGGTGACCATCGAGGATCGCTCCGCGGAGACCACCCCCATGCCGTCTTCGGTGATCGCCGACGATCACCTCACCGGCATCATTTCGACTCAGTCCTTGCCAACGACCACTACCACAACGATCACCTCAGATGATGCCGTCGGCATCGAGCCGTTGTGGCCCGGCGGCACGGTCAACGGTGTTGCCGAGAACTTCCAGGCTGCCGATCCTGTGACCATTCGCATTCCGTCGATTCAGGTCGAGGCGCCGATCATCGGCCTCGGTCTTCGCGATGACGGTTCAATCGAGGTGCCGGAGGATACCGACCAGACCGGCTGGTGGCGAGACGGCCCCGAACCGGGTGAGCAGGGGCCATCTGTGATTCTCGGCCACGTGGACTCCCGTGTCGGGCCCGCGGTGTTCTTCCGTTTGACCGAATTGAAAGCCGGTGACCGGATCCACATCGACCGGGAGGACGGAACAACCGTCACCTACGCGGTCGAATCGTCCGAGCATCACGCCAAGGACGATTTCCCCACCGAAGCGGTGTACGGAGCGACTGACGAGCCGACGCTCCGACTCGTCACATGCGGCGGCGACTTCGACCGCAACGCCCGTTCGTATATCGACAATTTCATAGTCTTCGCCTCGCTCGCGTGATTCCCTCTCTCGTCGGCTGAATCGCAGTCATGCACTGAGCACGGGGCTGAGATAATAATGCAGACTACGAAACATGGAATACGAGAAAGGACTCCTCCTTATGAGGAAAGTAATTGCATTGATGGCACTGGCGAGTCTGTTTGGTGCGCTGGCGCTGGCGAGCCCGGCCTCGGCGGACGGACCGACGGTAACGCTCGACCCGGCGTCGGTGGACGAGCCCGGGACCCACACGATCACCGTCACGGGCGCCGGTTGGGCCGGAAATCCAGTGATCCTGGCCTGTGCTGGTTACGGCGGTGTGCTTCCCGACCCCAATCAGGAGACCCAGGAAAATGTCCTGGCCAACTGTGACATTGCCACCATGAAGGCAGCCGCACTCGATGGTGACTCGTTCGAGGAAACAATGACTGTGGCCGTTCCAGCCGAAGGGCTCGTGGTCCTGGCAGGCGACCAGGCGAGTGGAACTTCAGGTGTTGCCCTCGTGTCCGTTGGCGAACCAGCCGAAGGCCCCGACACCGGATCGGCTCCCGTCGGTGGCGCTGACACCGGCTTGGGGGGATCGGCCGGAACCAGCAGCCGGGACATGACGATTCCGTTGGCGGTAGCGGGCCTCATCGCTGCTGTAGTGCTGGGCGGTGGTGCTGTCGCTCTGCGCCGCGACAACTGACAGCTTCCACCCCGGAGGGGGTGAAAGCGGCAGCGGATGCCCCGGACCCCTTAGATCGGAGTTGACGAAGGGTGCCCCCGCCCATGGGTTGCGGAGCACGACCGCCCGTTACGACCGTCGTCACTCCGTCTGACCGAGCAGATCCCGACGGCGCTGCTCGATCTTGGTCCGCAAGGGCGCGAACACCTCCTGCGGGTCGATCGTGACCGAAAGGAGCACCGGGCCCGGCGCGGCCATGGCCCACCGGAAGGCGTCATCCACCTCGGCAGCTTTTCCGACGGTACGGCCTTGCACACCGCAAGCCTCGGCGAAGACCGTGAAATCGATCGGCGCCAACCGGACGAAGTGGTCCTCGCCGTACATCGCCTCGGCCTGATGGCGAAGGATCCCCAGGGCGCCGTCCACGAACACGACAGCGACCAAGGGCAGTCCCAGCTCTTTGGCGACGACCAGCTCGCCCATGGTGTGCACGAATCCTCCGTCACCGGCGACAGCGACGGTCTTGGTGCCAGGGCGAGCCACCGCAGCGCCGATGGCAGCGGGCAGAGCAAAGCCCATGGCGTCGAACTCGCAGGACTGCAAAAGGCCGTCGGGCCCGTTCACGTCGAGCTGATCGCAGACCCACAAGCGATGGTTGCCGATGTCGGCTGAGACGACGACATCGTCGGGGGTGTGGGCATTCAGGGCCCCGATCACAGTGGCGGCGCTGAGGCCGCGGTCTGGGTCGTTCCCGGGCGCGACCGGTTCGGGCCGGCGGTCGAACCAGGCCGGGCGATGCTCGACCCGTTCGGCCATGGCTTCCAGAAAGGCGCGAGCATCGGCCACGATGCCGGCATCGAGCCGGTACGTCCGATTGAGCTGGGACGCGTCCGCGTCGACTTGGACGAGTTTGCCGTGATCAGCGAACAGGCCCGAACGCCATCCGAACGTCGTCTGCTCGCCCAAGGAACACCCCACTACCAAGACCAGATCAGCTTCGGCAAGCGCATCCCGGGCCGTACCGGCACCATAGAAACCGACCATCCCCACGCGGCGGGGGTGCGAAGTCGAGATGCTGCCGATGCCTGAGCGACTGGTGGCAACCGGCGCCCCCAACCGCTCGGCCACAGCCTCCAAGTGCATATTGCCCCTACTGCGGACGACGCCGTGACCGGCCAGAATGGCGGGCCGACGGCACCGGCCCAGAAGCTCGAGCACTTCTGTGAGATCGTCGGCGCGGGGCCGCCCCGGAGTCACGGGACAGGCCGGAACTCGATCCCAGACCGGCACCGGCTCGGCCTGGAGATTCTGCGGTATGGCAACGTGCACGGGACCGGGCCGGCCCGACATCGCGAGCTGAAGGCTGGTCGCCAACAGGTTGGGGATCTCGGTAGCGGAGACGGCCTGAACGGATCGCTTGCAGAAGGGCTCGAAGAGGGTTGTGTTGTCACAGTACTGGAGGATGTTGCGGTGCAGGTAACGCCGGTCGACTTGGGCGGTGAGCACGACCAGCGGGATCGAGTCGGCATGGGCGTTGGCAACGGCGGTCACGAGGTTGGTGGCACCGGGGCCTGGCGCACCTGAGAGCACCACGCCCGCCCGTCCGGTCACCAGCCCGTAACCGGACGCCATGTAACCGGCACCCTGCTCATGGCGAGCGGCAACGACCCGAGGGCGGCCGAGTCGACCGATTTCGTGATAGGTGGGCAAAAAGTGCCCGCCCGCCACCGTGAACACGGTGTCGATGCCGACAGATTGCAGCGCCTCGGCGATCACCCGCCGTCCTGTCGAGCTCCCGGTTGCACTCGACACTGGTGCTTGCTCCTGGATGGGGTCGAGAGAATATCGTTTATCAAGTTATCACCAACCCCAGATGCTGCTGCGTCAAAAGTCGAAGCCGATGGCAGCGACCGGGTTGGTGACCGACATCTGCGGCGGTTCTGCCATCAACGGCCCGAACGACTGCATCGCGGCCTGCATCGCCTCACTCTGGCCGTGGTTCTGCATTGCCTCCTCGCCAGTCATGAGGGCGAAGAACCAGAAGGTGTTCCCCTCACCGCGGTGATATGAGTAGATCTCGATCCCGGGTTCGCCGCCAGCCGCTTCGACCATGGCGGCGAGCACCGTCTCCATCTCTGCGGCCTTGCCGTCTTGACACGTGAACGTGCCCATCACCGAAACCTTGCTCATGGTCATGCCTCCTTTGCGGCGGAGCGGCACCGACGTCGCCGACCCGTGTCGCCATCTCTACCACGGCTCGGGCTCGAAGTTTCGGTGACGATATCCGAGCCAACCAACCCGAGCCGATCTATATTGCGCAGCAGCGCACTCCCTGAAGATGCCCGAGGTGGCGAGCCCGTTCCATGCAGAAGCTCTTGGTGGCCAATCGAGGCGAGATCGCCATCCGGGCTTTCCGAGCCGCCACCCAGCTCGGCATCCGAACCGTCGCCATTGGTTCCATCGAGGATGAGCGCAGTGGCGCCCTGCACCGAATCAAAGCCGACGAGGCGTACGTGATCGGTGAGCCGGGCCGGCCGGTTCGGGCCTACCTCGATTACGAAGCGATCGTGGCCAAGGCGGTGGAGGTTGGGGCCGACGCTATCTATCCAGGCTACGGATTCCTGTCCGAGAGCCCCGACTTGGCCGAAGCCTGCCAGTCAGCCGGGGTCACCTTCGTCGGCCCCAGTGCAGAGGTGCTGGAGCTGGCCGGCAACAAGATGCGAGCCCGGGGGGCGGCCGAGGCAGCAGGACTTGCAGTGCTGCGCCAGTCGCCACCTATCGTCGACCCCGCCGCGGCTCTGTCCTGCGCCGACGAAATCGGCTACCCCGTCTTCGTGAAGGCCGCCGCCGGCGGTGGAGGCCGGGGCCTGCGGCGGGTGGACGGTCCGGCCGGGGTGACCGGTGCCGTCGACAGCGCCCGCCGAGAAGCCGAGAGCGCCTTCGGCGACCCCACCGTGTTCCTCGAGGAGGCCATGACCGGGGTCCGTCACATCGAGGTTCAAATACTGGCCGACGGTTCGGGCAACGTCATACACCTCTACGAGCGGGACTGCTCGGTGCAGCGCCGCTTCCAGAAGGTGATCGAGATCGCTCCGGCCCGCCGTCTCGACGCCACAGTGCGGGAGAACCTACTGGCCGACGCGGTCCGATTCGCCACCGCGGTCGGCTACGAGAACGCGGGTACGGTGGAGTTCCTCGTCGATGGAACCGGCCGCTACGCCTTCATCGAGATGAACCCCCGGATACAAGTCGAGCACACGGTGACCGAAGAGGTCACCGACGTCGACTTGGTCGAGTCACAACTCCTGATCGCCGCCGGTGAGACACTGCCAGACCTGGGACTGAGCCAGGACCGGATCCGGATCCGCGGCTATGCCATGCAGTGCCGGGTCACCGCCGAGGACCCGTCCAAAGACTTCCGGCCCGACACCGGCCGGATCATGGCCTACCGACCAGCGGGCGGGGCCGGTGTACGCCTCGACGGTTGCGTCTACCAGGGCGTCGAGATCACCCCTCACTTCGATTCGATGATCGAGAAGATCACCTGCCGGGGAAAAGATTTCGAGACGGTCGTGCGCCGGGCCCGGCGGACACTGGCCGAGTACCGGGTCCGGGGGGTGTCCACCAATCAGCCGTACCTTCAGGCCATCCTCGGCAACGAGGAGTTCCGGAGCGGTCCGGTCACCACCAGCTTCATCGACGACCACCCCGAGCTGACGGCGGCGTCGGTAGGGGCCAATCGAGCCACCCGCCTGTTGCGGTACCTGGCCGACGTCACCGTTCACCTCCCCCACGGCCCCGCCCCCACCAGGATCGACCCGGCCGCCAAGTTGCCACCAGCCCGAGCTGGTCGAACCCCCCCGGGCTCACGGCAACGGCTGCTCGAGCTCGGGCCGGAGAGATTCGCAGCCGACCTGCGGGCATCGAAGGCAGTGGCCGTGACCGACACGACGCTGCGGGACGCCCACCAGTCGATCCTGGCCACCCGGGTTCGCACCATCGACTTGGTCGCCGGTGCCCGCCAGCTCTCCCGCACCATGCCGGAGCTGCTCAGCCTGGAGTGCTGGGGCGGCGCCACTTTCGACGTGGCTCTGCGATTCCTGCACGAGGACCCGTGGGAACGGTTGGAGGAGATCCGCAAAGCGGCGCCGAACATCTGCACACAGATGCTGCTGCGGGGGCGCAACACCGTCGGGTACTCGCCCTACCCGGATGTGGTGGCGAGCCATTTCGTGGCCGAGGCTGCCACCACCGGCATGGACATCTTTCGGGTGTTCGACGCCTTCAACGACGTCGACCAGATGCGCCCGGCCATCGAGGCCGTCCTGGAGGCCGGCGCTGTGGCCGAGGGGACCATCTGCTATTCGGGAAACCTCTCCAGCCCTGCCGAAGACCTGTACACCCTCGACTACTACCTTGGAGTGGCCGAGCAACTGGTCACCGTCGGCGTGCACGTCCTCTGCGTAAAGGACATGGCGGGCCTGCTTCGAGCCAGCTCGGCCCGCACCCTGGTCACGGCCCTGCGCCGACGCTTCGACCAGCCCGTGCACCTGCACACCCACGACACGGCGGGCGGCCAGCTCGCCACCTACCTGGCCGCCGTCGAGGCCGGCGTCGACGCCATCGACGCAGCCTGTCCGCCCTTGTCGGGTATGACCTCCCAACCGTCCATCGGCGCCGTCGTGGCCATGACCGACGACACCGAACGGGCCACAGGGCTCAGCCTGGACGCTATTGGCGACCTCGAGCCTTACTGGGAAGCGGTCCGCCGGGTCTACGCCCCGTTCGAGGCCGGCCTGCAGTCACCGACGGGCACGGTCTACCGCCACGAGATCCCGGGCGGACAGCTATCCAACCTCCGCTCGCAGGCGCGCGCCCTCGGTCTGGGGCACCGCTTCGAAGAGGTGGAGAACCTGTACGCAGTTTGTAACGAGTTGCTCGGCCGTCCCATCAAAGTGACCCCGTCGTCCAAGGCGGTCGGCGACCTCGCCCTGCACCTCGTGGCCTCTGATGTCACACCGCAGCAACTGATCGACGATCCGTCCGATGTCGACCTGCCTGACAGCGTCGTCGGCTTCCTGCGCGGCGAGCTGGGCACACCGCTGGGCGGTTTCCCCGAACCGTTCCGTTCGAAGGCGATCAAGGGTCGGGGCGGGGAGCCGCCCACCGAAGAGCTTTCCGAGGACGATGAGGCCGGCCTGATCACCGACCGGCGCTCGACGCTGAACCGACTGCTATTCCCGACCCCTTCCGCCTCGAGGTTGGACCACCGTGATCGGTACGGCGACCTGTCGGTACTGCCGTCGCTGCTGTTCTGGTACGGGCTCGACGCCCACCAAGACGATGCGGTCGTGGGCTTGGACCAGGGAGTGCGGCTGCTACTGGGTCTGAAGTCGATCGGCGAACCCGACTCCGAGGGGATCCGTACGGTCAGCTTCCGGGTCAACGGCCAGTCGCGGGACATAGACACCCTGGACCGTTCCGTAGCCTCCGACCGCCCCGCCGCTGCCCGGGCCGATCCGGCCCGGCCCGGTCATGTCGGTGCGCCGTTCCGGGGTGCAGTCACAGTGCCGGTAACGATCGGTGACCGCGTCGACGTGGGCGACACGATCGCTGTCATCGAAGCCATGAAGATGGAGTCGTCGATTTCGGCGCCGGTGGCCGGCACCATCGAACGCATCGCAGCCCTCCCGGGTGGGTTGCTCGAGCCCGGCGATCTCATCCTCGAGATCCGCCCCACCGGCCTGTCGGCCAGCCTGGAGACGGACCCTTCATCATAGCCTCGCCCCGGCGGCGGCATGCCCGGGGCCCGGCCGCCCCCAACCGAGGGCGGAGGGATATCGTCTCGTCACGGGCGTCGGCGGGTACGCCTCCGCGTATCAGAAGGGAAGATGTCGACGATGGCCCATGACCTATGGCATCTGCGGCTGCTCGAAGCGGAGTCGATACACATTTTCCGAGAGGTGGCGGCCGAGTTCGAAAACCCGAGCCTGCTGTTCTCGGGCGGCAAGGACAGCATCGTGATGCTGCGCTTGGCCGAAAAAGCGTTCTGGCCGGCCCGGCTGCCGTTCCCGGTGTTGCACGTCGACACGGGCCACAACTTCCCGGAGGTGCTTCAGTTCCGGGACAAGCGGATAGCCGAGATCGGCGCCCGCTTGGTGGTGGCACCGGTTCAGGCTGCCATCGATGCCGGCCGGGTGGTCGAGGAGACCGGCCCTCGGACCAGCCGCAACCGTCTTCAGACCAAGGTGCTGCTCGCCGCCATCGCGCAGCACCGCTTCGATGCCCTCTTCGGGGGGGGCCGCCGTGACGAGGACAAGGCGCGGGCCAAGGAGCGGGTCTACTCCTTGCGCGACGAGTTCGGCCAGTGGGATCCCAAGAACCAGCGTCCCGAGGTCTGGAACCTCTACAACAGCAAGATCAGGTCATGCGAACATATCCGAGTGTTCCCGATCAGCAACTGGACCGAACTCGACGTCTGGCAGTACATCGAAAAGGAGGCCATCGAGATCCCGTCGCTGTACTACGCTCATCAACGGGAAGTGTTCGAGCACGACGGCATGCTGTTGCCAACCGGTCCCCACATCGAGTTGGCAACCGACGAGCAGCCGTTCACGGCCACCGTGCGCTACCGAACCATCGGCGACATGAGTTGTACCGGCGCCATAGAGTCGAGCGCCGACACGATCGACAAGATCATCGAGGAGATCGCCGCCGCCCGCATAACCGAACGGGGCGCTACCCGGGCCGACGACCGGGTATCGGGGGCGGCCATGGAGACCCGCAAGAAGGAGGGTTACTTCTGATCGAGTTGCTCCGCTTCGCCACTGTCGGCTCGGTCGATGACGGCAAGTCGACACTGATCGGGCGCCTGCTCTATGACACCAAGACGATCTTCGAAGACCAACTCGAAGCAGTCGAGCGTATATCGACGCAGATGGGCGCCGAACACACCAACCTCGCTCTTTTGACCGATGGGCTGCAGGCCGAGCGTGAGCAGGGCATAACCATCGACGTCGCTTACCGCTATTTCGCCACCCCGAAGCGCAAGTTCATCATCGCCGACACGCCGGGCCATATGCAATACACCCGCAACATGGTCACCGGCGCTTCCAACGCCGACTTGGCCATCGTGCTCATCGACGCCCGCAAGGGCGTGTTGGAGCAGTCGAAGCGCCATGCCTTCCTGGTGTCGCTGTTGCGGGTGCCGCACTTGGTGCTGGCCGTCAACAAGATGGACTTGGTCGGTTACGACCAGAGTCGCTTCGAGGAAGTCAAGGAGGAGTTTCGCGATTTCGCGACCAAGCTCGATGTCGTCGACCTGTCGTTCATTCCGGTCTCGGCTCTCCACGGTGGCAATGTCGTGGAACGATCGCCCAACATGGACTGGTATGAGGGATCGCCGCTGTTACATCACCTCGAAGAGATCCACATCGCGTCGGACCGCAACTACATAGACACCCGGTTCCCGGTGCAGTACGTGATCCGGCCCCAGTCCGACCGATTCCACGACTACCGTGGCTATGCTGGCACCGTCGCCAGTGGCATACTCCGGCCTGGCGACGACATCATCGTACTGCCCTCGGGGTTCGAGTCGACCATCAAGAGCATCGAGACCTTTGACGGCCCGCTGGAGGAAGCGCTCGCGCCGATGTCGGTTACAGTGCGCCTCGACGACGAGATCGACATCTCCCGGGGCGACATGATCGTACGACCCGGTAACCAGCCCATCTCTTCCCAGGACATCGAGGCCATGGTCTGCTGGATGAACGAACGGGAACCGCTGAGACCGGGCTCCACGTTCGTAGTCAAGCACACCACCCGCACCACCAGAGCCATCATCAAGGAATTGGCCTACCGGCTCGACGTCAATACCCTGCACCGAGACAGGGACGCAGCCGAGTTCAAGCTCAACGAGATCGGCCGGCTCACCATGCACACTCAGTCTCGGATTTTCTTCGACGAGTACCGGCGCAACCGCCAGACCGGCAGCTTCATCCTGATCGATGAATCCACCAACGTCACCGCCGGCGCTGGGATCATCCTCCACCGGTAGGGATGATCCTCCGCCGGTGGATCCGAGCCGGACCGGCGCTGCGATGAGTTACATATACCCCAACGTCTTCTGGCACCCCGGTCGCCTCACCCGGGCCGACCGTTGGGCCGCCACCGGCCATCGCGGCGCCACGGTGTGGTTCACTGGCCTGCCCGGGTCGGGCAAGTCGACCGTGGCCACCGCGATGGAGAGAGCTCTGATCGGCCGAGGCCGACTCTGCTACGTCCTCGACGGCGACAACATCCGCCATGGACTCAACCGTGATCTCGGCTTCTCGGCTCGGGACCGTAACGAGAACGTCCGTCGGGTGGCCGAGGTCGGTCGTTTGTTCGCCGATGCCGGCTTCGTCGCCCTGATCTCGCTGGTGTCACCCTACCGGGCCCCCCGCGACCGGGCCCGAGTTCTGCACGACGCGACCGAGGTGCCCTTCTACGAGGTCTTCGTCGATACCCCGATCGAGCTGTGCGAACAGCGCGACCCCAAGGGTCTCTACGCCAAGGCCCGAGCCGGTGAGATCACTGGTTTCACCGGCGTCGACGACCACTACGAGCCGCCGCTGCATCCCGAGCTGAGACTGGTGCCCAGCGACGGTGATGCCGACCGGATGGCCGAGATGGTCATAGCGTTGCTGGCGGGCTCGGAGCCGGGCCGCGACTGATCTCGGCGGTGCCTTGGATGCGGGGGCTCAACTCAACGGTCATCGTCGCGAAGAGGTCCGAACGGGGATCGGTGGCCCGCCAGGCCAGGGCGATTCCCCGGCCCGGGGCCGGCGGTCGGAACGGTCGGGTGACGATGCCGGCGCCGGGCCGAGCTTCGACACCGATGGCGCAGGCCGGAAGCAGGGTGACGCCCACACCACCCACCACCATCTGGGTGAGAGTGGCCAGGCTGGCGGCCTCGATCTCGCTGTGATCCACCCGGCCCGCGATCTCGCAGGCCTCCAGGGCGTGATCCCGCAGGCAATGACCGTCGGGGAGCAACAGCACCGGCAGGTCGGCAAGCACGGCCAGCGGAAGCGAGGCGGTCCCGGCCAGTTCGTGGCCGGCGGGCAAGGCCAGATGGAAAGGCTCTCGGGTGACGGGCTCGACGTGCAACGAAGCAGTGTCGTAGGGGACGGCCAGCAGCCCCAGGTCGACGTCGCCGTGCTCGATGGCGGCAACCATTTCTTTGGTCCGCAGCTCCTGAATCTCCAAATAGGCGTCGGGCCAGTGCTCTCGTAAGGTCCGGGTCAGCACCGGGAGCAGGTATGGGGCCATGGTGGGGATGGCAGCAATGCGCAAGCGGCCCCGGATCGTGCCTTGGTGCAGTGAGGCGACCACCGCCAACTCGTCGACATCGCGTAGCAGGCGGCGGCTTCGTTCCACGATCTCGGCGCCGACCTCGGTCAGTAGGACATCGCGGCGCGATCGCTCGAAGAGCCGGACACCCAAACGGCGTTCGAGCTCTTGTATCTGGCCGCTCAGGCCGGGCTGGGTCACATGGACGTCCTCGGCCGCCCGGCTGAAATGGCGTCGATCGGCTAGTGCTACCGCGTATTCGAGCTGGCGCAGAGTGGGTCGAATCATCAGTTCAACTTATCAATTTACATATTAGTATCTGTTAGCTTTTGGAAAGACGAGAGGCGAGAATCGAAGCGTCACCCATCCGACCATCAGCAGGAGAATGACATGAGCGAACCCACCTCCACCGCCGACATCTTGACCACCGAGTCGGGAGCCCCGGTTGCCGACAACCAGAACACTCAGACCGCCGGAGCGAACGGCCCGGTGCTGTTGCAGGACCAGCATCTGATAGAGAAGCTGGCCCGGTTCAACCGGGAACGCATCCCCGAGCGGGTCGTTCACGCGGTGGGGTCGGGCGCCTACGGCACCTTTGTGGTCACCAACCCCCGACTCCCCGAATGGACCCGGATGAAGATGATGGCCGAGCCAGGCCGTCCGACCGAGGTATTCGTGCGGTTCTCCACCGTGGCCGGTTCCAAGGGCGCCCCCGACGCGGTTCGGGACCCCCGCGGGTTCGCGGTGAAGTTCTACACCTCCGACGGCAACTGGGACCTGACCGGCAACAACACCCCCATCTTCTTCATCCGGGACCCGTTGAAGTTCCCCGACTTCATCCATTCCCAGAAGTACGACCCCCACACCAACCGCCAAGAAGCCGATAATGTGTGGGACTTCTTCTCCCACTCGCCCGAGGCCACCCATCAGTTCACGTGGCTGTTCGGGGATCGAGGCCTGCCGGCCAGCTTGCGGCATATGAACGGCTACGGCTCACACACCTTTCAATGGGTCAACACCGCCGGAGAACGTTTCTGGGTGAAGTTCCACTTCAAGTCCGATCAGGGCATCTTGTGCCACACCGCAGCCGAAGCGGTCCAAGTGGCCGGCGAGAACCCCGAGCATCACCAACTGGACCTCTATGAGGCCATCGAGCGGAGCCATTACCCTTCATGGACTCTGAAGGTGCAGGTGATGCCCGAGGCCGACGCCGCCGGCTACCGGATCAACCCGTTCGACCTGACCAAGGTGTGGCCCCACCGCGACTACCCGCTGATCGAGGTGGGTCGGATGACGCTTCACCGGACCCCCGACAATTACTTCGCCGATGTGGAGCAGGCTGCTTTCGATCCCGGTCACATGGTGCCGGGAGTGGGGCCCAGCCCCGACAAGATGCTCCAAGCCCGGCTGTTCGCCTACGGCGACGCCCACCGTTACCGATTGGGGGTCAACCACACTCGCCTACCGGTGAACAGCCCTCGGGGATGCCCATTCGGCCACGGCCAGAACTACGGCCGCGACGGAGCCATGAACTTCTACGACAACGGAGGCCGATCGGTCAACTACGAGCCCAACAGCTTCGCCGGGCCGGCCCAGAGCGACGACGCCCCCTACGCCGGGATCGGCACGGGCGGCCTGTCCGGTTCCTATGGAGCCGAGATCCGCGCCGTGGACGACTTCACCCAGGCCGGTGACCTGTACCGGCTCATGTCCGAGGGGGAGAAGGACCGCCTGATCGATGCCATAGCCGGGTCACTGGCCCAGGTTCAGCGCAGCGAGATCGGTGACGGCATCGTGCAACGCTCCATCGAGCACTTCCGCCGGGCCGACGCTGACTACGGTCAGCGGGTTCGGGCTGCGACGAAAGCGCTGCGGGAGTGATCTGACCGGGGCCGGACCAGAGCCAGGGAGTCGAGGTGGGAGGCCAAATGCGAGACCAGGTCCCGGGCGTCGTCGTCGGCGCCGTGGATGAAGCTCGACTTGCGCCGACGCAGGAAGTTCAACCCGATCACGTACAAGCCGGGGGACTCGGTGACGACGCCGCCGTCGTGACGAATCCGGCCTTTGCGGTCGAGCACTGGTACGTCGAGCCACGAATAGTCGGGCTTGAACCCGGTGGCCCAGATGATGGTACGGGTCTCGCCTCGAGCCAGATCCAGTCTGAGCGGCGGCGACGGCTCCACCCTGGTGGGCGCGAACCGCTCGGGTGAACCCACGTCGTCGACACGTTGCTCGGCCGCCCAATGGTCGAAGGTGGCGAGGAGCCGGCCCATCTTGAGGTCGGCCCGCTCGCACTTGTTGGCCAGCGACCCCGACAACAGCACCTCGCCGTCCCTGAGGGCAGAGAGTCGACCCACCAGTCGCACCCCCCGGTCGGTGAGAGCATTGAGATCGAGCGTGGCTCGTTCGGGGGTTCCTGCCAGTTGCGGTGACGGGGTGGCGCGCACCCGCACTATGTCGTCGACTTCGTCGTAGCGCTCGTCGAGCAGGCCCGAGCGTTCCATCCACCACAAGATGTCGCGGCCCCGGTACAGACGGGGCATGCGCACGTGCTCGCCTACGGCCATGGTGACAGAACGTCCAGACCGGTGGACCTCATCGGCTATCTGCACGCCGGTGGCCGAAGCGCCCACCACCAGCACCTCACCGGGGGCCAGACCGGCAGGATTGCGGTATTCGAAGGCGCTGAGGGTCCTAACCGACGGGGGTGGTGAATCGCCCAGCGCCGGCACCTTGGCCAGGTTGAATCCGCCCGTGGCCAGCACCACGGTTTCGCATTCCCAGCGGCCCCGGCTGGTGTCGACCAGATAGCCGGACCCGGTAGAACGCACCGAGGTGACCTCGGTGCCGGTTATCACCGGCGCATCGACGAGCCGGGCGTAGCCCGACATGAGCTCGATAACCTCCGGCATCGACATGTAGCCGTCGGGGTCGTCGCCACCGTAGCGATAGCCCGGCAGCCGGCTCTGCCAGTTGGGGGTGAGCAGCCGCAGCGAGTCCCAACGCTGAACTCTCCAAGAGTTGGCCACCTCACCACGCTCGATCACGACATGATCGATCGATCTTTCGGTGAGGAGCCGGCTCACGGCCAAGCCGGAGTGTCCGGCTCCGATGACGGCCGTCGTCGTCTTCATGGAACCGTCATGAACGGGGTTCAGTCGACCTCGACGGTCACGTTGGTGGGGTTGGTGATGATGTCGTACACAGCCGACCGCTTCTGGGACTGGGCCACCAAGGCCCGGATCTCTTCTGAGGTGGCGTCGGCGTCGATGTCATAGGAGACCTTGACACCGTTGAACCCGTTGCGCACGTCCGGGTCGCCGCCGAGGATGCCCAGGATGTCCATGTTGCCCTCGAGGGTCGCCCGGACCGAGCGAAGCTGGATGTCACGGTTCTGGGCCACGGCCGCTACTCCGGCGGTGAGGCAACTGGCCAAGCCCACCAGCACGAGCTCGACGGGGGTGGCGGCGTTGTCCTCGGCCCCGAACACGACGGGGTGATCAGCCTCGAAGGTGAAGGTCGAGAGATGGTCGTGCTCGGCCCCGAGCCCGAAATAGCTCTCGACGGTGGAGCGGCTGTGGGTGCCGTCGAGCCATTCGTTGCTGGCTTTCCAAGTGAACTGAGCCGCTTCGGGCGCCTCGCTGAGAGCCTGGCGAGCGTTCAGCAGGGCCTCGACGTTCACCCCGTTGTCGGCAGATGCGGTGGCGATGGCGGTGGTCATTGTGGTGGATACCTCCTTGTTGATTATGTATTGCGGTGATTGCGGTGGTGATTGCGAGATCGAGATGGCAGGCGCCCCCAAGGCGACCAAACGCCGAGGCGTCGAGCCGGGCAGTGTAGGACCGTCTCCGCCTAAAACCGACCAGTTCACTCAACATTCGCAGACCCGTCGCATCCGGGGTGCGCAAGAAACGTCACCGGTCGTCACCACCAGCCGGTACGACCGGGCGCTACCGGTTCCGCTTGGCTCCCATGACCAAGCGGGCGACAAGTCCCAGAACACCCAAGACCGCAGCGGCAGCCCCGCCCAGCAACAGCCTCTGACGGTGCCGGGCCGGTAGCCGCTCGATAGGTCCGGGGTCATGAGATACCACCCACGCCTCCTCGTTGGTATAAGCAGCCTTCCAGCCCAGACCCCGCAACCGGTCGTTGGACACCACCCACGAAGAAGTCGTGTAAGCCACCACACCAGGCGGGGTGGGAGCCAGCCCCGCCTGCCAGCGCAGAGCGCTCACCGTTCGAGCCACCGACGCCGGCACCCGAAGGCGGGGCCGGGGACCCTCCAGGCCGGCCAGCGCGTCGGGCGGTATCCAACCGTCGGGAGCGACATTGAGGGGACCGTGATAGCGGGCTCCGACCACCGCCGAAACAGCAGCAGCGAGATCGTCGGTGTGAAGGTACTGCACCGGAGGATCGCCGTCGGCCCTGATCCCGGCCCGGGCCGCGTGCAGAGTGCGGGCAAGCTGACCCAGGTGACCCTCGGCCACCACCGCCGTCGGTCGCAACAAGGAAACCGACCGGCCCGGGTCGCTCGCCCACTCCGACGCCAACTGCTCGATCCGGTGCCGTTGCACCGCCCAAGCGAAGTCGGGGTCGGGACGAGCGGGCGCATCCTCGGTGAGCGGCACCGGGTTACCCACCCGAGCGCCGTACACCATCGCCGAGGACATGAGCACAAGATGGCCCACACCACTGGCGGTCAACCCGCCGAGCACCCGGTGCAGCAGAGCGATCTCGAGATCGGCCTCGGCTGGGTCGCCCGAGTTGGCGCTCATCGGCGAAGCGAGGTGCACCACGCAATCAGCACCGGCGAACAGTGTGGCCAAGTCGCTGACAGCCAAGTCGACCTGCTTGGACGCCACGCCTGTCGGCACCGGGGCAGGATCGACCCTGTCGACAGCGACGATCTCGCGGCCGGGGTGATCCTGGGCCAAGGCGGCCACGACCCGCCGCCCGATGGCGCCGGCTGCGCCGGTGACTACCACCCCCATCAGCTTCCTTCCCGGCAGAACCGCAGCCGTCGACCGCGGGCTCGAGCAATCCTAGAGCTACTCTTCTACGATGCCCTCATGGGCGACGACGATCCGACCGGGAACAACCCATTCGAGGCCGTCCCCTTCATCGGCGAGCTTCTGAAGATCATCGGCGGCGTGAGCGGGTCCGGCACCGACCAAGCTCGCCAGATGGCCCGCAGCATTGCCACCGGCGGTGTGTCCGAACCCAATATCGACCCCACCGACCGGATCGCTATGGAGCAGCTCCTGCGGGTAGCCGAGTTACAGGTGACCGACGCCACCGGCTTGGCGGTAACCCGGGGAAGGCCGCTGAGTGTGGAGACGGTCAACCGTTCCGGGTGGTCGGACCGCACCCTGAACGACTACGGCAACCTTTTTGCTGCCTTGGGTGTGTCGATCTCGGCTGGGCTGGAATCACCCGCCGACGATGACCCCGACAACCCAATGGGAGCCATGCTGGCCAGTTTGACCCAGATGATGGGGCCGATGATGATGGTTCTGAGCACCGGGTCGATGGTGGGCCAACTGGCCAAACGGGCTCTGGGCGGTTACGAGTTGCCCGTTCCCCGGCCCGTCGACGAACCCGTCCTGTTATGCCTCCGCAACATCGACGAGATCGGCTCGGACTGGTCGCTCGATCGCGATGACCTCCGCCTGTGGGTCTGCCTTCGAGAAACCGTTTACCACGCCGTGTTCGGCGTGGATCATGTGCGGAACCGGCTCGAAGACCTGCTGTACCGCCATGCCGCCGGATTCGAGACCGCAATCCACAATATCGAAGATCGGCTCGGTCGCTTCGACATGTCCGCCGGACCCGAAGCATTGGCCGAGATCCAAGCCGAGCTCGGCGACCCCGACATCATCTTGGGGGCGGTTCGTTCGCCGGCCCAGGAGCGACTGCAACCCGAGCTGACCGCCCTCGTCGCGGCTATTACCGGCTACGTCGATCACATGATGGACAGCATCGGCGCCCCCCTGATCGGTTCCTATGGCCGTCTCACCGAAGCTTTACGGCGCCACCGAGCCCAGGCCGGCCCCTCTGATCGTTTCGTGGAACGGGTCCTCGGCATGGAGCTCGATCGCGGCCAGTACAACCGGGGTGCAGCCTTCGCGTCCGGCGTGGTGCAAAGAGCCGGACCCGACGGATTGACCCGGCTCTTCGACGACCCGGCCCACCTGCCCACACCGGCTGAGGTCGACGCGGCCGGGCTGTGGCTGGCCCGTATCGACCTCCCCGCCTGAAGGGCTGGACACACCCGGACCCGTTTCGGGACGCTCAGGGGTTCGGCACCGGATCCTGGCCCGATCCCGGCGAAGGCGATCAAGGATCTCGGGAGGTCGATTCGTCGTCGATTTCCACGCCCTCGACCGTCGATACCAGCGGGACCGGCGGGTCGGCCCACCACGGCGGGCCTCGATCCAGGTGATCCAACGGATCGGCGGCGGCCCCCGACAACACCTCTGAACCCGGATCGTCCCCCGCCATGAGGGCCAGCCCGGTCGTGTCGGTCGAGGTTGGCGATGGCTCGGCCTGGAGCATTTCGTCCGTCCAATCGTCATCGGAGGCCACCGGTTCGGGGACTGCCGCAGCAAGGGACCGGGCCCGCCGCCGCCGTCCAGTACGACCCAGGACATAGGAGAAGAGCGCGAATCCCAAGGCCAGGGCGGCCAGCAGCGAGCCGATCCGGGCCGGGATGGGGATGACGGTGGGAGCGAAGGCGCCGATTACCCAAGCGATCTGGAAACGAGCCTCGAACCGGGAAAAAGAGCGACCGTGATTTACGTCGGGCGCATCTCGCTGTACCAGAGAATCGAAGGCGAGCTTGCCCGCGGCGGCGCTGATGGCGACACCCAGAGAGAGCAGCACTGCCCCGGCCAGACCTTCCGACAACGCTCCCAGCAATGCCGACAGGCCGCCCACAGCCAGAGCCCCGAGCAGGATCGACTCTTCGCTGTAGCGCTGACGCAATCGCGGCGCCACGAGGGCGCCCAAGCCCACTCCGGCACCGGCCGCTACCCCCACGACCCCGAAGTGCCAACTCGGAGATCCGGGATCGCCAGTGATGTCGATACCTCGCACCGTGGCGGCCGCCCCCCCGACGGCAGCGCCCTCGGCGGCAACGTCGAGACCTTCCTCGCCCCCCCGGAAATCGAACAGCAACAAGAAGGTGACGAAGCCGACCACGCTGCGGAGCATGGCCATGGCCGAGCCGGCCAACACGATGGCAGCGCCTCGGAGCTCGATGCGCTCCTGGGTGGTGGTAGGTCTGGGCGCTACCGGCACCCGGGGCAGTCGGAAGCCCCCGACGACGGCGCAGCCGTAGCCTCCGGCCGCCAGTCCGGCCGCCCAGGCCGGATTGGCGACCCAGACGAGAAGGCCTCCCATCGAAAACCCGATGACGCTAGTCAATGCACTCACCAAGGCCAGCCGGCTGTTGGCTTCTACCAGATCGGCCTCGTTGACGACATAGCGAGGAACCACAGCGCTCTTGGCCACCGCGTAGCCCTTCTGGAGCACCAGAAGGGCGAAAGCCTCGGGAAACAGCCACAGAGTGTCGATGTGACGCACGAGCAAGAGCGCCACCACGCAGCGACCGAGAGTGGTGACGAAGATCATGGCCCGCCGGCCCCCCGGCATCCGGTCGATTGCGGGCCCGATCAAGGGTGTGACCACGGCAAAGGGAGCCATCGTCAGCCCCAGGTAGAGCGCCACTCGCCAGCGGGCCGCATCCGGGCTGATCGAGAAGAAGATCGACCCGGCCAGCGCGGCGGCGACGACAGCGTCGGTGCCGGTGGCGACGGCATGCACCCGAGCCAGCCGTACGAAGGGACCGACGCCGCGACCGGATCTCTCAGGACCCATCCGGGCCCAACCGAGCGGGCCCCGATCTTCGACGCTCACACGCTCATCGTAGGAGGCAAACCCGGTCCGAAACGAACGATCTGTCGCCGCGATGAGCTGAGGTCACTCAGGTGCGAGCCCGGGCCAAGGCGAGCTGCTGAATGCGGGTATGGGTGTCGACCCCGGCTGGACCACCGCAGCAGCGGGTCCACACCCCGTCGCCGTGGAGAATCCAGGCCAGCCGGTCGTCAGCCAGGTTGATCTCGGCGACCTCGACGAGGCGGTCCGCCACCGCCGGGTCGCGAACTCGCACCAACGCCTCCACCCGCCGGTCGAGGTTGCGGGTCATGAGGTCGGCTGATCCTATGTAGGTGGCGGCTTGGCCGGGCCCGTCCCCGTTGGCGAAGTGGTAGATACGGGAGTGCTCGAGGTACCGGCCCACAATCGACCTGACCCGAATCCGTTCGGACAGGCCCTTCACCCCGGGCCGCAGGCAGCAGGCGCCCCTGACGATCAGGTCTATGTCGACCCCGGCCTGGGAGGCCTCGTAGAGCTTTTCGGTCATAGCCGTGTCCACGATGCTGTTCATCTTCATGATGATCCGGCCCCGGGCCGAGGCGATCTCGGTGTCCACGAGCTCGACCAGTCGGCGGCGCAGTTGGTGGGGCGCCACGATCAACTGCTGGTAACCGATGTTTCGCCCGTAGCCGGTCAGGTAGTTGAAGAGCTCGGCCACCTCGGCCCCCACCTCGGCGTCGGCGGTGAGTACTCCCAGATCTTCGTACAGACGAGCGGTGCGATGGTTGTAGTTACCGGTGCCGATGTGGCAGTACCGCCGGATCCCATCCGGCTCCTCTCTCACGATCATCGCCGTCTTGGTGTGGATCTTCAGGCCCTCGAGCCCGTAGGCCACGTGGGCGCCGGCCTGCTCCAGCCGTTTGGCCCATCCGATGTTGCTGGCCTCGTCGAATCGGGCCTTCAGCTCCACCAACACTGCCACCTGCTTACCCCGTTCGGCCGCGTTGACCAGAGCGTCAACGATGGGACTGTCACCAGAGGTGCGGTAGAGCGTGAGTTTGACGGCCAGCACGGCTGGATCGATAGAGGCCTGGTGAATGAGATCCACCACTGATCGGCTGAATGACGAGTAAGGGTGGTGTACCAGCACGTCGGAGGCTCGCAAAACCCGGAAGAAATCGACTGTTCCGTTGTTGCCCGGGTTGAGAGCCGGTTCGGTGATGCCCCGCCAAGCAGGCCAGCGCAGGTCGCTGCGATCCAGGTCCGCGATGACGGCCAGCCCACCCAGATCGACCGGACCGGGCGTCACGAAGACAGCGTTGCCGTCGATGTCGAGCTCGCGGCAGAGACGTTCTTCGATCTCTTCGGACATGGTGTCGGCCACCTCGAGTCGCACCACCCGCTGGAACCGGCGGCGGCGCAATTCCATCTCTACCGCAGCCAGGAGGTCGTCGGCCACCTCTTCCTCGAGGGTGAGATCGGCGTTGCGAGTGACACGGAACACATGGTGTTCGAGTAGCTCCATGCCAGGGAACAACCGGTCGAGGTGGGCCGCGATCACGTCTTCGAGAGCGACGAAACGGGTACTGTCACCGACTCGAACCCACCGATCGAGCAGGTTGGGCACCTTGACCCGTGCGAACCGGCGGGAATCGTCGTCGGGATCGCGCATCAGCACGGCCAGGTTCACCGAGAGGTCGGAGATGAACGGGAAGGGGTGGCCGGGGTCGACGGCCAGCGGGGTCAGAACCGGGAAGACCCTGCGCTCGAAGTGCTCTTTCATGAGGGTGCGCTCGGAGTCGGTGAGCTCGTGCCAGTCGAGGAGGTGGATGCCCTCACGGATCAGAGCGGGCAGTATCCGGGTTTTGTAGATTCGCTGCTGTTCGGCGCAGAGCCGAGCTGCGATCTGGTGGATCTCGACGAGCTGACGAGCAGGGGTCCGGCCGTCGGGGCTGGGAGTGATTATGCCGGCTGCGACCTGGTCGTCGAGGCCGGCCACCCGGACTTGGAAGAACTCGTCGAGGTTGGTGCTGAAGATGGCGAGGAACCGGGCCTGCTCCAGCAGCGGCACCTCGGGATCGGCGGCCAGGCTCAGCACCCGGGCATTGAAGGCCAGCCAGGAGAGCTCTCGGTTGAAGAACGGGGTGCACGTCCGATCCCATCCTCCCACCGTGCCCTCCAGACCCTGGTGAGCGGTGCTGGAATGATCCCGTGCGGCTGCGGCATCAGCGGTGCTGGTTTGCACTTCGACCATCGCGAACCTCTGGTCGTATACCCGGCCCTGTCTGCGATCAGGCTACTTCCGGCCTGCCGTCGTCTTCGGGGTAGCCGAGATCCCAGTCAACGATTATGCGCTCACGCTCGGCGTCACGATTGACACGTTCTCGATTCCGCCGGAACTGCGGGTCATGGGGCGGAAGGAGAAGGAGCCGAGCGTGGACCCGATCCCCGAACAGGCTCATGAATTCGGGATCGCCGTAGACGGGACTGATTTCCCAGTGCGGGGCGACCGGGCCGAAGTAGGTGATCCTGGCCCGTCCTACCGGCGGCTCCGCAACATCGACAGCGTCGATATCGGTGGTGGTCATAAGGGCTGAGGGCGGTTCTGGGCTTGTCAGGTTTTCTTGCCGTCGGCCCCGGCCCCGGCGCCGGTGTTGCCGGTTTCGGCTGCGCTGGCCTCGTTCATGCCCGTCTTGAACTCCTTTTGGGCTTGGCCCAGAGAGCGAGCCAGCTTCGGCAGCTTCGCCCCGCCGAAGAGAACCAAGATGATCAGGAGGATGATGAGCAACTCTTGGCCGCCGAGCGTTCCCACGAAACCGATTAATTCCATGGCCGACAGCTTAACACCGCAGAACCGCAGCCAGCGCGCCCAAGGGCGAGACGGCTCGAACCGAGACGACGCTCAGGCGATCACGGCCACTGGCTGGTTCTCAGCGATTCGCTCCAATGTCCGTTGCCTCCGTTGCCGACGGATCCGCCGACGCTCCCGCTCGCTCAAACCACCCCAGATGCCGAACTTCTCGACATTGTCGAGCGCGTACTCCAGGCATTCCTCGCGAACTACACAGCCGCTGCACACTTCCTTGGCTTCACGAGTGGACGCTCCCCTCTCCGGGAAGAAGAGGTCGGGATCAACCCCCAAGCAGTTGGCGTAATCCTGCCAAGACTCGCCGTCTTGCTCACCGATCATCTGTAACACCATGGTCTCCTTCCAGGCAAGGAATCAGATCAGAGATCCCGGGCCGCCCACTGCCACCGATGTAATTACACTATTGTCGTTCTCAATGCAACCTCTACGGCAAGATTTCTCCGAAGTTCGAACAAGCTCCGTCAAATCAGCGGGGTTGCGCCCGCTCAGCGTCGGCCCTGCACCAGGCTACGCTTGTGTTCGACGAAGTCGACCAGCACGTAGTCACCCAGGTTCTGGTTGGTGGTGAAAAAGGCCCGGCCTCCGTTGAGCCGGGTGATCCGCTCCACGAAGTCGGTCAGGTAGGTGGTGGCGTCGAGCATGAAGGTGTTGACGCGAATGCCGGCCCGGGTGCATTCGGCCACCTCGGCCAGGGTCAGATCCACCGTCTCTCGAGTGGGCGGGTAGCTGAAGAAGGGGCGACCGGTCGGTGTGATGTGAGCGGTCGGCTCACCGTCGGTGATCATGATGATCTGCTTGGTGCCGGTCTGACGGGCCAGCATGCGACGGGCCAGCATGAAGCCGTGCTGCATGTTGGTGCCGTAAACGTAATCCCATGACACCTGCGGGAGTTTCTCGGGGCGCAGCTCGCGAGCCACCTCGCTGAAGGCAACCAACCCGAGGTAATCACGGGGGTACTGGCCCGAGATGAGCGCATGCAGGGCCATGGCCACCTTCTTGGCCGGCAGGAAGTTGTCCCGCATCGGCATCGACAGCGACAGATCCAGCATCAGCACCGTCGCCGAGCGCACTTGGTGCTCGGTTCGCTCCACCTCGAAGTCGTCGGGATGAAGCGACACGGGAACACCGGCGCCGTTGCGAGCCACGGCATTGCCGACAGTCCTGTGGATGTGCAGGTTGAACGGGTCGCCGTACTCGTAGCGCTTGGTGTCGTGAGTGCGTTCATGGCCGGAACCGGCTTCGTGCCGGGCGTGGCGACCGACCTTGTCGGCCGACAGCTTGGCGAAGAGATCTCTCAACGCCCCCTGACCGATCTTGCGGATAGCGAGGGGCGTGAGCTCCAAACGCTCCTCGCGATTCTCGATCAGACCGGCCTCTTGAAGCATGCGGGCCACTTCGGCCATCCGCCCCAGGCTCTCGGCTGCGCCGTCGCCGAGCAGTCCCCGGGCCACTTCTATATCGGCCTCGGCCAGCGCCCCCGGGCTGGTGGTTACCCGTAACAGGTTCTCCAAGCGGTCGATGTCACCCAGCTCTCCCATCACGTCGACAGCTCCGGCCAAGTCCAGCGGGTCGACCCCGCCGAAGTCCCAGCGCTGATCCCAGCCCATCCGGGGGAACTGCTCGGCAAGGTTGCGAGTGAGCCGGTCGAGCTGCCATCTCAGGTCCATGTCCTCGAGGAGCTGGTCGGACAGGGCCTGGAGCTGGGCCCGCTGCTCGGGGGTTATCGAATTGAGCATGGCCTGAGCTCCGGCCAACCGCCCCGCTATTGCCTCCAGGAGATCATCGATGGTGCGGGGGTTTTCCGGGAAGAAGTCTCCGTAGCGGTCCATGAATCCGTCGAAGTCGGGGGCTTGGCCGTGGGCGCGCCCTTCGAGTATTCCGTTGAGCTCGGCCAACATGTCCTTGAAACGCTGAGCGTCGGCAGGGGTCATATCCTTCACATCGGATGCCATCTGATCGAGATGCTGCGTCATGAACTGTTCCCGCAGCCGCTCGACCAGCTCGGTGAAGCGCTGCCGAGCTTCGTCGCTCTCGAAGTCGTAGCCGCTCAGCGCTTTGACCTGGCCGGCCAAATCGGGAGGCAACATGTCGAGTTCGGTGTTCTTCATCGTCGCGTCCTCGGCTCGAAGCGGGTCGGATGAAGCCCGGGCTCCGTCCCGCAGATCCTCGAGGGCGTGTCGCTCGATGCGGACCACATCGCGCAACGTCTCAGCAATGCCGTCGTACACACCGCCCAAGTCGTACTGCTCGAGAAGATCGCGCCGACGCTCCCGCAGCCGTTCGAGCATCTCGCGGGTACCGGCCATGGCCCGCCCATTTCGATCACTGAAACCGCCGTGCATCAGGCGCCGCAGTGCACTGTCGACATCGCCGTGGTACATGAGGTCGTCGGCCAATTCACCGAAGAGGTGATCGGCGTCGAAATCAAAGCCGCTTTGGGTACCGTCCCAGCGCGAGTACGAGAAATGGACAGGCAGACGCCGGGCCCGGCGACGGCGGCGGCGCGCCATGGACAGACCCTACCCGGCTAGGCCCTACCCGGCTTCAGGCCCCGACCTGAGCCTGCGGTAGCGTTGGCGGATGCCTTTGAACCCCGACGCTGTCGGTGCCGTCGGTGACGCCACCGAGATCCGATGGACTTCCGAACAGAGCCTCCTGTATGCCTTGGGCGTGGGAGCTGGGGCCGCCGATCCCACCGGTTTCGAGCTCGAGTTCACCACTGAGAACTCGGCCGGCATCACCCAGAGGGCCCTGCCCACCCAAGTGGTAGTGATCGGCGGAGCCAGAGCCCCCGATTTCGGTAGCTACGACCTTGCCGCCCTGCTCCATGGCGAGCAGCACATCCAACTCCACCAAGAGCTCGGGGTGCAGGGATCGGCTGTGGCCCGCAACTGCGTGGTCGGCATCTACGATAAGGGCAAGGCTGCGCTGGTGGTGCTCGAGCTCCGAGCTGAGGACCACGACGGCAATCCGATGTGGACCAGCCGAGCTGGCCTGTTCATATCCGGTGAGGGGGGATGGGGTGGTGAACGGGGTCCGGCCAACGTGTGGAAGCTTCCCGACCGGGAGCCCGACCACATCGTCGGCTACGAAACCCGCACCGACCAAGCCTTGCTCTACCGGCTGAACGGCGACCGCAACCCGCTGCACTCCGACCCGTCTTTCGCGGCTCGGGCCGGTTTCGACGCCCCTATCCTGCACGGTCTCTGCACTTTCGGCTTCACTGGCCGGGCCCTGCTCCACACCCTGTGCGAGAGTGACCCGGCCCGGTTCGGCTCCATGGGCGGACGCTTCAAGGCGCCGGTGCAGCCCGGCCAGCGCCTCGATGTCTGGATGTGGGTCGACGCCGACGCCACCCGCTTCCAGACCCGGGTCGGGGACCGGGTGGTCTTCGACGCCGGCACCTTCACCGCCCGCTGAACCGGGCCCGAGCCCCTGTCCCGTCCTTGTTGAGTCGTTTGCCGAGATGCAGGCCTTCCAGCACCAGCTCGATGGCCGCGGCCACCATGGCCGGAGACTCGGCGCTCTCCTCGGCGGCTAGCAGAGCTCGAACCGGCGGAGTCAGAGCCGGAACCCGACTCAGCAGATCGGTGTAAGCGGCGTCGGTGACATCCTCACCCACGCCCACGACGAGGTCGGCCTCGAAGGCGTCGATCACGCCTCGGTGGGTGTCGGCCGGGACCCGGTTCTCGAACACCGTGAGCACGGCCCTGTCGAGTAGTTGCGCCATGATCTCACCTTCCCTGTCCTCTTCCAGGGTTTCGATCTCGACCTTGCCGGCCGTGGAGGCGCCCAAGGCCTCGAGATCGGTGATCCGGGGCACGACATGGTCGCTGGAGGTGCGCAGGGCGCGGCGCACGGCGTTGGCGACCAGCGTCTCGAAGTTGGAGATGCTCAACCGAACCGAAACTCCCGAACGCTGGGAGACGTGGGCACTGGCTCGGGCCGCGTGGGTGAGTTCGGCCACGATCTCGGTCATGAACGAAGGGACCGTAACCGGGTGACCGGCCCCCGAGACCGGGGCGGCCTCCTGGGTGATGATCGCTATCTCGGTGTCGATGTCGAGCGGGTAGTGAGTACGGATCTGGGCCCCGAACCGATCCTTGAGCGGCGTGATGATGCGACCTCGGTTGGTGTAATCCTCCGGGTTGGCCGAGGCGACCAGCACGATGTCGAGTGGCAGCCACACCTTGTAGCCCCGGATCTGGACGTCGCGTTCCTCGAGCACGTTGAGCAGACCAACCTGTATGCGCTCGGCTAGGTCGGGCAGCTCGTTGACGGCGAAGATCC
This sequence comes from Acidimicrobiales bacterium, assembly GCA_963422655.1. Taxonomy (GTDB): domain Bacteria; phylum Actinomycetota; class Acidimicrobiia; order Acidimicrobiales; family Aldehydirespiratoraceae; genus CATQHS01. Next base: position 1,490,929 of record OY730440.1, on the reverse strand, counting down.
CCCGGTTGACCCGGGGAACGAGGCCGAAGTGCAGGGTCAGCTCATCGGCCAGGTACCTCCCCTCGGCCACCTTGATCGGGTCGACCTCACCGATGAGATCAGCGATGGAAGTATCAGGGGTAGCCAGCTTCTCCCCGAAGCGGGTCCGGCGATGGATCCACACCACCGGGGTGTCATCACCCCGCTCGGCCACGAGTTGACGGGCCAGGGCCGACACCGGGTGGTAGGGGTCGTCGTTCATCTCTGACCCGGCCACGATCGGCGCCCACTCGTCGAGCAGCTCGACCAAGCCCCGTATCATGCGAGTCTTGGCTTGGCCCCGCTCCCCCAAGAAGATCATGTCGTGGCCGGCCAGCAGCGCGTTCTCCAATTGCGGCATGACGGTGTTCTGGTAGCCGATGGCGTCGGCCAGCAGCGGCCGGCCCGAACGGATCCGGGCTATGGCGTTGCGGCGTAGCTCGTCGCGAACCGGCACCGACTCCCATCCGCTGGCTCGGAGCCGGCCCAGTGTCTCTGGTCGCGACACGGCTCGACCATATCAACCACTCACCGGCGGCAAGCATCCGGGACCGGTACCGTTCCCGGATGGAACTGACCGGAACGTGGCGGGCCACCGTCGCCGACGAGCAGCTCCGGCGCACCTTCAGCGAGATCGACCACGACGACGGCGCTTGGCCCGAGCTGGAGGTACCCGGTCATTGGGCCAACGTGGCGGAGCTGGCTGGCGCCGAGTCGGTTCTGTACCGTCGGCGCTTCGAGGGACCCGACCCGGCCGCCGATCCCGACGGAGCCGACTGGTTCGAACCCGGTCTGGCTGTTGACCGGCTGCGTTGGTGGCTGAGGATCGACGGCATATGCCAGCAGGGCGACGTGTGGCTCGACGGCGCCTACCTCGGGGCTACCGACGGCTATTTCGTACCCCACCAGATAGAGGTGACCGATCAGATCCGGGTCGGTCACGACCATGTGCTCGCTATCGAGGCCAATTCCCGCCGGTTTGGTGATCCCGACAACCGGACAACCCTCACTGGCGCCCTGCAAGACCCCGAGCTGTGCGGCTCGACCGACCTCGTCCCGGGCGGATTGTGGCGGCCGCTACGGCTTCGATCCACCGGCGAGATAGCTATCACTCACTTCCGAGCCGTCTGTGCTGACGCCGGGGTGGCTCGGGCCCGTATCGCTCTGCGAGTCGTGCTCGATGTTCCCGGCGGGGGTTCGGTGGAGTTGCGGACCCGGGTGGCCGGCACCGAGCATGTCCACACCCACCCAGCCGCGGCCGGCGAGAACCGGGTGGAGTGGACCGTGGATGTGGCCGATCCGGAGCTGTGGTGGCCCCACACGCTCGGTGGTCAACCCCTTCACGACGCGACGGTGGAGGCACGGGCCGAGGGGCTCGTCCACGACCGGCGCCAGTTTCGCGTCGGGTTCCGTTCCGTGACCATGCGCAACTGGATCATGGTGGTCAACGGCGAGCGGCTCTTCCTGAAAGGCGCCAACGTGTTGCCGACCGCACCGTTGCCGGCTGACGCTACCGCTGCCGAGGTGGCGGCTGACGTGGAGTCCGCCCGAAATGCCGGGCTCGACATCATCCGGCCCATCGCCCACGTGGCCCGCCCCGAGCTCTACGACACATCCGACGAACTGGGGATGCTGGTGTGGCAGGACCTTCCGATTCGTGGGGTCATGAGCCGAACCGTACGTGACCAGGCTGGCCGCCAGGCCCGGGAGATCGTCGACCTGCTCGGACACCATCCGAGTGTCGTCGTGTGGTGCGGCCACGACGAACCCTTCCCCCGGCCCGAGCGACCGACCCCGGCGCCAGCCATGATCGGGACGCCACGGCCGTCATGGAACCGGATCATGCTGGACCGATCGCTGGGCCGGATCATGAACCGGTGCGACGGGTCCCGCCCGGTTGTGCTCCACACCGCCGTGCCGGCCTCGCTCCCGACCGGCACCGGCACCACCAGCCATCTGTGGTTCGGGCGCCACGGTGGACGGGCCGCCGATCTGGGGCCGGTCTTGGCCCGCAGACCGCAACTTGGTCGGTTCGTCACCGCTTTCGGCGCCTCATCGGCCCCGCTCGACGGCGGGTCTCCGTCGGGCCAAGCCGAGGTGGTCAAGACCACCATCGAGACCCTCCGCCGTCTCAAGTACGAACCGACCGGCGGCTTCCTGCTGCACGTTCTGGCCGATGCCGGGCCCCGGGCGGCGGGCTTGGGTGTGCTCGATCACCGGCGACGACCCAAGCCGGGTTGGGCGGCACTCGTCGACGCCTGCCGGGACCTCATCGTGGTGAGTGACCCGCTCCCCGAGCGGTTACACCCCGGTGAACGTCTCGATCTGGCCGTGCACGTGGTGAGCGATCGGCGCCACCGGATCGACGCAGCGGTGGTGTCGGTCCGGGTAGTGTCGGCGACCCGCACCATTACCACTCGACGCTGGACCGGCGTGATCGGCGCCGACGCCTGCACCTACATCGGCCGAGTCGACGCCACCGCACCACCTGGGCCCGGCCAGCTCACCATCGAACTCGAGCTGACCGTCGCCGGGGCCAAGTCCGGGGCCGACCGGGAACCTTTCACCATCACGAACCGCTATGTCAGCATGATCACCTGACGTTCGGGCCGGGTTGATTACGGCCGCTATCGATAAAGCATGCCAGTTGGTGATAACACCATGTCGGTTGGTACGGGACGGTTCCGGACCGTTACCGTTGGCGGCGAGCCCGCAGACGGGCGATCAACCGTCGGCGTGAAGCAAACCGCCGAACATCAACTCCGATCACGACAAGGACCGGACCAAATGCCCCAGACCATCTCGAAGCCAACCGAGACCGAACCGGTACCACCGATCCGGCCTCGTCGGCGCCGGCTCGGTTGGCCGTTCGACATCTACCAGGCCGCAGTGGGCAAGAAGTATGTGATGGCCCTAACCGGAATGGGTCTGATCGGGTTCGTGATCGTGCACATGATCGGCAATCTCCACCTCTACGAGGGACCGACCCAGGTCAACGAATACGCCGAGGCTCTGCGTGATCTCGGCGGCCACCTCGTCCCCCGGACCTTCATCCTGTGGGGGTTGCGCTTCGGCCTCCTCGCCATGTTCGTGCTCCACATCCACAGCGCCTACTCACTCAAGGAGATGAGCCGCAAGAGCAGCCCCTCCGCCAACTACGTCAGCGGTAACAAGAAGTACGCGGGCGGGCAGAACTTCGCAGCCGCCGGATACGCCAGCCGAACCATGCGCTGGACCGGCCCCATCATCGGGCTGTACGTGCTGTTCCATCTCGCCGACCTCACCTGGGGATGGTGGCTCGGCGACGACTATGTCCGGGGTGACGTGTACCACAACGTGGTCGAGTCGCTGTCGTCGCTGCCGGTGGCCGCCGTCTACGTCGTCGCCAACGTGGCTCTGGCCGTTCACATCTACCATGGCGCTTGGTCGCTGTTGCAGAGCCTCGGCGTCAACAACCCCCGCTACAACCACCTGCGCCGAGGGCTGGCCACCACCGTCGCCGGCGTCATCCTGGTCGGCAACCTCAGCTTCCCGGTGATGGTCCAGGCCGGGTTGATCGACGAGGACAACCGTTCGAGCGTACCGGACCGGTCGGCCGAACTCGACTCCATCGTCGGGAGGAACCCGGGATGATTACGCTCGACGCCCGCACCCCGAGCGGCCCGCTGGCCGACAAGTGGGACAACCACAAGTTCTCACTTGATTTGGTCAACCCCAACAACAAGCGGCGATTCGACGTGATCGTGGTCGGCTCCGGACTGGCCGGGGCCTCAGCGGCGGCTTCTTTGGCCGAGCTCGGGTACCAAGTGAAGGTCTTCACCTTCCACGATTCGCCCCGGCGAGCCCATTCCATCGCGGCTCAGGGCGGGATCAACGCGGCCAAGAACTATCGCAACGACGGCGACTCGGTGTCCCGTCTCTTCTACGACACCATCAAAGGAGGCGACTACCGGTCACGGGAAGCCAACGTGTACCGGCTGGCCCAGGTGTCGGTGAACATCATCGACCATTGCGTGGCCCAAGGCGTGCCTTTCGCCCGGGAGTACGGCGGTCTGCTCGCCAACCGTTCCTTCGGCGGCGCCCAGGTGAGCCGTACCTTCTACGCCCGGGGCCAGACCGGCCAGCAGTTGCTGCTCGGGGCCTACCAAGCCCTGACCGCCCAGATCGCAGCCGGCAAGGTCACTCTTCACAACCGCAGCGACGTCCTCGACATCGTCGTCAAGGATCAGCAGGCCTGCGGCATCGTCGTCCGAGACATGCTCACCGGTGAGGTTCGGGCTCACAGCGGCCATGCCGTGGTGCTGGCCACCGGCGGTTACAGCAACGTGTACTACCTATCCACCAATGCCATGAACTGCAATGCCAGTGCCATATGGCGGGCTTATCGTCGGGGCGCCGCCCTCGCCAACCCCTGCTACACCCAGATCCACCCGACCTGCATACCGGCCGGCGACAAGTTCCAGTCGAAGCTCACGCTGATGTCGGAGTCGCTGCGCAACGACGGCCGCATCTGGGTGCCCCACCGGATGGACGAAACCCGCAGCCCCGACACCATTCCCGAAACCGAGCGCTACTACTACTTGGAGGAGAAATACCCGTCGTTCGGCAATCTGGTACCTCGCGACGTGGCCTCCCGCAACACCAAGAGTGTCGTCGACGCCGGTATGGGGGTGGGCCCGCTGGGCAACGGCGTATATCTCGACCTCGCCGACGCCATGGCCCGCGACGGCGAGCAGGTCGTTCGGGAGAAGTACGGGAACCTCTTGGACATGTACGAACGCATCACCGGCGAGAACCCGTACGCCGTGCCGATGCGCATCTACCCGGCCACCCACTACACGATGGGAGGGCTCTGGGTCGACTACGACCTGATGACCACGGTGCCGGGACTCTACGCCATCGGCGAGTGCAACTTCTCCGATCACGGCGCCAACCGACTCGGGGCCTCGGCGTTGATGCAAGGGCTGGCCGACGGCTACTTCGTGCTGCCCTACACGATCGGCAGTCACTTGGCCGCCAAGCTGGGCCAAGCTCCGGTACCCGTCGACGATCCGGTGTTCGCCGAGGCGGTGGCGGCCGTCGATGACCGTACCCGGCGCTGGCTGGCCATCGGGGGAACGAGATCGGTCGACCACTACCACCGGGAACTGGGCCGGATCGTCTGGGACTACTGCGGCATGGCCCGCAACCGGGCCGGTTTGGAGAAGGCGTTGACCGAGATCCCGGCCCTACGCGAAGAGTTCCGTTCCGACGTGAAGGTGCTCGGTGGGGCCGACGGCACCAACCAGACTCTGGAGAAGGCCAACCGGGTGGACGACTTCATGGAACTGGCCGAGCTGATGGTGCAAGACGCCTTGCACCGGGAGGAGTCGTGCGGTGGTCACTTCCGCGAGGAGCACCAGACCTCCGATGGCGAGGCCCGCCGCGACGACGACAACTTCGCCTACGTGGCTGCTTTCGAGTGGCAGGGACCCGACCGGCCCGGGCGACTCCACCGGGAGCAACTCGCCTTCGAGAACGTCACTGTCACCCAGAGGAGTTACAAGTGAGCCACAGGTTGGACCTGAAGCTGAGGATCTGGCGCCAGGACGGCCCTGACACTCCCGGAGCTTTCCTCGACGTGGACGCTGTGGGTATCCCTGCCGACGCCTCGTTCTTGGAGATGCTCGACATCGTCAACGAGCGCCTGCTCGCTGACGATGTCGAACCGATCACTTTCGCGCACGACTGCCGGGAGGGGATCTGCGGCACCTGTGGGGTGATGATCAACGGACGGGCCCACGGCCCCGAGCTGGCTACCGCCACCTGCCAGCTCCACATGCGTTCCTTCGACGACGGCGAGGTGGTCGTCATCGAACCGTTCCGAGCCACCTCGTTCCCGATCGTGAAGGACCTGATGGTGGACCGCCGGGCCTTCGACCGCATCATCGAGGCCGGCGGCTACATATCAGCCCCTACCGGTGCCGCCCCCGACGCCAACGAGATCCCCGTGCCCAAAGACGTTGCCGACTTCGCCATGGACGCGGCGGCCTGCATCGGGTGCGGAGCCTGCGTGGCCGCCTGCCCCAACTCGGCGGCGCAGTTGTTCACTGCGGCCAAGCTCGGCCATCTCAACGTGTTGCCCCAGGGCCAGCCCGAACGCTGGCGCCGGACTGAAGCCATAGTGGAGACCATGGAGGAGTACTTCGGGTCTTGCGTCAACCACGGTGAATGCCATCAGGCCTGCCCCAAGGCGATCAGCCTCGACTTCATCGCCTTGTTGAACCGCGACTACCTCAAAGCCAAGGTTCGGAACCGCCGCATCCCTTCCCGGAGCTGATGAACGGATCAGCATTGGTTGTTTGGGGTTGTGGTTTGGTTAGTTTTTGTCTGTTGCAGCCACCGCCTCCCCTCCGGACTTGAAGTACCAGCGCCTACCTACTGACCTTAGTCAAGAGAAAGTGTGTATATCCTGAAGCAGCAGAAGTGAGGTGGACCGATGCTTGTGGCTTTGTCGATCAAGAATTTCAAGAGCATCCGGGAGGCGCATATTCGCTTCGGACCGTTCACCGGTCTGATCGGCCACAACGGGGTTGGCAAGAGCAACCTGTTCGACGCCATCGGGTTTCTCAGTGACCTGGCCGAGGGTGACATCTCCGCTGCAGTAACTGGCGTGAGGCGCACGAGCGACGGGAGTTATTCGCCCCTCGACCTCGTATTCGGTCGAGATCCTGACAATGAGATCGAGTTGTCTGCAGACATGGTGGTACCACAGGATGTCAAGGATGACTTCGGGCAAGAAACCAATCCGAGCACGACGCTCCTTACTTACACCTTGAGGTTGGAGTACGCACCAGCATCAGGCCGCTTGATCGTATCGTATGAGAGCCTGACCCACGCGAAGCTTAGTGACTACAAGAAGTTCATCGGGTTCGAGACGTCTTCTGAGTTCAGAACTTCGGTCGCTTCGGGTTCCCGAAGAGGTGGGCCACTCATTTCCACCGCGGATACTCAGATTATGCTACACGGAGACGGCGGTAGTCGAGGACGCCCCGCACCGGTGGGCAAATCACCCATGACAGTAGTCGGCGGCACGAGAACCTTTGACTATCCAACCGTGTTGGCCGCCCGGCGAGAGATGTCATCCTGGCGCATACTGCACCTCGAACCGAGCGCGATGAGGACTCCGGATGCTCGGTCGATACTGTCTCCTCACATCTCCGCCTCGGGTGGACACATACCGGCCACGCTTTATGCCCTAAAAAAAACCAACGGTAACGCGATATCGGAAATTGTCAACAGGCTCCGCCAGCTCGACTCGGATATCGAAGAACTCGATATCGAACTAGACGATGCCCGAAACCAGCTCGCTTTAAAGGCCCGCGTCACCGGTGTGAGCAACTGGTTGTACGGCAGATCTCTCTCGGATGGCACCCTCCGGTATATTGCCTTAGCCCTGATGCTGGAGGACATACAAGATCGCGCCGTTCTGTGCATCGAAGAGCCCGAAAATGGCATTCACCCATCTCGGGTACCCAATCTGGTGGAACTGTTACGCGACTATGCGGTTGATGTCAAGGAGTCAGTAGCCCCTTATAACCCTCTACGCCAAGTCATTGTAAATACTCATTCCCCGGAAGTAGCACGTCAGTTCTCTATCCACGATCTCGTGTTCGTCGAGCAGGCGCTCACCAGCAGGAACGGGCCCATCAGCGTATTCAGGCCAATCAGGAGTTCGTGGCGAGCAAGCTTACCCAACAGAAAGGGCGAGGACACTCTGCCCATAGACAGCCAGGCCATCGCTGATTTCATCGGAGGCTCGCCAGTTAGTCCCGAGCTCGAACAGTTGCGCTTCGAATTTGGATCGGCCCAGTGAGCAAGCAGTTGACCTATTCGATAGTTGCCGACGGAGGAACAGATCGACTACTTGTGCCGATAATCCAATGGGCTATTCATCGGCTCGACCCGGATGTGCAGATCTTCGAACCGGAGTTCTGTAAACGGTCCGGAAGCATCAAAGACTTCTTCAGCGACTACGACTCTAGTACAATGTTGACCTTCTGTCACCGCGATGCCGAGAACCTCCCTCTCGTAGAACGGCTGAAAGAGTTCGAATCGATAAGCAACCAGCCAAATATTGTCCCTATCATACCCGTTCGGATGTCTGAATCCTGGATTCTATTCAATAGTACGGCAATCGCAAAGGCAGCCGGATCACCGTCATCTCAGGTACTAGTGCCCAAGACTGTAGATATCGAGGGCATTGCCGACCCAAAGAACCATCTGGACGAACTTCTCTTTGAGGCAGCCGGATCGCCCACCGGCCGGCGGGGCAAGAAATTCAAGAATTCGATCAGACAACGCCGGGTGAGCGTTGCTTCATACATCTCCGATTACAGCCCACTGGAGGATCTGTATGCCTTCAGGCGATTCCAAAGCTCTCTGGCTGATAAATACCCGTACCGGGCATAGGTTGGCAAAGACACGGTACCACCGGTGATGGGGCCAAAAAACGGTCATGATGTAGTGACCGGCCCGCAAGGGGGGTGCCCTGTTCGCACAGGACCTCGGCCAGCCCCACCACGGCGTTCAAGGATTGCTCAGGCAAGCCGATGCTCGGCTTGCGCTCCGGGCTGGAGCAAGCGACCGGGCCCGGTGCCAGTACCGTCGCTGGCATTTCACAATCGCTGGGCGTCGGACTTACAATCATCATGACAACTTGGGCGGAGGTCTTCGGATCCCGACCACCACTCGCAAGACCGGCGAACCGAGGCCGGCAAGGGAGGCCGATCCGATGTCCACAGTGGCCAGAGACCTGGTGATCGAGCTGGACAACCGACCAGGTGAACTGGCCAAAGTAGCGACCGCGATCAGCGACGCCGGCGTGAACATCGCCGCCGCTACCTGTATCGGCACCGGGGCCAAGACCGAGGTTCACATCCTGGTACCCCACAGCGAGCCGGTGAGACGGGCTCTGGCCATCACCAACACCGCGATCACACGGGAGCGAGAAGTGGTGGTGGTGCAAGCCCAGGATCGACCCGGTGAACTGGCCACGCTGGCTTCGAGGGTTTCCGAAGCCGGAATCAACATCGACCTCGTCTACGTGGCCACGAACTCGAGGGTGGTGCTCGGCTCCGGGGACACCGACGCCCTCAAGCAGGCCCTCGATGGCTTCTACCTGTAACCAGGTTCACCATGTAGTCTTGGGGACTTTCGGTATCCAGCCCGGGCCGGATGGCCTCCGGTGCTGGGATGTGATGAGGATTCGTGTCAGTCCAAGGAACCCAGAGGTCGGAGTCGATTGTCACTGTATGTTCACTGAGGCGTAGTTGGATCCTGAACCCCAGCTGCCCTGTACGCTTGCCTTGTTGACTGCTTTGACCCGATAGTAATACTCCACACCGGGAGTCAATCTAGCCACAGGGTCATAATAGGAGGTCTTCGTGGTCCTGGCTATCTGAGCGTAGGCCTGGCCTTTCACTGCGGCCCGACGATACACGGCATAGGTGTCGAAGTCACCCTTCGGTACTGTCCAGGACACCGATACTTGATCCGACTCGACAACAGCTCGGATGCCCTGAGGGGCTATGGTGGTTGCTGAGGCGTAGTTGGATCCTGAACCCCAGCTGCCCTGTACGCTTGCCTTGTTGACTGCTTTGACCCGATAGTAATACTCCACACCGGGAGTCAATCTAGCCACAGGGTCATAATAGGAGGTCTTCGTGGTCCTGGCTATCTGAGCGTAGGCCTGGCCTTTCACTGCGGCCCGACGATATACAGCATAGGTGGATACTTTACCCTTCGGTACTGTCCAGGACACCGATACTTGATCCGACTCGACAACAGCTCGGATATTCTGAGGGGCTATGGTGGTTGCTGAGGCGTAGTTGGATCCTGAACCCCAGCTGCCCTGTACGCTTGCCTTGTTGACTGCTTTGACCCGATAGTAATACTCCACACCGGGAGTCAATCCAGCCACAGGGTCATAATAGGAGGTCTTCTTGGTCCTGGCTATCTGAGCGTAGGCCTGGCCTTTCACTGCGGCCCGACGATATACAGCATAGGTGGATACTTTACCCTTCGGTACTGTCCAGGACACCGATACTTGATCCGACTCGACAACAGCTCGGATGCCCTGAGGGGCTATGGTGGTTGCTGAGGCGTAGTTGGATCCTGAACCCCAGCTGCCCTGTATACCTGCTTTGGTTACTGCTTTGACCCGATAGTAGTACTCTACACCGGGAGTCAATCCAGCCACAGGGTCATGATAGGAGGTCTTCTTGGTCCTGGCTATCTGAGCGTAGGCCTGGCCTTTCACTGCGGCCCGACGATACACGGCATAGGTGTCGAAGTCACCTTTCGCTGCAGTCCAGGACACTGAAATCGCATCGGAATCAGTAACAGCTCGGATATTCTGAGGCGCCACAGTAGTTACGCTCACAGAGTTGGAACCTGAACGCCAGTCGCTTGTCACGCCGATGCTATTGAACGCTTGCACCCGGTAATGATACTTCATCCCCGGAGTCAGCCCAGCCCTAGGATAATATCCAGCCACAGGATCATGATAAGAAATTCTAAGATCATGATCAGCAGGTCGCTGCCTTATTATAGCTATCCCATCATAGACTTGGCCAGGCACTGCCATTCGACGATGCACAATATATCCGGCTACATCACCACTCGGTTCAGTCCAAGATAACGATACCCCACCAGAATCAGCAACACCCCGAAGAGCGCTAGGAGCAGCAGGCGCAGGTGGATCCTCGACAACCGGATACGACCTCTCGGTTTCCTCGGTCAACACTTCGACGTCGAGGAAGTCTTCTACCTCTCCGATGGCAGAGAAGATCATATAGGGGTTCTTGTGCCTCTCGCCCCTCTTACACGGTGCATCGCCTCCCCAATGGATACCGTAAGCAACACCTGAAGCATCGTGCACAGGCCCGCCGCTGTCACCTGGACATCCTTTGAGATTCCGGCCCTCCGCCGATACGAATACTGCTTGGCAGTCGATAGGCTCGCCATTGTCTGAATCCAGGCAGTACCCTTTCTCCAGTTGATAATTGATGTCCTTGACTACAGCACAAGACAAAGCACTCACACGTCCATAACGACACACATATCTACCCATCATATCACTTCGAGCGATGACACCAGTGACATCGCATCTTTTCCCTATGTCAGAGCACTTGTAGTCGGCTAAAAGTTGGTGAGATGAACCGGCTGGAACCCGGTGAAATTGCGCATCTGCAGTATCGCTTGCCCATCCATACACATAAGGAAGTCGCACACCCTCCATGAGCAGATCATTATCACAATGGCCGGCGGTGATTATCCCATAGTCGCCCCCTTTCCGTTTTACAGCGAACCCGGCTGTGCATCCGCCTATTGCGCCCCCACCGACGAAATCGGCGTCAGGGCCGAACCTTTCCACGTCGACCACCTCAACCGCTACCTCGATGTGGTCCCGTAACACATCGCTCAGCGAGGACGCCTCAGCCTCAAAATCCTCATCTGACACTGGCTCTGGCGCTGCTCGTGTTACCCTTTGATCGACCCCATCCGCTAAGGCGAGGTCCATACCGATCTTGACGCTGTTGGTATCCATGCTGATACCGGTAAAAACCACTGCGTCGGAGATTTTCGTTCCCGCCTGAGGATTCCCGATCGGCTGCCCTACCGAATCGGCATTGAACCGATCTTGAGCAGCCCTCAACTCCGCATAAGTATGAGCGGCACCGGTGCGGATTTCGATATCACCATGAGCGGCCGCGATCCGGGCCGCAGCCTCACCCGGGGGCCGCTCACCGGTCAACCAGACCCAAGCCCCGAAATCAACGCTGTGATCGAATCCCCATCCAGCCACCCTTGAATCCTCGAGATCCCTGATCGAAGCCATGATCACATGAAGAGGTCCGATACGCCCCAAACGCCGCCGGGCCTCTTCCTCCGACACCGAAAAATCAAGCGCGTAGAACTCCACCACCTGATCATCCAGCTCGCCAGAGCCGGATTGAGCCGCAACCGACTCCGTCAACGACCACACCCCAACTACCAACGACACAGCCAGTACAGCAATCAGATTCACCCTGCTCTTCAGCACGGCCCCCCCCTTATCACCCACCGACAAAAGTCAGCGGTCTTCATCGTTTTCAATCCCCGGTACTGTACTACACACCTGCCCCGAACGCCAGAACGGGCCGGACCTAAGGGTCCGAAGGCCAGTCTCCGGTACCTTGAGATCCTGAACCGGAAAAACGAAGAACAAAGACGAGAAGAAAATGCCGAGAGGCAGAAGAAGCAGCCGCAGGTGAACGAACCCGGAGCCGACGTGATTGTCGTGGGCGGAGGCCACAACGGCCTGATCTGTGCCGCTTACCTGGCCCGGGCCGGCATCGACACCCTGGTCGTTGAAGCCCAGCCCCATGTCGGCGGTTGCGCCGCCACCGTCGAGGACCTCGGCGTCCGTTTCAACATCTGCAACTGCGACCACACCATGATCCGAGCCATGCCCGTCATCGACGAGCTGAAATTGGCCGATCACGGGCTGGCATATCTCGAACCCACCGCCAGCGGTATCAGCGTGTTCCATGACGGAACCCCACCTGTGGTCTTCTTCCACTCCACCGAAGAGATGCTGGACAGCCTGGCCGTCTCCCACCCCGATCAGGTCGACGGCTACCGCCGATACCTGGCCGACGCCATGCCCGTGGCCGAACTGGTCTTGGAGATGGCTCGTACCCCACCGTCGGCAGCTCGTTTCCTGACCGGCACCTGGCGCTACCGGGGCCGGGGGGTTCGTCGGCTGTTCGATTGGAGCCGTCGCAGTCTCCTCGACGTCTTGATGGAGTACTTCGACGACTGGCACCTGGCTATGCCGGCCATAACCACCGGCCCGACCGTTTGGGGGATCCGGCCCGACACCCCGGGTACGGGGCTGGGGGCAGTGGCTTACGCCATCCGCCATCTGGTGCGGGTGGGGCGGCCCCGGGGCGGCAGTGGTGCCCTCACCGACGCCACCCGGGCTTGCCTGGAGTCGTCCGGTGGCCGGGTCCGCTGCGATGCCGCCATCCAGCGGCTCATGGTGCATGACGGCCGGGTTCGGGGGGTACGACTGACGGACGGCTCGGAACTGACCGCTTCGACGGTGGTGGCGGCCTGCGATCCTCACCCGGTCATGGTCGAGTGGATCGACGGCACCCCGGCGGCAGCCCGGCGGACGGCCCGTCGCTGGAGGAATCGACCCCCCGGCGAGGGTTATGAGTCCAAAGTGGACGCGGTGCTGTCGGCCCCGCCCCGTTACCGGGTGGCCGACCAGCTCGAAGCCGCTCACCCCGGCCTCGACATCCTCAGCCCCACCATGACGATCCTGCCTAGTCTCGACGATCTGATCAAAGCCCACGCGCTGCGGGCCGAGGGTCGGGTGGCGGACCGCCCCACCATGTTCGTGAACGTGCCTTCGGTGCTCGACCCCGATATGGCCATGGGCGCCGACCGCCACGTGCTCAGCATTGAGGTGCTGTTCACGCCGTATTCGCTGGCCGGTGGATGGCCCCGGTCTCACGAACCCCGGCGGTGGCTCGAATTGTGGGCCGAGCTGGTAGATGGGCCGGGCCTGGACAGCGTCGTCGATTGGCGGGCCATGACCCCGGACCGCTACGAACGGGAGCTGGCCATGGCCCGGGGTCATACTCCGTCCTACGGGGTGTCGCCCCTGGGGGTGCTGTTCGGACAGCAGCGGGAGCTGACCCGCTACCGAACTCCGGTGCGAGGGCTCTACCTCTGCGGCGCCGGGACATACCCCGGGGCCGGCATCCTGGGCGCGTCGGGCCGTAACGTGGCCGATGTGGTAGCCCGGGACCTACACGGCCGCCGACGGTCGATCCTCAGCCATCCCGTCGGCATTCGAACCGGGGCCGGGTCGTGACCATCCCCGTGAGCGTGAACATCATGCCGCACTGGCCGGTTGGCGAAGTGGTCGAGCTGGCGATACGGGCCGAACAGCTCGGCTACACACGGTGCTGGGTGTACGACGAAGGGCTGGTCACCCGTGACGTTTACGTGACGCTGGCCGCCATCGCCAGCCGTACCAGCTCGATACGGCTCGGTCCCGGCATCACCAACCCCTACGTCCGTCACCCCGGAGCCACTGCCACCGCTATCGCCACCATCGACGAGCTGAGCGGGGGTCGGGCCTTTCTGGGTCTGGGGGCGGGCGGCGGGCTGACTCTCGATCCTCTCGCCATCGGGCGCCACCGTCCCTTAACCGCAGTGCGGGAGACGGTGAGCGCTCTGCGGCGACTCTTCGCGGGCGAGATGGTGACGACCGAGGGACCCGGTCCCGTCACGTTCGACCGAGCCCGTCTCGGCTACGGACGAGCCGACATGGAGATCATTCTGGCCGGACGAGGGCCCAAGATGACGGCCCTGGGAGCCGAGGTCGCCGATGGCTTCACCCTCAGCTACGTCCACAAGGAGCTCCTCGGTGAGGCGGTAACGGTTCTGCGGGCCGGGGCAGGGCGGTCGGGCCGGGATTTCCTGATCACGTACTGCACGTTGGTGGCCAATACCGATGCCGAGCTGGAGGAATGCCGTCGGCAGTTGACCTTCCGCTTGGTGGACAACCCGCCTCGGGTACAGCAGATGATCGGGATGACCGGCGCGGATGTGACCGCCATCCGTGAGGCTCTCGCCCTCGGAGGGCCGGCTGCGGCTTCTCAGCTGGTTCGCGATGAGTGGATTCCCCACTTCATCATCATCGGATCACCGGCCGAGGCAACAGCCGAGCTGAACATGCTCATGGACGAGCACGGCATAGACGAGTTCCAACTTCCTATCCTGAGCCACCACGGAGCGGCCGAGATGATCGAGCACACCGCCGCCCTGTTCGAGGAGTCTCAGGGGTAAAGGCGCCGCGAATGTCGTAGGTCGAGTTCTGGGCACCGAGGATGCCACGCCACTGGAATTCTGGGTGGCAGTCGAGGAGGGGGCACAACTACAACTCGACGACATCGTGGCGCTCGATCGCACCCTCGCCAATGGAGAAACGGTCGCCATGTACGGGGTCGTGAGTCAGGTCAGGGCTAGACACGAGGGGGTTCGATTCGACAGCGACGTGTTTCTGGTCATCGCTGGCCTGCTTCCTGCCGACACTGCCGAGGCGGCGCAAGTCCAAGTCACCCGAATAGTGCCCGAGACGTTCGTCCCGCCCCTGCCGGCTGCAGCGGTGCGCAAGGCCACGGACACCGAACGGGACGCAGCACTCGACTTCGAGGAGGTGAATCACCGGCTGGCGGCGGGACTGTCCCGCGAAGACGAGCCCATCTGGATCGACATGGACTTTCTCGACGGCACCAAGGGGGGCCATGTCAACATCGCCGGCATCTCCGGCGTGGCTACCAAGACTAGTTACGCGACGTTCCTGCTGTACTCACTGTTCACCTCCGGCGTGCTCGGCGCCGAAGGAGCCAACACCAAAGGCATCATCTTCAATGTCAAGGGCGAGGATCTGCTGTTCTTGGACCACCCCAACACCGCTCTGGACGAAAAGCAGCGGGCCCGGTACGCCCACATCGGCCTCGAACCGGCACCCTTTCGCAGTATCGGGATCCTGGCCCCGCCCCGTCCGGGTGGAACGAGCGCCGTTCCCAATACGGGCGCCCGTCAGCGGGGAGTGAAGCCGCTCTACTGGACCATCGCTGATTTCTGTGATCAGCACCTGTTGCCGTTCCTGTTCGCCGACGCCGAGGACGAGCGCCAGCAATACACGATCGTGGTGCAGTCGGTTACGGCTCGACTGGCTGAGATCGCTCGAGACAGCAGGGCCGCCGACGGAGCGATACGGATCGACGATGTGCCCATTCGCACTTTCGAGAAGTTGGTTGCTGCCATAGAACGCAAGCTGATCCCCGACGACCCCGACGATCGGGTGGACCCACATTGGACAGGCCGTGCCATCGGCGGGGGCACCATCAATGCGTTCATCCGCCGGTTGGCATCGGCCACCCGCTACATCGAACCCATGGTCAGAGCGGATATCAGCGACGCCGAGGCCCATGCGCTCGACCTCGATTCTCACCAGCTCACGGTGGTGGACATCCACCGTCTCCACGACCGGGCCAAACGTTTCGTCGTGGGGGTGGTACTGCGTCAGGCCTTCGAAGCCAAGGAGCGCTCGGGGGTGGCTCGGCCTCTGCAGTTCATCGTGCTCGACGAGCTCAACAAGTACGCACCCCGCGATGGCTCCAGCCCGATCAAGGAAATCATCTTGGATCTGGCCGAGCGGGGCCGATCCCTGGGAATTATCCTGATTGGCGCTCAGCAGACGGCTAGCGAGGTGGAGCGAAGGGTTGTGGCCAACAGCGCTATTCGGGTCGTCGGCCGCCTCGACACCGCCGAGGCCCGCCGGGAGGAATACGGTTTCCTGCCCCCGGTGCAGCGCCAGCGGGCCACGATCCTCAAGCCGGGCTCGATGTACCTCGTCCAGCCGCGATTACCTATTCCATTGTTCATCGAGTTCCCGTTCCCGGCGTGGGCAACTCGTTCTTCCGAAGCCGACCCGGCTCAGAACCCCGAAGCCGTCTCCCACCCGAGTGACCCTTTCGAGGGGCTGGCGCGATGAGGTTGCTCCACACCAGCGGATGAGGTTGCTCCACACCAGCGGATGAGGTTGCTCCACACCAGCGATTGGCACGTCGGCAAGACCATCCGGGGCCGCAGCCGCGCCGATGAACACCGTGCCGTACTGACCGAGATCGCCGGTATAGCTACCGACCGCGAGGTCGACTTGGTGCTCGTAGCCGGAGATATCTTCGAGACGGCCGGGCCCAGCCCGGAGAGTGAGGAAATCGTCTACCGGGCGTTACTCACGAAACCGAGCTCCGTGAAAGCTACATCCAGGCTCGAGACCGTTGCACGCAAGCCACCGCTAACTTGACCAATACTGAGCAACTGCTGTCTGAGATCGACGAAGAACTCGATGGCGCACCGACCGAGGTCCAGCTCGCAGCCGACCTGGATCAGGTAAAAGCTCTCGTCGCTGCTAGAGATCTTGCTCTGAAGGCGGCTTGCGAAGCAGAAGATACTGCCACCCGATACCGCTTCGAGCTGGAAACGCTACGCCGACACGAAACCGAGCTCCGTGAAAGCTACATCCAGGCTCGAGACACTGTCGCCGACCTAGATCCCCCCACCGGATCCAGCGCTTCACTGCACGACGACTGGACCGACCTCAAAAGATGGGCTAAATCAACGATCCCCGACGTCGAAAACAACCGAGCTGGCGAAGCCGAGAATCTCCGCAGGCGAACCGAAGAACGTGCAGCAATCAGACAGGCCGTCGAGAAACTTTGCCGACCCCACATCAAAGGCAACATCGCCCCCGACCCGCGCGTGCCCATCGCCCAAGCCGAAAGTCGAGCCCGGTCCGATCTTGAGCAAGCCCGGGCCCGACGCGCAGAACTCGACGCCATACGGGCCAAAGTCACCGGCCTTGGAAGTGAGGGCGAGGTCGCTCGCGAACTGGGCCGGCTGTTGCATACGAACAGGTTCGAACGGTGGCTCATGGAAGAGGCCATGGTCGATCTCGCTGGTACGGCCACTGAACGGTTATATGAGCTATCCGGTGGTCAGTACTCGTTGATCGCCCGGAAGGCCGAGCTCAGTATCCAGGATCACCGCAATGCCGACGAGGTCCGCGACACTCGCACCCTCTCGGGCGGTGAAACCTTCCTGGCGTCACTGTCGCTGGCATTGGCGCTGGCCGACAACGTCGCCGAGTTCGCCCAGGATGGATCACCACAACTCGGTTCGATCTTCCTCGACGAAGGGTTCGGTACGCTCGATCCCGAGACTCTCGACGTGGTTGCATCAGCCATCGAGGAGCTTGGCTCCACCGGTCGCATGGTCGGCATCATCACCCACATCCGTGATCTGGCCGACCGTATGCCGGTTCGGTTCGAGGTGGTCAAGAACGCCACCTCCTCAACGGTTGAACGAGTTGAGGTGTGATACGTTTTGCCGTCGATACCTGGGACCCCGACTACGGGGTCGGTGCCGATGTAACCCAACTTGAACCTTCCACAGGCGATATCGACATCGATGTCGAGCAGGCTGGCGGTGACTGGACGCCGATCACTCCCGGCGACATGGACCCTTTCGAATCGGTTGGTTTCATCGATGGGGTGCGTAGGATAGACGCTCGCATCTGGATCACCACCGACGGTGGGAAGGTTCGACCCGGCGTTTGCGCTTCGGTTGCGGCCGGGATGGTGCGCTGTGACGGCGACCGGGCCGAGATCATCAGGGCCGAGAGCCGACGAGTTGTGCTAGCCTCAGCCGATAACGATGGTGGTGCCGGTTCGATCATGACCCGACACGGCATCTACGAATTCCACCCGGTAGCCGACGACACCGATGAAAGCCTCTACGTAGGTGTGCACGAGCAGATGTCAGCATTGGAGGCATCACTCACCGATAAAGGTGCCGACGTCGTCGTGTTCGATGGCCCGCTCCGCGGCCGGAACCAACCTAACGGTGCCGGCTACGTGAAGACCCAAAAGGTGCAGTATCTACCCGATCAGCAGCAGGCGGTGCTCTACTGTTTGGAGCCCGGGCAACGGACACCGGTCTTTCTCATCCATGCCGGTGGGTTCACCCGGTGGTCCTTGTACAGCCGTTTGCCGGGGCCGATTTCCCATCCGCTGTCAGGGGTGATCCGTATCGAGCTGCCGGGCGTGGGTAACGCAGCCGAGGCTACCAACAGGGCCGATCGGTTGACCGCGGCGCTACCGAAGTACTCCAGCGAACCCCACAAGGAAAGCCGCGCCCCCCAGAACCTCTACCCCATCGCCGGCCTCGAACGCCACCTCCGTAACCGCCTCGGTGACCGGCAACTGCTGGAGCGGGCCCTGCGGATCGTATCCGTCGGGGACTTCAGCTCAGGTAGGTGCTGAGATCCACGACCGGGTACGAAACCCGCTGACCGTATTCTCGGCGTTCCCGCTTGTAAGTGGCGTCGATACCGACCTTGGTACTCACGCCCCGCTGGTCGGCTACCGGGTCCATCTCGTGGCCTTGTGCACCCGGAACCGTGAATACGTCATCAAGCCAGTGGACCCGGTTGGTCAGAGCCCATTGGATCTCCGACGGTTCGTGGATATTGATGTCACGGTCGACCACGATCACGTTTCGGATGTTGATATGAGCGGTCAGGGCGGCCAGGGCCAGGTTCTTGGGGGTGCCCGGGTTGTCCCGGTCGATCTGGACCACGGCCATGAACCCGTTGGAGTACGGGGGGATGTGAACGTCGGCGCCGGGGTCCAAGTGGCGCACGAACCGGCGCAGCAATGGTTCACGGGGTAGCACGTTGCCGATGTATATGTGCTCGTACCAGCCCGGAATGATGGTCTGATAGATGGGTTCGTTACGCCAGGATATGCAAGTCACCTCGAAGGTGGGGCTGTTCCAAGGCTCGCCGTGGTAGCCGTGGAACTCGGCCAGCGGCCCTTCCGACCGGCGTTCGGTCGGGTGCAAGTAACCCTCGATCACGATCTCGGCCGAAGCCGGGACAGCCACATCGACAGTTCGGCCCTCGCACACCTCGATGCCTTGGCCCCTTATGGCGCCAGCGATGAACAACTCGTCGACCGGTGTCTTCACCCCGGCCGCGATCATGACGGCAGGATCGAGACCGATGGCCAACGCTATGGGGAATGCGACGTCGGGATCGGCCCGGGACTTCCAGAAGGTGCCCACGTCTCGCCATTCGTTGACGTTGAAGCCGAACCGATTCGGTCCCAGCCGCAGCATGCGGTTGTAGCCGAGATTGCCTCGGCCCGAGATCGGGTCCTTGGCTACGGTGACCGCGCCGGTGATGAAGGCACCGCCATCGCCGCGGCTGTGGGTGGGGATAGGCAGGACAGCCGTATCGAGCTCGGGCCCGGTCATGTGGTTGTCGTGCCATGCCGCAGCCGCTACCGGCACTGGGGCAATGCCGTTGGCCGGGTCCAGCACCCGGTCCATAACATCAACGATCTCACCGATCCGGCACCCGAGCGCCACCGCTGCTCGCCGGTGCGAGGCCACGCCGCCGCAGAAGATGGGCCAGTCGCTGCCTGTGACGTTGGCGAACAGCCCGGCGCCGGTGTCGGTGCGAGCCAGCGAGGCGGCCACATCAGCCAACTCGTGCTCCAGCCCAACCGCTGTATTGATTCGGGCTAGCTGGCCGACAGCCTCCAGGGTGTCGATATAACTACGCAGGTCACCGATCTCGCCCATCGGACAAATATCCTAGTGGTGTGTCGTTGATTTGGTGTGGTGGGGTTAGGGTTGTTGTTCCGTGCCATGGTTCTTGTTGGGGTGTCTGTACTCACACCATGCAGAACCCTCCGTTGACTAGTTGGCCACCAAGTCGACCCCGGCGGCGCCGGTGTAGTTAAGGTCGTGACGCCCTGGCCAGTCAAACAACGCCCCCGAACCGTCAAACCGCCACCTCGGTTCCGCGGCTGTCCGGCCCTGTCTCGACGATCAGGTGCGGCCTGCTATTGGCGACGTTATTCACAGCGCGCTACGTAGTAGATCCACAGGAGGGCGATCCGGGCCAGAACAAGCAGCAATTCCAGCATCGCCGTGTCGTGGTTGTCCCGGTCGAGCCGGACGTCCCACCACCTCGGCGGCAACATCACGGCATGCGATGGTAGAAATTGGGCCATCTTCTGGTTGGGTTGGCCCGTGACGACCGTGCACGAATGCAGCGCGAGGGCTCGTCATCGTCGCGGTACTTGCATTTCTCCCACAACCGGGCGAAGGTGAACGGTTCGCCATCTGCACGACTCACGAACACGGGCTGGCGTTTTCAGGAGCCGTTGACCGGAACTATGGAAGTATTTGTTAATCTATTTATGATTGCTTGGCTGTTGACGGTCGGGATGTGGCTGTGGGCTGGTTCGGGGGATGCCCTGGCCAGTACGAGCACTTCGGATGGTTTGCAAGAGGCGGCGGCTGTTGGGGTGGTCGAGTCTTCGGGCTCGGCGGATTCTGTGGCGGAGTCTTATGCGCGGGATTATTCGGTGACCGTTGGTGAGGCTGGGCGGCGTTTGGGTCGGATCGGTTTGTTGCAGGAGGTGATGGGTTCGATCCGGGCGTTTGAGGGTTCTAGGGTTGCTGGCTAGGGGATTGATCATGGCGAGGATTTCGGGGCGTGGGTGTGGCTGGCCGGTGACGAACAACCGGGCGTGGAAGCAGCGCGGGTTGCGGCTGCGCACGATGAAGTGGAGATCCGCACCGGTGCCAAACACACGTACGAAGAACTACAGGCCGCTCAGGACCGGATTGACCCCAAGCTGGTAGCAGATGACCCCGAGACCAGCTCCAAGATCGCCGCGATGGTGGTCTACACGGGTATCGATATGGCAGCCAACAGTGTCAAGATTGGCATTGACCCTGGTTCGGGGTCTGGTCGTTCCCGCCGTGACGCCACACCCCAGCAAGAGTCTGATACTGAGGGTTTCGCTGCCGAAGCAGCCCTACTTGGCGACGTACTGCAACAACACACGGGTATAGGAGTGACAGTGACCAACGCATCAGGGTTCGCCAAGACAGCGAACTTCAGGGCTGGAGATGCAATATGGGGTTGCACGACCGGGTTCGCGGCCAAACGGGTCGGAGGTCCCTACGGAATCCTCACTGCAGGCCACTGCGCCGCCCACCAGACAATGCATGGAGAGAGACTGCCATTTGTGGTCGGAGGTAAAGGAACCAGAGCGGATGCACAGCTACACCAGATCCCGCTTGGTTCCTCCCGTCAGCTCACCAATGACTATGTCTGCGGCGCCAACGCGGACTCAGTATGTGAAGTAACAGGAACTGCCCAACGAGCCGACATGATGGGCGACTATGTCTGTCACACCGGAAAGAATTCTGGCGTCTCATGCGGTACAGCAACCGACATTACCATAAGCCTAACAGAATGGTATGACGACGGATCGAATGCATGTGAGGATAAAGACGAAACCGGCATCGCATGCGAAAGTGTATTCGTTGAGGCTCATGGATCGAATATGGAGATATGCATAGGTGACAGCGGCGGACCAGTCTATGACGCTAACGGTATCGCCTACGGTATCGTAACAGCAGGAAACGGATTCTGCGGTCAAAAGAATCTCTATATTATCTTTTCTGTTGCTAAGGAGATCGAAAGCTATCTCAACGTCAAGATATTGACGGAACCTGTTACAGCACCGGGCACCGCGCCTCAGAACCTTACAAGCTCCTTGGTGCACGATCCAGAGAGCGACTCCCGTGTAAGTTTGAAGTTGGCTTGGAATCCAGTTGACAATGCAGTGGGATATAGTGTTTATCGGCGCGTAAGTGGATCAGGTAGTCAATATGAGCATATTGGTTCTGCACAGCAACCAACCTACTTTGATCCAGTCGCGCAGAGTTCTGATCCTGATGAAATATCTCCTAGGTTGATAGGAGCAGGCCACCAGTATCAATATATTGTGCGGGCGAATAATGCGAACCATCTGAGCGACCCTAGCAGTGACTTTCATATCAACATATGGGCTGCCAAAGATCTACGGGCTAAAACTAATTTGGAAGCACCCTTATCTGACAGAGGCATCCAACTAAACTGGACACTAATCCCACCCCTCAACCGTGATCAGGTCAATTTCTTTCGGATATATCGACGCGAAGTGGGATCAGGGCAAGGCTACGAAAATGTGGGATGGAAAACGGTAGGATGGAATAAGTGTTGTGACTATCTTGACCCGATTTCGAAGCTACGCCCCGGGGCAGAATACGTGTATCGAATAAGACCAATAAGTTAGGATGACGATATCGGTTCGTGGGGATCTAGCTCCGATTATGCGGCTGTGCGAGTGCCAACTGCTAAGCCAAAGGCTCGGGTTGCTGACCCCGGTACTACACACAATGGGAAACTATTTCGCGGAGTCGTAGTATCGTGGAATGAGGTCAAGGGCGATGTAGTTCGCTATGAGGTGTATCGGCGGGCAGCTGTGGCCGGGCATCCATATGAGCGGATCGCTACTACCAGTGGGATCGAATATTATGATCCTGAGGCTGGGTTAACTCCAGGCATGGAATACTACTACCGCATCAAGACTGTTAGTAGCACTAGTGTTGTCGGTCACTGGGGAAGCAGATCAAACTATGCTCCAGTGAGGCTCCCCGCCCTGACCGGCCTGCAAGCATCAGTCAGTTCAGACTCGGGGTCGGTAACGTTCACTTGGGCGAAACCTGCCGGTGACGTCACCCGATATGAGGTGTATCGCCGGGTAGCAATCCGAGGCCAGCTCTACACCAAGATCGGTGAAACGACAACAGTCTCGTATTCTGACCCGTCAACTGGTCTGATACCCGGAGCGGAGTACTATTACCGGGTGAAAGCGGTCAACGCTGCTGCAGCGGTTGGCAGCTGGGGAACCGGCAAGAACTATGCGAGGGTTGTGGCTCCCGCCGTAGGCGGCCTCGAAGCAACCGCTGTTTCTGGTGGTGTGTCGGTGTCCTGGGAGCGGTCAGCCGGTGATGTCACTCAATACAAGGTGTATCGCCGGGGAGCCGTTCAGGGCCAAGCTTACGCCGAAATCGCTGAGACGACGGTAGCTGCGTATTTGGATCGATCCGCTGGCCTTACACCAGGTACCGAGTACTATTACCGGGTGAAACCGGTCGGCGTCAACGGCGTGGTTGGCGGCTGGGGGCCTGGTCCGAACTACGCCAGCATCAAATTCCGGTAACAGCCGCTAGGACTGCAGACTGCCCGGGTCTCATCCCGTACGAATGAGAACCCCATTATGTGCTTAGGAGTATCCGAAGATGGGGCATCGGGCATCTTGACGTAGCCTTTTGGACAAGTCGTTCGCTGACCTTGCCGAGCTTCTCAGCTTCATTCTAGATCCAACGGCTAGCCGTATCGTCGGTCGGGTAGGCCTGGGTTGGGTCGCAGTCAGCGCGGCCGGAGCGACCGGAGCAGTGCGCCTCAACGGCGTTGCGGGCCTGCGTCTGTTTTCGGTGCCCGCGCCTGCCCGAAGTTGGATCGGTAACGAAATCTGCACGTGTCTGGTGCAAGCGTGTGTTGAGGCAGCCGTCCTACGGTTTCTGAACTACGACACACACCGGTAGCGATACGCTCTGCCTGTTACCTGCGCGACGAATTCGGAGCCGTTGATCGCCTCGCTGAGGGGTTCCGCGATGTGGAAATCGCTGTTGACCATGCGGGGTTACTTGATCCATATCCGACACTGCGGTGTTGGAGGCGCTGGCGAGGCACGACAATATCGTCTCCAACCACAGGACCTGTGTCTTGGATCTGGCAATGGGATTTACCTTGATCGGCCACCAACGCGCTGAATCGCGCCTTTGGCTAAGTGTTCGGTAATCTTCTGACGTGATGGCTTGGCTGTTGGCGGTTGGGTTGTGGCTGATCTCCGGGTCAGGGGAGGCCTTGGCCGGTACGGTCACTTCGGATGCCCTGGATGGTTCGGAGGCGTCAGCTGCTGTTTCGGAAGGTTCGCAGGAGGAGACAGCTGTTTCGGTTGTGGCGTCTGTGGGTTTTGTGGCGGAGTCGTATGCGCGTGATTATTCGGTGAGCGTTGGGGAGGCTGGGCGGCGTATGAGCCGGATCGCCTTCTTACAGGAGGCGATGGGTTCGATCCGAGCGTTGGAGGGTTCAAGGGTTGCTGGTTGGGGGATTGATCACGGCGAAGATTTCGGGGCCTGGGTGTGGCTGGCAGGTGACGAAGATCCCGGCGAGGAGGCGTCGCGGGTTGCGGCCGCGCATGATGACGTGGAGATCCGCACCGGCGCCACTCACACGTACGAAGAACTACAAGCCGCCCAGGACCGGATTGATCCCACACTGATCACAGATGATCCCGAGGTCAGCTCCAAGATCGCTGCGATGGTGGTCTACACGGGTATCAATATGGCAGCCAACAGTGTCACGGTTGGCATTGACCCGGGTTCGGGGTCTGGTCGTTCCCGCCGCGACGCAACACCTCAGCAAGAGTCAGATCCTGAAGTGCGCTTCGCGGTTGAGGCAGCTGTGCTTGGGGACGCTCTGGGGGAACACACAGGGGTAGAGATGGTGATGACTGATGCCAGCGGGTTCAGCAATACAGCGGAATTTAGGGGTGGAGAAGCAATGTATTGCACTGCTGGGTTCATAGCCAAACAGACGGGAGGCCCCTACGGAATCCTCACCGCAGGGCACTGCCCGAACTTCCAGACAATGCATGGGGTGTGGTTGCCTTTTGTGGTTGGACGTGCAGGAACAAGAGCAGATGCGCAGTTCCACCGGATCCCAGCTGGTTACTCCCATCAGCTCACCAATGACTACGTCTGCGGTGCTAACGCGAACTCCGTATGCGAGGTAACAGGAACTGCCAAACGAACCGATATGATGGGCTCCTATATCTGTAAGACTGGACGGAAGACTGGCGTCTCATGTGGTGAAGTCACAGACATTTCAATGAACCCAACGATAGGGTGGGCCAAAGGCGCAACGCCATGTTTGGGTGAAGATGGAAAAGGCACTCAATGTGAACCTGTATTCGTCAAAGTTGAAGGTAGGAGTCTGAAGGGCTGTACCGGAGACAGTGGTGGACCATTCTATGACGCTGATGGCATCGCCTACGGGATTAACAAAGGAGCTACAAAGGCACTTGAATGTAACTATAAGGGTAAGAAAAGGGCAGTATTTTCGGCGATTGAGGAAATAGAGGATTTTCTTGATGTTAGAGTCTTGACTGAACCTCCAAGGCCGTCAAGCGCACCTCAGAATCTCGTGGGTAACCTCAGAATCAAGACCAGGCCCGGGATAAGATTGACTTGGACCGAGCCAGCCGAAGGAGCCTTCTCGTATCGTGTCTATCGCCGGTTGAGTGGATCCGGCGGAGATTTCAAGCTGATTGCTACTACGTACACGCCATTGTATCTTGATCCTCAGCCAGGGTTGCTATCTGGATTCAGCTATGAGTACAAGGTTCAAGCAGTGAACGATCTAAACCTGAGAAGCAAGTTTAGTCATACTATAGAAGTCTCTGTATATTTTGTCAAAGGACTTCGTGCTAAAGCCAGTTGGAAAGGACCGAGTAATCAAAGAGGTATAGGTATCAGCTGGCAACTCTCTTCGTTGCCACAGTCTGAATATGCTAGCGACACAAATCCTAATATCAGTCGCACGGGTAACAATAGCGTGAAGATCACAGACTTTCAAGCCTATCGACGCTCAATAGGATCAGGGGATGTCTATCAACAAATCGGTCGAAGCGATTGCTGCGACTATCTTGACCCGATTTCAGGGCTTCGTCCTGGAGTCAAATATCTCTACCGAGTAAGACCGGTCAATCAGCATGGATTGGAAGGCTCGTGGGGGTCTGAGTCTGACTATGCTGCTGCGCGAGTGCCAACTGCTACACCACGGGCACGGCTTGTTACCCCCGGGACTATGCTCAATGGGAGACTATTTCGTGGAGTCGTAGTATCGTGGAATGAGGTCAAGGCCGACGTAGCTAGCTATGAGGTGTATCGGCGGGCAGCTGTGGCCGGGCATCCATATGAGCGGATCGCTACTATCAGCGAGACCGAATATTATGATCCTGAGGCGGGGTTAACTCCTGGCATGGAGTACTACTACCGTATCAAGACCGTTAGTAGCACTGGTGTTGTCGGTCACTGGGGAAGCAGATCTAACTATGCTGCAGTTAGGCTCCCCGCCCTTACCGGCCTGCAAGCATCGGTTAGCCAGGACTCAACTTCGGTAAGTTTCACTTGGGCGAAACCAGCAGGTGATGTCGCCGGTTATGAGGTGTATCGCCGGGTAGCAATTCGAGGCCAGCTCTACACTAAGATCGGTGAATCAACTACGGCTTCGTATTCTGACCCGTCAACTGGTCTGATACCCGGCGCGGAGTACTATTACCGAGTGAAAGCAGTCAGCGCTGCTGGAGCGGTAGGCAGCTGGGGAACCGGGAAAAACTACGCGCCAGCGGTGGCTCCCGCCGTGGGCGGCCTCAAAGCAACCGCTGTTTCTGGTGGCGTGTCAGTCACTTGGGAGCAATCAACCGGTGATGTCGCTCGATACAAGGTGTACCGCCGGGTAGCCATTCAAGGCCAAGCCTACGCCGAAATCGCTGAAACCACGGCAGCTTCGTATATGGATCGATCCGCTGGCCTGACACCAGGCACCGAGTACTACTACCGAGTCAAACCAGTCGGCGCGAGCGGCGTGGTTGGCGGCTGGGGACCAGGCCCGAACTACGCCAGCATCAAATACCGCTAACAGACGCTAGGACTGAAGACCGCCCGGGTCTCAGCCCGTACGAACCCGTATGTGCTTAGGAGAATCCGAAGATGAGGCATCGGGCATCTCCACGTAGGCCTGTTGAACTAAGTCGTTCGCCGACCTCGCCGAGGTCTCAGCTTCGATCTTGATCCATCGGCTCATCACGTCATTCAGCCGGGCAGGCCTGCTTGGCGTCTTAAAGTTCGGCGCAGGCCCCGGCGAACTCCATTGCTGAAGTCATCCCCTCGGCGTTGTGGTACCTGGGCCCGCCGCCCAACGCGATCGTGGTCTCGGACCAGTACTGCAGTTTCGGCCACATCTCGTGCGGGAACCCGAGGAGCAGCCCGATTATTTGAGCTGGCAAGGGAGCTGCGAGCTCGCTGGCGATCTCGCCGTGACCTCGCTCGAGCACATCGTCGAGCAGTGCGTCAACGGTGGCGGTCACTTCATCCTCCCAGCGAGTCACCGCTCTCGGCGTGGCCCGCCGCGACACCAGGTTGCGGCGGGCCAGATGGAGCGGGTCGTCACACCCGATGATGGAGGCGTCCGCGGGGATGTTGGGTCGGTAGCCGCCCTTTGTCTTGTCGGAGTTGATGAAGGTGTGCTTGCGTTTCTCGATCTCGACGATGTCGTCGTAGCTAGTGACGCCCCATAGCTCGTTGACGTCGTCCCAGTGGCACGGGGAATGCTCACGGAGCCAGGCGTAGCGCGCGTACGGGTTCTCGACGTAGAAGTCGCCGTCGAGGATGTCGAGCGGCGGTGGGTCAATTGATCCCATGAACCGAGATTGGCACGGTACCGGTGCGCGTCAGAACCCGCCGGTCTCGCCTGGTTAAGAAGATCGGTACAGAATGGGTTGACCCGACAAGGATCCCGGTGATGATGCTCGACTCTCATCTGCATGTTGTCGACGCTGCACGCACCGTTGCAGACTCAACCGCAAATCCAGCTGGTGCATGGTGGCACAGCGTCGACGCCTCGCCCGCGGCGGTAGTCGCTCGGGTGCGTGCAGCCGGGGTTGATGGAGCGGTGCTGGTACAGGCCGTAGGAGCTCACGGTTTCAACGTTGAGGTAGCCCGCCAAGCCGCGAAGCTGGCATGCCCGGGGTGGGTCGCAGTCAGCGCGGCCGGAGCGACCGGAGCAGTCAGCCTCAACGGCGTTGCGGGCCTGCGTCTGTTCTCGGTGCCAGCGCCTGCCCGGAGCTGGATCGACAGCGAACGTGCACGCATGCTGGTGCAAGCGTGTGTTGAGGCCGACGTGACACCCTCGGTCTGTTGCCTGCGCGACGAAATCGGAGCCGTCGGTCGACTCGCTGACGGGTTCCGCGACGTGGAAATCGCTGTTGACCATGCCGGGTTCGTTAACGTCACAATCGACACCGAAGCACTGCAGGCATTGGCCGGGCATGAAAACGTCGTCGCCAAGCTCAGCACCGGCGTCTTTGATCTTGCAACGGGCTCACCCCGACAAGCCGTCAACGCGCTGATCGCGGCCTTCGGTACCGAGAGGATCTCCTGGGGTCTGTTAATCTTCTGATGTGATTGCATGGCTGCTGGCAGTCGGGTTGTGGTTGTGGGCTGGGTCAGGAGAAGCCCTGGCCGATACGGGCACTTCGGATGCCCTGGATGATTCGGAGGCGGCAGCTGCTGTTTCAGACACTTCGGAGGAGGAGTCTGTTTCGGAAGGTTCGCAGGATGAGCTGGTTGTTGGGGTGGTTGAGTCTGCTGGTTCGGCGGGTTTTGTGGTGGAGTCGTATGCGCGGGATTATTCGGTTTCGGTTGGTGAGGCTGGGCGGCGTTTGGGTCGGATCGCCTCGTTGCAGGAGGTCATCGGTTCGATCCGAGTGTTGGAGGGTTCCAGGGTTGCTGGTTGGGGGATCGACCATGGCGAGGATTTCGGGGCGTGGGTGTGGCTGGCCGGTGACGAACATCCGGGCGATGAGGCGGCGCGGGTTGCGGCCGCGTACGATGACGTGCAGATCCGCACTGGTGCCGCTCACACGTACGAAGAGTTGAGGGCCGCTCAGGACCGGATTGACCCCACGCTGGTTGAAGATGATCCTGAGGTCAGCTCCAAGATCGCTGCGATGGTGGTCTACACGGGTGTCAACATGGCAGCCAACAGCGTCACGGTTGGCATTGACTCCGGTTCGGGGTCTGGTCGTTCCCGCCGGGACACCACACCCGGGGTGGAGTCAGATGCTGAGGGGGACTTCGCTACCGTAGCAACCCTGCTGGGCGAGGTGTTGCAGGAGTACACGGGTGTCGGGGTGGTGATGGCTGACGCTACGGGGTTTGAAAAGAACGCGAACTTCAGGGCCGGAGAAACGATGTGGACGTGCACGGCCGGGTTCGCAGCTAAACGGAGGGGTCTTTACGGGGTTCTCACCGCAGGCCACTGCGACGACTACCAGGCAATGCACGGGTGGGTGTTGCCTTTCGTGGTTGGAGATCTAGGACCCAGAGCAGACGCGCAGTTCAACCGGATCCCGCTTGGTTCCCCCCTTCAGATAACCAATAACTACAAGTGCGGTGCCAGGGGACGTTCCGTATGTCAGGTAACAGGAACTGCTGAACGAGTCGACATGATGGGCTCTTATATCTGTAAGACTGGAAGGGTTACTGGTGTCTCCTGTGGTGAGGTCACAGATATTACAGTAAACCTATCGAAATTGTACCGGTACTCCTCGCTGTGCGGAATCGGGAACACATGTGAGGCAGCATATGTCTTACTCGATGGTTCGAGCCTGAAGTCATGTGTAGGCGACAGCGGTAGTCCATTGTACGACTCCAATGGTATCGCTTACGGGATCCTACATGGATCAACTGGAACTGGCTGCAAGAAGGAGGGTGTGACTGTTTTCTTTTCGGCGATTGATGAGGTAGAAGATTATCTTGATGTCAAGGTCTTGACGGCTCCACCTTCGCCGCTAGATGCTCCTAAGAATCTTGCAGGGCGCTTCACGACTGCAGGCGGTTTGGAGTTGACCTGGACACCATCCGAAGGTGCAATAGGGTATTACATCTATCGGCGGGTGAGTGGGTCGAGTAGTAATTATGTGGTTGTGGGTTCCAGTTGGGACGCATCACATGTTCATCGTCATCAATATTTGACCCCCGGTACTAGGTATCAATATATTGTGCAGGCTGCGAAGAATGGGGTGACGAGTGCACCTAGCAATATATTTGCTGCGGTGGTACCATTGCCCGCAGAGCCGACAGAAAAAATCCCTGATGTCAAAGACTCCGTCCCTGATGTCTCAGTGGAGCTGTTACTTACCGCTCCTCAGAGTCTTGTAGGGAGTCTTAAGCCTAGCAAATCGGGTGGTGTGGAGTTGTCGAGTGGTGTGGAGTTGACTTGGGAGCCTGGTGCGGGAGCAATAGAGTATAATCTATATCGTCGGGTGAGTGGATCGGGTAAGGAATACGAGCTTATCGGTACCAGCCAGGAGACATCTTATGTTGATCTCCATAGTTCTCTGCCTCCCGGGTTCAGGTATCAATATATTGTTCGGGCCGTAGCGGGTGAATTGTTGAGTGAGCCTAGTAATGACTTTGAAATTGATGTAATGACGTTTAGTGATCTTCGTGCTGAGGTTAGTGCGGATGGGGATTGGGTTGATGTGAAGTGGAAGCTTGACCCGCCTGCTACCAATGTCGATGTCCAACATTTCGAGGTCCTTCGGCGTGAAGCATCAGAGACTAGCTATAGGACTGTCGGACAGGTCGCGTGTTGTGCCTACCGTGATCGTATTGGTAGGGGGCCGCTTCCAGGGGTTGAATACTTATACCGAGTGAAACCCAAGAACCGCTATGGATTGGTGGGTTCGTGGGGATCTGAGTCTGACTATGCGACTGTGGAAGTGCCACCACCGGCCGCTCCTCAGAGTCTTGTAGGTAGTCTTAAGCGTAGAAAATCGGGTGGTGTGGAGTTGACGACTGGTGTGAAGTTGACTTGGGAGCCTGTTGCGGCAGCAGTGAAGTACAATATTTATCGTAGGGTGAGTGGATCGGGTAAGGAATATGAGCATGTTGGTACAAGCTGGCGGAGATCTCATGTTGACTTCCATAAGACCTTGCCGCCTGGGTTCAGGTACCAATATATTGTTCGGGCCGTAGCGGGTGAATTGTTGAGTGAGCCTAGTAATGACTTTGAGATTGATGTAATGACGTTTAGTGATCTTCGTGCTGAGGTTAGTGCGGATGGGGATTGGGTTGATGTGAACTGGAAGCTTGACCCGCCTGCTACTGATGTCGATATCCAATATTTCGAGATCCTTCGCCGTGAAGCATCAGATACTAGCTATACGACTATCGGACAGGGTGCGTGTTGTTCCTACCGTGATCTTATCGGTACAGGGCTGCTTCCAGGAGTGGAATACGAATACCGAGTGAAACCCAAGAACCGATATGGAATGGTGGGCTCATGGGGATCTGAGTCTGATTATGCAACTGTGCAAGTTCCACCACCTACCGCGCCTCAGAATCTTGTAGCACCACCTACCGCGCCTCAGAATCTTGTAGGTCACATCAAGACTGGAGAAGTGGGTGGTGTGGAGTTGACCTGGGAGCCTGTTGCGGGAGCAATAGAGTATAATCTATATCGTCGGGTGAGTGGATCAGGTAAGGAATACAAGCTTATCGGTACAAGCCAGGAGACATCGTATGTTGATCTCCATAAGTCTTTACCGCCTGGGTTCAGGTATCAATATATTGTTCGGGCTGTAGCGGGTGAATTGTTGAGTGAGCCTAGTAATGACTTTGAGATTGATCTGATGACATCGAGTGGTCTTCGTGCTGAGGTTAGTGCGGATGGGGATTGGGTTGATGTGAACTGGAAGCTTGACCCGCCTGCTACTGATGTCGATATCCAATATTTCGAGATCCTTCGCCGCAAAGCATCAGATACTAGCTATACGACTATCGGACAGGGTGCGTGTTGTTCCTACCGTGATCTTATCGGCACAGGGCCGCTTACAGGGATGGAATACCTCTACCGAGTGAAACCAAAGAACCGCTATGGAATGGTGGGCTCATGGGGATCGAGTTCCGACTACACGACGGTGCAGGTACCGACCGCCAAGCCACGGGCACGGATGGCTGACCCCGGGACTATACACAATGGGAGACTGTTTCGCGGTGTCATCGTGTCCTGGGATGATCTCAAAGGTGATGTGACCCATTATACAGTGCACCGGCGAGCAGCCGTGGAAGGACAACAATATAGTCGGGTGGCTACTGTTTCTGCTAGTGACACTACCTATTATGATTATCTTGAAGGATTAACTCCAGGCGTCGAATACTATTATCGCCTGAAAGCGGTTATACGTCATCATGCTGAAGGCTATTGGGGAAGTAGATCAAACTATGCGGCAGTTAGAGCCACAGCCCTTACCGGCCTGCAGGCCGAGGTGAGCCCAGGCTCAGCGTCGATTACAGTCTCTTGGGCGGAACCGGTCGGTGATGTCGCTGGTTATGAGGTGTATCGCCGGGCAGCAATTCGAGGCCATGCCTACACCAAGATCGGCGAAACCAAGACCGCTTCGTACTCTGACCCGTCAACTGGTCTGGTGCCCGGCGCGGAGTACTATTACCGGGTGAAAGCGGTCAGCGCTGCTGGTGCGGTAGGCAGCTGGGGGACCGGCAAGAACTATGCGCAGGTTGCGGCACCCGCCGTAGGCGGACTCAAAGCAGCCGCTGTTTCTGGTGGCGTGATGGTGTCCTGGCAACAATCAACCGGTGATGTTGCCCGATACGAGGTGTACCGCCGGGTAGCCGTTCAAGGCCAGCCGTACACCAAAATCGCAGACACGACAACCGCTTCGTATCTGGATCAATCCGCCAGCCTGACACCCGGCACCGAGTACTACTACCGAATCAAACCAGTCGGCACCAACGGCGTGAGAGGCGGCTGGGGACCAGGCCCGAACTACGCCAACATCAAATACCGCTAACAAACACCCACGGTGGCGCGGGCCCTGCTCGCCAACAGACACTGGCGCTACCCCGATTCTGCAGGCGTGCGCGTGAGCGGAGCCTAATGACTTGGGCGTGCTTGATTCTCACTTGACCGCTGGCTTGTTAGTCTTGTGGCATGGTTGCTTTGTTGTTGGCAGTCGGGTTGTGGTTGTGGGCTGGGTCAGGAGAGTCACTAGCCGATACGGACACCTCGGAGGATGCGGCGGTTGTTTCGGGCACGTCGGAGGATGTGGCGGCCAGTTCGGGACAGGTGTCGGCTGTTTCGGTCGTGGATTCTGCGGGTTCGGCGGGTTTTGTGGTGGAGTCATATGCCCGGGACTATTCGGTGAGCGTTGAGGAGGCTGGGCGGCGATTGAACCGGATCGCCTCGCTGCAGGAAGTCATGGGTTCGATCCGAGCAGTGGAGACTTCAAGGGTTGCTGGCTGGGGGATAGATCATGGCGAAGATTTCGGGGCGTGGGTGTGGCTAGCCGGTGATGCAGACCCCGGCGTAAGAGCAGCCCAGGTTGCGGCCGCGCACGTTGACGTGGAGATCCGCATTGGTGCCACCCACACGTATGAGGAGCTACGGGCTGCTCAGGACCGGATTGATCCCGCACTGGTGACAGATGACCCCGAGACCAGCTCCAAGATCGCGGCGATGGTGGTCTACACAGGTATCGATATGGCAGCCAACAGAGTCAAGATTGCCATCGATGCCGGTTCAGGGTCTGGTCGTTCCCGCCGGGACGCCACACCCCAGCAAGAGTCTGATACTGAGGGTTTCGCTGCCGAAGCAGCCCTACTTGGCGAAGCACTGCAACAACATACGGGTATCGGGGTAGCGGTGATCGACGCCTCAGGGTTCGCCAAGACAGCGAACTTCAGGGCTGGAGATGCAATATGGGGTTGCACGGCCGGGTTCGCGGCCAAACAGGTCGGAGGTCCCTACGGACTCCTCACCGCAGGCCACTGCGATGACCATTTGTTAATGCATGGCGAGATACTGCCATTTGTGGTCGGAGGTAAAGGACCCAGAGCGGATGCACAGCTCCACCAGATCCCGCTTGGTTCCTCCCGTCAGCTCACCAATGACTATGTCTGCGGCGCCAAAGCGGACTCAGTGTGTGAGGTAACAGGAACTGCTGAACGAGTCGACATGATGGGCGACTATGTTTGTCACACCGGAGAGACTTCTGGTGTCTCATGCGGTACAGTAACCGACATTACCATAAGCCTAACAGAATGGTATGACGACGGATCGAATGCATGTGAGGATGAAGACGAAAACGGGATCGCATGTGAAAATGTATTCGTTGAGGCTCATGGACCGAATATGGAGGTATGCATAGGTGACAGCGGCGGACCAGTCTTTGACGCTAACGGTATCGCCTACGGGATCCTCACAGCAGGAAACGGATACTGCGGTCAAAATAATCTCTATATTATCTTTTCTGTTGTTAAGGAGATCGAGAGCTATCTCAACGTCAAGGTCTTGACGGAACCCGTTACAGCACCGGGCGCCGCGCCTCAGAACCTTACAAGCTCCTTAGTGCGCGGTCCGAAGAGCGACTATCGTGTATTCTTGAAGTTAGCTTGGAATCCAGTTGACAATTCAGCAGGATATAGTGTATACCGGCGCGTAAGTGGATCAGATAGTGAGTATGAGCACATTGGTTCTGCACTGCAACCAACCTACCTTGATCCAGTCTCGCAGAGCTCTGATCCTGATGAAAGGGCTCATAAGTTGATATTAGCTGGCCACAAGTACCAATATATTGTGCGGGCCAATAATGCGAACCATCTGGGCGAACCTAGTAGTGACTTTCATATCCACATACGGGCTACCAAAGATCTACGTTCTGAGACGAATCTGGAAGCACCCCTGCCTCACAGAGGTGTCCAGTTAAACTGGACACCAATCCCACCCTTGAACCGTGATAATGTCAAGTATTTTCGGATATATCGACGCGAAGTGGGATCAGGGCAAGGCTACGAAAGGGTGGGATGGGCTAATTGTTGTGAATATCTTGACCCGATTTCTAGGCTACGCCCCGGGGCAGAATACTTGTATCGAATAAGACCAATAAGTTGGGATTACGATGTCGGTTGGTGGGGATCTAGCTCCGATTATGCGGCTGTGCGAGTACCATCTGCTAAGCCAATGGCTCGGGTTGCTAATCCCGGGACTACTCACAATGGGAAACTATTTCGTGGAGTCGTAGTATCGTGGAACGAGGTTGAAGCCGACGTACCAAGATATGAGGTGTACCGGCGGGCAGCTGTGGCCGGGCATCTATATGAGCGGATCGCTACTACCAGTGGGATCGAATATTATGATCCTGAGGCTGGGTTGACTCCAGGCATGGAATACTACTACCGCATCAAGACTGTTAGTAGCACTGGTGTTGTCGGTCACTGGGGA
The DNA here is from genome assembly GCA_963422655.1 of Acidimicrobiales bacterium. Classification (GTDB taxonomy): domain Bacteria; phylum Actinomycetota; class Acidimicrobiia; order Acidimicrobiales; family Aldehydirespiratoraceae; genus CATQHS01. The sequence continues at coordinate 1,455,237 of OY730440.1, read as the reverse complement.
AGCCGATCGAACTATGCTGCAGTTAGGCTCCCTGCTCTGACCGGCCTGCAAGCAGCGGTGAGCCAGGACTCAGCGTCGGTAACGTTCACTTGGGCGAAACCGGCAGGTGATGTTGCTGGTTATGAGGTGTATCGCCGGGTAGCAATTCGAGGCCAGCCTTACACTAAGATTGGTGAATCAACCACAGCTTCGTATTCTGACCCGTCGACCGGTCTGGTTCCCGGCGCCGAATACTACTACCGGGTGAAAGCAGTCAACGCTGCTGGAGCGATAGGCAGCTGGGGAACCGGTAAAAACTATACGCGGGTTGTGGCTCCCGCCGTGGGCGGCCTCGACGCGACCGCTGTTTCTGGTGGCGTATCAGTCACTTGGGAGCAATCAACCGGTGATGTCGCTCGATACAAGGTGTACCGCCGGGTAGCCATTCAAGGCCAAGCCTACGCCGAAATCGCTGAAACGACGGCAGCTTCGTATCTGGATCGATCCGCTAGCCTGACACCAGGCACCGAGTACTACTACCGAGTCAAACCGGTCGGCACCAATGGCGTGGCCGGGGGCTGGGGACCAGGCCCGAACTACGCCAGCATCAAATACAACTAACAGACACTCTGCCCTGCTCGCATAACAGACACTCTGCCCTGCCCCGATCAATTTACAAGGCAGACGTGCTCTTGTGTGGATCCTGGTGGGCTTGGGCGTGCTTTGATTCTCACTTGACCACCGGCTTGTTAGTCTTATGGCGTGGTTGCTTTGTTGTTGACGGTCGGGTTGTGGTTGTGGGTCGGGTCAGGAGAAGCTTCGGCCAACACGGGTACTACGGAGGCGGCGGCTGGTTCAGGGAGTTCGGAAGAGGTGTCGGCTGTTTCGGGCACTTCGGAGGATGCGGTGGCTGGTTCGGATGGTTCGGGGGAGGTGTCGGCTGTTTCGGTGTTGGGGCCTGCGGATTTTGTGGCGGAGTCTTATGCGCGGGATTATTCGGTGAGCGTTGGTGAGGCTGGGCGGCGCTTGAGCCGGATCGCCTCGTTGCAGGAGACGATGGGCTCAATCCGAACACTGGAGGGTTCAAGGGTTGCTGGCTGGGGGATCGATCATGGCGAGGATTTCGGGGCGTGGGTGTGGCTGGCTGGTGACGAAGACCCGGGTGTGGAGGCGTCGCGGGTTGCGGCCGCGCATGATGATGTGGAGATTCGTACGGGTGCCGCGTATACGTATGAGGAGTTACGGGCTGCGCAGGATCGGATTGATCCCGCCCTGGTTGAAGATGATCCTGAGATCAGCTCCAAGATCGCTGCGATGGTGGTCTATACGGGTATCAATATGGCAGCCAACAGTGTCACGGTTGGCATTGATTCCGGTTCGGTGTCTGGTCGTTCCCGCCGCGACGCCGCACCCGGGATGAAACCAGATGCTGAGGGGGACTCCGCTGCCGTAGCAACCCTGCTTGGCGAGGTGTTGCAGGAACATACGGGTGTAGGGATGGTGATAGCCGACGCTAGCGGATTCAGCAATACGGCGGACTTCCGGGGCGGAGAAGCGCTGTATTCGTGCACGGCCGGGTTCGCAGCCAAACAGGTCGGAGGTCCTTACGGGATCCTTACCGCAGGCCACTGCATGGACTATCAGATCATGTATGGGGTGCGGCTGCCTTTTGTGGTTGGAAGCGACGGAACCAGAGCCGATGCGCAGTTCCACCGGATCCCGTTTGGTTCCTCCCGTAAGATAACCAATGACTACAAGTGCGGTGCTAACGCGAAGTCTGTGTGTAAGGTCACGGGAACTGCTGAACGAGCCGATATGATGGGCGAATATGTTTGCCACACCGGAAAGAATTCTGGTGTCTCATGTGGTGAAATAACAGACATTGTATTCTCCCTCTCCTCGTGGAGAGGGGTGGCATGCAGGGATGAGGATGGAAACAAAGCGAAATGTGAACCAGTGTTCGTTAAGGCCCAGGGCCCGAATCTGAAAGCCTGCAAGGGTGACAGCGGCAGTCCAGTGTACAACGCTGATGGCATCGCCTACGGGATCAAGAAAGGATCAAGCGGGGGATCGAATTGCGGCTACAAGGGTGTATATATGTCCTTTTCGGCGATTGATGAGGTGGAGGATTTTCTTGGTGTCAGGGTCTGGACTGCTCCGCCTTCGCCGCCAGCCACGCCTCAGAATCTTGTAGGGCGTTTCAAGACTCGAGAAGTGAGTGGTGTGGAGTTGACCTGGGAGCCTGTTGGGGGAGCAGTGAATTATAGTCTTTATCGTCGGGTGAGTGGATCGGGTAAGGAATACGAGCTTATCGGTACAAGCAGGGAGACATCTTATGTTGATCTCCATAGTTCTCTGCCGCCTGGGTTCAGGTATCAATATGTTGTGCGGGCTGCGACGGATGCACTGTTGAGCGAGCCTAGTAATGACTTTCAAATCGATGTGATGACATCAAGTGATCTTCGTGCTGAGGTGAGTGCGTATGGGTACTGGGTTGATCTCAGCTGGAAGCTGGATCCGCCTGCTACCAATACTGATGTCCAACATTTCGAAGTTCTTCGCCGCAAAGCATCAGAGACTACCTATACGCCTATCGGACAGGGTGCGTGTTGTTCCTACCGTGATCGTATTGGTAGGGGGCCGCTTCCAGGGGCGGAATACCTATACCGGGTGAGACCAAAAAACCGGTATGGAGTGGTGGGCTCATGGGGATCGAGTTCCGACTATGCGGCTGTGCGAATACCAACTGCTAAGCCAAAGGCTCGGGTTGCCGATCCCGGGACTATACACAATGGGAAACTATTTCGTGGAGTCGTAGTATCGTGGAATGAGGTCAAGGGCGATGTAGTTCGCTATGAGGTGTATCGGCGGGCAGCTGTGGCCGGGCATCCATATGAGCGGATCGCTACTACTAGTGGGATCGAATATTATGATCCTGAGGCTGGGTTGACTCCAGGCATGGAATACTACTACCGCATCAAGACTGTTAGTAGCACTGGTGTTGTCGGTCACTGGGGAAGCAGATCGAACTATGCTGCAGTTAGGCTCCCCGCCCTGACCGGCCTGCAAGCAGCGGTGAGCCAGGACTCAGCGTCGGTAACGTTCATTTGGGCGAAACCGGCAGGTGATGTTGCTGGTTATGAGGTGTATCGTCGGGCAGCAATTCGAGGCCAGCCTTACACTAAGATTGGTGAATCAACCACAGCTTCGTATTCTGACCCGTCGACCGGTCTGGTTCCCGGCGCCGAATACTATTACCGGGTGAAAGCAGTCAACGCTGCTGGAGCGATAGGCAACTGGGGAACCGGCAAGAACTATGCGCGGGTTGTGGCTCCCGCCGTAGGCGGCCTTGAAGCCGTGTCTGTTACTGGTGGCGTGTCAGTCACTTGGGCGCAACCAATAGGTGACGTCGCCCGATACAAGGTGTACCGCCGGGTAGCCGTGCACGGCCAAGCCTACGCCGAAATCGCTGAAACGACGGCAGCTTCGTATCTGGATCGATCCGCTAGCCTGACACCGGGTACCGAGTACTACTACCGAGTCAAACCGGTCGGCACGAACGGCGTGGCCGGGGGCTGGGGACCAGGCCCGAACTACGCTAGTGTCAAGTACCGCTGACAGACCCGTTAATAGACACTGGGCCGTGCTCGCTAACAGACACTGGAACAGACACTGGCCCTGCCCCGATGACAGCGAAGCCGTGCGCGGAGTCTGGTGGGCTTGGATGTACGTGGCCTTCCACCCGTCTCGATCATGTAGTAGTCTCATGGCGTGGTTGCTTGGCTGTTGGCGGTCGGGTTGTGGTTGTGGGCTGGGTCAGGAGAGGCCCTAGCCGACACGGGCACTTTGGAGACTGACACGGGTACTTCGGAGGCGGCGGCGGCTAGTTCAGGCAGTTCGGCAGAGCCAGCAGCTGCTTCGCACACCTCGGATGTCCTAGCTGTTTCGGACGGTTCGGGAGAGGAGGCGGCTGTTTCGGTTGGTTCGGAGGAGGAGGCTCTTGGGGACGGTTCAAAGGATGAGCCTTTTGCTGGGGTGGTTGAGTCTGCCGGTTTGGCGGATTTTGTGGCGGGGTCTTATGCGCGGGATTATTCGGTTTCGGTTGGTGAGGCTGGGCGGCGTTTGGGGCGGATCGCCCTGTTGCAGGAGGTGATGGGCTCGATCCGAGCACTGGAGGGTTCCAGGGTTGCTGGCTGGGGGATCGATCATGGCGAAGATTTCGGGGCGTGGGTGTGGTTGGCCGGTGACGAAGCCCCCGGCGTGGAGGCGGCACGGGTTGCGGCCGCGCATGATGACGTGGAGATCCGCACCGCCGCCACCCACACGTACCAAGAACTACAAGCCGCCCAGGACCGAATTGATCCCACACTGATCACAGATGATCCTGAGACCAGCTCCAAGATCGCTGCGATGGTGGTCTACACAGGTATTGATATGGCAGCCAACAGCGTCAAGATTGCCATCGACCCGGATTCGGGGTCTGGTCGCTCCCGGCGTAACGCCACTTCCGGGCAGGAGTCGGATGCTGAAGGACTCGCGACAGAAGCAACGGAGCTTGGCGATGCACTGCAACAACACACGGGTGTAGGGGTGACGGTGATCGACGCCTCAGGGTTCACCAAGACAGCGGACTTCAGGGCTGGACAATCAATGACCACATGCACGGCAGGGTTTGCGGCCAAACAGGTCGGAGGTCCATACGGAGTCCTTACCGCAGGCCACTGCGACGACTATCAGAGACTTCATGGCCAGGTGCTGCCTTTTGTGGTTGGACGTCCAGGAAGCAGAGCAGATGCGCAGTTCCATAGCGTCCCATTTGGTTCGTCTCTCCGGCTTACCAACGAATACATCTGCGGGGCTGACGCGGACGCTGTGTGTGGAGTAACTGGAACTAGAGAACGAATCGACATGATGGGCGCTTATGTCTGCAAGACTGGAAACGTAACAGGTGTCTCTTGTGGTGAAGTAACAGACATCACAATAAGCCCAGCAGAATGGTATACCGATGGTGCGAATGCATGTCAGGACAAAGATGGAAATGGGATAACATGCGAAAATGTATTCGTGGAGCTCCAGGGTCCGAGCCTGAGATCCTGTTCGGGTGACAGCGGCGCACCATTGTATGACGCTAACGGCATCGCTTACGGCATTTTGGGAGGATCAAGTGGGGGTCGGCTACCTTGTAGCTATGAGGGTCTACGGGTACTGTTTACAGCGATCAAGGAGGCAGAGGGTTATCTTGATGTAAGGGTTTTGACGGCTCCTTCTTCGCCGCTTGGCGCGCCCCAGAACCTTAAGGGGCGCCTCAGGACCGATACAGCGGGAGTCTTAGAGTTGACCTGGGATCCAGTTGAGGATGCAATGCGATATAATGTCTATCGGCGGATCAGAGGAGCCAGTCTAGATTACGAGCTTATTGGTACTCCAAAGCTACCCCGCTTTGCTGATGAACATGGCGGATTTTCCCTAGGACTCAGGCATCAGTATATCGTGCGGGCTGCGACCAATATATCGGTGAGCAGGCCTAGCAATGACTTTCAAATCGATACAATAACAACAAAAGATCTTCGTGCTGAAGTCAGTTCAGATGGAGCACGGGTTGAGCTTAGCTGGAAGCTGGTCAGTCCCGGTCGTAATGTAGACCCCCCATTGTTTGAAATCTACCGTCGTACAGTAGGGCAAGGTACTGGTTACAGCAGTATTGGACGGGAAAATGCTGCTCCATGTATGACACCATTTCGGGGCTGCCCCCCGGGGAAGAGTACGTATATCGAGTGAGGCCTATCAATTCGAACAATTGGATGGGCTCATGGGGACTTAGCTCCAACTATGCGTCTGTGAGAATACCAATTACCAGGCCATATGCACGTCCGGCCTTCGATGGGATCACACTCCCTAACGGGAAACCATTTCGTGGAGCCATCGTATCCTGGGACATGGGAGTATCCTGGGACAAGATCAAGGATCAGGTTCTCCTTTTCGCAGTCGATCGTCGAGCAGCTGTAGAAGGACAAGAATATGCATTCATGGGTGCCACTGAAGTTGATAACCCAATCTTCTATGATCCCCTCGAGAAGCTAACCCCCGGCCTTGAATACTATTATCGCGTCATTACGATTGCTAAGCCACAATGGTGGGTCAACCCACCGCTGTATGCGTCTATCAAAGTCCCAGCCTTAACTGATCTGCAGGCATCCGTGAGCCCAGACTCAACGTTGGTTAGGTTCTCCTGGGCGAAACCGGTAGGTGACGTTGTCCGTTATGAGGTGTATCGGCGGGCAGCAGTTAAGGGCCATGCCTACAGAAAGATTGGTGAAACTAGGACGGCTTCGTATTCTGATCGATCTGCTGGCTTGGTTCCTGGTGTGGAGTATTATTATCGAGTGAAGGCGGTCGGCGCTAGCGGGTTGGCGGGTAGCTGGGGCACCGGACGGAACTATGCCCGGGCTGTGGCTCCCGCTGTCGGAAACATCGAAGCAGCATCCGTTTCTGGTGGTGTGTCGGTGTCTTGGGCGAAACCGGTAGGTGACGTTGTCCGTTATGAGGTGTATCGGCGGGCAGCAGTGAAAGGCCAGCTCTACAGAAAAATCGGTGAAACCAAAACGGCTTCGTATTCTGATCGATCTGCTGGCTTGGTTCCTGGTGTGGAGTATTATTATCGAGTGAAAGCGGTTGGCGCTAGCGGCGTGGCGGGTAGCTGGGGCACCGGACGGAACTATGCCCGGGCTGTGGCTCCCGCTGTCGGAAACATCGAAGCAGCATCCGTTTCTGGTGGTGTGTCGGTGTCTTGGGCGAAACCGGTAGGTGATGTTGTCCGTTATGAGGTGTATCGGCGGGCAGCAGTGAAAGGCCAGCTCTACAGAAAAATCGGTGAAACCAAAACGGCGAAGGTTTCGTACCTGGATCAATCCGCAAGCCTGGCTTCGGGTACAGAGTACTATTATCGAGTGAAAGCGGTCGGCGCTAGCGGTGTGAGAGGCGGCTGGGGACCAGGCCCGAACTACGCCAGCATCAAATACCGCTGACAGATGTTGGGACTTCAGACCGCCCGAATCTCCCGGCTGGATGGTCGCTCACGCTGCTGGTCGGTCACATCCAACACCGAGGCGCTACAGGCACTGGCCGAGCACGAAACGTCGTCGCCAAGGTCAGCACCTGTGTCTGTGATCTCGTAATCGGACTCACACCGACAAGGCCGTTGACTCGCTGATCACGACCTCCGGTGAAGTGTCTGATAGTCTTGTGATGTGATTGCTTGGCTGCTGACAGTCGGGTTGTGGCTGTTGGCTGGGCCGGGGTACCCAGCTGTTTCGGAGACTGCGGGAGAGGTGTTGAGCGCCGAGGCGGTGGCAGCGGAGGGTTCGGCGGATTTCGTGGTGGAGTCGTATGCGCGGGATTATTCGATGAGCGTTGAGGAGGCTGGGCGGCGTTTGGGTCGGATCGCCTTGTTGCAGGAGGTGATGGGTTCGATCCGTGTGTTGGAGGGTTCGCGGTTGGCTGGTTGGGGGATTGACCACGGCGAAGATTTCGGGGCGTGGGTGTGGTTGGCCGGGAATGCGGACCCTGGGGTGGAGGCGCAGCGGATCGCGGCTGCGCATGATGACGTCGAGATTCGTACGGGTGCCGCGCACACGTACGAAGAGCTGAGGGCTGCCCAGGACCGGATTGACCCCACGCAGGTCACAGATGATCCTGAGGTCAGTTCCAAGATCGCTGAAATCGTGGTCTATACCAGTGTTGACGTGGCAACCAACAGTGTTGAGATTGGAGTTGACCCTGGCTTGTTACCTATTCGATCGCGGCGGGATACTGAATCGGCAATCAATTCAAGCTCTAACGAGCGCTTCGCGGTTGAAGCGTCCTCTCTCATCGAAATATTGCAAGAGCATACAGGTGTAGGGGTAGTAGTCACTGACGCCACGGGTTTCAGCAAAAGGGCGAACTTTAGGGCCGGACGTCGGCTGAGTAGTGGATGCACCGCCGGATTCGGAGCCAAACAGATCGGAGGTCCCGACGGGCTTATAACAGCAGGCCACTGTGGGCCCTACCAAGAAATGTATGGAGAGAGTTTTCCATTTGTGGTTGGAGGTGAAGGACCTAGAGCGGATGCACAATTTAACCGCATCCCGAATGGTTCCTCCCACAAGATAACCAATGACTACAAGTGCGGTGCTAATGCTCGCTCTATATGTGAGGTAACGGGAACAGCCAAACGATCCGAAATGATGGGCGCCTATGTTTGCCATACCGGAGGTTATAGTGGCGTTTCATGTGGTAACGTAACAAGTATCGCAATAAATTTGACGAACTGGCTAGAGGATGACGACGCATGTATGGACGAAGATGGGGAAGGGGTGAGGTGCAAGTCTGTCTTCGTTAAAGTTAAAGGTCCGAACTTGAAGATTTGTGATGGTGATAGTGGAGGTCCAGTTTATGATGCTAAAGGAGTAGCCTACGGGATACTGGCCGCAGGACATACTTTCAACTGTAGGACACTCGATACTACGGTAATCTTTTCAGCCATTAAGGAAGTAGAAAACTATCTTGGGGTAAAGGTTTTGACGGATGAACCGCCCGGTGCTCCAATAAATATTCGTGCTGTAGTCAGTTTGACCGGATCTCAGAACCGTAGGGGTGTCAATGTTGGCTGGGAACTCGCCTCGCCCTCATCTGGCGAGGATATAGCTCGTTTCATGGTATTCAGGCGTCGAGCAGAGCGAGGTACAAGCTACCAATATATTGGAGATACTGATAGTTGTTGCGACTATCTCGACCGTATCAATCAGCTGCTTCCTGGCGTAGAGTACTTATATAGAGTTAAACCGGTCGGCCCGACAGGGTTGGTTGGCTTGTGGGGACCTGGTTCCAACTATGCGTGGGTGCGGGTTCCGACTGTTAAGCCCGTAGCATTGGGTGGCCCGAGCGGTGTAAGGCTTAATGGAGTACAATATGATGGTGTCTTACTCTTGTGGAATAAACTCAATGCTGACGTAGATCAGTATGACATTTATCGTCGCGCGGCAGTGGCAGGTCAGCAATATGAAAAGATTGGTACCACGACTGAGATTTACTATCATGATGTTCCTGCTGCGTTAACTCCCGGAACAGAGTACTACTATCGAGTCAAGACGGTTAGCAGTACTGGTGCTGTGGGCCACTGGGGGATTGGTTCTAACTATGCGAGAACAAGAATTGCGGCGCTCAATGGCCTGAAGGCGGCGGTGAGCTCTGATCCAGGAGTGATATCGGTCTCCTGGGCGAAACCGGTAGGTGATATTACCGGATATGAGGTGTATCGCCGGGTGGCTGTGCATGGCCGGTCCTACGCCAAGATCGGTGAATCTGAAACGGCTTCGTATTCTGATCGATCTGCTGGTCTGGTTCCTGGTGCGGAGTACTATTATCGGGTGAAAGCGGTCGGATCCAACGGTGTGGCCGGTGGTTGGGGATCAGGCCAGAACTATGCCGGGGTTGTGGCTCCCGCTGTTGGAAATCTTAAAGCAGTGACTGCTTCTGGTGGCGTAGCGGTGTCCTGGTCGCAACCGATAGGTGATGTTGCTCGATATGAGGTGTATCGCCGTATAGCAGTGCACGGCCAAGCCTACGCCAAGATCGGTGAATCAACTACAGCTTCGTATTCTGATCGATCAACCGACCTGGTTCCTGGCACCGAATATTACTATCGAGTGAAGGCGATCGGCTCCAACGGCGTGAGAGGCGGCTGGGGGCCGGGTCCGAACTATGCCAGCGTCAAGTATCGCCGATAGACGCTGGAGGTTGCGACCGTAGTGGTTTCGACCCGTTTGAATGAGGGATATGTGTGCTTCGGCGAGGCCAAGACGACGTCGGTGAGCATCTCACGTGCGGCTTGGTGATCGTCGAGCGCTTCGCGCAGGAGTCGACCGGTCTCAACAATTTCGGAGAGTTGCTTGAAGCGCCTACCCAGCGCAGCCAACCGGACGGGATCGGTTTGCACTGCCGGATCACCGAAACGGCTTTCGACGTCGCTCAGTTCATCCGCGAGCGATGCGCTCCAGCATGTCGGTGAGGCTAATGACTGCGGGCTCTCATCCCGGCGAGACCTCACCGAGTCCATCGACGAAGCGGGCGACGAGGTCCACGATCCGGCCGTCGAAGCCGGGTCTGGGATCGTGTCCTTGCCCTTCGAGCCAATGCAATTGCAGCGGCGCGCTTATGGCGAGGAGTTCACGATGGAATTCCTCGGGGGTCCCGAAAGGGTCGCGGTCGCCGTTGACCATGAGAACCGGGACCTCGATGTCGGCGAAATGATCGACCCTCAGTTTTTCGGGCCGGCCGGGTGGGTGAAGGGGATAGCTAAGGCAAATCAGACCGGCACCTGCGAGCGATCCGGCCAAAGCCATGCTGCACATACGTCCGCCCATCGAACGTCCGCCGTAGACGAGTCGGTCAAGGCCCACGCCGAGTTCGTCGGCGAAAGCCTCAGTCTCCTCAATTATGCAGCCGATGAGTTTCGGGGCTCGATCCGGTGGTCGGCGTCCCGGTGTGCGTCGGTACGGGAAATCGATGCGGCGCACAGGCAGATCGAGGCCTCTTTCCAAAGCGAGGTTGATGCGATGGTCCCGGTCGCTTCCGGCACCGTGGGTCAAAAGGAGTCCAGCAGGCTGCGTCATGCGGTCATCAGAGTGGTCATACGGTCATTAGAATGTGACGAGCCTCCGTGAAGTCGGCGATAATCGAGGCTTTCATCAGCGGACCGAACGTCTTGTCATTCGCGGTCGCCTCGAGCAGCGGGGTCTGCACGGCACCGGGAAAGGCTGTCAACAACTCCGTCGCCTTGTCGAATTCGCCTTGGCCGTTGAGCAATGCGTCGACGAGCTCGTCGGACACGTTCGGGGTGACTGTGGTGGAGTCCGAGCCGATCTGGACTATCTGCGACTCCCCGGAGGCGGCGAGGGGCTGGCCGCAGGCCTTCAAGCAATCTCACATCGGCAAGGTAGTTGATCCGAAGAATCGGCCCTCTCGTCGTCGGAGATCTGACGCCGAGACCGCTGAGGAGACCGTCGAGAATTCCGTGGCACAGCCTGAGGGCCTCGTCAACGCCGAACTGGCTTCCGCTTCGGTCACCGCTATGCCCGTCATCGAACCCAATACCGACAAGCTGCACCGGCACCACGACGGAGTCGTCGTCGCTGCCCGCCGCAAGGCTGCCAGAAACAAGGGTCGTGCAGAAACAAGTGCCGTGACCGGCGAGTACGTTGGGTATGAGGTACGGTGGGTATGAGGGACGGGGGCTCCTGCTGGCTTTCGCCGACGACGAGTACCTGAGACGAGTATCTGATGGGTCAGCGGCACACAGAATGGATCGGTGTGGCTCCGTTCCTCGAAGAAGATCTCGCCTTCTCCAGCATCGGTCAGGACGAACTGGCCACGCCGCCATGCTGTACGAACTTGTCTTTGAGCTTGACCTTGTCTTTGAGCTCGACGAAGTGGAACCCGACGACGACGTCCATAGATGCGCTTACAGCGGTATACAGTTACAGCGGTATACAGTTACAGCGGTATACAGTTACAGCGGTATACAAATAGGCGATGTGTAGGCTGAGGAGCCCGTCTTGAGAATCGCCGTTCTGGTCAAGCAGATCCCGGCGCCGACGCAGCTCCGCATGGACGGCGACCGGGTGGCGCGCACCGGGGTGGCCTTGGAGGTCAACGCCTACTGCCGCCGGGCCAACGCCAAAGCCGTGGAGATAGCCGGCCCCGACGGCGAGGTGGTGGTGTTCACCATGGGTCCGCCCGCGGCTGATGACGCCGTGCGGGAGATGATCGCCTGCGGCGCCAGCAGAGGCATCCATCTCTGCGACCCCGCCTTCGCTGGCAGCGACACGCTCGCCACGGCCCGAACCCTGGCCGCGGCAATAGCCCGTGAGGGTCATTTCGACTTGGTGCTGGCCGGACTCAACTCGCTCGACGCCGATACGGGCCAGGTCCCCGCCGAGGTGGCCGAACTGCTGGGATTGCCCTTCGAATCCGGGATCCACCGCCTTGATGTACTCGGCCCTGAGGGTGGCGAGGAAAGGGTGCTGACGGGCCGGTCCTTCAGAGCCCGGCTCGAAACCGACGACGGCTACCGCACTATCTTCGGTGAGCTACCGGCGGTGCTGTCGACGGCGGAGCGGCTGTGCGATCCGTCCAAGGCCCCGCCCGAACAGCGAGAGTTGGTGGCAGGCGATCGCATCACTCGGGTGGGCGCGTCCGACTTGGGGCTGGACGGCAAAGAGCTGGGGGCAGCGGGGTCGCCCACCCGAGTGGGGACGGTCCGGCACCTCGAAACAGCCCGACTCGGGGTTCGGGTATCGACCATGCCCGAAGCCGTCGACCGGCTGGTGTCCATGGGCGCCTTCGGCCCCGGCTCGGTTGGTGACGATCCGGTGGTGCCGACTCGGCGCACCGGTGGCTCCGGCTCAGGATCGCCACAGGTGTGGTGTTTCTTCACCGAGCCCGGCACTGGGAAGGAGCTGCTGGGCGAGGCGGCCGAGTTGGCCCAGCCGATCTCGGGAACCGTCACCGCCGTCACCGCCACCCCCGTCCCGGCCGGGCTCGGTGCGATGGGAGCAGACCGGGTCCTGGCCATAGTCGGCGCCGACGAACCTGAGCAGTGGGCCGGAGCCCTCTGGTCCGCCGCAGCCGCGGCCCGGCCCTGGGCGTTGCTGGTGGAAGGCACCCGAGCCGGGCGGGTCGTGGCCTCGATCGTGGCCGCTAGAGGGGGCTGGGGCCTCACCGGCGACGCCATCGGGTTGGAAATCGACGCCGAAACGCGCCTGGTGGCCTGGAAGCCGGCTTTCGGGGGCCAACTCGAAGCCCCGATCCGGTCGGCTTCGCCGGTGCAGATGGCCACCATCCGGCCCGGTGTGCTGACCCGGCGCCGACCCCGTTCAGCTCCTGATCCCGAACCGGTGATCATCGAGCCGTCAACACCGGCCCGACTGCGGACCGAGTCGGTTACCCGCTCCGACGCCGACCCCGGCGAGCTGCGCCGGGCTGGGATCGTGGTGGCGGTGGGCGTGGGCGTCGACCCGTCTGGTTATCCGATCATCGACGAGCTCCGGGCCGCGCTGGGCGACGCCGCGCTGGGTGCGACCCGCAAGGTCACCGACCGGGGATGGCTCCCCCGGAGCCGCCAGATCGGCGTGACCGGTCATTCCGTGGCCCCCCGGCTGCTGATCGCCGTCGGTTCCAGCGGCCGTTTCAATCACACCGTCGGCATCCGCAACGCCGGGATCTTGATGGCTCTCAACTCCGATCCCGAAGCCGAGATCTTCGATCAGGTCGACGTCGGCCTGATCGGCTCCTGGCAGCGACTCGTACCGGCGCTTACGGCTGAGCTGGTGGCCCGAAACTTGCTTTTCGACCCCGCGGATCCGTTTTCTGGCACGCCTTGATGATCTTAGTTATGCTCGCCGCAACCTGGTCTCGTACCTATTGTGCTAGGTGCGTGTTGCCCGGGGAGAAGCAACTCGGAGGACCCTAATGGACGAAACAGGCACTACGGCAGCGGGAGACCCTCGGGTACGCCGCAGCCCTGATGACACCGATATCGATCTAACCGACGCCACCTTGGCGCTCCATGACTGGGAGGAGGAGGAAAAACGCCATCGCGAGGAGGCGATCCGCGAGCGGAAGCCGTTCGAAGGGCTGCAAATCGACCCTGACATAGATTTCTACCCTGAAGTGTCCGACCGGGAGCCGGGCGACCGAAACATCGTCCGGGCCGGGTTTGACATTCACCCGCAGGTGATGTTGTGGTCAGCCGGGTTCCTGCTGGTCTTCATCGCTTTGTCACTGGCCTTCACCGACACCACCGCCGATGCTTTCAGCGCGGTTCTCGATTTCATCAACGGGAAACTGGGCTGGCTCTACATACTCGATTTCAACATCTTCGTTGGAGTAGCACTCTTCTTCGCCTTGGGTCGGTACGGCAAGATCCGATTGGGCGGCCCAACCGCCCGGCCGGAGTTCTCCACCGGCGCTTGGTATGCCATGTTGATCTCGGCTGGCATCGGCATCGGGTTGATGTTCTGGGGGGTGGCCGAGCCAATCTTCCATCTCAGTTCTCCGGCGCCACTGTTCGACGTCGAAGCTGGGACTGCCGCCGCTGGGAAGGCAGCCATGGCCACCACCTACCTCCATTGGGGAATCCACGGGTGGGCCCTCTACGGATTGGTCGCCCTGGCTCTGGGCTTCTTCGCCTACAACCGAGGGTTGCCCCTTACATTCCGCTCGATCTTCTACCCGATCCTCGGGCCCAAGATCTACGGCAACTGGGGCAACGCAATCGACACTCTCACCGTGGTGGCAACTCTGTTCGGCTTGGCCACATCACTCGGCTTCGGGGCTGGACAAGCCGCTGCAGGGTTGCACAAGCTCTTCGGTCTCCCGTCGGGCACAGGGTTCCAGATCGTGCTGATCGCGGCCATAACCGGTCTGGCCACCATCTCGGTGGTTGCCGGGCTCGATGCCGGAGTGAAGCGACTAAGCCAGCTCAACATCTATCTGGCTGCTGCGTTTCTGTTCTTCGTGCTGCTCGTTGGTCCGACCCTGTTCATACTCTCGCTGTTCACCCAGAGTCTCGGCTACTACATACAGATACTGCCGGAGTTCTCATTCTGGAACGAGGCTTTCGAAGGCACCTCCTGGCAGGCGGGCTGGACCATCTTCTACTGGGGATGGTGGATCTCGTGGTCGCCATTCGTCGGGATGTTCATCGCTCGGATCTCCAAGGGTCGTTCGGTGCGGGAGTTGCTCATGGGAGTGATCTTCCTGCCGACGGTGCTGTGTTTCCTGTGGATGGCGGTGTTCGGCGGCTCAGCTATCGATCTCCAACTCAGCGGCACCCGGGACGTGGCCACCGCGGTCAACGACAACGTGGCTACTGCCCTCTTCGACATGCTGGAGGCATTCCCGCTGACCGGCATCGTCTCGATGATCGGGGTGTTGTTGCTGGTTTCATTCTTCGTGACTTCCTCGGACTCGGGCTCTTTGGTGGTTGACCATCTCACCTCGGGAGGCAAGCTCGACTCGCCGAAGCCTCAGCGGGTCTTCTGGGCGCTGATGGAGGGGCTGGTTGCAGTTGTGCTCCTGCTCGGCGGCGGGCTGTCGGCTCTGCAAACCGCTGCGGTCGCGACCGGGCTACCTTTCGCCATCATCCTTCTCGTCATGTGCTGGAGCCTCAGGAAGGCATTCCATGAAGAACTGGATCTGTTGGAGAGCCACTACGACGAGGCCGTCTTCCGTTCTCGACATACCGGGCTTCTCGCCAAAGTGAAGCACCGACTCGAGGAAGGGGCAAAGAGATGACAGAGAGACCTGAGACGAGGAGATCCAAAATGTCTGAAATATTCAAAAGGTCTGAAATGTCCGAATTGAAGAACCGCAAGACCGTCGGCAGGACCGCAACTACGATCGTAGCCATCCTGGCTGCATTGGGGCTGGTGCTGTCCGCCTGCAGTACCGACGATGACGACCCATCAGAGGTGTCGATGGCTCGAGCGACTTGGGATAGTGGTTTCATGCAAGCTGCTGTCTACGCTCAGCTCATCGGCGAGCTCGGGTATACGGTTATCGACCCAGCCGATCACACTCTTGATCCCAACGGGTTCTACCCCGCCTTGGCCAGCGGTCAGTACGATCTGTGGGCCAACGGCTGGTTCCCCCTTCACGACATCTACCTCGAAGGAGAGCTGGTTACCGGGCAGTCCACCGATTTGCCGATCGAGCCGGTCGGCTACCAGGTGGAATCCGGAGCGCTCCAGGGGTACATGATCGACAAAGCCACCGCCGACAGCATGGGGATCACCTCGATGTCTGACTTGGCTGATCCCATGGTGGCTCAAGTGTTCGACCATGACGGTGACGGCCTCGCCGACTTGATCGGGTGCAACAAGGGATGGGCCTGCAACACCGTTATCGACTCCCATATCGCTGAGCTCGACTGGGGTGCCAACGTGGAGCAGGTGTCTGGCGACTACAGCGATCTGGTCAGCGGGGTCCAGGACAGGGTGGCGGCGGGTGACTCAGCCTTGTTCTACGCTTGGACCCCGAATTGGACTATTGATGTTCTGGTTCCCGGTACAGATGTAGTCTGGCTTGAGTCTCCGGCGCATCCCGACGAAGAGGGAACCACCACGGTCCCGGGCCTCAAAGGCTGTACTGCCGATCCGTGCGACATGGGCTGGGCGGTCAACAGCATCCGAGCCGTAGGAAACACCGATTTCCTGGACGACAACCCGATGATCCAACGCCTGTTGGAGGTGGTGGCCATCCCCTTGGCCGACATCGCCACCCAGAACTCCAAGATGGCAGCGGCCGATCGGGGCTACTCTGAGGAACAGATACAGGCCGACGCCGCTGGGTGGATAGCTGCCAACCGTGGCTTGGTCGATGGCTGGCTGTCAACAGCCCGAGGTTGACCCGTTTGTAAAGCTCGTGACCCGTTTGTAAAGCTCGTGACCCGTTTGTAAAGCTCGTGACCCGTTTGTAAAGCTCGTGACCCGTTTGTAAAGCTCGTAAAGCGTAAAGGGCGTCTCTTGGCTGAGAAGTCCATAGCTGAGGCTTCTCGAGTCCTTAGCTAGGTTTACTGGGCAGAGAGGTTGGTGACAGGTCCCTAAGCGTATGAAGACCTCCTGGCATTGTGGAGTTGTTCTACTTCACAGACCAGGAGGTCTTCGTGTGTCTTGCCGTGTTGGGGGTTTGGGGGTGTTGTTTGCTTGTGTGTCGTGTCTGTGATCATCCGGTGCTGGTCATGCGTGTGGCCTGGGCGATGGGGTGTCAGCCGTCGGTGCGTACGACCCACGCCCACGCCCTCGTCGATCAACCATGGCCCCACCACCAACCAGCCGACCATCACCAAACCTGACTACCCAGTACACCTGGGCTTCTACACTTGGGGCTTCTCATCTGAAGGCGCCGAACCAGGCTTCGTGCAGTTGCCCGTAAACGCCGCTTTCTATGAGATCCAGCAGTGCGAGGTTGAGACGTTCACGCAGTTCTGTGTCGCTCTCGGCGAGCATGAGCCCGTACTGGACCTTCTCGAAGACCGGTCCGACCGTGGCCACCTCGCCAGCACCTCGACGAGAAGCATGGAATCGCAGGACAGGGGCATCGAACACGACTGCGTCGACCTCTCCTTGGTCCAAGAGGTGGTAGGCGTCACCGATGTCGTCCACCAGCACCGGGCCGACCCCGATGGTAGGGAGATAGGCCTCACCGGCGGAGTGTATGACGGTAGCCACTCGGTGTCCGGGTAGGTCCGACGGCCCGGAGATATCGCCTCTCAACTCGCTTACTGCCAATGAAGAGGCAATGGAGGCAGTGAAGCTGGCGAATACCAGAGTGCCCAAAGCGATCCACACCAGCGCCAGCGCCCGCCCCATCCGGCCCCGAGCCACCTTGTCTCCGTACCCGACTGTACTCATGGTCACAATCGACCAGTAGAACGAATCCCAGATCCCCCGACGGTACGGTTCGGCAAAGTCGGGGTTGTGACGGCGTTCCAGCCACCAGATCAAGTGGGCGGCCACCAGCACCGCTATTCCGAACACGATCAGCAGCCAGGGCAGGTCCGACGATGCAATAGCTCGGAAGAAGACCAGGATCCGGTCGTCGACCCCCCTCGACGCCTCGGTGGGGGCCATGACGGTCAGGCCGGAATCAAGCACCGGCAAAGAGAAATTGACGAGCTTCTCCCGGGATCCGGTGATAGCTGCCCCTCCCAATCCCACTTGGGCGACACCGCGGGTTATGTCGTCAATCTGCTTGGCAACGGTATCCACCGCATGGATCTCCACCGACATGCCTATTCGGGCGGCGACGAGGCGAATCAATTCCACCTCGAAGCCGCTGTATTTGGGATTCTCATAGATCACGAAAGGGGCAAGGGGGCGCGCCGCCACCGTCAATGTTCCTCCCGTATCCGTGTCATCCGTCTGGGAATCGTCCAACCCGACCGCGTCGGGATCGGACGTCTCGATCCAGCCCGTGACTATGGCCCGGTTCGCCTCTACCCACTCCTCGGCTTGGTGCCGGATATCGGCCGGGTCACCATCTCGGGCCACCATGAGCACGTTCTGGGCCGAGATGTCCTCAAGGGGAATGACCACTAGCTCCAAGAGTTGACGCACTGACGGATTCGCATCCAGAAAATCGGAATTGGCTACCACGCGTATGTCATTGGGAGGCCAACCGACCTGGCAGGGATCATTGGCGCATCCCCGAATCCCGGCAATGGCGGTGCGGTCCAGAGCGGAGACCTGATCCGGTGGCAGGGAGGGAAACGGCGTCTCCAGCCATACGACTTCTCGGCCGGGGGCCAGCTCGCCCACCGTCCAGTTCGGGGTCCACGTGTAGTACAAGACAGGTTGCCCGCCAGCGTGGCGGGCGATGGTCTCAGTTATGAGAGGGGAGTAGTCGCCCTGCACATGTTCCACCGTTTCGGTCAGTCCGTAGGCCATGAGATGGTGGTCGATGGTTTCGGCGCAGGACCATCCAACGTTGCAGCCGATGAGGTCGGCCCGACCGTTGCCGTCATGGTCGAACAGTGCCGCCAGATCAGGATCGGCGAGGTCGCCCAGGTTGGTGATGTCGTAGGTTGCGGCGGTCGTCGCATCGACGAAATAGCCCTGAAGCGCACCGTCGTCAACCTCCGTACCGACGATCTCCACCGGGTCTGAGTCCTTGATGAGAGCATCGTGCAACGGGAACCAGCCGCTGGCCCACAGGTCCACCTCGCCAGCGGCCACGGCCTCATAGAACTCGGCGTTGGTCATGGTGACCGGGCCATCCACCTGGTATCCCAATTCCTGGAGCAATAGCCGGTAGACCTCGGCTTGGAACCATCCGGTGTCCCAAGTGGGCCGGGCCAGCCGCACTCGTGGCTCATCGTTGGACAGGGCTGCTGCCAACTCGATGCCGGGCGGCGGAAGGACCAGCACTGTCAACAGGATTCCGAGAACAGCTATGAATGCTCGGCGCATAGGTGGCACCCGGGTAGACCTGGAGTCGAGATAGACCTGGATTCAAGATAGCCGGGTCGAGATAGCCGGGTCGAGATAGCCGGAACGTGATCCGACGGCAGCCGTGTTTCGCTCCCACCCGTCAGCGAGTCCCTGGCATGCGCTCGAGTCGGCGCCGACCGGCGTCAGCAGCAACCGCGCCCAGTAACGCGAAGACGGCCATGGTCACGAAACCGACCCCGTAGGAAAAACCCTCCACCAGCCGGCCGAAGATGAACGGGCCCACCACCCCGCCCACGTTGAGACCGCCCGAGGTCATACCGGTAGCGGCGCCAGGGGTATCGCGGTAGGCCCGAATCACGGTATGGACGATCAGACCGGTCCATGCCCACCCCAATCCCAGAGCGAAAATGGCCCCCAAGGGTAGGAGGATCTTCGATCCGGTGGCCACGCCCAGATAGCCGATGGTGCTGACGGCCAGCATGCCCGAGACAATCTTGAGATGGCCGGTGCACCGGCGGTCGGCCATGTAACCGGCGCCGATGCGGGTGGCTATGACGGTAGCGCTGGCCACCGCCAGCAGGATCCCGGCCGATCCCTCGGCGATACCTGCTTCAGTAGCAGCCGAGACGAAGAAAGCGGCCATGACGGTGCAGGCTGCCGATCCCGATGCTGCGGCCAGACCGATCAGTTTCAGCGGCCCGTAATCGATGTCGCTCAGGCCCCGGGAGGCGCCCTCGGACCGGATCATCCGTTTGGTAATGGCACGGGGACTGGCACGGTAGGGCGGCGCGGAAACGAACCCGACCAAGGGCACCGCCGCCGCCGTCACGAAAGCCCAGCGCCATCCGAGGGTGAGGCCGATGGACGGTACGGCCAGGCCGGCCAGAAACACCGAGC
This sequence comes from Acidimicrobiales bacterium, assembly GCA_963422655.1. GTDB lineage: Bacteria > Actinomycetota > Acidimicrobiia > Acidimicrobiales > Aldehydirespiratoraceae > CATQHS01. The sequence goes on along the minus strand of OY730440.1, from coordinate 1,435,369 downwards.
CGGGGATGGCCGCAGCCTGGATGCCGAATGCGAGGCCGTGACGCCGAACCGGGACCCCCCGGGCCACCATCGTCTTGGTTCCGGGTCCGGCGATGGTCAGACCCACAGCCCCGACAGCCAATGCCACCAGCAGAACCGGGTAGGACCTGACGACGGCTATGAACAGGACCGAAACTGCGCTCAGAATGCAGGCCACGTGCAGGGAGCGCCGGGGCCCGAGCCGATCGGTGAGGGTGCCGGCATGGGGAGACGTAACCGCGGCCAGCAGGAAAAAGAAGGCCACGGCATCGCCGAGCCGGGCTTCGCTGAACCCGAGGTCGGCTCTCATGGTCACCGCCAGTGCCCCCAAGGCGAAGGCGGGCATCATGGCCGCGATCTGCGACGAAACGGCCGACACCATGGCCGTGACCGGGCGCGCTCGCTCATCGGTGCTGGGGCGCTCATCGGTGCTGGGGCCGGCCTCCGCAGCCGGCACCGGATCGTTACCGGTCACCGCCGATTTTTCGGTGGAGCGTCCGAGCCGAAGGCGTCTTGCAGCAGCGCTCCGGCTTCGGCTATCCCGGCCCGGTCGGTTAGGTCACTCATGTTGAAGATCAACCCGTCGAGCCCGGCTTCGAACAAGGCCTGGATCTGGGCCACCACTCCGTCGGCATCGCCCTCGATGGTGTAGCCCCGGTATTTGTCCATGGCCATGTTGCGGGTGGCCCGCAGATCGGCCCCGATCCGGGCGGCCTCGGCGGCAGTGCCAGCCAACACCAGCGCCCCCAGTCGGGTCTTGGTGATCTCGGCCGGGTCACGACCGGCCCGGCGGCAGTGCTCGTCGAGAACGGCCAGTTTGTGGCGCACGGTTTCGGGGTCGCCGAAGATGTTGCAGGCGTCGGCATACTCCGCCACCAGCTTCAGGGTGCGCCGCTCACCCCCGCCACCGATGAGGATGGGAGGTCCTCCCGGTGTAACGGGCCGGGGCAGGTTCAGGGCACCGTCGATCTGATAGTGGTGGCCTTGGTAGTGGTAGCCGGCCCGGCTGGCCTCGGGGCCGGTGAACATGGCCCGACAGATCTGAACCGCCTCGGCCAGGCGGTCCATGCGCTCGGGTACCGATGGAAACTCGTAGCCGTAAGCGGCGTGCTCAGCCTCGAACCAGGCCGCTCCCAAGCCGCAGACGGCCCGGCCACCCGAGATGATGTCGAGGGTAGTCACCATCTTGGCTAGCAGAGCCGGGTTGCGATAGGTCACCCCGGTGACCAAGGCACCGATCCGAGCCGAGCGGGTGCGGGCCGCCAGCCCGGCCAGCAGCGTGTAAGCCTCCAGCATGGGTTCGGTGGCCTGGCCTACGGCCGGGATCTGATGGAAGTGATCCATGACCCACAGCGAGTCGAATCCGCTCTGCTCGGCGGTGGTGGCCGCAGCTACGACCACCTCGAACAGTTCGGCGTCGTCGACACCGGGGGAGGTGAAGCTTGGGATCTGGAAGCCGAATCGGGTGAGGGTCATAGCATCTCGCCTTTCTCGGCCCGGGCCCGCGAACCCGGAGCTTGTACGCGACCAGATCCTGTATACAAACCAGGGCATGTATACGCTATGTTTTGCCCAATGTTATGCCCAGGCCCAATGTCATGCCCTTGACCAACACTGAACCCTTGACCAACACTGAAACCTGAAACCTTGACCAACACTGAACCCTTGACTAACACTGAAGACGAGCGCTCGCTACAAGGGTGGATCGATCGCTTCTCCGGTCATGTCGCCAGCCTCGAGTTCGCATCGGCGGCAGCCATGATGGACCCTGAGGTGGTCAGCTTCAGCACCTTCCACGACATCGTGGTGGGGGTGGAGCAGTTCGTTGACGCCCAGTGGCGGAAGGTGTGGCCGACCATCGATGATTTCCGGCTGGAAAGCGAGAACATGCATGCCACCGTGTCTCCGGACCGGTGTATGGCCGCGGTGGCGGTGACTTGGACCTCGGTGGGGTTCACCGAGAGCCAGCAGCCTTTCGACCGCCCCGGCCGATGCACTTTCGTGCTGGCACGAGATGGCGTCGATGAGCCGTGGCGGGGGGTGCAGGGCCATTTCTCGCTCTACCGGGGGGTGCCCCAACAGTCGTTCGGGCGCCGCCGGGTACCGGAGAGCTGATCACACCGAGTCCGAGCCGGAACCGGTGTCAGCGGGCTCGATGGAACCGTACACGGCTTCGAAGATCCGCGGCGCTTCGAAGATCCGCGGCGCTTTGAAGAGGCGATGGCGCTGACCCCCTGTTATCTCTCGAAGATCGCCGCGTTCCTCCAAGACGGCGATAGCAGTGTAGGCAGTCGGCGGGGTGACTTCGAGCCGGGATGCAGCCACCGGAGCACTCACCACGGGCGTAGCGAACAGCAACTCGGCTAGCCGCAACACCGAGGATGGCCGGCCTTCTCGGAGCAGCGCGTCACGCATCTGTTGTTGAAGCTCGACCAGACGGACTGTTCGCTCCAAGGCGTCCCGGGCCTGGCGACGTATCCCTTCGAGGAAGAATGCCATCCAAGTACCCAGATCACCGTGCCGGCTCGTGGCGAGCATGTGGTCGTAGTACTCGGACCGATGCTCCTCGAAGTAGGCCGACAGGTAGAGCAGGGGTTGAGACAAAGCACCCCGCTCCAAGAGCATCAACGGAATGAGCAGCCGACCGATAAGCCCGTTGCCCTCACCGAACGGATGGATCACCTCGAACTGGTAATGGGCCAAGGCCAGTTGAACCAGCAACGGCAGATCCCGTTCGTGAAGGAACCGCTCCAGGTCAGCCAGAGCGCTGTGCATCTCGTCGGGTGGTGGCGGGACGAAAACGGCGTCGTCAAGGCTGCTTCCGCCGATCCACACCGGGCTCTTGCGGAGTTCGCCGGGATGGCGGTCTCGGCCCCTTACGCCGGAAAGCAGTCGTTCGTGCATCTCACAGAACAGCCGTGTAGAGACGGGGAATCCACTACGGATCCGCTCGATTCCGTATTCTGTGGCGACGATGTAGTTCAATACCTCTCGAGCGTCGGCGACGTCCTCACGAGCTGGCGACTCGCCTGCTTCCACTCGCAGTAATTGGGTGAGGTCGGTTTTGGTCCCCTCGATGCGAGAGCTACGAATCGCTTCGATCCGCAGGCGCGGTCCGATCAGCGGGTGAGGGTTGGGAAGCAGTCGGCCCACACCGCCGAGACAGTGCACGACCCCGGTGGCCTCATCGAGCAGCGAAGCCATCCCCAGTGGAATCCGGTAATCGCGGGGCAACGGCTCGGGATGAAAGGCCCAGAAGCCGGCGAACGTCTTACGGCCGGTCAACGTCTTACGGACTGTGCCGCGCTCTCGGGAAGAGAATGCTTCCGGGTGCATGCAAGTGCCTATTCTAAGTAAAGCAATCGACCGATCCCTTTCATTGGCTCGGCCGTAGGTGAAGACGGCTTCAACAACGCCCCGTTGGCCTGTTGTTCAGGAATCCTTTGCTCAGGAAACCTTTGCTCAGGAAACGAGCCCGTGGTGGCGCTGGTAGACGAGGGTGGCGGCCACAACGTCCTGCAAGGCGACCCCCTGGGACTCGAACAACACGATCTGCGAGCCCGGCTCGGGCGGGGTTACCCGTCCGGCCACCACATCGGCCAAGTCGACGAGGTCGTTCCAGTCGAAGCCGCCGCCGGCCGCAGCCCCGATCAGATCACCGGCCTCGGTGCGGGCCCCCTCGGCGCTGTCGCTGACCACGAAGCCGGCCCGCTGGACCGTGGCCCGGTCGATCTCGGTGCGATCGGCCTTGGTGGAACCGACCGCACAGACCAGCGCTCCCGAATCGAGCCGGGCGCCGTCGAACAGAGGCTCGGAGCTGGCGGTGACGGTCACCACTACACCGGCCCCGGCGATGGCCTCGGCGGGGCCGGTGACCCGGGCCGGGAGGCCCTGCTCGCTGGCCCAGGCGGCCAAGGCTTCGACCTTGGCCGGGGTACGGCCGCTGATCCGCAGGTCGTCGATGTCCAGTTCTTGGGCCAAGGCCAGCACATGGGGCTTGGACTGCATACCGGTGCCGAACAGGGCGCAATTGCCGCTATGGGGAGGCTCGAGATGCCGAAGGGCCACAGCAGTGGCAGCCGCGGTACGGATCGCAGTCAACCCGGCCCCGTCGAAAGTGGCCAACAAACCTTCCCCGGGGCTGAACAGCGCCACCAGGAATGTGAACCCGGTGGGATGGGTGAGGTACAGTTTGCCTCCGCCCACTCGGTGACGAGGCCAAGAAGCGGCCATGGCTGAGGCCATGAGATCCTTGCCACCGGCTCGGACCCGAACCGTGGTAGCGGCCCGGCCCTCACCGAGGTCCTTCCAGGCTTGCTCCAGCCAGTCGGTGACAGTGGGCAGGTCACACAGTTCGACAATGTGTTGCTCGTCGAAATGATGTTGCTCGTCGAAATGATGTTGCTCGCTCACCAGAACCGCCTCACCGAAACCAGGATCACAACTTCTCGGCCAGCAACGGCCGGGCTCGATCGTTGACCGCGGTGGCAAAAGCCTCGGTACCGACCGGCTCGGAGCCGGTCGGGGCCAGATCGTAGGTCCAAGGGCCGGTGTGCAGCACTGCGCTCAAGGCATCGGACACCGCCGGGGCCAGGTCGGCTGTCTCGGGGAACCATTCCAGCAACGACACCAGAGCCATGTAAGCCCCCGACGGGTTCACCCGCCCGGTGCCAGCGTGGCGGGGTGCCGACCCGTGGCTGGGTTCGAACAGCCCGACGCAACGGCCTCGCACCGGCCGGGCGGGATTGACGCTGGCCGACCCTACCAGCGCGATCGTCCCGGCCCGGCCCGCGATCAAGTCGCTGAGAATGTCACCGAAGATCCCTTCGGTGAGGATCACGGCATCGCTCACCACGTCGTCATGGGCCAGTTCGTAGGCCATGCGATCCACGTAGGTGTGACGTATGGGGACCCGGCGCCGGGATGCCACTCGGCCGGCCGTCTTTCTCCACAGTCGGCTGGTGGCCAGCAGGTTGGCCTTGTCCACCGAGATGACCTTCGAGGCCAGGCCCCGTTCCACCATGTCGCAGGCCAGCTCGGCCAGCTCGGTGATCTGACCCGGGGTCAGGACGAACCTATCGGTGGCCGGGGCCGTCCCCTCGCTCTCGGTACGGGTGTCGGCGACTCCGTAGGCGCCGCCGAGCAGGTTGCGCAGCACGATCAGCGGTCGCCGATCGGAAGGCCGATCAGAAGGCCGAATGCGGTGGACCGGGCGGATGCTGACCCGAAGGTCGAACCGCTCCCGCAGTCCGATAATGACCTTCTCGGGTCGGAAATCATCAGCAGAGACACCCGGGTGCTCCCCGATGGCGCCCAAGAACAAGGCATCGGCCGAATCGCAGGCGTCCAGGGTGCCATCAGGCATCCCCCGCCCGAAGGACCCGAACGCAGAAGCGCCGGCGGGCCAGGGTCCGGTCAGCTCGATTCGACCGGCGGCGGCCATGGCCTCCAGCAACTCCAGGGGTCCGGCCACCACCTCGGCCCCGATCCCGTCGCCGGGCAGAACCGCGACGCGCCTGAGGCCCTGGCCGGCAACAGCGCTCATGAGGCCGTATTCATTGGTCGAGCAATCCCAGGGCCGACGTGCGAGTCACCCGCTCCAGCCCCGCGTCGCCCAACAAAGGATCGAGTCGCTCGACCCAGGACCGGATGCCGGTGGCGATGGGCGGGTAGTCCCGGTGTCCGAGATCGCTGCCGAATACCAGCAACTCGTGCGGGTAGCCGGCTATCAGGTCCTCGGTGGTCGGTCCGTTCGGACCGGCTAGCAGATCGGCGAGTACACCTATCTCGAGATGCGCGCCCAGAGTTCGGAATGTCTCGGCGTGCTCGTCCCGCCAGCCCAGGAAAGCCAAGCCGGGGTGGTTGACCACCAGACGGTCTACGCCCCGCCGGCGGGCCTCACTCAGCGTCACCACCGCCTCGTCCATGCTGAGATGACCCGAAGCAAGCACCAAGTCGTGGCGGGCGACCTCGTCGAACACCTCCAGCCATTCGCCCCGCAAGGTGCCGTCGGTGACCACGGGCACCGTTCGAAACGATATGTCTCGATGAGCGGCCAGTTCGGGGCGCTCACAGGCGGCGACATGAGTGGGCGACGAGATGGTGGGCAGCCATACCACTCGGGCCCCGAACCGAGCCGCTACGGCTACAGCGTCAGGGTTGGCTCCACCCACCGGTGAGTTGAGCACCACACCTCCTACTGCCTCAGGCCCCAACAGTTCGGCCCGCTCGGCCGAGGAGCCCTCGTGGGCCTTGAGCACGAAGGTGGCGATCCCGGCAGCCCGGGCCGTTTCCAGCGTCTCGGGGTCGTGGCTGTGGCGGGGGGCCAGGCTCGGCCCCGAATGCACGTGGAAGTCCACCATCCCGTCGATCACAGGTTTACCGTTGTCTCAAAATCACCAAGGCTTCTTTTGTCACCAAGGCTTCTTTTGTCGCCAAGGCTTCTTTTGTCTGTCACTACTGTTTCTTTCAGGTTCACTGTTTCTTTCAGGTTCACTGTTTCTTTCAGGTTCACTGTCCCAAGTTCGCTGTTTCCAAGTTTGGTATGTCTTCGAGGAGCCTCCGGCGTACCTTGCCTACCCCCGAGTCACGCGGTATCGATGCCACCCGGACTACCGCCGACGGCCGCATGAACACCGGCAGGGACGCGGCCACGGCCCGGATCCGGTCGAGCGGGATGGCATCGGCCACGACGTACAGGACGATCTCATCGTCGACCAGCTCGCTGGGGCGGCGCCAAACGGCCAAGTCGTCGAGGGCCTCGACGGACGCGAAGCACTGCTCGACATAACCGATGGGCACGAGCTCGCCTTTCACCCGGATCGACTCGGCCTTGCGCTCGATGAATACCAGGTTGCCGACGGCGTCGACCCGGCCCAAGTCACCGGTATGGAACCAGCCGTCGGGGTCAAAGGGGGCATCCAGCTCCGAGCCTCGCCGGTATCCGTTGAACAGTACACCGGGCCGATCGGCTCGCACCCAGATCTCCCCGTCGGAGGTGACCTTCCATTCGACCTCGTGGCGAGATCGGCCACCATAACGGGATATCCCCTCAAGCCGGGAGATCTCCCCTGACAGTGACAGATCGTGCTCATCATCGTGCTCATCATCGTGCTCATCACGGTGATGAGCACCATAATCATCGCCCCGCCGCCAGGCCCAGATGTGGCACAACCCGCCCGCCTCGGTGGAACCGTAGGCCGAGAACCCCAGGGGGATGTCGAAAGTGTCCAGGAATTCGGAATCAGCGTAGAACATCCGGGTCACCCGATGGCCGGCCGCATCGGCTCCGGTAGTGGCCCGTTTCAGGATCTCGACAGGCGGAGCGTGCAGGATTAGCACCGTGGCTCCACAGGCCTTGACGGTGGGCCAGAACTTTCGGGCCGAGAACTTCTCCACCCCCAGCACATCGCTCCGTCCGGTCAGGCCGCCGACAACTCCATAGCCCAGAGGATTGACGTGGAACATGGGCAACGGAGCCAGAACGGTGTCGACCGCCGACAGTGCCAGCGAATCGGCAATGAAGCGGCCCAGCTGCAGGTAGTACTCGTGGGTCTGCTCGCAGAACTTGGGGACACCTGTGGTGCCGGAGGTGTGCATGTACCCAGCCACGTCCAGACGGCCTCGCCCCAGGCCCGGAAACGGATCGGGAATCGAGCCCTCGATGATCCGCCCGTCGGCCAGCAGCCGGCCCTGATCGAGCCGGGAACCGTCGAGATGAGCACGACGAGAGCCAAGACCAGCACGACGAGAGTCAAGACCAGCACGACGAGAGTCAAGACCAGCATGACGAGCGGCGGCGATCTCGGGGCCCGAACCAAACCACAAGACCGCTTCGGGTTCGAGCCCGATCAGCATCTCGGTGATCAGCTCGGTGGGATAGGCGGGGTTGATCAGCGCCGGTTCGGCTCCGGCCAGCACCAACCCCAGCCAGCCCACCAGGTAACTGTTGGAAGTGGAGCCGATGACGGCCACCCGGGCGCCGGGCGATACCCCGGCTGCCTCCAGGCCGCCCACTGCGGCTGCGGCCCGCTCCACTGCCTGCTCCAAGGTGAAGTCGGTTCCGGCCATCCCGAATCGAGCCTCGGGCCTTTGCTCGACCCGGTCCAGGACGAGCTGGGCCAGGTTTTTCACGCCAAGCCCTCGTAGTTCTCCGAGCGCAGTACCCGGCGGGCGACATAGTTCCGAAGCACCTCGAGAGAACCTCCAGCCACCCGCAGCACCTTCATGTCGTGCAGGAGCTGTCCGTAGCCGGTGTCGGTGTACAGACCGTGACCGCCGGTGAGAGCGAAAGCCTCGTTGACGGCGTGCTCGGAGGCATCGATGGCCATCTTCTTGGCCAGTGACGTGGCCAGGGCCACATCGGCCCCGGCGGCGTGGAGGTTGGCGGCCCGGTCCCGGGCCAGTGATGCCCCGTACAGCTCGCTGTAGCAGTTGGCCACCGTCCATTGGATCCCCTGAAAATCGGTGACCATCGAGTCGCCGACCGGGCGGATGCTGCCGTAGGCGATGGCGTCGGCCAGAGCCCGGCGCCCGAAGCCGATGAGCTCCGATGCGTTGCCGAGGCGGCTCATGTTGAAGGTAGAGAAGAAGGTGTCCATACCCCGGCCCACTTGACCCAGAACGGCCGAAGCGGGAACCCGCACGCCGGTCAGGGTCACGTCGGCGGTCGGGATCAGTCGCAGCCCGATGGGGTCGGTGGGGCGGGTCTGCACCCCCGGCTCGTCGGTGTCGACGAGAAAGGCGGTGATGCCGGCGGGAGCGATGGCGTAAACGAGAGTCACATGGCTGTGATGGCCCAGGTTGACATGGGTTTTGGCGCCATCGAGGATCCAGTCGGTGCCGTCGGGCCGGGCCGTGGTCTCCATGAGCTTCATGGACGACCCGACTCCGGGCTCCGAAATCGACTCGGAGAAGATGAGGGTCCCCCGAGCGATCCCTGGCAGGTAGCGCCGACGTTGGGCGGGGGTGCCCCAGTCGATCAGCCAGCGCTGGCCCTGGATGGAGATCTGGGGCGAGACCAGCCCGCACCGGCCGACCTCCTCTTCGATGAGGCAGTACTCAGCCACTCCCTTGCCGCTGCCCCCCTCCTCGGTCGGGGTGAACGGACCGACCCAACCGTTGGCGCCCATCGCTGCGTACAGCTCGGCCGGGAACCGGCCTTCGCTCTGGCAGCGGCCCAGCTCGGCTCGGTTCTCCTCGGCAAAGCGAGCCATGGCCTCGATGGTGGTGACCGCCCAACTCTCGTCGGCAAACTTCAGGTCGACATACACGAGTCACCTCCGGTACCACTCCCGGTATCACTCCGGGCGGGAACGGCCCGAGCCCCGCCCGCAGCCCGGGGATCGCTACCCAGCTCCACGGTGCCGACGGACATTCCGACGACGATTTGGAGGCTGCCACCGACGTTGTCGGGGCGCTTCACCTCGTAACCGGCGATGCGGGCGTCGTCTCGCCACTCGATGCCGGGTTCGGCAAAGGCACTCCATGCCCGGCCGATTCCGGCCGGGACGCCGAACCGGTCGCCCTCGGGGCACACGAACCAGCGGGGACCGGACACGATTCCGGTCGTGGCTTCATGACGGCGGAAGCGCTGGATGGACTGAGCCAGCCATTGAACCTGCCGATCACCTCCGGAAGTGGCCAGGGTCATCCAGCGGGACGGTCCGGCCTCGGTGTTTCGGCGCACATGGGCGGCGCTGAGGGTGTGAGGCAGGGTTGCGCCGGGCCGGGGGTTGGCCGCGGGGAGATCCTCACGGTTCGACAGCGCGGTGCCGACCCGGTTGCTCAGGGCGATGCCGGTGTCACCCGCCACCCAGCCGGTGCCGAACTGTATACCGGCCAAACTATGGACCAGCACCACTGATACTCCATCGGCGTCGACGGCGGCCGAAACGCTGGTGCCGGCCTGGCCTTGGACACACAGCTCGACCAGAAGCTGCTCGATCAGGGGAGCCAGGGCTTCGGCATAGCTGCGCTGGGTGGGATCGGCGCCGGGCGGGGTCCGGTCCAGTAGCACCGGCGTGATGGGGGCGTAGCTCGGCGGCCCCGGTACCCAAACCGTGATGTCGTCGAAGTCGTGGCGGATGGCCGGGTCGATCCTGGCTTCGATCATCCGCAGGTCCTCCCGCCGGAGCCAGGCCCCGTCGTGTTCGGCCGCGGCCGCCACCCGGTCACCCAGGCTGCCGTGGTAGAGGGCGTCGGCGCCATCGGCCCCGATCTGGGCCAGGCTCTCGGCCAGGCTGGCCAGCCGGATCGTCTCGCCCGTTCGGGGAGGTTCGATCGAGCCGGTGATCCGGTACAGAGCCCGGTCGAAACCCCGGGCCCCGACCAGCTCGTACACCGTGCCCAGACGAGGGGTGACCTCGTGACCTCCCGCCGCTTCGAGCCCGGCCGCGAATAGATCACGCCACCGCAAGCGGCCGCGGTCCTTCCACAGGGCTTCAGCCCCCCGCAACGCGCCCGGTACCGCGGCCGCCCGTGGTCCGGAGCCGGTGAGCTCGGCGCCGGGGTCCAAGGCCAGCGGCGTCCGAGACCAGCCGCCGTAAACAGTGACCTCGTCACCGTCGACAACAAGGGCGAGAAGCTCGCCGCCCGGACCGCACAAAGGAGCATTGACCACCCACTCGGTGAACCCGGCGGCCAGGACGGCGTCGGCAGCGCTGCCGCCGGCGGCCAAGGCGTCGATCCCGGCGGCGGTGGCCAGCGGATGACCGGTAGCGACGCCGGCCGTTCCGGCTGCGACCAGATCCATCGAATCGTTTCCACCGGTGGACACGGTCGCTAAGCCTGAATCCGGGCCAACGCCGGGAGGGCGTCGACGATGTCGTCGAGACGCATGGGTCTATCCTCCGAGGCGGCTCGGCTGGCCCCCTCGTTCACGAGCATCACCATGCCAGCCGCGCTCCAACCCCGGGTGCTCTCGGCCAGTTCTGTTAACAGGTCAGCTCCGAGGTCGAGCCCGTGGGCCGCAGTCAGCAGCGAGAGCATTTCCGCCCGACGGGTTTCGTCGGGGTTGGGTATCTCCAAGTGCAGGCCCAGACGGCCCGAGCGCAGTACGGCCGGGTCGATCAGCTCGGGTCGGTTGGACACGCCGACAACCAAAACGCTTCCCGCCGCCAGCACATCATCGAGCGACGCCAGCAGCGCAGCAACGACCCGCTCATCGGTTCGCTCGCCGCCCGGCCCGGCCCGCGTCGGCGCCAAGGAATCGAGATGATCGAGCACGACCAAGCAGGGCCGGGCTTCGATGGCTCGACGGAACAAGGCCCGGACTGCTTCCTCGGACTCGCCCAGCCACTGATTGTAAACCTTGCTCGGTTCGATGGCAACGAAGTTCACCCCCAGTTCGGTGGCCAGCGCGTGGACCAGCGCGCTCTTGCCCGAGCCCGTCGGGCCGTGCAGCAGTACACCTTGACCTGTGGCCGCACCTTGACCTGTGGCCGCACCTTGACCTGTGGCCGCACCTTGACCTGTGGCCGCACCTTGACCTGTGGCCGCACCTTGACCTGTGGCCGCACCTTGACCAGCGGCTACCCCGGCGACAGCGCGCCGGCCCAGCTCGCCCAAGCGAGCCTTGAGCTCGGCTAGCCCGACGATCCGGTCCCAGGTGATGCGTTCGGTTCGGGTCACCACATCGCGAAGCACGCTGGGCCGCACGGTGCGCAATGCCGACTGGAAGTCTTCCCGCTCGACGGCGAGGTTCACGTCTTCGAGGGAATCGGCCAGCTCGAACCCCTCTCGACCCCTGGACAACCGGTCGGCCGCCGCCAGTCCGGCCGAGCGGGCCAAGTGCATGAGGTCGGCACCCACGAACCCACCCGTCTCACCGGCAACATCACCCATGGCGTCATGACCATCGACGCTCAGGGGCATCTCCCGGGTGTGGATGGACAGGATCTCGGCCCGGGCCGGTTCGTCAGGGGGGCCCACCAAGATCTCCTCTTCGAAACGACCCGGACGTCTAAATGCGGGGTCGATGGCCTGGATCCGGTTGGTGGTGGCCATCAGGATCAGCCCGTCCACCTCTTCCAGCCCGTCTAGCAGGGTGAGGAGCTGGCTGGCTGCTCGCACGTCGCTCTGGGAAGCCAGCCGTTCCCGGTTGGTGGCGATCACGTCGAGCTCGTCGATCATCACCAGCGAAGGGGCATGGGCCAGGGCTCGGGAGAACAGCAGGCGCAAGTTGGCTTCGGTCTCGCCCTGAACGCTGCCGACCAGCTCGGTGGCCGACATCCGGTAGGCGGTGACCCCCAGCTCGTTGGCCAAGGCCTTGCAGATCAGGGTCTTGCCGGTGCCGGGCGGACCGTGGAGTAGGACCCCTTTGGGGGGTCTGACTCCGAGTCGGCGGTAGAAGGCGGGTCGCAGCAACGGGAGCTCGACCAGCTCCCGGAGCCGACGGATCATGGCATCGGAACCGCCCACGTCGGCCAGGGTGATGACCCGTTCGGAAACACTCACATCGGCCCGGTGCAGCTCGACCTCGGTCGCGTCGACCATTCGGGCCGGGGCCGGGGAGGCCAGATCGACGCGAACCAACATGCCGGCTCCACCCGGATATATCTCAGCCAGCACCCGGTTGCCGGGATACAGCGGAGTGCCGTCGTCGCGCAGCTTTTCCAAGAGCCGTTGGTGGAGGTTGAAGGTGAGGTTGTAGGGCGGCGTGATCCGGGCCGTTTCAGCCCCGGGGAGATCGCCGACCGCTCCGATGGCGATGGGCTGGCCGGGCCGCACGCCGAGCTGGGGCCACAACATCCGGCCCAGCCGCACCAGCCGGGCGTCTCGGTCGGGGTGGGGTCTCACCTTGGCCCAAGCTTGGTGACCGGGGGTTCGCAGGGTCACCGCCTGGCCTGCACCGCTGCCGAGCCGGGTCATGACTACAGCGGCGAGGCTCACCTCCGACGGTCCGAGCTCGACAGCCGGCGCCGGGCGAGCCGCCTGAGCCTCAGCGGTTGAACCTCCATCAATGCCGTCGCCGGTGGGATGCATCGACACGCCGTCGGAAACGGGCGTCTCTCCCCTCACTTCTCTTCTACCCTCACTTCTCTTCTCGCCTCACTTCTCTTCTACCTTCTCTTCTCTTCTTCTCGCTTCTCTTCTCGCCTCACCGCAACCATGGGGTGACTCAGCTCGCCGGGTTGGCGGCCTGCCACTCGGGGCAGGGTTCGAGAACCTCCATGGCCACCCCACCCTCGGCGCTGATGGCCGAGTCGAGGTTGGCCCAGCTCACGAGTATGCGGGCGACGCCGACACCGGTGTTGAAATGCTGGTAGGTGACCCCGGATTCCCTGATGGGGATGACGATGGCGTCGCCCTCCTCCCACTCATGGGCGTTGCCGTCTACCACGGTGTAGCCGCTGCCCATGAGCACGAAATGCAAGATGCCACCCTGGCAGTAGAGCTTGCCGCTGTTGGAGGTTTGGGGGATCTCCAGCTCGTGGAAGTACAGAGCCCGGGTGCTGGGCGTCTCCAAACGGGGGTGCAGGTACCACCGCATGGTGCCCATCCGATTGAGCTCGGGGTCGCATTCTTCCCGCCCGATCAGGTTCTTGGCCTCGATCCGGCGATCTCGCTCGGCTCGGGCCTCGGCGAAGGTGAGGTCGTAGAGGGTCTGCTCAGCCACTGGTGTCTCCCGCTCGCTCGCCGATGATCTTGGTGACGGCCACTATCGGATCCTCGCTGACGCTGCCCACGCTGCCCACGCTGCCCACGCTGCCCACGCTGCCCACGCTGTCAGTGCTGCTGTCGCCCGTGTCTTTACCGGCCATTTCCCGCCAGTTGGACTGCTCTTTGACTTGGGCCAGCATCGAGCCGGTCTGGAACAGGAAGGGGATGTAGATGAAGGCGACCCACTGCGAGCTCTGATCGTTGTCGTAGTTGAAGTGCTGGTGCTCGACCCCGCCCGGCTTGACCGGCAGGATGAGCAGATCGCCGGGCTTCCAGTGGTACTCGACACCGTCAAAAACGCTGTAGCCGGCCCCTCGGGTGACGTAGATGACCAGCCCGCCTTGGTGAGTGTGGGCGCCGGACTCGGTCTGGATGTCCTTCTGGAACAGCATCCAGTCCTGGACGGCCCGGTCCTCGGCCTTCATGTGCAGGAAGTACTTGCTACGGCCCTGGCGGGACTGCTGCCAAGGAAGGTCTTTGCCTTTGATCACGATCTGGCCGCGGTTGGCCAGATCACGACGCTCCTTGAAGGTGGAGAAGAAAACCTCGTAGGGGTGGCGATCCTCCTCACTTCGATCCCGTTCTCGGAGCCTTACTTGCTCCCGTTCAGCCATCGTTGTAGTCCTTTGCCGTTGTGCGTTGGGTGTGTGCGTGTGCGTGGGGTGCGGGCGTGTGCGTTGGGTGTTTGCGCGTCCAGTCATACAGCCATGCGCAGGAACCGGGTGGCGTTGCCCCAGAAGAGCTTCTCTCGTTGCCGAGAGTCACATATGTCCCAACCCAGGGCCACTCCGGGCGAGTCGGGAAAGCGACATTGGGCGTGGGGGAAGTCGGACTGGTACATGAGTACGCCGTCACCGAGCACGTTGGTGACGTAATCGAAGATCTTCTCACCCTCATAGAACTCGATGCCACAGAACACGTGACCGGCCCGGGCATAGTCGGAGGGGGCCATGGACAGAGCCGGCCCCTTGCTCTTGAGGTGCTTGGACTGACCGTCGAGACGCAGCAGCCACTCCGGGAGCCAGCCGCACCCGGTCTCGGAGAACCCGACCCGGAAGTTCGGGTGGCGGTCGAACACCCCGCTGAGCAGCAAGTAGGCGAGGCGGAGCTGAGCCCCCCAGGGATGGGCGGCGGTGCGGGCCACCACGATGTTGTCCCACACGTCCCGGTAGCCGGGGAAATAGGGCGGTTCGTAGAAGAAGGAATGGTGGAGCAGGGGCAGGTCGGCTTCGGCCAGGGCGGCCCAGATGGGCTCCAGGTCCGGGTCGTCGATGGGAACGCCCTCGGCCAGCGCCAACATGGCCCCCGAGACCGATGCCTGCGAGGCGTTCTCGGTGATGTGGCCCACCGACCACTCCACGTCGGAGCCGGTGATCAACAACAGGCTCTTCAGTCGGTCGGGAGCGGTCGAGCAGAAGTCGGTCATGTACCGGGCGTAGGCCTCGTACAGGCCGGTGGCCACTTCGATGGCGCAAACGGTGACCGATTGGGGCCAAGTGCCGGGTATCAGTAGGTGGACGTCCACTCCCTCGCGGTCCATGTCGGCCAGCCGGCCCTCGGCGTTGTCATGGCCGACGCTCTCGGTCGGGGAGTCCTCGGTGATGACCAAGCCCCGGATCTTGCCCTCCAAGGCGGCTCGACCCCCCGCTCCCAGCTTCTCCTCGAGTTGTGACTTCTCGCCGATCTCCCGGAGGTAGCCGCGTGGCTCGATACTGAGATTCGTCCACGCACCCTTGGGGTCACCGTAGGTGAGGGGTAGCTCGACCCTGCGCTCGTACCGGGCCAGCTCGTCGTCCCAGCGGTCGAGCAGCTTCTGATCGGCATAGCGCTTCAGCACCTCCACCGATGGCCAGACATGGGTATCGGTGTCGATGATCGTCATGCCCTCACGCACACTTGCTCCTTTCATTGGGTCCTGGAACTTTGGCCCCTGGAACCTTCGTGTCCTGGAACCCGGCGCCGTTACGGCCGGGACGGCTTGCGCGCCCGATACCGCAGACACACGGCCAGCGTCCTACGTTCTGTTAATATTTAGATCTGTATCTACTATTAGATCTGTATCCTACTGCATTTTGTATACTGTATTCTGCCTGTATACTTTATTCTGTTTATACTCTACATTCTGTATACAGTATATCTTGCATACCATATACCGTTCCGCCGGATCGGCTGCAATTCCCGTACGGGGCCTGAGCCGGCCGAACCCTACGGGGCCTGAGCCGGCCTAACTGGCAGCAGCTTCCCTGCCTACCTGGTTTGCTGACTACGCTGGGCTCTGCGAGCGCGGTTGTGTAATCGCTGTCGGAGGTACCTGGAATAACATCGGAGACACCTTGAATAACGTCGGAGACCCCCAAACCTCATTGAAGACATCCAAATGACTGAACCCGATTTCCGCCGTGAGGTCTTTGAGCTGATCGAAGCCGACCGGGAGCTGCTGGCTGAGACGTGCTTGGAGCTGGGCAACACCTACGCGCCCTGCGGCCATGAGCAGCCCGGGGCTGATGCGGTCAGCGCCTGGTACCAGCGTCATCAGATACCGGCTCGCCAGCAACAGCTACTGCCCGACCGTTCCAACGTGGTGGCCACCTTGGCCGGGTCCGAGGCCAGGGGAACCAGCCTGATCTTCAACGCCCATCTCGACACCGAGATCAGCGGACCAGATCACGACAACCTCATGGAGTCGAGCGACCCCAACCGGGTCGGAGCCTGGCGGGAGGGTGACCGGATCTTCGGCCACACCGTGCTGAACGACCGGGGCTGCATGTCGGTGTTCATGGTGATGGCCAAAGCGCTCAGTCGAGCCCGTGGGCGCTTGACCGGCGACGTGATCCTGACCTCGGTCGTCGGTGAGACCGGCATGGCGCCGGTCGATGAGTATCAGGGCCTCAGCTACGAGGGCAAGGGCTTCGGCACCCGGCACCTCGTCGACCACGGGGTTCGGGCCGACTACGCCTTGGTGGCCGAGACCACGGCTTGGTCGATGTCGTGGATCGAGTGCGGGGCCGTGTACCTCAAGGTCACCCTGAGGGGCCGAAACATGTACACGCCCAGGCTGATTCGGGAACCCGACCTGCCCGATCATCCCAACGCCATCGTCAAGGGCGCAGCCGTGGCCACAGCGCTGGAAGCGTGGTGCATCGACTACGAGAACCGCAACTCCTACCAGTCGGAGCTGGGAGAGGTGCGGCCCAAGGCGCAGGTGGGGGCCATACGGGGCGGGGTGCCGTACCGCCCCAACCGGTCGTCGCCGGTGTGCAAGCTGTACATGGACGTGCGTACCCCGCCCGGCGCCGATCAAGACGCGGTGATCGACGAGGTCTCAGCCGTGGCCCGATCCGTCGATCCCGGTGCCGAGATCGAGTGCTACACGGCCAAGGCGGGCCGGGTGGGAACCGGGGTGGAACCACTGAGCACGGCAGTGGAGAGGGCCTACGGCGAGATCGTGGGGGGCCGGACCCCGCCCCCGCAGGTGGCCCACACCAGCATGTGGCGCGACACCAACATCTTCAACGCTGTGGGCATCCCGTCGCTCACCTTCGGCCCGCCCCGAGGCTCGGCCGCGGTGCAGGGAACCGGCCATTTCGAACTGGACGACCTCGTGGCCGCAGCCAAGGTGTACGCGGCGGTGGCCATCGACGTCTGCGGTTGAAGACCTGATCGAATCAGAGCGGGCGGCCCCGCCCGGTCACCTCAGCCGGGATCTCGGGAGGTCACCCCGGACGGTATCTCGGGCCGTCCAGTAGCCGTCGGGATTTCGGGCAAGAGTGAGGCCGTGTTGGTGGATGTAATGATGGTGATGATTGCAGACCAGAGCCAGGTTGGTGATGTCGGTGGGGCCTCGGGCCGGGGGCGACCATGCCACGATGTGGTGGGCATGGCAGTAGGCGGGGTTGGCGCCGCACAGCACGCAGCCCTGATCCCGGACCAGTAGCATCCGCCATTGTTGGGGGGAGACGGTTCGTAGTTTGCGGCCGTGCCAAAGCGGTAGCCCGTCACCGTCGAAGAGCAACCCGAACAAGTCGGCCTCACAGGCGAGGCGTTCGAGCTCGGAACGAGGGATGGGACCCGACCCGGTGATCTCGCAACGCCCGGTCGGGGCGGCGCCGGTGATGACATCGGTTTGGGCAATGACCAGTATCTGATTGCGGCGGCTCGGCTCGGGCCGGTCCCTGTCGCAGCCGATACGGGCCTGAGCGGCCAGAGGACTCGGCTCGACTTCGGCTGCTGGATTGGAGGTGACCGACGCGGCGGTGGCTCGCGAGCCGTTTCGATGCGCCAGTGGTTCGGCGCCTACCGCGCCGGTGAAGGCATCGGCTTGACGTTGTTCCCAGGTCCGGACTCGGTCACCGCCGCCGTCGCGCCCGCCGTCGGTTTGGTAGAGCCGGTTGGTGATGTCATCGATGATGGCTCGCACCTGGGCCCCGGTGACCGGATCCAGGCGGCTACGGGAGTT
Organism: Acidimicrobiales bacterium; assembly: GCA_963422655.1. Classification (GTDB taxonomy): domain Bacteria; phylum Actinomycetota; class Acidimicrobiia; order Acidimicrobiales; family Aldehydirespiratoraceae; genus CATQHS01. The sequence goes on along the minus strand of OY730440.1, from coordinate 1,417,233 downwards.
GAACATGCCGTCATCATCGACCCACATACGATGACTGCGCATACGACGCTGGCTCCGAAACCGGGCCTCGCCATCCTCGGCCTGCTGACGGCGATGGACCCAGTCCCTAGCCTCACGAACCGCCATATCAGCCGGCAGCGACTTGACCCTGGCCAGCAAATCCGGGTCGGCTTCCACCGCCGGCGCCGAAGTCGCTCCGGCGGCTTTCACCAACGCGTCGGCATGCTCGACGGTGATATCGCCACCATCCAACGCTTCGGCCACTGTGGGCATCCTGGCCAACCCCTCGGCCCGTCCAGCCCGCCGCCGGGCCTCCCGAAGCGAACACCCCACGGCCATACGCACCAACTCGGTGCTGGCCGAACCACCATCGGCCAAAGTGTCCACCGCGGTCATCATCCGAGCTTCCAGTGCATCCAGAGCAGCCCGAGCCTGCTCGACGCCGACCGCCAATTCACCCAGACCAACCCGGCCCAGACTCGAAACGTCGACAGTTCTGATTCCGCTCACAACCGCTTCGAGCACGACCCGCTCCTACACACCAAGACCCGCAAGAAAACAGGGATCAATCTCTCTGAGGCCAGCCGAAGCCAGCGAGTCACCGACCCGGGAAGGTACGAGAACCTGCATCTGATGAGAGACTCTGTGATCGGTGCTGAAACCGTATCAGAACCGGGTGATAATGCCAACGTTTGTTCGGAGATTCTCCATGCGAATCGCTAGGATCGGCTCCGGGTATGTGTGAACCGGTGGACACCGACGTGGTGGTGATCGGCGCCGGTATCGCCGGTGCGGCCGCGGCCTGGCATCTCGCCGCACACGTCGAGGTCACCGTCATCGAACGGGAGAGCCAGCCCGGTGTGCACGCCACCGGACGATCGGCGGCCCTGCTCACCGAGACCTTCGGGCCACCGCTGGTGAGCGCTCTGGTCGGGGCCAGCCGCCCCTTTCTGTCGTCTCCCCCGGCCGGTTTCGGAACCGGAACCGGCCCGAAGTCGCTGCTGTCGGACCGAGGAGTGCTGTGGGTGGCCCGATCCGAAGACCGGGCCGCCCTCGATGCCAAACAACGGGCCGCCGACCAGCTCGGCGTCGAAGTGCAAGGCCTCGATCCCGGGCAGTGCCGTCGGCTTGTGGACGTGGTGAAAACCGACGTGATCGCAGCCGGGTTGCACGAGCCCGCCGCCATGACCATCGACGTCGACGCCCTCCTGCACGGCTTCCTGCGAGGATGCCGGAGCCGGGGCGCGGCACTACAACTCGGAACTGAGATCACCGCCATCAGCCGGCATCGAGGTCGGTGGCGCGTCGAAGCCGGTGAGCGGCGCTGGGACTGTGGCGTGGTGGTGAACGCAGCCGGGGCCTGGTGCGACCAGATTGCGGCCCAAGCCGGGGTAGAGCCACTGGGGTTGCGGCCGTTGCGGCGATCGGTGTTCGTCTTTCCACCCCCGCCCGGGCTCGACATCGAGGCCTGGCCGCTGGTGACCGATATCGCCGGTCGGTTCTACTTCCAGCCCTCCGGCGGTCTGATACTGGCTTCACCGGTTGACGAGATCCTCGTTGAGCCCGGTGACGCCCGGCCCGAAGTGGAGGACATAGCCGTGGGAGTGACCGAGATAGAGGCAGCTACCGAGCTCCGGGTTCGGGGGGTGCGACGGACTTGGGCCGGGCTGAGGACCTTCGCTCCCGATGGTGTGCCCGTGGCCGGTTTCGATCCGGCCTGTCCCGGGTTCTTCTGGCTGGCCGGCCAGGGTGGCTACGGCATCAAGACAGCGCCGGCGATGGGGCAGCTCACGGCCGCTCTGGTGACCGGAGAGACAGGGCTTCCGGAACTGGTCCCGAGAGGAGCCGGGCTCGACACAGCCGGGCTCGACACAGCCGGGCTGGGCGTGGAACGCCTGCGAGAACTGCAGGCGAGATCGTGACCGGGGCGGCTGTATCGAGCCCGGCCTACCGGTCAGCCCGGTCCACGCTTGGCCGGGAGTTCCACCCGGATGCGGCCGTCCCGCACTTCCAGGGTGTAACGAGGCTGATACCGATCCCGGGTCGAGCAGTAGCCGGTGGTGATGTCGTAGGCCCACTGGTGGCCGGCGCAGACCAGCCGGGAACCGAGCATGACACCTTCGTTCAACTTGCGGCCCCGGTGGATGCACAGGTTGGACAGTGCCACCGGCGAGCCGTCGTTCCATAGCAGCAAGATCTCGTGGCGTTCGTGGTTGACGACCAGCTTGGCGGCCCGGGCCAGCTCGGCTTCGGACGCGATGTCCACCCAGCCTCGCAGTGCAGGCATCAGTCGGTGTTTCCTGTTCGGTCGTCAGCGTCCCGAGCGTTGTCGGCGGCGCCGAGCCACTTGGCCTTGAGTCGCTTGCCGGCCCCGGACTCCTCGTCGAGACCGACTTGGTCGGGGTCCCAGCTCACGGTTACGTCACCACGGGCGTAGGTCTGGCACCCCAGCCGGTACCCCTGATCGAGCAACTCCCCCAGCCGCTCCCGCTCCCGTCGCCGGGGTGGGTCGAGGTTGCCGGCGCCCTGCTCGATCAGCATTCGATCGGTGCCGCAGTTGCCGCTGGCGCATTTCCAGGGCAGGCCGCAATCGGCGCGGATCGACACCCGCAAGATGTTCACTTCGTCACCGGCACCGAACTCGTAGTACCGGCCGGTCGTCTTGAAATGGATCCAGGGCACGGGGCGGGACCGGTTAGCCAGATGGAGGGCCGATCAGCCGACGAGGACCTTTTCGCGGGCTTCTTCGAACTCGGGGGCCCACGGACCGAGATCCGGCTCGACATAGGTCTCGTACAGGGCCTTCGTGTAGGCAAACCGCATGTCGGCCGCCTCTCGCACGATGTCGAGGCAGTCATGTTGAAGCTGCGGAGTGTCGGCGTACTTCAACACGATCTGGTAGCCGCGCTCGCCGTGGATTTCGTCGGAGGTGATATGCAAGTCGAAGAACTCGGCCTCCCACTCGGAGAACCCGTACTTGTCGATGAGCGTGGGGTACTGGGTCCGGTAGATGGACGGCACCTGCGATTCGAGACCGACGATCAGCGCTGCCGACGACACCACGAAGTTCTTGGTGCCCGAGACGTTGTACATCCAACCCTGGAGGCCTTTGGTGAACGGCATGGCGTTGTGCCGGTCCTGCACGTACTGGCGGGTGCCACCGCAGGCCTCGGCAAACCGGATGAGCAGGTCGGTGTGGCGGTCGTCGCTCAACTCCTCCTCGTACATGTTCTGGAGCAGGAAGTCCTTGGCGTCACGGGCCCCGTCGGGGGTGTTGGCGTACATCAAGCCGAGATAGTCGCCGAAAGGGCCGATGTAGTGGTAGTGGTTGGTGGCCCAATGCACGAAGTGGTGCTTTTCGAGCTTGCCCGTGGCCCAGGCCCGGCTGAACGAGGCGTCCTTGGCCATGGTGCCCGAAAAGGCATCTTCAAGGGCCACCCGGAACTTCTGTGGTGACATCAACTCGGTCATGTCGCTCCCTTCACCGCTGGAAACCGGACACTAGCTGTATTCCGCGGGGGTTGTAGAGGGTTGAGGTTAGGGTTTTCGGCTCGGTGGGCTCAGTGGTGATTGTAGTAGCCGATGGTTCCGGTGTAGGCGTTGTAGCGGTGGGTTTCGGAGGTCCGGGGGACAGACGTCCGGGGGACAGACGTAGGCGGACGGGAGTTCGCCCGCCGGCGGCATGTTGACGGCGCCATGTTGACAATGTCAGCGGACTGAGGCCGTGGTCGACCTGCCCTCCGAATCCCCGTCCTTCCAGCATTGCTCGAGACGATCACACCATGAGCGGGCTGATCCACACCGATGGACCGCGAGCTGTTCGACGAGCAACTGGGGACGCCATGGAAGCCTTCAGCGCCCAACGACTCAGGGAGCCGTTGGAACCAGTACCTCGAAGACTATCTGTTTTGGTGATGGTTGGTGTCGGGTTTTTGTATGGCAATTGGTTGGGTTGGGTTGGGGATTGTTTCTAGGTTGTGGGGGGATAGATCGGTGTGGGTGCCGGTTGTTCGTGTTGTGACAGTGAGGGGGTCACATGTTGGATTTGGTGGGGATGTTTGTGGATCCGGTTGGTGATATCGGGTGGATGGACAAGAGTTGTTGTGTGGGCAAGAGCGAGTTGTTTTTTGCTCCGTTTGCTGAGCGGCCGGAGGCGCGGGTGCGTCGTGAGGCGTTGGCTCGTGCGATTTGTTCGCAGTGTTCGGTGTTGGTGCAGTGTCGTGATTTTGCTCGGGTGAATCGTGAGTTGGGGTTTTGGGGTGGTGAGAACGAGATGGATCGGGCTGAGGCTGGTTTCGCTCCGACCACTCCTATTGTGGGGCGTCGCCGTGTGGCTGAGAAACGAGCCCTCGACGCCATGCAACAAACGAGCTGATCGACGCAGTTCGGACTTCCAATAGAGCGGTCTGTTCAAAGGGAGCCGCCAGCCAGGCGAACGGCGCCGGGCACGACTTCGAGGGTCAGCGGTGGCGGGCCCATAGGTTCACCGTCCCCCCAGAGCTCGATGCCGTCACCCTCGATCTCGACGACGTGCCCCCGGAGCAGACGAGCTTGGGGGTGAGCGAGGTGGGTTCCCTTGAACACGGTTGGGAAAAACCGTAGTAGTTCGATTCGGCCCACGACACCGATGACCAGTACCTCCAACTCGCCGTCGCTGGGGTCGGCTGTGGGACATATGGCCATCCCGCTCCCGAAGAACGGCGTGTTGGCCACCACGAACAGGGTGGCGTCGAAGTGGTGGCGGTCGCCATCGACGATAACGACGAGCGAGCGGGCCCGCAGTCCGGGCAGGGACAGCAGCGTGGCCGCCGTGTAAAGCCTCGATCCGCTCGGGAACCGCATGGTCGCGGCCCGGGCCGCGACGTCACCGCTGAACCCGCCGGTGACCGATGACGCCACCCAGCCCCGCGAAGACCAGATGGCGTCGATAGGCCGGCCGGGACCCAAGGCGTCGGCTACGGCTGTTCTCAGAGCAATATCGGATCCCAAGCCGAAGGCCCGGGCGAAGTCGTTGCCGGTACCGGCCGCGATGACTCCCAACACGGTGGACGTGCCGGCCACAGCCTGGATCCCCAGGTGAACGGTACCGTCACCGCCGACTACCACCAGGCGTTCGGCCCGGTCGTCGGCCACCACCTGCGCCGCGGTACGAGCCGAGTCACTGATGTCGACCACGTCATGGCCGGCTGCCTCCACCAGGCTCTTCACCGATCCGGCCGTGGTTGCGGTCCTGCTTCTGATTCTGGCCGCATGTCGGCGCCGTTTGGACTCCGGACGGGCTAGCAAGTGGACGACCCCCATCAGCGGTTCCCGTCGGCTTCGGCCAGCCGGGCTTCGGCCAGCCGGGCCCCGAGCCAGGCCCCGAAGCCGCCCACGACCACCGCTGCGGCCACCATCCACCATGCCACCGCCGGGGGCAGATCCAAGCCGTAGTAGCGCCGCACCGGCGCCCAGATCATGGCTATTGCATAAAAACCGGCCATGACCGCAGCCAAACCGATCTTCCAGGGTCGCAGTGGTCGGCTGATGAGCACCAATATGACCAGCCCTACCCCCAGTAGCGTCATGGTCGCACAGGAGCGAGCCTCGCTCAGGCTCACGGAGTCGATGCGGCGCACCCATTCGTAGAGCCCGAAAGTCGTGATCCCGGCTGCGGCCCCGGCCGGCAGCGAGAACCGCAGGACCCGGGCCAGGAAACCGCTTTCGACCAGGCGATGGTTGGGGGCCAGGGCCAGAACGAAACCGGGCATACCGATGGAGAAGGTTCCGATCAGGGTGAGCTGGCGGGGAAGGAGCGGGAAGGGCGAGCCGATCAATCCGATCAGCACCGTGAGCAGCACCGCGTAGGACGCCTTGGTGATGAACAGGTTGGCTACCCGTTCGATGTTGTTGATGACCCGGCGGCCCTCGGCCAAGGCCAGGGGCAGGGTGGCGAAGCGGTTGTCGAGCAACACGAGCTGAGCCACGGCTCGGGCTGATGACGACCCGGTTCCCATGGCGATCCCCATGTCGGAGTCCTTGAGGGCGAGTACGTCGTTCACGCCGTCCCCGGTCATGGCCACCGTTCGGCCTCGGGCCTGCAGGGCTTGGACCATGGCCCGCTTCTGATGAGGCGTGACCCGCCCGAATACGGTGGTCTGCTCCACCGCGTCGGCCAACGCCTCGGGGTCGTCGGGCAACTTCCGGGCATCCATCCCGCGGTCCGAACTGACGATGCCAACCCGTTGGGCCACCGCGGTCACCGTGGTGGGGTGATCGCCCGATATCACCTTCAGTTCCACGCCTTGGTCCCGGAAGAAGGCGAAGATCTCGCTGGCGTCGTCGCGGACGGTGTCGACCAGCACCACCATGCACACCGCCTCCCGCCGCTCGGCCAGTTCCTCGCCGCACCACTGCAGCGACCGGGTGACCACCAGTACCCGGGCCCCGTATTCGGCGTGGACGTCGACCTGGGCTCGGGTCCGGTGGTCGTCGGCGTTCAGCAGGATGTCGGGGGCGCCGAGGTGGTACACGCCCCGCCCCTCGAACTCGGCCGCGGCCCACTTGCGGGCCGACGAGAAAGGCTGGGTGCGGGTCGGGGTCCAGCCGTCGGGTGGGTCGAAGGCGGCTGCGATGGCCTTCAGGGTGGTATTGGGGGTTGGATCGGCTCCACTGAGGGCACCCAGCGCGGCGCCGGCTTCGGCTTCGGTGGCAGCTCCCAGGGGTTCGACCCCCTCCAGTGAGATGTCGCCGGTGGTGATTGTGCCCGTCTTGTCCAGGCAAAGGGTGTCGACTCGGGCCAGCAACTCCACCGAGGCCAGTTCCTTGGCCAGCGCTTTTCGTTTGGCCAGGGCCAGCACGCCGGTGATGAACGACAGGCTGGTGAGCAGCACCAAGCCGTCGGGGACCATGGCCACAGCGGCTGCCACCGTTCCTCGCAGCGCCTCCTGCCACCGGTTCTCTGTGTCGAGGAGACGGGCTCCGAGGAGGATGGCGGCTGGCGGGATGATCAAGGTGAGCCAGCGCAGGGTCACGTTTACGCCTTGGCGCAACTCGCTGCCGGCCAGCTTGAACCGCCGAGCCTCGGTCGCCAGCCGGGCCGCGTAGGCATCGGCCCCTATAGCTGTGGCCCGGTAACAGCCAGTGCCCGCGCTCACGAACGATCCCGACAGCACGGTATCACCCGGGGATTTTTTGATAGGGTCGCTCTCGCCGGTGATCAGAGACTCGTCGATCTCCAAGCCGAGGGCGGTCACCATCTCACCGTCCACCACCACTTGGTCGCCGGGCCGGAGCTCGCAGATCTCGTCGGCCACCACTGCTTCGGTAGCGACCTCCGACGCCAAGCCGTCCCGCACGACCCGGGCCTTCGGCATCGACAGCACGGCCAGCTTGTCGAGCACCCGGCGGGCATGGAGCTCTTGGGCGATGCCGATGAGACTGTTGGATACGATCACCCCCGCGAACAGGGCGTCTCCGGGATATCCAGCCACCAAGATCAGCACCAGCAGGGCGCCGATGATGGCATTGACCGGCGTCAAGACGTTGGCTCGCAGGATCTCGGTGAAGGACCGTACCGGCGCCTCGGGGGGACGGTTGACCTGCCCGGCCCCGACTCGCTGGGCGACCTCGGCCGAGGACAGCCCGGTCGGCGTGCCGACGGGAACGCTGGTCATGACCCGGTCGGCACCAGCTTGAACGCCTCTCCGTAGTCCAGCCCGACTCGTCGGCCCGCCTGGCGACAGTCCTCGACGATCCTGGACCTGAAGGCGACCAGCTCTGAGCCGTCGTCATCAGCCGTGATCTCGTGGGTGCTCTCGTACTGGCTCCGGTGGGCGAGCAAGGCCTCGATCTTGGCTTCGACATGGGTGCTCTCGACCTGCTCGACGTGGTCGGGTTCCTCGCATTCGAACAGCAGCAGGTGATCGGGGCGGTGATGGGGTTGCCCGTGATCTACGAAGGAGAGGGGGTCGCGGGCCGTGGCCACCGCATCGGTGCACAGGAACCCCGCGGCCCGGTGATCGGGATGGAGCCGCCAGCGCCGCCATGGATCGTGGCCCAAGACCACGTCGGGGCGGAGCTCTCGGATGGTCTTCGCCACCGCACTGCGGATCTCCACGCCGGTGCTGAGCTCGCCGTCGACCTGGTCGAGGAAACGAACCTCGCCGGTGGCGCCCAGACGGGCGGCTGCGTCCCGCTGCTCCCGCCGACGCCGGGCCACCAAGGCCTCGGCATCGGCTCGGACGTCCCAAGTGCCCTTGGATCCGTCTGTCAGCACCAGCATGCTCACGACCGTACCCACCGACGACCACTTGGCCAATGTCGCCCCGCAGCCGAACTCGATGTCATCGGGGTGAGCGGCAATAGCCATGGCCCGGTGAGGGCGGGTCAGATCCACCGTGGTCACACCCGGTCCTCCAGCCGTTTCCCGTCGCTGCCGTCGCTGCCGTCGCTGCCGTCGCTGGCCGCTTCCCCCCATTGCTCGACGGTCAGGGCCTCGAGGTCATCGGGATGGTCGAGGTCCCAGGCCAGGGCCAAGTCGTCCACCACGGTGACGGTCAGGCTCAGGCGTTCGGCCTCGGCCGTGTGGCGTTGGAACGAGCCCGGGCCGTAAGCGAATCGGAACCCGGAGGCGGCGGGAATGCACATGACGTTGGAGCCGTCCCGGCGGCGGTCGGGGGCGATCATCAGTCCCGGGCCCGCCACCGCCTCCAGCGACTCCACCCGGGGCAGATCGGCGTGGGCCACCACGACTCGCTGCAGGCCGGTCGGGGCCAGTTGCTCGACCGCAGCAGTGACCGAAGCAGTGAGGCCGGGACCCTCGAACAGCATCACCGAGGCCCCGACCGTCTCGGCCCAGGCGGCCACTTCGCCGTCGCCGGTCACGACATGGACCGGGTAGGGCTTGCCCGCAGCCACGACCCGAGTAGCCAGTTCTCGCATGAGGGCGTGCCGTCGGGACCGGTCGAGCACGCCGGCCAAGCGGGACAGAGCGCCGTCGAATGACCGGACGGGCACCACCACTGCGGTAGTAGGAGCGTTGGCTTCGGTGCGTGGGGGCACGAGTAGACTCCGGCCCGGCTGGTGGGACCGGATAAGTCTAGGGTTCGTGCCATGCACATCCGGGTCGCCGTGATAGGCGGAGGTTCATGGGGCACCACGGTGGCTCACCTGTGTGCTCACAACGCCCCCACCGTGCTGTACACCCGGGACCGGACCGTGGCCGACACCATCAACAGGACCGCAGAGAATCCCCGCTACCTGCCCGGCTACCGGCTCCATCGGGCCCTGAGGGCGACAGACAGGGTCGACGAAGCGGTAGCGGGGGCCGGAGTGGTGATGATGGGGGTGCCGTCGCACGGGTTCAGGGCCGCGCTCCGATCGCTCCGGCCCTACCTGGGCTCCCCGGTGCCGGTGATATCACTGGCCAAGGGCCTTGAACGCGACACTACCAAACCGATGACCGAGGTGATCGCCGACCTATTACCCGGCCACCCGGCCGGTGTGCTGACCGGCCCCAATCTGGCCAAGGAGATCATGGCCGGTAAGGCCGCTGCGGCTGTGCTGGCCATGACCGATACCGGCGTGGCCGAACAACTCCAGGGTGTGTTCACTACCGGGTGGTTCCGGGTCTATACCAACACCGACGTGGTGGGCAGCGAACTGGCCGGTGCCCTCAAGAACGTCATCGCGGTGGCCCTGGGCATGGCCGACGGTTTGGGTGTCGGGGACAATGCCCGGGCCGCACTGATCACTCGAGGCCTGGCCGAGATGACTCGCCTGGGGGTGGCCATGGGCGGGGAGCCTTCCACTTTTGCCGGGCTGGCCGGAGTAGGCGATCTGATCGCCACCTGCATAAGCCCTCAGAGCCGGAACCACCACGTGGGACAGCATCTGGCCCGGGGTCTGAGCGTGGCTGAGATCGTGGCCGAGATGGACCAAGTGGCCGAGGGAGTGAAGACGGCTCCGGTCGTGGCATCTCTGGCTCACCGGCTGGGGGTGGACATGCCGATCTCGGAGGGGGTGAGGGCCGTTGTCGCCGACAATGCCAGCGTGGCCGAGGTATACCGGGTGCTGCTGGACAGACCGCTCACCACCGAGATCCGCTGACCGCTCGAGCTCGATAAGGCGACCGGCCCGCCCCGATATGAGCACCCGATATAAGTAATTGTAGAGAATATAGCTGGTTTGCCTATATATGGCACAAATAGCTATATTTTTGCTCAGTGGATCCGGTACGTAACCCCTACAGCCCTGGCGCCGGGAGTCCCCCACCCGCGTTGGTCGGACGCGATCGTGAACTCGAAGCGTTCGATATCGCAATCCGCGCTGTTGGTGCGCAAGGCACTGCTGCGATTGCGGGTCCGCCATCGGGTCCGGGACGGGGCGAAACGGGCGCTCGGGGTGCTGTCGGCGTTCACGATCCGGTACCAGATCCCCGATGCCGGGATCAATCTGGCCTTGGAAGCGGATCCTGCTTCAGGTCGGGCGGATACGGGTGTCCTCGATGAGGACTTGGCCGGATTGTTCATCGAGGTCGGTGGGGTGGCTCGCGACGACGGCATCGGAGTGCTGCTGATGATCGACGAGGTCCAGTACTTGTCACAGACCGACTTGGCCGCGCTGATCATCGGCCTGCACCGAGTGAGTCAGGAGCAGCTCCCTTTCATGGTTGCCGGTGCTGGGCTCCCCTCGCTGCCGGGATTGGCCGGCGAGGCCAAGTCGTACGCCGAACGCCTATTCGATTTTCCCGAGATCGGTTCGCTGACGTCCAAGGACGCACGCTTGGCGTTGACTCGCCCGGCCGAGGCCGAGGGCGTCACTTGGACGGACGCCGCGCTCGGCCAGGCATTCGAACTGACCCAGGGGTACCCGTACTTCCTCCAAGAGCTTGGCAAGTGGGCATGGGACGTCGCCGCCGGACATGACGACATCGCTCGAGCTGACATCGGTGCAGCCACCCCGATCGTCGTCAGAGAGCTCGACACGGGATTCTTTCGAGCCCGGCTCGACCGCACCACTGACAGCGAACGCAACTATCTCCGTGCCATGGCCAGCCTCGGCCCGGGCCCTTACAAATCCAGTGAGGTGGCCAAGACACTGGACAAGACGACTGCCCAGGCCGGACCGGTCCGCGACACCCTCATCAAACGAGGGCTCGCTCTATTCCCCTCGGTGGGGACTTCTCGCCTTTACGGTGCCCATGTTCGACCAATACTTGACCCGAGCCCTCGGCCACCGATGACGGGTCGCCGGTACCCGGGGGCCGGGTTGTGGTAACCAAGGTCCGATGACCGCGACGGCACCGCCGCTGCGCCCGGCCCTCAAGGGCAAGGCCCCCGGTTTGAAGGTCGAGCGGGAGCTGTGGGCGGCCGGAGCCGAAGTGGTGGTAGGCATCGACGAGGTCGGCCGCGGGTCTTGGGCCGGGCCGTTGACGGTGGGAGCGGTGGTGGCCGACCCGGTCACCCGTCTCTACAAGGTCCGAGACTCCAAGCAGCTCACCGCGACCGAGCGTGAGGTGATGCACGGCCGCATACGCGGTTGGGCTCGGGCTTCGTCGGTAGGCCATGCCAGCGTGGCCGAGTGCAACGACCTGGGAATGGCCCAAGCCCAGCGACTGGCCGCCCGGCGGGCCATAGAGGGTCTCGATCTCGACGTGGATCACGTACTGGTGGACGGTTCGTGGGATTTCGTGGGAGGTGGGAACACCACCACCATGGTGAGGGGCGACTCGATCAGCCTCTCGGTAGCGGCGGCGTCGATCGTGGCCAAAGTGACCCGAGATCGGATCATGCGAGCTGCCGACCCGCTGTACCCCATGTACTGGTTCGCGTCCAACAAGGGCTATCCGTGCCCGCGCCATCAGGCCGCGCTGGCGGCTTGGGGTCCCAGCACCATCCACCGCCGGCGCTGGGTGTTCATGGACAACCTGCGCTGGACCGGCGTTCCCAGGCTGGCCCCACCTCTCGACACGAGCCAGCAACGTCTGGATCTGTAGCTCCAACGTCTGGATCTGCAGATCACGGTACGCTTCAGGCCCATGGGCCAGCCCGTTACGTTCCTGCGAACTGTCTCGCCCCGACCCGGGGTAGTTCGCTTCGAGCTCAACCGGAGCCTCACCGGGATGGGTCACGAGCGCTACCGGGCCGGTGAGGAGATCCTCGGGTCCCGGACCGTCGACGAGCTGGCCCGACGGCTGCTCGGCACCGGCAAAGTGCGAGCCGTGCACGTCTATGCCTCGATGGTGACGGTGGAGACGGGCGAGTCCGATGGCTCCGACCTGAGTTCGGTCATTGCCGATCTCCACACCTACTACGGCCCGGGGGTGGATATCCCCAGCGATGAGGAGCTGGTGGCCATGGTCGATGGCACCTCGGGTTAGCTCCCGGTGAGCTCGCCGGTGGAAGGCTTTCGATGAAGAAGATTCGATGAAGAAGATTCTCTGGGCCGTCGTCGGCTTGGTGGTCGTGGTTGCGGCCGCCCTGTGGTGGTTCGTCTTGCGCGGTGACGAGCCGGCGGAGGTGGATCTGGCCACCGCGGTGGCCCAGCTCGACGAGACCACTACCACCGCCGGGCCGGACGAGGCCACTACCACCGCCGCCCCGGAGGAGGTTTCGGATGGGGCCGCCGCAGTAGAAGAAGTCGCAGTAGAAGAAGCCGAAGTGGAACTGGACGGCCTCGCTGGCGTCTGGACCGTCGACACCACTATCGGCGACTTCGATTTCGATCAGGCCACCGGCAGTTTCGCCGGGTTCCGGGTCGAGGAGGAGCTGACTTTCGGGGCTACGACAGCGGTGGGCCGCACCGGCGACGTGTCCGGCCGGATCGAGCTCGGTACCACGGCATTGGAGACGGCCGGGATCACTGTCGACATGACCACCATCACCACCAACGAATCTCTACGGGATGGCCCAACCCGCCGAGCCCTGGCCACCGGCGAATTCCCGACCGCCACTTTCACCCTGACCGAGCCCGTCTCCCTACCGGCCCACGCCGCGGATGGAACCGCTTTTTCGTTCGAGGCGGTCGGTGACCTGACCATCAAGGGCGCGACCAATCGGGCTGTGTTCGCTCTAGACGCCCAGCTCGTCGGCGATGTGATCGCGGTGGTCGGATCGACCGAGGTGCGCTTCGAAGATTACGGCGTGCAGGCTCCTTCGGCACCGATAGTGGTGTCAGTCGAGGATCACGGGATCATCGAGCTTCAGCTCCTGTTCACCCGCTGAGCTCTCGGTGACGCCCAAGCCGGCAAGGCGATTACCGTTCCTGCGGTCATGGAGACGGGTCGCATCAGGGGCGGCCCCGCAGTCGGCGGTACCGACGAATCAGGGCGTTGGTGCCGGCGTCGTGGTCCAGTGCCGGGGCTTCGGGCGCCACCAGCTCACCGGCGATGGAACCGGCTCGTGACTTGCCCAACTCCACGCCGGGCTGATCGAAGCTGTTGATGCCCCATATCGCGCCCTGGGTGAAGACCGCATGCTCGTACAGTCCGATCAGTTGCCCGAGCACCGCCGGTGTGAGCCGACGAGCCATGATCATTGTCGAGGGTCGGTTGCCGTCGCAGCGAAGCCGCAGGGCAAGTCGGTCATCGGCTCGGTCGTCGGCGCTGCCGAAAGCCAGCGCCTCGGCTTGGGCCAGGCCGTTGGCCACCAGCAGGTCGTGGTGGTAGTCGAGGTCGGGCCGGTCGGCGCAGTCACCGCCAGGTTCGGCGAACACGATGAAGTCGGCCGGCGCGATGGTGGTGCCCTGATGCAGGAGCTGATGAAATGAGTGCTGGCTATCCGGTCCCGGCCCGCCCCATAGGACCGGTCCCGTCTCGTAGCTCACCGGGGTGCCGTCGAGGTGCACCTGCTTACCGTTGGACTCCATGTCGAGTTGTTGCAGGTAAGCGGGAAGACGGTGCAGATGGCGGGCGTAGGGGATCACGGCCCGGGTGGGAAAGCCCATGAAGTTGCGATTCCACGTCGCCACCAACCCCAACAGCATGGGCCCGTTGGCGGCCAGAGGCCGGCTGGTGAGGTGCTCGTCCACGGCCCGGAACCCGGCCAGCATCTCTTTGAACCGGTCGGGTCCGATGGCGATCATCAGCGGTGTCCCGATGGCTGACCCCAGCGAATAGCGGCCTCCCACCCAGTCCCACAGGCTCAAGATGTGGGTGGGATCGATCCCGAAACCGGCCGCGGCCTCTCGGTTGGCGGTCACGGCCACGAAGTGATCGGTCACGGCCTCCTCACCGAAGGCCGAGGTGATCCAGGCTCGGGCCGAGCCCGCGTTGGTCAGGGTCTCGACGGTGGTGAACGTCTTGGACGAGACGATGAAGAGGGTCTCGGCCGGGTCGAGACCGGTGGTGGCGGCCACCAGATCCGATCCGTCGACGCTGGACACGAACCGGCACCGGACCCGGTCGTGACGGAAGGCGGCCAGAGCCTCGTAGGCCATCCTCGGGCCCAGGTCCGACCCGCCGATGCCGATGTTCACCACCGTGGTGACGGGCCGTCCCGTCGCCCCCAGCCGGGTACCGCTGCGAACCTGGCCGGCCAGGGCCGCCATCCGCTCCAGCTCACGCCGAACCGTCGGCATCACGTCGACACCCCCGATCCTCACGACCGAGCCGGGCCCGGCTCGCAGAGCGGTGTGGAGTACGGCCCGGTTCTCGGTGGTGTTGATCGGCTTCCCTGCGACCATGGCATCGATCCGCTCGTCGACCCCGGCCCGGGTGGCCAGGGCCACCAGCAGGGCCACGGTGCGGTCGGTGATCCGGTGCTTGGACCAGTCCACCACCAAGTCGCCGATGGTGCTGGTGTAACGATCGGCCCGGCCCGGATCGGCAGCGAACAGATCGCGCAGATGCACCGGGGCCATCTCGTCGCGGTGCATCTGCAGGGCGTGCCACTCCGGAGTGGTCGAAATATCCACTGGCCCTGGATCCACGGTTCTACGGGAGGGCCAGCGCCGGGCCGGCTCCGCCCATCCTCCTACTTGCTCTCCTCACTATTTACTCTTCGGTGGAGAGTTACTCTTCGGTGGAGAGCCCGACACCGTGGAGCTCAGCCGAGGCGGCCAGCAGCTCTGCGAACTCAGCCGGAGAGCCCGTCTGCGGGGTGGGGCTGTCGGTGGCCAGAGCCAGCAGCATCGCTTCCTCCAACTCGGCTCGTTCGGAGTCGAGACCGCCGTGGGTGACGCGCTCGTAGAACACCACCGAAACCAGGTCGTCGATGCCGAGGTTGGCGAACCCACTCATGCCGCTGGCGAAACTGTCCACTTGGCGGGGACCGTCGGGCCGGTCGGGGTCGCCGTAGGTGTCGACGCCCAGGCTCCGGGTTCCGTTGGTGCCCAGGTACACCCAGGAAAGGTGATGGGCCAAGCCGTCGAAGGTCTCGGTAGCCGGGAAGGTGAGCAGCAGTTCGCCGTCGTTGAGCTGGCGACCTGTGGCCGAACCGCTCCCGTCGGTGCCGTGGCACGACGCGCAGGTGCTGTAGACGGTAGAGCCGTTCTCGATCAGGGCCAGCTCATCGCTGGTGGGGGGCTCCAGCGTGCCCACGTAGAAGATGGCCCAGATAGGTAGGAACACCATCACCGAGGCGGCCCATACCGGCATCTTCTTGCGGTTGCGGGCTACTTCCACATAGGGCGGGACCGGCTCGATCTTCACCGGCTCGACCGGCGGCCGGACCGGAGCCGCCGCTGGTGAGGCCGCCGCCGGTGAGGCCACCGACGCCGCGACAGCCCGAGACTCGGCGCGGGCCGCCCCACCGGCCGCGCCTTCGACGTCGTTGCCGGTCAGTTCGGCACGGCGTTGACGGGAGCGGACAAGGAGATGCTCGGGTACCTCGATCACCAGGTGTCTCCGGCAAAAGTCGGATTCGAATCTTCGGGTGAGCGCCTAGGCCCCACCGGCCCAGTTACGATAGACCCGGCGTAGCCGATTCGGCCACACCGGCAGCGCGTTCTGGATGATTCGGGCGTTTTGGATGATTCGGGTTGGGTCGTCGGGTACGGCTCGGATGGTCACGACCCCGAGTCGGACGGGGTCCGGTTGTGACTCCATGCCGACGGCCTGATAGAACCGGGGCCGTTTCGGGAGGGGTCGCCCCGACCGGGACTACAATGCAAGCGGTTTACGAAGTGACCAGGAGCGCTGGTGGTTGCCTTCACTCTCTCTGTCATAGTCATGGTTGCAGGCACAGGCGCCGTTCTGCGTTATGTCAACCGGCGAGCTCCGGGCACTCCGGTGAGCTGGGGCGAGGCCATGTTCGGGGCCATGGTCGTCTTCTTCTTGATGTTCTGGGCTTACGGCGTCGTGCCCCACCAGTGGCTGGTATGGGCCGGCAATGAGCTCAACTGGCGGGCCGACAAGCTGTTCGTCGGTCCCGGCGGCATTCTCCGGGCTCAGGCTCACGGCGGCAGCTTCCCCTTCACCATCACCTACGTGGTGATTCGCGACGTCATCGCCGTGTTCATATACGGAGTCGCCATCGGGGGCAACGTCGCCCTGTGGTCGATGGTGCAGAAACGGGGCCGCCCCGACGCCCCCCGTCCCGTCGAACGCTCCAGCTTCGGACGCCCCCTCCTGCGAGAGGGACGGGAAGGCACCCAGTGACCACTACCGACGCCAACCCACCCATGCCGGAGTTCCGCGACGACTACGTGCTCCAAGAGGTCGACGGAGCCTGGTTGTCGCAGGTGGTCAAGCCCAAGCAGTTCATCCACATCGATCAGTCCGAGTGCATCATGTGCGAGGGCTGCGTCGACATCTGTCCGTGGAAATGTATCTTCATGGTGACCCCCGGCGCCATCGACGAAGCCGTCGGCACCGAGCAGCCTGGGGTCGACCCCAGCGACCATGTGATCTTCACCATAGACGACGACGTGTGTACCCGATGCGCGCTGTGCGTCGATCGTTGCCCCACCGGCGTGATCATCCTGGGCAAGGTGGGCGACCCGCCGCCCGGAGGCGATCCTCATCAACGAACCAACAGCTATGGCTACGGCTACGGCATGCGCCTGAGCTGAGCCCGACCACACATCCCCGGAGGAAACGGTCACCGATGGCCATCGACACCGAAGAGAAGAAGAAACCGCTCCCGGAGCGGCTCGGAGACCAGTTGGGCCGGCTCGGCGATCAGATTCAGGGCTCGCAGGCCTGGAACTCGATCTTTCGGCCCGGCTCCATCTTCCGCAAGGGTTACACCGACAGTCCCCGCAACCGGTCCTACGTGGTCATGAACAGTGTGCTGTACCACCTGCATCCGGTGAAGGTGAAGCGCCACGCCGTCAAGGTCAGCTACACCCTGTGCTTGGGCGGGCTGAGCTTCTTCCTGTTCATCCTTCTCACAGTGACCGGCATCTTCTTGATGTTCTTCTACCGGCCCACCGCCGCCCAGGCCTGGGACGACATCTACATCCTGGAAACCTCGGTCACCTTCGGGCTCTTGGTCCGCAACATGCACCGCTGGGGCGCCCATCTGATGGTGCTCACCGTGTTCTTGCACATGGCTCGGGTTTTCTACCACGGGGCCTACAAGCCGCCCCGGGAGTTCAACTGGGTGATCGGCGTGATCCTGCTCACCCTCACGCTGCTGCTGTCGTTCACCGGCTACCTGCTGCCCTGGGACCAGTTGGCGCTGTGGGCTGTGACCGTGGGCACCAACATGATGGGATACACACCCGTATTCGGTGACCAAGTGCGGTTCGTGCTGCTGGGCGGGGTGGAGATAGGCACCGATACGCTGTTGCGCTGGTATGTGCTGCATGTCCTGATGCTCCCGTTCGTGATCGTCATCTTCATGGCCATCCACTTCTGGCGGGTCCGCAAAGACGGCGGGATCTCGGGGCCCCTCTAGGGTGAAGGCGTAAAGAATGGTGGAAGTACCCGAGCACCTGCGCCGACGAGCCGAAGAGGCTCGAGCCAAAGCCGAAGCAGCCAAGGCTGCCGCGGCCGGTGAGTCCTCTTCTGCGCCGCCGGCCGGGCCCGCCTCTGCACCGCCGGCCGGGGCCACCAAGATCCCGGCCCATCTCCTGGAGCGGTCACGGGCGGCCCGGGCCACCGGCGTCGGCGAAGATGTCGGCGCGGCGGTGGCAGTGGCCGAGGCTGCGCCGGTGACCCCGCCCCCGGTGGCGGCCGGGCCGGGCGGGCACACACAGCGCCTGCTCACAGTGGTGAAGTCCGGCTCGATCCAAGACGTCAAGTCCATGCCCCAGGACAAGGTCCACGTTTGGCCCCACCTGCTGGTGGCCGAGTTCGTGGCTGCCCTGTTCATCACCGCCTTCACCTTGGTGTTCTCGATCTTCGTCAATGCTCCTCTGCTGGAGCTGGCCAACTTCAACCAGACTCCCAACCCGTCCAAGGCGCCCTGGTACTTCTTGGGCCTGCAGGAGCTGCTGACCATGTTCCACCCTATGGTGGCGGGGGTGACCATTCCCGGTATCGGTCTCTTCTTGCTGATGCTGGCGCCCTACATCGACAAGAACCCGTCGCACCGGCCTGAAGACCGCAAGTTCGCCATCAGCCTCATGACCATCCACCTCATGTTCTGGGCCGTGCTGGTGATGATCGGCTCCTTCTTCAGGGGCCCCGGCTTCAATTTCGTCTTCCCGTGGACAGCCGGGTTGTTCTTCGAGTTGTGATGGACCGACCATGATCTACCTGGCTCTGGCCGTTCTCGCCGTTCTCGCCATAATCGCGGTGCTGGCCGCCGTGCACCGACGCCAGTCCAGTGCCGCCATCGGTGTGCTGTCTCGTGAGACCCGCCGCCGGAACCGGGATTCGGCGGTGCTGGAGATCCGGCAACCACCGACCGGCCGCCAAGTGGAGAAGGCTGCAGCCCAGGATCGCCGAGCCACTTCCGCCGCGCTGGCTGCGGCCGTCCCGGCCGAACCCCCGGCGCCTTACGTGCCGGCCGACCCCGAGACGATCGGAGTCAGCCGCCGCCAGTTCTTCAACCGCACCATCGTCGGGTTGATGGGAATGAGCCTCACCGGGTTCGGGGTGGCCTGCGTCGCCTTCCTCTGGCCTCAGGGCGCCAGCGGCTTCGGTTCCAAGATCAAGGTCGGCTTGGTCAGTGACCTGCTCACCGAAATCCGCGACAACCAGGGCTTCCTGTACAAGCCGGAGGGCCGGATGTGGCTCACCGAGTACCCCAACGGGGCGGTGGAGAAAGCTCAGGCCGCCTACTCTTCCCCCGAGTTGGCCGGTATGACCGCGGGTCAGCAGCTCGGTCTGGGCGGTGGCATCGTTGCCCTCTACCAGAAGTGCCCGCATCTCGGCTGCCGGGTGCCCAGTTGCCTCACGTCGCAGTGGTTCGAATGCCCCTGCCACGGATCCAAGTACAACCAGGTGGGCGAAAAGCGGGGCGGACCCGCGCCCCGGGGCATGGACCGCTTCGCCACCGAGATCGGCGCCGACGGATCCCTGACCGTCGACACCGGCACCATCATCCAAGGCCCGCCCATAGGCACCAACACCACCGGCCAGGAAGCT
Organism: Acidimicrobiales bacterium; assembly: GCA_963422655.1. Lineage (GTDB taxonomy): Bacteria > Actinomycetota > Acidimicrobiia > Acidimicrobiales > Aldehydirespiratoraceae > CATQHS01. Next base: position 1,397,774 of record OY730440.1, on the reverse strand, counting down.
GAAGGACCGGCCTGCATAGGTCAGGCCACCCACGATTAACCTCACCCCGTCGCCCCGATATCGACGAGATCGCCCACTCCCATGCTCCTAGCTGCCTCCACCCAACGGACCATCGGCTTGGTCATCTTGTTCATCGTGTTGGTCGGGTTCGTCCTCTACTTGATCGCCAACACCCGAGCAGCCGAGCCGGAAGTCGGCAGCGAGATCGAGCTGGCCCCCAACCGCAAGCCCTACCTACCCGACTCCGAGCTGGAAGGGGTCAAGCTCGACCGGTCGCTGGGAGCAGGGTTCGTGCTGCTGGCCGTCATCGGGGTGGGACTGCCCCTGTACTGGCTGGGCGAGCCCGGCCGTCAGAAGGGCCTGGTCGACGACAGGGACCGCATTTTCGCCGACCGGGGCGGCGAGCTGTACGAGGAGGGCTCGGATTGTCAGTCCTGCCACGGCGCCGAGGGCGTGGGCGGATCGACCTCCTATACCATCACCGATGCCGAGGGGCAGTTCGTGGCCACCGTGGCCTGGAAGGCTCCCGCTCTCAACACCGTGCTGTCCCGCTTCAGCGAGGACGAGGTGCGCCACGTCCTCAACTACGGCCGCAACAAGGTGATGCCGGCTTGGGGCACCCCTGGTGGCGGCCCCCTCACCGAACAGCAGATCGAGTACCTGATCCGCTACCTGCGCCGGATCCAGATCCCCGAGTCCGAAGTCCGCTCCGTGGTCGACGCCGGGGTCAGGGAGGGGGTGGCCCGATATCTCCGGGAGCAGGACCGAGACGACGGCCCCGACGCTGTGGACGGCTGGCTCGACGAGGTGACCGCGGTGGTGGAGTCGGCCCGTTCGACGGCACTGGCAGCCGACCCCTCTCTGGCGGGAGACGACGAAGCCATCCGCCGGGCCGGGCTGGAGTTGCTGTCCGACGGTGAGGTGGCCGGCCACCGGCTCTACTGGACCTACGGCCGGATCCTGTTCGACAACGCCGCCGCCGGCGGCACCTACAGTTGCGCCCGCTGCCACACCTACGGCTGGTCCTTCGACGCCACTGTCGACGGCGACGACAGCATCGACGGCCACGCCGGCCCCATCCTCGAGGCCTACACCGTCGGAGGCGGGTTCTTCGGCCCCAACCTGACCGGCGGCAGCGTCGTCGACCAGTTCGAAACGGCCTCGGGCCACTCCGATTTCGTGTCCGCAGGTCAGACCATTGGCCAGACCTACGGTAGGGGCGGCTCGGGCGGCAACGGTCAGATGCCCGGGTTCGGCCCCCGCACCGATGACGACGTGGGGGTCACCTATCCGGGCGTGCTGACCCAGGACCAGATCGACGCCATCGTCGCCTTCGAGAGGAACCTGTGATGGAACCGCTCGAGGTCATTGCCGGCCTGGCTTGGGATCCGGAGATCCGCGGCTTCATGGCCGTGTTCGCCGGGGTGGTGGTGCTGATGGGCTCGGTATGGCTGCTGCTGGTCACCAACACCGGGGCTCGGCTCGGCACCCTCATCGCCCTGACCGGTTTCTTTGCCTGGATGGTCATCATGGCCGCGGTCTGGTGGATCTACGGCATCGGCTGGGCCGGCGACGCTCCCTCTTGGCGCTTGCAGGAGATGAACATCGGCAATCTCGAAGTCGCCGCCTTGGACGAGGCCACCCGCCTTCCCAACCCCGATGAGCTACCCAGTGCCTTCGACCTCGTGGTCGGATCCACAGACGCGGTGGCCCGGGCCGAGTTCGGCCCCGTCAGCCGGAACACTCTCACGCCCGACCAGATAGAGGGGCTCACCGACGCCGAGATCGAAGAGCTGGTCGCGTCCGAACTGGCCCGCAACCAGGCTGCGACGCTTTCGGAGCTGGCCGCGGTTGCCCCCGGGGTGATCGACGACGCCTTGGCCGCCGGTACTTTCGATTTCGGCGAGTGGAAGCTGCTGTCCACCGCCGAGTCCGGCGAGGCCCAGGCTTCGGCCATCGCCTTTCTGATCAGCAGTCCCGACTTCTCGTTCGTCTCCCAGGGCGATGTCGAAGTTCTCGACGCTTACACGACCGGCGGCAAGAAGGGCCTGCCCGATGATCCCAGCCGACTCGACCGGATCTGGACGCAGATCTCCTCCGCCCTCACTCCCACCCACCCCACCCGTTACAGCCTGGTGCAGATGCAGCAGGTCGTAGAGCAGAAGCTGGTCCCGGGCCAACCCCCACCCCGCCCCGTTGCCGATGCCACCAAACCGGTGATCTCGGTGATCATGGTCCGTGATCTGGGCGATCGCCGGCTCAAGCCGGCGCTGGTGACGCTGGGCTCGCTGGCCATCTTCTCGGCCCTGTGCCTTTTCCTGCACGAGCGGGACAAGCTGGTGTGGCAGCGACGGGCCGCTTTCGAGGCCACGGTGTAGCCGGTGTTGGGCCAGTACCTTCCCATTCTGGCGTTGACGGTCGTCGCCGTCGGATTTGCCGCCGTCAGCTTGGTGGTGTCGCGCCTGCTGGCGCCCCGGCGGCCGACCGGGCCCAAGCAGGCACCCTACGAGTGTGGCATCGTCCCGGTCCGTGAGACACCGGAGCGGTTCCCGGTCCGGTTCTTCTTGGTGGCCATGATCTTCATCGTCTTCGACATCGAGATCATCCTCTTCTACCCCTACGCGGTGGCCAGAGGTGGGCTCGGGCTCTTCGGGCTGGTGGCGGTGATGATCTTCACTCTGGCCGTGTTCGAGTCGTTCGTGTACCTGATAGGCGCCGGCGCGCTCGAATGGGGCCCGGCATCGAAGGCCCCGCCTCGGCCCGGCGCCGTCTCGGCCGAGCGGACCAGCGCCTCCACCGTTCGCCGGGTCGGTCTCGAAGGCCGCCCGGAGGCCGGACCGGCCGGCGAGGTGGCCCGATGGGGCTGATCGCCGACGTTCGGGGCCAGGGCTTGGAGGGGCTCGAGCACAACTTCGTCACCGGTCGTCTCGAAGCTCTGGTCAACTGGGCCCGGGCCCGGAGCTGCTGGCCGGCCACGTTCGGCTTGGCCTGCTGCGCCATCGAGATGATGGCCACCGGCGCCGCCCACTACGACTTGGCCCGTTACGGGATGGAGGTCTTTCGGGCCTCGCCCCGCCAGGCCGATCTGATGATCGTGGCCGGTCGGGTCTCGCAGAAGATGGCCCCGGTGCTGCGTCAGATCTACGACCAGATGATGGAGCCCAAATGGGTCATATCGATGGGCGTGTGCGCCTCCAGCGGCGGCATGTTCAACAACTACGCCATCGTACAGGGCGTGGACCAGGTCGTTCCCGTCGACGTGTACGCACCGGGCTGTCCGCCCGGCCCCGAGACGCTGATGCATGCCATCTTCACCCTTCACGACAAGATCATCACCGGTGAGCTGCTGGCCCGCCGCCATTCCACCGGCGCCGGGGCCGCCATAGCCGTCGAGCAGCGTGACGGTCAGAGCGGCACCGTCATGATCGGTCGCCGGTGAGCGACGAAGCCGATACCGCCACCGGGCCTCGGTTTGGGCTCGATCCCGCTGCGGGCTCGGCCGGCAGTTGGTCGCGGGGCCAGGCCGTGCTGCATCCTTCACTGGGTCAGTGGCTGGAAGTGGCCGGCGCCGCCCGCGACGATGGCTTCGACCAACTGGTCGACCTCACCGCCGTCGACTACCTCCACCACGCCGGACCTCGCTGCCTTCCCGACGACGTCACGCCCGAGCGCTTCGAGGTGGTGGCCAACCTGCTGTCGCACCGGCGTCGGCGTCGGTTGCGGTTGCGGGCCCAGGTACCGGCCGAAGACCCGACCGTTCCCACTCTGTTCGACTTGTGGCCCACGGCTGAGAGCCTCGAACGCGAGGTTTTCGACATGTTCGGCATCTACTTCTCCGACCACCCCGATCCGACCCGCATCCTGATGCCGGAGGACTGGGTGGGTCATCCGCTTCGCAAGGATTACGACATCGGCCAGATCCCTGTGCAGTTCAAGGCCGCCTCCAACGCCGGGTGAACCGGAGATGAGCGTCACCTCCACCTCAGAGACCGGCCGGGGCGTCACCGGTGAGAGCGGGGCCGGCTCTGGCGGGGACAGGACCGACGACGGGGCCGAACGGGTCCGCTACCGGCACCCCTCCGCCGTGCTGCGGATGTCGGAGGCGGAAGCGGCTCGGATCGGGGACCGGCCCGAACCCGGCGACGACCAGCGGGTGCTGCTCAACATGGGTCCGTCGCACCCGTCCACCCACGGGGTGCTGAGGCTCATGCTCGAGCTCGAAGGTGAGACGGTGTTGAGGTCCAAGCCGGTGATCGGCTACCTGCACACCGGAATGGAAAAGACGGGCGAGGGGCTCACCTACCTCCAGGGTGGCACCAACGTCACCCGCATGGACTACGCCGCGCCCCTGTTCACCGAACTGGCATTCTCGCTGGCCACCGAGAAGCTCCTGGAGATCGAGGTACCCGACCGGGCCGGCTGGATACGCATGCTCATGTGCGAGCTCAACCGGGTCAGCTCGCACCTGCTGTTCATGGCAACCAACGGCATGGACCTCGGAGCCGTGTCGATGATGATCTACGGTTGGCGCGAGCGCGAGGAGGTGCTCCGCTTCTTCGAGAAGGTCACCGGCCTGCGCATGAACCACAACTACATCCGGCCCGGGGGAGTGGCCGCCGACCTACCCCCCCGCTGGCGTGACGACGTGCTGAGGCTGCTCGATCTGATCCCGCCCCGGCTCGGCGAGTACGACACTTTGCTCACGGGCCAGCCCATCTGGCGCGAACGGCTCCAAGGAGTGGGGGTCATGTCCACGGCCGAGGCCATCGCCCTGGGGGCCACCGGGCCCATACTCCGGGCCACTGGCTTGGCCTGGGATCTGCGCCGCGACGAACCCTACCTCTTCTACGACCAAATGGACTTCGACGTGATCGTCGGCTCCTACGGCGACTGCTACGACCGCTACGCCGTCCGTCTCAACGAGATCCGGGAATCGTTGCGCATAGTCGGCCAGATCCTCGAAACCATGCCGGCCGGCGACTACCGGGTGCAGGACAAGAAGGTCACACCTCCGCCCCGGGCCCGCATCGACCAGTCGATGGAGGCGCTCATCCACCACTTCAAGATCTTCACCGAGGGATTCAAGGTCCCGCCTGGGGAGGTGTACGTAGCCGTCGAATCGCCCCGGGGTGAGCTGGGGGTGTACCTGGTGAGCGACGGCAGCGCCAAGCCTTATCGCCTGCACGTCCGGGCTCCGAGCTTCGTCAACCTCGGGTGCCTGCCTCACCTGATGGCGGGGGGCTTGATCGCGGACGGGGTGGCTATCGTCTCATCGGTCGATCCCATCATGGGTGAGGTCGACCGGTGAGCCGGCTCGACGCCGACAACGAGGCCCGGGCCCGCCGGATCATGGCCCGGTACCCGCGGCCCCGATCGGCTCTGATCCCCCTGCTGCACCTGGCCCAAGCCCAAGACGGCTACGTGACCAGCGAGGCAATGCGCCACATCGCCGAGCTCATCGGCATCACCCCGGCCGAGGTGGCCGGTACCGCCACCTTCTACGAGATGTTCAAGTTCCATCCCGTGGGCCGCTACCTGGTGAACGTCTGCACCAACATCTCCTGCTGGCTGATGGGGGCCGACGATCTGGTCGCCCACGCCGGTGCCACCCTGGGGGTGTCACCGGGTGGCACCACCGCCGACGGCATGTTCACCCTCGAGACCGTCGAGTGCATGGCAGCCTGCACCGAAGCGCCGTGCCTGGCCGTGAACTACCGCTACCGGCTCCGGGTCACCCCTGAGGACTTCGACCGGTTGGTGGCTGCCATCCGGGCCGGCGAGACAGCCGAGGAGATCCCCCTCCACGGGAGTCTGGCCCGAGTCGATCAGTCGATACCCGAAGACCGGATGGCCGGGGTGGTGCCTCCCGAAGCGGCCCGGGCCGCGCCGGTGTGGCTGGCCGCCCGCGGCTCCGATCTCCAAGGGGAGAGCTGATGGCCACCAACGCTTACGTGGCCCACGCCCCTGGTTACGTCGACAACGACGGCCCCAAGATCATTACCGGCCGGTTCGGTTACGAGGATTCCCACACGCTGGCCCGCTTCGAGGCCACCGGCGGCTACCAGGGCCTGCGCCGGGCCTTGACCATGACCCCCGGCGCTGTTCACGACGAGGTTCGGGCCGCTGTCCTATTGGGCCGGGGCGGGGCCGGGTTCCCAGCCGGGGTCAAATGGGGTTTCCTGCCCCCGGGCCGGTACCCGTACTACTTGGTGGTCAACGGCGACGAGAGCGAGCCCGGCACCTACAAGGACCGCCTTCTCATGGAACGCGACCCTCACCAGTTGATCGAGGGCTGCCTGATCACCTGCTATGCCTTGGGGTTGTCCCAGTGTTTCCTGTACGTGCGGGGCGAGATGGCTCTGGCCCAGGAGCGGATCGCCCGAGCCCTCGACGAAGCCTACGCGGCCGGATACGCAGGCCGCGACGTCGGCGGCACCGACTTCTCCGTCGACGTGGTGCTCACCTGGGGGGCCGGCGCCTACATCGTGGGCGAGGAGACCGCCCTCATCGAGAGCTTGGAAGGCCATCGAGGGATGCCCCGGCTCAAACCCCCGTACTTCCCGGCCGCGATCGGCTTGTACGGTCAGCCCACCATCGTCAACAACGTCGAAACCCTATCCAACCTGGGCTGGATCATGGTCAACGGCGCCGACGCCTACCGCCGGTACGGCTCTGATTCCTCGCCCGGCACCCGGATGTTCGCAGTGTCGGGCCATGTGCGACGGCCTGGTGTGTACGAGCTGGAACACGGGGTGACCACCTTCTCGGAGTTGCTCTACGGCGACAGCTTCGCTCAGGGGATCCGGGCCGGTCACGAGCTGAAGGCGTTCATCCCCGGCGGAGGCTCGGCCCCCTGGTTCTTCGGCGAGCACCTCGACCTGGCATTGGAAGCCCGACCGGTGGGCGCGGCCGGGTCGATGCTTGGTTCGGGGGCGGTGGTGGTGATGGACGAAACCACCGACGCCGTCGAAGCCGCCTTGCGTCTGGTGCGCTTCTTCGCCCGGGAGTCCTGCGGCAAATGCACCCCCTGCCGGGAAGGCGTGGCCTGGCTGGCCCGGATCCTCCAGCGCATCGTCGATGGTCGGGGCCGGCCCTCCGACATAGACCTGCTTCTCGACATATCCGACAACATCAGCCCTGGTCCCTACCCGGTGGCGGCCCAGGCGACCCGAGCCCTCGCGGCTGTGCCCTTCCCGCCCCGCCAGACCACGATCTGTCCGTTGGGCCCCTCGGCGGTAGCTCCGATCGTCTCCACCATCCGCCGGTTCCGCTCCGAGTACGAAGCCAAGATCACCCGGCGGGACTCCATCGCGGTACGGGCCGCCTCGTGACCGCCACCGACAGCTTGGTGCCGGGCGTGGATGTCGTGGATGTCACCGTCGACGGCCGCACCGTCTCGGCCGGGGTCGGAGAGTTGCTCATCGAGGCCTGCGAACGCAACGGCGTCTACATCCCCCGCTTCTGTTACCACCCGCGGATGGCATCGGTGGGAATGTGTCGGATGTGCCTGGTCACCGTCGACACCGGCCGTGGCCCCTCCCTACAACCATCGTGCATGCTGGCGGTGACCGGACCCATGACGGTCGAAACCGAATCCCCGACCGCGGTCAAGGCCCAGGACGGAGTGCTGGAGTTCCTGCTGGCCAACCACCCTCTCGACTGCCCGATCTGCGATAAGGGCGGTGAGTGCCCGCTGCAGGACCAGACCATGGCCTACGGGCCCGGCGAGAGCCGGTTCGTCGAGGAGAAGCGGCACTTCGAGAAGCCCATCGCCATCAGCGCCACCGTCCACCTCGATCGGGAACGCTGCATACTTTGTGACCGCTGCACCCGATTCGCCGACGAGGTGGCCGGCGACCCGCTGATCCACTTCATGGGCCGGGGCGGTTCCACCGAGGTGAACACTTTCGAGGGTGAGCCTTTCGCCTCCTACTTCTCGGGCAACACGGTCCAGATCTGTCCGGTCGGAGCCCTCACGGCCGAGCCCTACCGGTTCAAGGCCCGGCCCTGGGACCTGACCGAGACGGTGTCGACGGCCTGGGTCGACTCGGTGGGGGCCCGGGTCAGCGTGCAGTCGTCGCGCAACCGGGTCCTGCGGGTGGCAGGGGTGGACGCCGATGCCGTCAACTGGGGCTGGTTGTCGGACAAGGAGCGGTTCGGTTTCCAAGCGCTCAACAGCGACGGGCGGGTTACCGGTCCGCTGGTTCGAGACGGCGACGAGCTGGTGGAGGCGAGTTGGGCGGCGGCAACCGATCGGGTCGTCGCCGCCGTGAGCGGAGCCCGGCCTGAGCGGGTCGGCGTTCTCGGCGGGGCCAGGCTCACCAACGAGGCTCAGTACGCGTGGGCCAAGCTGGCCAAAGGGGTCATCGGCACCGACAACGTCGACGCCCAGCTCGACGACGGCTTGCCGGCCGAGCTGGTGCTGAGCCTGCCCCGGGCCACCATCGACGAGGCCTGCCGCCCCGGTGGTGTGATCGTGTTGCTCGGCATCGACCCCAAAGAAGAGCTCGGTTGCCTGTACCTGCGGCTGCGCCATGCCGTGCGGGTCGACGGGGCCACCCTGATCGAGGTCGCCCCGCGTTCTACCGGCTTGGCCGGCCTGGCTGCCCATTCGCTGTATCCACGCCCGGGCGAGACCGTCGATCTGGTCGAGGCGCTGGTGGCGGCCACCACCGGGCCGGCCACCGGTGCGGCCGGTTGCGAGGCCAGCGCCATCGCCGCCGCCGCTGCTGCCCTCGTCGGCGACGTCACCGTGATCATGGGCCGGGGATCGCTGGCCGAGTCGGCCGATGACATGGCCGCAGCCGCGACGATGCTGTCAGCGCTGGGTTCGGTGCGGTTCCTGCCCGCCCTGCGCCGGGGCAACATATACGGGGCTCTCGACGCCGGGCTGGCGCCGGGATTGCTGCCGGGTCGTGTCGGTCTGGCCGCCGGGGCCGACAGGGTGGCCCCGTCTTGGCCCCGGATCCCGGCCGGGGCCGGGCTCGACGCCCGAGCCATGCTGGCGGCCGCGGCCGCAGGCAGGATCGACGTGCTGATACTGCTGGGCGCCGACCCGCTCAACGACTTCAGCGACCGGTCCCTGGCCCGGCGTGGGATCGACGGCGTCGGCACGGTGATAGCTGTCGACATGTTCGTCAACGATTCGGTAGCGCTGGCCGCCGACGTGGTGCTGGCCGCGGCCGGCCCCACCGAGTCGGAGGGTACTTTCACCAACCTCGAAGGCCGGGTCAGTCCCATGAGCCAGAAGGTCACGCCTCCCGGCACGGCCCGAGCGGACTGGATGATCGCTTCCGAGCTGGCTATACGTCTCGGAGCCGACCTCGGCTTCGGCTCACCAGCCGAGATCAGAGCCGAGCTGGCTCGGGTATCGAAGCTCCACCGGCCTCTGACCGAAGCGGCCCTGGCCTCTGCCCCGGTAGAGGGAGTGGTGCTCACCGGCACCGAGATCCCGGTTCCGGCGGTTCGGGTCTCGGCTTTGCCGCGGGGTCGTGACCTCCGGCTGGTGGCCACCCGGACCATGTACGACGACGGTGTCATGTTGCGCCACTGCCGGTCCAGCCGGGGGCTGGCCCGGGGTCCCGAGGCTCGGGTCCACCCTACGGCTCTCTACCGAATTGCTGCCGAGCCGGCGTCGTCGGTGCGGGTCGCCTCGAAACGGGGCCACATCGACGCCACCTTGATCGTCGACGACGGTGTGCCCGCTGGTGTGGTGGCGGTTGGGTGGCTGGCTCCGGGGGCGCCGGCCAACGCTTTGATCGAGGCCGGTTCGTCGGTCACCGAGGTAACGGTGCAGGCCCGGTGATTCTGGCCGCTGATCCTCTCCTGTCGGGCTCCATCGGGCCGGCCGAGGTGCTCATCACCTTGTTGAAGGTGGGGATGGCATTCGCCTTCCTGCTGGTGGCGGTCATGTTGATGATCTGGTTCGAGCGCAAGCTTCTCGGTGGCATGCACCAGCGCATGGGTCCGAGTATTGCCGGCCCGTGGGGTATCCTGCAGACCCTGGCCGACGGCGTCAAGCTGTTCTTCAAAGAGGACTTGGTCCCGGCCCGGTCCGATCGTTTCGTATTCAAATTGGCCCCATACCTTTCACTGGTGCCCGCTTTTTTGGTGTTCGTGATCGTGCCGCTGGGAGGAAACTTCACCGATTCAGACGGTGTGGTCCGGTGGTGGGGTCACGACACCTACCTCCAAGTGGCCGATCCCCCGGTAGGGGTACTGCTGTTCTTGGCCATGAGCTCGGTGGCGGTTTACGGTGTGATGCTGGCCGGGTGGTCGTCGGGATCGAAATACCCGCTGCTGGGGTCGGTCCGGGCCTCGGCCCAGATGGTCAGCTACGAGGCGGCTCTGGGCTTGGCGGTGGCGGCGGTGGTGCTGATGACCGGATCTCTGTCCACCCACGACATGGTGGCGGCTCAGTCGGGCCGAGGATACCTCGGCTTCGTTCCCGGATGGAACGTCGTCCTCACCGGTATGGTGCCCTTTGTCGTCTTCGTCATCGCCGGAACAGCCGAGCTCAACCGGCCTCCTTTCGACTTGGTGGAGGCCGAACAGGAACTGGTCGGCGGCTTCCACACCGAGTATTCCTCCATCCGTTTTGCCCTGTTCTACCTAGCCGAGTTCATGAACACCATCACCATGGCGGCTGTCATCGTCACCCTGTTCTTGGGCGGACCTTCCGGGCCGGTGCTCATCGACGGCATCGGCTGGGTGTGGGGGACGGTCTGGTTCATGGTGAAGCTGTTCGTTCTCCTGTTCGGCTTCGTATGGGTGCGGGCCACCCTGCCCCGCTTCCGCTATGACCAGCTCATGGACTTGGGCTGGAAGCTGCTGATACCGGTGTCGTTGGGCTGGTTGGTGTTGCTGGCCGCGCTCGAGACCGCCCGGGACCGGAACTGGAACCTGGTTGCGGTCATCGCTGTGACCATTGCCGGTTTCGGGCTGGCCGCGGGCCTGCTGACGAGCGCTTTGGCCTCCGGTCGCCACCGGGCCGGCCCGATCGACCTCAGCTCGGATCGACCCCAGCCTGCCTTGGCCCACCCCAGCTCGGATCGCACCACCGAGAAGGTTAGCTGAGATGGGTTACTTCGAAGGATTCGGCGTGACGCTGCGACAACTCTTCCGCCCCCGGGTCACCACCGACTACCGCGGCGGCCGGGCCAAGCCGGGTAAACCCGATCAGAAACGCTCCAAGCCCGAACGCCTGCACGGCCGTCACGTCTTGAACCGCTACCCCGACGGTATGGAGAAATGCATCGGCTGTGAGCTCTGCGCCGGGGTGTGCCCGGCCCAGTGCATCTACGTGCGGGGGGCCGACAACGATCCGAACCATCCGGTGGCCCCGGGCGAGCGGTACGGCTACGTGTACGAGATCAACTATCTGCGCTGCATCCACTGCGACCTGTGCGTGGAGGCCTGCCCAACTCAGGCCATCACCGAGTCGAAGCTGTTCGAGTTTTCCTTCACCAACCGCGACGACGCCGTCTACACCAAGACCGAGCTGCTGGTCGACGACGATGGCCGCCCCCGCAAGCTGGCCTGGGAGGACTGGCGCGACGGCGACGACGAAGCGACCTCGGGATGGATGCGAGCCACCTCGGCGTCGGGTGACCACCGCTACGAGGGCACGGTGGCTTGGTCGGGCGAGCTCGGTTACGGCGTCCGCCCGCCCGAGGGCGCCAAGGACGCCCGGACCATCGGGCTCGACCCGGGCTCGACCGGTGAAGGTGCCGGTGAAGGTAGTGGTGGCTGATGGCGGCGGCGGTGTTCGTGGTGGCCGCAGTCCTGATACTGGCGGGGGCGGTCGGTGTGGTCGGGAGTCGCAATCCTGTGCACTGCGCGCTGTTCCTGATTCAGACCCTTGTGGGAGTGGCCGTGCTGTTCGTGCTGCGAGATGCCCACTTCTTGGCCGCGGTGCAGGTGGTGGTCTACGCCGGAGCCGTCGTCATCGTGTTCCTGTTCGTCATCATGCTCCTCGGTGTCGACAAGGCTGTGCGCCTCGACATCGAGCCCATCACCGGACAGCGACCGCTGGCCGTGATCATCGGAGTGGCTCTGGCTGGAGTCGTGCTCACCGCCACCGTAGTGGTCACCGATGTCCTCACCGGGTCCCGCAGGGTCGCCGGTGAACGGGCTCTCGACAACGGTCTCAGCGATGTGGAACGCCTGGGTCGGGTGCTGTTCACCGAGTACGCGCTGGCGGTGGAGATAACAGCTGTGCTGTTGACCGTTGCCGTAATCGGGGCGGTGGTGCTGACCCGCCGGAACCGAAGCGAAGGATTCTGATGGAGCCGTTGACGGGCTGGTACCTGGCCTTGGCCGCGGTCCTGTTCGCAATGGGCGCCGTGGGTCTTCTGGTTCGGCGCAACCCTTTGGTGATGTTCATGTGCGTCGAGCTCATGCTCAACGCCGTCAACGTCACCTTCGTGGCTCTGGGCGCCGATCTCAACGATGTCGGCGGTCAGGTGGCGGTCTTCTTCGTGTTGGTGGTGGCTGCGGTCGAGGTCGTGGTGGGCTTGGCATTGGTGGTGGCAGTCAACCGGCGTCGGGCCTCGGCCACCGCCGATGACCTGTCGGTGTTACGGGGCTGAGAGCCGGAGGCGGGGACCGTGGCCGAATCGGTGTGGTTGATCCTGGCCTTGCCCCTGGCCGGGTTCACGGCCTTGATTCTGGGCCCGGTCCGGCGGGCGGGGTTTCGGTCCGGTTGGCTGGCCACCGGGGCCATGGCCGGCGCCTTCGGAGCATCTATCGCAGCCTACGTCGACTTGGTCGGCCGTCCGGCCGGAGATCGCCAGGTCACGGTGAGGCTTTTCGAATGGGTGCCGGTAGGTGGACTGGCCGTCGACGCCGGCTTCTTGGTAGACCCGCTCTCGGTCACGATGGCTCTGTTCATCACCGGCGTGGGGTTGTTCATCCACCTGTACTCGATCGGGTACATGGCCGACGACGAACGCTTCGGGACTTTCTTCGCCTACCTGAACCTGTTCGCCTTCTCGATGCTGGTGCTGGTGCTGGGCGACAACTTGCTGGTCACCTTCGCGGGCTGGGAGGGGGTGGGGGCCTGTTCCTACCTGCTCATCTCCTTCTGGTACAGCGACGAGGCCAACGCCGCTGCCGGCAAGAAGGCTTTCGTCACCAACCGGGTCGGCGACTGGGGATTCATGGTGGCCATTTTCACCGCCTTCGCCGCCACCGGAACGGTCGGCTACCTCGACCTGTTCGAAGCGGCCGGCGACCTGTCCGCCACCACCGCCACCGCTATCACCTTGTTGTTGTTCGTGGGAGCGGCGGGTAAGTCGGCCCAGTTCCCGTTGCATCTGTGGCTGCCAGATGCCATGGCCGGCCCGACCCCGGTGTCGGCTCTCATCCACGCCGCCACCATGGTCACGGCCGGTGTGTACCTACTGGTCCGTGTCAACCCCATCTTGGTCACCGCCGATGCCTGGGCTCCTGGCCTCATCGCCTGGATCGGGGCCGTCACTGCTTTACTGGCGGCCGCGGTGGCCGTGGCCCAGACCGACATCAAAAAGGTGCTGGCCTACTCGACGGTCAGCCAGCTCGGGTACATGGTGCTGGCCGTGGGCACGGGCGCTTACGTGGCTGCCATTTTTCACATGGTCACCCACGCCTTCTTCAAGGCTCTGCTTTTCTTGGGTGCGGGCTCGGTCATCCACGCCAACGACGGCGACCAGGACATGCGTAGCTACGGCGGGTTGGCCAAGCTGATGCCAATCACGGCTTCGACTTTCGTGGTGGGCTGGTTGGCCATCGCCGGTGTCCCTCCTTTTTCCGGGTTTTGGTCCAAGGACGAGATCCTGGCCTACGCCTTCGACGATCATCCGGGGTTGTGGGCGGTCGGTTTCGTGACGGCGGTGCTCACAGCCTTTTATATGAGCCGTTTGGTGTTGCTCACCTTCTTCGGGTCGGGCCGGTACGGCTCCGAGCGCCATCCGCACGAGTGCCCGCCGGTCATGACCGTCCCGCTGATGGTGCTGAGCGGGGCCGCGCTGGTCGGGGGTGGGCTGAACCTCCCGTTCAGCACCGATCTGCACTTCCTCGGGCATTGGCTGGAGCCGTCGCTGTTCGGTAACGAAGCTCACCTGAGCCTGGGAGTCGGGGCCCAGTGGCTGCTGGCCGGGGCGGCCGTTGTCGGCGCCGCGGCCGGTATCGGCGCGGCCGTGGCTGTCTACCGGACCGGACATATCGATCCCGGCTCGGTCGAACGACCCGTCTTGGCCCGAGCGTTCGGCTACGACGAAGCCATCTCCGGTTTCGTGGGCGGACCGGGCCGCAAGGGCTTCGATCTGGTCGCCACCTTCGATGCCACCGTCGTCGACGGCGCCGTCGACGGGGTGGGCCAGGCGGTCCGAGCCGGCGGAACGTGGCTCCGGCGGTTCCAGTCGGGCTTCGTGCGCTCCTACGCCGCCATCATGGGTGTCGCAGCCGTGGTCCTGCTGTTCTGGTTCCTGACCCGAGCGAGCCTGTAACACCCGGGGGTTGCCGATAGAAGACCCCCGCCGATGGGGCCTCATCGGTTGGCGTTTTCATTCACCGTTTCACCGAGGCGGTGCAAGATCGAGCCGGCCATTGCCACCGGCGTAGTGGCTGCGATCGGGCCTCTGTCCGTGCCGCCGTGGGCCAGGGGAAGGCCGGGAGAAATTGTCTAGACCATGTTGACACCTGTCTGATCGATGCTGTACGTTGAAGAATTCATAGTTACATGGCCCGTAAGCTCGTCCGGTACAACGCAGTACTGGTGCCGCCGATCGGTTTGAAAGAGGTGTTAATTTTGTCCATTCGGTCCGCCGATGGCTCTGTCGCCATGGCTGTCGACCAGCGCAGGCTGTTGCCTCTTACATCTGAGTGGATGATCTCCTCCAGGGTGGCCGAGATGGAGGAGGCCGTTTAGGTGGAGATGGTCGCCCAGGTTTGGCGTGAACGGATCGCAGGTCTGGCCGGTTGGTCTTTCCGGTGGGTCGGTTCGCTGCTTCTTGTCTTGGCGGCTTGGATGATCATGGCCATTTCGAGCCCGTCACAGGCTCACGCCCAGAGCAACCAGCCCCCGGCTTTTGACGCTGAGTCCGTGAGCCTGGTTGTCGCCGAGAGCCCTGATGCGGGACGGTCTGTGGGCGATCCGGTTACTGCTACCGACCCCAACAGCAGCGACACGGTGTCTTACACGCTGGATAATACTTACTTGTGTGATTACGACAAGTTCACCATTGATGACAGCACCGGTCAGATCACTGCTGTTGGCGCTTTGAACCACGAAGCCGATGCGTACTTCACCTTGAAGGTGATCGCATCCGACGGTTCCGGTGCGACCGATAACATCATCGTTCAAGTAACGGTCACCGACGTGGACGAAGAATCGCCCAAGTTGGCTGCACCTACGTTGACTCCGAGGTACCAGGGTTTTGTTGCGTCTTGGACCGCCCCGGACATGGCCGGCGCGCCGCCGGTGACCCGCTACGACGTGCGGTATCGGCTGGCCGACGACAGCCAAGACTGGGTGACGGTGGATCCGGATCCGGGCCGGGCGACCGAGATCGAGGTGGATGGTTTGACCGCGGGTTCGACTTATAAGGTGCAGGTGCGGGTCGTGACCGACGAAGACACAGGCCCCTGGTCCGATGCTGAGACCGTCCTCGCCTCGTCCAACCAGCCGCCGACGTTCGCTTCGGATTCGACGTTCGCTTCGGATTCGGTGACCCGGTCGGTGGATGAGAACGCCGCTGTGGGCGCGAACGTGGGTGCTGCGGTGACGGCTACCGACCCCGACGGCCAAGCCAGCGATTTGGGTTATGAGCTGGAGGAATCGGGTGATCATGCCTCTTTCACCATTGATTCCAGCAGTGGTCAGATTACCGCCGATAGTTCTTTGGATCATGAGGCGAAGTCGTCGTATCAGGTGACGGTGATCGCCACCGAAAGTAGCCATCAGTATTCCAAAGCCAGAGTCGTGGTGAACATCGCCGTTACCGATGTGAACGAGGCTCCCAAGTTTTCTGTTGAGGCGTTGGACCGTGGTCCCTTTGCCGAGAATATTTCTATAAGTACGGTTGTGGGCAGCCCGGTGGTTGCTGTCGATCCCGATGACGGCGACAGCGTGACTTACGCGCTGTCGAGCACCACCGGGGATCACAACAGTTTCACTATCGGTGCCAACGGTCAGATCACCACTGTTGCGGCCCTGGATTTCGAGACCAAGACGTCTTACAGTTTCACGGTGACCGCCACCGACAGGGGTAGCCCCGGTCTCACCGACACGGTTGTGGTGACCATCGCCGTTACCGACGTGAACGAACCTCCGGAGTTTTCTGCTGAGACGTTGAGCCTTGGGCCCTTTGCCGAGAATATTTCTATAGGTACGGCTGTGGGCAGCCCGGTGGTTGCTGTCGATCTCGATGACGGCGACAGCGTGACTTACGCGCTGTCGAGCACCACCGGGGATCACAACAGTTTCACTATCGGTGCCAACGGTCAGATCACCACTGTTGCGGCCCTGGATTTCGAGACCAAGACGTCTTACAGTTTCACGGTGACCGCCACCGACAGGGGTAGCCCCGGTCTCACCGACACGGTTGTGGTGACCGTCACCGTGACTGACGTGAACGAACCACCACCCTCGGTGGTTTCGCTTGATGCTACCCCGGTGTACCGGGGGCTGGAAGTATCCTGGACCGCCCCGGACATGACCGGCCGTCCGGCCATCACTGCTTATAGGGTTCAGTATCGGGAGGTGATCACTCCCGAGGCTTCATGGACCGATGTCCCGCATGCCTCGCTGACGACCACGGTTAATATACAGGGCCTTACCGGGGGGTTGAATTATCAGGTACGGGTACAGGCCATGAACATCGACGGCGAAGGCACCCCGGTCGATATTTCGAAACAGGCTTCAAATAACCGGCCACCAGTATCTCCTAAGTTGGATCCGACTTTTCATATTTTCGAGAATGCTGGCGATGGATTCCCGGTTGGTTCCGTGATAGTCAACGACCCCGATAAGGATGTGTTGCGCTATTCGCTGCCCACTGGCAGTATCGGTGATCACACCAGTTTCACCATCCATTCCAGGAGTGGTCAGATCACAGCTATCTCCAGTCTGGATTTCGAAAGTCAGGAATCTTATAAGTTCGAGGTGACCGTATCCGACGGTAAGGGTGGCTCTGTCCTCGTCGATGTGACAATCAGTGTCAAGGATTTAACTGAACCGCCACCCAAGTTGGCTCGACCTACGGTGACCCCGGCGTATCAGGGGCTGAAAGTATCCTGGGATGCCCCGGACATGACCGGCCGTCCGCCGGTGACCGATTATGAAGTGAATTACAAGCTGGAGAAGCCAAATTCTGGCGGTTGGAAGAGCCATCCACATTCCGGTACTGGGACCACAACTGAGATATCGGGACTGACCGGCGGCGAGGAATATCGGGTGCAGGTGCGGGCCGTGAACGCCGACGATCATGGTGATTGGTCCGATGCCGCGACCGGTACCGCTTTGTCCAACGAGCCGCCGACGTTCGCTTCGGGGCCTCTGGATCGGGAAGTCCCCGAGAACGCCGCTGATGGCGCGGCCGTGGGTGCTGCGGTGACGGCCACCGACCCTCAAGGCAGCGTTTTGGTCTATGAGCTGGAGGAATCGGGTGATCATGCCTCTTTCACCATTGATTCCAGCACCGGTCAGATCACTGCCGATAGTTCTTTGGATCACGAAGCCGAGGACTCTTATCAGGTGACGGTGATCGCCACCGAAAGGGATGATTCGGATTCCACTGCCAGTGTTGTAGTGAACATCAGTGTTACCGATAAGGACGAACCACCACCCAAGTTGTCTCGACTTACGTTGACCCCGGTGTATCAGGGGTTGGTCGTGTCTTGGGACGCCCCGGACATGGCTGGTAAGCCGCCGGTGACCCGTTACCGAGTGCGCTACCAGTTGACGTCTGCAAAAGACTGGGTAAGTAAAGCCTACTTCTTGAATGATGACGAGACCGAGATACGGCTAGAACTGACCGGCGGCGAGGAATATCGGGTGCAGGTGCGGGCCGTGAACGCCGAGGATAAAGGCGACTGGTCTGATACCAAAACTGGTACTGCTTCGTCCAACGAGCCGCCGACGTTCGCTTCGGGGCCTCTGGATCGGGAAGTCGCCGAGAACGCCGCTGATGGCGCGGCCGTGGGTGCTGCGGTGACGGCCACCGACCCTCAAGGCAGCGTTTTGGTCTATGAGCTGGAGGAATCGGGTGATCATGCCTCTTTCACCATTGATTCCAGCACCGGTCAGATCACTGCCGATAGTTCTTTGGATCACGAAGCCGAGGACTCTTATCAGGTGACGGTGATCGCCACCGAAAGGGATGATTCGGATTCCACTGCCAGTGTTGTAGTGAACATCAGTGTTACCGATAAGGACGAACCACCACCCAAGTTGTCTCGACTTACGTTGACCCCGGTGTATGAGGGGTTGGTCGTGTCTTGGGACGCCCCGGACATGGCTGGTAAGCCGCCGGTGACCCGTTACCGAGTGCGCTACCAGTTGACGTCTGCGGATATAAATGACTGGACAAATAAGGCTTTCTTGAATGATGGCAAGACCGAGATCCGGCTAGAACTGGCTGAAAGTTCGCAATATCGGGTGCAGGTGCAGGCCGTGAACGAAGAGGGCGACGGCGCCTGGTCCGATGCTAGGACCGAAACTACTCCGAGAAAGAGTTCGTTCAACCAGCCGCCGACGTTTTCTGCTGAGGGGCCTCTGGATCGGGAAGTCGCCGAGAACGCCGGTGATGGCGCGGCCGTGGGTGCTGTGGTGACGGCTACCGACCCCGACGGCCAAGCCAGCGATTTGGTCTATGAGCTGGAGGAATCGGGTGATCATGCATCTTTCACCATTGATTCCAGCACCGGTGCGATCACTGCCGATAGTTCTTTGGATCACGAAGCCAAGGACTCTTATCAGGTAACGGTGATCGCCACCGAAAGTGGTGATCGATATTCCACTGCCAGTGTCGTGGTGAACATCAGCGTTATCGACGTGCATGAACCACCGGAGTTCGTTATGGAGTCGGCATCGTTGTACGTAGATGAGAACGCGATAAAAGGAACTATCTTACGTTCAAGAGCTAGCCCTAAGATTCGTATCTTAAACCTTCGACCCGTAGATCCCGACGAGAATGACTCTTTTGACCTGGAACTATCGAGTACCAACGGTGATCACGAGAGTTTCTATATCGAAGATATCAAATATATCGGGAAGGACTACCCGACCATCAGAGTTTTGAGTAGTCCAGATTACGAGACCCAGCCTTCCTATAGCTTGACGTTAACCGCAACCGATAGTGAGAGGCTCTCTGACTCTGTTGATGTGACAATTGAGGTCATCGACATTGAAGAACCGGGTCGAGTAGCTGGACTCAAGGCGACACCGGTGTCAGGGGGGCTTGTCGTGTCTTGGGGCGCCCCAGATATGGATAGTAAGCCGCCGGTGACTGGTTATGAGGTGCAGTACAAGCAGGTGTCGGCGGATCAATGGTCCACTCATTCCTATTCTGGGACCGATACCAAGACTCGGATAGACGGCACGATCAATGGTTTTGCTTACACCGTACGAGTGAGAGCCCGGAACACCGGAGGTCCTGGGCCCTGGTCCGGTGCCTCTATTGATACGACTTCGCAGAACTACCCGCCAGAGTTTGCTGAAGATTCCGTATCAAGAGCTGTGAAGGAGAACGCGGTCTGGGGCACCGATGTGGGCCTGCCGGTTACTGCTGAAGATCCTGATGGTGATCTTTTGACTTATTCTATTGATGACTCCAATTATGATTATGCTTTGTTTGATATCGATCCCGAGTCTGGTCAGATAACAACTAGTACAGGGTTATCTTATGAGAGTGATAGTCCCGACGACAGTTCTTATTTTGATTTCGGGACCAGGGCTTCTTATAAGGTGATTGTTATCGTAACCGATGGCCGGGGATTACCGGATAGTGTTGTGGTGAACATCCGTGTGGAGGATGTGGAAGAGCCACCAGAGAAACCAATTGTGCGGGTAGCTTCGATATTTGAGGGCCTGAAGGTGTCTTGGTTGACTCGAGATGTGGTTGGCCGTCCGCCTATTACTGGTTATGTGGTCCAGTATCAGCCTATTACCTTGGGGTCACCTTCTGGTAGTTGGATCACTCATTCCCATTACGGGAAAGGTACCACGACGCAGATTCGTGGTCTGGCGGCAGGTTCAAAATATCGGGTGCGGGTTCGGGCAGTTAACATTGATGGTGACAGTGAATGGTCCAATCCTGTTTCGAGTAATGTCTCCGGTAATCGGCCTCCGGTGTTTACCGAGGCTTCTGCGGTTGAATTTACGTATCGCGACATGGCGGAGAACGCGCGAGCGGGAGCGAGGGTGGGTGCTCCGGTGGTTGCCACTGATGCCGATGGTGACACGTTGACCTACGCGCTGGACGCCAGCGGTGATCACGACAGTTTTTCCATAGATTCTGATTCGGGTCAGATCACTGCTGATAGTTCGTTGGATTTCGAAACCCGAGAATTGTATCGGGTGGTAGTAACCGTGAGTGACCCTAACGGCGGCTCCGACACTGTGGTAGTGATCATCGACGTTGATGATATGTTCGAGCCACCGCCTGCGGTGGGGTCTCTTAAGGTGGAACCAGTGTCAGGGGGGTTGGATGTTTCTTGGACCGCGCCCGATACGACGGGCCGTTCACCTGTGACTGGTTATGCGGTGCAGTACAGGGCGACCACTGATGCGGATTGGACCAGGCTTGTTCATGCCGGGGTGGGGACTACAGCCCAGATACGGGGCCTGACCGGCTCGGATTATCTGGTGCGGGTTAGGGCTGCGAACGAAGAAGGCAGAGGTGATTGGTCTGCTGTAGGAACCGGGACGGCTTCGGGTTACCGGCCTCCGAAATTCGATACCGATACCGTATCGCGGTCGGTACCCGAGAACTTGGGGGTGAGCGCGAAGGTGGGTGCCCCGGTTGGTGCCAGTTATACCGGTAACAGGTCTTTGACCTATTCGTTTGGTGGCGTTGGTCACGAGCCCGTTGAAGATTTCTCTGTCGATCCTGCTTCGGGTCAGATCACCGCGGATAGATCATTGGATTACGAGATCGAAAGTTCCTATTGGGTGATGATGACTGTCACCGATGGTATCGCCACCGATACGGTCATGGTTCACATCTCCGTCACCAATGTGGACGAGCCGCCACCTGCGGTGGGACTACTTATAGTGGAACCGGTGTCAGGGGGGTTGGATGTTTCTTGGACCGCTCCTGAGTATCCCTATAATTCCGGGTGGCAGCCTGTGACCGGCTATGAGGTGCAGTACAGGGCGACCGCTGATTCGGATTGGTCTGATCATGTTCATTCCGGGGTGGGGACTACGGCGCAGATACGGGGCCTGACCGATGATACGGAATATGCCGTGCAGGTGCGGACGGTTAACCCGGAAGGTAAAAGTGACTGGTCTGATGTTGGTACCGGCACGGCTTCGGGTAACCGGCCTCCGGCTTTCGCTGCCAATTCGATGTCGTTGTCAGTGGCTGAGAACGCGGGCGCAGACGCCAATGTGGGCGCCGCGCTGCTTGCTACCGACCCCGACGGTGGCTCGTTGACGTATTTGTTGCCTTCGGATGCTGGTGATCACAGCAGTTTTTCTATTCATCTCGGTTCGGATCAGATCACCGCTCGTTCCAGCCTGGATCACGAGACGAAGGATTCGTATACGTTCACGGTGGCCGCCATCGACAGTGACGTTCTGTTCGACACGGTGATTGTGACGGTGACGGTGACCGACGAGGATGAGCCGCCGCCGGCGCCTGGTTCGGTTTCAGCGACGGTGGTGACAGGGGGGTTGGACGTGTCGTGGTCGGCGCCGGGTGCGTCGGCTATGACCGGTAAGCCGGAGGTGACCGGTTACGAGGTGCAGTACAAGCTAGCTACCGACTCGAATTGGTCTGATCATGTTCATTCCGGGGTGGGGACCACAGCGCAGATCCGGAGCCTGACCGGCTCGAATTATCTGGTGCGGGTTAGGGCTGTGAACGAAGAAGGCAGAGGCGATTGGTCTGCTGCTGGCACCGGGACGGCTGCGGGTAACCGGCCCCCGGTGTTACCTGATGGGCCGGTGTCGTTGGCGGTGGATGAGAACGCGGGTGCGAACGCGAATGTGGGCGATCCGGTTGCGGCTTCCGACGACGACGGCGACACGTTGACGTATTCGTTGCCTTCGGCTGATACTGGTGATCACACCGGTTTCGCTATCGGTTCCAACGGTCAGATCACTGCTCGTTCCGGCCTGGATCACGAGACCAAAGCTTCTTACCAGTTGAGCGTTACCGTCTCCGATGGCAGCTCTACCGACACGGTTGTGGTGAATGTGTCGGTTACCGACGTACTCGAGCCACCGGCGGCGCCGGGTTCGGTGGTGGTGACGGCGGTTTCAGGGGGGTTGGATGTTTCGTGGGTGGCGCCGGACACGACCGGCATGCCGGCGGTGACCGACTATGACGTGCAGTACAAGCTGAAGACTGCGAGTTCATGGACCAGTCATGTTCATTCCGGGCCGGGGACCGTAGCGCAGATCCGGGGTTTGACCGGGGCTGCGGAGTACGAGGTGCAGGTGCGGGCCAAGAACGCGGAGGGCGACGGCGGCTGGTCGGTTGCTGTTTCGGGCACAGCTTCGGATAACCGGGATCCTGTGTTCGTGTTCAATCCCATGAATTACAGCGCGCGGCAGGTGGACCGGCAGGTGGCGGAGAACGCGGGTACGAACGCGAATGTGGGCGGTCCGGTGGCGGCTGCCGATCCTGACAGTGACACGTTGGTTTACACGCTGGCTGCTACCGGTGATCACGCCAGTTTTGCTATTAATCCCGGTTCGGGGCAGATCACGGCTCATTCTAGCCTGGATCATGAGGTCAAGTCGTCGTATCAGGTGACGGTGATCGCCACCGACGACGGCACCGGCAAGCTGTCCGACTCGGTGGTGGTGAATATCGGTGTTACCGACGTGAACGAGGCCCCAGCGTTCGGTAAGCAAACAGAGACCCGGGAGGTGGCGGAGAACGCCGATGCGGGCGCGGTTGTGGGCGGTCCGGTTACTGCTGTTGATCCTGATGATGGTGACACGGTGACGTATTCGTTGCCTTCGGCTGCTACTGGTGATCACGCCGGTTTTACTATCAACGCGAGGTCTGGTCAGATCACCGCTGACGCTTCGTTGGATCATGAGGCGAAGGACTCGTATTCGTTCACGGTGACCGCCTCCGACGGCAGTCTGCCTGTCACGGTGTCGGTGACTGTGAATGTGACTGATGTGGCCGAGCCGCCGGCGGTGGCGCCGGGTCAGGTGTCGGTGACGCCGGTGTTCGAGGGGTTGAACGTTTCGTGGGTGGCGCCGAGCGCGTCGGATATGGCTGGCCTGCCGCCGGTGACGGGTTACGAGGTGCAGTATCGGCCGGTGACGACTGTTGCGAGTTCATGGTCTGATCATGTTCATGTCGGGACCGCTACTACAGCGGAGATTACGGGTTTGACTGGGGGTTCGGAGTATGAGGTGCGGGTGCGGGCGGTGAACGATGAGGGCGACGGTGTTTGGTCGGGTGCTGTTTCGGGCACGGCTTTGGATAACCGGGCCCCGGCGTTCGCTTCGGAATCGGTGACGTTGACGGTGGCGGAGAACGCGGGGGAGAACGCGAATGTGGGCGCTCCGGTTACCGCTACCGACGACGACGGCGACACTTTGACGTATTCGTTGCCTGCGGCTGCTACCGGCGACCACGCCGGTTTCGCTATCGATTCCAACGGTCAGATCACCGCTGATAGTTCGTTGGATTATGAGGTCAAGTCGTCGTATACGTTCACGGTGACCGTCGAAGACGACGGCACCGGCAGTCTGTCCGCCACGGTGACGGTGAATATCAACGTTGATGATGTGAACGATCCCCCGAAGTTCGGTAAGGAAACAGAGATCCGGTCGGTGGAGGAGAACGCGGGCACGAACGCGAATGTGGGCGATCCGGTTGCGGCTTCCGACGACGACGGCGACACGTTGACGTATTCGTTGCCTTCGGCTGATACTGGTGATCACACCGGTTTCGCTATCGGTTCCAACGGTCAGATCACCGCTCGTTCCGACCTGGATCACGAGGCGAAGCCGTCGTATACGTTCACGGTGACCGTCGAAGACGACGGCACCGGCAGTCTGTCCGACAGCGTGGCGGTGACGGTGACGGTTGTCGATAAGGACGAGCCGCCGCCGGCGCCGGGCCAGGTGTCGGTGACAGCAGTGTTCGCGGGGTTGAACGTGTCGTGGACTGCGCCGGACACGACCGGCATGACGGCGGTGACCGACTATGACGTGCAGTACAAGCTGAAGTCTGCGAGTTCATGGACCGATCATGATCATGTCGGGACCGCGACCACAGCGCAGATCCGGGGTTTGACCGGGGCTGCGGAGTACGAGGTGCAGGTGCGGGCCGTGAACGACGAGGGCGAAAGCGTTTGGTCTGGTGTTTCGGGCACGGCTTTGGATAACCAGCCCCCGGCGTTACCTGATGGGCCGGTGGGCCGGTCGGTGGCGGAGAACTTGGCCGCGAACGCGAACGTGGGCGCTGCGGTTACCGCTACCGACCCTGATGGCGACACGTTGGTTTACACGCTCGACGCCAGCGGTGATCACGCCAGCTTCACCATCAATTCCGGTTCGGGGCAGATCACCGCTAACAGTCCGTTGGATCATGAGACGAAGTCGTCGTATCAGGTGACGGTGATCGCCACCGACGACGGCACCGGCAGTCTGTCCGACTCGGTGGTGGTGAATATCGGTGTTACTGACGTGAACGAGGCCCCAGACTTCGATGCGGGTTCGGTGACACGGGAGGTGGATGAGAACGCCGATGCGGGCGCGGTTGTGGGCGGTCCGGTTACTGCTGTTGATCCTGATGATGGTGACACGGTGACGTATTCGTTGCCTTCGGGTGCTGGTGATCACGCCGGTTTTACTATCAACGCGAGGTCTGGTCAGATCACCGCTGACGCTTCGTTGGATTACGAGGCGAAGCGTTCGTATTCGTTCACGGTGACCGCTACCGACAGCGACGGTCTGGACGACACGGTGACGGTGAATATCAATGTTGTTGATAAGGATGAGCCGCCGGCGGTGGCGCCGGGCCAGGTTTCGGTGACGCCGGTGTTCGAGGGGTTGAACGTGTCGTGGACGGCGCCGGATGTGACCGGGCGGCCGCCGGTGACCGACTACGACGTGCAGTATCGGCCGGTGACGACTGTTGCGAGTTCATGGTCTGATCATGTTCATTCCGGGACCGCGACTACAGCGGAGATTACGGGTTTGACTGGGGCTGCGGAGTATGAGGTGCGGGTGCGGGCCGTGAACGACGAGGGCGAAAGCGTTTGGTCTGGTGTTTCGGGCACGGCTTTGGATAACCGGGCCCCGGCGTTCGCTTCGGAATCGGTGACGTTGACGGTGGCGGAGAACGCGGGGGAGAACGCGAATGTGGGCGCTCCGGTTACCGCTACCGACGACGACGGCGACACTTTGACGTATTCGTTGCCTGCGGCTGCTACCGGCGACCACGCCGGTTTCGCTATCGATTCCAACGGTCAGATCACCGCTGATAGTTCGTTGGATTATGAGGTCAAGTCGTCGTATACGTTCACGGTGACCGTCGAAGACGACGGCACCGGCAGTCTGTCTGACACGGTGGCGGTGACGGTGACGGTGACCGACTTGAACGATCCCCCGAAGTTCGGTAAGGAAACAGAGATCCGGTTGGTGGAGGAGAACGCGGGCAGGGGCGCGAATGTGGGCGATCCGGTTGCGGCTTCCGACGACGACGGCGACACGTTGACGTATTCGTTGCCTTCAGGTGCTGGTGATCACGCCGGTTTCGCTATCGGTTCCAACGGTCAGATCACGGCTCGTTCCGGCCTGGATCATGAGGCGAAGTCGTCGTATAGGTTCACGGTGACCGTCGAAGACGACGGCACCGGCAGTCTGTCGGACACGGTGTCGGTGACGGTGACGGTTGTCGATAAGGACGAGCCGCCGCCGGCGCCGGGCCAGGTGGTGGTGACAGCAGTGTTCGCGGGGTTGAACGTGTCGTGGACTGCGCCGGACACGACCGGCATGACGGCGGTGACCGACTATGACGTGCAGTACAAGCTGAAGTCTGCGAGTTCATGGACCGATCATGATCATGTCGGGACCGCGACCACAGCGCAGATCCGGGGTTTGACCGGGGCTGCGGAGTACGAGGTGCAGGTGCGGGCCGTGAACGACGAGGGCGACGGCGTTTGGTCTGGTGTTTCGGGCACGGCTTTGGATAACCGGCCCCCGGCGTTACCTGATGGGCCGGTGGGCCGGTCGGTGGCGGAGAACTTGGCCGCGAACGCGAACGTGGGCGCTGCGGTTACCGCTACCGACCCTGATGGCGACACGTTGGTTTACACGCTCGACGCCAGCGGTGATCACGCCAGCTTCACCATCAATTCCGGTTCGGGGCAGATCACCGCTAACAGTCCGTTGGATCATGAGACGAAGTCGTCGTATCAGGTGACGGTGATCGCCACCGACGACGGCACCGGCAGTCTGTCCGACTCGGTGGTGGTGAATATCGGTGTTACTGACGTGAACGAGGCCCCAGACTTCGGCGTGGGTTCGGTGACACGGGAGGTGGATGAGAACGCCGATGCGGGCGCGGTTGTGGGCGGTCCGGTTACTGCTGTCGATCCTGATGATGGTGACACGGTGACGTATTCGTTGCCTTCGGGTGCTGGTGATCACGCCGGTTTCACTATCAACGCGAGGTCTGGTCAGATCACCGCTGACGCTTCGTTGGATTACGAGGCGAAGCGTTCGTATTCGTTCACGGTGACCGCTACCGACAGCGACGGTCTGGACGACACGGTGACGGTGAATATCAATGTTGTTGATAAGGATGAGCCGCCGGCGGTGGCGCCGGGCCAGGTTTCGGTGACGCCGGTGTTCGAGGGGTTGAACGTGTCGTGGACGGCGCCGGATGTGACCGGGCGGCCGCCGGTGACCGACTACGACGTGCAGTATCGGCCGGTGACGACTGTTGCGAGTTCATGGTCTGATCATGTTCATTCCGGGACCGCGACCACAGCGCAGATCCGGGGTTTGACTGGGGCTGCGGAGTATGAGGTGCGGGTGCGGGCCGTGAACGACGAGGGCGAAAGCGTTTGGTCTGGTGTTTCGGGCACGGCTTTGGATAACCGGGCCCCGGCGTTCGCTTCGGAATCGGTGACGTTGACGGTGGCGGAGAACGCGGGGGAGAACGCGAATGTGGGCGCTCCGGTTACCGCTACCGACGACGACGGCGACACTTTGACGTATTCGTTGCCTGCGGCTGCTACCGGCGACCACGCCGGTTTCGCTATCGATTCCAACGGTCAGATCACCGCTGATAGTTCGTTGGATTATGAGGTCAAGTCGTCGTATACGTTCACGGTGACCGTCGAAGACGACGGCACCGGCAGTCTGTCTGACACGGTGGCGGTGACGGTGACGGTGACCGACGTGAACGATCCCCCGAAGTTCGGTAAGGAAACAGAGATCCGGTTGGTGGAGGAGAACGCGGGCAGGGGCGCGAATGTGGGCGATCCGGTTACCGCTTCCGACGACGACGGCGACACGTTGACGTATTCGTTGCCTTCGGCTGCTACTGGTGATCACACCGGTTTCGCTATCGGTTCCAACGGTCAGATCACCGCTCGTTCCGACCTGGATCACGAGGCGAAGCCGTCGTATACGTTCACGGTGACCGTCACCGATGACGGCACCGGCAGTCTGTCCGACAGCGTGGCGGTGACGGTGACGGTTGTCGATAAGGACGAGCCGCCGCCGGCGCCGGGCCAGGTGGTGGTGACAGCAGTGTTCGCGGGGTTGAACGTGTCGTGGACTGCGCCGGACACGACCGGCATGACGGCGGTGACCGACTATGACGTGCAGTACAAGCTGAAGTCTGCGAGTTCATGGACCGATCATGATCATGTCGGGACCGCGACCACAGCGCAGATCCGGGGTTTGACCGGGGCTGCGGAGTACGAGGTGCAGGTGCGGGCCGTGAACGACGAGGGCGAAAGCGTTTGGTCTGGTGTTTCGGGCACGGCTTCGGATAACCGGCCCCCAGCGTTACCTGATGGGCCGGTGGGCCGGTCGGTGGCGGAGAACTTGGCCGCGAACGCGAACGTGGGCGCTGCGGTTACCGCTACCGACCCTGATGGCGACACGTTGGTTTACACGCTCGACGCCAGCGGTGATCACGCCAGCTTCACCATCAATTCTGGTTCGGGGCAGATCACCGCTGATAGTTCGTTGGATCATGAGGTCAAGTCGTCGTATCAGGTGACGGTGATCGCTACCGATGACGGCACCGGCAGTCTGTCCGACTCGGTGGTGGTGAATATCGGTGTTACGGATGTGAACGAGGCCCCAGACTTCGGCGTGGGTTCGGTGACACGGGAGGTGGATGAGAACGCCGATGCGGGCGCGGTTGTGGGCGGTCCGGTTACTGCTGTTGATCCTGATGATGGTGACACGGTGACGTATTCGTTGCCTTCGGGTGCTGGTGATCACGCCGGTTTCACTATCAACGCGAGGTCTGGTCAGATCACCGCTGACGCTTCGTTGGATTACGAGGCGAAGCGTTCGTATTCGTTCACGGTGACCGCTACCGACAGCGACGGTCTGGACGACACGGTGACGGTGAATATCAATGTTGTTGATAAGGATGAGCCGCCGGCGGTGGCGCCGGGCCAGGTTTCGGTGACGCCGGTGTTCGAGGGGTTGAACGTGTCGTGGACGGCGCCGGATGTGACCGGGCGGCCGCCGGTGACCGACTACGACGTGCAGTATCGGCCGGTGACGACTGTTGCGAGTTCATGGTCTGATCATGTTCATTCCGGGACCGCGACTACAGCGGAGATTACGGGTTTGACTGGGGCTGCGGAGTATGAGGTGCGGGTGCGGGCCGTGAACGACGAGGGCGAAAGCGTTTGGTCTGGTGTTTCGGGCACGGCTTTGGATAACCGGGCCCCGGCGTTCGCTTCGGAATCGGTGACGTTGACGGTGGCGGAGAACGCGGGGGAGAACGCGAATGTGGGCGCTCCGGTTACCGCTACCGACGACGACGGCGACACTTTGACGTATTCGTTGCCTGCGGCTGCTACCGGCGACCACGCCGGTTTCGCTATCGATTCCAACGGTCAGATCACCGCTGATAGTTCGTTGGATTATGAGGTCAAGTCGTCGTATACGTTCACGGTGACCGTCGAAGACGACGGCACCGGCAGTCTGTCTGACACGGTGGCGGTGACGGTGACGGTGACCGACGTGAACGATCCCCCGAAGTTCGGTAAGGAAACAGAGATCCGGTTGGTGGAGGAGAACGCGGGCAGGGGCGCGAATGTGGGCGATCCGGTTACCGCTTCCGACGACGACGGCGACACGTTGACGTATTCGTTGCCTTCAGGTGCTGGTGATCACGCCGGTTTCGCTATCGGTTCCAACGGTCAGATCACGGCTCGTTCCGGCCTGGATCATGAGGCGAAGTCGTCGTATAGGTTCACGGTGACCGTCGAAGACGACGGCACCGGCAGTCTGTCGGACACGGTGTCGGTGACGGTGACGGTTGTCGATAAGGACGAGCCGCCGCCGGCGCCGGGCCAGGTGGTGGTGACAGCAGTGTTCGCGGGGTTGAACGTGTCGTGGACTGCGCCGGACACGACCGGCATGACGGCGGTGACCGACTATGACGTGCAGTACAAGCTGAAGTCTGCGAGTTCATGGACCGATCATGATCATGTCGGGACCGCGACCACAGCGCAGATCCGGGGTTTGACCGGGGCTGCGGAGTACGAGGTGCAGGTGCGGGCCGTGAACGCGGAGGGCGTAAGCGTTTGGTCTGGTGCTGGTTCGGGCACGGCTTCGGATAACCGGCCCCCAGCGTTACCTGATGGGCCGGTGGCCCGGTCGGTGGCGGAGAACTTGGCCGCGAACGCGAACGTGGGCGCTGCGGTTACCGCTACCGACCCTGATGGCGACACGTTGGTTTACAGTCTGGCTGCTACTGGTGATCACGCCAGCTTCTCCATAGATTCCGGTTCGGGGCAGATCACGGCTCGTTCTAGCCTGGATCACGAGGCGAAGGGTTCGTATCAGGTGACGGTGATCGCCACCGACGATGATGGTCTGGACGATACGGTGGTGGTGAATATCAGCGTTACGGATGTGAACGAGGCCCCAGTGTTCGGCGCGGGTTCGGTGACGTTGACGGTGGCGGAGAACGCGGGCACGGGCGCGGTTGTGGGCGCGCGGGTTACTGCTGTTGATCCTGATGGCGACACGTTGGTTTACAGGCTGGCTGCTGTTGGTGATCACAACAGGTTCTCTATTGATCCCGTTTCGGGGCAGATCACCGCTGATGGTTCGTTGGATTATGAGGCGAAGGACTCGTATACGGTGACGGTGACCGCTACCGACGGCGGCAGTCTGTCCGACACGGTGACGGTGGCTGTGAATGTGACTGATGTGGCCGAGCCGCCGGCGGCGCCGGGCCGGGTTTCGGTGACGGCGGTGTTCGCGGGGTTGGACGTGTCGTGGACGGCGCCGGATGTGACCGGGCGGCCGGCGGTGACGGGTTACGAGGTGCAGTATCGGCCGGTGACTAGTCCTGTTAGTTCGTGGACCGATCATGCTCATGCTGGGACCGCTACTACAGCGCAGGTCCGGGGTTTGGTTGGGGGTTCGGAGTACGAGGTGCGGGTGCGGGCCGTGAACGCGGAGGGCGTAAGCGTTTGGTCTGGTGCTGGTACGGGAACGGCTTCGGATAACCGGCCCCCAGAGTTCGCTTCGCAATCAGTGACGTTGACGGTGGTAGAAAACGCCGGCGCGGGCGCGAATGTGGGCGGTCCGGTTACCGCTGCCGATCCTGACAGCGGCGACTCGGTGTCTTATGGGCTGGCTGCTACTGGTGATCACGCCAGCTTTGCTATAGATTCCGGTTCGGGTCAGATCACGGCTCGTTCTGACCTGGATTATGAGGCGAAGGGTTCGTATACGGTGACGGTGATCGCCTCCGACGGTGATGGTCTGTCCGCTACGGTGAGGGTGGATATCGGTGTTGTTGATGTGGGCGAGGCTCCGCTTCAGATGAGGATTCCTTTGGTGGGTGCGGTGTTTGGGGGGTTGGACGTTTCGTGGTCGGCGCCGGACATGGCCGGCCGGCCGCCGGTGACCGACTATGACGTGCAGTATCGGCTGGTGAGTGTTCCTGAGAGTGCTTGGACCGATCATGTTCATTTCGGGGTGGGGACCACAGCGCAGATCACGGGTTTGGTCGTGGGTTCGGTGTATGAGGTGCGGGTGCGGGCCGTGAACGATGAGGGCGAAGGCGTCTGGTCGGTTGCTGTTTCGGGTACGGCTTCGGATAACCGGGCCCCGGTGTTCGCTTCGAGTTCGGTGACGTTGACGGTGGCGGAGAACTTGGGCGCGGGCGCGGTTGTGGGCGTGCCGGTGGTTGCTGTCGACGGCGACGGCGACGTGTTGGTTTACACGTTGGGCAGCGTTAGCGGTGATCACGCCAGCTTCACCATAGATTCCAGTTCTGGTCAGCTCACTGTTGGCGTTTCGTTGGACTTCGAGGCGAAGTCGTCTTATGCGTTCACGGTGACGGTTTCTGATGGTAAGGGTGGTTCCGATTCGGTGTCGGTGTCGGTGAGTGTTGGTGATGTGGACGAGCCGCCTTCGTTGCCGGGTGAGGTTTCGGTGAGTGCGGTGTTTGAGGGGTTGGACGTTTCGTGGACGGTCCCGGATGTGACCGGGCGGCCGGCGGTGACTGGTTATAGGGTGCAGTATCGGCCGGTGACTGATCCGAAGAGCGCTTGGACCGATCATGTTCATTTGGGGACCGCGACCACAGCGCGGATAGCGAACCTTGACGGTTCGGCGGAGTTCGAGGTGCGGGTGCGGGCGGTGAACGATGAGGGCGTGAGCGCCTGGTCGGTTGCTGGTACGGCAACGACTTCGGGTAACCGGGACCCGGCGTTTTCGGCGCCGTTGGTTCTCGTCGTCGGCGAGGATGCGGGCACGGGCGCGGATGTGGGTGGCCCGGTGGTTGCTGTCGATCCCGACGGCGACGTGTTGGTTTACACGTTGGGCAGCGTTAGCGGTGATCACGCCAGTTTTGTTATCGACTCGGAGTCTGGTCAGATCACTGTTGGCGTTTCGTTGGACTTCGAGTCGAAGTCGTCTTATGCGTTCACGGTGAGCGCTTCGGATGGTAGGGGCGGTTCTGACGCGGTGGCGGTGACCGTGAATGTCGAGGACGTGGACGAGCCGCCTTCGTTGCCGGGTCCGGTTTCGGTGAGCGCGCTGTTTGAGGGGTTGAACGTTTCGTGGACCGTCCCGGATACGACCGGGCCGCCGGTGACCGACTACGGGGTGCAGTACCGGCCGGTGAGTGTTCCTGAGAGTGCTTGGACCGATCATGTTCATTCCGGGACGGCGACCGCAGCACAGATATCGGGTTTGGCTGGGGATGTGGAGTATGAGGTGCGGGTGCGGGCAGTCAACGATGAGGGCGTTAGCGGCTGGTCGGTTGCTGTTAAGGCAACGACTTCTGATAATCGGGCCCCGGTGTGGCCTGACGGGCCGCTGACTCGGGAGGTCGACGAAAACGCCGGCGATGACGCGCAGGTGGGCGCTGCGGTAGTTGCGGTCGATCCTGATGGTGATGCTGTGTTTTATGCTTTGGGCAGCGATACTGGTGATCACACCAGTTTCGCTATCGACAGCAACGGGCAGATCACGGCTAATAGTTCGTTGGATCACGAGGCCGAGGACACTTATACGGTGAGGGTGATCGCCACCGACGACGCCACCAACAGTCTGTCCGCCACGGTGACGGTGAATATCGGTGTTGGTGACGTGAACGAACGCCCCGATTTTTCGGCGGTTTTGACTTCAGCGACTTCGACGGCGCGCACCATCGCCGTAAATGTTGGTGCCGGCGCGAGGGTGGGCGCTGCGGTGGTTGCTTACGATCCTGATGATGGTGATGTATTGACCTACACGCTGCACAGCGATACTGGTGATCACACCAGTTTTGCTATCGACAGCAACGGGCAGATCACGACTCGTTACAGCCTCGACCACGAAATCGGTGACTTGTATCGGGTGAAGGTGACCGCTTCTGATACCAGCAGTGTTACCAGCACGGTGGCGGTGCGTATCATCGTCACCGACGCGAGCGAACCCCGCCCGGTGATAGTGCTACCGCCTCTGCCGGAGCCCGAACCGCCAGAACCGCCTGAACCGTCTGAACCGTCTGAACCGTCTGAACCGCCAGCGGAGCCGGAGCCGGTGGTGTCGGAGCCGCCGGTGGTGCCGGACCCGCCCGAGTTCGTGGACGTGTCAGAGACTTCGGTGCACTACGAGAACATCAAAATGTTGGCGGCCATCGGTATAACCAAAGGCAAGACCGAAACCACTTTCGAGCCCAAGAGCTCGGTAACTCGTGGCCAGTTGGCGTCGTTTCTGGCCCGGTTGTGGACAGCAGACGATCGCGACTGCGACGGTTCTTTTACCGCCATGAACGACATAGATGGCTCGGTACACGAATCGAGCGTTGCCTGCCTGACCGATCTGGGAGCGATCCCCATTACCGGCGCCAGCTACGAACCCTACAAACAAGTGACCCGAGCCGAAATGACATCGTTCCTCAGCCGCCTGTGGCGTTCAGCCGGACGTGAATGCGAAGCCCCAACCGTACGGTTCAACGACATAGACGGCCACGCCTACGCCGCCGACATCACCTGCATGCACAGCATCAAGATCGTCTACGGCAAAACCACCACCACCTTCGACCCCGACAGCTACGTCACCCGAGCCCAAATGGCATCGCTACTAGCCCGATTCTGGACCCAGCTACGAACCTAACCCCAACAACCCCCACCACCCCCAACAACCCGACAACCCAGAAACAACGAAAACAACAAAACGAGAACCCCTAACCCAATTGAAAGCAACTCGACCGGTCGTTGCTGGCAGCAGTTCGGGTAGGCTCACCTACCGATGTCGGAGCTTCTGAGCGCTTAAACTTGATGGGCACGCTCGTTCTGGCTGACACCTCGGCTTCGATCCCGGTGCTCACCACTTTGGTGTTGTTGCCCGGCGTCGGTGCCTTGCTGCTGTTGGTCCTACCCCGGTCGCGCCCGGAGCTGTCCAAGCTAGTGGCCACCCTGGTGTCCACCGCCACCGCAGCGGTGGCAGTGTGGGTGCTGGCCGACTTCGCCACCGGCGCGGCCGCGGCTCGGTTCCAGTTCGTCGAACGCTACGGCTGGCTCGAAGACCTCGGCATCTCCTGGCATCTCGGCGTGGACGGCATCTCGTTGTTCTTGGTGGTGCTCACCGCCTTGCTGTTCCCCTTGGCCATCGTGGGGATCGAGGCCGAGCACTCCCCCAAGCCCTATTACGCCTGGCTGCTGGTGCTGGAGGCCGGCTGCCTGGGCGTGTTCTGCGCCCTCGATCTCTTCGCCTTCTTCGTGTTCTTCGAGATCGTGCTGGTACCCATGTACTTTCTCATCGCCCGGTGGGGTCACGGTCGCCGGGCCTACGCTGCCACCAAGTTCTTCTTGTTCACCATGCTCGGCTCGGCGATGATGCTGGTCGGTATTTTGGCCTTGGTCCTGCTCCACGCCCGAGCCAACGGCGGGGAAGTGACCTTCGACTTGGTTGAGATCGGGTCGAGCCAGTCGTTGGCTACTACCACGTCCCGCTGGATCTTTTTGGCCTTTGCCTTGGCCTTCGCGGTCAAGGTGCCGATGTTCCCGATGCACACCTGGCTGCCCGACGCTCATACCAATGCCCCGACGGCCGGGTCGGTGATCCTGGCCGGGGTCATGCTCAAGCTGGGCGCCTACGGGTTCGTGCGTTTCGGCTTGTACCTGTTCCCGGAGGCGTCGGTGCACTTCGCGCCGCTACTGGCAACCTTGGGGGTGATCGGCATCATCTACGGGGCCGTGGCCGCGGCCATGCAACGCGACCTCAAACGGTTGGTGGCCTACTCTTCTGTGGCCCACCTCGGCTTCGTCATCCTGGGCGTCTTCGCCCTCAACACCGAGGGGATCTCGGGCGGTTTGTTGCAGATGGTCAACCATGGCGTGTCCACTGGTGCCTTGTTCTTTCTGGTCGGCATGATCTACGAGCGCTGCGGTACCTACAAGATCGTTGACTTGGGCGGCCTCCAGCGGCCGGCGCCGCTGCTGGCCGCAGTGTTCACCGTGGTCATGCTGTCGTCGATCGGCCTGCCCGGACTCAACGGGTTCGTGGGCGAGTTCTTGGTGTTGCTGGGGGCCTTCGTGGCCCACCGTTGGTGGGCGGTGGTGGCCGCGGCAGGGGTGATCCTGGCTGCGGTCTACTTGCTGTGGGCCTACCAGCGGGTGTTCCACGGCCCGGTCTCGGGCGCCAACGCCGAGATGTCCGACCTGAAGTGGCGCGAGGCGTTGCTGATGGCGCCATTTCTGGTGGCCATCGTGTTCATGGGTGTCTACCCCAAGCCGGTGATCGACCGGATGGAGCCGGCCGTGGATGCCCTCATCGCCCACATCGAAACCCACCGGGTCGGTGATCACCCGTGAGCGGCGTGATGGCCCAGGTCGGACCAGTGACCGGTCCGACCGTCGACTGGGCCGGGCTGGCACCGGTACTGGTGCTGGCCGGAGGGGCCATCGTGTTGATCATGGTACGAACGCTGGCCCGATCTTGGCCCGACTGGGTGGATCCGGCCTGGACGGCCATGGTCGGTGTCGTTGCCTCGATGACGGTGATCCCACTGTGGAGCCGGGTCGGCTCCGAAGGGCCGTTCGCCGCCATCGGTGACCAGCTCGGCGTCGACGGGTTCTCGCTGTTCGTCACTGCGGTGATTACCGTATCGGTCGCCATGGTGGCGTTGGTGCTCGACGGCTTCTGCCGCCGGGAGAGCCTGGGGGGCCCCGAGCTCTACGTGTTGTTGTTGTTGTCAGCGGCTGGTGGCGTGGTCATGGCCGGAGCCAACGACCTCATCGTGTTGTTCTTGGGCTTGGAGACTCTGTCCATCTCGGTATATGTGATGGCGGCCCGGAACCTGACCCGTATCCAGTCGCTGGAGGCGGGTCTGAAGTATTTCGTTCTAGGGGCTTTCTCCTCGGCTTTCCTGCTCTATGGCATCGCTCTGGTCTACGGGGCGACCGGCACCACCAACCTGACCGGGATCGGTGACTACCTAGCCCGTTACGTGGTCCTGTCCGACGCTATGCTGCTGGCCGGGCTGGCGCTGCTGCTGGTGGGGCTGGGGTTCAAGGTGGCGGCTGTCCCCTTCCACGTCTGGATCCCCGATGTGTACGAGGGGGCTCCCACCCCGGTGGTGGCTTTCATGGCTTCGGTGGTGAAAGTGGCCGGGTTCGCGGCTTTGATCCGGGTATTCGTGACAGCTTTCGACCTGCGAGCCGGTGACTGGCAACCGGCCGTTTACGTCTTGGCCGCCGCCACCCTGGTGGTGGGGGCAGTGCTGGCCATCGTCCAGAACGACGTGAAGCGTATGCTGGCTTACTCGTCGATAGCCCATGCCGGTTTCGTGCTGGTAGGGGTGCAGGCCGCCTCGGATCCGGGAACGGCGGCAGCCCTGTTCTACCTGGCCGCCTATGCGGTTGTGGTGATCGGCAGCTTCGCGGTGCTGACCGTGGTGTCAGGCCCCGGTGACACCCGCACCGGCCTCGACGACTTTCAGGGTCTGAACGTTCGTCGACCCGCGCTGACGCTGGCCTTCACGGTGTTGCTGCTGGCCCAAGCCGGGGTGCCGCTCACCTCGGGCTTCGTGGCCAAGTTCGAGATCATCGCGGCTGCCGTGGACGCCCGCTCGTTCTGGCTGGCCATCGTGGCAATGGTCAGCGCCGTGGTCTCGGTATTTCTGTACCTGCGAATAATGGTGGCGATGTATGCCAGCCCCGAGGACGGAGCCGAATTCGAGGCCGAAGACGGTGATGGCGGCGCAACGGATGAGCCCGAACCTCTGCCCGTGCCGGTCTTGGCCGGGGTGGTGATCGCGGTGGCCGTGGCCGTCACCGTCGGAGCCGGGATAATGCCGTCGGTCCTTCACGACTTGGCCCGCGACGCCGTTTTAGGTCTGGTGGGAGTCGGCTGAACCATACGATATGACGGGATCTCAGAGCGCGCCGCAAACAGGGGAACGCGGCGGCTTCAACTCGGTTGCCGAATTCAAAGCAATCATCGACACCTCAACAGCCCACTACAACCACGAACCCAAATCCCTACAAGGAGGCTTCCGTCCGGTCAGGGCGAGGCCGAGGAACTGATGCCCACGGTATGGGTTCGGGCCTGCTCTTGATGTGGCAGTCGATGTCGATCGACACTGGCCAGCGTTGTGTTGCAGTCCTTCGAGGACGTCGAAAATCTGGCTGAGGGTGCGGGTCGCCAGGGTGGTCGAGTTGCTCGTACCACAGGAATAACCGAACGCTTCGGTCTCACCAGCCCGGCCTGGCGTGGCGGCGCGAAGCCTTGGTCCGTGGGCTGGACTCGGAACCGCCTCAGGTTGCGTAGGTCCGGATTCGCCGGGCGGAGGGGCACGAAAGACCTGACGGCCGCCAGGTAGCAGGACCTCCGGTTTTATCGAGCGGCGGACTCTGCGCCAAGGTCTAATCGTTGGCCATCGGACGCCTCGGCGAGGTCAAGCGTCGGACGGCTATCGACGTTGCCTCCACTCACGACTATGACGATGTTGTACTTGACTGCCACCAGTCGAGCAGCCTCGCCAGCGGGCTGAGTTGGCGAACGAACATTCCTGGCTGGGTCCCCGAACGCGAGGCACACGACCCGGACGCTTGGCGCTGCAGGACCAGCCATCGGAGTGTCGACGACGCCTGGACAACTGCGTCGACACAGATGAGTGGTGCCAGAGCGAGGGCAAGGGAACAAACGACGCTGATCACCCCCGCCTACGAGCCGGTGACTGGCAACCGGCTGTCTACGTCTTGGCCGCCGCCACCTTGGGGGTGGGAGCGATACTGACCGTGGTGTCCGGTTCCGGTGACACCCGCGCCGGCTTCGACGACTTTCAGGGCCTGAACGTTCGCCGGCTCGACCTGTTCAATACGGCGGAGTACGTTGCTGGTTTCAACCAAGACCCGTTAGCCGTTTCTTCCGCCTGCTTACGCTGGCGTACTGGCCGGAGCCCGGCCTCAATCGAGGGTTGGTACACTGCCCGTCCCAGTTCACCTCGAGGATGTAGCCAGATGCAAGAGTTCACAGAGGTGGTGCAAAACCGAGCCAGCCGTCGCGACCGACGAAGTCGCTACAACCGGGCCTCTGGCCGTGACGCCGCGGGCCGGGGAAGTTTGCCGACCATGTTGACATCTCCTGGCTAATGCTGTACGTTGAAGAATCTGTATGTTTCATGGTCTGTAGCCTTGACTAGTACAGCGTAGTATTAGTGCAGCGGATCGGTTTGAAAGAGGTGTTGATTTGTCCAGTCGGTCTGACTATGGCTCTGTAGTCATGGCTGTAAGCCAGCATGAGCTGTTCCCTCTTGTCTCTGAGTTAGTGCTCTCCTCCAGGGTGGCCGAGATAGAGGAGGCTTGATAGCTTGTGTGACTTTGACAGGTCCGCTATTGATGACTACACCGGTCGGATCACCTCTAGTAAATCTTTAAACTATAAAGCCACCGGTATCGTAAGTCGAATCGGACGATGTCGGTCGGCTACCGATAATCAGCTACAACTTACAGTAGTACAGGGTAGCAAACAGTTCCGTATAGAAGCCACTGAATTCGGTTCCTATTACTACCATAGAAGCGGTCATCTCGGATTTGACTGCCTTGAAGATTTATATGGTGTCAGGTGCGGGCTCGCGACTACGCGAGTAAAGGCGAAGTGGTTCGAATCCTAGTTGCGCCTCGACACTTTGCGCACTTCGGGTGCTCAGTACTGGTTGTAGCAGTGCTTGCATCTTTGCCACTGACAACCGCTGCACAGATAAGCGGCGACGAGGGTGAAGATGAGCGCTCTGAATCTGCATCCTCTACCACTCAACCGCCAACAGAAATGGATATATCAGAGAATATAACTCGAGTGATGAGTATTCCAGCTCAGACTGATCGTGGCGCTCTAATCTTGAGTATATCTGGTGGTGTTGATAAGGATCTGTTTGAAGTATTGCTCGAGAAGGGCTCTTACAGCTTGGTCTTCAAGAGTGCTCCTGACTATGAGAACCCGGCCGACAACGACAGGGACAATGTCTATAAAGTAGAAGTAACTTATAAGCTTCCCGACCTAACCGCGAAGGCAACTTTCTGGGTGTCTGTAACTGATGCAGATGAACCACCACCAACTCCAAAGGCTCCGACTGTTACCTTCAGAAGTGATTCGGG
Source organism: Acidimicrobiales bacterium (assembly GCA_963422655.1). Taxonomy (GTDB): domain Bacteria; phylum Actinomycetota; class Acidimicrobiia; order Acidimicrobiales; family Aldehydirespiratoraceae; genus CATQHS01. The sequence goes on along the minus strand of OY730440.1, from coordinate 1,358,285 downwards.
TTTAGAGGTGTCATGGGATCCGCTTACTTATACCGATCGTCCGGCTGTTACTAGTTACAGTGTACGGTATCGCCAGACTATGCCTGGTGATTGGATTACAATAGCTCCAAATCCTCCTACTAGTACGAATATGATTACCTATGGGTTGAAGTTGAATACTGAATATGAGGTTCAGGTTCGGGCCAGCAACGATGATGGGCATGGGGCTTGGTCCAGTTCAGCGACTGTAACCACTAAGAGGCCGCCGGTGTTCGCCACGGTTGGTTCAAAACTATCGGTGGAGGAGAATACTGTTTTGGGTGGGGGGTTATTCGCATCTGATCCTGACGGCGGTTCGTTGACCTGGAGCTTGACCGGTGGTGCTGATAGAGCGTTATTCGAGCTGTCGTCTTTGGGAAATATTTACAGTTTAGTTTTCAAGCAGGCTCCTGACTATGAGAACCCGGCTGACAGCGACAAGGACAATGTCTATGAGGTGGAGGTGACCGTCACCGACAGCGACAGCCTGTCCGTTAGCCGTACCTTCATAGTTTCCGTGAATAATGTGAGCGAGCCACCGCCGGCTCCAGAGGCACTGAGTGCGATCTTTAGCGGTGCTCTAGAGCTATCGGTGTCATGGAATGCGCCTACTTATAACGATCGTCCACCGGTAATCAGTTACAGTGTGAGGTACCGGCGGCGCGGGACATCTACCTGGGTGACCAGAACTCCATACCCTCTTACTCACACAAGCATGATCATCTCCGGGTTGTCTGTAGCTACCGGTTATGAGGTCCAGGTACGGGCTAGCAATGATGAGGGTCATGGGGTTTGGTCCGGTTCAAAGTTTGCTACCACCAAGAGGCCACCGGTGTTCAGGCTCGCTTCAGATCTGGGGGTTAGAGAAAATGCTGTTCGGGGGGGGGGGGGGGGGGGGGGGGGGGGGGGGGGGGTGGGGGATTAGAAGCCGTCACTGAAGATCCTGGTTCGTTGACCTGGAGCTTGACCGGTGGTGCTGATAGAGCGTTATTCGAGCTGTCGTCTTTGGGAAATATTTACAGTTTAGTTTTCAAGCAGGCTCCTGACTATGAGAACCCGAATGATAGAGACAGGAACAACCTCTATGAGGTAGAGGTGACAATCACCGACAGTGACGGATTGTCTACAAGTAGGACTTTGGTGGTGCCTGTGATTGATGTGAGTGAGCCTCCACCAGTTCCAGAGTCTCTAACTGCAACCGCGGTTGATCCTTCTCGTTTAAGAGTCTCGTGGGTAGAGCCAATAGCTACTGATCGTCCACCGATTACCAGTTATGAAGTGCGCTACCGACCCTTTAGTACTTCCATAAAAAGGGAGTGGCAGTCCAAGGCAGGTTTGGGTGCTGGTATAACAGGTACAGTTGTTCCGGGTTTGTCTGCGGATACAGTATATGAAGTTCAAATACGGGCTGGTAGTGACGAGGGTTATAGTACCTGGTATGACTCCATCCGGGTTAGTACTCCAAAGGCCGCTGTACACGGTAATAGTCCTCCGATATTTTATATCGGGTCAACCCTATTAGTAACGGAGAATACTTCTCTGGTGGGTGTTATGGGTGCCATTGATACTGATGGGTGTTCGTTGATCTACCATTTGACTGGTGGCGCTGATCGTGAGCTGTTTGAGTTAGCTGTGAGCCTCGACACCAATTTGAGTTTTGTCAAGGCTCCTGACTATGAGAACCCGACCGATAGCGACAAGGACAATGTCTATGAGGTGGAGGTGACCGTCACCGACAGCGACAGCCTGTCCATCAGCCAAACTTTTATGGTGTCGGTGACCGACGTGGACGAGCCACCGTCGGCTCCCGAAGCGCCGTCTTTGGTTGTCAGGGGTGCTTCTGAGTTGATGGTGTCGTGGGATGCGCTGTCTTATGATGATCGTCCGTCGGTTACTGATTACAGTGTGCGGTACCGGCAGTTGAGGACTTCTGCTTGGGTGATGGTAGACCCTGGTCCGGGTACTGCCACGAGCGTGAGCATCTCGGGGTTGTCTGCGGCTACCGGATATGAGGTTCAGGTTCAGGCCAGCAATGATGAGGGTCATGGAGTTTGGTCCGGTTCGGGGTCAGCCACCACCGCGGGACCGTCGGTGTTCAGGACCGCGCCGGATCTGTCGGTAGCGGAGAACATGACCAGTGTCACGTTGTCGGCGTCTGATCCTGACGGCGGTTCGTTGGTCTGGAGTTTGACCGGCGGCGCCGACCGGACGTTGTTCACCTTGACATCTGGCCAGGACACGAACGTAGCGACCTTGAGTTTCGTCGGGGTTCCTGACTATGAGAACCCGGCTGACAGCGACAGGGGCAATGTTTATGAGGTGGAGGTGACCGTCACCGACAGCGATAACGATACGACTAGTCGAACTTTCACGGTGTCGGTGACCGACGTGGACGAGCCACCGTCGGCTCCTGAAGCGCCGTCGGTGAGCGCTGTCGGTTCTTCTCGTTTGGGAGTGTCATGGGATGTGCCTGTCAATACTGGTCCGCCGATCAACGGCTACAACGTCAGATACCGGCAGTTGAGGACTTCTGATTGGGTGATGGTAGACCCTGGTCCGGGTACTGCCACGAGCGTGATCATCTCCGGGTTGACAGCAAATACCGGATATGAGGTTCAAGTTCAGGCCAGCAGTGCCGAGGGTACTGGTGACTGGTCCAGTTCAGGGTCAGCCACTATTACCAAGAGGCCACCAGTGTTCACCACGGTCGGTTCAGATCTGTCGGTATCCGAGAACACGACAGATGCCATATTAGCTGCGTCTGATCCGGACGGCGATTCACTGACCTGGAGTTTGACCGGCGGCGCCGACCGGACGTCGTTTCGGTTGTCGTCTGGCCAGGACACGAACGTAGCGACCTTGAGTTTCGTCAAAGCTCCTGACTATGAGGACCCGGCTGACAGCGACAAGGACAATGTCTATGAGGTGGAGGTGACCGTCACCGACAGCGATAACGATACGACTAGTCGAACTTTTATGGTGCCGGTGACCGACGTGGACGAGCCACCGTCGGCTCCCGAAGCGCCGTCGGTGAGCGCTGTCGGTTCTTCTCGTTTGGGAGTGTCATGGGATGAGCCTGTCAATACTGGTCCGCCGATCGACGGCTACAACGTCAGATACCGGCAGTTGAGGACTGCTACTTGGGTGATGGTAGACCCTGGCCCGGGTACTGCCACGAGCGTGATCATCTCCGGGTTGACAGCAAATACCGGATATGAGGTTCAAGTTCAGGCCAGCAGTGCCGAGGGTACTGGTGACTGGTCCAGTTCAGGGTCAGCCACTATTGCCAAGAGGCCACCAGTGTTCACCACGGTCGGTTCAAATCTGTCGGTAGCGGAGAACATGACCAGTGTCACGTTGTCGGCGTCTGATCCTGACGGCGGTTCACTGACCTGGAGTTTGACCGGCGGCGCCGACCGGACGTCGTTTCGGTTGTCGTCTGCAAAGGATGGTACCAGATTGAGTTTCGTCAAGGTTCCTGACTATGAGGACCCGGCCGACAGCGACAAGGACAATGCCTATGAGGTGGAGGTGACCGTCACCGACAGCGATAACGATACGACTAGTCGAACTTTTATGGTGTCGGTGACCGACGTGGACGAGCCACCGTCGGCTCCCGAAGCGCCGTCGGTGAGCGCTGTCGGTTCTTCTCGTTTGGGAGTGTCATGGGATGAGCCTGTCAATACTGGTCCGCCGATCAACAGCTACAACGTCAGATACCGGCAGTTGAGTACCTCCACGGATAGGGAATGGCAATCCAAGGTAGGGTTAGGTGCTGGTATCACGGGTACAACAGTTACGAATTTGTCTGCGGCTACAGTTTATGAGGTTCAGGTTCAGGCCAGCAGTGCCGAGGGTGCTGGTGACTGGTCCGGTTCGGGGTTTGCCACCACCAAGAGGCCACCAGTGTTCACTACGGTCGGTTCAAATCTGTCGGTAGCGGAGAACATGACCAGTATCACGTTGTCGGCGTCTGATCCTGACGGCGGTTCGTTGGTCTGGAGTTTGACCGGCGGCGCCGATCAAACGTTGTTCACCTTGACACCTGGCCAGGACACGAACGCAGCGACCTTGAGTTTCGTCGAGGTTCCTGACTATGAGAACCCGGCCGACAGCGACAAGAACAATGTCTATGAGGTGGAGGTGACCGTCACCGACAGCGATGACGATACGACTAGTCGAACTTTCACGGTGTCGGTGACCGACGTGGACGAGCCACCGTCGGCTCCCGAAGCGCCGTCTTTGGTTGTCAGGGGTGCTTCTGAGTTGATGGTGTCGTGGGATGCGCTGTCTTATGATGATCGTCCGTCGGTTACTGATTACAGTGTGCGGTACCGGCAGTTGAGGACTTCTGCTTGGGTGATGGTAGACCCTGGTCCGGGTACTGCCACGAGCGTGAGCATCTCCGGGTTGTCTGCGGCTACCGGATATGAGGTTCAGGTTCAGGCCAGCAATGATGAGGGTCATGGAGTTTGGTCCGGTTCGGGGTCAGCCACCACCGCGGGACCGTCGGTGTTCAGGACCGCGCCGGATCTGTCGGTAGCGGAGAACATGACCAGTGTCACGTTGTCGGCGTCTGATCCTGACGGCGGTTCGTTGGTCTGGAGTTTGACCGGCGGCGCCGACCGGACGTTGTTCACCTTGACATCTGGCCAGGACACGAACGTAGCGACCTTGAGTTTCGTCAAGGCTCCTGACTATGAGAACCCGACCGACAGCGACAAGGGCAATGTCTATGAGGTGGAGGTGACCGTCACCGACAGCGATAACGATACGACTAGTCGAACTTTCACGGTGTCGGTGACCGACGTGGACGAGCCACCGTCGGCTCCTGAAGCGCCGTCGGTGAGCGCTGTAGGTTCTTCTCGTTTGGGAGTGTCATGGGATGTGCCTGTCAATACTGGTCCGCCGATCAACGGCTACAACGTCAGATACCGGCAGGCCGGTAGCGACGGCGGTTCCAGCGCTGCTTGGGTGATGGTAGATCCTGGTCCGGGTACTGCCACGAGCGTGATCATCTCCGGGTTGACAGCAAATACCGGATATGAGGTTCAAGTTCAGGCTAGCAGTGCCGAGGGTACTGGTGACTGGTCCAGTTCAGGGTCAGCCACTATTACCAAGAGGCCACCAGTGTTCACCACGGTCGGTTCAGATCTGCCGGTAGCGGAGAATACTGTTTTGGTTGGGGGGTTATTCGCGTCTGATCCTGACGGCGGTTCGTTGGTCTGGAGTTTGACCGGCGGCGCCGACCGGACGTTGTTCACCTTGACATCTGGCCAGGACACGAACGTAGCGACCTTGAGTTTCGTCAAGGCTCCTGACTATGAGAACCCGGCTGACAGCGACAAGGGCAATGTCTATGAGGTGGAGGTGACCATCACCGACAGCGATGACGATACGATTAGTCGAACTTTCACGGTGTCGGTGACCGACGTGGACGAGCCACCGTCGGCTCCTGAAGCGCCGTCGGTGACTGCTGTAGGTTCTTCTCGTTTGGGAGTGTCATGGGATGTGCCTGTCAATACTGGTCCGCCGATCGACGGCTACAATGTCAGATACCGGCAGGCCGGTAGCGACGGCGGTTCCAGCGCTGCTTGGGTGATGGTAGACCCTGGCCCGGGTACTGCCATGAGCGTGATCATCTCCGGGTTGACAGCAAATACCGGATATGAGGTTCAAGTTCAGGCTAGCAGTGCCGAGGGTACTGGTGACTGGTCCGGTTCGGGTTCAGCCACCACCAAGAGGCCACCAGTGTTCACTACGGTCGGTTCAAATCTGTCGGTAGCGGAGAACATGACCAGTATCACGTTGTCGGCGTCTGATCCTGACGGCGGTTCGTTGGTCTGGAGTTTGACCGGCGGCGCCGATCAAACGTTGTTCACCTTGACATCTGGCCAGGACACGAACGTAGCGACCTTGAGTTTCGTCAAGGCTCCTGACTATGAGAACCCGGCTGACAGCGACAAGGGCAATGTCTATGAGGTGGAGGTGACCGTCACCGACAGCGATGACGATACGATTAGTCGAACTTTCACGGTGTCGGTGACCGACGTGGACGAGCCACCGCCGGCTCCCGAAGCGCTGTCGGTGACTGCTGTCGGTTCTTCTCGTTTGGGAGTGTCATGGCTTGCGCCTGTCAATACTGGTCCGCCGATCAACGATTACAAGGTCAGATACCGGCAGGCCGGTAGCGACGACGGTTCCAGCGCTGCTTGGGTGATGGTAGACCCTGGCCCGGGTACTACCACGAGCGTGATCATCTCCGGGTTGACAGCAAATACCGGATATGAGGTTCAAGTTCAGGCCAGCAACGACGAGGGTACTGGTGACTGGTCCGAGTCCACCCAGGCCACTACCTCGTTGATGAAACCATCATCAGGGAATGACCCCCCGATATTCATAACTCCTTCGGGTCTGCCAGCGAAGGAGAATAATCAATCGGTAGGAGTCGTGTCAGCTTCTGATCCTGACGGCGATTCACTGGCCTGGAGCTTGACCGGCGGTGCCGACCGGGCCTCCTTCGAGTTGGGGTATGCAAAGGGTGGCAGCAGATTGAATTTCGTCAAGTCTCCTGATTTTGAGAACCCGACCGACAGCGACAAGGACAATGTCTATGAGGTGGAGGTGACCGTCACCGACACCGAAGGTGAGGCCGTTAGTCGAACTTTCAGGGTGTCGGTGACCAATAGGGCTGAACCACCGCTGGCTCCGAAAACGCCGTCTGTTATAGCCGCCGACTCTTTCAGTTTGAGAGTATCATGGGATGTGCCTGTCCATTCCGGGCGCCCGCCGATCACAGGCTACAATGTGCGGTACCGACAGGTAAGGACTTCTACTTGGACGACAGTAGACCCGGGTTCAGCTACAAGTGTGACCATATCTGATCTGGTTACGGGGATCCTCTATGAGGTTCAGGTGCGGGCAGTCAATGACGAGGGTCATGGAGTCTGGTCCAGATCAGGAACTATTACTGCTGGACAGCCGGTGTTCACTACGGTCGGTTCAAATTTGTCGGTATCCGAGAACACGACAGATGTCATATTAGCTGCGCGTGATCCCGACGGAGGTGATTTGACCTGGGAGGTGACCGGCGGCGCCGACCGGACGTTGTTCACCTTGACACCTGTCCAGAACACGAACGTAGCGACCTTGAGTTTCAAGGACCCCCCTGATTTCGAGCATCCCATGGATTCTGACGGCGACAATAACTATATGGTGGAGGTAAAGATCACCGCCGTGGATAGTGAGACAGTTGTGCGGATGTTCACGGTATCGGTGTCTGATGACGACAGTGAATCACCCGGAGTTCCGGTATTATCGGTGTTGGCAAGGGTGTTGTCCTTGAGTGTGTCATGGGATGATCCGAGTAACGCTGGACCGGCTGTGACTAATTATCAGGTGCAGTACAAGCTGGCGACGACTGACGACTGGACCACTGCGGGCTGGACCACTACAAGGAGCATGACTATATCTGGTCTGACAGCAAAGGTCGATTATAAGGTGAGGGTCCGGGCTATGAACGACGAGGGTTTAAGTGACTGGTCGGCAACGGTGGAGGGCATCCCGTCAGCCAACCAGGTCCCGGTATTTGACAGCAGCACCAGTGCTGCGGTGTCGGTAGACGAGAACACGGCCCGAGTGGTGGCGTTGTCCGCTTCTGATCCTGATGGTGGTGATTTGACCTGGGAGGTGTCTGGCGGCGCCGACAAGGCTCTGTTTACCCTCATTGAAGATGAGACCGACAGCACCGAAGCGGTGTTGGCGTTCGACATCGCCCCCGATTACGAAAACCCGACCGATAAAGATGGCAATAACGTCTACGTGGCGGCGGTAACGGTCACCGACGATAACGGTGGTTCCGCTGCGGTGACCATAACGGTGACGGTTACTGATGTAGCCGAGCCGCCGGTGGTGGCGCCGGGTCAGGTTTCGGTGACGGCAGTGTTCGAGGGGTTGGACATGTCGTGGGTGGCGCCGGGCGCGTCGGATATGGCTGGCCGGCCGCCGGTGACGGGTTACGAAGTGCAGTATCGGCCGGTGACGACTGTTGTGAGTTCATGGACCGATCATGTTCATTCGGGGGCGGGGACTACAGCGGCGATATCGGGTTTGACCGGGGGTTCGCAGTACGAGGTGCGGGTGCGGGCGGTGAACGATGAGGGCGGCGGCGTTTGGTCTGGTGCTGTTTCGGGCACGGCTTTGGATAACCGGGCCCCGGCGTTCGCTTCGGAATCGGTGACGTTGACGGTGGCGGAGAACGCGGGGGAGAACGCGAATGTGGGCGATCCGGTTACCGCTACCGACGAAGACAATGACTCGTTGACGTATTCGTTGCCTTCGGCTGCTACCGGCGACCACGCCAGCTTCACCATAGATTCCAACGGTCAGATCACCGCTGATATTTCGTTGGATTATGAGACGAAGTCGTCGTATACGTTCACGGTGACGGTCACCGATGACGGCACCGGCAGTCTGTCTGACACGGTGGCGGTGACGGTGACGGTGACCGACGTGAACGATCCCCCAGTGTTCGCTTCAGAGTCGGTGACGTTGACGGTGGAGGAGAACGCTGATGCGGGCGCGAATGTGGGCGCTGCGGTTGCTGCTGTCGACGACGACGGTGACACTTTGACGTATTCGTTGCCTTCGGCTGCTGTTGGTGATCACGCCGGTTTCACTATCAACGCGAGGTCTGGTCAGATCACCGCTGATGGTTCGTTGGATCATGAGACGAAGTCGTTGTATATGTTCACGGTGACCGTCGAAGACGACGGCACCGGCAGTCTGTCTGACACGGTGGCGGTGAGGGTGATGGTTGTTGATAAGGATGAGCCGCCGCCGGCGCCGGGCCAGGTGTCGGTGACGGCGGTGTTCGAGGGGTTGGACGTGTCGTGGACCGCCCCGGATGTGACCGGCCGGCCGGCGGTGATCGACTATGACGTGCAGTACAAGTTGAAGACTGATAGTGGTTGGACCGGTCGTGCTCATTCCGGGACCGCGACCACAGCACAGATTCGGGGTTTGACCGGGGCTGCGGAGTACGAGGTGCAGGTGCGGGCCGTGAACGCGGAGGGCGAAAGCGTTTGGTCTGGTGTTTCGGGCACGGCTTCGGATAACCGGCCCCCGGCGTTACCTGATGGGCCGGTGGGCCGGGAGGTGGCGGAGAACTTGGCCGCGAACGCGAATGTGGGCGATCCGGTTACCGCTACCGATCTCGACAGCGGCGACACGGTGGTTTACACGCTCGACGCCAGCGGTGATCACGCCAGCTTCACCATCAATTCTGGTTCGGGGCAGATCACCGCTGATAGTTCGTTGGATCATGAGACGAAGTCGTCGTATCAGGTGACGGTGATCGCTACCGACGACGGCACCGGCAGTCTGTCCGACTCGGTGGTGGTGAATATCGGTGTTACTGATGTGAACGAGGCCCCAGAGTTCGGCGCGGGTCCGGTGACCCGGAACGTGGCGGAGAACTTGGCCGTGAACGCGGTTGTGGGCGGTCCGGTTACTGCTGTTGATCCTGATGATGGCGACACGTTGGCCTACACGCTGGGCAGTGCTACTGGTGATCACACCGGTTTTACTATCAACGGGAGTTCGGGGCAGATCACCGCTGACGCTTCGTTGGATCATGAGGCGAAGGACACCTATACGGTGACGGTGACCGCCTCCGACGGCAGTCTGTCGGACACGGTGACGGTGACTGTGAATGTGACTGATGATGAGGGTGAGCGGCCGGTGGTGGCGCCGGGCCAGGTGTCGGTGACGGCAGTGTTCGAGGGGTTGAACGTTTCGTGGGTGGCGCCGAGCGCGTCGGATATGGCTGGCCGGCCACCGGTGACGGGTTACGAAGTGCAGCACAAGCTGAAGTCTGCGAGTGCATGGCCTGGTGATGATGTTGTTGTTAGCGTGACCGCGACCGCAGCACAGGTCAGGGGTTTGACTGGGGCTGCGGAGTACGAGGTGCGGGTGCGGGCCGTGAACGATGAGGGCGACGGCGTTTGGTCGGGTGCTGTTTCGGGCACGGCTTTGGATAACCGGCCCCCGGCGTTCGCTTCGGAATCGGTGGCGTTGACGGTGGCGGAGAACGCGGGGGAGAACGCGAATGTGGGCGCTCCGGTTACCGCTACCGACGACGACGGCGACACTTTGACGTATTCGTTGCCTTCGGCTGCTACCGGCGACCACGCCAGCTTCACCATAGATTCCAACGGTCAGATCACCGCTGATATTTCGTTGGATTATGAGACGAAGTCGTCGTATACGTTCACGGTGACGGTCACCGATGACGGCACCGGCAGTCTGTCTGACACGGTGGCGGTGACGGTGACGGTGACCGACGTGAACGATCCCCCAGTGTTCGCTTCAGAGTCGGTGACGTTGACGGTGGAGGAGAACGCTGATGCGGGCGCGAATGTGGGCGCTGCGGTTGCTGCTGTCGACGACGACGGCGACACGTTGACGTATTCGTTGCCTTCGGCTGCTGTTGGTGATCACGCCGGTTTCACTATCAACGCGAGGTCTGGTCAGATCACCGCTGATGGTTCGTTGGATCATGAGACGAAGTCGTCGTATACGTTCACGGTGACGGTCACCGATGACGGCACCGGCAGTCTGTCTGACACGGTGGCGGTGAGGGTGATGGTTGTCGATAAGGACGAGCCGCCGCCGCCGCCGGGCCAGGTGTCGGTGACGGCAGTGTTCGAGGGGTTGAACGTTTCATGGACCGCCCCGGGCGCGTCGGATATGGCTGGCCGGCCGCCGGTGACGGGTTACGAAGTGCAGCACAAGCTGAAGTCTGCGAGTTCATGGACCGGTCATGCTCATTCCGGGACCGCGACCACAGCACAGATTCGGGGTTTGACCGGGGCTGCGGAGTACGAGGTGCAGGTGCGGGCCGTGAACGACGAGGGCGAAAGCGTTTGGTCTGGTGTTTCGGGCACGGCTTCGGATAACCGGCCCCCAGAGTTCGCTTCGCAATCAGTGACGTTGACGGTGGCGGAGAACGCGGGCATGAACGCGAATGTGGGCGCTGCGGTTACTGCTGTCGACCCTGACGGCGACTCGGTGGTTTACACGCTGGACGCCAGCGGTGATCACGCCAGCTTCACCATCAACGGGAGTTCGGGGCAGATCACCGCTGATAGTTCGTTGGATCATGAGGTCAAGTCGTCGTATCAGGTGACGGTGATCGCTACCGACGACGGCACCGGCAGTTTGTCCGACTCGGTGGTGGTGAATATCAGCGTTACGGATGTGAACGAGGCCCCAGAGTTCGGCGCGGGTTCGGTGACGTTGACGGTGGCGGAGAACGCCGATGCGGGCGCGGTTGTGGGCGGTCCGGTTACTGCTGTCGATCCTGATGATGGCGACACGTTGACGTATTCGTTGCCTTCGGGTGCTGGTGATCACGCCGGTTTTACTATCAACGCGAGGTCTGGTCAGATCACCGCTGATAGTTCGTTGGATCATGAGGCGAAGGACTCGTATTCGTTCACGGTGACCGTCACTGACGGCAGTCTGTCTGTCACGGTGTCGGTGACTGTGAATGTGACTGATGATGAGGGTGAGCGGCCGGTGGTGGCGCCGGGCCAGGTTTCGGTGACGGTAGTGTTCGAGGGGTTGAACGTGTCGTGGACGGCGCCGGATGTGACCGGGCGGCCGGCGGTGACCGACTACGACGTGCAGTATCGGCCGGTGACGACTGTTGCGAGTTCATGGTCTGATCATGTTCATGTCGGGACCGCTACTACAGCGGAGATTACGGGTTTGACTGGGGGTTCGGAGTATGAGGTGCGGGTGCGGGCGGTGAACGACGAGGGCGACGGTGTTTGGTCGGGTGCTGTTTCGGGCACGGTTTTGGATAACCGGGCCCCGGCGTTCGCTTCGGAATCGGTGGCGTTGACGGTGGCGGAGAACGCGGGGGAGAACGCGAATGTGGGCGATCCGGTTACCGCTACCGACGACGACGGCGACACTTTGACGTATTCGTTGCCTGCGGCTGCTACCGGCGACCACGCCGGTTTCGCTATCGATTCCAACGGTCAGATCACCGCTGATAGTTCGTTGGATTATGAGGTCAAGTCGTCGTATAGGTTCACGGTGACCGTCGAAGACGACGGCACCGGCAGTCTGTCTGACACGGTGGCGGTGACGGTGACGGTGACCGACGTGAACGATCCCCCGAAGTTCGGTAAGGAAACAGAGATCCGGTTGGTGGCGGAGAACGCGGGCAGGGGCGCGAATGTGGGCGATCCGGTTACCGCTTCCGACGACGACGGCGACACGTTGACGTATTCGTTGCCTTCGGGTGCTGGTGATCACACCGGTTTCGCTATCGGTTCCACCGGTCAGATCACCGCTCGTTCCGACCTGGATCATGAGGCGAAGCCGTCGTATAGGTTCACGGTGACCGTCGAAGACGACGGCACCGGCAGTCTGTCGGACACGGTGTCGGTGACGGTGACGGTTGTCGATAAGGACGAGCCGCCGCCGCCGCCGGGTCAGGTTTCGGTGACGGCGGTGTTCGAGGGGTTGAACGTGTCGTGGACTGCGCCGGACACGACCGGCATGACGGCGGTGACCGGTTACGAAGTGCAGTATCGGCCGGTGACGACTACTGCGAGTGCATGGTCTGATTATGCTCATGACGGGACCGCGACCACAGCGGCGATTACGGGTTTGACTGGGGCTGCGGAGTATGAGGTGCGGGTGCGGGCCGTGAACGCGGAGGGCGAAAGCGTTTGGTCTGGTGTTTCGGGCACGGCTTTGGATAACCGGCCCCCAGAGTTCGCTTCGCAATCAGTGACGTTGACGGTGGCGGAGAACGCCGTTGCGAACGCGAATGTGGGCGATCCGGTTACGGCTTCTGATCCCGACAGCGGCGACACGGTGGTTTACACGCTCGACGCCAGCGGTGATCACGCCAGCTTCACCATCAATTCTGGTTCGGGGCAGATCACCGCTGATAGTTCGTTGGATCATGAGGTCAAGTCGTCGTATCAGGTGACGGTGATCGCTACCGATGACGGCACCGGCAGTCTGTCTGACTCGGTGGTGGTGAATATCGGTGTTACGGATGTGAACGAGGCCCCAGACTTCGGCGTGGGTTCGGTGACGTTGACGGTGGCGGAGAACGCCGATGCGGGCGCGGTTGTGGGCGGTCCGGTTACTGCTGTTGATCCTGATGATGGTGACACGGTGACGTATTCGTTGCCTTCGGGTGCTGGTGATCACGCCGGTTTCACTATCAACGCGAGGTCTGGTCAGATCACCGCTGATGGTTCGTTGGATTACGAGGCGAAGCGTTCGTATTCGTTCACGGTGACCGCTACCGACAGCGACGGTCTGGACGACACGGTGACGGTGAATATCAATGTTGTTGATAAGGATGAGCCGCCGGCGGTGGCGCCGGGCCAGGTTTCGGTGACGCCGGTGTTCGAGGGGTTGAACGTGTCGTGGACGGCGCCGGATGTGACCGGGCGGCCGCCGGTGACCGACTACGACGTGCAGTATCGGCCGGTGACGACTGTTGCGAGTTCATGGTCTGATCATGTTCATTCCGGGACCGCGACTACAGCGGAGATTACGGGTTTGACTGGGGCTGCGGAGTATGAGGTGCGGGTGCGGGCCGTGAACGACGAGGGCGAAAGCGTTTGGTCTGGTGTTTCGGGCACGGCTTTGGATAACCGGGCCCCGGCGTTCGCTTCGGAATCGGTGACGTTGACGGTGGCGGAGAACGCGGGGGAGAACGCGAATGTGGGCGCTCCGGTTACCGCTACCGACGACGACGGCGACACTTTGACGTATTCGTTGCCTGCGGCTGCTACCGGCGACCACGCCGGTTTCGCTATCGATTCCAACGGTCAGATCACCGCTGATAGTTCGTTGGATTATGAGGTCAAGTCGTCGTATACGTTCACGGTGACCGTCGAAGACGACGGCACCGGCAGTCTGTCTGACACGGTGGCGGTGACGGTGACGGTGACCGACGTGAACGATCCCCCGAAGTTCGGTAAGGAAACAGAGATCCGGTTGGTGGAGGAGAACGCGGGCAGGGGCGCGAATGTGGGCGATCCGGTTACCGCTTCCGACGACGACGGCGACACGTTGACGTATTCGTTGCCTTCAGGTGCTGGTGATCACGCCGGTTTCGCTATCGGTTCCAACGGTCAGATCACGGCTCGTTCCGGCCTGGATCATGAGGCGAAGTCGTCGTATAGGTTCACGGTGACCGTCGAAGACGACGGCACCGGCAGTCTGTCGGACACGGTGTCGGTGACGGTGACGGTTGTCGATAAGGACGAGCCGCCGCCGGCGCCGGGCCAGGTGGTGGTGACAGCAGTGTTCGCGGGGTTGAACGTGTCGTGGACTGCGCCGGACACGACCGGCATGACGGCGGTGACCGACTATGACGTGCAGTACAAGCTGAAGTCTGCGAGTTCATGGACCGATCATGATCATGTCGGGACCGCGACCACAGCGCAGATCCGGGGTTTGACTGGGGCTGCGGAGTATGAGGTGCAGGTGCGGGCCGTGAACGACGAAGGCGACGGCGTTTGGTCTGGTGTTTCGGGCACGGCTTTGGATAACCAGCCCCCGCTGTTACCTGATGGGCCGGTGGGCCGGTCGGTGGCGGAGAACTTGGCCGCGAACGCGAACGTGGGCGCTGCGGTTACCGCTACCGACCCTGATGGCGACACGTTGGTTTACACGCTCGACGCCAGCGGTGATCACGCCAGCTTCACCATCAATTCCGGTTCGGGGCAGATCACCGCTAACAGTCCGTTGGATCATGAGACGAAGTCGTCGTATCAGGTGACGGTGATCGCCACCGACGACGATGGTCTGGACGACTCGGTGGTGGTGAATATCAGCGTTACTGATGTGAACGAGGCCCCAGACTTCGATGCGGGTTCGGTGACGTTGACGGTGGCGGAGAACGCGGGCACGGGCGCGGTTGTGGGCGGTCCGGTTACTGCTGTCGATCCTGATGATGGCGACACGGTGACCTATTCGTTGCCTTCGGCTGCTGTTGGTGATCACGCCGGTTTCACTATTGATGCGAGGTCTGGTCAGATCACGGCTCGTTCCGGCCTGGATCATGAGGCGAAGGACTCGTATTCGTTCACGGTGACCGTCACTGACGGCAGTCTGTCCGACACGGTGTCGGTGACTGTGAATGTGACTGATGTGGCCGAGCCGCCGGCGGTGGCGCCGGGCCAAGTTTCGGTGACGGTAGTGTTCGAGGGGTTGAACGTGTCGTGGACGGCGCCGGATGTGACCGGGCGGCCGGCGGTGACCGACTACGACGTGCAGTATCGGCCGGTGACGACTGTTGCGAGTTCATGGTCTGATCATGTTCATGTCGGGACCGCTACTACAGCGGAGATTACGGGTTTGACTGGGGCTGCGGAGTATGAGGTGCGGGTGCGGGCGGTGAACGACGAGGGCGACGGTGTTTGGTCGGGTGCTGTTTCGGGCACGGTTTTGGATAACCGGGCCCCGGCGTTCGCTTCGGAATCGGTGACGTTGACGGTGGCGGAGAACGCGGGGGAGAACGCGAATGTGGGCTTGCCGGTTACCGCTACCGACGACGACGGCGACACTTTGACGTATTCGTTGCCTGCGGCTGCTACCGGCGACCACGCCGGTTTCGCTATCGATTCCAACGGTCAGATCACCGCTGATAGTTCGTTGGATTATGAGGTCAAGTCGTCGTATACGTTCACGGTGACCGTCGAAGACGACGGCACCGGCAGTCTGTCTGACACGGTGGCGGTGACGGTGACGGTGACCGACGTGAACGATCCTCCAGAGTTCGCTTCGGAGTCGGTGACGTTGACGGTGGATGAGAACGCGGGCACGAACGCGGTTGTGGGCGCGCCGGTTGCTGCTGTCGACGACGACGGCGACACGTTGACGTATTCGTTGCCTTCGGCTGCTGTTGGTGATCACACCGGTTTTGCTATCAACGCGAGGTCTGGTCAGATCACCGCTGATGGTTCGTTGGATCATGAGGCGAAGTCGTCGTATAGGTTCACGGTGACCGTCACCGATGACGGCACCGGCAGTCTGTCTGACAGCGTGGCGGTGACGGTGACGGTTGTTGATAAGGATGAGCCGCCGCCGGCGCCGGGCCAGGTGGTGGTGACAGCAGTGTTCGCGGGGTTGAACGTGTCGTGGTCGGCGCCGGATGTGACGGGCATGCCGGCGGTGACCGACTATGACGTGCAGTACAAGCTGAAGTCTGCGAGTTCGTGGACCGATCATGATCATGTCGGGACCGCTACCACAGCGGAGATTACGGGTTTGACCGGGGCTGCGGAGTATGAGGTGCAGGTGCGGGCGGTGAACGACGAAGGCGACGGCGTTTGGTCGGGTGCTGGTTCGGGCACGGCTTTGGATAACCGGCCCCCAGAGTTCGCTTCGCAATCAGTGACGTTGACGGTGGCGGAGAACGCCGTTGCGAACGCGAATGTGGGCGATCCGGTTACGGCTTCTGATCCTGACAGCGGCGACACGGTGTCTTACGGGCTGGCTGCTACTGGTGATCACGCCAGCTTCACCATCAACGGGAGTTCGGGGCAGATCACCGCTGATAGTTCGTTGGATCATGAGGTCAAGTCGTCGTATCAGGTGACGGTGATCGCCACCGACGACGGCACCGGCAAGCTGTCCGATTCGGTGGTGGTGAATATCAGCGTTGTTGATGTGAACGAGGCCCCAGCGTTCGGTAAGCAAACAGAGACCCGGGAGGTGGCGGAGAACGCCGATGCGGGCGCGGTTGTGGGCGGTCCGGTTACTGCTGTTGATCCTGATGATGGTGACACGTTGGTTTACAGGCTGGCTGCTAGCGGTGATCACGCCGGTTTTGCTGTAGATCCCGTTTCGGGGCAGATCACGGCTCGTTCCAGCCTGGATCATGAGGCGAAGGACACCTATACGGTGACGGTGACTGCTACCGACGGCAGTCTGGACGACACGGTGTCGGTGACTGTGAATGTGACTGATGTGGCCGAGCCGCCGGTGGTGGCGCCGGGCCAGGTTTCGGTGACGGTGGTGTTCGAGGGGTTGGACGTGTCGTGGACGGCGCCGGATGTGACCGGGCGGCCGCCGGTGACCGACTATGACGTGCAGTATCGGCCGGTGACGACTGTTGTGAGTTCATGGTCTGATCATGTTCATTCCGGGACCGCTACTACAGCGGAGATTACGGGTTTGACTGGGGGTTCGGAGTATGAGGTGCGGGTGCGGGCTGTGAACGATGAGGGCGACGGCGTTTGGTCGGTTGTTGTTTCGGGCACGGCTTCGGGTAACCGGCCCCCGGCGTTCGCTTCGGAATCGGTGGCGTTGACGGTGGCGGAGAACGCGGGGGAGAACGCGAATGTGGGCTTGCCGGTTACCGCTACCGACGACGACGGCGACACTTTGACGTATTCGTTGCCTGCGGCTGCTACCGGCGACCACGCCAGCTTCACCATCAATTCCAGCACCGGTCAGATCACCGCTGATAGTTCGTTGGATTATGAGGTCAAGTCGTCGTATCAGGTGACGGTGACCGCCCGCGACGACGATGGTCTGTCCGACTCGGTGACGGTGAATATCGGTGTTGTTGATGTGAACGATCCTCCAGAGTTCGCTTCGGAGTCGGTGACGTTGACGGTGGATGAGAACGCGGGCACGAACGCGAATGTGGGCGATCCGGTTACCGCTTCCGACGACGACGGCGACACGTTGACGTATTCGTTGCCTTCGGGTGCTGGTGATCACACCAGCTTCGCTATCGGTTCCAACGGTCAGATCACGGCTCGTTCCGGCCTGGATCATGAGGCGAAGTCGTCGTATAGGTTCACGGTGACCGTCGAAGACGACGGCACCGGCAGTCTGTCGGACACGGTGTCGGTGACGGTGACGGTTGTCGATAAGGACGAGCCGCCGCCGGCGCCGGGTCAGGTTTCGGTGACGGCGGTGTTCGAGGGGTTGAACGTGTCGTGGGCGGCGCCGGATGTGACCGGGCGGCCGGCGGTGACCGACTATGACGTGCAGTACAAGCTGAAGTCTGCGAGTTCGTGGACCGATCATGATCATGTCGGGACCGCGACCACAGCGCAGGTCCGGGGTTTGACTGGGGCTGCGGAGTACGAGGTGCGGGTGCGGGCCGTGAACGATGAGGGCGACGGCGTTTGGTCTGGTGCTGGTTCGGGCACGGCTTCGGATAACCGGTCCCCGGTGTTACCTGATGGGCCGGTGGCCCGGTCGGTGGCGGAAAACGCCGTTGCGAACGCGAATGTGGGCGATCCGGTTACGGCTTCTGATCCCGACAGCGGCGACTCGGTGGTTTACAGTCTGGCTGCTACTGGTGATCACGCCAGCTTCACCATCAATCCCGGTTCGGGGCAGATCACCGCTGATGGTTCGTTGGATTATGAGGCGAAGGGTTCGTATCAGGTGACGGTGATCGCTACCGACGGCGATGGTCTGTCCGCTTCGGTGACGGTGAATATCAGCGTTACGGATGTGAACGAGGCCCCAGTGTTCGGCGCGGGTTCGGTGACCCGGAACGTGGCGGAGAACGCGGGCACGAACGCGGTTGTGGGCGCGCGGGTTACTGCTGTTGATCCTGATGGCGACACGTTGGTTTACAGGCTGGCTGCTGTTGGTGATCACAACAGGTTCTCTATAGATCCCGTTTCGGGGCAGATCACCGCTGATGGTTCGTTGGATTATGAGGCGAAGGACTCGTATACGGTGACGGTGACCGCTACCGACGGCGGCAGTCTGTCCGACACGGTGACGGTGGCTGTCAGTGTTGATGATGTAGCCGAGCCGCCGGCGGCGCCGGGCCGGGTTTCGGTGACGGCGGTGTTCGCGGGGTTGGACGTGTCGTGGACGGCGCCGGGTGCGTCGGATATGGCTGGCCGGCCGCCGGTGACGGGTTACGAGGTGCAGTATCGGCCGGTGACGACTGTTGTGAGTTCATGGTCTGATCATGCTCATGCTGGGACCGCGACTACAGCGGCGATTCGGGGTTTGGCTGGGGGTTCGGATTACGAGGTGCGGGTGCGGGCGGTGAACGACGAGGGTGACGGCGTTTGGTCTGGTGCTGGTTCGGGCACGGCTTCGGATAACCGGCCCCCAGAATTCGCTTCGCAATCGGTGGCGTTGACGGTGGCGGAGAACTTGGGTGCGGGCGCGAATGTGGGCGGTCCGGTTACCGCTGCCGATCCTGACAGTGGCGACTCGGTGGTTTACAGTCTGGCTGCTACTGGTGATCACGCCAGTTTTGCTATTGATTCCGGTTCGGGTCAGATCACGGCTCGTTCTAGCCTGGATTATGAGGCGAAGGGTTCGTATACGGTGACGGTGATCGCCCGCGACGGTGATGGTCTGTCCGCTACGGTGAGGGTGGATATCGGTGTTGTTGATGTGGGCGAGGCTCCGCTTCAGATGAGGATTCCTTTGGTGGGTGCGGTGTTTGGGGGGTTGGTCGTTTCGTGGTCGGCGCCGGATATGGCCGGCCGGCCGCCGGTGACCGACTATGATGTGCAGTATCGGCTGGTGAGTGTTCCTGAGAGTGCTTGGACCGATCATGTTCATTTCGGGGTGGGGACCACAGCGCAGATCACGGGTTTGGTCGTGGGTTCGGTGTATGAGGTGCGGGTGCGGGCCGTGAACGATGAGGGCGAAGGCGTCTGGTCGGTTGCTGTTTCGGGTACGGCTTCGGATAACCGGGCCCCGGTGTTCGCTTCGAGTTCGGTGACGTTGACGGTGGCGGAGAACTTGGGCGCGGGCGCGGTTGTGGGCGTGCCGGTGGTTGCTGTCGACGGCGACGGCGACGTGTTGGTTTACACGTTGGGCAGCGTTAGCGGTGATCACGCCAGCTTCACCATAGATTCCAGTTCTGGTCAGCTCACTGTTGGCGTTTCGTTGGACTTCGAGGCGAAGTCGTCTTATGTGTTCACGGTGACGGTTTCTGATGGTAAGGGTGGTTCCGATTCGGTGTCGGTGTCGGTGAGTGTTGGTGATGTGGACGAGCCGCCTTCGTTGCCGGGTGAGGTTTCGGTGAGTGCGGTGTTTGAGGGGTTGGACGTTTCGTGGACGGCGCCGGATGTGACCGGGCGGCCGGCGGTGACTGGTTATAGGGTGCAGTATCGGCCGGTGACTGATCCGAAGAGCGCTTGGACCGATCATGTTCATTTGGGGACCGCGACCACAGCGCGGATAGCGAACCTTGACGGTTCGGCGGAGTTCGAGGTGCGGGTGCGGGCGGTGAACGATGAGGGCGTGAGCGCCTGGTCGGTTGCTGGTACGGGCACGACTTCGGGTAACCGGGACCCGGCGTTTTCGGCGCCGTTGGTTCTCGTCGTCGGCGAGGATGCGGGCACGGGCGCGGATGTGGGTGGCCCGGTGGTTGCTGTCGATCCTGACGGCGACGTGTTGGTTTACACGTTGGGCAGCGTTAGCGGTGATCACGCCAGTTTTGTTATCGACTCGGAGTCTGGTCAGATCACTGTTGGCGTTTCGTTGGACTTCGAGTCGAAGTCGTCTTATGCGTTCACGGTGAGCGCTTCGGATGGTAGGGGCGGTTCTGACGCGGTGGCGGTGACTGTCAATGTGACTGATGTGGACGAGCCGCCTTCGTTGCCGGGTTCGGTTTCGGTGAGCGCGCTGTTTGAGGGGTTGAACGTTTCGTGGACCGTCCCGGATACGACCGGGCCGCCGGTGACCGACTACGGGGTGCAGTACCGGCCGGTGAGTGTTCCTGAGAGTGCTTGGACCGATCATGTTCATTCCGGGACGGCGACCGCAGCACAGATATCGGGTTTGGCTGGGGATGTGGAGTATGAGGTGCGGGTGCGGGCAGTCAACGATGAGGGCGTTAGCGGCTGGTCGGTTGCTGTTAAGGCAACGACTTCTGATAATCGGGCCCCGGTGTGGCCTGACGGGCCGCTGACTCGGGAGGTCGACGAAAACGCCGGCGATGACGCGCAGGTGGGCGCTGCGGTAGTTGCGGTCGATCCTGATGGTGATGCTGTGTTTTATGCTTTGGGCAGCGATACTGGTGATCACACCAGTTTCGCTATCGACAGCAACGGGCAGATCACGGCTAATAGTTCGTTGGATCACGAGGCCGAGGACACTTATACGGTGAGGGTGATCGCCACCGACGACGCCACCAACAGTCTGTCCGCCACGGTGACGGTGAATATCGGTGTTGGTGACGTGAACGAACGCCCCGATTTTTCGGCGGTTTTGACTTCAGCGACTTCGACGGCGCGCACCATCGCCGTAAATGTTGGTGCCGGCGCGAGGGTGGGCGCTGCGGTGGTTGCTTACGATCCTGATGATGGTGATGTATTGACCTACACGCTGCACAGCGATACTGGTGATCACACCGGTTTTGCTATCGACAGCAACGGGCAGATCACGACTCGTTACAGCCTCGACCACGAAATCGGTGACTTGTATCGGGTGAAGGTGACCGCTTCTGATACCAGCAGTGTTACCAGCACGGTGGCGGTGCGTATCATCGTCACCGACGCGAGCGAACCCCGCCCGGTGATAGTGCTGCCGCCTCTGCCGGAGCCCGAACCGTCTGAACCGCCTGAACCGTCTGAACCGTCTGAACCGTCTGAACCGCCAGCGGAGCCGGAGCCGGTGGTGTCGGAGCCGCCCGAGTTCGTGGACGTGTCAGAGACTTCGGTGCACTACGAGAACATCAAAATGTTGGCGACTATCGGTATAACCAAAGGCAAGACCGAAACCACTTTCGAGCCCAAGAGCTCGGTAACTCGTGGCCAGTTGGCGTCGTTTCTGGCCCGGTTGTGGACAGCAGACGATCGCGACTGCGACGGTTCTTTTACCGCCATGAACGACATAGATGGCTCGGTACACGAATCGAGCGTTGCCTGCCTGACCGATCTGGGAGCGATCCCCATTACCGGCGCCAGCTACGAACCCTACAAACAAGTGACCCGAGCCGAAATGACATCGTTCCTCAGCCGCCTGTGGCGTTCAGCCGGACGTGAATGCGAAGCCCCAACCGTACGGTTCAACGACATAGACGGCCACGCCTACGCCGCCGACATCACCTGCATGCACAGCATCAAGATCGTCTACGGCAAAACCACCACCACCTTCGACCCCGACAGCTACGTCACCCGAGCCCAAATGGCATCGCTACTAGCCCGATTCTGGACCCAGCTACGAACCTAACCCCAACAACCCCACAACCCAGAAAAACAACGAAACGAAGCCCCCTAAGCCACTTGAAGGCAACTCAACCGGTCGTTGCTGGCAGCTCGCTCCTCAGTCGAATTCGAGTCCGCCGCACACGTTGATCGACTGTCCTGTTATCTGGTTGGCTGAATCGGACAACAAAAAAGCTACAGCACGGGCGATGTCGCGAGGGTCGGCGATCTCGCCGAGCGGGATCCTGGCCGCCATGGCCGCGATCGACTCGTCCACGGTGACCTCGGTCCCCTTCGAGCGCTGGGCATGCAGGGCTGTGGTCATCGCAGTGTCGACGACGCCTGGACACACTGCGTTGACACGTATGAGTGGGGCTAGAGCGAGGGCCAGGGAACGGACGACGCTGATCACCCCCGCCTTCGAGGCGGCATAGTCGACCAGCTCGGGACGACCGGAACGCCCGCCCACCGACGACACGGCAACCAGGCGCCCCCCGGTTCCGCGGGCTGTCATGTGACCGGCCAGAGCCTGAAGCACGAAGAAGGTGCCCTTCAGGTTGACATCGAACGTCCTGTCCCACTCCGATTCCTCGAGTTCCAAGGCCGGCTTCACGTGCAGGACCCCGGCGCCGGTGACGCCGAGCGAGATCGACCCCAGAGCGCGGGTGCAGCTCTGGACTGCCGCCGTGATGGCTTGAGGGCTGGCCACGTCCAAGACGCACGCCGTTGCCGACACTCCGCAACTCCTGGCCGCTTCGACGACCGGCTCCATCTGTTCGACCGACACATCGGTGACGGCGACGTTGACGCCGTTAGCGGCAAGCACCTCCACAACGGCCCGACCGATACCTCCGGCCGCGCCGGTGACCAGCGCCGTTCGCCCTTCCAGACCCTGCATTGTGAGTAGCTCTCCGGGATCGGGGTCGATGCCTTGCGGTCAGAGTATCGTCGGCGCCGGCCGAGCTTTGGCCACCCCTTGGTCCGGAGTAGGCTCAACCCCATGTCGGAGTTCTTGCGTACCTACCTGACCGTCGGGGTCTTCGGGGCACTGGGCGTGGCGCTGGTGGGCGCCCTTTTGGGCCTGGGCCGTCTGCTGCGGCCCTCCCGTCCCACCCCGGCCAAGGTGGCGAGCTACGAGTCCGGCGTCGATCCCGTCGGTGACGGGTGGTCGCAGTCGAACATCCGCTACTACGTGTTCGCCCTGCTGTTCGTACTGTTCGACGTGGAAGCTGTCTTCATCTTTCCGTGGGCCACCCGCCTGGAGGTCTACGGAATGTTCGGCTTGGTCGAGATGGCCATTTTCATCTTCATATTGTTGCTGGGCCTGTTCTACGCTTGGCGCAAGGGGATGCTGCGATGGGTCTAGTTGCCTCGGGTAAGGTCCCAAAACCGCTGACCGCCCTTTTGAACATGAGCCGCAAGTACTCCCTGTGGGTGTACCAGTGGGGCCTGGCCTGCTGCGCCATCGAGATGGGAGCCGCCTTCGGCTCGCCCCGCTACGACGTCATGCGCCTAGGTGTGATCCCGCTGCCGGCCAGCCCCCGCCAAGCCGACCTGGTGGTGATCTCGGGCACGGTCACCGACAAGATGGCCCCCTCGGTGCGTCGCCTCTACGAGCAGATGCCCGAACCCAAGTACGTCATCTCCATGGGCTCGTGCGCCAACTGCGGCGGCCCCTACTGGGACAGCTACTCGGTGACCAAGGGGGTCGACCAGATCGTGCCTGTAGACGTGTACGTGCCCGGCTGCCCGCCCCGTCCCGAGGCCCTGCTCGAGGGCATCGTCATGCTCCAAGAGCGCATCCAGAACGAGGACATGGCCGAGCGTTGGAGGGGTGAGCCGATTGTCGTCCAATGACATCGGAGGAGCGACCGATCTCGAACGGGCCGGTGCCGGCGACCCCGGCCGGGAGGCACTGCTGGTCCGAGTCGCAGCCGAGTTGGGTTCGGCTCTGGTCGGCTCCCACATCCAGCCCGGACACGACCTGTGCGTCCGGGTCGAACGTGACGCATGGCTGCCCTTGGCGCAGTACCTGAGCGGGGAGCTGGGCTTCGCCTACTTCAGCTTTCTGTCGGCCATCGACTGGCTGCCGTCGCCGTTCGGGCGGGACATGGACAGCCAGGTCGACAACATCTTGGACCCGCCCGCACCCAAGGACCGAGCCCGTATGGGTACGGGGGTGGCCGGCGGGGATACCCGTTTCCAGGTGTTCGCCCGGGTCAACGACGTGGTCGGCCACCGTTCGCTGACGGTCAAGGCCGATCTGCCCGACGACGACCTCAGCGTGGCCAGTTGGGTGCCGGTCTACGCCGGCGCCGACTGGCACGAGCGAGAGGCCTGGGAGATGTTCGGTATCGACTTCGAAGGCCATCGGGGCCTGCGCCACATCTACCTGCCAGGCCAGTTCGAGGGCAACCCAATGCGCAAGGACTACCCTCTGCTGGCTCGCCGGGTGAAACCGTGGCCCGGGATCGTTGACATGGAACTCATGCCGGGCGAAGGCTCGTCCGGCGATACCGTCGGTCCGGGAGCGGGCTCATGACCGTCACCGCCAGCGAGCAGATCCGTTACATCGCGGGCCAGGCCGCCGATGCCCGGGTGAACCTCGAGATCGAGACCGAGGGGATGACCCTCAACATCGGCCCCCAGCATCCGGCCACCCACGGCACCCTGCGGATAGTGGCCAAGCTCGACGGTGAGCAGGTGATCACAGCCGAACCGGTCATGGGCTACATGCACCGGGGCTATGAGAAGCTGGCCGAGGTTCGCACCTTTCCCCAGGTCACGACTCTGATCAATCGCATCGACTGGCTGGGCAGCTTCGCCAACGAGGTGCCTTTCATCCTGGCCGCCGAGCAGCTCATGGAGGTGGAGGCACCGCCGCGGGCTCAGTGGATACGCACCGTGCTGTTCGAGCTCAGCCGCATTGCCAACATCACCTTGTTCTTGGGCGACATGGCCGTGCAGGTGGGCGCCATCACCCCGGTGTTCTTCGCCTTCCGGGACCGTGAGCACGTCCTCGACCAGATCGAGGCCGTGACCGGAGGCCGATTCCATCCCAACTTCGACCGCATCGGCGGACTCAAGGACGATCTCCCGGCCGGGTGGATCACCGAGACCAAGCAGGCCCTGAAAAAGATCCGCGGCTTCTGCGACCAGATCGAGGAACTGGTGGAGGGCAACGAGATCTTCCAGGCCCGGACCCGGGGCATCGGTGTGATCCCACCCGAGATCGGACTGGCCTACGGCCTGTCAGGACCGAACATCCGGGCCTCGGGCGTCGACTGGGACGCCCGTCGCGACAACCCCTGCGGCTTGGTCCACGACCAAGTCGACTGGAAGGTGTGGACCCATCCCGACGGCGACTCGTTCGCCCGTTTCTGGGTGCGGCTCCAAGAGACCCGGGAGGCGACCCGGATAGTGGACCGGCTTCTCGATGGCATACCGGCGGGGCCGGTCATGGCCAAGGTGCCCCGTATCATCAAGGTGCCGGCCGGCGAGGCCTACGTCGAGACCGAGAATCCCCTGGGGGTCATGGGCTACTACGTGGTTTCGAAAGGTGATCTCGTACCGTTCCGGGTAAAGATCCGCTCGGCATCGTTTTCCAACATGTCGATTACTCCATGGCTGCTCAAAGGGGTCTACGTGCCCGACATCATCACCATCTTGGGCAGTTTGTATTTCATCCTCGGGGATATAGATCGGTGACGGGCATGGCTTTGGTGACAGACCGGTGACGGGCATTCTGGCCGAGCTGGCCTACTGGCAGCAGACCTTCCTGCGGGCAGTGGTGGCACTGGTGGCCGTGATCGGGCTGGCCGGAACCCTGGTCTACCTGCACCTGTTCAAGATGGTGAGCTTCATGCAGAGCCGACTCGGTCCCATGGAGGCCGGACCCTACGGTTCCTTGCAGTTACTGGCCGAGGTCGGCAAGTTCATCCAGAAAGAGGACATCGTTCCCCGGCGGGCCGACCGGTTCGTGTTCACCTCGGCCCCTTTCGTGGTGCTGCTGTCGACCTTCCTGCTGGTGGTGGTATTGCCGGGCGGGCCCGATGCCTGGTTCATCGACAACGACCTGGGCATATACCTGGCTCTGGCCGTGAGCTCGGTATCTGTGATCGGGATCCTGATGGCGGGCTGGGGTTCGGCCTCCAAGTACTCCCTGATCGGCGGGCTGAGAGCCACCGGTCAGCTCATCGCCTACGAGCTGCCGCTCATCTTGGCCGTGGTCGGGGTGGTGATCCAAGCCGAGACCATGAACATGCAAGGCATCGTGTTTGCCCAAGCCGGCGGCGAGATCTTCGGCTGGGGCGGCATCGGCAACCCCTTCGTCATCACCCAGTTCGTCGGGTTCGCGGTGTTCATGATCGCCATGCAGGCCGAGCTGACCCAGACCCCTTTCGATATGCCGGTGGCCGAGTCGGAGCTGGTGACCGGCTTCATGACCGAGTATTCGGGCCTGCGGTTCCTGCTCTTCTTCATCGGCGAGTTCGCCACCGCCGCCGTTTTCTCGGCCATCGCCGCTGTGCTGTTCCTGGGCGGCTGGTACGTGCCCGGTCTCGATCCTGCCGACAACCTGTTCAATGTGGTTGGGCCGGTCGTGCTGGTGGCCAAGATCGTTCTATTGTCGTTCCTCATCTTCTGGTTCCGGTTCACGTTTCCCCGTTTCCGCGAGGATCAGCTCCAGCGACTGGCTTGGAAGTTCCTCATCCCGATCGCGCTGGCCAACATCGTGGTCACCGGGGTTCTCAAGGTCGTGGTGTAGGCGTCGTGAGGCCGGTGAAGCGATGAGTCTGGTGCCCGGGTTGTTCAAGGGTTTGGCCGTGACCGGCGGGACCATCTTGCGTACCGTGTTCCCGAGGCGGGGGGTCAAGACACTGGTCCCGGCCCCCACCAAGGGTGCGGCCACCGTGCAGTATCCCCACGAGAAGGAAGCGCCCCCCGCTCGGGCCCGGGGCGTGATCGCCCTGCACGAGGGCAACTGCACGGCCTGCATGTTGTGTGCGCGGGAGTGCCCCGACTGGTGCATCTACATAGAGGGCCACAAGGAGAAAGCTCCTCCCCGTCGGGCTGGCGGCAAACCCCGCCTGGTCAACAAGCTCGACCGGTTCGACATCGACTACGCGCTGTGCATGTTCTGCGGCATCTGCGTGGAGGTGTGCCCGTTCGACGCCTTGTTCTGGAGCCCGGAGTACGAATTCTCCGAGCCCCGGATCGCAGATCTGCTCCACGACATGTCACGCCTGTCGGAGTGGATGGAGACGGTACCCGACTTCGAGGCCTACGAGGCCGGCTCGCAGGCCCCCAAACGTACGGTCCCGGCCCCGTGAGTGGCGGCCCAGGCTCGGGGTCCGGTCCGGTGGCGGCGGCCGCCGCCACCGGCGATCTCCAAGTGGCCCAGAACGTGTTCTTCGCCGTCATTGCGGTGGTGATGGTGGTGGCGGCCATTCGATGCGTCACCACCCGCAACGTCGTTCACGCCGCCTTGTGGCTGGTGCTGGTGCTGGCCGGGGTAGCAGCCCAGTTCATTCTGCTGGGCTCGGAGTTCGTGGCCGTCACCCAGGTGCTGGTCTATATCGGCGCCATCGTGGTGCTGTTCCTGTTCGGGATAATGCTGACCCGGGCTTCGATGGGCGACGACGAGACAGCATCGGGCGAGAAGCGAGTCATGGCTACCTTGGTGGCGGTACTGCTGGGGGTGGTGATGGGGGTAGCTCTCGTCGATAGCTTCTCCGACACCCGAGTGGTCATCGACGAGCCCCAACCAGTGGCGGTGGTGTCCGACGCCATCTTCAGTCAGTACATCGTCGCCTTCGAAGCGGTGTCGGTGTTGCTGCTGGCCGCCCTCATCGGGGCCATAGTGGTGGCTCGCAAGGACTGATCGGCAAGGACTTGTAGGCGAGGACTGTCAGACGATGTTGCTCAACCAGTTCCTGCTGCTGGCGGCCGTACTGTTTTGTATCGGGGTCTACGGTGTGCTGGCTCGCCGCAACGGTGTGCTGGTGCTGATGTCGGTCGAGATCATCTTGAACTCGGTCAATATCAACTTGGTTGCCTTCGGGGCCCTGCGCGACGACGTCGGGGGCGAGGTGTTCGCCCTGTTCGTCGTCGCTGTGGCCGCGGCCGAGGTCGGCATCGGCTTGGCCATCGTCTTGCTCATGTACCGCAACCGGCGCAGCATCGACCTCTCCGAGGCCGACATGTTGAAGGGCTGATCGACCGTGGAACTGATGACCCTGGCCTCCGAGGCGTCGCTGGCCGGACCCGGCTCGACCGGCGACGCCAACTGGTTTCTGACCCATGCCTGGATCGTGGCGTTGCTGCCGACGGTGTCGTTCGTCGCTATCTTGGCGTTCGGCAAGCGGATGCCCCGCCGAGGTTCGGAGTTGGGGCTTATCGCGGTGGGAGGGTCGTTCCTGCTGTCGTTGGCGGCCGTCGTAGCCTGGATAGCTCATCACGGGGCCCATGACCCGGCTCCGGCCGTGCATCGCTCCATGTCGTGGCTGGTGTCGGGCGGTATCGGCTACGACGTCGGCATCCTGGTCGACGGCCTGTCGGTGATGATGCTGCTGGTTGTCACCACCGTGTCGCTGCTGGTGCACGTCTACAGCACCGACTATGTGGCCGGTGACTCCCGCTACACCCACTTCTTCGCTTTCCTGAGCCTGTTCACGGCCTCGATGCTGTTCTTCGTCCTCAGCGACAACCTGCTCGCAATGATCGTGGGTTGGGAACTGGTGGGCGTGTGCTCGTTCGTGCTCATCGGCCACTGGTGGGAAGCCAAGGCCAACTCCGACGCCGCCCTCAAGGCCTTCTTCACCAATCGGGTCGGCGATGTTGGCCTGCTGGTGGGCATGATCACTCTGTTCTTCGCCGCCGGCGGCACTTTCGACACCCTCACCGTCAACACCGGGATCGTCTCGGGTGAAGTGAGCCACACCGCGCTGGTGGTGGCCGCCACCAGCCTGACGGTGGCGGTCATGTCCAAGTCGGGCCAGTTCGTCCTGCACACCTGGCTGCCCGACGCCATGGCCGGCCCCACCCCGGTATCGGCTCTCATCCACGCCGCCACCATGGTGGTGGCCGGCATCTTCCTGGTGGCCCGTCTCTACCCGGTGTTTTGGGACGGTCTGGCCATCAGCGGGTCCAGCATCAATCTGCTGGCAGTGGTCGGGGCCGTCACCTTGCTGTTCGGCGGGCTGCTGGCCTTCACCCAAGACGACATCAAGAAGGTGCTGGCCTACTCCACGGTGAGCCAGCTCGGCTACATGGTGATGGCACTGGGGGTGGGGGCTTGGACCGCGGCCATGTTCCACCTCTTCACCCACGCCTTCTTCAAGGCCTGCTTGTTCTTGGGCTCGGGTTCGGTGAGCCACGCTGTTCACGGCTTTGATATGAAGAAGGACATGGGTGGGCTCCGCCGGGCAATGCCCCATACCTACCGGACGTTCCTGATAGCCACTATCGCACTCATGGGCCTGCCCCCCTTGGCCGGGTTCTGGTCCAAGGACGAGATCCTGGCCGGCACCGGCGGTTGGGGCCTCTTCGGCGGCACCGGCGGCAACGGGGCCTACACCGCCATGGTGGTGGTGGGCCTGGCCGGGGCGGCGGTGACCGCGGCCTACATGACCCGGGTGCTGTACCTCACTTTCTTCGGCGAGTTCCGGGGCCGTGGTCGCCCTCACGAGTCGGGTCCCCGCATCGTGGTGCCTCTGTACGTCTTGGCCGCCATGGCCGTGGTGGCGGGCCTGTTCAACATGCCGGCCGGCTTTCAGTTCTGGCCCCACGGCTGGGAGGAGCGCTTCGGCCATTACGTCGAGCCGGTCGCCTCCTACTTCCCGCCCATCGGTCATGCCACCCCGAGCTGGTCGCTGGCCATCGCTTCCACCTTGGTAGCGCTGGCCGGGGCCGGGCTGGCCTTCCGCTACTACTTCGTCAAGGTCGAGGCCCGAGCCCGAGCCACTGGCGAACAACTCACCGAGCTACCCGACGGGGCCACGGCCACCAATGCCATGGCCCGGGCCGGCCACACCACCTTGGTCCGCAAGTATTACCTGGACCATCTCTACACCGGGGTCATCGCCGCCGGTATCAAGGGCGGCCTGGCTCGGGCCGCCTACTGGACCAATCAGAGGATCATCGACGGCGCCGTGGACAGCGCCGGTCGCGGCGCCGTCGCCACCGGCCGAGCCGTATACGATCACCTCGACCAAGGCGTAATCGACCACGTCATCATCGACGGGTCGGGCCGGGTCTCCGACGCCACCGGCGAGGAGCTGCGGGGCATGCAGACCGGCAAAGTCCAGCAGTACGCCGCCATCTTTTTCGCCGCTGCCACCGTGCTGGCCGGCGTGTTCATCGTCTTGTTGTCGTTGTAGCCGCTGGAGAAGGAACTGTGATCGACTTTCTGGATGCTTGGGGGCTGACCCTCGTCACTTTCATACCGGCTGTTGGGGCGCTGGTGATGATGGCCGTGCCCCGTCACGACGAAGCGACCCACAAGCGAATCGCTCTGATCACCTCGCTGACCGCGGCGATGGTAGGGCTGCTGCTGCTGGCCGGCTTCGACTACAGCCGGGCCAACACGTTGCAGTACCAAGTCGACCAGCCCTGGATCGATGTGGTCAACAGCCGTTACATCCTCGGCCTCGACGGCATCTCGCTGCCGCTGATGGCCCTCACTTTGGTGGTGGTGCCGCTCTGCGTCGTCTACTCGTGGCATCACATCCCAGCGCCCGGCAACGCCAAGGCCTTCATGATCCTCATACTGATCCTGGAGACAGGCATGGTCGGCACCTTCCTGGCCCAAGACCTCGTGCTGTTCTTCGTGTTCTTCGAGGTGGTCCTGTTGCCGATGTTCTTCATGATCGCGGTTTGGGGGGGCGAGAACCGGCGCTACGCGTCACTCAAGTTCTTCCTGTTCACGCTGTTCGGTTCGGCCCTGATGCTGCTGTCGTTTCTGGCCCTGTTCTTTCTGTCCACCGATCCGGTCACCGGTGAGGCGCTGCGCACCTTCGACATGCGGGCACTGTCGGAGGTGGCCGGGGCCGGCATCGTGTTGGGCACCCAGGTCTGGATCTTCGCCGGCCTGTTCATCGGTTTCGGAGTGAAGGTGCCGATGTTTCCGTTCCACACCTGGTTGCCCGACGCCCACACCGAGGCCCCCACCGTGGGCTCGGTCATCCTGGCTGCCGTCTTGTTGAAGCTGGGGACCTACGGCTTCGTGCGCATCGCCGTGCCCATGCTGCCGGCCGCGGCCGAGGTGTGGGCCCCCTGGATCGGGCTGCTGGCCGTGATCGGGATCATCTACGGAGCGCTGGGATGCCTGGCCCAGACCGACATGAAACGGCTCATCGCCTTCTCGTCGGTGGCTCACATGGGATTCGTGATGTTGGGCATCGCCACCCTCACCGACTTCGGGATCAACGCCGCCATCTTCGGCATGGTCGCTCACGGCATCATCACCGGGATGCTGTTCTTCTTGGCCGGCTCGGTGAAAGAGCGCTACCACACCCTCGAGATCGAGCGGCTGGGCGGGATTCTTACCCAGGCCCCTCGCCTGGGCTGGATCCTGGGGTTCGTGTCGATGGCCTCGCTGGGTCTGCCCGGCCTGGCCGGTTTCTGGGGCGAGTTCCCTGCCATCCTGTCCGCCTACAACCCTGCCAACGGCCTTTCCGAAGTCACCTTCCGTGTCTACATGGTGATCGCCGCGGTCGGCACCGTGCTGGCCGCGGGCTACCTGCTGTGGCTGTTGCAGCGCACGGCCATGGGGGAGCCGCCAGCCGAGTTCGCCGACGATGAGGCCGTCGTCGATGTCACCCACACCGAGTGGCTGGCCTGGGCTCCGCTGCTGGTCGCCATCGTTGTCTTCGGGGTGGCCCCCGGTCTCATCTTCGAGGTGACCGATCCCGCTGTCGTCGACTCCATCGAGGGCTGCCTTCAGCTCGCCGAGGGCTGCGACGGCCCGGCCACCTCGGCACTGGCGGGCTGATCGGCTGTGCCGACCGATGTCCTGATCCTGGCTTTCGAGCGGCCCCCGATCGATTGGCATGCGGTGGCGCCCGAGATCACCCTGCTCGGCTTCGGCGTTCTGCTGACCCTCGTCGACATCTCGGTGACCGAACGGGGCCGGTCGTCGATGTCGGCTATCGCCTCGATCGGGCTGCTGGCGGCAATGGTGCCGATCCTGACCCTGGCCACCGACGGCTCCGACCGGGCCCTGTTCGGGGGCGCCTACGTGATCGACGACTA
The DNA here is from genome assembly GCA_963422655.1 of Acidimicrobiales bacterium. Classification (GTDB taxonomy): domain Bacteria; phylum Actinomycetota; class Acidimicrobiia; order Acidimicrobiales; family Aldehydirespiratoraceae; genus CATQHS01. The sequence continues at coordinate 1,325,820 of OY730440.1, read as the reverse complement.
CGCCCTGATCATGAAGGCCCTCTTCGTACTGACCGGGTACGTCGTGGTGCTGCTGTCCACCAACTACATGGCCGAGGGCGACTACTGGGAGAACGAGTACTACCAGATGTTGCTGTCGAGCATCCTGGGCATGGTGTTGATGGCGTCGGCTCGCGATCTGGTCACCATCTTCGTGGCCTTGGAGTTGCTGTCCATCCCGGCCTATCTGATGGCCACTTGGCGCAAGCGGGACTTGGCCAGCAACGAGGCGGGGCTGAAGTACTACCTGATGGGGGTGTTCGCCTCGGCGGTTCTGCTCTACGGGATGTCGCTGCTCTACGGCGTCACCGGCTCCACCATGCTGTCGGAGATCGACCGGGCGGTGTCGGCCGGTGACACGCCCCTGGCCGTGGTCACCTTGGGGGTGATCTTCACCGTGGTGGGCTTCGGCTTCAAGGTGTCGGCTTTTCCGTTTCACACCTGGGCCCCCGACACCTACGAGGGTGCCCCCACCCCGGTCACGGCCTTTTTGTCGGTGGCCTCCAAGGCGGCCGGTTTCGTGGCCTTGCTCAGCCTGGTATTCGTGGGGTTCTGGGATCGCGCCGACGTCTACCAGCCGGTGCTGTGGGTGCTGGCCGCCGCCTCCATGTTCGGAGGCAACCTCATGGCGTTGCGCCAGAGGAACCTGGTGCGTCTGCTGGCCTACTCGGGTGTGGCCCAGGCCGGATACATGCTGGCCCCGCTGGCCGTGGCCGGCGCCTCGGCCTCGGTGGCCGACGACGCTCTCACTGCCTCGGTCACCTACCTTGCCATATACGCGGCCATGAACCTCGGCGCCTTCGCTGTGATCATCGCTGTGGCCCGGCGCACGGCATCGGCTGGCATCGACAGTTATCGGGGACTGTTCCAGTACGCGCCAGTGATGGCGGTGGCCATGACGATATTTCTGATGGCTCTGGCCGGCATCCCGCCTCTGGGGGGCTGGTTCGCCAAGTTCGAGATCATCCTGGCCCTTGTCTCGGCCTCCACGACAGCGGGGACAGCTCTGGCTGTGGTGGTGGCGGTCAACTCCGTTATCGCCTTGTACTACTACGCCCGTATTGCCTCTTACATGTGGGTGGAGGACCCTCCCGACGAGGCCGACACCTCGCCTATCGCCACCCCGCTGACGGTGTCGGCGGCACTGGTGATCACCGGGGGCGTCACGCTCGTGTTCGGCATAGTGCCGCAGTGGGTGGGCCGGTTCACCGAGGTGAGCTTGGTGGCTGGTGCCATCGGCGGCTGAGATGGCCCCGGCCGGGGGGCCCGGCAGTGCGGCGCTGGGGACGCGCTTGGCCCGCAGAATCGCAGCGACCGGCCCGTTGCCGGTGTCGGAGTACGTGGCCGCCGCCCTGTACGACCCCGACGACGGTTTCTACACCAGCCCCACCGGCGGTGGCGCCGCTGGTCGAGACGGTGGCTTCCTCACCGCCCCCGAAGTGGGTCCGCTCTTCGGCACGGTTCTGGCCCGGGCCATCGACCGGTGGTGGACGGAGTTGGGACGGCCCGAGCCCTTCACCGTGATCGACTGGGGTGCCGGTCCTGGAACCCTGGCTCGGTCGGTGCTGGCCGCCGATCCTCGCTGCGCCACTTCGGGCGCGCTGCGCTGGGTGGCGGTGGAGGTGTCGGCCCGGCAGCGGGCTCGCCACCTCGACCATCGGCTGGTCATGTCGGTGGCCGAGGTGGGCCAAGCCGTCCCAGCGCCGGTGACGGGGGTGGTGGTGGCCAACGAACTGCTCGATAACCTTCCCTTCGACGTCGTCGAAGCGACGGGAACGGGTTGGGTCGAGCTGAGGGTGAGGACCTCGGGTCACGGTTTCGAGCTGGTGGCGGCCCCGGCCGCGCCGGAGTTGGTTGCTGGTCTGCCCGAGGTGCCGCCCGGACGACGGGTGCCGGTGCAGCATCGGGCTCGCCAGTGGGTCTCGGCTGCTCGGGCTGTGATCTCGTCGGGTCGGGTCGTGGCTTTCGACTACGGAGCCGACACTGTCGAGCTGGCCGGTCGGGCCGCCATGGGATGGCTGCGAGCCCACGGCGGTGGAGGCGGTTGGCTGGATCGACCGGGGAGTTGTGACATCACCACCGATGTCGCCCTCGACCAGATCCAAGCCGACCACCCGGCCCGCGTCAGCTCCCAGGCCGAGTTCCTGTGCGCTGACGGCATCGCAGAACTGGTGGCCGAGGGTCGGGCCGGTTGGCGGGAGCGAGCCCATGTCGGCGACCTGGAGGCGCTGGCAGCCCGCAGCCGGGTGGCGGAGTCGGCTGCGTTGCTCGACCCGGCCGGGATGGGCCGGTTCAGGGTGCTGGAATGGGAGGTCGGTCCCCACGTGTCACCGGGCCGGGTGGATAAGGTAGGCAGCCAGATCGATCCGGCAAGGGAGAACGGTGCTACTTCGACGATTGACCCCGATTCTCATTGCAGCCGTTGCTGCCCCTTTCGCGGGTATCGGGCCAGCCCTCGGAGCTGATGTAACGGAGTATCCCGGCTACACGTTCTCCGACGATGACGGGAACACCCACGAAGGCAACATCGAAGCGATCGCGGTCGTCGGTATCACCCAAGGATGTGGGGTAGGGGAGACGGGCGACCAACTCTATTGCCCCGACGATGATATCACCCGAGGGCAGTTCGCCTCCTTGCTGGATCGGGCGCTGGAGCTCGGTGACACCACCGAGGATTTCTTCGACGACGACAACGGCAGCACCCATGAGGAGGCCGTCAACCGGATCGCCGCCGCCGGGATCACTTCCGGCTGTGCCGCCGATCGTTACTGTCCGAACAACTCCCTGACCAGAGCCCAGATGGCGACGCTGCTGGTCGGGGCTTTCCCCGATCTGGTTCCGGCGACCAAGGATCATTTCTCCGACGACAACGGGAACCGGCACGAGAAGAACATCGATGTGCTGGCTGAGAACGGCATCACCGTCGGCTGTCGAACCATCCTTCATATCTCGGCTGGTCCGGTGCGGCGCTATTGCCCACAAGATCCGGTGCGGCGCGACCAGATAGCGTCCTTTCTGGCTCGGGCCCTCGGGCTCGAGCCGATTCAACCCACGCCGCCCCCGTGGCGGCTCGAACTGGTCCTGGATGGCATCACCGGCGGCACCACCGACATGCAGGCGCTTCCCGGTGACGACCGGCTGTTCTTGGTCACCCGGGACGGGCTGATCCGCATCATCGAGGACGGCACCTTTCTTGCCGATCCGTTCTTGGACCTGACCGCCGACGTGTTGACCGAAGGCAGCTCCGAGAGAGGCATGCTCGGTCTTGCCTTCCACCCCGACTTCGGCGCCAATCGCCACTTCTACGTGTTCTACACGGACCGGCTCGGTCACAGCCAGGTATACGAGTACGAAGTCGACGCATCCGATCCGAACCGGGCCGATCCATCCACGGCCCGTCCCGTCATCACCTTCGAGCAACGGGAGACCTCGCCGACCCACAAGGGGGGACAGCTCCAGTTCGGAGATGACGGCTACCTGTACGTCGCAGTCGGTGACGGAGGCGGGAGCGGCGATCCCTTAGATCATGGTGAGAACCCTCGTACCGAGCTGGGAACGATCATCCGCATCGATGTCGATTCCGGTGATCCCTATGCGATCCCCCCGGACAACCCCTTCGCTGACGGCAAGGAAGGATTACCAGAGGTCTGGGCCTACGGCTTGCGGAACCCGTGGCGATTCAGCTTCGACGGCTCCCACATCTATATCTCCGACGTGGGGCACGTTTCGTGGGAGGAGGTCAACGTTGCCGATGCCTCCGAGGGCGGGATCGACTACGGCTGGAACCGGATGGAGGGCACCCACTGCTACATGAAGAACCCGGGCTGTGATCCCACGGGACTGTTCATCCCTCAGGTCGATTACTCCCACGATGTGGGGGTCTCGGTCATCGGCGGGTACGTCTACCGAGGTACGGCCATCCCGGAGATGGTGGGACGGTACTTCTACGCCGATTTCTTCGGTGGATGGATCCGTACCTTCGTATACGACGGCGAGGTGACCGAGCATTACAACTGGTCCCGGGCGGTCGCGCCGTTTCCGAGGCACGTGTGGTCTTTCGGCGTGGACGGTCACGGGGAGCTGTACGTGCTGGCCCGCTCGTCAGTTTTGAAGGTCGTGCCTGCGAACAACGACGGCTGACTTGGCGAGCACGGGGATCGGCTGGCCGTTCGTGAGACCGTGTCCGGTGGCTGAGGGTCAGTTCTGCAAGCCGTCCTTTACGTAGGAAGCCACCGCCTCGATCTCAGCGTTCGTCAGCAGCCCGCCCCAGGGCGGCATGAGTTTGCGGCCGATCGTGACCACCGAGATGATCTCGCTCCGGTCCATCTTCGACCCCCGCAGGGTTGTGCCGGTGCCACCCTCTCCGGAGTATCCGTGGCACGTGGCACATTCGCGTTCGTAGACGGCTGATCCACTGACCGGCGGCGGCCCGGCCGTGGTGGTCGTGGGTGCTGCGGTGGTCGTGGGAGCTGCGGTGGTCGTGGGAGCTGCGGTGGTCGTGGGTGCTGCGGTGGTCGTGGGTGCTGCGGTGGTCGTGGGTGCTGCGGTGGTCGTGGGAGCTGCGGTGGTCGTGGGAGCTGCGGTGGTCGTGGCGGGGATGGTTGTCGCTACGACCGTCGTCACCGAAGGGGGTGGGCCCGACGTCTCCGGGACGGTCGTGGGGGGCAAGGTCGAGGTCACCTCGCTCGCGGTAGTCGATGGCTGGGTCGCGATGGTCGACTCCACCGGGTCGGGGCTCGCAACCGAGGTAGGAGGCGGTTCAGCCGACCCGCAGGCGCAAACGACGAGCGACAGGGCGAGGAGGGGCTCGGCAAATCTCATGACGCTGCGGTTGGCTGATCGCTACCGATGGTCGGTGCGGACAAGCTCGAGAGCTTGGTCTTGGCCTCACCGTCGAGCATCGCGATGGCGGCTCGTATCGGCTGGCCCGGACCGGTCATCGCTTTCAAGGCCCGTTCCCCTGAGCTGTTCAGCGCCGGGAGGTCGGTACTCAGCAGTACCAGCGGCGGGGGGTCGGGTTCGTTCGTCTCGGCAAAATGCAGGGCGGCAGCCTTGCCGAGCGCCTTCCAGAGGGTGTCGGTGCGGCGCAGCCCCGGTCGCTGGGTGACCGTGAAAGCCCCGGACACGTCGAATCGCCATCGCCGCCCGCCCCGATCGCGAGCCTCGAAGTTGACCTCGACGCCGCCGGCGAGCTTCAGGTTGGCCCGTATCTCGGTGAAGCCGCACTCCTGCAGAAATTGTCGGGCCACGACTCTTGCCTTCTGGCCCTCCCGTACCGCTCGGGCCTGGAAATCCTCACCGGCGGTTGTTTGGTGGTCCCGGTGTTTCTCACGCTCGGAGGCCACCCGCTGTTCGGCGGTGGCGATGTAGGTGGCGTCGGTGTCGAATCCGACGTAGTGCCGGCCGGAGCGGACCGCGGCCACCGCCGTGGCCCCGGCCCCCATGAACGGGTCCAGAACCAAGTCCCCCCGATATGTGTACAGCTCGATCAGCCGCAACGGAAGCTCCACCGGAAACGGGGCCGGGTGACCCACCCGGCTGGCCGACTCCGGACGGATCTCCCACACGTCGGTGGTGGCCTCCATGAACTCGTCAACGGAGATCGACGGTTCGTGCTGCCTGGTTGCGCGGCCGGGTCCGGGGGCCCGGTCGAAGCGACCCTTGGAAGCGATGACGACCCGCTCGGTGAGATCCCTCAGCACCGGGTTGTGGGGCTGGCGGAAGCTTCCCCAGGCGCAGTTGCCATTGGCTCCCCTGGCCTTCAGCCAGATCACCTCCCCCCGTAGCAACAGGCCGAGACGGTTCGACAAGATGCGGATCACGTCGGCGGACAGGGAACGATAGGGCTTGCGGCCCAGGTTGGCCACGTTCACCGCCATCCGTCCTCCCGGCTCCAGCTTGCGGGCGCACTGCTCGAACACATCTTCGAGCATCGCCAGGTAGTCGCGGTAGGAACTGGGAACATGCTCGGATCCGAGAGCTTCCTCGTACTGCTTGCCTGCGAAGTAAGGCGGTGAGGTCACCACCAAGGCCACCGAAGCGTCAGCGATGTCGCCGTGGCGATCCATGGCCCGGGCGTCGCCGACCCACAACTGATCCCTTGTCGTCGGGCGGGTGGTCCGTTCGTCACCGTCGATCACCGGCATGGAGAAACGGTCGTAGAATCCGGACGCATCGTGGCCCTCGCGCCGGCCCACCCCGAAACTCGACGTGGCGGTACGGCGCCGTCGCATGGGTTCGGTCACACCACATCTCCGTTTCGCCATGTTCGATAGCAGTCATGACCTTACTCAAGGTCCGGCCTCGAGTGGAGCCAGGAGTCGAGCTGGAGCTCCGAGTTGGCCGGAGTCCGGTCAGCACCTACCGTCACCGGGTGGCCGTGATCAGGCTCCGTGGCGTGATCGTCCTGTTGGAACGCTTCCCGGCCCTGGCCGGAGTGGACCTACACGTCGATGCCGGGGAGATCATCTTGGTGCGAGGGCCCAACGGTGCCGGCAAGTCGACGTTGCTGGGGTGCTGCGCCGGGCTGCGCCGCCCGCACTCGGGGACGGCAACCGTGCTCGGCTGTGACATCACCTCCGACCGGACCCCCGGCCGGGCTGAACTGCGCCGCCGGGTCGGCCTGCTCGGCCACGACACCGCCCTTTATGACGATCTGACCGTCACCGAGAACCTGGAGCTCGGGGCCCGAGCCGCCCGGGTGCCTCGCCGCGAGGCGCCCGGAGCCCTCGACCGGCTGGCCTTGCCCTCACGGCTGCGGACCGTGCCGGTGGGCCGGCTCTCGGCTGGGCAGCGGCGCCGCACCGCATTGGCGGCCATTGCCCTGCGCCGGCCCGAGCTGTGGCTGCTGGACGAACCCCACGGCGGTCTCGACCGCCCGAGCCGCCGGATCGTCGACGAGCTGATCGTCGAGGCCGCAACCTCGGGCGCCACCGTGGTGGTCGCCTCCCACGAGAGTGGCCATGTCGCCGGCTTGGCCACCCGCACCGTCACCATGACCGCAGGGATGGTTACCGACGATGCAGCGTGACGTGAATGACAGTCGGGATGGAGCCGAGCCATGAAACGAGACCGGGGCCGAGCCCTCGGCCGAGACATGTGGCGCGACGCCGGACTGGTGGCCGGCAAGGACCTGCGCATCGAGTGGCGGTCGCGGGCGACCCTGGGCCAGATCGTGCCTTTTGCCGGGCTGGTGCTGGTCTTGTTCGGGTTCGCCCTCGACGCCAACCGGCCCACGCTGCGGCTGGCCACGTCGGGGCTGTTCTGGGTGACGGCCCTGTTCGTGACAGTGGTGGCGGTACAGCGCTCCAGCGCCACCGAGACCTCCGACTCGGCCCGGCGGATGCTGCTGCTGGCCGGCATCGACCCCGGAGCCATCTTCGTCGGAAAAGCCGCGGCCGTGGCTGTGCAGCTCCTGGTCGTGGAACTGGTCATGCTGGTCGGCGTGGTGGTGCTGTACGGGGCCGACATCGAGTCGATTCCGCTGGTGGCAGCTACCTGTCTGGTCGCCACCGCCGGGCTGGCGGCCACCGGTAGCCTACTCGGAGCCCTGGTGGCCGGGGTCCGAGCCCGGGAGACGATCCTGCCTATTTTATTGCTACCCGTAGCTGCCCCCGTCCTGATAGGTGCCACCCGCTCCTTCGACGACGCTTTGGGTTCGGTGGCCGTCAACGGCTGGGCCTGGCTGGGCCTGCTCGGCGGGTTCGCGGTGCTCAACGCCGTGGTGGGGGTCGGAACCTACGCCACATTGCTGGAGGAGGCGTGAGCAGGCCATGAACGAGCCGGCTCCTTCGGTCGCAGACCAGTCCCTCGACTCGGGGACCTCTGACACCACCGGGTCGCGCACCACGTTCTGGCTTGGGCTGGTAGTGCTGGTCGGCGTGGTCGGCGTGGCCACGCTGGGTTTGTTCGGAGTCCCCGCCGACGACGTCCAAGCCGACGCCGTACGCATCATGTTCGTGCACGTGCCCGCTGCCATCTGCACCTATGTCGCCTTCGGGCTCACCGCGGTCGGGTCGTTGATGTGGCTGTGGCGCCGTTCGGTGTGGTGGGACATCACCGCCCATGCCGCGGCCGAGATCGGGGTACTGCTGTGCGGGCTGACGCTGGCCACCGGCATGCTTTGGGGCCGCCCCACTTGGGGCACCTACTGGGAGTGGGGTGACGTGCGGCTCGTCACCACCCTGGTTCTGTTCCTGATCATGGTCGGCTACCTGTCGGTGCGGTCCCTGGGCGGCGACGAGGCCGCAACATCCACTCGAGCTGGAGTGGTCGGGCTGGTGGGAGCGCTCAACCTGCCTATCGTCAACCAGTCGGTGAACTGGTGGGCCGACCGCACCCTGCACCAGCAGTCGTCGCTGACCGACGGCAAGATCGAAGACCTCACCTTGTTCACGGTCCTGTTGTCCATCGGGGTCACCGGGCTGGCCGGGTTGTGGTTGATCATCCACCGGTTCCGGATCGGTTGGCTCGAGCGGGAGTTGCGGGCCGCCGACCTCCACGATGCCTTGGAGAACCAACGCCTCGAGGCCCACCGATTCCGGGGCCCGGCGTGACTCACCTGTGTTATGTTCTGCCGGCTTGGGGGCTGACCCTGGTGGTTTGGGCCCTCTACGCCCTCTATCTGGTGCGTCGGGGCCGCTTCCTTGCCGCCCGGGTGCCCCCTCGGCGCAGACGATGGATGTCTGCTCCCGACCTCTGAAGGCCAGTTCTGTGGCCCTAGATCGATGACACTGCAACCCCGGCCCCCTCGGCCGGCGCGGTCGGGTCGTCGGCGCTTGATACCCCTTGTCGTCGCCCTCGGCGTCGCCGCGGCCGTGGTCGGGCTCGTCGCCAACCTGTTGGGCGACGCCTCGTTGTTCTTCTACAACGCCGACGAGGCCATCGGGCGCCGCGACGAACTCGGCTCGGAGCGGTTCCGGGTCCAGGGCACCCCCATGGACGGCACGATCACCGAGACGTTCCTCGACGACAGTCCGGCTCTGGCCTTCTCCATCAGCTTCGAAGGCGCCGTCATCGATGTAGTCCACACCGGCGATCCCCGGGAGCTGTTCCAGTCCGGGGTGCCGGTTGTGCTGGAAGGAGCCTGGCGGATGGGCCCGGCTTCCATCGAAGGGGCCGCCCGCAGCGTGCTCGCCGCCGGTGACGACTGGCACTTCGTCTCCGACGGCATGCTGGTCAAGCACGACAACGACTACCGCAACCGTGAAGACTACGGCGGACGCATCGGCGAAGCCGAGCAAGGTGGGGCCGCGACCGGCGAGGCCGAGCGCGAGCGGGACGAGGCGGCCCCCGAACCGGCGCCGTGAGCAACGTCGAACTCGGCGCTATTGCCGTCACCGTCGGGTTGACTGCCTCGATCGGCGGCGTGGTGACGACCACCCTCGGCTTGGCCCGGATCATGCCCGGCTGGCTCCGGCCCGCCCGCGGGCTGGTCGCAGTCACAGCCGCTGCTGCCGTCGCTGCCTTCGTCGTGATGGAAAGAGCTCTCATCACTCGCGACTTCACGGTGAAGTACGTGGCCGACAACGGCTCGTCGGCCACTCCCGCCGTCTTCAACTTCGCCACCCTGTGGGGGGCCTTGGAAGGGTCGATCCTGCTGTGGACGCTGGTGCTGTGCGGCTTCGTCACGGCGGTCACGGTGAAGTTCCGGGCCCGAGCCGACGATCCGGTGATGGGGTGGGCCCTGCTGGTGCTGTTCGCGGTGTGCGCTTTCTTCTTCGCTCTCATGGTCGGCCCGGCCCAGCCCTTCGTCGGTGTCCAACCGCTCCCCGGCTACGACGGCCCCGGCCCCAACCCACTGCTCCAGAACCACATCCTCATGGCCTTCCACCCGCCCATCTTGTACTTGGGCTACGTGGGTTTCACCGTGCCTTTCGCTTTCGCCATTGCCGCCTTGGCCACGGGGCGACTGGGCGAGGACTGGCTGCGAGCCACCCGGCGCTGGACGGTCACGGCCTGGGGTTTTCTCTCCTTGGGTATCGTGCTGGGGGCTTGGTGGAGCTACGAGACCCTGGGCTGGGGCGGTTACTGGGCCTGGGACCCTGTGGAAAACGCTTCGTTGCTGCCCTGGCTCACCGGCACCGCCTACCTGCACTCGGCCGTCATGCAGGAACGGCGGGGCCTGATGAGGGTGTGGAACCTCTCGCTGGTGATCGCCACCTTCTCGCTCACCATTCTCGGCACCTTCCTCACTCGGTCGGGGGTGCTGTTATCGGTCCATTCCTTTACCGAGTCGGGTATCGGGCCGGCAATACTGGGCTTCTTCGCCGTGGTCGTGGTGGTGTCGCTGGCCCTGATCGCCGTGCGGGGCGACCAGTTGCGGGCTCCGGGCCGTATCGGCTCGCCACTGTCTCGCCAAGGCGCCTTTTTGGCCAACAACGTCGCTTTCGCCGCTTTCGCCTTCGTCGTTCTGCTCGGCACCGTCTTCCCCCTGGTCGTCGAGGCCGTCGACGGTCGTACCATCTCGGTGGGCAATCCCTACTTCGATCGGATGACTCGGCCGGTGGGACTGGTCCTTCTGTTCTTGATGGCGGTGGCGCCGGTGCTGGGATGGGACCGGGTCGGCAAGGAAGTCTTGAGCCGCCGGCTGGTGGTGCCGGCCTGGGTCAGCGCCGCAACCCTGGTGGTTGCAGTGGCAGCCGGGGCCCGGGGCTGGGCGCCGCTGCTGGCCTTCGGTCTGGGCGCTCTGGCCGCCGGGACAGCCCTGCACCGGCTCGCGCTGGCCGTGCGTCGGTACCGGTGGCGGGGTCTGGTGGGCCGCACCAACGCAGGGATGATCGTTCACCTCGGCGTCGTGTGCATTGCTGTCGCTTTCGCGGCCAGTCAGTCCTATGTGCGCCAAGGCGAGCTCAGCTTGGCCCCGGGCCAGACCGCGGTGCTGGCCGGTCACGAGATCACCTTCGTCGGCTCAGAGATCGTCGATCACTCCAATCGCGTCGAACGGGTCGCTCACGTCCTGGTCGACGGGGCCGGCCCCTACGGCCCGGCTCTGGCCTCCTACCCGTTCGCGTCACAGACGATCGGCATCCCGTCGGTGCGCTCGACCCTGATCGACGACGTGGCCTTGGCGGTGCTGTCGTTTCCGGAGAGCGACTCCGACGGGGTGGTGCTGCGGGTGACGGTGCAACCCTTGGTGGCCTGGCTGTGGATCGGAGGCATCGTGATGGCGGCCGGCACGGCCATGGCGCTGGTGTCGGTCCGGTCCCGCCCGGTAACGAGATCAGAACCCGAGCCGGTACCCGAGCTCGAGGTTGCGGTGGGAGAGCAGAAGCCATGACCGGCGAGCCGGTCGATCCCCAGTGCCATGGCGGTGAGCCCGCGGATACAGCGCCGGCTGTTACCGAGCCGGAGCTCACCGGAGCGGCGCTCCCGGGTCGGGGTCGGGGTCGGGGGGCGGCGTGGGTGGCATTGCCGGTGGCGGTGGCCGCGGTGCTGCTCGTCGTGCTGCTGGCCACTGGCGATCCTGCGGTGCAGAGACGGGCTCGCAGTCCCATCCTCGGAGACCTGGCTCCGGCCATCGTGGGCACCACCACCACCGGTCAACCCTTCGACCTCGACACCCTCCGGGGCCGGTGGGTGGTCGTCAACTTCTTTTCCACTACCTGCGTGCCCTGCATCGTCGAACACCCGGAACTGGTGGCGTTCAGCCAGAGTCATGCCCGTACCGGTGACGCCGCGGTGGTGTCGGTGGTGTTCGACGACAGCGCCGCCAACGTCAAAGCTTTCTTCGCTCGCAACGGGGGAGACTGGCCCGTGATCGCCGATGGGGCCGGCCGGGTGGCCGTCGGTTACGGCGTGACCGGGGTGCCCGAGTCGTATCTGGTGGCGCCGTCGGGCTTGGTGGTGTGGAAGTACCTGGGCGGGGTTACCGCGGCGGGGCTCGATTCCGTGATCGATCGGCTCTTGGCTGGGCCATGAACCGGCGGACACTGAGCTGGATCGTGGTGGCTGTCGTCGTTGTCGGCGCTTACCTGTACGGCGCCCTCGACGACGGCCCTCCCCGCACCAACGCCGACCGGGCCCACGCCTTGGCCCAGGGCTTCGCTTGCCCGGTTTGTGCGGGCCAGTCGGTGGCCGAGAGCGACGTGCCCGTAGCCCGGGAGATCCGTCGCCAGATCGCCGTGTGGGTCGACGAGGGGCGCAGCGACGGCTATATCCGTGATCAGCTCGTGGCCGCCTACGAGGCCGATATCGACTACAACCCCTCAGGTTCCGGGCTCACCAGCCTGGTGTGGATCCTGCCGGTGGTGGCCGGGGTGGGTGTTGTCGGCGGCTTGGTCGTGATGTTGTGGGGTCGGCGTGACGCCGGGCGGGCGGGCGGGGGCGAGCGGGCCTCCGACCCTGTCCCGGAGACGGACGCTGTCACCGCGGCGGGCCGCAGCCAGCTCGCCGTGACCGTGACCGTGATCGTGGTGATCGCCGTCACGGCCGGGTTGATCGTGGCCCGGTCCTCCGGTAGTCGCAGCACTGGCGACTCGATCACTGGAGGTATCCGTGAAACCACCAGGGAGCTGCTGTTCGAAGCTCAACAGATCGTGGCCTCCGGCGACATCGATGCGGCCGTGGGCATCTACGACGAAGTGCTCGACCGCCAACCTTCCAACGTGGAGGCGCTCACCTACCGGGGCTGGCTGACGGCCCGATCCGGCGACCTCGACGCTGCGGTCGCATACCTGGAGGAGGCCATCGAGATCGATCCGGACTATTCCGACGCCCACCTGTTCCGGTCGATCGTAGCCATCGACCAAGATGACCCCCTCCGGGCCGAGGCCGAGCTGGCCATCTTCGACAGTTTCGATCCTCCCGCCTTTGCCCAGTCGTTGATCGACGCCGCCGAGCTCCGGCCCCGTATCTTGAGAGCTCGGCAGGAAGCGGCCCTGGCCGCGGTCGATGCGGTTGTGTCCGAAGCCGATCCGGTGGCTTTCGCCGACACCTCGCTGGTGGTGCGGGACGTAGCCTTGGCCGCTGAACAACTGGCGGCCGCGAGCCGGTTGCTCGATGCGGTCGGCCTCTTCGACTGGGTGCTCGCTTCTCATCCCGACGACGTGGAGGCCCTCACCGGATGGGGATGGCTGGTGGCTCGCACCGGCGACGCCGAGCTGCTCGATGCCGCTGTCGCCCGTCTCGACCGGGCTCTCGTGCTCGATCCGGGCTACCCCTACGCCCTCGTCTACCGGGCTTTCGCCCTCAACCAGCAGGGTGACAAAGAGGCAGCCCGCGCTGATCTGACCGCCTTCGATGCCGCCGAGGACCCACCCGCCGATCTGGTACGACTCATCGACACCTTCAATTTGCGCCAGAACCTGAGCCCGCCGTAACCGCCTCGAGCGGGGGTCGGTAAGTGGCAGCCACTATGCAACCGTCTCGCACGTCGAGGTCCCAGATCGATCCCTTGGCGCAGCGCCACCCCTTCGTCGGGGTCAGGCCGCTGTCGAACAGTCTCCACAGCACAGCCGGGATCACATCGCCGTGGCTGCACAAGACGGTGTCGCCGGAGGCCCCGGCCAAGTCCTGTACCAGATCGAAAGCGGCTTCGAACCCGGCCCCTTCGATCAACTCGTGGACCGGCTCGACCCGCACTCCCACTGCGGCCCCCAGGGGTTCGACGGTCTGGGTGCAGCGGACGGCGGGGCTGGAGAGTATGCGTCGGATCGGATGCTGCATCAGAGCCACCCGGATCGCCTCGGCCTGAGCTTGCCCCCGGGCGTCGAGAGGCCGCTGGAGGTCGGGTCCACTCCAGCGGGACCGAGCGCCAGCGGCGGCGTGGCGGACGAGGTACAGCGACATGTCTCGGCGAGTGTAGCGACCCCCCGGATAGACGTTCTCAGGTCGGTCGGTGGGCGGTGTGCCGGACGGCCAGCTCCGGTGCAGCGTCGGGTCAGGGTTGGACGGTGGTGACGCAGCGGTCGTCGCCAGCCGGCAGCGATGCGCTGGTGTCGGCCCCGGCCGGGCCGTAGAGCCGGCCGAGCATGCCCCGGACCATGCCCCGGTCCACCGCGCAGATCACGGGATACTCCACCGCAGCGTCACCGAAAGGGCAGTTCTCGGCCACGATCCGCAGCTCGTCACCCTGCTTTTCGGCGTGAGCAGCGAAGCCGTGAGCCGACAGGGCATCGGCCACCACATGAAGGGCAGTGCGGAAAGAGCGGGGCCCGTCGGAGGTGTCGAGCCCCGCCGCCATGGAGCTGCCGTACTCGACACCCACCTCCTCGGCTATGGCAGTGGCTGCATCCGGCCCGAGCATGGCCAGGGCCCGGCCCAGCAAGGTCACCAAGATGTCGTCGTGACGGACCGCGACCTCGAGGCTGACCTTGGTCTCGGTGGCCCGGTACCGCTTGGAGGGCCGGCCCGCCCCACCCGACGGTTTTGATGCGGTGATCTCCAGATACTGGCCCGATGCCAGCTTTTCGAGGTGGTGGCGGGCCACGTTGGGATGGAGCTCGAAATGCCGGGCCGTCTCGATTGCCGTCACCCCGTCGGACGACTCGTGGGCGAACAGGTAGATGTCGCGCCGGGTAGGGTCGCCGAAAGCCGACGTGATGGCGGTGACCGTGGAAGCGAACTCCGCCGGGCTGAGGGGCGACCTTTCCACGCCGGTAGCCTAGCCAACCGCCTTCACCACCCCGGAGCCCGATAAGTGACCGTCACCGAAGCCGAGGTGATCGAAGCCCTCAGACCAGTCCAAGACCCTGAACTGCATCGCAGCATCGTCGATCTCGACATGTACCGGGGCACCACCATCGACGGCGGCCACTTGGACGTACGGATCGCGCTCACCGTGGCCGGATGCCCGCTGCGCAACGAGATCCGGACCCGGGTCTCCGACGCCTTGCTCGCCCTCGGCGACGTGGCCGCGGTCACCGTCGACTTCAGCGTCATGACCGACGAAGAACGAGCCCGGCTCCGCACCGAACTGCACGGCGACCCGGCCGCCACCGCCGGCTCCACTCAGGCTCACGGGCACGCCCAGGGTCGGGCCATTCCCTTCGCCCAACCCGGTAACCGGACCCGCACCCTTCTGATCGCCTCCGGTAAGGGCGGGGTGGGCAAGTCGTCGGTCACAGCCAATCTGGCTATCGCCCTGGCTCGAGAGGGCCGCTCGGTGGCGGTGGTGGACGCCGACGTCTGGGGCTTCTCGATCCCCCGCATGCTCGGGGTGGACCGGGCCCCGGTGGTCATCGACGAGATGATCGTCCCGCCCGAGGTCCACGGGGTGCGCTGCATCTCGATGGGGTTCTTCGCCCAGGAGGACCAGCCTGTGATCTGGCGGGGTCCCATGCTGCACAAGGCTCTGGAGCAATTTCTCACCGACGTGTTCTGGGACGATCCGGACTTCTTGATCGTCGACCTCCCCCCCGGCACCGGCGATATCTCCCTGTCGCTGGCCCAGTTCCTGCCCCGGGCCGAGGCCTACGTGGTGACCACTCCCAACCCGGCCGCCCAGAAGGTGGCTCAGCGGTCGGCGTTCATGTTCGGCAAGGTGAATATCGAGGTCCGGGGCGTCATAGAGAACATGGCATGGTTCACCGGCGACGACGACCGGCGCTACCCGATCTTCGGAGCCGGCGGGGGCGGCGAGCTGGCCCGGCGTCTGGGTGTGGAGCTGATCGGCCAAGTGCCCTTGACCATCGAGTTGCGAGAGGGCAGCGACCGAGGCCGACCCATCGTGGCCGTCGATCCCGGTTGTGAGGCCTCAAGAATCTTCGCGACCATGGCAGCCTGGATCACCAGCCATGCTCCGACCAAGCGCACTCACCCCGAGTTGAAAGTCCTCTGACCGACTCGACCGGCCCGACCCGGGCCGGGGCGAGATCAGGCCAGGATCACAGAGCCGAGGAGGCAACTTGAACATCCGCATCGGCCTCACCGACAACCTTCGTGAGATAACGGTGAGTCTCGGCGAAGACACCAAAGTCAGCACCGTGAAAGCTCGTGTGAAGGCAGCTCTGGACGGTAAACGGCCCTCGTTGTGGCTGACCGACGACCACGGCCGCGAGGTGGTGGTTTCATCGGCCCGGATCGTCTACGTGGAGCTGATACCCACCGACACCAAACCCATAGGTTTCGGCTGAAGCGGGCCGGCCGATGGCCAGTCTGGCCGAGATCGCTCGGGCCCGCACCAATCTGGACGAACGGGCCGTCGATCATCTCCAGCGACTGGTGGGAGCATGGGCGCTGCTGGCCGATCTGTCGTTCTCGGACCTACTCGTCTACACCCCCTGTGCCGCCGGAGATGAACCGGAGCTAACCGGCGCCGGTGACGGCTCCGGGCGCAATAGCGGGTTCATCGCGCTGGCCCACGTCCGCTGCACCACTGGACCCACCGTGTACGCCATCGACCCGGTGGGCGCCATGGCCGAACCCGAGACGATTCCGCTGCTGCGCCAGTCCATGACCGGGAGGACTCTGGGCCACAGGACGATCACCCGCCCGGACCGATCAGCCGATGCCCTCGGCGGCGACGACGTGGTCACCGAGCAGATCCGCCTGCCCGGGCTGGGCTTCCATCTGATCATCGACTGTGTGCCAGTACGGCTCGACCGTGAGGCCGAGGTGGTGGCGGTGCTGACCCGGCAGTCCGGACCGATGCCGATCGGGCACTCCAACCCGCTGGCCGGCACCTACCGGGCCCTTTACGACCGGTTCACCTCGATGATCGCCGATGGCTGCTTCCCCTACGACCGGTTCGAGCAGATCGGTGAATTCCGCGAACCTCGCGTCGGTGACGGAGTGATGGTGGTGGACCGGGAGGGACGGGTCGAGTACATGTCGCCCAACGCCACCAGCGCCCTGAACCGGCTCGGTGTCATCGGAACCGTGACCGGTCGGCGCCTCGATGACGTCGGGCTCGACGGCACCGTTATCCGGCAGTCGTTCGCCCGGCGACGGTCGACCGTCTCCGAGCTGGAGCACGGCTCCCATCTCAGCGTGGTGGTCAGGTCGTACCCGCTCGTCGCTGGCGATCGGGTCACCGGGGCAGTGGCCCTGCTCCGTGACATCTCGGAGTTGCGCCACCGTGATCGGCTTCTGATGTCCAAGGATGCGACGATCCAGGAGATCCACCACCGGGTCAAGAACAATCTCCAGACCGTCAGCTCCCTGCTCCGGCTCCAGGCCCGCCGACTCGACACGGCCGAGGCCAGGGCAGCGGTGGATCAGTCGGTGCGACGGGTTTCGTCGATCGCGGTGGTGCACGAACGTCTGGCCCTGGACCCGTCACCGGTCTTGGACTTCGACAGCGTCGTGGCCGCTCTGGTCGAGATGGTGGAGGAGGGGTTCACAGCCCATGAACACCAAGTGCGTATCCGGATCGAGGGCACCATGGGTGAGATCGGCGGCGACTTGGCCATGCCTTTGGCGGTGGTGCTGACCGAGCTGGTTCAGAACGCCTTCGATCATGGCTTGGCCGCTGGTGGGGAGACAGCCGCCGTCGGGGAGATAAGAGTGTGCTTCTCCCGGACGGTCCGGGCGCTGGAGATGAGGGTGATCGACAGCGGGCCCGGCGTACGCGACGGCTTCTCTCTCGACCGCGACGCCGGGCTGGGGCTCACCATCGTCCGGACTTTCGTGGTGCAGGAGCTTGGGGGTCGGATCAGCATCCGGGCCGCTTCGGCTCGCCCATCCCGGGGCACTGTGGTCGACGTTTCGGTACCCGTCCAGCCGTGACTACTCGATGGCGAACCGAAGCTTCAACGGATCCAAGGATCGTCCCGAGCCTCCGCAAAGAATTCCAGACCGAAGGCAGTCGTAGCGGTAGGGCTGGGGTTCGGGCACGAGGTCGGGGCCGAGACGTGCCAGACTACAGCGATGACACTGGTAATTGCTCACCGGGGGGCCAGCTCCGAAGCCCCGGAGAACACGATCAAGGCCTTTGAAGCGGCTCGCCGGTCCGGGGCGGACTGGGTCGAGCTGGACGTGCGCCGCAGTGCCGACGGCGTGGCCGTCGTTCATCACGACGCCCATCTGCGCGACGGTCGGATGATCAACGAGCTGACCGCCGACGAGTTACCCGCTCACGTGCCCAGCCTGGCCGAAGCCCTCGAAGCGTGCGAAGGCATGGGGGTGAACCTCGAGATCAAGAACCTTCCCGACGACCCCGATTTCGATGCCGAACACTTGGTGGCCGACGCCGTGGCCGGTCTCATCGCCGCCTATCTCGGACCCGAACGGGCCCTCGTCTCGTCGTTCAACGTGGACGCCGCCGACGCGGTCCGGGCTGCCGATCCCACCATCTCGACCGCGTTCATCTACGGCTTCTTGGACCCGGCTCTAGCTGTCGAACGGGCCCGAGCCCACCAGATGGTGGCGATACACCCCTACGATCCCTGCACCGACATCGGTCTGGTGCGCCGGGCCCATGACGTCGGCATGGCCGTCAACGTCTGGACCGTGAACGACGCCGACCGCATGGCTGACCTGATCGCCATGGGAGTGGACGGGCTCATCACCGATGTCCCCGGCCTGGCCCGGTCCGTGATCCGCAAAGGGAAGTGACAGGCGAGAGGGTGGCTCGGGTCGACCGACCGGCTCCGTCGGCACGACCAGGCGCAGCGCCTCGGGTTCCCAACGGACCTCGAACCGGCTGGCCGAGCCGAGATGGTCGCCGTCGATCTGGTAGGGCCCAGCCGGGTCGGCAGTCACGGTCGCGTCGCGCAGACCGGTGCGGACCCGGACCCCGCGGCAACCTCGGACGTCGCCGCGGCCCAAGGCGCGGGTGACCAGCGGCATCAGTCGGTGCAGCGACAGATCGGTGATGGTCACCACGGCCAGGGGCGTGGCCAGAGTGGCGCTGGGAACCAGGTCGAAGGGGCGGTCGCCGAGAAAGGTGTAGGGGTTGGCATTGAGGATCACCGTAAGAAACCCCCGGTCCATGGCCTCTTCTTCGGAGTGGCCGACGCTGAGGGGGGCCCGGCGTCGATCCACTCCTCGCAGCCACGTGCTGGCCGCGGCGTAGACGAACAGCGGATGGCCGGCCCACCGCTTCCATGGTCCGCGCCGTTCCACCTCGGCCACCACGGCGGCGTCGAACCCGATCCCGCAATGGAAAAGGAAGTATCGTCCGTTCACCGAACCGAGCCCGACCTGTCGGATGCAAGACCGGTCGAGAGCATCGAGCAATCCGGCCACGGCGTCGATCGGATCGTCGGGAAGACCCAGAATGCGGGCGAAGACGTTGGTGCTCCCGCCGGGGAGGACGGCCAGGGCTGTGCCGGTTCCGGCCAGGCCGTTGGCCGCCTCGTTGAGGGTGCCGTCACCACCCAAGACCACCACGACGTCGATGCCGTCAGCCGACGCCGATCGGGCCAGCCGGCTGGCGTGGCCCCGGCGCTGGGTCTCGACCAATGTCACCTCGTGGTCGGCCGACAGCGCCTTGCCGATGATCACCCGGCGGCGGCCGGTGACCGACGACGCGGCCGTATTCACGACGAACAGGATCCGCAGCGTCCTCTCCCTTCGATATCACCGCCCGGTGGTGGCCGGCGTGAGCTATGACCATCGGGCGTGCCGGTTGGTCACATTTCTCTCCGCCGGGATCGCGGCTGGGATCCCGGCGGTTGATTCCGGGTTCGGTCGTGGCACACTTCGGGCCATGAAGATCGTCGTTTGCGTGAAGCAGATCCCAGACCCGGCCGAGCCGGGATCTCTCGATCCGGAGTCCAAGACGCTGAACCGGAATGTAAAGCTCATCCTCGACGAGTCGGATTCCTACGGGGTCGAGATGGCCCTCCAGCTCGCCGAGGCGGCCGGTGAGGGCTCGGTCCATCTGGTTTCCATGGTGCCCGGCAACGAGGTGAGCGGACTGCGAACGGCTCTGGCCATGGGAGCCGACTCGGCCACTGTGATCAGTGACGAAGCCTTGGTCGGATCCGATGCCCTGGCCACGGCCAAGGTGTTGGCCCGGGCCATAGCTCCCGCCGAGCCCGACTTGGTGCTGGCAGCCACCGAATCCAGTGACGGCTACACCGGAGTGGTCCCGGGCCAGGTCGCCGAGTTGTTGGGGCTGCCGTCGGTCACCTTCGCCAAGGAGATCGCCATCAGCAACGGTACGGCCACGGTGAAGCGCCAGACCGAAGCCGGCTTCGACTTGGTCGAGTGCCCTCTGCCGGTGCTGGTGTCGGTGACGGCTGGCGTGGTCGAGCCCCGGTACCCGTCGTTCAAGGGGATAATGGGGGCCAAGAAGAAGCCGGTCGACCAGCTCGGAATCGCCGATCTCGGGCTCGATCCCGGCGGAGTCGGTTGGGCCGGATCCGGTCAGGAGATCATCGACATCTCGGCCGCGCCGGCCCGCAAGTCCGGTGAGATCATTGTCGACGAGGGCGACGCCCATGAGCGTGTCATCGGCTTCCTCGACGAGCTCAAAGTCATCTGAGGGGGATTGACGATGGCACTGGAGAGGATCTGGGTATTCGGCGAGGACGGCGAGGCCGGTGTAGCCACCATCACCCTGGAGATGGTGGCCAGGGCCCGCCGGTTGGCCGACACAGTCGAGGTGTTCTGCGGTGGTACCGGCCATGGCTGTGCCGCCGAGCTGGGCGACCACGGGGTGGCAGCCGTGTACGCCACCGGACCCTTGGACGGGGCCTTGCAGGGCGTGTCGGTGGCGTCGGCGGTAGTGGCCGGCATCGAGTCCGCAGCGGTGGCTGCGCCCGACGCCTTCATGCTCGGCACCACCTACGACGGCCGCGACGTGGCGGCGCGCCTGTCGGTGAAGCTCGACGCCCCGGTGTTGTCGAACGTGGTCGACCTCGACGGCGACGGCGACGGCGACGGCATTGTCGGGGTCGAGCCGATATTCGGCGGCACCATCAACGTCTCGTCCCGATTTACCGGAACCAGGCCCGGGATCTGGCTCGTCCGCCCCAAGTCGTTCGAACCCGAGCCGGTGGGTGGTCCCGCCGCCGCGGTCGAGATCCTGCCGGTGCCCGACTTGGGTGCGGCGGGCGCGGCCAGGGTGCGGGACCGGTTCGCCGAGGAGTCCGAAGGGCCCAAGCTCGACGAAGCCGCCATAGTCGTGTCGGGGGGGCGCGGCCTGGGTAGCAAGGCCAGCTACGCCATGATCGAGCAGTTGGCCCGGGCCTTGAGGGCCGCGCCCGGTGCCAGTCGAGCCATCGTCGACGCGGGCTGGGTGCCCTACAGCTACCAGGTGGGACAGACGGGCAAAGTGGTCAAGCCGACGGTCTACATAGCCTGCGGCATCTCGGGGGCCACTCAGCACTTGGTGGGCATGAATGGCTCGAAGAACATCATCGCCGTCAACAAGGACGAAGAAGCCCCCATCTTCTCGATGGCCGATCTGGGCATCGTGGGCGATGTCCACAAGGTGCTGCCCAAGCTCATCGCCGCCTTGGAAGGCCGCTGATCAGAGCCTTGGAAGGCCGCTGATCAAACCAGCGGCCAGGGCCAGCGATGGCCGCTGTCGTCGTGGGGGAAACGACCGGTAGAGGCCAGGGCCCGAGTGCGAGCCAGCGTGGCGTCTCGCTCGAAAGGAGTGAGGGAGTCGCTGAGCGGCTCCGGCAGCCCTGCCTCCACCAAGCTCCGCAGGTCTCGGCTGACCGATGGGGGCAGGTCGTCACCGGCGAAATCCCACAGGACGGTTCGCAGCTTGAACTCGTGGTGGAACGACAGGCCATTGTCGATGGCCCAGATCGACCCGTCGGTGCCCAGCAGGCAATGGCCCGACTTGCGGTCGGTGTTGTTGATGACGATGTCGAGGGCACAGAGCCGTTCCAGATCGAAACGGTGGCGGTCGTCGTCGCGCAGCGTGAAGTAGTGCTCTTGGAGGCGGAACGGGATGAAGAGCTGTAGCGAACCGTCACCGAGAGGGCTGTCGGATCGCATGACGGTAGGCGGTACCAGGCCCCATCCCAGAGCCTGGTCGACGATGAATGCGGCCGCTTCTCGGTTGGCGATTCCAGGGGGAAAGTCCCATAGCGGTCGTTCACCCCGGATCGGTTTGTAGATGGCCTGAGCGGCCAGGCCCTCGTGGCCCATGTCCACCAAGAAGGTGGCATTGGAGCTGTAAGGCATCCGGCCCCGGATCTCGATCTCGCCCTCGGTGAGCAGGGCCAGGGCGCGTTCGGTTTCGATGGGAGGGCGGTCCAGGAACGGCGAACCGCTCCCGGTCATGGCCGGGTACTCCGGTGGTGTCGGCTCCCCGGCGTCGGCGGTGTTGGCGTCGTCCGCGGTTTCAGTTGTGGCACGGGCACCAGCCCCCATGGGCTTCTTCCAGCGGGCGAGCGCAGAACGGGCACGGCGGGCGACCAGCGGCCACGATGGACCGGGCCCGGCTCACCAGAGCGGCTACCTGTTCGCGCGACAGGGTGAATCGAGCCGAAGCCGCCTCGATGTCGACTGGAGGGTCTCGGGGGTCGTCCTCGACGGTGATCAGCTCTTCGGCCACCAAGATGACCCGATCCTCCTCGCGGTCGTAAGCGACCCCGAGGGCCCCCACCGTGAACGCCGCCACCACCGGCTCTCGGAGGTCGAGATCGGTGGGAAGCTCTCCCATCTCGGCGGGGGGGAGCTGGCCGAGCATCCGGTCGAGGGACTCGGCCAGGGCCGCCACCTGCTGTTTTTCGACCTTGAAGGAAACCGGACCGGTGCCGGACCGACACTGGAGGTAGAACGCTCGCTGACCTTTGGGCCCCAGAGTGCCAACCGTGAACGGTGTGGCGTCTTCGAAGTAGAACGATTCGCTCATCGGATCCTCACGACCCCGGGCGCGCCGACAGCTCGCCGCCGGTGTTGTTGACAGTGAACACCGTCGGGCCTTCGCTGCCGTAGGCGATGGTCGTCACCGAAGCGGGGTCGATCACGATCCGCTGGAAGAGATCCAGGGGAGTGCCGGCGGCCGAGGCGACGACGGCCTTTATCACATCGGCGTGAGAAACGGCCACGACGGCCTGGCCAGGGTGGCGGGCCACAATGGAGCCGACCGCGGCCAGAGCCCGGCTCTGCATCTCCGCGAACGACTCGCCGCCGGGAAAGCGGAATCCGCTGGGGTAGCGCTGCACCGTCACCCAGTCCGGGCGGCGGCGCAACGGTGCCAGCTTGCGGCCCGTCCACCGGCCGAAGTCGCACTCCAGCAGGCCTTCATGGCGCCGGACCCGCAGCCCGCAGGCTCTGGCGATGGGAGTGGCCGTCTGGTGGGTGCGTTCCAGGGGCGAGGCGTAGACGGCGACCACCTCGGGGACTGCCGCGATGCGTTCAGCGGTTCGCCGGGCCTGTTCCAGCCCGGTCTCGGACAGGTTCAGCCCCGGGGAGCGTCCGGGCAGGGTCAACCCGGTAGTGGGGGTCAGCCCGTGACGGACGAACATCACCAAGGTGGGGGCGTTCGGGCTCTTGGCCATGTCCGAGCCAACGTAGCCTAACGGGAGTGGATTCCCCCGAACGAGATCGCCTCCTGAGCGCCGTGGCCGACGAA
Source organism: Acidimicrobiales bacterium (assembly GCA_963422655.1). Taxonomy (GTDB): domain Bacteria; phylum Actinomycetota; class Acidimicrobiia; order Acidimicrobiales; family Aldehydirespiratoraceae; genus CATQHS01. The sequence goes on along the minus strand of OY730440.1, from coordinate 1,302,377 downwards.
GTGGTGGCCTGTCGGCTCTGTCCCCGCCTGGTCGAGTGGCGAGAGCGGGTCGGCGTTACCAAGAGGGCCGCTTACCGAGACGAGACCTACTGGGCCCGGCCCGTCGCCGGGTTCGGCGACCCGGGCGCCCACCTGCTCGTGGTCGGGTTGGCCCCGGCTGCCCACGGCGCCAACCGCACCGGCCGCATGTTCACCGGGGACCGGTCCGGTGATTGGCTCTACCGGGCTCTGCACCGGGCCGGATACGCCAACCAGCCTGTCGCCACCGGGTCCGACGACGGGCTGACCCTCACCGGAGCCTGGGTCACCGCCCCGGTCAAGTGTGCCCCGCCGGCCAACCGTCCCACCCCGGCCGAGCGGGATCGGTGCCGGCCCTTCCTTCAGCGCGAACTGGCCGCCCTTACCAACGTGCGGGTGATCGTGGTGCTGGGTGCCTTCGCCTATGAGGTCATGAGCCGCGAGCTCGGCTTGCGTCCCCGGCCCAAGTTCGGCCACGGCATGCAAGCAGCCCTGAGCGGGGGCCGGACCCTGCTGTGCAGCTTTCACGTCAGCCAGCAGAACACTTTCACCGGACGGCTCACTGCCGACATGCTCGACTCGGTGTTCCGTCGAGCCCGAACTCTGGGGACGGCGATACCCTCATAGCCGCCATGAGTCGCCCCTGCCACCTTCGCCGCCGGAGCCTCAGGCTCGCCGCCGTCCTGGTCGCCGCTGGGCTGGTGATGTCGGGATGCGGCTCGGACTCCGATCCCCGGAGCTGGGAGGAGGCCCAAGAGGGTGAGTTCGCGGTGCGGGACAACTACCTGAAGGCTTGCAAGGCGGCCAACGACGGTGAGAGGGGCTTCAGCGAGGTCGAGGCCCGGTTGTTCTGCGAGTGCTCTTTCGACGCGCTCTACGAACCCGTCCGAGACACGGGCCTCACCTTCGAAGAGTTCAAAGATCTCGACGACGCCCTGCGCAACAACCCCGACCCCGATCAGTTGAGTGGGGAGACATGGGATGTATGGCGCAAGTACCGGGGCTTGGTGCAGAACTGCGAGTCCGGTACCTGATCTCCCGACCGGTACGGTGAGGCCATGACGGCGTCCACTGCCACGGCGGTAACCCCGGCCGAGGCCGACCTTCCCCTCATGATCTCCGTCGACGACCACGTGCTGGAGCCCCGGGACCTGTGGCAGCAGCAGTTGCCGCCCCGCCTGCGGGACCGGGGTCCCCGGGTGGTTCGAGAGAAGGTACGGTTGAAGTTCGAGGGCGGTCACTACGGCTTCGAGCGCAATGACCCCGACGGGAACTGGTGCGATGTCTGGGTTTTCGAGGACAGTGCCATCCCCACCGGCTTGCTGCACGGTCCGGCTGGCATACCTCGGGAGCAGCAGCGCAACGTAGCTGCCGTATACGAGGACTTTCGCCCCGGCACCTACCAGCAGGTGGACCGCTTGGCCGACATGGACCTCAACCATGTGGAAGCGGCCATCAACTACCCCAACACCTTCCCTCGGTTCTGCGGGCAGGGGTTCCTCGAGCGCGACGACAAGAACCTGGCTCTGCAATGTCTGCGCATCTACAACGACTGGATGATCGACGACTGGGGCGCCGGTGCCGGCAAGGGCCGCCTCATCCCGTTGGCGCTCGTGCCGCTGTGGGACGCCGAGCTCGCCGCCGATGAGGTCCGCCGCACCGCGGCCAAGGGCAGCCACGCCATTGCCTTTTCCGAGAACCCGTCCAAGCTCGGCCTGCCGTCGATGTACACCGGCCATTGGGACGTTCTGTGGCAGGCGTGCGAGGAGACCGACACCACGGTGTCGATGCACATCGGGTCGTCGTCGTCGATGCCGTCCACCTCACCCGACGCACCCCTGGCCACCTCGATGTCGCTGTACGCCCAGAACGCCGAGGGCTCGATGGTGGACTGGGTTTTCTCGGGCACGCTGCAACGCTTCGCCCGCATCAAGATCGCCTACGCCGAGAGCCAGGTGGGCTGGATGCCGTTCCAGATCGAGCGGATGGACTCGGTGTTCCGCGACGGTCGGGGCGGGGTCGGCGGCTCCGGCCCACTTCCCAGCGAGATCGTGCAGGGCCGGGTCTACGGGTGCATCTTCGACGATCTGGTCGGCCTCGAGCAGCGCCACAGCGTAGGCGTGAGCCAGATCCTGTTCGAAACCGACTTCCCGCACTCCGACGGAACCTTTCCCCACTCCCGCAAGGTCGCCCACGGCCTCTTCGCGCAGGCTCGGATGAACGCAGAGGAGTGCTACATGGTGATTAGGGGCAATGCCATAGAGGCCTACGGGCTGCACCGGTTCGGGATAACGAGCTGAGGCTCGATACCCGAGATCCCGGGGCTCCGAGCTGATCGAGAGATCGGGACGTGGCCGCAGCCCTTGATTTCGTGGTGCTGGTGGCGGACCGTCTGGACCCCGCCGGGATCGAGCGGCTGGAGGCGGACCCCGCGGTCGAGGTGGTCATCGGCGTTGGTTGGAGCCGGGCCGAGCTGTTAGGAGCCGTAGGAACTGTCGACGGGTTGATCGTGCGCAGCGGGGTTCGGGTCGATGCCGAGCTGATCGAGGCGGCGCCCCGGCTGAAGGTGGTGGGCCGAGCTGGTGTGGGCGTCGACAACATCGACCTCGACGCGGCCGGTCGGCGCGCCATCACCGTGACCAACACCCCTGAAGCCAACACCGTCTCCACGGCCGAACATGCCTTCGCCCTCATGCTGGCTGCCGCTCGCCTTCTACCCCAGGCCCATACCTCGGTGGCAGCAGGCCGGTGGGAACGCAACGACTACATGGGTCGCCAGCTCCAGGGATGCACACTCGGTGTCATCGGGTTCGGTCGGGTCGGCCAAGAGGTGGCCCGCCGAGCCCTCGCTTTCGGCATGGAGGTGCTCGCGGCTGACCCTTACGTGCCCGAGTCGCGGGCCCGTGACCACCGCAGCCGACTGGTGAGTTTGGAGGAGTTGCTCGGCGCGTCCGACGTCGTCACCTTGCACGCTGGAGCCCAGCCGAACGGTGAACCATTGATGGACGCGGCTGCCTTGGCGGTCGTGAAGCCCCAGGCCATCCTGGTGAACACGGCCAGAGGAAGCCTGCTGGACGCCCAAGCCGCCCGGGTCGCTCTCGATCGGGGTCATCTGGCCGGGATCGCCCTCGACGTCTACGACCCCGAGCCGCCGCCGCCCGATCACCCCCTTGTCGGCCATCGGCTCGTGGTCCACACCCCGCATGTGGGGGCGAGCACCGGTCGAGCCCAGCACGACTCTTCGATCCGGGTGGTCGAGAACGTCCTGGCCGTGCTCCACGGCGCGTTGGCGTAAATCCCCGCCGTCAGGGCCGGGGGCCGAAGACCGGACGCTCGGTCCGAGTCCGCTTGATCTCCCAGAAACCCTCGATGTTCATCAGGGCTACCAGACCGTCCCACAACGCCAGCGCGTCGTCGGTGGGCGGCACCCGGGTGATGACCGGGCCGAAGTAGCCCTTGCGGACCCCGCCTCGGTTGTCGAAGGCGATGATTGGCGTTCCCACGTCGTCGCCGCACAGGGCCAGACCCGCATCCATTCGAGTCCGGATCTCGGTGTCGAAGGTCTCGTCGTCGAAAGCATCGGCGTGGGCCGGGTCGTGGCCGATCGCCTCCAGGGCCTCGACGACGGTGAAGCTGCGGCTGGCGTCGTGATGGATGCGCCGGCCGTACTCCCAGTACAGGTCGAGCACAGCCCCGTCACCGCAGGTCCGTCGCAGCGACTCCATCACCCGCATCAGCCTGTGCGTGAAGAAGGTCAACTCGTGATAATCGGTGCCGGGTTCGGGGTCGTTCTTGAACATCAGGCTGATCGGCTGCCACGTGATGTGCAGGTCACGGGCCGGTTTCACCTCGTCGACGACCCAACGGGCCGTCACCCAGCACCAAGGTCAAGCGGGGTCGATCCAGAATTCTATGTCCACGTAACCGGTTCCTTTCGGAGTCTCAGGCCGGTTGCCTGCTTCGTTCGGGCAGTCCCAGCCGGGCCGCACCGTCGGCCCAACCGGGCCAGCGGTCCCGGCTGCGCTGGGCCAGCTTGTGCATCAAGGCGATGGCGCCGGGATCGTCGTCGCCCGGTCGGGTCTCGATGGCGCCGTCACGCTCCATGGCGTCGATCACGGCCCGGCCCAGCTCGGTGCGCACGACCGTCAGCGTCCAGTCCGACAGATCGCCGATCCCGCCGGTGGAGATGTCGGCGTGCTCGGCTGCGAAGTCGGGACAGTAGTGGCAGCCTTCTCGGGTCCAGGCGTGGCACTCCTTGAGGTTGATCTCGTGGTAGGCACCGGACTTGGTCCAGATCTGGAAGACACCCTTGATGTTCATCTTGGCGATGTCTTCCTTGGGCAGGTTGTACTTGACCTCGAACAGCTCGTCGAAGAGCGAGTCGTCGAAGCTCTTCGAGCACAGCAGCCCGATGTTGAGCTTGATCGGCTTGGAGACCTTGCCCACCTTGCGGTGCCACATGACCGGCCCGATAGAGGTCTGGCAGCTCATTCCCACCAGGGCCAAGCGCTCCAGGCCTCGCTGCATGGCCTCTTCGAAGGCGATGGTGTTGGCCGAGTAGGTGTAGCGGCTGCCCGCTCCCCTCAACACCTCGTCCCGGTCGGCGGCCACCATGGGGACGGCCTTCCAGCCCGGCTCCCCGCCCGGCAGCGACTCGACCCCGCTGGTGAGGGCGCCGTCGATGATGTCGTTCTCCAGGCACCAGATCAGGATGGCCGACACCAGCCCGCCGTCCTGGCCGATCTCGTACACGAAATCGTCGCTGGCCCTGCTCAGCAGGATGTCGGAGTAGATGCCCGACATCTCTTCGGGCTCCCGCTCCCGTCCGAAAAGGTGCATGTCGGCCTCGGGCTCCCACATCTTGAATCGGGGGCAGGCCCGGGTGCAGGAAGTGCATCCCTTCACGCCGTGGGTGCAGTCGCTGGGTCCGAGCTCGGTCTCGAGGTGGAAGGGCTTGTAGGCGCCGGGTTCGTGGGTGTAGCCGATTACGTGGTGGGGGCAGGCGATAACGCATCCAGCGCAACCTGTGCACAACCCCGAGGTGATGACCTCGTCGTGGAGTTCTTTCCACTGGTAGGTCCAGCGTGGTGGCATGCGCCCTCGGCAGGACTCGAACCTGCGCACACGGCTCCGGAGGCCGATGCTCTATCCTCTGAGCTACGAGGGCGGTAACTACATGATACCGCCCGACCGGTCCAGCGGCCCGGCGGCCCGGCGGGCTCCGGGGTCACCGGTAGGATCAGGTGGTGGCATCGAGGCCCCGGTTGTAGATCGTTGGACGTCCGCCACCACCTCCGCGGCGCCGTGCGCGCCGGCTTGGCCGCGGCCGGTATCCATCTCGAGCCCGACGAGATCGCCTTGGAGCGGCCCCGCAACCGCTCTCATGGCGACTGGTCGACCAGCGTCGCACTGAGGGCGGCGGGTCGAGCCGGGCGTGTTCCCCGAAAGCTGGCCGAGGAGCTGGCCGCCGCCCTGACTGCGGCCCCACCTCCCCATGTAAAGGCTGTGGAAGTGGCCGGTCCCGGCTTCGTGAACTTCCGCCTGGCGCCCTCGTGGTTGCACGAAGTGTTGCGGGAAGTGATCGACGCCGGGACCGGTGGCTACGCCCGCTCCGATGAGGGGGCGGGCCGGTCGGTCAGCGTCGAGTTCGTGTCGGCCAACCCGACCGGCCCGCTGCATGCCGGCCACGGCCGGTGGGCTGCCTACGGCGACTCGCTGTGCCGGCTGTTGGAACGCGGCGGGTACGGCGTTTGCCGCGAGTTCTACGTGAACGACCGGGGGCGCCAAGCCGAACTGTTCGGGGCTTCGCTGGCCGCCCGCAAACAGGGCCGGCCCGCACCGGAGGGGGGTTACGCCGGTCGTTACATCATCGACTGGGCCGACGAAATGCCCGATGACGCCGATGCCCGAGCCTGGGGACTACAGCGGGCCCGGCGCGATCAGGCCGACACCCTCGACTCGATGGATGTGGTCTTCGACCGGTGGGTCAGCGAGCAGGAACTGGTGGCCCGAGGAGCCATGGAAGCCGTCCTGGCCGAGCTGAAGGGCCGAGCCTTCACCTACGAGCACGACGGGGCGGTGTGGCTGCGCACCTCCGACTTCGGCGACGACCGGGATCGGGTCCTGGTCAAGAGCGACGGCGAGCCCACGTACTTCCTGCCCGACATCGCCTACCACCATGACAAGTACGCCCGCGCCGATCTGGTGATCGACATTCTCGGCGCCGATCATCACGGTTATGTGGGTCGGATGCGGGCGGCCATGGCGGCGCTGGGCCACGACCCGGACCGCTACGAAGTGCTCTTGGGCCAGAACGTTACTTTGGTGCGGGCGGGCCAGGAGGTTCGCCTGTCCAAGCGGGCCGGCACCATGGTGCTGGTCTCCGATCTCGTCGCCGAGGTGGGGCCCGATGCGAGCCGGCTCACCTACCTGCTCCAATCGATCGACACCACCCAGACCATCGACATGGACGTGATCTCGGCCCTCTCCAGCGAGAACCCGGTGTATTACGTGCAGTACGCCCACGCCCGGATCCATTCGGTGGGCCGGCAGGCCGCGGCTCGCGGTATCGAGCGGGCTCCGCTGGCCGGTGTCGATCTGTCGGTGCTGGCCCATCAACGTGAGCTCGATGTGCTGATGGCGCTGGCAGAGCTGCCCGACGTGGTGCTGGCAGCGATGCGGGCCCGAGCCCCCCATCAGGTCTGCACCTGGGTGCAGGAGTTGGCCGGAGCCTTTCACCGGTTCTGGCACGACTGCCCCATACTGAGCGACGACCTCGACACCGATGTGCGCAACTCTCGCCTATGGCTGGTCGAGGCCACCAGGGTGGGGCTCGCCATCGGTCTCGACCTTCTCGGTGTCTCGGCGCCGAAAAGGATGTGAACACTGTTGAGGATGTGACGCCGGAAAGGATGTGACGGCCGTGGATCCCCTGCCCCGTTACCTTCTCCCCGACAACCACGAAGTGGTCGGGGGACGCCTGTTCGTCGGGGGCTGTGACACCTTGGCCCTGGCCGGTGAATACGGCACCCCGCTGTTCGTCTACGACGAGGACCACCTGCGGAGCCGGTGCCGGGAGGCGGTGGCTGCCTTCGGTCCCGGCGTTGCATACGGAGCGAAAGCTTTCCTGTGCCGGGCCATGGCTCGCCTCGTTCACTCGGAGGGCATGAACCTCGATGTCGCCAGTGGCGGTGAGCTCCATGTAGCGCGGGCCGCGGGGGTACCGGCCGAGCGGCTGGTGTTTCACGGCAACAACAAGTCGATGGCCGAGCTGGAGCTGGCCGTGACCGCCGGGGTGGGTCGCATCGTCGTCGACAGTTTCGACGAGCTGGACCGTCTGGATGGTCTCCATGCCCGCACCGGGATCCGGCCCCGAATCCTGGTGCGGCTGACCCCCGGCGTGAAGGCCCACACCCATTCCTACGTCTCGACCGGCCAGAACGACACGAAGTTCGGGTTCACGGTGGCCACCGGCGCAGCCGCAGCGGCCATCGAGCGGGCCCGGGTATCACCATCGGTCGAGCTGGTCGGGACCCACTCCCATATCGGCAGCCAGGTGTTCGCAGCCTCTTCGTTTGCCCGGGCCGTAGCCGTCATGGCGGCAGCCGCCGCGCCCTACGGGCTCGAAGAGATGTCGGTGGGCGGGGGGCTCGGCGTCGCCTACGTGTCCGGGGAGGTGGCGCCCACCATCACCGAGTGGGGCCAGACGGTGCGGGAGGCCTGCGACCGGGCCGGCGTCACGGCCACAGTGACAGCCGAGCCGGGCCGATCCATCGCAGCCGGGGCAGCCGTGACCCTCTACACGGTCGGGACCCTGAAGGTGGTCGAGGCGGTCCGGACCTACGTGGCTGTGGACGGAGGCATGAGCGACAATCCCCGGCCCGTGCTCTACGGCAGCGGCTACGAGGCATTCCTGGCCCGGGCCGTCGATGCGGTCCGGGACAAAGTGGTGACGGTGGTGGGCAAGCACTGCGAGTCGGGGGACGTACTGGTACGCGATGCAGCCGTACCGGCCAGCATCGCAGTGGGAGACGTTCTGGCCACGCCGGTAACGGGGGCTTACGGCCACTCCATGGGCTCCAACTACAACAAGATCCTGCGACCCCCCGTCGTGTTCGCTGCCGACGGTGAGGCCCGTCTGGTAGTGCGGCGTGAGACCTACGACGATCTGTTGGCCTGCGACCTGTGAGCCGGAACGAGAGCCTTCAGGGCCCCGATCAGGATCGGCATGTAGTCCATGGTGGGGGTCGGGTCGGTTCTGATCGACGGGACCACCGGCTCGGGTAGGGTCAGGCTGCGGTGCGAACCGCGGTCGGAACTTGAGCCGAACATGGGCCCAAGATCATGGGCAGCCGGTGCCGTGTCGGCGTCGAGCACCCGGGCCAGGTCGGTGCCCAGTGCCAGCGGGCAGCCGAGCCGCCACAGAATGTCGGCTGGCCAGGCAACGGCGGGGTCGAGAACCGTTCCCGTGGCCAGCTCGACGAGTGTCACGGCCAGCGCCACGACATCATTGGTTGTCGCCGCCTGGGTGTGGGCTCTGGTTGGGCCCGGTATCCCGGACGCGGTTGGGGCCGCTCCGGCGGGAGCACCGGGGTTGGTCAGCTCCAGCTCGCCGTCGGCGGTGAGCAGCAGGTTGGCCGGCTCGATCTGGCCGTGGATCAGCCCGGCGTCGTGAATCCGAGCCAGCTCGGCGGCCGCAGCCACGGCCACGGCCCGGGTCTCGTTCTCGGTCAGCGGCCCCTGCACCGACAGCACATCGGCCAGCGAGCAGACCGCGGCGCCGAGCCTTTGCATGGGTTCCGAACCGGTATGCATTTCAATGTTATATATCTGAATAATATGAAAAATCAAGCTGAAGGCTCGGAATCCATGAGATCGCCATCAATTCTTCACCGCCGGTTCGCTCGCGCCGATCTCGGCCAACTCGTCTATGACAGCGTCGAAGTGCCGACCTCGACGCTTGCCAACTACTCGACCGGTACCGTGACGCTGTGAACCAGCTCCGGGTCGGACTCCTCGGTTGTGGCGCGGTCGGGTCTGCGCTCGTCCGCCTGCTCGAAGAGCAGCGGGACGTGATCGCGGCCCGGACCGGCATCGATCTGCGCGTCGCTCGTATCGCGGTGCGCTCGCCGGCCCGCAGCCGTGACCTCGACGTCGCCCCTTCGGTCTTCACCACCGATACTGCCGGGGCGGCCACCGGAGACGACATCGACTTGGTGGTCGAAGTCATGGGCGGGATCGACCCGGCCCGGGCGCTCGTCGGTCGGGCCTTGGACCTGGGCAAGTCGGTGGTCACGGCCAACAAGGAGCTGTTGTCCACCTACGGGGCCGAGCTGTTCGCGGCTGCCGACACTGCCGGGGTCGACCTGCTGTTCGAGGCGGCGGTGGCCGGAGCCATCCCCCTTGTCCGTCCCCTCCGGGAATCTCTGGTGGGTGAGCCGATCGAGCGGATCATGGGCATCGTCAACGGCACCACCAACTACATACTCACCCGGATGGCCACCGATGGAGCCTCCTATGAGGCGGCTCTCGGTGAAGCCCAGAGCCTGGGATATGCCGAGGCCGACCCCACCGCCGACGTGGAGGGCTACGACGCCAGGGCCAAGGCCGCCATCATCGCCACGCTCGCCTACGGGGCGTGGGTGGCCTCGGGCAACGTGTACCACGAGGGCATCTCCGGGGTCACGGCTCGCGACATGGAGATGGCGGCCCGGTTCGGGTACGTGGTCAAGGCGGTGGCCGTGGTGGAACGCATCGACGCCGGGAACGATGAGCCCGAGCTGGCGGTTCGGGTCCATCCGGCCATGGTGCCGGTCCGCCATCCTTTGGCCGGCGTGCGAGACAGCTTCAACGCCGTGTTCATCGAAGGCGGCGCCGCCGGCGAACTCATGCTGTACGGACGCGGCGCCGGGGGCCGGCCCACGGCCAGCGCCGTGCTCGGCGATCTGGTCGATGCTGCCGTGAACCGTGTCCACGGCGGCTCCGGCCGCATAGGCCGGCTCACCAAGGCCCGGATCCGACCCATGGACGAACTGGTATCGACCTTCTACATCCTGCTCGACGTTGCCGACCGGCCCGGCGTGCTGGCCACCGTGGCCGATGTCTTCGGCTGCCATCAGGTGTCGATCCGTTCGATGGAACAGCACGGCCTCGGCGACGATGCCCAGATCGTCTTCATCACTCACCGGGCCCGTGAGCGCGACGTGCTTGCCACCCTGACCGAGCTGGCCCGGCTCGATGTCGTGCACGAGCTCGGTAGCGTCCTTCGGGTCATCGGCGACGAGAAGCTGCGCTCGTGACATTGCGGTACGTGAGCACGCGGGGGCGGGCCCCTGGGCTCGGCTTCGCCGACGTCTTGTTGGCCGGGCTCGCTGCCGATGGTGGCCTCTACGTACCCGATCGGGTGCCCCCGTTACCGTCTTCGGCCCGACCCCGGTCACCGGAGTCCACCGTCGGCGACTATCGGGAGTTGGCCACCTCGGTGATGGCCCCCTTCGTCGGGGCCGCCATGACCATTGATCGGCTCGCCACCATCGTGGCCGAGTCCTACGACACCTTCGACCATCCCGACGTGTGCCCGTTGGTGGCGCTGGACGACGACCACCACCTGCTGGAGCTGTTCCACGGACCCACCCACGCTTTCAAGGACGTGGCACTGCAGTTGGTGGGCCGGCTCTTCGACCACGAGCTCGCCCGCCGGGATCAGCGGGTGGTCATTGTCGGGGCCACCTCCGGCGACACCGGCTCCGCGGCCATGCAAGCAGTGCGCGACCGTGACCTCATCGACATCGTGATGCTGTACCCGGCCGGTCGCGTCAGCGAGATCCAACGCCGCCAGATGACCACCCTGGGCGCGCTCAACGCATGGGCCGTGGCCATAGACGGAAGCTTCGACGACTGCCAGGATCTGGTGAAGGCCATGTTCGCCGACGAGGCCTTCCGGGCCGAGTCGAACCTGGCCGCAGTCAACTCCATCAACTGGGCTCGGATAATGGCCCAGGTCGTCTATTACGTCTGGGCCGCCCGTCGGCTCGGCGATGAACGAGCCCCCACGTTTTGCGTGCCCACCGGGAACTTCGGGAATGTCTTCGCCGGTCACGTGGCCCGACGCATGGGCTTGGCCGTGGATCGGATGCTCGTCGCCTCCAACTCCAACGACATCATCAGTCGGTTCATCGAAACCGGTGAGCTGGTGGCCCGGCCGGCACTGTCCACCCATTCGCCCAGCATGGACATCCAGATCTCGTCGAACCTGGAGCGACTGCTGTTCGAGCTGCTCGACGGCAACGGCGAAGCCACGACCGAATTGCTGTCCACGTTCCGGACCCGGGGCCGGGCCGCTCTTGATCCCATCTGCCATCAGCGGCTGCGTTCGGAGTTCTGCGGCGACCGGATGAGCGATCCCGAGACCCTCGAGGTGATGAGCCAGATATGGCAGTCCACCGGCATGCTCATCGATCCCCACACCGCGGTGGGGGTGGGCGTGGCCGAACGGCACCGCCGACCGGGCGAGCTGGTGGTCACGCTGGCTACTGCCCATCCGGCCAAGTTCGGTGATGCGGTACAGGCTGCCACCGGGGTCGTACCGCCGGTGCCTCCGAGCCTGGCTGCGCTCGCCGAGCGGCCCGAGCGGTGCATCGAGTTGCCCGACGATCTCGACGTGGTGGAGGGGTTCGTCCGTTCGATCCGGCGCCGAGGCTGATCTCGGGCTCGGACCTGGATCGAGGTGGTTGCCACGGCCCGGAGTCGGCTCTACCATGGTTCTTGCTGGCCACCCGACCGGAGTTCCCGGACCGGCCTTCAGTCGGAGGGTGTGCGCTGGCTGCTTCTGGCTCGCAGTGTCCGGCGAGCCGGATTCTGTGACCGACTACCCGGGACGACATCCGTGGAAGCCACCGACATGCGGCGCACGACGCTGCAACGCAAGGATCGGGACGAACTGACCCAGATCGCCAAGGCGCTGGGCGGCGAGCCGTCCACCCGAGCCCGCAAGGACGAGATCATCACCCTCATCCTCGATCTCGCCAGCAGCGGCAATGGTGGCAGTTCCGTGTCCGGCGGCGCCGCCAACGATTCGAAGGGCGAGAACCCGGCCCGGTCACGGACCGGTCCGGGCGTCGACACTCCCGGCGCGGCGGCCGTCAACCGCTCCGGCGCCACCGAGAGCAGCGAAGGAGCCGAGTCTCCCGACGAAACCGGCAGCAGCAGCAACGGTGGCAACGATCGGAGTCCCGAAGCAGAGCCGGGTAACCGCCGCCGGAACCGCCGGAGCCGGGACCGGGACCGGGACCGGGACGAGGGCTGGGACGGTGAGACCGTGCCCGTTTCGGGCCATCTCGACCTGCGTGACGAGGGTTACGGGTTCTTGAGAGTCGACGGTTGCCTGCCCAATCGAAATGACGCCTACGTGCCAGTGAGGACCATCCGCCAGTACGGGCTGCGCCGGGGCGATCACCTGGCGGGAACATCGAGGCCGGCCAACCGGACCGAGAAGAACCCGGCCCTGGTAACCCTCTTCTCGATCAACGGCGGCCCGGTCGAGACCACCAACCGATCCCGGTTCGAACGACTCACGCCGGTGCATGCCTCCCGCCAACTCCTTCTGGAGCTACCCGATATCGGTGATAACGGTGACATCGGCAATGGCTTACACGACACTGCGAGCTTGACCGGGCGGCTCATCGACTTGGTCGCGCCCATTGGCATCGGCCAGCGGGTCCTGGTGATGGCGCCGCGCCACTGCGGCGCCACCTCATTGCTGGGGTCGATCATGACATCGATCGAGACCAACGAAGCCGACCTTCGGGTGATTGGGCTGTTCCTCGATCAGCAGCCGGAGGTGGTCACCGAGATGAAGCAATGCGTGCAGAAGGGTGAGGTCGTCACCACTGGGTTCGATCAGTCGGCCGAGGACCATGTTCAGACCGCAGAGATGGTTGTCGAACGGGCGAAGCGCACCGTCGAGCGGGGGGCCGACGTGGTGATGGTGGTCGATGGCCTCACTGCCTTGGCCCGCGCTTACAACGTCGTGCTGTCCAACACGGCGCGGGCCTACAGCGGCAATGTCGAGAGCGGTGCCATCCACATGCCCAAGAAGCTTTTTGGCGCCGGCCGCAATATCTCCGCCGGGGGCTCGCTGACAATGATCGCCACCCTCACCACCGGCAGCCGCGACACTGTCAACGAGGTTGTACTGGGTGAGTTCGCCGCTACGGCCAACACCGAGATCCACCTGGACCGCTGGGCCAACGAGCTCGGTCACAATCCCGCCATCGACATCGCAGCGTCGGTCTCCCATGACGAGCACCGGTTCCTCGACGATCACGAGCTCGAAGCACTCCAGCGCTTACGGGCCGAGCTCACAGCCGCCGGGGGTGGTGGTCCGGCCGCGGTGGTGACCATGCTGGAAACAGCTTTGGACCGGCTCCGGACCACTGCCACCAATACCGAGCTGCTTCGTTTGCCGACCGGGTTGTAACCAGACCTCCAAAAGTCCAGACTGGATCGCCGATGAAGACCGACATACATCCCACCTACCGGCTGGTCGTCTTCCAGGACCAGTCCGCCGGCACTGCGTTTCTGACCCGCTCCACCATCGCCGCGGCCGAGACGATCGAATGGTCCGACGGCAACGAGTACCCGCTGGCTCGAGTAGAGATCTCCAGCGCCAGCCACCCGTTCTTCACCGGGACGATGAAGATCGTCGACACCGCGGGCCGGGTCGAGCGCTTCGAGCGCCGCTACGGTCAGCGCCGCAGCAAGCAGGAGGACGTCTCGAAAGGAAAAGGGAGGAGGTCGTCCGGGGCCCGAGGAGCCGCTCGGAGATCGGCCGACAAGCCACTGCCGAGTTCAGGGTGATATCGGTGGACAACCGCGACGATCTGGAGTTACGCCGCGGCGCTGGCGATGCCTTCGCTGCCGCTTTCGAGATGATCGCCACCCCCACCCTGTTCGGTTTGGGGGGCTGGTGGCTCGATTCCTGGCTGGCGACGTTCCCGATCGCAACCCTGACGCTGGTGTTCGTGGTGTTCGGTTACGGGTTGTGGCGCTTGGGCCACGACTACAAGATCAGGATGGACGAAGCTCTGAATGCTCGCCGAGCCGGTTACAGCGCCGCCCCCGCCTACGATGAGTCGGCCTGCGGGCCAGGGTTCCGGGATGGCTGACGCCACCGCGGCCCTGAGCGAGAGCGGCGTCGAGCAGGACGGTGAAGCGGCCCCCGAACGGGCCATCGCCACCGACATGGCCCGCCGATCTCTGATAGCGGCCCCGGTGGCGCTGGGCATCGGGACGGCGGCGTGGGGATGGGCCGGGCTCTGGTCGGTCGGGCTGGCCTTGGTGCTGGTAGTGGCCAACTTGACGGCCGGGGCGGCCGTCATCACCTGGGGAGCCCGTCGTTCACCAGCAGTGCTCATGGGGGCGGTGCTGTTCGGTTACCTGGCCCGCCTCGGGGTCATCACCGCGGTGGTACTGCCGGTGAGGGCCAGCGGCTGGTTCGAGGTCGTGCCGTTCGCGGCCAGCCTGCTCCTGTCCCATCTCGGGCTCTTGGTGTGGGAGCTGCGTCACGTAGCCGCCTCCTTGGCTTTTCCGGGGCTGAAGCCGGGCCATGAGCTCGCTTCGCCGTTCGTTTCCTTCGGACGACACGACCCGTGAACCTCCTCGCTCTCGAGTTCCCACCCGTCAACCACCTGTTCGACTGGCCCACCCTGTGGTTGGACGGCACCCCGCTGGCCGTCAACAAGACCGTTCTCGTCTATCTGGGGTCGACCATCGCCACCATGGCACTGTTCTTGCTGGCCGGGCGCCGTTCCGACACCTTGGTGCCTTCCGGCGTCGCGCACGTGGCCGAGTCGGGAGTGAACTTCATCGAGAGTTCGGTGGTTATGCAGACCATCGGACCCGAGGGCCGCCGATTCATGCCTTTTTTGACCACGATGTTCTTCTTCATTCTCTTCTCCAACATCACCGAGGTGATCCCGCTCCTGCAGTTCCCGGCCAACAGCCGCATGGCCATGCCCATCACTCTGGCTCTGGTGGTGTGGGGGATCTACAACTTCATCGGTGTAAGGCGCCAGGGCTTGTTCGGTTACCTGAAGAACTCCCTGTTCCCGCCGGGGGTGCCCAAACTGCTTTACCTGATAGTCACGCCCATCGAGTTGGTGTCGACGTTCGTGGTGCGGCCCTTCTCGCTGGCCATCCGGCTCTGGGCCAACATGGTGGCGGGCCATCTGCTGCTGGTTACCTTCGCCATACTGACGGCTACGCTATGGAGTTCCACCTATGTAGGCGCCGCACTACCGTTTGCCATGCTGATCCTGATGACCGGTTTCGAGATACTGGTCTCGTTCCTGCAGGCTTTCATCTTTACCATCCTCACCGCGGTGTACATCGGTGGGTCCATGCACCCCGAACACTGAAATCGATAACCAACACAGAAATCGATAACCAACACAGAAATCGATAACCAACACAGGAGAAAGCAAGTGCTCGACATCCTCGCTCAGACCGGCACCGAGGCCGGTGAGTTCTTGGACGGCCTCAAGGCCATCGGTGCCGGTCTCGGTTACGGCTTGGCTGCGGTCGGTCCGGGCATCGGCATCGGCACCGTGGTGGGTAACGCTATTTCCGCCATGGCCCGACAGCCCGAGTCGGCCGGCATGGTAAGAACCACGATGTTCCTCGGTATCGCCTTCACTGAAGCCTTGGCCCTCATCGGGTTCGTGGTCTTCATCTTGCTGCTGCCCTGATCGTCGACGGGAAGGTTCCGATGAAACGTACGATCCGGCCGCTGGCCGCGGCCCTGAGCATCGCCGCCATGGCGATGGGGATCGGTGCCTCACCGGTCGCGGCCTCAGGTGAGACGATCGGGAGTTGCGTCTTCGAAGAGGTTCTCGACGCCGAGCAAACCTACGGCAGCCTCCACGCCCTCGAAGAGGGACCCGAGGCCGATCTGGAGAAGTTCGAGGACGATCTCGAGGGCTGCTTGGAAGCTCCGAGCCCGATTCTGCCCGCGCTCGACGAGGTCATATGGGGCACGCTCGCCTTCATCGTCTTGCTGGTCTTCATGAAGTGGAAGGGGTTCCCTCTGGTGAAGGGGGCCATGGACGCCCGAGCCGACAAGATCAGGGCCGATCTCGATGCCGCCGACAAGGCCAAAGCCGAAGCGCTGCGCACCCAGTCGGAGTACGGGGCCGCTCTGGCCGAGGCCAAGTCCACCGCTTCGAGGATCATCGACGAAGCTCGGGACCAAGCCTCCCAATTGGAACGGGATCTGCGAGCCCGGGCCGAAGCCGAGATCGACGAGCAGCGGGCCCGGGCTGCAGCCGAAATCTCCACGGCTCGCAGTCAGGCCATAGAAGATCTCCGCTCGGAAGTGTCGGTCATCGCCATCGGCGCGGCCGAACGGGTGGTTGGGGTCGGCCTCGACAACGACCGCCACCGCCGCTTGATCGACCGCTATATCGACGAGGTTGCCGGGATCGATGGCTGATAACCGGGTCGCTGGCTACGCCGAGGCCCTGCTGGCAGTGGCCCGGGCCGAAGGCGACGAGGTTGCCGTTATCGACGAGCTGTTCCGCTTCGCCCAAGCCTTGCGCAACAGCAACGAGCTTCGGGTGACACTGACCGACGCCACCTTGCCGCCAGCCCGTCGCCAGCAGATCGTCGTCGATCTCCTCGGTGGCCCGGCTCGGCCCGTTACCACCTCGCTGGTGTCGATGGTGGTCGGTGCTGGTCGGGGCGGAGACCTGGCCCGCATCGTCGATACCGCCGTCGACGCCGCCGCCGCCGCCCGCAACCGGAGAGTGGCCCGGGTTCGCAGCGCCGTCGATCTGACCACCGATCAGCAGAGCCGCCTCACTGCGGCCCTGGAGTCGGCGACCGGCGTCGAAATCGAGGTGAGAGTTATCCTCGATCCCGGCGTGATCGGTGGAGTGGTCACCGAGATCGGTGACGACGTGATCGACGGAAGTGTTCGCCGCCGCCTCGACCAGATGCGAGCCAGCCTCGGCTGACCGTAGGCGCCGACTACCCAGCCCAACGGACCCACCCGTGAGACAAAGGATCATCAGGAACTGAACGAGATGGCAGATCTAACCATCGACACGGCCGACATCGCAGCCGCCATCCAAAAGAATCTCGACGGCTTCGTCCCCACCTTGGCCCAGACCACGGTGGGCCGGGTGCTGGAAGTAGGCGACGGCATCGCTCGAGTTTCGGGCCTGCCCGGCGTCGGTGTCAACGAGATGCTCCGGTTCGAGAGCGGCACCATCGGTCTCGCCCTGAACCTCGACGAAACGTCTATCGGCGCCGTGGTACTGGGCGACGTAGAGGGCATCGAGGAAGGCCAGCCCGTGGTCGCCACCGGTGACATCTTGTCGATCCCCGCCGGAGACGGTTTGACGGGCCGGGTGGTCAACCCGCTGGGCGAGCCCGTCGACGGCAAGGGTCCCCTCACTGGCGTGGCTCCCCGCCGCATGGAGATCCAGGCGCCGGGTATCACCGGCCGCCAACCCGTGCACGAGCCCCTCCAGACCGGGATCAAGTCCATCGACTCGCTCATCCCCATCGGCCGGGGTCAGCGGGAGCTGATCATCGGCGACCGCAAAACCGGCAAGACCACCATCGCCTTGGACACGATCATCAACCAGAAGGGCTTGGGGGTCAAATGCATCTACGTCGCCATCGGCCAGAAGGCTTCGACGGTGGCTCAGGCCGTGGCCACCCTGGCCGACCTGGGAGCCCTGGAGTACACGGTGGTGGTGGTGGCGCCCGCTTCGGATCCGGCGCCGTACAAATATCTCGCTGCATACGCCGGTTGCGCCATGGGCCAGCACTGGATGGAGCACGGCGAGCACGCCCTCGTCATCTACGACGACCTTTCCAAGCAAGCCGAGGCCTACCGCCAGGTGTCGTTGCTGCTGCGCCGGCCCCCGGGCCGGGAGGCCTACCCCGGCGACGTGTTCTATCTGCACAGCCGTCTGCTGGAACGGGCGGCCAAGCTCGCCGACGAGCGCGGCGCCGGATCCCTCACCGCCCTGCCGATCATCGAGACCAAGGCCGGTGACGTGTCGGCCTACATACCCACCAACGTGATCTCCATAACCGACGGCCAGATCTTCCTCCAGGACGACCTTTTCAAATCGGGAATCCGGCCCGCGGTAGATGTGGGCATCTCGGTATCACGAGTGGGAGGTGCGGCCCAAATCAAAGCCATGAAGACAGCAGTGGGCACTCTCAAGGGCGACCTTCAGCAGTTCCGGGAGCTCGAAGCATTCGCTGCTTTCGGATCCGACCTCGATGCCGTGTCCAAGGCCCAGCTCGAACGGGGTTACCGACTCACCGAACTGCTCAAGCAGGGTGTGAACAGCCCGCTGCCGGTGGAGGAACAGGTGGTGGCGATCTACGCCGGTACCCGCGGTTTCCTCGATGATCTGCCCACCACCGACGTCACCCGTTTCGAAGCGGAGCTTCTCGACTGGTTCCGCACCCGGGCGCCGGCCGCCCTGGCCGGCATCCGGACCAGCGGGGCCATTACCGACGAGGAGGGCTTTCGCGCCGAGGTGGCCGCTTTTGCCGAACAGTTCACTCCGTCGGTTCCCGGCGTCGGCACCGAGCCCGAATCGACCGCCCAAGGCAAGGCTCAGGCCACCACGGTGGACACCGACACCACTTTGCCCGAAGAAGACATCACCCGGGCCGAGGAGTAATCGAGCCTTGCCGGGTGGTAGAGAGCGCGAACTGCGGCGTCGGATCGGAAGTGTCCAGTCGACCAAGAAGATCACGCGGGCCATGGAGCTGATCGCGGCAACCAGGGTGGTCAAGGCCATGCAACGAGCCGCCTCGGCCCGGCCCTACGCCCACTACATCACTACCGTGATCGAGAATCTGACCGCCCGAGGCACCGAGATCCCCCATCCGCTGCTGCGTCGAGCCGAGGAGGTGCGCACGGTGGCCTTCATCGTCGTTGCCGCCGACCGCGGCCTGGCCGGTTCCTACAACACCTCGGTCATCCGGGCCGCCGAGCGTCAGGTCATGGGCCATGTCAGCGAGGGCCGGGGCTACTCGCTGTTCTGCGTGGGCCGGAAGTCGGCTCGTTACTTCCGGTTCCGCAACTACCGGGTCGATCACGCTTTCGACGGCTTCAGCGACAATCCCGACTACTCCGACGCCCGGCGGCTGGCCGAGGCGGTGACGGCGGCTTTCGTCGAAGGCGCTGTCGACCGGGTCGAGCTGATATACACCGAGTTCGTCTCGATGGGGACCCAGAGGGTGGCAGTACGGAGCTTTCTGCCTCTGGCCGAGATGTCGGTGATCGCCGGGGCCGGTGGGGGCGCCGAGGTGGTGACAGCGGCCTTCGAGCTCGAGCCTTCCCCCGAGGCCGTGCTGGGCGCATTGCTGCCCCGTTATACCGAAGCCCGGCTCTTCGGAGCCCTGCTCGAAGCAGCCGCATCGGAACACGCCAGCCGCCAGCGAGCCATGAAGGCGGCCACCGACAACGCCGAAGAGCTCATCACCAAGCTCTCCCGGGAGATGAACCAGGCCCGCCAGGATGCCATAACCACCGAGATCATGGAGATCGTCGGGGGGGCCGAGGCCTTGGGGGCCATAGATCTCGATGCGGATCTGCCTGCTCTGATCGAGAGTTACGGGGCCGAAACGGTAACGGCCTGACTACGGCCCAATGGAGGAAGCATGACCGTCATCGAATCCGATCTCACCGAAACCGGGCTCCGGCCCGGCCGCATCGTCGGTATCGCCGGCCCGGTCGTAGACGTGGAGTTCCCGCCCGGACATCTTCCAGAGATCAACACCGAACTGTCCTTCACAGTAACCGCCGACGGCTCCGGTGTGGTGGTTCCGGCCGAAGTGGCTCAGCAGATCGGCGCCAACCGGGTCCGGGCCATCGCCATGAAGCCGACCGACGGGTTGACCCGGGGTACCGAGGTTCGCAACACCGGGCACGGCATCCGGATCCCGGTGGGCGACGACACCTTGGGCCATGTCTGGAACGTGATGGGGGAGTGCCTCGACACTCCCGGACACGACACCGACGAGCATTGGGACATCCACCGGCCCGCTCCCGCCTTCGACACTCTGGAGCCGTCGGCTCATATGTTCGAAACGGGGGTCAAGGTGATCGACCTGCTCACCCCCTACAAGCAGGGTGGCAAGATCGGTCTGTTCGGTGGGGCCGGGGTGGGCAAAACCGTGCTCATCACCGAGATGATCACTCGGGTAGCTACCAACCACGGCGGGGTGTCGGTATTCGCCGGGGTGGGCGAGCGCACCCGGGAGGGCACCGACCTGGTCCTGGAAATGGGCGAGACGGTGATGGGCGACGGCGAGACGTCGGTGCTCGACAAGGCGGCCCTGGTGTTCGGTCAGATGGATGAGCCGCCCGGAGTGCGCCTGCGGGTGGCTCTGGCCGGGGTGACCGTGGCCGAGTACTTCCGGGACGTCCAGAACCAGGACGTATTGTTGTTCATCGACAACATCTTCCGGTTCGTCCAAGCTGGGTCCGAGGTTTCCACCCTGCTGGGGCGCATGCCGTCGGCGGTGGGGTATCAGCCCACCCTGGCCGACGAGATGGGCGAACTCCAAGAGAGGATCACCTCTGTGAGGGGTAGGTCGATCACGTCGCTGCAAGCCGTATACGTTCCGGCCGACGACTACACCGACCCGGCCCCGTTCACGTCCTTCACCCACTTCGACGGTACCACCGAGCTGAGCCGGGACATCGCCGCTCTGGGTATCTACCCGGCTGTCGACCCGCTGGCATCCACGTCGACCATCCTCGATCCCTTGGTGGTGGGGGAGCGTCACTACAACGTGGCCCGCCGGGTCCAGGAGGTGCTCCAGCGCTACAAGGAGCTCACCGACATCATCGCCATTCTCGGTCTCGACGAGCTGTCCGAAGAGGACCGGGTCACTGTCGACCGGGCTCGCAAGGTTCAGCGGTTCTTGTCCCAGCCGATGTTCGTGGCCCGCAATTTCACTGGCCAGGACGGCGTATTCACCCCGGTCTCCGAGACCATCGAGTCGTTCGAAGCGCTAGTCGACGGCGATCTCGACGACCTACCCGAACAGGCCTTCTACATGGTCGGCGGGGCTTCCGATGCCCAGCGTCGGGCGGCTGAGCTGAGGGCCTGAAATGCTGGAGGTGCAGCTCGTCTCCCCTGATGCGGTGACCTATGCTGGCTCAGCCGAGATGGTCGTCGCCCGTACCGTCGAGGGCGGCGACATCGCCTTCCAGCCCGGCCACGCCCCCTTCATCGGGGTGCTGGCCGTTTGGTCGGTGGAGGTGCTCGGCCCTGAGCAACAGCGCGACGTCTTTGCCGTTCACCGGGGCTTCGTTCAGGTCAGCGGCAGCACCGTCACCGTCTTGTCGGACGTGTCCGAGGCGGCTGCCAACATCGACGTCAACCGGGCCGCCGAGGCTCAGAGCCGGGCCGAGGCCGCCTTGGCCTCGAATGCCGACGATTTCGAGGCCGGAGCCGCGCTCGAACGGGCTCGGTTGCGGCTGCGGGTGGCGGATGCTGCCCCGGGCTGATCAGAGCCGGATCAGAGCTTTCGGGCCTTGCCCAGCCGGTGGTGGGCCTTCACGAGGCGCACCGTTCCCGACATCCCTCGCATCACCAGCGACTGGGTGTGGCAGTGCACGGCATCGAAGTGGACACCCTTGAGCAGGTCGCCGTCGGTGACACCGGTGGCTGCGAAGAAGCAGTTGGAGGTGCGGATGAGATCGTCCTGGCTGAGCACGGCGGCCAAGTCGTAGCCGGCCGCGACGGCAGCGGTGCGCTCGTACTCGTTGCGAGGCCACAGGCGTCCTTGCATCGCTCCACCCATGCACTTGAGCGCGGCGGCGCTGATGACTCCTTCCGGCGTACCGCCTATGCCGAATAAGATGTCGGCGCCGGTGTCGGGCCAAGCGGTGGAGATAGCACCGGCCACGTCTCCGTCGGGGATGAGACGGATACGGGCGCCAGCTTCGCGGACCTCGTCGATCAAGTTGTTGTGGCGGTCCCGGTCCAGAATCACTGCGGTCAGATCTCGGACGTGCTCCCCTTTGGCCTCGGCCACGGCATGGAGGTTGTCGGAGGCCGACTTGGTGATGTCGATGTATTCGGCGGCCTCGGGACCGGTGACGATCTTCTCCATGTAAACGCAAGGGCCGGGATCGAACATCGAACCCCGGTCGGCTACTGCGATGACTGACAGGGCGTTGGCCCGGCCCAGCGAGGTCAGGGTCGTGCCGTCGATCGGGTCGACGGCGATGTCGGTCTCGGGGGGGTGCCCGTTGCCGATCCGTTCGCCGTTGTACAGCATCGGTGCATCGTCTTTTTCGCCCTCCCCGATGATGACGATACCGTCCATGTTCACCCCGCCCAGCACTATCCGCATGGCATCCACTGCCGCGCCGTCGGCACCCTTCTTGTCGCCCCGGCCCATCCAGCGGGATGCGGCGATGGCCGCCGCTTCGGTGGTTCGCACCAGCTCCAAGGCCAGGTTCCGGTCGGGCTTGGGCCCGGCGTCATCAGTCATGACCGCGAACGTAGCCGACCCCTTCGACCCGATGTAGCCGATCCGGCGGTTCCAGGTTCGTGTTCCCATGGGCTCGCTAACCTACTCAAATGCAAAAGCCTACTTCTATCAAATGACGTCCGAGTGGGTCGAGCCCGACTCGACCACTCCGAACGATGCCATCAGAGAGCTGAGGATAGACCGCTTCACAGCCTTTCTGGCCGTTCTCAGCGTTCTGGGCACGGCCCTTGTCCTGTTGCGTGAAGTCAATTTCGGGGTGGGGCTGCACCTAGATTCCACCGCGTATATATCAGCGGCGCGCAACTTACAGGAAGGGAACGGTTTCTACCAATGGGACGGGTCTGTTTTCCACGATCACGCTCCTCTCTTCCCGCTGGTACTTGCTTTGGCCGGCCTCTTCGGCATCAGTACCATTACCGCAGCCGGATATATAAATGCTATAGCGCTGGGACTGACTATCTTTGTCGTAACCACGTGGCTACGCCATCATATCGAATCTAGGATCCTCGTTACTTGGGCGGGCTGTGCCTGTGCTATTTCACCGTTGCTGGGCAACATCTCAGCTAGAGCCCTTTCGGAACCCTTGTTCGTCTTGTTTGTTGTTCTCTCGCTGTATGCCTTGGATCGATTCTTGCATACCAGCAAAGGCTCCCTGTTAGTCCTTGCCGCGATATACACCGCACTGGGCTGCTTGACTCGCTATATCGGAGTAACTGTAGTTGGCAGCGTTCTGTTGGTATTGCTGTTCCAGAGGGGTACAGCCTTCTCGGCGAGAATACGAAATATCTTCATCTATTCAACTATTGCGATGCTGCCCATAGGTATATGGATGGTTAGAAATCTATTAGTCACGTCCTCCTTGACTGGAACAGTCTACCCATCGGAGGCTTCGTTAAGGCGCTATCCCGGTAGTTTAAGCGAAACAATCCTCAAGTGGACATTGGGGGGTATCGATTTCAGTATCTTGAGTAAATTGGGTACTGTGATCGATATTCAGGTGACTCCACTTCCTCCTACCATTATCGGGGTGTCGCTCAAGTTTACAGTTCTGATCGTTTTGTTGGCCCTAGCAGGATATAAACTGAGAGTTTTGCATCGCATAGGATACTCACCCGACTGGGCAACGGTGGCGGCTATAGCAGTTTTCGTATTGGTTTACTTAGGTTCTCTGGTAATAAGTGTCATCGTTCACCAAATTCCACCAGTGATCAGATACATGGTACCGATATACGTGCCAGCGGTAGTTGTGGTTACGCTGATACTGAATGCACTCCGGGGTTACGCTTCGAATCGTCCACCGTTCAGAGAGCTCGGCTTTTCGAGAAAGAGAACTGTAAGTGTGCCAGCAGCGATCCTGACAGTATCTCTCTTTTCTTGGCTGGGGCTGCAAGGTATTGCGAATTTATATAGTATAGAGCACAGGATAACCCATGGGCATGATGGTAGCTATTCCTCTGAGTACTGGGCTGACTCCGAGACTATCAGCTATCTGAAGTCTCATCCGCTTCATGGCCGCGTGTGGAGCACTGAAGACCGCGCCTTGTACTTGTTGACGGATGTTCCGAGAGATTTTTGGAAGGAGTACTATGGTTTGCCGTCCGATCTGCCTGACAATGCAGGTTTTCTATTGAAAAGGCCTTGGAACGGTGCGGATGTGTACTTCGTCTGGTTCCATGATCGGTCCTATTCATCTGTAGAATATAGTCTTGAGCAGCTTGTAGAACTGTTGGGTTTGGAAACGGTCAAGGCGCTCAAAGACGGTGTCGTACTCAAAGTACCGCAGACTTGAAGCCAGCCATTCAGGTGGGTCTGTTCGGACCGCCAGCAGGTCAGTGGTTAGAGGGCAGCCTCTCGGGTACGTGAGCTCGGTTCGTAGAGTTATGGCGGGGTCTGCGGTCAGATCAACCGGTGTAGCACATCTCGCAAACCGTGAGCCAGCTCGCGCAGTTCCTCATCGGTGGTGTCGTCGCTCTCGAGCATGACGGCCAGTCGACCGGACGCATCTCGCGTTTGCTTCCAGTCCACTGCCGACAACCCGAACGGCGTGCGCACGTGCATCACCTGCCGAGCGCTGTCCAATCCCCTCATTACGCCGTCGACGTCATGGGGATCGCGGCGAAGCCGGTCGCAGGCCACGAACAGCTCGCTGAGAAGCTCGTTCAACTCCAAGCCGTCGAGCTCGACCAGGTTGGTTTCACTGGCCCGGGCCAGCAGGTCGGTGATCACCAGTTCAGCCTGTTCCTCGTCGTCGGTCCGCACGACCAAGTCACCGTCGGCGTCGATCTCGTATGGGATGCCGGCCGCTCCCAGACCTTCTACCAGTTGTTCCTGCAGCTCACCGGGCCAGTCGGTCATCTCGAAGGCGACCACGTCGGAGTCGAGCTCGATCCGGTTGTCGGTCACGTCCTCCACTTCGGAGATGAGGTCGTCGACGGCTTCCTCCAGCGTGTCGTGCACGAGCAGCGTGGTCCCCTGCCATGAGTGCACGACCTGCTCGCCGGTCAGCAACTGCTGGAGCATGACCCGTTTCTCCAGCGCCCATTCGTGTAGCTCGTAGGCCAGCCATTCTCCGCCGGTGTCGGTTCCGCTGTCGGCTAGGTCCGGGTTGGTGTCATCGCTCACGACGTCATCTTGCCATCTGTATCGACCAAGTGAGGTACCAGCGCAATCACGGTGGAGATCTTCGTCTCCGCCGTCACTACCGAAGACCGCCCGACGGCTCGGGGCTTAGCCATCGCACGTGTTGCAGTCGGGGCGGATCAGATAAATCGGGCACCGAGGTATCGCATCATTTCGAAGGTGTTCTCGTAGCGGTTATGAATACGTTGGCATCGAGCAGGCGCATATTAGGAGGCACCGATAAGATCTCGTAGCTTCGGCAGGTTCTTCGGCTTGACGCCGAGCAGGCTTGACCCGTCGCGTATGGACGTCTCGGACGCGTGCACGCTCTCAAGGAGTGCTTCTGTGAGCAGCCGACTGTTTCGGACCAGAGCGGTCCGGTAGAAGTTTCCACCGGTCGAGCCGCCATCCTTCGACGTCCACTTGGCTCGTTCCGTTTCGTACAGGTCGAAGAAAGTCTTGCGTTCGATGGCCCCCTGAGTCCACAACTGGCGGGCGACCATCACCGTGGAGACATGGAATTCGCGGGCGATGATTCTTATGAACTCCTCGGGAGTAGTGGAGTGCGGTTGCCATTTCTTTTCGATAGAACCCCAGGGCAGCAGGAGCTCACCGGCGACCTCATTGCAGAAGCTTTCGATGTCAGTCGCCTCGGCCTCGATGGCTGGATCGGCATCGGAGATGCCGCCCTGGCCGATCCAGATATGGGCCAGCTCATGGGCGAGGGTGAAGATCTGAGCGGTGAAGCTGTCGACATTGTTGACGAAGATGACCGGCGCCATCGGATCAGCGATCGAGAACCCGCGAAACTCTTCGATACTGAGCGGCCGATTCGTCGAGTGGCCTACGACCCCGTTGCGCATGACGAGAACGCCTAACGCCTCGATCCGGCTTACGAATTGCCGCAAGAAGTCGGTTGGCTGGGGCGCAGGACGAACTTTGGTATCGAAGTCGAGACTTGCCCCCATGTCAGCGGCGACAGTCGCGACGGGGCTGGCAAGCGAGAAGCGTCCGACGAACCCGAACGGGTCTTCGTCGCTGTCGATCCGGTGATCCCGGTACCAATCCTGCTTGCGTAACACGTCGGAGATGACGTCTCGCAGGTCGATGGACACTGGATGCCCAGTACTGTGAGGCCGTCTGAAGTCGGGGATCGGCAACTCCTCCTCGGGCGGTTCTTCGAGAAACAAGTATCCGAACGGAACCCGCAACTGCTTCGCCAGCTTCTGAGCCTGCACGAAGGTTGGCGCTTCTGTTCCTTCGATCCAGGCCGTGATCGACTCAGGACCCTTCTCGAGTGCCTTCCCGAGCTTGCTTACCGGCACTCCGGCGCGATCCACCGCCCAACGCAGCATCACCGGATTGACATGAGCCTTCGCCATGCGAGATCACAGTAGCGACGTTCGGTGACAGAGACCAGATCACAGGTCGTGGTTTATCGGAAGGTGATGAAGCTGATCCAGCACTCAGGCGTCAGGAAGCCCAGTACCCTTTCGGCCAGTACCCTTTCGGCCAGTACCCTTTCGGCCAGTACCCTTTCGGCCAGTACCCTTTCGGCCAGTACCCTTTCGGCCAGTACCCTTTCGGATTGTGCTGCTGGCCGAGTTGGAGATCTTCCACTCCCGACCCGTCGCTCCCACCCGCCGGCTGGCCTTGGGCCGACGCTGGTTGCCCGGCGATCCCGGCCATCGGGGCCCGGGCGCCGGAGGGGTTCTGCTGGGGGCGATCTGTGCTCGTTTCGGGGCCGAACTTTCCGATGATCTGATGAGTGATGTGTTCGCCCTCACCGAGGAACTGGAGCAGGGTCGGCGGGTTCCCCAACCCCGGCTTCGGCACCGGCTCCAGAAGGACCGGGTCGGGCTCACCCGCAGCGTGGCGCGCCTGCACCGTCGGGATGAGCAGGTGGTCAGTGAGCTCGAAGGGTCGAGGGCTGAGCCCGGGCAGCTCGTGCTGGGTGCGGTCTATGCGGCCGGGGCGGTGCCTGCGGCCGGTCGCTCCGAAGTGATGAGAACGGTTCGGAGCGGGTTGGGTTGGCGCGCCGGCCTGAGCCCGACCTTTGCCGATCAGGCATTTGTCGATCATCTGTGGAGTAGGAGATTCGCCGGTGGCGGCACCGACCGGTCGTCTTCGTCACTAGCCGACGAGGATGGGCTGGACCCGGTGGCCTGGGCTCTGAAGGTGCTCGGCTTGCATAGCGACGAGCGCCGGCCGGGCCGGGCCGCGGTTCAGCGCGGCTTTCGTGACGCCCTTCGTGAAGCCCATCCTGACCACGGAGGAGCCGGGTCCGGTGCTGCGGACCGTATTGCCGATCTGAGCAAAGCTCGCCGGATCCTGCTGGTGTCATGACCCGACCGCCTCCGGGTCGACCGGGTTCCTCTCGCAAGCTTTGTCTGAACCTGTATCAGCCATCCCGGTAACCTCGGGCTGGTGTTGGATCGGATCGAAGGGCTCGAAGCAGAGCTGACCGAAACCGAGATCCGTCTCGGCGATCCGGCCGTGCAGTCCGATCCTCGTCGCTTGGCCGAGTTCGGTCGCCGTTTCAAGCAGCTCACCGAGATCGTGGCCAAAGGTCGGCTTCTGCAGTTTGCCTCCGATGACCTGAACGAGGCTCGAAAGATGTTGACCGGAGCCGAAGGCTCGGACCGGGTGGATCTGAGGCTGCTGATGGACGATCTCGAGGAATCGATCGATACCCTGACCGAAGAATTGCGAGTGCTTCTGGTACCACGAGACCCCAACGACGACCGCAACGTCATCATCGAGATCAGAGGAGCGGCGGGAGGGGAGGAAGCCAATCTTTTTGCTGGTGACCTGTTGGTCATGTACCAAGCCTTCGCCAAACGCCAGGGCTGGCGGTTTCAGGTGCTGTCGGTCTCGCCTTCGGATTTGGGCGGGTACACCGAGGTGACCGGACTGGTGTCGGGCCCGTCGGTGTGGACGCGGCTCAAACACGAGGCCGGGATCCATCGGGTCCAGCGGGTGCCGGTAACCGAGTCACAGGGTCGGGTCCACACCAGCTCGGCCACCGTCTCGGTGCTGCCCGAAGCCCGAGAGGTGGATGTTCGCATCGACGACGCCGACCTTCAGATCGACGTCTTCCGATCTTCGGGCCCGGGCGGCCAGTCGGTCAACACCACCGACTCCGCGGTTCGGGTCACCCACCGGCCCAGTGGCTTGGTCGTGGCCATGCAGGACGAGAAGAGCCAGCTCCAGAACAAGCAGAAGGCACTGCGGGTCCTACGGTCGAAACTCATGCAACTGGAGCAGGAACGAGCTCGCGCCGAGCAGTCGGAACTGCGGCGGGGCCAAGTGGGCGGAGGCGATCGGTCCGAGAAGATCCGCACCTACAACATCAAGGAGAACCGCGTCACCGACCACCGCATCGGGTTGACCCTGCACAAGCTGGATCGGGTTCTGGCCGGGGAGCTCGACCAAGTGAGCGACGCCTTGACCCATGCCGAGCGGCGGGCTCAGCTCGACGGCAGTGGGGACTGATCCGTCGAGGGCCAAGACCCTCGGCAGGACTCAGGCACCGGGAACCGGAGCCTCCACCGATGCCCCGGTTCTGTGGCGCGAGCTGCTGGCGGAGGCCCGGACCCGGCTGGCCCGAGCCGGTGTGCAAACTGCAGCACCGGACGCTCGCCGCATCGTGGTAGCAGCGGCCGGGGACGATCCGGACAGGTTGCCGACCCTGCTCGATCAACCGGCCACCGTCGGAGGTGAGGCCCGGTTCGAAGCCATGCTGTCGGCTCGGGCCGACGGTCAACCCCTCCAGTACGTCCTGGGCCGGTGGGGGTTCCGCTCCCTCGACCTGCTCGTCGATGCCCGGGTTCTGATTCCTCGACCCGAGACGGAGGTCACAGCCGGATGGGCCGTAGCGGAGGTGGCCTCTCGGTCCGGCGACGACCCCGTGACCGTGGTCGACCTCGGTACCGGATCCGGTGCCATCGGCCTGGCCGTGGCCACCGAATGCCCTCGGGCCCGGGTTCATGCCACCGATGTGTCGCCCGGCGCGCTGGCCGTGGCCCGGGCCAATCTGGCCGGTATCGGCCGAGCCGCCACCAGGGTGAGGTTGCACGAGGGAGACTGGTTCGATGCCCTGCCCGAGTGCTTGCAGGGCTCGGTCGACGTCTTGGTGTCCAACCCTCCCTACGTGGCCTACGGCGACGAGTTGGATCCGGTGATCGCCGACTGGGAGCCGGCGGTGGCGATCTGGGCCGGTTCGGACGGTTGTAGCGCCATCGTCGGCATCATCGACGAGGCGGCGCTGTGGATCCGTCCCGGTGGCGCCTTGGTATTGGAAACGGCCTCCGATCAGGCCGTGGCCATGGCCGAAAAGGCCGAGCGAGCCGGTTTCGTCGCGGTACGGGTCGAGCGTGATCTGGCCGACCGCGACCGGGTCGTCATCGGGTACCGCCGATGAAGGAGGCGCCCGATACCAGCTCGACCGCTCGGGTGCTCGACGGCCGGGACGTAGCTTCGGCAGTAGCGGCCGCCACCGTGATGCTGGAGGCGAAAGAGCCGGTGGCGCTGGCCACCGACACCGTGTACGGCCTGGTTGCCCGAGCCGATGACCCTGGGGCCGTGGCCCGGCTTTTCGAGCTGAAGGCCCGTCCCCCTCAGCGTCAGATAGCGGTGCTGGTAGCCGACGTGGTCCAGGCCGAGACGCTGGTACGGCTGTCGGTGAGGGCTCGGCGGTTGGCCGAGCACTACTGGCCGGGCCCGCTCACCCTGGTGGCCGATCGGGTGCCGACAGCCCCGGCCCATTTAGGCGACGGAACCACCATCGGTGTCCGCTGCCCCGACGACGACATCGGGCGCGCCCTGGCCGCCCTCGGTGCGCTGGCCGCCACCAGCGCCAACCGCCACGGCTCGGACACCCCGACTACGGCCGCCGAAGTGGCCCGACACCTGCCCGAGGTCGACTTGGTAATCGACGGTGGTCGGCGCCATGGCGCTGCATCCACCGTCGTCGACGTGAGCGGCGCAGTTCCGGTCGTGTTGCGACCGGGCCCGGTGACGGCCGCTGAGATCACGGCGGCCTGGACGGCTTGGACCGAGCCCTGAGCTGGCATCGGTGGACGTCGTCTCGGACGGATCAGCGGGCCGGTTAGGATTCGAGACGCTATGCGGGTAGCGGTTGGCGCCGACCACGCCGGTTTCAACCTCAAGCGGGCTCTGGTCGATCATCTCCGTCGTCGAGGTCACGTCGTCGTCGATTGCGGCACCCATTCGACCGGCCCGGTCGACTACCCCGATTTCGGAGCGGCCGTGGGCCGGGCCGTGACCGGCGGTGACGCCGATCTGGGTCTGTGCGTGTGCGGCACCGGCATTGGTATCGCCATGGCTGCCAACAAGGTGGCCGGCGTGCGGGCCGCTACCGTGCACGACGTCACCTCGGCTCGTCTGGCCCGCCGCCACAACGACGCCAACGTGTTGTGTATCGGCGAACGGCTGGTGGGGTCCGAGGTGGCCCGGGATGCTGTGGACGTCTGGCTGGACACCGCTTTCGAGGGGGGTAGGCACACGGCCCGGGTAGCCAAGATCGACGCCCTCGACTCCGATCCCACCCGGTGATCGGTGAACGACCCGACGACAGACTGATGACCGAGGAGAATGACCCATGCCATGGCCCGCCGCTGACAACACTGTGTTCGAGTTGATCCGTCGAGAGGAGCGCCGCCAGAACTCCACCGTCCAGCTCATCGCCTCGGAGAACTTCGCCAGCCCGGCCGTCATGGCTGCCACCGGATCGGTGTTCACCAACAAGTACAGCGAGGGCTACCCCGGTCGCCGTTACTACGGCGGCAACACCGTCGTAGACGAGGTGGAGGATCTGGCCCGGCGTCGGGCCTGCGGGCTGTTCGGCGCCGATCACGCCAACGTGCAACCCCACGCTGGTGCCATCGCCAACATGATCGCCTACCAGGCCCTTCTGCAACCGGGCGACACGGTGCTGGGCATGAGCCTCGACCACGGAGGTCATCTCACTCACGGGTCGCCGGTGAACTTCTCGGGATCCATGTACAACTTCGTGTCCTACGGAGTGACGGCCAGCGACGAGCGGATCGACATGGATCAGCTCCGGGACTTGGCTCGATCCCACCGGCCCGAGCTGATCGTGGCCGGTGCCACCGCCTATCCCCGGGTGATCGAACCCGAACCGCTGAGGGAGATCGCCGACGAGGTCGGGGCCCGGCTGCTTTTCGACGCCGCCCACATCGCCGGGCTCATAGCCGGCGGTGTGCACCCCAATCCGGTTCCGGTCGCCGACGTGGTCACCTTCACCACCCATAAGACTCTGCGCGGTCCCAGGGGCGGCTGCATCGTGAGCCGGGCCGAGGAGGCTGCCGCCATCGACAAGGCGGCGTTCCCCGGGATCCAGGGCGGCCCGCTCGATCATGCTGTGGCCGCCAAGGCCGCCGCTTTCGCCGAGGCCGCCACCGACGGCTTCAGGGACTACGCCCGCCGGATCGTCAGCAACGCCCAGGCCTTGGCCCAGGCCCTGGCCGGCCACGGTTTCCGTCTCGTCTCCGGTGGCACCGACAACCATCTACTGCTGGTCGATCTTCGTTCGTTCGATCCCGATCTCACCGGCAAGGTGGCCCAGGCCGTCCTCGACGAGGCCGGGATCAGCCTCAACAAGAACACGGTGCCCGACGATCCGCGCTCGCCGTTCGTGACGTCGGGGGTGCGGATCGGTACCCCGGCCGTGACGACGCAGGGAATGGACGAGGCCGACATGGTCATCATCGCCAGTCTCATCGCCCGGGCGCTCAGAGGTCGTGACGACCCTTCGGTACTGGCCGCGGTGGCGGCCGAGACGGGCGAGTTGTGCGCAGCCAAGCCGCCCTACCCCCAGCTCGGCTGAGGCGCCGTCGCCGTGCCTTCGCTGGCTTCCTATCTCCTGGTGGGGGCCACGGCTGCGCTGGCCAGCTTCGGGGCCGTGCCGCTCACCAGTCGGTTGGCGGTCCGGGTCGGGGCTGTGGTGGTGCCCGACGACCGCCGTATCCATGTCCTGCCCACTCCGGCGGCTGGGGGAGCGGCCATGTTGGTCGGGGTGATCGCCGCCGTCGGCGCCGCTTTGGTCATCGACGACTTCGGCGATGTCGTGGCGGAGGCCCGCACCGAGTTGGTCGGCGTGATGGCGGCGGCAGTTATCGTTTTCGCTGTCGGCTTCTACGACGACGTGCTGGACATCTCCCCCCCGGCCAAGCTGGCCGGGATGGCCCTGGCCGGGTTGGCCTTGGCCTTTGCCGGGGTGTCCATCCTGGTCTTTCGGGTGCCGTTCTTCGATCTGTTGTTTCTGTCGTCGGACTGGTCGGTGCTGGTAACGGTGCTGTGGGTGGTGGGCATGGCCAACGCAGTGAACCTCATCGACGGGCTCGACGGGCTGGCCGCAGGCATAGTGGCCATCGCTTCGGGCACTTTCGTGCTCTACGCTCTGCGGCTGGGAGACGAAGGGATTATCGACCCGGCCAACCCCGGGGCCATGTGGGCGGTGATCACGCTGGGTGTGTGCCTGGGTTTCCTTCCCCACAACGTGTTCCCGGCCCGGGTGTTCATGGGTGACGGCGGCGCCCTGCTGCTGGGCGTGTTGCTGGCCGCTTCGACAATGAGCGTGGGGGGGCGTTCGACTGGTGAGTTCAGCGGCCAAGCCTTCTTCTTCTTCGCCCCTATCTTCATCCCTTTGGTGATCCTGGGTGTACCGCTACTGGACACGGCCTTCGCCATCGTGCGCCGAACCGTCCGGGGCCAGAGCCTGTCGGTGCCGGACAAGGAGCATCTCCACCACCGGCTCATGCGTCTGGGCCACGGTCATCGTCGTTCCGTGCTCATCTTGTGGCTGTGGACGGCCCTGCTGTCGGTATTCGTGCTCTACCCGACCTACACGGGTCGAGGCGATGGCATCGTCCCGGTGGGCATCGCGGCCCTGGCCTTGGGGCTCTACACGGTGCTGCATCCCCGACTGGGGGGAACCGAGGTGGGGGTGGACGAAGCCGAGCTGGATCGGCTCGACATGCGTTGACCCGAAGGTGCGTGTTTGTTACGGTTGATGTTGTGAGCTTTGCACGTGAAGTCTTCACGAATGCTCCGCTCGCATTCGTGGCGTGCGAGATCAACCGCTGGAACCCCGACTGGCGTACCGCCACCAGTTCCGATTGGAAGATCGTCGACCGTCCTGACGGTGAACGAGCCCTGATGCGGCGATAGTGCCGGAGCGGACTTGACCGAACTCGCCGCCCCTGACGACCCCGAGGATCTGTGGCGCTCCGATGCACCAACACATCGTATGCTCATGCAGGGCGATGTCATCAGCTCCGATTCTTGCCGAAGCCGATCTCCACGAGGAATGGATCGCCGGACTGGGAGGTGGTGCCGAACCCGACTTCGACAGGTTTCTCGAAGCGGGCTCAAACCTGACCGCAACGCTGCGGAACCTGGCTGGGCCCGTGGGCGAATGAGGCGCCCCTGTCGGGAGCGCCGATTCCCGGGACCGCAAACTGCGGACACTGGCTGAATGAGCTGCATGGGCCGAGGATCCGTTCGCAGGCCATCAGGGCTGTGCGTCGAGAGATCCGCTGCCGTGGAACACCCGGGTTACTGAGGGTTTAGGGCAAATGGTCGGGATCGGGGTCCGGACGGTCCTGGGGGTTCAGGTCTTCGAGCTCGCGCCCGGCCGTCTCCGGGAACTCGACCAGCACCAGCACGGCCACGATCAACGGACCGGCCGCCAGCAGGGCCAGGGCCGGCCCGAGCTGGTCCAGCCGGCTCGACAGCCAACCCGCCCAGGACAACCCCAACGCGCTGCCGGCCACACCGAGGATGAGGATAAGGCCGTTGGCCCGTCCCCTGTCGTGGGTGCCGAACAGCTCCGGGCCGTACACGGCCAGAGCCGGAACGGTGAGACCTCTTGCCATGGCGCCGAGCAGCGTCAGTAGCCACAGGGCGGGGCCGCTGGTGAAGAAGGCCCAGGCAATGGCGGTTGCCCCGAGTACCAGACCCGTCGCCCCCACGGGCCGCCGGCCCCTGCGGTCGGCCAGGTAGCCGCCGGCCAGAACACCGATGCCGGCCGGGGTGCTGGTCACCAGTGTGAACACGGTGATACGGCTGGCCGAGAAGCCGCGCTCATCTTTGAGGAAGTCGTTTTGGAGGCTGGATGCCGGGGCCACGAACATGGCGATCAAGAAGGCGGCTGCAGCCAGCAGCCTCAACCTCTGCCGGCGTCGTTGCTGTTCGGCCCCCTCGAATTGTCGCCATTGCAAGCCGAAGCGGCCGATGTCGGACGGCGCCGTGGCTCGAGCCTTCTCGAACCGTTGGCTCTCGGGCAACCGTCGACCGACCCGGATTACAACGGCCAAGCCCAGCAGGGGTACCAGATAGACGATGCGCCAGCCTCGCTGGTCCAAGTCGGCCACCGGCAGGATCCACACCGCCATCCCTGCGCCCAAACCGGCACACAAGGTCAGCACCGAAGCCGCCCAGGCCCGGGACCTCGCCGGCATCTCCTCGACGGCCATGATGACGATGAGTACCCCCATGGCAGTGGCCAGCCCCCGCGCGATCAGTTGGGATCCACCCAGGAACCAGAAGGTCGGCGCCACCGCGCCCACCGTGGTCATGAGGCAGCTCCCGGCGCTGGCCGCCAGGAGCAACCGGCGCCGGCCGTGGCGATCGGCTACCGCAACCGTGACAAGAGTGATCAACACGCCGACTCGCACTATGGCCAGCACCGCTCCTTGAGCAGTGTTGCCGTGACCGAACTCGTCGGCAGCAAAGGTGATGGTTTGGGTGAGCACGGTGCCCAGGTATCCGTCGATGGCCTGGAGGGTGCAGAGCAGCGCCAGCACGGTGGCCGTCGAGGGATCGAGCCGATCCGGAGGCGCCCACCAGTACCGGTACGAAGTCTGGCGGCGGCGAAGGGCTCGCTTCACCGGGAAGTGGAACAACCAGCTCCAGCCGGGCAGAGCCAAGCGGTAGGTGATGGTCTCCACCACCTCCCACCAACCGGTGCCGCTGGGCCGAGCTTCGATCCGACGCTCGTAGGAACGGAACGGACCACCAACCGCACCGAACCGGTCTGCTCCCTCCGCTTCTCGCGTTGGGGCGGCGACGCTCTCGGCCACTATGTCGGTCCGGGGGGTTCTCCGGGCCGCCAGTTCTTCGTTGGTGCAGCGCAGAACTTGCCGGACTCGGGTCACCGGCCTCCTCGGTCGCTCGTCCCGTAGAGAGGATAGGCGGTCCGAACCGGCTGAATCGGGGGCTGAATTAGGCTGTACGGGTGACAATCGAGCCGATCGAGCGGATCATCGTGCGGCCGGGACAGCCGTTGGAAGGGACCATACGGGTTGCCGGGGCCAAGAACTCAGCACTCAAGCTCATGGCCGCCACCTTGTTGTCGGAAGGGTCCTACCGGCTCCGCAACGTGCCCCGCATCACCGATGTGGAGCTGATGGCCGAACTGCTGCGAGCCACCGGATGTACGGTGAGCTGGAACCCTCTGATTGCCTCGACGCTGGATATCGCAGTGCCGGCCGAGATCAACCCGATGGCGTCCTATGAGATCGTCGAGAAGTTCCGGGCTTCGGTCATCGTGCTGGGTCCCATGCTGGCCCGCTGCGCCGAGGCCCAGGTGGCCCTGCCCGGCGGTGACGACTTCGGTCCCCGGCCCATCGACATGCACGTGCGGGGTCTCGGTGAGCTGGGCGCCGAGCTGGAAGTCGTCCACGGGTACGTAAAGGCCCGAGCCCCGAACCTGCACGGAGCCCGGGTGCTACTCGAGTTCCCCAGCGTCGGCGCCACTGAGAACCTGGTCATGGCCGCGGTGACGGCCAAGGGCACCACGGTGATCGACAACGCCGCTCGTGAGCCCGAGATCACCGACCTCTGCGAGATGCTCGACGCCATGGGGGCGTCGATCAAAGGGGCGGGAACCCCCACACTGGTGATAGAGGGAACTGACGCCGATACCCTGCACGAGGTCGACCATCTCGTCATCGGTGACCGGGTCGAGGCTGCCACTTTCCTGGCCGCGGTGGGTGTGGCCGGCGGCGAGTTGACCATCGAAGGCGCTCGCCCCGACCATATGGCCATGCTGATCCAGAAGCTGGGCGAGATGGGGGTTCGGGTCTCACCTGATGCCGAGGGCATCTGGGCTCTCTCTTCGGGTCGCCTGCGGGCTGCCGACTGCTCCACCCTGCCCTATCCGGGCTTGGCCACCGACTACAAGCCGTTCCTGGTCGCCATGCTGTCGGTGGCTTCAGGGGTGGGCATAGTCACCGAGAACTTGTTCGCGGGCCGGTTTCGTTACGTCGATGAGTTGCGGCGCATGGGAGCTGACATCCGCACCGACGCTCACCACGCGGTGGTGCGGGGCACGGAACGACTCTCCGGGGCGCCGGTCAAGGCCCACGACATCCGGGCCGGCGCCGCTTTGACCGTGGCCGGCCTCAATGCCGAGGGTGAGACGGTGGTGAGCGACGCCCATCACGTGGCCCGGGGCTACGAGAACCTGGTCGGGAAGCTGGTCGCGCTCGGAGCTGATGTACGGGCCGAGTAGCCCGGTCGATTCAGCTGTGCTCGTCGGTGCCCGGTTCGGTGACGGGGGCCATCGTCTTGGCCCGTCGGCGGGCCAGCCCGACCAGCCCGACCAGTACCAGCACCGGTACAGCCACCATCAGCGTTTCGTCCCATCCACCCTGATGGGCCAGGATGGCGGCCGTGTCCATGGCATGAGGGTAGGCCCATGCCGGCCGCCAAGAACCCGAAGCAAGATTCAATCGAGTTGGGATCATCCCCGGGACTGGGCAGGATTGGGGCGTGCGGGAAGAAGTCGAACGGATCATCGCCACCATCCGGCCCGCCATCCAGGCCGATCAGGGCGATATCAAGTTGATCGGCGTGGACGATGCCACCGGCGTGGTCGAGGTCGAGCTCTTTGGCGCCTGTGTCACCTGCCCCGCATCCACCCAGACCTTGAAAGCCGGTATCGAACGGATCATGAAAGACCGCGTCAAGGGCGTAACCGAGGTGGTGGAGACCAACGCATTAGGCATGAGCGAGAGCGCGGTCTGGCTCTAAAGGCGGTAACACGGCCCATGTCGTTGGTTCATTGATGCTGGGCGTTTCGGGAGGCACCCCGGTGCTGTGGGCGCCGGCCTCGAGTCTCGATACCGCCGGGTCGGGCCTCGCATCGGCGCCGCGGTCCGATCCCGGTACGGTCGCGGGGTGACCGAACCGGCCCGCACCGATTTCCCTGGTTGTTACCGGCATCCCGACAAGCGGGGCGGGGTGATCTGCCAGCGCTGCGATCGGCCCATCTGCCCGCAGTGCATGACCCCGGCGACGGTAGGATTCCACTGCCCGGAATGCCTGAGCAACCGTGCCGGTCGCCACGGTCGGGGTGGACGGCAAGAAAAGATCCGGACCGTTGTCCCCGGTAGGTGGGTGGATACGAAACCTCGAGCCACCCAGACGTTCATCGGCCTGAGCCTGGCCGGCTTCATCTATTCACAGATGACCGGGGGATCCCTGATGCAGGTCGGCGCCAATGCACTCGTCGACGGTTCGCTCTTCTCGTGGCAGGTCATCCTGCATGGTGGCCAATGGCAGATCGTCGGTGTGGATGCCGGTGAGTACTACCGGCTCGTTACCCACGCCTTCCTCCACGACGGGATCCTCCACCTGGGCTTCAACCTCTACGCCCTATGGATACTGGGCGTGCTGCTCGAGCACTTGTTGGGACGGGTTCGCTTCATCGCCCTGTACCTGGTGGCGATGCTGGGCGGCGCTTTCGGTGTGCTTCTGGTCAGCCCCAATCAGCCCACCCTGGGCGCTTCGGGAGCGGTGTTCGGGTTGATGGGGGCTCTGTTGCTGGCTCAGCGGTCGGTCGGCATCTCCGTTTGGAGGACACCCCTGATGCCCGTGCTGGCCCTCAATCTGGCCTTGACGTTGATGATTCCTCGCATCTCCGTCGGTGGCCATGGGGGCGGGCTCGTCACCGGGGCCGCGGTGGGATGGCTGATTCTGATGCTGACCCGGCGCCGGGCGCCGGACTGGTTGATCACCGTGCTGGTCGGAGTCTTGGCCGTCGCGATCGTAGCCGGATCGGTTTGGGCCGCGGCCCGATGGCATGATCCGATCTTTTGACATTCCCGGACCTGGCCTACGCTCATCACCAGATCTCCAAGGGCCTTGGACTTGGAGTGGCCCCCGGTCAGAAGCGGGCGGCCAGGTTGGCAAGGTTGCGGGACCAGATCCGGCGCAGTATGGGCCGGGCCAGCCCCGCCCCGAGCGGTCCGCCCAGCCGGGCTGGGAACTCGAGCCGCTCCTCCCACACGACCTCGGTGTGGGAGTGATCCATGGGAGTCAACCCGAGCCGGCCCGAGCCTGTCACCAGGCCCCGGTGTCGGATGCCGATGACTCGGCCTTCGACCCACTCGGTGACCTCCATGCGGTCGGTGAGCCGGACGGGACCGACCTTGGTCAGGCATCTGAAGCTCACCCCCACCCCCTCCCGGTTGCTCGAACTGCCCTCCTGCGATCCATCCCCCGCCTCGAACTCGATCGACACCGCGTCCTGCATCCACTCGACATGGCTGGCGATGTGACGCACATCCGCCCACACCTCGGCCGCACCGGCGCTGATAACAGTCGATACCCGAATGGTGACCCCCGAATTCTTCACCCCCAGATAATGGCCCAACCCGATCCCGTAGGCTGATCTGTATCAGCGCGCCCACCACGTTCGTCCCGTCGGAGCCGACCGAGATCTATCTGGATCACGCTGCCTCCACCCCGTTGCGGCCCGAGGCCCGGGCCGCGTGGCTGGCCGCGGCGGCCGAGCACCAGGCCAACCCCACCGGCGCCCACCGAACCGCCCGCCGGGCCCGCCGAGCCCTCGACGAGGCCCGTCGGCGGGTAGCGGCCGCCCTCGGAGCCGAGCCCGGTGAGGTGGTGTTCACCTCGGGCGGCAGCGAAGCCGACAACCTGGCCGTCCGGGGGGCGCTGGGGGCCAGGGGCGGTCAGGCCCGGGCCGTGACCAGCGCCGGTGAGCACCATGCCGTCCTCGAACCGGTGCAGCGAAGCGGTGGTCTGGTCGTACCCATCGACGCCAAGGGCCTGATCGACCAAGCTGCCTTGGCCGAGGCCGTGACCCTGGTCGGCCCCGGCGGCGGGGCCGTGGTCTCGGTCATCGCTGTCAACAACGAGGTGGGCTCCATCTCGCCCTTGGGCGACATAGCCCGGCTGGTGCGATCGCAGGCCTCGGATGCGTTGCTGCACACCGACGCCGTCCAAGCCGTGAACTGGATCGATGTGGCCACCGAGACGGCGGGTTACGACCTGGTGTCGGTCACCGGCCACAAGATCGGCGCCCCCGTGGGGATCGGAGCTCTGATCGTGCGGGACGGGGTCGAGCTCGATCCGCTCATCGTCGGGGGCGGCCAGGAACGAGGCCGCCGAGCCGGTACCCCCGACGTGGCCGGCGCCGTCGCTTTCGCGGCGGCGCTGGAAGTGGCCGTGTCCGACCGCGACCGACAGATCGCTCGCTTGGGGGTCATGCGAGACCGTCTACTCGACTCCCTGATCGAACATTTCGGTGATCGGATGCGGGTCTCGGCTGCACCCGACGGCGATCGGGCCCATCTGGCCGCCGGAATCGCCAACATCTGTTTCGAAGCCATCGTGAGCGAAGCGCTGCTCTTCCTGCTCGATGAAGCCGGTCTGCGGGCCTCGGCCGCGTCGTCGTGCTCCAGCGGAGCCCAGGACCCCTCCCACGTGCTGTCAGCCATGGGGGTGCCCTCCGAGCTGGCCCGGGGATCGCTGCGCCTGTCCCTCGGTCACACCACCGCGGACTCCGATGTCGACCGGGCCGTCGAGGTGATCTCGGCCGGGGTCGAGCGGCTCGACCGGTTCGGTGGGGGTTGACATGAGCCGGGTGCTGGTAGCCATGTCGGGAGGAGTCGACTCGTCGGTGGCCGCAGCCCGGCTGCTCGATGCCGGCTACGAAGTGGTCGGAGCGACCATGAAGCTCTGGGGCGGCCCCAGCGACTCCGGATGCTGCTCGGTCTCCGACGTGGACGATGCCCGCTGGGTGGCCGACCGCTTGGGCATCGAACACCACGTCTTCAACTTCGGCGGTCACTTCCAACGCCACGTCGTAGACCCGTACGTGGCTGATCACGGTGCCGGTCGAACACCCAACCCCTGCATCGAGTGCAACCGGCACGTGAAGTTCGACCGGTTGCTCCGGCGGGCCGACGCCCTGGGCTTCGAAACGGTCGCCACCGGACACCACGCCCGGATCGTGGCCACCCCCAGAGGACCGCGGCTGGCCCGAGGCGCCGACCGGCGCAAGGACCAATCCTACGTGCTGTACATGCTGGGACTGCCGGTGCTGGCCCGCCTGCTGTTACCGGTCGGAGAGACGACCAAGGACGAGGTCCGCCGGGAAGCCCGAGCCCGGGGGTTGGCCACCGCGGCCAAGCCCGACAGCCAGGACGTCTGCTTCATCACCTCGGCGGCGGGCCGGCGGGCCTTCCTCGGGGATCGCATCCCGTTGCACCCGGGCCGTATCGTCGACACCTCGGACCGGCCCCGGGGCACAGTCGATGCAGTGGAACTGGTGACCGTCGGCCAGCGCCGGGGCCTGGGCCCTTCCGGTGATGGCATCCCTCGTTACGTGCTCGACGTCGATCCCGGATCGCGCACGGTCACCGTCGGGAGCCGGGCCGAGCTCGACCGGGACCGCACCCCGCTGGAGTCTTGGGAGTGGGTGGACGGCCCGGTCCGGGGGCGGGTCGGGGTGCAGACCTCTGCTCACGGAACCTCGGCTCGGGCCTGTATCGAAGAGGGGATCGGCGGGGCGACCGTTCGATGGGACCGGCCTCACCGGATCGTGGCTGCGGGCCAGAGCGTGGTGGCCTTCGCCGACGATGTCGTGGTGGGGGGCGGTATCGCGGGACGAAGCTGAACCGCCCGAACCCACCTAGGCCGGCGTGGGTTCTGCTCAGCCGATGGGGATGCCCTGATCGGCGGCGGCCTGCAACACCAGAGCCGGCCGGGTGGGCGTCACCAACACCGCGGTCACGGTCTGGTCCTGCTTGGCATTCCGACCTTTGACCACCGCTACGGCCGCCGGTCTCACGAGACGCACGTCCAAGGCCAGACCGAGGGCCTGAGCGGTCAGATCGGTGGCGTCGGTCGTCGCCGGGGCCGGTCCCATCGCGGAGATCTCGGACCGGGCCACCAGCACCGGTTGGGCCAGGGTGAGATGGTCGTGCACCACCATCCCGGCCGGTACGAATACCAGCCAGCGCCGGGCCAGTCGGTGCAGGGCCCGTACGGCCAGGATCGATACCGCAAGACCGACGACCACTGCTGCGCTCCCCAGAACCCACTTCTGGTCGGCCAGCAACAGCGGCCCGGTCATGGCCCCGGCCGCGGCCAGTGCCCACATGGGCCCGACCAAGGTGATCAGGATCGGTCCGGGGACCCGGAGCAGAAAGCGGCGCTCGTAGCCGTAGCTGCCGGCGTCCACGAGCCTGTCGCCGAAGGCTGGGTGGAGTACGGCGCCGGCGGCCATCGCCGCCGCGGCCGTGCCGATGCCATGGCTCGACCATGACCGGTCGTCGATGACGGCGATGGCCCACAGCGATGTGATCAGGTTGGCGGGAACGATGACGCGGGTCACGGTCAGGGCCAGCGCGCCGGGCAGGACCATGACGGCCAGGG
Source organism: Acidimicrobiales bacterium (assembly GCA_963422655.1). Classification (GTDB taxonomy): domain Bacteria; phylum Actinomycetota; class Acidimicrobiia; order Acidimicrobiales; family Aldehydirespiratoraceae; genus CATQHS01. The sequence goes on along the minus strand of OY730440.1, from coordinate 1,260,464 downwards.
TCGCAGCGAAAACGACCCAGAGGCCGACTGACACGGAGCTGCGAAACCCGCTGGCGGTAGGGGCCAAGGCGTCGGCGTACAGCGATCCGGTGGCCACCACCAGCCAGGCCACCACGGCGGGGGTGCGCGGCGTCATGACGGCTCGTATCAGCTTGTCGCGTGTGTCCATGTCGGGGTCAGCATGCACCGATCGGGCCACTGCGGCCACCGCTAAGCTCCCCGGGCGATGGCAGGGGATCCGCAGGTCCGCATGCAGGAACTGCGGGCGACGCTCGACCATCACGCCCGGCGCTACTACGACTACGACGACCCCGAAATCCCCGACGCCGACTACGACCGGCTCTTGGCCGAGCTGCGCCACCTCGAAGATGCCCACCCCGATCTGGCCGAGCCCGATTCACCCACCCGACGGGTCGGTGGCATTCCCAATCCGATTTTTGCGCCCGTGGTGCACACCACTCCCATGATGTCGCTTCACAACGCCTTCGACCTGGTCGAGCTGAAAGCCTGGGAGGAGCGGGTGCAGCGGCGCCTGGGCGGTCGGGTGGTCGGTGGTTACACGGGTGAGCCCAAGTTCGACGGTCTGGCCATTTCGGTGCGATACCAGCAGGGCCGGATGGTTCAGGCCGCCACTCGCGGTGACGGCCGGATCGGTGAGGACGTAACCGGCAACGTGGCGACCATCTCCGACATCCCCCACCGGTTCGGACCCGACGCACCGGCCACGCTCGAAGTTCGGGGCGAGGTCTACTTGTCGCTGCCAGCCTTCGAGGCCCTCAACCAGCGTCGTCAGGCTCGGGCCGAGAAGCCGTACGTCAATCCCCGCAACGCCGCGGCCGGTTCGCTACGCCAGAAGGACCCTGCTGTCACCGCCGAGCGCGGCCTGTCCTTCTGGTGTTATCAGCTCGGCGCCGTCAGCGGTGAGCTCCGGCTCACTTCTCACATCGAGACCCTGCGGTGGCTCGCCTCGTTGGGGTTTCCGGTCAACGAGCACGCCGTCCGACTGGACGATCTGGCTGCGGTCGAGGCTTACGTCGTCGACTTCGAGGCTCGTCGCCACGACTTCGACTACGAGCTCGACGGTGTGGTGGTGAAGGTCGACGATGTTGACCTCCAGGCCGAGCTGGGCGCCGATGCCAAGGCGCCCCGCTGGGCCATCGCCTACAAGCTCCCCCCGGAAGAACGAACCACGACGCTTCTCGACATCGAAGTGTCGATCGGCCCTTCGGGCCGGGCCACTCCTTTCGCCCGGCTCGCCCCGGTGTTCGTCGGGGGGGTGACGGTCACCACGGCCACGCTCCACAACGAGGATCAGGTTGCGGCCAAAGACGTCCGCCCCGGCGACACGGTGATCGTCCGCCGGGCCGGTGACGTGATACCCGAGGTGGTGGGACCGGTGTCGGCCAACCGGCCCGACGGCTCGGTGCGGTGGGTGTTTCCCCGCTGCTGTCCGGTGTGTGACGAGGAGCTTCGCCGCGATGAAGGAGCCGCAGCCACTTTCTGTGTCAACTTCTACTGCCCCCGCCAGGTGCGGGGCCGTATCGAACACTTCGCCAGCCGCATGGCCATGGACATCGAGTTCTTGGGAGAAAAGAACATCGACCGCTTCGTCACCGAGGGCCTACTGCGTGATGTCGCCGATCTCTACCGGCTCGACTTCGACGCCATCGCGGCCCTGGAAGGGTTCGGGGATGTCTCGGTCGCGAACCTGAGGTCGGCTATCGAAGCCAGCCGTAGTCGCCCCTTGAACCGGTTGCTGTTCGGGCTGCGCATTCCCGAGATCGGTCAGGCCAATGCCCGGCTTCTGGCCTCGTCTTTCGGGACCATGGACAGGATCATCGATGCCGACGAGGCCGAACTGGCCGATGTCGATGGCTTCGGGCCGGTCATTGCCGCCGCCGTTGGCACCTGGTTCGGTGATAGGCGGGCCCGCCGGCTCATCGACCGGCTCCGGGCGGCCGGGCTGAGGATGGAGGCCGACTCGGTGGCCGTCGAGGAGCCGGGAGCACCACAGACATTGGCGGGCAAGGCCGTCGTCGTGACCGGGACGCTGGCCGGCTTCAGTCGACAGGAGGCCCGTTCGGCTGTAGTGGCTCGTGGCGGCAAGTCACCTGGCAGCGTGTCGTCCCGGACGTTCGCGCTGATAGCCGGCACCGACCCGGGCGCGGCCAAAGTGAACAAGGCCGCCGAAGCCGGGGTACCCGTCATCGACGAGTCCGGTTTCGGGCAGCTTCTGGAAACGGGTGAGCTTCCGGGCTGAGATCACGAGACTTCGAAGCACCATTTTGCGGTGGCGATGTCGTCACGGCGAGCGGTAAGGGCGAAGGTCGCAACTGCGCAGTTGGTGTCGGGGGAGAGGGCATCGATCAGCCGGTCCGGTCCGGGCCTGAACAGAAACTGGTTGAGGCCGTCCACATGGCGCGTCTCGCTGATCACTTCGACCCCGCCGGTAGAGCTGCTGTTGGGATGGATGACCAGCGAGATCAGCTCGTAGGGCGCGCTGAGATCGATCCCCACCGGCTGTTGTTGCAGCACCTCGCTGTCTCGAGCCGGGATCAGACCCTCGACGGCGGAGTGGCCGCTCACGATGGGGCCGGTACTGCCGTCGCCGACCACCGCCGCCAGCCAGAAACCGGCCAGGCCGGCCGCGACGAGAAGCAGGATTGCCAGCCATATCCAGCGTGGTATCGTCCGGGCGGCGTCGGGTGAGCTCATCCACCGATCTAACCACGCCCGCCGGCGCAGACCACCCACAGCCCGATCCCGATCAGGCCCGACCAGTGAGCCGAGCATCGCCGGGATCACCCTCGGACGTACGGGGCGGGCCGGGTAGAGGTGGGCTCGGTACGGTTTGGAGCCGATGGTCTCGCAGTTGCGAAGTGACGATGCCGGCCGGGTGCTCGATGGTCGTTACCGGATCGTGGCCTTGGTGGGGTCCGGGGCTTGCGGGCGTGTCCACAGGGCCCAGGACACGGTGCTGCGACGTCCGGTCGCGGTCAGGATCTTCGATCAGGCCCAGGCCGACGACTCCAACTTCGTGAGCCGCTTGGAGCGAGTGGCGGAAGCGGCCGCTTCGTTCGATCACCCTCACGTGCTGGGCGTGTCGGATCGAGGCGACGACGGCGGACCCTATCTGGTGACCGACTACCTGGACGGGGGAAGCCTGCAGGCGATAGTCGATGCCGGACACCGGCTCTCCCCCTCTCAGGTGCTCATGGTCGCCCTGGAGGCGGCTCGGGGCATCGCTTACCTCCATGGCCAAAGTCTCGTGCACGAAGACGTCAAGCCGTCCAACCTGCTCTTCGACACCCGTGGTCGGCTGCGGGTGGCCGATTTCGGCCTGTCTCGATTGCTCGCCTCCGATCCGGACAGTCTCTCCCCGTTCCAGTGGGCCGACGATGACCTTCCCGATCCAAAGGTCGATATCCGGGCTCTGGGGCTGACCATCGTCGAGGCCGTAACCGCAGACGCGGTGGATGTCGAGGCTCTGGGTACTTCCTTCGATCCGGGACCGGCGCTGGGACCGATGCAGGAGGTGGTAGCCAGGATGCTCTCCGAGGACCGGGATGCCCGGCCCGGCCCGAACGAGCTCATCGGGAAGCTGCTTCGGACGGCGGAGATCCTGCCCCGACCCGAGCCCCTGCCCCGATCGACCCCGGCCGTCGACGACATGTCGTCGACGATCCCGACCCCGGCCGGCTCTTTGTCGGAGGAGCCGCCCGGACCGGCCCCGAGCATGGTCGGTGGCTCCGGATCCGGTAGCGCACCCACCCCGATCGTGGTCTCATCAGCTCCCCGGCCATCGGTGCCCCTCGATGACGTTGACGATACCCGACGGGGCTGGCCCAGGATCCTGCTGGCGGCGCTGGTAGTGCTGGGGGGTGGGGCCGGGGCCTTGCTCGCCTGGCAGAACAGCCGCCAAGAGATCGATACCGTTCCCGATCTCCTGGGTCGTACCGAGATCGGCGCCGCCGCCGCAATCACGGCTCTGGGTTGGGAGCCGGAAGCTGTCTTGGTGCGTGAACCCGGCACCCGCCCCGGCGAGGTGGTCCGCACGGAGCCCGAAGGCGGCGTCGCACTGGAGTCCGGCCGTGAGGTGCGGCTCTTCGTCTCTCTGGGAGAGCCGCTGGTGCGGCTGCCCGATGTGACCGGGCTGTCAGTGACGAGGGCCGAAGCCGAGCTCGAAGCTCTCGGATTCGTCGTCTCGGGCTTGGTAACGGTTCAAGACGAGAGCCTTTCTGCGGGAGTGGTTGTCCGGATCGATGGGCCCAGCTACGTGACCGAGCTCGAGGCCGGCTCCGAGGTCGGGCTGGTGGTATCGTCCAGATCTACTACGCAGTGATTTCGTCGATGCGGCGAGCCAACTCGGCGGTCGGCGGATCGGGTTCCACCGTCGACGGAAGCGGGATTTGCAGCAGTTTCGAACTGTCGCCGCTCACCTTGACCTGCCCGGTGAAAACGGCTCGAAAGAAGTCCTGAGGGTCGCGCCGAGAGAAGAGATCGCGAGCCAGGTCGTAGGAGAGCTCGATGCTGAGATCGGCGTCGCAGCGGTGACCCTCCTCGATCACCGATACCGATGCCGTGTCGATGTGGCCCTCGATCCGAGGATCGTCGAAGGGAGCGTCGGTTATCACGACATTGACGACAACTGCACCGACTTGCGAACCCTGGCGGCTCGCGGTGATGTCGTAGTCTCCGCCCGGCAGCGGCATACGGGTGGTGAGCTCTTGGCGAAGGGCTCGCGCCGCCGTAATCCACTCCGGGCTCAGGAACTCATAAGGTGCCACCGCGCCGGGAGACTAGTATGAGCACCTCCAGGGAGGTTGTTCGGAGGGGTCGTCGTGACCGTAGCATCGTGGCCGACGTTCGATACGGCGTGGTGCAGGCGGTGCTGGACGACCCCGACGCCTTGCAACGGTTGATCGAGGGAAGCTGAATGGCCGAACGTATCACCCGCGACGAGGTGCGCCACGTGGCCGGGCTGGCTCGGCTGCGTTTTACCGAGGCCGAACTGGACGAGCTCACCGGTCAGCTCGCAGCCGTGCTCGACCACGCTGCCGACGTGGCCGCGCTCGATGTCACCGACGATGTCACCGACGTTGCGCCCACCGCTCACCCTCCGGCGCTCACAGACGTCACCCGTTCCGACGAGATTCGACCCTCGCTGGACCGTGACGAGGTGCTGGCCCAAGCCCCGGTCCGCCAGGACGGCCAGTTCCGGGTCCCGTCCATCCTCGGTGAGGCTCCGTGACCGCTCTCGATATCGCTTCGGCGGTGGCGGCCGGCGAGCGGTCGGCTCGATCCGTGGTCGAGGAACATCTCGATCGCATCGCCGACCGGGAACGAGACATCTGCGCTTTCAATCACGTGATGGCCGACGAAGCCCGAGCCGCGGCCGAGGGGATCGACGCGGCTGTGGCTCGGGGCGACGAGGTCGGGCCGCTGGCGGGCGTGCCCGTGGCTGTAAAGGACAGCCTCTGCACCCGGGGCACCCCGACTACGTGCTCGTCGCGAATCCTCGAAGGCTGGCACCCTCCCTACGACGCCACCGTGGTGGAGCGGCTGCGGGCCGCCGACGCCATCATCATCGGTAAGACCAACCTCGATGAGTTCTGCATGGGCTCCTCCACCGAGCACTCCGCCTTCGGCCCCACCCGCAACCCTCACGATCTGACCCGGGTCCCGGGTGGTTCGAGCGGTGGTTCGGCCGCAGCGGTCGCAGCCGGGTTCGCGCCCTTGGCTCTGGGATCCGATACGGGGGGTTCGGTTCGCCAGCCTGCGGCGTTGTGCGGGGTGGTGGGGATGAAACCCACCTACGGCGCGGTGTCTCGCTATGGGCTGATCGCCTTTGCCTCGTCGCTGGATCAGATCGGACCCATGGCGGTGTCGGTGGCAGACGCCGCTGCTCTCTACGAGGTCATCGCTGGTCTCGATCCGCTCGACTCGACCTCGCTCGATCCGGCTGTGTCCGGTCCGACCGGTCGGCGCTGCTGCGATGGGGTCGGTGAGCAGGAGAGGGCGGCGGGGGTCGAGGGCCTGCGCATCGGTGTCGTAGCCGAGCTGTGCGGTACCGGGGGGCCCGGCTCCGAGGCGGGCGTGAAGGGCCTCGCCGCCGATGTGCTGGCCCGTGTCGACGAGGCGGTGTCGGCCCTGGAAACGGCTGGTGCCGTCGTCGAGCCGGTCTCGGTGCCCTCGGCCCGGCTGGGGCTGTCGGCCTATTACCTGATCGCGCCGGCCGAGGCGTCGAGCAACCTGGCCCGCTACGACGGGGTGCGTTTCGGGCTTCGGGTTGCGGGAGATACCACGGCTGAGATGAACACGAACACCCGCACCGCCGGTTTCGGCGCCGAGGTGAAGCGAAGGATCATGCTCGGCACCTACGCACTGTCGGCCGGCTACTACGACGCCTTCTACGGCAAGGCGCTGCGGGTGCGCACGCTGATGCGACGGGAGCTGGCCGCCGCCTACGAACGGTTCGATCTCTTGGTGTGCCCGACAGCACCGACGACTGCCTTCGAGTTGGGGGCCAAGACGGCCGATCCGCTGACGATGTACTTCAACGACGTGTGTACGGTTCCTTCCAATCTGGCCGGCCACCCCGCTATCTCGATTCCGTTCGGCGCCGGTGAGGACGGCTTACCGGTGGGTGTGCAACTCCTCGGGCCCACCTTGGCCGAGGTTCCGGCGGGGCGAAGCGCCTTGTGGCGAGCGGCGGTGGTGCTGGAGCAGTCCGCCGCCGATCTCACCGGGGCCGGGCCGGGCCGGTGAGCGCCGCCGCTTCGGCTCTCCACGAGCCGGCGCTTCCCGCCGACTGGGAGCTGGTGGTGGGCTTGGAGGTGCATGTCGAGCTGACCACGGCCACCAAGTTGTTCTGCGGCTGCGCCAACCGCTTCGGGGACGAGCCCAACACCAACGTGTGCCCTACCTGTCTGGGGTTGCCCGGCTCGCTGCCGGTCGTCAACGCCAAGGCGGTGGAGCTGGCCATGCGGTTGGGTCGGGCCTTGGGCTGCGGGGTCGAGACGTCGGTATTCGCCCGCAAGAACTACTTCTACCCCGACATGCCCAAGAACTATCAGATCTCCCAGTACGACCGGCCTACCAATACCGCCGGGCGGCTGGAGCTACCCGACGGGTCGGTGGTGGGGATCGAGCGGGCCCACATCGAGGAGGACACCGGCAAGACCACCCATATGGGCTTCGGTGGACGGATCCACGACGCCGTGTACTCGCTCGTCGATTACAATCGGGCCGGGGTGCCGCTGGTGGAGATCGTGAGCCGCCCTGACATCACCACCACCGAGGCGGCCCGGGCCTACGTGAGCGAGCTACGGGCCATCTTGGTGGCCACCGGGGTGTCGGATGCCCGGATGCAGGAAGGCTCGATGCGGGTCGACGCCAACGTGTCGGTTCGGCCCACCGGTACCGGCGAGCTGCGAACCCGGTGCGAGATCAAGAATCTCAACTCGCTGCGGTCGCTGGGCCGGGCCATTGCTTACGAAGCCCGGCGCCATGTCGATCTCTGGACCGGTGGCGAGCAGCCCCGCCAGCAGACCCGGCACTGGGATGAAACCGCAGGTCGGACCACGGCCGGTCGGTCCAAGGAGGAGGCCGAGGACTACCGCTACTTCCCCGAACCCGATCTGGTGCCGGTGCTGGCCCCCGACGCCGCTGTCGCGGCCGTCGACGCGGCTATGCCACCGTTGCCCGCCGCCCGCCGAGCCGCGTTGTCGGCCATCGGTTCGATCCCGGCCGAGGCGGCGGCGCTGCTGGTGGAACGAGGCCAGGACCATCTGGTGTCGGCTGCTGTGAGAGCCGGCGCCGATCCCGAGCTGATCGTCACCCGGGTGGTCAACGACCTGGCTGTGGAGGACTGGTCGAAGGTGACCGGAGAGGGGCTGGCCGCGGTTGTGGCCATGGAGTCGGCCGGGGACCTCACCGCCACTCAGGCCAAGCAGGTGCTGGCTGAGCTGGTGGCGTCGGGCGGCGATCCGGCCGCCATCGCCCGGAGCCGGGGATTCGAGGCCCTGGCCGACGATGATCTGGAGGTGGTAGTGGACCGGGTGATCAAAGCTCACCCCGGCGAGTGGTCACGGTTCTGCACCGGCGACGACGCCGACCGCAAGAAGATGACCGGGTTCCTCACCGGCCGGGTCATGCGGGCCACCCGGGGCCGGGCCGACGGCGCCGCCGTGAGCCGACTCTTGGTGTCCAATGCCGGTTAGGAACCCGACGTTTCGATGGCTCGTACCCGATCCTGTCAGGGGTGAAGTGATCGGTTGCGTTGACCTCCCTGTTGATTCGACCACCAAGTCGTGAACTAATTATCTGATCGACGCCAGCGTAGAAGCCACCACACCGGCATGATTGCCATGATCAAATAATCACCACAATGTCTGGCAGTGCATCTTGTATCGTTGTTTGCTCGCGAGCACCCTTCATCTGCAATATCCGCCACTATATGAGAGAATATAAGGAAAGTTCGTTCGTATTTTGAGACATCTCCCTGCCGTTTATCCAGCCCCAGGTGAACTTCGGGTCAGCTATTATAGGGTAGAGTTCGCTAGTCACGGTGTTTACTATCTGAACGATTGTCTGGCCATCAAGATGGTAAGAGGTTGCGATATCGGAGCCATCGACAGCGGTTGCCCATGGCACTGCAAAGGTTCCTATAGTGAATCTATCTTCGCCGATCAGATCGATCGACCCGTCATCGGTCAAGGCGAGGATCGCGTCGTCTGATGGATGTCTGACAATTCGGGGCGAGGAGCTGCCAACTTTTGGCAGACGACTGGCAGGTGGTGTCAGGTGGTGGCAGGTGTCCTCGGGGAGCAGAGAGCTTCGGGTTTGGGGCTTCGAGCGGAGGTCGAGGACCTCTGATACCGCGGACGCCGTCTCTGTTGCCGCGGGCCGGTCGTTCTGTCGCCGGTCACGCTTGCCGACGATCAACGGATCCTGCTCGAAAAGGTGGCGTCGGGCATGCAGATCGTCGACATAGCGGCGGAGCTCAGTTACTCGGAACGTTCGATATACCGGGAGCTCGCCAAGTTGTGGAAGGTGCTCGGAGTGCAAGATCGCGTCGAAGGATTGCGCAAGGCCACCTCAAAGGGCTGGATCAACGGAAGCTGAAGGGGGGTGGTCGCGACAACTGCCTCAGCGGTCGGCGCCGACGACCAGCCAGTGAGGACCAGCGAAGCGCCACAACAGCGCTGCGATGCGGGTGAGCATCCAGGCGTACAGAGCAGCCCAGAGCCAGCCGATTCCAGCCCCGGTAGAAGCGACGACGAGCCCTCCACCCATGAGCACGGAGCCGGCTGCGACCATGGCGATCCCCAAGAAGCGCAGGTCGCCGGCACCGATCAGCACCCCGTCGAGGGCGAACACGACCCCGTTGGCGGGCTGGGCTATTGCAGTGAGCAACAACAGGAAGGATGCCAGCCCGGCCACGGCCGGGTCCTCGGTGAACACGTGGGGCAGCGGCCCCGAAACAGCCAGGACAGCTCCGCCGATCGCGGCGCCGGTCACCAGTCCCCACTCCATCATCCGCCGCCCCAACACCTTGGCCCGGTCGATCTCGGCCGCCCCCAAGGCCCGGCCGATAAGGGCCTGCCCGGCAATGGCCACTGCATCGAGGGCCAAGGCCAGGGTTGCCCACACCTCGAAGGCGATCTGGTGAGCAGCCAGGTCGTCGGTCCCGATCCGGGCCGCCACGGCCACGGTGACGACCAGACCGCCCCGCAGGGCCGCCGTCCGTATGAACAGGTCGAATCCCGCCACCGCCAGCCGTCCGATCACAGTCATGTCGGGTCGCAGCATCACCCCGTGAGCGGCTACGGCCACCTTGACCCACCAGACGAAGACCCCGGCGGCCGCGGTCTGAGCGATCACTGTGGACAGGGCCGAGGCACCTATTCCCTGATCGAAGCCGTACACGAGCACGATCTCGAGCCCGAGGTTGAACAGGGCCGACCCCAGTGCCACCAGGAACGGACGCCTGGTGTCCTGCAGCCCGCGCAGGTACCCGACCCCGGCCAAGGCCACCAGCATGGCCGGAAAGCCGAGCAGGGATATCCGCAGGTACACCACAGCGTTGTGCCGCACCACCGGGTCGTCTCCACCGACGACGCCGACGAGTGTGGGCGTGAAGACGATCCCGGCCACGGCCAGGACCGACCCGACCAGAAAGGCCAGCCAGGTGCTCTGGACGGCCTGGTGAGCGGCCCGGCGGTGTTCGCTCGCGCCGAGCAGGCGGGCTACGGCCGCGGTGGTGCCATAGGCGAGGAATATGAACAGCGAATGCCCGATCAACAAGATGGACGCAGCCAGGGCCAGGCCGGCCAGTTGAGGAGTGCCGAGACGGCCGACGATGGCAGTGTCGGCCAGCACGTAGAGAGGCTCCGCCGTCAGAGCACCCAGAGCAGGCCAGGCCAGGCGCCAGATCTCTGAGTCGTCGGGGGTCCAAGCCAGGCGGGTTCGTACCGGTGATGTTGGCACTGGGCCGAGATTAGGCCGCCGCACCGGTGCGGTAACGTTGCCAGACTTGAGCCGAGCCGCCATACTTCAGCCGTGGACTGCGCTGCGACTCTCGTACTGGTAGTAGTCGACTAGCGCACGTTCGCGTAAAAACCGATCGTTGCGCTCGACCTCCCGCTGGGAGGTCTTTTGCGTTACGTGAACCCCCTTGGACCCAATTTCAACCCAGAAGCCGAGAACCGGACGATCACGTAGAATCCGGAGAACCACGGAGAAGAAGTCATGCAGATGTCCGGTGGGCAAGCGCTGGTGAAAGCCCTTGAACACGAGGGCACCGAAGTAGTATTCGGCCTGCCCGGCGGGGCCATCCTGCCCGTGTACGACCCGATCATCGAGTCGCCCATTCGTCACGTCTTGGTTCGCCACGAGCAGGGCGCCGGGCATATGGCCGAGGGGTACGCCCACGCCACCGGTCGGCCCGGGGTGGCCATGGTGACATCGGGACCGGGCGTGACCAACATCGTCACTGCTCTCTGCGACGCCCACATGGACTCCGTACCCATGGTGTGCGTGTCCGGTCAGGTTCCCTATCCGGCCGTCGGCACCGACGCATTCCAGGAGTGCGACACCACCGGCATCACCATGTCGGTGACCAAACACAACTTCTTGGTCACCGAGGCGCAAGACATCCCTCGCGTGATTCACGAGGCGTTTCACATCGCCACCACCGGCCGACCCGGCCCGGTGCTGGTGGACATCCCCAAAGACATCGTGGATCCCAACAACGAACGATCGGCCATGACCTGGTACGAACCGTCCGACGAAGGCATGGAACTGCCTGGATACCGCCCGGTCGTCCACGGCGATCCGGAGCTGATCCGAGCTGCCGCCACCCTCATCAGCCGGTCGAAACGGCCCGTTCTCTACGCGGGCGGTGGGATCCTCAAGGCCCGGGCCGCGGCTGCTCTGCTGGAGCTGGCCGAGTTGTTGCAGGTTCCGGTGGTCACCACCCTCATGGCCCGGGGCGCCTTCCCCGACAGTCACGATCTCTGCCTGGGCATGCCGGGCATGCATGGCAAATACGCGGCGGTGACGGCCATGCAGGAATCCGATCTGCTTATTGCCCTCGGGGCCCGGTTCGACGACCGGGTGACCGGTCGCCTCGACGGCTTCGCTCCCGACGCCGAGGTGATCCACGTCGATATCGACGCAGCCGAGCTGGGCAAGGTCCGGCCCGCGGCCGTGGCTATCCGGGGCGATTGCCGGCTGGTGATCACCGAGCTCATTGCCGCTCTGCGTCGGCTCGGTGAGGACGCCCAGCCCGACCGCCGGGCCTGGAAGTCCCGGATCAGCGGCTGGCAGGAGAAGTACCCCCTCACCTACGAACAGTCGGAGCCGGGGGAGTTGCTCAAGCCCCAGTTCGTGATGGAACAGCTCCGTGACAGCACCCCCGATGACACCATCGTGGCCTCGGGTGTGGGTCAGCATCAGATGTGGGCCAGCCAGTACTGGACCTTCGATCATCCCTACACCTGGGTCAACTCCGGGGGTCTGGGAACGATGGGCTTTTCCATCCCGGCCGCTATCGGGGCCAAGGTCGGCATGCCCGACCGCATGGTGTGGGCGGTCGACGGCGACGGGTGCTTCCAGATGACGGCCCAGGAACTGGTCACGGCGGCTACCGAGCGCATCCCCGTCAAGGTGGCCCTGATCAACAACGCCTATCTGGGCATGGTGCGCCAATGGCAGGAGATGTTCTACGCGCAGCGCTACAGCGAGGTCTATCTCTCCTACGAGGTCCCCGACTACGTGCGGTGGGCCGAGGCCATGGGTTGCGTGGCTCTGCGGGTCGAAGCCCCCGAGGAGGTGGCACCGGCCATACAAAAGGCCAACGAGATCAACGACCGGCCGGTGGTGTTGGAGTTCCGCACCCAGGCTTCCGAGAACGTCTATCCGATGGTTCCGGCCGGTCGAAGCAACTCGGAGATCGTCGTCGATCCTTCGCAGCGGGATCGGTGATGGACGCCTCGGAACCGGCCCAGCTTCTTTCTCCCCGGTTCCACACCATCGTGACCACGGTCGAGAACAAGCCCGGGGTTCTGGCCCGGGTGGCCGGTTTGTTCGCCCGGCGGGGCTACAACATCGAGTCCTTGGCCGTGGCCCCCACCGACGATCCTCTCTTCAGCCGTATCACCTTCACCGTGGACGTGGAGTCGGCTTCCCTGGATCAGGTGATCAAGCAACTCGACAAGCTCGTCAACGTGGTGGAGATCCGAGAGCTGGATCCGGCCGAGTCCGTGGAACGCGAACTCATGCTGGTGAGGGTGGTCATCTCGGCCGGTAACCGCGGCGAGCTGTTCGGGTTGGCCGACAACTTCCGGGCCTACGTGCTCGACGTTGACGGGGATCAGATGATGCTGTCGCTGTCGGCTCGACCGGCTCGGTTGGACGAGTTCGAGCAGCGCCTGCGACCCTACGGGATTGCCGAGCTACAAAGGACTGGTCGGGTGGCGCTGCCCCTGCTCGGTCCTCGACCGGGCTGAGATTCGAATATTCTTTCGCCTGCGACCCGAATATTCTTCCGGGTCATCCCGTTACGCCGACCAGCAGAGGTTCCAGTGACAGACACCCCGACGAACATCGCGGCCACCATCCATTACGAGAACGACGTCGACCGGGCCGTGATCGACGACCGCAGGGTCGCCATCTTGGGCTACGGATCCCAGGGGCATGCCCACGCCCTCAACCTCTCCGACTCGGGTATCGACGTGCGGGTCGGCCTGCGCGACGGCTCGAGCTCGAAGGCAAAGGCCGAGGCGTCCGGGCTGGCCGTAACCTCGATCGCCGAAGCCTCGTCGGAGGCCGATGTGATCATGATGCTCATGCCCGACACCGAGATGGCCGCTGTCTACGCCGAGCATGTCGAGCCCGCTCTCGCCGTCGGCGACGCCGTGTTCTTCGCCCACGGATTCAACATCCGCTTCGATCTCATCTCCCCGCCCGACTTCGTCGACGTGTGCATGGTCGCCCCCAAGGGGCCGGGCCACCTGGTGCGCCGGACCTACGAGGAGGGGGGCGGAGTTCCCTGTCTGATGGCGGTGGAGCAGGACGCTTCGGGCACGGCTCACGCTCTGGCCCTGGCCTACGCCGATGCCATCGGTGGAGCTCGGGCCGGGGTCATCGAGACCACCTTCACCGAGGAGACCGAGACCGATCTGTTCGGTGAGCAGGCCGTGCTGTGCGGGGGTACCACCGCCTTGGTTCAGGCTGCTTTCGAGACGCTGGTGGACGCCGGGTACCAACCCGAGGTGGCCTATTTCGAGTGCCTCCACGAACTCAAGCTCATCGTCGACCTCATGTACGAAGAAGGCATCGCCGGTATGCGCTACTCGGTGTCGGACACGGCCGAGTACGGCGACCTGACCCGAGGGCCGCGGATCGTGAGCGGCGCGGTGCGAGCCGAGATGGTCCGGATCCTCTCCGAGATCCGCGACGGCTCGTTCGCGGCCGAGTGGGTGGCCGAGAGCCGTAACGGTCGCCCGAACTTTCTCCGGTTGGAGGCGGCCGGTCACGAGCACACCATCGAAAAAGTAGGCGGGGCGTTGCGGGCCATGATGCCGTGGATCTCCGCCGGCAAGGCATCGGTCAAGGAGGCCTCGGGCGGTCAGGGCTGACCGGTCGCGTCAGTTGAGCCGTTCGACGATCATGGCCATGCCCTGGCCTCCGCCCACGCACATCGATTCAAGCCCGATGGTGTTGTCACCATCCTCCAGGCCGTTGAGAAGCGTGGTCATGATGCGGGCCCCGGTCATGCCGAAGGGGTGGCCCAGGGCTATGGATCCTCCGTTGGGGTTGAGCTTGTCGTGGTCGATTCCGAGCTCGTCGGCCGAGGGCAGCACTTGGGCCGCGAAGGCTTCGTTGATCTCGACATGGTCGATGTCGTCGATGGTCATGCCGGCCCGGTCCAGGGCTTGGCGGCAGGCGTCGATCGGGCCCAAGCCCATGATCTCGGGGTCGAGGGCTGACACTCCAGTGGCGACGATGCGAGCCAGCGGGGTGGCCCCGACCTGAGCCGCCTTGGCATCCGACATCACCACCACCGCCGCGGCCCCGTCGTTGAGCGGGCAGGCGTTGCCGGCGGTCACGGTGCCGTCGGGGCGGAACACCGGCCTGAGCTGGGAGACAGCCTCGAGCGTGGTGCCTTCCCGGATACCGTCGTCGGTGCTCACGATCGAGCCGTCGGCCAAGGGGTAAGGCGTGATCTCCCGCTCGAACAGACCTCGGTTGCGAGACGCCTCGGCCCGGTTCTGGGAAAGAACCCCCCACTCGTCTTGGGCTCGGCGGGAGACCCCCTGGTACTGGGCCACGTTCTCGGCGGTCTGGCCCATGGCGATATATATGTCGGGGAGCCCGTCCGGCGGTGTCCAGGGATCGGTGCCAGCCCCGGTGCGGGCCATGGTCCGGGTCTCGGCCGTCTCGAACTCGTCGTTGTGGGGGCCGGTGTCGGCGGCGCCCTTGTCGTAGCGGGACACGGTTTCGACGCCGCCGGTCACGAAGCAGTCTCCCTCGCCGGCTTTGATGGCGTGGGCCGCCATCCGGATGGTCTGCAGCGACGACGAGCAGTACCGGTTGACGGTCACGCCCGGGGCATTGACCCCGGTCAGTACCGAAGCCACCCGGGCGATGTTGTATCCGCCCTCGCCGCCGGGCTGGCCGATGCCCCAGATGACATCCTCGACATCGGCAGGGTCGAGGCCGGGTACCTTGGCCAGAACGTCGCGGATTATGAAAGCCGACATGTCGTCGGGCCGGACTTGGGTGAGTGACCCCTTGTTGGCCCGGCCTATGGGGGTGCGGGCAGTGGCGACGATGACGGCTTCGGTCATGATGGTTGCTCCTGGTTTCTACCCGCGGTTTGGGCTCGGGTCCGGCGAGCCAGGATAATGAGCCCAGATGATGGTTGACTGGCCATAGACGTGAGCGATTCGTACCGGGAGCGACATGACATCTGACACCGCATCGAGTGAGACGACCTCGAATATCGACGTAGACCGCCAGTGGAGGTTGCTCATCGACGGTGAGTGGGTCGCCCCGGCCGCCGGCACCTACGAGATCGTCGACCCGGCTACCACCAAGGTAGTGGGCCATGCCCCTGAGGCGACCTCGGCCCAGGCCATCGACGCCGCTCGGGCCGCTCGGGCCGCCTCGGGCCGATGGAGAGCGCTGAGCCCCGCCGACCGGTGCGCTCACCTGGCCCGGCTGGCCGATGTGCTCGAAGCCAGGGTTCCGGCTTGGACCGCCTTGGTACAGGCCGAGACCGGTTCGACCGTCGGCATCACCGAACAGCTCCAAGTGGGTGGAGCCCTCATCGACCGGTTCCGTTACTACTCCCGCCCGATAGACCTCGACGAGCCCGTCACCCCTCTGGCCGAGTCCGAGTCGGCACTGGGGCCGGCCGGCCTGGCCGGTGCCATGGTCCATCGCCAGCCCGTGGGTGTGGTGGCCTGTATCACGCCCTACAACATGCCGCTCATAAACGTGGCCGGCAAGATCGCACCGGCTCTGGCCGCTGGGAACACGGTGGTGATCAAGCCGGCGCCCCAGGACCCGCTCGGCGTCCTTTTGCTGGGTGAGGCGGTGGCCGAGGCCGGTTTCGATGACGGCGTCGTGAATATCGTCACCGGGTCGGGGCCGGAGGTGCCAGCCGCGCTGGTCGACTCGACCGATGTGGACATGATCTCCTTCACCGGGTCGAGCGAGGTCGGGACCCGGATCTACCGCAACGGTGCCAAGACGATGAAGCGGCTGCTCATGGAGTTGGGCGGCAAGGGGGCGCTGATCATGACCTCTGACGCCGATGTGAACGCGGCCTGCATGGCCATAGCCACCGTGTGGGGCTTCCACTCGGGCCAGATCTGCACCGCCCCCACTCGAGTCATTTGTCACCGCGACCTGTACGACCAGACGGTGCAGACACTGCAGACCTTCTCTGAATTCATGAAGCTGGGCGACCCGCTCGCACGCGACACGATCGTCGGCCCGGTCATCACCGAAACCCACCGGGACCGGGTCGAGGCCTTCGTGGCCTCCGGCGCTGCCGCTGGAGCCACCACCGTGTGCGGGGGTAGTCGTCCCGACCGGACCGGCTACTTCGTAGCCCCCACTCTGCTCGTGGACGTGACCCCGGACATGGATGTGGTGCGCGAGGAGGCCTTCGGCCCGGTGGTGGTGGTGCTGACCCACTCCGGCGACGACGAGGCGGTGGCACTGGCCAACGACTCCCCTTACGGGTTGTTCTCCTATGTGTTCTCCGGCGACACCAAACGGGCCTACGAGATTGCCCGGCGGCTGGAGTCGGGCAACGTCGCTCTCAACACGGTGCAGCCCCACATGTACGCCCCGTTCGGGGGCTGGAAGATGTCGGGCATCGGCCGCGATCGAGGCAAATGGGGAATCGAGGCCTACACCGAGGTCCAAGCCGTCAACTGGATCGCCTGACCCAGAGCCAGCCTCCGCCCGATGGATTTGGTCATGAAGGTGATACAACCCTATCGGTAGAGGTCTTTGCGCTGTTTGACAGCTATCACCACGATCTTGCCCGATATGGATGTGTAGACGATGCGGTGTGAGCGGCCCAAGCGGGCTGAACGTTTGTCCCTGAGTTGACCGCTGGGTCGTTTGCCGAGAGTGCTGGACCGCTCGGAGGTCGAGTTCTCGAAGACTCGAAGAACCGGGTTGCCCTGCTGGCCACTGACGCCGGACGTTGGGCGCTGTTCGTGCAGACTGCCGACCGGCGCCGTCGGCTCGAGAGGCCCGGTGCAGCACGCGAAGCTACACACGGCGTCGGAGTTGGAAAGCGGTAGTCCGGTCGGGGAGCGCGGGTGCGCCGATGAGCATGGGTTGTGGACGGATCGGCAGACTGGCGGGTGGGCCGTGTTAGCTTCCCGACGTGTTCGGGCCGGGACCGTCTCCACCTCCACCGTTGGAAGGGTTGACCGTCATCGAGGGGTCGGCGTTCGTGGCCGCCCCGTCGGGAGGAATGACCCTGGCCCAGCTCGGGGCGGAGGTGGTGCGTTTCGATCAGATCGGTGGGGGGATCGACTATGGCCGCTGGCCGCTCACGGCGCAGGGCCGGTCTTTGTACTGGGCTGGCCTGAACAAGGGCAAGAAGTCCCTGGCCGTCGATCTCGGTGCTCCCGAAGCCAAGGAGCTGATGGCGGCTCTGGTGGCAGCGGCTGGAACCTTCCTCACCAACTTCCCGGCCCGGGGTTGGATGGCCCCCGAGTCGCTGGCCGGTCAGCGCGAGGATCTGGTGATGCTGGCCATCACCGGTAATCGGGACGGGTCGACCGCTCTCGATTACACGGTGAACAGCGCCATGGGGTATCCGCTGGTGACCGGTCCCGCCGGTGGTGTCGATCCGGTCAACCACGTGGTGCCGGTCTGGGATCTGATCTGCGGCCAGACCGCGGCCCTGGGCATACTGGCTGCCGACCGGCGTCGCCTGCGTACTGGCCAGGGGGCTCTAATGAGCATCGCCCTCAGTGATGTGGCGCTGGCTGCGGTGGCCGCCCTGGGCCACATCGGCGAAGCCCAGATCAACGGAACCGAGCGGGATCGGTACGGTAACGATCTCTACGGAGCCTTCGGGACCGAGCTCGGCACCGAAGACGATCGCCGCCTCTACGTAGTGGCAATCAGCCCCAAACAGTGGTTGGCGCTGGTGACCGCCACCGGTATCGCCGATGCGGTGGCCGCCATTGCCGAAGCGAAAGGGCTCGACTTCGATGTCGAAGGCGACCGGTTCGAGGCCCGAACCGAACTCAAGGCCGTGATGCAGGCCTGGACCAGTTCACGGACCCTGGCCGAGGTGGCCGAACGCTTCGACGATCACGGGGTGTGCTGGGGCCCTTACCAGAGTTTTCTCGAGTTGGTTGCCGACGACCCGCGCTGCTCGACCGAATCGGAGCTGTTCCGCTGCATCCATGAGCCCGGTATCGGCACATACCTGGTTCCGGGCTCTCCGTTGGCTTTCGCCGGCTCGGTGCCGGTCGAGCCGGCACCGGCGCCGGAGTTGGGTGAGCACACCGATGAAGTCCTGAGCGGGCTGTTGGGTTTGTCGGCGGTCGAGATCGGCCGGCTCTGTGATCGGGGTGTGGTGGCGGGTCCTGGCGCGGTCGTGTAGTTCGGTGGCCGGTTGGTTATCTGTTTTGGTGATGGTTGGTGTCGGGTTTTTGTATGGCAATTGGTTGGGTTGGGTTGGGGATTGTTTCTAGGTTGTGGGGGGATAGATCGGTGTGGGTGCCGGTTGTTCGTGTTGTGACAGTGAGGGGGTCACATGTTGGATTTGGTGGGGATGTTTGTGGATCCGGTTGGTGATATCGGGTGGATGGACAAGAGTTGTTGTGTGGGCAAGAGCGAGTTGTTTTTTGCTCCGTTTGCTGAGCGGCCGGAGGCGCGGGTGCGTCGTGAGGCGTTGGCTCGTGCGATTTGTTCGCAGTGTTCGGTGTTGGTGCCGTGTCGTGATTTTGCTCGGGTGAATCGTGAGTTGGGGTTTTGGGGTGGTGAGAACGAGATGGATCGGGCTGAGGCTGGTTTCGCTCCGACCACTCCTATTGTGGGGCGTCGCCGTGTGGCTGAGAAACGAGCCCTCGACGCCATGCAACAAACGAGCTGATCGACGTTCGGCTGCACCGAGCCCGTCTCTTCGCGTAATGTCCATCCCTGCGCGTATCTTCCCGCTGGGCCGGGAAGGAGATCCCTATGACTCTCGAGATCAATGACATCAGGAAGTCGTTCGGCCCAGTAGATGTCCTCACTGGTGTTTCCCTGTCGGTCGACGCGGCCCACTGCTACGGGTTGGTAGGGGACAACGGCGCCGGGAAGTCGACCATCCTCAAGATTCTCAGCGGCGTACACCAACCGGACGCCGGCGAGATCCGGCTCGAGGGCCAGCGGGTGGACTTCCATGGAGAGATCGACGCCCGCCTGGCCGGCGTCGAGATGATCTTTCAGGACCTCGCCCTGTGCGAGGATCTCGACGCCGCCGCCAACATCTTCCTCGGCCGGGAACGACGAATGGGGAAGTCACGCTGGTTCTCCTTCTTGGACCACCAGCGGATGCACAGTGAAGCCACCGAGGTTCTTGCGTCGCTCGGCAGCGTCATGCCCACTGACCGTCGAGTACAGACATTGTCGGGAGGCGAACGCCAGTTGGTGGCTGTGGCCCGTGCTCTCGAGTTCGAACCGAAGCTCCTCCTCATGGACGAGCCGACGGCGGCACTCTCGGTCGACAAGGTGGGAGTGCTTCTGGATCTGATCGAGCGACTGAAAGGACGCGGCGTGGCTGTCATCTTGGTGAGCCACCGTTTTACCGACTTGATCCAGGTCTGCGACAACATCGGTGTGCTGCTTCACGGCGCGATCGTCGACGAATTCGCAGTGGCCGGGCGATCTGTCGATGATCTCACTACTCGCATGGTGCGCCAGATGAGTGGTATCGGCTTGAACGAACAGGTGTGAGGTACAGATCCGTGATGAGCTCCAGTTCCATTTCTCTCACCTCCGCCCAGGCTTTCAAGAGGTGGGGGAAGAGAACGATCAATGGCGTCGGGCCGGGTCTGCTGATTGCCTTGGTCATCGAGATCGTCATCTTCCGGTCGCTGTCACCGAACTTCTTCACATTCCGGAACATGACCGACGGCATAGGCCGGGGAATGGTTGTTATCGGGATCATGGCGATAGGCGAAACGATCGTGATTATTTCTGGCGGCTTCGACCTGTCTGTCGGATCGGTGTCGGCCGCGTCCGCCATTACTGCTGCTTCGCTGTCGAACTCCGGAGCTCCGCTCCCGGCCGCTGTTCTCGGGGCGCTGGCTCTGGGACTGGGAGTAGGAATCGTCAACGGTGCCATCACCGGCTACGGGAGAATCAACCCGCTCATCACCACGCTGGGAACGCTCTCCATCGTTCGAGGATTCGGCCAACTCGTAACCGGCGGCCGAGAAAAGATCATCGACGACCGTTCTTTCCTGGACATGGGAATTGACACGACGCTGGGTATTCCCGACATCGTGTGGATACTGCTCGCGTGCTTTGCGGTGTTGGGGTTCATCATTCCCAGGTACAAGTTCGGGCGCTACATGTACGCGATCGGGTCCAACGACCGAGCGTCGAGGCTGGCCGGAGTTCAAGTCAATCGCTGGCGCTTGGCGTTCTTCGGGGTTTCGGGGATGTTGGCCGGACTGGCCGGCGTCGTCACGTCATTTCGTCTCGGAACGGCGGCGCCCAACTTCAACATGGGTTCTGAGCTTGCCGTGATCACAGCCGTGATCTTGGGCGGGGCCAGCCTTCAGGGTGGGCGTGGTCGGCTTCTGGGAACCCTCTTCGGACTGCTGTTCATCCAGATACTGAGGAATGGGCTCGTTCTCTTGAGCATCCGATCGTTCTGGCAACAGATCGCCATCGGCTCGTCTCTGATCTCCGCTGTCTTGTACGACGAATGGCGGCGAACCAGGCTCGGTCGAGGCTGAAACCAAGGAGAAATTATCTTGCCGCGCCGCCTGTGCCACGTATTCAAGGTCCGTGATCCTGAGCGATACGCCGCCGAACACGCCACGGTCTGGCCCGAGGTCGACAGGCTCCTCAGGAACGTCGGCTTCACTCGTTACGACATCTATCTCCATGGCGACCTCGTAATCTCTTTCATGGATGTCGATGACTACGAAGAGGCGGTAAGGCGTTACAACGCCGATCCCGATGCGATTCGCTGGGAGGAACACTGGGGCGATCAGCTCATCGTCGGGGAACTCGAGGAGGGCACCGAATGGCCTATGCCGCTCCGTCACGTTTGGAGCTTGGACTGAGCCGCCGCCGCTGTCCGGGCCCGTCGAGCTGGGCTGTGAACGGATCTGGCCATCGCCGAATCTCGAAGCGATAACGCACTCGAAGCGATAACACAATGGACCGCACGCTCGATCTCGATTACAAGGCTCACCTGCCGGACAAGGTTGATCACGGGATCGCAGTCGTCGGCTGCGGCGGAATCGTCAACTACGCCCATCTGCCTGCCTACGCCGCTCATGACCTCAACGTGGTGGGATGTTTCGACCTCGACCAAGAAACGGCAAGGCGGACAGCCAAAGACTTCGGGATACCTCGTGTCTACGACTCCCTGAACCAACTGGCAAAGGATTCCGCTGCCGTCATCGTGGATGTCGCCGTCCCTGCGTGGGAGCAGCTCGAGGTAGCCCGTACGCTCACCAGCGCCGGCAAGCATCTCCTCTGCCAGAAGCCGCTGTCGGATGTCTTTGCTGAAGCAGTCCACCTCGTGGAGGTAGCCGAGCAGGCTGGAGTTTTGCTGGCCGTCAATCAACAGTTCCGGTGGAGCTCAGCCATTCGGGCCTCACACACCTTGATCCAAAAGGGCTGGATCGGTCAGCCGACCGAGGTGAGCATCGAAGAGAGCATGCTCAGTCCGTGGCACCTCTGGCCGTGGTTGGCCGAGTCGCCCAAGCTCGAAATCCTTTACCACTCGATCCACTACCTCGACAGCATACGGTTTCTACTGGGCGAGCCGGAGTGGGTGACGAGTCGGCATACGCGCCATCCCGACCAGCGCGGCGTCAAAGGCGAAACCAAGACCATCACGATCCTGGATTACAGCAATGGTCTGCAAGCGCTGGTGGCCGTGAATCATTCCAATCACAGCGATGACGTGTACGGACGCTTCCGGTTCCTCGGCACCGAAGGTGTCATTGCGGGAACGTTGGGGCTTTCCTACGACTATCCCGACGGACGAGAGGACACCTTGTGGTGGTCCAACCCGACGCGGTATCCAGACCATCGATTCGAAGCGAAGCTCGAAGGCAAGTGGATACCGGATGCGTTCATCGGGCCGATGGCGTCATTGATGGCGGCGATCGAGCAGGGCAGTGAGCCGGATACGAGCGGACGGGACAACCTGAACACGCTTCGGATCGTGGGCGCCGCCTATCTCTCGGCGCGAGAGAATCGGTCGGTCCGTCCTGAAGAGATCCAGTAGCTGCCACCCGCGGTCAGTCGAATATGGCCTCGTTGACCCGAGCCCCCAGGCCCGGTCGGGGCTCCATCATGACCCGGCCGCCCTGGGGCTGGGGTTCGCCGAGGAAGATGGGCTCCACTTCCGATTCCGGAAGCGAATCCCAGACCGGCAGCGGGAAGTATTCGATCATCGGGATACCCGCTACGGCCAAGGCGAAATGGATGTGGGTGACGCCGTAAGCGTGGGGAATCACGGTGACGCCGGCCGCTTGGGCAAGGGCGGCAATCTTCTTGCCCTCGGTGAAACCTCCGCAACGGCGCAGATCCGGTTGGATGATATCCATTGCCTCCTTTTCGATGATGTCCAAGAAGCCGAACCGGGTGTATTCGTGCTCGCCGCCCGAGATCGGGATCGAGGTCTCTTGGCGGAGCTTGGCGTAGCTCCTCAGATCGTCGGGCCCGAACGGCTCCTCCACCCACGCCATGTCGTACTTTTCGAGCCGGCGGCACATTTTCTTCGCGTAGTTGAAGTCCCAGCCCATGTAGGCGTCAGCCATGATCTCGATATCGGGTCCGACCGAATCGCGGACGTTAGCGACGTGAGCTTCGTTTTCGGCCATACCCCGCACCCCGTCGCCGGGCCCGAACGGGAACCGCATCTTCATGGCCTCGTAGCCTTCGGCAACGTAGGCCCGGGCCTCCTCGGCCACCCTGTCGGCCCCCACCGGATGAAGTGCTGACGCGTAGACTGCGATGCTGGGATGGACGGGTCCCCCGAGGAGCTCGAAGACGGGCTTGCCGCAGGCCCGGCCGAGATTGTCCCACAGAGCAATGTCGATAGCGCTTATCGCCTGGAGAGCGATGCCCTTGCGACCGTAGGGAAGTGTGGCCCGGTACATACGGTCCCAGAGGCCCTCCACTTCGGATGCTTCGGCGCCGGTCAGGAGATGCCGGAGATGGCTGTCGACCACGCCGGTCACCGCTCCGACCCCGTCCTCGCACCACCCTTGACCGACGACTCCGTCTTCGGTCTCGATCTCCACCACCGCCATGCGGGAATCCCAGAACCAGGACCCTCTCGTCTCTTGGTACTCGGGGTAGACATCTAGTGGTGTGACCAGCGGCAAGGTCTTCTCCCGCTCAGCCAGGTGCCCCCATATCGAACGCGGAGCATGACGAACTCGAACGTCTTGGATCTTCATGAAATACTCGACCTCTCTTCGGGGGCGGTTCCCGGCTCGTGTTCGGAAACATTTAGCCCGGGTTTTTCAGAGCCTGTAGTAGCGTTCGGCGTTCTGCCAGAACAGGGCCGCTTTCTCGTCGGTCGAGAAGTCGGCGGTGATCTCCCGGTAGGCGTCTACCACCGCAGAGTACGAGCTGTACAGGCTGTCGACAGGCCAGTTCGAGGCGAACATGCATCGCTGTACTCCGAAGGTCTCGATCACGCCCACGACCCAAGGCCGGATGCTCTCGACAGTCCAGTTGTGGTCCGCCATACCCAGACCGGAAATCTTGACTGCCACGTTGGGCGCCCCGGCCAGCGTGCCCATAGCGCTCAGCCACCGGTCGAAGTATTCCTTCGAGCGTTCCATGGGCATACCGGCATGGCCCAAGACGAACTGCAGATCCGGAACAAGATCGGCAGCCTGGCGAGCCCCTGCCATGCCCTCCCAGGTCGAATTGAGGTCGTAGACGAAACCGAAGTCGCGCAGCGCTCGAAGGCCGCGCTGAAACTCCGGTTCCACAAGATCGTCGCCTT
The DNA here is from genome assembly GCA_963422655.1 of Acidimicrobiales bacterium. Classification (GTDB taxonomy): domain Bacteria; phylum Actinomycetota; class Acidimicrobiia; order Acidimicrobiales; family Aldehydirespiratoraceae; genus CATQHS01. The sequence goes on along the minus strand of OY730440.1, from coordinate 1,236,214 downwards.
GGACGAAGTTACGGACTCCTCGCATGTTGGCATACTCGCCGTGGCGTTGTAGATCGGCCCTTACCGTTTCGGCCGTCAGGTCGGTCTTGGCGATGATGGCGTGGGGATATCCGTGCTCGGCTGCGATGGCCTGCAACCACTCGGTCTCCCCCACCTGATCGGGTCCGGTGTACTCGGCCTGCACGTGAACCGACTTGACCACGCCGCACCCCTCGAAGTCGGCTAGCAGATCACTGATGCGGTAGCTCCGCCGAATGGCCGAGTAATCCCCGACGATCGCCGTTTCCTGAGGATCCTCCTCCTCCAGCCACCCGTAGAAACCCCGATCCAAGTCCCACAAATGGTGATGGCAATCAATGAACGGTTCAGTCATGTTCTTCTCCGTATCGGGTCCGTCGTTGCGTATCGAGTAGGTCGTCATCGGTTCGCCACGGCCTGCTTGCGTCCGGTGCGGGCCGACTGGTACGAAGCCTCGAGCAGGCGCACGACCATCGCGGCCAACTGCGGTGGAGACCGGTTCTCGTCCCGACCGAGGATCACGTCGACGAGGTTGTTCACGGGGGCGTCCTCGGGGTAAGCGGACGAATAAGTCGTGGCAGTGGACGAAGTCGGCGTCACCGGATTCCGTTCAACCGAGCCGTCGGCGCGGTACAACCCGACTTCAGATGAGGCGAGATCGAACAGAATGTGGCCTTCGGTCCCGTAGAGCCGATACTCCAGGAGCTCTTCTTGGGTGCGAACCGTCGACCCGGTCGAGCCGATCGTTGCGATGCAGCCCCCTTCGAAGCGGAGAGCCAGAGCATCGACCAGATCGACCCTCAGGTCTTTGTTCTCCATGAAGGCGAACACCTCTGTGGGCACCAGACCAGTCATGAACAGCAGTAGCGCCGCCGAGTGGGTTATCTGGACGATGGCCTGACCTCCACCCGAAAGCGCAGGATCTCCGTAGGTGTCCCTGCCCGTGGGGGTGATCGTGAAACCGACCGCATCGGCTACCAGTTCGATATCACCGCGAAACAGCTCCCACACGATCGAGGCGAACAGCGAGTGCACGTACAGCAACTCCCCGATCTCGCCCCCCCTGATCCAGTCCCGGACCGCGAGGACCTGCCGGTTGTAGTGATACGGATACCCGACAATGATCTCCAGGCCCCGTTGAATCGACTCGTCGAGCAACCGGGCGGCGTCGCGAGACTCGACCACCATCGGCTTTTCCAGCATCAGGTGCAGTCCGGACTCCAGCACGTCCATCGCCAGATCGAAGTGGGCGGTGTGAGGCACGGCCACGACGACCCCGTCGAGGTCCTCGCCGGCCAGCATCTCGCGATGGTCGCCATAGGCCCGCCTTGGGCTGAAGGCGGCTACGGCCCGACTCCGATTCTCCTCAGCGGGATCCGCGATCGCTGACAATTCTGCGTCGGGGTTCGCAACTATAGCCGGTAGGTGAGCTCTCGTTGCCCACCAGCCGGTGCCGATCACTCCGATTCTGGCCGCCACGGGTCCTCCGTCGTTGCTTCGTTGTCTCCACTGTCATGAACGATAATTCATGTTTCCGATGCCCACAGCTCGACCTCGGACCATCCGTTGGTCTGAGGTCTACCTTTCTCGTTCGGCGATCTGCTCGACCCGCTCGATGAGAAAGTCGGCATGGGCGAGCACGGCGGGGCTGGGGGTGTTCGACAGGGACCGGACCGTCGCAGACTCGATGAGCCCGCGCCTGACCAGCGTGCGTTTCTCGATCTGGAGGAAGAGTTCGAAGTCTTGGAGCGTGAAGCTGATGTAGGGCAGCAGTGAACCGAAGAGGTCGTGGGCTCTGTTGCGGTCGCCCGATCGAGCCGCTGAGAAAACCGTGTCGAGCAGGTCGGCGATCGCCACCCCCGGCATGATGCCTTCGATCCCAGCCTCGATCCCCTCGAGCATGTAATAGCCGCCCCAGCCCTCCAAGAGCCCGACCCGATCTCCTACCTCGGCGCCGATGGCGATGAGCTTGTCGATCATCATCGGGTCCTCGAGCTTCAGGTAACGGAAGTTGGCATGCCGATGGTTGAGCTCGGTCACGAACCCGGCGTCGATAGTCGGTCCGCCCGGGTTGAAGTCTTGGACCAACAGTGGCATGGACGTCGCAGCGGCGACGGTCGAGCAGAAATCGGATATGTCGGAGCTCGACGATCCGAACTGTCGGGGGATCGCAACCGAAATGACGTCGGCGCCCATCTCTTCGTACCGCTGGGCCAGCGTCGCGGCCACACGAGCCGACCCGTGGTTGGCCTGGGCGATCACCGGCACGCGGCCGTCGTTCGTCTCGATGGCGATGGTGACGACCTGGTCCCGTTCGGACTCGCTCAGCTTGTAGAACTCACTGCCGTAGGCGGGCAGGCACATTCCGGCCAGGTCTTCGGCCGCGATCCAATCCACCACGCGGCGCAGCGATGCAACATCTATGGACTCGTCGGGGTGGAACGGTGTCGGCACCACGGGCACAACTCCTCGGAGCGAGCTCACGGCGATCACGCGGCCGGTGAGAAGCCCGCCAATGACAGCTTTGCACCCAGGCCCGGTTCGTCACCGAGCGTCACCATGCCATCCACGGGCACCACCGCCCCATCGAAATGGGGGGCTTCGACGATGTCGTCCCAGACCGGCACCGGGAAGTACTCCACCATGGAGATGACCTGCTCGCTGGTCGCCAAGTGCAGCGTCGGCAGACCGTAGGCATGGGTATAGACCGGCAGACCGGCCGACTCGGCCAGGGCGCAGACCGCCTTGGCCTCGCTGAACCCTCCGACGCGTCCTATGTCGAATTGGATGATGTCGAGAGCCTTCGCCTCGATGATCTGGGTGAACCCGTATCTGGTCGTCTCGTGTTCACCGGCGGCGATGGGCACCGGAGACTCTCGCCGCAACGTGGCGTACTGGCGGAGCTGATCGGGCAGCAGCGGCTCTTCCACCCACTTCATATCGTAGGGGGCAAGTTCCCGGCACATCGCCACGGCGTACTCGAGGTCCCAGCCCATATAGGCGTCGGCCATGATCGAGATGTCGTCACCGACGGTCTCCCGCAGGAGCCGCACCAAGTCGGCGTTGCGGTGCATGCCTTTCAGGCCATCGGCGGGGCCGTGAAGAAACCGCATCTTCATCGCCTTGAAACCTCGGTTCACGTACTCGGCCGCCTCACGAGTGAATTCGTCTTCGTTGGTGAAGTGAAGATGGCTGGCGTAGATCGCAACGGAGTCCCTGACGCGACCACCGAGCAGTTGGTGAACGGGCTGGCCGAGGTGCTTGCCGGCCAGATCCCACAGCGCGATATCGACGGCGCTGATCGCGAAGAGGGCGGGGCCCTTTCGCCCGTACGGCATGGTGCTGCGAAACATCTGGTCCCAGAGCCGGCTGCGGTCGAGCGCTTCGGCACCGACGAGAAGCCTGCTCAGATGGTGATCGATGATCCCGCTGGCAGTCCGGCAGTAGTCCTCGCACCACCCGGTGCCGACGAGCCCTCCATCGGTTTCGACTTCGACGACGCACATAGTGTCGGCTGCGAACCAGCTCGATAGGGGATGCTTGTACTTCGGGTGGATCGCCATCAGGGTCACCAATCTGAGCGCGTCCTGGCGGCTGGCGAAGTCGCCCCAGAACGATGTGTCGATATGGGTGGCGGTCACCCTGGCGATCTTCATTCGGTACCTCGGCTCACGAACGTGACACGATGCCGGACAATCCTAGGCGGTAGCGGCATGGTCCGGCCCCGCAGAGTCGCCATGTCTGCATGTCTGCATATCTGAATGTCTGGACGATTCTTGGTCGAGTTGGATAGAGTTGCCGTTCGACGTGGGTCGGCCCGCGTCTGGTTTGCTTATCAGGGAGGTTCTTGTGAATTTCGAGAAGATTTGGCTGAGGGCTGCTGCGATTGTGGCGGTTTTGGCTTTTGTTGCTGCCGGTTGCGGCGATGATGACGATGAGAGCTCTGCTGGTGGTGAGAGCTCTGCTGATGCCGGGTTCACGCTCGAGGTCGATGGCGTCGAGTACGGCCTGCCCGGGCCTTCGGGCGGGATTTTGGGCGCATTGCCGCCTGACGAAGTCTTTTTGTGGAAGTACAACTTCGAGACCGGTCTGTTCGAGCAGGAGGGCGACGAGCCGGCTCCGCCGTTCGATCCTTCCCCCAGGACAGCTTCGCAGGACTGGAAGATCGGATGGTCCAACCCGTGGGCTGCTCTGGAGTTCTCCACGCTGCTCGAGAACTCCACGATTGCTACGGCCGAAGCAGCCGGTGCCTCGATCGTCGGCAACTGCGACATCGAGTTCGACCCGGCCAAGGCGCTGGGCTGCACCGAGACCGTGCTGCAGCTCGATCCTGACGCGGTCATCTTCCCGAACTGGCAGCAGTCAGCGGCCGCAGCGTCGATGGCTCTGTACAACGCGGCCAAGGTGCCGGTTGTGAACATGGACGTCTATCACCCCAACGCCATTTTCTTCGGGGCTGACAACTTCACCTCTGGTGCCATCAGCGGTATCAATGCCGGCCTGTATGCGCAAGAGACCTGGGACTGCGAAGATGTGTGGATCCTGCTCGGTGAGAACCTTTCCGCCGGCGAAGCGCCCGATCTGCGCCTTGTCGGGTTCCAGCAAGGTATCCAGGCCATCTGTGATGTCCCCGCCGACCGCGTGGTACGCATTCCTGTCGATGGGACCACCGAGCAGGGGCTACAGTCCACTCTCGACTGGTTGACCGGCAACCCCGATGCCTTGCACCCGTTGGCGGCGTCGCTCGATGATGTCGTCACCGTTCCGATGTCTCGGGCGCTGGAACAAGCTGGCCGGGACGGGATCGCTTCGGGCCAGGGCGGCGAGCTCAACGCCATCGAGCGGATCTACGAAGGGTCGGTGGAGCAGACGAAGTTCCTCGGAACCACCGCCTATTTCCCCGAGTTCTACGGCAACTTCGCAGTAGCGGCGCTGATCGACATCCTCGAAGGCAAGGCTGTACCCCAGGAGATCCACATCAGCCACGTCTACCTGGATCGCGACAGCGTCGGCGACTTCTATCAGCAAGACGGAACCTTCGTCGGCGAGCTCCCCTCCTGACCAACAAGTGGCGTCGAGCTGTTACCGGCTGGCCAGGCCGGCAACAGCTCGACGCCACGTTCGTTCGTCTATGAGAACTATGAGGACTGGTTCGAATGGCGCCTGTTGTCGGCTTGGATGTCGTAGAGAGAACTGGTGCTGTTGATCTCCGGGATGATCGGCGGCGGTCCGCCGAAGCGGGCGCGGTGGGCCCGTCGGCCCCGGACCGGCCGCTTGACTGCCTCGTCCTCGGCTGTCACCAAGCCGTAGTAGAGCGGGTAAGCATCACCGGCTCGGTAGGCGAATATCAGGGTGCGCCGGTCGGCTTCGGATCGGTTGGGCAGCGAGGCGTGGGGGGTGAGGCCGTGTAGGAAGATGGCGCTACCGGCTGGCGCGGCCAGAGCCTGGGGTTGCACCTCGGTCTCGATGGGCTCGATGATCCGGCCGGCGAAAGCTCCTCTGGGCCCGGCGTGGTCGAGGTAGCGGTGATGAAGGCGCGGCAGCACTTGGAGACAGCCGTTCGTCTCGCTGGCGTCGTCGATGTAGACCAGCACAGCCAGCACGTCGTCGTTGGTGTGGGGGTAATAAGCCAGATCTTGGTGCCACTGCACCGGTGAGCCGACCTGAGCCGGTTTCATGTTGAGCTTGCTGTGCTGGAGGTCGAGATCGGGCCCGATCAAGGATTCGACCCGGTCCACGATGCGAGGGTCGTGCGCCAAGGCCCGGAAGGCGTCGTGGCGCTCGTAGGGACCGATGACGCGACGCACCCGAGGCCGGTCGTGAGCATGATTGCTGGGCTCCAGCTCGATCAGGGCGGCTTCATCAGCGCTACCCAGTGCCACCTCGATGGTCTCTCGGACAGCCCGGTCGAGCTCTTCGAGATCCTCGAACTCAAGCACGGACTCGGCCAGAAGAAACCCATCACGCTGGTAGCGCGCCACCTCGTCTTTGTCGAATGACCATTTTGTCATTGTCATGATCTCCTGGATTGGCTATTTGCGATGCCAGTGAGGTCCAGGCTACAGAAACCGTCGCCAAGCCTCAGGGCTGATGCCTCAGGGCTGAGGCGGTGCCGGTGACTCGGTAGGATCAAACGGGAGGTCTTCACACGCTCAGGGACCTGTCACCAACCTCTCTGCCCAGTACGGCTAGCGGCTGGTCGTCTTCACAGATCAACCAGATGTGTGCCTGTCCGGTCCCGGCCACGGCCTCGTACTGGCCGAACTGGGTGGCTTTCGCCTTGCAGCTCGGCCCGCCGATGGTCCCCAGCATGGTGAGGTAATGACCGAAGAACCCCTCGGGGAAAAACAGCGGAACTCGGGCAGGAAGTCCATGATCGCCCCATGGGCGCCAGCCTAAATCGAAAGGCTGGTCCCCGATCCGGTCCGGACCATCTGCTCGGCTTCGGTCAGGTTTTCGGTGGGTAAGCGTCGCGGTGGCATCGGTACCGGAATGTACCAGCACGTTCTGTCTGCTCTCGGGTGTAACCGCGCGTTCACCCGATGTTGGTGACCAGCAGGGAGATCCATACCGTCAAGGCGAAGCCGGTCAGGGCCCACATAATCGTGCGGGTTTGCTGCGCGAAACGAAATTCGATGGCTGCGAAACCAGCCTGCATTTCGCCCCTGAGCTCGGCCATCTCGCCTTTCAGCTCGGCCTTCATCTCGGCCATCTCGCCTCTCAGCTCTTTGGCAGTGAGCTTCAAGTCGTCCTTGGTGGCCAACTGTTCCCAGCTCATGGGTGGGAGAGATTCCATGAGGGTCTCCGCGTGGGGTGGTCCAAAGGATTCGGTCAATTGCTGGTACAGGGCCAAACGTTCTTTCTCGCTTACCGGCATCGGTTGCTTCTCCACTTATCTGGTACGGCGGGGAGTCATTCGAGCCGGCTCCCGAGGGCGCCGCTACTTTAACAGAATATGGGTGACTGGCTACGAGTATAGCGGGTGACGCAAGCCAGTACCGCGTAGGCACTACCAGGCTGGTGGTCGGATTCTGGGGTGACGTAATGTTGGCGACCTCGAATCGGTAGTTGCCGATGGCGCTTCGAAGTGTCTGCTCTCGGGTGTAACCGGGCGTTCACCCGATGTTGGTGACCAGCAGGGAGATCCATACCGTCAAGGCGAAGCCGGTCAGGGCCCACATAATCGTGCGGGTTTGCTGCGCGAAACGAAATTCGATGGCTGCGAAACCAGCCTGCATTTCGCCCCTGAGCTCGGCCATCTCGCCTTTCAGCTCGGCCTTCATCTCGGCCATCTCGCCTCTCAGCTCTTTGGCAGTGAGCTTCAAGTCGTCCTTGGTGGCCAACTGTTCCCAGCTCATGGGTGGGAGAGATTCCATGAGGGTCTCCGCGTGGGGTGGTCCAAAGGATTCGGTCAATTGCTGGTACAGGGCCAAACGTTCTTTCTCGCTTACCGGCATCGGTTGCTTCTCCACTTATCTGGTACGGCGGGGAGTCATTCGAGCCGGCTCCCGAGGGCGCCGCTACTTTAACAGAATATGGGTGACTGGCTACGGGTATAGCGGGTGACGCAAGCCAGTACCGCGTAGGGCACTACCAGGCTGGTGGTCGGATTCTGGGGTGACGTAATGTTGGCGACCTCGAATCGGTAGTTGCCGATGGCGCTTCGAACTTCGACGGCATGCCTGGTCATCTCGGCGGCGGGATCACCGATCACGACGACCCGGACCGCTTCCCAGGATTTAACGGCCAGTGCCAGGGTGGCGGCGACATTGGCGGAAGCAGGAAAGCGCCCGGCTGCCTCGCCAGCAGTACCCTCGAATACGACGACCCGTTCGCAACCGCCCTTCAATCGATCCCGCAGTTGGGCATCCATCCACGGTCGAACCAGCCCGCCGGGCTGCTTGGTCGTGGTGAGACGAACCTCGATTGTCGAGCTGGCTCGAGCAACCGCTTCCAGTATGTCCGTGCCACCAAGGGCGCCCGGACACAGCAACAGATGTCCCGGTCCGGCTGCTGCGATTCGCTCGCAGAGTTGCGGGTCGGCCAAGGCCCCGGTCGACACGATCAGCAGATCCCGACCGCGGTCGAGGATCTCGGTGGCGTGATCTTGTACGGCTTGGTGCCCGGCCACCTCCACTATGAGGTCGCAACTCTGGATCAGATCTCCACAGGAAACCCAGGGCGCCGGTGAATCCGTGATCGGCTTGCGGGTACAGACACCGGCCAGCTCGGCGCCGGGCACCTGTCCACCGGCAAGCTTCGCGGCCACTACCGACCCGATGGCGCCGTGACCGATGATACCGATATTCGTCACCGAGCGTTCGGTTGGCATCAGCTCACCGAGCACCCGGGCCGGTGCCGGCCATACTCAGGCCCACGCTGCGAAGCAGTCGGGCCAGTTGATCTCGTTCGGTCGCGGCGAGGCTGGCCAGCATGGTTCGTTCTCGGTCGAGATGCTCGGTGATCAGTTCATCGACCAGTTCGAAACCCTCGTTGGTGAGCTGGGCGAACATCACCCGTCGGTCGTCGGGATCGCTGATGCGCTTCAGCAGACCCAACTTCTCGAGCTGGTCGAGTCGAACCGTCATGCCTCCGGAAGTGAGCATGGTCGTCGAAGCGAGCTCCGAAGGCCTGGACCGGTAGGGGAACCCCAGACGTCGCAGCGCGGCCAGCACGTCGAAGAGCCCCAGGGTGAGCTGGTGGGGGGCGAGAAAGAGGGCCAGCCGGGTTTCCAGGAGCCGGTTGATCTGGGCGATACGGCCGAATACCCCGATAGGGGAGGGGTCCAAGTCGGGTCGTTCGTGGTGCCAGTGATCGAGTATCTCATCGATGTGGTCGCGGGTTTCGGTCACGGCCCGAGTTCCGTCAATGCCGCGGTGATGGCATCGATTACCCGGTCGACATCGGATTCGGTGAAGGTGAGCGGCGGGTAGATACCCAGGTGATCGTCCTGGGCTCTCACCAGCACGCCGCGCCGGTAGATGCCATCGGCTGCTTCTTTCATCTTGGCGATGGGATCGGCGCCGGTCAGCTCGACGGCGCCGAGCATGCCTTCGCCGCGGACCTCCGCCACCAGCGGGGCGCTCTCGAGCTCGAGCATGCGCTGCTGGAGATGGGCGCCTACCCGGCGGGCATTGTCGATCAGGCTTTCTTCTTCGAGTATGCCGATGACGGCCAAACCGGCGGCGCAGGCAGCCGGATGGCCCGAATAGGTGTATCCGTGCATCAGCTCGATGGTGTTTCCGTCATCGACGAAGGCATCGTGGATCCTGTCGGTGGCCACTGCTGCCCCCATTGGAACGTAGGCGGAGGTAAGGCCCTTGGCCGAGGTCATGATGTCGGCGGTGACTCCGTAGCGCTGCCCACCGAACCAGTGGCCGAGGCGACCCCAGCCGCACACGACCTCATCGAGGATGAGCAGCACGTCACGGTCGTCGCAGAGAGCCCGCACCTCGGCCGGGTAGGCCTCCGGCGGCGGGTACACCCCGCCCGCGGCTTGGACCGGCTCCATGATCACCGCCGCAACCGTCTCGGGGTCCTGGAAGTCGAGCTCTTCGGCCAAGGCGTCGATGTCATAGGCCGGGACCTGACTGCAGCCCCCCAGCAGCGGACCGAAATCTGTGCGGTTCTCGGTTATGCCTCCGACGGAAAGCCCGCCGAAGTTCATGCCGTGGTAAGCCCGGTACAGCGAGACGAACTTCGTCTTGGACGCCTGGCCGCGCCGTAGCCAGTAGGAGCGAGCTATTTTGAGGGCAGTCTCTACCGCTTCGGACCCGGAATTGGTGAAGAAGACGTGGTTCAGGTCGCCTGGGGTGCGGTCGGCGATCGCTGCCGCCAGCTCGATGGCAAGAGGGTGCCGGTAGCTGAAGAGGCAGTAGTACTCCAGCTTTTCGAGCTGGTCCTTCACGGCAGCCGCGATGTCACGGCGCCCGTGACCCACTGTCACACAGGCCACCCCACCGGCGGTGGCGTCGAGCAGCCTGTTGCCCTCGGCATCGGTCACGTACTTGCCGACGCCGCCGACGAGCAGGCGTGAGGGCGGTCCGCCGGCCGGAGTGAACGGCTGCCACAAGGCTTTGCTCGCCCGGATCGGGGTACCGGTACCGCTCATGGGTGGTTGTTCACGAGTCGGATCGGCGGGCATCGCGCCAACCGATGAGACCGGCCAGATCTTCGATCCCGTAGTCGGGTCCGTTGCGTACCAGGATCAAGTGGTCCGCTCCGGCCGAGACGTAGTTGTCGTAGGTGTCGTAGGTGGCCGGTTCGAACAGCGCCACCGTTCGAGAGATCTCGGCCGGATCCCGTCCCGCGTCCTCGCAGTGGCGGTCCAGGATGGTGTTGAGCTTGCGGATCTCCGAGGGATCTCCCCAACCGTTCCAGATGTCGGCGTGTCGGGCGCACACCGCCAGGGTCATACGGGCGCCGAGCCCACCGATCAGTATCGGGATCCGGCCCAGCGGCGGGGGATCGAGCTGGTCCAGCCGACGGCGGATTCGGTGGAGGGCAGTGTCGAGCTCGCGGATCCGGTCCGCGGCGCCCGGCAACGCGAAGCCGTACTCCAGATAATCGCGCTCCAGCCACCCTGATCCCAGTCCCAGGATCAACCGTCCCTGCGAGGCGTGGTCTACCGTGCGGGCCATGTCGGCCAGCAGGTCGGGGTTGCGATAGCCATAGCAGGTGACCAGGGTTCCGATAGCCGCGTTCTCGGTTACCTGGCTCATGGCCGCCAGTGTGGTCCAGCACTCGAAGCTGGAACCGTTACCGTCACCTTCGATCGGATAGAAATGATCGAAGCACCAGATGGTGTCGACACCCGCCGAATCGGCATCGATCCAGGCCTGGCGCATGGTGGCGAACCGGACATGATTGGGCCGAATCTGCACTCCCACTTTCGGAGTATCGTTCACGACGAAGGCTCCGGGCGGTGCGGCTCAGTGCCGGCCGAGGACAGGCCGGTGATCAGCGAGACGACCTGGGGTCCGTCGGCGAGGCCGGAGTCCAAGACGTCGACCAGTTCGCCCCGTCGCATCACCGCGATCCGGTTCGACAACCGGAACACTTGGTCGAGGTTGTGGCTCACGAAGACCACGGTAAGGCCGCGGTTACGCAGCCCGGCGATTGTCTCTTCGACCCGGGCCGTCTCGGTCACCCCGAGCGCGGCGGTCGGTTCGTCCAGCAGCATCACCTTGCTACCCCAGTTGACGGCCCGGGCAATGGCGACACCTTGGCGCTGACCACCCGACAACCCTGCTACCGGCACCCGGACGCTCGGGATGCGAACGTTGAGATTGCGGATGATTTCAGCCGCCCTTTGTTGCATGAGCTTTTGTCGCATGAAGCACATGAGGCTGCGGCCCCGGGTGATCTCACGACCCAGGAAGAGGTTTTCCGTAGCGTTCAGATTGTCGGCAAGAGCCAGGTCCTGATACACGGTCTCGATCCCGGCGGAACGGGCATCATCGGGGGACCTGAAACGAGTTGCGGAGCCGTTCACTTCGATCGTGCCCCGATCGGGCTGTTCCGCGCCGGCCATGATTCTCAACATCGTGCTCTTACCGGCGCCGTTGTCACCGACGATGGCCGTGATGGTGCGGTCGGGGAATCCGAGCGTGACGTTGGCCAGGGCCTTCACCCCACCGAAGCGTTTTTCCAGGCGGTCAACTCTCATGACGTCGGTTTCGGTGGTTGCTTCGGTTCTCATCAGTCGGGCCCTCCTCGGTCGGTGATGAACCCCGATCCCTTCCCGACGCTGGCAACTGCCAATTGCTCCAGCAGGTAGCCCGGTGACACCGGCACTTTGTCGATGCTCACCCCCAAGTCTTCGAGCGCATTCTCGATGGCGTTGGCGACAGCGGCCGGCGGTGCGATGGCACCTGCTTCTCCGACCCCTTTTATACCCAGCGGATTCAACGGCGACGGGGTCTGCAGATGAGAGATGACCAGATCCGGAACTGTGTCGCTGGTCGGCAGCAGGTAGTCCATGAGGTTGGGGTTGAGCGGTTGCCCGTCGTGGTCGTAGCGGATCTCTTCGTAGAGGGCGGCTCCGATTCCCTGGGCCACACCCCCGGTGATCTGTCCCTCCACGATGGCGGGGGCGAGCAGCGGGCCGCAGTCGTGCACCACCACGTAGCCGATGATTTCCACTATGCCGGTTTCGGTATCGACCGCGACCCGGGCCACATGGGTTCCGGACGCGAAGGTGACCGTCGGTGGTTCCCAGTAGGACACCGACTCGAGCCCCGGCCCGAAAGTTCGTGCTCGTCTCTGGCCGGGGCTGAATTCGGCGGCGATTTCGTTCAGCAACAGTGTCCGTGTCGGGGTACCGGCAACCCGAACGGAGCTCTCGACGATCTCGAGGTCGTCGACGGAGATCTCCCAGTCGGCTGCGACTGTGGCCAGGATACGTCGGCGCAGATCCGTGGCCGCCTCGTAGACGGCGCTGCCGGCCACGACCGCGCTACGACTGGCCAGGGTGCCCCAGCCGTAGGGCACGGCATCGGTATCGCCGGTGATGACATGGACGTCGGTGGGTTTCATACCCAGAGCCGTGGCCGCCAGATGAGCGAAGACGGTCTCATGGCCCTGCCCCTGAGGGCAAGCCCCCACGGCGACGGTTACGTGACCGGTTTCGTCCATCCGCACCAAGGCCCCCTCGAAGGGGCCGACTCCGGTTCCCTCTACGTAAGCGGCTACGCCTACACCGATCCTGCGGCCCCGGCTGTCGGTGTTCGATCTCGTCGGCTTGCTGGGTACTCCGGCCAAGGTGACGGCCCGCTCGAAACAAGCGGGGAAATCACCGCTGTCATAGACGATCGGGTTGCCGTCACGATAGTTGAAACCCACTTCGTAGGGCATCGACCCGGCCGGTATCAGGTTGCGCCGCCGTAGTTCGAAGGGATCCATCCCGGCCTGGCGGGCGGCCACGTCGAGGATTCGTTCCATGGCGAATACCGCTTCGGGGCGGCCCGCCCCCCGGTAGGGCGACAGGGGGGCCTTGTTGGTGACCACGGCTGTAGCGGTCGCCTCCAGGGTCGGCACCTCGTAACAGCCGCACAGGTGGGCGATGGTGTTGTAGGGCTGCACCACTCCGAGCGGGTTGGCGGCTCCGGTGTCGACGATGAAATTGTCTCGCACCCCCAGGATCCGTCCGTTTTCGTCGAGGCCGATCTCGATGTCGTGGATCTGGTCCCGGGAGTGGATGGCGCTGGTGAAGTGCTCCCAGCGGTCCTCCACCCATTTGACCGGGACCCGGTGATCGAGCGCGCAGACCGCGCACAACAGCTCCTCGGGGTAGGGGATGGCCTTGCAGCCGAACCCACCGCCCACGTCGGGTGCGATCACCCGGATACAGCCAGCCGGCAGGCCGAGTGCATCGGCCAGGAAGGTGCGAACCGGGTGGGGTATCTGGGTGGATGACCAGACGGTGAGGTGGCCGGTTCGTGAGTCGAATGCGGCCATGACGCCTCGCGGCTCGATCGGGTTGGCCGAGACGCGCCCGGAGTGGAGTCGGCGCCGGCTTACGGTACGGGCTCGGGCCAGTGCGGTGTCGATGTCTCCCTTGGAGACGTGAAGGTGCAAGCTGCGATTGTCGGGCCAGTGGTCATAGAGGAGGGGGGAGCCGTCTTCGAGGGCTCGGCCGGGATCGACTACCGGGTCGAGCTCGGAGATGTCGACCCCGACCCGCTCGGCCGCATCCTCGGCTCTGTAGGGGTCGTCGGCGATGACCACCGAGATGATCTCACCGACATGGCGCACCCGGTCGACGGCAATCGGGGGCCGGGCCTCGCGCCGGATGAACGAGCGGCTGTCTCCGAGTTGGCTCAACAGTTTTTCTTCGAAGACCCCGCCATCGGCTTTCGACGGGGCCAGGTGGCCCAAACGTCGTGACAGATCCCGGCCGGTGAGAACCGCGGTCACTCCGGGCATGGCGAACGCCTCGGCCGTGGTGACGCCGTGCAGGATGCCGTGAGCGACGGTGCTGCGCACGAAAGCGATGTGGTGCAGGCCGGCAACGGACAAGTCGTCGAGGTAACGCCCGGTGCCGTGAAGGAACCGAGCGTCTTCTCGCCTCGAGGCCGATTCGGTGACTTGGCTGCCTGCGCCGGTCACGGCTTCGTTCTTTCGGCGGTGAGCGGTAGCCCGGCGGCTCGTCTGGCCGCCCGGCGGATACCGCTGTAGCCGGTGCAGCGGCAGAGATGTCCGGCGATCACCTCGTCGATGGCGACCGGGGTGGGGTTAGGGTCTCCTTCGAGGAAGGCGGTCAGCGAGCACAGCAGGCCCGGTGTGCAAAAACCGCACTGCAGACCGTGCTCATCGGAGAAAGCCTGCTGCAGTTCGGTGTTCCGGCCCCGCTCGTCGGCCAGCCCTTCCACCGTCCGGACCTCGGCCCCGTCCACAGAGGCGGCCAGCAGCAGGCAACTGCGGGCCGGCGAACCGTCCACTATCACGGTGCAGGCGCCACATACCCCATAGCTGCAGCCGACGTGGGTTCCGGTGAGACCGAGCAGACTACGCAACAGATCCACCAGCAGCAGGCGGGGTTCGATCCGGTGGGTCGCCAGCCGCCCGTTCACCTGTAGCGAAACCGATCTGGTCTCCGGGGCGGTCATTGCCGGGCTCCGGCCCGGGCCAGGGCTCTCTTGACGACGGTGGCCAGTAACCGGACCCGTTGTTCGGCACTGATGTGCCCATCCCCGAAAGGTGAAACTTCCGAAGCGACCCGCTCGGCCACGTCGAGGAGGGTCGCCTCGTCGAGGCGGGTACCGGTGGCAATTTCTTCGGCCCCCGCCAGGCGCACGGGCTGCGGACCGGCCGCGAAGGCGACGATGCGGCAGCGGTAACAAATCGGCCCCTCGAAGAGGCAGGAGACCGCAGCCCCGGCCAAGGCGAAGGCACCGGCCACCCGAGCGATCTCGATTATGGCATCGTGCTGGGCGGGTACGGGTGGCGGGATCTCGACCGACACCAGCAGCTCGTCGGGATTCAGGGCGGTGGACCATGCCCCGACGGGGAAGTCGGCCGCTCCGATGGTGCGCTGGCGGCGGGTGCTGGCGGTTCGATAGACGGCTCCGAGCGCGAGCATCACCGCCGGCAGTTCCGAAGCCGGATCGGCATGGGCCAGGTTCCCGCCCACCGTTCCCCGGGTCCGTATCTGCCAATGCCCGACATGGTTGAGCGCTTCGGCTATCAGCGGCGCCCGTTCGAGCACCAAAGGGTGTCTGTGGGCTGTGGCCTGACGGCACATAGCGCCGATGCTCAGGGTTCCGTCGGCCCGCAGCTCCACTCCGTCCAGCCCGTTCACCCGCCCGAGATCCACAAGGGTCTCCGGCACGGCCAAGCGCAGGTTCATCATCGGTATCAGGCTCTGCCCGCCGGCTAGGGGCCGAGCCTGTTCCGGCTGTTCGGTCATTACCGAAAGCGCCTCGTCCAGGGTGTCCGGGACGATCAGATCGAAAGGAGCGGGTCTCATCCGCGGGGTCTCGGTACGGGGGATGGCATCAGCGCATCTCCTCCACCCAGTAGCCCCATTGGGCGTTTGCGTACTCGTCTGCGGTCAGCCCGATCGTCAGCAGATCTTCGGTCAGTTCCGAGCGGGGTATCTCATGGGCGGTTCCGATGGACTCCACCATGAGCTGCAGCCGAGCCGAGCGCTCCAGGTTCACCGCGCTGACCGTCGCTTCCTCGATGGTCGACCCGGTCACGGCCACTCCGTGCCCCTTGAGCAGTACGGCTTTGCATTTACCCAATGTCGCGGCCACGCACCGGCCGAGCTCGGGGTTGTCGATCTGCACCGATGACTCATGGATGGGAATCCCGGCCGCGAACAGGGTGCAGAGATGCCAGATGGGTCGGATCGCCACTCCGGCAATCGAAAAGGCGATGCAGCCCATGGGATGGGCATGAACCACCGCGCCGACATCGGGCCGGGACCGGTAGATCTCGGTGTGGATGTAGCGCTCGCCCGGCGGATCGGCATCTCCGGCGATGACGTTGCCGTCGAGGTCGATCAGGACGACATCGTCGACGGTGCTTTGGGCCAGGGCCCGGACGTGATCACCGGTGTGTCCCAGGATGGCGATCAGATCACTTCGGGGTACCCGGAGGCTGGGATGCCCGAAAGGGCCGATCAATCGTTCTCTCTCCAGGATTGCCGTGGCCAGGACGATCTTGTGGCTCAGCTCCCGGTGGTCCATCTGCGGTGCGTTCATTCCGCGGCTCCTTTCGTCACGGGTCGAGGTCGAGCACGTGCAGAGCCTTGACCCGGGTGTAGCTGAGCAGCGAGTCCATGGATCCTTCCGAGCCGATCCCGGAATCCTTGTAGCCCCCGAAGGGTGTTTCCAGGAAATGCTGGCCCCGCCCGTTTATCCAGACGCAACCGGCTTCGAGTTCACGGGCGGTATTGACGGCCCAGTCGATTCGTTTGGTGATGATGTTGGCGGTGAGCCCCAGAGGCGAGGCGTTGGCCAGCCGCACCAGCTCATCACGGTCGTTCCATTCCAGGACCGATAGCACCGGTCCGAAGATTTCCTCACGGGCGATCCGGTGGTCGGGTTCGACCCGATCGAAGAGGGTCGGCTCCAGGTAGTAGCCGCCGTCGGGCACCCCGTCGGGGCGTTTGCCCCCGCAGACGAGTCGACCACCGTCGGCGCGGCCTGCTTCCACATAGCCGGCGACCCGTTCGAGCTGAGCCGCTGACACCAGCGGCCCCATCGTGGTGTTCTTGGCCAACGGATCGCCCACCGAGATCCGGCCGAGCCGGGCTTGCAGTGCTTCGGTGACGGCGTCGTGAAGGTCCTCGTGGACGAACAGCCGCGACGTGGAACCGCACGACTGGCCCTGGGACGATTCGAAGTTCATGCCCAGCACCGCTTGCTCGGCCACGTATGCGGGGTCGGCGTCGGGGAACACCAGCAGAGGATTCTTGCCTCCGAGCTCGGCGGTGACGTTCTTGAGGATCCCGGAGGCAGCCGCCGCCTCGATCACCCGAAGGCCGGTCTCGCGGCGTCCGGTAAAGCCGATGCGGCGGATCTCGGGGTGTGTCACCAAGGCGTGACCGGTGAGACCGCCGTCGCCGGTCACGACCGTGAGTACGCCTTCGGGAAGGATCTCGGCGGTGAGGCGGGCCACCTCCAGAGGCGAGATGGGGGTTTGGTCCGGGGCCTTGACGATCACGGTGTTGCCGGCTGCCAGCGGGGCGGCGGCGTGGTAGACGGTGAACATGAGCGGGTGGTTGAAGGGCAGGATTCTGGCCACCACTCCGTACGGCTCTCGCAGAGTCATGTGAAGGCCCCGGGCCGATGCCGGCAGGGTCTTGCCGTGTATCTCCCTGGCGATGCCGGCAAAATAATCGAGGGACTCGGCTGCGTAGTCGAGATCGTTTCGCATGGCGGCCAGGGGGTTGCCGGAGTCGGCGGCGTCGATACGGGCCAGGCGTTCCCGGTCATCTCGCAAAGCGGCGGCAAAGCGGTTCAGGTACCGGCCCCGTTCCGCCGTCGGTAACCCGGCCCAGCCCGGCTGGGCGGCCTGGGCGGCCCGAACCGCTTTGTCCACGATTTCGCCGTCGGCCCTGGGAACCGTTCCCATCACCTCTCCGGTACCGGGAGCGATGGCGGTCATGGTTCCGGCCGTGGAGCTCGCCACCTCGACCGATCCGATCAGCAGCCGGTAGCGGTCCTCGATGTCGGCGACGACCGGGGTCATGTCGGACGGCTCGCTGGTCCCGGGGGTCATGAGATGGTCACTGAGGGATCGATGACCGGCTTCATCTCACCGGCTGCGCCCATGGCGGCCAGAGCTTCGGTGACCCGGTCCAGTCCGTAATGGTTGGAGATTACGACCCGTTCCAGCTCGAAGGGGTCGGCGTGACGCTCCAAGAACCGAAGGGCGTCGTAGAAGTGGGATATGTCGGCCGACAGCGAGGATGTCACGTCGAGCTGGCGGATCTTCAGGCCGGTGGTGTCCACGGGAACGAGCTCGCTGTGGGCCTGACCGATGACCATCATGGTGGCGCCCTTGCGGAGCATCTCGATGCCTTCGACGAAGGCATGGGGCGGGCCGGCGCACTCGAGCACGAGGTCGGCTCCCCGGCCGGCGGTCAGCTCCCGGACCCTTTCGACGCGCTCTTCGGCCGAAGTTGTCTCGATGTCGATCCGTGCCGCCAGATCCCACCGCTCGGTAGCGGCGAGGCGGCCGGCCGGCGCCCCGATCAGCACGGTCTGATAGGCCCCGGAGGCAACGGCGGCGGCGGCGGCGTAGACCCCGACCGGCCCGGCCCCCAGCACCGCCACCGTGTCGCTGAACCGGATGGCCGGGGCCCTGCGAAAGGCGTGCATGACGGTGCGCAGAGCGCAGGTGGCCGAAGAGGCCAACGCTGAGCTCACCCGGTTGGGAACTTTCAGCACCCGGCTCTCCCGAGCCACGTGCAGGTAACGGCTGAAGGTGCCGTTGACCCGGGCGCGGTAGGGGCCCCACCCATATCCCATGGTGTTGCTGCAAAGGGTGGGTTGTTTGGCGACGGCACAGTAGAAGCAGGTCCCGCACCAGTTGTGGGCCCATACGATCCGGTCACCGACCTCGAGCGACTGATCGGCGGCGTCAGCGGTTGCACCCTCGCCCAGTTCTGTGATCCGCCCGCATCCCTCATGGCCCATCACCAGAGGCAACCGGGCCAACTGCGAGAAGGTGCCGGCCGCGATATGGACGTCGGTGCCGCAGACGGTTGCGGCTTCGATCTCGACCAGTATTTCGCCGGGACGGGGCGGAGCTACGGTCACCTCGACCAGCCGGGGGCCGGTCTCGTAGTCGTCGAGAAGTACTGCGGTGCTGGTGAGGTTCATGACGAGGTCTTCCAGTCGCTCGGCCGGCGCCATACAGGCCCCCGACCGATCACCGGGTCGAGCAGTCCGTCGCTGACCCATTGGACATAGGCGTAGGGGTCATAGGTCAGCGCGAGCTGGCCCGGGTAGCCGATCCGGTCGCGAACCTCTGCCGAGAGGTAGTAGGCACCGGCGACGCAGGTGGTCAAAGCGGCGTAACCGTGCGGATCCTCGCCCAGGTAGTCGTCCAGTCGAGTCAGGCTGAAGCTGTCCCCGAGATCGGCAATGGCCCGTTTCAGGGTTTCGAGCAGATCCGGGCGGGCGGCCAGCACGGAGTCGACCAGCGCACCGGGTACCCCGACATCGGTCGCCGAAGGCATGGCCGAGGTGGCGGGCAGCATCACATCGGCGATGCGCCCCAAGCGCTGGCGTTCCCCGATGTTCAGAGCTGGCCCAAGTCGAGGTCCGGTTCGATCAGTCACACCGGCACCGCCTGGTCGTGGCGATTGCGGACCATATGATCGGCAGCTCTCAGTGCCAGCGAGCAGATCGTTGCTGTCGGGTTTACGCCCGAAGAGGTTACGAACACGCTGCCGTCCACAACATACAGATTGGCCACATCGTGGCACCTCTGGTAGCGGTCGACCACCGAGGTGACCGGATCGTCGCCCATCCGGGCCGTTCCCATGAGATGCCAGCCCGCGTAGCGCAGCAGGCTGGCGGTAGTGACGCTCTCGGCCCCCGATGCCTGCAACGACTCGACCGCCCGTTCGGTGTGGAATTTCATCAGTTGCCGTGAGTTCTCGCCAACCCGGTAATGGACGCGGGGTATGGCTACACCGTTACTGTCGGTTTCGCTCGGGTCCAGATCGACCCGATTGTGCTCCTCGGGCAGGTCCTCACCGAAGATGGCCCAAGTGGCGCCCCGGCCGAAGGTGCGGGTCATGTGTTCGTGGTGCTGCTCGCCCCATGTCTCTTGGCCGGCCCGCAGAGGGAGCACATGGCTCAGAGGTCCCCCCACCGGCGACAGCGCCCATTTCGCCCCCCGCACGAAGCCGCGCCGATGGTCGGTCTCGTAGAATTGGAAGCTGGTGATGCTGGCGCCGAAATGGCCCTGCCAGCCCTGCACCGATTCGGCGAACCAGCCGGTCACCACCGCGAACGGGTGCATCATGAGCCGGCGGCCCACCAGCCCGCTGGAATTGGCGAGCCCGTCCCGATGGCCCCCTTCGTCGGCGGACAGCAGCAGCAGCCGGGCTGTGCCGATCGAGTTGGCGGCCAGGATCACCACATCGGCGCTCTGATGGTGTTCCACGCCCTCTCGGTCCAGCCAGTTCGCGCCGGTGGCCAACCCGGCCCGGTTCACGGTGATCCGGTTGACCCGGGCCTTGGTGATGAGGTTCGCTCCCGCTTCGATCGCTCGGGGCCAGTGAGTCAGGTCGGTCGAGGCCTTGGCTCCCTCGGCGCACCCGGAGGTGCAGACCCCGCGCTGCACGCAAGGCCGACGCCCGTCGTAGGGGGCCGAGGCGATGGCGTTGGGTTCGGGCCACCAGTGCCAGCCCAGGCGGTTGTGCCCTTCGGCCACCCGCCGCCCTGCCGATCCCAACGGCAGCGGAGGCAGCGGGTACTCGAAACCCTGCGGGTAGGCCGGGTCGCCTCCCAGGCCCGAAACCCCCATCTGGTGCTCGATCTCCAGGTAATAGGGGGCCAGTTCGCGGTAGTCGACCGGCCAATTGTCGGCTACCCCGTCGAGATCGGCCACCCGGAAGTCGCTCGGGAGCATCCTGGGCCAAGTGCCGGCGTATATGACCGTGCTCCCGCCAACCGCGTTGTACATCAATGGCGTGATGTCGGAGCCTGCTTCGTCGATGGGGTAATCGGCCTCCAGTCGCCGGACGTTGGGGCTCGCCGACCAGCGTTGCCGGACGGCGAGCTCCCAGTCGTACTCGGCTCCCCGGAAGTCGTCTCGCGCCGGCCAGTCTCCCTGCTCGAGGCCCACGACCGAGAAGCCGCGCTCGGCCAGATACCGGGCCACCACGCCTCCGGACGCTCCGGCGCCGATGATCAAGGTGTCGGCATGTTCGACCACGGTGTTCGGGTTCGGTCTCGACTGTTGCCGGTGAGGCGGAGCGGGGGCGGTTGTCGCCGCTAGCGGAAATCGGCGTTGCTATGGCCCACTATCTCGTCGGCATCGACCAGCAGCGTCGGTGCTTGGATGAAGTAACCCTCACCGGTGCTGCCGGTGGTCAGCCAGCGATGGGCGATCTCGGCAGTGAGCCGACCCCACTGGTATCCCCTCAAAGCGATGGTGGCGTCCAAACCGGTGCCGTCCCTGATCTGATCGAAGGCAGCGGGTTCACCGTCGGTTCCGGTTATCAGGATGTCGGCATGGTCGATGCCGGCTTCGTCGACGGCCTGCGTTGCGCCCAGAGCCAGGGCGTCGGAGTCGGCCCAGATGGCATCGAGATCCGGGTTGGCGGTCAAGGCGTCCTGAGCGAGCCGGAGCCCCTCCTCCTGGGTGAACGAGTCGGCATTTTGATTGAAGACCAGATCGATCCCCGGGTGCTCGGCCATGAGCTCGTTGAACCCTTCACGGCGTTTCTCCACGTATTCGGATGCGCCGGGACCGCCGATGCGAGCCATGGTTCCACTGCCGCCCATCTGGTCGATCATCCACTGGGTCTGGGCCCTGCCCTCTGCTCCCCAATCGGTTCCGACGAAACCGATCTCGAGTTCCTCGTTCTCGACCCGGTCACCCGTGGACAGGATCTTGATCCCGGCTTCACCGGCGACTTCATAGGCCGGGGTGAGGGCCTGACGGTCGCCGGGTGAGGCGATTATCAGGTCGACGCCTTGGGTTACGAAGTCTTCGATCTGAGCCACTTGGTCTTCGATCACATAGGCAGCGTCGGCGGCCTGGAAGTTCCAGCAGTTGTCGGCTCCGAATTCGGCCAACCCGGCCTCGAGGTCGCGGAAGTACAGGATGAAGGTGGCCAGGTTGGCGTAAGCGACATCGTAGGTCTCGCTGCACTCGTCGTCTCCGACCGTGCTGGCGGGAGCCTCGGTGGCCGGCGTCGCGGTGTCGGACACGGTCGTTTCTTCCGACACCGCGACGCCGCATGCGGTCGCCAGTACCACCACTGCGGTCAGTGCGATCAGCAACTGCCAAAATCTGGTTTGCCCGGGTCGTGGGTTTGTTGGTCTCATGGTTCCCCTCCTGGGGTTGGGTTGGGGCCTTCAGGCCGGTTGGTCGAGTTCGAGATTCACGGAGTTTCGGGTCGGTAGCCGGCTGGTCCAGCGCTGCACCCGGACCCGCACCAGGTTCGAGGTCATCGCCAGCATGAACACCAGCCCGAGCACCACGTCTTGCATGTTCGACGAAACACTGAGCAGGTTGAGGCTGTTGCGGATCAGCCCGATCAGGATCACTCCGGCCATGGTTCGAGGAATCGACCCTCGTCCTCCGAAGAGGTTGGTGCCGCCGAGCACAACCGCCGCGACGGCGAAGAGCTCCGTGAGCTGAGCGGCATTGGGCTGGCCCGACTCCACCCGGCCGAGCAGGGTGTAGCCAGCCAGAACCACCGAGATGCCACCGGTTAGGAACACCCCCAGTCGCACTCGGGTTACGTTGATTCCGGCCCGGCGCGCCGCTTCGGCGTTGCCGCCCACGGCGTAGACGTGTGAGCCGAACCGGCTGTAACGCAGGATTGAATGACCACAGATCCCGGCCGCGGCTGCGGCCCATATGGGCATGCGTAACCCGAGAAGTTCCTGCGACCAGAAGTCGCCCCAGGAGTCCGGCAAACCCCCGACGGTGTTTCCGGCTGTTATCTCGCGGGCGAGGCCGCGGGCCATGACCAGCATTCCCAGAGTGGTGATGAAAGACGGCACTTTGAGCACGGCGCTGACCATGCCGTTGAAGAGCCCCACCGCCGCTCCCGTGACCAGACCGGCCAGCAGGCCCACCCAGATGTTGTGACGGACCATCATCTCGGCGGTTACGACCCCTATCAGCGCGATCACCGAACCCTGTGAAAGGTCGAGCTCGGCCGCGATGATTACGAAGGTCATACCGAAGGCGGCGATGGCCAGAAACGAGGTCTGCAGCAGGATGTTCTGGAGGTTGCGGCTGGTCAGGAAGACATCCGACGCGAAGGTCATGTACACGCCGATCGACAGGATCAGGCAGGGAGCGAAGCCGGCGTCGAACAGCCAGGGAAGGAACCGCCGAGCCCAGTGATCCTCACGTGAGGTGGTGACCGCCGTCTGACTCACGGCCCGGCCTCGGCCGATTCAAGCGGTGAAGAACTCTCGGTGGGTGAAGGCCGACGGTGCTCGGTTATGCCGTCGACCACATGGGCGACGAGAGCGTCGAGGTAACCGCGGCCAGCGGCAGCCGAGGCACCCTGCGGGTCTCCGATCACCCCGTTGCTCGAAAGTTTTTTCATCCCTTGACCGAGCAGGATTCGGCTGGCTTCTCGGGCAGGGCCAATGAAGCCGGCTTCGGCTCTGTCCAATTGGACCAAGTCGGGAACCAGCAAGCACATGATGCTGGTCTCGAAGTGTCCGGCATGGGTGCCGACCCGCTCAGGATCGAGCCCGAGATCGGTCGCGACCGCGTGGAGCGCGGATCGTTGGGCCGGCCAGTCGTCGAATGCGACGACGTGATTGCCGAAGCGCTCGCTCAGTCGGCGGACGGCCTCGGCCATCGAAGCGCAGTTGCCGGCGTGTCCGGTCACCAGGTAGGCGTTGCGGAATCCATTGGCGAGCAGGGAAGTGACGATTTCCACTTGGATCGATGCCATGACCGGTGCCGACAATGTGGTAGTGCCGGCGAAGCCGAGATGATGGTTGGAGACACCGATCGGGACGCATGGCCCGACCGCGCATGCTCCTACTTCGGTGGCGGCTCGCAAGGCGAGAGCTTCGGCGATGACCTGATCCGTCGAGATCGGTAGGTGCGGTCCGTGCTGTTCGAGGGCGCCCAGCGGGATGATCACGTCGGTGGGGCCCTCGGCCAGCATGCGGGCCACGCCGCTGGTCGTCAACTTCGCCAGAACGGGGGCCATCGAAAGGTCTTTCCTCATCCTGTCCCTCATCGGAGATCCATGCCGGCCGTCGATCCGGTGAGCGAGGTCGCCTGGTTGCGGCTGCTTCAGCTTCCGGCCAGGGTCTCGTCGAGGTAGGTGGGCTTTTGGGGACGGCCGGTACCGATGACGACCTGAACCAGCGCCTCTTGGTCGGTGTGGTTGCGCAGGCCGTGCATGATGCCGGCCGGCGAGCAGATCATTTCCCGCTCCTTGAGAACGGTCTCGAGGATGGTTCCGTCGTCGTGTTCCCACCAAGCGGTGAGCTCTCCCTCGACGACGAAGAAGACCTCCTCCACCTCATGGGCATGGGAGGGGGCCTCGGCGCCGGGAGGCATCATCATCACCGACAGGGTGAAGTTCTCGGCCGGAATAGTGCCCGGTTCGGTGTGATTGCCGGTGATGCTCGCTCCAACCATACGAACGTGGGCTCGCTTGTACGTGGGGTTCAGTTCTCCCTGGTCGGCGAACGGCTTCCAGTCGAGCTTCTTGTCTCCGTAACGCTGGGCGTGCTCGTAGAAATCAGCTTCGGCGAACTTGCTGGCCATGACAGCCTCATTTCCGCCGGTTCTTGCCGGCTCAGTATCTTAGTACCAAGAATATTACTACCAAGATAAATAGCGGCTGTCAACTAACTGTCAACTAAATAGCGGCTGTCAACTAAATAGCGGCTGTCAACTAAATAGCGGCTGTCAACATCCCTGCGGGTCGATTCCTACGATGCCATGATGGGTCGGTGGGCGATGGGTCGGTGGGCCCGCTGGGACGCCCAGACGCCGTCGGCGGGACGCCGAAACGCCGAGACGCCGTCGGCAAGGTTCGTTGCCTGGTTACATCGATTCTGTCATGCCGTGCTCGCCGATGGTGATCACTTTGGTCTGGGGCCGGTTGGTCGCGGTGAGAATGATCCAGACGATTCCCCAAGACCCGATCGTGAATACGGTGAGCAGGAGGTGGAGTATGTGGTTGGGGCGGCGGCCGCGGACCAGTATCACTTGTGTGGCCGACCGTGACTGCACCGTGTACCCGTTGGCGACGAGTACGGCTACCCGTTCGTCAACGGTCTGGGCGTAGTTCGGACCGGGGTCGGGTCGGTCATTTGTGCTCCTCCCTCGAGGGTTCCGTAGAAGGCCCTACCGGTTGCCCTGCATGTTCGCATCCAGGTGTGACAGTGCCCTCCTTCGATCTGATTTCGAGCCGCTGACCAGACTGTTTCCGCCTTGGTCCGCAGAACGCCCCTGCGGGAGCTACTGCTGTTGCTGGTCCATGGCCGGGTCGGGCCAGGCCGGGATCGTGACCTGGAATCGAGCCTGGCGCCGGGGGCGTTCTGTCATCGTCCGCTCGACTGGTTCCATGCGCCGGATCTCGACGGTGGCTTCCACTTCGGGAGTGGCGTCACCTTGGTACACGCCTCGTACCGGGGCCACGTCGTCGTAGTCCCGGCCCGCACCGATCATGACGTGACGCTCACCCACGACCCGGTCGTTGGTGGGATCGACGGGCCACCAGCCCTGGCCCGGTATGGCGGCTTCAACCCAGGCGTGGGTCTGGACCTCCACGGATTCTTGGCTGGTGTCGCCGTCGTCGTCGGATGTCTCATCGGCGGCGAAGAGGTATCCCGACACGTAGCGGGCCGGTATGCCGACGGCTCGCAGCAGACCGATGGTGAGGTGAGCGAAGTCCTGGCACACCCCCCTGCCCCCGGTCACCAGCTCAGGAAGGGGGATTCCGATACGGGTCGAGCCTGGCTCGTAACCCAGGATCCCTCGAGTGGTGGCCACGATGGCCACCACTGCGGCCTGCACGTCACCTGCTCCGGCTACGGTGGCGTCGGCCAAGGCGGCGATCTCGCTGTCCCACTCGACGTGCGGGGACGATCGGAGCAGTTCGGCATGGCCGATCGCGAAGCCCGGACTGCGCAGGGCTTCCATGGGGGCAGTGCCCACCGGGTTCCGAGGCCGGGTCTCCACCGCCGTTTCGGCGATGATCTCGAGCCGGTCGTGCTCGGGCACGTGCCCGAAGTGGTCCATCGACGTGCCCCAGTAGTCGGTGAACGACAACACCCGGGCGGCGGGAATGGTGGTGAGTCGGTAAGCCAACAAGCGCTGTTCGGGCCGGTCCTGGGGGCGGACGCGGACTTCGTTGTGAGCCTCACGCACCAACCCGTCATACCGGAACCTCATGCGGTAACGAATGTCGAGCCTCATGGCCCGCTCCCTCCCGGTCGCACGAATTGAGCGTGCAGGCCGGTGGAGTGGATCGGGTTGAAGGCGTAGCTGGCGACCATGTGGCCGAGGTCGAGCACTCCGGACTCGATTTCCAGCAGGTAGCGGGCATGGTCGTCGGCCAGTGATCTTTCGGTGTCGCCGAATTCGAGCACGGAGCGGATCCGGCCGCACACTTGGCGGGCCGGAGCCATCCCCGGCGCTGCCCTCTGGAGCGTTTCGAGGTGGTCGTCCACCCGGCGCAGGCACGACAGCACCGACCGGGGTACCAACTCGGTGCGGAGCAGGAAAGCGGCCAGAGCCAACCGATCGTGGTCGTGGCCGACCATCCGTCGGTAGGCCTGCAGTGACGACACCAGACGCAGCAGGATGGCGTGGTCGAAGTGGCGGGCCTCACCGAAGAGACCGAACCGGATCACCCGGCAAGTCATGATCGATCGCTCGATCATCCGGCCGGAGTCGAAGAACGTGTAGCCGTCGTCTCGGGGCATGGCCTCGGCCACCACGCCGGAGATGGTCTGGCAACCTCGCCGAACCGAGGAGAAGAGTTCGTAGGGCCCTTCGTGCAGGAGGTGGGCGGCGTCGACCGCGCCCAAGTCGAGGTGCAGTCGGTTGGCTTCCTCCCACAGCTCCACCGGAACCCGGTCTCGAACGGTCCGTATGTTCTCGCGCAGTTGCCGCACCGACGACACGACCGAACCGGGGTTGGTCGCATCAGCGAACAGGAAGTCGGCCACCCGGGTGCGGTCGAGATCGACCGCAGTTGTGGCAGTGGCTCGGAAGCGGTCGGTCAGACCGAACACGTCGAGCAGCAGCCCCCACTCGGCCAGAGCCCGGGGTATGCGGTAGTGCATTGTGTTGCGGGCCACCACGTCCAGTGCTCTGGTGGTGTGTTCGCTGCGTTCGAGCTGACGGCCGGCCCAGTACAGGGCTTCGGCGTGGCGGGCCAGTATCACGCTTCTTGCTTCCGGGCTGTTTCTGGGTCGGCGCCGTCGGTCCGGCCGGTGTCGGCGTCAGCGTTGTCGTCGGCCAGCACCCAGGTGTCCTTGGACCCGCCGCCCTGGGAGGAGTTCACGATCAGCGACCCTTCCCGCATGGCCACCCGGGTCAGCCCACCGGGGAACACCCGGGTGCGTTCCCCGGTCAGCACGAAGGGCCGGAGGTCGAGATGGCGGGGCGCCAACCCGGTGCCGGCCTGAGCCGGGAGGCTGGAGAGCTCGACCAGCTCCTGGGTGATCCACCCCCGGGGGTCCCCTTCGATCTGGTGGCGGGCCGCTTCGAGCTCCTGCTCGCCCGCTCTGGGGCCGATGACGATCCCGTAACCTCCCGACTCCGCCACCGGTTTGACTACGAGTTCGTCGAGCCGATCCAAGCTCTGGGCTCGCTGGTCGTCATCCCACATGACGTACGTCGCCACGTTGGGCAGCAGCGGTTTCTCGTTCATGTAGTACCGGATCAGATCGGGAACGTAGGGGTAGAAGGCCTTGTCGTCGGCCACTCCGTTGCCGATGGCGTTGCAGATCGTGACCGTCCCGGCCCGGGCCGCGGCCAACAGCCCCGACACCCCCAGGGTCGAGTCGGGCCGGAACGACACCGGGTCGAGGAAAGCGTCGTCGATGCGCCGGTAGATGACGTCGACCGAGGAGATGCCACCGACGGTGCGGGCGTAGACCCCTTGGTCGTCGACGACCAGGTCGCGGCCCTCCACCAGCTCCACCCCCATCAGCCGGGCCAGGAAGGCGTGCTCGAAGTAGGCGCTGTTGAAGACGCCGGGGGTCAAGATGACGATATTGGGGTCGTCGCTGGCCGAGGGCGGGGCCACATCGGTCAGCGTCGCTCGAAGGAGCCGGCCGTACTGGTCGACCGGGTGCACGGTGTGGTCGTTGAACAGCCGGGGGAAGGCCTTGACCATGGCGGTGCGGTTCTCGACTACGTAGCTGATACCGCTGGGGTTGCGCAGGTTGTCCTCCAGTACGGCGTATGACCCGTCAGCTCCCCGCACGACATCGATGCCGGCGACCATGCAGCGAGCCCCGAAAGGAACGTCGATGCCGAAGGCGTTGCGCTCGAATCCCTGCGATGAGACGACCAGCCACCGGGGCACGATCCCGTCGTTGAGAGCGGCTTGCTCACCGGAGTACAGGTCGTCGAGGAACCGGTTGAGCGCCCCGATCCGCTGGGCCAGGCCCTGCTCGAGGTGCCGCCACTCGGACGCCTCGATGATCCGCGGGAACAGGTCCATGGGCCAGGTTCGCTCGGTTCCCTCGTCGTCGGAGTACACCGTGAAGGTGATGCCCTGACGGCGGAACTCCGCTGCCACCAGTTGCTCGATCCGGTGCAGTTCGTCGGTGTCGATGGCGGCGAACCGTTCCACGACCCGCTCGTAGGGAGGGCGTACCGCACCATCGGCGTCGAAGGCTTCGTCGAACCACGGCCCCGGCCGGTACCCATCGAGCAGGCCTTTCACCACGGCGGCATGGTAACCTTCCGGCGCTACGGGGGCGGAATCCTCGGAGCGGCCATGGTTAAGGATCCGACCAAGTTCGGGTCCTAGCTGGTATATTTTCCGGTATGAAATCCTATCCATCAGCATCTGATGTCTTGGAGGAGCTTGGGGACAAGGTCCTTGAGTCGATCGTCAACGCGGTGGACGCAACTCGCGCCGATCTTGCCCGCTACCGTCAGACGTGTCCGGATCTTGTGGCTCGGCATAGCCCACGTGGTCTCGCCAGCTGGATCCATGACTGTTTATGGCACCATTTGGCTACGGAGTTGGGTGAGCAGGATCGTGTGGAGATCATCGAAAAGGTGCCACCCGGGAGTTGGTCATACACGGCAGGTACCGGGTCAGAGCCAAACGCCACAGCCAGTCAGGAGTGGTGAGTACTTACCCGACGCAGGGCGCGCTCGAATTCATGAGTCAGCCCGAACAGCTCACATTCGACGGATTATCCATGCATCACCTGATCGTCGGTTACGAATGGAACGGTCGACAATTCGAGATCGGACCGGCTGTGCTGTCTCTACGGGACGGCAAGAACATTGTGTGGTACGTGCCTATCGACGATGAGAACATCGAGCACGAGCCCGCTATGTTCTCCAGGGTCTCGTCGCCGCAGCGTCCGGTGATCGAAGTGGTCGGATCTGATGATGTGATTTCTGGCGAGGAGACCTCCGGTGGGTATCGGTGACGTTATCGCGACTGCTCGTCGGGCCCGAGGGATCACCCAGGAACAGTTAGCGGACCAGGCCGGTATCACTCAGGCGGCGTTGTCGAGATACGAAAACGATTTACGCGAACCATCGGAGGCTGTTCTTGGTGCTATAGCTGCTTGTCTGGGTGTGACCGTTCGGTTGTTGCAAAGCGCGAGCCGTCTGCGAGGTGGTGTTGCGGTTGATGTTCACATGCGCCGGCGGGCTACGGCCAAAGCGACGGTTTGGCGCCGGCTCGAGGCTCAGCTCAACTTGTACGACCTGCATGCCGAGTTTCTCGCCGAGGAGGTATCTATCAGGGCGTCGTACGAGGTCCCGCAGTTCGACCCGGTCGAGGTGGCGCCTGTTGATGCGGCCCGAATGGTTCGGGCCCAATGGCGGATACCGTCCGGGCCGGTGCGAGACCTTGTCGGTTGGCTCGAATCGGCTGGATGCATGATCATCGACCGTGATTTCGGTACCATTCGAGTTGACGGCCTCTCGCAGTGGAGCAGTGACCATCCGTTGGTCTTGTTGAACGAGCAGATGCCCACCGACCGGCGGCGTATGACACTCGCGCATGAGCTCGGTCATTTGTGCCTCCACAACCTCGAACCGACGCTTGACATGGAACAGGACGCGAACGACTTCGCGGCTGAGTTCCTCATGCCCGAAGTCGTGATTCGTCCCCAACTCCGCAACCTCAGCACCGGCAAGCTGTGTGACCTGAAACGCTATTGGGGTGTCTCGATGCAAGCGCTCGTCGAAAGGGCCTACCGACTTGAGATCATCAACGCCAGCCGCAGAACCGGGTTGTACAAACAATTCAGCAAACTGGGCTGGCGGACCCGGGAACCGGTGAGCGATGAGCTGATGCCCGAGCGGCCTCGGCTTATCACCGAGATCGGCCGGGCACTCTCCGATCGTGGTCTAAGCCCCGATGAGATCGCGGCGATCGCCGGTTTTGTTGGAGTTTCCTCCGACAACCCGTTCTTCGAACCTTCGAGACGGCTACGCGTCATATCTTGACCCTGAATCCGGTTAGAACCCCGGGGGAGTTGATATAACGGATCTGTTCAGTTATCAGGCGGTTTTTCCGCTCTTCATTGTCGCACCCCTCGGTTCATGACGAGCTCGTCCGACCAGCCTTTGAGCTGGTGACCCCTCGGGGGTGTTCGCCCTTTTTAGTAGCCCCATTCCAGTGACCTGACCCGGCGTTCAAGGTCGTCGAGGCGGCTTTCCACAGGAGACCCGTAGGGGAGGTAGGTGAACCCTCCGACGGAGTATTCGAGGTCGTCGATGGCCCGCTCAATCGAGTCGAGCCGTAACTCGTCCGAGTAACTCAGCGAGCCGCCCAGGCTCACGCCTGTGGCGCCGGGAGGGCCTGCCGGTCCAGTAGCGCCCCGAGGTCCTGCAACACCACGAGACCCGGTAGCTCCCCGGTCCCCCTTGGCGCCTTTGACGCCTTTTGGTCCGGCAACGCCGGGCAGGCCTTTCTCTCCCTTGTCACCCTTAGCGCCCTTGACGCCGGCTGGGCCAGGGTCGCCTTTCGGGCCACGGTCGCCTTTCTCTCCCTTCGTTCCGGTGTCTCCCTTCTCGCCTGCCGGTCCGGGGGGAGATTCCGGTATCTCGATATGCCCGTCCCTGCTGGGCAGGTTGACGATGCCTGTGTAGGGGGCTGCGGCGAGGAGGACTGCGACGGTGGACGCTGCGAACGTTGCCGCACTGACTGGGTTGCCTTTGAACGGGTTGCTGAGCTTCATTGGGGGTCCTTTCGGTTGCTGACGGGGCTCGTCCGACCAGCCTTCGTGCTGGTGACCCTCCATTCAAGAGGGTTCGCCCTGATCAGATTCGGGAGCGGAACCGGCGCACCCCGATCAGGCGGCCTTCGTCGTCACGCACTGCCGACTCGGGACCGGTGTCTGGTGCCGTGATGTGTTGAATCAACTTTTCGTTGTAGGGGGCACGCATGCCTAATCCCTTGACAGAAACATCTACGAACCCGCCACCCCGGACAGTTCGGGGTCCGTCACGGTGGCCCGAAACTTGCGCATCAGCCACGGCCCAGCCCGTACCGGCTGGTAACGAGAATGCCTGCCCACCTCCAGGCAGGTGGGCAAACACTTGATGGTGGCGTCCCAGTTGGCCATGTGGAAAAAGGCGAAGGAGTACCGAGGCCTGCGTTCGGTGGCGGTCACCCGATGCACGGTGGATCTCCAACGGTCGTTGGTCCACCGGGCTATGGAGTCACCCAAGTTGACCACGAAGGTGTCGGGTTCGGGAGTCACCGGTTCCCATGTACCTTCGTCGCGCCAGATCTCGAGGCCGGGAACTTCGTCGGTTCGCAGGATGGTGAGCGTCCCGTAGTCGGAGTGGGCGCCGGCCCGGAGCGCCTTTTCGGGGTCATGGTCGAGGGCCGGGTAGTGGATAGCTCGCATCGAGGAGATATGGCGGTCGATCAGCGGGTCGAAATGCTCCGGGGCCAGTTCCAGCGCCACCGCCATGGACCGCAGAAGCCGAGCAGCGACATCGGACAGGGCCCGGTAGTAGCGCACCCAGGCCTCACGAAAGCCGGGGGGATGATCGGGCCAGATGCTTGGGGAGCGCACCCAAGCCGCCTCCTCGGGCAGGACTTGACTTCCGCAATCGGGTCCTGCCGAGAACGACTCCTTCAGGTCGGCCTCGTCATAGCCAGTATCGTTATAGCCGGCCTTGCCAGCGTCATCACCGTCGCCGTCATCACGGTTGCCGGTCAGTGACCGGGCTAGTTTCTCGTAGCGGTACGGCGAGTACCCGTAGGGATACCCTGGCTCGGGGAAGGCGACTCGTTGCTTGATAGCTTCGGGTTGAGCGAAAAACGCCCGGGCCGAAGCCCAAGCCCCGGCTGCTGTCTCGGCCGGGATACAGGCCAACGGGATCCGGAAGAAGCCACTGTCCCGGCAAGCGCGATCGATCACCTGCGCCTGCTGAGCCATCGGCGCTTCCATGTCTACGACATCGAGCTCCATGCCGCTTCGGGTCGGGTACGTAATCAAACCAGGGTGAGTCTTACCCGTAGCCGATCAGTCGGCGACCAGTCACGCATAGTCCCTGATGTCGAGACGCCTACGGACGGGTGTTGCACGGCGATAGCCCAGAGTGATTGGTGCAGCCATTCGTCTGGGAACCCGATGGTCACGATTGGCATGCTGTGTCCTGTGCGTCGTGGTTGCTCGACGACAGAAAAGATGGCAAGGCGGCCTTCCCGTTGATCGGTTGTGAGCTCACCGTCGATGCGACAGCCAGGAGGTCTTCCCATTGACCGGTCGTGAGCTCACCGCTGACGCGGCGGGCAACTGCGCCCTGCCCGTCGATCACCACCATGTAGGGGAAACTGGTCAGCCCGTAGCTGTCGGCTATGTCGTTGGTGGACGAATCGCGCAGCGCCGTCAGGGGCCAGTCTTCGGCTTCGAACCAGGCCGAAGGCGGGTGGTTGGGTCGGCTGCTGTCGACGGCGGTGCTGACGGCGATGAGATCCACGCCGGCTGGTAGATCGTTCTCGGCCAGCCACGCCCTCAACCGGGGTAGCTCTCTTTGGCAATGGGGGCACCAGTGAGTGAAAAAGGCGATTATCTTGGCCCGGTCGTCTCCGGGCCGGACAACAACTTCGATGTCGTCGAAGGTCGAGGCCCGGATGCCGGGGGCAGGAGTGCCTGTGGCCGGGTCTTGCTGGGTGGTCTGGAACCGCGGTAGCGGCGAACCCGTTATCTCCACAGAGGACACCTGGACCGTATCGACATCGGCGCTTCGGTTGGCGGACTCTCTGGTGACAGCGAATACCAGTGCTGCTGCTACCAAGACTACGAACCCGGCGATGACCCACTTCTGCACGGTGCTCAGCCTGCTTTCGGCCCGGTTTGGTGCCGGTTTGGTCTCGAGCCGGGGGATTCGTGGTTGGGGCGGTCGTTCATTGGGCCTCGGTGCCTGGGGCCGGGACGGGATCGTCTCCCAAACGTATCGAAAGGACGGTCAATCCGATTATGGCCACGAAACCGCAGCCAGCCATGAATGGTATCGACACGAACCCGAAGCTATCGACCCATCTGGAGGTGCATGGCGCGGAAGGGTCACAAGACGAGCTCTGGCCTGGAAAGAGCTGGAGTTGGTAGTGGTACACCGAGATGCCCAAGCCGGTGACGGCCAAGGGAAGGGCACACCAGCCCACCTCGGTCGGGCTGGTCCGAGTTCTGCCGTGCCATGATGCAACCCCGAGGATCGGAACCAGCGGGTACATGCATATTCGCTGGTACCAGCACATCTCACAGGGCGGGTAGCCGGCCACCTCCGAGTAGTACAGGCTCCCGGCCACCGCCGTTGCCGCTACCGCCAGGGCCGTCGGCACCAGCAGCGGCTGTAGCGGGCGAATCAGTCGGGCGGCGCCGGTGGCGCTGGTGGTGAAGGTGCCGGCCGTGGCGAGCCCACCCAGAGCCAGGGCTCCCAGGGTCAACAGCGCGAAGAAGACCGAGACCTGATCGGTGCTCATGTCAATGCTGTGCCCACGAGGTTGTGCCCGATGAGAATCGTTGTGCCCGATGAGAATCCATTGCCACATCCAGCCTTGTCACAGGACTGAGTTATGATGCCGCAACTTGAGCCGGGCTGCACCGACCTCACCCGGCGCGGTAGCGCATTCGCAGATCGTCGCGGCTTTGCTGGTCTCTAGGCTATGAGCTCCCGCGGTTTAGCGCTCGGCTAGTCCCCCGCTCGGAAGGTCGGCCCCCACTTTGTAGAGCCGGGCCAAAAATGAGGCCATCTGTTGTCGGGTCACGGCTTGTTTGGGCGAGAAAGTTGTGTCTGAGGTGCCCGCGATGATGCCCAGGCCGAAGATGCGGCTGATGTTGTCGCGGTGCTCCGGCAGAGTCTCGTCCAAGTCGGTGAACGGCGTCTCGACCACCGCAGCCTCACTGCCGGTGGTCAATGACTTGTAGAGCCGGGCCAAAAATGAGGCCATCTGTTGTCGGGTCACGGCTTGTTTGGGCGAGAAAGTTGTGTCTGAGGTGCCCGCGGTGATGCCCAGGCCGAAGATGCGGCTGATGTTGTCGCGGTGCTCCGGCAGAGTCTCGTCCAAGTCGGTGAACGGCGTCTCGACCACCGCAGCCTCACTGCCGGTGGTCAATGACTTGTAGAGCCGGGCCAAAAATGAGGCCATCTGTTGTCGGGTCACGGCTTGTTTGGGCGAGAAAGTTGTGTCTGAGGTGCCCGCGGTGATGCCCAGGCCGAAGATGCGGCTGATGTTGTCGCGGTGCTCCGGCAGAGTCTCGTCCAAGTCGGTGAACGGCGTCTCGACCACCGCAGCCTCACCGGGCGGGTCCGGTTCCGGGTCGGGCGTCGGTTCCGGGTCGGGCGTCGGTTCCGGGTCGGGCGTCGTTTCCGGGTCGGGCGTCGGTTCCGGGTCGGGCGTCGGTTCCGGTAGTGACGGTATCGACGGCGGTGACGGTATCGACGGCGGTGACGGCGGCGGACTGTCCTCACCCAGTCTCAGCCCGATCATCACGGGATCATGATCCGACGATCGGAAGGGGTTGGGTTCATAGATGGGGTGAACGTTTGATTCCCGCTCGTACGAGGCTTCACCGGGGTCGGTGATGTCGTCGTTGTAGTCGAAGAGGTTCACCTCATCGGCGTTGATGTGCCATTTCGCCACGCCCGCGACCTGGGGTAGGAGCGACGGGTTGGCCAAGGCGTGGTCTAGGTAGCCGAGCTGGCCGTCGAACACGAAGCTGTAGGTATCGGAGCCGGTGAAAGTCTCGATGAGGTCGATGTAACCGACGTCTTCGAGCGCAGTGACCGCGTCTTCCATGGCGTAAGCGTTGAGATCGCCGATGATCAGCATGTCTGGGTCGCCACTACCGGTTGGGTCCGTGGCGAGGTATCGGGCCAGTGCGGTGGCCGCCCGGGTTCGTGTCCGGCTGCAGTTGCCCTGACCGTCGTTCAGGTTCGGGTCATCGAGATCGTTGCAGTCGGATCCCTTCGACTTGAAATGGGTGACAGCGATGGTGAACCGCTCACGGCTGGATACCTCTTCGAATGTCTGGATCAGTACAGGCCGGTTCTTGGTATCGATGAACGTGGGGTCGGTCGACGAATCCAGGATGGTGAACGAGCCGGACGGCTTCACGGAGGTCGGCTTGTAGACCAAACCCACCTTGATTACATCGGCTCCGATCGATCCGGTATCGATGAAACTGTATGTACTGGTAGCGCTGGTGGCCTTGTTCAGGGCGTCGACCAGATCGCTGAGGGAGGACGCGTTGTTTTCGATCTCGATCAATCCGATGACGTCGGCGTCGATAGCCGTGATTGCAGAGACGATCTTGGCTTTTTGCCGGGTCAGCTCGGCGGCCGAGTCGGCGCCTCGACAGCCCTGAGTGCCTTCGGGTCCGCAAGTAGGTGTCCCGTTGTCAATGGTCGTGAAGTAGTTCAGGACATTGAAGCTGGCCACCTGGAGCGATCCATCCACCGAGGGTGGGCTGGCCGGTCGGGGGTTTTCGGCGGTGAAGCTGTAGTCGTACGCCTCTGGTATGGGTCGGATTCGCCATGCATTGTCCCCGGAACCGCTCCATGACCAGTGCATGACACCGGTCAACCCGGTGATCGAATCACCGCCACGGAACATGTTGGCGTTGCTCAGCCCACCCTCAGGGTAGGGGTACGGCTCATCGACACTGGGTTGTGTGCTCGGAGTGAATTCGTTCTGGTCGTTGTTGTCGTCGTCGAGGATGATCCGCCTGGTGGCCAGGTCATTGAGGAACGACGCATATCCAGACGCGCTGGGCCGGTTCTCATGGGTGAATTGGTAGGGCCGAGCCCGGCTGGTGAGTACCAACTGGCCGAACCGGCCGAGCTGGAAGTACTCGCTCACAGCCAGAGGGTCGGGAAAGCTTACGATCATGCCCTCGACGTCTTCGAAGGTGTACTCGGCCTTGGTGCTCCCCGACGCCGGAAGCGACAGCGGCGTCGCTTCCGGTAACCGATTCCCCGAGGAGTTGACCACGACTGCGCCACCGGTATCGCTGGTATTGATCTGGCTCATACCCATGAAGTCCACCGACTGGCCGGTGACGGTTACTTCGTCGCCGACGGCCACCGCCTGGTCACACGGACGGCAGAATACGAAGAGCCCTTCGGATGTCTTCGCATCATCGTCGTTGTCGGCGTCCTCCTCTTGGATGAAGAAACCGTCCAGGGCGTCATCCTTCTCGAACAGTGACGTGACGATCGCCTCGACGGTGACGACTCTTTCGAGAGCAACTCTCGCGCCGCGTCCCTGTACTTCGGAGATGAGCACGATACAAGGCGAGTTGGCCTCGCCGGGAGTGCCGAGATCACCGTCACCGAACGGCTCTGTGGCTGGGCACCAGTTGGCGCCGTCGTCGTTGTCGGTCGTTGTCGACGATGCCGGGCCGAGGCTCATGGCCGCACCGGCGGAGTCGGGGAACGTCGAACCGCTGCGGTATTCGACCCGATCGAATTCGGTCGAGCTGGCGTCGGTCAGGATGATCTCATCGGCGCTGTCCAGTGTGAAGTCACCGGCGTTGTAGCCATAGTCAACGGAAACTCCGCCGTTGGTGGTAGAGGTGGCGCTGTTGCTCAACACCAGGAACCCTTCTGAAGGGACTGTCAGTGAGCCTCCAGCCGCGGCGATGGTGTGAGTCTCACCGTCTGCATCGCTAATGGTCCAGCCCTCGATGTCGATGTCTGACGCCGACCGGTTGAAGATCTCGAACCATTCCCCTTTGCTGTCATCCACCGCATCTGGGTCATGCATGATCTCGTTGATCACCAGATCGCCCGGAGTCGGGCCGACCGGAACCACAATTGTTTCGGTTTCGAAGGTCTGGCCGGTGTTCACCAGGCCGCGTGAGTGCGTCTGTGGTGCCGCCCAGGTGAAATCAGCCGCCATCGAACCGGTACCGGTGAGCTGCAGCGAATGATCATCTGGAGTAGAGCTGGTTTCTGAGGCGCCGATGTCGGTACTGGTCTGGCCGTTGGCTGCGCCGCCCGTCGCGGTGAGGGCTCCCTCGTAGCTGATGAGCTCGGTCAGCTCATTGCTCGCATTGATTAGCGCCAAGCCGTCGGGTGCGCCGTTTTGGATGCCGCTGTGTGCGAACCACAGTGTGCCGAAACCGGCTTGCTGGTCGGGGATGGTACCCGTGAGATCGACAGTGCCGTATGGCTTGCCACCCCTGCCGTTGTAGAACTCGACCGTCCATCCGGTTAGGTCCGTGCCCGCTGGTCCCGCGATCTCGATGCCTTCGTTGGCGTCACTGCCGACATCGTCGTAGTGGATCTCGTTTATGAATACCGGTCCCGAAGATTGGACCGCCTCCGCGGCCGTTCCCGCGTACAGGCCAGAAGCCAGTACAGCGACCGATACGAATGTCGCAGTTGCACGTAAGCGCATGAGACACCTTTCCTGTTCAAAGTCAGCTTCGGGCCGTTGTCGTCGGACCGTTGGCGTCGAGATGTTTCGAAGATCAGATGACGAAGATCAGATGACGGTGTGTTCTCGGCCAACCGGCCGAGAACACACCGTCAACGATCTCTGTGCGGTTCCCGATTCAGCCGGTCGGGAGTTCCAGTACCCAACCGATGAAGATCAGGTTGGCGTTGGTCAGAGTCCGGCCGTCGGCCTGGGTCCGGCCCTTGTTGAGCTCGAAGACCTCCTGCCAGCGGGTCCCGGAACCGAGATGGGTGGCTGCGATGCGCCACAAGCTGTCACCGGAGCTGACCGTGACCTGTGCTGCGGGTTCGGGAGTCGGTTCGGGAGTCGGTTCGGGAGTCGGTTCCGGAGTCGGTTCCGGAGTCGGTTCCGGAGTCGGTTCCGGAGTCGGTTCCGGAGTCGGTTCCGGAGTCGGTTCCGGAGTCGGCGACTCCCGAACCGAGGCGACGATCCGGTCTTCACCGCCGGCCGGGTAATCAGCCGCGGTGATGACGCCGTTCAGATCGGTGGAGATGTAGTTGGCCAAGGCCTGCTGGTAGCTGACACCCAACTTCGTGAACTCGATGTCGGAGAGCGGGTAGCAGTCTCCACCGCCGGCGAGGAAGTCGATGGTGGCCACCACCACCGGGTCACCGGGCATCACCCCCCCGTCTTTCACTATGATGGTTCCGTCGTCGAGAGTCACTTCTCGGATCCTCTCTCCGGGATTGCCGGCCAGTGAGCAGTCCCCGTCCCGGTCGGTCTCACGGGCCGGAGCCGACGGGTCGTAGGTGAAGGTGAACCCCGATACCTGTGTGAACTGGCCCCCGGCCCCGGGGATCCGGTCCACGGCCTGCTCCAGCAGCACATGGAAGGTCTCACGAGGCACCGCGCCCACCACCACGAAGTTGCTGAACGGAGCGATGTCCCAGGTGTCGCCAGTGGTTATGGACCCGGCCGAGATCACGGCGTCGTTGCGGATTCCTCCGCCGTTCTGCAAGCCGACATCGGGTACCGGGCTCCCGAAGGCGGCAGCCAAGTTGGCGGCGGAGGCCCGCAGAGCGTCGGCATGCAGGTTGCCCTGATTGGTGGCGGTGGTGCGGACCATGGTCCGGCGACCGTCCAAGTCCACCTCGCTGGAACCGATGACGTCGGAGTCGATGACGGCTACAGCCGCGCTCAGGGGCTCGATCACGCTGGTCTGCACGGCCGGGTCGGGCACTACGTCCATGGCCACTCCGATGGATCGACCGGTGGTTTTGAGGATCTTGCCGCTGGCATCGAAGGTGACGCTGAGCGCTCCTATGCACCGGTAGCCGCCCGGTGCGGTGATGACCGGTACTTCGGTACCGGTGGAGTCGGCCACCATGGTCGGGTACGGGCCGGCCGGATCTTCGTCTGGCATGCAGGTGTCGCTCTCATTGCGCAGCAGGTCGTCGCCGCCTCCGGCGATCACCACGTCCACGCCGACCAGATCGGCCACCAAGGCGGTCTCTTCGGCCACGTCCTGGAGATGACTGACCAGGATGATCTTGTCGACCCCTTGGGTGGTCAGCGACTCGGCTGCGGCCAGCACGGCCGCTTTCACCTCTGAGACGACGACGTTGCGAGGGGTGGAGATGTTGGGGAGCTGGGTGGTCACCGCTCCGATGACACCGATCTTTTGCCCGCCGGTCTCCACGACGGTGCTGCCGGCCAGAGTGCCGGAGTCGACAAGAGCCTTCAGCGCTGGTTCTGCGGAGAAGTCCAGGTTGGCCGACAGGAACGGAATCGATGGAGTGAACCCTCCGATGAAGCGGGCTGCCACCTCGGGTCCCAAGTCGAAATCGTGGTTGCCCAAGGCCATGGCGTCGTAAAGGCCGCTGAGAGCCACCGAGTCGTACAGTGCGCCTTCACGGGCCAGCGAGACCCCCAGTTCCTGAGAAGCCAGGAAGTTGTCGCCCGAGGTGAGGGTGATGACGCCGTTACCGTCGGCAGCGGCTGCGGCTTGCAGCAGCTTCATCGAGGCGGCAAAGCGAGCCACGCCGGGATACCCGGCGTCCTCATCGGGCAGGAGCTTCGACTCGCCATCATTGTTGTGCAAGATGGTGAGAGTGAAGGGCTCGGTGGCGGCTTCAGGTTGGCTTTCCTGAGCACCAGCCGTCAACGGGACCGATACGATCGCCCCCGAGATCAGGGCCAGAGCGGCCAAGAATGCGAGCGGCTTCCTGGTTCTTGTGTTTGTGCTTGCCATTGGGTTTCTCCTTGGGCTGAATGTTGACATCCCGGCAGACGAACGGTAACGCCTGGCAACCACTCCACTTCCGAGCTGGTGGCTCAGCGAGGTTGCCCCCGGTCTGAGGGGTGGCGAACCTAGCATGTCGATATCGAGCGCGCCGTAAAATGGCTGGGCGCCACCCGCAGCCATGGAAAACTCACGCCCGGCGCCGGTCGCCCTTAGAATACGGGTCCATGACAAAGGTTGAATTGCAAGCTGATGACGGGCACGTCCTGACCGGTTACGAGGTGAATCCCCAAGGGGCCACCTCGGTGGTGGTGGTGCTCCAAGAAGTGTTCGGCGTCAACGCCCACATCCGATCGGTGGTCGATCGGTTCGCCGGGTTGGGCTACCGGGCCATCGCCCCGGCCGTCTTCGACCGGGCCGAGCCCGGTATCGAGCTCGACTACACGGCCGAGGGTGCGCAACGGGGCCGGGGGCTGCGGGACAGGCTGGACTGGGACGACGCAGTGTCAGACATCGGCGCTGCGGTCGACCACTGTGTCGGCACCGGGCCGGTAGCGGTGGTCGGCTACTGCTACGGCGGCGGCCTGGCCTGGCTGGCCGCTCACGCCCTGCCCGTGGCGGCCGCCGTCGGTTACTACGGTGGGCAGGTCCACCAGTTCATCGACCGGATCCCGGCCGCACCGACCATGCTGCACTTCGGTGAGCTCGATCCCATGATCCCCATGTCCGATGTGGATGAGGTGGCCGCGGCCCATCCGGACGTGATCGTGCATGTCTATGAGGGCGCCGACCACGGGTTCAACTGCGACGTACGGGATTCCTATCACAAAGCGTCGGCCGAGCTGGCCCTAGAACGCACCCTGGCTTTCCTGCGGGCCAACGGCGTGGGCTGATCGACCGGCCGCTGCCGGAGGCCGACCGGCCTGGGCCCAGAGCTGAAATACCAAGGCGATAGAGCCGTAGCCGAGATAGCCGACCGCTATCGGGGTCACCGTAGCGTCTATGGCCCGATCGACGAAAGAGGCCAGTATTGCGCCCACCAGCATGCTCACGAACCCGATGGCGGCCGCGGCAGTACCTGCCATCTTGCCCATCGGCTCGAGGGCCAGGCTCAAGCAGATGGGAAAGAAAGCGGCGTGGCTGCCCACGGCCAGGGTGTAGACGAGAAGCCATCCCCAAAAGGGGGGTCGCCCTCCCCCAAGGGCGGTCACCAAGGCCAGAAGGGCCGATGAGGTGACGAACGTCCCTCCCAGGTAGGCGCCTAACCGAGCTGCTGACACGATGCGCAGAGCCCGGCTCACTCCCAGTGCCACCGCGGCCAGCAGCAGGCCCATCAACGAGAAGTAGGGGACGAACCAGCCCGATCGGTCGAACACGGTGTCGAAGACCAGTTCGGAGCTCCCCAGAAAGGGCAGAAAAGCACCGAAGCCGAACGTGACGGCCAAGGTGTAGCCCAACGTCACCCGGTTGCCCATCACCGTTCGGATCCCCCTCAGCGTGGTTCCGAACCGCAACGGTCGGCGGTTCCGAGGATCCAGAGTTTCGGGCAACCGCAGAGACCAGAGCGCGGTCGCGACGGCTACGAACACTCCGAAAGCCATGACGTATCGCCACGAACCGAGTTCTACCAGGCCCTTCCCGATGAGAGGACCCGCCATCGGAGCCAAGAAGAACACCGACTGCACGAGGGCCATGACCCGGGCCATGGCGTCTCCGGCGAACCGATCCCGCACGATGGTCTGGCTCAGTGTTCTCGGTCCGGCGGCGGCCATCCCCCAGCAGAATCGGCTGACGAGGAACATGGTCAGCGATGAGGCCAGGGCTGCGGCCAGAGCCGAGATCGCGTACAGGGCCAGGCTCGCGAGCAGTACAGGTTTGCGGCCCAAAGCGTCGCTAACGGGGCCGAAGAACATGTTCCCCATGGCGACGCCGAAGATGAAGAACGTCACCGTCAGCGAGAGCTCGGTGGAGTCGGCAGCCAGCCCGAAATCAGGCCGCATGGCTGCGAAAGCCGGCAGTATCACGTCGATGGCCAGCGCCGACATAGCAGTCATCAATGCCATGAAGAAGACGAACTCGCGCTCGCCCATAGGGCTGTCACCATCCCACCGACGGGTCAGGGTCGAAGCTTGCCTCACCTGAGCAGGGTACGTTCCCTACCGGCTGAGCGGTAAGAAGGGGGGAGGGGACGAGAGAACGGGGACTTCGGTGGTCTCGGGCTGGTAGGTGTCGCTCCTGGCTGGGTCTACGGTGAGGGCGTGCAGCAGTTGATCTCCGATGTGGTGATCGTCACCGGCGACGGCCATACCGAGCCCTACCAAGGCGACGTGTTGGTGACTGACGATCGCATCACCCACTTGGGCGCGGTACCGGCGACCGCGGCACGAGGAGCCGACGTGACCGTCGACGGCCGCCAGCGGGTGCTCTGCCCCGGCTTCGTCGACACCCACAATCATGGGGCCTTGGCCGGTACTCGTATAGGCCGCCATGGCATTCCCGTCGCCTGCGAGCTCTCGTTGCGAGGTGGGGTCACCAAGCGGATCTGCGGAGTCGACGGTCTGTCCCCGGCCCCGGTGGCGGTTGACCAGCGTCACGAGTACGCGGCTCAGCTCGCGCCCCTCGACGGCACCATCGCCGGTGAGTGGACCTGGTCGTCGGTGGAGGAATTCTACCGTTGGCACCGGGGCCGCTCGATCACCGACATGGGGTTGTACCTGGGGCACAGTGCCGTACGCCGCTTGGTCATGGGCAACCTGGCCCGGATCGCCGACGACGAGCAGCTTCGGGCCATGGCTACGGTGGTGCGGCGAGAGGCACCGTGGACCCTGGGGCTGTCGACCGGGCTGGTCTACAACCCGGCCGTCTACTCCGACCAGCGTGAGATCA
Source organism: Acidimicrobiales bacterium (assembly GCA_963422655.1). Taxonomy (GTDB): domain Bacteria; phylum Actinomycetota; class Acidimicrobiia; order Acidimicrobiales; family Aldehydirespiratoraceae; genus CATQHS01. The sequence goes on along the minus strand of OY730440.1, from coordinate 1,193,306 downwards.
CCGAGCTGGTCCGGGCTTTCAACCAGGTGAGACCGGCGGCGTTGTTCCCTCACCTGCGGTCTGAGAGCGACGAGATCCTGACCGCCCTCGACGAAGTGATCACCGCGGCCGTGGACGGGGGTGGCGCCTACTGCAACGAGCACACCAAGATCGCCGGCCGTCGCAATTGGGACCGGTTCGAGGCGGTAGCAGCCAGGATCGACGACGCGTCCGGCTCCATCCCCACCATGGAAAACATGTATCCGTGGCCGGCCGGGAGCACCACCGGAGACGCCATCTTCCCGCCCGAGATCCGAGCCGGCAGCCGTGAGGAGTTCCTGGCTCGGCTCCAGGATCCGGCCTGGCGCCGGACCGCTTACGCAAAGATTCGGGGCGACACCACCACTTGGGACAACTTCGTGGAGTTCTGCGGTGGCCTGGAAGGCATCCAGATCGCCGGGGTGCGTCCGGGGGTGGGCGATGCCTTCCTGGGTCGCCGGCTCGGTGACGTGGCCCGGGCCGCCGGCCGCGGTGATTTGGCCTCCCCGGAGGCCTACGAGGCAGTTTTCGACTTCTTCGTGGCCAATCGAGGCGAGATCGGCATCATCACCCATTACGGCAACGAGGCGACGGTGGAGCGGTTCTTCCGCCGGCCCACCATGGCGATCTGCACCGACGGGCTGGTGCCCGGGCCCGGTCAGAAACCTCATCCCCGGTCTATCGGTGCCTTCCCCAAAGCGCTGCGCATGGCCCGGGAGATGCAGATCCCGCTGTCGGAGATCATCTTCCGGCTGAGCACGCTCCCGTGTCGTTTCCTGGGGTTGGCGGACCCGGTGCTACGGCCCGGTGCTGATGCCTCGCTCGTGCTCGTCGACTGGGACAACGTGACCGAACGCAACGATTTCACCGATCCGCTCACGCCTCCCGACGGTATGGATGCAGTGTGGGTCCATGGCCGGCTCGTTCATGCCGACGGCGCCTTCTTCCCGACCGACCCTCCCTTCGAAGGGCGGATACTGTTACCAGAGACCCGAGCCCCCTGAGGGTCCGGGCCGGTCGGTGGGGGTGCGCTGAGCTGGCCGCGACCGCCGGGTGGAGCGAAACTGGTGGCCACAACGGGGTGTTGCACGTGTCTGGGGGGCGTTGCACGTGTCTGGCCGATCTGAGGTTTGGGCGTCCGAGATCGAATTGCTGACACTGCTGACTTGCAATAGAACCTAATTGTACATAGACTCGTTAGCCTGCTCACTTGATCATTGGAGGGCCTTGTCTTATGAAAATTCATGGAAATACTGGAGCCAGCTCGGCATGGAGCGTAATAGCCGTAATAGTGCTGTCCTCATTGCTGTCGACAACCGCGGCGAGTGCTCAGTCGAGCGGAAACCCGCCGACGATTACCGATGACACCGGTCAGGTTCTCGGTCGGGGTCTGAGTGTGGAGGAGAACACTGTCGGGGTGCAGGCTTTGAGGGCTGTTGATCGCGAGGGCGATTCGTTCAGTTGGGCCTTGTCGGGTGCTGATGGTGCCTTGTTCGAGTTGTTCTCGGCTACGTCCTCGTCGCCGCTGATCACCTTGGCATCGGCTACGTCCTCGTTAGCATCGGCTACGTCCTCGTTAGCATCGGCTACGTCCTCGTTAGCATCGGCTACGTCCTCGTCGCCGGCAGTCGGGGACAGGACGTTGCGGTTCAAGGCTGCTCCTGATTTCGAGAATCCCGCCGACACCGACACCAACAATGTGTACGAGGTGACGGTGACTGTCAGCGACGGCACGAACAGCACCTCCCACGACTTTGAGGTGACTGTCACCGACGTCGACGAGGCTCCAGCGTCGCTGCCAGCGCTGTCGACACCGACTGAGCCGAAGCCTGAGCCTGAGCCGAAGCCGAAGCCTGAGACGGTTGATCGGTTCGTGGATGTGGCGAAGGATTCGCCGCATCGGGGCAACATCGGCGTGTTGGTGGATTTGGAGGTCATCAAGGGTAAGACGGCGACTAGTTTCGAGCCGAAGGTGCCTTCGACTCGGGCTCATGTGGCTTCGTTCTTGGCCCGGTTGTGGGTGAAGTCGGGGCGGGCTTGCCCGGAGGGTGCCAGTGATGGTGTTTGGGCTGATGCGGCTGCTTCGGCTGCGCATGGCAGCAATATTGCTTGTCTGGCCGATCTGGGTATCGTGACTGGTGTTACCGACACGACGTTCGAGCCTGACCAGCCTGCGTCGCGTTCGGTTGTGGCTTCGTTCTTGGCCAACGCTTGGCGCCAGGCCGGTAAGAAGTGTCAGGTGGTCGAGTCGTTGGCGTTCACCGACGTTGCTGCCGATGCTGATTACGCCGATGATGTGAAGTGCATCTACGGTTTGGGTATCACGGCCGGCAAGACCGCCACCACCTACGACCCCGACGGTATAGTCACCCGCGAGCAGATGGCTTCGTTCCTCGCTCGCCTCTGGCAAAAACTCCAGTAATCACAACCGCACACGGACACGTTCGAAGCCTTGGCCGGTACCACCGGCCAAGGCTTCGGCGCGCCCAGCACCGCTTACCACCGATTCCACGAATCCTAATTTCTACGGCGGCGCGCACCGCGACCGGTTCGGCTGTAGCGGGCGAGCACACCTCAAGCGCCCAGCCCGGCCCTGGTTCGAGATCGTCTAGCCGCCCAACCCCAAACCGCCAACCACAACGTTCTCCGTTGTCACGGCTAGCTGTCAGATCAGCCGGAGAAACTCCCTGATTCAGGAGGAGGATCGGGCTGGTTGATCAGATGGTTGGAGGCGTTGTCGAAGTGATCCAACATCGCGTCTCGGATCCCAGCGGGAAGGGGTCGGTCGGTGCCGTCTGCGAGCGCGGCAACTGCCAGCGAAGCTTTCATGTGAGCCAGCCAGGCGTCGCTTTCTGCCCGGCCGATGGCGAAGGGCAGGTGGCGAATCCGCAGCCGGGGGTGGCCTCGTTGTTCGCTGTAGTGCGGTGGCCCGCCCCAGTACTGGGCCAAGAAGCTCGCTAGGCGGGCCCGGGAAGGCCGCAGATCTCTCGGGTACATCGGGCGAAGCAGATGGTCGTGTTCGACGGCGTCGTAGAAGCGGTCGACCAGCTCGTTGAAGAACCGCTGACCCCCTACGACCTCGAACACCGTCGGAGGCGCCTTCATCGCCTCCCGCAACGACCCCCGCAGGTTCAGGTTCCCGGCCCCCCATTGCTCGGTGTGGTCGAAATGATCGGCCGGCTCGCCCTGGTTTGTCACTCACGGCAGGGTAATCCGGCGCGATCCAAGTCGGCTACGGCCGAGCCGACATTGCGATTGCCAGTCTATGATCACGGGCCATGAGATACTTTGCCCCTGCTACGGTTGCCGAAGCCTTGGATGGGCTGGGCTCTGACGGCGATAGTCGGGTCTTCGCCGGCGCCACCGATCTGATCCCCCAGATCCGGGCCGGTCGGCCCCAGCCCAGTGTGATGATCGACCTCAAACGAATCGACCGGCTCGTGGGCATCGTCCAAGACGGCTCGACCTGGGTCATAGGTGCCGCCACTCCTACCGCCGATATCACTGCTCACACCGGTTTCACAGCCGAGTTCCCGGGATTGGCCGAGGCCAGCGGGCTGATAGGTTCCGACCAGATCCAGAACCGTTCCAGTTGGGGCGGCAACCTGGGCAACGCCTCACCCGCCGCCGACACCCTGCCAGCCCTGATCGTGAACGACGCCCGGGCCACCATCGCCGACCCCCAGGGCACCCGCACCGTCGCGGTAGCCGACATAGTGACCGGACCCGGTACCACATCTTTGGGCCAAGACGAGATCATCGTCGAAATCACCCTCACCTCGCCGGCCTCCCACACCGCCGATGCCTACTTGCGGCTCATCCCCCGCACCGAGATGGATATAGCCGTGGTGGGAGCCGCGGCCCGGATCACCCTCGACCCCGACGGTGTAGTGACAGCGGCTGCCATCGCCTTGGGGGCGGTGGCTCCCACCGTGGTACGGGTGCCTGACGCCGAAGCTGCCCTCGTCTCGAGCCCCGTGAGCGTTGGCGTGCTCGATGCCGTGGCTTCGGCTGCGTCGGCCGTCTGCAACCCGATCAACGACAAGCGGGGCACGGTTGCCTACCGCCGCCGGGTAGCCGGGGTGCTGGCCGGCCGGGCCGTGACCATCGCAGCCGAGCGAGCCCGCCGCAGAGGAGGTTCGTCATGAGCCGGGTCCATGTCACCTGTACCGTCAACGGCGACGAGACCGAGTTTCTCTGCGACGGCGGTCAGTCGTTGCTGGACGCCCTACGCGACGAGGTCGGTCTCACCGGAGCCAAGGAAGGTTGCGGAACCGGCGATTGCGGGGCTTGCTCGGTGATCGTCGACGGCCGGTTGACCTGCATATGCCTGATGCTGGCCCCCGAAGCCGAGGGCGCGTCCATCCGCACTGTCGAAGGTTTGGCCGACGGCGACAACCTCCATCCGCTCCAGCGGTGCTTCCTCGAAGGGGCCGCCTTGCAGTGCGGCGTGTGCACGCCGGGCTTCTTGATGGCGGCCACGGCATTGCTCGAACGCAATCCCGATCCCACCGAGACCGAGACCCGCTACGCCTTGGCCGGCAACCTGTGCCGCTGCACCGGCTACGACAAGATCGTCAAGTCGGTGTTGGTCGCTGCCTCACAGATGAACTCGCAGATGAACGGGAACAACGAGACCAAGGAGAATCAGTGACTGTCACCGAGTCCCGTCCTCAGTACAAGTTCGTTGGCACTCGGCCGGTCCGTCACGACGGCGTCGACAAGGTGACGGGCCGGGCCCGGTTCGGCGCCGACCTCGACCTTCCCGGTCAACTCGTAGGCCAAGTGGTGCGCTCCCCCCATGCCCACGCCCGGATCATCTCGATCGACACCGCCGTAGCTGAGGCCATGCCCGGAGTCAAGGCGGTGATCACGGGTGAGGACTTCCCGCCCGTGGAGCCCGGTGTTGGCGACTACGACATGTGCGTGAACCTGATGGCCCGGGACCGAGTGCTGTACGAAGGCCACGCGTTGGCGGCCGTGGCGGCCAACACGGCCGAGCAGGCTCGTGCCGCCGCGGCTGCGGTCGAGGTGCACTACGAGCTGTTGCCGCCGGTGCTGACCATTGACGAAGCCCTCGACCCCGACTCGCCGGTGATCCACAGTCATCTGTTCACGTCCGGTGTCGACCCGGCCCCGGCCGAGCCGTCCAACGTCAGCGGGGTCACGGTCTTCACCCGAGGCGACACCGCGGCCGGTTTCGTCGAGGCCGATGTCATCATCGAGCGAGAGCTCACCACTCAACCCGTGCATCAGGGCTATATCGAGCCCCACGCCGTCGTCGCCGACACCGACCCGCACGGCCGGTGCACTCTGTGGTGTTCGTCGCAGGGCCATTTCAACGTTCGTGCCCAGACCGCAGCAATGCTGGGGTGGGAGACGGCCCGGATAAAGGTGATCCCGGCCGAGATCGGCGGCGGGTTCGGCGGGAAGACGACTATCTATCTGGAGCCGCTGGCAGCGGAGCTCTCGGCTCGGGCGGGCCGACCCGTGAAGATGGTGATGACCCGGGCCGAGGTATTCCGGGCCACCGGCCCGGCCCCCGGCACCAAGGTGCGGGTGAAGCTGGGAGCCAGCCATGACGGCACGCTGGTGGCCGGGAAGGCCTGGATGGCGTACTCGACGGGTGCCTTCGGGGGAGTGGCGGCCCTGCTCGGAGCCTGGACCGTCTTCGAGTCCTACGACATCGCCAACTTCGAGGTCGAAGCCCACAACGTGGTGCTGAATACGCCCCGCTCGGCCGCTTACCGGGCTCCGTCGGCGCCCATGTCCGCCTTCGCCACCGAGACGGTCCTCGACGAGCTGGCCCGAGCCCTCGGGATCGACCCGATCGAGCTGCGGCTGCGTAACGCCGTCACGCAAGGAGCTCTTACCACCATGGGGGCGCCCTTCGATCGGATCGGCTTCGTCGAGTGCTTGGAGGCGATCAGGGATCACCCTAACTACACGGCGCCTCTGGGAGAGAACCAGGGCCGGGGCGTGGCCGCCGGGTACTGGTTCAACATCGGTGAGTCCTCCAGTGCCACTGTCAATCTCAATGAGGACGGCACCGCCACCGTGGTGACGGGAAGCCCCGACATCGGAGGCAGCCGGGCTTCGATGGCTCTGATGGCAGCCGAGGAGCTCGGGATCGACGTGTACGACATTACTCCGGTGGTCGGTGACACCGAAGCGGTCGGCTTCACCGACATCACCGAGGGCAGCCGGGCCACTTTCGCCACTGGCATGGCGGTGGTGGAAGCATGCCGTCAGATCGTGACCGATCTGCGGGGCCGGGCCGCCAAGATGATGGGGATAGACGTGTCCGAGGTCGACTGGGTCGATGGTCGGGCCGTGCACAGCGGTGGTGAGCACGATCCGCTGCCGCTGGCGGCCATAACTGCCAATGCCAAGAGGACAGGTGGCCCCATAACCGCCACCGGTTCGCTCGAGGCCCGCGGTGTGGGCCCTTCCTTTGCCGTGCACCTCTGCGACGTGGAGGTCGATCCCGACACCGGGGTGGTGCGCGTGGTGCGCTACACCGCCGCCCAGGATGCGGGAACGGCCATCCACCCCAGTTACGTGGAAGGCCAGATCCAGGGTGGAGCCACTCAGGGTATCGGCTGGGCGCTCAACGAAGAGTACGTCTACAACGGCGACGGTGTGATGGAAAACCCCGGTTTTCTCGACTACCGGGTGCCGGTGGCGTCCGATGTGCCCATGATCGACGCGGTCATCGTGGAGGTACCCAACCCCGCTCATCCCTACGGGGTACGCGGCGTGGGTGAGACCAGCATCGTTCCGCCCTTGGCCACTATGGCCAACGCGGTGGCCGCTGCTACCGGACGCCGCATCCTCGATCTGCCCATGTCGCCGATGCGGGTGCTCGACGCCATCGTGAACGGCACCGGCAATGGTGACGGTTCGGTGACTACGGCCCGGTGACGGTAAAGGTCCACTTCAGCTCCGACCTGCGGCGCCTCACCGGCGGACTGACCTCAGTCGAGGCTTCCGGGGCTACCGTCGAGGACCTCATCGTCGGCCTCGACGGGCGGTTCCCCGGCCTCGGGGACCGGTTGCGAACCGGGATGGCGGTGGTGCTGAACGGAGAGTTGATCGCTCATCCCGGCTACGAGCCCCTTGACGACGGGGCCGAGATCTACTTCATGCACCAGCCCAGCGGCGGCTGAAGGGCCGACAGTCGATACCACCAGTTCGAACTACTCAGCCCGGTCCGTCACCTCGGCCAGGGTGGCCAGGAACCGGTCGTTGTCGGCCGGGGTGCCGATGGTGACCCGCATCCCCACCCCCGAGAACGGGCGGACCACCACCCCTCGGCGTTCCAGGCCCATGTAGATGTCATCGGTTCGGGCCCCGGTGGGCAGGAACACGAAGTTCGCCTGTGACTCGGGCAGCTCCCATCCCGACTCCCTGAGCGTGGCCGCCACCCGGTTCCGCTCGGCCACCAGACCGGTGACCCTGGCTTGGAACTCGTCGAGGGCTCCCAACGCGGCCAAGGCCGCAGCCTGACCGAGGCCGTTGACGTTGAAGGGAGCCAGGCACTTGTCCACGGTTGCGATGATCTCGGGATCGGCGATGGCGTAACCGACCCGGAGCCCAGCCAGCGCGTAGGCCTTGGAGAAGGTCCGGGTCACGATGACGTTGCTGTGATCACCGAGTAACTCGGTTATCGGGTCGCCCAGGGCCGGGTCGGTGAACTCCCGGTAGGCCTCGTCCACCAGAACCACCACGTCTTCGGGAATCCGGGCCAGCAGCCCGGCGATCTCACCGGTGGACACCGCGGTGCCGGTGGGGTTGTTGGGGGTGGCCAGCGCCACCAGCTTGGTCCGCTCGGTTATGGAATCGGCCAGCCCGTCCAGGTCGAAGGCATGATCGACGAGCGGAGCCTTCACCAGAGTTCCTGCCATCAACCGGGTCATGATGGGGTAGGCCTCGAAGGAGATCCACGGGGTGACGACCTCATCGCCCGGGTCGAGATAACCGGTGGCGAGCTGGTACATGAGAGCCACCGATCCGGCTCCCACCGTCACCCGGTCCTCCTCGACACCGACCCAGCCGGCGATGGCTTCTCGCAGGGCCGCAGCCCTATGGTCGCAGTACCGGTTGGCGGATCGAGCCGCGCTGGTAATCGCCTCGACCACCGCTTCGACCGGCCCGTACGGGCATTCGTTGGAGGCCAGCTTGATGGAGTCGGTGAGTCCGTGGTCGAGGTTGGCTTGCAGAGCTGACCGGCCCGGCCGGTAGGCGGGCAGGGATGCGACGGCGGGGCGGGCTCGACCGGTGGACGGCATGATCCCACCGTAGACCACCGGTACGAGCCGGACCTTTTCTGACCTGCCGACACCGACCGTAGGCTGAGGCCGTGGGAACCGAGGCGCCGACGCTGACTCGCAGCGACATCGCGGTGGGAGGCATGTCCTGTGCCGGCTGTGCTAGCCGGGTCGAGAGGGCGCTGACGGGCCTCGACGGGGTGAACGAGGCCCTGGTGAACTTCGCCACCGGTCGGGCCACCGTCGTGCACGACCGCGCCGTCACCGGTCCCGAGTTACGGGCCGCGGTCGAGGGCGCCGGGTACCAAGCCCAGACCCCGGCTGACGCCGGGGACCTTCAACAGCGTCGAGCCGTCACGCTGCACCGCCGTTTTATCGCGGCGCTGGTTCTGAGCCTGCCGGTGGTGGCCGTCTCGATGGTGCCGCTGCTGCGGTTCGGGGGGTGGCGGTGGCTGGCTTTCGGGGCCGCCACCGTAGTGATCTTCGGATCGGGCCGGTCCTTCCACTCGGCCGCCGTCCGCCAACTCCGCCGGCCGGCCACCATGGACACCCTGGTTTCGCTGGGTACGACCTCGGCCTGGGTGTGGTCGACGGTCGTGTTGGGGACGGGCCGCTCCGACGGGCACGTTTATTTCGAGACCGGCGCCGTGATCGTGACCCTTGTCTTGGCCGGCAAGTGGCTCGAAGCCCGAGCCACCCGCCGCTCGGGAGACGCGGTGCGGGCCCTGGCCGGCTTGGGGGTCACCAAAGCCCAACTCGTCGACGGTCGTGAAGTGGCCGCAACCGACCTGGCTATCGGCATGGAGTTCATCGTGCGGCCGGGGGAGAGGATCGCAACCGACGGCCGAGTGATGAGTGGCGCCTCGGCCGTGGACTGCTCGATGATCACCGGGGAGCCGGTGCCAGTCGAAGTGTCGGCGGGCGATGAGGTGATCGGAGCCACGGTCAACGCCAACGGCACGTTGGTGGTGGAAGCGACCCGGGTGGGGGCCGACACCGCGCTGGCTCAGATCGTGCGACTCGTGGCCGAAGCCCAGAGCGGCCGGGCCGCCGTGCAACGGCTGGCCGATCGGGTGACGGCCGTGTTCGTACCGGTCGTGATCGGCTTGGCCGCGGTAACACTGGGGGCGTGGTTGGCCTCGGGTAGTTCGGCCGACGACGCCTTCACCGCCGCAGTGGCGGTGCTCATCATCTCGTGCCCGTGCGCGCTGGGTCTGGCCACGCCGCTGGCGGTGATGGTGGGCACGGGCCGGGGGGCTCAGCTCGGGGTGATCATCAAGGGCGGAGACGTGCTCGAGCACTCGGGCCGGATCGACACTGTCGTCTTGGATAAGACCGGAACGGTGACCGAAGGCCGGCTCGAGGTTCTCGACGCGGTCAGCCCCGGTGCTGACGCCACCGCTCTGGGAGTGCTGGCTGCCACCCTGGAGTCTCGATCCGAACACCCGATCGGTCGGGCCATAGCCTGCCGGTGGCCGGTGGTCGGAACCGTGGACGAACTCGAGAACCAGCCCGGTTTGGGGGTGGTGGGCCGAGTCGACCGGGCCGAGGTGCGGGTCGGTCGTCGGCAGTTGTTCGATGCCGTGCCCGCGGTGGTGGAGACGGCTGCGTCCGAAGCCGAAGCGGCTGGACACACCGCAGTTCTGGTTGGCCGGGCAGCGGTGGCCGAAGCAGTTGTGGTGCTCGCCGACGTGGTGAAGCCGTCGTCGGCCGATGCGGTGGCCGCTTTTCACGATCAGGGCTTCGAGGTGACCTTGCTGACCGGTGACAACCGGCGCACCGCGGCGGTGGTCGGGGCCGCGGTAGGTGTGGACGACGTGATCGCCGAGGTGCTCCCCGGTGAGAAGGAAGCGGTGGTGGCGGAACTGCAGAACCGGGGCCTGAAGGTGGCCATGGTCGGTGACGGCATCAACGACGCTCCGGCGCTGGCCCGCGCCGATTTGGGCATCGCCATCGGCACTGGTGCCGACGTGGCCATCGAAGCCTCGGACCTGACCGTGGTGGGCGGTGATCTGCGAGCTGTGGCCGATGCCATCGACCTGGCCCGCCAGACCCTGGCCACCATCAAGGTCAACCTCATCTGGGCTTTCGCCTACAACGCCGCGGCTATCCCGCTGGCCGCGTTAGGGGCTCTGCACCCGATGATGGCGGCGGCGGCCATGGGCCTCTCGTCGCTGTTCGTGGTGTCCAACAGCCTCCGGTTACGCCGGTTCCGGGGCCGTCGTTGAGCCGGTTGGCAGGTGAAGCCCTATATTTCCCTTCTTTTAAAGTCGGTTTCTGAAAGTTTTGCGCAATAATATCGGTATGATCGCAATCATGTCGGTATGATAGATAAAACAGAAACGGCGTTGGGGCTCAATGCGTTGGTGTTGTTCAAGGCCGAAAATGTCGGGTCCTACCGTGACGAGGTCGAGTTGTCGTTGCTCGGTACCCGGCTTTCGATGGACACCGCCCTGCGAGAGTTGCCACTGACGCACAGCACCAAGCCAGTTCGAGTGCTGCCGACAGCCGGCCTGTTCGGTGCCAATGCCTCCGGGAAGTCCCGTCTTCTTCAGGCGATGGCCGACATGAGAAGATTGGTGGTTACTTCGTTTCGCCGGGGTGGACGCGAAACAGGGATGTATCGACGTCCGTTTCTGTTGGACGATATTTCGAGAGAATCGTCTTCACGGTTTCACATCGAGCTGATCCTACGGGGGGTTCGCTGGAACTACGGGTTTTGTGTGAACGACGAGCGAGTAGTAGAGGAGTACGCCTTCCACTACCCCAAAGGTCGTGAGGCACTGGTGTTCTACCGGCACGATACGGAGGTCACCACGGTTCGTTCCACCTTCCGGGCGTTGGTCCGTGACTTGGAACGATTGGCGCATGAGAACGTGTTGTTCTTGTCGATAGCCGGAGCGATCGGGGACGAAACCCTGTCACCCTTGTTCGGATGGTTCTCTCACAACCTGTTGCTGGCCGATGTCTCCAGCCGCGGTTACCGGGCCGCTTATACTGCCGAACTCGCCAGTGATACCAAAACCCGTGAGAGTGTCCTGAGCCTCTTGCGAGCTGCTGACCTCGGCATCACTGGCATCGAACGGGTTCCGGCAGATCCCGAGTTGCTGGATCGAATGCAGCGTGCCCTGCGCATCCTAAATGAAACGGAGGACAGCCCTGAATCCGACGAGGAACAGCGTTTGCTGATCGAAGATATGATCGTCCTCACCCATCAGGGGTCGTCTTCGAACGCCAAGATCGAGCCCGGTGACGAGTCAGCCGGTACTATGGTCTGGGTAAGTCTGATAGGTCCCGTTCTGAAGGCTTTGAGTAGCGGTAAGGTGCTCCTCGTTGATGAGTTAGATAACAGTCTGCACCCCCATCTGGTGCGGCGATTGGTCGAGCTTTTTCAGGACCGAGATACGAACCGGCATTGTGCCCAACTGGTGTTCAATGCCCACGATGTAAGCCTGCTGGATGGTAGTATGAACCGACTGTTAGGACGTGATCAGATCTGGATAACCGAGAAGGACAACGAGGGTGCAACCACCCTGCATTCTCTGGCTGAATACAAACTCAGGCGAGATGATCCTCTGGAACACCGTTACCTACGAGGCCGCCTCGGCGGGATTCCGGATCTCGACGAAGCCCAGTTCGAGCGAGCTATCGAGCTAATAGATACATGAGAGGTCAGAGATCCGGCCCCTGGAAGCGAAAGGCTGAAACGTCTTTTGTTGCGGGAACCCGGCCCTGCTAGCGGCCCGACCAGCGAGGCCGCCGACCCTCGGTGAAGGCGCGAGGACCCTCCCGGGCATCCTCGGAAGCCAGCACCGACTGGTACCGGGTCAGCTCTCCCGAACGCAGTCGTCCGAAGGCTTCGTCGATGCCGAGATGGTGGGTCCGGGTGTCGGCTTCCATGATGGCGGCCACGGCCAAAGGCGCGGCCTCGACCACCCGCTGGGCCAGGGCTCGGGCCTGCTCCATGAGATCGGTACCGGCCACCACCGCGTTGGCCAAACCCCCAAGGCAGCCTCGGTCATGTGGTCGTTGTAGTCGACCCAGTCCGGCTCGACTTGGGCCGTGTACAGCTCCAGCGGGGCGGCCACTTCGGCCCCTTCGGTCCAGGGCGCGGTGCCGGTCGGGCCGGCTGCGGCCGCGGTCGCGTGGATGCGAGCTTCTCTCTTGGCCACGATCGCGCCGGCGCCGACACCAACCGGGCGCAGGGCCCGCATGACGGCCAAGAGATGGTCGTCCCGCAGGCGTTCTAGCTCTGCCGTCGAGCGGCCTGCGGATTGCTCGATGCAGCCGTCGGCCATGGCCTCGATGAGCTCGTCAGTGAGCTCGGGGGCCGTCAGCTTGGTCCATGGAAGCTTCAGCGCCGGTCCGAACTGGTCCAGCATGCTTACCCATGTTCGACCATGCTCGCCGTGCTCACTTCCCGCTCTTGCCCGTTTCCTTTCTGTCCGTGCTCTTTCGGTAGTCGACCACCGGCCGGTGTGGCACGCTGGCAGGGTGATAACCACCGATCAGGCCCCGCCGGTGGCGGCGGACCGGGCCGAGCGCACATTCAGCTTTTCGATAGTGGTATCGGGCCTCCGTTGCGCACTCACCTACGTGATCTTTCCCTGGCTGTTGCCCGCAGCGGGCTGGGCCGGAGGCGTGGGCCCCGGCCTGGGGCTGGGGATCGGCGCAGTGGCTGTCGGCTTCAATGTCGTCAGCATCCGGCGAGCCTGGACCCTACGCCATCGCTACCGGTGGCTGATCATGGCGCTCAATTCCGGGGTGCTGGTCCTGCTGGTGATCTTGGCCGTGATCGACATCGGTGACCTGGCAGGCTGAGTCGCGGCCATGACCCCCGACTTCACCACCATCGGCCTCTATGACGACGGCCCCGATGACGACGGCCTCTATGACGAGCCGAATGTCGTTGCGGTGGGGGATGGCTTCGAGACTCCCGAAGGCATAACCAGCACCCCGATGGCCACCGCCGCCGACATAGCCGGCGCTGATTTCGTCCACACCTATCCGGGCCTGCCCCCGTTCCTGCGGGGTCCGTACCCCACCATGTACGTGAACCAGCCCTGGACCATACGCCAGTACGCCGGCTTCTCCACCGCCGAGGAATCGAACGCCTTCTACCGCCGCAACCTGGCCGCCGGCCAGAAAGGCCTCTCGGTCGCCTTCGATCTGGCTACGCACCGGGGATACGACTCCGACAACCCGAGGGTGACGGGCGACGTGGGGATGGCCGGAGTAGCTATCGACTCGATCCTCGACATGCGCCGGCTCTTCGACGGTATCTCGCTGGATACCACCACCGTGTCGATGACGATGAACGGGGCCGTGCTCCCGGTCATGGCCCTGTACATAGTGGCGGGCGAAGAGCAGGGCGTGAAGCCGGATCAGATGGCCGGCACCATCCAGAACGACATATTGAAGGAGTTCATGGTCCGCAACACCTTCATCTACCCGCCCAAGCCTTCTATGCGGATCGTGGCCGACATCATGGCCTTCACCGCGGCCCGGATGCCGAAGTTCAACTCGATTTCGATCTCGGGTTACCACATGCAAGAAGCCGGCGCCACTGTCGATCTGGAGCTGGCCTACACCTTGGCCAACGGCGTCGAGTACGTGCGGGCTGGCCTCGACGCTGGTTTGGCCATCGACGACTTCGCTCCCCGGCTGAGCTTCTTCTGGTGCATCGGCATGAACTTCTTCATGGAAGTGGCCAAGCTGCGGGCCGCCCGACTGCTGTGGGCCGAGCTCATGAAGCAGTTCGAGCCTCGTAACCCCAAGTCACTCTGCTTGCGCACCCACAGCCAGACCAGCGGGTGGAGCCTCACCGCCCAAGATGTCCATACCAACGTCATGCGTACCTGTATCGAGGCCATGGCCGCCACCCAGGGCCATACTCAGTCCTTGCACACCAACGCCTTCGACGAGGCCTTGGCTCTGCCCACCGACTTCTCGGCCCGCATCGCTCGCAACACCCAACTGTTCCTCCGCCAGGAGTCGGGCACTACTGGCACCGTCGACCCGTGGGGGGGCAGCTACCACGTGGAACGGCTCACCAAGCGACTGGCCGAACGAGCCTTGGCCCACATCACCGAGGTGGAGGAGATGGGCGGCATGGCCGCGGCCATCTCGGTGGGGGTTCCCAAAGCCCGGATAGAGGAAGCAGCAGCTCGGACCCAGGCCCGCATCGACTCCGGCTCCCAAACCGTGATCGGCGTCAACAAGTACCGGTTCGATGGCAAAGGGGTCGATCAGGCGGTGGAGGTGCTCGAGATCGACAATGCCGACGTGCGCCGCCGCCAGATCGCCGGGCTCGAAGCGTTGCGCCGCCAGCGCGACGCCTCAGCAGTGCAGGCCTCGTTGGAGGCTCTGACTCGAACCGCGGCCACCGGTGAGGGCAACCTGCTGGAGCAGTCGGTGGTAGCCGCTCGGGCTCGGGCCACGGTGGGGGAGATGAGCGACGCGTTGGAGGTCGTCTACGGTCGTCACGTAGCCGAGATACGGACGGTGCAGGGCGTGTATCACAGTGAGGTCGGCCGAACGACAGAGGCAGCCGCCGATGTCGGCGCGGTGCGGGACCGCACCGACGCTTTCGCTCGTGACCATGGCCGTCGGCCTCGGATCTTGGTGGCCAAGATGGGCCAGGACGGCCATGACCGGGGTCAGAAGGTGATCGCTACCGCTTTCGCCGATCTCGGGTTCGACGTTGATGTCGGCTCGTTGTTCGCGACCCCGGCCGAGGTGGCCCGCCATGCTGTCGAAGCCGATGTCCATGTGGTGGGGGTGTCGTCGCTGGCGGCTGGTCATCTCACCTTGGTGCCTGAGCTCTGCGGTGAGTTGGCCGGCCTGAGTCGCGACGACATCGAGGTCGTGGTGGGCGGGGTGATTCCTCCCGGCGACGTCGCAGCTCTCATCGAGATGGGCGTGGCTGCCGTTTTCGGGCCGGGCACGGTCGTTGCTGCTGCGGCTGTCGAGTTGCTGGATCGCATCGGCTGATCCCGGTAAGGGTTGCCGGTTCTGGTCTGGTCGGATTTCTCCTCGCGGCATCGGAGCAAATGGGTGTAGCGTGATTGGTGGTTTGGCTTTGGTAGGAGGGAGGTGTTTTTGTGGGTCCGGTTGAGGGTTCATGCTGTGGGAGGGTTTCGGTGGGGGGCCGGTGGTTGTGCGGGTTTGTTGCTGTTGCAGTGTTTTTGGGGTTTGGGGGGTGGGTGAGCTCGATCCGTTGTGGGCGGTGGGCCGACTGATAGTGTCGCCAGTGTCGGGGAGGCGAAGGCGTCACCGGTATCGGAGTCGGGCGGTGCCGGTGTCGGGTTGGTGCGGGTTGCTGCGGGAGCGGGGTCGGGTGGAAGGTTGGGATTTCATGAGGTGTGGTCGCCTTGTTCAGGTCATGAACACCGCTCCGGTCGGGTGTGTCATGTTCATCCTTCTGGTTGCTATCAGTCCGGTGATGCCCATTACTGTAGTGTGACGACTACGACGACGTTTCAATGGGTGATAAGCAATAATCATACACCGGGCTCGTCCTGTGCCGGCCATACCCATAGATCCGGTCGGGTGTGTCATGTTCATCCTTCTGGTTGCTATCAGTCCGGTGGAGCCCATTACTGTAGTGTGACGACTACAACGACGTCTCAATGGGTGATAAGCAATAATCATACACCGGGCTCGTCCTGTGCCGGCCATACCCATAGATCCGGTAAGGTATGCCACACTCATCCCTCTGATTGCTATCAGTCCGGTGGAGCCCATTACTGTAGTGTGACGACTACAACGACGTTTCAATGGGAGATAAGCAATAATCGTACCCCGGCTCCGCCTTGTACCGGGCATACCCATAGATCCGGTAAAGTATGCCACACTCATCCCTCTGATTGCTATCAGTCCGGTGATGCCCATTACTGTAAGGAGACCAAGACAACCACATCACGGTGGCATCCTGTCAAGAACCATTACCCGATTGGTCACAGCCACATCGCTCCTTCGGCGCCTCGGAGTCTGTCTGCTACTGCTGGTGACGGCCGAGTCACGCTGAACTGGTCGACCCCGACTGGTGGCGGGGCCGATCGTTACCTGTGTTGGTACAAACCGGCCGGTGGTAGATGGACCATGGCGGTGACCACCGCAAGCCGGAGTTGCACGATCAGTGGTCTCACCAACGGGACCCTCCACTATTTCGAGGTACGGGCCCGCAACTCTGCTGGTACCAGCCCCGCGTCCAACGCGGTGACCGCCACACCAGGGGCTTCTACGGTGGTTAGGGCTCCCAGGGCGCCCAGGAGTCTGTCTGCTACTGCTGGTGACGGCCGAGTCACGCTGAACTGGTCGACCCCGACTGGTGGCGGGGCCGATCGTTACCTGTGTTGGTACAAACCGGCCGGTGGTAGATGGACCATGGCGACGACCACCGCAAGCCGAAGTTGCACGATCAGTGGTCTCACCAACGGGGTTTCTCACAGTTTCGAGGTACGGGCCCGCAACTCTGCTGGTACCAGCCCCGCGTCCAACACGGTAACGGCTACGCCGAAAGCATCGATAAGGGTAGTAGTTCTACCAGTCCCGGAAAGGTCGATGTATCATGTCACCGAAGGAGCGCTCAGGGGGACTCTTGATGTTGCTCAGGATGCCCTTGATGGTTATGTAAGCAGTTGCACGACACGGTCCAATGACCCTTTGACTGTTAACCGGTTGGCTGCCATCATGCTATCGATACCGGTGTGGGAGCTGGCCGGTGGCAATAAACAGATCGCCTATTCCCCGATGATATTGTCCCGATGGGATACATGGGATGAGGGAGACCCCGATCCTGCTAAAGATAAGTTTGGTCATAGAAGGTTATATTCTCACCTGGTCTACCACCATTACAAGAGGGCTCACTGGAATCCAGGGGTGGGTTTATGGCAACTTGATATATTTGAACATCGTAAGTATGGCAGTGCTACGAAGCTGAATCATGCGGAGCGGGCCAACATTTCCCAAGGTGGTCAGATAGTAGCTGATCTGCTCCGAGATAGATACTGTCAAGGAATCTCAGTCCTGAAGAGGGAGCTTAGAAGTACGTGGGTTGCCTGCAAAGAAAAATGTTATGCGACCTATCAAGATATCTATAATCAGTCCGATGATTCTCTCAACGTTGTCACCACACCCGGATCGTCCATAAATGGTGGGGGCATCACGAAGATGAGCTGCCGCTGGGGCAACCGCGGTAAAATCATGGACTGCTATCTATACGACGTACATGCCGGTCAGGGGGTGATGAGCCTTGATGATCGTATAGGTAAAGGAGCGCAGTCTCCGTTAGCGGCTCCTTTCATATCTTTCACCGATGATGTCACCAACCCTGAGGAACCGATCATCTATGCTGTGTTCCCCAGATGGACTACCGGATACGATAAAGCTATCATCAAAGCAGTAGCGGCAGGAGAGAACGCCCGTGACTCGGTTCTGGGGCCTAGCGGGAACAGTTGGTACGACAACGAGGTCGAGGGAAGAGTCCTGCAGTCTAACTGCTGGATTACGCCGAGCATCCGGTTCTTGCCACTATGTTCATGGGTTGAGGTAACTGACCAAGAGAACCCGAACCCGTTGTTCCGGCGACTCCCATATGCACATATGGACGATGATATAAGCAAAGAGCGAGCGGAAGCGAGAGGAGAGTGACCTCCAATGACATTTGAGCTGGAATTGTTACCACTGGACCGGATCGGAGACGACACGGTTCGTGGGTCACGCATGTTAGGTTCGAACCGACGATCGAGGATCAAGTTCCGATGGGGATCGTGGGCGGGCCGGTGGGTTGCCGGGTCGGTAGCTCTAGCAGTGATCATGGGTTGTGGGCAAGAACCCGAACTTACAGTGTCCGCTGGTACAACAGACAGTGTGTCTACTGATCTAGTCGATCCGGCTGTGTCTGTTGGTCCTGTTGATCCAACCGATCTTGTAGACGACGTGTCAACCGATCCGTCTGTGCCTGTTGATTCCGCCACTTCTACTGTTCCTGTCGGTCCAGCCGATCCTGTAGATGGCATGTCAGCTGGTCCTGATCCGGCTGTGCCCGTTGATTCCAGCACTTCAACCGATCCGGCTGTTCCTGTTGGGGTGCAAGATGGTGGGGATGAGGAGTTCGGGGGGTTTTGGTGGGAAACTGAGCCGAGGTGGGCGAAGATAGAAGATGAGGTGTTCGATCTGTGTGTCGATACCGAGGCGTTGTCTGTGCATCGGGCTCGACCGATAGAGCCTTCCCGTGAGTTAGACGATTTTCTTTTGGAGGTCATCGAAGATTTTCGGTCTCGAGAGGGGCTTACGTGTCCTTCGGACTGGCGGTACACTTATATCACTGAGACAGGACCGACCCCGTTGGGGACTTCACCGGCCGAGGTGATCAAATGGGCTGACGACTATGCCAGGGACCGTCAGCGTCGGGCCGCGAACGCTCCGCGTTTTCAACGTCCGTCCAATAACACGCTCGGGTTCGAGGGCCGTGACCTTCCGGTTGACTCACCTGTTGATGATGTCGTAGTGGTGCCCGAGTCGGTGACGGTGATCAATGCTACAGTACGCGGGTTGGTGCAGAACCGGTCCTGGAATCTGTGGGCTCGGGATGTGACCGTTACCGCTGGTGACCAACAGTGGCGGTTCCCGTTGACGGTACAACCCGGAGAGCTGGCCCCCTTCGAGATCGAAGACTGGACCGGTACTACCGACCCGGCTGCTGTCGATCTGGTCGTTACCGCTTCGTTGACCCCGACCGTGGACATCAGCCGGGCCATCCATTTCGGCTATACACCGCAGAACAGGTGGCCGTTTTGGTTTACCTGGGAAGAGTATCTCGAAAACAACTACGGCCCCGAATGGGCGGTGCCCGAACCCCCCGCCGGCGAGTTTCGTTTTCCCAGATTTTCGATGGAGCTAACACCCCCCGACTCGCACCCTGACCTGGAGGATCAGATCCTCAACCAGACGATCGCCGATCTACGCGTCTACGTAGCTCTCTACAATCTAATCGACCTTCCGAACATGGGTCTGGAAGTCCTCGACGTGATCGAGCTCACCGCCTGGGACTTGGATCTGAACCCCGTCAAACAGATACCCAACCCGTCTGGTCAAACCTACATCGATGTAGGTTTACACGCCTATGAACCCTTACTGATCTGGGCCGGAGGAGCCAACCAACCAGCCCCGCAACCCGACACCCCCACCGAATAAAACACCAACACCCCGGCACAAACCAAGATCGTCGTCTACCCGGGTGCGACCGGTAGATGTCACGGGCCACCGTCAGCGACGTGAGGCCGTCCACCCGGGCGTGCAACCCGTCGGCCACGAGCGCGGCCGACCCGATACGCCGGTTCGTGGCCGCCATTGATGACCTTGCGGAGCTTCCGTTCCGGCGCTACCCGCTGGGCCATGACCACCACCACCTCCAACCGGAGCTGCACGATCAGTGGTCTCGCCAACGGAACCTCCTACTATTTCGAGGTGCGGGCCCGCAACTCTGCCGGTACCAGCCCCGCATCAAACACAGTGACCGCCACACCGAACGCTGGCATTGTTTCTTGCGGGGCGGGTCAGTTATATTTCAGCCGATACGGTGGCTGCCGGCCCACCAGTTGTAGTAGCGGGCGTGACAGTACTGGTTATTGTCTGCATGTGCCTTTGCCACCGCCGGTGCGTCTGGTCGGTCTGGAAGTGACACAGGGTCTACAGAATTTGAAAGGTGAGGTAACGCTGGTTAAGGGTAAACGTACTGTGGTGCGGGCTTTTCTGGAACCGGTGAGTGGCAAGGGACGCTATTGAACGTCAAGCTGGTGGCGGTTCGCAATGGTAACGTGATGGGAACTGTGTTTCCGGTCAATCCAAGTGGTGGTGGGTCATCTGCAGATCCCAATCGTCGTCTTTTCGAGACCAAACCTGATGTCATCGATAGGCGTGGTGATCTGAACGCGGCAGCGTATTTTGTGTTGGAGAATGCGGATTGGATCGGCGACAAGAATGATAATGGCGATATCTATGAGGTCACCTATCGGTTGGAGGTGGATCAGGGTGTTGAATGCAGAGAGGCTGTACCGCCTGTTGGCACCTGTGAAGCTGATCTGGGGTTTAGATACGTTAAACAGCCTCGAGTCACGATGGTAGGAATAGAGGTCACCGATCCTGATGGTACGACTAGAGCCAGGTTGACCGACGATGAGCTCGATGAGCAGGCGTGGCGGATCGAGTCGCTGATGCCGATCCCTGAACTGAATTACCATAAACGATCCGAAGTTACGAAGGTGGAAATACGCCGGAAGACGGTGCTTCTTTCGCGGGACTTCTTGCAGATTTTTTGAACAAGTCTGATGATATCGGTGATGGCAAGGTGTTCCTGGGCGTGATAGCAGGACATTCGGCTGGAACTGTTGGTGGTAAAGCTGGCAATATCCCGTCCAGAGTGGCGGCCTGGTACACTAACGGCCTCGACGGGGAGAGCAGTATAGGGTTTGCCCGTAACCGCGGTCCTCATGAGTTCGGTCACGTGATCGGAGCCTACCATGCTGCATACCCGGATCCGGCTGGTTCCGACCAGATGTGGACCATCTGTTCGGATAAGACCGATCCTAGTGAAGCTGGTATCAGCAGTGAGGTCGATGAGTATCCTTACATCAACAGTGATGATGATGCCGAGTTGGGTCCTATGGGTGATGATGACACCGAAGTGTGGGGGATAGACACCCGATTCGCTACACGAGCATTGGCAGATTCTGGTCTGGCCGTCATCGATCCCAAAGAAGTGTTTTCGAGTATGAGCTACTGCAACTCGAACAGTGATTCCCAGCGGCGGTGGCTCGACATGTACCATCATGGTGAGTTCATTGATTTGATCAACGGCGTCGATTGGAATAAGGGGCCTGATTGTGAATGTGATGAAGATGCTGCTGACACTTCGTCGGTTTCGTCTGGTGGGCGTCGAGAGATCATTCGTGGGTATTTGGATGTGGATGAAGACGGTAACTTGAGCAGGGTTTTTGCGTTGCCTACGTTGACTGTTGAGTCCACCACGGTGGCTACCTTGCCGCCGTCGGGTGATTTCGTGGTGGAGTTGTTGGACGCCGAGGGTGATGTGGTCAGGTCGGTGCCGTTCGGTACTTACGATGCTTATGTCGAAGACGACAGCGGCGCGGTGTCCGTTTGGGAGATTTGGCGGGTCCCGGTCGATGATCCCCCTGATTACTCCAGTTATCGGATATCCAAGACGCTTGGCCGTTCGGCTCGGGATACTGTTTCTGGTGTTCACCTGAGATCATTGAGGTGGTTCGCTCGGTTACCGATCCTGTGGTTACTATTATCGAGCCGGTCGCTGGTCAAGTCTTCGACGGTGACACTTTGACGTTTTCTTGGGTTGGGTCTGATGCTGATGGCGACGATTTGTCCTATGTGGTGGAGTACTCCGCTGATGGTGGCGCCAGTTATGAGACGATGGCTTCTGGCTACAAGTCGAACTCTATTGTGAAGGACCGTGTCTTTCTGCCTGGTTCGGTTACGGCTAGGATTCGGGTAACGGTTTCGGACGGGACCCGGTCGACCACGACGGAGTCGTCTTTGTTCGAGGTGAAGTTGAAACCACCGAAGGTGACTATTCATAGTCCTGTGGACGGTTCCGATGGTCACGGCGCGTGGATTCTGGATGCTACTGCTTATGATCCCGAAGACGGTAGCATTAGCAGGTCGGATATCGGGTGGTCCAGCGACATCGACGGCGACCTGGGATCAAACCAGTCAGAAGTCCAGCTCTCCCCCGGCACCCACCAGTTGACCGCCACCGTCACCAACAAGAGAGGCAAGACCGGCTCGGCCACCATCACCATCACCGTACTGGAACGACCAGAACCGGAAGATAAAGATAGTGACCGGTGAGGTGAGGTTCCGACTCACCCGACCCATCCAAATGCCTACGCCGATACAGATTCTGACGGCGCCATCAATTTCCTGATCTGGGTCGGAAGAGTCAACCAACCAGCCCCACAACCCGGAGACCGAATCAAACCTCCAGGTGCACCCGTGACCGGGTTCGGTCCGGCCTCGACGGTCCTGCATTCTGTGGCCGGTAGGGTGCGGTTTGTGGTCGAGGCCCGCACCGATACCGGGGTGGATGAGCTGGTGACCGGAGTCCTGACCGGGGATAGGGCTGAGCTGGGCCGGGCCGTCACCTTGGTGGAGTCGACCCGACCCGAGGATCACCCGGCTGCCGATGCTCTGCTGGAACGTCTGTTGCCTCATGCTGGTCAGGCGCATCGGGTCGGTATCACCGGTGTACCTGGGGTGGGCAAGTCGACCCTGATCGACGCGCTCGGCGCCATGCTCACAGGCCGAGGCTGGCGGGTGGCTGTCTTGGCCGTAGATCCGACCAGTCCTCGCACCGGAGGTTCGATCTTGGGCGACAAGGCCCGCATGACCCGCCTCGCCGTAGACGACAATGCTTTTGTCCGGCCTTCACCGGCTTCGGGGACGCTGGGGGGAGTTACCGGCACCACCCGTCAGGTCATGGTGGTGCTCGAAGCGGCCGGCTACGACGTGATGCTGGTCGAGACGGTGGGGGTAGGCCAGTCCGAGACGGTGGTTCAAGGCATGGTCGATTCCTTCTTGGTGCTCTGGCCGGTCGACGGGGGCGACGATCTCCAGATGATCAAGCGAGGAGTGCTGGAGCTGGCCGACATGGTGGCTGTTACCAAGGCCGATGGTGCCAACGAGCAACCGGCCCGGCTGGCCGCGGTCGAGATTCGCCAGGCGCTCGAGTTGATGGAACCGGCCGAATCCGGCTGGCCGATCCCGGTCGTGATCGTGTCCGGTCGCTACGGCACCGGCGTGGACGAGCTCTGGGCCCGCATCTCTGAGCACCGGCGACGGCTGGACGGATCGGGGGCGCTGGCCCGCAAGCGAGCAGGCCAGGATCTGGCCTGGATGCACGGCCTGATAGAGCAGCGTCTGGTCGAACGGTTCGAGGCCCGCGACGATTTGGTGCGACTGCGGGCCGATCTTGCCGAGGCCGTGCTGCGGGGCGAGATCACCGCCACCGGGGCTGCGGACCGGCTGCTGGTATCTTCCATATAACACTGAAAGGATGCGGACGGACAGCCGCTCGCTTGGACTGGTTCGCACGCCGGATCCCGGGCCTCAGGCCTTCCCGGCGGGGCCGGTATGATCGATACCAACTAACGGCTCGCAATGAATCGGGGGAGCGTCGCCATGACCGGGAACGGGGACTGCCACACGAATCCAGGTCGTACGAATCTCGATGCCGATCTGTGGAACCACGATATGTTCCAGCGTCAAGAGCACCACCAGGCGCTGGAACTGCTGCGCGAGACCGAACCGGGCATCCACTGGATCGACGAGGGCGACCTCGGCCCCGGCTACTGGGCTATCACCCGCCACGCCCACCTCAAGGAGGTGAACCGGCTGGCCGAAGTGTTCTCCTCCAACCACAGCGGAACCCAGATGCACGAACCCGACTCGTCGAACACGATGAGCCAGTACGAGCGGGATCACATGCTCATCGATATGGACCCGCCCAACCACACCCGGTATCGCCGGCTCGTCAACCGCGGCTTTACGCCTCGAATGATCAACCTGCTCGAGGACTATCTCCAGAACCGCACCGCGCTGATCCTCGATCAGGTCACCGAGCGGGGTCACTGCGATTTCGTCACCGAGGTGGCGTCGGAACTGCCCTTGCAGGCCATCGCCGAGATGATGGGCATCCCGATCGAGGACCGGGCTCGGATCTTCGAGTGGACCAACATGTTCATCGGCCGCGACGACCCCGACATGGTCGCCGACCACGACGACGTGACCCGGGCCGCGCTGGATCTCTACAGCTATTCCCACCAGTTGCAAGCCGACCGGCGGGACCGGTCCGCTGATGACATCATCACCACCCTGCTCACCGCGGATGTGGACGGCGAGGCCCTCAGCGAGAACGAGTTCGACATGTTCTTCTTGATCCTGTGCGTGGCCGGCAACGAGACCACCCGCAACTCGATCACCCGCGGCATGATGGCCTTCTTCGACTTCCCCGATCAATGGCAGAAGTTTGTCGGCGACCCCGATAGGTACATGGACACAACCGTGGACGAGATCGTGCGCTGGGCCACGCCGGTCATGCATTTCCGCCGTCAAGCCGTGCACGACCACGAACTCGACGGCGTGAAGATCGCAGCCGGCGACAAAGTGGTGATGTGGCATGTTGCTGCCAACCGGGATCCGAGAGCGTTCGACGACCCGTGGCAGTTCGACATAGAGCGGAGCCCCAACGACCACATCGGGTTCGGGGGCGGGGGACCGCATTACTGCCTCGGCGCCAACCTGGCCAAGATGGAGATCCGGTTGATGTTCCGGGAGGTCGCCCGGCGTATGCCCGATATCAGCCCAGCCGGGGAAACCAAGTACTTGCGATCCAACTTCATCGGCGGGATCAAGGAGTTGCCGGTGGCCTACACGCCGACCCGGTCCTATCACACGGCAACGATGAATCGGCTCGGATCGGCCGCCGGCGTTTCGGGCACGGTCGGGTACGGGGGTCTCGTGGAGCGCACGTCCTGAACAGTCCTGAGTTCCTGAGCAGTCCTGAGTCTTGAGCAGTTCAGCCTTTGGACTCGGCTACCAGCCAGGAGAAGAGCGGGTCCTGATCTCGGCTGTCCATCATCTCGGGGTGCCACTGCACCCCCAACCAGGCCCGGTCGGCGGCCTCGAGAGCCTCGACGGCGCCATCGGTGGATCGTCCGGTCACCACGAAGCCTTCGCCCACCTCGTCGATGGTCTGGTGATGCAGAGAGTTGACCCACAGGGAGCGACCGTACAAAGCGGCTGTTACCGAACCTTCGGTAAAGGTCACCTCGTGGACGATGCGGCTGGTGGGCACATCGAAGCGGGCGTGAGATTCGACGTGTTGATGCAACGTCCCTCCCGCATGCACGTTGATGAGTTGGATTCCCCTGCAGATTCCCAGGACCGGCATCTCGGAGCTGGAGATGGCATCGAGGATGCCCAGCTCGAAACCGTCGCGGGCCGGTTCGGGTTCGTACATGTCGCTTCGGGATTCCTGCCCGTACCGCACCGGATCGATGTCGGTCCCGCCGCTGAGCACGAGGCCGTCGAGGTGGCCGACAAAGGACCCGGGGTCGCCGTGGCTGGGCAGGTAAACCGGTAGCCCACCGGCGGCCGACACCGCCCGGGCGTAGTCGGAGAAGTAGAGATCCACCACCAAGTCGGCCAGATTGGCGGGCTCAAGGTTCACCTCACTTGCCCGCCTGGTCCGACCCGAGATCCCGATCAAAGGTGTTCGGACCATCCCGGAAGTGTAAACCTCTGTCGTGTCCGGTGCGTGGCCTGGGACATGCCCGGATACGGCGCCTCCCAACCGGTCGAACCGCTGACCTGCCCGGCCATCGCCGCTGTCGAACTTCCGGCGCTGGCCGACAGCCTGTGCGATGGCATAGAAGTAACGGGGGCCGAGAGCTTCGATCTGATGGCCTCGATGTCGGCGGTGACGAGATGCTCTATCACCTCGAAGCCGCGCCGGCTCAGACCTTCGCCTACCAAGGCGCTGGTGCCGGCGGGTTCGTGGACGATGATCAGAGCCCGCCGGCCGTTCACAGTCAGAAATCCTCGTCGAAGGAGACCTCACCCTCGACCCCCACTTGGTAGGCCGAAACGGTGCGCTCGAAGAAGTTGGAGAGCTCCTGCACGTCCTGGAGCTCCATGAAAGCAAAGGGATTGCGAGACCCGTAGCGTTTGGGCAGGCCCAGTTGCGCCAGACGCTGATCGGCCACGAACTCGAGGTAGGTGCGGGTGTCGGCGGTGGACATGCCGGGCACGCCCTCACCGAGCAGGTCGGCGGCGAATCCGAGCTCGACCTCGACCGCTTCCTCGATCATGGCCGTTATCCGCCGCCCGAGATCCTGGTCGAACAGCTCGGGCTCTTCCCGCCGCACCGTGTCGATCACGGCCAGCGCGAAGTGCATGTGCATGGATTCGTCTCGGAACACCCAGTTGGTGCCGGCCGCCAGCCCGTTGAGCAGCCCCTTGGACCGCAGGAAGTACACGTAGGCGAAGGCGGCGAAGAAGAACAGGCCCTCGATGCAGGTGGCGAAGCAGGCCAGGTTCATCAGGAAGCGTCTGCGGTCCTCGGCTGTGCGCAACCGGTCTTGGCCCACCTCGTTCATCCACTTGAAACAGAACTCGGCCTTGGCCCGGATGGAAGGGATCGTCTCGACGGCGGCGAAGGCCTCGGCCCGCTCGCCGGGATCGGGTATGTAGCTGTCGAGCAGGTTCAGGTAGAACTGGACGTGCAGCGCCTCTTCGTAGAGCTGGCGCGACAGGTACATGCGGGCCTCGGGCGCGTTGATGTGCGTGTAGAGGTTCAACACCAGGTTGTTGGCCACGATCGAGTCGCCGGTGGCGAAAAAAGCCACCAGCCGGCGGATCAGGTGCTTCTCGGCCGGCATGAGTTTGCGGTCCAAGTCGACGAGATCGTCGGAGAAGTCGATCTCGTCTACGGTCCAGGTGTTCTTGATGGCGTCGGTGTACATCTCGAAGAACTGCGGGTAGCGCATGGGCCGCAGGGTGAGATCGAAGCCCGGGTCCAAGATGTTGGAGCGCGGTCCGCCGACTCTTGGTCCCGTACCGGGTTCGGGCCGGGTCCGGTGTTCAGGATCAGTCCCTGGCTTGGCAGAAACGATCGGCGGGGCGCTGAAGGTGGCGGTCATCAGTCGCAGGCCTCGCAGGTTTCGGGGTTCTCCAATGAGCAGGCCGAGGCTTCGTCGGTGCCGAAGGACGGCCGGGCCCGGCCGTTGGTGGGGCCGGTGCCGTTGGTGGTGGTCGGGGCGATGCGGGTGGCCGGGCGGGAGCGGAGGTAGTAGGTGGTCTTCAGCCCCGCTTTCCAGGCGTACATGTACATCGACGACAGCTTGCCGATAGTGGGCGACTCCATGAAAAGGTTGAGGGACTGGCTCTGGTCGACGAAGGCGCCCCGGTCTGCAGCCATCTCGATCAGAGACCGCTGAGGTATCTCCCATGCTGTGCGGTACACAGACTTGAGGTCGTCGGGGACACGGTCGATGGCTTGGATCGACCCCTCGGCTTTCTTGACGTCGGCGATCATCTCCGCATCCCAGAGCCCCCGTCTCTGGAGTTCGCTCACCAGATACCGGTTGATCTGAAGGAACTCACCGGAGAGGGTCTCTCGCTTGAACAGGTTGGACACCTGGGGTTCGACGCATTCGTAGCACCCGGCGATGGAGGCGATGGTGGCGGTGGGGGCGATGGCGATGAGCAACGAGTTGCGCAGGCCGTGGCGACCGATCCGTTCCTGCAAACCGGCCCAGCGGGACGGGTCGACGGGTTCGGTTCCCCACAGGTTGAATTGCAAGGCTCCGGCTGCGGCTCGGGTCATGGCGAAGCCGGGGTGGGGGCCTTCGGTTTCGGCCAGCTCGGTGGAGGTCCACAAGGCGTTGAAGTAGATCTCCTCGCTGATGCGACGGCTGACGGACCGGGCCGGTTCGGAGTCGAAGGCCAAGCCCAGCCCGAAGAACACGTCCTGGAGGCCCATGACTCCCAGACCAACCGGGCGCCAGCGGCGGTTGGATACCTCGGCCTCCTCGGTGGGGTAGTAGTTGATGTCGATGACCCGGTCGAGGAAGGGGACGACCGTCCGAACCACCTCACCGAGACGGGCGTAATCGAAAAAGGCGCGGTCGGGGCCGGTGGTGACGAAGGTGCCCACGTTGATCGAACCCAGGTTGCAAACCGCCGGCTCGTCCTGGCTGGTGACCTCGATGACCTCGGTACAGAGGTTGGAGAGGTGCACGACCCGATCCCGGGCGTTGGTGCCGTCCGGGCTGGGGCCGGTTTGGTTGCACTTGGCGTTGGCCGAGTCCTTGAAGGTCATCCACCCGTTGCCGGTCTCGGCCAGGGTGCGCATCATGCGGGTGTAGAGCTGGCGGGCCGGGATCTGGCGCTCGTAGAGGCCGTCGGCCTCGGCCTTCTCGTAGACGGCCCGGAACTCCTCGCCGTAGATGTCGGTGAGCTCGGTGACCTTCTTGGGGTCGAACAGGCTCCACTGCCAGTCCTTCTCCACCCGTTCCATGAACAGATCGGGAATCCAGTTGGCCAGGTTGATGTTATGGGTGCGCCGGGAGGGGTCGCCGGTGTTGTCGCGCAGCTCCAAGAACTGCTCGATATCGGCGTGCCAGGTCTCCAGGTAAACGCAAGCCGCCCCCTTGCGCCGCCCGCCCTGGTTGACAGCCGCCACCGACGAGTCGAGCGTCTTGAGCCACGGCACTATGCCGTTGGACAGCCCGTTGGTGCCTTGGATCAGCGACCCCTTGGACCGGATGCGGTGCCAGGCCACGCCGATACCGCCGGCGAACTTCGAGAGCCGGGCGACGTCGGTGTAGCGCTTGTAGATCCCTTCCAGCGAGTCCTCCGGTGAGTCCAGCAGGTAACAGCTCGACATCTGGGGGTGGGAGGTGCCGGAGTTGAACAGCGTCGGGCTCGACGGCAGGTAGGCCAGCGACGACATCAGGTCGTAGAACGAGATGGCCTCGTCGGAGCCGATGCCGAGGCCGCAAGCGACCCGCAGGAAAAAGAACTGGGGTGTCTCGATCACCAGCCGGGTCTCGGGATGGCGAATCAGGTAACGGTCGTAGACGGTGCGCAGGCCGAAGAACTCGAAGTTACGGTCTCGTCCAGAGTCCACGGCGGCGTTGAGGGCCGGAGCGTGAGCCTCGACGAAGGCGGCGGTGTCGGCGCTGATCAACCCCAGATCACGACCGAGGGCGACCGACTCGGAGAACCAGGGGATGTTCTGGTTGCGGACCTCCTTGTCGATGTAGGTGGACAGCAGCCGGGCGGCCAGCTTGGAGTAGTTGGGTTCCTCGACGATGAGACCAGCCGCGGTGCGGATGCTCAGCTCGTCGAGCTCACGGGTGGTGGCCCCGTCGGCCAAAGCGGCGATGGTGCGGGTGCTGACGACCATGGGATCGATGCCGAGCAGACCCTCGCTGTCGCGGGCCACGGCATTGACGATCTTGTTGACATCGACCGGTTCAAGGTTGCCGTTGCGTTTGCGTACTCGCATGGATGGCGCCGCTGCGGCCATCGAGCCGGCATCGTCGACGGCCGTCAACCTGTCCTCGGTGATCGTTATCGATGCCACCGGCTCCTCCCTACGGCTTCGGGGCTCGAAGCCTTCAACTTACAGTATTGCAACTTCCACGATTAGTTGCGCCATTGGAAGGATCGGGATACCAGCAGCGGCCCCCGAATTGTCCGGGTAGCGCCTTACCGGCGAGTGATCTCGAACCTGAAGGTGCCGTCGAGTTCGTGGTTGTGGGTAACAGCGGTATCGTCGTCGGAGCAGGTCCCGGCCCGGGGGAGGCCAGGCCAGGTGATCGAGGTGGCCAGCACCTGCTCGGCCACGTAGTGGCGCCACTGTTCGACCGCGGCCACCACTTCGCTGGGAGCCTCGGTGATGTCCACCGCGATGCGGTCGGTCACCACCAGGTCTTGGTCCCGGCGGGCGTTTTGGATCAGGCGCACCACGTCTCGGGCTAGCCCTTCAGCCTCCAGCTCGTCTGTGACATCGGTGTCGAGCACTACCACGGCATCAGCCGAGGACAAAGGCGCGGTTGAGGACTCATCGACCGGCTCCAGGGCCAGTTCGAGCTCGTCGGGGGTCAGCACCTGGCCGGCCACGGCCACCGAGCCATCAGGGTTACGGGTCCACTCACCGGACCGGGCCGCTGCGAACACGGCCTGCACCTCGGGACCGAGGCGGGGGCCCAACCTCTTGCCGTCGGGCCGCAGCACGAAGCGGGCATAGCCGGTGACGTCGTCGGTCAGCACCACGTCCTTCACGTTGATCTCGGCCGCGAGAAGGTCGACCAGCGGAGCCAGGTCGGTGGCGCCAGGGCCAGCCACCGTGGCTCGGGCCAGGGGCAGGCGTACCCGCAGCCCGGCCTCTTCCCGCAGTCGCAGGGCCACCGAAGCCACGTCCCGGAGACGGTCCATGTCGGCCACCAGCTCGGCGTCGTCGGGGAGCCCGTCGGTATCGGGGTCGGGCCAGTCGGCCAGATGGACCGAATCCCCGCCGGTCAGCCCGCCGTAGATCTCCTCGGTGATCATGGGTAGAAAGGGCGCCGCCACCCGGGTGAGCGCCCTCAACACGGTGTAGAGGGTGTCGAATCCGTCGGTGTCGGTGCTGGCCCCGCCCGCGTTCCAGAACCGGTCCCGGGACCGGCGGATGTACCAGTTGTTCAAGGCATCGATGAAAGCCCGGATGGTGGCTGCGGCTCCGGGTAGGTCGTAGGCGTCCATCGCCTCGTCGACGGCGCCGACCAGCACCCGGGTCTTGGCCAGGATGTAACGGTCGAGGAGGTGATCGCTGCTGGCGTGGGCCCGGGCCCGGTAACCCTCGGCGTTGGCGTACAGGGTGAAGAATCCGTACGCGTTCCAGATCGGCAGCAGTACCTGGCGGGTCACTTCGGCGATGTTGGGGTCCGATATCCGCAGGTCGCCTCCCCGCACGATAGAGGCGGCCATGAGGTACCAGCGCAGAGCGTCGGAGCCCTGGATCTCGAAGATCTCGTCGGGCTCGGTGTAGTTGCGGAGCTTCTTTGAGAGCTTGGAACCGTCGCCGGCCAGCAGGATGCCGTGACAGATCACGTTCCGGAAAGCGGGCCGGTCGAACAGGGCCCCGGCCAGCACGTGCAAGGTGTAGAACCAGCCCCGGGTCTGGTTTATGTACTCCACGATGAAGTCAGCCGGAAAGTGACCGTCGAACCACTCGGCGTTCTCGAATGGGTAGTGGACTTGGGCGAAGGGCATCGAGCCCGACTCGAACCAGCAGTCGAGCACCTCGGGCACCCGGCGCATCATCGCCTGGCCGGTGGGATCGTCGGGGTTGGGCCGGACCAGCTCGTCCACATAGGGCCGGTGCAGGTCGCCGGGGCGCACCCCGAAGTCGCGCTCGATCTCGTCGAGCGACCCGTACACGTCGATGCGGGGGTGAGCGGGGTCGTCGCTGCGCCACACCGGGATGGGCGAGCCCCAGAACCGGTTGCGGCTGATCGACCAGTCCCGGGCCCCCTGAAGCCACATACCGAAACGACCGTCTCCGACGTGGCCGGGGACCCAGTTGATCAGCCGGTTGAGCTCGGCCAACCGGTCCCGGATGGCGGTGACCTCCACATACCAGCTCGAGATGGCCTTGTAGATGACGGGAGTATCGGTGCGCCAGCAATGCGGGTAGTTGTGCTGGTAGCTGTCGTGGCGGACGATGCGGCCGGCGTCTTTGAGGTGGCGGATGATCCCGGCGTTGGCGTCGAACACGTTGGTGCCGGCCCAGTCGACCACAGCGGCGGTGAAGCGGCCTCGGTCGTCCACCGGTACGGCCGAGCCGATCCCGATCCCGGCTGCCTCGCAGACGAGCTGGTCCTCTTCGCCGAAACCGGGTGCCATGTGCACGATGCCGGTGCCCTCGGCAGTGTCGACGAAATCGGCTTGCAGCACTCTGAAGGCGTCTGAGCGGTCGGCGAAGTAGTCGAACAGCGGTCGGTAGCGCCGGCCGGCCAGCTCGGCGCCGGTGATGGTGCCGTAGCGGGTGGCGCCGCCGAGCTGAGCCCGGTAGGCCTCGACCGTGTCGGCTCCCAGCACGTGATAGACGTGACGCCCTCGGTCGGCGCCGGCCAGTATCGCGTATTCGATGTCACTTCTCACGGCCAAAGCCAGATTCGACGGCAGGGTCCAAGGGGTGGTGGTCCAGGCCCACAGCCGCATCGGGCCCGGGTCGCCGATGGCGGGAACCAGGTCGAAGGCGACGGTGATGGCCGGGTCCTGGCGGGGCCGGGTGGCGTCGTCGAGGCGGATCTCGAAGTTCGACAGCGGCGTCTCCGCCCCCCAACTGTAGGGCAGCACCCGGTAGGCCTCATACACCAAGCCTTTGCGGTAGAGCTCGGAGAAGGCCCACATGACCGACTCCATGTAGGCCAGGTCCATGGTCTTGTAGTCGTTGTCGAAGTCGACCCAGCGGGCCTGGCGGTTGACGGTCTGTTGCCACTGGCGGGTATAGCGCAGCACCGACTCCCGGCAGTGGCGGTTGAACCGGTCGATGCCCATCTCGGTGACGGCGGCCCGGCCCGACACGCCCAGCTCTTTCTCGGTCGCCATCTCGGCCGGGAGGCCGTGGCAATCCCAGCCGAAGCGGCGCTGCACCCGGCGGCCCTTCATGGTCTGGTAGCGAGGCACGACGTCCTTGACGTAGCCGGTGAGCAGGTGGCCGTGATGGGGCAGGCCGTTGGCGAAGGGCGGGCCGTCGTAGAAGACGTATTCGTTGTCGGCGGGCCGGGCTGCGACGGAGGCGGCGAAAGTTCCCTCGGTCTCCCACCGGGCCAGAGTCCGCCTTTCGACGGCAGGGAAGTCCGGGCTTTCGACTTGGGGGTACGGTCCGGTGACTGGTTCTGGGGTGGCGTCGTTCACGGCGGTCGAGGTTACCGGTCGTGGGTCATGGGCTGGGCTGGGGTGGGTGGTTGGTGGGTTGGGGCGAGCTGGTGTTTTTCTTATTGACAGGCTCGGTGGGCTCAGGTCTTTGACAGTGAAGTGGTTAAGGGTAAACGTACTGTGGTGCGGGCTTTCTGGAACCGGTGAGTGGCAAGGGACGCTATTGAACGTCAAGCTGGTGGCTGTTCGCAATGGTAACGTGGTGGGAACCGTGTTGCCGGTCAATCCAAGTGGTGGTGGGTCACCTGCGGATCCCAATCGTCGTCTTTTCGAGACCGAACCTGATGTCATCGATAGGCGTGGTGATCTGAACGCGGCAGCGTATTTTGTGTTGGAGAATGCGGATTGGATCGGCGACAAGAATGATAATGGCGGTATCTATGGGGTCACCTATCGGTTGGAGGTGGATCAGGGTGTTGAGGTTGCCGGGTGATTATGTGTTGGAGTTCTTGGAACGACGGAAATATGATGAGATCGATTCCGTTCGGTTTCGCTGAGGGCTATTATGAGGCCCGGTGTGGTACCACCGCAGTGCCCGACCGCAGTGCCCGACCAACTTCAGGTGCTCCGGTGACCGGGCTCGGCCCCGTCGGTACCGCTTCGGAGGCGTTTCAGCGTGTCGACCGCGTCGCGGTAAGCGGCTTCGACCTCTGCTCTCTCGGCAGACGAAGCCTGGCCCGCCTCCATCTTGCGAACGGCGGCGGCGGCCTCCTCCTTGGCCCGTTGGGCCTTGGTCAGCTTCTTTTGGTGCTTTCGCTGTTCCCGGTCGGCCTGCACGTAGGCGTTGAACAACGTCAACGCGGCGGCGGTCTCGTCGTCGAGCGGAAGTGCGGGCGGTGCTTCGGTCATGGGCTCCATCTTGGCCCGTTAGAAGGCCGTTCGCGCTCTGGACGTGCATTTGCCTTGCCGACCGACTAGTACATACGAAGCCCCGACATGGGAGGGAACAGCACATGGCCGAAATGGGTGAAGAGATTATCGTCCTCGACGGTGTCTACAAGATCTTCGGCCCCCAACCCCGGGGTCGTGCTTTCGAGCTGGCCCGAGCCGGGGCGTCCAAGGACGAGATCCAAGCCGAGACCGGTCATGTGGTTGGCATCGACGACGTCACGTTCTCGGTCAACCAGGGTGAGATCTTCGTGGTGATGGGCCTGTCGGGATCGGGCAAGTCCACCGTCCTGCGCACCGTCAACAAGCTCATCGACATCACCGCCGGTTCGGTAACGGTCGAAGGAACCGATGTTCAGCAGCTCACCGACACCGAGCTCCAAGTTTTCCGTCGTCAGCACATGGGAATGGTGTTCCAGCACTTCGCCCTGTTCCCGCACCGCAGCGTCGTCGACAACGTCGGTTACGGCCTCAAGGTGCAGAAGGTACCCAAACCGGAGCGCGACGAAGCAGCCATGCGGGCGCTGGCACTGGTCGGGCTCGATGCCTACGCCCGTAACTTGCCGGCCGAGCTCTCCGGCGGCATGCAGCAGCGGGTCGGGTTGGCCCGGGCTCTGGCCTCCGATCCTGCCATCTTGTTGATGGACGAGGCCTTCAGTGCGCTCGATCCTCTCATTCGCCGTCAGATGCAAGATGAGATGATGGAGATCCAAGACGAGCTCCACAAGACCATTCTGTTCATCACCCACGACCTCAACGAGGCGCTGCGCATCGGCGATCGGGTGTGCATCATGAAAGACGGTGCCGTGGTGCAGATCGGTACCCCCGAGGAGATTCTCACCCAACCGGCCACCGGCTACGTGGCCGAGTTCGTGCAAGATGTCGACCAGGGCCGGGTCATCCAGGTCCATGAAGTGATGCGTCAGCCGAAGCCGGTCGCGTTCGATACAACCATCGAGGCGGCTGCCGCTCAGCTCGGACGGGATCGATCCGGTGCGTTCGTGGTTGATTCTGCCGGAATGCCGACCCATGTTCTCACCGCTCAGGACTGTGCCCGCGCCGCCAGCCGGGGTGCCAACGACCTGACTTCGGTTCTCAGGAGCGATTTCCAGAAATGCAAGCAACAAGACCGACTCAACACCGTCTACGCGGCTGCGGGTCGGGGTCTGCCCATCGCGGTCTGTGACGACTCGGGGGTGCTGATCGGTAACCTCGACCCTCAACACATCATGGAGGAAATGGGCCGAGTCGAGCACCTGATCGACGAATTCGAACGAGAGGTGTTCATGTGAGGTTTCTCAACCAAACAACCGAAGATGGGATCCCTGAGCCCGCCCTCGCCGACAACGCGGTCTTGGATCAGTTCGAGATCCCTTTCGGCGCGTGGATCGACCAAACGGTCGACTGGATCACGGCCGATCTCGGATGGCTGCTCTCGATCGTCGAGTGGCCCTTCAATGCACTGATCGACTTGCTGGTCGAAGACATTCTCGAGCCGGTTTCGTGGGTGTGGGTAGTGCTGGCCTTCTTCGTGATCGGTTCGCTGGTTCGCAACTTCAGGGTCGGGGCCTTCGCCGCTTTGGGCTTGGGGGTGTGCGGGATCCTCGGCAACGCCTACTGGGTGGAGACGGCCCGGACCCTCGGCTATATCGGCGTGGCCGTGCTGTTGTGCGTGATCATCGGCATACCGGTGGGCATAGTCTGCGGTCGCGTCGATACCGTCTGGAAAACGGTCAGACCCATCCTCGACGCCATGCAGGTGGTCCACGCTTTCGTCTACATGCTGCCGATCATCTACTTCTTCGGTGTCGGCGAAGTATCGGCCACCATGGTGACGATGGTCTTCGCGCTGCCGCCCTTGATACGCCTCACCAACCTGGGCATACGGCAGGTGCCCGAGGATGTGGTAGAGGCCAGCCGAGCCTATGGCGCCCCTGAGTGGCGGGTTCTCACCGATGTGCAGATCCCGTTGGCCCGCCCCGCCATTATGACCGGCCTCAACCAGACCTTGCTGCTGGCCATCTCCATGCTCGGTATCGCTGCGATCATGGGGGCCGGAGGTCTTGGTCGCCTGCTCTTGGGGGCGCTCAACCGCCAGAGGGTTGATGAGGGTGCCGCTGCCGGTTTGGCCTTTTTCTTGGTGGCGGTAGTGCTAGATCGCATTTCCCAGCCCGAGAAGACCGACCAAGGGAGCCTGTTCCGTCGCATTCGCCTAGCCTGGGCTCATCGTCGCGATCCCGAGGCCCTCCTCGATAGCCGAGCTGACTCTACCGAGATCCAACCTACCGACACCGACACGGAGGCCATAGCCACGGCCACGATGGTCGCGGTCTCGCCCGCCGAGCGTACGTCCGTAGTGGTCACTGCCGTTGGTGGTGTGCTGGCTGGCCTATCGGTGTTGCTCACTTGGACCAAGGGAGCCGGCTTCATCAGCGCTTACGGTCGCCGTGGCGACGAGGACTTGGCCGGGCAGTCTTTCAACGGCCTCTCGGCTACGGGCGGTTCCTGGTTCGGCTTTCTCGTCTTGGCGCTGGGACTGTTCGCGGTAGCGGCCGCGGTCACGACACTGGTTACCCCGGGCCGGGGGCCGCGCTGGTGGACCGCGGATGGTGCAGTGATCGCCTCGCTGGCCCTGTTGGTGACAGCGATCTGTTACCTGCTGGTTGCGCCCTCGGGTCAAACGGTCGGTCAAACCACCGGAATCGGTGTGTACGTGGCCTTGATCGGCGCGTTGATCGCGACCATCGGGTCCCTGTGGTGGGTCTGCCTGGCCCCCCACTCACCGGTTCGTCCGCTCAGTGCCCGCATCGGGTGGAGCCGGGTGATCGGCTCGACCGTCGCGGTCGTGATCATCGGCGTCGGTGCCATATCGGCATGGAGCTTCGACCGTCGGACCGACGTGATTTTTACTGCGGATGTAAATGCTCAGATCGATGCCTTGGTAGCCCAGGCCGAGGCCAACCCCACCGACGCTGCCGTTCTCGGTGCGGAGATCTCGGCTCTGGCAGAAGAACTCAATGTAGAGAAGGCCATCATCACCAGCGGGGTCAGCAGTGAGGGGTCCCGGTTGGGTATCTGGACTCTCCTGGCCGGCGTGGCCGGCTTGGCTGTAACGCTGCCTGCGGCCGGGGTCTTCGGCCGCCGTGATGACCGACAGTGGCTTTGGAGCGCGATCACAGCCGGGATCGGCGCTGGGATCGTCTGCGTTTCGTTCGGATGGATTTTCACCCACGTCCGCTCGGCCGACGACAACTATCTGAGCGGTGTGGGCTCGTTTTTGGCCTTGATGGGTGGCTGCGTGCTGGTGGCCACGACGGTCGGGGTGCTCAAGGAGTTCCGTCGTCGCATGGTGTATTCAAAGGTGTCAGTCGAACCGAAAGAGACGGTGACACCGACCATCGAGGCCGCCACGGTATCGGCCGTGGTGCCCTGAAGTAGGTTCGGGAGCATATCCGGCTGTCGTCCGCTATATTTCAAGAGTCTGTAACCTCGGGCCAATGAACCCGGAGTAACGGAGAGAAACGATAACCGGAGAGAAACGATAACCCTTGGAGGGAGAACAGAACTTATGAAGAACAAGCGTACCAGTTTGTGGCTGGTGTTATTGGCGGCCTTTGCCTTGATCGCGGCCGCATGTGGCGACGACGACGAGACCACGACTCCGCCTACGGTCGAGGCGCAGCCCGGCGTAGGTACGACTGTCACCATGGCCCGGGCCGATTGGTCGACGGGCTACTTCCAGGCTCAGATCTACAAGCAGTTGATGGAAGAGCTCGGTTACAACGTGACCGAGCCGTCCGAGCGGGAACTGGGGCCGTCACTGGCCTACCTGTCGATGGCCCAAGGCGATATCGACTTCTGGGCCAACAGTTGGTACCCGGGCCACAAGTCCTGGCTGGCGCCCGAGATGCCCGACGATACCTTGGTGGGGGACCATGTCGAGGCAGTGGGTGCACAAATGCCCCTCGGCGGCCTTCAAGGTTACCTTATCAACAAGGCGACGGCTGAAGAGTATGGCATCACCCACTTGGATCAAGTGAACGATGATCCTGAACTCACAGCACTGTTCGATATCGACGGCAATGGTAAGGCCGATCTTTACGGCTGCCCCGAGAGCTGGACTTGCGACGACATCATCACCAGTCAGATCGCCTTTTCGGGCTGGGACAACATCGAGCAGGTCAAAGCTGGCTATGACGCCATGTTCGCCGAGGCCGTGGTCAAGGTCGGAGCCGGTGATCCGGTGATGATCTACACATGGACGCCCAGCGCCTACATCACCCAGCTCAGGCCCGGCGACAACGTCATGTGGTTGGCCGTGGAGGAAGTGATCGACGACTCGAACCCAACTGGTTTGGAGGGCGGTGAGAGCCATGATCAACGGCCTGGCCAGGCCAACATAGGTCCCGACCAGTGTCCGGCTGCAGCAGAAGCCAGCACCTGCCAAATCGGCTGGGTTGCCGCCGACATACTGGTGACGGCCAACAAGGACTTCTTGGCCGCCAACCCCGCGGCTCGGGCCCTGTTGGAACAGGTGGAGCTGTCAGTCATTGATGTATCGCTGGCCAACGTGGAGCAGGGCGCTGGTCGGGACACCGAGGCTGATATAGCCGAGCTCGCGGCGGTTTGGATCAACGACAACCGCGACTTGGTCGACGGTTGGCTCGACGCCGCCCGAGCGGCTGCCTGATCCAGAAAACAGCGATCGAGTTCTTAGGGGGATCTCGTGATCGAAGGGCGGGGCCGAGGCCCCGCCCTTCGGCGCGGGTCTACATGCGCCGTTTCCTGATCGACACCGACACCGCTTCTGATGACGCGGTGGCTCTGGTGATGGCACTGCGTCCCCCCGATGTGGCTAGCTGTCCTCGTCGGGCCGGTCAGCGCTATTGGAACCAAACACCTACCGCAGGCCTCGATGTCGTTCGGAGCG
Source organism: Acidimicrobiales bacterium (assembly GCA_963422655.1). GTDB lineage: Bacteria > Actinomycetota > Acidimicrobiia > Acidimicrobiales > Aldehydirespiratoraceae > CATQHS01. The sequence goes on along the minus strand of OY730440.1, from coordinate 1,154,672 downwards.
GAGATCGAAAACAATCTTGGTTGACCCCCGCCGGCCGGCCTCAGCGGCATGGCCCAAGGCGTCGAGGTAACGGTGGAGCGGGTAGGGGGCCGACACCAGCCGATCGAAGGCGACCTTGCCGGCCAGCTCGAAGGCCAGATCGAAGCCGGTAGCTCGCCGGCCGTCGGCCAGGGTCTCGGTGCCGTAGGTGTAGCATCCGACCAGCTCGGTCTCACGGTGCCAGAGGCCAGTGAGGTCCACAGTGACGGTGCCGGGCATGCCCACCAGCACCACCCGGCCCCGAGGCCGGCACATGGTCAGCGCCTCGGTGATCGACGCCGTCGACCCGACCGCGTCGATCACCACGTCGGCGCCGCCCGACAGGTGATCGCCGATCTCGAAAGACCCGCAGGCCCGGCGGACGGCCCGCTTGAGTTCGTCGGAGGAGACGGCGACGTCGGCGCCGAGTTCGCGGGCCAGCTCCCGCTGGGTCGAATAGCGAGCGCCGCAGATGATCGAGCCCGGCTCGGTGAGATGGCGCAGGGCGGCCACGGTTACGAGCCCCATGGTCCCGGCCCCCAGCACTGCCACCGCATCTCCCGGCTCGACACCGGCTCGCAGGGCGGCGTGAACCCCGCCCGCCACCGGCTCGATCATGACGGCCAGCTCGTCGCTCATCCAGTCCGGCACGTCGTGGAGCTGTGACTCGTGGGCCACCAGCTCGGTGGCCCAGCCCCCCCCGGTCGACTGACAGAAGCCGGTCTGCAGGCCGGGCTGGAGATGGCCGCAGACGAGATGGCGGTAGTCGTCGCCGTCGCCGGGCGCGGCCCCGGCGACGGGCGGGTCGAAGCCGCGGGCCGCATGTCCCAATACCGGCTCGATTACCACCCGCCGGCCACCGGCCAGCTCCCCGACGATCTCATGACCCAAAACGAAGGGAAACGAGACGAAGTCGGAAAAATAGCGGGTCGATCGACCATCGACGGTGGCCAGATCAGAGCCACAGATGCCGGTCAGGCGGGGGTAGACCCGATACCAGTCCTCACCGGGCAACTCGGGAGGGTCGTCGGTGACCAGCTCCAGCGGCCCCCACCGGGCCCCGGCGCCGGGGCGCAAGCGGGAAGCAATGGCAGCGGCCACGTAGCGGGCCTCCTTGCGGTCGAAGCACAGCGCCCTCACGGCGCGCAGCGTACACGAGAAAGGGGGTTGCGTCGGCCCGATCTTCCTGGCATCATATTCACCAGCCATACATGAAATCACTCATAAACCTAGGAGGTATCTTATGGCCGGTGACATGTTGATGATGTCGAAGTCGCAGATGGAGCAACTCGTGGGCATCTTTGCCCGCCAGAAACAGGCCGCCGAGGAAGTGATCAGCGCCATACAGGCCGGCATCGACGGCACCACCTGGCAAGGGGCTCGGGCCGATCGTTTTCGCCAACTCTGGGAGACCGAATTCCGACCCAATCTACGGACGCTGTGCGACGCACTGGGCGAGCACTCGGCCTTCATCAGTGCCGAGCTCCAGGCCGGGGTGAGCGCCCTCGACACGGTTTGACCCAGAGCCGGGCCGCTCGGCTCGGGGTGATGACCCGGTTCCGGCTGAAGTGCGGGTTCGGTAGTGCGGGTTCGGCATTGCCGTGAGGGCATCGAGCGTGCCGTCGAACTCGAAGCTCGTCTCGATGGGTACACGGTCGCCGACTTGGTCGAAGCCTTGGAAGGTGCCGGTTCGGCTGGGCTGGGTATCGACGTCGACGGCACCTGGCATCCTTCCGGCGCCCACTTGGTGGCTCTGGATCTCCGAGAGGGTTCCCGCCTCGAAGTAAGACCGGTCCCCTCGCCGCCGCCCTCGGAATTGACCGCACCGGACTCGGGTCGAGTTTTGGTTGTGGTCGGAGGCCTCAGAGCCGGAGATCGCCTGGTGACTCCCCGGACCGACACGTGGGTGTTGGGGCGAGACCGTGGCTGCGACGTGGTCATCGACGACCCGACCCTGTCTCGTCGCCATCTGCGGGTAGAGGACGGGGCACGCCCGATTCTGACCGATTTCGGTTCCCGCAACGGCACGGTCGTGTCCGGAAGCGACCTGTCCGGTGCCGGTGTGACCGGGGTCGGTGCCACCGGACTCGTTCTCGGAGCGCCGACACCGGTTTCGGCCGGGGTCACTGTCCGACTCGGGGCCACCAGCGTGACGTGGCGATCTGACATCGACGACGTACCCATCGCCGTGCGGGTCGGCCTCGGGGCGGCGGGAGGCCGGATCCCGTTCAACCGACCACCCCGACCGCGACCCCCGGCCGAGCCCGCACCCCTGGCCGTGCCAGCCGAGCCTCCACCTCGTCCCGCCCCCGAACCGCTGTCGTGGGCCGGCATCGTGCTGCCGGTGGTGGCCGGAGCGGTGGTAGCGGTGTTGTGGTCGCCGATCATGGCCGTGTTCGCGGCCCTGGGGCCGGTGCTCACCGTCGGCACCTGGCTGGAACGGCGCCGACGGGCGACGCGAGCCCACCGGGCCGCAGCCCGAGCGGTAGCCCGTGATGTCGAGCGCTTGGCGAGGGAGTTACCGGCTGCCCTTGCTGGCGAACACCGGCGGCGCTCGACGCTGGCCCCTGACCCGGCCGAGATCGTACGCCGGGCCGGGGGGCCTTCGGTGCGATGCTGGGAGCGACGCCGGACCGACCCCGATTTCATGGTATTGGGCATCGGTACCGCCGATGTGGACTACCACCCCCGGTTGGAGACCCCGTGCGGAGGTCCGGCCGCGACGGTCGTCGCCGAGATGGTCGCAGCAGGACCTCCGCTGGTCGGCGTGCCGCTGACCGTTACGCTGAGGGCTGGCGATGTCGTCGGAGTGGTCGGGCCGCCCGCAGTGACCCGGTCGGTGGCTCGGTCTCTGGTGATTCAGGCCTGCGTGCTCCACGGGCCTGCTGATCTGGCCGTCGCAGCCTTGGCCCCGGACCAGGCCCCGCAGTGGTCGTGGCTGCGGTGGTTGCCCCACAGCACCGACATCGGTGGTGGAGGCGTCGGCGCATTGGTGGCCACTACCGAGGCCTCGATGGCCGGTGTGGTCGAGGCGGTGGGGATCGACGACACCGAGCGGGTTCGTCTGGTAGTGCTGGAGGGGGCGGCAGCACTGGTCGGGCGGGCTGCGCCCGGACGGGCTCTGCTGGCCCATGAGTGGGTGGCTGCCATCGTCATCGTCTCCGACGCCCACGAACTGCCGGCGTCGTGCACCACCGTCGTGGAGATCACCCACCCGGCCGGGGGCCTACGGCTGGTCGACCCGCGATCGGCGACGGCTTCCGAATCGGTGACAGCCTGGGGGATGACCGGGGCCAGGGCCGCTGCGACCGCGGCCCGGCTGGCCCGTCTCGACGACCCGGATCTGGGTTCTACCAGTGCCGATCTGCCTGATGCGGTAGCGCTGGTGGACCTCATCGGGGAGGAGCTGACCTCAGAATCGGTGCAGCAGCGTTGGGCCTTGACCCGGGGCACAACCGCCCTGGCCGCGCCCGTGGGAGTCGATGCGGATGGAGTGCTGGAACTCGATCTGGTTGCCGATGGTCCCCATCTGCTGATCGGGGGTATGACCGGATCGGGGAAGTCGGAACTGCTGCGGTCGCTGGTAGCGGGCCTGGCTCTCTCCGCCGATCCCGAACACGTTGCCTTCGTGTTGGTCGATTACAAGGGCGGGGCCGCCTTCGACTGCTGCGCCGACTTGGCCCATGTGGCCGGTTTGGTCACCGACCTCGACGACCGGTTGGCCGAGCGGGCCCTGCGCTGCCTGGAGGCCGAGCTGCGTTACCGGGAGGAGCGGCTGCGCATTCTCGGAGCCGAGGATCTGGAAGCGTTCCGGGCTCTGACGGCCGGAGCCGATTGCAGTGAAGCTCCGCTACCCCGCTTGGTCGTGGTCGTTGACGAGTTCGCCACCCTGGCTGGCGAGCTACCGGAGTTCGTCGATGCCTTGGTTGGTGTCGGTCAACGAGGCCGCAGTCTCGGAGTGCATATGGTTCTGGCCACCCAGCGGCCGGCCGGAGCGGTGACCGAGGACATCCGGGCCAACACCGGCTGCCGGATCGCTCTACGGGTCGCCGATCGCCACGACTCCAACGACGTGATCGGGGTTGCCGACGCCGCGGCCATACCCCGCACCCGACCGGGCCGAGCTCTGGCCCGGTTCGGTCCGGGTGAGCTGGTGGCGTTCCAGTCGGCGCTGGTCACCGCGGTCACGACGCCCGCGGCCGGGGGTCTGCGGGTGAGGGTCGTCGACGAGGGCCCGACCTCCGATGAGGGCAGACCCGCCGGAGAGTCCGAAGGCGAATCTGATATCGCTCGGGTGGTGCGAACCGTCGAGGCCGCTCACCGGCACCGGGGAGGGGTCCGGCCCCGGTCGCCGTGGCCCGAACCGCTCCCCGCCGCGATCGCAGCCGAAGAACTGGTCGGAGCGGTCGATCCGGGATCGCCGGCGGTTTGGCTCGTGGACGACCCCGACCGCCAGCGCCGCTTCGTCGACGGTTGGCGGCTCGACCAAGGTCATCTGGTTGTCTTGGGGCGGCCCGGGTCGGGAACCACCACCACTTTGGCCATGGTGGCACTGGACCTGGCCCGCGCTCATTCACCCGACCGGGTCCATCTGTACGGGATCGATCTCGACAGCGGCCGACTCGCGGCTCTGGCCCGACTGCCCCACTGCGGGGCGGTCACCGCTCCCAGCGACGGGGAACGCCGAGTTCGGATGCTGCGGTTCCTCGACGAGGAGATAGCGGCCCGCCGAGCCTGCCCCGACGCGGCGGCGAGACCTCACGTAGTGTTGTTCGTCGACGGCTTGGCCGGGCTGGCCCGAGCCCATGACCCGGTGCGTGACCCCGAGCCCCACCAGCTTCTGAGCCGGATCTACAGTGACGGACCGGCGGTGGGGTTGCGGGTGGCGGTGAGTATCAGCCGGGTCGCGGATCTGTCCGGGGACATGGCCGCCTCGGCTGGTGTCGTTTTGATCCACGCCACCACCGATCCCAGCGACGGCCTCCGGTTCGGGCTGAAGGCCACCACGTCGGACCTGGGCTCGGGTCGGGCCATCCGGGTCAGTGACCGGCGGGAGCTCCAGGTCGCTCGCTTCGCTGACGGCGATCTGGACGCCGCGGTGGAGGCGGTAGCGGCGGCGGCCGCCCCCGCGGTGCAGGCCAGCCCGGCCGCAATCGGATCGCTGCCCCCGGTCGTCTCGGCCCGGGACCTGCCCGTGAGAGCCGAGGAATCCGATGGCCGGATCATCATCGACTTCGCCATGAGTGATCTCGGGCTCGAACCGGTCGGCTTCACCCTCCGCGACGGGGAGCACGGCTTGATTCTGGGTCCTCCCGGCACGGGGCGGACGGCGACGCTGGCTGCTATCGGGGCGGCGGTGGGGTCGAGAGCTGCGGTCGTAGCCCCCGAGCGGACCGAGCTTTGCAGCCTGCTCGACCTGGAACCTGTCCCGGTATCGGCCCTGGATCGGCTCGGGTCCGGCCGGCGGGTGCTCCTGGTGGATGACGGTGACCGGCTGGACGACCCCGACGGCGACTTGGGCCGGATCGCCGCTGACCCGGCCACCCGGTGCCACATAGTGGCCGTCACCCGAGCCGAGCGGTTGCGCGCCACCTACAGCGGTTGGCTGTCGGAACTGCGCGCCAGTCAGGCTGGCGTACTGTTCCGGCCCGGTCCCATCGATGGTGACCTGCTAGGCGTGAGCCTGCCCGCCCGTCTCGATCTGCCCGCCGTCGCCGGTCGGGGGGTGATCGCGTCCGGTGGCGCCGCTGCCGTTGCCCAAGTCGCCCTGGTGGCCGTGGCGGGTGTGGACCGGTAGGCATACCGTACGAATGCCTACCCGCCCCCGCATCCCGACCGAGAGTGAGAGCAACGATGGTCCACCCGGACATCCATCTCGACTACGCCGATGACGTAGCCACCGTCACCATCGATCGCCCCCATCGCAAGAATGCCTGCACCTTCGGCATGTGGGAGGGGCTGCGAGACGGATTCCGTGACATCGCTGTCTCTGGTGCCAGGGCTGTGGTGATAACCGGCGCCGGAGGCGAGTTCTGCGGGGGCGCCGACATCGGTGGCCGGGGCCAAGGCAACCGGGGCCAAGGCGAGGAGCGCGATTCGGCTCATCGCCGGCCTCTCGACGAACTGCGAGTGATCGGCGATGCGGTCATGGCCGTACACGATTGTCCCAAACCGGTGGTGGCCAAAGTGGACGGCGTAGCCGTGGGGGCCGGGTTCGGACTGGCCTTGGCTGCTGACATGCTGTGGTGCTCGGATCGGGCCCGCTTCTCGCTGATCTTCGCCAAGCGCGGCTTGAGCCTCGACTTCGGGTCGTCGTGGCTGCTGCCCAAGCGGATCGGCATCCATGAGGCCAAGCGGCTGGCCTTCACCGGCGAGGTGATCGGCGCCGACCGGGCCGCCGCCCTGGGGATCGTGAACGAGGTGGTGGCCGTCGACGATCTCGACTCCGCGGTCGACGGCATGGTAGCCCGACTCGTGGCCGGCCCTCCCATTGCCGCCTCGATCACCAAGCGCCAGCTCGACGGGGCCAGCTCCCGCTCGCTGTTCGAGGCCTTGGAGAACGAGAGTCTGGGCCAGTCGCTGAACCTGACCACCGAAGATGTCAGAGAAGCCGTGAAGGCCTTCGTCGAGAAGCGAGAACCGAAGTTCCGAGGCCGCTGACCTCGCCGCATCGGATCCCTATCCCACCGTGAACGAAATCTCCCGGTCCTTCCCCCGGCGCCAGGCCCGCACCCGGCGGTTCACGCTGGGGGCGCCCCGTGACTTCCGGGTGGCAAACGACGGGCACCGGGTGTCCTTCTTGCGCTCGTCGGGGCCGGAGGATCCCCTAAATCGCCTGTGGGTGCTCGACACTGCTACCGGTTCGGAGCGGCTGGTGGCCGACCCCGACCGGCTGGTCGGAAGCGAATCCGGTCTGCCTTCGGCTGAAAAGGCCCGCCGGGAGCGAGTCCGGGAGGCGGCCGGGGGAATCGTGGCCTACGACACCGACCCGGCCCTGACCGCAGCCGTGTTCACCCTGGGAGGCTCGCTTTGGAGAGCCGATCTCGATACCGGGTCGGTAACGGCTCTGGCGGGCCGGCCCGGTGCCTTCGATCCCCGGATCAGCCCCGACGGCCGGCGAGTGGCCTACGGAGCCGGATCAGGGCTGCGAGTGGTGGACGCCGACGGTGACCGGGTGGTGATCTGTGAGCCCGGCCCCACCGTCACCTGGGGTCGGGCCGAGTTCGTGGCCGCCGAGGAGATGGGACGGACCCGAGGCCACTGGTGGTCGCCCGACAGCCGGAAGCTGGCCGTGCAACGGGTGGACGAAGCTGAGGTGCAGTCATGGTGGATCCCCGCTCCGGTCGATCCTCACCTCACCCCGACCGAGATCCGTTACCCGGTTGCCGGCACTGCCAACGCCAGCGTGGCGCTGGCCATTTTCGACATCGACGACGGAAGCCGGGTCGACGTGGACTGGGCCCACACCGGGTTCGAGCCCGCAGCCGACGGTAGCGGCGTCGGGGACGCCACCACCTGGGAGTATCTGGCCGCCGTGGACTGGACCGGCGAGGGACTGTTCTTGGTGGTGCAGGCCCGGGACCAAAAGCAGTTGGCCGTGGTCGAAGTCGACCCCGGCTGCGGCGCCTGTCGGCAACGCCACCGCGTCACCGACGACTGCTGGGTCGAGCTGGTGGCCGGAGCCTGCAGACCGGTTGCGGGGCGGCTGATAACGGTAGAAGACCGGGGCTCGGCCCGTCGGCTCTGCGCCGACGGCGTGGCTCTCACTTCCGAAGCGGTGCAGGTTCGGCGTGTCGTCGGCGCGGATGAGACCGGGGTGGTGATCACGGCGTCGTCGGTGGATCCGGCCGACGTGAACGTGGCCCGGGTGTCATGGACCAGTGAAGTGACCTGGCTGACCGAGGGTCCCGGTGTGACCGACGCTGTCGTCGGTGGTGCCACCACGGTTCTGGTGCAGCGATCTCTTCGACATCCGGGCTCGGTGGTCGTGGTCCGGTCCGGCGACGGCCAGAACCGCACCGTCGCCAACCACGCGGCCGGGTCGGGCCTCGATATGAACGTCGAGATCGTCTCTTTGGGGTCTCGGTCGCTGGTTGCTGCCGTCTTGATGCCGGCCGGAGCCGGCCCGGAGTCGCCGTGGCCCGTTCTCGTCGATTCCTACGGGGGGCCTCATGTTCAGCGGGTTCAACGGTCGCGGGCGTTGTTCGAGACATCGCAGTGGTTCGCCGACCAGGGGTTCGCGGTGGTCGTCATCGACGGTCGGGGCACACCGGGCCGAGGACCTGCCTTCGAGCGAGCCGTTCGGGGGGACCTGGCCGCACCGGTGCTCCAGGATCAGATCGAAGCCCTGCAAGCGGCGGCCGCTCGCGACTCCCGCCTCGACCTGACCCGGGTCGCCATCCGGGGGTGGTCGTTCGGGGGATATTTGGCCGCCCTGGCTGTTCTGCGCCGTCCCGACGTGTTCCATGCCGCTATCGCCGGGGCCCCGGTCACCGACTGGCGGCTCTACGACACCCACTACACCGAGCGCTACCTCGGCCATCCCGCCACCGAACCGGGAAACTACGACCGTACCGATCTGACCTCGTCGGCAGATGGCCTGCAGCGGCCGTTGATGCTCATCCACGGGCTGGCCGACGACAACGTCGTTGCGGCCCACACCCTTCGGCTGTCACGGGCCTTGCTGGAGGCCGGTCGGGCCCATACCGTGCTGCCGTTGTCGGGGGTCACCCACATGACTCCTCCCGAGCAGGTAGCCGAGAGCCTGCTGTTGCTCGAGCTCGATTTTCTCAGAGCCGTCTTACCGCCTGCGTGATACCGTAAATAGACTGTGGCAGCGAGGAAATGAAGCCGAACGAGGCGGCTCGGAGCGAGACCGGATCGATGCAGGCCGGTAGCCCCGAAGCCGTCGCCGCCCGACGGCGGGCCCGACTGCTCGACGGCCGAGCCTGGGACGACTTCTGTGACACTCTCAAGGCCGCAGGCCGGGTCGTCCAGCGGGAGGCCCCCGGCGGCGATCCCCAGGATCTGGTCGAGGGGTACCGGTACCTGACCCGCATGATGACCATGGCCGGGGTCCGGGTCATCGAACGGCGGACCCCGGCCCGCAAGCCGCGCCCCATTCGCATCATCCCGCCCCCGCTCCGGGGTGGCCAAGGCGTGCAGTCACCCAACCAGGACCACATCGTCCAACCTGTCGACTCCCGCTACCGGTATCGCGTCACTGGCACCACCGGAGACGTCTACACCCATCTGTCGGCATGGAGCCCGCCCGTCCCTGCTGACGTCGGCGCCTTCGGGCTCGGACTCGAGGCCGAAACCCGGCTCGATCGCTTCAACCCCAACCGGGCTCACACTCCTCACAGCTTCGTGCTGGCCGATCTGGCCGGTGCCGACGGTGCCGTCGACTTCGTCCTGTCGGTCGACGACCCCGGTGCCGGCCATGTGTGGTTTCCCATGGTCGCTGACACCCGCGAGCTCATGGGCCGGGTCGTCTACGACGATCGGACCGTCCAGAGCCCGCCCCGGCTGATGATCGAATGCCTCGACCACCACCCTCAGCCCCTCACCCCCGACCCCGACGACATGGCGGCCCGGCTGGCTGTGGCCGCCCAGCTCGTGCTCGGGCTGCAGAGCGACTACGCAGGCTGGACCCGGGATCTGCGGGCGAGGCCCAACCAGCTCGGGTTGACCCAGCAGTGGTATGAGCGCATCGGAGGATCGCCCGACGACCGGCACTTCGAGTTCGGTTACTGGCAGCTCCGGCCCGACCACGGGTTGGTGGTCGACTTTGTCGAGCCCGACTGTCGGCACTGGAACTTCCAGCTCTGCAACCATTGGATGGAGAACCTGGCCGACTACGCCCGGGGCTTGGGCTACGTCGATCAGCAGAACGCGGTTCGGGGCCCCGGTGGCCGGGTTCGGATCGTGGTGGCGGCCACCGACCCGGGCACAGACAACTGGATCGACCCCGGTGACCACGACCACGGGGTCATGGGACTGCGGTTCGTGCGGCCTGCCTCCCAGCCCGATGTCGTCACTGCGCTGGTGCCAGTGACCGAGCTGGCGGGATGATCCTGCCGCCGCGGCGGCGCCGACTCGCAAACCAAAGCTGCGGCCGGCTACACGATGGTCCAGCCCCCGTCGACCTGCAGCACCTGACCGGTCACGAACGAGGAAGCGTCCGAGCACAAGAACAGCAGGGCCCCGTCCAGTTCGCTCTCATGGCCGCCTCGGCCCATCGGGCAGTCGGTCACGAAAGCGGAGAAGGCCTCGTCGGCCCAGACATGGGCGTTCATCTCCGTTTCGAACCATCCCGGCGCCAGCGCGTTGACGCGGATGGATTTGCGGGCCCATTGGTTGGCCAGCTCCCGGGTAAGGCTGTGCAGTCCGCCCTTGGCGGCGGCGTAGCCGGCCAGCCGTAGCTTGCGTCCGGCCACGGTGCCCAGGATCGATCCCAGGTTGACGATCACGCCGGTGCCGGCCTGCTCGATGACGTGGGCGGCAAAGGCCCGGGCCATGGTGTAGGGCGCGACCAGATCGACCTCTATCTCGTGACGGAACCGGGCCGGATCGAGGTCGAGCGCAGACTCCACATTGACTATGCCGGCGTTGTTCACCAAGATGTCGACTCGGCCGTAGCGGTCGAGGGCGGTGCCCATGATGATGCTGGCCGCGTCATGGGCAGTGATATCGGTGGCGACGGCGGTGGCGCCGTCCATGTCGGCGACGAGGTCGTCGAGCCGGTCGGCCCGCCGGGCTGTGACAACGACTCGGGCCCCGGCTGCGGCCAGTACTCGGGCGAATCGGGCTCCGAGCCCGGAGCTGGCCCCGGTAACGATGGCCACCCGGCCTGTCAGGTCGAAGGCGGCCAGAGGATCGATGCCGGGCATCGCAGTCTCTCCTTTCGGTATTCGTGCCGTAATGGTCGGGCTCCGGTGGTCACGCTACGACGGTGATCTCGGTGGCCTTGAGCGAGGCCCAAATCGCCGACCCCGGCCGCAGTCTCAGATCGTGGGCTGAACCGGAGGTGATGTCGGCCCGCAAGTCGACAGGGCCGCTCAACCCGACCCGGGCTCGTTCACCGTCGATATCCACGCGGGTTACGACCGCCGGCCAGCAGTTACGGGCGCTGCTGTCGGGTCGGTCCGGATGGAGGGTGACGGCGTGGGCCGGGAAGACCAGGTGCACGCCGCCATGAGCCGGTTCGGCCACGGTCACAGCGAAACCGGTCCCGGTCGTGACCACCGACCCGCGTCCGGTTCCCGAAACCACGTTGGCGCCGAGAAAAGTAGCGGCCCATCGACTGGTGATCGAAGCGGCTGCCTCACCGGGCGGGCCTTGGCCCACGACCCGGCCTTCGTCGAGGACGAGGACGTTTTCGGCCATGGTCGCCACGTCGACCGGATCGTGAGTGATGACCAGGGTGTAGGTGGGTCCGGGCCGGGCCAGGACCCCGCGCAGCTCGGTCCGGGCCACCTCGTCCACCGAGGCCAGCGGTTCGTCGGCGATCAACACCTCGGGTTCGGTGGCCAGGGCTCGGGCTATTGCCACCCGTTGCCGCTGGCCTCCCGACAGCTCCGATGGTCGGGCGGTGCGCAGTGTCGGCGGCAGGCCCACCAAGTCCAGCAACTCGGTGGAGCGGTTTCGAGCCACTCGGACGTTGGAGCCGCGCCGTCGTAGCCCGAAGGCGACGTTGTCGACGGCCCGGAGATGGGCGAAGAGCCGCTGGTCCTGGAACACGACCCCGACATCGCGATCGGCAGCGGAGACGAATCTGCCGGTGGCGGGTTCGTCCACGGTCCGGCCACCGATGGCGACCCGGCCGGTGTCGAGGGCTTCGAGCCCGGCCACGGTCCGGCCCAGGGTGGTTTTCCCGGCCCCGTTGGCACCCACGACGGCAGTGACCCCGGCTCTGATCTCCACGGCGGAAAGCTTCAGGGTCCAGCGACCGCGTCGGACGGATCCGTCGAAGAAGATCGTGGCGTCTGTCAGGGCGGCGCTTCTCATCGTGGCATCTGTCATCGTGGCGTCCACCGGCTGCGCAGAGCCACCAAAATCCCGAACGACACGACCAAGAGCATCAGGCTGATGGCCACCGCCGCCTCGGGGTCTTGTTCGAGGGCGAGGAAGGTCTGGAGGGGGAGGGTGCGGGTCCGGCCGGGGAGGTTGCCGGCGAATGTGATGGTGGCGCCGAACTCGCCGACGGCCCGAGCCCACCCCAGGGCGATCCCGGCTCCCAGGGCCGGACGGATGGTGGGCAGCGAGACGTGCACGAAGTTGGCCCACGGGCCGGCGCCGAGGGTGGCCCCGGCCTCTTCGAGATCACTTCCGGCCTGGCGGAGGGCGGCTTCGACCGTAGTCACCAGGAAGGGCAGGGCGACGAAGGTGGCGGCCACGACCGCTCCGGCCGTGGTGAAGGGCAAACGGATGCCGAACCACGAGTCGAGCCACTGCCCGACGAGACCCCGTCGGCCCAGCGCGAACAGCAGGGCCGTGCCGCCCACCACCGGCGGTATCACCATGGGCAACATGACGAAGGCTCGTATGGCGCGGGGAAACGGTAATCGGGTCCGGGCCATGACGAAGGCCAAGGGCAACCCCAGCCCTGCACAGGCGATAGTGGCCGAGACGCTCACCACCAGCGACACTCGCAAGGATTCCACAACGGTGTCGCCGGTGAGCAAGCCGGGCAGGGCCGCCCATGGGGTTCGCTGCAACAACCCGAACAAAGGCAGGGCCAAAAGGGCCAGGGCCAGCGCCCCCATGCCCACCAGCGCGGCCGGGGCCGGGTTGGGGTCGGGCCTCGACACGGCTTTCACCGGGTGCTCACGGCGGTCCGAACCCGGCCTCGGTCATGATCGCAGCACCGATACCGCCCGGCTCGAATGCGGCCAGCACGGCCCGTACCGGGGCGGAAGGGTTCAAGTCTACAGAAGCCATCGCGTAGGAGTTGGTGAGCTGGCCCACCCTGGTGGCATCAACGATCTCGAGGCCGAGGTCGGCGGCGTCGGTGGCATAGATCAAACCACCGTCGAGCTCGTCCAGCGCGATCTTGGTGGCCAGGGATCGGACGTTCAGCTCTCGGGTGTCAGCGGCCGGTTCGATCCCGGCCCGGGCCAGAACCCGATCGGCCAGCGAGCCGCAGGGGACACCGCTGGCGCATAGTCCGATGAGCAGATCGGGCCGAGCCATGTCGTCGATGGAGTCGATGCGGCCCGGGTTGCCCGGGGCCACGGCCAACACCAAAGCGTTGGTGGCTATCACCTCGACTTGGCCCCGCACAGAGCCATTCTCGACGGCCCGTTGCATGGTTACGGTGTCGGCCGTCATCAAGATGTCGGCATCGGCACCCTCGTCGAGCTGGGCCACAAGTGCCGAACTACCGGCCAGCACCGCGACGATGGTCACCGGCTCGGCCACGGTGGGGTCGTCACGGCCGTCCCGGCTTTCGGGAGGTCGGCTCAGATGGGTGGCGACGCCGGTCAGGACGGCACTCAGCGACGAGGCTGCCATCACCACCACCTTGTCGCCCCGAGCGCGGTCGGGGCGGTCGGAGGCCGAGCCATCGCTATGGCCGCACCCGGCCAAGATCAGCGTCGCTGCGACCGGCGCGACGGCAGTCATCCACCGCCGTAATCGATCGGGGTCGTATGGTCTGGCCATCGTACTGCAATTACCGCTGTTGCAAGTCCAAAGCGCCGATCAGAGCCTGGCCGACGCCTGCGGAGAGACCGATCGTAGCTACGTGTGCGAGCGGGTTTGGGACTGGACCGGCAACCAGTTCCTGGCCACCGGGGCCGAGTGGATACTGGACCGCCCCATCCGCATCGCCTTCGTCCTCTTGTTGGCTTGGATCCTGTCCAAGCTGGCCCAGCGGGCCATCGCCCGGTTCACCCAGGGCATCGCCACCGTCCGCTCTACCGACCGGCTCCGGTCGTTGAGGGAACGGGGCCCCGGCGGCCTTCTCGCCGAGGAGAACGAATCGGCCCGGGCCGAAGCCCGGTCCCGAACGATCAGCTTGGTGTTGCGCAGCGTGGTGGTGGCAGCGATCTGGACTTTCGCGGCCCTCATGACCTTGGGCCAGCTCGACATAAACCTCGGGCCGCTCATCGCCGGGGCCGGGATCGGTGGAATCGCGTTGGGCTTCGGGGCCCAGTCCGTCGTAAAGGACTTCTTGTCGGGCCTGTTCATGCTCATCGAGGACCAGTACGGCGTGGGCGACGTGATCGATCTGGGATCCGCCACCGGCACGGTGGAGAAAGTGTCGCTGCGTTCGACCACCATCCGAGACGTGAAGGGAACCGTCTGGCATGTCCCCAACGGTGAGATCGCCCGCATCGGCAACTACTCCCAGATCTGGTCCCGAGCCCTCATCGACGTCGAGGTCGCCTACGACACCGATCTCAGGTTGGCCATGGGGGTCATGCAGCGGGTGGCTGACGAGCTGTGGGGCGACCCCGATTGGGGTGGGGACGAGCTGATGGAGCGCCCCGAGGTTTGGGGGATTCAGTCCCTGGGGGCCTCCGGTGTTGCTATCCGAGTCGTGGTGAAGACGGAGCCGTCGATGCAGTGGAGCGTCGAACGAGAGATGCGCATCCGTCTGAAGGAGGCCTTCGACCAAGCTGGGATCGAGATCCCGTTCCCGCAGCAGACGGTCTGGTTCCGCAACCAGGGCGACTACCCGCTTTTTGAGCCGCCGTCTTCTCCCGAAAGCGTCGAGACCCACGAGCTTGCCGTTGTTCACGACGACGAGGCTTCGTCGTAGTCAGCCCAGTCCGGCAACGACTGGATCGAGTTTCGTCGGTCCGGCTGGTCGCGGCCCGGCTGGTGCTCAGGTCGGGGCCCGGCTGATGAGCGACAGGCCGTCCCCAACCGGGAGCACGGCCACTATCACACGAGGATCGGCAATGACGTGGGCGCTGAATGTTCGCAGGGCCTCCGTGGTTTCGTCATCGCAGTCGGGATCGGCGACAGCGCCTCCCCACAAGACGTTGTCGACCAGGATCACGCCCCGGTCCGAAAGCCGGGCCAGCAGTTCCTCGTAGTAGTCGATGTACTCGGTCTTGGCCGCGTCGATGAAAGCCATGTCGATGGGAGGATCGGGGGGCAGGGATCGCAACGTGTCGAGGGCCGGGCCGATCCGCAGGTCGATACGGTCGGTTACGCCAGCCAGTTCCCAGTAGCGGCGGGCGATGGCCGTCCACCTCTCCGAGATGTCACAGCACACCAGGCGACCCCCGGGCTGAAGTGCCTTGGCCACAGCCAGGGCCGAGTACCCGGTGAACGTTCCCACCTCTACCGCCAAACGAGGTTGGATGGCCCGAGCGAGGATGGTCATGAATGCCCCTTGGAGGGGGCCGATCTGCATCTGGGCGGGGCTGCCCAATGCTCGGGTGGCTTCGATGAGATCTCGTTGGATCCCGTCGGGGCCGGTGGAGTGATCTATGGCGTAGGCGGCTACGGCTTCATCGAGAAAAGCGGTCCTGTAGGCCATGACCCCCTAGCATGGCCCCGATGGGTTCGATCGCGCCACCGGGGGGATGGATCTACGGGATCCAGTTGCCCGTCCAGACCCTCACCCGTCGTCTGGCCGATCCCTGGGAGGACGCTGCCACCGTCGACGACTTGGTGACGGTGGCTGGCAGAGCCGAGGCGACCGGTCACAGTTTCGTGGGGGTGTGCGATCACGTTGCCATCCCCGACAACGACTACGCCGCTCATATGACCACCACTTGGTACGACACGGTGGCCACCTTGGCCTTTCTGGCCGCTCGAACCACCACCGTCAACCTGGCCGCGGTGGTATGGGTGGCGGCCTACCGGCACCCGCTCCAGACCGCCAAGTCGTTCGGCACCCTCGACCATCTGTCGGGAGGCAGAGCCATCCTGGGAGTGGGGGCCGGTCACGTGCAGGCCGAGTTCGATGCCCTCGGTGTGGACTTCGCCAGCCGAGGCCGGCGTCTGGACGAGATCATCGACGCAGTGCGAGGCGCTTTCGGGGCCGGCTATGTGAGCCACCATGGTGAGTTCTTCTCCTATGACGGTATGGGGGTGGCTCCCCGGCCCCGGCGTGAGCTGCCCGTCTGGGTCGGAGGCATGGGGCGGGCCGCGTGGCGGCGATGCGGCCGATTCGGCGACGGTTACATCCCGATGGGTAACCCCAAGGATCAGTACGCCGAGATCATCGGCACAATCGAGCAAGAGGCCGGGGCCGCGGGCCGCGACAGCGCCACTTTCGACATCGGCTACATGCCGCCGTGGGTCTACCTGTTGGGGGATGAGGCCCCCGATGGGTTACCGCCGGCCATGGCCTATGGGCCCGAGCCGATGGCGGCCGATTTGCGAGCGGCCCGATCCGTGGGCGCCAACACCTTCCATCTCAAGTTTCGGAGCCGCACGCTCGAGGAGTACCTCGATCAGCTCGACGCTTTCGCCGAAGCGGTGGTGCCTCTGGTCGACGAGCCCTGAGGATCTGGGTCTGCCGTTCGGCTCGACAATGGAGCCGTCGAGCCCAAAGACACATGGCCCGAAGATGTAACAGCTAGTCTTGTCTGGTCCGCTAGCGAGGATCTATTGCCATGGAAGTGATCTTCATCGTCATCATGGTCGGGGGGCTCTACTTCATCATGTTTCGCCCTCAGCAGAAACGAATGAGAGCCCATCAAGCCCTTGTGCGCTCGTTGGAGGTGGGCGATCTCGTGGTGACCGGCTCAGGGATTCACGGCGCCATCGCCGAGATCGATGACCAAGTGGTGTGGCTCGAGGTCGCTCCCGACGTCGAATTGAAGGTTTCCCGCAGCTCGGTGGCCGAACGTATCGAGGGGTCCGAACCCGAGGAGTTCGAGACCGGCCAGCCGGTTGACGACGAGGCGTGACCGAGAGGCGACAACTCGCCTTTGTCGGAGGCATCGTAACTTTGGCCTTGGCCGGGGTCGGATACACGCTGTGGTCGGGTAACGAGCCTCTGCTCGGGCTCGACCTCCAGGGTGGTGCCAGCGTGGTGCTGGAACCGACCCGACCCGCCGCTGATGACGATCTCGATCTGGCGGTGGAGATCATCCGTAACCGGGTCGACGGCTTGGGTGTGGCCGAGCCCGAGATCAGCACCCAGGGCGGCAACGTCTTGGTGCAGTTGCCCGGGGTCGATGATCAGCAACGGGCCATCGACTTGGTCGGTCAGACAGCCGAACTGCGGTTCCGTCCGGTGCTGGAAACTATCGACGAGGGGTCCTACCAGGCCGCAGTGACAGTCGGCGAGAGCAACTCTGGAGGTGGCGCCGGGGTCGAAGTCACGACGGAGGCGATAGAGACGGCGGAGGTGACAGAGGCCCGGTTCGCCCTGACCTCTGATGCCGGGGCGAACCAAGAGGCGGTGCTGGCCCAGTACGATCCGGACCGTAACATCATGTTCCGCCACCGGCTCGGCCCCACCGGGGTCACCGGCGAAGCTCTGGAGGGCGCCGACAGCCGCTTCGATACTCTCAGTGGTTGGTTCGTGGCCCCAAAGTTTCGGTCGGGGGTCTCCGGCATCGACTTGTTCAACGCGTTGGGCGAGGAATGCTTCATGAGGGTTGGGACGTGCCCTACCCAAAGAGTCGCCATCGAGATCGACAACGAAGTGGTGAGCGCTCCGGTCATCCAGCAGGACGAAGCCGTCTTTTCGCCCTTCGAGCGATCCAACATCACCATTACCGGTGGTTTCACCCAGTCCGAAGCCGAGGATCTCGCTCTTGTGCTCGACTTCGGCGCCCTTCCTGTGGAGCTCGAGGCCCAGCAGAGCCGTATCGTGTCGGCTTCGCTGGGCACCGACGCCCTCGATGCCGGCATCGTGGCCGGGATCATCGGCTTGATCCTGGTGTCGCTGTACCTGCTGGCCTATTACCGCCTGCTCGGGCTGGTTGCCATCATGAGCCTGGCCATCTCCGGGGCTTTGTTGTGGACGATCATCGCCTGGTTGGGTGAGTCCCAGGGCTTGGCCCTGACTCTGGCCGGGGTGACCGGCCTCATCGTGGCCATCGGTGTATCGGTCGACTCCAACGTCGTGTACTTCGAGCACCTCAAGGAGGACGTCAGGGCAGGCCGGAGCGTGCGCTCGGCCGTGGACCGGGTCTTTCCGATTGCCTTCTCCACCATCGTCAAGGCTGACGTGGCGTCGCTGATCGCCGCCGCCGTCCTGTACTTCCTGACCGTCGGTCAGGTCCGGGGCTTCGCCCTTTACTTGGGGGTGGCCACGATCCTCGACTTGGTAGCCACCTATTTCTTCATGGGGCCGGCCATATGGGTCATCACTCACCGTTCGGGTCCGGGGGCCGACACGACCCGCTTCGGGATTGCAGATCCGGCCGCCGCTGGCATGGAGCCGGTTCGATGAGCCGGGTCCTCGCCGGGCTGGGCAAGCTTTACCGGGGCGAGCAGAACATCGACTTCCCGAAGCTCTGGAAACCGGCGCTTATCGGCTCGCTGCTGGCGCTGCTGGTGAGTGTGGCCGGATTCGGATTGAGAGGTCTCGACTTCGGTATCGAGTTCGACGGCGGGACGTCGTGGGAGGTGCCGGCGCCCGGGGTCTCGGTGGCCGAAGCTCGGGCCGGACTGAGGGGCACGGGAGCGGCCAACGCCAAGATCCAGATCGTGGGGAGCGAGACGATCAGGGTTCGTTCCGACCTCGACGAGACCGTGGCCGTGGCCGAGGTCACCGATGCCTTGACCGGGCTGGCCGGGGTGGGTGTCAACGACGTGAGCGTCACTGTCGTCGGTCCGTCGTGGGGGGCTGAGATCACCAGCAAGGCGGTGTGGGCGCTGCTGTGGTTCTTCGTGATAGTGGCTGCTTACATAGCCATCCGGCTGGAGTGGAAGATGGCCGTCGGGGCTCTGGTCGCGGTCGTCCACGACATCATCATCTCGGTCGGGTTCTACTCGGTGTTCCGATTCGAGATCACCCCCGCCACCGTGATCGCCTTTCTCACCATCATGGGCTATTCGCTGTATGACACCATCGTGGTTTACGACAAGGTGCGAGAAGTGGTGGGCACTATGACCGGCGCCGGTCGTTACACCTACACCGAGATGATGAACCTCTCGCTCAACCGGGTGCTGATGCGCTCGGTCAACACCTCGATCACGTCGGTATTGCCGGTGGCGTCGATGCTGGTGATCGGCTCATTCGTCCTCGGGGCCCTCACCCTGCAGGAGTTCTCGGTGGCTCTGCTGGTGGGCATCGTGGTCGGCACGTACTCGTCGCTGTTCGTGGCCGCCTCGCTGGTGACCTGGATGAAGGAGCGTTTCGAGCCCGATCAGGTCGAGTTGGCTCGCAAGGTCCGGTCCCGCCGCAGCGTCAGCTCGGCCCGGGCCGCAGCCCCGACCAGCCCGAGCCGAACCGGCGGTACCGGCGGTCCGGGCTCGGCGAAGAACCTCCCGCCTCGGCCCCGCAAGAAGCACAAGAAACGTTGACAGTCGCCGTGTCGAGGCCTCACACCCTTGCTCATTCCCCGAAGCGCTAAGGCCAGGCCGAGAAAGTCTCAGACAGAGATCCGGTCGTTACTTGAGCAACTCCCACGATCAAGCAACTCGAAGAATTCGCTCGCAAGACTTACACCCCCATTGGTTTTTCTTCTTGGACGGACCACCTGTCGAGGATGTTGAACGTCGAGGCGCCCCTCCCCTTCGTGGGGAGCACAACTCTCGGCACCGACGTCGTCGAAGCCGCCGAACAGTTGCGGGGTGTCCTCGGTTGGACCAGAAACGTTTCGCGACAGTTCCCCAACTGGGACTCAGCCTTGACTCGTTTGCGCGAAAATGCGGAGGAGGCCGGAGTGCTGGTGATGATAAGCGGGATTGTCGGCTCCAACACCCGCCGCAAGCTCAACCCCGAAGAGTTCCGAGGCTTCGCTCTCGTTGATCCCAATGCCGCGGTCGTTTTATAAATGGAGCCGACTCCAAAGCCGCTCAAGTGTTCACCCTCGCCCACGAATTGGCCCACCTATGGCTCGGGGAGACTGCGTTGTCCGATCTGGCCCCGCAGTCCACGCAGAACCATCGACCGGAGCGCTGGTGTAACCAGGTGGGCTGCCGAGCTGCTGGTGCCGATGGATGAGTTTCGGTCCGTATTCGATGTCGACGGCGACCTTCGAGAACAGCTTCAGCCGTTGGCTGAGCGGTTTCGGTCAGCACTCAGGTGATCCTCGGGCGTATACGCGAGGCCGGAGCGTTGACATGGGGCCAATACATGAAAGAACTACAGGTCCTTAGAGAGCGGATCGCCGAGTTTTCCATCGAGCGCAGCGGCGGCGGAGGGAACTTCTACAACACCATACTGGTCAGGGTCGGCAAGCGATTCGCCCGGGAACTGATCGCCAGCACACTCCAACACCGAGGGCATCGTATACAGCGTCGAAGCAGTGTACGACGAACTCAACCGTCGCGATGACGACCTTACTCACTGGGCCGAAAACCATCGATCGATGCTCCTCTCGCTTACGGTTGACTTGGTCTCCTCAATTGCGGCCGTGAATCGTTGGGCAAAAAACTCGCCCGACTACGATGCCGGTGCAAAAAATGCGTTCGCGTCAGCGGCAGACTCGTTTCTCGTCGGGTATGCACTCGCCGGTGGTCATACCGTTGTCACCCACGAACGAATAAGCGACAGCCGCAAGAGGATCAAGACCCCGAATGCCGCCATCACCAACGACGTACTGTTTGTCGACCCATTTCAGATGTTACGCAGGCAGCGAGCATGTTTCGTATTGTTGGGGTGACTTTCAGTCCTGAACGTGCGCAATTTCAATGATCTACGGTGGTCCGGAGGATCCGCCGGGGCCCGGGCTGACTTACTGGCGCTGCGGGCAGATACTGTTCAACCCATGACAGTATTCTGTACCGGCACCTGACCTAGACAATTGCGGTACTGAGATGGCTACGGTGACACCGGTCCGGCCGTGGCAGGGCTCGGCCCACCGTCCGGCGTCGGCTGAGATCGCCGAGCTGCTGACTGTCTACCAGAGTCGTCATCCGGGAGCCCCCACCGGCCTGATCGAGAGGGCTTTTGCGGTAGCGGCCCAGGCTCATGGCGGCCAGATGCGCAAGTCGGGGGAACCCTATATCCGCCACCCGGTGGCGGTGGCTGCCATCGTGGCCCGCCTCGGACTTGACGACGTGACCGTGGCCGGTGCCCTGCTACATGATGCGGTCGAGGATACCGACGTGGCCCTGGCGGCCATAGAAGCCGAGATAGGTGCAGAAGTGGCTCGCATCGTCGACGGCGTGACCAAGCTCGACCGGGTTCACTACGACACCCGGGAGCAGCAACA
Source organism: Acidimicrobiales bacterium (assembly GCA_963422655.1). Classification (GTDB taxonomy): domain Bacteria; phylum Actinomycetota; class Acidimicrobiia; order Acidimicrobiales; family Aldehydirespiratoraceae; genus CATQHS01. Next base: position 1,133,349 of record OY730440.1, on the reverse strand, counting down.
GGCGGCATCGATGCGCAAGATGATAGTCGCCATCGCCCAAGACATTCGGGTGCTGATCATCAAGCTGGCCGATCGACTCCACAACCTGCGCACCATTGCCGGCCTCCCCCAGTTCAAGCAGGAACGGACCGCCCGGGAGACCCTCGACGTGTACGCGCCGCTGGCCCACCGGCTCGGGATGCAGGACCTGCGCCAGCAGCTCGAAGATCTGTCCTTTGCCGCCCTCGAGCCCCGGCGTTACGCCGAGATCGACCAGATGGTCGAGCTACGGGCCCCCGAACGGGAGATATATCTGGCCCAGATCCTCGGTGAGGTCCAAGCCCGCTTGGACGAGTTGGGGGTCGAGGCCGCCATCACCGGCCGGCCCAAACATCTCTGGTCCATCTACGAGAAGATGGTGGTCAAAGGCCGTTCCTTCGACGACATCTTCGACTTGGTCGGCATTCGAGTCGTCACCGGTTCGGTGCGGGACTGTTACGCGGCCCTGGGTTCTATCCACGCTACATGGCGGCCGGTGCAGGGCCGATTCAAGGATTACATCGCCATGCCCAAGTTCAACCTCTACCAGTCGTTGCACACGACGGTGGTGGGGCCGCAGGGCAAGACGCTGGAGGTGCAGATCCGCACCTACGAGATGCATGGCCGGGCCGAGCTCGGGGTGGCCGCTCATTGGGAGTACAAGGACAGGTCTCCCGGCAATGAGATGGCTTGGCTGTCGCGCATCGTCGACTGGGAGCAGGAAACGTCGGATCCGTCGGAGTTCATGTCGAACCTCAAGATCGAGCTCGATACCGACGAGGTCTACGTCTTCACCCCTGAGGGAAAGGTGATCGAGCTTCCGGTGGGAGCCACCCCGGTCGATTTTGCCTACGCCATTCACACCGACGTGGGCCATGGCTGTGTGGGGGCCCGTGTGGATGGCCGGTTGGTGCCGCTTCATCGCCGGCTGGAGTCGGGCGAGACAGTGGAGATCTTCACTTCCAAGACCGAAGGAGCCGGCCCCAGCCGGGACTGGCTGAAGTTCGTGGCCAGCCGCCGGGCTACCAACAGGATCAAGCAGTGGTATCTGCGGGAGCGTCGGGCCGATGCTATCGAGCACGGCCGTGACGATCTCGTCCAAGCCCTGCGGCGGGAAGGACTGCCGGCTCAGCGGCTGCTGAAGGACAAGCTGCTCGACACCATCTCCGATCAGCTCAACTACAACGACCCCGATGCCCTGCATGCGGCCATAGGTGAGGGACACCAGTCGGCGACCTCGGTGGCCAGTCGGTTCGCCCGAGCCCTACGGGACCGCGACGCCTACTCCGACGCCGATCCAGAAAAGAACCAGTTGCCGACGACGGTGGTGCGGCGACCCCGTCGCCTCGATTTGGGCAATGTCGGTGTCCACGTCGAGGGCCTCGACGACATCATGATCCGGCTGTCCCGCTGCTGCAGCCCGGTGCCTCCCGACGAGATCATGGGGTTCGTCACCCGGGGCCGGGGGGTCTCGGTGCACCGGTCCGACTGCCTCAATGCCATCGGGCTGTCGGAGGGTCAACCCGACCGGCTCATCGAAGTGGAGTGGGACGAAGCCCACGAAGGTTTCTTCTCCTCGACGATCGAGGTGGTGGCCTTCGACCGGTCCGGCCTGCTGCGAGACGTGACCCAGGTACTGGTGGATAACAGGCTGAGCGTTCTCAGTTCCCGCACCGACACCGGCGCTGATCGCATCGCCCGGATGCGTTTCGAGTTCGAGCTGGCCGATGTATCTCAGCTCGATTCGGTGCTGTCATCGGTTCTGGCCGTCGAGACCGTTTACGACGCCTACCGAGTCATTCCGGGCCGCGGCGAGGACTGACCGCTTCGGATCCGGCCCGGTACCCTCGCCTGTGTGGCTCAGCCGGCATACCGTGCCCCCAGAGGCACTCGGGACGTCTTACCGCCCGAGTCGACTCGGCGGCGAAGGCTGACCGACCTGTTCGCCGACTTGGCCCGACGTACCGGCTACGGCCAGCTCGAATCCCCGATCTTCGAAGACATCGGGGTGTTCCGGCGACTGGGTCCCGAGACAGACGTCGTGGCCAAGGAGATGTTCGAGTTTCACGACCGGGGGGAGCCGCCCCAGCACCTGGCTCTGCGGCCCGAGCTCACTGCCAGCGTCTGCCGGGCCTTCGTCGAGCACCGGCCCACACCGCCCTGGAAGGTTTGGTACGAGGGACCCCAGTTCCGCTACGAGCGCCCCCAGGCCGGCCGCTACCGCCAGTTCGGCCAGGTCGGGGTGGAACTACTGGGTACCGACGACCCCCACGCCGATCTCGAGGTGATCAACCTCGCCATCCGCTTCTTCGAAGCGGTCGGGTTGGGGGAGGTTCGACTCTTGGTCAACAGCCTTGGTGATCCCGAGGATCGGCCCGCTTACCTGACCTCCCTGAGGGACCATCTCCGGGCTCACTGGGCTGAGCTATCGCCGGGGTCCCGGGCCACGGCGGAAAAGAACCCTCTGCGGGTGCTCGACTCCAAGCGATCCGAAGATCAGCCTGTCATCGTCGGAGCCCCGCTCATGATCGACTTCCTGTCCGGGCCCTCGGCCGACCATTTCGGTGCAGTGCGAGCCGGGCTCGATGGGCTCGGCATCGATTACGAGATCTCTCCCCGCTTGGTCCGCGGCCTCGACTACTACACCCGCACCACTTTCGAGCTGGTGGCGGGTGCCCTCGATACCGCTCAGAACGCCATTGGTGGCGGCGGGCGCTACGACGGCCTGGTGAAGGACCTGGGCGGGCCGCCCACTCCCGGAATCGGGTTCGCTCTCGGTGTCGACCGCATCCTGCTGGCTTGCGACGCGCAAGGGGTATTCGAGCCGCCTCCGTCACCGGTGGAGGTGTTCGTGATCGACATCACCGGCGAGACCACGGCGGTGATGTTGTGTGACCGGCTGCGCCGGGCCGGTCTCGGCGTGGACCGAGCCTTCGGGAGCCGGTCGATGAAGGCTCAGATGAAGCTGGCCGACCGCTCGGGTGCGGCGCTGGCCTTCATCATAGGACCAGACGAGATCGAGGCCGGCGAGGTGACGTTACGGGACCTGAGCGGCACCGGCCACCAGCGCCGGATACCGATGGAGGACGCGGCTGTGGCGGCCTGGGACGAGCTTCACGCCGTGGCCGTTGGAGACATCGCGCCGTGCGAGCCGGAGACGGGCCGATGACCGGGGCCGGGGAAGGGTCCACCGTCTTGTCGAACGTCGACGCCACCGCTATGCGCACCCATCTGTGCGGACGGTTGCGAACCGACGACGTGGGCCGGACCGTGACTGTGTGCGGTTGGGTCGATCGGCGTCGGGAGCACAGCGAGCACTTGGCCTTCGTCGATCTGCGTGACCACACCGGCATCGTCCAGTGCGTGGTCGAAGGCGCCCGCGACCTGCGCAGCGAGTACGTCGTGCGCGTCACTGCAACGGTGAGGTATCGGCCTGTCGGCACTGTCAACGTCAACCTCGCCACCGGCGAGATCGAGCTGGGCGACTGCACGGTGGAGGTGCTGTCGCGTTCGGAGCCGCCTCCGTTCGCCCTCGACGAGCGGACCGACGTGGACGAGACCATTCGCCTCCGCTACCGCTACGTCGACCTGCGCACCCAGCGGCTCCAGCGCAACCTGAGAGCCCGGGCCGCGGTCAACCGTGCCGTACGTCGAACCATGGAAACCCAGGGCTTCGTCGAGGTCGAGACCCCCATGCTCATCGCTTCCATGCCCGAAGGGGCCCGCGATTTTGTGGTGCCCTCCCGCAAGGAGCCGGGTTCCTTCTACGCCCTTCCCCAGAGTCCGCAGCTCTTCAAGCAGCTCTGCATGGTGGGCGGGATCGACCGCTACTACCAGATCGCCCGCTGCCTGCGTGACGAGGACCTGCGAGCCGACCGGCAGTTCGAGTTCATGCAGCTCGATGTGGAAGCCAGCTTCGTCACCCCCGACGACATCTTCGAGGTCATCTCCGAGGCGGTGGCCGCCGCGACCGAAGCGGTGACGGGCCAGCGACCGGCCGAACCGCTCCGCATGACGTGGCTGGAGGCCATGGAGCGGTTCGGCTCCGACAAGCCCGACACCCGGTTCGGCATGGAACTGGTAGAGCTGACCTCGCTGTTCGAGCGGACCGGGGCCAAAGTGCTGCGAGCCCCGTGCGTGAAGGGGATCCGGTTGGCCGGCGGAGCAGCCGGGCCCGACGCCCTCAGCCGCGGCCGGCTGGACGACCTCGTTGCTACCTGTCGCCGCTGGGGGGCTCAGGGCTTGGCCTGGATGCGGGTCGTCGCCGGTGAGGGCGGGAACGGGGCCGCCCCGGGCCTCGATGCCGGTGTGGCCAAGCTTCTGTCGACCACCGAGAGTGCCGGTGTGGTCTCGGCTCTGGACGCCCGGCCCGGCGACTTGGTGTTCTTGGTGGCCGACGAGCTCGACGTTGTTCGCCGTGTCCTGGGCTTGCTCCGCTCGGAGCTGGGCCGGCCTCCGGTGAACGAGGGGGGGCTCCACTACGTGTGGGTGGTCGACTTCCCCCTGTTCGAGGGCCTGGATGCCGACGGCATGGCCGTACCGTCGCACCATCCCTTCACCATGCCTCATGTCGATGATCTCGACTTGGTGGCCACTGGCTCGGGCCGGGCCCTGCTCGACGCGCGCAGCCAGTCCTATGACTTGGTGCTCAACGGCTGGGAGCTGGGCTCGGGCAGCGTCCGGATCCACAGGGCCGACATCCAGCAGCGCATCTTCGAGTTGCTGGGGATCGAACCGGCTCAGGCCCGAGCCCGGTTCGGATTCTTGCTCGACGCCTTTCGGTTCGGCGTCCCCCCTCACGCCGGCTTCGCGGTGGGGCTGGACCGGTTGATCGCCGTCTTGGTGGGCGAGGAGAACATCCGAGAGGTGATCGCCTTCCCCAAGACCCAGTCCGGAGCCGATCCGCTCACCAACGCCCCCGGTTCCATCACTGCGGCTCATCTCCACGAGCTGGGCCTGCGAGTGCTACCCCCGACTTGAGTCGCTCACCGACATTTGCTCAGGTCGTAAGGTCGGTGCCGTGGCCGGAGACTTGTTCGACGCCGCCGCCCAGGATCGCCTGAGCGACCGAGCCCCGCTGGCTACCCGCCTGCGGCCCCGCACCCTGGACGAGATCGTGGGCCAAGACCACTTGATCGGACCGGGCCGGGCGTTACGAGGGCTGATCGAAGCCGACCGGCTCTCGTCGGTGATCCTGTGGGGGCCGCCGGGAACGGGCAAGACGACGCTGGCCCGGGTGGTGGCTGCCACCACCACCAAGGCTTTCGAGGAACTGTCGGCCGTGTCTGCCACGGTCGCAGACGCTCGGGCCGTGATCGAGCGGGCCCGTCGGCGTCTGGGCGAGCACAGCGTCGGCACCATCTTGTTCCTCGACGAGGTCCACCGCTTCAACAAGGCCCAGCAGGACACGCTGCTGCCGGCGGTGGAGGATGGGTTGATCGTGCTCATCGGCGCCACCACCGAGAACCCCCACTTCGAGGTCAACCCGCCGCTGCTGTCGCGATCGACGCTGTTCCGACTGCACGCCCTCGACACCGGAGCAGTGGCCGAGCTGGTGCGGCGGGGACTGGTGGCCGAGAACGCGACCGCCACCAGCGAGGCCATCGACCATCTGGCCGCTCGCAGCGGCGGGGACGGTCGTCACGCTCTGACCGGGGTAGAGGTGGCGGCGGTGCTGGCCGCCCGGCGGGCCGTGCCGACGCACGTGGAGCTGGCCGACGCCGAGGGCGCAGTCGATGCCAAAGCCGTGCGCTACGGCCGCGACGGCCACTACGACGTGATAAGCGCCTTCATCAAGAGCATTCGCGGCTCCGACGCCGACGCCGGTCTGTACTGGTTGGCCCGGATGCTCCAAGCCGGCGAGGACCCCCGATTCATCGCCCGGCGGCTGGTGATATTGGCCTCCGAGGACATAGGCATGGCCGACTCCGGTGCCTTGGTGGTGGCCGACGCCGTGGCCCGAGCCGTGGAATACGTGGGGCTGCCTGAGGCTCAGCTCAACTTGGCCCACGCCGTGGTCAGGCTGGCCACCGCCCCCAAGTCGAATCGGGTCACAGTGGCCTTGGGTCGGGCCAGAGCCGACGCCGGTAGGGCGGGCTCAGGGGAGGTCCCCATCCATCTGAGAGACGCCAGCTACCCCGGGGCCAAGGGTTTGGGTCACGGGGCGGGCTACCGGTACTCGCACGACTCCGAGTCCGGGTGGGTCGAGCAAACCCACCGCCCGGCCGAAGTGGACGACCACGTGTACTACGAGCCGTCCGATCATGGTTCTGAGGCCGGCCTGAGCGATCGGTGGCCCGGTCGGCTGTAATGGGACCATGAGCGCCGTCGATCTTGCCGCCTTGATCGTCACTGCGGTGTGCTTGGCCGTGGTGGCCGTGTTGGTGGTAGCCGTGATCTCCATGGTCCGCACCCTGCGCGAACTGAGGGTCACCATCGATGAACTACGCAATGCCGCCCTACCCATGGTCGAGGACATGCGCGACACCGTGACCCGGGCCGGGGTCGAGCTCGATCGGGTCGACGGCGTGATCGGTCGGGCCGAGCGGATCTCCACCACCGTCGACCACGCCAGCCGGCTCACCTACCGGGCCTTCGCCCCGCCCCTTGTCAAGGGCTTGGCGCTGGTGGCGGGAGCGGGCCGGGCGACCATGCGGCTGCGGGCTCGCCGCCCCCGCCGAGCCATCGACGCGACCGTTCGCAACCTCAACCGATGAGACAGCGATGAGACGGCGACTGTTCTGGGTGGGGGTTGGATACTGCGCCGGGCTGGGGTCGGTGATGTGGGTCCGGCGCCAGATTCGACGAGTCCCCCTGCACCTGCGTGCGGCGGTGGCGGAGCGTTCCCACCAGCTCGGCGACCGGTCCCGGCAGATGGGTGAGCGAGCTCGGCGGGTGGCTACGGATCTGCGCGAGGCGATGGTGGACGGCCACGCCGCCATGCGTGACACCGAGAACGAACTGCGGACCGAGCTCGGCCTGTGAGCACCTGAGCGCTCCAAACCATCCCGGTAGTCTTGAGGCACTATGAAGGCCAACGAGGTACGACAGGCGTTCGTCGACTTCTTCGTCGAGCGGAGCCACGAGCACCGACCCTCGGCCAGCCTGATCCCCCACGACCCCACGCTGCTGTTCACGGTGGCAGGCATGGTTCCGTTCAAGCCCTACTTCGTGGGGGAAGAGAACCCGCCGTTCCTGCGAGCCGTCACCGTACAGAAGTGCGTCCGGGCCGGCGGCAAGCACAACGACTTGGACGAGATCGGTCGTACCTCCCGCCACCTCACCTTCTTCGAAATGCTGGGCAACTTCAGCTTCGGCGACTATTTCAAGCCCAAAGCCATCGCCTGGGCCTGGGAGTTCGCCACCGGCGTGCTCGGACTCGATCCCGAGCGGCTCTGGGTGACGGTCCACGTCAGCGATGACGAGGCCGCGGCCATCTGGCGTGATCAAGTCGGGGTGCCGGTCGACCGTATCCAGCGTTTGGACGAGGACAACTACTGGCGCATGGCCGATACCGGGCCCTGCGGGCCCTGTTCGGAGATCTTCTGGGATCGGGGCTCCGACTACGGTCCCGGCGGCGGACCGGCCCACGGCGGGCCGGAGCGCTACATCGAGGTCTGGAACCTGGTGTTCATGCAGTTCGAGACCAGCGCCGACGGTAGCGAGACACCGCTACCGAGCCCGTCGATCGACACCGGCCTGGGGTTGGAACGCACCGTCGCAGTGCTCCAGAACGTCGATTCGGTGTGGGAGACCGACGAGCTCGCCAGCCTGCTGGGCGCGGCCCAGCAGCTCACAGGCGTCACCCTGGGCGACGACGAGGCCACCGACGTATCGCTGCGCATTCTCGCTGATCATGCCCGCTCCACGGCCATGCTGGTCAGCGACGGGGTCTTCCCCTCCAACGAAGCCCGCGGCTATGTACTGCGGCGTATCATCCGTCGAGCCGTTCGCCATGCATACCTCTTGGGGGTTGCCGAACCGGTCATGGGAGGAATGGTCGACGCCGTGGTCGAGGTCATGGGCGACACCTATCCCGACCTTGCTCGCAACCACGGTTTTGTCCGCGACGTGATCGGCAAGGAAGAACAACGGTTCTCCGAGACCTTGCGCATCGGTGAGGCCATCCTCGACGAGCGGCTGAACGGTTTGGGAAGTGGCGCCATCCTGGGCGGCGATGTCGCCTTCCTGCTGCACGACACCTACGGCTTCCCCTTGGAGGTGACCGAAGAGATCGCGTCCGAACGAGGCGTACGGATCGACGTCGAAGGCTTCCGGGCCGCCATGTCCACCCAGCAGCAACGAGCCAAGGATGCCCGCAAGATCACAGCCGAAGGCGACGTGACCCCGTTCGTCTGGCTGATCGACGAGTACGGGGAGACAGAGTTCACCGGACGTGACAACGTTTCGTCGCCGGCCCGGGTGCTCTACGTGAACGAAGGCGAGCTGGTGCTGGACCGCACTCCTTTCTATGCCGAGAGCGGTGGCCAAGTCGGCGACACCGGCCATGTCAGTTCGGCTGAAGCCCGAGTCCGGGTCACCGACACTCGCTACGGCGGGCCCGGCCTTCACGTTCACGTCATCGAGCCCATCGAAGGCGAGCTGCGGGTCGGTGAGGAGGTCACGGCTGTGATCGACGGCGACCGCCGGGCCGCCATCCGCCGCAACCATACCGGCACCCATATCCTGCACTGGGCCCTGCGCCAAGTACTGGGCGAGCACGTGAAGCAGCAAGGCTCCGAAGTCGGGCCCGACCGGCTGCGCTTCGACTTCAGCCACTACGAGGCCCTCACCTCGTCTCAGCTCATCGCGGTCGAGGATCTGGTCAACGAGGAGATCTTGGCCAATGACTCGTGCCGCCACTTCGAGACCACCATGGACCAGGCCCGCCAACTCGGTGCCATTGCCTTCTTCGGTGACAAATACGGCGATACGGTGAGGGTGCTCGAAGCAGGCCGCAACTCGGTCGAACTATGCGGCGGCACCCACGTCCGGGCACTGGGCGACATCGGCGCATTCCGGGTCGTGGCCGAGTCGTCGATCGGCTCCAACCTCCGCCGGATCGAAGCCGTCACCGGCCGGGCCACGTTGGAACTTCTGCGGAGCCAGGCCTCGGTGATATCCGAGGCGGCTCGCGCTCTGGGGGTGCCGTCCTCGGAGCTGGTCGAGGGGGTTGCCAAGCGCCGAGCCGAGGCCAAGACCTTGCGAACCGAGATGGCGCGGCTTCACCGCCAGATCGCATCCGGGTGGGCCGGTGAACTGGCCGCGGCCGCGGTCGATGGGGTGGTGGTGGCCCGGGTGGACGGGATCGACCGCAACGGACTTCGGGACTTGGCCCTTTCGATCCGTGATCGTGAAGGTGTCGAGGCGGTGGTGCTGGGCACCGGCACCGGCACCGGCGGAGCGGCCTTGGTGGCGGCGGCCACCGAGACCGGTCCTTTCGACGCCGGCCGATTGATCGCCGAAGCCAAACAGACGATCGGGGGCGGCGGTCGAGCCACCGCCGAACTGGCCGTGGCCGGCGGCAAGCACGCCTCCCGGCTCGAGCAGGCCCTTGACCAGGCCCGCGCCGCGGCCGGCATCGGGTGACATGCGAGCCCTAGGGCTCGATCTCGGCTCCCGGCGTATCGGTGTGTCGGTCAGCGACTCGGCTGCAACGGTGGCGACCCCCATCGAGACCGTGCAACGATCCGCGGATCACGCCACCGACTACCGGGCCATCGCTGATCTGGTGGCGGAATGGGAAGTCGAGATCGTAGTGGTGGGGTTGCCGCTGTCGCTGGACGGGACGGTGGGGCCGGCGGCCCGGGCCGTGCAAGCCGAGGTGGCCCGGCTGGAGGAGACCCTGACCCTTCCCGTCGTCACTCACGATGAACGATTGACTACTGTTACCGCCGAGCGCAGCCTTATGGAGCAGTCGATGGCGGGGCCGGCTCGCCGACGGGTAATCGACCGGGTGGCCGCGGCTGTAATCCTGCAGAGCTGGCTCGACGCCCGACAGCCTCGTGGCTGAAGACCGGCCGAGGGCCGAGCGGGTGGGGCGGGCCGAGCGGGTGGCCGGGTTTCTCACCGGCCGATCCCGGTCGGGCCCGGCTCCCATCGGCACAGACGTGAGGTTGGATTGGCTGCGGAGAGAACTGGGTGAGCCACCCGGCCCGGCCCGGCCCGAGCCGGAGTCCGGTGACGGCTGGGAGACGGACGTCGCGGTGACGGGCGAGGGCGCCGAGGATGATCCCCTGGTCGACCCCGGTTACGATCTCGTTGACCGTAACTGGGTCCGGTACCGTCCGGCCTGGGGCGGGTTCCTGCGGTTCGTGATCTTCGTCGGGCTGGTCGTAGTCGCCGTCGTGTGGGCTCGGGGTCGGATCTACGACTGGGTCGACGACCAGATCTACCCCGGAGGAGGACCGGGGGATCCGGTAGAGGTGGTCATCGCCGAAGGGGCTTCGGTCAACGAGGTGGCCACCGCGCTCGACTGGGCCGGGGTGATCACCAACGGCACAGTCTTTCGGTACTGGCTTCGCTGCGCCGGTGAACTGACCATCGTTGGATTTCTGGGCTGTGACGACGAGGCGTCGTTTCAGGCCGGTGACTACATCTTCCGCACCAACATGGATTTCGAGTCGGCGGTGGCCGTCCTCGACGAGGGCCCCATTCCGGAGGTAAGCCACAGCATCACCATCCCCGAGGGCCTGCGCTGGACCCGGATGGCTGCCCTTCTGATAGAGAAAAACCCCTCCTTTGATCGGATCGACCTGGAGAGAGCCTTCGTCTTGGTTGAATCCGATGGACAATACCTTCCCGAGGACTCGCCGGTTCGCACCATGGAGGGCCTGCTCTTCCCAGCCACCTACGACCTGGGCGCCGACGACCTGGGTGACGAGTACTCGCTGCTGCGACGCATGTCCGATGAATTCGACCGCCGGTTCACCGGCCTGCTCGAAGATCCTGGCCTGTCCCCCGATGTGGTCGAGCTGGGGTTGGAGCCCTATGAGGTGGTGATAGTGGCCTCCATGATCGAAGAGGAGGCTCGCACGGCCGAGGATCGGCCCAAGATCGCCCGTGTCATCTACAATCGCCTAGCCATAGATGAGCGTCTGGGCATCGACTCGACCGCCTGCTACGCGGCCAACAAGCCCTGTATCGAGCTGACCGCCTCCGATCTCGAGAATCCGTCGGCTTGGAACACCAGGGCTGTGGCCGGGCTACCGCCCACTCCGATCGCAGCCCCGGGCGAGGCTTCGCTGCGGGCTGCCCTGCAGCCGGCCGAGGGGGAGTGGCTATTCTTCGTGCTGGTGGACGAGGGCGGCGTGCCCGGCGCCCACCATTTCTCAGAGACCCTCGAGGAACACAACCAGTACGTGGAAATATGCCGAAACCTCGGATATTGCTGATGGACGGATCGGCGTCGGCGGGCATGGTGAAGGCTCGATGACCGGTTGCAGACCCCGGGTAGCGGCCGTGATCGGCGATCCGGTGCGCCACTCCCGCTCTCCGACCATCCACAATGCCGCCTTCGCTGCGATCGGGCTCGACTGGACCTACACCGCCTTCGAGATACCGGCCGGGTCCGGTGCGGAGGCTCTGGACGCCGTGCGGGTGCTGGGACTGGCCGGGTTGTCGGTGACCATGCCCTTAAAGGCCGAGGTGGCTGACGCCGTCGACGAGGTGAGCGAGGATGTCCGGGGGTTGGGCGCGGCCAATTGTGTGGTGGTCACTGGTGAGGGCCGGCTTCGGGCCGAGAACACCGACGGTACCGGATTCCTGGGCGGGCTGGCCGCTGACGCGGCCTTGAACCTGCAAGGCAAGCGGGTGGCGCTCATCGGCGCCGGTGGCGCCGCTCGGGCGGTGGCTCGGGCGGTGGCCCGGGCCGGGGCCACCGACTTGGCTGTGATCAACCGAACCGAGTCGACGGCTCGGGTCACGGCCGAACTGGCCGCCCCGATCGGCCGGCTGGGCGGTGCTGCCGACATATCTGCTGCCGATCTCGTCGTCAACGCCACACCGGCCGGTATGGGCGGCGATGCTTCGATGCCCTGCGATCCGGGCTTGATGTGCGAGGGTCAGGTGGCCGTCGATCTCGTTTACGAGCCGCTCGAGACCCCGTGGCTGGCCGCTCTTCGCCGCGGTGGCGTCGAGGCCCACAACGGGCTGTCGATGCTGGTCTTCCAAGCCGCCGCTGCCTTCGAACTGTGGACCGCAGAGACGGCGCCGGTGGAGGTGATGCGCCGAGCGGCCGTCACCGGCCGTTGACCCCGGACCGGCTCTGTGGATGACTTGGCCGTGGTTCTGGCAGTTCCGGTCGGGGCGATGACGGGCGGGCTCGTCGTCGGGCTAGTCGCTCGGATGGCCGGGCCTCGGTCTGTCAACGGTCCGGCCCGAATAGCCTTGGTGGTGGTCACCGCCGCTGCCTTTGCGGCGGTAGCGGCGGTGTTCGAAGTCTCTTGGGCGATGGTCGTGCCGCTGATCCTGTTCCCGGCCCTGGTGGCGCTGTCGGCCATCGACCTGTACCGGTACCGGCTGCCCGATCCCGTTATCTTCACTACTTTCGGGGTGAGCTTGGTGGCCATGGCGGCGGTGGCGCCGACGGTAGGTGGGTTCGGAACCATTGTCCTGGCCTTGGCCGGTTCGGCCGGCTACGGAGCTGTGTTGTGGGTGGTATATGAGATCTCACCTGAAGGCCTGGGGTTCGGCGACGTGAAGTTGGGCTTCGTATGTGGGCTCCACCTGGGATGGGTATCCGGGGCCTTCCACCCGAGCTGGGTCTCCGTAGTGGGTCTGGTATCCGGCGCGCTGCTGATGGCCGGGATCCTCGGTGTGATCGGTGGGTTGGTCGTAGCCGTGCTGCGCCGACGTGGTTATCGGGTGTTGCCCTACCCCGAAGCCGACTCCGGGCCCGTCGGTCAACCCATCGTGGACGGCTCCGGTGACCGGCCGGGCCGGCTCATCGACAACAGCTTCCCATTCGGTCCGGCCTTGGCCGTCGGCACCATGGTGGCGGTGCTGTTCGGGGAGCCGCTGGTGGGCTGAGAGCCGGTTATTCCTCTTCGCAGTCTTCTACGTTCAGCCATTCCATGTTGGGCACCAACTCCTCGAGTGCGGTCAAGGTGCTCTGGTTACGGCGATGCCTTCGGTGTCATCGACCCACCGCAGCAAGGCCAGGTCGGCGCCGTCAGGTCCTGGACGGGTCACGACCTGCGCCCGGGACCAGGAGTCCCTTTCAGCTTTGGCGAGATGCAAATCCGACCCGAACGCCGGGTTGACCCCGATGACGACGTGATCTACTCCGCTGACCGGAGGCATGACGGCTTCGTAGCAAGTCAGCGCTCGACTCAGCGCCGAGGACCCAGCCCGGGGCCCGCCCATCAGGTTTTCGATACTCAGAGCCTGGAGATGGCCCGCCTCGGTGGCGTGAAAACCAACCGATTCTCGAGTCGGTCGTCGGTGTGGCCGGGAACCGGTCGGAAATCGAGCCATCGAGCCGGGCGCGCCGCCGTTAGGTTGACCCGGTGCCAACCACCGTCACCGTTGATCTCGGCGATCGTTCCTACGACGTCCATGTCGGCCCGAACGCCCGTGAACTGCTCGGGTCGGTGATTCCGTCATCGGCTCGCCGAGCCGCGGTCATCACCCAGGCCCGGGTGGGTTGGAGTGTCGATCCCGGGATCGAGCACTCGGTGTTCGAGGTAGCCGGCGGCGAGGAAGCCAAATCGCTCAGCGAGGTCGAGCAGCTTTGCCGGGCCCTGACGAGGGCCGGTTTCACCCGGGCCGACGTGATCGTGGCCGTCGGCGGGGGAGCGGTCACCGATCTGGCCGGTTTCGCAGCAGCCGTGTACCACCGCGGCATCGCCTACATCTCGGTGCCCACCACCCTGCTGGCTCAGGTGGACGCGGCCATCGGAGGCAAGACGGGCGTGAACCTGCCCGAGGGCAAGAACCTGGTCGGGGCCTTCTGGCAACCTCGGGCCGTGTTGTGCGACACCACCACCCTGAGCACCCTGCCCGACCGGGAAATGCGCAGCGGCCAGGGCGAGCTGGCCAAATACCACTTCCTCGGGGGTGAGGATCTCGACTCCATGCCCCTCGACGAGCGCATCGTCGCGGCTGTGGCCATCAAGGCCGCGGTGGTGGCCGGCGACGAACGGGAGGGGGGCCGGCGGGCTGTCCTGAACTACGGCCACACCCTGGCCCACGCCCTCGAGACGGTCGGCGAGTACGACCTCCGCCACGGTGAGGCGGTCGCCATCGGGCTGGTGTACGCGGCCGAGGTGGCCTATCGCCTGGGCCGCATCGACGAGGCCCGGGTGGCCGAGCACCGCCGGGTCGTCTCCGGCTACGACCTGCCGCTGACTCTGCCCGCGGGTGCCGACGAGGGCGTTCTCGTCGAGATGTTCCACCGGGACAAGAAAGCGGTCGAAGACATCACCATGGTGCTGGACGGTGAGAGGGGAGTCGAACCGGTGGTCGGGGTGCCCGAGCCGTTGCTGCGCCAGGCTCTGGCCGACATCCGATGACCGCCACCTCGATGACCGGCGACTTGCCTCGGCTGCATGTCGATGGACGTATCGATGTCCTGCGAGCCCGGCTGGCCGCTGATGGCATCGACGCCGCGGTGGTGACGTCGGGCTCCAACATCTTGTGGCTGACCGGTTTCACCGGCTCCAACGGCGCTGTGGTGGTGACCGCTGACGGGGCAGTGCTGGTTACCGACGGCCGTTACGCGCAGCAGGCCCCAGAACAGCTCGACGTTGCTGGCTGCGATGCCGAGGTGGTCATCGCCGACAGCCCGGTATTGGTGACCGCCGGTCGGCTCGGCACTGTCGGCGTCGTCGGTCTGGAAACCACTATCGCCTGGGGTGACCAGCGGCGCTGGCAGGCTGCACTGGACGCCGAGGTGGTGCCCATGATCGAGCTGGTCGAGGAGATCCGAGCTGTCAAGGACGCCGCCGAGCTGGCCCGTATCCAGGCTGCGGCTTCCACCGTCGACGATGCCCTCGGCGACGTCTGTTGCCTGGTGCGAGCCGGGGTGAGCGAACTCGATATCCAGCGTGCTCTCGACGAAGCCATACGATCGAGGGGTGCGGCCGGCCCGGCCTATGAGACCATCGTGGCGTCAGGACCCAACTCGGCCCGACCCCATGCCCGCCCCACCGGTCGGGTCCTGGAACCGAGTGATCTGGTGATCATCGACGCCGGGGCCGTCGTCGAGAGCTATCGCAGCGACATGACCCGCACCTTCGTGGTGGGTGATCCCACCGAAGCCGGGGCCGACATGATCGACCTGGTGACCCGGAGCCAAGCCGCGGGGGTTGCGTCGGTGCGGCCCGGGGTGGAAGCCGGCGCCGTCGACGAGGCCTGCCGTTCGATCATCGACGAGGCCGGTTTTGGTGCTGCCTTCGTCCACGGTACCGGCCATGGCGTGGGGCTCGACATCCATGAGTTGCCCCGGGTCCGGCCCGGTTCGACCGCGATTCTGCACCCCGGCCATGTGATCACAGTCGAGCCGGGCGTCTACGTCTCCGGCGTGGGCGGGGTCCGGGTGGAGGACTCGGTGGTCGTGACCGACGACGGGTGCCGCAGCCTCACCCGGTACCCCAAGGGGTGAGTGACGGGGGTGTGCCCGAGATTGACCGGGGGTACCGAGAGGCCGAGAGGATGACAGGGTGTGCCGGGAGAATAAAGTGGGCCGCGTGAATGCCGATTGCGGGCCTGAATGCCTACTCGAAATTCTGATTCGAATGACAGGGAGAGAAATATGTTGTCGTTCAGTGACCTGGACCAGCTGACGATCGTGGTCGCCGCAGTTGCGTTTTTGCCCTGGCCGCCGTGTGGTACCAGCCGAAGGTGCTTGCCATGATCGCCCGGGGCGCCGCTGGCCATGTGGTCAGGGCCGTCATCGTCACGACCTGGGTCTGAGGGTGAGTCGTTCGTGTCCATCACCATCACTACCAACGAGTTACGCAGGGGCATGACCCTCGAGCTCGACGGCGGACTGTTCGATGTGGTCGAGTTCCAGCACGTGAAGCCGGGCAAGGGTCACGCCTTTGTCCGCACCACGCTGAAAAATGTGCGATCGGGGGCCGTGATCGACCGGACCTTCAGGGCGGGCGAGAGGGTCGAGCGGGCCACCATCGACAAGCGGGAGATGCAACTGCTGTACCGCGACGGCGCCGACTTCGTGTTCATGGACAGCCAGTCCTACGAGCAGATGACGGTGTCGCCCGGGGTGCTGGGCGACACGGCCCGCTATGTGGTCGACGGGTCGTCGGCGGTGATGCTGGTGTACGGAGCGGAGATCGTCGGCACCGAACTGGCCGCGGCGGTGGAGTTGACCATTGTCGAGACCGAGCCTGGGATCCAGGGTGACCGGGTGTCGGGGGCCACCAAGCCGGCCACCCTGGAGACGGGGCTGGTGGTGCAGGTTCCGTTATTCGTGGAGTCGGGTCAGCGGGTGAAAGTGGATACTCGTACCGGCGCCTATATCAGCCGGGTGTGACCCTCCCGGGCCTGGGAGGCCGACGGGAGGCTCGTGAGGATGCGCTGGCCGTGCTCTATGAGGCTCAGATCGGCGGCGGCGATGTGGTCGAGATCCTCGAGCGTTGCCGGATGTCGGTGTCGGATTACGCCATCGACATGGTTACCGGTGTGGGGGAGGACCCTGCCGGTATAGATGCTGTGTTGGGCCGGTACCTGCGAGGGTGGGACTTGGAGCGGATGGCCGTCGTTGATCGGGTTCTGGCTCGGATGGCGGCTTGGGAGCTGATCAACTGCTCCGATGTGCCCACCGGAGTGGTGCTGTCGGAGTTGGTCGGGATGGCCACCCGGTACAGCGGCGCGGGCGCGCCCCGGTTCCTCAACGGGTTGCTGGCGGCCGTGGCCGGCGAGGTCAGAGCCGGCGAGGTCAGAGCCGGCGAGGTCAGAGCCGGCGAGGTCAGAGACTGAGAGGACCGAGAGCGGCGGCTACCGGAGATGGGTGCCTCACCGCGACCATTGCTCCCGTCGAGCGGCGTGGTCGGGCTCAGCTCGTACGACGACGCTCAGACATCGCCGGGAACTTGGCAGTTGTCCATGTTGTTGAGCCGAGCGAAGCCGTTGATGCGTTCGGTGTAGACGCCTCTCCCGGCGACGTCGCTGAGAAGGAAGCGAAAATCCTCGTCACTGGTGGCGGTGTCGGCTTCACGCAGGCGTTCGACATGTGCCCACCTGTCGGCTGCGTAGGTGTCCCAGTCCGTCAGCCACGCCGCGGTCAGCTCGGCATCGGGAGGTCCGTTCAGCCCGGTCACTGCCTCCAGTCCAGCCGCTGCCTCCCGCAGGTCGGCGATCAGTCTCTGGACCTCTCTGGTGCCCAGGGCCACCTGATCGGCCCGCTCTCGGGGTGTGGCTGCGGCCCGGGCGGTGGGTACCCCCGCGATGAAGGCCTGAAGATCGGCGCAGAGAGCGTCGGCTGCGGCCACGAAACCGCGGTCGTCGATCCGGTCCGGGTTCTCCCGGCGAGCCCACGGCGTGAATGCCCAAACCCAGAAGACGAAGGTGCCGACGACGAAAGCACTGGCGAGAACCCGGCCCAGGGTCCGGCCTCGACCCGTGGATCCGGTCTCCGGGTCGGGGCCGGCCTCGGGGGCGGGCTGAGAGTCCGAATCGACTGGGGCTCCGGGGCCGGTCATGGATCCGGCGCCACCCAGATGGTCACGAGCTGATCCAGCTCCGAGCTGGTCCCCGGCTGCGGGTCCTGCTTCCAGACCAATCCGGGTTCTGCGACCGCATCGCCGTCGGCGGTGTCCTGCACTATGACCTCCACTCCCAGGCTCTCGCCCGCCATCACCTGGCGGGCCTCGGCTTCGGTCAGGCCGGTCAGTTGCACGATGACCACGGTGGCCGGCGCCGCGGGGGCTTTGGCCACCTCTACGGTGATCGTGGTGCCCTCGGGTTGCAGCGACGAGCCGGCCGGGGCTTGACCGATCACGGTGCCTTCGGGGAACACGCTGGTGGGGACTTCAACGGCGCGAACCTCCAATGAGAGCTCCGACAACTCGGCGACCAGGAGCTCTTGGTCCCATGGGCGCCCCACGAGATCGGGTACCTCCACCGTGTCGGGCCGCACCGGTTCGGGCACCGGTAGCAGGTCGGGGGGAAGGGACGGGAACTCGACGACGGGCAGGTCGGCGTGGGCAGCGGTCATGATCTCTCGCCAGATCCGGGCCGGATACGTGCCGCCGTACACCCGGATGTCGGTGGCTGGGGGCACCATCGGGATCTGAGCCTTGGGGAAGCCGACCCACACCGTTGTGGCTCGCTGGGGTGTGAACCCCATAAAGGTAGCATCGGCGAAGTTCTGGGCCGTCCCGGTCTTGCCGGCCGCCGGCCGCCCGAATTGGGCTTCGGTGCCGGTGCCGCCGGATATGGCCCCGGCCAGCACCCAGGCGATCTGATCGGCCACCGACCGGTCCAGGACTCGTCGGGGCTCGGAGCGGTGCCGGTAGAGCGAGGTACCGTCCAGATTGCGGATGGTCGTGACCATGACTGGGTCGACCCGAAGGCCGGATCGGGAGAATGTGGCGTAGACGGTGGACATTTCCACCATGTTCACGTCCTCGGTACCCAAGATGGCGGCGCACACCGGTGCGAGCCGGTCCTGACCGACACCGAGATTCTCGGCCATGCCCACGAAACGGGGCGGACCGATGTCCATCATCAACTGGGCATAGACGGTATTGACCGAGCTCCGAGTGGCCCGGACCAGTGGTATCTCGACTGGCTCCTCCGGCGTTGACCCGCGACCACCTCGAACCTTCCAGATGACCGGTCCACAGATGTCGGGCCGGTCGATCACTAGCTCGTTGGGAGCGTCATAGGTCTCCGTCATCGAGAAGCCGGCCTCGAGGGCAACTGCCAACCCGATGGGTTTCATAGCCGACCCGGCTTGTCGGCCCTTGCCACTGGCCAGGTTGAACTTGGCGTCGGGAGCACCACCGAAGAAGTCACGACCACCGACCATGGCCAGGATGTGGCCATCGACGTCGCCACCCACCCCCATGGTGACAGCAGCAGCGTCGGGGTTGGTACCGTTGTCGGGGAGGATGGCTTCCACAGCCGCTTCGGCCCGGGCCTGCAGGTCGAGGTCGATCGTGGTGTGGATTTCGAGCCCACCCTCGAACAACAACCGGGTCCGGGCTTCACGGGTGGTTCCGAACTGCGGGTTGTCGAGGAACCACTGCTTGACGTCCTCCACGAAATAGGCGGCCGGGTACCGCTCCTCCAGCAACGGCACGTCCTCGACCAGTACCAACGGCTCGTCGACGGCTTCAGTGTGCTCGGCTTCGGTGATCAGTTCGTTCACAAGCATACGGTCGAGCACGAGGTTGCGTCGTTGTCGGGCTCCGACGGGGTTGCGGTAGGGATCGAAAGCACTGGGCCGCTGTATGAGTCCGGCCAGCAGGGCGGCTTGAGAGAGGGTGAGCTCGCCCACCTTCAGGCAGTTTCGATTGTCGTAGCTGCCGGTACGGGTCGGTTGGCATCGGGGGGCGCCGAAGTACTTGCGGGCCGCGGCCTCGATGCCGTAGGCGCCGTTGCCGAAGTACACCCAGTTGAGGTACCGGAGCAAGATGAAGTCCTTGGTGAACTCCTGCTCGAATCGCCGGGCCATGAAGATCTCGGTGATCTTGCGGTTGGTGGTCACCTCGGAGCGGTCGAGGAATATGTTGCCTACGTACTGTTGGGTGATCGTGGAGGCGCCCTGGGCGATTCCACCACTGGACACGTTCGAGCGGGCTGCTCGCAGGATGGCCTTGAGGTCGACCCCGTCGTGGTCGTAGAACCGCTCGTCCTCGATGGCGATGACCGCGTTGCGGACCAGTTCGGGGATGAGCCCGATGCTGGCTACGTCGGTGCGGTTCTGCTCTCCCCGCAACTCGACGATGAGCGTGCCGTTGCGGTCGTACAGGCGCGAGGACTGCGCCGTCACCAGATCGTCGACGTCGAAGGTGAACTCTCGGGTCTCGTAAGAACAGGCGGCCGTGGCCAGAGCGATGACCAGTCCGACCGCGGTGAGCACCTTGGCCATGGTTCATTCTGATCGTTCGGGCGGGCAAACCCTCACAGTGGTCTCGTGTGGGCTGGACGCGACCCTCGCCGGGTGATTTCTCGACTGCACTTCGGACTGATCGGATCACCGTCGAAGCTAACCTGGGCCGCCATGTCCGGGGCCGCCCTGCTCGCTGATCTGCGGGCCCGGGGACTGGTCCACGATCACACCAGTGAGCACGAGTTGACCGCTCTGCTCGACGATCCGCCCGTGACCCTGTATCTCGGCATCGACCCCACCGCCGACAGCCTCCATGTCGGCCATCTTGTCGGGGTCTTGGTGCTACGCCGGTTCCAGGAGGCCGGCCACCGGCCCCTGGCCTTGGTCGGGGGTGCCACCGGTATGGTGGGCGATCCCAGCGGCCGATCCGAGGAACGGTCCCTCCTCGACGCCGAGACGCTGGCCGTCAACCGAGCCGGGATTCGGGCTCAGCTCGAACGTCTGCTCGACTTCGAGGGCCCCAACGCCGCCCGCTTGGTCGACAACCACGACTGGATCGGCTCCGTCACGCTGCTCGAGTTCCTGCGGGACGTGGGCAAGCATGTGACGGTCAACCAGATGGTGGCCAAGGACTCGATCCGGCGTCGCATGAATAGCGAGCATGGGATCTCGTTCACCGAGTTCAGCTACATGCTGTTGCAGGCCTTCGATTTCTGGTGGCAGTTCGAGAACTTCGATTGCCGTCTCCAAGTCGGCGGCTCGGACCAGTGGGGCAATATCACAGCCGGGATCGACTTCATTCGCCGACGTTCGCGTTCGGGGGTTTCAGGAGCGGCAGTCCACGGGCTCACTTGGCCACTGATGACCCGGGCCGACGGTTCCAAGCTGGGCAAGACGGCTCAGGGCGCGGTGTGGCTCGATCCCGAGCGCACCCTGCCCTACCAGCTCCACCAGTACTTCCTGAACGTCGATGACCGGGATGTGGTCCGGCTGCTGCACCGGCTCACGATGATCCCCGGTGAGCAGATCTCCGAGATCATGGCTGCTCACGGCGCCGAGCCTCACCGGCGCCGAGCCCAATTGGAGCTGGCTGATTCGGTCTGCGAGCTGGTTCACGGCCGCGGCGTGCTGCGGCGGGTCCGGCTGGCGGCTGAGACACTCTTCGAGTCGTCCGAGCTCTCCGCCCCCGCACTCGACGCTCTCCGCGGCGTGATCCCCGAGACGACCATCGAGCCCGCGGCGCTGACCGGCCGCGAGCCTGTGGTGGATGCCCTGGTGACCTCTGATTTGTGTCTGTCGCGGAGTGAGGCCCGACGAGCCATCGACCAGGGTGGGGTCCGTGTCAACGGCGATCGGGTGGGATCACCCCAGGAGCCCGTGCCCTTGATCGGCGGCCGATATGCACTGATCCAGCGAGGACGCAAGCAGCGCCATCTCTTCGTGGTCGAATGACTCGTTCCTTGGTCGGGTTTGGTCGGGTTTGCCGGGCTGCACCCGGCATCCGATCTTGGGCGGGCGGGCAATCCCCCGGGCAATCTCCCGGTCATCTCAGGTGGCGGGTTGACGTTGATGGCTGCCGCCGGTAGTTTCGCACTTCACCTCTGCGGCTACAACGGCGCCGTGGTGAGACAACAGCGGCCAGGTCGCCTCGGCGTATGGTTCGCGTGTCTGATGCCTTCTCGGCATCGGCTGCTTTTTGAAAACGGAAGAGACGGACGCAAAAGCGAGTGCGGGCGTCGTCATGACCCTCAGGGGTCCTAGACGATGTCTGTCAAAACCAAGATCCGGTAACCCACCGGATCAGCCCGGTGCTCAGGCACCGGGCGAGCCAATGGTCCCAGCCGGCCAGGCTGAGACCGGCTCTTCGGGAACGCGCGGTTTGGACGGCGATTGTTATCGCCTACCGGCCGCCGGACCTACCGATCGACGGCTCGGAGAAATCCGGGTCCAGATCTCAACGGAGAGTTTGATCCTGGCTCAGGACGAACGCTGGCGGCGTGCTTAACACATGCAAGTCGAACGAGGCCAGACCTTCGGGTCAATGGTCGAGTGGCGAACGGGTGAGTAACACGTGAGGAACCTACCCCGGAGACCGGGACAACCAGAGGAAACTCTGGCTAATACCGGATATCCTCGGGTGATCGCATGATCAACCGAGAAAAGCTCTGGCGCTTTGGGAGGGTCTCGCGGCCTATCAGCTAGTTGGCGGGGTAACGGCCCACCAAGGCATCGACGGGTAGCTGGTCTGAGAGGACGATCAGCCACACTGGGGCTGAGACACGACCCAGACTCCTACGGGAGGCAGCAGTGGGGAATATTGCGCAATGGGCGAAAGCCTGACGCAGCAACGCCGCGTGGGGGATGACGGCTTTCGGGTTGTAAACCCCTTTCAGCAGGGACGAAAATGACGGTACCTGCAGAAGAAGCCCCGGCCAACTACGTGCCAGCAGCCGCGGTAACACGTAGGGGGCGAGCGTTGTCCGGATTTATTGGGCGTAAAGAGCTCGTAGGCGGTTGCGTAAGTCGGATGTGAAAACTCAGGGCTCAACCCGGAGACGCCATCTGAAACTGCGCTGACTAGAGTCCGGTAGGGGAGCATGGAATTCCTGGTGTAGCGGTGAAATGCGCAGATATCAGGAGGAACACCGGTAGCGAAGGCGGTGCTCTGGGCCGGTACTGACGCTGAGGAGCGAAAGCGTGGGTAGCAAACAGGATTAGATACCCTGGTAGTCCACGCCGTAAACGTTGGGCACTAGGTGTGGGACCTTTCAACGGGTTCCGTGCCGTAGCTAACGCATTAAGTGCCCCGCCTGGGGAGTACGGCCGCAAGGCTAAAACTCAAAGGAATTGACGGGGGCCCGCACAAGCGGCGGAGCATGTTGCTTAATTCGAGGCAACGCGAAGAACCTTACCTGGGTTTGACATGTACGGAAAAGCCATAGAGATATGGTGTCCGTAAGGGCCGTGCACAGGTGGTGCATGGCTGTCGTCAGCTCGTGTCGTGAGATGTTGGGTTAAGTCCCGCAACGAGCGCAACCCTCGTCCTATGTTGCCAGCACGTAAAGGTGGGGACTCGTAGGAGACTGCCGGGGTCAACTCGGAGGAAGGCGGGGACGACGTCAAGTCATCATGCCCCTTAAATCCAGGGCTGCAAACATGCTACAATGGCCGGTACAAAGGGCTGCTATACCGCAAGGTTGAGCGAATCCCATAAAGCCGGTCTCAGTTCGGATTGGAGTCTGCAACTCGACTCCATGAAGTCGGAGTCGCTAGTAATCCCGGATCAGCAACGCCGGGGTGAATACGTTCCCGGGCCTTGTACACACCGCCCGTCACACCACGAAAGTCGGCAACACCCGAAGTCAGTGGCCCAACCCTTCTGGGAAGGAGCTGCCTAAGGTGGGGCTGGCGATTGGGGTGAAGTCGTAACAAGGTAGCCGTACCGGAAGGTGCGGCTGGATCACCTCCTTTCTAAGGAGCTGCAACCCGATGGTGTCCGACTGTTCAGGTCGGATGCCGTCGATCAACTCCCAAGTTGAGCACTCGTCTATTCGTCCGCTGTTGATCAGAATCCAGGATCGAGCTTGTCTCTCCGGTGGTTCGGATCTCGGAGGCCGGTGTCCGTCTCTTCCGCTTTGAGGAAGCAGCTATGAGTTTTGTGGTTACGAATCCCTCGGGTTTTGCCGGAGTTGTTCGTCCATGAACTTGTTGGGCCGTTTTACTCCTGACGCTCTGGGGCTCTTGAGATGTTGCCGTATCGTCATGTGTGCCTCTTGAGAATTACATAGCGAGCACGAGCATCAATTAAAAGAGATGAATAACCCAAGCTACGAAGAGCCAACGGTGGATGCCTTGGCACTGACTACCGATGAAGGTCGTGAGAGGCTGCGATAAGCCGCGGGAAGCTGCCGACTAAGCGTTGAACCGCGGATGACCGAATGGGTAAACCCGACACCCGTAATGGGGTGTCACTCCTATCTGAACACATAGGGTAGGTAGAGGGAACCGGGTGAACTGAAACATCTAAGTAACCCGAGGAATGGAAAGCAACAGCGACTCCCTGAGTAGCGGCGAGCGAAACGGGAAGAGCCTAAACCTTGATGGTGTAAGCCTGGTGGCGTTGCCATCGAGGGGTTGTGGGAACCGATTGGAGGAGCACCAGATCCTCCGCAGAGTTACAAAGCTGGTGGGTAGTGGAATCGTTCTGGAAAGGCGAGCCACAGAGGGTAAGAGCCCCCTACACGAAACCTGTCCAGCCTCTGATCGTGTATCCCGAGTAGCGCCGGATCCGGGAAAGCCGGCGTGAATCTGCGAGGACCACCTCGTAAGGCTAAGTATATGTCAGTGACCGATAGTGAACTAGTACCGTGAGGGAAAGGTGAAAAGCACCCCGGGAGGGGAGTGAAATAGTACCTGAAACCGTTGGTTTACAAGCAGTCAGAGTGAAGCCACCTCGGTGGTCACGATGGCGTGCCTTTTGAAGAATGAGCCTGCGAGTTATGGTGTGTGGCAAGGTTAACCTGTGAAGGGAAGCCGGAGCGAAAGCGAGTCTGAATAGGGCGTTCAGTCGCATGCTGTAGACCCGAAGCCGAGTGATCTAGCCATGGGCAGTGTGAAACGGAGGTAAGACTCCGTGGAGGCGCGAACCCACTTCGGTTGAAAACGGAGGGGATGACCTGTGGTTAGGGGTGAAAGGCCAATCAAACTCGGTGATAGCTGGTTCTCCGCGAAATGTATTTAGGTGCAGCGTCGCATGTTCAGCTGTGGAGGTAGAGCACTGGATGGGCTAGGGACCCTACAAGGTTACCGATCCCAACCAAACTCCGAATGCCCCAGCTTCATAATGCGGCAGTGAGTCCTCGGGGGATGAGCTTCGATGGACGAAAGGGAAACAGCCCAGACCGCCAGTTAAGGCCCCTAATTCCGTACTAAGTGATAAACGATGTGGGATTGCCCAGACAGCCAGGAGGTTGGCTTAGAAGCAGCCACCCTTGAAAGAGTGCGTAACAGCTCACTGGTCAAGTGGTTCCGCGCGGACAATGTAACGGGCCTCAAGTACGGAGCCGAAACTGCGGATGCCTGTCAAAGGCATGGTAGCGGAGCGTCGATCTCGGGTAGAAGCGTCGGTGTGAACCGGCGTGGACTGTGGTCGAGTGCGAATGCAGGTATGAGTAGCGAAAGAGGGGTGAGAAACCCCTCCACCGGATGTCCAAGGGTTCCTGGGGAAGGCTAATCCTCCCAGGGTGAGTCGGGAGCTAAGGCGAGGCCGACAGGCGTAGTCGATGCACAACCGGTTGATATTCCGGTACCACCATGTGAGCGTCCGTGCGGAAGTGGATTTGGTGAGGGGATGCCCCGGCCGCCGATCGGTGGCTGGGGACGAACCGATCCATTCCATGGACGCAAGCAATGCGGGGACACAGCAAGGTAGGTGAGCCCAGGCGATGGTTGTCCTGGGGCAAGCGTGTAGGGAGAGGTCCAGGTAAGTCCGGCCCTCATGAATCCTGAGACGTGAAGCCGAGCCGATATAGGCGAAGTCATTGATCCTATACTGTCAAGAAAAGCCGCTAGCTAGCGCACATGAGTGCCCGTACCCCAAACCAACTCAGGTGGACTGGTAGAGAATACCAAGGTGATTGGGTGAACTATGGTTAAGGAACTCGGCAAATTGCGTCCGTAACTTCGGGAGAAGGACGACTCTATTAGAATGACGGCCCTTGCGGCCCAAGTTCGAAAGAGTGACACAAACCAGAGGGAAGCGACTGTTTACTAAAAACACAGCAGCGTGCTAAGCCGCAAGGCGATGTATACGCTGTGACGCCTGCCCGGTGCTGGAAGGTTACGGGGAGAGGTTAGCCCTAAGGGCGAAGCTTTGAACCTAAGCCCCAGTAAACGGCGGCCGTAACTATAACGGTCCTAAGGTAGCGAAATTCCTTGTCGGGTAAGTTCCGACCTGCACGAATGGCGTAACGACTTCCCTACTGTCTCAACCATAGACCCAGCGAAATTGAAGTACGAGTAAAGATGCTCGTTAGCTGCAGAAGGACGGAAAGACCCCGTGGACCTTTACTACAGTCTGGCATTGGTTTCTGGTCTGGGTTGTGTAGGATAGGTGGGAGACTGGGAAGCGTTGGCGCTAGCCAGCGTGGAGTCATCCTTGAAATACCACCCTTCCCATGCTGGGAATCTAACCCAGGTCCGTAATCCGGATCGGGAACAGTACCAGACGGGTAGTTTGACTGGGGCGGTCGCCTCCTAAATGGTAACGGAGGCGCCCAAAGGTTCCCTCAGCCTGGTCGGCCATCAGGCGTTGAGTGCAATGGCACAAGGGAGCTTGACTGCGAGACTTACAAGTCGAGCAGGTGCGAAAGCAGGGCATAGTGATCCGGCGGTTGCGTGTGGAAGCGCCGTCGCTCAACGGATAAAAGGTACCCCGGGGATAACAGGCTAATCTTCCCCAAGAGTCCATATCGACGGGAAGGTTTGGCACCTCGATGTCGGCTCATCGCATCCTGGGGCTGAAGCAGGTCCCAAGGGTTGGGCTGTTCGCCCATTAAAGCGGTACGCGAGCTGGGTTTAGAACGTCGTGAGACAGTTCGGTCCCTATCCTCTGCAGCCGGAAGAGACTTGAGGAATGCTGTCCCTAGTACGAGAGGACCGGGACGGACGCAGCTCTCGTGTGCCAGTTGTTCCGCCAGGAGCATGGCTGGTTAGCGACCTGCGGGAGGGATAACCGCTGAAAGCATCTAAGCGGGAAGCCTTTTCCAAGATGAGGTCTCTCACCGGGTAACCGGGTAAGGCCCGTGGCAGAACACCACGTTGATAGGCCGGAAGTGTACGCACGGTAACGTGTTTAGCTGACCGGTACTAATAGGCCGAGGGCTTGGTTATTCGCACATCTCCTGAATTGATGTTCGTGCTTGCTATGGAGTTCTCCGGAGGTAATCCTCAGGAGATGATTCATTTGGGTATCTCCGACCGAGATACCTTTAGACAACAGGTTTCGGTGGTGATAGCGACGGGGCCACACCCGTTCCCATTCCGAACACGGTAGTTAAGCCCGTCAGCGCCGATGGTACTTGGGTGGAGACGCCCTGGGAGAGTAGGACACCGCCGGATTTCTCGAATGGGTCGGTTCCATATGGGGCCGGCCCATTTTCAGTTCGAGCCGATCAGTGCTATATGCACTGGTTAGGCTGGGGTCCATGTCTGTGGATCTCCGTGCTGAGCTGGTTAAGAAGTTGGGCATTGGGCCGGGTGTTCGGTTGTCTCGTCGGTTCGAAGAGGCTGCGGTTGCATTCCGGGCCGAACGGTTCAACGACGCTTGCCGGCTGGTGGGACCCGTGGCCCGGGCCGCCTCCGGTGTCGTCGACGTGCGTGAGCTCCACGGCTTGGCGCTGTACCGACTGGAAAAGTTCGAGGCCGCTATCGATGAGCTCGAAGCGTTTCGAGAGCTCAGTGGCTCGGCCGAACAGCATCCGGTGCTGGCCGACTGCCACCGAGCCTTGGGCCATTGGGACGAGGTGGATTCGCTGTGGGCCGAGCTGGGGGCGGCATCACCTTCGGCCGAGCTCGTCACCGAGGGCTTGATCGTGACAGCCGGCGCCAGGGCTGATCGCGGCGATATGGAGGGAGCCGTCCGGATGCTCGAGCGAGGCTGGAAGATCTCCGGACGCAAGGGCTGGAGGCTCCCCAAGAGACCCCGGCCTCATCATCTGCGCCGGGCCTACGCTCTGGCCGACCTCTACGAGCGAGCCGGACGGCCGCCGTCTCGGGCCCGGGAACTGTTCGGCTGGGTCGCCGGGCACGACCCCCATCTGGCCGACGTAAGCCAAAGGGCGAGGGCGCTGCGCTGACCTCTCGGCCCCTCCCATTACCATCATCACCAGAGCTGGATCCGTCCCGAGACCCGGCTCGACGGCGTTGTCGATAACCCCCCCCCCCCCCAAGGAGTGCTTGTGGACATTCCCAGCCTGCTCGGCGAACAGGCCGAGTCGTTACTCGAACATGAGTGCAATACCTTCGGACGCCAGAGCCTCACCCTGCCCGGCCCCGACTTCGTCGAGCGAGTGTTCGGGCCTTCGGACCGTTCGCCTCAGGTGCTGCGCAACCTCCAAGGGCTGTATTCGTCGGGTCGGCTGGGTGGTACCGGCTACGTCTCGATCCTGCCCGTCGACCAAGGCATCGAACACTCGGGAGCGGCATCATTCGCGCCCAACCCCGAATACTTCGATCCGCTGCGCATCGTCGAACTGGCCATCGAGGGAGGCTGCAATTCCGTGGCCACAACTTTCGGTGTGCTGGGCCTGGCCTCCCGGCGCTACGCCCATCGCATCCCCTTCATCGTCAAGCTGAACCACAACGAGCTCCTCACCTACCCCGAGTCCTACGACCAAGTCATGTTCGGGTCGGTTTCCCAGGCCTACGACCTCGGAGCTGCTGGCGTGGGGGCGACCATCTACTTCGGGTCCGATCAATCCCGGCGACAGATCCGGGAGGTCTCCGAGGCGTTCGCCGAGGCCCACGACCTCGGGATGTTCACCGTGCTGTGGTGCTACCTTCGCAACCCGGCGTTCAAGGTGGACGGCGCCGATTACCACGCCGCCGCCGATCTCACCGGTCAGGCCAACCACATGGGCGTCACCATCGCTGCCGACATCGTGAAGCAGAAGCTGCCCACCAACAACGGCGGTTACCGCGCCGTCGGCTTCGGCAAGACCCACGACCTCGTCTATGGCCGGCTCACCAGCGACCACCCGATCGATCTGTGTCGCTATCAGGTGGCGAACTGCTACATGGGCCGGGTCGGGCTGATCAACAGCGGCGGAGCATCGGCAGGTGCTACCGATCTGGCTGAAGCGGTGACCACAGCGGTCGTCAACAAGAGAGCGGGCGGTACCGGTCTGATTTCGGGTCGCAAAGCCTTCCAACGCCCCATGGCCGAAGGCATCGAGCTTCTCGGAGCCATCCAGGCCGTCTACCTCGACCCTTCGATCACCATCGCCTGAGCCCTGAATCGAATCGAAGGATCTCGACCCATTGGTGTACGACACCGACTCCGGCCTTGGTTATGCTGACCGCCCCCTCGATGGCTCGGGTCTTCGTGGCCCACCGGAGAGGGTTCGGACAGCCGATGCAAAGGAGCATCCGTGACCGACACTGCGGAGCAGGCCCGTGAGGTCTGTGAGATCGACAGGATCGTGATTCGCTTCGCAGGTGACTCCGGCGACGGCATCCAACTCACCGGAGATCGGTTCACGTCGGCAAGTGCCCTTTTCGGAAACGACCTGGCCACCCTCCCGGAGTTCCCGGCGGAGATCAGAGCCCCGGCCGGCACCCTGGCCGGGGTGTCGGCTTTCCAGATCCACATCGCTGATCACGAGATCACTACTCCCGGCGACGCCCCCACAGTCCTGGTGGCGATGAACCCGGCTGCGCTCCGATCCGAGCTGTCTCTGCTGACCGGCGGGGGCACGATCATCGTCAACCACGACTCCTTCGTGGAGCGCAACCTGGCCAAGGCAGGTTATGAAACCGACCCGCTCACAGATGGCACCCTCGACGGCTATACGGTGCTCACCGCGCCTATGACGGAGCTGACCAAGCTGGCCTGCCAGGACTTGGGGGTGAAACCGCGTGACGCGGAGCGGTCCAAGAACTTCTTCGCCTTGGGCTTGGTGTCCTGGCTCTATTCCCGGCCGGTCGAGTCGACGCTGAAGTGGATCGAGGCCAAGTTCGCGGGTCGAGACGCTGTGATCGCGGCCAACCGAGCCGCCTTTTCTGCCGGTCATGCCTACGGCGAAACGGCAGAGCTGGAGGGGAGCCGGATATCGGTGGCTCCCGCCCGTCTGCGGCCCGGCACCTACACCAACATCACCGGCAACACCGCGCTGTCGTGGGGGCTCATCGCTGCTTCGCTGCAAGCGGGCATCCCTCTCTTCTTGGGCTCATACCCGATCACTCCGGCCAGCGACGTCTTGCACGAGCTCTCCAAGCGCAAGAACTTCGGTGTGCGCACCTTCCAGGCCGAGGACGAGATAGCCGCGGTGGGGGCCGCTCTGGGCGCGAGCTACGGTGGCCACATCGGAGTCACCGCCACGTCCGGTCCCGGAGTGGCCCTGAAGTCCGAGACGATCGGTTTGGCGGTCAGCCTCGAGCTTCCGCTGGTGATAATCGACATCCAGCGAGGCGGGCCTTCCACCGGTTTGCCCACAAAGACCGAGGCGGCCGATCTGATGCTGGCCATGTACGGTCGCCACGGAGAGGCGCCCGTACCCATCGTGGCGGCTCGGAGCCCGTCGGATTGTTTCTTCGCCGCCATCGAGGCCGTACGTCTGGCCGTCGAGCACCGTACTCCGGTGGTCTTGCTGTCCGACGGCTATCTGGCCAACGGATCCGAGCCTTGGTCCATCCCCGACGTCGAGGACCTGCCCCCCATCTCCTTCGCTTTCGCTTCCGAACCCAACCGGACCGGTCCCGACGGGGCGCCCGCATTCTGGCCCTACCAGCGTGACGAACGACTGGTGCGACCCTGGGCTATTCCGGGCACCCCAGAACTGATGCACAGAATCGGAGGCATCGAGAAAGCGAACGGCAGCGGAAACATCAGCTACGAACCGGCCAATCATCAGATCATGGTGAATATCCGGGCCGCCCGGGTGGCAACCATCGCCAACCACATCGCAGAGGCCACTGTCGCGGGCGACCCGGACGCGGGGCTGGTCGTGGTGGGATGGGGATCCACTTGGGGGGCCATCACCAGCGCCGTCGA
This sequence comes from Acidimicrobiales bacterium, assembly GCA_963422655.1. GTDB lineage: Bacteria > Actinomycetota > Acidimicrobiia > Acidimicrobiales > Aldehydirespiratoraceae > CATQHS01. Next base: position 1,102,540 of record OY730440.1, on the reverse strand, counting down.
GCGGTTGCGAAGCCGAGACCGCAAGGTGGCCCACATACACCTTCGCCACCTCAACCCGATGCCCGGCAACCTGGGCTCTCTGTTGGCCGGATTCGATCGGGTGATAGTGCCCGAGATGAACACCGGGCAACTGGCCCGGCTCCTGCGAGCCGAGTACTTGGTCGATGCCCGGACGATCTCTAAGGTGGCGGGTCAGCCCTTTATGGTGGCCGAGCTGGAAGCCGCATTCACAGAGGCGCTCGATGACTGACGTACCGGTGACGACGAAGAAGGACTGGGCTACCGACCAGGAGGTTCGCTGGTGCCCGGGCTGCGGTGACTACTCGATACTGACAGCCCTGCAACTGCTGATGCCCAAGCTCGGCACCCGGCGGGAGGACACGGTGTTCGTGTCCGGTATCGGCTGCGCGGCTCGTTTCCCGTACTACATGAACACCTACGGGATGCATACCATCCATGGCCGCTCACCAGCCATTGCCACCGGCTTGGCCATGGCTCGCAGCGACTTGGACGTGTGGGTGGTGGGCGGTGACGGCGACCTGCTGTCCATAGGGGGAAACCACCTCATCCACGCCCTCCGGCGAAACATCGATGTCAACATCTTGCTGTTCAACAACCGGATCTACGGCTTGACCAAGGGCCAGTGCTCACCAACCAGCGAACAGGGAAAGGTCACCAAGTCGACCCCGCAGGGCTCGCTCGACCGACCCTTCGACGCCATCTCGGTGGCGCTGGGCGCCGAAGCCACCTTCGTGGCCCGGACCCACGACATGGACCGAGCCCATATGCAGGAGATGTTCCGCCGGGCCCATGCCCATGAAGGGGCCGCTTTCGTGGAGATCTACCAGAACTGCAACGTCTTCAACGACGGAGCCTTCGATGCCATAACCAAGAGGAACGCCCGCCAATCGATGATCATCGATCTCCGGCATGGAGAGCCCATTCGTTTCGGAGTCGACCGTGAACTCGGAGTGGTGCTGCGGAGAGGGCGAGCCGAAGTGGTGAGAGTGGACGACGTCGGGATCCAAACGTTGGCTGTGCACGACGAGACCGCCGCCGACCCAGCGGCAGCCTTCGCTTTGAGCCGCTTGGCCGAGTCGGTGGACGTACCCACGCCCATGGGGGTGTTCCGGGCTGTGGACCGGCCCGAATATGCAGCGTCGGTGAACGCTCAGATCGCCATGGCCCAAGCCGCTGACGGCCCCGGCGACTTGGAGGCGTTGCTCCACTCGCAGCCCACGTGGCAAGTGGGCTGACCCAACGGGGTGAGTCGCGTCCCGCCGTCGACTCGATACTGAGCTGGTGCGTCGACGGCTGGCGCCGAGCCGAACCGCGGCCCAGCACCTGATCACCGCGGGCCGGGTTCTCGTCGGCGGGGCCATGGCTTTCAAGCCGGCCCGGCTGATCGACCCGGGCGAAGCGGTGGCGGTGGTCGGCGATCGGCCCCGGTACGTGTCCCGGGGGGGTTTCAAACTCGAGGCGGCGCTGGCTGGCTTCGGAATCGACCCGGCCGGCATCCGGGTCATCGACGTCGGAGCCTCGACCGGTGGATTCACCGACTGCCTGCTCCAGCACGGCGCCGCCGAGGTGGTGGCCATAGATGTGGGCCGCAACCAGCTCCACGAGCGTTTGCGAGCCGACCATCGGGTGGTGTCGCGAGAGCGCACCGACGTTCGAGCCGTCGATGCCGGTGAGATCGGTGGCCCAGCCGAGCTGGTGGTCGCCGATCTCTCCTTCATATCGTTGGGCCGCGTGGCCTCCGCTCTGCGCCGGTTGGCGTGCGGCCATATCGTGGCGCTGGTGAAGCCCCAGTTCGAAGCGGGCAAGGCCGAGGCTGACCGGGGCCGGGGAGTGATTCGCAATCCGGCTGTGTGGCGCCGGACCGTACTGGAGGTATGCGACAGGCTCGAGACCGCTGGAGCCGCCATCATGGGGATCATGGTTTCACCCGTCACCGGTGGTGACGGCAATGTCGAGTTCTTGGTCCACGCCGACGTGCGACCCGGCGCGCTGGGTCTCGACACCGCCGGTCGCGATCCGGTAGCCACCGCAGCAGTAGACGAGGCTGCGGTCAGGACCGGGGTCCGCTGATGGCCACCATCGGTTTGATCGTGCATCTGGGTCGCCGGGAGGCAATCGAGCTGGGCTGCGACCTGACCGAGTGGCTGGAGCGCACCGGTCACGAGGTTCGCATGCCGCCGGGTGAGGCGGCCGCCACCGGGCATGCCCGGCTCGAGGTCGATCCCGCCTCGTTCCACCGAGGCCTCGACATGATCGTGACCCTGGGCGGTGACGGCTCCATCCTGCGGGCAGTGGATCTGATCGGCGAGGCCGGGGTTCCGGTCCTGGGTGTCGACTTCGGCCGGCTCGGCTACCTGACCGAGGTCCGACCCGGGCAAGCCCGAACCGCGATCGAACGGGTGCTGGCCGGTGATCATCGGATAGAGGCTCGCCTGCTGCTGGCGGTGGAGGTGGCGGCAGCGGGCGGAACGAGCCGCCACGTGGCGCTGAACGAGGCGGTGGTGGAAAGGGCGTCGGAGTCCAACACCATCCGGCTTACCGTCTACGCCGACGAAGAGCTCTTCACCACCTATGCCGCCGACGGCCTCATCGTCGCCACCCCCACCGGGTCCACCGCCTATGCCTTCTCGGCGCGAGGACCGATCATCGACCCTGTCCACCGGGCCCTGCTGCTCACCCCGGTGTCTCCCCACATGTTGTTCGACCGCTCCATGGTGGTAGCGGCCGAGACCACGCTGCGGCTGGTGGTGGACGGTCACCGGGCTGCCACGGTGTCGGTGGACGGCCGTAGGCTGGCGATAGTGGGTGACGGCGATGCCATCGTATGCTCGGCCTCGCCCCATCCGGCTCGTCTCGTCACCTTCGGGACCCGCCGATTTCACAGAGTTCTGAAGGCCAAGTTCGGGCTCAATGACCGCTGAGCGTTGATCGACGATGCTGACCGAGCTGGTAGTTCGTGACTTGGGCGTCATCGACGAGCTGGCGCTGGTACTGGGTCCGGGACTGACCGCGGTAACCGGCGAGACCGGCGCCGGCAAGACCTTGGTAGTGGAAGCCATCGATTTGCTCACCGGCGGCCGGGCCGATACGGCTCTGGTGCGGCCCGGCGCCGACCATGCCGAGATAGAGGGCCGTTTCCTGACCGGAGAAGGCGAGTCGGCGCTCCGGCGGGTGGTCCCGCGCCAAGGCCGGTCCCGAGCCTATGTGGACGGCCATCTGGCCCCGGCCGCGGTCTTGGCCGACCTCGGTCGCGACCTCGTCGATCTCCACGGTCAGCACGCCTACCAATCGTTGCTGGCCGCCCCGGTTCAGCGAGCCGCGCTGGACCGGTTCGGTGGTGTGGACACGACTGCGCTGGCAGCTCTGGGCGGTGAGTTGAGTCGTGTCGAAAAAGCACTGGCCGATCGGGGCGGCGACGCCATGGCCCGGGCCCGGGAGGTCGACCTGCTCCGTCACCAGTGTCACGAGATCGACTCCGCTGCGATTCTCGATGCCGGCGAGGACGAGCGGCTCGACGAGATGGAGACTGTCTTGGCCGATGCGGCCGCCCACCAGGCCGCGGCCCTTTCGGTCTCGGCGCTCCTCGGTGCCGACGGTGAGGTGTTCGACGGGATAGGCCGGGCTCAGGGGCTGCTGGCCGACCGAGCCGCCTTCAGCGAGATCGACCAAAGACTGGCTGGCGTGGCCGCCGAGTTGGCTGACATTGCCCATGATGCTCGGGTTCGGGCCGAGAGGATCGAAGATGACCCGGCCGCCCTCGACGACCTACGCCGACGGCGTCATCTCCTCAGCGAAATGCGACGCAAATACGGCCCGACGCTTGAAGCTGTCCTCGATTTCAGGGCCGCGGTCGCGACACGCCTCACCGAATTGGAGAGCCATGACCAGCGGGCCGCCGCCTTGGACGAACAGCGGTCCGATGTGGTGGCCCGGCTCGAGTCCGAGCAGGCCCGGGTGCGTCAGGCCCGCCTACAAGCTTCCCCCCGCCTGAGCCGAGCCGTCACCGAGCATCTGGGCGCCTTGGCCATGGCCGGAGCCCGTCTCGACGTGACCGTCGAGGGGGTGGCGGGCGAACAGGTCAGGTTCGCGCTGGCGGCCAACGTAGGCCACGAGCCGCTGCCGCTGGCCAAGGCGGCCAGCGGCGGTGAGTTGGCCCGCACCATGCTGGCGCTGCGGCTCGTACTGACCACCGGCCCCGACACCCTCGTCTTCGACGAGGTCGATGCCGGGGTGGGGGGCGCGGCTGCTGACGCCGTGGGTCGGAGCCTGGCCGCCCTCACCGGTTCTCACCAAGTCCTCGTCGTCACCCACTTGGCCCAAGTGGCGGTCCATGCCGATCATCACGTCCTCGTCCGCAAGACCGAGCGGGCCGGCTCCGTCGCCTCTTCGGTGCGTGAGCTCGACCCCGAGGCCCGGGTGATCGAGTTGTCGAGAATGCTGTCTGGTTCCCCGGATTCGGCCGCGGCCCGCAGCCATGCCGAGGAACTGCTGGCCGCCGCCGGTCGGGTACGGTGAGGTCGTCGATGACGAAGCACATTTTCATCACCGGTGGAGTTGTCAGCGGACTCGGCAAGGGCCTGACCGGCTCGTCTTTGGGTCGACTGCTCAAGGCGCGGGGGTTGCGGGTGACGATGCAGAAGCTCGACCCTTATATCAACGTCGATCCCGGCACCATGAACCCCTTCGAGCACGGCGAGGTGTTCGTGACCGATGACGGAGGTGAGACCGATCTCGATCTGGGGCATTACGAGCGGTTCATCGATGAAAACCTCACCCGAGCTTCCAACTCCACCACCGGTTCCATCTATGCGGCTGTGATAGCAGCCGAGCGGCACGGGGATTATCTGGGCAAGACGGTGCAGGTCATCCCCCATGTGACCGACGAGATCAAGCGCTGTATCAATCGGTTGGTCGACGACGATGTCGATGTCGTGATCACCGAGGTGGGCGGCACTGTGGGCGACATCGAGATCTTGCCCTTCCTGGAAGCGATCCGGCAGTTCCGTTTGGATGCCGGTCGCCACAACGTCTGCTACCTGCACGTGACCTTGGTCCCGTTCGTCGGCCCCTCCGGCGAGCAGAAGACCAAGCCGACCCAACACTCGGTCACCGAGTTGCGCAGCCGGGGTATCCAGCCCGACGCCATCGTCTGCCGAAGCCAGGGTCCGCTCACCTCCGACCTCAAACGCAAGATCTCGAACCTGTGCGACGTCGCCGTCGAAGCCGTGGTGTGTTGCCCCGACGCTTCGAGCCTCTATGAGATCCCTCTCGTATTGAAAGAAGAACGTCTCGATGACATCGTGTGCGAGCTGTTGGGCTTCGACGGTCGTGACATCGACCTCGACGAATGGGAGAGCCTCGTAGAGCGGATCGAACAGGCCCACACCGCGGTGCGTATAGGACTCATCGGCAAGTACGTGAGCCTGCCCGACGCCTACCTGTCGGTGGTGGAGGCACTCAACCACGCCGCCATCTGTCACCGCGCTGCTGTTGCCGTCGAGTGGATCCAGGCCGAGTCGGTCGAGGGCATGTTGGCCGATGACAGGCTCCGGAGCCTCGACGGTATCGTCATACCGGGGGGCTTCGGTGAGCGGGGAGTCGAGGGAAAGATCAGCGCGGCCGGGTACGCGCGCCAGAACCACATCCCATGTCTGGGCCTGTGCCTGGGCATGCAGGCCATGACCATCGAATACGCCCGCAACGTGTTGGGCCTGACCGCAGCCAACTCCACAGAGTTCGACAGGGCGACCCCGCACCCTGTCATAGACTTGATGGAGAGCCAGCGTAGCGTGACCGATATGGGAGGCACCATGCGACTCGGCGCCTACGTGGCCCAGCTCCGGTCCGGCTCACAGGTGGCTCGGGTCTACGGAGAAGAGATCGTGTCGGAGCGCCATCGCCACCGTTACGAGTTCAATCCCCGATATCGGACGCGGTTCGAGGATTCCGATGTCGTCCTCAGCGGCGAGTCGCCCGACGGTCGCCTGGTCGAGTTCATCGAGTTGAACGGCCACCCGTTCTGGATGGGTACCCAAGCCCATCCCGAGTTCAAGAGTCGCCCGAACCGGCCTGCCCCGCTGTTCTCGGCACTGGTTGCCGCCGCCCTGCAACGGGCCCAGGGCCGCAACCCTGAGCTTCCGCAGATAAACACCGATTCAGCCCTCTCCCCGTCGCCTTGACCGGAGCCGCCACTGATTCCGGCACCGGTTTCCGCAAGGTCGGTGAGCGCCTGATCCACGAGGGTTTCGTGATCAAGGTGGCCGAGGGTTCCTACGTCGATCCCGAGGGCCGGCTGATGCAGCGCGACATCGTTCACCATCCGGGAGCGGTCGCTGTGGTTCCCGTGGATGGATCCGAGGTGGTGCTGGTCCGCCAGTACCGGGCCGCGGTCGAAGCCGAGGTCCTCGAGATCCCGGCCGGCAAGCGGGACGTGGATGGTGAAACCCCGGAGACCACCGCAGTAAGGGAGATGGAGGAGGAGATCGGCTACACGTGCGGGTCGTTGAGGTCGATGGCGACGTTCTACAACTCGGCTGGCTTCAGCGACGAGCTCACCCACCTGTTCTTGGCCACCGACCTGCGTGAAGTGGCCCATCGCCCGGATGGGGTGGAAGAGGAGTGGATGACGGTGGAACGGGTGCCGACCCGGGCGGTGGCAGCCATGGTGGCACGATCCGAGATCTCCGATGCCAAGACGCTCATCGGCCTGCTTCTGGCCGGCCAGAGGCTGGGGTGGTGACGCGAGCCGCCGACGCCGCGGTACGGGCTGAACCCGGCCGGACCGAGGGCCCGGTCCGACTCGACGTCGAAGTGGAGGACTTCCTCACCTGGCTGGCCGTCGAGCGTGGTCGTTCGTCGCACACCCGGGCCGCCTACCGGCGCGATCTGATCCGCTACCACCTTCATCTCGCCGGTCGGGGACGGCGCATGTCCGATGCCGGTCCCGATGACGTCGTGGCCTTCGTCCGCGGGTTACAGCTCGAAGGGTTGGCGCCGGCGTCGGTGACCCGCGCCTTGGTAACGGTGCGAGGCCTGCACCGGTTCTTGGTGGCAGAGGGCGGTCGAGCCGACGATCCGGCCGCCGACGCGGAGATGCCCCGGGTCGGCAAGGGACTACCCCGGGCCCTGCCCGAAGCCCGGATCGTTTCGCTGATCGAAACCGTGGCCGGTGACGGGGCCGCCTCTCGCCGGGACCGGGCCATCCTCGAGGTGCTCTACGGGACCGGGTGCCGGATCTCTGAGCTGGTCGGCCTGTCCCTGGCTCACGTCGACCTCTACGACGGCCTGGTCCGGGTCATGGGCAAGGGGGCCAGGGAGCGGATCGTTCCCATGGGACGCCACGCCGCCGTCGCGCTGAAGCGCTGGCTGGCCCCGGAGGGCCGGGGCCGGCTCGAGCCCCGCCAATGGGCCCGTCGTGGTGATGCCGAGGCGGTTTTCTTGAACCAGCGGGGTGGTCGCCTGAGCCGGCAGGGGGTGTGGACGGTGGTGCGGCGCCGGGGCGAGGATGCCGGTTTGGGCAAGGTGTTGACTCCTCATGTGCTGCGACACTCGTGCGCCACTCACATGCTCGATCATGGTGCCGATATCCGGACCGTGCAGGAGTTGCTGGGGCACGTGTCGATCTCGACTACCCAGATCTACACGAAGGTGTCCTCTGAGCGGCTGTGGGCGGTTTACCGGGCCGCTCATCCTCGGGCCACGGGGGCGTGACCGGTGCGAGCAGGGCATCTGGTCCGAAGATTCTTCGGTTCGCTCTGGCCGGGCTGCCCTTCGCAAACCGACGTCGAATGGGTGCGGGGAGTCCTGGCTCCGGGCGAGATGGAACTCTGGCAGCGTATGTCGGGGCCTGACCGCCGTCATTCGGTGGCGGTGGGGCGGAAGGTGCAACGGTGTTTGGGGGCAGGGTCCGCCCGGCCGGTGCTGGCTGCGGCTCTGTTGCACGACGTGGGCAAGACCGACGCCGATCTAGGCACGGGAGGCCGAGTGGCCGCCACCTTGATCGGGATGGGGATCACCGCCGACACCGTGGCCCGGTGGGCCGAGACTCGAGGATTCAAGGTCGAGGTGGCCCGCTACCTCCAGCACCCGGACCGGGGGGCGGAGCTTCTGAGGCGGGCCGGGAGTGATCCGATGGCCGTGACCTGGGCCCGTGACCATCACCTGCCACTGCACCGGTGCCGCCTGGATCCCGAGCTGGCCGCGGTGCTGCGGGCCGCCGACAACGACTGATCTGGGTTTCAACGCGTCACTGCCGATCACCCCAGCCCGGGCCCAGCTCGACATGGTTCCATGATGCCCTGGACGAAGTGGCTACCGCCGCTACTTCGAGATACATTAAATCGCTTGTGGTAAAAGCGTTGAACGATTGTCGAATGTGTACGTGCGGCTAGCGGCGTCGGGCGACGCGCCAGTGGTAATTCTTGGAGGGAATCCGCCATATGAGAATTCGTAGACATGTTGGGGTGTGTTCGGCGTTGAGCGTGGCCGTGCTGTCGTCGTTGCTGTCGACGACCTCGGTGAATGCTCAGCCAAGCGGAAACCCGCTGTTAGTCAGTTCAACCAGTAGGACTTTCGCGCATGAGGTGACTGTGGTGGAGAACACTGTCGGAGTGCTGACCTTCACAGGTAGTAGCTCCGATAAAGATTCGGTCGTCCGGGCCCTGTCGGGTCCCGATGAAGCCTTGTTCGAACTGACATCGGAGACGCCTACAGCAGCGGCGAACAGATTGTTGAAGTTCAAGGTCGCCCCCGACTATGAGGATCTCCCCGCCGACGCCGACGGTGACGAGGTTTATGAGGTGACGGTGTCTTCCGACTATATCGACACTTCCGGCCGCATCGACTACCGCGAACACCTGAGCATCAGAGTGGTTATTATCGACGTGCCGCCGCCATTGGCGCCGTCGGCGCCGACGGTGTCAGCCGCTGGTGCTACTGCATTGAACGTGGTATGGCACCCGACCTACGATTGGAAGCGGTCACTGACCACTGGTTATGAAGTCCGGTACCGGCAAGACGGAAGTGCCAAAAATGAGAGTTGGACCCCGGCCGCGAAAGTCAACGCGGTCGAGCTGAAGGGCTGGTACGACCCCACCATCTTCGACACTTTGTTTGCGACCATCACCAGTTTGACCCCATCAACAGCCTATGAGGTGCAGATGCGTGCTTCAAGCGATGAAGGCCACAGCGACTGGTCCGCCTCCGCCATCGCTACCACACTGGCTCCGAGTTCTCCGGTTCTCACTGATCACGCTGATCAGCCTCTCATTAGGAGGCTGAGTCTGGTGGAGAACACCGCTGAGGTGAAGACCCTGAAGGCTGTTGCTCCCAACGGCGACTCGATCGCTTGGGCCTTGTCCGGTGACGATAAAGACTTGTTCGAGCTGGTACCGGTTCCGGGCAAATCGCCGGCAATCGCGCACAGGGAGTTGAGGTTCAGGGCTGCCCCCGATTTCGAGAATTCCGCCGACGCCGACAGTGACAATGTTTATGAGGTGACGGTGACTGCCGAAGACAGCAACGGCAATGACGCCTCCCACACCTTCTGGGTGAACGTTTTCGACGTGGCGGTGCCGGAGGCGCCGACACCGACGGTGATAGCTATCAGTCCTACTGCGTTGAGCGTGTCATGGACCGAACCAGCCAGATCGTGGAGGAGTTACGTAGTCCGGTACCGGGAGGAAGGAAGTGCTGGGGCTTGGATCCTTGTTCCCGCTCCCACCTGGGTCATTGCTGCGCCTGTGACCATCACCGGTTTGACCGTATCAACAGCCTATGAGGTGCAGGTACGGATTTCCAATGATGAAGGGGCCGGCGCTTGGTCCGCTACCACCATCGCTACCACACTGGCTCCGAGTTCTCCGGTGATAACTGATCGCGCTGGTCAGGATCTCGCTGAGGGGCTGAGTGTGGCGGAGAACATCACTGAGGTGCAGGCCCTGAGTGCGGTTGATCCCGAAGGCGACTCGATCGCTTGGGCCTTGTCGGGTGACGATAAAGACTTGTTCGAGCTGGTACCGGTTCCGGGCAAATCGCCGGCAATCGCGCACAGGGAGTTGAGGTTCAGGGCTGCCCCCGATTTCGAGAATCCCGCCGACGCCGACAGTGACAATGTTTATGAGGTGACGGTGACTATCAGCGACGGCACCGATAACACTTCTCACACCTTCAGGGTGACCGTTGACGACGTGGCGGTGCCAAAGGCGCCGACGCCGGTGGTAGATGTAAGTTCTACTGTGTTGAGCGTGTCATGGACCGCACCGGTCAATACAGGGCCGGCCATCACCGGTTATGTATTCCGGTACCGGGAGGAAGGAAGTGCTGGGAACTGGCGCCGCACCTCCACTAGCACCTGGGGTAGGTCTGTCGTCGTCAAGGGTTTGACCGCATTGACGGCCTATGAGGTGCAGTTACGGGCTTCCAATGATGAAGGGGCCGGCGCTTGGTCTGCCTCCACCATCGTTACCACACTGGCTTTGGGTCCTCCGGTGATAACTGATCGCGCTGGTCAGGATCTCGCTGAGGGGCTGAGTGTGGCGGAGAACATCGCCGAGGTGCAGGCCCTGAGTGCGGTTGATCCCGACGGTGACTCGATCACTTGGACTTTGTCGGGTGCCGATGAAGACTTGTTCGAACTGGCATCGGTTCCGGCTTCCTTGTCGCTATTCAGGTACAGGGATTTGAGATTCAAGGCCGCCCCCGATTTCGAGAATCCCGCCGACGCCGGCAGTGACAATGTTTATGAGGTGACGGTGACTATCAGCGACGGCACCAATAACACTTCCCACACCTTCAGAGCGACCGTCACCAACGTCGAAATTGAGGTGCCGTCGGCGCCGACGGCACCGACGGTGTCAGCCACTGGTGCTACTGAGTTGAGGGTGGTATGGACCGCACCGGTCAATGCGGGCCCGACGATCACCGGTTACAAAGTCCGGTACCGGCCAGTCGGAAGGGCTGGGACTTGGGACGATTCCGCCGCTACCACCACTGCTGCCACTATGTCTACGATCATTACCGGTTTGACCGCGTCGACGGCCTACGGGGTGCAGTTACGGGCTTCCAACTACGAAGGCACCAGCGCCTGGTCTGCTACTACTACTGCTACCACACTGACTCCGGGTCGCCCGGTTCTCATTGATCTCAACGATAAGGATCTCGTTGAGGATCTGAGCGCGGCGGAGAATACTGTCGAGGTGAAAGCCCTGAAAGCTATTGATCCCGAGGGCGACTCGATCGCTTGGGCCTTGTCGGGTGACGATAAAGACTTGTTCGAGCTGGTATCGGTTCGGACCTCATTGCCGAAAGCCGAGTACAGGGAGTTGAGGTTCAAGGCCGCCCCCGACTACGAGCGTCCTGCCGACGCCGACGATGACGGTGTGTATGAGGTGACGGTGACCGTCAGCGACGGCACCAGCGGCGACACTTCCGTGGACTTCAGCGTGGCCGTCACTGACGTCGACAATGAGAAGCCGTCGGCGCCGTCGGCGCCGAGGGTGGTAGTTGCTGGTGCCACTTCGTTGGATGTGTCATGGGACATGCCGGCTAACACGGGCCCGCCGATCACCGGTTACGCGATCCAGTACCGACCAGTCGTCCAGTACCTACCAGTCGGAAGTGCTGGGATTAGGTACTATACCACCACTGGCGCCACGGCTAAGACCATCATGGGTTTGACCGCGTTGACGGCCTATGAGGTGCAGGTGCGTGCTTTCAGCGATGAAGGCCACGGAGACTGGTCCGCTCTCACCATCGCTACCACTGGCAGCTTTGGTCCGGCACCTGGTCCTGAGCCGAAGCCTGAGCCGAAGCCGAAGCCTGAGCCGAAGCCTGAGCCGAAGCCTGAGCCGAAGCCTGAGCCGAAGCCTGAGCCGAAGCCGAAGCCTGAGCCGGCACCTGGTCCTGAGCCGAAGCCGAAGCCGAAGCCTGGTCCTGAGCCGAAGCCTGAGCCGGCATCTGGTCCTGAGCCGAAGCCGAAGCCTGAGCCGGTTGATCGGTTTGTGGATGTGGCGAAGGATTCACCGCATCGGAGCAACATTGGCATGTTGGTGGATTTGGAGGTCATCAAGGGTAAGACGGCGACTACTTTTGAGCCGAAGGTGTCTGCGACTCGGGCTCATGTGGCTTCGTTCTTGGCCCGGTTGTGGGTGAAGTCGGGGCGGGCTTGCCCGAAGGGTGCCAGTGATGGTGTTTGGGCTGATGCGGCTGCTTCGGCTGCGCATGGCAGCAATATTGCTTGTCTGGCCGATCTGGGTATCGTGACTGGTGTTACCAACACGACGTTCGAGCCCAACCAGCCCGCGTCGCGTTCGGTTGTGGCTTCGTTCTTGGCCAACGCTTGGCGCCAAGCCGGTAAGAAGTGTCAGGTGGTCGAGTCGTTGGTGTTCACCGACGTCGCCGACGATGCTGATTACGCCGACGATGTGAAGTGCATCTACGGTCTGGGTGTCACGGCCGGCAAGACCGCCACCACCTACGACCCCGACGGTATAGTCACCCGCGCGCAGATGGCCTCGTTCCTCGCTCGTCTCTGGCAAAAACTCCAGTAACCACTTTCGACGCGTTCGGCGCCTCGCTGACAAGCGTTGAGTACTCGGCTGGTTCAGCCTGCCCAGTTGAGGAGGACAAGCAACCCCGGCCCTGCAGATACGGCGACCTCATCCACCGGGTGAGCCCGGGAGCGGCCAAGGGGTGGGGGAAGCCCGAGCAGATCGTCACGCATCCATATGTCGCTCGCCATCCCAACGGGGTCGAGGCCGATCAAGGCAGCGGGGCCAGCAGGCCGATGTTTTCCTTGGCTCGGGCCAGGGTGCGTGAGGCGATGTCTTGAGCCTTGCCCGCCCCCACCGCCAGCAGGCGATAGGTCTCGGCCGGGTCGGCTTCGAGCTGGGCGAAACGGGCCTGCAACGGGCTCAGCAACTCGATCACCGCCTCGGCCGTGTCCGCTTTGAGCGGCCCGTACCGGGTGTATTCATCGGCTAGCGTCTCAGGGTTGCGGTCGGTGGCCGCGCCCAAGATGGACAACAAATTGGACACGCCGGGTTTGGCCTTTACGTCGTAGCGGACGGTTGAGTCGCTGTCGGTCACCGCGCTCTTGATCTTGCGGGTGATGACGCCGGGCTCGTCGAGCAGGTTGACGGTGCCCTTGGGGGACTCCAGCGACTTCGACATCTTGTCGGTGGGGTGCTGGAGGTCCATGATTCGGGCCCCGGTCGCGGGCACCACCGCCTCGGGGACCACGAAGGTCTCTCCGTAACGGGAGTTGAAGCGCTCGGCGATGTCACGGGTGATTTCGACGTGCTGGCGCTGGTCCTCGCCCACCGGCACTTCGTCGGTGTCGTAGAGAAGGATGTCGGCGGCTTGGAGGGCCGGGTAGGTGAACAGCCCGGCGGAGATGAATCGCTGGCGGTCGGACTTGTCCTTGAACTGGGTCATGCGGCTCAGCTCACCGAACGACACGGTGCATTCCATCAGCCAGGCGCACTCGGTGTGCTCGCGTACGTGGCTCTGTACGAAGATGGTGCAGGTATCGGGATCCAGGCCCGCGGCCATGAGCAACCGAGAGAGCCTGAGGGTGGCGTCTCTCATCTCGCCGGGAGCTCTGGGCACGGTGACAGCGTGGAGGTCGACCACGCAGAAGAAGGCGTCGGTGCAGTGCTGCATCGTGACCCAGTTGCGCACAGCTCCCAGGTAGTTGCCGAGGTGGAGGTCACCGGTGGGCTGGATGCCGGACAGGACCCGAGTCATGGAGGAGTCAGCGTAGGGTCTCGGCCTCCGATTGGTCGCCTTGTCCGCCTTCGTTGCCGTCTAGGGTCGTGACGATGGCCTACGAGGTCTGCACCCCGGTCTTCGCGGGGCCCTTCGATCTGCTCCTCCATCTCATACTGCGGGAACAGGTCGACCTGTATGAGGTCAACCTGTCCGAGATCGTCGACGACTATCTGGTCGAGTTGGACCGAATGAAGAGCTGCGATCTGGAGGTGACCACGAATTTCCTCTTGGTGGCGGCCACCCTGCTGGAGCTGAAGGCCAGACGACTGCTTCCCTGCGACACCGAGGTGGATCTCGACGAGGAGCTCGGGCTGTGGGAGGAGCGCGACCTGCTGCTGGCCCGGCTGGTGGAGTGCAAGACCTTCAAGGACGTGGCCGCTGTCTTTCGCGTCGGGATCGAGGCCACGGCTCTGAGCCGACCCCGGACGGTGGGCGTGACCGAGGAACGGCTGGTCCGGTTGACGCCGCCAACCGCCATCGACCCCGGCGAGTTGCAGGCCGCCTATCTTCGTGCCATCGCGCCCCGATCCACCCCCCGGGTGGACCTGTCCCACATGACGCCTATTACTGCCACCGTGGCCGACGCCGTCTCCGTTCTGGTTTTCGAGTTGCCCCGGCAGGGAGAGGTCACGTTCCGCCAGCTCACGGCGGAGCTCGACGACCGTATCGAGATCATCGTTCGCTTCTTGGCGGTGTTGGAGCTGATCAAGCAGGGTCTGGTCGACATTCGCCAGCCCGATATCTTCGGTGAAATAACCGTGAGGTGGATCGGCCCGGACGAGTTGGTGATGGCAGCGGCTCCGGTCGACACCTACGACGGTTGACGCTGGTGGACACCGATGACCGCGTCGGCGGTATCGAAGCCATCCTGATGGTGGCGACTGAGCCGTTGTCCCCTGACACGCTGGGCCGACTGGTCGATTGTGAACCGGAGCGGGCCGAGGCCATCTGTGAGTCCCTGGCCTCCTCTTACCGAGCCGACAAGCGGGGTTTCGTGCTGGTTCGGGTGGCTGGCGGGTATCGTTATCAGACCGCCCCCGAACAGGCTCGTTACGTCGAGAGGTTCGTGCTCGACGGACGATCGGCCCGGTTGTCGGCCCCAGCCCTGGAAACCTTGGCCATCGTGGCTTACAAGCAGCCGGTGTCGCGTAACCAGATCACCGCCATCCGGGGGGTGAATGTGGACGGCGTGGTCCGCACGCTGGCTCAACGCGGCTTCATCTACGAAGTGGCTCGCCATCCGGGCCCGGGTCAGGCCGCGCTCTACGGCACTACCCCTTTCTTCTTGGAGTGCCTGGGCCTCGATTCCATCGGCGAGCTACCGGTACTGGGTGACTTCGTGCCTGCCCCCGCGGTGCTCGAAGCCTTGGAGAGGGGGCTGCAGGCTGTCCCCGACGAGCCGCCCCAGTCGTGACCGAGGCGGGGGAGAGGCTCCAGAAGGCACTGGCCCGGGCCGGTTTCGGCAGCCGGCGATCATGTGAGGAGTTGATAGCCGCGGGGCGGGTTACCGTCGACGGAGCGGTGGCCCGGCTCGGCTGTCGCATAGACATCGCCAGCGCGGTGGTGACCGTCGATGGGGTCGCAGTGGGGCTGCGAGCCGACTTGGTCCACTACCTGCTCAACAAGCCGGCGGGGGTCGTCACCACCGCCCACGACCCGCAGGGTCGCCGAATCGTCTTGGATCTGGTCCCCAACGATCCCCGGGTGTTCCCCGTCGGACGGCTCGATTCCGCCACCGAGGGGCTGATGGTGGTGACCAACGACGGCGATCTGGCTCACCGGCTGACCCATCCGTCCTTCGGGGTGGCCAAGGAGTACCTGGCTCAGGTGCAGGGTGAGCCGGCCCGGGCCGCGGTGCGGGCCCTGCGGAGCGGCGTCACTATCGACGACGGGCCGACGGCGCCAGCTCGAGTGGCGGCGGTGGGGCCGAGCCTGCTGCGGATCGTGATCCATGAGGGCCGCAACCGCCAGGTTCGGCGTATGTGCGAAGCGGTGGGACACCCGGTGGTGCGGCTGGTCCGCACCCGCATCGGCCCGATCAGGATCGGTACCCTCCAGCCGGCCCAGTGGCGGCGGCTCGAACCCCTCGAGGTTCGATCTCTGGAGCGGTCCGCTAGCGGCCTCAGGCGGGCCGCGTCACCGAAACGAGATACGAGACCAGGCCGGTAGAGCCAGTAGAATCGCAGGTCGTGGCCGACTCCCGCATCGCCATCGTGGCCGGCACCGGTTTGATCGGGGGGTCGGTGGGGCTGGCCTTGCGGGCCGGCGGCTGGCATGTCGTCGGTATGGAGCCCGACCGGGGCCGGGCCGCAACCGCGGTCGAGATCGGCGCCGTCGACGAGTTGGGAAACCCGGGGCCTTGTGACTTGGCTGTGATAGCCACGCCCGTGAACGAGGTCGCCGACACGGCTTGGCGCTTGCTCGACGGCGGGGCGGCGGTGGTCACCGACGTGGCCGGGGTCAAGGGGCCGATCGCGGCCGCTGTCGACCATGCCTGTTTCGTTCCGGGCCACCCCATGGCCGGGAACGAGCAGGACGGCTTGGACGGGGCCAGCCCCGACCTGTTCCGAGACGCGGTATGGGTGCTCACCCCGACCGAACGAACCGAAGACACGGTCCTGGCTCGGGTCAGGGAGGTGGTGGCCGGGTTCGGGGCCCAGGTGATAGCGCTGTCTCCCCAGCGGCATGACCAACTGGTGGCGGTGGTGTCGCACGTACCCCACTTGGCGGCGGCCACCCTGATGCACTTGGCCGACGGGCGGTCGGTCGAGCATCGAGCCCTGCTCCGACTGGCTGCGGGGGGATTCCGCGACATGACCCGGGTCGCCGCCGGTCACCCGGCCATCTGGCCCGACGTATGCGTCGGCAATCGGGCTGCCGTCACCGACGTGCTCGACGAGCTGATGGTCGAGCTGAGCCGGCTCCGCAACCTGGTGGCGGCCGGTGATCGGGCCGGGTTGCTGGCTCGGCTGGAGGCGGCTCGCGAGGCCAGGCGAAACCTCCCGACCACTGCGCCCGAACCGGCTGAGCTGACCGAGATCCGGGTCCCGGTCCGCGACGAGACAGGGCAGTTGGCCACCATCACCACCCTGGCCGCTGATCTCGACGTGAATATCTACGACCTCGAGATCGTCCACTCGTCGGAGGGTCCGCTCGGCGTGATCCTGGCTCTGGTCGACAGCGAACGGGCCGAGCGGTTCAAGGCCGGGCTCACGGCCGAGGGTTATCGGCCTACTCTCGCCGCTCTCGAATGATGGCGCCGGCTCGGCCCCTCGTGCTCGAGATCGAGCCGCTGGCGACGCGGCCCGATACCCGGGTGGTGTTGCCCGGTTCCAAGAGCATCACCAACCGAGCCGCGCTGTGCGCGGCTCTGGCCGATGGGGACACCCGGATCGACGGCGCCCTGTTCGCCGATGACACCGAAGCCATGTTCGGCGCGCTCGAAGCTCTGGGAGTGGGCATCACCGTCGATCCCGAAAGCTCCTCGGTAACGATCCAGGGTCGGGGTGGTCTGCCCGAGCTCAGGGGCGGCACGGCCGGGGATTACGTGAGGATCGATGCCCGGATGTCGGGAACGACGGGCCGGTTCCTGGGTTCGGTGGCGGCGGCGGGCTCGTACCCGGTGATGATCGACGGGCAGGCCCAGCTCCGGTCCCGGCCCTTCGGCGACTTGGTCGAGGTGCTGCGTCGGCTCGGGGCCGAGGTGGTGGCGCCGGCCGGCGGCGAGAGCCTGCCTTTGTTGATCACGGGACCGATGCGGCGGAGCGAGGCCACGGTAGCCACCGATCGCTCCAGCCAGTTCCTGTCGGGGCTCATGCTGGCCGGGCCGTTGACCGGCAGTGGTTTGACCCTTCACCTCACCGGCCGTGCCGTGAGCCGGCCCTATGTCGAAATGACCGCGGCGGTGATGAGTTCCTTCGGAGCGGTGGTGGAGGTCACACCCGATCGGATCCGGGTGGATGCAGGCGGATACCGATCACCGGGCCACTTCCGGGTCGAACCGGACGCTACTGCGGCCTCGTATTTTCTGGCCGCCGCCGCCATGACTGGCGGGACGGTGGAGATCGCCGGACTCGGGTCGTCGTCCTCGCAAGGTGACGTCGGGTTCGCGTCGGTGCTCGAGCGTATGGGCTGCACGGTGGACATCGGCGAGCAGGCCATGACAGTGACCGGCAGCACCCTGACCGGGATCGAAGTCGATCTGTCCGATCTGTCCGACACGGCCCCCACCCTGGCCGTGGTGGCAGCTACCGCCGATGGTCCCACTACCGCTTCGGGAATCGGGTTCATCAGAGGTAAGGAAAGTGATCGGGTCGGGGCCGTGGTGGCCGAGCTGCGTCGTTGCGGGGTCGACGCCATCGAATGTCCTGACGGCTACACGGTTTCGCCCCGCCGCCCGCCGTCGGGGGCCTTGATCCGCACCTATGACGATCACCGCATAGCCATGGCTTTCTCGGTTCTGGGCCTAGCCGTCGGCGGTATGCGGATCGAGAACCCGACCTGTGTGGCCAAGACGTTCCCGGGCTTCTATCAGGCATTGGATCAGTTGCGGGCTGGTAGCCGGTGCGGGTGATCGCCATCGACGGTCCGGCCGGGTCCGGCAAGTCGACGGTGGCTCGGGCCGTCGCCGAGCGTTTGGGCCTGGAGTATCTCGACACCGGGGCCATGTACCGGGCTGTGGCCTTTGCCGTGCTGCGAACCGGAGGCGACCCGACCGATGCCGGCTTTGCGGCCGCGATGGCCCGCCACATCAAGATCGAAATGCAGGCCGGTGCGGTGATGGTGGACGGTTTCGATGCCACCATAGAGATCCGGGGCCCGGCCGTGACCGGAGCTGTCAGCGCGGTGGCGGCCAACCCCGGCGTGCGGGCCGAGCTCGTGGCCCGGCAGCGGGCTTGGGTCGGTGAGCGGGGCGGGGGAGTGCTGGAAGGCCGTGACATCGGCACGGTGGTGTTCCCCGATGCCGAGCTGAAGGTGTATCTGACCGCTGAGCTCGACGAACGGGCCCGCCGTCGGGCCCGAGAAGCCGTTGATCTCGACTACCGGAAGGTGGAGATCGGCTTGGTCCAGCGGGACCGGATAGACTCGACCCGCCAAACCGACCCGCTGGCTGTCGCCGACGATGCTGTGAAGATCGACACCACCGGTCTCACTATCGCCGCGGTGGTGGACGCAGTGGTGGAACTGCTGTGAGCCGAGGCGCGTACGGGCACCGGAGCACTGGCGACCCTCGCCGTCGCAGTGGGCAACTGTGGATCGGTCGAGTCGCCTACCGGGTCCTGTGGACAGTGGTATTCATCTTGGTCAAGATCTTGTTCCGGCTCCGGGTGCAGGGTCGGCACAATTTCCCAGCCGGGCCGTTCATCTTGGCCCCGGTGCACCGGTCGTTCATCGACACTCCCATTGCCGGGATGCTCACGTCTCGTCGGTTGAGGTTCATGGGCAAGGAAAACTTGTGGGGCAACCGAGCCCTGGGTTGGTTCCTGACGGTCATGGGAGGTTTCCCGGTGGAACGGGGCACGGCTGACCGGACCGCTCTGCGGGCGGCCACAGATGTGCTGGCGCTGGGGGAGCCGCTGGTCATGTTTCCCGAGGGGACCAGGCGGCAGGGAGATCGGCTGCGGCGCGACGACATGTTCGACGGCCCCGCTTTCGTGGCGGTCCGGGCCGGGGTGCCCATCGTTCCGGTGGGGTTCGGGGGCACGGTCCGGGCTCTGCCCGTCGGCTCGGTGATTCCCCGCCCGATCCGAGTCGTTGCTGTGATCGGCGAACCGATCCAACCCCCGGCCCGGGTGCAGGGCCGGGTGTCTCGGCCGGCCGTGCGGGAGCTCACCGAGCGCCTCTTCATGGAACTGGGCGACCTGTACGCCGAGGCCCGGGTACTGGCTGGCGACGACCCCGCGCCCTGAGCCGTATCGGGCCGCCCCGCCCGCCCCGTTGCCGAAGAGGTAGCCGTGCCGATCAGCAGCGGGATGAAGACGGCGGGCCGAGACATTCCAGCACGTGGCTGGCGTCGATGTCACGGTCACCAACAGGGACCCGATCCTCGATGGAGCCGCCGAGCGTGACGACGGCGGCTGCGTCGATGGCGGTCTGAAGTTCCCGCAGGTCGCGGGGAGGCGGGAAGTATTCGTCTTCTTGGGTGACTCGTATCTCGGCTACTCCCTCAGCGGGGTCCAGCCGATCGATCACCGCAGTGACCAGGTCTTCGGGCGCTGATGCCCCGGCTGTCACCCCGACCACGCCGTTGAGGTTGTCGGGGAGCTCGGAGGCGTCGTTGACACGCAGCACCCGGGTGCAGCCGGCCTCGGCGGCCAGATCCACGAGGGCGTTGGTGTTGGACGAGTTGGCCGATCCGATCACCACTACGGCATCGCAGCGGGGGGCGATCTCGGTGAGCGCCGATTGCCGGTTGGTGGTGGCAAAGCACAGGTCACTACGGCTCGGCTGCCACAAGTCCCGGTATCGGCCCTTGGCGGCATCCAGAACTCCGGCCCACTCACGGTGCGAGAGCGTGGTCTGGGCCAAGATGGCTACCGGGGTCTCGAAGGAAGGTAGGGCCGTTACTTCCTGAGCCGACTCGACCCTGTGAATGGCCTGAGGTGCGACGGCCATGGTGCCCACGGCCTCCTCGTGGCCCTCGTGGCCGACATACACGATCTGGTAGCCTTTTCCGGCCCGGGTGCGCACCTCGTGGTGGACCTTGGTGACGAGCGGGCAAACAGCATCGACAACGTAGCTGCCCTGTTTCCGAGCCGACTCCACCACCTCGGGGGCCGATCCGTGAGCCGAGAGCATTATGGGTTGGCCGGGGGGTACGTCGTCGATGTCATCGACGAAGATCACTCCGAGATCCTCGAAACGGCGCACCACCAACTGGTTGTGAACGATCTCGTGGTAGCAGTAGACGGGCGCCTCGAAGGCCTGCACCATCCAGGCCAGAGCCTTGATGGCCATCTCCACCCCGGCGCAGAACCCCCGGGGGGCGGCCAGCAGGACTTTGTCGACCCCCGGGGCGATCAGGGTTTCGGGGCTGACCTGATCATTCGGATCCCCCCCACCGAGAGCTGGATCAGCGGTAGCGCCTGCCACATATGCAGTGTAATCGGGCCGTATACCCGTGTGATCAGCCGATCAGCCCGCCGCTCGGTCCGCGGCGCTGTGCAAGCCTGTGAGTACCCCGGTAAGACGATGGTCCCTCGGTGTCCTTCGCCTGTGTCATAGTGTTTCTCTATCATCTTGTTGTACCGCACTCAAATAACAAAACATATTGAAAATGTATTGAAAACTTTGAAAAGGATGAGAAATATGGTCAAAGTCAAACAGGATGGAAGTCAGCCCGGAATCGAATGGCTAGGAACGACCGAAGCGGCCCGACATTTGGGTATCACGACCCGGACGCTGTATCGCTTCATCGACGAGGGCGAGCTCGCCGCCTACCGGTTCGGTCGGGTGATCCGCATCCAGAAGGGTGATGTCGACTGCTACATCAAGAAGTGTCGCATCGAGCCCGGCACCATCTCCCACCTCTATCCCGACTGAACCCGGCCGCGGCCCGGTCCGATCGGCGATGGGGCCCTGATCAGCGTGACGGCACAGCCTCAGATCGGGCTCTCCGTTTGGATCATGGCCTTATCTCGTAGTACCAGTTGACGGGGTCGAACTCGAATTCGTGGCAGGCGAAGCGGGTGAAACCGGCTCGGGCGGTCATCTCTTCGAGTGCGGCCGGATGCAGACCGAGCGTGCCGAGGCCGGCTCCGGCCGGCTCCGACAAAGCCGAGGACATGCAGTAGAGCACCGACATCGCATACATGTAGGCCAAGGCCGGGATCTTGCGGTTGGCTTCGAGGCCGCCCCGGCTCTTGATGTCGGCTACGAGCCACCAGCCCTCGGCTCCGATGTTGCGGTGAGCGGCGGCCACGGCCTCATCGGGCCGGGGCAGGTCGTGCAGCACGTCCAGAGTCACCAGAAGGTCTGCGGCCGGCAACCGGTCGAGATCGGTGAAGGTTCCCTGTTCGTAAGCGAGGTTGTCGATGCCGTCTCGGCTGGCGCCGGTGCGGGCCGAGGCGATGGCCCGAGCCGAGGGGTCGATGCCGATGACGGCAGCCTCGGGGAAACCGGCCGCCAGCACCCGGGCGGCGGCACCGTTTCCGCAGCCGACGTCGATGATCGTGCCCCCCTCGTTCAGGCGCTCCACCGCACCTTGCAGAGCGGCCAGTACGCCCGGTATCAGGTAGGTCTGGTACTTGGCCGTGTTCATGGCCGCTTGCATGTGGCAGGTGTGGTCGCCGTGTTCCTCCCAAGTCATGCCGATACCGGTTCGGAAGGCTTCGGCGGTGCGGTTGATCTCGTGATGGGAGATAGGCGGGCCGAACACGCCCGGCATGTAGCCAGGATGACTCGGATCGGCCAGCAAGGCCTCGGCTTCGGGGGTCAGGGCGAAACGGCCTTGCTCGTGCTGGATCAACTCGGCGGCCGACAGGGCGTGCAGCCACTCACGCACCCAGCGTTCCTGCAATCCCGAGGTGGCGGCCAGCTCGGCGCTGGTGCACGGCGCCGTTTCCCGCAGTGCCGTCCACAGCTCCAACCGGCCCCCCAGGTGCATCAGGGCCGCGAGGGTCTCGCCCTCCTTGATCCGGTAGAGCTCGAAAACGGTGAGCGGCAGTCGGTCAGGGTCGATCTCGGAGCGCATGTCGGAGCGGGCGACCGGAATCGAACCGGCATCATCAGCTTGGAAGGCTGAGGTTCTGACCGTTGAACTACGCCCGCGTCCACTTCAACCTAGACGGTGGACTCGAAGTTGTGACCGGTCCTGTCAGTGCCGTCGACGACCACCGGTACACTCGCTTCGGTGAGGAGCAGCGTCGAGACTCTCGGTGAGAACCGCGTCAAGCTGACCGTCGAGGTCCCCGAGGCGGAGCTGGAGGTCGCCATCGACGACGCTTTCAAGCGCTTGGCCGGCCAGATCCGGATGCCGGGCTTCCGGCCGGGCCGAGCCCCCCGACGCCTCCTCGAGGCCCAGCTCGGGCACCAGACCGGACGCTCCGAGGCATTGAAGGCCTCGGTTCCCGAGTACTACGCCCGAGCCGTCATCGAACACGACGTGGACGCGATCGCTTTGCCCGAGATCGAGATCACCAACGGCCAAGAGTCGGGTTCGATGTCTTTCGGGGCCGTCGTGGAGGTCAGGCCCTGCGTCTCGATCGCCGGTTACGAGAATCTGCGCATCGAGATCCCCGGTCCCTCGTTGGACGAGGCTGACGTCAGCTCGGAGATCGACCGGTTTCGCGGCACCTTTGCCGAACTGGTCCCGGTGAATCGGCCCGCTGTCGACGGCGACCACGTCACCGTCGACATCACCGGCACCGTCGGCGCCGAGACCATCGACGGTCTGACCGCATCGGACTACGACTACGAGGTCGGGACCGGAGCGGTGGTGGCCGAAATCGACGAGAACCTGCGTGGAGCCAGGGCCGGCGACATCTTGGAGTTCGAAGCTGAGCACCCCGATCCCGAAGAGGCCCTCCGGCTCTGTTTCCGGGTGTTGGTCAAGGAAGTCTCAGAGACGGTGCTACCCGACTTCGATGACGAGTTGGTGGCGGCCCACACCGAGTACGGCACGGCAACCGAGTTTCGAGTCGCGGTCGAGAACCGTCAGTCGTCACTGCGAGTCTTGCAGTGCCGGATGGCCAGAGAGCAGGGTATTGTCGAAGCCTTGGCCGACTTGGTCAGCGAAGACCCGCCCGAGGCCATGATCGAAAATGAGGTCATGGCTCGGATGGACGACCTCGATGCCCAGCTCCAGCGGCAGGGTCGCGATCTCGAGTCCACCGGCCGGTCCGTCGAAGAGATCACCGAGCAGTTCAGGGAACCGGCAATCCAGGCCGCGAAGGTGGACTTGGCCCTCAGAGCGGTGGCCTCGGCCGAGGGACTGGTCGTCGAGGACGGCGACGTCGAGGGGGAGCTCGAAGAGCTGGCCGACGACTCCGCTGTCGACGTCGAAGTGCTTCGGAGCCGACTGACCGAAAACGGTCGGATGTCGGCCCTGCGAATCAGACTGAGCAAGCGAGCAGCTCTGGGGTGGGTTGTAGGTCACGCGGTGCTGGTCGACCCTGAAGGTGAGGTCGTTGATCCCGAGCTATTGGAGCTTCCGGCCGACGGCGATCCCGGAGAGACTGGTGAGAGCGTGATGGACGTACTCGAAGATGACGTGGAGGTGCATCGCCCATGATCTCGACCCGACCCCGCAACTACCTGGTGCCCACCGTGGTGGAGCAGACCAACCGGGGTGAGCGGGCTTTCGATCTCTACAGCCGGCTCCTCAAGGAGAACATCATCTTTTTGGGCACGCCAATCGACGATGTCGTAGCCAACCTCATCTGTGCCCAGTTATTGCACCTCGAGTCGGAGAACCCCGACAAGGACATCAACCTCTACATCAACAGTCCGGGGGGCGACATCAATGCCTTGTTCGCCATCTACGACACGATGCAGTACATCAAGCCCGATATCATCACCATCTGTTTCGGCCAGGCTGCTTCCGCTGCCGCCGTCCTGTTGGCTGCTGGAGCGCAGGGCAAGCGTCTGGCCTTGCCCCATGCCCGCATACTCGTTCACCAACCCTACGCCGGAGCATCTGGTCAGGCCAGCGACATCGAGCTGATCGCAGCCGAGATTGCTCGACTCAAGGCGTCACTGGAACAAGTGCTGGCCAATCACACCGGCCAGAGCATCGACAAGATCGCCGCCGACACCGACCGCGACTTCGTGATGACGGCGCAACAAGCTAGGGACTACGGAGTGATCGACGAGGTGATCGAAATGCGTAGTGTGGTCGACAGCACCAACGCGATCACTGCGGTCGGCTGATCGGGGGAAGGCGACATCGTGGCCAAGCTTGGTGAGGGAAGCGACCTCTTGAAGTGCTCCTTCTGCGGGAAGTCACAAAAGCAGGTCAAGAAGCTCATTGCCGGCCCGGGCGTGTACATCTGCGATGAGTGCATCGAGTTGTGCAACGAGATCATCGATGAAGAACTGTCCGAGACCTCTGACTATTCGCTAGGAGAGCTTCCCGCCCCTCGGGAGGTCTACAGGTTTCTCAATGATTACATCGTGGGCCAGTCCGACGCCAAGCGGATCCTGTCGGTAGCCGTCTACAACCACTACAAGCGGATCCAGCTCGACTCCAGCATCAACCCCGACGTCGAACTCCAGAAGTCGAATATCCTGCTCATCGGACCCACCGGCTGCGGCAAGACGCTCATGGCCCAGACCCTGGCCCGGATGCTCAACGTGCCTTTCGCGATCGCGGACGCCACCGCCCTCACCGAGGCGGGCTATGTGGGTGAGGACGTGGAGAATATACTTCTCAAGCTCATTCAGGCCGCCGACTACGATATCAAAAAAGCCGAGACCGGCATCATCTATATAGACGAGATCGACAAGATCGCCCGCAAGAGCGAGAACCCGTCGATCACCCGGGACGTATCCGGTGAAGGGGTGCAGCAGGCACTTCTGAAGATCCTCGAAGGCACCTCGGCCGCGGTGCCGCCTCAAGGGGGCCGCAAGCACCCCCACCAGGAGTTCATCCAGATCGACACCACCAACATCTTGTTCATCTGCGGCGGAGCCTTCGCTGGTATCGAGAAGATCGTGGAGAACCGCGTCGGAACCTGCGGAGTCGGTTTCTGTGCTGATATCCGCAAGCTCGAGGAGAAAGATCTCGGCGCCATCTTCGGGGAGGTGCTGCCCGAAGACCTCGTCAAGTTCGGGCTCATCCCCGAGTTCATCGGACGGCTGCCCGTAGTGGGCGCGGTCCACGATCTCAAACGAGACGCGCTGGTGGAGATCCTGGTCAAGCCCCGCAATGCCTTGGTGAAGCAATACCGCAAGATGTTCGAGTTCGAAAAGGTTGATCTCCAGTTCATTCCCGATGCGCTCGAAGCCGTCGCCGACGAGGCGATCGAACGAGCGACCGGTGCTCGCGGCTTGCGGGCGGTCATGGAGGAGGTGCTCCTCGATATCATGTACGAGCTCCCGAGCCGCGACGACGTCGCCACTGTGGTGATCGACCGCAATGTCGTGCTCAGCAACGTCAATCCCACCTTGTTGCCCAGGATGGACGAGAGCGAAGCCCGCTCCCGTCGAGCCAGCTGATCTTCGCGCCTGCCCCCAAGTGGACTTCGACGAGGCAGTCGACCATCTCGACAGCCTGATCAACTACGAGGCCCAGCCCCGAGCCGGGCGTCACTTTGGTCTGAGCCTCGAACCCATGAGACAGCTCATGAATGCCATGGGAGACCCCCAGACCGCCTTTCCCGTGGTGCACGTCACCGGTACCAACGGCAAGGGATCGACGGTGCGTATGACGGCTCGCCTGCTGCAGACCATGGGCCTGAGAGTCGGGGCCTACACCAGCCCTCACCTGTTGGAGGTCACGGAGCGGATCTGTGTCGATTCCCAGCCCATCGCCGCCGACGACTTCGGCGCTGCCATAGGTCATGTGGCTCGCCTCGCCGACCACGTGGGAATGGACGTGACCTGGTTCGAGACGGTGACCGCAGCCGCGTTGCACCACTTCGCGAACGTGGCCGTCGACGTGGCCGTGGTGGAGGTGGGCATGCTCGGCCGTTTCGATGCCACCAACGTGGTCGACGGGCAGGTGGCGGTGGTGACCAACGTGGGTCGTGACCACACCGACGGGATCGGGGATTGGCGCCGTCGCATCGCCATCGAGAAAGCCGGCATCGTCAAAGCGGGGTCGGCCTTGGTACTGGGCGAGACCGATCCCGACCTCCAGGCCATCTTCAGAGCTGGGCCGTCGAGCTCTGTCGTTGCAAGAGATCGCGACTTCGGCGTGGCTGGTGACCGGCTCGCTGTCGGCGGGCGACTCCTCGACCTGTACACTCCCCGCCATCGCTACGACTCGGTGATGCTGTCGCTTCATGGACGGCACCAAGCCGACAACGCGGCCGTAGCAGTGGCCGCGTCCGAAGCGTTCTTCGACGCGGCCCTCTCCGATGACGTCGTGGCCGAGGCTTTCACGGAGGTTCGGGTCTCGGGTCGGTTCGAAATCGTCGGCAGGCATCCGTTACTGGTCCTCGACGGCGCTCACAACCCCGACGGAGCTCGGGCGGCAATGGCGACGTTGACCGAAGACTTCGCGACGGATGGACGCCGCTTCATCGTGGTGGGTATGCAGAACGGCCGTGATCCGTTGACCGTGCTGAAGGCCCTCGACGTTTCCGAAGCCGATCTCGTCCTTGCCTGTACCGCTCCCACCGTCCGGGGCATCCCGGCCGCTGAGATCGCCGCCGCCGCCGCCTCGTTGGGTGCGGCCTGTGAGGCGGCAATCGACGTGGAGGCCGCCATCGACCGGGCTGCGACGCAGGCGACCTCGGACGACGCCATCATCGTGGTTGGTTCCTTCACCGTGGTCGGAGCCGCCAAACGAGCACTTGCTCACGATCTGTGACGGTCCGACGATAATCTGGTGGTTATGGATCGAACCCTCGTAATCGTCAAACCCGATGCCGTCGAACGCGGCTTGGTAGGCGAGATACTGGGCCGTTTCGAGCGTAAGGGTCTCGGGCTGGCCGCTGTCGAGCTCCGGATGCTCGACACCACAACGCTGGCCCGTCATTACTACGAGCATGAGGGCAAGGGCTTCTACGAGGATCTCGTGGCCTTCATGGGCCGGGGGCCGGTGCTGGTCGCCGTTGTTGAGGGCCCCCGAGACACCTGGAGGGTTGTTCGGGACATGATGGGAGCGACCGATCCGCTGTTGGCCGGACCCGGCACGATCCGAGGCGATCTCGGGACGAAGCTGACCGAAAACCTGATCCACGGGAGCGACTCAGAGGCCTCCGCCCGACGCGAGATCGGGATCTTCTTTCCCGCCATGGCGATGCCTGATCGACCCTGACGGCCGGTTCCGATGACGGCGTTGGGAGTTTCGGTTGCAATCAAGTCGTGGTCTGGTCCTACAATGGTCCCTCAGTAGCGGTTGAACAGGTTCTCCTGTCGATTGCTCGTCGTTTCGGATATCGTCCGCATGCTCCTCGAGGCTGTCAATGGTAGCTACAGGTTTCGGATCATTCATGGGAAGAGACGTAGCCGTGGATCTGGGCACGGCCAACACGCTGGTGTATGTGCGGGGTGAGGGCATCGTGCTCAACGAGCCGTCGGTGGTGGCAATAAACACCTACGACGGCAAGCCCTTGGCCGTGGGAGTGGAAGCCAAGCGCATGATCGGTCGAACCCCATCTCACATTCAGGCCATCCGTCCGTTGCGAGACGGTGTGATCGCCGACTTCGACGTGTGCGAGAAGATGCTGCGCTACTTCATCCAGAAAGTGAGCCAGAACCGGTGGTCCAAGCCGAGGATGGTCATAGCGGTGCCGTCCGGCATCACCGGGGTCGAGCAGCGAGCCGTCCAGGAAGCGGCCGAGTTCGCGGGGGCCCGAAAGCAGACCTACATCATCGAAGAGCCCGTGGCCGCGGCCATCGGCTCCGGTTTGCCGATACAAGAACCCGTCGGGAACATGATCATCGACATCGGCGGGGGAACCACCGAGGTGGCCCTTATCTCCCTCGGGGGGGTGGTGGCCAGCGAATCGATCCGGGTCGGGGGCGATGAGTTCGACGAAGCCATAATCCAGTACGTGCGCAAGGAGCACTCCTTGTCATTGGGAGAGCGAACAGCCGAGCAGATCAAGCTTGAGATGGGTTCGGTCTGGCCCTTGGAGCAGGAGATACGAGCCGAGATCCGGGGCCGCGACCTCGTAACTGGACTACCCCGTACGATGATTATCAATTCGGAGGAGATCCGAGAGTCGTTTGAAGAGACTATGACTTCAGTCACCGATGCGGTCCGCAGCACGCTCGACGAGACCCCGCCCGAACTGGCCGCCGACCTCATGGAGTGCGGCATCAAGCTGGCGGGCGGCGGTGCTCTCCTGCGAGGCATCAGTGAGCGCTTGTCCCACGAAACTGGCATGCCTATGGAAGTTTCTCCCCATGCCGTCTACGCGGTGGTGATAGGAGCCGGTCAAGTGCTCGAGGAGTTCGAATCGCTCAGGGAAGTGGTGCTGACCTCGAGCGATCTGTGATCAGCGTCAAACTATGGCGGTTGCCAGGCGGTCCCGGTATCGCCTGCTGCTACTGGTCCTGACTGCTCTGGCTCTGCTGACGCTCGACTTCCGCAACTACGGGCCTCTCGAGACGGTGCAGAGCGGGCTGAGGGATCTTCTTCGGCCCTTGGTGGCTGTCACCGATACGGTGCTGGGACCGCTGGGTGATCTGTGGACGGCGGCGTGGGAGTACGACGACCTGTCCAACGAGAACGAGCAGTTGCGAGCAGAACTAGGGCGACTTCGGGGCGAGTCGATCCAGATCGAAGCCAACCGCGAGGCTTACCGGCGTCTCCTGGAAGCCACCGAGATCGAATATGCCGGAGACATGCAACGAGTTACGGCGACGGTGATACGCGATCTGGTAGGGAACTTCGCCGACGATGTCGTCACTATCGACAAAGGTCGGCGCCATGGCGTGAAGGCTGGTATGGCAGTGATCACGGGATCGGGCCTAGTGGGCCGGATCGAGACGGTGGACACTCATCACAGTACGGTCGAGCTGATAAGCAGTCCCGACTTCACCATCGGTGTCCGCCTCGTCGACACCGATGACGTCGGCTTGGGCCACGGCGTGGCCGGTGATCCGACCGCCTTCGTGGTGGATGCCGGGCTGCACGGGCTCCAGACCGGGCAACCCGGCCCAATCCCGGCCGTGGGCAGCGCCGTCGTCACTGCCGCTGAGAGCCGCTATCCCGCTGACATTCCCGTCGGTCGGGTCACGGATGTCTCCGACGTCAAAGGCGGGTTGGCACAGGTGGTTTCGGTGGCGCTGGCTGTCGACACCAGGGATCTGGGTTTCGTGACCGTGCTCCTGGTGGCGCCTCTCGGCGACACCGAACCCGATGTGGTGAGTCAACCGTGACCGGGTTGAAGATGGTCGCAGTGGGCCTGACCGCCTTGCTGTTGCAGCTCACCGTTTTCGTGGACGTACGGATCGGTGGTGTGGCTCCCGAGCTGCTGGTGTTGGTAGCGGTGCTGGCTGGTATATCGGCCGGGTCCGGTCGGGGTTCGGTGATTGCCTTTTGTATCGGCTTGATCTGGGATCTCTATCTCAAAACGCCTCTCGGGCTCTCGGCCATCTCCTTTGCTCTGGTTGCCTACGCGGTGGGCAGCATCGAAGAGGGGTTGTTCCGCGACACCAGACTCCAAGTCGCAGCTATCGCCTTCATGGCTACGACCGGCGCAGTGACCCTTTATGCACTGCTCGGCGAGCTGGTGGGCCAAAGGGGGCTGGTCGATGGCGATTTGGTACCTATAGCGGTGATTGCTTCGTCGGTGAACGCAGTGGCCGCCCCTATGGTGATCCCGCTGGTCAGATGGGCTGTCGGGTCGAGTTCGAAGACCTGACGATCAGAGGGCTCGATGGTTGCCGCCGATCTCGAAACCGACGATCGCCAGCGTTTCCGGCTTCGGATTCTGGGGATGGTGGCTGTGTCGTTGTTCGCGGCCCTGCTAGCTCGCCTGTGGTACCTCCAAGTGCTCGAGAGCGAGGAACTGCAGGCTGTGGCCACGGCCAACGTGCTGAGGATTGTCAACGAGGAGGCGACCAGAGGCCGTATCTTCGATCGCAATGGAAGGCTCATCGTCGGCAATGAGGTGGTCCGGGTCGTAGTGATCGATCGACGGGAGTTCGACACCGCCCTCGACCCTTCCGAGCAGCAAGAGGTGCTACTCGAGCTGGCCGGGTTGTTGAGCGAGTCGGGCCACCTCACGAAGGTGAGCGATATCGCCGCTCGGCTCGCCGACCCCGAGTACGGGCCTTTCGAGCGGGTTCCCGTCGCTTTCGGCATCGACACCGCCCTGTTGGTTCATCTGGGGGAGCGGCCCGATCTCTTCCCCGGGGTCTCGGTCGACCGGCGCACCATTCGCGCCTACCCCTACGGGGATGTAGCTGCTCACGTGCTCGGTTACGTCGGCCCGGTGACGACAGCCGACTACCGGATCCAGAACGCTCGCATCGACCAGTCCCGGATCGACGCGAAGACCTACCAGCCCAACGACGAGATCGGCAAGACCGGGGTGGAGCGCATCTTCGAAGACGTGCTGCGGGGTGTTCCGGGCCGGAGAGTGTACGAGGTGAATTCCTCTGACGAGATCGTGCGAGAGCACGAGGATCTGAGCCGCGAACCTGCACCCGGCAACGACGTGTACCTGACCATCGACATAGACATCCAGCGTATGGTGGAGGAGGAGCTTCGCCGGGGACTGGCTCGAGCCCGGGACCGCCCTCCGGATGACGAGGACGGCATCGAGCCGGTGGCTTCGGCCGGGGCGGCGGTAGCTCTGGATCCCAGAGACGGGTCGATAGTGGCCATGGCGTCGTTCCCGACGTATGACCCCCGTGATTTCGTGGGCGGCATCTCCCAGCGGATGTTCGATATATTGACCGCCGAGGAGAACTTCTCCCCGATCCTGAACCGGGCCATCCAAGGAGAGTACGCGCCCGGATCGACCTTCAAAGTAGTTACCGCCTACGCCGGGCTGACCCAGGGTGTCATCAGTGAAGGCGGCCTACTGGCGGTGGACGATTTCTACCACGACACCGGCACTTACCGGTATCCGTTCTGTATCGAAGAGAGCGACACCTGCGTATTCGAGAGCCCGTACTGCTGCTCGCGGGGAGTGGATCTGCGTGACGCCATCACCGTTTCCAGCGACGCGTACTTCTACAGGATCGGCGGTGAGGGGTTCTTTCAGCGACCCGAGCCTTTGGATGAGGGCATTCAGGACGCGGCCCGGGCCTTCGGCCTCGGCACCGGTAGCGGTATATCGCTGCCGTATGAGCGCGTCGGTGCCGTTCCCGACCGGGAATATTTCGACCTCCAGTTCAGCAGGGGCGTATTCGGGCGTAGCGGCGACCAGTGGTATGCCGGCGACACTGTCAACTTGGCCATCGGCCAGGGCGATGTGCTCGTCACCCCGCTCCAGATAGCCAACGTCTATGCCACCGTCGCCAACGGGGGCCGGCTCCACCAGCCCAACATCGCCTCCAAGGTCGTCGACCCCGACGGCGACGTCCTTCAATCCTTCGAGCCTCGGATCCGCCGCCAGCTCCAATGGCCCAGAGAAGTCAGCGACCCCTTGCTGGACGGCCTGAACGGGGTGACCGCCTACACTCTTCCCAGCCTGTCCGGCGATGGTCAACTCCTCCGCGGCACAGCCTATGGAGCCTTCAACGTTCCCAGCGACTTCGGCGTCGCCTTCCCGCTCGATCGGTGGCCGGTGGCGGGTAAGACCGGGACGTCCGAACGGGACGGCGAGGCGGACTCGGCCTGGTTTGCTGCTTTCGGGCCGGCGTCGTGGCCCGAGCGGAGGGTCGTGAACGAACCGGAGATCGTGGTGGCCGTCATTCTCGAGGAATCCGGTTTCGGCGGCCTGGTGGCCGCTCCGGTGGTGGCCCGGATCCTGGAGCCCATCGCCACCGGTACGGTGGCTCGTTCTTGGACCAGCGCCGAGATCGAAGCCTGCTATAGGGAGGTAGCGGCGCTGGCCGGTTTCTTCGAGGGGGTCCGGGTCGGCCGAATCAAAGTCGACGAAGAGGGCCGTCCGCTGTCCGTCGAACGTCCTGCCCTGTCCGAACAGTGCCTTGAGTTGGTGGGCAACGAGGAAGCCATCGCCGAGCGAGGGCTGGACGTCTTGAGGTGACCGCCGACACGACGAAGGACCAGAACCTGAATTCTGAGAGGGAACCCTGGTGGTTGCTGGTCGATCCCTTCTTCGTGTTCACCACCGCAGGCATAGGGGTGATCGGAGTCTTGCTCGTTTACTCCGCCACCCGAGGATCAGGCGTCGATATCGTTGATCCCGACCGGACCTATCTCGACCGCCAAGTCCTCTTCTTGGTGGTCGGAGCCAGCCTCGGGGTGCTGGCTTCGTTCATCGAGCCCGACTGGATCCGCAAATTGGCTCCGGCCGCTTACGGCATGATGATCGCGTCGATGTGTGCTGTGCTGGTGATCGGCGTCGAGATTCACGGGGCCCGATCCTGGTTCTCGGTGGGCAACTTCCAATTGCAGCCTTCCGAGCTGGGCAAGGTGGTGGTGATCGTGGTGCTGGCCCTGGCCTTCTCGGCCCGATCCGGCGGCGTGGGTCCGCGCCGGCTCGGACTGGGTTTGCTGCTGGCCGCCGTTCCCGCCCTGCTGGTGACGCTACAGCCCGACCCGGGCACGGTGCTGGTGTACCTGGCCATCTTGGTGACGGTGGTGGTGGTGAGCGGTGTAGAGGTGAGGTGGTTGGCCCTGCTGGCTCTGATGGCAGTGGCGGGCGCCATCTGGGTGTTCGGTTCGGACGTGTTGGCCGGTTACCAGCAAGCTCGCCTGACCGTCTTCCTGTTCGATCCCGACCGGGTCGGTGCCGAAGTTGCCGAGTACGCCTACAACGCCGAGCAGGCCCAGATCGCCATCGGAAACGGCGGCCTCAGAGGCCAGGGGCTCTTCCAGGGAACCCAGACCCGCTCCAATTTGGTTCCGGCTCAGCAGACGGACTTCATCTTCACGGTGGCTGGAGAAGAGCTCGGCCTGAGGGGGGCGGGACTTCTGCTCGGACTCTACGGGTTGTTGACGTACCGGATCTGGCGAACGGCTCGTAACGCCTCGTCGGTGTTCGGTCGGTTGCTGTGCACGGGGGTTCTGGCCATGATCTTGTTCCAGCTCTTCCAGTCCGTGGGGATGACGATGGGCATGATGCCGGTCACCGGCATCCCCATGCCGCTGGTGAGCTACGGCGGGTCGTCCATGCTCACGTCGATGATCGCGCTCGGGCTGGTGGCCGGCGTCCACCGGCGGCGCTACGCCGTAGACGAGATGCGTCGCTAGCAGTGTGGCGGATCCGAACCCGTCTCGCCGACCACGACTTACCCAAGGACGATGAGTGGGTGCCGCCTGATATATGGCCGGAGCACTGGGACCAGCATAAGCCGACCGGGTCGTGGGCCGCCATCGGAACCATCGAGGCGACGACAACCAGCGCCAAATCATTGCTCTCATGTTCGAGTCCGCACAATCCTCATTGAAGGTGTGCTCAGTGAAAGTGTCTTCCCAATCGTGACAATACGATCAGTAAACAGTAGTGGACATTACTCGGGCCGAAAGAAGCTCGGTCAGAATCCGCCGACCTGGCAGTAGCCTGGGTCCGTGACGAACCTGTGGCCTCGACTCGAGTTGTTGTTGCCGCGAGTCTCGAAACCGGCCCGCTACATCGGTGGCGAAGATGGTATGCAGGCGCCTGTTCACGGTCCGGGGGTGGTGTCGTGGCTGCTCACCTACCCTGACACCTACGAGATAGGGCTGCCCAATCAGGGTCTGCAGATCCTTTACGAGATCCTCAACGAACGCGATGACGCGGCTGCGGAGCGCTGCTATGCGCCTTGGGTCGATCTCGAGGCGCTCATACGGGCCGAACGGCTACCGCTGTTCTCGCTGGACACGCACCGTCCGGCCTCGCTCTTCGACGTCCTGGCCTTCAACCTCTCTGCCGAGCTCACCTACACGAACGTGCTCAACTGCATCGACCTCGCTGGCGTGCCGGTGAGGTCGGCCGACCGGGCCGAGGCCGATCCCTTGATCGCGGCTGGAGGCCACTGTACCTACAACCCGGAACCTCTCGCCGACTACCTCGACTTCGTCGTTCTCGGCGACGGCGAAGAGGTGGTGGGAGAGATCACCGATGTCCTGGGCCGGTGGAAGGCCACGGACAAGCGGGAGGGCGGGCGCCTCGACGTGTTGAAGGAGCTCGCCGGTGTGGCGGGCGTGTACGTGCCGGCCCTGTACGACGTGAGCTACGAAGGCGCCCGCATCGTCGATGTCAGTCCCCGATACCGCGGCGTGCCGGCAACTGTCGAGAAGCGCACGATTTCGGATCTGGCCGAGTGGCCCTACCCGAAGAACCAGTTGGTTCCTCTCACCGAGGTGGTCCACGACCGCCTCAACGTCGAGGTGTTTCGAGGCTGTACCCGAGGCTGCCGGTTCTGCCAGGCCGGCATGATCACCCGCCCGGTCAGGGAACGACCAGCCGAGCAGGTGCGCACCATGGTTAGTGACGGCCTGCGCCGTACCGGCTACGACGAAGTGGCGCTCACCTCTCTCAGCACCGCCGATTTCAGTGGGATCGAGCAGGTCGTGGCCGATACCGTGACCGACGCCGGCTGCGGCCAGGTGTCGGTTGCGCTTCCCAGCCTGCGGGTCGATGCTTTCACCGTCGGCATCGCCGCGCAGATCCAGCGAGCCCGTCGCACCGGTCTCACCTTTGCCCCCGAGGCGGGCACATGGCGGATGCGACAGGTGATCAACAAACTCATCAGCGAGGAAGATCTGTACGAAGCGGTCGAGGGGGCGTACTCGCAGGGGTGGCGCCGGGTGAAGCTCTACTTCCTCACCGGTCTGCCCACCGAGACCGACGAAGACACGCTCGGCATCGCCGAGCTGGCCCGCAACTGTGTAGCTCTCGGCTCGTCTCACCAGCGTTCGCCCTCGGTCACGGTCTCGGTCGGCGGGTTCGTGCCCAAGCCGTTCACGCCGTTCCAGTGGTTCGGCCAGAACACCACCATCGAACTGAAGCGCAAGATCGGCCTGCTGCGGGACGATTTGCGGCGAGCCCGAGGCGTTCAGCTCAAGTGGCACGACCCGGAGGCGACGCTGGTGGAAGGGCTGGCCAGTCGTGGCGACCGTCGCCTGGGCCCGGTGATCGAGTATGTCTGGCGTCGGGGGGGCACCTTCCAGGAGTGGTCCGAGCACTTCGATCATGATCTGTGGATGGAGGCGATGGCGGCCTGTGGGCTCGACGCCGACTGGTATGCCCACCGGCATCGAAGCGTGAACGAGGTCTTGCCGTGGGATCATCTGTCAGCCGGTCTCCACACGGACTTCTTGTGGCAGGACTGGCGTGATGCTCTCGACGAGGTCGGGCTCGAGGACTGCCGGTGGACCCCGTGCTATGACTGCGGGGCCTGCACCGGCTACGGCATCGAGCACGTCGTGGCTTCGGCCACACCACCGGCCGGCGCCAGCCAGGGCACCGGGGCCGTAAGGTCCAACCGGGAGGCCGCTGCGGTGAAGCTGACTCCTCGGCGCCGGGTCGGGGCACCGGTGGGAGCGGGCGCCTCATGAGGCTGCGCGTCCGTTTCGCCAAGGTCGGCAAGATTCGGTTCACGTCGCATCGCGACGTGAACCGGATCTGGGAGCGAGCCTTGCGCCGGGCGGGAGTGCCGGTTGCTTACTCGCAGGGATTCACGCCCCGGCCCCGCATTGCTTTCGGTCTGGCCCTGCCGACCGGGTACGAGTCCGACGCCGAGTATCTCGATATCGACCTCGACGATACCGAGGGGGCGTCGGTGACCCTTGCTGCTCTGCCTCAGACGTTGACCGGGGCTACCCCCACCGGAATGACCGTGCTGGCCGTTGCCAGGATCGATCGGGCCGAACCGTCCCTCCAGCAGTCCGTCACGAGTTGCACTTGGGGTATCGATGTCGGCGGCATCGACGCCGCAACGGTTTCGGCGGCCGCGACTCGAGCGCTGGCCGCCGACGAGATAGTCGTCACCCGCGAGCGGAAGGGCAGGATGGTCACCGACGACATCCGGCCCCAGCTCGTCTCGCTCGACGTGAGCGAGCCGACGGCAGATGGTGTTCGGCTGACAGCCGAGCTCGGCACCCAACCTCGGGCCGTGCGCCCGGCCGAGCTCCTGGCCGCTTTCGACCCGTCACCCTGCGAGTTGCGGGTTCGCCGTCTTCACCAATGGATCAGAGTCGAGAGCGAGCGGCGTGAGCCACTCGAGGCCCCGCTCTCGGCGACAGGCCGGGCTGTACCCGCAGCACTGGCCATGAACGCAAAGGACCACAGAGATGACCGACCGACAGGTCGAAGATGCGAGTCGCTCCCGCCGGGACAGCTCGCCAGCCGGAAAATCCGGCAAATCCAACCACAATTCATCGGAAGCTGATCGCGGTTCTCGTTCCAACGGGCAATCCGGTTCGCCGCCCCGCAAGCCCCAGATAGGCGACACCCGACCCGCGTCTGCGCCGTCGAAATCCGAAGGCAGCAAAGCCGCCACCGGGTCCAGGCGGGGTCGGCGCGGTCGCCGGGGCCGGGGTGGCCGGGGTCGAGGCGCCGACCTGGCACCGGTCACGGCCGTAACGTCGGACGCGGCGGTCGAGCTCGACGAGAAGGCGATGGATCAACGCCGCGGCCGAGTCCGCAAGGGTCGAGCCGTGGGCCGCTACCTCATGTGCGTCCACGTCACCGACAGAGCCACTCAGATCGCAGTGCTCGAGGGCCGCCAGCTCATCGAGCATCAGGTCTCCCGGCCCGCTGACGACGTGAGCCAGATCCACGCCAACATCTACCGGGGCCGGGTCAAGAACGTGTTGCCGGGGATGGAGGCTGCCTTCGTCGACATAGGCACCCCCAAGAACGCCGTTCTCTACAGCGGCGACATGCAGTACGACCCCGAAGAGATCGAAGGTGGCAGAGGCCGGCGTCCCCGGATCGAAGAGGTACTGAAGCAGAATCAGTCGATCCTGTGCCAGGTGGTCAAAAATCCGATCGGCCACAAAGGGGCTCGCCTGACCCAGGAGGTATCTTTGCCGGGTCGTTTTGTCGTTCTCGTACCCGATTCGACCGTGTTCGGGATCTCCAAGCGACTCCCCGAGGACGAACGTCGGCGTTTGCGGACCATCCTCGACAGGATCCGTCCCAAAGGTCACGGTCTGATAGTGCGCACCGCCGCTGAGGACGTGACCAAAAAGGAGATAGAAAAAGACATCGCCCGTCTCCTCGGCCAGTGGGAGAAGATCGCCGCCTTGGCCTCCAAGACGAAGGCTCCGGTTCTGCTGTACCGGGAGCCCGAGGCCACGGTGCGCCTCATTCGAGAAGAACTCACCAGGGACCACCGGGGAGTGATCATCGACGACCGGGCTCTGTACAGCGAGGTGAAGAGCTACGTAGCCACGGTTGCCGCTCCTTTGGCCGATCGGGTCAAGTTCTACGACACCTCCACCGAGGCCTTGCCGTTGTTCGAGCGTTATCACATCGAAGAGCAGCTCAAGAAGGCGCTCGACGTCAAGGTGTGGTTGCCGTCGGGAGGCTCGCTCATCATCGAGCACACCGAAGCACTCACAGTCATCGACGTGAACACCGGCAAGAACGTAGGCCGGTCGAACCTCGAGGAGACCGTGTTCAAGAACAACCTGGAGGCGGCCGAGGAGGTGGCTCGCCAGCTCCGGCTCCGTGACATCGGGGGGATCATCGTGATCGACTTCGTCGACATGGAGATCACGGCCAACCGTTCCGAGGTGCTGAAGAAGTTCCGGGCCGCCCTGGCTCGGGACAAGACCCGAACCCATGTGTCGGGTATAAGCGACCTCGGGCTGGTGGAGATGACCCGCAAGCGCATCGGCGAAGGGCTGCTGGAGTCGGTGTCGGATGTGTGCGAGACCTGCGATGGGCGGGGAGTGCTGCTGCTCGACGACATGATCAACGGCTAGGTGTAACTACCACCGACGTCGTCAGGCCTCACCGGATGATGAGAGGCCCGCTTACCCGGTTCGCTCCACGATCGCTGTCGGGCCGGACCGGGCCGCTGACCTCGGAGGGGGGCGGTACCGGCATATCTCACCGCTAGGCTGGAACCTTCATGTATGCAGTAGTCAGGACCGGCGGCAAGCAGTACCGGGTAGAGCAGGGCCAGCGGCTCGCGGTGGAACGCCTCGGCGAGCCCGGCACCGAGGTATCCCTCGATCCGGTGCTGATCGTGGACGGGGGTGAGGTACTGGCCACCCCCACCGATCTGGCCGCGACTTCGGTTACGGCGGTGGTCATCGACGAGCACCGAGGGCCGAAGATCAACGGGTTCACCTACAAGAACAAGTCCAACCAGCGTCGACGTTGGGGTCATCGCCAGACGCTGGCGATGATCGAGATAACAGCTATCGAGAAGGGTTGATCGCCGATGTCGAAGACCAAGGGTGGCGGCTCGACCCGAAATGGGCGCGATTCCAACGCGTCACGGCTCGGGGTGAAGGTATATGACGGGGGCCGGGTACTCGCCGGCGCCATCATCGTCCGCCAGCGGGGCACCAAGTTCCATCCCGGCAACAACGTCGGCCGGGGCGGCGACGACACGTTGTTCGCCACTGCCCCCGGCCGGGTGAAGTTCGCCAGCCGCCGGGGTCGCAAGCTCGTCGATGTGATCACCGACTGAGCGGCCCCAGTTCCCAGAGGTCCCTCAGCTCTCAGAGGTCGATGCCCACACCTCGGGGCAGCCGGTCCGGGTCGTAGTCGAGCCATTGGCGAGCGGCCTCGACCGCGTAACGGTCGGTCATACCGGCTACCCATTCCACCGCAGCCCGGCGCACACCGTTGCTGTCACCAGTTCGGCGGCGGCGCTCGACCGGGAGCCGGTCGGGTCGGGCACAGACGTGGTCCACGAGGGCTCCGAGCATGTCGATCACGTGGGAAGCGCACAGGCGCGAGGCCGGACGCAGGTAGATGTGGGTGTGGTTGAAGGCCCGGAAATCGACCAGGGCCGCGGCCGGTTCGCTCGTCATGCCGATGCGGCCGGTGCTTTCTGTAGCGGTGATCATGGCGTTGACGAATGCCGCGACCTGGGTCTGTCGCGACGAGCCGCAGACATCTTCGACACGGCTCGGTAGCTCATCGGGCCGGACGACACCGGCCGAAACGGCATCCTCGAAATCATGGCAGACGTAAGCGATCCGGTCGGCCCAGCTGACCACTTCCCCTTCCGGGGTGGACGGCGCCGGTCGCGACCAGGAATGGTTGCGGATCCCGTCCAATGTCTCGGCGCAAAGGTTGAGCCGCGCCAAGGTCACGTCGGCCCCCCACACGGCGTGATCGAAACCACCTTCGAGGTATGGGGTGAGCGCATCCTCACTGGCGTGCCCGCCCGGTCCGTGGCCGCAGTCGTGGCCCAGCGCTATGGCCTCGGTCAAGACGACGTTGAGCCGCAGGGCCCGGGCAACGCTTCGGGCGACCTGAGCCACCTCCAGGGTATGAGTCAGCCGGGTGCGCTGATGGTCGTCGGGAAAGACGAACACCTGGGTCTTGCCGGCCAGTCGCCGGAAAGCCTCGGCGTGCAGGATCCGGTCGCGGTCCCGTTCGAAGCAGGTCCGGGCCGGGTCGGGGGACTCCTCCACCTCTCGGCGGCCGGCTCCCTGTGATCGGGTCGCCCCTGATCGCAATTGGAGGGCTTCGAGGTCTTCGCGGGCCGAACGTGACATGGAGGGTCCGGTCCCGATCCGCGCCCTGCTGTCATGATGAGCCACCTCGATACCGTCGATGCTGGCTCCCCGCGCCGTGGCGCACCAGGCGATCTGTCGTTCGGTCAGCTCCGGTAATACTGCGGGTCCTCGATCTCGGCGCTGTTGCTGGCGGGGGCGGCTCTGGGCCATGGCCCCAGCCTACGACGGGCCTCTGACACTGCCAGCCCCGACCGGGTGTACCTTCTACGGGATCGAAACCAGACCGAAAGGCTCCATCCTGGCCCGTACCCGGCGCCCTTAGCCTGGCAGGCGTGTCCAACTTCGCTGACGAATGCAACATCCATGTCCGAGCCGGTGACGGTGGCGCCGGCTGCGTCGCCTTCCGGCGCGAAGCTCACGTAGCCCGAGGGGGACCGTCCGGGGGCGACGGAGGCCGGGGCGGCGATGTCTGGTTGGTAGCCGACCGCAACGTGGCGTCTCTGCTGTCTTTCGTGGATCACCCTCACCGCCGGGCCGGCAGCGGTCGACACGGGAGCGGGAACAAGCGCCACGGAGCCCGAGGGGCCGATCTCGACGTGCCGGTCCCGTCTGGAACCACGGTGCTCGATCACGCCACCGGCGAACTGCTGGCCGACTTGGCCCGCCCCGGTGACCGCCGGCTGGTGGCCGGGGCCGGGGAGGGCGGTCGGGGTAATGCTCGATTCTCGAACAACCGCCGCCGGGCTCCTGCCTTTGCCGAACAAGGTGAGAGGGGCGAGCAGCTATGGCTGCGCTTGGAGCTGAAGCTGCTGGCCGATGTCGCCATCGTCGGGTTTCCCAACGTGGGTAAGTCAACTTTCATCAGCCGGGTGTCGGCCGCCAAGCCCAAGATCGCCGACTACCCCTTTACTACCCTGGAGCCCAACCTCGGTGTGGTCCGCACCGACGACGCCGAGATGGTCGTGGCCGACATTCCCGGCCTTGTCGAGGGGGCCAGCGAGGGCAAGGGCCTGGGTCATCGTTTCCTGCGTCACATAGAGCGGGCTCGCGTGATCCTGATGCTGGTGGACACGGCCCCCGGGGGCTTGGCGCCGCCCCCCGCGCAGCAGCAAGCCGTGCTACTGGCCGAGCTGGAACGTTACCGGCCCGATCTGCTGAATCGGCCCCGCCTGGTCGTGGGCAGCCGGGCCGATCTCGATCCCGGTTCGGGCTTCGAGGGTCCGCGGGTGTCGTCGGTGACGGGTCACGGGGTGGCTGAGGTCACCGGCGAGCTGATCGGGATGGTAGCCGCGGCCCGGGCCGCTGAACCAGCAGCCGTCGGCACGGTGATCCACCGGCCGCTGGTCGAGGGGATGAAGGTGACCCGCTCCGGTGACGGGTCGTGGGTAGTGCACGGTCGGGCCGCGGTCCGGGCCGTGGCTCTCAGCGATCTGAACGACCCCGAGGCTCTGGCCTGCGCTCAGAACCGGCTCGACCGGCTCGGGGTGGACCGGGCCCTGGTTCGTGCCGGTGTGGCCCCGGGAGACGTGGTCCACGTCGGTGACCATTCCTTCGAGTACGAGGAGAACTCGTAATGGTGCCCTCACGCACCGTGGTGGCCAAGGTCGGCACCTCCTCGATCACCGATGACGTCGGCGTCATCGACCCGGCTGCTATCGGCAAGCTGTGCGACGAAGTGGCCGAGCTGAGATCAGCAGGGCACCAAGTGGTGATGGTGACCAGCGGCGCCATCGCCGCTGGTTTGCCCGAACTGGGGTTCGCTGGATCGCGTCCCAGCGACGTGAAGACCCTCCAAGCGGTGTCCACAGTGGGCCAGAGTGCGCTCATGGGTGTTTATGGCCATGCCTTGGCCCGCCACGGCTTGGTGGCCGGCCAGGTATTGCTGGTTCCCTTCGACTTCGTCATCCGTTCGCAGTACGTCCATGCCTCGGGCACTCTGCGCCGCCTCTTGGAGCTCGGCGCGGTCCCCGTAGTCAACGAGAACGACGCCATCGCCGACGACGAGATCCGCTGGGGCGACAACGACCGCATCGCCGCCTTGGTCGCCAACCT
Source organism: Acidimicrobiales bacterium (assembly GCA_963422655.1). Taxonomy (GTDB): domain Bacteria; phylum Actinomycetota; class Acidimicrobiia; order Acidimicrobiales; family Aldehydirespiratoraceae; genus CATQHS01. Next base: position 1,060,368 of record OY730440.1, on the reverse strand, counting down.
GGTGCAGGCCGACCTGCTGGTTCTGCTGACCGACACCGAAGGAGTGCTGACCGCCGATCCCCGCCTCGACGCGAACGCATCGCTCATCTCTGAGATCGTGGAGATTGATCAGCAACTCGAACAGCGAGCCGGAGGGGCGGGTACGTCCAGAGGCAGCGGGGGTATGGCTTCCAAGCTCACGGCGGCGAGAATCGCTTCTTGGTCTGGCGTGACCAGCGTGATCGCCGACGCCAAGCGAGCCGGCGTGTTGGTCGACGCGGTAGCGGGCGTGAGCGGGGTGGGAACGGTGGTGCGGGCCCGGAAGAACCGGTTGCCGGCCCGAAAACTGTGGATCGGATTCGCACTGGGCGCGCAGGGCGAGGTGGTGGTCGACTCGGGGGCTCGGGCCGCCCTGGAGCGGGGCAAGTCGCTACTGGCCATCGGGGTCAGGGATCTCACCGGGTCGTTCCCGTCGGGTGCGCCGGTGGAGGTGCGAGAAGTCGGCGGGGGAGTGTTCGCCAAGGGTCTGGTCCGCCCGAACAGTGACGAGCTGGCGGAGGTGGCCGGGCGGCGCAGCACCGAACTGGCCCCGGACCGCCCTCATATCGTGATCCACGCCGACGACCTGGTCGTGGTCCCCGGCTAGCTGTACTCGGAAGAGAGGTTGGTGACGGGTAGGGCAAGCCCGAGGAGCTGATGTCCACGGTATGGGTTCGGGCTTGGGTTCGGGCCTGCTCTCGGAGACGGGTGCTGACCTCGTTGTGGATGTTGGCACGGACCGTGGGCCCTACTTCGAGCGAGGCTGCAAGCGCGTAGCGGATCGGTGCTTGCAGCTTCCCGGCATCGATACGGCAGTCGATGTCGATCGATAGTGCCGACCCGGTGACGAATCCGGTCGTTCCTTCCCGGCGTCGGTCCACATTGCAGCGTGTACGAGCAGCGTCTTGGCGAGCACGGGGTGGTACTGCGCGTCCGGAAATGGGAACTGCTCAGCGTTGTGTTGCAGTCCTTCGAGGACGTCAAGAATCTGGCTGAGGGTGCGGGTCGCCAGGGCGGTCGAGTTGCTCGTACCACAGGAATAGCCGAACGCTTCGATCTCACCAGCCCGGCCCGGCGTGGCGGCGCGAAGCCCTGGTCCGCGCCGTGGACTCTGAACCGGCTCAAGTTGAGCAGGCCCGGACTCGCCGGGCGGAGGAGCACGAAAGACCTGCCGGCCGCCAGGTAGCAGGACCTCCGGTTTCACAGAATTCCGGTACCCGAGTCCGACAGGCGAGTAGCCAGCTGGCAGTCTGGGTGGCATTACGTCCAAGACCGTGTCCGACGGCTCGAAGTCGAGCCCATCGGCGTGAACCGAGCCAACGCTGACGACGTTGACCGCCTCGGCTGGCGCGAGCAAACGCCGGTGTTTTGCTTGGTCGTGCAGCGACCTGAGCGCGGCCGACTGACGCTCGCGGATGTCGGACTCTGCACCGAGGTCGAGTAATCGTTGGCCATCAGACGCCTCGGCGAGGTCAAGCGTCGGCTGGCTATCGACGTTGCCTCCACTCACGACTATGACGATGTTGTACTTGACTGCCAGCCAGTCGAGCAGCTTCGCCAGCGGGCTGAGTCGGCGAACGAACATCCTGGCTGGGTCCCCGAGCGCGAGGCACACGATCCGGACACTTGGCGCTGCAGGACCAGCGTCCCCGGCGCCTTCGAAAACCCGGAGAAAGGCTCGATGGATGAGGTCGACCAGCAATTGATCTGTTGGGACTACCTCATCGCGCCGATTCTCGGAGTTTGGCACGAATCCGGAGTATGGCACGAAGATAGGCCGAACGTAGATCGGCTGCGGGAGTGCCTCCCCCGGTGTTGAGAGATCGCCGTGCGCAATGAGAGAAGCCATGGCAGAACCGTGGCATCGGTCTTTGAGTTCGTACTGCGCGGCGTGATCGTCGGGATCATCGATGATCAGCCGACTGGCCAAAGCGACGTGGTTCGACATGGGAACCCCGTCGAAGAGAGCAACACGGGGAGAGCCAGCGGGAATTGTGTGGTCGAACTCGATAGCACCGTCAAGGACTGGCTCGGATGCCGGAAAGGTCATCGCCGGGCTGGGGTTCACGAACATGACCGCATCAGTCGTGAGGAGTTCAATGGCCTGTAGCCCCTCATCGCGCACCCGTTGGACGCTTGAGCTGGGAATGTCGGCGAGCAGTCCGTGGTAGGCGATGTTCGGGAAGTCTGCAGCGGTGAGGACGTCGCCACCGAGGCGCCGGATAATAGATGTGACTTGGGTTTGTGCCGCGAGTCTTAAGGCATCATCTTGCCTGTACCACAGCTCGATCTCGACGCGGCTTGGTCGCGGCGGAACCCTGATCTCCACGTCTTCACGCCATCGATCGAGAATCCCGGTTTCGCGCACCCGATCCTCCGGTCCCCACCGGCGAATCGACCGCAACAATTCGAAGACCCTCTTCAGCGGACCCAGTCCCCGATCGAACTTGACAGACTGGTCTTGTTGCCAAAGCCCGAACAGCCGCACTAGTTCACGAACGGCTTGCGCGTTGGTCATGACCATGTAAAGCGACTGCGGCACCAGCTTGGCGGACGACTTGCCATCAGCAACGTAGAAGTCGTCGTCAGCTTCGACTTCATCCCCCTCAAGGTCAGCGAGGAACTCCAATCCCTCGATACCCGTCGCGGCGCGCAGAAATTCCTCAACGGTGCCAGCCAGGTCGAACACGGCAACGAGTTCTGGATCTGGCGCAGTAGCGGAGCCGACAAGTTGTGCCCGGTCATGCTCGAGCACCTCCAAGAGCAAGTGGAACTGAGGGGTGAGACGTTCTCCCTGCCTCCCAGCGCTTGGAGTCCGAACAGACGGGCGGAATCCACGGCGCTTGGGGCTAGGCCCGGAAACTGGTGGCGGGAAGGCCAGTAAGGGCCGTAGATTGCTCAGGGGTGCGCCTGGGTCCGCCACTGTTCAACCCTTGAACTAGCGATACCCGCCGCTTCGCCGCCCGGCAGTTCAAGAACGAGTCGACGTCTGATGTCGACTGCGACCTGTTCGATTTCGGCGTAGCTGGCCCCTCGGAGCTTGTCGGCCAGAGTCCGCGGAGCCAAACCGAGATCGCCACCGAGACGAACCTTCAGCCTCTCCAGAAACTCCGTAGCGCCAGCGGTGGTGGGCGCATCGAGTTCGAGCCGCAACTGGAACCGGCGCCAAGCAGCCCGGTCGAGAAGCTCAGAATGATTGGTCGAGCAGATCACCACCACGTGGGCGGGCAGGCGGTCGATCTGCAGAAGCAGCGTCGAGACGACCCGCTTGATCTCACCTGTCTCGTGGGCATCTGAGCGTTCCTTGGCTATGGAGTCGAACTCGTCGAAGAACAGGACACAACGCCTGGTCCGGGCGAACTCGAACACCGCATCAAGCCGTGATGCCGTTTCCCCAAGAAAGCTGGACACGACGCCCTCGTAGCGCACCACATAAAACGGCAGCATCGTCTCGCAGGCGATCGCCTCGGCAAGGGTGGTCTTGCCATTGCCCGGCGGGCCGTCCAAAAGGACACGGCTCCGAGGCTCGATCCCGTAGCTGCGCAAGAGTTCAACTCGTTTGTGTTCTTCGATCAGCTCCTCGACAGCGGTGCGAATCGCTGGCCCGAGCTGAATCGACTCCAGGCGACGCTGTGGTACGAGGTCAATGAGCAGCTCTCTGACGCGGTCGGACGCATCGTCACGCGCCAAAAGGTCCGACGATCCGACAGTGGTTATGAGCTCGGAGAGTCGGTCAGCGACCAAGTGGTGTTGCTTGGCGCGTTCCTCAGCAATAATCGCTTCGACGAGGGTACGGAATCGCTGCTTGTTACCGCGACGCTCGGCTTCAACCAGGTCGATCAGCAAGTCCGCTCGTGCCACCCTACGCCACCTCCAGCGTTCACTTTAGGAGACCGCAACGACAGCCGACAGCAATCGGGCAGCCACGCCTGCCCGATGATCCTGCTGACACAACCCTTCAACTTCTTTGCCGCGTACGACAAGCTGTGATAATCGCACAGGTTGTCCATGGCGGGATGGGATCGTGGGTTTCCTAACTGTTCGAGGACTCGGCGGGTCTCGGTGAAGACGGTGTGGAGTATCTGCAGGAACTCGTGGTAGTTGGCGTCGGTGTCGTGGCTTGCTCGACGTTAGGTTCCGAAGCTGCTGGTGGCGGTCATCACGATTCATGCAAGAGCGGCTACCACTGGAGTTCGGGTACACAATCCCGTCCAGTGGTATTAGCTTGCACTTCTATCAGTTCTAAATGATGCTGCGGGTATGTGGGAAGACACACACCTGGAAGAACTCCAAGCTGAAGGACTCCTCGGTGACGACGCGCCCACCTCATGAGAGGAACCAGTCTTATGCCATCCACCAAGAGCTACCGCGAACTGCACGACAAGGTCGCCAAACGAGAGGGCACCGCTGAGCGTCTTGCTGCGCTGCGCGCCGATACGCTCGCTGAGATCGGCCTCTACGAGCTGCGCCGTTCGCTAGATCGCTCTCAGACCGAGGTGGCCGCCGAGCTGGGAATCTCGCAGTCAGCGGTTTCTCAACTCGAGCGCGGCGACGATCTTCTGCTGTCGACGCTGCGGAACTACGTCCAAGGCTTGGGCGCCGACCTGCAGATCCTGGCTGTTTTTGACGACGGCGAGAACGAGACCGCCATTCCAATTCACGTCGGCGCCACACCTGAAACGGTGTGACCAACCTCCCGGGCGGAACATCTCCGGGCTCGAGAACGACCTCGCTCGGCAATCCCCGACTGGTCGTCGTGCACGGTGCTACCAGAGCTCGGCCGAGCCGCGGTATCGCGTGTCAACACCACCGGCCGCCGAGCGGTCGCGGGCGGCTCGCACCAACCACACCTCACCTCGCCGCGGGTGATCGCTCATGTGGTTGAGCGAATCGGCTTCGCCCAAGACGACACCTTCGCTAGATCCCGCGACACCGTAGCTGCAGGGCTGAACACCCCGACGTGATGTCCAAAGGGGACCCGATTGCAACGTCAGTGAACTTCTCGCACGGAAGCGTGACCCGGGCCTTCCACGGCCTCGACTCATGTGTCACAAAGTGCCATCCGAGTACTCCTCTGTCACGTGCTGAACTAGGCGTAAGGCTTCCTGCGCGTCCGCAACCTTGTCAGCACCGTCATCGAGTCGTGCTAGGTGGGGAAAGGCCGGATCAATTCTGATAGAGCGACCATTGAATGATCACGACTCCCTGGTGTGTGCGTTCGTCGGTTTTGTGTGGTGGGGGCCTGGACGCCAGAGCACGGCCATCGGGAGAGCCCATATCTTGTGGTCGATCTGAAATGGAATGGCACCTGCATAGATGATGGCACCGAAGTGGAACTCGTCTCCGAGTTGGTCTCGAAGCCAACGAAGACTCTTCGCATCAGCCCGGCCAACGTTGGTCGACGACTTGACTTCGAGAGCGACGATCTGACCGTTTCGTTCAAGCACGATGTCGATCTCGTTGCCGTCGCGGTTACGGGCATGGAATAGTTCGGTCTCGCTGTGGGCAGTCTCGATGTGGGTTCGTAGCTCGGTGGCTACGAAGGTTTCGAAGAGCTGTCCGACCAGGGTTGCGTCCCGGCCCAGTGTTTCTGCGTTGGCCTTGAGCATGTGCGCGGCTAGTCCGGCGTCGGTGATGTGGATCTTCGGCGACCGGTTGAGACGCTGGAGGCGTTTGTTGTGCCAGGCTGGCACGCGCAGGATGATGGAAAGATCTTCCAGCAGCGTGATGTATGAATCGGCCGTTCCTCGTGCGACGTCGGCGTCGCGTGCTGTCGCCTCTTTGTTGAGTTCTTGGCCGGTGCGGGCGGCGCACGAGGCGAGAACGGCTCGCAGTTTGCGAGGTCGAGGGTTTCCACCTGAGATCTGCGCGGCGTCGCGATCAACGAGTTGTTCGATGTAGCTGCTAAACCAGCGCGACCGTCCGCGTTCGCTGAGTGCAATGGCGTCGGGGAAGCGGCCAGCGACGATTCGGTTCAAGTAGTCCTGTCGGGTCAGATCGGACCTGGCGAACGTCGCGGGTTCGTGGGCGAAGAACGTATCGATGGGGTTGTAGATGTTGTTGTTCTCAAGCTCGCCTTGTGTGAGGCCGAACATTCGGACTCTGATTAGCCTGCCCGTGCCGGGCCACGTCGCTGCTTGATGAGCGGCCCGAACCGAGCCGGTGACAATGAATCGCCCGACTGCTCCCGAGCGGTCAGCGTCAACGGCACGTTTGACCGCGCCGAGGATCTCTGGGGCCTCTTGCCACTCGTCGATCAGGACTCTGCCAGAGGAGTTGGCCAAGATCCCGTCGGGGTCCTCGGTCGCGGCGATACGTACGCCGGGCTGTGACAGATCGAGAACAATGTCCGCGAACTGGCTCATGGAAGTCGACTTGCCGGTTCCGCGCGGCCCGACAACGAGGATCGCTGGGAACTCCGTGAGGAGTTCCGATTGAACCAATCGATCTAAGACGCGCGGAAAGAGGGGTTGAACCACAACTGCATGCTATCTACAACCTCATATATTTGAGCGATCTGCGGAACCATATTTGAGCGATCTGCCGAGGTCAGAGTGGGCGATCTGCGGTGGCATCGGCGTGCTGTGGTCTGGTGCGGGAGTTAGTTGTACTGGGCAGAGAGGTTGGTGATGGGCCTGCGAGCGTGTGAGGACCTCCTGGCATTGTGGAGTTGCATCTGACTTCACAGACCAGGAAGTCTTCGTGTGTGTCGCCGTGATGGTGGCGACGGTTCGGGGGCGTTGTCTGCTTGGGCACCGAGTCCGAGAGGATCCGCGGAGGCCCGCGCAGGGGATCAACCGCTGCTACCCGATTGGCTCACCGTCGATAATAGACCGTCCTGACAGGGCCAGCTCATGAGCTCAACCGTTTTGGGAGGAAGCTCGCGTTTAGCGAACTGAATGAAGTCGGGGGCGGTGCAGCGATCGTATCGATGCCAGAGCGCCGCTGCATCGGTGCGTGGGAGGCCTGCCTCAACGAGTGTCGCTGCACCCTCGCTGGGTGTCCCGGTTCGGAGTCTCGATAACGCCAGGTCTCCTGCGAGGTGTGCCATCTCGCTGGTGGTCAGCCCGTGCTTCCAGCGGACTACCTCCAATGCCGCCCCCACGATCCACGGGCCTTGGTTCGCGAGCTGCTCAAAGGCGGTTTCGACCTTCTGACAATTCAGATCGGCTGGTGCTTCAGAGCCGGACAACCACGCTCGAACGACCTGTTCTCGAACGTCTTGTTCGTCAAGATCCTGGGGCCAGCGTCGACCTGTCGGATTGACTTCTGCCACCAATAACGCTAGCGATGCCAGACTCTCATCACCGGCTCTGACGGACATCTCTTGGCGGGCTATCGCTGCCAAGGACTTGGTGTCGAGATCGTCCAACAGTTCTTTGATGCGCCAGCAAGTCACCCCGTCCAGGCCGGTGCGGTATACGGCCTGATTCCAACCGTCTGGGGAGCTTTGGAACTTTTTGGCTCTGGCCACGGAGGCGGTCAGGACCTGGTCTCGAAGAGACGGTGATGCTCCGGCCCACCACAGTGTCCGGCCGAGGGCCTTTTCGAGTTCGAGACGAATATCACCCTGTTCGAGTGCTGCTTCCGCGATGGCGGCCAGCAGGAACGAGTCCAATTCGCGCAGCACCGCCGCGGCACCTTCGGTGATGGCGACGGCATCCTTCACCCTGAGCAGTACCTCGACGGCGGCTTTGAACTGGCTCAGTGTCGGAGGAAGCTCGGAAGCCAAGAACTCAAACAGCTCTTTTGCCCTCTTGCAGGTCGGGGTCATCAGCACGAACTCGCCTGAGTAGAAGCGGCCACCCCGCCCGGCCCGCCCGGCAAGATTGTTCAGCACCGATGCGGGGAGAAAGTCCATGTTGCGCGTGGAGTTCGCCACGATGATGGAACGGACTGGGAAGTCGACACCGGATAGCAGCGTGTCAGTGCACACCAGGTACCGGAGCAGCCCTTTCGACGCTGCTTCCTCGATCGCCCAATGCTGGAACTTCGAGATGGATGCGTGGTGCACGCCGATACCCAACATCAACTGCCGCTTGCACGCTTCAACCTCCGGTGGCAGTCCATCAGCGATCTCTAAGAGCTTTGGCTTCGGTTTCCATCCGGACGGCGAAGCAACAGCCCGCTCCTCGATCGCCCGGATAAGGCCGTCGATTGCGCTCTTCGTGGGGGTGTAGATCATGACAAGGCCGTCCGGCTCTCGGGCGAGAGCGAGAGCCGACGCCATTGAAGCTGGATTTCTCAGTGAGCGTGTTGAGTCGCTGCGGTCGAGTCGGGTCCCGGGCATCGTCATACACCGGGTCGCCTTCCCGCCTTCGGGCCATAGCCAACTTGTCCTCGCCGAGCATGCTTTTGCTCGGGTTCGGATTTCCCCATAGCTTGCTCGCCGGGACCGTGTAGTCGGGAAGGATCTGGTTATACACGGTGACGGCGAGGACCTCACCAAAGTCGCCGAGCATGGTGTTGTGTTCGTCGGAAGGTGGGAGATCCGGTCTCCTCGCAGGATCACCTCGATCAAGCGGCATAACGTAAGCGGCGGCAAGAATCTTTGAGAAGCTGGACTCGAATGCCCGCCTCTGTTCATCTGGAAGCCTGAATCGCTTGATCTGGAGATCAACAGCCGGATTCGGCTTGAAGCTGCTCTCACAAATCAGCAGTTGACCAACTGAAAGTTCCACGTCGCACTTATGGTTGTCATCACGAATTCAATTCTATCACCGTCGACACGACCAACTAGTTGTCCTGGGAGTCAGGTTTAACAATCGGCTGTTCAATTTGCCGTTCTAGCTGGGGCAGTGGGGTTTGATCCGTATGTGTTTGGCTCCGAGAGCGGTGATGGTGTCTGCGGCTAACGGACCCCTGGACCGTCAAACAACTAGCTGCCACCCGTGGTCTGCTCGATGCCGAGCTGTTCTTTGATCTGACCGAGACGGACCTTGGCCTCGCTATTGCGGGCCGCGGCTTCGATCTCTGCCATGGTGGCATTGACGTTGCCATCGGCCAGCTCGGCTACGCCCTTGGCTTTGGCGTAACGGGCCTCGATCTTGTCGCGTATCTCGTCGAAGGTGGGCACATCGGCGCCCACCGACTCCGACAGCGTGTTCATGGCCTTGTTGACCTGTTCCTGCATCCGAGCCTGGTCGAGCTGGCTCAACAGCTTCTGGCGCTCGCTCAGCTTGCTCTGAAGGGTCAGGGCGTTTTGGGACACGGCTGCCTTGGCCTGATCAGCGGCTTCGGTGGCTTGGAAATGGAGCGACTTGAGGCTATCGATCTCCTGCTCGAGGGTGATGAGCCGGCCCGCGAACTGCTCGGCTGCGTTCATGTAGAACGTGGCTTTGGCGTCGTTGTTGCCGCTGGTCTCTTTCTCGGCCATCACCACGGCCTGACGGGCGTTGCGGTTCACTTTCTCGAACTCTTCGATGGCCCGGTTGAGGCGCATCTCGGTGTGCTTTTGGTTGGCGATCACGTTGGCGGCCTGATCCTTGAGCCGCCGGTGCTGATCGCTGGCTTCGCCGATGGCCTGCTCCAACTGCACCTTGGGGTCGGCGGTTTCCTCGAATCGACCGGAGAGCTTGGCGGTCAGGTACTTCCAGCGGCGAGTCAGATACTTCCACATGGTTGCTCCTGCGGTCGGGCGGCCTGACCGACTCTACCGCCACAGGGCTCTGCGAATGGGCTTGAGCAGGAGGTCGGCCTCCCGAACGCCGCTGAGGAAGGCTACGACGGTGTAGACCGAAGCAGCCGTTCCCACCACAGCCAGAGCCGAGACCGGCAGGGGCCAGCTCCCAGCCCCGAGCTTCAGAGCGGCAGCGGCGACGAAAGCCGAGCTGAAAGGCTTGGCCAGCCTGATCATGGCCGAACCAACCCTTCCCGACCCGGCCGGGGAACGCAACAGCAGCCGAGCCAACAGGATCAGCTCCACCCAAGCGGCCACGGCCGAGCCGGCGGCCAGACCTACCGCCCCCAGCCGCACGGTGCCGATCACAGATCTCTCGAGGTCGGGAAGGGCCCAGGCCAGGCCCAGGGCGTCGGTCAGGCCGACCAAGCCGTCGGGGCCCACGATCACCCGGTCGAGTGGGAACATCACCATCACGCCGACAGCGCCAGCCACGGCCACCCGGGCCACCGCTATCCGGGCCGGACCCTTGGTGTCGCCCAAGGCGTAGCTGGTGCTCTGGAGTATCCGGCTGGCACCGGTGGCCGGTAGGCCGAGGGCGTAGGCCCCCACCGTGAACCACACCACCACGGTGTCGGCCGAGGTGAACTCCCGGCCTTCGAACAAGATCTCGACCATGAGGTCTCCGGCGGTGATGTAGACGACGCAGACCAGAGCCATCCAGAACACCACCCGGCGAACACCGAGCTGGGTCCGCGGGGCCAGAGCGGCAGGGTCGTCCGCGAGCCGCGACATCTCCGGCAACTCGGCGGCGGCGACACTCATGGCGAACAGGCTCACCGGCAAGGTGTAGAGGATCTGGGCCCGGGACAGAGCCGCCAGCGCTCCTCCTGCCAGCAACGAGGCCAGCACCACGTCCAGGTAGGCCGACACCTGCACCACGCCCCGCCCCAGCACGGCTGGCCCGAACCGCCTGCGGACCTCGCGCACCCACCGATGTCGCCACCTCAGCCCGAGTCGCAGCCCCTTCGCCAACCGCAGGGTCAGGGGCAGTTGGACCAGCAATTGGGCCAATCCGCCTATCATCACCCCCCAGGCCATGGCTCGGGCCACTCCTTCTAGATCGAAGGCCAGAACGCTCGCTACCACCAGGGCGCCGACTTGGGCTCCGTTCCAGACCACCGGCGCCACGTAGGAGAGAAAGAACCGCCGGTGGCTGTTGAGCACTCCCAGGCACCATGCCGAGAGCACCGTGAAGCCGACGCCGAGGGCAGTGACGCGGGTGAGCGACACGGCCAGCTCGAACCGGTCGTCGCTCAGTCCGGGGGCCAGAACGAGCGTGATGGGCCGGGCCAGGGCCATGAACACCAGCACTCCAGCGCCGGTGACCGCCATTAGCGAGGCTGCCACCGCTCCTGCTACCCGACCGGCCTCGCCGCTGGTCTCGCCGTCTCTCTCTCCCAGCAGGCGGCTGTACACCGGCACCAGCGAAGCCGACAGCACACCTTCTCCCAGAAGGTTCTGGAGTAGGTTCGGTATCTTCATCGCTACTACGAAGGCATCGGCAGCCGGGGTGTTGCCCAGCAGCCGAGACGCCACCGTCTCTCGCACCAGCCCGGCTATCCGGCTCGCGAAGATGCCCAGCGCAACCGCGCCGGAGCCCGACGCCGGGCGGGGCTGATCGGCGCTCACGACGGGCCGGGCCGGGTCCTTTTCGTCCCTTCCTTCGGCTTCTCCGCCATGTTGTTCGTCCTAACTCTCCGTCCAGGGAACCGACCGAGCCGCGGGAAGGCTAATGCAGGGGGCGGGCCGAGAATGAGAGCCGGGTATCATGGCCTCGGTGAGTGTCGGCACGACCCCGATCCCCGAATTGGCAGCTCGGGCCAAGGCCGCGTCACGACTCTTGGCCGTGGCCTCCACCACCGCCAAGAACGGCGCTCTCACCGCGGCTGCCGATCTGCTGGTCACTCGCACCGAGTCCATCGGTGACGCCAACGCTCAGGACATGGCCCGAGCCGGCTCCGATGCGGTCCCGTCCCATCTCTTGGACCGGCTCCGTCTTTCGCCGGCCCGCATCGAGGCCATGGCCGAAGGACTGAACCAGGTCGCGACCGGGCCGGACCCGATCGGCGAGGTCACCGACGGTTGGACGCGCCCCAACGGTCTGCGCATCCAGCGGGTCCGAGTGCCGCTGGGGGTGGTAGCCATCATCTACGAGAGCCGGCCCAACGTCACCTCCGATGCGGCTGGACTGTGCCTCAAGTCGGGCAATGCCGCTCTCCTGCGGGGATCGTCGGCGGCGATGGCATCGAACCTGGCCATAGCGTCGGTGATGCGGGAGGCCTTGGACAAGGTGGGTCTGCCTCCCGACGGCGTGGTGCTCGTCGACGACATGTCCCGGTCGGCAGCAGTCGAGCTCATGCGCCAGCGCGACCATGTCGACTGCCTCATCCCTCGGGGCGGCGCATCCCTCGTCCAGTCCGTGATCGACAACGCCACCGTGCCCTACGTCATCGACGGAGCCGGCAACTGCCATACCTACGTGGACGCGACTGCCGATCTCGACGTGGCCCGAGACATCGTCGTCAACGCCAAGACGCAGAGGCCGTCGGTATGCAACGCCTTGGAGTCGCTGGTCGTGCACGCCGAGGTGGCGGCCGACTTCCTTCCCGCCGCTGCTGCCGCAATCGAAGGCGTCGAGCTGGTCGGCGACGAGCGGGCCCGGGCTCTCGTGCCGTCGATGGGCGTGGCCACCTCCGCTGATCACGCCACCGAGTACCTGGACCTGAAGATGTCGGTCAAGGTGGTCGACTCGCTCGATGAAGCCATCGCCCACGTCAATGCGACGGGGACGGGCCATTCCGAGGCGATCGTCACCCGAGACCTCGCCGCCGCCGACCGGTTCACACGGGAGGTGGACGCTGCCGCGGTGCTCGTGAACGCTTCGACCCGATTCGTCGACGGCGAGGAGTTCGGTTTCGGGGCCGAGATCGGGATCAGCACCCAGAAGCTGCACGCTCGGGGCCCTTTGGGGCTGGAGCAGCTCACCACGCGCAAGTTCGTGGTGCGCGGCGACGGCCACGTCCGCTCCTGACATGTCGTTTCGTTTCGCCGATGTAGCCGAGGTTCGCGACGGCTTGGCCAAGGTCGACTACCTCTCCGACGAGGGCACCGCCGGCGTGATCTACCTCGGTGATCGACTCGAGAAGCCGATCCTGGTCGAGGGTCCGGCCGGAACCGGCAAGACGCAGTTGGCCAAGAGCGTAGCCGAGCTCACCGGCAGCCGCCTGATCCGTCTCCAGTGCTATGAGGGCTTGGACGAGGCCAAGGCGCTCTACGAGTGGAACTACAAGAAGCAACTGCTGCGGATCCAGGCCGAGCGGAGATCGGAGCGGTCATGGAACGGTCTATCCGACGACATCTTCTCCCATGAGTTCCTGCTGACCCGCCCTTTGCTGGAAGCCATCCGGGCCCCCGATCCGGTGGTGCTGCTGATCGACGAAGTCGACCGGGTGGAGGTGGAAACCGAGGCCCTGCTCCTCGAGATTCTCAGCGACTACCAGGTTTCGATCCCTGAGTTGGGAACACTGGAGGCCAACCAGATCCCTTTGGTTTTTCTCACCTCCAACAACACCCGCGAGCTGAGCGAGGCGCTCAAACGCCGGTGTCTGTACCTGCACATCGACTACCCCGGCATCGAGCGAGAAAAGGAGATCGTGCTCACCAAGGTGCCCGACATAACCGCGAACCTAGCCGATCAGGTGGCCAGGATCGTACGATCGATACGCCAGCTCGAGCTCAAGAAGCCACCGTCGGTTTCGGAGACCCTCGACTGGGCCAAGACCCTGGTGTTGCTGGGAGTGGAGAAGGTAGACGCGGCTACGGCTGCCCAGACGGTCAACATCTTGTTGAAGTACCAGAGCGACATCACCAAGGCGGCCAAGGAGCTGGCGTCAGTCGACGTCTTGACGACGACGCCTTGACGACGACACGGTGACGGAGGCGGTCGCGACCGCGGTCGGCTCGGCTGTGACCGCCACCGCCGCGGGCGACTCCCTGTTGGAGATGCTCAACGGCTTCATCATCGAGCTGCGGGCTGCTGGCATTCCGGCCAGCCTCACCGAGACCCTGGACGCCATTGAGGCGGTGAAGCACATTCCGATCGAGGATCGGGAGACCTTCAAGTACGCGCTGGCGGCCACGCTGGTGAAGAACCAGTCCCACTGGAGGGCATTCGAAACGGTGTTCGAGGTGTACTTCTCCCTGCGGGGGGCCGAGTACACCATAGACGGCGATTCGAACCAGGACGGCGGGGATCTGGAGGGTGACGACCCGGACCGGCCCCCCGGCCGAGGCGATGGGGTCGGGGCCGGAGGCGACCTGACACCCGAAGAACTGGCTGAGATGCTGTACCGGGCCCTGATGCGGGGCGATCTGGCCATGATGCGCGATGTGGCCCGCCGATCGGTGCGCCGGTACGCCGGCATGGAGCCGGGCCGGCCGGTGGGCGGCACCTACTACCTGTATCGCACGCTGCGCAATCTGGACTTGGACGGGGTGCTGGAGCGCCTGCTTCGACAGGCTCAGGACACCGAAGGTTCGGTCGCGCCTCTGGAGCAGCGACTGCACCGCGACGAGTACCGGCACCGGGTCGAGCAGCTCAAGAAGGAGATCGAGGCCGAGATCCGGCGCCGTCTGGTCGCGGACCGAGGGGTCGAGGCCATGGCCCGCACACTGCGCAAGCCCCTACCCGAAGACGTGGACTTCATGCATGCCTCACGGGAAGAGATGATCGACCTGCGCAAGGCCATATATCCGCTCACCCGAAAACTAGCGGTGCGGTTGGCCCGCAAACGCAGGCATGGCCGCAAGGGCCCGCTCGACTTCCGCTCGACCGTGCGCCACTCGCTGTCCTACGGAGGGGTGCTGGCCGAGCCCAAGTTCCGTCACCCTCGCCCGCACAAGCCCGAGATCATGGTCGTGGCCGACATCTCGGGTTCGGTGGCTGCGTTCGCTCGCTTCACGTTGCAGCTCGTCTATGCCATCTCCAACCATTTCTCCAAGGTCCGGTCCTTCGCATTCATCGACGGTCTCGATGAGGTGACCCGCTTCTTCGAGGGGGTCACCGACATAGGCGAGGCCGTCCACCGGGTGAACACCGAGGCCGAGGTGGTCTGGGTGGACGGTCATTCCGACTACGGCCATGCCTTGGGGGTGTTCTGGGACGGCTACGGTTCCGACATCGGTCCTCGCACCACGGTGATGATCCTGGGCGATGCTCGCAACAACTACCACGCGGCCGAGAGCTCGATCATCGAGATGATCCAGGACAAAGCCCGGCAGGTGTTCTGGCTCAACCCCGAGCCCCGCAGCTACTGGGACACCGGCGACTCGATCATGGGCCAGTACGCCCTACACTGTGACGGGGTATTCGAGGTCCGCAATCTGCGCCAGTTGGATGCCTTCGTGGACCATCTGGTTTGAGCCGACGGTTCGGGCGAGCCCCTGCCCCGCCCGTCGCCAGAAGCTGACCGAGCACCAGTAGGGCCGGGGCCGGACCGGCTCGGTGTCAGCGGCCGGAGTGGAGCAGCTCGGCCACCCGGAAAGCCAGATCGACGGACTGGCGACCGTTCAGGCGAGGATCGCACATGGTTTCGTAGGCCTGTTCCAAGTCGGAGTCGTTGATTTCGTCGGAGCCGCCCAGGCATTCGGTGACCGGATCGCCCGTGAGCTCGACGTGAACGCCACCAGGCCAGGTGCCCTCCTGCTCATGAGCGGCGAAGAAGCCGCTTATCTCAGCCAGCACGTCTTCGAAGTGGCGGGTCTTGCGCCCCGACTCCGATGTGTAGGTGTTGCCGTGCATGGGGTCACAGACCCAGGCCACGGTGTGGCCGCTGTCACGGACCGCGGCCAGCAGTGGCGGTAGCAGCTCACCGACCCGGTCGGCTCCCAGCCGAGTTATGAGCGTGAGGCGACCGGGCGTCCGGTCACCGTCGAGGGCCTCGCAGATCCCGACCACCTCGTCGGCGGTGGCGGTGGGCCCGATCTTGCAGCCCAGCGGGTTGACCACCCCCCGGAGGAACTCCACGTGAGCGCCGTCGAGCTGGCGGGTCCGCTCGCCGATCCACAGCATGTGGGCCGAGCAGTCGTACCACTGTCCGGTCAGGGAGTCGCGCCGGGTCAGGGCCTCCTCGTAGTCGAGGACGAGGGCTTCGTGGCTGGTGTACAGCTCGACCTCTTGGAGTTGGGGTGCGGTGGCGCTGGTGATGCCGCAGGCGGTCATGAACTTCAGAGCGCGGTCTATCTCGTCGGCCATGCGGCTGTAGCGCTGCCCGGCCGGGGTCGAGGCCACGAACTCTCGGTTCCAGCTCGACACCCGCGACAGGTCGGCGTAACCGCCTCGGGTAAAGGCTCGCAGCAGGTTCAGCGTGGACGCGGCCCGGTGGTAGGAGGTCAACAGGCGGTTGGGATCGGGGACTCGCTCGGCGTCGGTGAAACCGATGTCGTTGACCATGTGACCCAGAAACGACGGCAGCTCCAAGTCGCCGATGGTTTCGGTGGGGCTGGATCGGGGCTTGGCGAACTGTCCCGCGATGCGTCCCACTTTCACCACCGGCATACCGCCCGAGTAGGTCAGCACTATGGCCATCTGAAGTATCACCCTCAACCGATCCCGAATGGAATCGGCCGAGGAATCGAACGACTCGGCGCAATCGCCGGCTTGGAGCAGGATGGCCTCACCGGACGCGACCCGGCCCAGATGGCCGGTCAGCGCCCGGGCCTCGCCCGCGAACACCAGCGGGGGCAGATCTCGCAGAGCCTTCACCACTTGGTCTCGTTCGGCCTGATCGGGCCAGTTCGGCTGATGCCGGGCCGGCTTGGTTCGCCAGGAAGTCGGGCACCACTGCGGCATGGTCACTTTCAAGCGGCGTCGTCGATGGTCTCGGTCAGGTTCAGGGTCTCGGCGTGGTCGCGGACGTTGATGATGGCCCGCTTGACCAGTCGTCGGGCTGCTTCGGCGGTGACGCCCAGTTCTTCGCCGACCTCTCGGTAGGAGCGTTTGCGGCCGTCTTTCAGGCCGAAGCGCTGCTGGACCGCTTTCTTGGCCCGAGCTTCGAGGATGTTCAAGAGGTCGGTGACCATCTCCTCTTCAGCCTTGGCCATTACCTCGATCTCCGGGCCCGGGTTGATGTCGGGCAGGAGGTCGATGAGCTCGTTGCTGTCGTCGTCACCGATGGTGCGATCCAGCGAGGTGGGGGTGGTGAGCCGGTGTAGGCGGGCGTGCTCGTCGTCGAGCTCGTCTCCGTCGCCCGACACCTGGCGCAAGGCGGCTCGAAGGCTGGCCGACCGGTCTCCGGGCAGGCGCACGAGGCTGGCCTTTTGGTCGAGGGCCCGGCCGATGGCCTGGCGGATCCAGAAGGTGGCGTAAGTGGAGAACTTGAACCCTTTGCGCCAGTCGAACTTGTCGACGGCGTGCTCGAGCCCGAGGTTGCCTTCTTGGATCAGGTCCAGCAGCTCCATGCACGGGGGCAGGGGGTAGCGACGGGCGACGCTCACCACCAAGCGCAGGTTGGCCCGGATGAAACGGTCCTTGGCTGCCGCCGCGTCGCGGATGGCTCTGTTGAGCTTGGGGCCCCTCTCGCCTTGTTCCTTGCGTTGGCGGGCTTGCACGCCGCGCTCGATGGCCTGTGAAAGCTCGCGCTCTTCCTGAGCGTTGAGCAGTGCCACCGCACCGATCTCGTTCAGGTACTGTCCGACTGAATCACTCATTGTTTCTCACTCGAGGCAAGTCGCTGACGCGGTTTGTCTCGTTTCTCTCTGGTTGCTCGAAGGGGAATCGGGTACTGGCGCGCACTCCCCAGGCGCGCTACTCCAGTCCGCCGTACCAGTTAACACCATTTCGGCGGCATTGTCATCCAATTTCTGGTTCTTGTCCGATTCTGACGGTTTTTTGTCCGATTCTGGCCGGTTCTATTCTCTCGGGCTGATGGTTCTGGCCTGTCTCGACCGCACTCTGTTATCGATGCGCCGTACAATTCGACGGTGCTTCACACAGCCGGTACGCGCTTGGGCGTGCTCGGCGGTACCTTCGACCCGCCCCACCTCGGTCATCTCGCAGCGGCGCTTGAGGTGCGCCACCGGCTGAATTTGGATGCCGTGCTGATGGTCGTGGCCAATGACCCGTGGCAGAAATCCTCGCTGCGTTCTGTCACCCCGGCCCACCTACGGTTGGCCATGGTCGAAGCTGCCGTCGCTGGTTTCTACGGGTTGATCGCCAGCACCATCGAGATCGACAGGGGAGGCGAGAGCTACATGGCCGACACCTTGGCCCAGCTTCGTGCCGATCATTGCGAGGTCGATCTGTACCTCGTGGTGGGCTCTGACGCGGCTGCGGGGCTCGACAGTTGGAAGCAATCCGACCAGGTCCGAGCCTTGGCCACCACCGTTGTCGTGGAACGGGGCGGGCGTGGAGGAGGACGACCGTCCGGGGATTGGCCGTTCGTGGTGGTGGAGATACCAGCGCTGGAGATTTCGTCCTGCGACCTCAGGGCCCGATTCGCAGAGGGCCGCCCCGTGGCCGCTCTGGTTCCGCCCGGGGTCGTCGAGGTAGCAAAGAGCAACGAGTTGTACGGGAGTGGGCAGTGACTACTCTCGATACGACCGGCAACCACAACCGCACCGCTGATCGCGACGACGATGCGGTTGTGGTCGAAGGCACCGAGCCCGCTCCCCGTCGGCGGCATCGGATGCTGCGGCCGAACCGCCGCCATCCGGCCCCCCGCGCCCACCCCTTTTGGAGGTTCGTGTTTCCTGCCGTCGTCATCGGTGCCGGAGTGACCGTCTTCTTGTTGTGGCTGAGCGGGACGCGCACCGTGCTCGACACTCCCGTCGGCCATGTCGTGGGGAGGGTGCTGGAACCGGACGAACCGGGATACGAGGCGTTCGTGCAGCCGACCCCCACGATTCTGGTGGCCCACACCCACGACGGTGATCTCACCGGTGTGACCTTCCTGGCTCAGACCAATTTCGATGAGGGCGGCGGTGCGGTGCTGTTGCCGGCCGATCTCCTCGTTCTCTACGGCGAGAAATCCGCCGACGGCGAGGTCAGCGATAACGTCGAGCAGGTCGAGCAGCAGGGGGAGTTCCTCGGCAAGGCCTGGGCCGAAGGGGGACTGGCTCAGGTGGAGCTCTTGGTCGAGAACCTGTTCGGCTTCGGTTTCGACGAGGTGATCGAGTTCTCGACGGAAAATCTGGCCGCTGGGTTGGGTACGATCGAACCGATTCCCTTCCTCCTGTTCGATGATCTGAACGTTCTCACCGGGGGTTCCCTGACGACCTGGCTGTCAGCGGGCCGGTTGGACCTCGACGCTGATGTGGCGGCTCGGCTCTACGGCTTCCGCAACCCCGACGAGGCCGAAGCCAACCGGGTGGAGCGCCAGCGTTCGCTCTGGACGGCCTGGCTGGAATCCATCAACCGAGCCCCGGACCCCGACACGGCGGTGCTGCCCTTCCAAGACGGCATATGGCCGTTCTTGCGGTCACTGGGTCTGGGCTCGAGAGTAGTGGAGACGGCGCCCTTGCAGCCGGTGGTCTTGGAGGCGGGCCGGACTCCGTTCTACGTCTTGAACGACGAGGGATCGGCGTGGATCGCGGCCCGAGCCGCCGAGCTGGTGCCGAGGCCGATCACGGCCCGTTCATTCGTTCGGCCCACAGTTCGACTTCTCGACGGCATCGGTGATCCGACGGTTCGAGACAGCCTGGTCGACGACATCGTCGCCGCCGGTGGCGTCATGGCGGTGATCGGCAACGCTGCGGAGTTCGGGGTGATACGGAGCGTTGTCGCTTACCATCGGTCCGAGTTGGCCGACGCTGCGGGCGCGATTGGCGATGTGCTCGGCGTCGAGGCGGTCTTCGTGGACGACCTCGAACCCACGGCCGGCATCATCGACATAACCATCACGGTCGGGTTCGACCAAGTGGTGTTGTGACGACGCCGGACGGGCCGCTCGATCCTTCGAGGTGGGCCCTGGTCGCGGCCGCAGCCGCCGACAGCAAGAGGGGGATGGACACGATCGTCATCGACGTGGGCGACGTGATCGCAGTGACCGACATGTTCGTCATCACTCATGGCGCGAACCCCCGTCAGGTGCGAGCCATCGTCGAATGCGTCGAGGCCGGCGTGGCGACCGCGGGCGGGCCGGCCCTGATTCGCACCGAGGGCGCCGACAGCCGCCAGTGGGTGCTGCTCGACTACGGCAGCTTCGTCGTTCACGTCTTCGATGCCGAAACCCGGAACTTCTACCAGCTCGAACGGCTCTGGAGCGATTGCCGCACCGTCGACCGGCACGACTACCCCGCCTACAGCGAGACATGAGCCGAGGCCGCACGCCCAGCCGTTCCGGCCACCACCGCCGTTCTGACGAGACGTGAGCCGTTCCGGCAACCGAGGGCAGCGCCGAACGGGAGTGGAGCTAAGGGGAATCGAACCCCTGACCTCTTCCATGCCATGGAAGCGCTCTACCAACTGAGCTATAGCCCCGGATCTGACCGTGCAGCCTATCGCCCCGAGATGAGGGTGCCGTCCGACGCCGCCCCTGCGTCATCGCACCGGATCCGACCGCGCCGTCCCGCGCCCTGCGATGGGCTCAGCTCGCCTTGATCTCCTCGATTATCGGGGCCCACGAAGCGTTGTTCCCGATGCCGGCGTGGAACTGGAACCGGTCCAGCGCTCCGCCGAAGCGATTTGCGATCCGGCCGGGTACGTCGGAGGGGTCGGCAACGATGGCGAAGGCGTCGAGCATCTCGTCGTCGATCAAGTTGGTCATCTCGTCCCACCGGCCCTGTTTGGACAGGCGGTTGAGCTCGCCGGACGCGTCGGCCCAGCCGTGGTGTTCCAGTACCGGGCGGTAGGCAGGGGTCGAGCCGTAGAATGCGATCTGCTTGCGGGTCGAAGCGTCTGATGCTGCGACTTGTTCGTCGGTGAAGCCCGAGACGACGAATACCGGCATCGACATCTCGAAGTCGGACCGGGATCGTCCCGACTCGGCCAGCCCTCTCTCGATGTTGGGGAGGGTTACGGCTCGCAGGTAGGAGGCCGTCTGGAAGGAGTGGGAGATGAAGCCGTCGGCCACCCGGCCCGCGGTCCGAGTCATGTGCGGTCCCACCGCGGCCAGCATGATCCGGGGCGGGGGGCAGTCGATGGGGCCGGGATCGAACATGGGCGTCATCAGCGTGTGCTGGTAGTACGAGCCCCGGAAGGCGAGCCGTTCGCCGGTCTGCCAGCAGTTCCAGATGGCTCGGATGGCCTCGATCATCTCCTGCATCCGGGCCGCGGGATCCGACCACGGCATGGAGAACCGTTTAGTGATGTGGGGCCGGATCTGGCTACCCAGGCCCAGTATGAAACGTCCCTCCGACAGGGTCTGCAGATCCCAGCCGATCTGGGCCAGTGTCATGGGGTTGCGGGCGAAGGCGACAGCGATCGAGGTTATGAGATCGATGCGGTCGGTGCGGCTGGCAGCCAGGGCCAAGGGGATGAAGGGGTCATGCGACGTCTCCACCGAGAGCGCCCCGCTGTAGCCCGCCTCTTCCAGGGCCAGGGCCCGGTCACCGGCCCGGGCCAGTGCCGGGCCGGACCCCGAGTCGCGGCCCAGGGTGTTGATCAAGGCGTCGATCTTCATATGCCTTTCCCTTGGTCTCGGAGGAATCGTTCCACTTCGGCCGCCAGTTCTTCGCCCGACGGTAGCCGGACGGTCATGGCGCCGGATTCGTCCATCCGTCGTTCCAGCTCCGCCACCATCTCTTGGTGAGATGTCTCGGCGGCCACCAGATCGTCGAACCGGCTCCGAGCCACTATCGACCGCTCGATCAGAGGGCCGGGGTCGAGTTCGAGGCCGGCTGCATCACCCAGTCTCTCGATGAGAGCGACCGAAGAAGCCGGGTAGGGCGTAGTCGAAACGTAATGGGGCACTTGGGCCCACAATCCGATGGTGGGAATGCCGGCCGCGGCCAGAGCCACCTCGAGCACCGATTCGACCCCGGCGGGAACGTCGAGGTTGGCATTGCTGTAGTCGCCCTTGATCAGATCCGACGAGGAGGCTGTTGTCGAGATCCGAGGAGGCCGGGTATGGGGTACGGCCGCCGGGTAGGCGCCCAGGCCTACCATGCGACTGACTCTCTGATCGGTGGCGTAGCCCACCACGGCGGCGGCGAAAGTCCTCCAGTTGTGGTCGGGTTCGGCGCCGTAGAGGAACAAGATGTCGGTGTCTTTGGAGTCTCGGCCGGCCGCGATCTCGATTTTCGGCCATTCCAAACCGGTGTTGACCCCGTCCTCCAGACGCATCATGGGTCGATTGGCCCGATGATCCAGCAGCCATTCGGTGTCGAAGCGGGCCACCAACTCGGCTCCGGACGCCTCCCGGGCCCGGGCCATGGCCGACGCGGCCGAGCCTCCGGCATCGAACCATCCTTCGAGATGGACGATGAGCACAGGATCGCAGAGATCGAGGTGGCGCAGCACAGTGAGAAAATCGGCGGCGCTGGGGCTCATAGCCGTTCCAGAAGACCACATATGAACCGCTCCAGTCGAACCCGGCTCAGAGGTTCTTCACCGGGGCCCTCTTTTCCAGTCCTCTCGTCTCCGAGCGCCCCGGCGTTGCCCGGCTGCGCTGCGGCGGTCGTAGTCGGCTACGTTGCACCCTGTCATGGCCGATGTGACTGATGCGACGTTTCAAACCGAGGTGGTGGATCGGTCCAAGACAGTTCCCGTCGTCGTCGACCTGTGGGCCGATTGGTGCGGGCCGTGCCGCCAACTCGGACCGATCCTCGAGAAGGTGGTGGCCTCCACCGGTGGCAAGGTCGAACTGGCCAAGGTGGACATCGACAAGAACCGCGCCGTAGCCGAGGCCTTCCGGGTCCAATCGATACCGGCTGTGTACGCCATGAAGAACGGGCAGGTGGTGGACGGCTTCATGGGTGCTCAGGGCGAGGCGGCAGTGCGCACCTTCGTGGAGAAATTGGTGGACGCCCCGGAGCCGACCGAGGTGGAGCGGCTGGTGGCCGCCGGCGACGAGGCGTCGCTGCGGGCCGCTCTGGAGGTCGAGCCCGGCAACGAGGCCGCCAACGTGGCCATGGCCGACCTGCTCATCTCCAGCGATCGGTCCGAGGAGGCGATCGAGTTGCTCGAGCGCATCCCCCATACGCCCGAGGTGCGCCGGCTGCTGGCCACGGCCCGCTTGGGTGAGCCCAGTTCCGACATCGAGACCCAGCTCTTCGAGCTGTTGGGATCGGTGAAGCACGACGAGGATGCCCGTCAACGTTTCGTGGATCTCTTGGAGACCCTCGGTGTCGATGATCCCCGCACGGCCCTCTGGCGCAAGCGGCTCTCGGCGACTCTGTTCTGACCGGAACCGCCCGCAGAGCCAGGTCGCCCGGGGTCGGGTCAGGGACTCGGAGCCAGCAGTTCGGAGGCCAGCTCGGTAGGATCAGGGCGGCTCCGGGTGATCGTTCGGTCATATGACTGCCTCTCGGAGTTGATTCGCTTTCGACGGCCTCGACACCGCACGAGAGAGAGTTGGATTGGTGTCAGAACCCGAACAGCGCCCGGTGCCTCTCACCATCGAGGGGCTGGCCGACCGGCTCGGGACATCGGTCAAGGCTTTGGTGATCGGCGCCCTCGCCGTGATCGCGGCCTGCGTGGGGGGATGGTGGGCCCTGCGGCCGCCGCCCGGCCCCGATGTCGAGACCATCTTGCCCATGGTCGGGGAGACCCCGATGAGCCCGGCGCTTCCGGCGGACAGGCCCCGCACCATCCGAGTCCATGTGGCCGGCGCCGTTGCCGAACCCGACGTGTACGAGTTGAACGACGGCGACCGGGTGATCGATGCCGTGGCCGCGGCCGGGGGATTCGCCGACGACGCCGACGAATCTCGACTCAACCTGGCCGAGCCCCTCGATGACGGCGCTCGTCTATGGGTTCCGGCCCTGGGGCAGACCGACGAACCCGATGTGGTGCATCCCACCCTCCGACCGGAGTCGACGACCGATCCGTTGCGGATCGATGTCAACGATGCCGACGCTGCCGCTCTGGAGTCGTTGCCCGGCATCGGCCCGGCTCTGGCCGCGGCGATTGTCGAGTACCGCGAGAGGGTGGGTTCGTTCGGTACTCTTGACGACCTCGATGCCGTAGCCGGCATCGGTCCGGCCACTATCGAGCGACTCCGGCCCTTCGCCTACGTGTGAGCCGGCCTCGAACCCGCTTTCCGAAGGTTCGGTTGCCTCGGGTCGGCCATCTCGGGCCCGACCCGGGGATGAAGCCCTACGCGGCCCTGGCCGGCGCCCTGGTCGGCTCGCTGGCGGGTTACTCGGTGCCTTGGCCCGTGGTTCTGGCCGTCTTGGCCCTGGGAGTGTGGCGGCCTTCGGTACCGGTGATCGGTATCGCCTTTCTGGTCACCACCAGCATGATGGGCGCCCGAGCCGAAGCGGGGCTCGTCGCCCCGACCACCGGTCCGGTCCAGGGCTGGGTCACGTTGCTGGACGACCCCCGGCCTCAGGGACCTACCGGTGTGCGGGTGACCGTACGTCACCAAGGCAAGCGATTCGAAGCCCGGGCTCACGGAGCCGCGGCTCAGCGCCTCGACCGGGCTCTGGCCGGCGAGCGGGTCGAGATCACCGGCGTGATTCGAGCCGAAACGAGCCGGTGGCAGCGCAGCCGTCACATCGTGGGCGAGATGACGGTCACGACTGTGCACGATCGGGCTCCGGCCGCCCCCTTGCCGGGGTTCGCCAACCGCATCCGCCGCCTGCTCGCTTCGGGTGCGGCCGGTCTGGCCGTCGATGATCGGTCGCTGTTCACCGGGATGGTGTACGGCGACGACCGCGACCAGTCCCCGCGGCTGGCCGACGACTTCCGGGCCGCCGGTCTGGGCCATGTGCTGGTCGTGTCCGGGCAGAACGTGGCCTTCGTGATGGCTCTGGCCGCACCGTTGGTCGCTCGGCTCCGGCCCGGCGGCCGGATCCTGGCCCTCGCCTTGGTGCTCGGGATATTCGCCATGATCACCCGCTTCGAGCCTTCGGTTCTGCGGGCCGTGGCCATGGCCGGGGTGGCGGTGGCGAGCGCGGCTCTGGGCCGCCCCACCCAGGGTATGCGCACCCTGGCCTGGGCGGTGGCCATCGTGTTGGTGATCGACCCTTTCGTGCTGCGGATGCTGGCCTTTCAGCTCTCGGTATGTGCCACGGCTGGCATCTTGTGGCTCACGCCCCGGATCACGTCGCGGCTGAGGGGCCCTCACCCGTTGCGGCTGGCGGTGGCGACCACGGCCGGGGCCCAGTTGGCGGTGATGCCGTTGCTGGTGGCGACCTTCGGGTCGGTGCCGGTGGCGTCGCTGCCGGCCAACGTTTTGGCCGCTCCGGCCGCGGGCCCGGTGATGATGTGGGGTCTGACCGGGGGTATGGCCGCCGGAGCGCTCGGCGGTTGGCCGGCCTGGCTGATCCACCGACCCACCGCCATTGCATTGTGGTGGGTGCGTACCGTGGCGTCGGCGGCGGCCCTGGCCCCGCCGGCGATGCTCGGGGTGACCGCGTCGGTGGTGGTGGGCGCCGGTGTGGTAATGGCCCTTCGGGCCCGCCGCCCGGTTCGCTTGACCGGGGCCGGTCTGGTGACGGCCGTGCTGGCGTGGAGTGTGGTCGCGGCTCCGGTCGTACCGCGGGGCTGGTCGACGGTGCCCGATGCTTCGGTGTTTCGTCACGGGGCCGTGACCGTGGTGGTGCTCGACGGCCCCGGCTCACCCCGTCGATTGCTGGAGTCGTTGCGACAGGCCGGGGTCCGCCGCATGGACCTGGTCGTCGCCGGCCAGGGAGGAGCCCGGGATGCGTATGCGGTGCTGGCTCTGCTCGACCGCTACGGACGTGTTGGGGTGGTGGCTCCGCCGGATCACCGGGTTCCGGGCGCTCGCAGTGTGGACACAGGATCGGTGATCGACGTGGGCGGGGTTCTGGTCGATGTGGTCGACCACCAGCCCGAGCTCACCGTGCGGGTTCGCGGGTGGGGGTCGGCTCCGCGTTGAGCGGACCGTTACCCTCTGCGGCCGTGCCCTCAGCCCTGAGCGTCCAGATCGTCACGGGAGACGACCCGGTCCTGGTCTCCGAAGCAGTGACGGACCTGATCGACGATCTGGTGGGGGAGGGCGACCGGACCATGATGGTCCAGCAGTTCACCGAGGTCGAGCTGGCCAGCCCGGACGGGGGATGGGTCCTGGACCCGCTGGTGACGACGGCCCGGACTCCTCCGCTGCTCACCGACCGGCGGGTGGTGGTCGGCCGTCACCTGACCCGGTTCGGACGCAAACAGGACTGCGCCGCCTTGGTGGCGTTGCTGGCTGATGACCTGCCCACCACCGATCTGGTGTTGGTTTGGGAACGGGGAATCGACCCCAGGATGGACGGACGCCTACCCGCCTTGCCCAAGGCGTTGAGGGAAGCGGTGGAGTTGGCCGGAGGGCGGGTCGTGAACGTGATGCCGCCGACCCGGGCCCGGGCCGGGCAGGAATGGCTCCGGGATCGGCTGGCCCTGTCCAGTCTGGACTTCGACCGGGACGCCGTGGCCGCGGTCATCGATCTGCTCGGCGAGGACCGCAGCCGGGTGGTGGGGCTGATCCGCACCCTGGAAGGCATGCTCGGGCCCGGCGCGACCGTCACCGAGGCCGATGTCGCCTCCCTGGGAATGTCGAGCGGGGCAGTGTTACCCTGGGATCTCGATGACGCCATCGACCGGGGCGACATAGCCGGAGCGCTCGGAGTGCTGGAACGCCTGCTGCCGTCCCGGCATCCCTTCCAACTGGTAGCAACACTGCACACCCGTTACCAGCGAATGCTACGCCTCGATGGCGCCGGTCCGCTCAACGCTCAACAGGCGGCCGAGATGCTGGGTATGAAGGGTTCGTCCTCGTTCCCGGCCCGCAAGTTGCTGACACAGACCCGCCAGCTCGGGTCCGAGAAGGTAGCTCGGGCCATCCGCCTCTTGGCCGATGCCGACCTGCAGCTTCGGGGCGCCCTCGACTGGCCCGATGAACTGGCGATGGAAGTGCTGGTGGCCCGCCTGGCCGCCCTCTCGTCCCGCTGACGACAATGCTGAATCTTCGGTTCCGGTCCGGTCTCCGAGACCGGCAGGCCGGTCTCGGAGCCAAGCGTCGAGCCTCTCAGCGTCGAGCCTCTCAGGACGGCCGGGCCGCGATCCTTCGGGCCAGCCGGCTCTTACGCCGCGAGGCCGTGTTCTTGTGGATCACGCCCTTGCGAACTGCCTTGTCGATGCACGAGACCGCGGCTCGCAGTTTCTCTTCGGTATCGCCGGTGTCGGCGTCGGTGTCGACACCGAGCGCGGCCCGGGTGCGGGTGTTGATCTCCGAGCGCACCGTCTTGTTGCGCAGGCGGCGCTTCTGGTTCTGTCGGTTGCGCTTTATCTGGGACTTGATGTTGGCCACGGGCTCTACCTGGTTGCGTATGCCGGCCGCTTTCACGACGGGACGAGAATCGATCTTTGCAGAGGCTAACGGGCCCCCGGAGCTCCGGCACCAGGTAAGGGGGGCGTCGGTACCCTTGGGTGTCCCCCAGTTTGCTGTGAGCCCATGGATTCCGACCGCATCCGCAACACGTCGATCATCGCTCACATCGATCACGGCAAGTCCACCTTGGCCGACCGCATTCTGGAGCTCACCGGCGCCGTCGATTCCCGCGAGATGCGGGATCAGTTTCTCGACTCGATGGAACTGGAGCGGGAGCGGGGCATAACCATCAAGCTCCAGTCGGTGCGGTTGTCGTGGCGTGATCACGTGATCAACCTCATCGACACCCCGGGTCACGTCGACTTCGGTTACGAGGTGAGCCGCTCGCTGGCTGCCTGCGAGTCGGTGATCCTGGTGGTGGACGCGGCCCAGGGCATCGAGGCCCAGACGCTGGCCAATTGCTACCAAGCCCTCGACAACGACTTGACCATCGTGGCTGCGCTCAACAAGATCGACCTGCCCGCGGCCGATCCGGATCGTTGCGCAGACGAGATCGAACGGGTGCTGGGTCTGCCGGCCGCCGACATCCTCCGGATCTCGGCCAAGACCGGCGAGGGTGTGGCCGCGGTGCTCGACGCCCTGATCGAACGCACGCCTGCACCTCGGGGCTCGGACGAAGCACCGCTCCAAGGCTTGGTCTTCGACTCCCACTTCGACCAGTACCGGGGGGTGGTGTCGTCGGTGAGGGTGATCAACGGCGTGCTCTCCACCAAGACCAAGCTTCGGTTCATGCATGCCGGTACCACCCACGAGCCCGACGAGATCGGTGTGCGCACCCCGGCTGCGGTGCCCGTCGAAGCGCTGGGGCCGGGCGAGACGGGCTATCTCATCGCCGGGATCAAAGAGGTGGGTCGGGCCCGTTCGGGCGAGACGATCACCGACGACCGGCGGCCGGCGCCCGAACCCCTGGCCGGCTACGAAGAGCCGAAGCCGATGGTGTTCTCCGGGCTCTACCCGATCGAGGGTGACGATCTGGCCCATCTTCGGGAGGCGCTGGAGAAGCTCCGGCTCAACGATGCCGGCTTCGTGTACGAGCCCGAATCGTCGGGCGCGCTCGGCTTCGGGTTCCGGTGTGGGTTTCTGGGCCTGCTGCACATGGAGATCATCCGTGAGCGCCTCGAGCGCGAGTTCGACCTTTCGCTCATCTCCACAGCACCGTCGGTGGAGTACCGCGTCACCCGTCACAGCGGGGATGTGGAAGTGGTGTCCAACCCTTCGGAGATGCCCCCGACCACCGAGATCGAGTCGATAGCCGAGCCCTACCTGGACGCCAGCATCATCGGCCCCAGCGAGCACACCGGCACCCTCATGGATCTCTGCCAGCACCGGCGCGGCGACCTCCAATCGATGCAGTATCTGTCGCCTCAGCGGGTGGAGTTGAAGTATCGCCTGCCCTTGGCCGAGGTGGTGGTGGACTTCTTCGACCAGATGAAGAGCCGAACTCAGGGCTATGCCAGCCTGGATTACGAACCGGCCGGCTACCGGCCGTCCGACCTGGTCAAGGTCGACTTGTTGCTCCAAGGGATGGCGGTGGACGCCTTCTCGATGATCGTGCACAGAGACAAGGCCTACGGCTGCGGCCGGGCGATGACGGCCAAGCTCTCCGAGCTGATACCGCGCCAGCAGTTCGAGGTGCCCATCCAAGCCGCCATAGGCGGTCGCGTCATTGCCCGAGAAACGGTCAAGGGTTACCGCAAGGACGTGACGGCCAAGCTCTACGGGGGTGACGTCACCCGCAAGCGTAAGCTGCTCGAGAAGCAGAAGGCGGGAAAGAAACGTATGAAGAGCATCGGCAGGGTCGACATCCCCCAAGAGGCCTTCATCTCGGCGCTGACCCTGGATTGAGTACGGCCTTTTGACGCTGCGACGGCAGCGTTATCATCTTCGGGATGCTCGATGACCGCAAGGCCGCAATTCTTCATGCCGTCGTGCAGGAGTACATTTCCACGGCTCAGCCGGTCGGTTCCGGCCGCATCCTGAGTTCTCCGGGTGTGGAGATTTCCTCGGCCACGGTCCGCTACGAGATGGCCGCGCTCGAACGCCAGGGGTACTTGTCTCAACCCCACACCAGCGCCGGTCGGGTTCCCACCGACAAGGGCTACCGTTTCTTCGTCGATCAGGTCCGGGATCAGACCCCTGCCCTCGACGCCGCCGACTCCCGGCAGGTGAAGGAGTTCTTCGCCTCCGCCCACGGCGAGATCGAGTTGATGTTGAGCGAGACCACCGAGTTGCTGTCCGCTCTCACCCATTGGACCGGCGTGGTCGTCGGTCCCAACTCGGACTCGGCCACGGTTCGATCGGTTCAGCTCGTCGATCTCACCAGCCACGTGATGCTGGTCGTGGCCGTTCTGTCCAACGGGGTGGTCGACAAGCACACGGTGGAGGTGGAAAGCGAGCTGACCCCAGCCGCCGTGGCCGAGGCTTCCGTCCGGCTGGCCGCTGTCATCGTCGACCGAACCCTGGGTGATATCGATCATCAACGGCCCGACCCTCCCGATCCGTTGGTGGGTGCCGCCATCGACGCCCTTTGCTCGGCCCGGGCCGAGCATGACGTGTTCGTCGGTGGGGGATCAAAACTGGCCGCCGCCTTCGACGCCGTGGAACCGGTGCTGGCCGCCTTGGATCTGCTCCAACAGCAACTGGTGGTCATCTCGCTCATCCGCGACGTGCTGGATCGAGGCCAACGGGTGGCGATAGGGGAGGAAACCGGCTTGGTGCCGCTGGCCGAATGCTCGCTGGTTCTGGCGCCCTACGTGGTCAAGGGTGAGGACGCCGGCACAATCGGAGTGCTCGGCCCCACCCGGATGGACTACCCCCAAGCCCTGTCGGCGGTGGCCGTCGTGAGCAAGCGCCTGGGCGCAGCCCTCAGCGAGAACTGACATGGCCGACCATTACGAGATTCTCGGGGTGTCCCGCGAAGCCACCGACGAGGAGATCAAGCGGGCCTACCGCAAGCTGGCCCGTATCTACCACCCCGACACCAACTCGGACCGCGACGCCGAGTCCCGTTTCAAAGTGGTCGCTGCCGCCTACGAAGTACTCTCCGACCCCGAGCGGCGGTCCCTCTATGACCGGTTCGGAACCGACGATCCCAACGCGGCTCGCATGGCCGATCCCTTCGGGGGCGGCCTGGGCGACATTTTCGAAGCCTTCTTCGGCCAGGGCTCGCCTTTCGAGCGGGGCGGGGGTGGTGGGCAGAAGGGTCCGCCTCGAGGTGAAGATCTCGAAGCTCATGTGGATTTGGAGCTCACCGACGTGGTTTTCGGGTCCGAACGGGAGGTCACCGTGCGGACGGCTGTGCGCTGTGAGGCCTGTGACGGGACCGGAGCCGAGGCGGGCACCGATCCGGTCCGGTGCCAGGAATGTGCCGGTTCGGGCCAGGTCCGCCGGGTCCGTCAATCGTTGCTGGGTCAGATGGTGACGTCGGCAGCCTGCTCACGGTGCACCGGTTCGGGCCAGGTGATCGAACGCCCCTGTCGTGAATGCAGCTCGCAGGGCCGCACCATCGAATCCCGCACCTACAACGTCGAGGTGCCGGCCGGCGTGGACGACGGGGTGACACTACGGCTCACCGGCCGGGGCGCAGCCGGACCCAGAGGCGGCCCCAACGGTGATCTGTACGTCCATACTCGGGTGCGTCCCCACCCTGTGTTCCGCCGGGACGGCCACGATCTCGTGCACGACCTGCACGTCTCGTTCACTCAGGCGGCGCTGGGCGCCAAGCTGGAGTATCAGACCCTCGACGGCGTCGAGGATCTGGTAATTCCACGGGGGTCCGAGACAGGAACGGTGTTCCGGATGCGGGGCCGAGGTGTGCCCCAGGTTCAGGGGCGGGGCCGAGGTGACCTGCTGGTACGGATGGTGGTCGATGTTCCCGACGATCTGACGCCGGAGCAGGAAGGGCTCGTTCGCCAGCTTGCCGAGCTGCGAGGGGAGCCGGTCGCTGATCCCGACGACGGGTTGCTGAGCCGGATCCGCTCCGCCTTCCGTTGACCCGTCCGGCGTCGGTACCGGGACTCGACGGCCGAGGCGGTCCTCACGTGCTGGTTGCCGATGTGGACGATCCCGAGCTGAACCATGCCGATTTCCGTCATCTGGAGCGAGTCCTGCGGTTGGTGCCCGGTGACGAGCTCACGGTGGGCGATGGGGCCGGACGGTGGCGTCCATGCCGGTTCGGGCCTCGGCTCGAACCGGCCGGACCAGTGGTAAGGGTGACCGCCCCCGAACCTGCTCTCACGGTCGGATTCGCCTTGATCAAAGGAGGTAAGTCCGAGCTGGTCGTGCAGAAGCTGACCGAGCTCGGTACCGACCGCATAGTCGCCTTTCGGGCCGATCGGTCGGTACTCAGATGGGATACGGCCCGGTCGGCCCGCAACGTCCAACGTTGGCGCCGGGTGGCCCAGGCGTCGGTGATGCAGTGCCGCCGGCTCTGGCTACCCGTGATCGATGAGGTGGTGGATTTCGACGCGCTCGATCTCGCTGGCGCTGTCTTGGCCGTGCCCGGTGGCCGAGGTCTGGATCCGGGAGAGAACATGATTCTGATCGGCCCCGAAGGGGGCTGGACCGACCGGGAGCTGGTGGCCGGGGCCGGTCACGTGGGGCTGGGTCCCCACGTGTTGAGGTCGGAGACAGCAGCCATCGCGGCCGGGGTACTGCTCAGCGCCCGCCGAAGCGGTCACGGACCGGGCTGAGCTCTACCGGCTCTAGGTGTGACGACCGGGTCGGCGGGGTGGGTTTGGGGGTTCGTCGGGGCCGGGGTTGAGGGGGCGGGGGGTTGGGCTTCGTCTGGTCCGGTGGACAGGTCCTGGGGTTTGTGTTTAGATGGTTGTGCGTTAGCTCGTGTTCTTGAAGGACTGCTGGTTGATGTCCCTGGGGTGACGCTTCGGGGGTTCTTTCGAGGAAGGTCGATAAATGTCTGGTTCGAGTGTTCGCATGGTTGCTGTGTCCGTGGTGGTGTTGTTGGTTGGGGGGTTGGTTGGCTGCGGGGATCGTTCGTCTTCTACTTTGGTGACTTCTTTGCCTACGACCACGACGGCTGAGGAGACACCGGCGGAGGTGACAGAGCCGTCGACGACGACTGCCGAACCCGCCTCGCCGTCGACGACGACTGTCGAACCGGACCCGGTCCAGGGGCCGTCGACCACGACGACTGTGGAGGCACCCGCGGAGGTGGCAGAGCCGTCGACGACGACTGTCGAACCGGACCCGGTTCAGGTTCCGTCGACCACGACGACTGCCGAACCCGCCTCGCCGACTACGACGACGACGGGGCCGGTATCTGATCCGGGGCCGTCGACGACGACTGTCGATCCGGGTCTGGTTGGTGTGGGTAACGAGTTTTCTGGGGAGCCGGTGTCCGAGGTTGGGGGGGATGAGACTTTGGATTTTGTCGAGGTTGCGCTGCCGCCGGCGGGGTGGGATGGTAGGTTGCCGGAGCCGGTGGGTGAGCTTTTGCCTTTTTTGTTGCCCAAGGACGATGGGTGGGCGCCGCCTGATATAAGGCCGGAGAACTGGGATCGGGATAAGCGGGAGTACGGGGCGTGGGTGTCTGAGGTTGTGGATTTGCGGGTGGGGACGGTTCGTGAGCTGACGCCGTATCCGTTGAGCGCGAATCCGTCGGCTGAGGAGCAGGCTTCTTTTGACGGTGCTTATCAGATAGTGGTTGCTATGGTTCCGGTGTTGCCTTCTAATGTGGGTATCGGGTCGTCGTGGCTTATTTATTGGTGTGATGTGAATCCGTGGTGGTATCGTCAAGAGTTCCCTGAAACGGTCAACGGTTATCTGGTAGTCTTGCCTGCGTACAAGGTAGAGGGCGGTTTCCGGGAGTCGAGTGGTGGTGCTAATGTAGGGCCGGATTGTTGATTGCGGTGACTATGCCTGGTGGTAATATTGGATTGTAGTGTTGATAGATTTGGAGAGTGATTTTATGGTTGTGTTGCGTTGTTGGTGGTTGTGTTTGTTGGGGGCGACGGTTGTTGTTGCAGCGGCGACGGTGGTGGTGTCTTCGGGTGTTGGTGCTTCTCATGCCAGGCCGGAGGCGCATGAGGTGTGGGTGTTGGGAGTTCGTTTCTCATTAGTGACTCTGCCGGCGAGGGTCGCCCGGGTCGACCTGGTTCGGGCGGCGAGAACGAAACTCGATGGGGTCGCGGCGGGGTTTCGGAGTCGTTAGGAGTCCTGCAGAAATCGTCCGGGCCGGGCTGGGTGCTCCGAGACGCTAGAGATCGGGGCGCTCACCACCGCCGCTAGGACGGTCAGTCCGGCGGCGCTGGTGGTAAGCGCCGCCGAGTTCGACTCGTATCGGTTACGGAGCCACCGAACGCGGTTGCGACGGGTGTGCGACGGGTGGGAGTGGTCGAGCAGAACTTTCGCGGTCGTGACTGCGCCGGTTGCGGTGAGGGTGGTTCGCACCACTGGGTGCTGCCAGCGTTGGGGCCGGTCCAGCACTCGGATGGTGATCAGGAATAGTGGTCCGTTGGTGAGAACGAGGAGAGCGCCCGAGACGGCTAGGATTCATTGGCGGGCTTACGGTCCCGGTCGTAGAGTGGGCTGATCACAGGGCGGGTCGGGCCGGGGCTGGAGGGGCGGGGGGTTGGGCTTCGTCTGGTCCGGTGGACAGGTCCTGGGGTTTGTGTTTAGATGGTTGTGCGTTAGCTCGTGTTCTTCAGGGACTGCTGGTTGATGTCCCTGGGGTGAGGCTTCGGGGGTTCTTTCGAGGAAGGTAGATAAATGTCTGGTTCGAGTGTTCGCATGGTTGCTGTGGCCGTGGTGTTGGTTGGGGGGTTGGTTGGTTGTGGGGATCGTTCGTCTTCTACTTTGGTGACTTCTTTGCCGTCGACGACGACGGTTGAGGAGGCGCCTGCGGAGGTGACAGAGCCGTCGACGACGACGGTTGAGGAGGCACCTGCGGAGGTGACAGAGCCGTCGACCACGGTGGCTGAGGAGGCACCCGCGGAGGTGGCAGAGCCGTCGACGACGACTGCCGAACCCGCCTCGCCGACTACGACGACTGTCGTATCGGACCCGGTTCAGGATCCGACGACGACGGCTGAGGAGGCGCCTGCGGAGGTGGCAGAGCCGTCGACGACGACTGTCGTATCGGACCCGGTTCAGGTTCCGTCGACCACGACGACTGCCGAACCCGCCTCGCCGACTACGACGACGACGGGGCCGGTATCTGATCCGGGGCCGTCGACGACGACTGTCGATCCGGGTCTGGTTGGTGTGGGTAACGAGTTTTCTGGGGAGCCGGTGTCCGAGGTTGGGGGGGATGAGACTTTGGATTTTGTCGAGGTTGCGCTGCCGCCGGCGGGGTGGGATGGTAGGTTGCCGGAGCCGGTGGGTGAGCTTTTGCCTTTTTTGTTGCCCAAGGACGATGGGTGGGCGCCGCCTGATATAAGGCCGGAGAACTGGGATCGGCGGAAGCGGGAGTACGGGGCGTGGGTGTCGGAGGTTGTGGATTTGCGGGTGGGGACGGTTCGTGAGCCTCCGCCGTATCCGTTGAGCGCGAATCCGTCGGCTGAGGAGCAGGCTTCTTTTGACGGTGCTTATCAGATAGTGGTTGCTATGGTTCCGGTGTTGCCTTCTAATGTGGGTATCGGGTCGTCGTGGCTTATTTATTGGTGTGATGTGAATCCGTGGTGGTATCGTCAAGAGGACCCTGAAACGGTCAACGGTTATCTGGTAGTCTTGCCTGCGTACAAAGTGGAGGGCGGCTTCCGGGAGTCGAGTGGTGGTGCTAATGTAGGGCCGTGTTGATTGCGGTGACTATGCCTGGTGGTAATATTGGATTGTAGTGTTGATAGATTTGGAGAGTGATTTTTATGGTTGTGTTGCGTTGGTGGTGGTTGTGTTTGTTGGGGGCGACGGTTGTTGTTGCAGCGGCGACGGTGGTGGTGGTGTCTTCGGGTGTTGGTGCTTCTCATGTCAGGCCGGAGGCGCATGAGGTGTGGGTGTTGGGGAAGGTTACTTCGAAGAGCGTCGATCCTGGTACCGGAACGCATTATAATACGTGGAAATGTGACAACGGAGATTTCACAGATCCGAGTTTCCCGCGGCCCAGACCGTGTGCGGGAAGGGTCGGTGGAGTCTGGAAGAGTGGTTCGTATGGTGCCAGGGTGACTACATCATGCGAATATGCGCCTGATAGGCCGTTGGATAGGAATACTGGTTGTAGTCACTCGGCCAGGGGGGGTTGGAAGTTCGTTTCTCATAGGAGTGTTGATGACCCGTTGGTGGTTACGAGGGTTTGTCGGGCTGGTGGTAGGACTTTCGAGGATTGGGAGGGCACGGCTCATGAGTGTGGGTATGTGGGGGTGAGGTCTTGTCCGGATGGTTCGGATATGCCGGCGCGGGCGTGGTGGTCTGATAGTGGCGCGTATAGGGTCGAGCATTCTCATAGTGATGGTTCGTGTGATGGGCCTCACGCGAAGCCGGTGGATCTGGTTTGTGAGGATAAGAACACGAAAACGGTGTTGTGGCGTGCCCATTCTCAGCATCCGGACGTGCGGATCGATTGCATTGTTCCGACGACGACTACTACGACTACTACTACTACTACGACGACGACTACTCCGACTGTTAAGAAGCCGGAGTGTCCGGCTGGTGAGAGTTTGGTTGATGATGTGTGTGTGAGGTGGTGTGTTCATACGGGCCGGTATCAGTTACCGAACGAGTCGTGTGTTGACGATCCGCCGCCGCCTTCTCCTCCTTCGGAGCCGGTGTTGGATCCGTGTAGGTTTGCGTCTGTGGGTGATGTTTTGGGTAATGCGGTGTTGTATGGGTCGAAAGGGGCCCGAGTCGGTCGAGGTTTGGGAGGATCCGGATAATTATTCGTTGTCGGGGTGGTGGGATAATGCCGGGTTCGTTGCGGGGGTGGCGCCGGCGGGAGCGATCGTGGGTGGGCCTGGTGTTCGTATCGATCGGAAGATTTCTTTTGAGGGTTTGGGGGTGGGTTGGACAACGCCTCTGGTTCGAGGGTTGCGAGATGGTAGTGGTGTGGGGGTGGACAGGGTTTGTGGCCGGGCGAGGATGGAGCTGGTCGAGTTGAGGTGGTCGTTTCGTGGCGATGCGGGCGACCCGACGGTGATTGCTGGTGACGGTACCGAAGTCACCGATTTTTCTGATTACCGGTGTGGTAGGGCTGATATCGGTGATTGCACGGGACCGGTCGGGTTGCGGTTCGCGACCGAAACGGGACCGGGCGCGGTTTTCGTGGTGAGCGGGTATTGGGACGTCGAGGTGGACATGTGGTCTTCGTCGGGTACAGCTGATCAGAAGTTTCGTGAGGTCAGCGAGGTCGTGGTCCCGTTACGCATAGCCGACCCGTGCGGGTCGTTCACCGCGGCGAGGCTTTACCGCGACGCGCGAAGAGCCGGCGACGCGCCGGGCGGGTCGGGTTCTCGGTTCGGGCCGGGCATTTCGCCGGCGGGCGGGCTGAAAGGCGACACGGGCCGGTCGTTGACCGCGAAAGTGGCGGTGCCGGTTGCTTTTGACAGGGCCGGTGTTTGCGGTTCGGTGTCTAGCCGCCCTGTCGAGTTGAGGTGGTGGATCAGCGGGTCGGGCGGCGCTGCGACGGTAGCGGCTTACGGGGGCGGGGCCCGTTACGTTCGCGGGCCGGGCGGCAACACGTGCCGCGAGGACAAGCGCTGGGCGTGGATACAGCCGTGCACCGGCAACTTGTACGCCAAGTTCGCGGGCCCGACTGGTAGAGACGCCCGGTTCAGGGTGGCGGTGACCTGGGAAACGGTGGTAACCCCCAAAAAGATCGGCGCGGCCCCGAAAAAGTATGTCAACACGTTGTGGTCGAACATCGGTTTGGACGTCGGGATAGCGTGCCGGACCAAAGACATCCCCGCTGATGTCACGGTCGCGTACCGGCCGGGACCGGAACCGTCGAAAATCGAGACCGCCGACGCGGTGACAGCCAGGGTGGCGCCGCCGCCGAAACCGGCCGGGCCGGGCTGGGTGCTGCGAGGTGCTAGAGACCGGGTCACGCGTGAGGTGACGACATTTCGGTTGGACCTGGCCCGGACGTGGGCCACTCATAGGGTTCACTGGTGGCGATGCGACCGGGCCACCGGCAAAGTCTTCGTGAACTCTCAGACGTGCCGGGTGGACCTGACCCGAACCCACTGCGCGCCGTCGGGCGGTCACGGCGCTACCCGTATCAGCGGACCCTACAAGTACACCTCTTACGGGCACTCGACCGGGCCCTGGCATGCGGTGTATGACCGGACCACGGCAACCAAGATAACCAAGATAATCGACAAGGGTGATCCGGGCGTGTGGGTGCACCGGTGCGCTTCGGTGACTCCACCAACCGAGATCACCCAAACCGATCGGGCCCGGCCAGCAGAAACCAAACCCGACCAGACCACCCCGACGGTGACAGCCAGGGTTGCGCCGCCGCCGAAACCGTCCGGGCCGGGCTGGGTGCTGCGAAACGCCAGAAACCAGATCACCCGTGAGGTGACGACCATCCGGTTGGATCTGTCCCGGACGTGGGCTACCCACACGGTTCACTGGTGGCGATGCGACCCGGCCACCGGCAAGATCGTCGAGGACCCTCAGACGTGTCGGGTTACTCTGACCCGAACCCACTGCGCACCACCAGGTGGTCACGGCACGCACCGTATCAGCGAAGTCTACGAGTACACCTCTTACGGGCACTCGACCGGGCCCTGGAATGCGGTGTATGACCGGACCACGGCAACCGAAACGATCGACAAAGGCGACCCGGGCGTGTGGGTGCACCGGTGCGCTTCGGTGACCCCACCGACCAGGATCATCCAAATCGTGCGGGCATGGCCAGCAGAAACCAAACCCGACGAGACCACCCCGACGGTTTCTGAACCGTTACGAGCCCCGCCGAAACCGTCCGGGCCGGGCTGGGAGCTCCAAAACGCTAGAAACCGGGTCACGCGTGAGGTGACGACCTATGTTCGTAACGACACGAGTACGTGGGCTACTCATACGGTTCACTGGTGGCGATGCGACCCCGGTACCGGCAAGATCGTCAAAGACCCTCAGACGTGTCGGGTGACTTTGACCCGAACCCATTGCGTGCCGTGGGGCGGTCACGGCGACACCCGCGGCACCGGAATCTACGAGTACACCTCTTACGGGCACTCGACCGGGCCCTGGCATCCGGTGTACAAGCGGAACACAACCACCAAGATAATCGACGAGGGCGACCCGGGCAGGTGGGTGAACCAGTGCCATTCGGTGACTCCACCGACCGAGATCACCCAAATCGAGCGGGCCCGGCCAGCAGAAACCAAACCCGACGAGACCGCGGCGGCGGTTTCTGAACCGTTACGAGCCCCGCCGGAACCGGCCGGGCCGGGCTGGGAGCTGCGAGGTGCTAGAGACCGGGTCACGCGTGAGGTGACGACCTATGTTCGTAACGACGCGAATACGTGGGCTACCCATACGGTTCACTGGTGGAGATGCGACCCCGGTACCGGCAAGATCGTCGAAGACCCTCAGACGTGCCGGGTGACTTTGACCCGAACCCATTGCGTGCCGTGGAGCGGTCACGGCACGCACCGTATCAGCGGACCCTACAAGTACACCTATTATGGGCACTCGACCGGGCCGTGGCATGCGGTGTACGACCGGAACACGGCAACCAAAATAATCGACGTGGGTGATGCGGGGAGGTGGGTGGACTTGTGTCCGGCTAGACCGGCGACGGTGCTCGACGACAACAAGAGACCGGTCCCGCCCGCGGTGAAATACTCTGACTCCAAATATGTTAGAACGGATTTGGCTCCCCCGGTGTTGGCAGGGGTCGCGGACCCGGCAGGGCAGGGATGGGTGTTACGCGGCGCGGTGCCCGACGTGACGATCACGATCGCTGTGCAAATTATCGACCTGAACAAGACGTGGGCTACCCACACGGTTCACTGGTGGAGATGCGACCCGAGCACCGGCAAAGTCGTCAAGGACCCTCAGACGTGCCGGGTTACTCTGACCCGAACCCACTGCACACCACCAGGCGGTCACGACACGACCCGCAGCAACGGAACCTACGAGTACACCTCTTACGGGCACTCCACCGGGCCCTGGCAGCCCGTGTACACCGAAACGTTCCCCAAACAAGAAATACCCGGCAACCCGGGCCGGTGGCACCACAACTGTGCGTCAGGTCAGCACCGTGACCAATACCCCCAAACCGGCAGCACCAGCCCCGACACCGGATGTCACCATCACCTAGAACCGGTCTGCCCCACCACCAGCACAACACGAACAGAAATCGTCTGGGCAACGATCCGCGCTCCACGCACCGGAGAACACACCCACCCAGAAAACAAGAAACTCTGCCCGCCCGCAGTCTAAACAACCCGAATATCGGCCACTGGTGAAGAACAACCCCGAGGCACGCCCATCCGATTCGCGGTCCGACTATCAAGACCCGTCCCCGAAAACACGACCATCACCGTCGAGTGGGCCACCACGCCCGCCCACCCGGCCGGGCTAGCAGCCCGGAACTGTAAAAACAAGAACCCGGATCCGCTCACATGGCCCGACCAAGGCTGCTCAGCCATAGGAATCGTAACCACCGAACGGCTACCAACAACACACACCTGCCCACGCGACGCCAGCCACCCCGACGCCGGCCACGCCCACACCGACCACCCCGGCATCCACCCCCACCCACCCGGCTACATCACCAACACCGGCAAACTCGTATTCCACCCCGGCCAAACCACCAAACACATCACCATCAACACCTGCAAAATCCACCCCGGCGACCACAACCCCAACACCAACCAAAAACTACCATTCGGCATACAACTCACCAACCCACAAACCACAACCCCCACAACCAACACCAACCAAACCCACACAACACTCGCAAAAACCACAAACCCACCCGGCGCACCCGACGGATACGCCGAAAGCACAATACACACCCCATCATCAACATGACCACAACAACCCGAACACAGAACAACCAATCCCACTACCTCCCCGCAGCAACACACCCTAGTCAGGAAGGCTGATCACCTGACCAGGAAGGATGAGGTCGGGATTGCCCGCCACGATATGCTCGTTGGCTCGAGCCAATCTCCGATAATAGTCATCGACCGAGTTGTAATCGGTACGACCAGTACGATCTTTCACCGTCTGAGCTGCGATACCCCAAAGGTAGTCGCCGACTTGGACGACCCACGTCCTGTCGGTATCGACGATGGCGATAGGAACGGGCATCTGGATCGGGCTGCGACCCGGCGTCGGGCCGATGTCGGTCACAGTGAGAGCACCATCGGGCTGGGCTGCAGCTTCAGTTACGAGGCCGGCCGTCCCCGCGTCCGGGGCTGGGCCGATGTCGGTTACAGTGATAGATACATCCTGGCGAGCTGCCGCTCCGGAGAGCACCGCCACACAAACGGTCGAGCCGATCACGATCAGCAACCTCGGGTACCAGCGTCGGCGGCGACTTGGTCTCGGATTCGTCATCGGATGTCGTCGGGACCGATCAGATGCGATCCAGTCGCAGTGTGGACAAGAAGTCGATCGCATCGGTGCTCGGACGCTTCTCTCCCGTCGCCGGGTTGCACCTCGGCTCGGCCCGGCCGGTTCCCGATCCGGTAAATGGAGGCGTCGAACTCCGAGAAGGTCTCACCGGGTGGCGGCCACTGGTCGAACACCGCTATCTGACCCGTACCCGGACGCACGATAGCGGGAGTGGCCACAGTGTCACAATTCCAATCTCCCAGCACCACCAAGTCACCTTGCCGTCCTATGGTGTAGCGGCGCCCGCCTTGGTCGTGGATCAACCCGCTCGACCCGATGGCGGATCCGGGAACCTTGGCTGCTGAGGCCGAGCCGGTTGTCGAGTGGATCCGGGCCGGGCCGGCCGGTTCGGGAACATGACCGAGGTCCTCGGTTGAGTCCCGGCCCGAAGCCAGCCCCTCGAATGCGTCGGTGAACGCGACGACTCCGGCTGCGACCAAGCCTGTCACGGCCAAGGCGCAGAGCACCACCCGGAACCGGGATCGATCCGCCCGGGGCCCGGATCTTTCCTTCGGATCGGCTGCCAGCCGGTCCAAACGCCGAGCCAGCTCTCGAGCGCCCAACTGCCCGGCCCGGGTGGCGCCGGCCAGCCGGGCCAACTCGTCGGTCACGGGCCCGGGGGTGAGGGTGTCGTCCCACAGGAGCTCGGCCAGAGCGACCAGGTCTTCACGCCGATGCTCGGTCGATGCGTCTCGACTGCGGGTGAAGCTGCACAGCACCGGTTCGTCACCGGGGCCGTGGATCACGTGGCTGCCCGCAAGGTTGCGATGGGTGACTCCCAGGTCGTGGAGGTCGGCGATCACTGCGGCCAGAGCAGCTCCGGCGCCGGCCCTGCCGATCGGGTCGGTGAGGGGTCGGGTGGCCCAGGTGTCGGGACCGACGAACTCGGTGTGAAGGGCCCGGCTCCCATCGTCGCAGTGGTGCAGGTCGATGAGCTCGATCACACCCCGATGGGTGAGCCGGCCGAGGAGCTCGGCCTCCCGTTCGATCTCGTCGGTGCGTTCGGACGGTACCTGTTTGATCGCGATAAGCCGATCTTCGGACCGGCTGACAGTCACGGTCGCCATACCCGTACCTCTATCGGAGTTAACCTCATATTGAGTAAAATATATTGTAAATTGATAGAAAATCATAGGGATAGGCAACAATAGGAGTCGAGAATCGGGAGCCGGTATCGTTGATCCGATGTCCACCCCCCGCCTCGTCGCGGTTGCCCCCGGATCACCGGCCGAACGAGCCGGGCTGGTCCCCGGCGACGAGATCCTGGCCGTCGACGGCGAGATGCCCCGCGACGTGATCAGGTGGCAGCTCTCGACCGACGGGGCCGAAGTGAGATTCAGCCTGAGACGCAACGGGTCGCCCGTGGACGTGACAGTGGCCAAGGGCGAGGGTGAGCCGCTCGGAGTCGAAGTGGACGCGGCCGTGTTCGACCGGGTGCAGGTCTGCGACAACCACTGCGAGTTCTGCTTCATCCACCAGCTACCCAAAGGCATGCGCCGGTCGCTCTATCTCAAGGACGACGACTACCGACTGTCGTTTCTGTACGGGAACTTCACGACGCTGACCCGGTTCACCGAGCTGGACTTGGAACGGGTGATCAGCGAGCGGTTGTCCCCGCTGCACGTGTCGATCCATGCCACCGACCCCGATGTCCGGTCCGCCATCCTTCGTAACCGGCGGGGCGCAGTCTCGCTGCGGTGGTTGAAGCTCCTGCTCGAAGCCGGGATCGAAGTACACGGACAGGTAGTGGTGTGTCCGGGTGTGAACGACGGGGAGGTGCTGGCCGACACTTTCGCCGGAGTGCTCGAACGGTTCCCTGAGATGCGAACGGTGTGCGTAGTCCCACTGGGGGTGTCCCGGTTCAACCGACAGCCCCGCATGAGAGAGCATTCACGGTCCGAGGCTCTTGCCGTTGTCGACCTGGTAGCCACGTGGCAGGAGGTGTACCTGGAAGCGCTGGGCCGGCGAATGGTGTTCGCGGCCGACGAGTACTTCGTCATGAGCGGTCGGAAGTTCCCGCCGGCCCGACACTACGAGGGGTTCGAGATGCACGAGGACGGAATCGGCATGGCCCGCACTCTCGAGCTCGAGTTCACCGGTGTCTCCGAGAACGCGACCCCGCCCCGATCCGGTTTCTTCGCCTGGGTCGATGGCGCTCCCGCCGACGGGTACCGGGCTCCTCGCCAAGGTTCGCCGGCCGGGGCGGCGGCCTCACCGACCGCCCATCGCACGGCGGCGGTGCCGGTACGGTTGCGGTCCGGTCGCCGGGCTCCGACTGCAATTCTGACCGGCACCCTGGGGGCGCCCGTCATCGAACCCATCGTGGGGCGGCTGGGCCGTGACGACGTACGGGTGGTGCCGGTCGAGAACCGGTTCTTCGGCGGGAACATCGGTGTCACCGGCCTGCTGGTCGGAGAAGATCTGGCTCGTACCCTGGACTGTGAACCCGAAGGGCACCGTTACCTGTTGCCGGACGTGTGTCTCGGCCGGGGCATGTTCCTCGACGGCATGACGCCAGCCGATCTGCCCCGGTCGGTGGAGATCGTTCCCACCCACGGCCGGGCGCTACGGCGGGCTCTGGAATGGGCCTGAGCGGTGACGAGGCGAGTGGGCCCGTGAACGGTGTAGTGGCGGTGGTCGGTCGCCCCAACGTCGGCAAGTCGACCCTGGTCAATCGCATCCTCGGCCGTCGCGAGGCGATCGTGCAGGAGCGGCCCGGGGTCACCAGGGACCGCAAGGCGGTGGAAGCAGAATGGCTCGGCCATCGGTTCACGCTGGTCGACACCGGCGGATGGATGGCGTCGGGTGACGGGCTCGAAGTCGAAGTGAGCGCCCAAGCCGAGCAGGCCATTAGCGACGCCGACGCTGTTTTGTTCGTCGTGGATGCCACCGTGGGGCTCACCTCCGATGACGAGATGGTGGCCCGACTGCTGCGCCGGGTCGCGGCGCCGGTGCTGGTCGTGGCCAACAAGGTCGACGACCAGAGTCACCAGAACGCGGTCTGGGACCTCCTGGGGCTCGGCTTCGGCGACCCCCACCCGGTTAGCGCCTTGCACGGCCACGGTACCGGCGACCTGCTCGATGCTCTGGTGCCGACGCTGCCGGGCTCGGACCGAAGCCATGACGCCGACGCCGTTGACGCCTCGTTGTCGGTAGCGATAGTGGGCCGCCCCAACGTCGGCAAGTCGACGTTGTTCAACCGGCTGATCGGCGAGGATCGAGCCATCGTGCATGATCAGCCCGGAACCACCCGGGACGCGATCGATACCGTCGTCGACACGGAGTCGGGTCCGGTTCGCTTCGTCGACACGGCCGGGATGCGCCGGAGGGCCCGCATCGACGGAGCCACCGAGTACTACTCGCTGATCCGGGCTCTGAGAGCGGTTGACATCTCCGATGTCGCATTGCTGGTGATCGACGCCACCATCGGGGTCACCCGTCAGGACCAGCGGCTAGCTGAGCGAGTCGACGTGGCCGGATGTCCGATCGTCGTACTGCTCAACAAGTGGGAACTGGTCGGCGCCGAGACCCGGGCGCGGTTGGGCGCCGACGTGGAACGCAAGCTCGGTTTCCTCGGAGATCCGGCCGTGCTGCGCATCTCGGCTCTGACCGGCAAGGGCGTCGGTCGCCTGTGGCCGTCGTTGCAAGAAGCAGTACAGGCCTACCGGGTTCGGATCCCCACTCGGCAGGTGAACGACTTGGTCAGAGCCGCGCAGGCCGCGCAGCCCGCGCCCGACGGGGTTCGGATCCTCTACGCCACTCAGGGGGCCACCGATCCCCCCACTTTTACGCTGTTCACGAACCGTGAGCTGCCTCGCACGTACCTGCGCTATATGGAGCGCAAGATCAGGGAGAGATTCGATCTGGGCGCGACCGCGGTGAAGCTCCGGACCCGGCGCCGAAGCTGA
The DNA here is from genome assembly GCA_963422655.1 of Acidimicrobiales bacterium. Taxonomy (GTDB): domain Bacteria; phylum Actinomycetota; class Acidimicrobiia; order Acidimicrobiales; family Aldehydirespiratoraceae; genus CATQHS01. The sequence goes on along the minus strand of OY730440.1, from coordinate 1,015,744 downwards.
CCGGCCCCCGAGCCATGAGTCAGCCGGTAGCCGTCCCCACTGGGTACCATTGGTGAACAGGACCGGCCAGCCGGGAGGGAATCGGTGAAGCTCGCCATCTTGAGCGCCCTCGCAATGGTGTCGGTGATCGCCGTGGTCGTCTACGCTCGCTCAGCGCGGCACCGGTGGCGGTTGGTGAAGCTCATCGAGACCGAGCCCAACGCCGATGCCGAAGCCCATTCCCTCGCCTTTGCTGCTTGGCGCAAGGAGCTTCACTCGGCTCTGGTCTACCTTCTGCTGGCCCTGATCGCCGGGTTCATGGCCCTAACCCAGAGCGATTACTTTTACATGGTTTTCGGGGTGATGATCATCCCGGCGGCGGCATCGGTGTGGTGGTCCCGCACTTCGGTGCTGGAAGCCCGGATGGCTCGCAACCGCTACGGGATCGAGCGCCGAGCGTCACAGGCGCTCGAGCAGGAGCAACTGGCCCCCAAGGCATGGGCGGCCCGGCTGGCCCCCGAGGAGGTCCCCGATTTCGTGGGCTTCGAGATCGGCCGGATCTACCAGGCCGGTTCCGGTCTCATGGCCGGTGACTTCTTCGACGTTCACCGTGTCGGACGCAACCGGGTGGCCGCCGTCATCGGCGATGTCGCCGGTCACGGTATCGAGTCTTCGATCACCGCATTCCAGGCCAAATACCTACTGAGGGTATTCCTGCGCCAGTTCCGTGATCCGGCTCAGGCTTTCGAGGAACTCAACGAGCAACTCTCGTCCGGTGATCGCAACGAGGAGTTCATATCGGCCTGCGTGGTCGTGTTCGACACCGAGGCCGCCACACTCCGCTACTGCTCGGCCGGCCATCCCGCCGCTTTCTTGTTCCAGTCCGACGGAGTAGCCCCGCTGCGATCCACCGGCCCTCTGCTGATGCTGGATCCAACTGCCATCTACTTCTCCAGAGAGATTCCGCTGCGTTCCGACGATCTCGTGGTCATGTACACCGACGGCTTGGCCGAAGCCCGGTCCGGAGCCCAGATCTTCGGGGAGAACCGGATCATCAAGGCGGTCGAGCGAGACCTCGACGCCGGCCCCGACGTCTTGTGCAAGATGCTCCTCGACGCGGCCAAGGACTTCGCGGGTGGGATCATCAACGACGACACGGCCATCATGGCCATCCGGCGGGACTGACCGGGCCCGGGCCCGGGCTCGGCATTTGTGCCTTGGTGCGGGCCCTGCGGGCGTTACCTGACCCCCAACGCCATCGATCCCGACGGCTCCTGCCCCTCGTGCGGACGACCGGCGCAGCTCGGGGCCCGGGCCTCCTCACCGGGCGAGGCCGCCGCTTCACCGGTTCCCTGGCACTTCTGGGTATTGGTGGTGCTGGCTGTGGCTTACCTGGGCTGGCGCGCCGTTCAGGGTGTGGCACTGCTGTTGTAACCGGTAACCTCAGCAGTCACGGGCTGTGGCGCAGTTTGGTTAGCGCATCGGTCTGGGGGACCGAAGGCCGGGAGTTCAAATCTCCCCAGCCCGACCAGTTGCGGCCAGCAGAGCTTTCGCGAATCCACGCACTCGGCTTCCGGTGTTTCGGTCAGTGCCGTTTTACCAGTACCTCGATGCGACGGTTGGCGGCCTTGTCTTGCCTGGTCTCGTTGCCGGAGACCGGATGGGATCCGCCGAAGCCTTCAGCGGCGAGACGGGATGGGTCGATCCCGGCGTTCGCCAGGTAGGTGAGTACGGTGTCGGCCCGCTGCTTGCTCAGCCTGAGATTGTCCTCGGCAAGGCCGTCGGAATCGGTGTGGCCGGCGATGGTCACTGCGATGTCGGTAGATCGCAACTCAGCAACCAGAGCGTTCAGGGTGGCCAGCGATCCTTCCGTGAGCTCGGCACTGCCGCTGGTGAACGTAATCGGATCGCGGGCCAGCAGCGAACTGATCTTGTTCTGCAAGGCGAGCTCGACCTCTGTCACTTCGGCGACTTCGGCGACTTCGGTGAGCGGAGCCGTATCATCTTTCGGCTCGCCTTGGTTCTGTCCGATCAGGAGCTGGTTTTCGATTCGAAAGTCGGTGCCCACTACGGACTTGGCCACCAATTCGGCTGAGCGGCGGGCCTCGGGTGTCTCCACGGTTCCGGCCAGGATTACAGTGCCGTCTGTGACCCGTACCGTGATCCCGAACCCGGCTCGGGCTTCAGCGGCGCGCACGGCCACCAGAGCCTCGGCCTCATCCGCGGGGGTGGGCGCGGGGTCGGTGGGCGGGTGATCTTCACCTTCGACCAGCTTGCCGACGATCACCAGAGCAGCCAGCACGGTGACTGCGATCAGGGCACGGCGATTGATGATCGGGTCGAGTCGAGGCCAACGCCAGCTACGGCGCCGGTCCTGGTCGTATGGACGGTTCCATGATGCCGGAAGGTTGTGGCCTGGTCCGTTTCCGAGTGGCTCGGCCATCAATCCTCCAAGACGACCATCCACTATGTCAGGATCTCGGCACCAGCGGTACCCTCCTCACGTGACTCGACGACAACATTCAGCCGACCAGCAGCAGGGCCAGGACAGTGACGGCCCGACCGTGGATATCGGACCCGACTTCTACCTGCCCGCCTTCGAGACTGTCGAAGAGGAGCGGCTGCACCGCAAGCAGCGGCTGGCCGCCACCTACCGGATCTTCGGGCGGCTCGGGTTCGAGGACGGCGCCGTGGGAGCAGCCGGTCACGTCACCGTTCGCGACCCGGAGCTAACCGAGACGTTCTGGGTCAACCCATGGGGAGTCAACTTCAAGCACATAACCGCGTCGAGCCTGATCAGGGTGAACGAGCTCGGTGACATCGTCGAGGGGGAGGGTGCGTTGTTGAACGGTGCCGCCTTCGCCATCCATTCGCAGATCCACGCCGCCCGTCCCGAAGTAGTCGCAGCCGCTCACGCCCATTCGATGTATGGCAAGACCTTCTCGACCCTGGGCCGGCGGCTGCGACCCCTGACCCAGGACAGTTGTGCCTTTTACGACGACCATGTGGTCTTCGACGGGTTTTCCGGGGTGGTGCTCGAGCTCGATGAGGGCAAGCGCATCGCCGCCGGTCTGGGCGGGAACAAGGCGGCCATTCTGCAGAACCACGGTCTGTTGACGGTCGGGGCGTCGGTGGATGCCGCTGCCGCCGCCTTCATCACCATGGACCGGGCCTGCAAGACCGAGTTGCTGGCCTCCGCCGCCGGTGATCCGATCGAGATCCCCGACGACGTGGCTCACCACACCTATTCCATGGTGGGCACCGGGCTGGCCATGTGGTACACGTTCCAGCCGCTGTACGACGAGATCGTCCGCGACCAGCCCGATCTGCTCGACTGACCCGAGCTATTTGCCCGGTAGGAGCCGGATGATGCCGGATCCGGAACCGGCCTGTCCGATCACGGCCGCCTCATGGCCCGAAGACCGCAAGGCGCCCACCGCGGCGCCGGCCTCGCTCTCGGTCACACCGAACAGCAGTCCCCCTGACGTTTGGGCATCAGCCAGCAAGGTGACGGTCGATTCGTCGATGCCGTCGGCGTCGAGCCATTGCGATACCCAGGCCCGGTTGCGGTTGGTTCCGCCCGGTACCGCGCCGGCTGCGGCCAGGTCCCGGGCTCCGGCGATGACGGGTACGGCCCCGGCTCTGATCTCGAGATCCACCTCCGATTCCTGAGCCATGCGGGCGGCATGGCCGAGCAGACCGAATCCGGTGACGTCGGTGGCGCCGGTGGCGCCGGCGTCGACGGCGATACGAGCCGCCTGATCGTTGGTCCGGGTCATGACCTCCACCGCCCTGTTCACGATGGCCTCCTCGGCGATGCCCTGTTTCAAGGCGGTGGTGATCACGCCGATACCGAGCGGCTTGGACAGGACCAACCAGTCACCAGGCCGGATAGCGGCGTTGGTGAGCATCCGATCCGGGTCGACCTCGCCCACGAGAGCCATCCCGTACTTGGGTTCGGGGTCGTCGACGGTATGCCCGCCGCCGATTACGAAGCCGGCCGCCCGGGCCACGTCGTCGCCACCGGCCAAGACCTCGGCCAGGAGCTCGTTGGGCAACTCGGCGGTGTTCCAAGCCACCAGGTTGAGAGCAAGCAGGGGCCGGCCCCCCATGGCGTACACGTCCGACACGGCGTTGGTGGCTGCGATCCGGCCCCAAGTGCGGGCGTCGTCCACCACCGGGGTGATGAAGTCGACGGTAACCACCAGAGCCCGGTGGTCGTCGATACGCCAGACAGCGGCGTCGTCGCCGCGAGCGGCTCCGATCAGCAGCTCGGGGGCATCAGGGGGAGTCAGGCCGCGCACCACGTGCGCGAGCTCGCCGGGGGCGAGCTTGCAGCCTCAACCGGCGCCGTGGCTGAACCCGGTGAGCCGTCTGGCCATGTCCCTACCCCCTCTCACGCCCTGTATCCATGCCGCTGGTTTTCGGGGCCGGTAGGGTGCGCGGCTGTGACCGTCGATCCCCGGCTGCGCACCCGGGCCAGCACCCTCTTCGGTGTCGAATACCCCATCGTACAGACCGGTATGGGTTGGGTGGCCGGACCCTCTTTGGTGGTGGGGACGGCCGAGGCCGGCGGTCTGGGCATCCTGGCTGCCGCCACCATGTCTCTCGACGAGATGGTCCGAGCCATCGACGAGGTGTCGTCCCGCACGGACCGGCCCTTCGGAGTGAACCTGCGCACGGACGCCGTCGATGTCGAGGACCGGGTCGATCACCTTGTCCGGGCCGGGGTCAGGGTGGCCAGTTTCGCCCAAGCCCCCCGCCGGGAACTGGTGGAGAAGCTCAAAGACGGGGGCATGGTGGTGATGCCCACCGTAGGGGCTCGCCGCCACGCCGAAAAGATGGCCGCCTACGGCGTGGACGCGGTGTTGTGCCAGGGCGGTGAAGGCGGCGGTCATACCGGTGTCGTGCCGACATCGCTGCTGCTGCCTCAAGTGCTCGACGTATTCGACGGGCCCGTGATCGCAGCCGGAGGCTTCCACGACGGCCGGGGCTTGGCCGCGGCGCTGGCCTGGGGAGCCGACGGCATCGCCATGGGGACCCGCTTCTTGTTGACGGCCGACTCGAAGGTTCCCGACACGGTCAAGCAGGTGTACCTGGCCACCGGTGTGGGCGGCACTGTTGTCTCGCCTCATATCGACGGCGTACCCCAGAGGGTCATCCGCACCGAGATGGTGGACAGGCTCGAAACGACCCGGTTGGCGAGGCTGCCCCGAGCCGCGGCCCGAGCCTGGCGGTTCCGCCAGATCACCGGTCTGGGCATCGGTGCCCTGGTCCGCGAGGGCCTGGCCCTGAGACGCAACCAGGGGCTCACCTGGAGCCAGACGGTCATGGCCGCCAACGCCCCCATGCTGACCCGAGCGACACTGGTGAACGGTGACACCGCCTCCGGGGTGCTGCCCACCGGTCAGTGTGTGGGAGTGGTCGATGACCTGCCCACCTGTGCCGAGCTCATCGACCGGGTGGTGACGGGGGCTACCGTCGCACTCGATCGGATAACCCGTTAACCTGCCGACTGATCATCTATAGCGAAGTCCGGTCGGAATCCGGCGCTGTCCCGCAACGGTGATGCCCCTCACGGGGACGAGTCCGGTCGCCTACTGGTGATCATCCGACGAACCGATTCCTCGAGGAAGGAACGGGCTCGTGCGGTGGGTCTCCTCTCGCTCGTGCCACCACCCTCGGCCCGTAGGAGACCCATGCAGACGAACCCAGCCCCCCGTCCGAACCCCGTCATCGTGCTCGCGGCCCTGCTGGTGGTAGTGCTGGCGGCCTCAGGGTGCGGTGGTGGTAGTTCCGCCGAATCTGTCGAATCCCTCGAGGCGGCCGAGCCAGGGCCCGAGCGGCCCGAGCGGCCCGAGCGGATCGTGTCGATATCACCCACTGCCACCGAGATGCTCTTCGCCATCGGCGCCGGCGATCAGGTCATCGCTGTCGACGTATTGTCCGACTACCCGGCGTCGGCCCCGCTCAGCGACCTCGACGGGTTCAACCCCAGCGTCGAGGCCATCGCCGGTTTCGAGCCCGATCTCGTGGTCATGAGCTTCGATCCCGGCGACGTGGCTGCCGGCCTGGCCGCGCTGGGTATCGAGAGCCTGGTCCAGCCCGCAGCGACGACCATCGACGATGCCTACGCTCAGATCATCGAACTGGGCCGGGCGACCGACCACCCCATCGCCGCCGCGGCTCTGGTGGAGGAGATGCAAGCCTCTATCGAGGATCTGGTGGCCACGGCTCCCACCGGGTCGGGACTTACCTATTACCACGAGCTCGACAACGTCTACTACTCGGTGACGGCGGCCACCTTCGTGGGCCGGATCTACTCCCTGTTCGGCTTGGAGAGCATTGCCGACCCCGCCGACGCCGACAGTTCTGCCTTCGGCTACCCGCAACTCAGCGATGAGTACGTCATCGGTGCCGACCCGGACCTGATCTTTTTGGCCGACACCGTCTGTTGCGGTCAGAGTGCGGCCACCGTGGCGGCCCGGCCCGGATGGGACCAGTTGAGCGCAGTGCGCGACGGCAACGTCATCGAGCTAGACGACGACATCACCTCGCGCTGGGGGCCACGGGTGGTTGATTTCGTTGCCGTCGTGGCCGCCGCCCTGGTCGATGTGACCGGACCGGCCTGACCGGTGGCCCGGGTGCTCCCAGCGCGGCCGGCCCGCCCTGGCGCCGGGATCATGGTGCCGGGATCACGCCTGACCCCGGTCTCGGCCGGAGCCGGGCTGGGGGCAGTGCTGGTGGCGGTGGTGGCCGGGCTGATCATCGGCCCGGTTGACATCGCCGCCGATCAGGTGATCAAACAGGTGCTCGACGAGATCCCGGGCCTGGGTATCGACAGCGGGCTGGGGGCGACCCAGGCTGCCATCGTCAGCGAGATACGGCTGCCCCGGGTGATGCTGGGGCTGCTGGTCGGATCCACTCTGGCGCTGGCCGGTGCCGCCTACCAGGGTGCCTTCCGCAACCCGCTGGCCGACCCGTACCTCCTCGGTGTCGCCGCTGGCGCCGGCCTCGCCGCCACCGTGGCCATCACCGGAGACATCGGTGACGGTGCCGGTTGGGCCGACCCAGTGCCGGTGATGGCGTTCACCGGTGCTCTGCTGGCGGTGGGCATCTCGTATCTGGCCGGTCATCTCGGCGGTCGGTCCACCGTCTCGCTGGTGCTGGCCGGGGTGGCGGTGGCCAGCTTCCTGACCGCAGCGCAGACCTACGTGCTGCAATCGAATACCGACGCCATCCGTGAGGTCTACTCCTGGATCCTGGGCCGAGTGGCCACATCGGGGTGGTCCGAAGTGAGCCTGATCGCCCCCTATTTCCTGCTCACCGTGGTGGTGGTGCTGCGTTACCGGCGAGCCCTCGACGTCTTGGCCGTCGGTGACGAAGAGGCCGCAGCCCTGGGCCTCGATCCTCGCCGTATCCGCTTGATCGTGGTGACGGTGGCATCTCTGGGTGCGGCCGCAGCCGTGGCCGTCACCGGCCTGATCGGTTTCGTGGGGATCATCGTCCCCCACACGGTGCGCTTGGTCTTCGGTACCAGCCATCGGGTGTTGCTGCCCCTCACCGTGCTCTTCGGCGGCGCCTTCATGGTGATGGCCGACCTGGTGGCCCGGACGGCCCTCGAGCCGGCCGAGCTGCCCATCGGGGTGGTCACCGCTTTCGTGGGCGCACCGTTCTTCGTGCTGGTCCTGCGTACGAGCCGGCGGGAGGTCTGGTGACGGCGCCGGTGCGAATCGGCATGGCCGGGCTGTCGGTCTGCCTGGGCGGCGCCCGGGTGCTGGACCGGGTCGATCTCGATGTCGCCACCGGGGAGTGGCTCAACATCGTCGGACCCAACGGTGCCGGCAAGACCACCCTTCTGCGAGCCGTGCTGGGGTCGGTGCCCTTTACCGGCACTGTGAGCATCGAGGGACTGACCGACCGTAGGCCCGCTAGCCGGGCCCGGAGCCTGGCCTACGTGCCCCAGACCCCGGTCATCCCGGCCGGGATGACGGTGATCGACTACGTCCTGTTGGGCCGCACCCCCCATCGCAGCGTGTTTGCCGGCGACAGCGTCCTCGATCTTTCGGTTGCCGACGAGGTGCTCGATCGCCTGGACTTGGTCCCGTTCGCCGGCCGCCAGGTGCGATCGCTCTCAGGTGGTGAGCGCCAGCGGGTCGTGCTGGCCCGGGCCCTGGCCCAACAAACCCCGACCCTGCTGCTGGACGAGCCGACCACGGCGCTCGATCTCGGCCACCAGCAAGATGTCCTCGAGCTGGTGGAGGAGTTGCGCCGCGCCGTCGGGCTCACTGTCGTGGCCACACTTCACGATCTGACCATGGCCGCTCGCTACGGTGATCGGGTCGCCATGCTGGCCGGTGGCCGTATCGTCGAGCAGGGCCCCCCGGCCCAGGTACTGACTCCCGCTGCCATCGCCGAGAACTTCGACGCCCATGTCCGTGTGATCGAAGATGTCCACGGGCCCGTCATCGTGCCCATGGCCCGTAACGGCAGGGAGAGACCATGATCCCCGGTCCCGATTCACCTCCGACCACCGATCCCCGCCCGGACCGGATGGGAACGGCCCGGAGTCTGGTCCTGGTCAACACCGGAGAGGGTAAGGGAAAGTCGACCGCCGCCTTCGGAGTGGCTCTTCGAGCCCGGGCCCGGGCCTGGCCGGTGGCGGTGATCCAGTTCCTCAAGTCGGACGACTGGGTCACCGGAGAGCAGCTCATGGCCGGCAGTCTCGGCATCGACTTCTGGTCGCTCGGAGAGGGCTTCACCTGGGACAGCGACGACCTGACCCGGGACCGAGCCGTCGCCCGGGAAGCCTGGCGTCACAGCCAGGCCGTGATCTCCGCCGGGGAGCATCGTCTGGTCGTGCTCGACGAGATCACTTACCCGGTGAACTGGGGTTGGATCGACGTCGGCGAGGTGGCGGACACCATCACGAACCGGCCTTTTGATGTCTCCCTTGTCCTGACCGGCCGTGATGCACCGGACTGGATGGTCGGGCTGGCCGACACGGTGACGGAGATGCGAAAGGTCAAGCACCCCTACGATTCGGGGGTAGTGGCCAAGAAGGGCATCGACTTCTGATGGGCGGCGCTTGACGATGTGCGGACGGTACGTGTCGGCCACGCCCCCCGACGAACTGGCGAGATACTTCGGGGCTGAAATCCCCGAGCCCGAGACGAGGCTCGAACCCAACCACAACGTGGCCCCGACCCAGGCCGTGTACGCCGTTTTCGAAAGCGCCGGAGAGCGCCGGATCGACACCTTCCGCTGGGGGCTGGTTCCGTTCTGGGCCAAAGATCCCGGCATCGGCAACAAGATGATCAACGCCAGAGCCGAGACGCTGGCCACTCGCAACGCCTACCGTCGGCCTTTCGCTCGGCGGCGCTGCATCATCCCAGCCGACGGCTTCTACGAGTGGACTCCGATCAGCGGTCCCGAGCGCAAGCAACCTATGTTCGTCAGCCGCACCGATGGTGAACCGTTTGCCTTCGCCGGCCTGTGGGAGGTTTGGAAGGACCGGACCTCTCTCGACCGTGACGGCGAGCCCCTGGAGCTGTATTCGTGCGTCGTCATCACCGGCCGGCCCAACCAGAAGATGGCCCGGATCCACGACCGTATGCCGGTGATCCTGCCGCCCAGCGCCTGGGATCAGTGGCTGGACCGGGACAACGATGACATCGAGACCCTGGAACGGTTCCTGGTTCCGGCCCCGAGCCGTCTTCTGCGGATCCATCCCGTAGCCCGGACGGTGAACAACGTCCGCAACAATGGTTCCCATCTCATCGAAGAGGTCGAAATCGGCGATCCTTGTCGAGGGGCCGGTTAATTCGGAGCACCGGGATACGGCCATGGGTCGCCATTGTGCACAGGTTGATCGTTTGTAACTAGGGTTCCCACCGAGGAGCCCGAGTCGGATCAGGGTTGCTCGGCCTGCCGCGGGCCGGGCGCCGAAGGGGTCAGCACCGAGTCACATGCCGCACTTGGACGATGCGCTCGAGATGTTGCGTTCGCCGAACCGGTCGAACGCGGCCAAGGGCCGGCAGTTCGAGCGCATGATGCTGGCCGCATTGCGGGACCACCCCGGAGAGTACGGCCCGGCCCGGTTCGAGGACCTGTGGCTGTGGAAGGACTGGCCCGGGCGTGACGACCGGGTCCACACTGGTGACATAGGCATCGATCTGCTGGGTCGGCAAACGCCCGAGTACGGCGGCGGGTTGTGTGCAGTTCAGTGCAAGTTCTACGACACCGCCAAGGTGTCGACAGCAGACGTCAACAAGTTCCTGGCGGATTACGGCCCAGGCTCACAGGGTTGGAAATCGCGGATCTTCGTGGCCACCAGCGATTACACCGGCCCAGCTCAACAGAAACTGGAACAGGCCCCCGGCACCGAGATCTTGACCCCGGCCAAGCTCGACGCCTGGCCGTTGGATTGGCGGGAGCTGGTCAGGTCCCCGGAACAGGCCCGCTACCAGCCGGTCCGGTACAAACCCCGGCCCGATCAGAGTGAGGCCGTGAACGCGGTCGTGGACGGTCTCGCCGACGGCGGGCGGGGCCGTCTGGTCATGCCGTGTGGGACCGGCAAATCGGTGGTGGCACTGTGGGCGGCGGAATCCCTGGCCGGGATGGGGGGTCGGGTTCTGTACCTTGTGCCGTCGATTGCGTTGATGGATCAAGTGATGCGCGAGTGGGCCGCTCAGCGGTCCGTGCGTCATCGGTACTTGGGTGTGTGTTCGGATGCCATGGTCGGACGCAAATCCGGTGACGAGGGAGCATCGCTGTCGGAATTGGCGATGCCAGTTACTACTGACGTGTCCATGATCGCTTCGAAACTGAAACGGGAGGCACCAAAGGCGCTGACCGCGGTGTTCTGCACCTACCAGTCGCTGGACAAGATTTGTCGTGCCCAGGACCCCTACGGTTGCCCGGCCTTCGATCTGGTCATCTGCGACGAGGCCCATCGCAGCACCGGCGTGGACGGCGGCGGCCTGTTCACACTGGTGCACGACGAGAGCCGACTGGCTGCCCACCGGCGGTTGTATATGACCGCCACTCAGCGGATCTACACCGACGCTGCGAAGTCCAAAGCCGATGGCGATTTGTACTCAATGGATGATGAGGCTCAGTTCGGGCCGCTGCTGTACTCGATGACCTTCGGCGAGGCCATTGAGGCCGGCCTGCTCTGCGATTACGAAGTGTTGGTGGTCGGGGTGGGCGAGAACGTCTACAGCGACCTGCTGGGACCGTCGGCCCGTAACGGGGTGGAGGTCACCCACACCGACGGCAAGACGACCAAACTGGATTTCGAGGACGCAGTGAAACTGCTGGGGTGCTGGGACGCGCTGGCCGACCCGACCACGTTGGCTCCCAGTGCCGGCCGGGCCGTGGGCGAGGTCACCCCCGGTACCAAGCCGTGCCGGCGGGCCATTGCGTTCACCAACACCGTGAAGGCATCCCGGAACTCGGCGGCGGCGCTGAACATGCTCACCAACCGGGCCACCTCCCGTGTCTCTGCCGGGGGGACGGGGGCCAACTGCTTGATCCTCGACGCCGATCACGTCGACGGCAAGATGAACGCCTACCGGCGTTCTGAGAAACTGCAACGGCTTCGTGACACCGCCCGTGACGGCGACCGGTCCGACGAGGCCGGGCCGACGGCCCGGCTGTTGTCCAACGCTCGATGCCTCACCGAAGGGGTGGACGTCCCGGCCCTGGACGCGGTGGTGCTGCTCGCCCCCAAACGCTCCGAGGTGGACATCGTGCAGGCGGTGGGCCGGGTGATGCGAACCGCCCCCGGCAAGCAGTGTGGGTACGTGGTGTTGCCGGTGTTGGTCCCAGCCGGGAAGTTGATGCGCTCCGACGAGGTGATCGGAAGCAGCGACTTCAAGCAGGTGTTCAAGGTGCTGCGAGCGTTGCGGTCCCATGACGAGCGCCTCGACGTGATGGTCAACTCGGTGCGGGCGGCCCGGGACCTGCCCCTGCGGGTCCTGGACCGAACCGGCACCGACGTTGAGGACGCCGTCTCTGCGGATGCCGACGCTACCGGGCCGGTACAGCAGCAATTGGCCCTTTCGAACCTGCTGACCGCCGCCATCGCCTCGGCGGTGGTGGAACAGGTCGGCGATCGGCAGTACTGGCCGTCCTGGGGCCGGCGCACCGCTGCGGTGTGCGACCGGGTAAGAGCCCATCTCGATGAGGCGGCCGCCGCTCACGACGAGATCCGCGACGCCCTCGACGATTTCGCCCAGGCCATCGGGCGGACCTCGATCCCATCGTTCACCGAGCCTCAGGCCCGGGCCATGGTGGCCCAGCACGTGGTGACCATCCCCGTGTTCGATGCCTTCTTCGCCGACAATCGTTTCGCCGAGCACAACCCGGTGTCGGTGCACCTCAGGGCGCTGCTGAACCGGCTGGCCTCCTTCGGAGTCGACTTCGACCACATCACCGAACCCCTGAAGAGCCGATACCGCCACATCGCCAACGCGTTCCGGGCCGCCGATCCCGATGCCAGTACCGGGGAGCGTCTGGACGTGTTGCGGCAGGTGTATGACGGGTTTTTGAAAGCGGCTATGCCTGCTGAGGTGCAGCGCCTGGGGATCGTGTACACGCCGATCGAGCTGGTGGATTTCATGTTGCGCAGCGTGGACGCGGTCTGTCGGGCTCATTTTGGTCGTGGTCTCACCGATGAGAATGTGACTGTGCTGGATCCGTTCACAGGGACTGGCACGTTCATTGCCCGGTTGTTTTCAATTACCGGGCCCGGCGGCAACCCGTTGATCGCGGATGTTGATGTTGCCCGCAAGTACGCAGACGAGCTCTATGCCCGCGAGATCGTGATGTTGCCGTATTACATAGCGGCGCTCAAGATCGAGGAATCCGCGGCCGAGCGGGGTGTCTTCGACAGCCGGGGTTACGAGGCGTTCCCGGGGATTGTTTTGGCTGACACGTTTGAGTCTGAGACCCCGGCCATGCGCCGACAGCGTGAGGCTCACCGCCAGCAGGCCTGGGCGGTGGGTGGTCAAGTGCCGGGCAACGCCAGCCGGGTGACGACCCAGGAGAACACCCCGATCAAGGTGATCGTGGGCAACCCGCCTTGGTCGGCTGGCCAAAGATCTTCCGGGGACGACAACCCCCGCCCCGACTACGAAGAGGTGGCGCGACGGGTGCGGGACACCTATGAGAAACGACAGGTAGCCGTTACCGGCAAGTCGGCTGGTGGCAACTCGGCCGGGAACCTGTACGTGCAGGCATTCCGGTGGGCCACCGACCGGCTCACCGTGGATGTCGACGACCCCGAAAGCGAGGGCTGGGTAGTGGCCTTCGTCACCCCCAACTCACTGACCACCGCCACCTCGAGGGCTGGGATGCGAGCGGTGTTACGAGACGAGTTCAGCGACGTATACGTGGTGAACCTGCGCGGTGATGCCTACAAGAGCGGCGAAGAATTTAGACGCGAGGGCGACAAAATCTTCGGAGGAGGCTCGCGTAACGGGGTGCAGATCACTGTGCTGGTCCGCAACCCGGCCGCTGATCCAGCCCGGCCAGCAAGGCTGCACTACGCCCAGGTCCCCGATGCCGCCAGCCTTGCCGAGAAGTTCGCCTGGCTGGACGAGCTCGGTGATGTGACCAGCAACCGGCTCACCGAGGTGCCGGTAACCGACCGCCACGACTGGGTGAACCTCGGCGACGGCAGCTTCGAGAAGCTGATGCCGGTGTGCGACACGAGACGCGACAATCCGCACACGGCGGTTGTTGATCACGCTCGGGGTGTAACTACTACATGTGACCCTTACGTGTATTCGTTCTCCCGTGATGATCTCATAGCCCGGGTCAGCCAGCTGATCGACGTCTACGACTCGGCCCACAGCTTCGTCCACCGGGGCCGCCCCGACCGTGAGACCATTCGTCAGCGGGTCGCCCAGCGGACTGTCAACGATCGTCTCGACGAGATCAAATGGACCGACACCCTCAAGGCCACCCTGCGACGTGGCGACGAAATCAGCTTCGACGAAGCCCGCATCCGCGAAGTGCTGTATCGCCCGTTCACCAAGCTGTGGCTTTATGAGGACGACCGCATCTTGTCGTCGGTCAAGACGGTTTCGGCCATGTTCGCGGGGGGGGGGGGACAGCACGCCTCCTTCTCACCTGCCCGTCCAACATGGCGATCTTCGGAGCCCTCGCCACAGCGTTACCACCGGACCTCAAAGGAGCCGGAACCATCCAGGCCTGCCGGGCTGTACCCCGAATCCGGCGATGATTCTCAATCTGACGCGCCAGATCCCGTTCGGGATACTTGCCGTCGACCTCCTCATCGACCTCTGCGCGACCGGACGCCAGACCCGGGTGATGTCCCCGAGACGTCAGCCGACGAGACGATAATCGTGGCTTCGCTCAGCGTGACCTCCCCCGACAGCGTGATCGCTGCGGACCGCCTCGCCGACCTGAACGTGGTCGGCCCCAATCGGGGGGGGGGGCGTCTCATCGTCCGTTGGCGGCGATCCTGGTCTCGGGGACGGCCAACATGATCTTCCATGCCTTGGCCACCCCGATCCTGGCCGATCTGGCCGCCATTGCCGGGTCCCGCCAGACCAGAGCCCTGCCGTCGCACCGGCAATCATGCACACGGCTGGAGCCATCGAACCCCGCCGACCGAAACGGATCACCACCATGACCGCCGCCACCTTTGATCTGGGCCTCGATGCCAACCCCGGCGATCTCCACAACGTCACCGACTGGTGCCTCGAACAGTTCCAGCACCGCTATCCGGCCCTGGCAGTCACCAAGGACGACATCTGGGAGTACATGTACGGGGTGATGCACGCCCCCGATTGGCGCGACCGGTACCGCCACGACCTGTCCCGCAGCCTGCCCCGGATACCGCTGGCGGAGGATTTCGAGGCATTCCGGGCCGCGGGCCGGGCCCTCATGGACCTGCACGTCGGCTACGAAACCTGCCCGCAGCAGCCCGGCGTGATCTGTGTGGTGGACGGCGAACCCGACGAGGGCGCCGCCGATCCCGCCGCCTACCGGATCGCGGGCCGGATGCGCTGGGGGGCTGGCGGCGGTCGGAGCAAAGACCTCACAGTGCTGCGGGTCAATGACCGGTGCCAGCTCGACAACATCCCCGACGAAGCCCACGATTATCAGGTGTCGGGGCGTTCACCGCTGCAATGGGCGGTCGATCAGCTCAAGGTCAAGACCGACAAGGCGTCGGGCATCGTCGACGACCCGAACCGCTGGCACCGCTGGGCCGACGACCCGTTCGAGCTGATCCGGCACCTGCGTCGCCTCACCTATGTGGGAGTGACAAGCACCGCCATAATCGCTGGCCTGCCCTTGTCGCTGACCTAGCCGTGTAGTTCAGGCAGTGGCCGGGGTAGCCGCTGCTGGTGGTGATGCAACCGGGTCCTGAGCCGGAGTCGTAGAAGCCACTGGCTGGGCGGGAACACCAAGAAGGTGACCTTCGATTCGGGCCATCCGATTGCCGAGCTCTCGGATGTCGGCAGTGAGCCTATGGTCTAAGTCGTCGATCTTGGCGGAGAGCCTATGGTTCACGTCGTCGATCTTGGCGGAGAGCCCGTGGTTCACGTCGTCGATCTTGGCGGAGAGATTGTCGATTCGGGCGTCGATCCGGGTGATGAGGTACCCGAGGCGGGCGAGAAGAATTGCGAGCAGCACTCCGATGATGGTCACTGCTATGTCCATGGTCCCGAGGTTAATGCTATGTCTCAGCCGTAGCCGTCTCAGCCGTAGCCAAATCGACCGGGCCAAAATCCGGGACCGGACCCGGCCGGGTCAGCTCCAGCCCAGCTCGGCCCGGAGCAGATGGGTTCTGGCACCGAGCCCACCGCTGGTTCGCTACCCGCGGCGTCAACATTGAGTGGGTTCTCACCGACAACGGCGCCTACTACGAGTCCGGCACTGGCGCCAAGCCCTCGACGACACCAACGTCACCCACAAACAAACCCGTCCTACCGGCCCCAAACCAACAGCAAAATCGAACGCTTCCACCGCCCCGCGGAGTGCACTTGGTCTTGCTGTTTCAGGCAGTGGCCGGGGTGGCAGCAGCCGGTGGTGACGCGACCGGGTCCTGGGCCGGAGTCGTGGGAGCAGCAGTCGGTGGGGCGGAGACACCGAAAAGGTGGCCTTCGATTCGGGCTACCCGGTTGCTGAGTTCTCGGATGTCGGCGGAAAGCCCGTCGATCCGGACGGAGAGATTGTCGATCCGGGTATCGATCCGGGCGATGAGGTACCCGAGGCCGGCGAGAAGAACTGCGAGCAGCACTCCGATGATGGTCACTGCTATGTCCATGGTCCCGAGGTTAATGCTATGTCTCAGCCGTAGCCAAATCTTCCGGGCCAAAATCCGGGACCGGACCCGGCCCGATCAGCTCCAGCCCAGCTCGGCCCGGAGCAGATCGGCCAGCGAGTCGAGATCGTCGGGATCGGGATCGGGATCGGCTCGGGCGAAATCGAGATGCTCCATCCCGTCCAGCGGCACCACATGGACATGGGTGTGGGCGACCTCGAAGCCGGCGATCATCAGCCCCACCCGGGCCGGGGAGAGCAGTTTCTGCTGGGCCGCGGCCACCCGTTGGGCGACACCGATGAGGTGACCGACCGTGTCGGGGTCGAGATCGATCCAGTGATCCGTCTCGGCTCGGGGCACCACCAGCACGTGACCCCGGTTGAGGGGCCGGACGTCGAGGAAGGCGACACACACGTCGTCGCTGTGAACCAGCCGGGCCTCGATCTCGCCGTCGATTATTCGGGTGAAGATGGAAGGCACAACCTGATCGTAGGCTGATCGGCGATGCAAGCCGAGCCGGGCTCCGGGCGCCCGGGCCTGTTCGAGGACAGGATCCTCACTGTTCCCAACCTGATCTCGCTGGCCCGGCTGGCCTGCATACCGTGGTTCTTGTGGCTGCTGTTCTCCCAGCACGACCGGTGGGGGGCGGCTCTGGTGTGGGGCGCGGTGGGTGCCACCGACTGGGCGGACGGGTGGTGGGCCCGCCGCTTCGATGCCGTCAGCGAGATGGGCAAGCTGATCGACCCGGTGACCGATCGGGTCGTGCTCATCGTCGGTGTCGTCGCCGTCGGGATCGACGGCTCGGTGCCTTGGTGGCTGGTGATGGTGGCGGGGCTGCGGGAAGGGCTGGTAGCCGCGGCGGCGCTGGTGCTCGGCGCTCTGGGGGCCCGGCGGATCGAGGTCACTTGGTGGGGAAAGTGCGCCACCTTCGGCCTCTACTTCTCCTTTCCGCTGCTGCTGGCCGGTGCCTCCACCATCGCCGGAGCCGGTGGGTTCCGGGTGGCGGGGTGGATATGCGCGGTGCCGTCGCTGGTCTATAGCTATCTCTCCGCCGTCCAGTACGTCCCAAAAGGCCTCGAAGCCCTCCGGGACGGTCGGACGGCCCGCTCCGGTTGATCCCGTGATTCGAATAGCTCGCGGTGAACGGTTGCCATCATGTAAGTTGCTGTCATGAATGTGCCCGAGAACCTGCGCTATTCCTCCGATCACGAATGGGCCTCGCCGAGTGGGGCCGCGGTGAGGGTGGGCATCACCGACTATGCCCAGGACGCCCTCGGTGACGTTGTGTACGTCGATCTTCCCGAGGTCGGGACCCACCTGGATCAGGGGACGCCGTTCGGGGAGGTGGAGTCGACGAAGTCGGTGTCGGACCTCTACGCCCCGGTGTCGGGGGTGGTGGCCGAGGTCAACGTCGATCTGGTCGACGCGCCCGAGCGGCTCAATGAGGACCCTTACGGTGAAGGTTGGATCTGCGTGATCACGCCCGACGACCCGAGCCAGGTCGACGGCATGCTCGACGCCGATGCTTACCGATCCCTGATCGAGGGTTAGCGGTCGTGGCCGCACATGTCGACCGGTCGGGGTTCGGTACCCACGACGGGCTATTCGTGGTCACCCAGGGCGCCAAGGCCGGTGCTCGCTATGCCTTGGATACAGATCTCGTCTCGGTCGGCCGCCACCCCCACAGCGACATCTTCCTCGATGACATCACCGTGTCCCGACTTCACGCCGAGATCAGCCGGGAGGGAAATCGATACTGGATTCGCGATATCGGTTCTCTCAATGGCAGCTACCTGAATCGGAAGCTCATCGACCGAGCCGAGCTCAGCGAAGGCGACGAGGTGCAGATCGGTAAGTTCAAGCTCGTGTTCTTTCATGGGACAGCCGATAAATGAGCGACCCGGACGACAACGGCCACTATTCGATCGGTGAAGTGGTCTCGCTGCTCGGCGAGGACCATCCCGACGTCACGATTTCCAAGATCCGATTCTTGGAGAGTCAGGGTTTGATCGAACCGGAGCGCACTCCGTCTGGGTACCGTAAGTTCTACAAGCCCGACATCGAGCGTCTCGACTGGATCCTCATCCAGCAGCGCGACAACCAGTTGCCGCTGAAGATGATAAGGCAAAAGCTCCAGGCCTTGGAGCCTGGGCCGGCTGCGGAGCCGGCTGTGCTTACCGCACCGCAAGAGGACGGCGCTGCATCGGATGCCTCGGGATCTTCGCCATCGGATTCTTCTCAGTTGGTGGAAGGGTCGGTCAGTCTGACGGCGAACGAGTTGTCGGTCGCGGCCAACGCTGATCTCGGTTTGATCCGTGGACTGGTCCGATTCGGGCTGATCGAGGGGTATGACACCGCGGACGGCACCATTTTCGATCACGAGGCTCTGAAGTTGGCGAGAGCCGCGGCCGCCTTCGCCGAGAGAGGGGTCGAACCCCGCCACCTGCGCATGTTCAAGGTCGCAGCCGAGCGTGAGGCCGGCCTGTACGAGCAGATCTTGGTCCCCCGGGTCCTTCGGGGCCAGATCACCGAAGCCAGCGTCGAACTATCCGAGCTGGTGAGTCTGGCCGAAACCATGAGACAGACTCTGCTGCGCCGGATCCTCGGGCTCCGGCTCGGCTGATCTCCAGCCGCTCGAACCGACCTGTCCGGTCGGATCCAGCCACCGTCCCCGTTGTCCGTTGTCACAGTTAAGCTGTCGTCGTGCAGGAGATGGAGTTGCTCGGGGTCCGGGTCGAGATGCCTTCCAATGCGCCCATCGTCTTGCTTCGGGAGCGTTCGGACACGGCCCGGCTGCTGCCCATCTTCATCGGAGTTCCTGAAGCGACAGCCATCGCTTTGGCTCTGGGCGGGGAGCCCACGCCGCGGCCCATGACCCATGACTTGCTACGCCAAGTACTCGAGGAGCTTTCTACCGCCCTCGACCGGGTCGTCGTCACCGAGTTGAGGGACCGGACCTTCTACGCTGAGCTACATCTGGTGCGCGGCGGTAAGAAGATCGTGGTTTCGAGCCGCCCGTCCGACGCCATCGCTTTGGCCGCCCGCACCGGGACACCCATCTACGCCGATGAAGCGGTGATCGACGAGGCGGGCTACGCCGAAGGAGTTCCCGACAGCAACGAACGGGCCGAAGAGGTGGTCGAGCAGTTCAAGGAGTTCATCGACTCGATCTCTCCCGAGGACTTCGGCACCGACTGATCGGTCGGCTGCGGGCCGCCCGGCTCGGCTCGGTTCTCGAGCAGGCACGACCTGCTGGTTGCCCGCGGACCGGCATCGCCTTAAAGTTGTCCACACCTCACAGCCTCGTAATTTCGGCTGTGTAGTCAGTAAGTTCGCCAGCTATAGGGGATGCCTGATGGACAGCATCAATGTGGCCCGCGAGTTCAGCACTCGACGAACTGCCGAGATCGTCGGGGTCACTTACCGACAGCTCGATTATTGGGCCCGTGAGGACTTTATGAAGCCTTCCTTGGCGGCTGCCGCCGGCAGCGGCAGCCGCCGCCTGTACAGCTACGGCGATCTGTTGGAGCTGAAGGTGATCAAGAGCCTGCTCGACGGTGGGATAGACCTGAAGCAGGTTCGCAAGATCTTCAAGTACCTGCGTGACAACCTGCAAACGGATGTCACCACTGCCAATCTGGTCATCAGCGGGACCAAGTCGGTTGTGGTCTCCTCCGGTGAGGATCTTTTCGATCTGCTTCAGAACGGCCAAGGCGTGCTCAACGTGTTGCCGTTGGGCGGCGTGAAGAAGGAGGTCGATGCCGCCATCGTCGACCTCTTCGCTGAGACCGACTCAGACGAGTTTCCCCGAGCGGTGGGCGAGGACTGAGACCCCCCGAGCCCGTGAGCGACCGCCGTTCGCCACTACACGCCGCCCATGTGGCGGCCGGGGCCAGGATGGTTCCCTTCGGGGGCTGGGAGATGCCCCTGCACTACCAGGCCGGGACCTTGGCCGAGCACTTGGCCTGCCGGTCCGGGGCCGTCGCCTTCGATGTGTCGCATCTGGGCACGGTGCGGGTGACCGGCCCCGAGGCGCGGGCCGCGGTGCAGTGGGCCTTCACCAACGACCTCGAACGGGTGGAGCCGGGCCGAGCCCAGTACACCCACCTGCTCGATCCCGATGACGCCTCGGTGATCGACGACATCATCGTGTGGTGGGTGGAACCCGAACGCTTCGACATCATGCCCAACGCGTCGAACACCGACCGAGTCCTCGATGCCTTGCAGGCCCGCGTCGGCGTCGGCGCCGTCACCGACGTCACCGACGTGACCGACACCCGGGCCGTTATCGCCGTGCAGGGTCCAGCCGCTCGACACCGCTTGAGATCGCTCGACTCCGAAGCGGCTGGGGTGGGACGGTTCCGGGTGGCCGCTGCTCGCATAGGTGACATCGACGTACTGGTGGCCGGCACCGGCTACACCGGTGAGGACGGGGTGGAGATGGCGGTGCCGGTCGATCATGCTGCTGGCCTGTGGCAGGCTCTGATCGATGCCGGTATCACTCCGGCCGGGCTCGGCGCCCGAGACACGTTGCGCCTGGAGGCGGGGCTGCCGTTGCACGGCCACGAGCTCGGGCCCTCCATCACGTCACAGCAGGCCGGTCTGGGGTGGGTGGTACGTTTCGACAAGGGTGATTTCCGGGGTCGGGCCCCAGCCTGGGCCGAACGGGAGCGAGGCCCCCACCGGGTGCTGCGGGGGCTGGTGGCTCAGGGGCGCCGCCCGCCCCGGCCGGGTTGTGACGTCCGCCGGGACGGTGCCGACATCGGCACGGTCACCAGCGGCAACTTCTCACCCACCCTGGGCCAAGGCATAGCTCTGGCCCTGATCGTGCCGGAAGTGACGGCCGGGGACGAGGTGGTGATCGACGTGCGGGGCCGGGAACTGGCCGCGGTGGTGACCGATCCTCCCTTCCACCACCGGTAGCCGATCTACAGCGTAGGCAGCAGTTCGTCGAACAGAGCGCCGAAGTCGGCGGCTGCAGCCGCCCCGGTGCGTATGACCTCTTCGCTCGACAGTCGGTCCCCGGAGATCCCGGCGGCCAGGTTGGTGCACAGGGAGATACCGAGAACTTCGGCGCCCATGTGGCGGGCCGCGATGGCCTCGGGCACCGTCGACATGCCCACCAGCGAGGCCCCCAGCATCGCCGACAGCCTCACCTCGGCCGGGGTCTCGAACGATGGGCCCAGCCACCAGAAATAGACCCCTTCGGTCAGTGTGATCCCGATCCGGGCCGCGGCGGCGTGGGCTCGGGCTCGCAGGGCCGGAGTGTAGACGTCGGTCATGTCCGGGAAGCGGGGTCCCAGCCGGTCGTCGTTGGTGCCTCGCAGCGGGTTGGTCCCGGTCATGTTGACGTGATCGGTGATCACCACCAGATCCCCGGGCGCGGCGCCGTCGCCGCAGCCTCCGGCGGCGTTGGTGAGCACCACGGCCCGGCATCCGGCCGCAACGGCGGTTCGCACCGCGAAGGTGATCTCGTCGGGGGAGTGACCCTCGTAGGCGTGGGCCCGTCCCGACAGCAACAGCACTCGGTTCGGCCCCATCTGCACCGAATAGGCGGTACCGGCGTGACCGATGGCGGTCGGGATAGGGAACCCGGGCAGGTCACGGTAGGCAACGGCGACGGCGTCATCGAGGGTGTCGGGGTAATGGCCCAGGCCCGAACCGAGCACGGCCACCACGTCGTGGCACTCCTGGCCGGTGCGTTCGGCCAAGGCTTCGGTGGCGACGACCAGCCGGTGGTGGAGATCGGATCCCATCAGCGCTTTGATGCAGTGGTGGCCGACATGGATCCCGGTCCGATGCGGTGGCAGTCTGGCATCATGGCTCGGTCAGGGTCGTTCGGGCAGGGGAGGCAACACGTCGACGACGTGCTGGCGGAGCCAGTGATCGGCCAGCACCAGCAGCGTCATGGCCTCCACCATAGGAACGGCCCGGGGCAGCACGCAGGGGTCGTGGCGGCCTCGGGCCGCCAGGGTGGTCGGGTCGCCCGTCCGGGTGACGGTCTGCTGCTCGCTGGCAATGGTGGCGGTGGGCTTGAACGCCACCCGGACCAAGATATCGGCACCGTTGGAGATGCCGCCCTGAACCCCGCCCGACCGGTTGGTGGCAGTGCGGACCCGGCCATCACCGGCCTCGAAAGGGTCGTTGTGGGTTAGGCCGGTGAGGCGGGTCCCGGCGAACCCGCTACCGATCTCGAACCCCTTGGCCGCCGGCAACGACAGCAGAGCCCCGGCCAGCTCTGCCTCCAGCTTGTGGAATACCGGCTCGCCCAGTCCGGCCGGAATCCCCCTGGCCACGCATTCCACCACGCCTCCCAGTGAGTCGCCGTCGGTGCGGGCCTGCTCGATGGCGGTGGTCATGGCGGCGGCGGCGGCGGGGTCGGGACACCGGGTGGGGCCGGCTTCCACTTCGGCCCTGCTCACCGCGTCCGGGTCGGCGTCGGCATCGATGGTGTGTACCGAGCGGACCCAGCCCAGCACCTCCACACCGGACGCAGCCGCCAACAGCTTGCGGGCAACCGCACCTGCCGCCACCCGCCCCACGGTCTCGCGGGCCGAGGCCCGGCCTCCGCCGGCCCAGTTGCGAAACCCGTACTTGGCGTCGTAGGTGAAATCGGCGTGCGATGGTCGGTAAACGTCGCGCAGATGCTGGTAGGCGCCGGTATCGGCGTCGGTGTTACGGACCATCACCGCGATCGGGGTGCCGGTGGTGTAGCCGCCGAAGACGCCCGAGAGGATCTCGGCGGTGTCGGATTCGTCGCGCTGGGTTACCAGACGGCTCTGGCCCGGGCGTCGACGGTCCAGGTCGGTCTGGAGATCGGCTTCGCTCAGAGCGAGCCGGGGCGGGCAGCCGTCGATGACCGCGCCCACACCGCCACCATGGGATTCCCCGAAGGTGGTCACCCGGAACAGGGCTCCGAAGGTGCTGGTCACGGGTTGATCATACGGCCGGACACCGAGGTCGAGCCGACCGGACCTCACCGAGGCTGTCCAGGGCCGATCAGAGCTCGAGCAGGGCCTGTTCCACCACCTCGGGTAGAGCGGGATGGATGTAGTACTGGCCGCGGGCCATCTCGTCGATAGTCAGGTTGAAGTGCATGCCCTGGACGAGCTGCTGTATGAGCGTCGAGGCTTGAGGGCCGATGATGTGGACGCCCAAGAGCCGGCGGGTTCGGGCCTGGCCGATCACCTTGACCACGCTGGTGGTGTCCTCCATGGCCCAGCCGTAGGCAGCCGATCCGTAGGGCTGGACGTGGCTCACGTATTCGATAGCCCGGTCCCGGCAGGCCCGTTCGGTGAGACCGACACTGGCGATCGGGGGGATCCCGAACACGGCATGGGGGATGAAGCGATGGTCGGTGGAGATCGGGTCGTCGGGGTTGGTCAGGTTGTGGCGCACTACTCGGGCCTCATGGTTGGCCACGTGCTTGAGCTGGACCGGATTGGCGATGTCGCCCAGAGCCCATACCCCGTCCAGGTTGGTTCGGCAGTGCCGGTCGGTGACGACGTACCCCGATGAGTCCACCTCGATGCCCGAAGCGGCCACGTCGAGGTTGTCGCTGTTGGGAATCCGACCGACGGCCACCAGCAGCTCGTCGCCCCGAACCCGACTGCGGATCTGCCCCCGGTCACCGTCGCCGACCACCTCCAGCCCGATGCCGTCACCGTCCCGGCCGGCCGAGATCACCCGGGTACCGGTCATCACGTTGAACTTACGCCGGTAGGCCTCGGTGAATCGGGTCCTGATATCGTCGTCCTCATTACGCAGGAACCCATCTCCCCGGATCACGAAGGTCACCTCGGTTCCGAAGGCGCCCAGCACACCCCCTAGCTCAGCCGCGATGTAGCCACCCCCCAGGACGATCAGATGCTCGGGCCGGTTCCCCAGGCGCATGATGGTGTCGGAGGTGTGGTAGCCGCAGCTTTCCAGGCCAGCCCCAACAGGGCGGGCCGGGCGGGCCCCGGCCGCGATCACGATGCGGTCGGCGGTGACGACCTCGCCATCTATTTCCAGTTGCCTGGGGCCGACGAAGCGGGCCGTGCTCTCGTACACGGTGACGTTGGGGAGGTCGATTCGGTACTGGCGCCCGGCCGCGGCGATGGGATCGACGCGGTCGAAGATCCGGTCCCGGATAGCGGGCCAGTCGGCGCCGTCGAAGCTGGTGTAGACCCCGAGCCGGGGGCCCGACGAGGCCAGCTCGGCCAGCTCGGCCGCGTAGACGTACATCTTCGACGGTATGCAGCCGACATTGAGGCAGGTGCCGCCGAACCGGTTCGGCTCGATCACGGCGATGTCCCAACTGTCGTGCTCGGGCCCTATGACCGAGTTGCCCGAACCGGTTCCTATTACGATCAAGTCGAAGCTGCGCACCTCGACAGGGTAGCGGCGGCCACTCCCCGGAGTCGGCGAGCCGAGTTGGTACAGATGGCGCATACCGACGAGAAAGTTCTCAACGCCAAACTCGCCGATGTCCTCTGTGGTCGGCGCCCTCGCTGGGAGGTGAACGCGGAGACAACCGGAACCTTCACCGCCCGAACCGAGCAAGTGTGAATCAAGGCCTTGCCGGTAGGGTACTATTTGTGAATAGAATCTCGGTGCGGCCCCAGATAAGTTAGGGTTGCTTGATCACGGTGATGCCACAGCCGTTGATTATGGTTCAGTGGTACCTATGACTCTTTCGTACCCTGCTCGATGTGGCCCAAACCTTCTGTCCATTATTGTCCCATGTCTGGATGAAGAAGAGGTCATTCGTGAGACCCATCAACGTCTGGACACCGTACTTGGAGAAGGATCTGAGCTCGATTTGGAGCTTATCTATATAGATGATGGGAGTCGCGATTCCACGCTGGAGATATTGAGAGATCTTCAGCGTGATGATTCGCGGGTGCGAGTTATCGCCCTGTCCCGCAATTTCGGGCAGCAGGTGGCTATAACTGCAGGTCTGCAAAGTGCCGCCGGTGATGTCGTCGCGGTCATGGACGCCGATCTTCAGGATCCCCCTGAGGTCATCCTCGAGATGCTGGAGTGTTGGCGCCAAGGTGCCGATATCGCTTACGGCTTACGGGTCACACGCGATGGCAAAACGAAGTTCAAGCGCTGGATAGTCCATGGTTTCTATCGCTTTCTCAATAGTTTCACCGATAGTTCAATCCCACCCGACGCCGGTGAATTCCGAGTTATGGACCGCGTCGTTGTGGACACCCTTGTAGCTATGCCCGAACGTGACCGCTTCGTTCGTGGCATGGTGGCCTGGGCCGGCTTCCGCCAAGAAGCTGTCGCCTACCAGCGCCCTGTCCGGTCAGCGGGTGAGACCAAATATCGGCTAGGGAAGATGCTGGACTTGGCTGTATCCGGAATCCTGTCTTTCTCCCTCACGCCATTACGGCTGGCGACCTTCATGGGTTTCCTGACCTCCGGTCTTGCTCTGTCCGGTATCTTCTATGTTCTGGTCGTTCGGTTTTTGACCGATGCCTGGGTACCGGGCTGGGCGATGCTCCTCATCACCATACTCTTTCTTGGTGGCTTGCAGATGGTGATCATCGGAGTCATCGGTGAATATATAGGGCGCATCTACATGGAGGTGAAGCGGCGTCCGCTCTATCTGGTGAAGGAACGGCTGGGGTTCACATCCGGACGATCTATGAAAGGGCCGGAGAATTGAACCAGCCCTCTTCCTAGTGAATAATGACCATGAACAAGCTCAAGTGCTCCTCCACTTCAGCTTTGCCTATGGTTCTGCTACTACTGGCCATGTCGACATTGTTTCTGGTCAGCGAAGACCATGAGCACTTCTACAGATCCGGTCACCACGGGCCTGGGAACCACAACTACATCACGTCACAGAGTATGGCACTCGCCGCGAACCTCTCTCCCGAGCATAACTTTACAATGTTCCTGGATCGGCACCCTGATGAGGATGGGATACCGCAGTACAAATCATATGTCCGTTTTCCGATCGGTACCTATGCACTAATCATAGCTGGCTATCCTACCCTTCGGTAATGATCTGACGGCACAAGTCTATACCGCCCGTTTATTGATGGTTTTGGTTTTTGGTGCAACAGTTGTGTTGTCATATCTTGCTATCTTCCGTTTATTCGACTTCAATCCCATGTCCTACCCCATGTCGTAGTCATTGGTGCCGGGTCTTGGCGGTTTGGCGGCCGGGTATGAGCTGGGCCGACTAGGTGTCCGGGTCACGGTGCTGAAACGAGATACCGAGATAGGCGGCCTCGCCGGTAGCTTTACCGTCGGTACTCCCCGGCTCGAGAAGCTCTAGCATCACTGGTTTACCAGTGATGCTCACGTGATAGGTCTGATCAAAGAGTTGGGCCTTTCGGACCGGGTGCTGCTTATGCCGGCCGGCACATCGTGTATCTGTCCCGGTATCCCCGCCGACCGCCGAACCGAGAAGGGTCAGGCGCCGGTGAAATCGGGCCGACGTTTCTCCTTGAAGGCTCGTGGGCCCTCCTTGGCGTCCTCGGATGTAAACACGGCCCGGCCGTAGTCCCACTCGTGGGCGATAGCCGTGTCCAGTTCCATGCCGTCGCATTCGTGCAGGGTTCGGGTAATGGCAGCCACGGCCAGCGGCCCGTTGCCGGCCACGACATGGGCGATCTCGAGGGCTTTGTCCAGGGCCTGCCCGTCGTCGACTACGTGGCCGATCAGCCCGATCTCTAATGCCTCGGGCGCGGTCAGGTGCTGGCCGGTGAGCAGGATCTCGGCGGCCCGGGTGTAGGGGATCTGGCGGGGGAGCCGCACCGCTGAACCCCCCATGGGGTACAGCGACCAGCGGACCTCGCTCACCCCGAAGCGAGCCGACCGGCCCGCCACCCGGATCTCGGTGGCTTGCAGGATCTCGGTGCCGCCGGCGATGGCCACCCCCTCCACCGCGGCCACGATGGGCTTGGTGGGCCGGTAGTGGCGAAACAGCCCCTTGTAGACGATGTCGGGGTCGTCGGCCATGCGGGCTCTGGCGTCGAGCGGGTCGGTGTCGTCGCTGTCGCCGGCCATGGCCCGCAGATCGGCGCCGGCGCAGAAGTTGCCGCCCGCGCCGGTGACCACGATGCAGCGCACGCCGGGGTCATCGGACGCCTCCTCATAGGCGTCCACCATCCGGATCAGCATGGCTCCGGTCAGGGCGTTCATGCGGTGGGGCCGGTTCATGGTGACGACCATCACGGGGCCGTCCCGTTCGATGATGGCGTCGGTCATCGGTTTCTGCCTCGGTTCGGTGTGCTCAGCTCTCGGTGTCGACGTTGGCGTATTCCTCGATGGCCGGGCAGTTGCAAACGAGGTTGCGGTCGCCGTAGGCGCCGTCGA
Source organism: Acidimicrobiales bacterium (assembly GCA_963422655.1). Taxonomy (GTDB): domain Bacteria; phylum Actinomycetota; class Acidimicrobiia; order Acidimicrobiales; family Aldehydirespiratoraceae; genus CATQHS01. The sequence continues at coordinate 988,140 of OY730440.1, read as the reverse complement.
TACGGCTGACCGGTGGCCAGTACTTGTTCTCGCGGTGCCAGGCGTCGGGGTAGGCAGCCTCGGCTCGGGTGTAAGGATGGGTCCACTCGTCGGTGGTGACTGCGGGGGAGGTATGGGGGGCGTTCACCAGCGGGTTGTCATCAGCGGGCCATTCGCCGCTGCGCACCCGATCCGCCTCGGCCCGGATGGCCAGCATGGCGGCGCAGAACCGGTCCAGTTCGGCTTTACCCTCCGACTCGGTCGGTTCGATCATGAGGGTCCCCGCCACCGGGAACGACATGGTGGGGGCATGGAACCCGTAGTCGATGAGCCGCTTGGCCACGTCGTCGACGGTTATTCCGCACTCGTCGCGCAGCACTCGGGTGTCGACGATGCACTCGTGGGCGACGAACCCTTCGGCTCCGGTGTACAAGATGGGGTAGGCGTCATGCAGGCGGGCGGCGATGTAGTTGGCGTTGAGGATGGCTACTTCGGTGGCCCGCCGCAGCCCGTCGGTCCCCATCATGTGGATGTACATCCAGGGGATGGCCAGTATCCCGGCCGAGCCCCAGGGCGCGGCCGCCACCGGCCCCGGTCCCGTCGGCGGTCCGGCCACCGGCGCCAAGGGATGGTTGGGCATGAACGGCGCCAAGTGCTCGGCCACGCCGATGGGCCCTACTCCCGGTCCCCCGCCGCCGTGGGGGATGCAGAAGGTCTTGTGCAGGTTTATGTGACCCACGTCGGATCCGAAACGGCCGGGCCGGGCCAGCCCGACCATGGCGTTGAGGTTGGCCCCGTCGAGGTACACTTGGCCACCATGTTCGTGGACGATGTCGCAGATGTGTCGCACCGTCGTCTCGAACACCCCGTGGGTCGAGGGGTAGGTGATCATCAGGGCGGCCAACTCGTCGCCGTGGTCGGTGGCCTTGCGTTTCAGATCGTCGACGTCGACGTTGCCCATGTCGTCGCAGTCCACCACTACGACCCTCATGCCGGCCATCACCGCGCTGGCCGCGTTGGTGCCGTGAGCCGACGACGGGATCAGGCACGTGGTGCGCTGGGCGTCCCCCCGGCTCCGGTGATAGGCTCGGATGGCCAGCAGGCCGGCCAGTTCCCCTTGGGCTCCGCTGTTGGGCTGCAGCGACACCGCCGCGTAACCGGTGATCTCGGCCAGCCAGCGTTCTAGCTGATCGATTATGAGCTGATATCCGGCGGTCTGATCCAGCGGGGCGAAAGGATGTATCCCGGCCAGTTCGGGCCAGCTCACCGGTTCCATCTCGATGGCGGCATTGAGCTTCATGGTGCACGAGCCCAGAGGGATCATCGACCGGTCCAAGGCGATGTCGCGGTTGACGAGCTTGCGCATGTACCGCACCAGATCGGTCTCGCTGCGACAGGCCGAGAAAATGGGGTGCGACAGTGGTGGGGTGGTCCGCCGGTAGCTCTCGGGCCGAGGATCGCCGACAGTGGCGTCGAGGGCGTCGATATCGGCCTCGACGCCGAAGGCCTTCCAAACGGTGGCGATCTCCACCCGGGTCGTGGTTTCGTCCAAGGCCGCGGCGACAGTGTCGGCATCGACCCGGCGCAGGTTGACCCCCTCGGCCAAGGCCAGCGCGATCACCTTGTCGGCCCGGCCTGCGACCCGTACGCAAACGGTGTCGAAGAACTCGTCGATCACCACCTCTATGCCGTTGTCGCGCAAGCCCTGGGCCAAAATGGCGGCCAGACGGTTGACCCGGTGGGCGATGACGGTCAAGCCCTCGGGGCCGTAATGGATAGCGTACATGGACGCCATCACAGCCAGCAGGACCTGGGAGGTGCAGATGTTGGACGTCGCCCTCTCGCGTCGGATGTGCTGCTCTCGGGTCTGCAGGGCCAGCCGTAGGGCCCGGTCGCCGGCTGCGTCGACCGAAACCCCGACCAAGCGACCCGGCAGCGATCGTTGGTACTCCTCCCGCACCGCCATGTAGGCGGCGTGGGGTCCGCCGAAACACATGGGCACCCCGAAACGCTGGGTCGAGCCCACCACTGCGTCGGCGCCCATCTCACCGGGCGGGGTGAGCACGCACAGAGCCAGCGGGTCGGTGGCCACGCTCACCAGAGTGTCGCGGCCATGGGCCCGGTCGATTATGGCCCGCAGGTCACAGATGGCGCCGGTCGAACCGGGGTACTGCACCAGCAGGCCGAAAACGCCGTCGAGGTCGGCGGTGGCCGGATCGTCGACGACCACTTCGAGGCCGATGGGCTCGGCTCTGGTGACCACCACGGCGATGGTCTGGGGGTGGCAGGCTTCGTCGACGACGAAGCGATCGCCGCCGCGACCCTTGGTCACCCGATGCAGCAGGGTCATGGCTTCGGCCGCGGCCGTGGCCTCGTCGAGCAGCGAGGCGTTGGCCATGTCCATGCCGGTGAGCTCGCTGACCATGGTCTGGAAGTTGAGCAGTGCCTCCAGCCTGCCCTGGGATATCTCGGGCTGGTAAGGGGTATACGCCGTGTACCAGCCGGGATTCTCGAAGATGTTGCGGCGGATCACGGCCGGGGTGATCGTCTGGTGGTAACCCATCCCGATCATCGACACCACGTTGCGGTTGGCCCCGGCCATGGTCCGCAGCTCGTCGTAATCGGTTTGGCGAGGACCGTGCCGGGGCAGGTGCAGGGGTTCGCGCTGGCGCACGTCGTCGGGCACGGTGCGGTCGATCAGGTCGTCCATGCTCTTGGCTCCGACGACGGAGAGCATCTGGGCGACTTCGGTGGGGGTGGGCCCGATGTGGCGATCTTGGAAGGCTTGCCCGGCTCGCAAGTCTTCGAGGGTCGGTCGAGTGTCACCCATGGTCGGGGCGATTCTAACAGCCGTAGATGCGGTAGGTCCGTGGCGGGGTCAGCCGAAGAGGTCGCCGCGTTCGGTCAGCCCGAGCTGGGGGAACGGCCCGAAGAAGCCGTGCTCGTACAGGCCGAAGCCTCTCTGGGGGCCGAGCTCGGGATCGTCGTAGTCGAACCGGGCCACGGAGTCGACCACGCCGTACTGGGCCAGGTCCCGGATCTCGTCCACGGAAAATGTAAGGGCCTGGACCTCGAGCCGGTCGCCCTGCCACATGCCTTGACGCCAATCGTCGTCGATCCCGTAACCGGTGCCGACGCTGACGAAGTTGGTCAGCAGGGGAGTGATCTGCATGGTGATCGGCCCGTCCGGTCCATCCGGAAAGGTGATGGTGGAACCGGCTAGGAGTCGGGTGCCGGCGATGGTGTCGTGACGCCACCGGGGTCGACCCAGCCCGTCGTGGGGCCGGTCGGGATCCGACCACACCCGTACCGCCTCTTGCAGGGCCCGGTTGCCGTCGGGTTCTTCGTGGCACAGGTAGATGATGCAATGGTCGCCGAAATCGGCCGGTGTGTAGTTCCACATGCCGGCCATGGTCGGAACCTCGAGACGAATGCCGTCCGGTTGTTTCTCACCCACCGGTCGTACCCCCCAGGACCGGTCCCGGCTCCCGCCGCAGCGGTCGGGAGTGACCGCTGTCTCGGTGCCGTCGACCGTCAGGGTGCCCTCCCACCGGCCGAGCTGAGCGAACCGCTGGGTGTCGAAGATCACCGTGGCCCGGGTCCGCAGGTACTGGCGGGACTCCTCGAACGCTTCGATGGTGCCGGTCCAGGTCAGGTCCATGGCGATCCCGGACCGGTTGGGTTCCACCACCACCCGCAACCGGCGCAACGGCTCGATGACCTCGATGCGGATGGGGCCGACGGAGATGTCGCCCCGGTCCCCGAGAGGCTGGCTGGCCCTGACGATGTGCTGGGTGCCGGCTCGGGTGACGGCACAGAAGGCGTCGGTCACCCCCAGGTTGGGGTACTGGCCCAGCCCGAAGATGGCGAAGTACTCATCCGACGACGGGTGCAGGTTGAAGTAGTAGCGGTCGTAGAAGTTTCGGTCCGATGTGGCCGGATGGCGGATGTACTCGCTGGTCTGATGGACGGGATAATCATCGAATGAGGACACAGAGCGGTCAGAGGACATGGTTCGTGACCCTAGCCTCGAGCGCATCTCATGGCCGGATCCCTCCACCGGACCTAGCCTGAGCCGATGGCCAGGATCCGGGTACCGGCGGTCGAAGGGCTTTTCACTCTCGACGAGCACGCTCCCCACCTCATCGGGGGCAAAGTCCCCGGTACCGAGTCGTATTTCTTTCCCATGCACACCGCCGGGGCCGATCCGTCGGTTGGTTCCGTGCCTCTGGAGGAGGTGCTGCTCAGCCGCCGGGGCCGGATCTGGTCCTATACGACCAGTCACTATCCGCCGCCTCCTCCCTTCGTTGCCGCTACCGAGCCCTACGAACCGGTCACTATCGCGGCGGTGGAGCTGGAGGTGGAAAAGATGGTGGTGCTGGGCCAGTGCCCGGCTGGAGTGAAACCCGACGACTTGAAGATCGGCATGGAGATGGAGCTGATGGTCGACACCCTCTACCGAGACGACGACCACGAGTACCTGGTCTGGAAGTGGCGCCCGGTCGCCGAGCCCGGTCCGGCCCGTGGGCCGAGGCCGAGCCGGAGGAAGGGTTGATCATGGAAGAGATAGCCATTCTCGGTGTGGGCATGCACCCCTGGGGCAAGTGGGGGCGCAACTTCGTCGAGTACGGGGTGGCCGCGGCCCGTGACGCCTTGGCCGATGCCGACGTCGACTACGCCGACATCGGATTCGTTTCGGGCGCCATCACGGTGCGATGCGGGTACCCGGGCTATGTGGCCGGCTCCACCTTCGCCCGAGCTCTGGGGTTCACCGGGGCCCAGTTGGCCAGCAGCTACGCGGCCTGCGCTTCAGGGGTGACCGCATTGCAGTTGGCCCGGGGCCAGATCCTGTCGGGGGTCTGCGACGTGGCCCTCGTGGTGGGGGCCGACACCACCCCCAAAGGCTTTCTGGCTCCCCACTCCGGCCACCGTCCCGATGACATCGACTGGCTGCGGTTCCGCTTGGTCGGCGCCACCAACCCGGTGTATTTCGGGCTGCACGCCCGGCGGCGCATGGATCTCTACGGTGCCACCACCGACGACTTCGCCATGGTGAAAGTGAAGAACTCCCGCCACAGCGTCGGCAACCCCAAGGCCCGGTTCACCAAGGAGTTCGGGCTCGATGACGTACGCAACAGCCCGGTGGTGTCTGACCCGCTGCGGCTCCTCGACATCTGCACCACCTCCGACGGGGGAGCGGCGCTGGTGGTGTCGTCCCTCGATTACGCCCGAGCCCGGGCCGGCCCCGACCCGGTGCGGGTCGCGGCCATATCCACGGTGTCACCGACCTACCCCGACACCGTCATAGACCTGCCCTACCTGGCCGGTGACTCAGCGGCCGGTGGCGCTGAGCCCGAGCTCACGTTCAAGGAGTCGATCGGGGCTCATGCCTACGCCGAGGCGGGGCTCGGTCCCGGCGACGTCGACGTGGCCGAGGTGTACGACCTGTCCTCGGCCATGGAGCTGGACTGGTACGAGCAGCTCGGCTTCTGCGACCGGGGCGAGGCCGAGCGCCTGCTGCGAGACGGGGACAGCGCCATAGGCGGCCGGTTGCCGGTCAACCCCAGTGGCGGTCTCGGCGCCTTCGGCGAGGCGGTGCCGGCTCAGGCCATTGCCCAGGTGTGCGAGCTCACCTGGCAGCTCCGGGGTCGAGCCGGTTGTCGCCAGGTGGATGGGGCCAGAGTGGGCATCAGCGCCAACCAGGGCCTGTTCGGCCACGGCTCGGCCGTGATCGTCTGCCGCTGAAATCTCGGGTGAGGACCTATAGTGCTTGACTTGCTGGCTCCAATGGGGTCGCATCGAGTTCTGGTGTGCAGCGAGAAGTGCGGCGCCGAGGAGCATGCAATGAACATCTGAGACCGAGAGGAGCCTGGAATGAACAAGAGTGAGCTTGTCGATGCAATGGCTGACCGTGCCGGTGTCACGAAGAATGCCGCGGGCGGTTGCCTCGAAGTCTTCCTCGACATCGTCTGCGAGCAGGTGGCGGCCGGCAAGGAAGTCAACGTGACCGGGCACATGAAGTTCTCTCCGGTGCAACGATCAGCTCGGGTCGGACGGAATCCCCAGACCGGAGAAACCATCGAGGTGCCTGCGACCAAAGCCGTCAGGATCACCCCCGGGGCCAAGCTCAAGGCTGCCGTCAAGGGTTGATCCGCGAGTTGGGCTCACCGCTGGGGCTGCCACGCCCGACCCAGGTGATCCCGCATCGTGAGCCGTTCCTGTTCATCGACGAGATCACCGAGATCGTTGCGGGTGAGCGGGCTCGGGGGCGCTGGCACTTGACCGGCGACGAGGCCTTCTTCGCCGGTCATTTCCCGGGTCGCCCCACTTTGCCCGGCGTGTTGATGTGTGAGGCCATCGCACAGTTGGGCGCAGTTGCGGTGCTTGCCGACGAGCGTTACGCGGGCCGTCTGCCGCTGTTCGGCGGTATAGACAAGGCCCGGTTCCGGCGCCAGGTCGGTCCCGGCGACACGCTCGAACTCGAATGCGAGATGACCCGGCTGGCAGCTCGGGCCGGGCGGGGCTCGGGACGAGCCCTGCTCTCGAGTGCCGAGGATCAGGCCGGTGAACGAGTAGCCGCGGAGTGCCGATTGATGTTCGTGATCGCCTGAGACCGCCCCCGTTCAGGCCGGGGCTATCACCAGCGTGCCGTTGTGGCCCCCGAAACCGAACGAGTTGGAGATCGACGGGCCCGGCTCCCAGGCCATCGGTTCGTCCTTCACCACTTGGATCGGGGCCAGTTCGGGGTCGAGCTGGTTCAAACCGGCGGTGGGGGGTATCAACCGTTTCTGCATCGCCAACAGCACGGCTACCGCTTCCAAGGCCCCGGCCGCGCCCAGACCGTGGCCGGTGACGCCTTTGGTGGAGGTGACGATCGGGCCGGGGGAGGTGCCGAACACTTTGACCAAGGCTTCGGCTTCGGCTGCGTCGTTGAGACCGGTGGAGGTGCCGTGGGCGTTGACGTGGACGATGTCGGCGGGTCGCAGGCCAGCGTCGTCGAGGGCCAGTTGCATGCAGTGCACGGCTCCGCTGCCCCCGGGCGCGGGCGCGGTGATGTGATGGGCGTCGGCGGTCGAAGCCGAGCCCAGGATCTCTCCCAGGATCGGGGCCCGGCGGGCCGAAGCCATGTCCCACTCTTCGAGGATGAGCACGGCCGCGCCCTCGGTCATGACGAAGCCGTCACGGTCGATGTCGAAAGGCCTGCTCACTCCACTGCTCGACAGCGCGGTCATGTTGGTGAAACCGGCAACGGCTGCGGGCGTGAACGGCGCTTCGGACCCGCCGGCTGCCACCATGTCGCAACGACCGGTCGAGATCAGTCGAGCCGCGTTGCCGATGGCGTGGGTGCCGGCCGCGCAGGCAGTGGCCACGTTCTCGCACGGACCCATCCAGCCGTACTTCATCGAAAGCATGGCGGCGGCGGCGTTGGCCATCATCATCGGCACCAAGAACGGCGACACCCGGTGGGGGCCCTTTTCGTGCAACACCCCGATCTGGTTCTCCAGGGTGGTTATCCCGCCGACGCCGGTGCCGATCAGCGTGCCGCAACGGGTCGGGTCGGCCCCGATCTCGCCGGCTTGGGCCAGTGCCTCGGCCGTGGCGGCCATGGCGAACTGGGTATAAGGGTCGGCCCGGCGGGCTTCCTTGGGGCTGTCGAAGTACGACCTGGGGTCGAAGCCGGTGACCCGACGCTCGCCCACCGGCGCCGGTCCGCACAATCCGGTGAAGTAGGCCTCGATCCCGATTCCGGCCGAGGAGACGACCCCGAGGCCGGTAACCGCGACCCGGCGCCCGTTCATCCCAGTTTCGACGTGATCAACTCGTATGCGGTCTGCACCGTGGTAACGCCTTCGAGCTCGTCCTCGTCGACGTTCACGTCGAACTCGTCTTCGAGAGCCATGACCAGCTCGACCAAGTCGAGGCTGTCAGCGTCGAGGTCGTCGGCGAAGCTCGCCTCGGCAACGATGGCATCCTCGTCGACGGTGAGCACATCGGCGGCGCATTTCCTGAAGCGATCGAAGTTGTCGTCACTCACTGTTGCCTTCTCCATTTCTGAAGCTTCTGAAGCCACGTCGGGATGCAGGATAGGGTGTGTCAGAGCTGATCAGCCGGTCGAGAGCCCACCGTCCACAGGCAGCACCGTACCGGTGACGTAGCCGGCGTCCTCCGAGGCCAGGAACTCCACTGCCGCGGCCAGCTCGTCGGGCGACCCGATCCGGCCCAGCGGCACCCGTCGCACGATGGCATCTAGCCGGTCGGCGTCGAGCGCGCCCAGCATATGGGTATCGATGGGTCCGGGGGCGATCACGTTCACCGTGATGCTCCGGGAGGCCAGCTCCTTGGCCAGCGACCGGGCCAAACCGACGAGCCCGGCCTTGGCCGCGGCGTAGTTGCACTGGCCGGCCTGGCCCGCGATTCCCGAAACCGACGAGATGAAGATGATTCGTCCCCATCGGCTCCGCATCATGGACCTGGTCACCCGGCGGGCCACCCGGAAACCGCCGGTCAGGTTGGTGTCGAGGATGTCGATGAAGTCGTCGTCGGACATGCGTACCGCCAGCCCGTCGCGAGTTTCGCCTGCGTTGGAGACGCATATGCCGATCGGGCCGATCTCGGCTTCGATCTCGGCCACGGCCGAGTCGACAGAATCGGCTTCGGTGACATCGCATCGAACCGGGATCAGCCCGTCACATTCCTTCGGCGGCTCGGACCGGTAGGTGATGGCGACCCGGTGCCCGGCCCGCTGTAGCCGCCGGGCCGTTGCCAGCCCGATGCCTCGGTTGCCTCCTGTGACCAAGGCGACTCTGGCGGCCGCGTTCTCGAAGATCACCAGCGCACCACGGTGGTGGCCCAGGTCATGCCGGCGCCGAAGCCGGTCATGACCACGATCCGGCCCGGCCCCAGTGCCCCTTCGTCGTCGGCTTTGGCCATGGCCAACGGGATCGAGGCCGACGAGTTGTTACCGGTGTACTCGATCACGTTGTAGCTGCGCTCCAGCGGGATCCCGGTCCGGTTGCAGATGGACTCGATGATGCGGATGTTGGCTTGATGGGGGAGCAGCACGTCGACGTCTCCGGGTGTCAGCCCCGCCCGTTTCAGCGTGATCAGCACCGATCGGCTCACCGCCCGTACCGCGGCCTTGAACACCTCTTTGCCATCCATGACGATGCAGCCGTCGTGGTCGCTGTAGAGGATGGTGCGGAGGCGGCCGTCGGCCCCCAGATCCCAGGCCAGTAGGTTCTGGTTCTCGGTGTGCTCCAGCACTACCGCGCCCCCGCCGTCGGCGAACAGGACTGCGGTGTTCCGGTCGGTCCAGTCGGTGATGGGCGACAGGGCGTCGGCGCCCACCAGCAGCACCCGATCGGGCCCGCCGGGCATGCCCATGATGCCGGTGGCGGTGACGTAGCCATAGCTGAAACCGGCGCAGGCTGCGTTCAGGTCGAAGGCACCGCAGGTGAGCCCGAGCTCGGCTCCGATGGCGGCCGAGCTGGCCGGCAGTCGCTGATCCGGGGTGGTGGTGCTCACGATCAGCAGGTCCACACCGTCGGCGGTGACCCCGGCCTGCTCCATGGCCATGCGCCCGGCCTCGACCCCCAACGTCGAGGTGGGCCATCCGATGCGACGCTCCCGAATACCGGTGCGGTCCCGTATCCACTCGTCGCTGGTGTCCATGGTGGCGGCGAGGTCGTCGTTGGTGATCACCTTGGGGGGCAGTGCCGTGCCGATGCCTGTGACCTTGGCGCCCATCAGGTCGTCCTCAACCAGGCGATGGGCTGGCTCGCCGACACCCTCTCGCCTTCCAGGGCCAGCACGCCCATGAGCAGGCCGGCGAAGGGGCTGCGCACTTCCTGGCTGCCGACATGACCGATGAGGTGGCCCACGCCGATTTCTCGTCCCGGTCCCAAGTCGTCGATGGCCGAGAACAGGCCGGCGGCGGGACTCACCACCAGCCGTTCGGTGGCGAACAGGTGCTCGCCTTCGAGCGGTTGCAACCGAACCTCGGGCTGGGGCGCCAGCCCCTCGAGCAGCCCGTCGAGGTCGCGGGGGGCGGAGACGGACAGTAAGCGGGAGCCCTTGACCATTCGTTTGGCCAAGCCGGTGAGAACCTTGCCCGGTCCCAGCTCGACGAAGGTGGTGAAGCCGGCGCCGTCGAGCGCAGCCAGAGTCTGGCGCCACCGGACCGGGCTGGTGAGTTGGGCCTTCAGCAGGTCGGGCCAGTCCGCGCCCCGGCTGTGCTCGGCCGCGTCCACGTTGGCGATGACCATCCCGATCGGATCGCGGAACTCGACCCTGTCGATGGCCTTGGCCAGACGGTCCTTGGCCGAGGCCATCAGCGGGGTGTGGAAGGCACCCCCCACCGCCAGGGCCAGTGTCCGCCTGGCCCCCAGTTCCCTGGCGATGGAGTTGGCTCTGGCGATGGCGTCCGTGGTCCCGGCGATGACGACCTGGCCGGGGGCGTTGTGGTTGGCGAGCCAGACGTCGCCTCCGACCCGGCTGCAGGCGATCTGGACATCGTCGTCGTCGAGGCCGAGGATGGCAGCCATGGTGCCTTCCTGCTCCTCGGCTGCGGCTTGCATGGCGTCGCCCCGCTCGGTCACCAACTTGACGGCACTGGCGAAGTCGAGCACGCCGGCTGCGGTGAGGGCCGAGTACTCGCCCAAGCTGTGACCGGCGTGACCGGCCGAGTCGGCGCCGATACGGGTAACCGCGTCGAGGACGATCATCGACATGACGAAGGTGGCGAGCTGGCTGTTGCGGGTCTCGGTCAGCTCGTCGGCACCGGTGTCGAGGAGTAGTCGGGCGATGTCACGGTCGGCGGCCTCCGACGCCTCGTCCACCAGCTCCCAGGACGGGTGAGCGGCCCAGGCCCGGCCCATACCCGGTTCTTGCGAACCCTGGCCCGGGTAGGTGAACACGATCATCGGCGAGAGTCCTTCACAGCGTCAAAACCTTCATCGTCAAAACCTTCATCGGCCTATAATCCCTCGAAAGCAGAAATCCTTGTGACCCACCGGGCCGCAGCTTCGTTTCATGGCTGCGGTTGTTTCATGGCTGCGGTTGTCGTGGAGTCGGAGGCAACACGGATGCAAGGCTACGCTGGGTCGGCAGTCCGGCACACGCCGGTCAGCCCGGATGGCGGAACTGGCAGACGCAGCGGACTCAAAATCCGCCGCCCGAAAGGGTGTGAGGGTTCGAATCCCTCTCCGGGCACGACACACTGCTGATGATCGGCAGTTTCCGGATGACAGCCCGCCATCGACCCGATTCCAGCCCCTCTACACTGCCGGTATGGGCCGGGACCGGATAGAACACCGCCTGCGTGACATCGGCCGCCAGCTTCGCGCTCTGCACGAGGACCTGCGAATCACCGAAGAGCAGCTCGTCCCGCTCACCCATGAAGCTGAGGACTGCCGGATCCGAGCCTTGGTCTCGGAGACGCCGCTGGCCGAACGCGAACACCGTGAGGTCGGGCGCCATGTCGACCGCCTGCGGCGCCATCGTGACGATCTCCTGGATCGAGTCGCTCGGCTCGAGTCCGATCAGGACAGCTTGCTCGATCGACTCACGGCAACGTGACCGCGGCCAGCCCGGCGCCGGCCTCAGGATCGGTTCGGGTCGTCGTGGCCGAGGACGAGGCCATAATCCGCCTCGACTTGGTCGAGACCCTGCGAGCTGAGGGCTATGACGTCGTCGCCGAGACGGGCCGAGGAGACGAGGCGGTGGAGTTGGTGGCCGAGCACCGGCCCGACTTGGTGATACTGGACATAAAAATGCCCGGACTCGACGGCATCGAAGCGACCAAGGCCATCTCACTCGAACGCCGGGCTGCGGTGGTGATACTCACCGCCTTCAGCCAGCGGGACCTGATCGAGAGGGCTCGCGACGCCGGAGCCATGTCATACCTGGTCAAGCCCTACCAACCCGATGATCTGGTGCCAGCCGTGGAGCTGGCGCTGACCCGATTCCGGGAGTTCCGAGCCCTCGAAGGCCAGGTTGCCCATCTCACCGACCGGCTGGAGGTTCGTAAGCTCATCGATCGGGCCAAGGGTCGGCTGATCGACGTACACCAGATGAGCGAGACGGCCGCCTTCTCGTTCATCCAGAAAGCGGCCATGTCGCAACGTCGGACCATGAGAGACGTGAGTCGAGAGGTCCTCGACGGGACCATCACGCCCTGACCTAGATTCACCGTCGTGGCCACAGTGATGCTCCTCGACGGCAACTCGCTCACCTACCGCGCCTTCCACGCCCTGCCTACCGCCATGGCCACGGCATCGGGTCAGGTCACCAACGCCGTCTACGGCTTCACTGCGATGCTCTTCAACCTGTGGAAAGGAGATCATAAGCCTCACAAGATCGTGGTGGCCTTCGACCGGCCCGAACCCACCTTCCGCCATGATCGGGTAGCCACCTACAAGGCCAACCGTTCGGCTGCTCCCGACATACTGCGCCAGCAGATGGGCTTGGTCCGAGAGGTCTTGGACGCTCTGGGGTTGCCGACCGTCGAAGCAGCCGGCTACGAGGCCGACGACATCATCGCCACCTTGGCCACCGAAGGGCGTGACGCCGGCCACGACGTGATCATCGTCACCGGCGACCGGGACGCTTACCAGCTTGTCGAGGACCCTCACGTCCAGGTCCTCTACAACAAGCGAGGGGTGTCCGACTACGTGCTCTACGACGAGAGCGGCATCGAGAAACGAACTGGTGTCGCTCCGGCCCGTTACGTCGAGTATGCGGCGCTGAGGGGTGACCCCAGTGACAATCTGCCCGGTGTCGAAGGCGTGGGTGAGAAGACAGCGGCCCGGCTGGTGACCGAGCGGGGTGGCTTGGACGGGATCTTCTCCGATCTGGACTCTCTGAGTCCGAAGCTGCGTCAGAACCTGGCCGCGGCCGAAGCCCGGGTCCGAACCAACGCCGAGGTCATGAAGCTGGTCCGCGACGTTCCGCTGGAAGTGGGTCTGGCCCATCTCGAATGGGGCGACATCGACCGCGATGGTGTGCGCAAGCTTTTCGATTTTCTCGAGTTCCGGTCGCTGTACGACTCGCTGGCCGAGGTGATCGGCGATCCGCCCCCGGCCCGGGCCGGCCGGCTCGAAGCCTCCATCACGGTGTTCGAGACCGCGTCCGACGCCGCGGCCGCGTTGCGATCGGTCGCCCACGGTTCCGATCCGTTGGCCGTCGCGCCAGCCGATGGCGGGATCGACGAGGGGTTCGCCTTCGTCGTCGACTCGGGCCGGGCCGAGGTCGGTTTCGTGCCGGGGCCTTTCCTCGACGAAGAAGAGCTGACGACCGTTCTGAGGCTGGCGACCGGCCCCGGCGGCCGATCTCTGGCCGTTCACGGAGCCAAGCCCTTCCTGCGCCAGCTGATGGATCGGGGTCTCGACTTCGTGGATCTGCACATCGACACGGTGCTGGCCGCTTACCTGCTCGATCCCGCCGACAGCCGCTACGACCTGATCGAGATACTGGCCCGCTACACCGGTCTGGAGCTCCCCGAGTCGGGGCCACCTCCCGGCCAGCTCGACCTCGATGGTGGCGCCACCACTGCGGCGGTCGAAGCCGGAAGAGCGGCCTTGGCCGTCGATCGGTTGGTGAAGCCCCTGCGGGAGGCTCTGGGAGCGCAGGGCCTGGCCGATCTGAACGACGAGATAGAGGTGCCCCTGGTGAGGGTGCTGGCTCGCATGGAGCACATCGGCATCGGTGTCGACCCGGTCGTGCTCACCCGCATCCGCGACGAGTTGGCGGCCGATACCGAACGGATGCGGGCGGCGGTAATTGCCGACGCCGGTCACGAGCTCAACGTCAACTCCACCAAACAGCTCAGGGAGGTGCTCTTCGACGAGCTCGGGCTCACGCCCCAGAAACGAACCAAGACCGGATACTCCACTGATGCCCAGTCCCTGGAGCGGCTTCGGGGGGCTCACCCCATCGTCGATCATCTACTCGAGTACCGGGAACTGGAGAAGCTCCGATCCACCTACGGTGAGGGCTTGCTGGCCGAGGTGGGGCCCGGCAACCGCATACGGGCCACCTTCAACCAGACCGTGGCCCGGACCGGCCGGCTGAGCTCCGACGCCCCGAACCTGCACAATATTCCGGTCCGGTCCGAACGGGGCCGGGTGTTGCGCACCGCCTTCGTCGCCCCCGAAGGGCGCTGGCTGCTGGTGGCCGACTACGACCAGATCGAACTGCGTTGCATCGCCCATCTGGCCCGCGATCCGGGACTGATCACCGCTTTCGAGGCCGGTGACGACATCCACACCGCCACCGCAGCCCGGGTGTTCGCCATGGACCCCGACGAGGTCGGGGTGGAACACCGATCGAAAGCGAAGATGGTCTCCTACGGGCTGGCCTACGGCATGGAGGCCTACGGGCTGGCCCAGCGTCTCAACATCGCCACCGACGAAGCCGCCGCCATCCTCGCCGCCTACTTCGCTGCCTTTCCGGCCGTCAGGGACTACATGGACCGCACCGTGGCCGAGACTCGCCAGCGGGGTTACACCGAGACCTTGTTCGGCCGCCGCCGCCAGATCCCCGAGCTGGCCAGCCAGAACATGCGCATCCGTCAGGCCGGGGAGCGCCAGGCCATGAACGCCGGGATCCAGGGCTTGGCGGCCGACATCTTCAAGGTTGCGCTGGTGCGACTCGACGCTGCCCTCGAAACCGCCGGTCACGACGCCCGGATCGTCCTGCAGGTCCACGACGAGATCATCGTCGAGTCGCCCGAGTCCGAGATCGATGAGGTATCGGATCTGGCCTGCACCACCATGAGCGGCGCCTGCGAACTGAGCGTTCCGCTGGAGGTAGACCTGCAGGTGGCCCGGACCTGGGCCGGCGCCAAGGGATAGGAGCCGGGGTAGGAGCCGGGGTAGACAGGCGGGCTGGCGTCGGCCGGCCAGCGCCGGCCGAGCCGTCGGAGTATCTCGGCGTTCGGGTATCCTCGCAGGGCCGCGATCGCGGCTTGGCCGTCACCGAGGCGGTCCGAGGATTTCCATGACCGCGAGCCGACCGTGACCGACACCGCCCAACTGACCGATACCACCGAGATGGGAACCTTCGCCGAGGATGGTTCCTACATTCCCCGTCCCATCGTCGAAGACGACCTCGAGGACATCAGCTTGGAGGATGCTTACACCTCGTCGATGGTGCTGGTCGAGGACGGACAGATCATCGAAGGCACGGTCATGCGGGTCGACAGGGACGAAGCCCTGATCGACATCGGCTACAAGTCCGAGGGCGTGATCCCCGCCCGTGAGCTGAGTATCCGCAACGACGTCGATCCCACCGAGGTGGTGGCGTTGGGTGAGATCATCGAGGCGCTGGTGATCACCAGGGAGGACAAGGAAGGCCGACTGATCCTGTCCAAGAAACGGGCCCAGTACGAACGGGCCTGGGGTCGGATCGAGAAGGTCAAAGAGAGCGGCGGCGTGGTCAGTGGCTCGGTCATAGAGGTGGTCAAGGGCGGACTGATCGTCGACATCGGGTTACGGGGCTTCCTGCCCGCCTCCTTGGTGGAACTGCGCCGGGTCCGAGATCTGAAGCCCTACATAAACCGGGAGATCGAGGCCAAGATCATCGAGCTGGACAGGAACCGCAACAACGTCGTGCTCAGCCGCCGGGCTTGGTTGGAGGAGGCGCAACGAGAGCTGCGGGAGGCATTCCTCGACAATCTCCGTCCCGGTGAGGTCCGGCGGGGAGTGGTGTCTTCGGTGGTCAACTTCGGGGCTTTCGTCGATCTGGGCGGCATGGACGGCTTGGTGCATGTCTCGGAGCTGTCGTGGAAGCACGTCGAACATCCCGGCTCGGTGGTGGCGGTGGGCGACGAGATCGACGTCCAGGTTCTGGAGGTGGACCTTTCTCGGGAGCGGATCAGCTTGTCGTTGAAGGCCACCCAGCAAGACCCGTGGCAGGACTTCGCGGCTGGCCACCGGGTTGGGGAGTTGGTCTACGGGCGTATCACCAAGCTCGTTCCGTTCGGATCTTTCGTGCAGGTGGGCGACGGCATCGAGGGCTTGGTCCATATCTCGGAGATGTCAGCCCATCATGTCGAACTTCCCGAGCAGGTCGTGACCCCGGGCGAAGAGCTGTGGGTGAAGATCATCGACCTCGACTTGAACCGTCGCCGCATCAGCCTGTCGATCAAGCAGGCAGCCGAGGGCGGGGTGGTGGCAGCCGAGTACCAAGAGCACTTCGGCGAGCACGCCTACGACCACGAGGGCAACTACATAGGGGCCGATCTGGGAACCGAGCCGACCTCGGAGGGCCAGCAGGCGTGGGAGGAGTTCTTCGCGGTCACCGGCGCCGATGGCTCATCCACCGAAGCCGTTGATGCCGGGGGCTCCCAGTATTCGGCCGGTCCGGACCCGGCCGGGCCCGACGGAGACGTCGGCAATCCCGAGCCGGGCTGATCCAGCATCGAGCGTCTGTGCCCGAGATCGCCCTCACCGGTGGGATCGGAGTCGGCAAGTCCACTGTTGCGGCTGCTCTGGTGGAGCGAGGGGCGGTGCTGATCGACGCCGATGAGATCGTCCGTGAGTTCCAGCGACCGGGTACCGACGTGTTCGCGGCTATGGTCGATCGCTGGGGTGACAAGGTGATCACCAGCGAAGGTGTGCTGGACAGAGCGGCGGTGGCTTCCATCGCGTTCGGCGATGAAGTCGAGTTGGCCGCGCTCAACGCTATCGTCCACCCGGCGGTAGGTGCCGAGATAGCAGCTCGGCGCCGGGCTGTGCCGGTTACTGCCGTGGTCGTCATCGACATTCCGCTGCTGGTGCCCGCCGACGGGCGGGCCCTCGGTGATGTCCGCGACGCAGTGGCCGGGGTGGTGGTGGTGGACGCCGATCCGGAGATAGCGGTGCGCCGCTTGGTGGAGCAGCGGGACTTCTCCACTGACGACGCCAGAGCCCGGATGGCCAATCAGGCCGATCGGGAGGCCAGGCTGGCCGCGGCCGATTTCGTCATCGACAACTCCGGTTCGCGGGCCGAGCTCGAGACCCGGATCGACGACTGCTGGGACTGGATTCGCTCGTTGGCCCCACCCGTGCCGGACTGAGGGGCTCGGCCCCGATGGGGGCGCCGGGCCGTGGCTACGCTGCGGGAATGGCGCCGGTCACGGTTCCCGTCGAACGTTGCGCCTTCGAGGTCGTCTCCTCCTTCGAGCCGGCCGGCGATCAACCCGGCGCCATCGAGGCCTTGGCCGACGGGGTGACCCGAGGCGATCGGTTCCAGACGCTGCTGGGCATCACCGGCTCGGGCAAGAGCGCCACCGTCGCTTGGACCATCGAGCGGGTGCAGCGTCCGACCCTGGTGCTGGCCCCGAACAAGTCGTTGGCTGCTCAGCTCGCCAACGAGTTGCGAGAGCTCTTCCCCGGCAACCGGGTGGAGTACTTCGTCAGCTACTACGACTACTACCAGCCCGAGGCCTACATAGCATCCAGCGACACCTACATCGAGAAGGACTCGTCGGTCAACGACGAGATCGACCGCCTGCGCCACTCGGCCACCTCGGCTCTGCTGACCCGGCGAGACACGATCGTGGTGGCGTCGGTATCAGCCATCTACGGTCTGGGCTCGCCCGAGGAGTACGAGACCCAACTACTGGTGCTGCGGCAGGGCTCGGAGTACGACCAGCGTTCCATCCTGCGTCGGCTGGTCGATCTCCAGTACGAGCGCAACGACATGAATCTGGCCCGGGGTCGCTTCCGGGTCCGGGGCGACACGATCGAAATCCATCCGGCCTACGACGAGACGGTGGTGCGGGTCGAGCTGTTCGGCGACGAGATCGAGCAGATCACGATGGTGGATCCGGTCACCGGTGAGCGTCTGGGCCGTCTCGAGGATCTGGTGGTGTTCCCGGCCTCCCACTACGCCACCAGCCCCGAACGCATGCAGTCCGCCATCGCTCGGATCGAGGTGGAGCTGGCCGAGCGCCTCGCCGGCTTCGAACGGGAAGGGAAACTGCTGGAAGCCCAGCGCCTGCGGATGCGCACCGAGTACGACTTGGAGATGATGGCCGAGCTGGGTTATTGCAACGGGATCGAGAACTACTCGGCCCCGATCGACGGGCGGGAACCCGGTGAGTCCCCCTACACCTTGCTCGACTACTTTCCCGACGATTTCTTGATGGTCATAGACGAGTCCCATGTGGCCGTCCCCCAGCTCCACGGTCAGTACGAAGGCGACCGAAGCCGCAAGCAAATGCTCATCGAGCACGGCTTTCGCCTGCCCTCCGCAGCCGACAACCGACCCCTTCGTTTCGAGGAGGTCATGGACCGGCTCAACCAGGTGATCTTCCTGTCGGCGACGCCCGGTCGCTACGAGATGGACGTGTCTTCCCAAGTGGTGGAGCAGATCGTCCGCCCCACCGGTCTGATCGACCCGGAAGTTGTGGTGAAGCCGACCAAGGGCCAGATCGACGATCTCCAGGAGATGATCGCGGCGCGGGTCGGGCGCGATCAGAGGGTGCTGGTCACCACCCTCACCAAGAAGATGGCCGAGGACCTGACCGACTACCTCTTGGAACTGGGGTTGCGGGTTCGCTATCTGCACAGCGAGGTCGACACCGTGCAGCGGATCGAGATCTTGCGTGACCTGCGCTTGGGTGAGTTCGACGTGCTGGTAGGCATCAACTTGCTGCGGGAGGGTCTGGACCTACCCGAAGTGTCGCTGGTGGCCATACTCGACGCCGACAAGGAAGGGTTTCTGCGCAGCGAGACCTCGCTGATCCAGACCATCGGCCGGGCCGCCCGCAACGTGGACGGCCAAGTGGTGATGTACGCCGACGAGATGACCGAATCGATGCGGCGGGCCATCTCCGAGACGATGCGCCGGCGCCGGCTCCAGCAGAACTACAACGCCGCCCACGGCATCGACCCTCAGACGGTCCGCAAAGCCGTCACTGACATCTTGTCGCTCATCCGGCCCGACCGGGCCGGGACCGTCCCCGACCGCGCCAGCGACCTCTCGGCCCGCCGCCGGGCGGCTCAGAATCTGGGAGACCTACCCGACGCCGAGCTGGAGCGACTGATCTTCACCCTCGAGGAGGAGATGCGAGAAGCCGCCGCCGAGCTGAAATTCGAATACGCGGCCCGGCTCCGCGACGAGATCAAGGACCTGCGCCGCGAGCTGCGAGAGATCAGCGCCTGAGCGACGACGCGCAGAAACCCGGCCACTCTCCGCTGATCGAACAGGTGTTGGTGCACCCGCCGGGCGAGCCGGAGGAGTTGGTTAGAGTGTCGCCGTGGTCGATCGCCTCGTCGTCAGGGGAGCCCGGGAGCACAACCTCAAAGACGTAGACCTCGACCTACCCCGGGGTCGGCTGATCGTGTTCACCGGTCTGTCGGGATCGGGTAAGAGCTCGCTGGCTTTCGACACCATCTACGCCGAGGGTCAGCGCCGCTACGTCGAGTCCCTGTCGGCATACGCCCGCCAGTTCCTGGGCCAGATGGAAAAGCCCGACGTCGATTTCATCGAGGGCTTGTCACCGGCCATCTCCATAGATCAGAAGAGCGCGTCGCGCAACCCCCGGTCGACGGTGGGCACCGTCACCGAGATCTACGACTACCTGCGGTTGCTCTTCGCCCGCATCGGCATCCCCCACGACCCCGAGACCGGCGAGCGGCTGATCCGCCAGACCCCCCAGCAGATCGTCGATCGGGTCCTGATGACGGAAGAGGGCACGCGGTTCCAGATCCTGGCCCCGGTGGTGCGGGGCCGCAAAGGCACTTACGACACGCTGCTGGACGATCTGGCCGCCCAGGGTTACGTCCGGGCCGTCGTCGACGGCGAACTGGTCGAGCTGGCCGCGTCCAACCAGCTCGACCTGGCCCGTTACGAGATGCACGACATCAGCGTCGTAGTCGACCGGTTGGTGCTGCGCCCCGGCATCGAGCGCCGGCTGACCGACTCGGTGGAAACGGCTCTGGGTCTGGCGGCCGGGGTGGTCGAGATCGACATCGCCAGCCGAACCGGCGACAACGGCGAAGCGGCCAGGATCGTGTTCAGTCAGCACTTGGCCCGGCCCTCCGACGGCAAGTCGTTCGAGGAGCTGGCCCCCCGCAACTTCTCGTTCAACTCTCCCTACGGCGCCTGTGTTCACTGCGACGGGTTGGGCACCGTCTTCGAGGTCGATCCCCAGCTCGTCGTCCCCGATCCCACCGCCAGCATCGCAGCCGGGGCCATCTCGCCGTGGGCCAGCGGCCGATCCCGTTACTTCTCCCGGCTGGTGGAGGCGGTCTGCGAGGAATACGACATACCTCAGACCGAGCCGTGGCGGTCTCTCACCGCTCGCCAGCGCAATCTGCTGCTCTACGGCCGGGGCGTCGAGGGCCGGATCGAGGTCCGTTACCGGAATCGCTACAACCGGGTTCGCACCTACCAGTCCCGGTTCGAGGGGGCGGTGCCCTACCTCATGCGTCGCCACGAAGAAGCCGAGAGCGACGCCACCCGGGACCAGATCGAGGGTTACATGCGCCAGGTGCCCTGCTCCGAGTGCGAAGGGGCCCGGCTCAACCCCATGTCGCTGGCGGTCACGGTCGGCGGCTACAGCATCCACGACCTCTGTGCCATGTCGATAGCGGAAGCGGCCAAGACCGTGGTGGACCTCCAACTCGACGACCGCGACACCATCATCGCCGAGCAGGTACTCAAGGAGATCCGATCCCGGCTCGGGTTTCTTCTCGACGTCGGTCTGGACTACCTCGACCTGGCCCGCAGCGCCGCCACCCTGGCCGGCGGGGAGGCTCAGCGCATCAGGCTGGCCAGCCAGGTCGGATCGGGGTTGGTCGGGGTTCTGTACGTGCTCGACGAGCCCTCCATCGGTCTGCACCAGCGGGACAACCGGCGCTTGATCGAGACGCTGATGCGCATGCGGGACCTCGGCAACACCGTGCTCGTGGTCGAACACGACGAGGAGACCATCCGAGTGGCCGATCATGTGGTCGACATCGGACCGGGCGCCGGCGAGCACGGTGGGTGCATCGTGCACTCGGGTACCGTCGAAGGGCTGATGGCCGAGACGGAGTCCGTGACCGGCCAGTACCTGTCGGGGCGGAGCCGGATCGAGCTGCCGCCTCTGCGCCGCCCCGGGGATGGCGCCAGGCTGACCATCCGGGGGGCCCGGGAGAACAATCTCGACGACATCGACGTCGAGTTGCCGCTGGGCATGTTCGTCTGCGTGACCGGAGTGTCGGGCTCGGGCAAGTCGTCGCTGGTGAACGAGATCCTGCACAGGGCGCTGATGCAGAGGATCTACAGCTCCAAAGTCCCGCCCGGCCGCCACACCCGGATCGAAGGGGCCGAGACCTTGGACAAAGTCATCGCTATCGACCAGTCGCCCATCGGTCGAACCCCCCGCTCCAACCCGGCCACCTACACCGGCGTGTTCAATCATATTCGCAAGCTCTTTGCCCAGACCCCCGAATCCAAGATGCGGGGCTACCTACCCGGGCGGTTCTCGTTCAATGTCAAGGGGGGCCGCTGCGATGCCTGTCAGGGTGACGGCACCATCAAGATCGAGATGCACTTCCTTCCCGACGTGTACGTGCCGTGCGAGGTGTGCAAGGGCCGCCGTTACAACCGGGACACCCTGGAGGTCACCTTCAAGGGTCGAAACATCGCCGACGTGTTGGACATGCCATGCGCCGACGCCCTCGAGTTCTTCATCAACCAGCCTGTCATCGCCCGTCACGTGCGGACCCTCGTAGACGTCGGGCTGGGTTATGTGCGCTTGGGCCAGTCCGCCCCGACCCTGTCGGGAGGCGAGGCCCAGCGGGTGAAGCTTTCGAGCGAACTGGCCAAACGCTCCACCGGTCACACCATGTACATCCTCGACGAGCCGACCACCGGCTTGCATTTCGAGGATGTCCGCAAGCTGCTGGGCGTGCTGAGCCGGCTGGTGGACCAAGGCAACACCGTGGTGGTTATCGAGCACAATCTGGATGTGATCAAGACCGCGGACTGGATCATCGATCTCGGACCCGAGGGTGGATCGGGTGGGGGCCGGATAGTGGCCACCGGGGTTCCCGAAACGGTGGCGGAGGTGCCTGAGAGCCATACGGGCCGGTTCCTGCGGGCCCTGCTCGACCCGGGGAACTGACCTCGGCCATGGCACTGCGCCCGGCTCCTGGGTCCATCCCCGACGGACCCGGGTCCTACCAGTTCAAAGACGCCGACGGCCGGGTCGTCTACGTGGGCAAGGCCAAGAACCTGCGGTCGCGGCTGTCGAGCTACTTCGGCCAGAACCTGCCGCTGCGGACCCGCCAGATGGTGCAGAGCGCGGCCTCGGTGGAGTGGATCCAAGTCGCCAACGAGGTCGAAGCCTTGATGCTGGAGTTCTCGTTGATCCAGCGCCACAAACCCCGCTTCAACGTTCGCTACACCGACGACAAGTCCTACCCCTTCCTGTGCGTCACCACCATCGACCAGTGGCCCCGAGCCATGGTCATGCGGGGCCGGCGCAAGAAAGGTAACCGCTACTTCGGCCCCTACGGCCACGCCTACGCCATCCGCGAGACGTTGGATCTGTTGTTGCGCACTTTCCCCATACGGACCTGTACCGACGGCAAGTTCAACCGCCACGCCAAGCTGGGCAAACCGTGCCTGCTCTTCCACATCGAGAAGTGCGCGGCGCCGTGTGTGGGCCAGATCGGCGCGCAGGAGTACGCCGGGTTGGTCAGTGAGCTGCTGCGGTTTCTCGAAGGCGACACCGACGGGGTGCTGGAACGGCTCCGGACCGAGATGGAGGCCGCTTCGGATCAGCTCGACTACGAGCGGGCCGCTCGGCTCCGGGACAGGCTGACCGCGGTGGGCAAGGCGGTGGAGACCCAGCAGATGGTGGGATCGCGTCACGAAGACCTGGACGTGGTCGGGATCTTCGACGACGAGCTGGAAGCGGCGGTCCAGGTCTTCTACGTTCGCAAGGGTCGGGTCACCGGGCGGCGGGGTTTCGTGGTGGACAGGGTCGAGGAACTGGATCGGCCCGAGCTGGTCAGTCGGGTGCTGGAACGGTTGTACTTCGAGGACAACCCACTGGGTTGGCCCAAGACGGTGCTGGTCCCGAACCTTCCCGCCAACGTTGACCTGTATCGGGAGTGGTTGGGAGAGATGCGGGGGACGCAGGTGGAGATCCGGGTCCCTCAGAGAGGCGACAAGCGGGCGCTCCAGCACACCGTGACCCAAAACGCCGAGGAGTCCTTCACTCGGCACCGGCTCAAGCGAGCCAACGATCACAACAGTCGGGCTCGGGCTCTCAACGAGCTCCAGCACCATCTGGAGCTGCCGACGGCGCCGTTGCGTATCGAGTGTTACGACATGAGTCACATCTCGGGCCGGGACTACGTGGGCTCGATGGTGGTGGTGGAAGACGGTCTGGCCAAGCCCTCGCAGTACCGGCGGTTCCGGATCCGCTCGGTGAGCGGCAACGACGACTTCGCGGCCATGGAGGAGGTACTGACCCGGCGGTTGACCAACTTCTTGGAACAGAGATCCAGACCCGTGGATGAACGCGACGATCGTTTCTCCTACCCGCCCCAGTTGCTGCTGGTCGACGGAGGCCGGGGCCAGCTCGGCGTGGCGCTGCGGGTACTCGAAGAGCTCGGTCTGGGTTCGGAGATCCCGGCCGCGGCTCTGGCCAAGCAGTTCGAGGAGATATTCATACCTCGCCGGGCCGAGCCGGTCCGCATCCCCCGGGGGTCAGAAGCCCTTTACATGCTGCAGCGGATACGAGACGAGAGCCACCGCTTCGCCCTCGCCTACCACCGATCACTGCGCGGCAAACGGATGACCCGGTCGGTGCTCGACGGCATCGAAGGCCTGGGTCCGAACCGTCGCCTCCGATTGGTACGGGAACTGGGTGGGGTGCGGGCCGTGCAGCGGGCCGAGCTGAGCGAACTCGAAGCGCTGTCGTGGCTGCCCGACGAAGTAGCCAGAAACGTGCACCGAGCCCTGCATGGCGCAACTACCATCGGGTCGAGATGAGCGAGTTCGTCGTCATAGCCGGGATGTCGGGGGCGGGCCGGAGCAGTGCGGCCGACAACCTGGAAGATCGGGGCTGGTTCGTGATGGACAACCTTCCCCCGTCGCTCATAGGCAAGGTGATCGAGCTGGCCGCTTCGCCCGGTGGCACCGTGGACCGGTTGGCGCTGGTGGTCGGCACCGGCCGCTATCACGACGAGATCGCCACGATGATCGCCGACCTGCGTACCGAGCTGGCTCATCTGCGGCTCCTGTTCTTGGATGCCTCCACCGAGACCCTGGTCCGTCGCTACGAGTCGTCCCGTCGCCGTCATCCTTTCGGTGGGCAGGACACGCTGGCCGAAGCCATCGAAGCGGAGCGGTCGGCGCTCGAGGTGGTGCGGGGCAAGGCCGACGTCGTGATCGACACTTCCGAGCTGAACATCCATCAGTTGCGTGACCGGATGATCGAATTGTTCGGCGGGGCCGATACCGAAGCCAAGATGCGAACGATGGTGCTGTCGTTCGGCTACACCCACGGGATCCCTCTCGATGTCGACATCGTTATCGACTGCCGTTTCCTGCCCAACCCCTACTGGGTTTCCGAGCTGGAGCACCTCACCGGCCGGGACGGTCCGGTAACCGACTTCGTGATGAGTCAACCAGTTACCGGGGAGTTCCTCGATCGGCTCGAAGCTCTGCTGAAGCTGCTGGTGCCCTGCTACCAGGCCGAGGGGAAGTCGTACCTCACCATCGCCTTTGGTTGCACCGGCGGCCGCCACCGTTCGGTGGTCATCGCCGAGCACGTGGCGGCGGTGCTGGCCGGCCGGCAACGAGCGCCGGCGGTGGTCCACCGCGACATCGACCTGGGGATCGTCCGTAAGGGCGAGTAGAATCCGACCCGACCCAGAGGGACGCACGTCCATGATCATTCCAACGATGACTATTCGGCCATGACCGTACGAGTTGGCGTCAACGGCTTCGGCCGCATCGGCCGCAACTTCTTCCGGGCCGCCCGGCGGCGGGGTCTCGACCTCGAGATAGCGGCCGTCAACGATCTCGGCTCGATCGCCACCATGGCTCACCTCTTGCAGCACGACTCGGTGCACGGCCGCCTCGACGCCGAAGTGGTCGTCGACGGTGAGACCATCTACGTCGGCGACAGCGCGCTGCGGGTGTTGTCGGTGCGTGATCCAGAAGACCTGCCCTGGGGCGACCTCGGCGTGGACGTAGTTGTGGAGTCGACCGGTATTTTCACCTCCCGGGCGGCCGCAGCCCGCCATCTGGCCGCAGGAACCCCCCGGGTGCTGGTGTCGGCGCCCTGCTCGGGGGCCGACAAGACCTTCGTGATCGGCGTCAACGACGACCACTTCGATCCCGCCACTGACGTGGTCGTTTCCAACGCCTCGTGCACCACCAACTGCTTCGTTCCCATGGTGAAGGTACTCGACGACGCTTTCGGGGTGCAGAAGGGGCTGATGACCACGGTGCACGCTTACACCGGCGACCAGTCTTTGGTGGACGGCCCTCACTCCGACCTGCGCCGGACCCGAGCCGCAGCGGTGAACATCGTGCCCACCTCCACCGGCGCGGCCCGAGCCACCGGACTGGTCCTGCAGGCCATGTCGGGCCGCCTCGACGGTATTGCCTTGCGGGTGCCCATACCCGACGGTTCCGTCACCGACTTCACGGCTGTGCTGGCTACTCCGGCCAGTGAGGCCGAGATCAACGAGGCGTTCGCGGCGGCGGCCTCCGACGGCTCTCTGGCCGGGGTGCTCGACTACAGCGAGGCACCGCTGGTGTCGGCCGACATCGTCGGCTCGGCCGCTTCGTGCACCTTCGACGCCGGTCTGACCATGGCGCTGGGTGATCTGGTCAAGGTGAACGGCTGGTACGACAACGAATGGGGCTATTCGAACCGGCTGGTGGAGATGGCGATGATCGTCGGTGCCGCCAGCCGCTGAGCGGACGCGCCCGGCTGCGTTGGTGTCGTCTCTTCCCCGTCTCGAGAACCTCGGTTCCTTGGCGGGCCGCTCGGTGCTGGTGCGGGTCGATTTCAACGTTCCCGTCCGAGGCGATGAGATCACCGACGACCGCAGGATTCGTGCGGCTCTGCCCACCATGGCCTGGTTGCAGAAC
Organism: Acidimicrobiales bacterium; assembly: GCA_963422655.1. Taxonomy (GTDB): domain Bacteria; phylum Actinomycetota; class Acidimicrobiia; order Acidimicrobiales; family Aldehydirespiratoraceae; genus CATQHS01. The sequence goes on along the minus strand of OY730440.1, from coordinate 962,067 downwards.
GAGGGGGCGTCGGTTACGGCCTGCACCCATCTGGGCCGTCCTGGGGGCAGACCGGACCCGGCTTGGTCGGTGGATCCGATCCGGGCTCGGCTCGACGGGCTCATCGCAGGGGTGGAGTTGCTTGAGAACCTTCGCTTCGACCCGGGCGAGACAGCCGGCGATCCCGATTTCGTGGCCCGGTTGATCGAAGGCCACGACGCCTACGTGAACGACGCCTTCGGGGCTTCGCACCGGCCTCACGCCTCGATCATGGGCCCGCCCCGGTTCCTGGCTTCGGCCGCGGGCCGGTTGCTGGAGCGTGAGGTGGAGGTTCTGAGCCGTTTGCGAGAGTCGCCCCGGCGACCGTTCGTAGCCGTGTTGGGCGGCTCGAAGGTGTCGGACAAGCTGGGAGTGGTGGAGGCATTGCTGGGTGTCGTGGATGTTCTGGTCATCGGGGGTGGTATGTGTTTCACCTTCCTGAAGGCCCAAGGCCACCGGGTGGGGGCGTCGCTGTGCGAGGACGGCATGGTCGATCGGTGCCGACAACTTCTGGACGGTGGAGCCGAGATCCACCTCCCTCACGACATCACCGCTCTCGGTCCCAGCGGCCGGCTCGGCGACCCGGATGCCGGGGGGGAGGTGCGCCAGATGGGTGTCGATCTTGACGACGGCTGGATCGGGGCCGACATCGGCCCCGGCAGCGCCGCTGCTTTCGGTGACCTGATGTTCGAGGCCGGCACCGTGTTCTGGAACGGCCCCATGGGCGTTTTCGAGGACCCCCGTTTCGGTGCCGGCACCGGAGCTGTTGCCGCGGCTATGGCCGAGACCAAGGCTTTCACCGTCGTCGGCGGCGGTGAAAGCGCAGCCGCGGTGGCCCGGTTCGGGTTCGCCGGTGACATGGATCACGTGTCCACCGGCGGCGGTGCCTCGCTCGAGCTGATCGAGAAAGGCGACCTGTGCGGGTTGCAAGCCCTGAGAGGAGCTCCCGATGTCGGTTGACCGAAAGCCGCTGATAAGCGGCAATTGGAAGATGCATCACAATCATTTCGTGGCCATCAGGACCATCCAGAAGCTGTCCTACGCTTTGAACAGCAACGACTACGCCAGCGTCGACGTGTCGGTGCACCCGCCCTTCACCGACCTGCGCTCAGTGCAAACGGTGCTCGGAGCCGACGATATTCCGATTGCCTTGGGGGCGCAGGACTGCCATACCGCCGACGAGGGAGCTTTCACCGGCGAGGTGTCAGCAGCCATGCTGGCCAAGCTGGACGTGGCCTACGTGATCGTCGGCCACAGCGAGCGCCGAGAATTGTTCCGTGAGACCGACAAGCTCGTCAACGCCAAGGTCAAAGCGGTTGTGCGGCACGCCATGACCCCAATCATGTGTGTAGGTGAGACGATTGCGGAACGGCGAGCGGGCCGGGCCCAGGCTCGGGTGGCCGATCAGGTGGCGGCCGGTCTGACCGGCCTGGATGCGGTCACGGTGGGGGCCATGGTCATCGCCTACGAACCGATCTGGGCCATTGGCACCGGCGAGACGGCCACCCCGGTTGACGCCCAGGAGATGGGCGCGCACATCCGCTCGCTGGTGGCCGAATGGGGCCAGGACGCCGCCGCCTCGGTGCGGATCCAGTACGGCGGCTCGGTGAAACCGGCCAATGCCCCGGATCTGATGGCTCAGCCCGACATCGACGGGGCGTTGGTGGGCGGAGCCAGTCTCGATGCTGCCGACTTCGCTCGCATCGTCAACTACCGGCTCTACGCCACCTGACCCGGGGGTCCGGACCGCAACCGGTCCCCGACCTCGCTGCTAGCCTGATCGTTCGTGATCTGGCTGGTGGTTCCTCTGCACGTTATATCGGCGCTGACGCTGCTGTTCTTGGTGTTGCTCCACAGCGGCAAGGGCGGGGGCCTGTCCGACATGTTCGGCGGAGGTCTCGGGGCTCAGGCGGCCGGGTCGACGGTGGTGGAGCGGAACCTCGATCGGATCACCATCGTCGCCGCCTTGGTGTTCGCCTTCGCCTCGGTCTCCTATGCCTTGATCATCTGAGCAGGCAATGCACCCGCTGGGCTGAGCCTCCGATGTCGTACTCGATAAGAGGAACAATCCTCCAGACACCGGATCCGGGCCGGTTGGAGGTGCTGCGTGATCATGTCGTCACCGTTGACGACGCCGGGGTGATTACCGACGTCGGCCCGGACATCGGTGAGCGGGCGACAGATCTGGTAATGCTCTCCGGTACGGTGCTGTTGCCCGGTCTCATCGACACCCATATCCACGCCCCGCAGTGGCCTCAGCTCGGTACCGGTCTTGATCTCTCGTTGCAGCGGTGGCTATTGGAGTACACGTTTCCGCTCGAGGCCCGCTATAGCGATCTCGCTTTTGCGGAGAATGTGTGGGAGTCGATGGTGCCGGCCCTGCTCAGCCGGGCGACCACGACCGCGGTCTACCACTCGTCGGTTCACGAGCCGGCCACGCTGGCCCTGGCCGAGACGTGCGCGCGCTACGGGCAAAGGGCGTTCGTCGGTCGGGTGGCGATGGACGAACGCGACGTGGCGCCGGAGTGGTACCGAGATGGTGACGCTGCCGATGCGGTTGCTGCCAGTCATCGATCCATCGAAGCCATTCGGGCGGTGCCGGGCGGGTTGGTGGAGCCGATCGTCACCCCCCGATTCATTCCTGCTTGTACAGACGCGGCTCTGGAGGGTCTGGGTGAACTGGCTCGAGCCACCGGCGTCCGGGTACAGACTCACTGTTCGGAGAGCGACTGGGAGCACCGGTATGTCTTGAATCGCTGCGGTCGGACCGACACCGAAGCGCTGTCGTCGTTCGGTCTGGTCACCGACCACACCGTTTTGGCCCACGCCACTCACCTCACCGGCGATGATCGTCACATCATCGGGGCCGCCGGGGCCGGGGTCTCGCACTGTCCGTTGTCCAACGCGTACTTCGCCAACGCCGTGTTCCCGGCCAAGGCGAGTCTCGAGTGCGGCTTGCGGGTAGGTCTGGGAACCGACATCGCCGGGGGGTCCGAGGCGTCGATGCTGGCCCAGTGCCACTATGCCGTCACTGCCTCACGGCTGCTCGAAGAGGGCGTGGATGCTGGTCGGACCACCCGGCGTGGGGTCGCCGACTCGCGCCTCGATGTTCCTGCCGCCTTCTGGATGGCTACCGGCGGTGGCGCCGACCTGCTCGGCATCCCGGCCGGACTGCTGGCACCGGGACGGGTTTTCGATGCCTTCGCGGTCGATATCGGACCCACCAGCACTATCGGGGTGCACGGCGAGTGGGATGACTGGGACCGGATCTTCGAAAAGATCGTCCGCCGAGCTTCGCCATCCGACATCACCACGGTATGGGTCAACGGCCGAGTAGTCAGCCCGGCTGGTTAGAGCTCTGGTTATGGTGTTGAGCATCCGGGATCTATCTCAGGTCGAGGCGGGATTGGAGCCGATAGTGGTGCGGTAGAGGAGTCGCTCATAACCATCGTACCCACCAGTTGCCTGGTGGAGGGTGCAGCGGTTGTCCCACATCACGACCATGTCGGGTTCCCATCGATGGTGATACTGGAATTCTTCCCGGGTCTGCCAGCGGTACAGGTCCACCAGTAGGTCACGGGCCTCGCTGCTGTCCATCCCGACGATGCCGGTGATATAGCCGATGCAGCCATACAGTGTGTCTCGGGCCGTCTCGGGGTGGGTACGGATCAGGGGGTGGGTTCGGGTGTCGTAGGCCTCGACGCCGGGGATGATCTTCATGGCTCGGGTCTCTACGGTGTCGGTGGCACCGTAGAGACCGTCGGGAGCATAGGCGGCCCGGGCCGAGTGAACGGCGCGGAGGTCGTCGATACGGGCTCGCAGATCGGACGGCATAGTGGCGAGCGCCGCGTGCTGGTTGATGAAGTGGGTGTCGCCACCGACCGGGGGGATGATCTTGCTGTACAGGCAGGTGCCGTCTGGCGGGTCGGTCTGGAAGCTCCAGTCGGCATGCCAGTCCTCGGCAAAGACGGGGGTGGTCTCGTCGGCTCGGCGATGCACGGCGATGATGTGGGGGTGCCCTCGGATCGGTTCGATGAAAGGGTCGGCACCGAAAGGCCCGAAGGCCAGCGTGAAACGCTCCAGATCGTTGTGGCTCAGATCCTGATCCGGTAAGCAGAGCACCTGGTGGTCGAGCCAGGCTGTTCGGATTGCGGCGATCGCTCCTGGATCTAGTTCGCCGGTCAGGTCCACGCCGCTCACCGTTGCCCCGCAGGCCTGGCCGCTGAGAGTGATCTCGAACTCCATGTTCTTTCCTCGACAGAGCTTAGTCGAGATGACAGATCCTAATTGTGATGACCGGTAGTGCCCCCGGCCGTTTCCGGGGGGGGGGGGGGGGGGGGGGGGGGAAGCGTGGTGGCGGTGGCCTGGTTCGGCAATGATCAGCTCCGTGGGTTGACAAAGCGTCTAGAGTAAGGAATCCTGTCTCGGTTCGTTAAATGGAGGAGCCATGCGTTGTCGTTTTGTGTCAGTGTCTGCGGGTTTGGTGTTGGGTCTGTTGGCTGCCGTTGTCGCCCAAGCGGGGGGGGGGGGGGGGGTAACTGCTCTGTCGGCGCCGGCCCAGGCTCAGCCGCCCGCAGTCGTCATCCCAGATCCCGTCTTCGAGTATGACGGCGGCTCGTCTGGAACCAACTTCAACGGCTCCAGGGTTGTACAAAGAAATTCCGATTTAAATGCGATAAAGGATCTGTCTGAGGGTATTATTGTTGCTTCGTTTCATGTTGATAGATACAACCCGCTCAATGCTATTGTTAGCGCGTCTAATAAGTACGAACCTGGAAGCGAATTTTGTTTCTGTATCGCAGAAGGTGCGCATGGCGCTTTCGCACGAGAGGACAATAAAGTAGTCAATCTTGTTCGTAGTGTACGTACGGCTTATGGGGCTGGTCGTGTAACTGCGGTGTTGTCAGTTTCAGAATCGGATGGGACGTTTCTGATGTCCAGTCAGGATCTGGGTGCCACGCATCGGGATTCGTCAGTGAATTCGTTCTTCAGTTCTGTCGACGGTATCAACAGCCTTTTGATCGGCGGCAACGATGATAACAAATGGGGATATGAGATGCATATGCGAGGAACTATCTATTTTGTGGAAATTTATAGTACGCCTTTCACAGAGGAACTTGCTGAGGCTAAGATCAAAGAGAGTTCTCTGTCCTTTCCTGGTGGGGTCTCTTACATTCGGACCGGAGAAAGAACGTTCCAGTTCGGCATCCAACCACCGATCGGAGATTTGGAAGCTACCTATAGGTGGGAGTTTCCAGGGCGCCCAGGTGGCCCAGCAACAGCCCCGCGAGCTGGTATGATATCCACCCAGCAGCGCCCGACTTGGACAGCACCTACCGGCAGCTTGGACCCGTTCAAGGATGATGTTCCAGCCAAGGTCACTGTCATGGCAACGATATCGTCACTCGGTGCTCATTACGGCTATACGGAGACCATGACCTTGTATGTTGCGCCCGATGCCGGTAGCGGTACTGCTGGTCGTTCCCCTTATTTTGAGACTTGGGTGTTCAAGCACGGCGAAGATGGATTCGGTTGTTTCCGTGTTCCGGCGATCGTCCGGGCCGGTAACGGTGATCTCCTCGTCTTCATAGAGGCACGACCACGGCTAGCTTTCAACCGAAGAATTTGTTATGACCATCAAGACGGTATCTCGGTGGTCATGAAACGCAGTGTTGATGATGGTAGGACCTGGGGACCTTTGCAGGTCATAGCAGAGAATATCACCACGACTGGCCGACGGCTGGTGGCGCAGAATGTCACCGCCGTGCTCGACGAGACCGACCCAGATTATCAAGAGGGCAAAATCGTTATCGTCTATTCTGCGGCTGAAGTCTATGTTTACGATAGCGTGGAGGGTAGCAGTGTACGTCGGGTTATGACGGCTTGGAGTGGTGATCATGGTCATACTTGGAACTGGGATAAGATAACTTCACCGGCCGGAACCTATGATGGGGATATCACAAACCAGGTCTCTTACCCGTATGCCCCTGACTACACTGCTGTTTACGATGCTGATTATGCTGCGGCCAACTATAATAAGCGGCGGCGAACTATACACGTTACGAATACCTATGATGCATCGTCAGATGCATGGGCTCTTGTGATGCCAACACTTGGACATTCTATCCAACTGAAACATGGTAACTCGACTAAGGGACGGTTGTTCATATCTGGCGTCTATTCACCTATTTCCGAAAGTTTTCAAACTTTTAATTATGTCTTCTGGAGCGATGACCACGGTAAGACCTGGGAGATCGGTGGCCAAATTGAGTCAGCGCCAACTTATCACCTTAACGAGGCCACTGCGGTAGAGCTAGAAAATGGTGATGTGCTCATCAACTCCCGAGCTTATATTCCAGACCGGTGGACCGGCGCTTTATTTCTGAGAAATGTTTCGGGGCGGGTTTTGACTACTGCGTCCTTTGATTCAGAAGGAAAGGTTAGTTTCAGCACACCTACCCGAGAGTATGATCTGACAACAGCGGGTATAGGTATCGCGGCCGGTATGACCCGTATGACTACTAGCGATCAGACTATTTTCGGGGGTAAGAGCAGGATTGCTTTCACTGCACCTAATGATCAGAGAAAGCATAGGGGACGTAGTGGTATGTCCTTTTGGATGTCCACCGACGAAGGTGAGCGGTGGAACGCTTACGGGTCAGAGCCTAAGCTTTTGAACAGTGGCCCCTCCGTGTATAGCGATATTATAGCGTTGCCGGATGCTCGGGTTGGGATCCTCTACCATGGCAGTAAAAAATAACCTCGTTCGTTTATGGCGGGCTCTTGTTTGGTTCTGCGTCGTTGTATTGGTTGTCTGATGGTGCTGATCAGCGGGCGCTTGTTCGTCGTGATGCGTCGAGTACTGGTTTCGACGGGTCGTCGGGGTTTGTTGATCTTTCGTCGTCGGTTGGTGAGGTCGATGACATGGGTGAGGGGTCGGTTGTGGTGTCGTTCAAAACCGGTGGGGTGGTTGCTGGTCAGACCCTGTTTTCGGTTTCGGATTCTAGTGACGCGGACAGTGTGTGGGGGTTGGTTCAAACCGGTGATGGGCGGTTCGGGGTGTATGCCCGCAACGACAGCACAGATGTGAACCTCACGTACTTCGACCGGGATTTGGTGACCGACGGGTTGTGGCATCGCATGGCGGTGACGGTGGGTTCTGATGGTACTGATGTCTACGTGGACGGCGAGCACGTCGCTCACAGCGAATCGACTGGTTTCTTTGCTGATGTCGACGGCCTCGACGCCATGGACTTGGGACGCGTTGTCATCTCTGGTGGGGCGGTCGGGTTCTGGGATGGTTCGATCGGCACGGTGGAGGTCTTCGACGGGGTCCTCACCGCTGAACAAGCCGTCGCTGCTACCCAACCCGCCGCTATGCCGGTAGCAGCCTTCCACGTCGACCGGGACCTCACCGCCGACAACGCGATCACGATGGCCACTGCCCCCGGCGGCACCGACTTGGTCGCCGATCATCTGCCGCAGTGGGAGTGCAACGAACTGGCCGCCTCTTGGGCTATCGGCACCACCTTCACCGCTCCCGATTCGGTGACCGACCAAGCCACGGTGTTTCAAAGCGAAGACTCGGTGACCACCAACAACGGTAACGCGTCGACCGCTTCGCTGATGCTCGGAATCTGGGGCCCCGACGGCAGGGACCGAATCGGGCTGCGCTACGACAGCCCCGTCGCCTCCGAATGGGACCTGTCCGTGCCCTTCGATACTTACAGCGGACAGAAAGTGTCGATGATCGCGGTCATGGGCCCAGTCAACTCGTATCTGATCATCAACGGTCAAACCGTAGCCACCACCCCCACCCCCGTCCCCGAAGGCCCACACAACTGGCACCCAGCCAACACCACCATCGGCACCACCAACACCGACCACACCCTCGGCACCAACCTCAAGACACTAGCCATCTGGAAAGGCGTCGTCCCCTCCACCCCCCTCGCCCAATCACTCACCCTCGCCCACAACATCACCCGATAACCCCACAGCTACACACCAGGCCAGCGATGATGACGTTTCCCGGGACGGCGGGCCCGGTCGCCCAGAGCCCAGGTCCGACGCCAAGCCCCGGTGGAAGGCCCGGTCAGGGTGGGAGTCACCGAGGCGTGGGCCCGTTTACGGGCCGAGTACCAGTCGGTGCGGGCCTCGTCGGCCAGAGCGGCGATGGTGGCTTCGATCCGGGATGCCAGACGGGTCGCGTTCTCACCGGTGCGGGCAGTGATGGGGTGGCCGAAGGTCACCGAGGTGGTGCTGGGTCGGGGGACGTTGCTGCCCTTGCGCAAGATCCGACCGGTGCCTTCGATATGGATCGGTACCACTGGGACTCGGCAGCGGCCGGCCAGGTAGGCAGCCCCGCCCCGGAACGGTTGGCCCCACCCGTCGGGGCTGCGACCGCCTTCGGGGAAGATAAGTAGGCTCCAGCCGTCCTCGAGAAGTCCGGCGGCCAGATCGGCTGAACGACGTCCGACCCGGGCTCGTTCGATGGGAATGGCCCCGATGACCAGTGCCGACACGGCTGCGGTGATACGGGTGCCGAAGAAGTAATCGGCGGCTGCGCCCACCACCAGCTTGTGGCGCCACGGTTCGGGGATCGAGGTCAACAGCAGGGGGGTGTCGAGATGGCTGTGATGGTTGGCAGCGAAGATCGCGGGGCCGTCCAGGTCTGCCAGCCGGTCCCGGCCCTGCCGGTTGGGAGAGGCCAGCGCCTCGATTCCCAGCCGTATCGGTCCCTCCACCAACGCAGCCCGGGTCATGCGGGTCGGCCAGCGCCGAGCCCAAGCGGTGTCGTAATCGGCCCCGACTTTCCGGTGGTTCGGGCCCGGTTCCAATCCGACCGGCACGCTGGGGGCCCGCAACGGAAACGACAGGGTCCGCATCTTTCGGGTCGGTGACGGCAACCGGTTGCGCCACCGAGTCATGCCGAGATCATGTATCAGGCTCATGTCACGTCGGCCATGACGATCGGTGGATTGTGGAGGTGGGTGATGGTCGGGTGTGGCCCCACCACGTCAGAGGCCATCTCCAGGGCGTCGTCGAGGGTCGAGGCCGGCTGGAACCCGAGCCGGCGCACCGTGGCGGTGTCGCCACCGACCACGATCACCCGGCCCAGCCATTGCAGGGCATGGGCCCCCCAGTACCACATATAGAACGGGTGTACGCCATGGTAGGCGTAGCTGGTGCGGTACAGGTGGATGTACCACTCGTCGGTGGCGAACTGGTTCTCGTAGGTGGCTTCCAGCTCGGCCGGATCGGTGGTCTCGGCCAAGAGCTCGAAGAAGTCGATGTAGCTGGGATGGTGCACGGGATGGAACTCCCACGGGGTGGGGTGGCTCATGATGAGTACACCCCCTTCCCGTACCAGCGGCTTACCCCGGTACAGGTTGAAGAAATACCCAAGGCCGAGACACATGACCAGGATCGGGTTCATCACCGAGTTGACGTTGTAAGGACAGATGTAGGGCAGCCCCATCGTGAGCACGTCGGTCTGGCCCTGGACCGGCACCAGGTGCTGGGCCAGCACGTTGTCGGTGGTGCGGTCGTGTACGGCATCCACCTCGCCGGCCTGCACCGAGGTCAGTTCGTAGGGAGCCAGCCACGAGTTGAAAGCTCGGCGCCGGGCCGCGGTGGGCATGACCTTCAGGCCGGCCTGCATGGCCGTGAAGGAGGCCCGGTCTCGCAGCGACCACTCCCATTCCCGTTTCTGTAGCGAGGCCAGGGGGCCGTCGTAGCCGAAGGTGTTGTTGTTGACAGTGGTCTCGATCTGAAAGATGCGGGGTCCGTGATTGCGGATCACCTCGCCTTGGCGCCAGTTGGAGTGGTGCAGCTCGGAGCGGTGGCGGTCCATGAAGGAGCGGGAGCGCACCATGGTGTGCACATTGTGGTGGTGACGTAGAGCCGAGTAGTCGGCCAGCCCGGTGGCGGTCGACTTCCAGCCCCCGTCCATGGCCACCAGGTTGATGTTGACGTAGATCAACAGGTCGCTCTCCGCGGCCCGGCGGTTCATGGTCACCAGCTCGTCGTGGCCGGTGCGGCCCAGTTCCACCATGTTGTCGGGGTCCTCGGCGTCGTGGTTGTAGAGGGTGCCGTGGGGGGCGAAGGCGTCGAAGACCCGATCGCCGAGCACGTGGCGCAGCTCGTCGTCGGTCATGCGCCGGTGAAGGGCCAGTGCCGCGATCAGCTCTACGTCGTCCACCCCGGCCTCGGCTGCCAAGTCGAGTACCTGTTCGATGATGCGCTGGCGGATGTCGGGCCGGCGCATGGGTGGCAGTGGTAGCGACAGGTCGTCGAAAGCGATGGTCAGCTTCATGTCGGCTCGTAACAGCGCCGACAGCGGGTCTTCGTCGATGGGGTCCGCCAGCGCGGTCCGGATGGCCTGGTCGGGGTCGGCCAGACCCGGTAGCGGCTCGGCCGGGTAGATGACCCGGCTGCGGTCGGGGGGGAGTCGGTGGAGACGGAAGTTCTCGCCGTGATGGAACAAGATGGGCGGGGTGGAGCGGTCGACGTCGAGCACCAGGCCGGGTCGGGGGGCACGGCGGTAGGCACCGGCGGTCATCAGGCCGTCCTCGACAGTCGGGTGGCCCGGGCAGGTCGGGGGGCGATGGGCAGCAGCTTCGAAGGCGCCCCGGCCGAGGTCGACCAGTTCTCGATGAGCCAGCCCCGGCGGCGGGCCAGTGATGCCAGCTTGGTCTCGGGGTTGACGGCCACGGGAAACCCGACCGCTTCCAGCATGGGAAGGTCGGAGGTGCTGTCGGCGTAGGCGACGGTTTGGCCCAAGTCGAGACCGTGCTGCGACGCGTAGTCGGCCAGGGCCTGGTAGCGGGCCTCCCCGGTGGGGGGTACCGACACCAGCCGGCCGTCGTAGACACCGCCGGTGGTGCCCATCTCGGCTGCGATGACGTGGTCGAACAGCGGTCGCAGCGGCTCGACGACAAGGTCGAGGGCGCCGGTGATGAGCAGTGTGCGGTGGCCCAGCTCGCGGTGCTGACGGATCCGCCGGACGCCCTCGGGGAAGGACTTGACGAGCAGGAGGTCGCTGAGCATCTCGCGTGCGTCGATGTCGAGACGGTCGGCGGGGGCGCCCTCGAATCGTCGATAGAAGTAACGCAGGAAGTCGCTGCGGTCCTTGCGGTCCAAGGCCAGCAGGCGGGGCGCTTCCCGCAATGTCTTGGCCACGAACCGGATCCGTTCGCCGGTGTCGAGATATCGGGTGGCCAGCCAGGAGTAGCTGGCCACCACGTTGGAGGCGATCAGGGTGTTCTCGAGGTCGAAAACCGCCATGTGTCGTTGCGGGTCGAGAACTTGGCGCCGGAGCCGGGTAGCGCGCGGCTGCCCGGTCCGCCGTCCGGGCGCCATCTTCAGCCGGGCCCGTCCGACCATGGACGGCAGGTGTACGCCTTGCACGTAGGCAGACCAGTCGATGACCCGCGGGTCGAAACAGAAGTCGGCTCTGTCGCCGGTGTCGGTGCCGTGCCACAACTCCATGAGCCGATCGAGCCCGAATACGGCCTGGCACTCCGCGTAGGCACCGTAGAGCTCGACATAGCCGCCGGCCCGCTGGAGCTGATCGCGCCGTTCCTCCAGCCTGGCGCCCAGCTCGGCCTGGCGGCCCCGCAATGGAAGAGAGGTCAGTATCCGATCGGCGGTATCGAGCGTGCGTCGGGCTCGCTGAAGCTGTCGGGACACCCGGCCCCGACCCGGGAACGACCATTGCGGTACGGCGATGGGCTGGTTCCTGTCGTCGTAGACGGGGTTGTCCGTGAACCAGCCCCGGACCAGGTCGACGAGCTGGCCGTAGCGCAACGGGTTGACGGCGCCGCTGGCGATCTGAGTGACGTCGGGCTCGGCGCCGACAGGGCCTCGGGCGGCCACGGCCAAGATGGCGGCCACCACCAGATCAACAGGGATGACGTCCACGATTCCCTCCGGCACGCCCGGGAACTCCTCCAGCAGTCCCCGGGCGTAGGCGGCGATAACGGGTTCGGCCATGCGGAAACCGCGTATCCACCCGGGCCTGGGTTCGGCCAAGGCCGACTCGATGATCGAGGGCCGGACGATGCTGACCAGCACCGAGCCCCGGTTCTCTACCAGAGCCCGTTCTCCCAGAGCCTTGGTGAGGGCGTAGGCATCGGGGAATCCGAGGCTGGCAGCTCGGGCCCGGCCCGCCTCGGTCATCTGCTGGTCGACCCAGCGGCGGCGCAGGCTCTCGGCTTTGGCGGTGAGGGCCGGCATTCCCGAGGCCCCCAGCTCACGGCGGGCCTCGGCAGCCAGTTCGGCCAGACGCTTCGGGGTTCGGCTGGCCTGTTCGGTATCGGCTCGGGCCTGCCGGGCGCTGTCGACTTCCTGGCGCCAGTCGACATCGACATTCAACGGCGACCGGTCCACCAGTTGCTCGGGGGCGTCGCCCCGGTGGCTACCGGCTACGTAGCAGGTGGAAACGGCGATGAGGTGGGCTCGGGCCTCTACGTTTTGCAGCACCTCGGCCACCCGGACCGGTCCCAACAGGTTGACCTCGACCGCATCGTCGAGGGCCGAGTCGAAGCTGACGGTGGCGGCCGCGTGAATGACGATATCGCAGGTGGCCAGCAGGGCTCGTCCGGTGTCGTCGAGGCCGAGGCTGTCGAGGCTGACGTCGCCGGCGATGGTATGGATCCGGCGGGCCGCCATCTCTTCGAAGGTCTCCGGCTCGGGACGGCCAGCTGGTGCGGATCGAAGCCGGGCGAGGGCGTCGTTGCGCAGAATGTCGCGCTGGACCCGCTCATGGGCACTGCGCCGGCCCGGCCGCACTACCAGCACCAGTTCGCAGCCGGGGACGCATCGCAGCAGTCGCTCGACCAAGGCCGTGCCCAAGAACCCGGTTGCTCCGGTGACGGCGATGCGCTTGCCGTCGAGGTTCTCAACGATCACGGCGTTCTCGCTTCGTTTACTGCGGTGCTGGCTTCCGGTAGTTTCACTCCACGTTGTCTACCAGTTGGTAGACGTATTGTCTACCAGTTGGTAGACGCCGACGTACCGGTCACGTAATTCCTGTGACTTCAGGAGTGGTAGATATACTTCAGGAGTGGTAGATATATTGTCTACCAGTTGGTAGACGAGCTGCGGTACGGTTCGGTTGTGGCCGGTGCCGATACCAAGCGACGCATCCTCGATGTCGCCCTCGATGCCTTCGGTAGGGACGGCTATGCCGCCACCTCCCTCGACGGGCTGGCCGAGGGTCTCGGCATACGCAAGCAGACGATCCTGTATTGGTTCTCGTCCAAGCGGGACCTGTTCGAGGCGGTGATCGACGACACCGCCGCCGATCTCGCCGATGCTTTCGACGAAGTGTCCGACAGCGGCCTCACCGGGCTCGAACAAGTGCAGGCCATCGTCGATCAGGCCTTCCGGTTGGCTGTTCGTCGGCCCGAAGTGCTGGGGCTGGTGCGAGAGGTGACCCGACCGGGGTCGCTGACTGCTTCGCGCCTGGCTACTCGGGTCCGCCCACTGTTCGACCGGGCTCGCGACTTTCTTCTCCGGGAGATGCACGCCGGCCGCATCCGGTGCAGCGATCCGGCCATGCTGTTGCTGTCGCTGTACTCGACGGTGGTGGGCATGGTCACCGAGCTCGAAGTCGCCCGCACAGTGGGCTTCGAACCCACGCTGCGGGCCACAGTGATGCGCCGACGGGAGCTCATGCGGTTTCTGCGGGCCGCCCTCAGCCCCGAGAACCCGGCCCCGGTGATCGCATGACCGTGCGGGCCTACCTCGATGGCACGGTGCTGGCCGAACATCTCCCGGACCGGCTCTCGGCGGCTGGAGCTGAGGGCCGGTCACCTCCGAGTCCATCGACAGCGAACCCGACCGAACCTCTCCGGCGTCGGCTCCCGCCGGTGCTGGCCCTGCACGGCTGGGGCCGGGATCGCAGCGATCTCATTCCCCTGCTGGCCCGGGCTGGTTACGAGGCACTGGCCGTGGATCTACCCGGGTTCGGTTCTTCGCCGCCCCCACCCGGCGTGTGGGGTGCAGCTGAGTATGCCACTGCAGTGTCGAATCTGATCGCCGAGGTGGGCGGGGGCCCTTACCTGGTGCTCGGACACAGCTTCGGCGGGAGGGTGGCTGCGTGTCTGGCCGCAGATCACCCCCGGCATGTGGCCGCGGTGGTGCTGGCCGGGGTGCCGTTGTGGAGGCCGGATCCGGCGCCCAGACCGGCGCTCGGCTTCAGGGTGGTCAGGATGGCCAACCGGCTGGGCCTGGGCCGCCGCCGCGGGCTGGAAGCGGCCCGGCGCCGGTATGGGTCGAGCGACTACCGGGCCGCGCCTGCGACGATGCGAGACGTGCTGGTTCGGGTTGTCAACGAGGACTACCGCGACCGGCTGGGCCTCATCGAGAGCCCGGTCGCCTTGATATGGGGGGAGCACGACAGCGCGGCGCCGGCCCGTATCGCCGTCGAAGCGGCCAGGATCCTGCCCAGGGCCGTAACCGTGGACATCGTGGAAGGAGCCGGCCACGACGTTCACTGGCAGGTACCGGACCGGGTCGTCGGGGCCATGGAGGCGGTTGCCCTCGAAGTAGCAGGGCCGTAACCGTGGCTGGCGCCGTGATCGTCGGCGGCTTGGGGGTACTGGCCGGCCTGACGGGCTTGTGGCGCTGGCTTCGGGTCTCTCAGCGAGAGCACTACATCACCGGGTCCTGCTCGATCACCGCATGGCGTTGGATTCGCTTCCGGCCCCCCAACATGGTGTTGGCGGGGGTGGCCTCGGCCGCGCTGCTGGCCGGCTTGGGCGCTGCCGCCGGTGGCAACGACGTTCTGGCTTCGTCCATGGCCGGCGTTGTGGCCGTGACCGTCGGCGTGTTCCCGTGGCCCATGAGCGTGATCGGTAGACCCCGCTTTCGTTTCACCAGGCGAGCCCGCACCCTGGCCGGGTCGAGTCTGATCCTGTCGGGCCTGGTTGCGGGTGGGTCGGCGGTAGGGCTCCGATGGCCGATGGCCCTGGCCGTTGCCGTTGCCGCCGGTTCGGTGACAGTCGACTGCTCGGCCGCTGTCCTGGCCCCGCTGGAGAACAAGCTGCTCGAGCGACACCGGCGCCGGGCGGTGGCTCGGCTGGCCAAGATCGATCCCTTCGTGATCGCCGTCACCGGAAGCTGGGGCAAGACCTCCACCAAGAACCACATTCGTGACCTCTTGACCGGCACCGTGGCGGTGGTGGCCTCACCGGCCTCTTACAACAACACCGCCGGCTTGGCCAAGACGATCAACGACCACCTGCCCGAGGGCACCGATGTGCTGGTGGTGGAGATGGGCATGTACCGGCCGGGCGAGATCCGGGACATGTGCTCGTGGGTGCGCCCCGACATTGCCGTGATCACAGCGGTGGGTCCCATGCACTTGGAGCGGGCCGGATCCATGGAACGGATCGCGGCGGCCAAGGCCGAGATCCTCGAGCAGGCCCGAACCGCGGTGCTGTGGGTCGATGACCATCGACTGGACGAGCTGTCCCGCTCTGCTCGGGTTCCCGAGGTGTCGAGAGTCGGCAGCTCAGACGGCAGTTCTCTCGACGTCGAGGTCGCAGAAGTCGGCGACACGGTGATCGTCACCGCCGACGGTTCCGAGGTCGGGCGAGTCGGACGCGGCTCGGGTGTTCACTCCGGCAACATCGGATGCGCGGTGGCGGCGGCCTTGGCCTACGGGGCGACCCCGGCTCAGATCGGCTCTCGCATAGCTGCCCTGCAGGCTCCGCCGCATCGAGCTACCACTTCACGCCTCGAAGCCGGGATACTGGTCATCGACGACACCTTCAACTCCAACCCGGACGGAGCGGCCAGGGCTGTCCAGAGTCTTGCTCTCGGGGTGCAGGGTCAGCGGGTCGTGGTCACACCGGGAATGGTGGAACTGGGTTCCGAGCAGGACCGGGCCAATGCCGAGCTGGCCCGCACGGTGATCTCCTCGGGCGCGACCCTGCTCGTGGTCGGGTGGGTAAACCGGCGGTCGTTGCTGGCCGGTTCTGACGGAAGGGCGATCTCGGTGCCGAACCGGTCGGCGGCCCGGGCCTGGGTCCGTGAGCATCTGGGGCCCGGCGACGGGGTACTGTGGGAAAATGACCTGCCCGATCACTACCCATGATCGGTCCTTCGATGTGAGTCGGCCCGCCAACAACCGGGCCATGGGCCGGAGGTCGTGAGCCCGGTCGGAGCGGTCGGAGTGGTGTTCGGCGGACCCTCGGCTGAGCACGACATCTCCATCCTCACCGGATTGCAGGCCGCTCGGGCTTTGCTCGATGCCGGTACGGACGTCTGCTGCCTGTACTGGACCAAGACGGGCCGGTGGAAGCAGGTGCCGGCTGCCACCGAAGCGGCCCAGTTTCTCGAACCCGAGGTACAGGGCGCTTCCGACGTCTCGCTCGAGGTGCCGGGAGGGTTCTCGGTCCGGGGCCGGCTACGTTCGGTCCGGCTGAACTTGCATACCGTTCTCAACTGCTGTCATGGCGGGCCGGGTGAGGATGGATCGCTGACGGCTCTGCTCATGCTGGCCGGTCTCGGAGTCACCGGGCCCGGCCCGGCGTCGGCCGCTCTGGCCATGGACAAGCTGGCCACGGCGGGGCTGGCCCGCTCGGTTGGGATACCGACCATCGAGACGGTGGCTTGGTCGCCGGAGCTGCGGGCCGTGAACCTGCCCCGGCCCTGGGTGGTCAAGCCTCGATGGGGTGGCTCCTCGATCGGGGTCACCGCCGGCGTGGACGACTTGGACACGGTTCGGGCCCTGACCCGGACCCCGGCCGGTAGGGCTGGTATGATCATCCAGCCCTACCTGGAGAACTGGATCGACCTGAACATCGCCGTGCGTGTCTGGCCTTCATTGGAGGTGTCGGCCGTCGAACGCCCGCTGCGGGGCGACGCTGCCATCTTGGGCTATCGGGAGAAGTACCTGTCGGGTGGATCGGGGATGGACGAGGCGCCCCATGAGGTGCCGGCCGACATTCCTCCTGTGATTCGTGAGCTGATCGTGAAGCACTCGACGGTGCTGGCCCAGCAGATGGATCTCACCGGAGCCCCTCGCATCGACTTTCTCTGGGATGGGGAGGGCGGCGTTCGCCTGTGCGAGGTCAACTCGATTCCCGGAGCTTGGGGCAACCATCTGTGGCGGGCGGTCGGGACGACCCGGGTGCAGCTCTACCGGGACCTGATAGCCGAGGCCGAGGCGGCGTCGGCCCTGTCGGCGCAGTGGGCCGGGTCCAGCGATGGACAGGCTCTACGGATGTCGGGGACAATCGCAGCCAAGCTGACCTGAGACGCTTCGGATACCCGACACGGAGGTGCTCGGTATGGAAGTACCCGACTTCACGACGGTGACCACCGAGGCGCTGGCCGTCTCCATCCGGGAACGAACTCTCACAGCTATGGCCGTTGTGGAGCATGCACTGGACCGGATCGAGACTTTCGATCCGGGACTGGGCGCGTTCGTGGCCGTTGATGCCGACGGCGCCCGGACTCAGGCCGCGGCCATAGATGATCGTCTCGATACCGGTGAGGAGGTCGGGACGCTGGCCGGGATCCCTATCGGAGTCAAGGATCTGGCCGATGCGGCCGGTTTCGTCACCACCAAAGGAACCATGCACCTGGGTCGCAGCGAACCAGCCGCGGCCGATTCCACCGAAGTGGCCCGGTTGAGGGCGGCAGGGTGTGTTGTGATCGGCAAGACCAACACTCCTGAGCTCGGCTTCATCGCCGACACCCACAACCCGCGGTTCGGGCCCACGCGCAACCCCTGGAATCCTCTCCGGTCCCCAGGGGGGTCCTCGGGCGGTACCGCGGCCGCCATAGCGGCCGGGATGATACCGGCCGGCACCGGTTCGGACGGGGGAGGATCGATCCGCATCCCCTCGGCCGTCTGCGGGTTGTCCGGGTTCAAAGCCAGTCCCGGTCGGGTACCGGGCGGGCCCGAGCCCATGGGGGCACTGGATCTGTCCTGCGTGGGGCCCATGGCTCGCAAGATCCGAGACGTGGCCCTGTGTCTCGATCAGGTGGTCGGCCCCCATCCTGGTGATCTGCGAAGCCTCCCGGCTCCGACCGAATCGTGGCGGACCGCTCTGGACGATCCTCGACCGCCCGTCCGTGTGCTGTGGGCGCCGTCGGTGGACGGTGGGCCCGTCGACAGCGAGATCATGACCGGTTGTGTCGCAGCGGTGGAGCGCCTGGCCGCCAGCGGCGTGGAGGTGGTGGAGGTGGGTAAGCTGTTCGACAACCCGATCCCGACTTTCATGCAACTCTTCTATGGGGGTGCCGTCCTGCCCGCTCTGTGGCCCCTGCACGGCACTGATCAGTGGGGTGGCGTCACCCCGGAATTGGCCGCTCTGCTCGAAGTGAGCATCGACCGGGTTTCGGCGGTTTCGCTGTTCGAGGCTCGCGGCCAGGCCGCTCAGCTCTCGATGCAGATGACTGCGATCATGGACGGTTTCGACGTGATGATCACTCCCACGGTGGCGGGCCAGACCCCGGCTCCGACCGGACCGGGGAGCATCAACGGTGTCGAGACCCGGGACTGGGTCAGGTTCACCCCGATGTTCAACCTCACTCGCTGGCCGGCCGGCACCGTGTGCTGTGGCTTCACCGCCGATGGCATGCCCATCGGCCTTCAGGTAGCCGGTCCGATGCACGCGGATCTGACCGTGCTGGAATCGCTGGCCGTGCTGGAAGATCTGTTGGCTCTCGATCCGGTAGCCTCAGGAGTGCCGGGCGATTAGCTCAGATGGCTAGAGCGCTGCCTTCACACGGCAGAGGTCACTGGTTCGAGTCCAGTATCGCCCACCTCTGTAGTCTTGGCTGTACAAGTAGTCTTGGCTGTACAAAATAGCCTTGGCCGTAAAACGCCAAGGCCTGTGCGAGGTCATCGATTCGCTTCTATCTGCTGTTCGAGATCATCCTGAGCAGCAGCAACCCGCACGATCTGAGGTATATTGGGTGCCAATCGGATGGCTTCGCGGACGTATGTATCGGCGACTTCCACGTATTCTGGATCCCTGAAGGCAGCCTTTTGATAGAATTGAGCTAGCGCAGTGTGGATACGCCAGTTCTGTGGTTCTACTTCAATGGCCTTCTGTCCTACAGCAGTTATCAGATCAATCGTTTCCGCGTGATCTATGCTATGCTCTTCACCTTCCATCTGTGTAATAATTTGACTGGCATTCAATATCAATTGCCTTCTGGGGATATTTGCGAGGGCAGGAAATTCGTCCCTCGACTCCTCGAAATGAGTAACAGCTTCTTGCCAGGTATCTGCGGTAGCGGATGCATTTGCCGCTTGTGCTGCCTTCCAAATTCTTGTATTAGGTCCAAATATGAATAAGCAAACAGTTAGAAGCACTATCGTCGCGGTCAGAACTCTAACCATATACACATTAATCTGCGGGGGTATTCGTCCTAATCTGAGCTGTCGTATCCGACTCTTCACTACCTTACCGGTATCGAGCTGACTGGTATCAAGGGTTTTTCGCTTTCTCCCCTGGGCAACTATCTCCTCCCGGGCAAGCATCTTCTCCTTGGCAAGCATCTTCTCCTTGGCAACCATCTTCTCCTTGGCAAGCATCTTCTCCTGGGCAACCATCTTGGCATTTCTACGTATAGTATTGCCCTCTGCCACTGCGAAGGCCATGAGAATAGCAAACTGCATTGTTGTAACTAATGAATCGGATAGAAGAAGACTTTGAAACATAAAGGCTATTAGAGTGGACCCCAATGCCAGGACCAGCACTCGATCAGGACCTTGCCGCCATCTTATCGAACGAATCATGACCCAGGTTATTCCCAACCAGATCAGCATATAGCTGAGCAACCCGATGGTTCCTTTGGTGGCTAGTTCGTCTATTACTTTGTTGTGGGCCTGATCAAACGGGAATTCTATGTGGGTTTCAGGGATGACATACCTACCCCAAGCTGCTACATAATTTTCAGTACCCCAGCCGAGTATAGGTCTGTCCTGAAACGCTTTGATTCCAGCATCAATAGATTCGATCCGTCTCTTAGTGCTGGTATCCGACTCTCCCTCTCCAATCGCGACCAGACGATTTACTGTGACGTTGGAGTTCGTCAGAGGGTCCAGCACCTGGGTGAGCTGAGCCACCATCACTAAGGATACGATAGCCAGTATGGCAGCCATGGTGATATAGGCAGCTACTCGCCGTGCCCCATAAAATAGGTATCCAATAAAAAAGGCGAGGGCTCCAACTCCGAAACCGATGAAAGCTCCCCTAGAGGCTGATAACCACAGCGACCACAAGGATAGAAAAGTGGTCAACACCCAAAAGGATCTGAGCCACGGGAGAAAATCAGCGCTCTTATAATTGCGCCTGGATCGGTGGTGTCGCCGTATCGTCCTACTGGCACGCCTCTGTTGCGCTGACGACGCTTGATGACGGGTCAGTGATTGGATGATAAGGCCCAGACCAATTATGGCGTTTGCCATGGTGTAAGCACCCAGATAGGCAGCATTGCCTAATGTCGATTCGTAGCGTCGGGTGTCTCCGATAGCGCTCCATTCGAATAAGTTATAGTACGTACCCAATCCTAGGATAGATACCAACCCACAAACTCCAAGGCTTATACTAAATAGCCATTTCCAGCTCGAAAGGGTGCGAAAAACAGAGCTGGCTACCAATATGAAGGCTAACCAATGAGCTTGATCGATTATGCCTTGCATCCTTTCAAAAGTTGACCATAGGCTCCTAACTGGGCTCACACCTGTAAAGCCGGAGATCAGTGAAACCAGAACCCATACGGTTATGGTAATCAGTATCCAAGATTTGGAAGGACGATACTGAGGATAGCGTAGGATCAGTATCAACCAAAGTGAAAAAGTAATCTCGATAACTGATCTAGAGAATATTGCCTTCCCAACTACATAAGGAAACAAGGTACTGGTCGATACTATCAGAGGTATGACCAGGACTAAGGATATGCCAAATCTGACCGCCCAGAGCAATGGCGGTGTGGTTCCCTTTCGACTATATGCAGTAGAAGACCGTTTGGCCATTGAGGTACCTCTGGTATTTTGTTATTCCTGCGAGACTGCTTCGAACGCGACTACTTCGAAGAGTATAGATTGCTCTTGCCATGTTCTTTCTGTAGGTTCTTGGCATCACCCATGATGGGGGTCGTACCGGTGGCAATTCTTCGGTGGCGGCTGACCGTCCTGAGAACGTGAAGCGTGATTCGAAGGCGAGGTGGCGAACTGACGTGAGGTGGAAGATGATCATGGCCCTGAGACGACTGGCAGCCGCCGTGGCTTTGTCCGCTCTGGTCACCACGGCCTGTGGCAACGATGGTGGCGACCCGGCGACCGAACCGCTGGCTGAGGGTGCGGTGGCGAGTGAAGCCCCGGTCACTGTTACTACTGTTACCGCCCCGGTCACTGTTACCGCCCCGGCCCCTGTTACGGCCTCGGTCGTCGAGTTGGTCGTGGTGGGCGGCGACCTCATAGGTGGATCTCGCCAGGAATCGGTCTCTCTGGGCGAGGAGGTCACCGTCCGGGTAACCGGTACCAGTACCGACCGTGTCCACGTCCACGGCTACGACCTGTTCATCGACCTGGTCGACGGTGCCGGCGATCTGACCTTCATGGCAGTGATCCCAGGAGTCTTCGAGATCGAGCTCGAAGACTCGGGCACTCTGCTGGTGCGTCTCGAGGTGACATGAGGGTCTCGAGGTGAAATGAGTGTCTCGAGGTGAAATGAGTGTCTCGAGGTGAAATGAGGGTCCGAAGCGGGATGAACCGGAGCAGGATGAACAGTCGAGCCGGCCCAAGGGCTGCTCTGGCGTCGGTCGTCGCTCTCGTCGCCTTGGCCGCTTCGGCTGCGCCGGCTGCCGCCCACGGGGTGGGAGGACGCACCGACCTGCCCATCCCGGCTTGGCAGTTGGCTTGGGCTGCATCGTTAGCGGTCGCGGCTTCCTTCGTGGCCCTGGGAATGTTGTGGACCGCGCCCCGCTTGGCCCCGGCTGCCACCGGGACACCGTTGGCGAGAACAGCTCAGCGGATCTTGCCGATCTTGGGGCTGATGGCCCGACTGCTCGGGATTTCGGCCCTGGGCCTCGTGATCTACGGGGGGCTGTGGGGTAACCAGAACCCATCGGTGAACCTCGCCCCCATCGCTTTCTTCATCCTGTTCTGGGTGGGTGTCCAGATCGTCTCGGTTGCTCTCGGCGACGTCTGGCCGAGCTTCAACCCCTTCCACACCCTGGCCGATGTATGGGTCCGGGCTCGGGCCGTGTTCACCGGTGCTCCAGTGATGGAGACCGTGGATATCGGCTCCGGCTCGGGCCACCAGTGGTGGGCGACGGGCGCCATATTCAGCTTTGCCTGGCTGGAGCTTGCCTTCCATGGCAGCGACTCCCCCCGCTCGATCGGCGTGTACCTGGCTCTCTACACCGTGGCCATGGTCGGTGGCGCCGCCGTCCGGGGCCGGGGCTGGGTGCGTGACGCCGACGGTTTCGGCGTGCTCTTCACCAAGATCGGGGCCATGGCACCCCTTTACCGGGATCGGTCAGGGATCTGGCGGCGGCGTTCACCGCTGGCCGGCCTGTCCGTCCTCCCGGTCGAGCCCGGCACGGTCGCCTTCATCCTGGTTGTGCTGGGGTCCACGTCATTCGACGGGTTTACTCGCAGCTCCATCTGGCTCGACATAGTGTCGAACCGGAGCGGATGGGAGTTGACCACGGTCAATACGGTCGGCCTCGTTTTCGTGATCGGGGTTGTCATGGCTGTCTATCGAGCCGCGATCGTCGTCACGGCCCGCCTCACCGGCAACCCAGAAACCGAGCTGGCCAACTCCTTTGCTTCTTCGTTGGTTCCCATAGTGGTCGCTTACACGGTGGCTCACTATTTCAGTTACCTGGTTCTGGAAGGTCAGGCCCTCTACGCCCATCTCTCCGATCCGTTCGGGAGAGGGTGGGACCTCTTCGGCACCGCTGGTTACCGGGTGAACTACACCTGGATCTCCACAGAGGTGATCGCTTGGATCCAGACCACGGCCATCGCTGCCGGTCATGTGCTGGCGGTGGCGGTCGCCCACGATCGGGCCTTGGAGATCTTCGGACCCCATCGGCTGGCGGTACGGTCGCAGTACCCGATACTGGTAGCCATGATCGGCTACACCGTTGCCGGGCTGTTCCTGCTTCTCGGAGCTTGAATTCTCGGAGCTTGACCCGGTTTCAGGTGTCCAGTCCGAAGTCGGCCAAGTCCTCGTCGAGGGTGGCCTCGATGTGGTCGATGGCCCCTTGGCGGTCATTGCGCCGGGTCTTGGAGAACGCCGAAGGGCTGAGCCCGTCGGCCAAGCCCCGGGCCCGCTGGAGCACGGTTTGTTCCAACTCATCGGCCGGAACGATCTCGTCGAGGAATCCGGCCTTTACCGCACCGGAGGGTGTGTAAAGGGTGGCCAGCGCAATCGCCTGGGTCAGATACCGGGGGCTGAGCCGGGCCCGGGCCAGTTCCATGGCGAAGACGGGCACGGACAGCCCGATGGCGACCTCGTTCATCCCGATCTTGGCATCGACATCGGCGCCGATCCGCAGATCCGATGCCAGCAACAAGATGGCGCCGAAGGCGAGGGCATGGCCTGTGCAGGCCACCACCACCGGTACGGACGAGCCGTAGAGCGCCATGGCGGTGCGGGCTCCGGCACCGACCAGTTCTCGAGCTGCTTGCCTGCCGGCTTCGATGACGCTCAGATCAAAACCGGCGCAGAACCTCCCCGGCTGGCCCATGATGACCAAGGCCCGGGCCTCGGTCTCGGCCGCGTCGATGGCTGCATCGAGGGCGGCCAGGTTCTGCGGCCCGAAGGCGTTGGCCTTGCCGTCGTCGAGGCTGACGATGGCGACACCTTCGATGATCTCATAGGTCACAGCCGTGGTCATGCCCCCGGAACCGTAGCCGGCGCCGAGATGTCCAGGAGACCAACGCTCGCTCATGACGCCGGCACGGTACGGTACCCTGAGCCCATGACTGACACGGCTGTAATAGGTACTGTTGCTCTCGACGCCAACAGCGAGGTGCTGATCATCACTGACGCGGCTCGCACTGCCATCTTCGACATCCGGTCCCGAGAAGACGACGCCGAGTCGCTGGGGCTGCGAGTAGAGGTGACCGGTATGGCCGGCGTCGACTACACCTACGACCTGGCTCTGGAGCCGGTAGCCGAGGCCGACGACGACGACTGGGTCCACCGCGGCGACGGGCTGGCCGTGATCGTCCCGGCTGCCAGCGTCGATCAGCTCCGGGGCGCCACCCTGGACCTGCCCAATGTCGCCGGTCAGGGTGGACTGGTGATCCGCAACCCCAACCGCCCCAATCCCTTGGGTGACATGGACGCCCTCGACCTCACCGGTGACATCGCCGACAAGGTGCGTCAGCTCCTGGATCTCCGGGTCAACCCGGCTCTGGCCTCCCACGGAGGGTTCGCCAGCCTGATCGGAGTCCGAGAGGACGATTCTGTGATCGTGACCATGGGCGGCGGCTGCCAGGGATGTTCCATGAGCCAGGCCACGCTGTCCGACGGCATCAAGCGGGCCATACTCGACGCCATCCCCGAGGTGACCGACGTCATCGACGCCACCGATCACGCTTCCGGCGAGAATCCCTACTTCAGTTGACAATCCCTACTTCAGTTGATTCAGTCGATTGACCTTCAGTCGATCAAACGGTCCGATCGGGCCAGCAACCGGCTCACGTCGGTCGCGATCCCGGCCCCGTCCAACCCCAGCCCGGCCAGGATGGCGTCGGGCTTGCCGTGGGGGATGTAGGCGATCGGCACCCCCAGGACCCGCACCGGCACCGAACTGGGCAGCTCGGCCAGCGCGTCACGGACAGCCGATCCGGCCCCACCGACCCGCAACCCGTCCTCGGCCGTTACCACCAATGAGTGTCCCGCTGCGTCAGTGATCATCTCGGGATCCAGAGGGCTGACCGCCCGAGGGTCCCAGACGGTGGCGGCGATGCCGTCGGCGGCCAGCCGGTCGGCGGCGTCCTCGCATGCCTCCAGCAGCTTGCCCACCCCGATCAGGCAGACCCGGCCGTCCCCGGCCCTAACCCGGCGAGCCCGCCGTCCCGTGCCCACTTCGTGATCGGGGATGTGACGGGCCGCCGTCTTGGGCCAGCGGATAGCCACCGGGCCATCGGTCATGTCCATGGCGTCGTGCAGCATCTGCTCCAGCTCTTGCACCGACGAAGGGGCCAGCACCGTCATCTTCGGCACCTTGGTGAGCAGGACCAGATCCAGCACCCCATGATGAGACGGCCCGTCGTCACCGGTGATGCCGGCCCGGTCGATGCAGAAGATCACAGGCTGGCCGTGCAGCCCGCAGTCGAGGTTGACTTGGTCGAAGGCTCGAGACAAGAACGTGCTGTACAAGGCGATCAAGGGCCTGAGCCCGCCCATGGCCATGCCGGTGGCGGCCGTCACCGCATGCTGCTCGGCGATGCCGACGTCGATGCAGCGGTCGTTGAAGCGTTCCTTGAAGGGCAACAGCCCGGTGGAGTCGGGCATTGCCGCGGTGATGGCCACCAGCTCGGGGTGCAGCTCGCCCAGCTTCACCAGTGTCTCGGAGAATACGCCGGTGTAGGTACCGGTCCGGACTGATCCGGCGTCGTGCATGTGCTTCACGTGATCGTCCTCGGCCGGCCCGTAACCACGACCCTTCTGGGTGAGGACGTGAACCACCACCGGCTCGTCGAACTCGGCTGCGTTGGTCAAGGCTTCTTCGAGGCTGGCAATGTCGTGCCCGTCGAAAGGCCCGACGTAGCGGATCCCGAGGTTCTCGAAGAAAGCGGGCGGCTCCCACAGCTCCCGGATGGCCGCCTTCGACATCTTGACCCCGCGTTGGATGGTCTCGCCCACCCACGGGATGCGCTCGGCGATCTCTTCGAGCTTGGCCTGGCGGCGCATGTACGTGGGGTTGGAGCGGATCTTCACCAGGCTCTCGCCCAAGCGGGACACGGTGGGGGCGTAGCTGCGGCCGTTGTCGTTGAGCACGATCACCACGTTGCGACCGCTGTGGCCCAGGTTGTTGAGCCCCTCGAAGGCCATGCCCCCGGTCAGAGCCCCGTCGCCGACAACAGCCACCACCCGGCGCCGGGTGTCGGTGGAGTCGAAGGCGACGGCCAAGCCATGCGCGTAGGAGAGCACGGTAGAGGCGTGGCTGTTCTCGATCCAGTCGTGGGGCGACTCGGTCCGGGACGGATACCCCGACAGCCCGCCGGTTCGGCGCAATGCCCCGAACCCTTCCAGCCGCCCGGTCAGCATCTTGTGGACGTAAGTCTGGTGGCCGGTGTCCCACAGAATCACGTCATGGGGTGATCGGAACACCCGGTGCAGGGCCACGGTCAGCTCTACCGCGCCGAGGTTGGACCCGAGGTGCCCGCCGTGGGCGTTCACCGACTCGATGAGCTTGGTGCGGATCTGGATGCACAGGTCGTCGAGCTCCTCGAGGGAGCGACCTCGCAGATCGTCGGGGCCGGTCGTTGTCTCGAGCTGCATGGCGTTACCGCAACCGGTTCGGATGTGGGGCCAGCCATCCGGGCAGGAAACGGTGCAACCACGCCCCGACCAGCCCGCCCACCCCCACGGCGAGCAGCCCCCCCACGGCGTCGATCCAGTAGTGATTGGCGGTCACGATGACAGAGAATAGGGTCAGCACGGGGTAGGAAACCAGGGCGTATCGGGTCCAGCGCCGTCGCAATACCGGCACGGCCGCCAAGGCGCACCAGATGGCCCAGGCCATGTGCAGGCTGGGCATGGCCGCATACTGGTTGGAGATCTCCATCATGGTCCCCGACTCGAACGACCAGAACCCGCCCGGGTCGAGCAGGGTGTCCACGAAGCTGTAGGTAGGGTCGCAGGCCCCGTAGGTCCCGCAGTCGTTCAGAAGCCGGGGCGGCATCAGAGGGTAGAAGGCGAAACCGACCAGAGCCAGCCCGGTGGTGGCGGCCAGAGCCGTCCGCCACAGCCCGTAACGGACAGGATGGCGGACGAACAGGAACACCATGACCCCGATAGTCACCGCGAAATGGAAGAACCCGTAGAAGATGTTCCAGAACTGGATGAACAGGTCGTAGTCGATGAACAGGTCCTGTATGGCATTCTCGCCGAACAGGTGGATGGATCGCTCCAAGGCGATCACGTCGTGGGCGTTGTCGATTGCGGTCTGGTGGACCGACTGGCCCAGAGCCGATCCGAACTGGTTGCGGATGGCGGTGTAGATTCCGTAAAAGCTCACGATGATGATGATCTCGACCCACCACCGCAGCCGAGCCGGGGCCGGACCGGTCCGCAGGTCGGCGCCGGGACGGGTGACCGCAACCGGGTCGTGCTCGATCCCCACTTTTCGATCCTGCCCCACTTTTTGGTCCTGGAAGGCTGGCGCGACCATCAAGGTACGATAGCTTCAGCCTTCCCGAACCCCTTTTCCCCGTTCGATCCCTTGGACAACGGACAACCATTTGGACAACGGACAACCATTTGGACAACGGACAACCATTTGGACAACGGACAACCATTTGGACAACAGACAACAGGAGACTCGTCGGTGCAAGCCCCGGAACCTGATCGAGAGCTGGTAGCGCGAGAGCTGGTAGCGCGAGAGCTGGTGGAGGAGGCGCTGGCCGTTGCCCTGCGCTCCGGTGCAGAGCTGGCCGAGATCTTCGTGGAGGACAAACGGTCGTCGTCGGCCGTGCTCGACGACGGCCGGATCGAGGAGTTGGTGTCGGGCCGGAGCCGGGGTGCCGGGATCCGGGTCGTGGCCGGTGACACCACCGGGTTCGCTCACACCGCCGATCTCAGTCGATCGGGTCTGGCTGCGGCTGCGGCTGCGGCTGCGGCTGCAGCCCGCCGGAGTTCCGGTGGGCCGCGGCCGGTGGCGGTCCAGCCCGACGTCCGAACCGGAATCGGCTCAGTGGCGGTACGGGTGCCGCCCGAGTCGGTCCCCAAGTCCACCAAGGTGGAACTGCTGACCGCAGCCGATGCCGCGGCCCGCTCCGAAGGCTCGGCCATCACCCAGGTGGCAGCCCGTTACGGCGACAGCCGACGCCGGATCCTGGTGGCCAACAGCGATGGCTTGCTGGCCACCGATGACCAGGTTCGCACCCTGTTCTCGGTTTCGTGTGTGGCCACCGGTGACACCGGCCTCCAGACCGGCCGGGAATCGGCCGGTCGCACGGTGGGTTTCGAGCTCTTTGACACCTACGACGTCACCGGTATGGCCCGTCGAGCCGCCCATCGAGCCCTGACCAAGCTGAAGGCCCGGCCGGCGCCGAGCGGGACCATGCCGGTGGTGGTAGGCCCGGGCGGTGGGGGAGTGCTGTTCCACGAGGCCTGCGGGCACGGGCTGGAGGCCGACTTGGTGGCCAAGTCGGCCTCGGTGTTCGCGGGCCGCATCGGTGAGAAGGTGGCCACCGGGCTGGTCACGCTGATCGATGACGGGACCATGGCCGGGGAGTGGGGCCATTACGCCATCGATGACGAGGGCCGCCCGGCCGGCCGCAACGTGCTGATCGCCGACGGCGTACTGACCGATTACATGTGGGACCGGATCCGGGCCGGCAAGCAAGGCCGCTCCAGCTCCGGCAACGGCCGCCGACAGAGCTACCAGCATCTCCCCATGGTGCGCATGACCAACACTTACATCGGCGCTGGCGCTGATGATCCCGACAGCATCGTGGCCGACACCGACCGGGGCGTGTACGTGGCTCAGCTCGGCGGAGGCCAGGTCAACACCGCCACTGGTGATTTCGTGTTCGGCATGACCGAGGCCTACCTGATCGAGAACGGCGTCATCACCGAACCCATCCGGGAAGGCAACCTGATCGGCAACGGTCCCGAGGTACTGACCCGCATCGATGCACTGGGAACCGACTTCGCCATGGGCTCGCCCGGCACCTGCGGCAAAGACGGGCAGGGTGTGCCGGTAGGGGACGGGACTCCGACGCTGCGGGTCACCGCCCTCACCGTCGGCGGCACCGCGGCCTGATCGAGCAGCCTGATCGAGAGGCCTGATCCAGCCGTGAGCGAAGCACTCCTCGACGTGGCCCGGCGGGTGGTGGGCTGGGCCGGTGCCAACGAGGAGGTCGAGGCCTTCGTGGTGCGGGCTCGGGAGACCGAGGTGCGGGCCTACGAGGGTGAGGTGGAGTCGCTCACCGTGGCCGAGTCACAAGGGATCGGGGTGAGAGTCGTGCTGGACCGGCGCCAGGGTTTCGCCTATGCCGGCACTCTCGACACCGATGCCCTCGAAGCGACGCTGCGGGAGAGCCGTGACAACGCCCGATTCGCCACCGCCGACGAGTACGCCGGGCTGGCCTCGCCCGACGGGGTGGAGCCTGCTCCTTTGGACCTGTACCGGCCTGAGCTGGACGAGTTCCCAACCGATGCCAAGGTGGCGCTGGCCTTGGAGTTGGAGCGGGCCACTCGGGCTGCCGATCCCCGCATCACCGGCATCGAGTCGGCCGAGTACGCCGACGTCGTCTATTCCAGCGCGGTTGCTTCTACTGCCGGGGTGGCCGCCGCCACCTCCGAGACCGGGTGTTACCTGTCGTCGTTCAGCTTGGCCACCGACGGCGACGAAACCCAGACCGGTTACGGGTACTGCGTGGGCCGGGAGCCGAGCCAGCTCGATCCGGCCCGGGCCGCGGTGGACTCAGCCGAGCGGGCCACCCGCTTGCTGGGTGCCACCAAGGCGCCCACGGCTCGACTCACGGTGGTCCTGGATCCCGTCGTCACGGCCCAGTTGCTGGCCATCGTGGGGTCCACCCTCACTGGCGAGGCTGTACTCAAGGGTCGGTCGTTGTTCGCGGACCGGATGGATGAACCGGTGGCGGCGCCGGCCGTGACCCTGATCGACGATGCCACCGAACCGGCCGCCTTCACCGCTTCGGCCATCGACGACGAAGGTCTGGCCACCCGGGCAGTGTCGCTCATCTCCGGCGGGGTGCTGCGGGCCTTCCTCTACGACACCTACACCGCCCGGCGGGCCGGCGCCGTTTCCACCGGGTCGGCGGTGCGGGCCGGCCACGCCTCCACCCCCACCGTCGGAGCTCAGGCCCTGGCGCTCCGGCCCGGGCTGCGATCCCAGGCCGACATCGTGGCTGGCATCGACGACGGGTTGCTGGTGCAGGGGGTGACCGGGATGCACAGCGGTGTCAACCCGGTCTCGGGTGATTTCTCCACGGGAGCCGAGGGTTTGCGCATCCGGGCCGGGGAGCTGGCCGAGCCGATCCGGGAGGTGACGATCGCCAGCACGTTGCAGCGCCTGCTGCTGGACGTGATCGAGGTGGGCGCCGACCTGGAGTGGCTGCCGATGAGCGCAGCCGGGGTCAGCCTGGCCATAGGCGACGTGACCATGTCAGGTATCTGATCAATCTGGTGACCGGTCTGGTGGTCGATCCGGCCGCAGGTTCGACATGTCATTGATCCAAGCGGTGGTTCTCGGCATCGTGCAGGGATTGTCGGAGTTCCTGCCCATCTCTTCCAGCGGGCACCTCGAGATGGCGCGCTGGCTCTTGGGCTGGGACGAACTGGCAGGCGACTTGGAGACGGCCTTCGACGTAGCCGTGCACATGGGCACTCTGGCCGGCGCGGCCGGGTACCTGCGTCACGACATCGCCCGCTACATGAGGGCCGGATTCGACCCGATCCTGGGCCGGGGCCGCCTCACCGACAACGGTCGGGTGGCCTGGGCCCTGGTGGTCTCGGCCGCACCAGCCGCTGCGGTTGGCGTGCTGCTGGCCGATGAGATCGCCCGGTCCGAGTCCATCGCCACGGTGGCGGTGATGCTGGTGGGGTTCGGCTTGGTGCTGGCGGTGGCCGACCGGGCCGTCCAGCGTCGACCCCAGGACGATTTCGGGTTCTTCCATGCACTGGTCATGGGGTTGGGCCAAGCCTTGGCCCTACAGCCCGGCGTGTCCCGATCGGGAGTGACGATCTCGATCGGGCGGGGCCTGGGTTACACCCGTGAGGCCGCGGCTCGCCTGGCCTTCCTGATGAGCCTGCCCGTGATCGCCGGGGCTGGCGTCTACGCCCTGGCCGGCATTTCGATCCCGGCGTCGTTCGTGGTTCCCTTCGCGGCGGGGACGCTGGCCTCGGCCGTCACCGGCTGGCTGGCGGTAGGGGCCACCTTGCGGATCGTGAACCGGTTCGGTCTCGGGCCTTTCGTGGCTTACCGGGTGACAGTGGGGCTGGCGGTTCTGGGGTTGCTGGCCACGCCTTGGCGTTAGCTGCAATCGTGTGCTGCAATCGTGTGCTGCAATCGTGTGCTGCAATCGTGTGCTGCAATCGTGTGCTGCAACCGTGTGCCGTGCTCGGTCATGAGGCTGGGGGTCGAGGCGCCCGTTCGGGTACCAGCGCGGGTACCAACACCAGTATCACACCGCCAGTGGTCACTGCTTCGATGACCGGTTCCACCTGATCGGGGTGGACCGCGATCACGGCTCCGCCTTGGTCGGCGCCGGTGACTTCGACCTCGGTCACCACCAGCGCGCCCGTGCTGGCGGCGTGGACATCCACTACGTCACCGGGGTCGAACCGGCCCCGGGTCACGTCCACGACCACGCCCCGGGTGCCGGGGGGCAAGCGGGCAGCCAGCCCGGTTTCGGGTCCGGCCCCCAGCGGGTCGGCGGGCCCGTCCGAGCTCTCCGAGCCGTCCGAGCCCAGCACGACCAGGACGCACACCGCCGCCCCGGCCGCTGCGACCCAACGCAAACCCCGGAAGCGGTATCGGATGGTTTGTAACCACCCGATCGCGGCCCGGCCCGGCCCGGTGACGGGTCTGGGTCTGGTACTTCTTGATGGCACAGCACTTGATGGCACAGCACTTGATGGCACAACACCTGATGGCACAGCACCTGATGGCACAGCACCTGATGGCACAACACTTGATGGCACAGCACTTGATGGCACAGCACTTGATGGCACAGCACCTGATGGCACAACACTTCCCCTGTCGGTTACTGGCCAGCTTCTGGCCTGCGAGTTCTAGGCTTGCCGACTACTGGCTTTTGTCAGCTCGGGAAGCCTCGGAGGAAGCGGCAGCCGGTCCGGTTATGACGAGGCCGGCTGCGGGATGGGAGATTTCGATCGGGTTGTCTTGGTGTCGGTCGACTCGGATCCGGCCGGCTTGGACGGGGTGGACTCGGAGCTGGTCGATCCCGAACCCGATCCCGAGTCAGAACTCGAGTCGGGGCTGGAAACGTCGGATACGGAGGCGGCTTCGCGGTCCTTTTTCCGGCCGCTGGCGTTGCTGCCATGGTCGTTCTTGTAGAACCCGTCACCTTTGAATAAGATGCCCACCCCGGTGAAGACCTTCTTGACCGGTCCCTGGCCGGGGGCGGTGCAAGCCGTCGGCCCGTCCCGGGACGGACACACCTTCAGGGCGTCGTCCGTGAACGACTGGCGGACCTCGAATTGCGTCCCGCAGCGGTCGCACCGGTAGTCGTACATCGGCATGGCGCCCGATGATACCGGCGCCTCCTGAGGGGCGGCACCATAAGATAGAAAAGTTAACTGTAATTGCCAGTTTTGATCATGCCAGCCTCGATCCCTGATCGCGTCCTGAGCATGGCCGCTCCTGTGGCCGCCGTGTTCGGTGATATCTCGGCCGGCGCCGTCGTGGCCGCGGTCGTCGCCGCGGCCATCGGCTACCTGGTCGGCATGTTCCCGACCGCGTCGTTGGTTGGGCGCCGGATCGGCCGCGACCCCAGGCGGGAGGGATCGGGCAACCCGGGCGCCTCCAACGTGTACCGGCTGGGCGGCAAGCTGGCCGGACTGGTGGTCGTGCTTGGTGACATGGCCAAGGGTTTCGTTCCCACTCTGGCCGTACTTTGGTGGGGGGATTCGCTCGTGGCCGCAGTGGCCTGGCTGGGGGCTGTGGCCGGTCACGTCTGGCCCGTGACCAGAAAGTTTCGGGGAGGCAAGGGCATGGCCACCATGGGCGGGGGCGCGCTGGTGCTCGCCCCGGCCATCGGACTGGCCTGCGCCGCCCTGTTCGTGATCGTGGTGAAGCTGACCCGGATAGCGGCACTGGGTTCGCTGGCCGCGGTCGTTGCCTATCCGCTCCTGGTTGCCGGGGCGGGATGGCCCGGCCCTGAGATCGTGGTGGCCGTAGCGGCTAGCGGCGTAGTGGTGATCCGTCACCGGGCCAACATCAGCCGTCTGGTTCGAGGCCGGGAACAACGGCTCCGCCGAACCGGACCGGACTGAGCTCGCTTCGGACGAGCGGACCCGTAGCCGCTACGGTCTGGGGGTGATCCCGCTGTCGGAAGCCCAGGACCATGTGTTGGGCCGAACCCCGCTACTGCCGGCTCGCGCCGTGCCGATCAGGGAGGCTCGGAGACTGGTGCTGGCTCGATCTGTGACCTCGACCGAGCCGGTGCCGGCTTTTGCCAACACCGCCATGGACGGATTCGCGGTCCGAGCCATGGACACGGCCCCCGCCCCGGTGATGCTCGAATTGGTCGGCTCCATCGCCGCCGGTGATACCGGTGACGTGGAGGTCGGCCCCGGTCAGACCGCTCGGGTAATGACCGGAGCGCCGATGCCGCTCGGCGCCGACGCAGTGGTGATGGTGGAGAGGACCCGGGTCCACCAAGGCTGGGTCGAAGTCGAGATCACGGTCGATCCCGGCAACCACGTGCGCAGTCCCGGAGAGGATGTCGAAGCGGGCCAAGAGGTGTTCGGCACCGGCACTGTCCTCTCACCGGGCCATCTCGGAGTGCTGGCCGGCATCGGCGTGTACGAGGTGACGGTCCATCCCCGACCCCGGGTGGGGGTGGTGTCCACTGGAGACGAGTTGGTAGATGGGCCCGGCCCTCTGAGGCGAGGACAGATCCACGACTCCAACCGCCACACCCTGCTGGGGCTGGTGGACGAGGCCGGTTTCTCCGGAGTGGATCTCGGTATCGCCGCCGACCGTGAAGCCGACATCGAGGCGGTCCTGCGGGGCGGAGCCGGGCATTGCGACGCCATCTTGTCCTCGGGTGGGGTATCGATGGGCGACTACGACTACGTGAAGGCGGTGCTGGACCGGATCGGTGACATGGCCTGGATGCAGATCGCTATCAAGCCGGCCAAGCCTTTCGCCTTCGGGTTGGTGGAGGGCACGCCCGTGTTCGGCCTGCCCGGCAATCCGGTGTCGTCGATGGTGAGCTTCGAGCTGCTGGCCAAGCCGGCGCTTCGGGCCATGGCCGGTCACCAGAGCTTGGGCCCCGAACTGGTTCCGGCCGTGAGCACCGACCATCTCAGGCACCGCCCCGACGGTAAGACCCACTACATGCGAGTGTCGGCTCGTCCCGACCGGCAGGGCCGGTGGCGGGTGGCTTCCTCAGGTGGTCAGGGCTCGCACCAGCTCTTGTCCATGGCCCGAGCCGATGCTCTGGCCGTGGTACCGGACGGGGCTGAGATCGGCCCCGGCGACCCGGTCGAGATCATCCTGCTCTAACCTGACCTCGATGACGACAGGGCTGCGATGACGACAGGGCTGCGATGACGACAGGGCTGCGATGACGACAGGGCTGATCGACGGTTTCGGCCGGGTGCACCGAGACCTGAGGATCTCGGTGACGGACCGGTGCAACTTCCGCTGCACTTACTGCATGCCGGCCGAGGGCCTGGATTGGCTGCCCCGTGACGACCTGCTCACGTTCGAAGAAATCGAAAGGGTGGCCCGGCTCTTGGTCGAGCGATACGGCGTGAACAGCATCCGCCTGACCGGGGGCGAGCCCACGGTGCGGGCCCGCCTGCCGGTGCTGGTGGGGATGCTGGCCGGGCTGGAGGTGGATCTGGCTCTGACCACCAACGGGGTGTCGCTGCCGTTGCTGGCCGGCGAGTTGCGGAGGGCCGGTCTGAGGCGGATCAACATTTCCTGTGACTCGCTGCGACCCGACCGGTTCGCCGAGATGACCCGCGGCGCCGACCTGAGCCGGGTGCTGGCCGGTATCGATGCCGCCGTCGAAGCCGGTTTCGATCCGGTCAAGGTCAATTGCGTGGTGATCCGAGGCGTCAACGACGGCGAGATCGCCGACTTCGTGACCTTCGGACGGGACCGAGGGGTGGAGGTTCGTTTCATCGAGTTCATGCCATTGGACGCTGATGGAGCCTGGACCAGCGAGACCGTCGTTGGGGTGGCGGAGATCCGGGCTCGCATCGACGACGTCCATCCGGTCGAGCCCATCGGCCGGACTTCGGCTCCTGCCACCCGCTACCGGTTCAGTGACGGGCGGGGTTCGGTCGGCATCGTGGCCTCGGTCAGCGAGTCGTTCTGCTCGACCTGTGACCGGGTGCGACTCACTGCCGACGGCCAGTTCCGCAACTGCCTGTTCGCCACAACCGAGACCGATCTTCGGGGACTGTTGCGTGGTGGCGCCGACGACGACGAGGTCGCAGCCGCTATCAGGGCGTCGGTTGCGTCCAAGTGGGCCGGTCACCAGATCAACCAGGTGCACTTCATCCGGCCCCACCGTTCGATGTCGCAGATCGGCGGCTGACCGGCATCTGGTACACCTAGGCTCTGGCTATTACACCTAGGCTCTGGCTATTACACCTAGGCTCTGGCTATTACACCTAGGCTCTGGCTATGACAGAGGCAGGGTTTACGCATCTCGATCCAGCCGGGCGAGCCCGCATGGTCGATGTCACCCCCAAGGACCCCACTCATCGGCGGGCCATCGCTCGGGCTCAGGTCGCCATGACCCCCGAGACGGCTCGAGCCGTCTCCGGAGGCACCGTCAAAAAGGGAGACGTGTTGGCCGTGGCCCGAGTAGCTGGGATCCAGGCGGCCAAGCGCACCGCCGATCTCATACCTTTGTGCCACCCGCTGATGGTGGGGTCGGTGTTCGTGAACTTCGAGATCGGCGCGGAATCGGTCGAGATCGAAGCCCGAGTCGAGACAGTGGATCGCACCGGAGTGGAGATGGAGGCCCTCACGGCCTGCAGCGTGGCGGCGCTGACCATCTATGACATGTGCAAGTCCCTGGACCGGTCCATGACAATCGGTGAGATCGCTCTGTGGGAGAAGACGGGCGGCCGTTCGGGCTCCTATCGCCGCGACCAGCCTCGAATATGATTCCGACGATGCCGAGCCGACGATGCCAAGATTGTTGCATTCAGATTTCATTGCGAGTACAAATGCAACATGAGCCAGCGTGCAACATGAGCCACCGTGCAGGATGAGCCACCGTGCAGGATGAGTCGGCATGGCTGGCCCGCGAGTTCGTGAGGTTGGCTGACGTTCGTGAGGTTGGCTGACGAGTGGTACTGATCATTCTGCTCATCGTGATCGGAGCCTGGTCGGCCTACGTGGTTGTGTGGTTGCGGGATGGTCGCTCCACTTCGGCATCCCGAGGTAACGAAATCGAATCCTTCCGTCGAAGCCTCCGCTCTCTGGGCGGGTCGACCAGAGCAGCTCGGGTCCATGGGGAGATGCTGGGTTCGACCAACCGCACACCCGGAGTGTTGGCCCCCCCGATCACCTCGGCCCAAGCCGCTCGCCGCCGGTCCCAGGTGGTGCTGGCACTGATCGTGACAGCTCTGGGGTCGCTCATGATCGGTTCCGTCATCGGCTGGCCCGGGTTGATCGTCCACGTGCTGGCCGATATCGGCCTGTTGGGCTTCATCTATGCTTCGCTTCGTCGTCGTCGCCTGATCTCCGAGCAGAAGCTCTCCGAGCAGGATCTCTCTGAGCAGGATCTCTCCGAGCAGAAGACAAAAGTGCGCGTGCTCCATCCCCATCGGCCGGTACCACTGGCAGCAGGTGAGGCCGCCTTGATCGAGCTGAGACGCACGGCGGCTGGCGTTTGAGTCCGGTTTGATCCACATCTTCGTCGGTACGAAGGCTCAGTACATAAAGATGGCCCCGTTGCTGGGGCTGATGCAGACCGAGGGAGTCGCTCATCGACTAATCGATTCGGGTCAGCACGCCCGGATCGGGGCTTCCTTGCGGGCCGAACTGGGTTTACCCGCCCCCGATCTGGAGCTGGGCGGCCACCACGACGTCACCTCCGTGCCGGAAGCGCTGCGGTGGGGCTGGAGCCTGGCCCGGCGTCTCGTTT
The DNA here is from genome assembly GCA_963422655.1 of Acidimicrobiales bacterium. Lineage (GTDB taxonomy): Bacteria > Actinomycetota > Acidimicrobiia > Acidimicrobiales > Aldehydirespiratoraceae > CATQHS01. Next base: position 924,995 of record OY730440.1, on the reverse strand, counting down.
CACCGACCCGGTTGCGTCGTGGCGTGTTCGCCGGGCATCGGGGAGTGTGCGTGGTCCATGGCGATACACCAACGACTCTGCTGAGCGCGCTGATGGCCAAACGGGCCGGTCTGGCCTTGGCCCACGTGGAGGCGGGCCTGCGTTCTCATCGCTGGTTTCATCCTTTCCCCGAGGAGATCATCCGGGTGACGGTGGGGCGGCTGGCCGACGTGTTGTTCGCACCTGACGCCCGGGCGGCTGCCAACCTCGCGGATCAGGGCGTCAAGGGCCGGATCGTGGTCCAGTCCGGTAACACCATCCTCGAAACGGTGCGCGCCGCTGGGCCCGGTACCGAGCCCGGCAATATACAGGCGGGTGACGGGATGCAGGCAGACGGGATACAGGCAGGTGACGGGCCGGCCGGGCCCGCTGTGATCACTATGCACCGGGTGGAGAATCTCCACCGCCGGGCCCGCCTTCAGGGATTGGTCGAGACGGCAGTGGATCTGGCCCGATCCGAGCCGGTCCGCTGGGTTCGGCACGGACCGACCGAGCGAGCCTTGGCCGGTAAGTCTTCGGACCGGTTGGCCCGGGCCGGGGTGGAGCTGACCGGTCTGGTCCCCCATGACGAGTTCTTGGCCATGCTGGCCGCTGCCCCCTTCGTGATCACCGACGGGGGCTCGATCCAGGAGGAATGCGCCCTGCTCGGCGTCCCCACGCTGCTGTGGCGGGATCGGACCGACCGGGACGACGGTCTGGGCGGCAACGTGGTGCTGAGCCGCTACGACCCGGTCGTCACCGGGGACTTCTTGGCCGACCCCGAGCGATACCGCCGACCGGTCCGGATTCCCGAGGTCAGCCCGTCGGCGGAGATACTGGCCGGGCTCGGGCCGTGGCTATGATCTCGGCCCCGGCCGCCGCTATCAGGTCCCGTACGAGCAACACGAGCCGGTAGCCGCCCAGGATCACTACCAGGTCGGTCAGGTTCCCGGCCTCTTGGTTCCCGAGCCTGTGGGTGTCCAAGAGGGCGGCCAGGCTCCCTTCGGCCACACCGATCCCCTGGGGGGCGATGACGGACAGAAACCCCACCCCCCAGGACAGCATGAAGGCACCGGCGCTGCGTACCGTCTCGAGCTCGTCGGTCACCGGGAAGGCCCTCAGATACAGCATGAAAGCTGCCGCCGACCAAGTCCAGAACCCGACCGATACTCCTACCAGCCGTAGGTGACCACCCCAGGTCATGGTGATGTCGACGCCCCGGCGGTTTGCCACCCAGGCCACGGCCCGGCCCCCGACCGTCGGTGATGCCCCGATCCCCAGCAGGGCCAGCACCGTCACCACCCAGACCTGACCGCCGGGGAATACGCCCGCAAATCCCAGCAGCACCACCCCGTATGCCAGGGCAACGGTCAGGCTCAATGCCATCTCCAGCCCGGCCGTGGCCGACAGCGGGCCCACTCCGGCCCCGGCCCGGCGCAGCAAGCTCACCCGGCTGACAGCGAAGGCCACTCCACCGGGGACGTAGCGGCCGGGTAGGGCCCGGGCCGTAACCAGGACCAGATGGCTCCAGGTTGGTGTTGCGGACGGCCCGGCGTCCAGCATCCGCAGGCTGACCGACCAGAACCAGGCGCTCAAACCGATGAGGCCGAAGCCGGCCAGCAGCGAAGCTCCGATCAATCCGGGGCGGGCGGCTCCTATCAGGTCGGCCACTTGTGATCCTCGGGTGGCGACGACCCAGACCACCGCCACTGCCAGCGCGACCAGATAGACGCCCCGCAGAACTCTCGGCAGCCGAGCCGATCGGGCCGGTCGGGCCGGTCGGTGGGGCTCGACCGGGCTGGTCCGACCAGTCACAGCATGCCGTTCAGGAGCCAATGCCGTTCAGGAGTCAATGCCGTTCAGGAGCCAATGCCGTTCAGGAGCCGATGCCGTTCAGGAGCCGATGCCGTTCAGGAGCCCATGCCGTTCAGGAGCCGCTCCACAGCCGCGCCGTTCACGGCCAGCCGAGTTGTCAGAGCGGCCCGGGCCGCCCCGGTGAGGTGGGGGCGGGCCAGAGCAGTGGTGCAGGCCTGCACCAGACTGGCCGGATCGAGCCGGTCGGGATCGACGAGGGGGGCCCACCCGTTCCCCTCCCCGGCCAGTGCCGCCATCTTGGGCGAGTAGTCGATCATCACCGCAGGTCGGTCGTTGAGCAGGGCGGCGATGGCGCCGTGGTAACGCATGGCCACTACCAGCCGGCTTCGGCCCACCTCGGCCAGCACCGAGTCGAGGGTTGGGGTCGTCACCTCGACCGGAGCGTGGAGTCGATCCGCCACGGCCCGGTGCAGGGTGTCGTCGCGGCCGGGCTGAAAGACGATCATCCGGGTGGCCAGACCGGTGGCCTCGGCGGCGGCATCGAGGGACCGGGCGATCCCCTCGGTCCATTGCTGGTGCCGTCGGCTCTGGCCCCGGCCGCGAGACTTGGCTGCGGCTGTGCCCAGTCCCCTCCGGTTGGGTGACCGCAGGATCACGGCCATGGTGTCGCTCGGGTCCGGCGGCGCCACCTCAGCGGCCAGCACCGGATCGGCGCCGACGGCAACGTCGGTCAACCCCCACTGTTGCAGGTGCCGGGCCGAGGCGTGATCTCTGACCACGATGGTCCCCAAACGCCCCAGAGCGGCCCGGGCCAAAGCCGGGCCGAGCCGTCCTCTGACCTCACCCACTCCCAGGCCGACGGCCGCGGCTCGGTCTCTCGTGGAAGCAGTGGAGGGGAAGGCCCGGAGGCGGGCGGTGTGGAACGGCAGGTTCCACGGCGACGTCTCGGCCTGGATGATCCCGCCGGTCACGATCAGCCCGTCGGTTCGCTTCAACGTTTCGGCTAGTGCTCGGGCCTGGACCGGCGACCGGTGCTCGATGGCTTCGATCCCGTGGTCGCGGCCAGTGCGACCGGGGTCGATCGAGACGGCCACCGTGGTGGCTCCTCGCATTTTCAACTCCCGGATCAGGGCTTGCAGGATCAGCTCGTCACCGAGGTTGCCGGAACCGAACCAACCGGCTACCGCGATCCGGGTACTCATCTCGGCAGGGCACTCGACTTTGCCATGGGCTTCATGGGACTGAGCTTCATGGGACTGAGCTTCATGGGACTGAGCGTTGCCTGTCTGCTCCTAGCTGGTTTCCCGCTAGATTTTGGTCGTCCCATGGGGGTGTAGCTCAGTTGGCTAGAGCGCCTCGGTCGCATCGAGGAGGCCAGGGGTTCGAATCCCCTCACCTCCACCATCGGGCTGCAGGCTGTTCTCCCGCAGGCTGTTCTCCCGCAGGCCATCATCTTGCAGGCCATCATCTTGCAGACCATCATCCCGTCCGCCTTTGCCGTGCAGGGGGGCGTAGAACTCGCGGTTGGCTCGCAGCAATTCGAATACCGTCTTGTCACAGGGGGGCAGCTCCAAATCGGAGTGGCCGAGGGGTTCGACCCTCTGGCCCCAGCGAATGACGGTGGACCCCCAGGTGACGCCACCGCCGAAAGCGGTCTGCACGATAACGGCTCCCGGTTCGATCCGACCCTGATCTACCGCGTCGGTCAGGGCCATGGGAATGGAGGCGGCGGCCGTGTTGGCGTGGGTCTTGATGTTGACCGCCACTCGGTCGGGGTCGATGCCGAGCCGGGCCGTCACCGCGTCGATGATCCGGGCGTTGGCCTGATGAGGGACGACCATGTCGACGTCGCTGGCCGTGAGCCCGGCCCGATCCAGCACCCGGCGGACCGAAGCTTCCATGCCCTTGACCGCGATCTTGAAAACGGCCTGTCCTTCGAAATGGAACTGGTGTTCGTAAGGGCTGCGCACTGCTGACAGCGAGCCTCGGGTGCCCAGAGTAGGGATGACCATGGTCCGTCCGGCCACTCCGTCGGCGCCCAAGTCGATGCCCAGTACCCCTTCGCCGCTGGTCGACGGCTCCAGTACTACGGCCCCGGCCCCGTCGCCGAATAGCACGCAGGTGGAGCGATCCCAATAGTCCATCATCCAGTGGAGCTTCTCGGCGCCCACCAGCAGCACCGGGCCGACGGTGCCGGCTGTGATGAGCGAAGCGGCCGTGGCAGTGCCGTAGACCCAGCCGCTGCAGGCCGCGTTCATGTCGAAAGCGGCGGCGTTGACTGCCCCAAGGCGTTCCTGCAGCCCGCAAGCGCTGCTGGGGCAGACGATCTCGGGCGACATTGTGGCCACGATCACCATGTCGATATCGGTCGCGTCCAGTCCCGACGCAGCCAGAGCCCGGTGAGCTGCCACTTCGGCCAAGTCGGTGGCCTCCACATGGGAGATGCCCCGTTCCCGGATCCCGGTCCGGGCCATGATCCACTCGTCGTTGGTGTCGACGAGTTGTTCGAGATCGGCGTTGGTGAGCTTCACTTGGGGCTGACACTTGCCCCAGCCCGTGACGGCAGCACGCCTGGTCATTGTCGGATCCCTCAGGTTGCGCCGTTGATCGTGGCCAGTTCGATCAGGGTTCTCAGCAGCACGTTGGCTCCGGCGATCAGGTCTTCGGGGTCGGTGTGCTCGGCCGGGTTGTGGCTGATGCCTCCCGCGCTGGGGACGAACACCATGCCGGTGGGGCAGATGCGGGCCATCATCTGGGCGTCGTGGCCAGCCCCCGAGGGCATGCGGCGGACGCTGAGCCCCATGTCGGTGGCGGTTCGGGCCACCAAGTCGACTACGGCAGGATCGAAGGTGACCGGCTCGAACCGGGCCAGCGACCGGGTCGTGATGGTCACCCCCTCGTCGCCGGCCAGCCGGTCGAGCTCGGCTGCCAGCCGAGTTTCGGCCTCTTGGAGGGCCGGTTCGTCGGTGTTGCGAAAATCGACGGTGAGAACGGCTCGGGCTGCCACCACGTTGACCAGGTCGGGGTGCAGTCGCAGCGACCCGACCGTGCCGACCTGGTTACCGCCGATCTCGGTGGCGATGCGGCGCACAGCCACCACCACCTCGCCAGCCACCCGGCTCGCGTCGTGGCGCAGCGCCATGGGAGTGGTGCCGGCGTGGTTGGACTGGCCCTCGATGGTCACCTCGATCCAGGAGATGCCCTGCACCCCTTGGACCGCGCCGATGACGACGCCCTCCTGCTCCAGCACGGGTCCCTGTTCGATGTGGTACTCGACGAAAGCGTGAGGGATCAGGCCCGGGCAGGGTGTCGGACCCCGGTAGCCGATCCGTTCCAGCTCGTCGCCCACTACCGCCCCGTCGGCGCTGGTGGTGGACATGGCCTCTTCCACGGTCATGCCACCCGCATAGCAGAGGCTGCCCATCATGTCGGGCGGGAATCGGGCCCCTTCCTCGTTGGTGAAGAAAGCCACGGCCAAGGGTCGGTCGGTGACGATGCCCCGCTCGGCCAAGGTCTCGACGACCTCCAAGCCGGCCAGCACCCCCAGGTTGCCGTCGTAGATGCCGCCGGTGGCCACGGTGTCGATGTGGGACCCGGTCATGACCGGGGGGCCGTCGACACGGCCCGGGCCCATGGCTACCACGTTGCCGATGGTGTCGATGTCGACCTCGAGCCCGAGATCGGTCATCCAGGTGACGACCAGATCCCGGCCCGCCTTGTCGGCGTCGGTCAGTGCCAGTCGGTTGACCCCGCCCCCATCGATGGGGCCGATTTCGGCCAGCTCGCGCAACCGTTGCATGAGCCGTTCGCCGTTGATCGCGAGCTGGGGATTAGCTGGTAACTCTGGCATAGCTGGTAACTCTACATCCCTACATCAGGCGTCGAGACTACATCAGGCGTCGAGACTACAGCAGGCGTCGAGACCACGTCAGGCGTCGAGACTACAGCAGGCGTCGAGACCACGTCAGGCGTCGAGAACCCTATGGCGGGCCTGCTCGGTGCTGACCACCGGCGGCAGCGTCGACCACGGGAAGTTGACCCAACGGTCGGTGCGCTTCCAGACATGGTCGCACTTCACCAGCGAGTGCGACTTCTCGTACAGGACGGCGGTGCGTACCTCTCCCACCCTCTCCACGCAGAATTCGTAGACCATCCGCAGCGTGTGCCCGGTGTCGGCCACGTCGTCGGCGATGAGCACTTTCGAGTTCTTCTGATCGTCGAGGTTCACGAAGGGCGGGAGCATCACCGGCACCTGCAGCCGTTCATCGACGCCGGTGTAGTACTCGCAGTTCATCACGAAGATGTTTTTCACCGACAGTGCGTAGCCCAGCGAACCGGCACAGAACAGCCCACCCCGGGCGATGGCCAGTATCATGTCGGCCTGGTAATCATCGCGGGCCACCATGGTGGCCAGCTCTCTCACGGCCCGGCCGTACGACTCCCAGTCGAGGTGCTCGCGTTGGGGGTCTGCCTTCAAGCATCCTCCCAACCGGCGAAGGCGTCGATCATCACCCGGGGGTCGGGGCCCAGCGGATACAGGATGGGCGTGGTACAGCCGTTGTCGATGTAGTGGCGGACCTTGGCTCGGCACTCGTCGATGGTTCCAGCCGCGCACAGCATCTGCACGATCTCATCGGGCACCAGTTTCGAGGCGGCGACGACCTGCTCGTGGGTGGCCGGCCAAGTCAGCACTTCGTTCACCTCGTCGAGAAGTTCGTCGGGCACGCCTGATGCCTGCATGATGTGAGGCTGCTGGCCCAAGTACTGAGTGACCAGCATACGAGCGCCGTCGAGGGCGGCCCGGCGGTCCTGCTCGGAGTCGCTGGAGGCCACCGAGCACACGATGAGCTGGGGCCGGTCGAGATCGTCGACGCTGCGACCGGCCCGAGCCGCCCCGGTGGCCAGGGCCTCCATGGCCCGCTGGTTGTATGCGGGCGACACCAGGTAGTTGAAGACCACCCCGTCGGCTATCTCACCGGTCAGCGCCATCATCTTCATGCCGGTGGCGCCTATGTAGATGGGGATGTCCTTGGGTCGTCGATCTTGTTGAACGTAGTCGAGTTCCACCCCGTCGAAGCGCACGTAGTCGCCGGTGAAGGTGACGGTCTCGTCGTTGAACAGAGCCCGGCAGACGGTGACGATCTCCCGCATGACCCGCAGCGACCGCACCCGCTGTACTCCGACCTTCGAAGCCAGCGGCTCCCACCAGGCTCCCAAGCCGCAGATGATGCGGCCGGGGGCCAGGTCGTCGAGGGTGGAGAAGGTGGAGGCCAGCCGGGCCGGGTTGCGGGTCCAGCAGTCGATGACGCCGCTGCCCACTTTCATCTGATCGGTGGCGGCGGCGAAGACGGCCATGGGCACCACCGCGTCGCGCACCAACCGGGCGTCGGCTTGCCACACCGCTTCGAATCCCTTGGCCTCGGCGTAACGCACGTGGTCGATGGCTTCGTTTATCGGGTGGGCGTCCTGCAGGTACAGGGCCACCGGTCGGGTCATGGGCGCTCCTCGGGGTGAACGTTTCTGGGGTGAACGTTTCGACGGGGCCGCAGTGGGGTATCGATCATGGGGTCAAAGCGTAAGGGATTTCGGGCTCAAGGCATCTCATCGAGCCGGGCGAACAGCCGAGCGGCGGCTTCGGCCGCCTTGGCTCTGGTCTCGTGGGGATCGACCCGGGTCGCCTGGCCGTCGCGTAGCACCGTCTCGCCGTCGATGGTCACGTCGAGGGCCCTCACGTTGGTGGTGAAGGCGAGGGACCAGGGATCGGTGTTTTCGTAGGACCAGCGGACGGTGTCGTTACGGGCTTCGGGGAACAGCTCCCAGCCGGTCTGGAGCCACTGCCAGGCCTGGGCGGGGGTGGCGGTGACATCGGCTTCACGGTGGCGGGCGTAGGCGACCCGGAACTCGTCGAGCATGTCGGCCCCGATCCCGTCGGTGCCCAGCGCCACCGGGTTGGGGCGGGTGGCAGGGTGGGCGTAGCCCACTGCGTTGTTCATGTTGGACCGCGGGTTGTGCACGATGGTGCCGGGCAGGTCCCGGTCGAGGTGAACGGCGTGAACCAGTAGCCAGGTGTCGGCGGCCAGCGCGGCCAGAACGTCGCCGGCGTTGCGGTCGTCGGGCCCCTCGGCCACGTGGATGTGCACGCCGGTGCCGCGGTCGGCGGCCATACCGGCGGCTGCCTCCAGGGTGGCCAGCGAGCAGGTGAAGGCGGCGTGAACACCGACACGGCCCCGGCCCCCGGCCCTCAGGAAACGATCGTTCTCGGCCAGGCCCGCGGCGGCTCCGGCCGAGCCGTGGCGGTCGGTCACCCCGTAGGCGCAATCCACCCGCACTCCTACTTCAGCGCAGGCGGTAGCGATGACTTCCAGCGAGCCCTCGATGGCGTTGGGGGACTCGTGGTGATCGATGATGGCCGTGGTACCCGACTCCAGCGCCTCCAAGGCTCCCAGCTTGGCTGACCATTCGATGATGTCGAGATCGAGGGCTTGGTCGAGTCGCCACCAGATCAGCTCGAGGATGTCCAGGAACGATCGTGGAGTGCGGGGCGGGGCCGGCATTCCCCGGGCCAGCGCCGAGTACAGGTGATGGTGGGCACAAACCAATCCCGGGGTGGTACCCGGCTCATTTGGTCCATCGGGGTTCGGGGCGGTGCCCGGCTCACCGAGGCCCGGTGTCATGTTCGGAGGACCACCGGTCGGTGCGTGCCGATGGGGAGCTGGTTGCGCCACTGGCCGTCGACTTGGCGCAGCGCTTCGGCTACCGCGCCCGCGGTCGGGACCAGGCCGATTTCGCCCACACCCTTGATGCCGTAAGGGGAATCGGGCTGGGGGGCCTCGACCAGGATCACCTCCACCGGCGGCATGTCCTTGGGTCGGATGATGTGCAGCCCCCTCAGGGTGTCTCGTACCGGTCGACCGCCGTCGTCGCACGGGAAGTCCTCGCTCAGCGCGTAGCCCAACCCCATGTGCACGCTGCCTTCGATCTGGCCTTCGCACAGCAAGGGATTGACGGCTCGGCCCACGTCATGGGCGGCCACTACCTTTTCGATCTCACCGGTGTTGGGATCGGCGATCACCATCTGGGCCGCATAGCTGAACGTGGAGTGGATCACCGGGTGCTCGACGCCGTCGTCGAGGCTGTCGGTCCAGTCCACCCGGTACTCGCCTGGGTAGTCGACCCCGGTGAGGCAGCCCCCGGCTCGGGCCGCCCGGCAGGCGTCGGCCACCGCCCCTGCCCCCATGAGGGTGCCCCGGGACCCGGTGGTCTGCCCGTCGCCGAGCTCGCGGCTGGTATCGACCAGCACCTGGATCTGTTCCGGGTCCAAGTCCAACTCGGCTACAGCCACATGCAGGGCCACGGTGTGCACGCCCTGGCCCATCTCGGTCCAGCCGTGGCGCACCTCGACGGTGGTGCCGGGCCCGGCCGGTGTACCAGCTGGGTGCTCGCCGTCGGCTACGAAGTGCACCACGGCCCTGCTCACCTCTTTGTAGCCGTTTCCGAGGCCGGAGTTCTTCAACCCGAGGCCTAGGCCGACGGCGCGGCCGGCGGCCCGGGCCGCCTCGTAAGCGGGACCGATGGCGTCGAGGCACTGGCGGGCGCCGATGCTGCCATCGTCCATTACCTGGCCCGGCCCCCAGATTGCGCCGGGGGCGACGGCGTTGCGGGATCGGATCTCCCAGCCGTCGATCCCCACAGCCGTGGCCAACCGATCCATGGCTCCTTCCATGGCGAACTGGGCCTGGTTGGCGCCGAAGCCTCGGAAGGCCCCGCCGATGCTGTTGTTGGTGCGGGCCGCGATGGCCTCCACATCCACGGTGGGGATTACGTAGGGGCCGCAGGCGTGGCCAGCCGCTCGTTCCAGCACCTTCATCCCCACCGAGGCGTAAGGGCCGGAGTCACCGATCATGCGGGCCTCCAGAGCGGTGAGCCGGCCCTCGGGGTCACAGCCCGCAGCCAGTTGGATACGAATGGGATGGCGCTTGGGGTGTACCAGCAGGGACTCGGGCCTCGAGAAGGTGGTCTTCACGGGCCGGTCCAGCAGCCAGGCCGCCAGGGCGGTCTGGGTCTGGTTGGAACAGTCCTCCTTGCCTCCGAAGGCGCCGCCATTGGCGACCTGGGTGACCTGCACCGTCTCGGGGTCGAGCCCGAGCACGGCTGCGATCTGGTCCCGGTCGTCCCACACCCCCTGGCCTGCAGACCACACGTGCAGGCCGCGCCGGCCCTGGTTCGAGACCGGCGCGGCCAGGGTCGATTCGGGTTCCAGGAATGCCTGTTCCACTCGCTGGGTGTGGAACGTCTCTCGCACGACGTGAGCCGACCGGGCCAGGGCTTCCTTTACGTTTCCGCCCCGCTGGTAGGCCGACACCGACAGGATGTTCCCGTCGAGATGCGCGACCGCGTCTTCGGCCCCAGCCGCCACGGCTGCTTCGGGATCGGTGACGGGCGTCAGCGGTCGGTAGGTGATGTCGATGAGCGGTGCAGCCCGCCGGGCTGCTTCGCGGTCGTCGGCCACGACCAAGGCCATCACGTCACCGAAATAGGCGGTGCGACCCCCTTCGGGGATGAAGACGGGCCAGTCCTTGTGGATGATCCCGATGTGCAGATCGCCGGGTACGTCGGCGGCGGTGATGACCTCGACCACGCCGGGCGCGGCCTCGGCCCGGCTGGTGTCGATGGCTATCACGTCGGCTCGGGCGTGATCGGCCAAGCGCACGGCCCCGTGGAGCAGGCCGGGCATCTTCATGTCGTCGATGTAGAGCTTGTCGCCCAAGGTGAGGTCGAACGACTGGTAGCGGGGGGCCCGGGATCCGATCCCCCGGGCCGGTTCGAGGGGAGGGCCGGCCCGGCCGTCGGCGCCTCCGGCCAGCATCTCCACCGCGTCGAGGATGCTCAGGTAGCCGGTGCAGCGGCAGAGATGGGCGCCCAGATGGCGGGAGGCTTGGGCCCGGGTCAGGTCGGCGCCGTGCCGGTCGATCAGTGCCTTGGCCCGCATGACGATGCCGGGTATGCAGAAGCCGCATTGCACGGCTCCGGTGGCGCCGAAAGCAGCGACGAAGCGCTCCCGCTCGTCACCGCTGAGACCCTCAGGGGTGACGACGGACGTACCGGCCGCCTTCTCCAACGGGATCTGGCAGGCCACCCGGGCCTTGCCGTCGATCAGGACCGTGCAGGCTCCGCACTGGCCCGACGGCGAGCAGCCGTCCTTGGCCGCCACCAGGTCGAGTTCTTCTCGCAGGGCTGCCAGCAGGTGGGGATGACCACCGACGCGCACGGTCGAGCCGTTGCAGACGAACTCGGTGCTGGTGCTGCTGGCCTGGGCCGCGAGGTCTGTCATCTAGTGCCTTTTCGGGTAGTGCCCTCTCGGGTAGCGCCTGCCTTCTGGGATAATGCCCTCTTCTGGGATAATGCCCTCTCGGCTCTTCTGGTGCGGGTGGGGGTGCATCTCACCGCCGGTGCGTCTCGGCAGAAACATGAGCCTGTTCTACGTGAAGGGGTCGGTCTCAGGCTACTCGCATGATCGGTAGGGTAGGTCATGAGTGTGCCTCAGATTCTGAGCGGGCTCTGACGACGTGAGGTGACGGGTCCGAGGCCGGTGGGATCTCGACTGGTCGAGTGTCGCGCCGTCCAACGGTTGTCGGGGTCTCGGGTGAGGGTGAGGTTCTGCTGGTGGATCTGGTGATGATGCCGATTGCAGACCAGCGCCAGGTTCTCGATGTCGGTCGGTCCCCGGGTTGGTGACGACCAAGCCATGATGTGGTGAGCGTGGCAGTAGGCGGGGTTGGCGCCGCACAGCACGCAGCCCCGGTCGCGGGCCTGCAGCACTCGCCACTGTTGGGGGGAGACGGTGCGTAGTCGCCGGCCGTGCCACAGCGGCAAGCCATCGCCGTCGAAGAGCATCCCGAACAGGTCGGCTCCACAGGCGAGGCGGTCGAGTTCGGATCTCGGTATGGGACCGGTGCCGACGATCTCGCAACGTTGCTTGGAGTCGACCCCGGTGATCACGTCGGTATGGGCGACGACGAGGATCTGGTTGCGAAGGCTCAATGCGGATCGGTCCCGTCCCTTGCTGGTAGCGACGGAGCGATCTCGGTTGGGTCCGGGCTCTGCTCCCACCGCGATGGCCAGGGCGTCGGCGTAGCGTTGTCTCCAGGTCCGCTTCTGATCGGCGCCACTCTCTCGGCCGCCGTCGGTTTCGTAGAGCTGGTTGGCGATGTCGTCGACGATGGCTCGCACCCGGGCTCCGGTGACCGGGTCCAGGCTGGCATGGGAGTTGACCATGCCGTCGTCGCTCACCCAGAAGCGATGGTTGCGAGTGGCTCGTTGTTGCCGGAACTTGGCTTCGTCGTCGGCGACCTGCTGATGGCGACGAACCCAGTCACCAACGGCCCGTCCGGCCAGATCGGCCGGCAAGGACTCTGCCTCCGCCAGCAGGGTCTGGTCGGCGTCAACCCTGGCGGGCGAGGTGGCTTCGGCGGCGCGTACCAACACGTCGGCGTGCTCGGCGGTGATGCCGCCCCCGGACAGCGCCTCGGCCACAGACGGCATCTTGGCCAGCGCCTCGGCCCGGCGGGCTCGGCGTCTGGCTTCGCGCTGTGAGCATCCGCTGGCATTTCGTACCAGTACGGTACTGTCGGTACCGCCGTCGCTCAAGGTGTCGATCGCGGTCATCATCTGGGCTTCGTAGGCATCCAGAGCCGACCGAGTTCTTTCGACCCATTTCGCCGCGTCATGCAGCCGGGCCCGGTTCATCCGGCACAGTTCAGATGCATCGAGCGTGGTTGTGAAGATCTCGAATACTTCGAACACGGCTACCCCACACGGCGACAAGTCGAACTGAGGCCGACGGCAGTCGGCGAGTCACCGGTCGGGGAAGTATCGAGACCCCAGCACCGGATCGGTGAGAGGTGCCATGACCAGCAACGACATGGTATCGTCACCCTGTGACAATGCAACGTATGTTCGTAATATTTTCGGACAACTCAAGAATACAAGAGGTTCGGTTGGAGAACCGACACCACACAACACCGACCCATGCCACTATTTGGACGACACATCACGTGGTGGGTTCAGTGACTCGGCGATGCGATCGAGTTTCTCCCTGATCTCCGGGTGGATTTCGTCCTTTTTCATCAGGGTAGCTAGCTGGTACAAATCCTTTTTGGGTGTGTACTTGCCGAAAGACTCCAAGAGAGGACCCAGGAACTCGGTGCTTGCCTTGACCCGCACGAGCGAGACATGGTCTCCGAAGAGATCCGTACCGTGTGGCACCTGCATCCAGAACTTCTCATCGACGGATGGCTCCATCAGTTCAAAATCTACGAATCGCTTGATGATCTCCGGTTGCAGGAGATAGTTCTCGATCTCGTAGCGCCGCCAGCGCAGGACCACCAGACCGGCTCCAGTCGTCTCTTCATCCGACTCGTCGCGATTGTCCCCATCAACAAGACAGAGGCCGCGTATATCCGAAAAGGCTGCCTGCATGGCAAAGAAGTGCGCTCTTGCTTCTTTGAGGCTTCTCCCGCGGAGCCAGTGGACGACGGCCCGATCGAGGAAGCGTCGGGCTGGATGATCGAGGATCCGCGCCCACTCAGCCAGGATCGTCTGGTCCGTCTCACCCTCGACATACAGGACCGATCCGACTTCCCGGCCCAGCAGAAGATCTGTGGTGGTGACACGCTTGAGCGCTTCTCGAACTTGATCGCGCTGGGTCGGGGTGGTGAGGGCTTGGGGTTCTGCGCCGAAGAATCCGATCACGCGAGCCGGCTCGGTTGCATCCAGGACGACCTCGGAGTGGGTGGCGACGATTATTTGGCCGCCGCGCTGGTGAGCGACCTTGCGAATCAGGCCGTACACCTGTTTCTGAAGGATGACGTGCTGATGCGCATCGGGCTCGTCGAGAAGGATCACCGTGGCAGGACGGGCATACAAGAACGCGAGCAGAAGAAGCACTTGCAGTGTTCCGCTCCCGGCGTTGGAGAGATCCAAGGGTCGTGTACAGCTCGGTTCTCGATATTCGCACACGATGTAGGGCTGACCCGGAGAATAGGAGGGCTTGAGCAACTCGATCCTGAATAGGTCGTGAATATGTTTCTCTAGATCCTCCCATCCGTGCGAGCTTTTCTCAGCTATCTCCCAGAGAAGATTTCGCAGGATCTCACCCGGTCGCCCTTGGCCTACGAGCAGGTCCTGCATGCCCAAATCGTGTCGTGGTTCGTTATGTTCGATACTAACGAGTGGGGGTACATACACGATCTCGAGCTTCTCAGCCGCTGGAGGCGGAAAGCTCGAGATGTCTTCGCGGTCGAGCTTTTTGCCATTCAGCGGCCGGACGTAGAGCAGTTCCGGATTGGCGTACTGAAACTCGAGTCCACAGCTCCAATCAGTTCTATCTGTTGTTCCTTCGATGGTGATCTCGATCAACTTCGGTGCTCTTGGTCCGCTGAAGACACGGCGGTCTTCCCACAAGAGATTCATCTCACGTAGGGGCACCGGCGTGAACTGGGCGCGCGTAATGGCAACACCGGACCGTTTGAAAGCTTTGCTCTTGGTGTCTCCTCTGCGTTGAGCTATCCAACGGTCGAGCCCGAACCTCCAGGTAGCTATTGCTTGCAGAAATGTGGACTTACCTGCGTTGTTCGGTCCGGCGAGGACGACGGAATCAGCCAACTCGAACCGGTAGTCGTGGAACCGCTTGAAGTTCCTTATCGTTACGTAGCGAATCACGGTTGCCTCTGAGCTCCTATTGGTAGCACTACTCGGTAGCAGACAGCGCCGCGGTGATCTAGGCTAGATGAAGGCCCTATGACAAGCGGTAACCTTCGAAATGACATTTCTCGGGGCGCATCCAGCCGACACCATCCAATGGCCTGGGTGTAGTGGTCAGGCCTCGAAGCGGTCGAACCGGGCAGCATTAGTATCGTGACGTTTCGCTTTATCGCTATATAGGTCTGCTAGATTATCTAGACAGCTTGCGGTGAACGGCCATTTCGCTGTGATTCTCGCCGCATCTAGACGATAGCTATCCTCAAGTTCCCGCTCCTGATCACCACCTTCGAATGTGTTTCTCGATGAAAACCCATGTAGGTTGAACTTGCCCACAGTAAAACCGGTTCCTATATGAGAATTGTCAATATGATCGAGCAGGTTTCGTACGGGTTCACACGGCCAAATCCCGTCTGTGCCCGTTGGTGCGTTGGCCAATATCTGACCTATTCGTTGGTCTCCGATGATCGAGCGACCGCGCTCCTTGCAGAGTCGCTGTGCTTCGTTGACCCAGTATGACAGCGCTTCAGCATCAACCGTGCCACTTTCCATCAAGCCCGGGAGTCTACGCAAGCCCGAAAGAATACTGTCAGCTATCTGACAACGGTTCTGCCGAGTTCGCTCATCGGTGCCCTCTTCGGCTTGTCCGCCGGAGCTTTTGGCGACCAGAGAAATCAGATCTGCAAAAAGCGAAGGCTCTTTGGTAATTTCGCGGTAAAGAGCCAGGTTGGATCGGGCAGGGCTCAGAATCTTGATGTATAGGATCTCGAGTTTGGCGATCACCTCATCGGGAACGTCTTCGGACTCATCAAGTTTTGCGAATAGTCTTGATAAGTACGGGAACTGGTTGATCTCAGTGCTATGTATATGAGATTTCGAATCAGTAGAGGTCATTGTAGAGATATCGGTTGGAATCTGTTCAAGTACTGCGATGATGATTTCATGAGGTACTGAAACCTCAGTGAATGCCAGCCGCTTGATAGTATCAAATGACCGATTATGTGCTAAGAGCTGTAGCGTAACAAAAGCTATATCCTTTTGATTACTCAGATCAATGAGGTCTGGTTGGAACTCTTTCCAGTAAGCCTGTTGTACTTCTTGACTCTCGGTTTCGAGACGTTGCCAAGTATCTGGAAGCGCGGGAGCCGCCAGATAGATATCCGCTAGCGCTTGCGACTTTGAACCAACGGACTTGGTTTGGGTGAGTGCTTCCTCAAGCACCTTCCAACCGAACTGGGAGAAAAGCTCTGTGAATGCACCAGTCACAAAATTCCTCAGCTTTGATACCTTTTCCCCCGAGAATCTCGGTGCCAGGCCAAATATTAGATCTTTGTCCAATCCAACTGCGGCCGACCTTCCTACTAGGAAAGGTAACTCGGCAGCTTCTGCTAGGTCTAGAATTGCTGCAGTTCCGCCACTTTCGAAGGTAGCCTGAACGGCAGCCTTTCGTTTTTCACATATTCTACTGGTCATTTCATCGTTATTGAATGATGTCCCCTCCGGTAGGTTCGGCCAGCTATCGAACAGCCAGGAATAGGCTGCTACGGGGTCGGATGGCATCAGCTCTCGGTAGACGGTCTCAAGGTCGGTCGGGTCCATAACTCCGTCCGAGTTTGTAGAACTACGTTGGTAATAAAGTATCCGTCTGATCTGGGACCAGAGATTGTTTGAGGTGGGGTGCCGCCTCACTGCTTCGATCCTCTGGGCCAGTAACTTGATTATCTGTTGCCGGGTCTCCGAGCAATATCTAGGAAGGGTTCCTATTAGGTCTGCCCACCTATCGGCATCGTCCTGGACATTATCTACTAGGAGGTGTTTCATCTCTCTGATGAAGGTGAGATACTCTTTCTCGGTGGGCTTCGGAGTACCATCTTGAGCCCACGGCCGCCAAGATGGTGGCTCGCGATTGATGCAACCACCGGTAGAAGAGCTTGTATTCACGAGGATCTGCCAACCAGCTTGTGGCACTCTGTCCAGCAACATCCTGAGTGTTTTTATGCGCTGTTCATCCGGCGCTTCTGAGAACCTTATAAATGGGAGGAATAGGCTTCGTAAGCTCTCTGAAGGTCTATTTTGTATCCCTCCGCCAGGGTCAATCTCGGCTAGGTGAGCGAGTATCTTTGCGACCCTCGTGTAGTAGTTCTCAGACCACGCCAGTCTCTCTAATGCCCAAAGCAAACCCGTATGTAAGGCTCCTCCGTTCGATACTCCACTTTCCTGAGCAAAAAGCTCTTCGAATGGGCTCGGAACGGTCTTGATATCTCGCTCAACTGCTTGCAAGAAAGTTTTAGGGGCTGCTTCGGCTAGCACCGGCAGGTTGAGATCTAGCGTTGCCCAGATCTGCCATCCTTGACCAGCCTCTAACGCGCTCGACACTACTTGCTTCGGTAAGGACTGCGCACCGTCAGCGTTCTTCACGCGGTGATACACTCCCATCAGTGCCAGGCTCCGGGCCATCCCCTCGCGCAGTATGTTGCTCTGCGGAAGAATTTTTCCCATGATGTCTGTCATGGTTCGCTCTTCTATAGGTATCTCGAACTTCGGTGAGACCGTACCGAAGATCTCGGTGACTATCCTCTGGAACCGCTGCAAATCGGTGGACGTCAATCTCGGTGCAAGGAGATACCAGGCCTCTTCGTGAGAAACGAAGTGCCATATATTGCCTGTCTTTGTCAAAGGGGAGTCAGCAGTTGAAGCTATATCGGTTACATCTTGTTCGATTTCTTCATATGATTTCCCGACTATTTTGGCGATGACTTTCTTGTCATCTTCGTGGTCGCTTTCCCATTGTCCGATGAGGATGAGGGCCACAATCGAATGATTCGACGAAGGTGAAGCCCACCAAGGTTCCGCTCCACCGGCCGTATTGGTCAACAGGCGATGCAGAACTTGCAGATTCCTTGCTGTCTTCTTCATGAGTGAACGAGCTTTCGGTTCTGCTATCCCCATTACCGTCAGGGCTTCGAACGTCTCATCGCGTCTGAGTCGATTGAGTTTGAATCCGTTACCACGTGGATCCTGATGCTCGTGCAGTGCTGTCAGAACATGATGACCATTTTTGATCGCGATAGTGGGCGTTATATCAGCGCCTTCGAAGTTACGTATCAGCACCAGAGGTGAGGTGTGCTCTTGGAGGCTTTTCCAACCATCGGCTGTTTCCACGACGAGGGCCTTTGACAGGAGCGGCTCACCCCATCGAGTAGTCTTGGTATGAGCACATGCTGCTAGAAAAGCGACTACTTCGGTCCGTGTGTCTGCCTGCACGTACCAGCTAGCCGGTTCACCCGTGGCCCACGACTCTACCTTGCCCATCTCTTCACAGCGGCCCGCCGTAACCAATTCAGGCGAGATTTGAGGATCGGTCCTCGATGACCAGCACTCCCACCATTCGTCAAGAGGAACAAATCCACCATCGGGAAGTTTCCCGATCAGTTTGGCGAACCAGCTCGCGACCGCGGATGCCTGCTCCAGCCATCCCACCAAGTCGTCCGCATCCAGTGCTCGCACGTCAGCCCACTGAGCTTTTTCCTGGAAGTGTTGGGACCATTTCTGCTTACCGTTCCATCGGCGGGGGGTGATGAACCTGAATGCCGTAGTAGCAATATTCACACCCTTTGGATCTTTCGTTCGCTTCTCGTAGTCTTCTGTCGCCTTGCACTTTGGGGTCTTCTGGCAACTGAACTCCCAAGCTGTTGAGCCTTTCGGCACCCAAATATTGCCGGTCTGGACGACAGTCAAACCATCCCAGCCTGGCCCTGTCACTGAACTGCCACTGGGCATATCCAGTAATGACGGCATCGGAACAGTAGCCATAATCAGTCGCCTGACCAGCTCTGGGAACTTATGGGAGGCATCGGGTTTGTCCGCCCAATGCATAATCTCGGAGGCGTCGAATGTAATCATCTGATTCGCAATACTACCTGGTAGAAGACGGTACCGAGGTCAGCCTCGCTGACGGGGTTCACAACTCACGGAGCACGAGGTTGTTCCAGCCTACCGAGAGAGCCGGGTCGCTTATATCGTATTCGCCCCCGCCGGGGTATCCGGTGATCGTAGAATGTCCAGGGCTCAGCGCTGGCTGGCGGGCAGGGACGCGAACCGAATTTGGGATTAAGCAGCTCGTTGTGTGTTGCACGTATGTCAGCCGCGGCCACGGTGAACAATTCCGGGCAGCGCATCCTTGATGAGCCGCTCCTCCAGTCCTCTGCGCAACTCCTCGCCGAAGTCCTTGGCTTCGGTGACCCACTCGGTGAGCCAGCCTCCTTCCTTCAGCGACTCCGGCACCAGAAGACCGAGGTAGAAGCGGTCCTCTTTGCCCAGTTCGCTTGTGTCCACCTCGATGTACTGGCCGGTAGCCGCTCCCACGGGCGGCTGGCGCTGGAACAGGCGGTAACGGCTTCCGGCCGCCAGCACTCCCCAAACCGCGCCGTGACGTTCGCAATCCGACAACACCAGACCTTCGGGCAGTTCCCCGTTGCCGGTGAGGCGGCTGAACAGGGACGGGCTGCGGTGCGGATGCACGACGGCCACCGGCGCGTTGTCGTACCGCAGCAGGTAGCCCCGCAACGGAAGCTGTTCGATCCGGTAACGGAGTCTCTCGAACAGCGGACGCCAGGTAACGGCACCCACGGCCCTGAGATCGGTGATGGCACCAGCCAGACGCTCTTTATTGCTCGGCTGGCGCAGCCGCTCGCGCACGAAGTGGGGCGTGAGCAGGTCCTTGACCCTGATTCCGGGAACCACTGCTTCGGTGAGTCGGCTGAGCTCGGCGGCCGGAAGGCGGCCGCTTCTCGGGCTGGAGAGCTACGGCTCGCTCTCAGCAAGTCCAAGACCCGGCCGGCGGGAAGCTCCCGCACGGGCCGGGCGTGCTGAGGTCCGACGACTCGAACATGACCCGGGTCCTTCGAGGGGGCCAGCAATACCACGGCATAGGCCTGGCGACCCTTCCGGTCTTCCCAGATCCTTCGCAAGTCGGATTCCACAGCATGATCCGACCAGAGCAGATGGTAGGCAGAGGTCTCCCAGACCGTTGCCGTGAAGCCATGCCCCGATGTCCAAGCGCGGCCTGTGCCGAAGTCGGCTTCGAGCCATGACTTCGCTTCATCAATGATTTGAGATGTCATTAAAACCATTTTTATAACATATCAGTATCATTCGGTTCGGCTCAGCCCGAATCGTCAGACCTGAACCGTCACAGCGACGGAGTGCCAGCCTTCGGCCCCGTCGGGGCGGGGCGGGACCGGGCCCGGGCTCTGCACGGCGCCGGTGCCGTCAATGGCCCGGACCTCAATGGTGTGGCGGCCAGCCGAAGGGGTCCACGGGTGATGCCACTGCACCCAACTCTCCTCGCCCAGGGCTTCGCCCAGAACGCAGGCGAGCCACTCCCCGCCGTCGATCCGCACCTCCACGGCGCTGATGGCCCGGGTGGGAGCCCAGGCGATGCCAGCCACTGGCGTTGGCTCGCCAGCAACGAGACGATCCGAACTCCGGGGCACGTCGATACGGCTCTGGGTCTTCATGGGGCCTTCCTTGGCCCAACCCCTGGGCACCCAGTAGCCGTCGAAGCCGTCCCAGGTGGTCAGGTGAATCTCGGAGAGCCACTTGACCGCCGACACGTAGCCGTAGAGCCCGGCCACCACCAGCCGGGCCGGGAACCCGTGGTCCACCGGCAGGGGCTCCCCGTTCATGCCCACCGCCAGCACCGCGTTGCGGCCGTCGGCGATCACACTGGAAGGAAACCCGGCCGTCCAGCCGTCCACGGATCGGCCCACGATCTGGGTCGCCCCCGGCTGGACCCCGGCCCGTTCCAGCAGCACCGTGAGCGGTACACCGGTCCATACCGCGTTACCGACCAAGTCTCCCCCAACCTGGTTGGACACGCACGACAAAGTGATGACGTGATCGGAGAGGTCCATGGCCAAGATGTCATCGAAAGTGAGTCGGTAAGCGTTGTTGACCATGCCGGTGAAGCTCAGGCTCCAAGTCTCCGGATCGACTTGGGGCACTATCAAGGCGGTGTCGATGCGATAGAAGCTGCCGTTGGGGGTGAGATAGGTGGATATACCCGGGACTGCGCCGTTGAGGGTGTCGAGCTCTGCTACCTGTTCGAATACGTCCGCAGTGGACGGGGTCACAGAATCGACCGATGCGGTCGGGGTGGTTCCAGCCGGGGCCACGGTGGGGCGAGGCAGGTTGATCACGGCCCGGGCTCGCTCGGCCAACGAAGGCCCCCGAGCCCACCGGCCCAGCCCCACCAGGGCTCCGGCCACCACTGAGGCTCCACCCACGTAGACAAGGAAGGCTCGCCGGCTCCGGCCCGGTGCTGAGGGCAAGATGGCCGGGCTCAAGGGAACTTCGAGGGCGTCGGGGGCAGGATCGGCCGGGGCTCGGCTCGCCGCCGGTGAGAGTGTTCGGCTTGCCGGTGAGAGTGTTCGGCTCGCCGGAGAGAGGGCTCGGCTCGCCGGAGAGAGGCCTCGGCTCGACAGGAACAGCGTTGTAGCTGT
The DNA here is from genome assembly GCA_963422655.1 of Acidimicrobiales bacterium. Classification (GTDB taxonomy): domain Bacteria; phylum Actinomycetota; class Acidimicrobiia; order Acidimicrobiales; family Aldehydirespiratoraceae; genus CATQHS01. The sequence goes on along the minus strand of OY730440.1, from coordinate 903,900 downwards.
GGCGATCCCGGCCGCTACCACGGCCACCAGCGCGGACATGGCTGTCGAGCTGAACGGGTTGCGGGCCATGGCCCAGCCCCCCACCAACCCCAAGACAGCAAACCCGCTGGCTGCGGCGACCCGTCGGCCCCCGGCCGCTACCCGGCCCAGAAGCCCGCCCGCCAGCAGGGTTGCAAGGGTCGTGCCAGCCAGCAGCATCCATTTCTGGTTGGTTCCGAGATTGCTGATACTGGCCGCTACCACATCGCCGGGCGTGTAGTCGATGATCAGTTCGCCCACGGCCACCACGGCAGACGGCTGGGTAGTGCTGAGCCCTTCGGCCAGCTCGCCAAAGGCCAAGGCCAGCCCAGCTCCGATCACCCCGGCAACAAAGCCGGGTGCCTGTCCCGAGCGGGGCGGTCCCACCGGGTGCATAGTAGGGCATGAATGGGTAGCGCCGGTCATGAGAGATGACGCCCACGGCTCGGAGCCGGGTCCGGGCCGTCTGAGGGCTTGGGGTTGGAACGACTGGGTGGCGGGCGCGGCCCGGGCCGGTGTCGGCGTGGGCCGGGTGGTTCGGGTCGACCGGGGTGAGTGTGACGTGGTGACCGGTGTGGAGCGGATCCGAGTTCTGTCCAGCTCGGTGCGAGCCCAGCCCGATCTGGCCCCGGTTACCGGTGATTGGGTCGAAGTGTTTCGACGGGACGGCACCTCGACGATCGATCGGGTCGTTCCCCGACGCACCGAGCTTTATCGGCGTGGCCCGGACCGTCAGCAACAGGTTCTGGCCGCCAACTTCGATCTGGTCGGTATCGTGGCTGGCCTCGATCGGCCCCTTAGGGCCGGCCTGTTCGAACGCCTGCTGGTGATGGCCGGTGACAGCGGCGCTGCGGTCCTGATCCTTCTGACCAAGGCCGACCGGCCCTGTGACGAAAGTGACCAGCGGGCCGGGGTGGCCGCGGTGGCGGGCGAGGTGCCGATCGTGATGACCAGCCTTCCCGAAGGTCGGGGTCTCGACGAGATCCGGCGGCGGCTGGGACCGGGCCGAACTCTGGTGTTGGTGGGGGCCAGCGGCGCCGGCAAGTCGAGCCTGGCCAATGCTCTGGCCCGAGCCGAGTTGCTGCCCACTGCTGCTGTGCGTTCCTCCGATGCTCGGGGCCGCCACACCACCATCGCTCGGGAGCTGATCCTGCTACCGGACGGGGCCGGACTGGTGCTCGACACTCCGGGCCTGCGTTCGCTGGCCCCATGGGACGCGGAGGCGGCCTTGGACCGGGTATTCGGCGATCTCGGGCAACTGAGCGCCGATTGCCGGTTCTCGAACTGCGCCCACGACACCGAGCCAGGATGCGCGGTGCAGACTGCCATCGATGAAGGAGAGCTTGACGGTCGCCGCTTCGAGCGCTATCAGGCTTTGCGCCGCGAGCTGGCCGAGCAAAAGGCCCGGCGCTGGTAGGCCCGCAATGGACCAGGTGGGTCAACTCTGTTCCTCGGTGAGGCGGACCCGGTCGATTTTGCCCCCGGGCCGGCGGGGGAGTTCCCCGACCAGTTCGAGGGCTTCGGGCAGCTTGTGGCGGGCCAGCCGACCGGTTGCGAACGCTCGGAGATCCTCCAGAGTGGGCGGGGCGGCTCCATCCCCGGGCACTACCACGGCCAGGCCCGTCTCGCCCATCACCGGATCGGGCCGGCCCATGACCACCACCTCGGCCACCCCGGGATGCTCGATCAGCACGTTCTCGACCTCCATCGGGTACACGTTGTACCCACCTCGAATGAACATCTCGCTGGCGCGACCGGCCAAGCGGTAGAGGCCCCGTTCGTCGACGGTGGCCAAGTCGCCGGTGCGGAGCCAGCCGTCTACCAGCGCCGCCGCGGTGGCGACAGGACTACCCCAGTACCCCGACATCACCGTGGGCGACCGCAGCCACAGCTCCCCGATGCGGCCAGGCGGAAGTTGCGAACCGTGCCCGTCTCGGATCTGGGCTCGCACGCCGGGCCGGGGTCGACCGATGGAATGGCAGGCCTCGTCGTCGTCGGCATCGAGGGCGGTGGCCAGGCCCACACCGCCCGACTCGGTGGAGGAGTAGCGGATCGAGTAAGGGGCACCGAAGCTGTGGCGGGCGGCCCGGACCAGTTCGGGTGGCGATGGCGCCCCTCCGGCCACGATGGCTTTCACAGCCGAGAAATCGAGCTCTTCGATCAACCGGTGCCGGGTCATGAGGGCGATCTGGGGGGCGACCCCGTTGACGGCTGCCATCCGGTAGCGGGCGGTCAGCTCCAAGGCTGGCCCGGCCGACCAGCGCCCGAGCAGGTGGGTGGTCTGGCCCCGGGCCAGCAGCCAGGGCAGTTTCGTCATGAACCCGACGTGGGCCATGGAGGTGGCAGCCAGGCCGTGACCGCCGGCCCCCCAGGATCCGTCGGTGTCGATCTCGGCGATGGCCCTCATCTGGTGGTCGGTGAACCAAACCGCCTTGGGCTCACCCGTCGATCCCGAGGTGAAGCAGATGCAGATCGGCCCATGGTCGGGGCAGATCGGCCCGTCCGGGTCGCCAGGCCCACCGGGGTCGAGTCCTCGACCAGGGGCTTCCTCGGAGCGAAGCTGTCCGCCCACGGCTCCGGGACCAAGGGCCGGGGCCAGCATCTCGATCCGAGGAGCCGAACCGGCTGGCACCAGATGGGCCAGATCGGGTTCGACCACGATCAGATCGGGGCTCACGATGGTCAGGCATCCGGCTGCTTCGATGGTTCCCGATGCCGGGTTGACGCCGGCGGTCACAGCCCCGATACGAACCGCAGCCAGGTAAAGGGCCACGTAGTCGACCCCGGATCCGAGCACCAGTATCACTGAGGACCTCGGGCCCAGCCCCCGGGTTCTCAAACCGGATGCGATCTCGGTGGCGGCTCGGTTCAAGTCGGCGTAGCTCAGGCTCCAACCGTCGGGAGTAACGAAGGCGGCCCGATCGCCGAACTGCCGGGCCGCCCGGCGGGCTGCCCCGGTGAGCACATCGGGTTCGCCGGTCACGCCGTGATGGTAGAGCTGCCTACGCTTGCGGGATGGACATCCGCTGGGGTCCGGACTTGGCCGATTTCGCCGACGAGGTCCGAACTTGGCTGGAGGAGCACCTCACCGGCGAGCTCGCCTCCTACCGGGGCCGAGGACTGATGGGCCAAGACGACGTCCCTGTCGAGGTGCAACTGGCCTGGGAGTCCGAGCTGGCCGGTGGAGGCTGGCTCGGACTGGACTTCCCGGCCTGGATCGGGGGCCGGGCATGCACCCTGGACCAGCAGGTGGTGTTCTATGCCACCTACGCCCAGGCCCGGGCGCCGGGACGGCTTGCCAACATGGGCCTCACCCTGCTCGGCCCCACCCTCATGGCTTTCGGGTCGCCCGAACAGCAGCACCGGTTCGTGCCGCCCATCCTCGGAGCCGAGCAGTACTGGTGCCAGGGTTACTCCGAGCCCGACGCCGGCAGCGATCTGGCCAACGTGTCCACCCGAGCCACCCGTCAGGACGGTCGATGGGTTGTCAACGGCCAGAAGATCTGGACGTCACTGGCCCAGCACGCCGATTGGATCTTCGTCCTGGCCCGAACCACCGACGGTTCCAGTCGCCATGCCGGCCTGTCGTACCTGCTGATGCCAATGAACCAGCCGGGAATCGAGATCCGGCCCATCACCCAGGTCAACGGCTCCGACGAATTCAACCAGACCTTCTTCAACGATGCGGTGACCAGCGAGGATTTGGTGGTGGGAGGCGTCGGCAACGGCTGGAAGGTGGCTATGGGTACGCTCGGCTTCGAACGAGGCGTAGGCACGCTGGGTCAGCAGATGGGTTTCCGGGCCGAACTCGACGACCTGTGGGCCGAGGCCAAGGCGAACGGGCGCAGCGACGATCCGGTGGTGCGGGACGAGCTGATGCGGTCCTACGTGGAGTTGGAGATCCTGGGCTACAACCAGGTCAGGATGCTCACCGCTCTCACCGGCGACACCCTGCCCGGGCCGGAGCAGTCGATCGGCAAGCTGTACTGGGCGTCGTGGCACCGCCGGTTCGGTGAGTTGGCCATGCTGGTGCGGGGGGCGGCCGGCATGGTTGCCGACCGCGACGCCCACGGGGGTTACGGACGGCTCGACTACCGGCTCGATCGCTGGCAGCGCACCTTCTTGTACTCCCGAGCCCACACCATCTACGGCGGCTCCAATCAGGTGCAGCGCAACATCATCGGTGAACGAGTGCTCGGGCTGCCCCGCGAGCCTCGCTCGAGCTCCGACAGTCGTTAGAGTGACGGCCATGGGACGACTTCAAAACACCTTCGAATTGGCCAAGACCTCCTGGAGAGTGCTCAAGAAGGACCGGGAGCTGATGTGGATCCCGGTGCTGTCTTTGCTGGTTTCGCTGGTAGTGGGGGCGGTAGCCCTCGTCATCATCTTGGCTACGGAGTCGACCGTGTCCGACGGAGGCACCGAGAGCACCGCCGACCCGGTGATGGTGGTGGTCGGCGTGGCCGTCGCCTTCCTGTTGAGCATCATCTCGGTGTTCTTCAACGGAGCGCTGGTAGCCGGGGCTCACGAACGTCTGGCCGGGGGCGACCCCACTGTCGCCAGCGCCGTGCGTCGGGCCTTCGGTCGGTTGTCCGGCTTGGTGCCCTGGGCTCTGCTGACCGCCACTGTGGGTCTTATTCTTCAGGTCCTGCGGGAGCGGGCCGGCTTTCTGGGCCGTTTCGTGATCGGCTTTATCGGCATGGCCTGGGAAGTGGTGACGTTTCTAGTCATCCCGGCTGTGGTGATCGACGAGATGGGGGCTGTCGACGGCCTGAAACGGTCGGCGTCGTTGCTGCGTCAGACTTGGGGCGAGAACCTGATCGCCCGGGTCGGCTTCGGGCTGCTCGGATTCGTGCTGGCCCTACCGGCTGTGCTCGTGGCGGTGGTGCTGGGGGCGGTGGGGTTGCTGTGGCTGGGCATCGTGGTGGCAGTGGCGTGGCTGATCGTGGTGGCTGTGGTTGTCACCACTCTCAACGCTATCTTCCAGACCGCGCTGTACATGTATGCCACCACCGGTGTGATACCGCGGGGTTTCGAGGGCTCGCCCTTGGCCCAGTCTTTCGGCTATAAGTGAATCCAGAACTGCGTGCAAGACAGTGTCAGAGTTGAACTGTTCGAGGTTGTCCTGTAGCCGTCGGTAGCCTCAGATAATGGACTTCGTCCATAGGATTGCGGCAGCTTATCGCCCAGACCTCGTCCAGACCTTTGTACTCGATATCCTCGAAACGGTGGGCCTGGATCAGATTCTCGCGCAGGTAAAGGTCCGCCAAGGTGCAGGGTTCTATTACCAATACCAGCCATTTCTTGCCCATGGCTGCCTCTAGTTGTCCGTGACTGATCTTTTTATTGATGGCGTTTCGTAGTGCTTCTTTGAATTCTTCAACGCCGTCAATGGAAGTGGCAGAAAATTTACTACCGGGCCAGAATAGGATTTTTTCTGGGTTCCCCGGATCAAGTGGTCCGTAACATCTAGCCTCAACCGATCTGATCCTGTTGGTCAGCAACCGGTTTTTGAAATCAGGGGTTTTCAACTGTCTATTTGCTGATTCTTCCAGGCGCTGTTTATCATATGAACAGCTACCAGCCTGTTTTTCGATCTCCAGCAGCTCTCGAACGATGGCGTCTAAACCAAGGCAAGTTTTTCCTTGCCGGGACGTGCCGCAGGCGCGATATCAGGCGGTGATCTCGTCCACCAGTCCCCAGCGGTGAGCGGTTATCGGGTCCAGCTCGGCGCCGGTCAGCAGCCACTCCAGGGTGCGTTGCCGCCCGATGCGGCGGGGGATGCTCACCGTGCCGCCGGTACCGGGGATGAGGCCCATCGACAGTTCCGGCAGCCGGAAACGGGCCTGGGGGGTGGCCACCACCTCACCGCAGAAGGCGGCCAGCTCCACCCCGGCTCCCACGCATGGTCCGTCCACCCGGACCGTGACCCGAGCCGACACAGCCGCCAGCCACGGGGCCACGCCGGCCCGGCACCGGGTCAGGTGAGCCGCCACCGGGTCGGATACGGTGCCGAACTCGGCCGGGTCGCCGCCGGCGCAGAAGGCCGGCCCGGCTCCGGTCAGCACCACCGGCCGCCGGTCGGAGCCGGCTCCGAGGGCTCGTAGCACTTCGACGAGCTGGTCTCGCATGGCGGCATCGAACAGGTTGAGCAGCCGGGGCCGATCCAGGGTCACGGTAACGGTGGTGCCGTCGTCGTGCACGCTGACCCGGGGCCGGTCTCGGTCGGATCGGACCCGCTTGCCCCGGCCGGCCAGCCAGCGTTGGTGCTCGGGTCCACCTTGGAGGGCGGCGTAGGCCAAGCTCTCGACCCACGAGCCCTCGACCATCCCGGCCACCGAGGTGCGGCGCAAGGTCTGGGCCGCCACCACTGCCGCTCCGGGATTGGCCGTCACCCCGGCCAGTACGGCGGTGGGGTCGTCAGTGACCACGTCCCAGGACCGGCCCCCGGCCCCGACGGCGACGGCCACTACGGGCAGCCGGGTCAACGCCTCGCCCACGTCGTCGGCCGGGTCGTTGCCCACGGTCACCACCACAGCTCCGGTCGGGTCGATTCCGACCACCCGGTCGAGGTCGGGGCCGGCCCCGGCGGTTCGAGCCTCCTGCAAAGTCCAGTGAAGAGATCGGAACTGGGCAGGACTGGTCACGAGCTGCAGGGCCGGTCACGAACGGGGGAGGTCTTGATCGTGGCCTTCGCTCAGGTCGGTCAACCGGTCTCGCAAGACTCGACGCAAGATCTTGCCGGTCTCGTTGTAGGGGAGCTCGTCCACGAAGACGACCCGGCTGGGAACGCGGCTCGACCGGAGTCGGGACCGCACCAGATCCCGGAGTTCGGACGGTGTCGGCGCCGGTTCCGAGGCCACCACGAACACCGCCACCTCCTCACCCCACTGTCGGCTGGGCACGCCCACTGCGGCGGCGTCGCGTACCCAGTCGTGGCTCAGCAGCACGTCTTCGATCTCTCCCGGCGACATGTTCTCTCCGCCTCGGATGATGATGTCGTCGTTGCGGCCCAGCACGTAGAGGTAACCGTCCTCGTCGGTGTAGCCGCTGTCTCGGGTGGCGAACCAGCCGTCGCCGTCGAGTCGGGAACCGCCCTGCAGGTACTCTCCGGCTACTTGCTGGCCCCGGACCCAGATCTCTCCGGCACCGCCCGGTTCCACTTCGACCCCGACGCCGTCCCGAATCGATATGTCCACGCTGGGTATGGCCCGGCCCACCGATGCCAGCCGGGCCCGGGCCTCCGGAGCGGTAGCGGCTGCAGCCCGGCGGTGATCGTCGGGTCCGAGCAGGGCCACGGTGGCGCTGGTCTCGGTCAACCCGTAGGCGTTCACGAAGTCGGTCTCGGGGAACAGCTCCAGAGCCCGCTCGACCACCGAGGGATGGGTGCGACCCCCGCCGTAGGAGAGCCCCCGCAGCGACGTGATGGTCTCGCCCCGACGGTCGAGGGCGTCGACGATGCGAGCGAGCATGGTCGGCACCACCATGGCGTGCGTGACACGTTCGGTCAGGACGAGATCGATCCAGCCGTCGGGATCGAAACGAGGCATGAACACGATCCGCCGCCCGACGTAGAGCTGCGACAACATGATGGCCACCCCGGCCACGTGGTAGGGCGGGACCGCTATCAAGCTGGCTTCGTCGGAGTTGGCGCTCATGAGCGTGGCGACGCCGAAGATGTACGACACCAGATGGCGGTGTCTCAGCACTGCCGACTTCGGTGGCCCGGTGGTGCCGCTGGTGTACAGCAGAACCGCGATGGCGTCGGGATCGTTGGGCCACGGACCCACCTCGGCTGGGTGGTCAGTGGGGACGAGCCCGGCTTCGTTCTCGGCCCGGGCCCCGATGAGATCGGCGAGTAGGTCGGATCGTTCGATGGTCTCGATCCCGGCTGTCGAGCCGAGCCCAACCGGGTCGCCGTCACCGACCAGAGCCAGGGCCGGTCGAGTCCGGGCGGCCAGATCAGCTGTGTCGGCGTCGGTCAGCCGGTAGTTGAGCGGCACGTAGGGTACGCCAGCCCAGGCCGCCCCGAACAGAGCGGTGATCAGAGCCGGGCTCGTCTCGTCGCATACCACCAGGTACCGGGCATCGCAAGCCTTCAACCGACCGGCCAGGGCCGCGGCTGCGGTCGAGAACTGTCGGTAGGTTATGGCATGAGATTCCGACCCGACCGCCACCCGATCACCGTCTGCGGTGGCCGCCATCTCCATCAGCATCATGAGATTCACATCGGCGTCTCCGGGTTGGTGCCGATCCGGTGTGGTTTCGGGGTTCGGTGGGTTATGGCTTCGTCATCGGGATGGGCGTGGGTTGGGCCCATGGCCGGGACGGCTCAGTCCGAGGCCGGCAAAGGCTTGGGTTCTTTCACCGACAGGACGGTAGCGCCCAAAGCCATCGAGCCGGAACCAGCCTTGGTGCACAGCACTTCGATAGCGTCGTCGGTGTCGCCGTAGCGCTTGCCGAGCAGTGATCCTCCGGTCGTATTGGGGCTAGGGGCGTCGGAGCGTTTGGGAGTGCCGATTTCTACCATCGGTTCCCCGCCGCAGGTCAGATCGACCTGGCCTGTGCCTTTGACCACAATCACCTCGGTCGTGCAAACCGAGCTTCTAAAACGGGCGCCGGGCCTGAGCTCGACCATCTGTCCTCCTTTTGAGCTGGGTCTAGGTAGTTTGGCATTCACAGGTTGAGTCACTCGGGCGTCAAGTTCACAGTATTTGATGTACTTGATACAGTGTCCAATTTGATACGGTATTGAACTTAGAGGCCCTATTAATCCAACTAAGTTTTAGTCATGTCTCGGGCTTGGTCGGAGCCGAATAGCACGATGCCAACCGACAGCGCTGTGACTTCCGGGCTTGGTCGTGACGACGACCGGTGCGCCAGAGTCTGGGCCGAGTCGGGAGCCATGGCGTTGACGGGTTGGCCGGATGGCCCGCCGATAGTGGAGCCAGCCGGTATCGTACGAGCACTCGACGAGTTGAGCGACGATTTCACCCGGGCCACCGAAGCCTTGGGCCGAAGGATCGAGCTGGACGGAGTTTCGCTTCTGGCGGCTCGAGCTGTCTTCACTGGTCACACCCGACAGGGTTCCACCACCGTGGGTGGGTACGGACACATGGTGGCCGTCGCCGACGGGTGGGTGGTACTCAACCTGCCTCGACCTCACGACCTGGCCGCCCTGCCGGCCCTGGTAGGCGGGGGAGTCGACGCCCACGACTGGCCCGCCGTCCGGGCTCGCTTGTCGACCATGAGCTCGGTGGCCGTGATCGAAACGGCCGGTCTGCTCGGTCTGGCCGTAGCCTCGGTTCCTCGAGGCCCTACGGGTCCCGCCGGCTCCGGGACCTCGAGCAGTACGAGCAGTACTGAAGCCGCGAGAGCCCCCGTGATCGGCAGCGTCTCGACATTGGTCAACGGCCCCGTGGCCGACGAAAACTCGGCGTCGATGGGCCTACACGGGTCGGTGGTGGCCGAAGGGCCGACCCGGAACTCTACTGCGAACCCGACGGTGATCGACCTGACCAGCCTGTGGGCCGGCCCGCTGGCCGGAGCCCTGCTGGCCCGAGCCGGGGCTCGGGTAATCAAAGTAGAGTCGGCAACACGACCCGACGGGGCTCGGAGGGGGCCGATCGGTTTCTTCGACCTGATCAACAACCGCAAGGAGCGGTTGGTATTGGATCTACCTGATCCGGCTGCTGTCGGTCGGCTCCGAGACCTCATGGCCGAAGCCGATCTGGTCTTGGAAGCCAGCCGGCCTCGAGTGATGCAACAATGGGGGATAGAACCCGCCGAAGTGGTCGAGTCGGGGTCGGCCTGGATTTCGGTGACTGGTTACGGACGATACGGCTCTGACGTCAACCGGATCGCTTTCGGAGACGACGCCGCCGTCGCCGCCGGACTGTTCTTGGCCGGGGACCCGCCGTTGTTCGTGGCCGATGCTGTGGCCGATCCCGTTACCGGACTTGCCGCCGCCGTGGCCGGTGCCCAATTGTTGTCTCAGGGCCGGACCGTGCTAATAGACTTGTCCATGGTCGAAGTGATACGGTGGGCACTGAGCCGGGCCGCAGGTCCGATCCGACGGCCCGTTACTGCCAGCGAAGGAGGCTGGGCCGTGGAACTGAACGAAGGCCCGGTGACGGTGGCAGCGCCTGGATCACGGTCTCTGGAAGAGCTTGGTTGACGGTGGTTGTTCGGATGGTTAGGTGGTTGGCGCTTCTGATCCGGGGGGGGGGGGGGGGGGTTATTGGACGTTCCGGTCCGATCCGACGGCCCGTTACTGCCAGCGAAGGGGGCTGGGCCGTGGAACTGAACGAAGGCCCGGTGATGGTGGCAGCGCCTGGATCAAGGTCTCTGGAAGAGCTTGGTTGACGGTGGTTGTTCGGATGGTTAGGTGGTTGGCGCTTCTGATCGGGGGGGGGGTATTGGTGTTATTGGGCGTTGCGGTCGGGATGGGTCCTGCCGGTGCTCAAGGTAACGATGTTTGCGTAAACGGTACCGTAATCCCGGACTATTCCTCCAACCAGAGTAGGGTGGATGAATGTCGGGTCTTGTGGGCGGCTAAGAATGTTTTGATCGGTGATGGCGATCCGTCGGGGTTGAACTGGAACGATTCTACGGTGTTTACCCGTTGGGAAGGGTTGAGCTTTGGCAGTTCTGGTGAACTCGAAGAGCTGAAGTTGACAGGGAAACCCGATGTGTTATCGGGGGTGATACCGGCTGAGTTGAATCAGTTGACCAGTTTGGTGAAGCTGGATCTCAGCAATAATCAGTTGACGGGGAATATACCGATCGAGTTGAGCAACTGGACCAGCTTGGGCTACTTGAGTCTTTCCAACAATGATTTATCGGGGTCCATACCAACCGGTGCGGGTAGCTGGAGTAACTTGAGGTGGCTACAGCTTGATAGTAATAAGTTGTCAGGGTTGATACCGGTCAGGTTGGCTACTCTGCCCAAGTTGGAGAGACTCTGGCTCAATGACAATGACTTTTCGGGGACCTTGCCGGTTGAATTCGCTTCCCAGAGCTCGTTGCGCCAGTTTTATGTTTTTGATAATCCCAGTTTACATATTCCGAAATCTTTGGATTCCTTGAGAGCTGGTGCCGGTCCATATGTATTTCATATAACTGAGAGGGTTGTGCAGGGTGGCACGGTTGGTTCTGTAGCAGATTTGATCGGGTCGTCATCTGCAAGTGGGTTTGATCTTGTCCATAGCGAAGATGACGCCTTCACCATAGATCCTACGGGGAAGATAAGGGTGGGTGCAGTTGACTTGGACTTCACCAGTGGACGGTCCTACGTCGTATCGATACGTTATCTGGTGAGTAGTTCCTACTATGAGTACGCCGTAGTCAAGATCGTGCTGAATCAGGCTCCGAGTATCACCACTGCAGCGGCGCAGTTGATACCGGAGAACACCGCCGGTGTGGCGTTGACGGTCGGCAATGACGACGGCGGCGGGTTGGGGTGGAGGATCACCGGCGGCGACGACCGCGCCCTGTTCACCGTGGCCGTCGATAAAGCGGACTCGTCGCAGGCGACGTTGAGCTTCCGCACTGCCCCGGATTTCGAGAACCCCGCCGACAAGAATGGTGACAACGATTATGTGGTGGAGGTGACTGTAACCGATATCCATGGGGCTACGGCCGTTCGGACGTTCACGGTGACGGTCACCGACGTCACCGTCGAGATCCCGGCCGCGCCGGGTGCGCTGACGGTGACACCGGGGGTTTTTTCGTTGGACGTGGCCTGGGATGTACCGGCCAACATGGGCCCGGCGATCACCCGTTACGACGTGCGATACGGCATCAGGGGTTCGGGGACTTGGACTAGGCTGAACCCGAGTCCGGGCCCGAACCAGCGGGCCACTATCGCCGGGTTGACTGTCGGGACGACTTATCAGGTTCAGGTCCGCGCTGTCAACGCCGAAGGTCGCAGTGACTGGTCGCAGTCCGGGAGGGGGTCCCCGACCGCGAATCAGCCTCCGACTATCACCACCATAGCGGGGTTGGCGGTGGGGCAGGACACCATCGATGTGGCGGAGAACACCGCCGGTGTGGCGTTGACGGCCAGTAACGACGGCGGCGGCGGGTTGGTGTGGATGATCACCGCCGGCGACGACCAAAGCCTGTTCACCGTCACCGCCGATAAGGCGGATTCGAAGAAGGCGACGTTGAGCTTTCGCACCGCCCCGGATTTCGAAAAACCCGCCGACGACGATGGTGACAACGACTATGTGGTGGAGGTGACCGTAACCGACATCCACGGTTCCACAGACGTCGAGACGTTCACGGTCACGGTCACCAACGTCGTCGAGGTCCCGGCCGCGCCGACGGTGACGGTGACACCGGGGGTTTTGTTGTTGGACGTGGCCTGGGACGAACCGGCCAATACGGGCCCGGCGATCTTTGGTTACCAGGTCACATACCGACCCAGCGGTTCGGAGCGTTGGTTGATTGTCACGCCGGGAGAAGGCAAACGGCGGGTCACTATCGACTGGTTGGACGCCGGGACGACTTATGAGGTTCAGGTCCAAGCTCTCACCATCGAGCGTTTCGGGTACTGGTCGCCGTCCAGGTTTGGGACCCCGAGGGCGAATCGGGCTCCGAGTATCACCACTACGGGGTTGTCGATGGCGGAGAACAATGCCGGTGTGGCGTTGACGGCGACCAACGACGACGGCGGCGTGCTGGGGTGGAGTATCACCGGCGGGGCCGACCGAAACCTGTTCGACTTGAACCCTGATCGGTTGGACTCGAAGCAGGCGACGTTGAGCTTCAAGACGCCCCCGGATTTCGAGAACCCCGCCGACAAAGACGAGAACAACGACTATGTGGTGGCGGTAACCGTAACCGACGTCTACTACGATGAAAGCGTCGAGGTGGTCACGGTGACGGTCACCGATGATGACACCGAAGCTCCGGCGGCGCCGGCGGCGCCGACGGTGACGCCGGGGGTTTTGTCGTTGGGCGTGGCCTGGGATGCACCGGCCAACATGGGCCCGACGATCACCGGTTACGACGTGCGATACGGCATCAGAGATTCGGGGGCTTGGAACCGGCTGAAACCGGGTCCGGGCCCGGGCCGGCGGGCCACTATCGCCGGGTTGGTCGCCGAGACGGCTTATGAGGTTCAAGTCCGCGCTGTCAACGCCGAAGGTCGCAGTGACTGGTCACGGTCGCGGTCGGGGACCCCGACCGCGAACCGGCCTCCGAGTATCACCACTACGGGGTTGTCGGTGGCGGAGAACACTGCTGGTGTGGCGTTGACGGCCAGCAACGACGACGGCGGCGTGCTGAAGTGGAGCGTCACCGGCGGCGCCGACCGCGCCCTGTTCGACGTGGCCGTCGATAAAGCGGATTCGTCGAAGGCGACGTTGAGTTTCGGCACGCCCCCGGATTTCGAGAAACCCGCCGACGACGATGGTGGCAACGATTATGTGGTGGAGGTGACCGTAACCGACATCCACGGTGCTACAGACGTCGAGACGTTCACGGTGACGGTCACCGACGTCTCCAGTGAGGTCCCGTCGGCGCCGACGGCGCCGACGGTGACGCCGGGGGTGTCGTCGTTGGGCGTGGCCTGGGATGCACCGGCGAACCCGGGCCCGGCGATCACCGGATACGACGTCAGGTACGGCATCAGAGATTCGGGGGCTTGGACTGCGCTGAACCCGAGTCCGGGCCTGAACCGGCGGGCCACTATCGCCGGGTTGACTGTCGGGACCGCTTATGAGGCTCAGGTCCGCGCCCGCAACACTGAGGGTACCGGAGACTGGTCACCGTCGCGGTCGGCGACCCCGACCGCGAACCAGCCTCCGAGTATCACCACCACGGCGGCGCAGTCGATACCGGAGAACACTGCCGGTGTGGCGTTGACGGCCAGCAACGACGACGGCGGCGTGCTGAAGTGGAGAATCACCGGCGGCGCCGACGGAGACTTGTTCACCGTGACCGTCGATAAAGCGAATTCGTCGAAGGCGACGTTGAGCTTCCGCACCGCCCCGGATTTCGAGAAACCCGCCGACGACGATGGTGGCAACGATTATGTGGTGGAGGTGACGGTCACCGACGTGCACGGTGCCACAGACGACCGGACGGTCACGGTGACGGTCACCGATGATGACACCGAAGCTCCCGGGACGCCGGCGGCGCCGACAGTGACGCCGGGGCTGTTGTCGTTGGACGTGGCCTGGGACGAACCGGCTAACCCGGGCCCGGCGATCACCGGCTACGACGTCAGGTACTCCGTCGACGGTTCGGGGGCTTGGACCCGGCTGAAACCGGGTCCGGGCCTGAAACAGCGGGCCACTATCGCCGGGTTGACCGCCAAGACGGCCTATAGGGTTCGGGTCCGCGCCCGCAACGCCGAAGGTGCCGGGGATTGGTCACATCCCAAGACGGCGACCCCGACGGTGAACCGGCCTCCGAGCATCACCGCGTCGGCGCAGTCGTTGCAGGAAAAGACCGCCGATGATTTGAGGGCGCAATTTGATAGCGAAGGCGAACTGATTATATCCGAGCTTGCCGGTGTGGAGTTGACGGCCAGTAACGACGACGACGGCGAGCTGGGCTGGAGCATCACCGGCGGCGCCGACCGAGCGTTGTTCCGCATAGATAGCGATAGCTCGGATACGTCGCGGGCGATGTTGAGCTTCCGCACCGCCCCGGATTTCGAGAAACCCGCCGACAAAGACAAGAACAATGTGTATGTGGTGGAGGTGACCGTCACCGACATCCACGATGCCACAAGCGTCGAGATGGTCACGGTGACGGTCACCAACGTCGTCGAGGTCCCGGCCGCGCCGACGTTGACGGTGACCGCCGGGGTGTTGTCGTTGGACGTGGCCTGGGACGAACCGGCCAACACCGGCCCGGCGATCACCCGTTACGAAGTGCGGATAGTCACATTCTACACCGGTAAGGTGGTTATTCGCTGGCTGGCGGGGAATGAGCGGCAGACCACTTACGTCAATTTGGACAGTACAGTCTATAGGGTTCGGGTCCGCGCCCACAACGCGGATGGTCCCAGTGAATGGTCGCCGTACGAGCGGAGGACCCCGATCGCGAATCAGCCTCCGAGTATCACCACCGAGGCGGGGTTGTCGGTAACGGAGAACACTGTGGGTGTGGCGTTGGCGGCCAGCAACGACGACGACGGCGGGTTGAGGTGGAGCATCACCGGCGGCGCCGACCAAAACCTGTTCGACTTGAACGCTGTTCCGTTGGACTCGAAGCGGGCGACGTTGAGCTTCATTACTGCCCCGGATTTCGAGAACCCCGCCGACGACGGTGGTGGCAACGATTATGTGGTGGAGGTGACCGTCACCGACATCCACGGTGCCACAGACGTCCGGGAGTTCACGGTGACGGTCACCGACGTCGCCAGTGAGGGCCCGGCCGCGCCGGATGCGCCGACGGTGACGCCGGGGGTGTTGTCGTTGGGCGTGGCCTGGGACGAACCGGCCAACCTGGGCTCGGCGATCACCGGTTACGACGTGCGATACCGCACCGGTCGTTCGGGGTCTTGGACCACGGTGGAAGCCGGACCGAACCTGGGGGTCACTATCGGCGAGTTGATCGCCAAGACGGGCTATGAGGTTCAGGTCCGTGCTGTCAACGCCGAGGGTGCCGGGGCTTGGTCGCTGTCCGAGTGGGGGACCCCGATCGCGAATCAGGCTCCGAGTATCATCACCGAGGCGGGGTTGTCGGTGTCGGAGAACACTGTGGGTGCGGCGTTGGCGGCCGGTAACGACGATGACGGCGAGCTGAAGTGGAGCGTCACCGGCGGCGCCGACCGCGCCCTGTTCGACGTGGCCGCCGAACCGTCGGATTCGAAGCGGGCGACGTTGAGCTTCAAGACGGCTCCGGATTTCGAGAACCCCGCCGACACCGGCAATAACAACGCCTATGTGGTGGCGGTGACCGTCACCGACGTGCACGGTGCTAAAGACGTTGAGACGTTCACGGTGACCGTCACCAACGTCGCGGTCGAGGTCCCGGCCGCGCCGACGGCGCCGACGGTGACGCCGGGGGCGTCGTCGTTGGACGTGGCTTGGGCCGAACCGGCCGCCAATCCGGGCCCGGCGATCACCGGTTACGACGTGCGATACGGCATCAGCGGTTCGGGGGCTTGGACTGCGCTGAACCCGGGTCCGGGCCCGAACCGGCGGGCCACTATCACCGGGTTGACTGTCGGGACGGATTATGAGGTTCAGGTCCGTGCTGTCAACGGCGAGGGTGCCGGGGGCTGGTCACGGTCCGGGACGGGGACCCCAATCGCGAACCAGCCTCCGAGTATCACCACCACGGCGGCGCAGTCGATACCGGAGAACACTGTGGGTGTGGCGTTGGCGGCCAGCAACGACGACGGCGGCGGGTTGGTGTGGAGCGTCACCGGCGGCGCCGACCGCGCCCTGTTCGACGTGGCCGCCGATAAAGCGGATTCGTCGAAGGCGACGTTGAGCTTCAAGACGGCTCCGGATTTCGAGAACCCCGCCGACGATTACAAGAGCAACGCCTATGTGGTGGCGGTGACCGTCACCGACGTGCACGGTGCTAAAGACGTTGAGACGTTCACGGTGACGGTTACCAACGTCGCGGTCGAGGTCCCGGCCGCGCCGGCGGCGCCGACGGTGACGCCGGGGGCGTCGTCGTTGGACGTGGCCTGGGAAGAACCGGTCAACCCGGGCCCGGCGATCACCGGTTACGACGTGCGATACCGCACCAAGGGTTCAGGGACTTGGACCACGCCGGATCCGGGTCCGGGCCCGAACCGGCGGGCCACTATCATCGGGTTGACCGCCAAGACGGTCTATGAGGTTCAGATCCGCGCTCGCAACACTGAGGGAGCCGGGGGCTGGTCACGTTCCGGGACGGGCACCCCGGCAGTGAACCAGCCTCCGAGTATCACCACCACGGCGGCGCAGTCGATACCGGAGAACACCACCGACGTCGCGTTGACGGCCATCAACGACAAGGACTCGGACAACGACTTCTTGGTGTGGGTGGTCACCGGCGGCGCCGACCAAGCCCTGTTCACCGTGGCCGCCGATTCGGCGGATTCGAAGCGGGCGACGTTGAGCTTCAAGACGGCTCCGGATTTCGAGAACCCCGCCGACAAAGACGAGAACAACGACTATGTGGTGGAGGTGACCGTCATAGATATCTATTTTACCCAAGCCGTCAAGACGTTCACGGTGACGGTCGCCGACGTCGCGGTCGAAGTCCCGGCCGCGCCGGCGGCGCCGACGTTGACCGCCGGGTTGTCGTCGTTGGACGTGGCCTGGGCCGAACCGGCCAACACGGGCCGTCCAGCGATCACCGGTTACGACGTGCGATACCGCACCAAGGGTTCAGGGTATTGGGCCACGTTGGATCCGGGTCCGGGCCCGAACCGGCGGGCCACTATCGCCGGGTTGACCGCCAGGACGGTCTATGAGGTTCAGGTCCGTGCTGTCAACGGCGAGGGTGCCGGGGGCTGGTCACGTTCCAGGACGGGCACCCCGGCAGTGAACCGGCCTCCGAGTATCATCACCACGGCGGCGCAGTGGATACCGGAGAACACCACCGATATCGCGTTGACGGCCATCGACAACGACGACTTCCGTACTGATAGTGAGAGGGCTATCCCTTTGGGGTGGCTTATGACCGCCGGCGGCGACGGAAACCTGTTCACCGTGACCGCCGATCCGGCGGATTCGAAGAAGGCGACGTTGAGCTTCAAGACGGCTCCGGATTTCGAGAACCCCGCCGACGGCAATGGTGACAATGTTTATGTGCTGGGAGTGGTGGTCATCGACGCCCACAATGCCAGAGCCATCAAGACGTTCAGGGTGACGGTCACCGACGTAGCCGAGGTCCCGGACGCGCCGGGTGCGCCGACGGTGACACCGGGGGTGTTGTCGTTGGACGTGGCCTGGGCCGAACCGGCCAACACGGGCCGTCCGGCGATCACCGGTTACGACGTGCGATACCGCACCAGGGGTTCGGGGACTTGGAGTCGGCCGAACCGGGATTCGGGTACGAACCGGCGGGCCACTATCGCCGGGTTGGCTGTCGGGACGGATTATGAGGTTCAGGTCCGCACCCGCAATGCCGAGGGTCACAGTAGCTGGTCGCCGTTCGTGTCGGGGAGCCCGATCGCTAATCAGCCTCCGAGTATCACCACCGCGGCGGCGCAGTCGATACCGGAGAACACCACTGATGTCGCCTTGACGGCCGGCAACGACGACGGCGGCGCACTGAGTTGGGCGGTCTCCGGCGGCGCCGACGGAGACCAGTTCACCGTGACCGTCGATGAAGCGCTGACGCTGTTGCAAGTAGACGGCGACCAGGGTGCAGACGAAGACCAGTTCACCGTGACCGTCGATGAAGCGGATTCGAAGCGGGCGACGTTGAGCTTCAAGACGGCTCCGGATTTCGAGAACCCCGCCGACACCGGCAAGAACAATGTCTATGTGGTGGAGGTGACCGTCACCGATATCCAGGGTGCTACAGCCGTCCAGACGTTCACAGTGAGGGTCACCGACGTAGCCGAGGCCCCGGACGCGCCGGGTGCGCCGACGGTGACACCGGGGGAGTTGTGGTTGAAGGTGGCCTGGGATGCGCCGACCAACAAGGGCCCGGCGATCACCGGTTACGACTTGGAGATAGGCGCCATACCCAACGGGGCGCTATGGACGCGCACGCTGAGGGGGCATGAGCGGCATACCGTTTTCGGCAGGATGGGCAATTCGCAAATCGGGAGGATCATTTTGCAAGAAGGGTTGTCCTATAGGACCCGGATCCGCGCCCGCAACGCCGAAGGTGTCGGGGGCTGGTCGTCGTTCGTGTCGGGGACCCCGATCGCGAATCAGCGTCCGAGGATCATCACCGCGGCGGGGTTGTCGGTGGCGGAGAACACCGCCGGTGTGGCGTTGACGGCCGGTAACGACGACGGCGGCAGGTTGAGGTGGAGCATCACCGGCGGCGCCGACCAAGCATCGTTCGACGTGACCGTCAACCGGGCCGACTCGTCGAAGGCGACGTTGGGCTTCAAGACTGCTCCGGATTTCGAGAACCCCGCCGACAAAGACAATAACAATGTCTATGTGGTGGCGGTGACCGTAACCGACGTCCATGGTGCTAAAGCCGTCCAGACGTTCACAGTGACGGTCCTCGACGTGGCCGAGGTCCCGGCCGCGCCGGATGCGCCGACGTTGACGGTGACCGCCGGGGTGGAGAAGTTGAGAGTGGCCTGGACCGAACCGGCCAACACAGGCCCGGCGATCACCGGTTACGACGTGCGATACCGCACCGAGGTTTCGAAATCTTGGACTCGGCTGAACCCGGGCCGGAACCGGCGGGTCGTCATCAACGGGTTTACCGGCAGGCAGGCTTATGAGGTTCAGGTCCGCGCCCGCAACGCCGAAGGTCGCAGTGGCTGGTCGGAGTCCGGGTCGGAGACCCCGACCGTGAACCAGGCTCCGAGTATCACCACCGCGGCGGCCCAGTCGATACCAGAGAACACCGCCGGTGTGGCGTTGGCGGCGACCGACGCCAATAGTGACACGTTGAGGTGGAGCATCACCGGCGGCGCCGACCAATACCTGGACGACCAACATCTGGTTACCGTGGTCCGCGATAGAGCGGATTCGTCAAAGGCGAAGTTGATCTTCGTTAATATCTACGGCCACACTACTCCCCCTGATTTCGAGAACCCCATCGATGACGATGGTGACAACGACTATGTGGTGGAAGTGACCGTCACCGACATCCACGATGCCACAGCCGTCCAGACGTTCACAGTGACGGTCACCAACGTAGCGGAGGTCCCGGCCGCGCCGGCGGCGCCGACGGTGACACCGGGGGTGTTGTCTTTGGGCGTGGCTTGGGCTGCGCCGGCTAATCCGGGCCCGGCGATCACCGGTTACGACGTGCGATACCGCACCGAGTTTTCGAAATCTTGGACTCGGCTGAACCCGGGTCCGGGCCCGGGCCGGCGGGCCACTATCGACGAGTTGACCGCCGGGACGGTTTACGAGGTTCAGGTCCGTGCTATCAACTCTGATGGTGCCGGGGTCTGGTCGGAGTCCGGGCCGGAGGCCCCGACCGTGAACCAGCCTCCGAGTATCACCACCGCGGCAGCGCATTCGATACCAGAGAACACCGCCGGTGTGGCGTTGGCGGCCAGCAACGACGACGACGGCAGGTTGAGGTGGAGCATCACCAGCGGTGCCGACCAAAACCTGTTCGACGTCACCGCCGATCCGGCGGACTCGAAGAAGGCGACGTTGAGCTTCAAGACGGCTCCGGACTACGAAACCCCATCTGATGTTGGTACCGACAATGTCTATGTGGTGGCGGTGACCGTCACCGACATCCACGATGCCACAGCCGTCCAGACGGTCACGGTGACGGTCACCGACGTCTCCAGTGAGGTCCCGGCCGCGCCGGATGCGCCGACGGTGACACCGGGGGTGTTGTCTTTGGGCGTGGCCTGGGATGCGCCGGTCAATCCGGGCCCGGCGATCACCCGTTACGAAGTGGTGGTATTCAGAAGGGGCAGCAGGGTGGGGATTCAGTACCCGCTGAGGAAAGAGCGGGATTGGGGGCAGATGATTGTCTCCAATTTGATAGCCGGGTCGGAATATAGGGTTCGGATCCGTGCTGTCAATGCCGAGGGTAACGGGGCTTGGTCGCCGTTCGTGTCGGGGACCCCGACCGCGAATCAGGCCCCGAGTATCACAACCACGGAGTTGTCGGTACCGGAGAACACCACGGTTGTGGCGTTGGCGGCGACCAACGACGACGGCGGAGCGTTGAGGTGGAGCATCACCGGCGGCGCCGACAAAGACCTGTTCGACGTCACCGTCAACCCGTCGAACTCGAAGGCTGCCACGTTGAGGTTCATTACGGCTCCGGATTTCGAGAACCCCGCCGACGACGATGGTGGCAACGATTATGTGGTGGAGGTGACCGTCACCGACATACACGATGCCACAGCCGTCGAGGAACTCACCGTCACGGTCACCAACGTCGCGGTCGAGGTCCCGGCCGCGCCGACAGCGCTGACGGTGACACCGGGAGTGTTGTCGTTGGACGTGACCTGGGATGCGCCGGCCAACCCGGGCCCGGCGATCATCCGTTACGAAGTAGAATACAACGAAGACATCGGCGGCGCTTTTAAAATCTTCTTCTCTCTGATCCCGGGTCCGGGCCTGAACCGGCAGGCCACTATCGACGAGTTGACCTACGGGTCGCTTTATGAGGTTCAGGTCCGTGCTGTCAACTCTGATGGTGCCGGGGCCTGGTCGCCGGTCGTGTCGGGGAGCCCGATCGCGAATCAGGCTCCGAATATCACCACCGCGGCGTCGCATTCGGTGACGGAGAACACTGCGGGTGTCGCCTTGACGGCTACCGATGCCAATGGTGACACGTTGAGTTGGAGCGTCACCGGCGGCGCCGACCGCGGCCGGTTCACCGTGGCCGCCGATAAAGCGGATTCGAAGAAGGCGACGTTGAGCTTCAAGACGGCCCCGGATTTCGAGAACCCCGACGACGACAATGGCGACAACGTCTATGTGGTGGAGGTGACCGTCACCGACGTCCATGGTGCCAGAGCCGTCCAGGAGTTCACGGTGACGGTCACCGATGATGACACCGAAGCGCCCGGGACGCCGGGTGCGCCGACGGTGACCGCCGGGGTGGGGAAGTTGGGCGTGGCCTGGGTTGCGCCGACCAACACGGGCCCGGCGATCACCGGTTACGACATGCGATACCGTATCGATGGTGCGGTGTCTTGGATCCGGCTGAATCCGGGTCCGGGACTGCAGGTTACTGTCGACAAGTTGACCGTTGACACGGTTTACGAGTTTCAGGTCCGCGCCCGCAACGACGAAGGTCGCAGTGGCTGGTCACCGTCGGAGTCGGGGACCCCGGTCGCGAACCGGGCTCCGAGTATCACCACCGCGGCGTCGCATTCGGTGACGGAGAACACTGCGGGTGTCGCCTTGACGGCTACCGATGCCAATGGTGACACGTTGAGTTGGAGCGTCACCGGCGGCGACGACCGTGCCCTGTTCACCGTGGCCGTCAACCCGGCGGATTCGTCGAAGGCGACGTTGAGTTTCGGCACTGCCCCCGATTTCGAGGACCCCGCCGACACCGGCAAGAACAATGTCTATGTGGTGGAGGTGACCGTCACCGACATCCACGATGCCAAAGCTGTCCGGGTGTTCACGGTGACGGTCACCAACGTTTCGGAGGCCCCGACCGCGCCGACGGCGCTGACGGTGACGCCGGGGGTGTTGTCGTTGGGCGTGGCCTGGGTTGCGCCGGCCAACACGGGCCCGGCGATCACCGGTTACGACGTGCAATACCGAACCAGCGGTGCGGGGTCTTGGATCCTGCTGGATCCGGGTCCGGGCCTGAAACTGCGGGCCACTGTCGACAAGTTGACCGGCAGCACGGTTTATGAGGTTCGGGTCCGCGCCCGCAACACTGAGGGTACCGGAGACTGGTCGCAGTCCGTGGAGGAGACCCCGACCGCGAATCAGGCTCCGAGTATCACCACCGCGGCAGCGCAGTCGGCGGCGGAGAACACTGCCGGTGTGGCGTTGGCGGCGACCAACGACGACGACGGCACGTTGGGGTGGAGCGTCACCGGCGGCGCCGACCGCGACCTGTTCACCGTGACCGTCGACCCGTCGGATTCGAAGCAGGCGACGTTGAGCTTCAAGACGGCCCCGGATTTCGAGAACCCCACCGACGACAACAGTGACAACGACTATGTGGTGGAGGTGACCGTTACCGACATCCACGATGCCAAAGCTGTCCGGGTGTTCACGGTGACGGTCACCAACGTTTCGGAGATCCCGGCCGCACCGACGTTGACGGTGACACCGGGGGTGTTGTCTTTGGGCGTGGCCTGGGCTGCGCCGGCCAACACGGGCCCGGCGATCACCGGTTACGACGTGCAATACCGAACCAGCGGTGCGGCGTCTTGGATCCTGCTGGTTCCGGGTCCGGGACTGCGGGTCACTGTCGACAAGTTGACCGGCGGTACGGCCTATGAGGTTCGGGTCCGCGCCCGCAACACTGAGGGTGACGGGGCTTGGTCGCAGTCCGTGGAGGAGACCCCGACCGCGAATCAGGCTCCGAGTATCACCACCGCGGCAGCGCAGTCGGTGGCGGAGAACACCGCCGGTGTGGCGTTGACGGCTGGTAACGACGACGGCGGCGGGTTGAGGTGGAGCGTCACCGGCGGCGACGACCGCGACCTGTTCACCGTGGCCGCCAACCCGTCGGATTCGAAGCAGGCGACGTTGAGCTTCAAGACGGCCCCCGATTTCGAGAACCCCGCCGACGACAACAGTGACAACGACTATGTGGTGGCGGTGACCGTCACCGACATCCATGGTGCCACAGACGTCCGGGAGTTCACGGTGACGGTCACCAATGTCGCGGTCGAGGTCCCGGCCGCGCCGGATGCGCCGTCGGTGACACCGGGGGTGTTGTCGTTGGGCGTGGCCTGGGCCGAACCGGCCGCCAATCCGGGGCCGGCGGTCACCGGTTACGACGTGCGATACGGCATCAGGGATTCGGGGGCTTGGACCAGGCTGAACCCGAGTCCGGGCCTGAACCGACGGGTCGTCGTCGGCGGGTTGACCGGCGGTAAGGCCTATGAGGTTCAGGTCCGCGCCCGCAACGACGAAGGTCGCAGTGGCTGGTCGGGGTCCGGGTTTGGGACCCCGACCGCGAATCAGCCTCCGAGTATCAGCACCACCAAGGCGCAGTCGGTGTCGGAGAACACCGCCGGTGTGGCGTTGACGGCCAGCAACGACGACGGCGGCAAGTTGAGGTGGAGCGTCACCGGCGGCGACGACCGCGACCTGTTCACCGTGACCGTCGACCCGTCGGATTCGAAGCAGGCGACGTTGAGCTTCAAGACGGCCCCGGATTTCGAGAACCCCGACGACGACAATGGCGACAACGACTATGTGGTGGAGGTGACTGTCACCGACGTCCACGGTTCCAAAGCTGTCCGGGTGTTCACGGTGACGGTCACCAACGTTTCGGAGGCCCCGGCCGCACCGGCGGCGCCGACGGTGACGCCGGGGGTGTTGTCGTTGAGCGTGGCCTGGGCCGAACCGGCCGCCAATCCGGGGCCGGCGGTCACCGGTTACGACGTGCGATACGCCATCAAGGATTCGGGGGCTTGGACCACGCTGAACCCGAGCCCGGGTCCGGGACTGAGGGCTACTGTCGGCGGGTTGACCGGCGGTAAGGCCTATGAGGTTCAGGTCCGCGCCCGCAACTCTGAGGGCCCCGGGGGCTGGTCGGGGTCCGGGTTTGGGACCCCGATCGCGAATCAGCCTCCGAGTATCACCACCACCAGGGCGCAGTCGGTGACGGAGAACACTGCCGGTGTGGCGTTGACGGCCAGCAACGACGACGGCGGCGTGTTGAGGTGGACGGTTAGCGTCGTCGTCGTCGACGGAAACCGGTTCACCGTGACCGCCGACCCGTCGGATTCGTCGAAGGCGACGTTGAGCTTCAAGACGGCCCCGGATTTCGAGAACCCCGCCGACCATGATCGCGACAATCTCTATCAGGTGGCGGTGGTGGTCACCGACATTCACGGTGACACCGACATCCAGTCGTTCAATGTGACGGTCACCAACGTTTCGGAGGCCCCGGCCGTGCCGGGTGCGCCGACGGTGACACCGGGGGTGTTGTCGTTGAGCGTGGCCTGGGCCGAGCCGGCCAATCCGGGGCTGGCGGTCACCGGTTACGACGTGCGATACGCCATCAAGGATTCGGGGGCTTGGACCACGCTGAACCCGAGTCCGGGCCTGAACCTGCGGGCCGTTATCGACAAGTTGACCGGCGGTAAGGCCTATGAGGTTCAGGTCCGCGCCCGCAACGACGAAGGTCGCAGTGGCTGGTCGGGGTCCGGGTTTGGGACCCCGACCGCGAATCAGCCTCCGAGTATCAGCACCACCAAGGCGCAGTCGGTGTCGGAGAACACCGCCGGTGTGGCGTTGACGGCCGGTAACGACGACGACGGCGGGTTGAGGTGGACGGTCACCGGCGGCGCCGACCAAGCGTCGTTCACCGTCACCGCCGATTCGTCGGATTCGAAGCAGGCGACGTTGAGCTTCGACACGGCCCCGGATTTCGAGAACCCCGCCGACGACAATGGCGACAATGTTTATGTGGTGGAGGTGACCGTTACCGACATCCACGGTGCTGCAGCCGTCCGGGAGTTCACGGTGACGGTCACCGACGTCACCGTCGAGGTCCCGGCTGCGCCGGATGCGCCGACGGTGACACCGGGGGTGTCGTCGTTGAGCGTAGCTTGGGCCGAGCCGGCCAATCCGGGCCCGGCGATCACCGGTTACGACGTGCGATACGGCGTCAGGAATTCGGGGGTTTGGACCCTGCTGAAACCGGATCCGGGCCTGAACCTGCGGGCCGTTATCGACAAGTTGACCGCCAGGACGGTTTTTGAGATGGCCTATGAGGTTCAGGTCCGTGCTGTCAACTCTGAGGGTACCGGGGGCTGGTCGGGGTCCGGGTTTGGGACCCTGACCGCGAATCAGGCTCCGAGTATCACCACCGCGGCGGCGCAGTCGGTACCGGAGAACATCGCCGGTGTGGCGTTGACGGCGACCGATGCCAATGGTGACACGTTGAGGTGGAGCGTCACCGGCGGCGCCGACCAAGCGTCGTTCACCGTGGCCGCCGATTCGTCGGGTTCGTCGGAGGCGACGTTGAGCTTCGACACTGTCCCGGATTTCGAGAACCCCGCCGACAAAGACAATAACAATGTCTATGTGGTGGAGGTGACCGTCACCGATATCCACGGTGCCGCAGCCGTCCGGGTGTTCACGGTGACGGTCACCAACGTCGTCGAGGTCCCGGCCGCGCCGACGTTGACGGTGATACCGGGGGTGTTGTCGTTGAGCGTGGCCTGGACCGAACCGGCCAACACGGGCCCGGCTATCACCGGGTACTCAGTGAGCAGAGAAAGAATCAACGGTTCGGAATACGAAATCACAGTCTATCCGGCTTCGAGTCGGCAAGACACTCTCGAAGGGTTGAGCGCCGGGGTGACCTATAGGGTCCGGGTCAACGCCAACAATGCCGTTGGTGCCGGTCGTTCGCGGGTCGGGTGGGGGATCCCGATCGCGAATCGGGATCCGAGTATCACCACCGCGGTGGCGCATGCGGTACCGGAGAACACTGCCGGTGTGGCGTTGGCGGCGACCAACGACGACGACGGCGGCGTGTTGAGTTGGACGGTCACCGGCGGCGCCGACCAAGACCTGTTCACCGTCACCGCCGATTCGTCGGATTCCAAGAAGGCCACGCTGAGCTTTGACACGGCCCCGGATTTCG
The DNA here is from genome assembly GCA_963422655.1 of Acidimicrobiales bacterium. Lineage (GTDB taxonomy): Bacteria > Actinomycetota > Acidimicrobiia > Acidimicrobiales > Aldehydirespiratoraceae > CATQHS01. The sequence goes on along the minus strand of OY730440.1, from coordinate 877,503 downwards.
AGAACCCCGCCGACAAAGACAATAACAATGTCTATGTGGTGGAGGTGACCGTCACCGACATCCACGGTGCCGCAGCCGTCCGGGTGTTCACGGTGGCGGTCACCAACGTGTCGGAGATCCCGGCCGCACCGACGTTGACGGTGACACCGGGGGTGGAGAAGTTGAGCGTGGCTTGGACCGAACCGGCCAATCCGGGCCAGGCGATCATCGTTTACGACGTGCAATACCGCATTGGCAGTTCGGGGGCTTGGATCCGGCTGGCCCCGGTTCGGGGCCCGGACCGACGGGCCACTGTCGACAAGTTGACCGGCAGCACGACTTATGAGGTTCGGGTCCGCGCTGTCAACGACGAGGGTGCCGGGGCCTGGTCGCAGTCCGTGGAGGGGACCCCGACGGTGAACCGGGCCCCGGCTATCACCACCGTGGCGGCGCATTCGATACCGGAGCACACCGCCAGTGTGGCGTTGGCGGCGACCAACGACGACGACGGCAAGTTGAGGTGGACGGTCTCCGGCGGCGCCGACCGCGCCCTGTTCACCGTGGCCGCCGGTAAAGCGGATTCGAAGCAGGCGACGTTGAGCTTCAAGACGGCCCCCGACTACGAAAACCCCGCCGATGACGGCAGTGACAATGTGTATGTGGTGGCGGTGACCGTCACCGACATCCACGGCACCAGAGACGTCCGGACGTTCACGTTGAGGGTCACCGACGTCACCGTCGAGGTCCCGGCCGCGCCGACGATCACGTTGACCGCCGGGGCGGGGCACATGACCGTGACCTGGGAAGAACCGGTCAACACGGGCCCGGCCATCACCGGTTACGAAGTGCGGATGGTCAGACCGCTCGGTAGTGTGAAAATTCTCCGGCTGGAGGAGAATAAGCGGCAGACCACTTTCGTCAAGTTGGTCTGGAAGTTCCATAGGTTTCGGGTCCGCGCCCACAACGCCGAGGGTGCCGGGGCCTGGTCGAATTACCCGCGGGGGAGACCGATCGCGAATCAGGCTCCGAGTATCACCACCGCGGCGGCCCATTCGGTGGCGGAGAACACTGCCGATGTGGCGTTGACGGCCAGTAACGACGACGACGGCGGCGAGTTGGGGTGGAGCATCACCGGCGGCGCCGACCGCGACCTGTTCAGCGTCACCGCTGACGAAGAGGATTCGAAGAAGGCGACGTTGAGCTTCGACACTGCTCCGGATTTCGAAGCCCCAACTGATGCCAATACCGACAATGTGTATGTGGTGGAGGTGACCGTCACCGACATCCACGGTGCCACAGACGTCCGGGAGTTCACGTTGACGGTCACCAACGTCGTCGAGGTCCCGGCCGCGCCGACGTTGACGGTGACACCGGGGACGTTGTCGTTGACCGTGGAATGGACAGGATCGGCCAACCCGGGCCCGGCCATCACCGGTTACGACGTCCGATATGGCACCATAGTTTCGCGGACTTTTAGCTATATTAAGATGAACCAGGGGGACCGGGGGGTCATCATCAACCGGCTGAACGCCGGAGAATCTTATCATGTTCAGGTCCGCGCTATCAACTACGAAAGTCGCAGTGACTGGTCGCCGCTTGTGGAGGGGACCCCGACGGAGAACCAGGCCCCGACTATCACCACCGCGGCGGCCCGGTTGGTACCGGAGAACACCGCCGATGTGGCGTTGGCGGCGGCCGACGACGGCGGGTTGGCGTGGACGGTCACCGGCGGCGCCGACCAAAACCTGTTCAGCGTCACCGCCGATCCGTCGGACTCGTGGAAGGCGACGTTGAGCTTCAAGGTTGCCCCGGATTTCGAGAACCCCGCCGACGACAATGGTGACAATGTTTATGTGGTGGCGGTGACCGTCACCGACTTCCACGGTGCCACAGCCGTCGAGACGTTCACGGTGACGGTCACCAACGTAGCGGAGGTCCCGGCCGCGCCGGCGTTGACGGTGACCCCGGGGGTGTTGTCGTTGAGCGCGGCCTGGGATGCGCCGGCCAGCCCGGGCTCGGCGATCACCGGTTACGACGTCGAATACCGCATTGGTAGTTCGGGGGCTTGGATCCGGCTGACCCCGGGTCCGGGACTGAACCGGCAGGCCGCTATCGACAAGTTGACCGGCGAGACGGCCTATCGGGTTCGGGTCCGCGCTGTCAACGCCGAGGGTGCCGGGGCTTGGTCGCAGTCCGTGGAGGGGACCCCGGCGGTCAATCAGCCTCCGAGTATCACCACCACGGGGTTGTCGGCGTCGGAGAACACCGCCGATGTGGCGTTGGCGGCGACCAACGACGACGGCGGCGAGCTGGTGTGGAGCATCACCGGCGGCGCCGACAAAGACCTGTTCAGCGTCACCGCCAGTAAAGAGGATTCGAAGCAGGCGACGTTGAGCTTCAAGGTTGCCCCGGATTTCGAGAACCCCACCGACGACAATGGCGACAACGGCTATGTGGTGGAGGTGACCGTCACCGACATCCACGACGCCGCAGCCGTCGAGGAGCTCACCGTTACGGTCACCGACGTCACGGTCGAGGCCCCGGCCACGCCGACGTTGACGGTGACACCGGGGGTGTTGTCGTTGATCGTGGCCTGGACAGAACCGGTCAACGAGGGCCCGGCGATCACCGGTTACGAAGTCATATACCGAACCGGTTCGGGGTCTTGGACCCCGCTGGCCCCGGCTCCGGGCCTGAACCGGCAGGTTGTCATTTCCGGGCTGACCGCCGACACGGCTTACGAGGTTCAGGTCCGCGCCCGCAACGCCGAAGGTCGCAGTGACTGGTCGCAGTCCGTGGAGGGGACCCCGACCGGGAACCGGGCCCCGAGTATCACCACCACGGGGTTGTCGGCGGCGGAGAACACTGCCGATGTGGCGTTGACGGCCGGTAACGACGACGACGGCGCGTTGAGGTGGACGGTCACCGGCGGCGCCGACCGCGACCTGTTCAGCGTCACTGCCGATTCGTCGGATTCGAAGCAGGCCATGTTGAGCTTCAAGGTTGCCCCGGATTTCGAGAACCCCACCGACGACAATGGTGACAACGACTATTTGGTGGAGGTGACCGTCACCGACATCCACGGCGCCACAGACGTCGAGGAGCTCACCGTTACGGTCACCGACGTATCGGAGGCCCCGGCCGCGCCGACGAAGCTGTCGGTGACCACCCCCAATGCGTACGAGTTGAGAGTGACCTGGGACGAACCGGTCGACCCGAGTCGTCCGGCCGTCACCGGTTACGAGGTGCGATACCGCGCCCGTTGGTCATTCCAGACCGGGCCTTGGAGGAGCTTTAGGGCGGGTCTGGACCGGCAGGCTGTCATTTCCGGGCTGTTCACCTCGGTTTATGAGGTTCAGGTCCGCGCTTTCAACGCCGAGGGTGCCGGGGCTTGGTCGCAGTCCGTGGAGGGGACCCCGACCCGGAATCAGGCTCCGAGTATCACCACCGCGGGGGTGCAGTCGGTACCGGAGAACACTGCCGGTGTGGCGTTGGAGGCGACCAACGACGACGACGGCGCGTTGGTGTGGAGCATCACCGGCGGCGCCGACCGGGCCTTGTTCACCGTGGCCGCCGACCCGTCGGATTCGAAGCAGGCGACGTTGAGCTTCAAGACGGCCCCGGATTTCGAGAAACCCGCTGAAACCGATGGTGAAAACGAATATTTTGTGTGGGTGACCGTCATCGACATCTACGGTTCCAGCGACGCCGCGCCGTTCCTGTTGACGGTCACCGACGTCACGGTCGAGGTCCCGGCCGCGCCGACGTTGACGGTGACCGACGGGGTGTTGTCGTTGGGCGTGGCCTGGGATGCGCCGGTCAACCCGGGCCCGGCGATCACCGGATACGACGTACGATACCGCACCGGGGGTTCGGAGTCATGGACTCCGCTGAAACCGGGTCCGGGTCTGGACCGCCAGGTTGTCATTTCCGGGTTGATCGCGAGGACGGGCTATGAGGTTCAGGTCCGTGCTGTCAACCCTGAAGGCACCGGTGACTGGTCACCGTCGGGGTCGGGGACCCCGACAGTGAATCAGGCTCCCAGTATCACCACCACAGCTACGCCGTCGGCGGCGGAGAACACCGCCGATGTGGCGTTGGCGGCGACCAACGACGACGACGGCGGGTTGAGGTGGAGAATCACCGGCGGCGCCGACCGGGCCCTGTTCGACGTGACCGCCGATCCGGCGGATTCGTTGAAGGCGACGTTGAGCTTCAAAACCGCCCCCGACTACGAAAACCCCGCCGATGACAATGGTGACAATGTGTATGTGGTGGCGGTGACCGTCACCGACATCCACGACGCCACAGCCGTCCGGACGTTCACGGTGACGGTCATCGACGTCACGGTCGAGGTCCCGGCCGCGCCTGATGCGCCGACGGTGACGCCGGGGGTGTTGTCGCTGGGCGTGGCCTGGGATGCGCCGGTCAACCCGGGCCCGGCGATCACTGGTTACGACGTACGATACCGCATCGACGGTTCGGAGTCTTGGACTCCGCTGAAACCGGGTCCGGGTCTGGACCGCCAGGTTGTCATTTCCGGGTTGATCGCGAGGACGGGCTATGAGGTTCAGGTCCGCGCTGTCAACTCTGAAGGCGACGGTGACTGGTCGCCGTCGGGGTCGGGGACCCCGACGGTGAATCAGGCTCCGAGTATCGCCACCGCGGCAGCCCGGTCGGTTGCGGAGAACACCACCGATGTGGCGTTGGCGGCGACCAACGACGACGACGGCGGGTTGAGGTGGAGCATCACCAGCGGCGCCGACAAAGACCTGTTCGCCGTCACCGTCGACCGAACCGACTCGAAGCAGGCGACGTTGAGCTTCAAGACGGCTCCGGACTACGAAAACCCCGCCGATGACAATGGTGACAATGTGTATGTGGTGGCGGTGACCGTCACTGACGTCCACGGCGCCACAGCCGTCCGGACGTTCACGGTCACAGTCAACAACGTCTTAATGGAGGTCCCGGTCTACTTGGCGGCGCCGTTGGTGACCGACGGGGTGTTGTCGTTGGGCGTGGCTTGGACCCCGCCGCCCGCTTTTTGGAGCTTTGGCCGTCAGGCTGTCACCGGTTACGACGTGCGATACGGCATCAGGGGTTCGGGGGCTTGGACCATGATGAACCCGAGCCCGGGCCTGAAGCGGCGGGTCGTCGTCGCCGGGTTGATTGCCAACGTGGCTTATGAGGTTCAGGTCCGCGCTGTCAACCCTGCAGGCACCGGTGACTGGTCACCGTCGGGGTCGGGGACCCCGATCGCGAATCAGGCTCCGAGTATCACCACCGAGGCGGTGCAGTCGGTTGCGGAAAACACTGCTGGTGTGGCGTTGGCGGCGACCAACGATGACGGCGGCGGGTTGAGGTGGAGAATCACCAGCGGCGCCGACCGCGGCCTGTTCAGAGTGGCCGTCGATGAAGAGGATTCGAAGCAGGCGACGTTGAGCTTCAACACCGCCCCCGATTTCGAGAACCCCGCCGACGGCAATGGTGACAACGACTATGTGGTGGCGGTGACCGTCACTGACATCCACGGCGCCACAGCCGTCCGGAAGTTCACCGTCACGGTCACCAACGTTGTCGAGGTCCCGGCCGTGCCGAGGCGGCCGACGGTGACCCCCGCCGGGGTGTTGAAGTTGACCGCGACCTGGTATGCGCCTGTCAATCCGGGCCCGGCGATCACCGGATACGACGTCCGATACCGAGCTAGCGGTTCGGAGTCATGGACCCCGCTGACCCCGGGTCCGGGCACAGACCGGCGGGCCACTATTTCCGGGTTGACCGCCCAGGCATATGAGGTTCAGGTCCGCGCTGTCAACGATGAGGGTGCCGGGGGCTGGTCGGAGTCCGGGTCGGAGACCCCGGTCGCGAATCAGGCTCCGAGTATCACCACCGCGGCAGCGCAGTCGGTGGCGGAGAACACCGCTGGTGTGGCGTTGGCGGCGACCAACGACGACGACGGCGGCGGGTTGAGGTGGAGAATCACCAGCGGCGCCGACCGCGGCCTGTTCAGCGTGGCCGTCGATGAAGCGGATTCGAAGAAGGCCACGTTGAGCTTCAAGGTTGCCCCGGATTTCGAGAACCCCGCTGATGTTGGTACCGACAATGTGTATGTGGTGGAGGTGACCGTCACCGACATCCACGGCGCCACAGACGTCGAGGAGCTCACCGTCACGGTCACCGACGTCACCAGTGAGGTCCCGGCCGCGCCTGATGCGCCGACGGTGACGCCGGGGGTGTTGTCGTTGAACGTGGCCTGGGACGAACCGGTCAACAAGGGCCTGGCTATCACCGGTTACGGCGTGCGATACCGCTCCATTGGTTTGAAGTCTTGGACTCGGCTGACCTCGGGCCCGGACCGGCGGGTCGTCATCGACGAGTTGATCGCCAGGACGGGCTATGAGGTTCAGGTCCGTGCTGTCAACGATGAAGGCTCTGGGGGCTGGTCGCGGTCGGGGAGGGGGATCCCGATCGCGAACCAGGATCCGAGTATCACCACTACGGGGTTGTCGGTGTCGGAGAACACTGCCGGTGTGGCGTTGGCGGCGACCAACGACGACGACGGCAAGTTGGTGTGGAGCATTATCGGCGGCGCCGACAAAGACCTGTTCACCGTCGCCGCCGATCCGGCGGATTCGAAGCAGGCCACTTTGAGCTTCAAGACGGCCCCGGATTTCGAGAACCCCACCGACGACAATGGTGACAATGTTTATGTGGTGGGGGTGATGGTCACCGACATCCACGATGCCAGAGCCGTCCAGACGGTCACGGTCACGGTCACCAACGTCACCAGGGAGGTCCCGGCCGCGCCTGATGCGCCGACGGTGACACCGGGGGTGGAGAAGTTGAGCGTGGCTTGGGATGCGCCGGTCAACACCGGCCCGCCGATCATCCGTTACGAAGTCAGATACATAGAAACCGACGGTTTTGTTGAAATTTCCTCCATTCTGAACCCGGGTCCGGGCCTGAACCGGCACGCCACTATCGACAAGTTGAACGGCGGGCTGGTTCACAGGGTTCATGTCCGCGCTGTCAACGATGAGGGTGCCGGGGGCTGGTCGGTGCCGGGGTCGGGGACCCCGGTCGCGAATCAGGCTCCGAGTATCACCACCGCGGCAGCGCAGTCGGTGGCGGAGAACACCGCTGGTGTGGCGTTGGCGGCGACCGATGCCAATGGTGACACGTTGAGGTGGACGGTCACCGGCGGCGCCGACCAAGCCCTGTTCGACGTCACCGCCGACAAAGCCGACTCGTCGAAGGCCATTTTGAGCTTCAAGACGGCTCCGGACTACGAGAACCCGACCGACGACGACACGAGCAACACCTATGTGGTGGCGGTGACCGTCACCGACAGCCAAGATGCCACAGACGTCCGGGTGTTCAAGGTGACGGTTACCGACGTCGCCGTCGAGGTCCCGGCCGTGCCGAGGCGGCCGACGGTGACCGCCGCCGGGGTGTTGTCGTTGAGCGTGACTTGGGCCGAACCGGCCGCCAATCCGGAGCGGGCTGTCACCAGTTACGACGTCAGATACCGAGCTAGCGGTTCGGAGTCTTGGACCCGGCTGAGACCGGGTCCGGGCCTGGACATGCGGGCCACTATCGACAAGTTGACCGCCGCGGCTTATGAGGTTCAGGTCCGCGCCCGCAACTCTGAGGGCCCCGGGGGCTGGTCGGTGTCCGGGTCGGGGACCCCGACCGCGAACAAGGCCCCGCGTATCCGCCCCTACACGCTGTTGATACCGGAGAACACCACCGATGTGTTGCTCCTCGTCATTAACGACGATGACGGCGAGCTGGTGTGGAGCATTACCGGCGGCGCCGACGAAGACCTGTTCACCGTCAACCCGTTGCACTCGAAGGCTGCCACGGTGAGCTTCAAGACGGCCCCAGATTTCGAGAACCCGACCGACGACGACACGAGCAACACCTATGTGGTGGAGGTGACCGTCACCGACATCCACGGTGCCGCAGACGTCGGGGAGTTCACGGTGAAGGTTACCGACGTCGACGTCGAGCTCCCGGGCGCGCCGACGATGCCGACGGTGACCGACGGGGTGTTGTCGCTGGGCGTGGCCTGGGATGCGCCGGTCAACCCGGGCCCGGCGATCACCGGTTACGACGTTAGATACGCCGTCGACGGTTCGGGGTCATGGGCCCGGCTGAAACCGAGTCCGGGCCTGAACCTGCAGGCCACTATCGGCGGGTTGACCGCCGAGACGGTCTACAGGGTTCGGGTCCGCGCTATCAACGATGTAGGCCCCGGGGACTGGTCGCCGTACGGGTCGGGGACCACGTCGGTGAACCAGCCCCCCAGTATCACCACCACGCCAGCCCGGTCGGTTGAGGAGAACACCACCGACGTGGCGTTGGCGGCGACCAACGACGACGACGGCGAGCTGGTGTGGAGCGTTACTGGCGGCGCCGACGAAGACCTGTTCAGCGTCACCGCCAACACGGCGGATTCGAAGCAGGCCACGCTGAGCTTCAAGACGGCCCCCGATTTCGAGAACCCCGCCGACGGCAATGGTAACAACGACTACGTGGTGGAGGTGACCGTCACCGACATCCACGGTGACACAGACGTCGAAGAGTTCAAGGTGACGGTCACCGATGATGACAACGAGGTCCCGGACGCGCCGACGTTGACGGTGACGCCGGGGGTGGAAAAGCTGACCATGACCTGGGACGAACCGGTCAACACGGATCGTCCGGCGATCACCGGTTACGACGTCCAATACGCCTTCGCCGGTTGGGATGTCTGGTTTCCGCTGAACCCGGGTCCGGGCCTGAAACGGCAGGCCACTCTCGACAAGTTGACCGACGAGCGGGCTTATGAGGTTCGGGTCCGCGCCCGCAACCCTAATGGTGCCGGGCCTTGGTCGGCGTCCGGGAGGGGGACGCCGACCCGGAACCGGGCTCCGAGTATCACCACCGCTACGGGGTTGTCGGTGACGGAGAACACTGCCGGTGTGGCGTTGACGGCCGGTAACGACGACGACGGTGAGTTGAGCTGGAGCGTCACTGGCGGCGTCGACCAAAACCTGTTCGACGTCACCGCCCATCCGGCGGATTCGAAGAAGGCCACGCTGAGCTTCAAGACTGCCCCGGATTTCGAGAACCCCGCCGATACCGGCAGTGACAACGACTATGTGGTGGCGGTGACCGTCACCGACATCCACGACGCTACAGACGTCGAGACGTTCACGGTCACGGTCACCAACGCATCGGAGGCCCCGGCCGCGCCGACGGCGCCGACGGTGACACCGGGGGTTTTGAAACTGGGCGTGGCCTGGGATGCGCCGGTCAACCCGGGCCCGGCGATCACCGGATACGACGTCCAATACGCCGTCAGGGATTCGGGGTCATGGACCCCGGGCCCGGACCCGGGCCTGAGCCGGCAGGTTGTCATTTCCGGGTTGACCGGCGCCACGGGTTACGAGGTTCAGGTCCGCGCCCGCAACTCTGACGGTACTGGGGGCTGGTCGGCGTCCGGGAGGGGGACCCCGACGGTGAACCAGGCCCCGACTATCACCACCACAGCGGCCCGGTCTGTGGCGGAGAACACTGCGGGTGTGGCGTTGGCGGCGACCAACGACGACGACGGCGAGTTGAGGTGGACGGTCACCGGCGGCGCCGACCAGAACCGGTTCGACGTCACCGCCGACAAAGTGGATTCGAAGCAGGCGACGTTGAGTTTCAAGACAGCTCCGGATTTCGAGAACCCCGCCGATACCGGCAGTGACAACGACTATGTGGTGGAGGTGACCGTCACCGACATCCACGACGCTACAGACGTCGAGACGTTCACCGTCACAGTCACCGACGATGACACCGAGGTCCCGGCCGCGCCGGGCGCGTTGGCGGTCACGCCCGGGGTTTTGAAGCTGGGCGTGGCCTGGGATGCGCCGGTCAACCCGGGCCCGGCGATCACCGGATACGACATCCAATACCGCATCAGGGGGAGTTCGGGGGTTTGGACCCCGCTGGCCCCGGGTCCGGGCCTGAAACGGCAGGCCACTCTCGACAAGTTGACCGCCACCGGTTATGAGGTTCAGGTCCGCGCTGTCAACGACGAGGGTGCTGGGGGGTGGTCGGCGTCGACGTCGGGGACCCCGACCCGGAACCGGGCTCCGACTATCACCACCACAGCGGCGCGGTCTGTGGCGGAGAACACTGCGGGTGTGGCGGAGAACATTGCTGGTGTGGCGTTGGAGGCGACCAACGACGACGACGGTGGGTTGGTGTGGAGCGTCACCGGCGGCGCCGACCGGAACCTGTTCGACGTCACCGTCAACCCGGCGGATTCGAAGCAGGCGACGTTGAGCTTCAAGACGGCCCCGGATTTCGAGAAACCCGCCGACACCGGCAGCGACAATGCTTATGTGGTGGCGGTGACCGTCACCGACATCCACGGTGACACAGCCAAACGGAAGTTCACGGTTACGGTCACCGACGTATCGGAGGTCCCGGCCGCGCCGGCGTTGACGGTGACACCGGGGGTGTTGTCGTTGGGCGTGGCTTGGACTGCGCCGGCCAACCTGGGCTCGGCGATCACCGGTTACGACGTTCGATACGCCATCAAGGATTCGGGGTCTTGGACCCCGCTGAGCCCGGACCCGGGCCTGAACCGGCAGGTTGTCATTTCCGGGTTGACCGCCACCGCTTATGAGGTTCAGGTCCGCGCTGTCAACCTTGAGGGTGCCGGGGGCTGGTCGGCGTCGGGGTCGGGCACCCCGGCCGCGAACCAGCCTCCGAGTATCACCACCGCGGCGGCGCAGTCGGTGACGGAGAACACTGCTGGTGTGGCGTTGGTGGCTGGTAACGACGACGACGGCGAGTTGAGGTGGAGCATCACCGGCGGTGCCGACCGAAACCTGTTCGACGTCACCGCCTATCCGGCGGATTCGAAGCAGGCGACGTTGAGTTTCAAGACGGCTCCGGATTTCGAGAACCCGACCGACGACGGCAAGAACAACGCCTATGTGGTGGGGGTGACCGTCACCGACATCCACGACGCTACAGCCGTAGAGGAGTTCACGGTCACGGTCACCAACGCGGTCGAGGTCCCGGCCGCGCCGGCGCCGCCGACGGTCACGCCAGGGGTGTTGTCGCTGGGCGTGGCTTGGACTGCGCCGGCCAACTCGGGCCCGGCGATCACCGGTTACGACGTTCGATACGCCATCAAGGATTCGGGGTCTTGGACCCCGGGCCCGGACCCGAGCACGAGCCGGCAGGCCACTATCGACAAGTTGACCGACGGGCAGGCTTATGAGGTTCAGGTCCGTGCCAGCAACCCTGAAGGCACCGGGGCTTGGTCGACGTCGACGTCGGGGACCCCGACCGCGAACCAGCCTCCGAGTATCACCACCGCTGCGGCGCAGTCGGTCGCAGAGAACACTGCTGGTGTGGCGTTGACGGCGACCGATGCCAATGGTGACACGTTGAGGTGGAGCATCACTGGCGGCGCCGACCGAGCGTTGTTCGACGTGACCGCCAGCCGGGCGGATTCGAAGCAGGCGACGTTGAGTTTCAAGACGGCTCCGGATTTCGAGAACCCCGCCGATACCGGCAGTGACAACGACTATGTGGTGGGGGTGACCGTCACCGACATCCACGGCGCTACAGCCGTCGAGACGTTCACGGTCACGGTCACCAACGCGGTCGAGGTCCCGGCCGCGCCGGCGGCGCCGACGGTGACACCGGGGGTGTTGTCGCTGGGCGTGGCCTGGACTGCGCCGACCAACACCGGCCGCCCGGCGATCACCGGTTACGACATCCGATACGCCATCAGCGGTTCGGGGCCATGGACTGCGCTGACCCCGGGCCCGGGCCTGCGGGCCACTATCGACAAGTTGATCGCCGACACGGTTTACGAGGTTCAGGTCCGCGCTGTCAACTCTGAGGGTGTCGGGGCCTGGTCGGCGTCGACGTCGGAGACCCCGACGGTGAACCAGGCCCCGACTATCACCACCACGCCAGTCCGATCGGTCGCGGAGAACACTGGCGATGTGGTGTTGGCGGCTGGTAACGACGACGACGGCGTATTGCAATGGGCGGTCACCGGCGGCGCCGACCAAAACCTGTTCGACGTGACCGCCAACCAGGCGGATTCGAAGCGGGCGACGTTGAGCTTCAAGACGGCCCCCGACTACGAAAACCCTGCTGATGTTGGTACCGACAATGTTTATGTGGTGACGGTGACCGTCACCGACGTCCACGACGCCACAGCCGTCCAGACGTTTACGGTCACGGTCACCGACGTTGACAACGAGGTACCGGCCGCGCCGGCGTTGACGGTGACACCGGGGGTGTTGAAACTGAAGGTGGCTTGGGATGCGCCGGTCAATACGGGCCCGGCGATCACCGGTTACGACGTCCAATTCCGCGCCGGGGTTTCGAGGTCATGGATCCGGCTGGATCCGAGTCCAGGCCCGGACCGGCAGGTTGTCATTTCCGGGTTGATCGACGGGCAGGCTTATGAGGTTCAGGTCCGTGCCACCAACTCTGAGGGCACCGGGGTTTGGTCGACGTCGAGGTCGGGGACTCCGACCGCGAACAAGGCCCCGAGTATCATCACCGCGGCGGCGCAGTCGGTCGCGGAGAACACTGCTGGTGTGGCGTTGGAGGCTGGTAACGACGACGACTCGAGGCGATTGTCTCGGAGGAGCTCCCTCAGGGAGGCCGGTGTGGTGTGGGTGATCACCGGCGGCGCCGACAAGGACCTGTTCACCGTCACCGTCGATAAAGCGGATTCGTCGAAGGCGAAGTTGAAGTTCATTACTACCCCGGATTTCGAGAACCCCACCGACCGCGATGGTGACAATGTTTATGTGGTGGAGTTGACCGTCACCGACGTCCACGGCGCTACAGCCGTCGAGACGTTCATGTTGACGGTCACCGACGTATTGGAGGTCCCGGCCGCGCCGACGTTGACGGTGACACCAGGGGTGGAGAAACTGACCGTGACTTGGGCTGCGCCGGCGAATACGGGCCCGGCGATCACCGTTTACGATGTCAGGTACCGCGCCGGGAGTTCGGGGCCATGGACTGCGCTGAGCCCGGGCCCGGGCCTGAAGCTGCGGGCCGTTATCGACAAGTTGACCGCCACCGCTTATGAGGTTCAGGTCCGCGCTGTCAACGATGAGGGTGCCGGGGCCTGGTCGACGTCGACGTCGGGGACCCCGACCGCGAACCAGCCTCCGGCTATCACGACCGAGGCGGCGCAGTCGGTCGCGGAGAACACTGCCGGTGTGGCGTTGGCGGCGACCACCGACGACGACGGTGTATTGCAATGGAGGGTCACCGGCGGCGCCGACCGGGCGTTGTTCGACGTGACCGTCGACCGGGCCGATTCGAAGCAAGCGACGTTGAGTTTCAAAACCGCCCCCGATTTCGAGAACCCTGCTGATACCGGTGGTGACAACGCCTATGTGGTGACCGTGACCGTCACGGACGTCCACGGTGCCACAGCGGTCCGGACGTTCACGGTCACGGTCACCGACGTTGACAACGAGGTACCGGCCGCGCCAGGCGCGCCGACGGTCACGCCCGGGGTGTTGTCGTTGGGCGTGGCTTGGGATGCGCCGGTGAATACGGGCCGCCCGGCGATCACCGGTTACGACGTCCAATACCGCGCCTGGAGTTCGGGGTCATGGATGTCATGGACCCCGGGCCCGGACCCGGGCCCGGACCGGCAGGTTGTCATTTCCGGGTTGACCGCCGCCACGGTTCATGAGGTTCAGGTCCGCGCCCGCAACTCTAATGGTGCCGGGGCCTGGTCGGCGTCCAAGAGGGGGACCCCGACCCGGAACCGGGCTCCGAGTATCACCACCACAGCGGCCCTGTGGGTCAAGGAGAACACTGCCGGTGTGGCGTTGGCGGCGACCAACGACGACGACGGCGTGTTGAGTTGGGACATTACCGGCGGCCCCGACCGGAACCTGTTCACCGTCACCGCCGATCGGGGGGATTCGAAGCAGGCGACGTTGAGCTTCGACACGGCCCCGGATTTCGAGAACCCCGCCGACGACAATGGTGACAACCGCTATGTGGTGGTGGTGACCGTCACCGACATCCACGATGCCGAAACCGTCGAGGCGTTCACGGTGACGGTCACCAACGTATCGGAGGCCCCGGCCGCGCCGGATGCTCCGACGGTGGCACCCTCCAGTGCTACTGAATTGGGCGTGACTTGGACTGCGCCGGTCAACACCGGCCCGGCGATCACCGGTTACGAAGTCCAATACCGCACCGTGGGTTCGGAGGCTTGGACTCCGGGCCCGGACCCGGGCACGGACCGGCAGGCGACTATCGACAAGTTGACCGACGGGCAGGCTTATGAGGTTCGGGTCCGCGCCCGTAACTCTGACGGTACCGGGGGCTGGTCGGCGTCGGGGTCGGGGACCCCGACCGCGAACCGGGCCCCGAGTATCACCACCACAGCGGCCCGGTCGATCGAGGAGAACACTGCCGATGTGGCGTTGGCGGCTAATGATGCCGATGGTGACACGTTGAGTTGGACGGTCACTGGCGGCGCCGACCAGGCGTTGTTCGACGTCGCCGTCGACGCGACCGACTCGTCGAAGGCGACCTTGAGTTTCAAGACAGCCCCGAACTACGAGAACCCGACCGACGACGGTGGCGACAATGTGTATGTGGTGGCGGTGACGGTCACCGACGTCCACGGCGCCAAAACCGCCGAGACGTTCACGGTCACGGTCACCAACGTCGCCGGTGAGGCCCCAGCCGTGCCGGGTATGCCGACGGTGACACCGGGAGTGTTGTCGTTGGGCGTGGCCTGGGATGCGCCGACCAACACCGGCCCGGAGATCACCGGTTACGACATCCGATACGGCGGTCCGGGGTCATGGACCCGGCTGAGACCGGGTCCGGGCACAGACCGGCGGGCCGTTATCGACAAGTTGACCGCCGATACGACCTACAGGGTTCGGGTCCGCGCTGTCAACGACGAGGGTGCCGGGGGCTGGTCGGCGTACGGGTCGGGGACCCCGACCGCGAACAAGGCCCCGAGTATCACCACCACGGCTACGCCGTCGATACCGGAGAACACTGCTGATGTCGCGTTGGCGGCGACCAACGACGACGACGGCGCACTGGTGTGGGCGGTCACCGGCGGCGCTGACCAAGCATCGTTCGACGTCGCCGTCGACGTGACCGACTCGTCGAAGGCGACGTTGAGTTTCAAGACTGCCCCTGATTTCGAGAACCCGACCGCCGACGGTGGTGGCAACGTTTATGTGGTGGCGGTGACCGTCACCGACGTCCACGGCGCCACAGCCGTCCGGACGTTCACGGTCACGGTCACCAACGTATCGGAGGCCCCGGCCGCGCCGGGCGCGCTGACGGTCACGCCGGGGGTTTTGTCGCTGGGCGTGGCCTGGGATGCGCCGACCAACACCGGCTCGGCGATCACCGGTTACGACGTCCAATACCGCGTCAGCGGAGGTTCGGTGTCGTGGACCCCGCTGGCGCCGGGTCCGGGCCCGAACCTGCGGGCCGTTATCGACAAGTTGACTGGCGCCCAGGCTTACGAGGTTCAGGTCCGCGCCCGCAACGACGAGGGTGCCGGGGACTGGTCGGCGTCGGTGGAGGGGACCCCGACCGCGAACCAGAACCCGGCTATCACCACCGACAAGGCGCAGACTGTGACGGAGAACACCACCGATGTCGCGTTGACGGCGACCGATGCCAATGGTGACACGTTGAGGTGGGCGGTCTCCGGCGGCGCCGATGAGGACCTGTTCACCGTGACCGTCGACCCCGACGATTCGAAGCAGGCGACGTTGAGTTTCAACACCGCCCCCGATTTCGAGAACCCGACCGCCGACGGTGGCGGCAACGTTTATGTGGTGACGGTGACCGTCACCGACGTCCACGGCGCCACAGCCGTCCGGACGTTCACGATTACGGTCACCAACGTATCGGAGGCCCCGGCCGCGCCGGGCGCGCCGACGGTCACGCCGGGGGTTTTGTCGCTGGGCGTGGCTTGGGATGCGCCGACCAACACCGGCTCGGCGATCACCGGTTACGACGTCCAATACCGCACCGTGGGGGGTTCGGGGGTTTGGACCCCCGGCCCGGACCCGGGCCTGAACCGGCAGGTGACTATTTCCGGGTTGACCGCCACCGGTTATGAGGTTCAGGTCCGCGCTGTCAACGCCGAAGGTCGCAGTGGCTGGTCGGCGTACGGGTCGGGGACCCCGACCGCGAACCAGGACCCGGCTATCACCACCGACAAGGCGCAGTCCGTGACGGAGAACACTGCTTATATCGCGTTGGTGGCGACCAACGACGACGACGGCGTATTGACCTGGGAGGTCACCGGCGGCGCCGATGAGGACCTGTTCACCGTCACCGCCGACACGACCGATTCGAAGCAGGCCAAGCTGAGTTTCAAAACCGCCCCCGACTACGAAGCCCCGACCGCCGACGGTGGTGGCAACGTTTATGTGGTGACGGTGACGGTCACCGACGTTCACGGTGCTACAGACGTCGAGACGTTCACGTTCACGGTCACCGACGTTGACACCGAGGTCCCGGACGCGCCGGGCGCGCCGACGGTCACGCCGGGGGTTTTGTCGTTGGGCGTGGCTTGGGATGCGCCGACCAACACGGGCCGCCCGGCGATCATCGGATACGAAGTCCGATACCGCATCAGGGGGAGTTCGGGGGTTTGGGCCCCGGGCCCGGATCCGGGCCTGGACCGGCAGGTGACTATCGACAAGTTGACCGCCCAGGCTTATGAGGTTCGGGTCCGTGCCCGCAACTCTGACGGTACCGGGGACTGGTCGGCGTCGACGTCGGGGACCCCGACCGCGAACCAGGACCCGGCTATCACCACCGACAAGGCGCAGTCTGTGACGGAGAACATTGCTGACATCGCGTTGGCGGCGACCAACGACGACGACGGCGTATTGGTGTGGGGCATCACCGGCGGCGCCGATGAGGACCTGTTCAGCCTCACCGTCGACCGGGCCGATTCGAAGCAGGCGACGCTGAGTTTCAAAACCGCCCCCGACTACGAGAACCCGACCGCCGACGGTGGTGGCAATGTGTATGTGGTGGCGGTGACGGTCACCGACGCCTATGGCGCTACAGACGCCGAGACGTTCACGGTCACGGTCACCGACGCGGTCGAGGTCCCGGCCGCGCCGGACGCGCCGGGCGCGCCGACGGTCACGCCGGGGGTTTTGTCGTTGGGCGTGGCTTGGGATGCGCCGACCAACACGGGCCCGGCGATCACCGGTTACGAAGTCCAATACCGCATCAGGGGGAGTTCGGGGGTTTGGACCATGCTGGCCCCGGGTCCGGGCACAGACCGGCAAGCCACTATCGGCGGGTTGACCGGCGCCCAGGCTTATGAGGTGCAGGTCCGTGCTGTCAACGCCGAAGGTCGCAGTGGCTGGTCGGCGTCGACGTTGGGGACCCCGACCGCGAACCAGGACCCGGCTATCACCACCACAGCTACGCCGTCTGTGACGGAGAACACCGCTGGTATCGCGTTGGCGGCAACCAACGACGACGACGGCGTATTGGTGTGGGCGGTCACCGGCGGTGCCGACCAAGCATCGTTCGACGTGACCGCCGATCCGGGGGATTCGAAGAAGGCGACGTTGAGTTTCAAAACGGCCCCCGATTTCGAGAACCCGACCGCCGACGGTGGTGGCAACGTTTATGTGGTGGCGGTGACCGTCACCGACGTCCACGGCGCCGAAACCGCCCGGACGTTCACCATCACAGTCACCGACGATGACACCGAGGTCCCGGCCGCGCCGGGCGCGCCGACGGTCACGCCGGGGGTGGAGAAGCTGGGCGTGGCTTGGGATGCGCCGACCAACACCGGCCCGGCGATCACCGTTTACGACGTCCAATACACCATCAGCGGTTCGGGGGTTTGGACCTCCCTGGCGCCGGGTCCGGGCCTGAATCTGCGGGCCGTTATCGACAAGTTGACCGCCGACGGGACGGGTTATGAGGTTCAGGTCCGCGCTGTCAACGACGAGGGTGCCGGGGGGTGGTCGGCGTCGACGTCGGGGACCCCGACCGTGAACCAGGCTCCGGCTATCACCACCACAGCTACGCCGTCTGTGACGGAGAACACTGCTGGTGTGGCGTTGGCGGCGACCAACGACGACGACGGCGTATTGGTGTGGGCGGTCACCGGCGGCGCCGACCAAGCATCGTTCGACGTGACCGCCGATCCGGGGGATTCGAAGAAGGCGACGTTGAGTTTCAAAACGGCCCCCGATTTCGAGAACCCGACCGCCGACGGTGGCGGCAACGTTTATGTGGTGGCGGTGACCGTCACCGACGTCCACGGCGCCAAAACCGCCCGGACGTTCACCATCACAGTCACCGACGCGGTCGAGGTCCCGGACGCGCCGGGCGCGCCGACGGTCACGCCGGGGGTTTTGTCGTTGGGCGTGGCTTGGGATGCGCCGACCAACACGGGCCCGGCGATCACCGGATACGACATCCAATACGGCGGTTCGGGGTCTTGGACCCCGCTGGCCCCGGGTCCGGGCCCGGACCGGCAGGCCACTATTTCCGGGTTGACCGCCCAGTCATATGAGGTTCGGGTCCGGGCCCGCAACGACGAAGGTGCCGGGGACTGGTCGACGTCCGAGAGGGGGACCCCGACCGCGAACCAGGCTCCGGCTATCACCACCACAGCCACGCCGTCGATACCGGAGAACACTGCCGGTGTGGCGTTGGCGGCGACCAACGACGACGACGGCGTATTGGTGTGGGCGGTTACCGGCGGCGCCGACCAAGCATCGTTCGACGTGACCGCCGATCCGGGGGATTCGAAGAAGGCGACGTTGAGTTTCAAAACGGCCCCCGATTTCGAGAACCCGACCGCCGACGGTGGCGGCAACGTTTATGTGGTGACGGTGACCGTCACCGACGTTCACGGCGCTACAGACGCCGAGACGTTCACGGTCACGGTCACCGACGCGGTCGAGGTCCCGGACGCGCCGGGCGCGCCGACGGTCACGCCCGGGGTGTTGAAGCTGGGCGTGGCTTGGGATGCGCCGACCAACACCGGCCGCCCGGCGATCACCGGTTACGAAGTCCAATACCGCGTCAGCGGGGGTTCGGGGGTTTGGACCCCCGGCCCGGACCCGGGCCCGAACCGGCGGGCCACTATTTCCGGGTTGACCGCCCAGGCTTATGAGGTTCGGGTCCGCGCCCGTAACTCTGACGGTACCGGGGGGTGGTCGGCGTCGACGTTGGGGTCCCCGACCGCGAACCAGCCCCCGGCTATCACCACCACAGCCACGCCGTCGATACCGGAGAACACTGCTGGTATCGCGTTGGTAGCGACCAACGACGACGACGGCGTATTGGTGTGGGCGGTCACCGGCGGCGCCGACCAAGCATCGTTCGACGTGACCGTCGATGCGACCGACTCGTCGAAGGCGACGTTGAGCTTCGACACGGCCCCCGATTTCGAGACCCCGACCGCTGCCGGTGGTGGCAACGTTTATGTGGTGGCGGTGACCGTCACCGACGTTCACAGTGCTACAGACGTCGAGACGTTCACCATCACAGTCACCGATGACGACACCGAGGTCCCGGACGCGCCGACGGTGACGGTCACGCCGGGGGTTTTGTCGTTGGGCGTGGCTTGGGATGCGCCGGCGAACACGGGCCCGGCGATCACCGGTTACGAAGTCCAATACACCGTCAGCGGGGGTTCGGGGGTTTGGACCCCGGGCCCGGACCCGGGCCTGAACCGGCAGGTGACTATTTCCGGGTTGACCGGCGCCCAGGGTTATGAGGTGCGGGTCCGTGCCCTCAACGATGAGGGTGCCGGGGTTTGGTCGGCGTCGACGTCAGGGACCCCGACGGTGAACCAGAACCCGGCTATCACCACCGACAAGGCGCAGTCTGTGACGGAGAACACCAAAGTTGTGGCGTTGGCGGCGACCAACGACGACGACGGCGCACTGGTGTGGGACATAACCGGCGGCGCCGATGAGGACCTGTTCAGCGTGACCGTCGATGCGACCGACTCGTCGAAGGCGACGTTGAGCTTCGACACCGCCCCCGATTTCGAGAACCCGACCGCTGCCGGTGGCGGCAACGTTTATGTGGTGGCGGTGACCGTCACCGACGTCCACGGTGCTACAGACGTCGAGACGTTCACGGTCACAGTCACCGATGATGACACCGAGGTCCCGGACGCGCCGGGCGCGCCGACGGTCACGCCGGGGGTGGAGAAGCTGGGCGTGGCTTGGGATGCGCCGACCAACACCGGCCGCCCGGCGATCACCGTTTACGACGTCCAGTACCGCATCAGCGGTTCGGGGGTTTGGACCCCGCTGGCCCCGGGCCCGGGCCCGGACCGGCAGGCCACTATTTCCGGGTTGACCGGCGCCCAGGCTTATGAGGTTCGGGTCCGTGCCCTCAACGACGAGGGTGCCGGGGGCTGGTCGGCGTCGACGTCGGGGACCCCGACCGCGAACCAGGACCCGGCTATCACCACCAACGCGGCGCAGTCTGTGACGGAGAACACTGCTGACGTCGGGTTGGGGGCGACCAACGACGACGACGGCGCGCTGACCTGGGCGGTCACCGGCGGCGCCGATGAGGACCTGTTCACCGTCACCGTCGACCCGACCGATTCGAAGAAGGCGACGCTGAGTTTCGACACCGCCCCCGATTTCGAAACCCCTGCTGACGACAACAGCGACAACGCTTATGTGGTGGCGGTGACCGTCACCGACGTCCACGGTGCCACAGCGGTCCGGACGTTCACGATCACAGTCACCAACGCGGTCGAGGTCCCGGACGCGCCGGACGCGCCGACGGTCACGCCCGGGGTATTGGAACTGAAGGTGGCTTGGGATGCGCCGACCAACACCGGCCCGGCGATCACCGGTTACGAAGTCCAATACACCGTCAGCGGTTCGAGTGCTTGGACCCCGGGCCCGGGCCCGGGCCTGGACCGGCAGGCCACTATTTCCGGGTTGACCGGCGGGACGGCTTATCAGGTGCAGGTCCGTGCTGTCAACGCCGAAGGTCGCAGCGGCTGGTCGGCGTCGACGGAAGGCACCCCGACGGTGAACCAGAACCCCGATATCACCACCAAAGCGGCCCGGTCGATCGCGGAGAACACTGCTGGTGTGGCGTTGGGGGCGACCAACGACGACGACGGCGCGCTGACCTGGGCGGTCACCGGCGGCGCCGATGAGGACCTGTTCACCGTGACCGTCGACCAGTCGGATTCGAAGCAGGCGACGCTGAGCTTCAAAACCGCCCCCGATTTCGAAACCCCTGCTGATACCGACAGCGACAACGCCTATGTGGTGGCGGTGACCGTCACCGACGTCCACGATGCCGAAGCGGTCCGGACGTTCACCATCACAGTCACCAACGCGGTCGAGGTCCCGGACGCGCCGGGCGCGCCGACGGTCACGCCGAGGGTGTTGTCGTTGGGCGTGGCCTGGGATGCGCCGACCAACACGGGCCCGGCGGTCACCGGTTACGAAGTCCAGTACCGCGTCAGCGGGGGTTCGGGGGTTTGGACCCCGCTGGCCCCGGGCCCGGGCCTGAACCGGCAGGCGACTATTTCCGGGTTGACCGCCCAGGCTTATCAGGTTCGGGTCCGTGCCCTCAACGATGAGGGTGCCGGGGCGTGGTCGGCGTCCGAGAGGGGGACCCCGACCGCGAACCAGGACCCGGCTATCACCACCAACGCGGCGCAGTCCGTGACGGAGAACACTGCTGACGTCGGGTTGGTAGCGACCAACGACGACGACGGCGTACTGGTGTGGGCGGTCACCGGCGGCGCCGATGAGGACCTGTTCACCGTGACCGTCGACCCCGACGATTCGAAGCAGGCGACGTTGAGTTTCGACACCGTCCCCGATTTCGAAGCCCCGACCGCCGACGGTGGCGGCAACGCTTATGTGGTGGCGGTGAGCGTCACCGACGTCCACGATGCCACAGCGGCTCGGACGTTCACGGTCACGGTCACCGACGCGGTCGAGGTCCCGGACGCGCCGGGCGCGCCGACGGTCACGCCCGGGGTGGAGAAGCTGGGCGTGGTCTGGGATGCGCCGACCAACACGGGCCGCCCGGCGGTCACCGGATACGACGTTCGATACGCCATCAAGGATTCGGGGGTTTGGACCCCGCTGGCCCCGGGTCCGGGCACCAACCGGCAGGCCACTATCGACAAGCTGACCGGCGCTCAGGCTTATGAGGTGCAGGTCCGTGCTGTCAACTCTGAAGGTCGCAGCGGCTGGTCGGCGTCGACGTCGGGGACCCCGACCGCGAACCGGCCTCCGGCTTTCACTACCACGGCTACGCCGTCGATACCGGAGAACACTGCTGACATCGCGTTGGCGGCGACCAACGACGACGACGGCGCACTGACCTGGGCGATCACGGGCGGCGCCGATGAGGCGTTGTTCGACGTGACCGTCGACCGGGCGGATTCGAAGAAGGCGATGCTGAGCTTCGAAACCGCCCCCGATTTCGAAACCCCTGCTGACGACAACAGCGACAACGCTTATGTGGTGACGGTGACCGTCACCGACGTCCACGGCGCCACAGCGGCCCGGACGTTCACGATCACAGTCACCGACGTATCGGAGGTCCCGGACGCGCCGACGCCGACGGTCACGCCCGGGGTGTTGTCGTTGGGCGTGGCCTGGGATGCGCCGACCAACACCGGCCGCCCGGCGATCACCGGATACGAAGTCCAGTACCGTGCCGGGGGTTCGGGGGTTTGGACCCCGCTGGCCCCGGGCCCGGGCACCAACCGGCAGGCCACTATTTCCGGGTTGACCGCCCAGGCTTATCAGGTTCGGGTCCGCGCCCTCAACGACGAGGGTGCCGGGGCGTGGTCGACGTCCGAGAGGGGGACCCCGACCGCGAACCAGGCCCCGGCGATCACCACCACAGCCACGCCGTCGATACCGGAGAACACTGCTGGTGTCGCGTTGGCGGCGACCAACGACGACGACGGCGTACTGGCCTGGAGCATTACCGGCGGCGCCGACCAAGCATCGTTCGACGTGACCGCCGATCCGGGGGATTCGAAGCAGGCGACGTTGAGTTTCAAAACCGCCCCGAACTTCGAGAATCCTGCTGATACCGACACGAACAACGCCTATGTGGTGGCGGTGAGCGTCACCGACGTTCACGGCGCTACAGACGCCGAGACGTTCACGGTCACGGTCACCGACGTATCGGAGGTCCCGGACGCGCCGACGCCGACGGTCACGCCGGGGGTGTTGTCGTTGGGCGTGGCTTGGGATGCGCCGACCAACACCGGCCGCCCGGCGATCACCGGTTACGAAGTCCAGTACCGTGCCGGGAGTTCGGGGGTTTGGACCCCGCTGGCCCCGGGCCCGGGCCTGAACCGGCGGGCCACTATTTCCGGGTTGACCGCCCAGGCTTATGAGGTTCGGGTCCGCGCCCTCAACGATGAGGGTGCCGGGGCGTGGTCGGCGTCCGAGAGGGGGACCCCGACCGCGAACCAGCCCCCGGCTATCACCACCACAGCCACGCCGTCGATACCGGAGAACACTGCTGACATCGGGTTGGCAGCGACCAACGACGACGACGGCGCACTGCAATGGGCGGTCACCGGCGGCGCCGACCAAGCATCGTTCGACGTGACCGTCGATGCGACCGACTCGTCGAAGGCGACGTTGAGCTTCGACACGGCCCCCGATTTCGAAGCCCCGACCGCCGACGGTGGCGGCAACGCTTATGTGGTGACGGTGACCGTCACCGACATCCACGATGCCACAGCGGCCCGGACGTTCACGATCACAGTCACCAACGCGGTCGAGGCCCCGGACGCGCCGACGGTGACGGTCACGCCGGGGGTGTTGTCGTTGGGCGTGGCCTGGGATGCGCCGGCCAACACCGGCCCGGCGATCACCGGTTACGAAGTCCAGTACCGCGTCAGCGGGGGTTCGGGGGTTTGGACCCCGGGCCCGGGCCCGGGCACCGACCGGCGGGCCACTATTTCCGGGTTGACCGGCGCCCAGGCTTATCAGGTTCGGGTCCGCGCCCGCAACGACGAGGGTGCCGGGGCGTGGTCGGCGTCCGAGAGGGGGACCCCGACCGCGAACCAGGCCCCGGCTATCACCACCAACGCGGCGCAGTCCGTGACGGAGAACACTGCTGGTGTCGGGTTGGTAGCGACCAACGACGACGACGGCGTACTGGTGTGGGCGGTCACCGGCGGCACCGACGAGGACCTGTTCGACGTGACCGTCGACCAGTCGGATTCGAAGCGGGCGACGTTGAGTTTCGACACGGCCCCCGATTTCGAAGCCCCGACCGCCGACGGTGGCGGCAACGCTTATGTGGTGGCGGTGAGCGTCACCGACGTCCACGATGCCACAGCGGTCCGGACGTTCACGATCACGGTCACCGACGATGAAAACGAGGTCCCGGACGCGCCGGGAGCGCCGACGGTCACGCCCGGGGTGGAGAAGCTGGGCGTGGCTTGGGATGCGCCGGCGAACACGGGCCCGGCGATCACCGGCTACGACGTCCAATACCGCACCGTGGGGGGTTCGGTGTCGTGGACCCCGCTGGCCCCGGGCCCGGGCCTGAACCGGCGGGTGACTATCGACAAGCTGACCGGAGCCCAGGCTTATCAGGTTCGGGTCCGTGCCCGTAACGACGAGGGTGCCGGGGACTGGTCGGCGTCCGAGAGGGGGACCCCGACCGCGAACCAGAACCCGGCTATCACCACCAACGCGGCGCAGACTGTGACGGAGAACACTGCCGATGTGGCGTTGGCGGCGACCAACGACGACGACGGCGTACTGGCCTGGAGCATTACCGGCGGCGCCGACCAAAACCTGTTCAACGTCACCGCCGACCCGACCGACTCGTCGAAGGCGACGTTGAGTTTCAAAACCGCCCCCGATTTCGAGAACCCGACAGCCGACGGTGGCGGCAACGCCTATGTGGTGACGGTGACCGTCACCGACGTCCACGGCGCCACGACCGCCCGCACGTTCACCATCACAGTCACCAACGCGGTCGAAGCACCCGGGGCGCCGGGCGCGCCGACGGTCACGCCGGGGGTGTTGGAGCTGGGTGTGGTCTGGGCTGCGCCGACCAACACCGGCCCGGCGATCACCGGCTACGACGTCCGATACCGCACCGTGGGTTCGGTGTCGTGGACCCCGGGCCCGGGCCCGGGCCCGGGCCTGAACCGGCAGGTGACTATCGACAAGCTGACCGGAGCCCAGGCTTATGAGGTGCAGGTCCGTGCCCGCAACGACGAGGGTGCCGGGGCCTGGTCGACGTCCGAGAGGGGGACCCCGACCGCGAACCGGGCCCCGGCGATCACCACCACAGCCACGCCGTCGATACCGGAGAACACTGCTGGTATCGGGTTGGTAGCGACCAACGACGACGACGGCGTACTGGCCTGGAGCATTACCGGCGGCGCCGACCAAAACCTGTTCAACGTCACCGTCGACCCGGACGATTCGAAGAAGGCGACGCTGAGCTTCAAAACGACCCCCGATTTCGAGAACCCGACCGCCGACGGTGGTGGCAACGTTTATGTGGTGACGGTGACCGTCACCGACATCCACGGCGCCACAGACGTCGAGACGTTCACCATCACGGTCACCGACGATGAAAACGAGGTCCCGGACGCGCCGGGAGCGCCGACGGTCACGCCCGGGGTGGAGAAACTGGGCGTGGTCTGGGATGCGCCGACCAACACCGGCCCGGCGATCACCGGCTACGACGTCCAATACCGCACCGTGGGGGGTTCGGTGTCGTGGACCCCGGGCCCGGACCCGGGCACAGACCGGCAGGCCACTATTTCCGGGTTGACCGGCGCCACGGATTATGAG
Source organism: Acidimicrobiales bacterium (assembly GCA_963422655.1). Taxonomy (GTDB): domain Bacteria; phylum Actinomycetota; class Acidimicrobiia; order Acidimicrobiales; family Aldehydirespiratoraceae; genus CATQHS01. The sequence goes on along the minus strand of OY730440.1, from coordinate 851,653 downwards.
GTTCAGGTCCGCGCTGTCAACGCCGAAGGTCGCAGTGGCTGGTCGGCGTCGACGTCGGGGACCCCGACCGCGAACCAGAACCCGGCTATCACCACCAACGCGGCGCAGTCTGTGACGGAGAACACTGCTGGTGTGGCGTTGGGGGCGACCAACGACGACGACGGCGTACTGGCCTGGAGCATTACCGGCGGCGCCGACCAAAACCTGTTCAACGTCACCGCCGACCCGACCGACTCGTCGAAGGCGACGTTGAGCTTCAAAACCGCCCCCGATTTCGAGAACCCGACAGCCGACGGTGGCGGCAACGCCTATGTGGTGGCGGTGACCGTCACCGACGTCCACGATGCCGAAGCCGTCCGGACGTTCACGGTCACGGTCACCAACGCGGTCGAAGCACCCGGGACGCCGGGCGCGCCGACGGTCACGCCCGGGGTGTTGAAACTGGGCGTGGCTTGGGATGCGCCGACCAACACCGGCCCGGCGATCACCGGCTACGAAGTCCAATACACCATCAGCGGTTCGGGGTCATGGACCCCGCTGACCCCGGGCCCGGGCCCGGACCGGCGGGTGACTATTTCCGGGTTGACCGCCCAGGCTTATCAGGTTCGGGTCCGCGCCCTCAACGACGAGGGTGCCGGGGCCTGGTCGGCGTCCGAGAGGGGGACCCCGACCGCGAACCAGCCCCCGGCTATCACCACCACAGCCACGCCGTCGATACCGGAGAACACTGCTGGTATCGCGTTGGTAGCGACCAACGACGACGACGGCGCACTGCAATGGGCGGTCACCGGCGGCGCCGACGAGGACCTGTTCGACGTGACCGTCGACCCGGGGGATTCGAAGAAGGCGACGCTGAGCTTCGACACGGCCCCCGACTACGAGACCCCGACCGACGACGACACGAACAACGCCTATGTGGTGACGGTGACCGTCACCGACGTCCACGATGCCGAAGCCGCCCGCACGTTCACCGTCACGGTCACCGACGATGAAAACGAGGTCCCGGACGCGCCGGGAGCGCCGACGGTCACGCCCGGGGTGGAGAAACTGGGCGTGGTCTGGGATGCGCCGACCAACACGGGCCCGGCGGTCACCGGATACGACGTTCGATACACCGTCAGCGGTTCGAGTGCTTGGACCCCGCTGACCCCGGGTCCGGGCACCAACCGGCAGGCCACTATCGACAAGCTGACCGGCGCTCAGGCTTATGAGGTGCAGGTCCGTGCTGTCAACTCTGAAGGTCGCAGCGGCTGGTCGGCGTCGACGGAAGGCACCCCGACGGTGAACCAGAACCCGGCTATCACCACCAACGCGGCGCAGACTGTGACGGAGAACACTGCCGATGTGGCGTTGGCGGCGACCAACGACGACGACGGCGTACTGGCCTGGAGCATTACCGGCGGCGCCGACCAAAACCTGTTCAACGTCACCGCCGACCCGACCGACTCGAAGAAGGCGACGCTGAGCTTCGACACCGCCCCGAACTTCGAGAATCCTGCTGATACCGACACGAACAACGCCTATGTGGTGGCGGTGACCGTCACCGACGCCCACGGTGCCACAGCGGCCCGGACGTTCACGATCACAGTCACCAACGCGGTCGAGGTCCCGGACGCGCCGGACGCGCCGACGGTCACGCCGGGGGTGTTGGAGCTGGGCGTGGTCTGGGCTGCGCCGACCAACACCGGCCCGGCGATCACCGGCTACGACGTCCGATACCGCACCGTGGGTTCGGTGTCGTGGACCCCGGGCCCGGGCCCGGGCCCGGGCCTGAACCGGCAGGTGACTATCGACAAGCTGACCGGAGCCCAGGCTTATGAGGTGCAGGTCCGTGCCCGCAACGACGAGGGTGCCGGGGCCTGGTCGACGTCCGAGAGGGGGACCCCGACCGCGAACCGGGCCCCGGCGATCACCACCACAGCCACGCCGTCGATACCGGAGAACACTGCTGGTATCGGGTTGGTAGCGACCAACGACGACGACGGCGTACTGGCCTGGAGCATTACCGGCGGCGCCGACGAGGACCTGTTCGACGTGACCGTCGACCCGGACGATTCGAAGAAGGCGACGTTGAGTTTCAAAACGACCCCCGATTTCGAGAACCCCGCCGACGACGATGGTGACAACGCCTATGTGGTGGCGGTGACCGTCACCGACATCCACGGCGCCACAGACGTCGAGACGTTCACCATCACGGTCACCGACGATGAAAACGAGGTCCCGGACGCGCCGGGAGCGCCGACGGTCACGCCCGGGGTGGAGAAACTGGGCGTGGTCTGGGATGCGCCGACCAACACCGGCCCGGCGATCACCGGCTACGACGTCCAATACCGCACCGTGGGGGGTTCGGTGTCGTGGACCCCGGGCCCGGACCCGGGCACAGACCGGCAGGCCACTATTTCCGGGTTGACCGGCGCCACGGATTATGAGGTTCAGGTCCGCGCTGTCAACGCCGAAGGTCGCAGTGGCTGGTCGGCGTCGACGTCGGGGACCCCGACCGCGAACCAGGACCCGGCGATCACCACCACAGCCACGCCGTCGATACCGGAGAACACTGCTGACATCGGGTTGGCGGCGACCAACGACGACGACGGCGTACTGGCCTGGAGCATTACCGGCGGCGCCGATGAGGACCTGTTCACCGTCACCGCCGACACGACCGATTCGAAGAAGGCGACGCTGAGCTTCGACACCGCCCCGAACTTCGAGAATCCTGCTGATACCGACACGAACAACGCCTATGTGGTGGCGGTGACCGTAACCGACATCCACGGCGCCACGACCGCCCGCACGTTCACCATCACGGTCACCAACGCGGTCGAAGCACCCGGGACGCCGGGCGCGCCGACGGTCACGCCGGGGGTGTTGGAGCTGGGCGTGGTCTGGGCTGCGCCGACCAACACCGGCCCGGCGATCACCGGCTACGACGTCCGATACCGCACCGTGGGTTCGGTGTCGTGGACCCCGGGCCCGGGCCCGGGTCCGGGCACCAACCGGCAGGCCACTATCGACAAGCTGACCGGCGCTCAGGCTTATGAGGTGCAGGTCCGTGCTGTCAACTCTGAAGGTCGCAGCGGCTGGTCGGCGTCCGAGAGGGGGACCCCGACCGCGAACCAGGACCCGGCTATCACCACCAACAAGGCGCAGTCTGTGACGGAGAACACTGCTGACATCGGGTTGGCGGCGACCAACGACGACGACGGCGCACTGCAATGGGCGGTCACCGGCGGCGCCGATGAGGCGTTGTTCGACGTGACCGTCGACCCGGGGGATTCGAAGAAGGCGACGCTGAGCTTCGACACGGCCCCCGATTTCGAGAACCCTGCTGATACCGACAGCGACAATGTTTATGTGGTGACGGTGAGCGTCACCGACGCCCACGGTGCTACAGACACCGAGACGTTCACCGTCACAGTCACCAACGCGGTCGAGGTCCCGGACGCGCCGGACGCGCCGACGGTCACGCCCGGGGTTTTGAAGCTGGGCGTGGTCTGGGCTGCGCCGACCAACACCGGCCGCCCGGCGATCACCGGTTACGAAGTCCAATACCGCGTCAGGGGGAGTTCGGGGGTTTGGACCCCGGGCCCGGGTCCGGGCCCGGACCGGCAGGCCACTATCGACAAGCTGACCGGCGCTCAGGCTTATGAGGTGCAGGTCCGCGCTGTCAACGCCGAAGGTCGCAGTGGCTGGTCGGCGTCGACGTCGGGGACCCCGACGGTGAACCAGAACCCGGCTATCACCACCAACGCGGCGCAGTCCGTGACGGAGAACACTGCTGACGTCGGGTTGGGGGCGACCAACGACGACGACGGCGTACTGGCCTGGGCGATTACCGGCGGCGCCGATGAGGACCTGTTCACCGTGACCGTCGATCCGACCGATTCGAAGAAGGCGACGCTGAGCTTCGACACCGCCCCGAACTTCGAGAATCCTGCTGATACCGACACGAACAACGCCTATGTGGTGGCGGTGACCGTAACCGACATCCACAACGCCACAGACGTCGAGACGTTCACGGTCACGGTCACCGACGATGACACCGAAGCACCCGAGACGCCGGGGGCGCCGACAGTCACGCCAGGGGTGGAGAAACTGGGCGTGGCATGGACCGCGCCGGCCAACACCGGCCCGGCGATCACCGGATACGACATCCGATACCGCACCAGAGAGGGTCCGGGGTCATGGACCCCGGGCCCGGACCCGGGCACGAACCCGCAGACCAATATCGACAAGTTGACCGGCGGGACGGTTTATGAGGTTCAGGTCCGCGCCAGCAACGCCGAAGGTGCCAGCGGCTGGTCGGCGTCGACGTCGGGGACCCCGACCGCGAACCAGGCCCCGGCGATCACCACCGACAAGGCCCGGTCGATACCGGAGAACACCACCGTTGTGGCGTTGGCGGCGACCAACGACGACGACGGCGTACTGAGGTGGGCGGTCACCGGCGGGACCGACCAAGCATCGTTCGACATCGCTGTCGACGCAACCGACTCGTCGAAGGCGACGTTGAGTTTCAAAACCGCCCCGAACTTCGAAACCCCTGCTGATGCCGACACGAACAACGCCTATGTGGTGGCGGTGACCGTCACCGACATCCACAACGCCACAGACGTCGAGACGTTCACCATCACAGTCACCGACGCGGTCGAAGCACCCGAGACGCCGGGGGCGCCGACAGTCACACCCGGGGTGGAGAAACTGGACGTGGCCTGGACCGCGCCGGTCAACACCGGCCCGGCGATCACCGGATACGACATCCAATACCGCACCAGAGAGGGTCCGGGGTCATGGACCCCGGGCCCGGACCCGGGCCTGAACCGGCAGGCCACTATCACCGGGTTGACCGCCCAGGCTTATGAGGTTCAGGTCCGCGCCAGCAACGCCGAAGGTGCCAGCGGCTGGTCGACGTCGACGTCGGGGACCCCGACCGCGAACCAGGCCCCGGCTATCACCACCGACAAGGCCCGGTCTGTGACGGAGAACACTGCTGACATCGTGTTGGCGGCGACCAACGACGACGACGGCGTACTGAGGTGGGCGGTCACCGGCGGGACCGACCAAGCATCGTTCACCGTCACCGTCAACCAGTCGGATTCGAAGCAGGCGACGCTGAGCTTCAAAACGACCCCCGATTTCGAGAACCCCGCCGACGACGATGGTGACAATGCCTATGTGGTGGCGGTGACCGTCACCGACATCCACAACGCCACAGACGCCCGGACGTTCACCATCACAGTCACCGACGTTGACACCGAAGCACCCGAAACGCCGGGGGCGCCGACGGTCACACCAGGGGTTTTGTCGCTGGGTGTGGCCTGGACCGCGCCGGTCAACACCGGCCCGGCGATCACCGGATACGACATCCGATACCGCACCAGAGAGGGTCCGGGGTCATGGACCCCGGGCCCGGACCCGGGCCTGAACCCGCAGACCACTATCACCGGGTTGACCGCCCAGGCTTATGAGGTTCAGGTCCGCGCTGTCAACGCCGAAGGCGCCAGCGGCTGGTCGACGTCGACGTCGGGGACACCGACCGCGAACCAGGCCCCCGATATCACCACCACAGCGGCCCGGTCGATCGAGGAGAACACTGCTGACATCGCGTTGGCGGCGACCAACGACGACGACGGCGTACTGGGGTGGGCGGTCACCGGCGGGACCGACCAGGCATCGTTCACCGTCACCGTCAACCAGTCGGATTCGAAGCAGGCGACGTTGAGTTTCAAAACCGCCCCGAACTTCGAAACCCCTGCTGATGCCGACACGAACAACGCCTATGTGGTGGCGGTGACCGTCACCGACATCCACAACGCCACAGACGCCCGGACGTTCACGGTCACGGTCACCGACGTTGACACCGAGGCCCCGGCCGCGCCGGGGGCGCCGACGGTCACGCCCGGGGTGGAGAAACTGGGCGTGGCCTGGGATGCGCCGGTCAACACCGGCCCGGCGATCACCGGATACGACATCCGATACGGCGGTCCGGGGGCTTGGATCCCGGGCCCGGACCCGGGCCTGAACCTGCAGGCCACTATCACCGGGTTGACCGGCGGGACGGATTATGAGGTTCAGGTCCGCGCTGTCAACGCCGAAGGTGCCAGCGGCTGGTCGACGTCGACGTCGGGGACCCCGACCGCGAACCGGGACCCGGCTATCACCACCGACAAGGCGCGGTCGATACCGGAGAACACTGCTGACATCGTGTTGGCGGCGACCAACGACGACGACGGCGCACTGAGGTGGGACATAACCGGCGGCGTCGACAAGGCGTTGTTCGACGTCGCTGTCAACGCAACCGACTCGTCGAAGGCGACGTTGAGTTTCAAAACGACCCCGAACTTCGAAACCCCGACCGACGACGATGGTGACAACGCCTATGTGGTGGCGGTGACCGTCACCGACATCCACAACGCCACAGACGTCGAGACGTTCACGGTCACGGTCACCGATGATGAAAACGAAGCACCCGAAACGCCGGGGGCGCCGACAGTCACACCAGGGGTGGAGAAACTGGGCGTGGCCTGGACCGCGCCGGCCAACACCGGCCCGGCGATCACCGGTTACGACATCCGATACCGCACCAGCGAGGGTCCGGGGTCATGGACCCCGGGCCCGGACCCGGGCACGAACCCGCAGACCACTATCACCGGGTTGACCGGCGGGACGGATTATGAGGTTCAGGTCCGCGCCAGCAACGCCGAAGGCGCCAGCGGCTGGTCGACGTCGACGTCGGGGACCCCGACCGCGAACCAGGCCCCCGATATCACCACCACAGCGGCCCGGTCGATACCGGAGAACACCACCGTTGTGGCATTGGCGGCGACCAACGACGACGACGGCGTACTGACATGGGACATAACCGGCGGCGTCGACAAGGCGTTGTTCGACGTCGCTGTCAACGCAACCGACTCGTCGAAGGCGACGTTGAGTTTCAAAACGACCCCGAACTTCGAAACCCCGACCGACGACGATGGTGACAACGCCTATGTGGTGGCGGTGACCGTCACCGACATCCACAACGCCACAGACGTCGAGACGTTCACGGTCACGGTCACCGATGATGAAAACGAAGCACCCGAAACGCCGGGGGCGCCGACAGTCACACCAGGGGTGGAGAAACTGGGCGTGGCCTGGACCGCGCCGGCCAACACCGGCCCGGCGATCACCGGTTACGACATCCGATACCGCACCAGCGAGGGTCCGGGGTCGTGGACCCCGGGCCCGGACCCGGGCACGAACCCGCAGACCACTATCACCGGGTTGACCGGCGGGACGGTTTATGAGGTTCAGGTCCGCGCCAGCAACGCCGAAGGCGCCAGCGGCTGGTCGACGTCGACGTCGGGGACCCCGACCGCGAACCAGGCCCCGGCGATCACCACCGACAAGGCCCGGTCGATACCGGAGAACACTGCTGACATCGTGTTGGCGGCGACCAACGACGACGACGGCGCACTGACATGGGACATAACCGGCGGCGTCGACCAAGCATCGTTCACCGTCACCGTCGACCAGTCGGATTCGAAGCAGGCGACGTTGAGTTTCAAAACCGCCCCGAACTTCGAAACCCCTGCTGATGCCGACACGAACAACGCCTATGTGGTGGCGGTGACCGTCACCGACATCCACAACGCCACAGACGTCGAGACGTTCACCATCACAGTCACCGACGATGATACCGAGGCCCCGGCCGCGCCGGGGGCGCCGACGGTCACGCCCGGGGTTTTGTCGCTGGGTGTGGCCTGGGATGCGCCGGTCAACACCGGCCCGGCGATCACCGGATACGACATCCAATACCGCGGTCCGGGGGCTTGGACCCCGGCCCCGGACCCGGGCCTGAACCCGCAGACCACTATCACCGGGTTGACCGCCCAGGCTTATGAGGTTCAGGTCCGCGCCAGCAACGCCGAAGGTGCCAGCGGCTGGTCGACGTCGACGTCGGGGACCCCGACCGCGAACCAGGCCCCGGCTATCACCACCGACAAGGCCCGGTCGATCGAGGAGAACACTGCTGACATCGTGTTGGCGGCGACCAACGACGACGACGGCGTACTGACGTGGGACATAACCGGCGGCGTCGACAAGGCGTTGTTCGACGTCGCTGTCAACGCAACCGACTCGTCGAAGGCGACGTTGAGTTTCAAAACGACCCCCGATTTCGAGAACCCCGCTGATGCCGACACGAACAACGCCTATGTGGTGGCGGTGACCGTCACCGACATCCACAACGCCACAGACGTCGAGACGTTCACCATCACAGTCACCGACGATGACACCGAAGCACCCGAGACGCCGGGGGCGCCGACGGTCACGCCCGGGGTTTTGTCGCTGGGTGTGGCCTGGGATGCGCCGGTCAACACCGGCCCGGCGATCACCGGATACGACATCCAATACCGCGGTCCGGGGGCTTGGACCCCGGCCCCGGACCCGGGCCTGAACCCGCAGGCCACTATCACCGGGTTGACCGCCCAGGATTATGAGGTTCAGGTCCGCGCTGTCAACGCCGAAGGTGCCAGCGGCTGGTCGACGTCGACGTCGGGGACCCCGACCGCGAACCAGGCCCCCGATATCACCACCACAGCGGCCCGGTCGATCGAGGAGAACACTGCTGACATCGCGTTGGCGGCGACCAACGACGACGACGGCGCACTGAGGTGGGACATAACCGGCGGGACCGACCAAGCCCTGTTCACCGTCACCGTCAACCAGTCGGATTCGAAGCAGGCGACGTTGAGTTTCAAAACGACCCCCGATTTCGAGAACCCCGCCGACGACGATGGTGACAACGCCTATGTGGTGGCGGTGACCGTCACCGACATCCACAACGCCACAGACGTCGAGACGTTCACCATCACAGTCACCGACGATGACACCGAAGCACCCGAGACGCCGGGGGCGCCGACAGTCACACCCGGGGTGGAGAAACTGGACGTGGCCTGGACCGCGCCGGTCAACACCGGCCCGGCGATCACCGGATACGACATCCAATACCGCACCAGAGAGGGCCCGGGGTCATGGACCCCGGGCCCGGACCCGGGCACGAACCCGCAGGCCACTATCACCGGGTTGACCGCCCAGGCTTATGAGGTTCAGGTCCGCGCCAGCAACGCCGAAGGTGCCAGCGGCTGGTCGACGTCGACGTCGGGGACCCCGACCGCGAACCAGGCCCCGGCTATCACCACCGACAAGGCCCGGTCTGTGACGGAGAACACTGCTGACATCGTGTTGGCGGCGACCAACGACGACGACGGCGTACTGAGGTGGGCGGTCACCGGCGGGACCGACCAAGCATCGTTCACCGTCACCGTCAACCAGTCGGATTCGAAGCAGGCGACGCTGAGCTTCAAAACGACCCCCGATTTCGAGAACCCCGCCGACGACGATGGTGACAATGCCTATGTGGTGGCGGTGACCGTCACCGACATCCACAACGCCACAGACGTCGAGACGTTCACGGTCACAGTCACCGACGCGATCGAGATCCCGGCCGCGCCGGGGGCGCCGACAGTCACACCAGGGGTTTTGTCGCTGGGCGTGGCCTGGACCGCGCCGGTCAACACCGGCCCGGCGATCACCGGATACGACATCCGATACCGCACCAGAGAGGGTCCGGGGGTTTGGACCTCGGCCCCGGACCCGGGCCTGAACCGGCAGGCCACTATCGACAAGTTGACCGGCGGGACGGATTATGAGGTTCAGGTCCGCGCCAGCAACTCTGAGGGCACCAGCGGCTGGTCGACGTCGACGTCGGGGACCCCGACCGCGAACCAGCCTCCGGCGATCACCACCGACAAGGCGCAGTCTGTGACGGAGAACACTGCTGGCCTCGTGTTGGCGGCGACCAACGACGACGACGGCGTACTGGGGTGGGTGGTCACCGGCGGGACCGACCAAGCATCGTTCACCGTCACCGTCGACCAGTCGGATTCGAAGCAGGCGACGCTGAGTTTCAAAACGACCCCCGATTTCGAGAACCCCGCTGATGCCGACCGCGACAATGTGTATGTGGTGGCGGTGACCGTCACCGACATCCACAACGCCACAGACGTCGAGACGTTCACCATCACAGTCACCGATGTTGACACCGAAGCACCCGGGACGCCGGGGGCGCCGACGGTCACGCCCGGGGTTTTGTCGCTGGGTGTGGCCTGGACCGCGCCGGTCAACACCGGCCCGGCGATCACCGGATACGACATCCAATACCGCGGTTCGGGGGCTTGGATCCCGGGCCCGGACCCGGGCCTGAACCTGCAGGCCAATATCGACAAGTTGACCGCCCAGGCTTATGAGGTTCAGGTCCGCGCTGTCAACGCCGAAGGTGCCAGCGGCTGGTCGGCGTCGACGTCGGGGACCCCGACCGCGAACCGGGACCCGGCGATCACCACCGACAAGGCGCAGTCTGTGACGGAGAACACTGCTGACATCGTGTTGGCGGCGACCAACGACGACGACGGCGTACTGAGGTGGGCGGTCACCGGCGGCGTCGACAAGGCGTTGTTCGACGTCGCTGTCGACGCAACCGACTCGTCGAAGGCGACGTTGAGTTTCAAAACGACCCCCGATTTCGAGAACCCCGCCGACGACGGTGGTGACAATGCCTATGTGGTGGCGGTGACCGTCACCGACATCCACAACGCCACAGACGCCGAGACGTTCACCATCACAGTCACCGACGATGACACCGAAGCACCCGAGACGCCGGAGGCGCCGACAGTCACGCCCGGGGTGGAGAAACTGGGTGTGGCCTGGGATGCGCCGGTCAACACCGGCCCGGCGATCACCGGTTACGACATCCGATACCGCACCAGAGAGGGTCCGGGGTCGTGGACCCCGGGCCCGGACCCGGGCACGAACCCGCAGACCACTATCACCGGGTTGACCGGCGGGACGGATTATGAGGTTCAGGTCCGCGCCCGCAACGCCGAAGGTGCCAGCGGCTGGTCGACGTCGACGTCGGGGACCCCGACCGCGAACCAGGCCCCGGCGATCACCACCGACAAGGCCCGGTCTGTGACGGAGAACACTGCTGACATCGTGTTGGCGGCGACCAACGACGACGACGGCGTACTGGGGTGGGACATAACCGGCGGCGTCGACAAGGCATCGTTCACCGTCGCTGTCGACGCAACCGACTCGTCGAAGGCGACGTTGAGTTTCAAAACGACCCCCGATTTCGAGAACCCCGCTGATGCCGACACGAACAACGCCTATGTGGTGGAGGTGACCGTCACCGACATCCACAACGCCACAGACGCCGAGACGTTCACCATCACAGTCACCGATGATGAAAACGAAGCACCCGGGACGCCGGGGGCGCCGACGGTCACGCCCGGGGTTTTGTCGCTGGGTGTGGCCTGGGATGCGCCGGTCAACACCGGCCCGGCGATCACCGGTTACGACATCCGATACCGCACCAGCGAGGGTCCGGGGGTTTGGACCTCGGGCCCGGACCCGGGCACGAACCCGCAGGCCACTATCGACAAGTTGACCGCCCAGGATTATGAGGTTCAGGTCCGCGCCAGCAACGCCGAAGGTGCCAGCGGCTGGTCGACGTCGACGTCGGGGACCCCGACCGCGAACCGGGACCCGGCGATCACCACCGACAAGGCGCAGTCTGTGACGGAGAACACTGCTGGCCTCGTGTTGGCGGCGACCAACGACGACGACGGCGTACTGAGGTGGGACATAACCGGCGGCGTCGACAAGGCGTTGTTCGACGTCGCTGTCAACGCAACCGACTCGTCGAAGGCGACGTTGAGTTTCAAAACGACCCCCGATTTCGAGAACCCCGCCGACGACGGTGGTGACAACGCCTATGTGGTGGCGGTGACCGTCACCGACATCCACAACGCCACAGACGTCGAGACGTTCACCATCACAGTCACCGACGTTGACACCGAAGCCCCGGCCGCGCCGGGGGCGCCGACGGTCACGCCCGGGGTTTTGTCGCTGGGTGTGGCCTGGGATGCGCCGGTCAACACCGGCCCGGCGATCACCGGATACGACATCCGATACGGCGGTTCGGGGGTTTGGACCTCGGGCCCGGACCCGGGCCTGAACCCGCAGACCACTATCACCGGGTTGACCGGCGCCACGGATTATGAGGTTCAGGTCCGCGCCCGCAACGCCGAAGGTGCCAGCGGCTGGTCGACGTCGACGTCGGGGACCCCGACCGCGAACCAGGCTCCGGCGATCACCACCGACAAGGCGCAGTCTGTGACGGAGAACACTGCTGGCCTCGTGTTGGCGGCGACCAACGACGACGACGGCGTACTGGGGTGGGCGGTCACCGGCGGCGTCGACAAGGCGTTGTTCGACGTCGCTGTCGACGCAACCGACTCGTCGAAGGCGACGTTGAGTTTCAAAACGACCCCCGATTTCGAGAACCCCGCCGACGACGATGGTGACAATGTGTATGTGGTGGCGGTGACCGTCACCGACATCCACAACGCCACAGACGTCGAGACGTTCACGGTCACGGTCACCGACGTTGACACCGAAGCACCCGAGACGCCGGGGGCGCCGACGGTCACGCCCGGGGTTTTGTCGCTGGGTGTGGCCTGGGATGCGCCGGTCAACACCGGCCCGGCGATCACCGGTTACGACATCCGATACCGCACCAGAGAGGGTCCGGGGGTTTGGACCTCGGGCCCGGACCCGGGCACGAACCCGCAGACCACTATCACCGGGTTGACCGCCCAGGCTTATGAGGTTCAGGTCCGCGCTGTCAACGCCGAAGGTGCCAGCGGCTGGTCGGCGTCGACGTCGGGGACCCCGACCGCGAACCAGGCCCCGGCTATCACCACCGACAAGGCGAAGTCGATACCGGAGAACACTGCTGACATCGTGTTGGCGGCGACCAACGACGACGACGGCGCACTGACATGGGACATAACCGGCGGGACCGACCAAGCATCGTTCGACATCGCTGTCAACGCAACCGACTCGTCGAAGGCGACGTTGAGTTTCAAAACGGCCCCCGATTTCGAGAACCCCGCCGACGACGATGGTGACAATGCCTATGTGGTGGCGGTGACCGTCACCGACATCCACAACGCCACAGACGTCGAGACGTTCACCATCACAGTCACCGACGATGACACCGAAGCACCCGAGACGCCGGGGGCGCCGACGGTCACGCCCGGGGTTTTGTCGCTGGGTGTGGCCTGGGATGCGCCGGTCAACACCGGCCCGGCGATCACCGGATACGACATCCAATACGGCGGTCCGGGGGCTTGGACCCCGGCCCCGGACCCGGGCACGAACCCGCAGACCACTATCACCGGGTTGACCGCCCAGGCTTATGAGGTTCAGGTCCGCGCCCGCAACGCCGAAGGTGCCAGCGGCTGGTCGACGTCGACGTCGGGGACCCCGACCGCGAACCAGGCCCCCGATATCACCACCACAGCGGCCCGGTCGATCGAGGAGAACACTGCTGACATCGCGTTGGCGGCGACCAACGACGACGACGGCGCACTGGGGTGGGCGGTCACCGGCGGGACCGACCAAGCCCTGTTCACTGTCGCTGTCAACGCAACCGACTCGTCGAAGGCGACGCTGAGCTTCAAAACGACCCCCGATTTCGAGAACCCCGCCGACGACGATGGTGACAACGCCTATGTGGTGGCGGTGACCGTCACCGACATCCACAACGCCACAGACGTCGAGACGTTCACCATCACAGTCACCGACGCGGTCGAAGCACCCGAGACGCCGGGGGCGCCGACAGTCACACCCGGGGTGGAGAAACTGGACGTGGCCTGGACCGCGCCGGTCAACACCGGCCCGGCGATCACCGGATACGACATCCAATACCGCACCGTGGGTTCGGTGTCGTGGATCCCGGGCCCGGACCCGGGCCTGAACCCGCAGGCCACTATCACCGGGTTGACCGCCCAGGCTTATGAGGTTCAGGTCCGCGCTGTCAACGCCGAAGGTGCCAGCGGCTGGTCGGCGTCGACGTCGGGGACCCCGACCGCGAACCAGGCCCCGGCTATCACCACCGACAAGGCCCGGTCTGTGACGGAGAACACTGCTGACATCGTGTTGGCGGCGACCAACGACGACGACGGCGTACTGAGGTGGGCGGTCACCGGCGGGACCGACCAAGCATCGTTCACCGTCACCGTCAACCAGTCGGATTCGAAGCAGGCGACGCTGAGCTTCAAAACGACCCCCGATTTCGAGAACCCCGCCGACGACGATGGTGACAATGCCTATGTGGTGGCGGTGACCGTCACCGACATCCACAACGCCACAGACGTCGAGACGTTCACGGTCACAGTCACCGACGCGATCGAGATCCCGGCCGCGCCGGGGGCGCCGACAGTCACACCAGGGGTTTTGTCGCTGGGCGTGGCCTGGACCGCGCCGGTCAACACCGGCCCGGCGATCACCGGATACGACATCCGATACCGCACCAGAGAGGGTCCGGGGGTTTGGACCTCGGCCCCGGACCCGGGCCTGAACCGGCAGGCCACTATCGACAAGTTGACCGGCGGGACGGATTATGAGGTTCAGGTCCGCGCCAGCAACTCTGAGGGCACCAGCGGCTGGTCGACGTCGACGTCGGGGACCCCGACCGCGAACCAGCCTCCGGCGATCACCACCGACAAGGCGCAGTCTGTGACGGAGAACACTGCTGGCCTCGTGTTGGCGGCGACCAACGACGACGACGGCGTACTGGGGTGGGTGGTCACCGGCGGGACCGACCAAGCATCGTTCACCGTCACCGTCGACCAGTCGGATTCGAAGCAGGCGACGCTGAGTTTCAAAACGACCCCCGATTTCGAGAACCCCGCTGATGCCGACCGCGACAATGTGTATGTGGTGGCGGTGACCGTCACCGACATCCACAACGCCACAGACGTCGAGACGTTCACCATCACAGTCACCGATGTTGACACCGAAGCACCCGGGACGCCGGGGGCGCCGACGGTCACGCCCGGGGTTTTGTCGCTGGGTGTGGCCTGGACCGCGCCGGTCAACACCGGCCGCCCGGCGATCACCGGATACGACATCCAATACCGCGGTTCGGGGGCTTGGATCCCGGGCCCGGACCCGGGCCTGAACCGGCAGGCCACTATCACCGGGTTGACCGGCGCCACGGTTTATGAGGTTCAGGTCCGCGCTGTCAACGCCGAAGGTGCCAGCGGCTGGTCGGCGTCGACGTCGGGGACCCCGACCGCGAACCGGGACCCGGCGATCACCACCGACAAGGCCCGGTCGATACCGGAGAACACCACCGTTGTGGCGTTGGCGGCGACCAACGACGACGACGGCGCACTGACATGGGACATAACCGGCGGGACCGACCAAGCATCGTTCGACATCGCTGTCAACGCAACCGACTCGTCGAAGGCGACGTTGAGTTTCAAGACGGCCCCCGATTTCGAGAACCCCGCCGACGATGGTGGTGACAATGCCTATGTGGTGGCGGTGACCGTCACCGACATCCACAACGCCACAGACGTCGAGACGTTCACCATCACAGTCACCGACGCGGTCGAAGCACCCGAGACGCCGGGGGCGCCGACGGTCACGCCCGGGGTGGAGAAACTGGGCGTGGCCTGGGATGCGCCGGTCAACACCGGCCGCCCGGCGATCACCGGATACGACATCCGATACCGCGCTGAGGGTTCGGTGTCGTGGACCCCGGGCCCGGACCCGGGCACGAACCCGCAGACCAATATCGACAAGTTGACCGGCGGGACGGTTTATGAGGTTCAGGTCCGCGCCCGCAACGCCGAAGGTGCCAGCGGCTGGTCGACGTCGACGTCGGGGACCCCGACCGCGAACCGGGACCCGGCTATCACCACCGACAAGGCGCAGTCTGTGACGGAGAACACTGCTGACATCGTGTTGGCGGCGACCAACGACGACGACGGCGTACTGGGGTGGGCGGTCACCGGCGGGACCGACCAAGCATCGTTCACTGTCGCTGTCAACGCAACCGACTCGTCGAAGGCGACGTTGAGTTTCAAAACGACCCCCGATTTCGAGAACCCCGCCGACGACGATGGTGACAACGCCTATGTGGTGGCGGTGACCGTCACCGACATCCACAACGCCACAGACGTCGAGACGTTCACCATCACAGTCACCGACGATGACACCGAAGCACCCGAGACGCCGGAGGCGCCGACGGTCACGCCCGGGGTTTTGTCGCTGGGTGTGACCTGGACCGCGCCGGCCAACACCGGCCCGGCGATCACCGGATACGACATCCAATACGGCGGTCCGGGGGCTTGGATCCCGGCCCCGGACCCGGGCACGAACCCGCAGACCACTATCACCGGGTTGACCGGCGCCACGGATTATGAGGTTCAGGTCCGCGCCCGCAACGCCGAAGGTGCCAGCGGCTGGTCGACGTCGACGTCGGGGACCCCGACCGCGAACCAGGCCCCGGCGATCACCACCGACAAGGCCCGGTCGATACCGGAGAACACTGCTGACATCGTGTTGGCGGCGACCAACGACGACGACGGCGTACTGAGGTGGGCGGTCACCGGCGGGACCGACCAAGCCCTGTTCGACGTCGCTGTCAACGCAACCGACTCGTCGAAGGCGACGTTGAGTTTCAAAACGACCCCCGATTTCGAGAACCCGACCGACGACGATGGTGACAATGCCTATGTGGTGGCGGTGACCGTCACCGACATCCACAACGCCACAGACGTCGAGACGTTCACCATCACAGTCACCGACGATGACACCGAAGCACCCGAGACGCCGGGGGCGCCGACGGTCACGCCCGGGGTTTTGTCGCTGGGTGTGACCTGGGATGCGCCGGTCAACACCGGCCGCCCGGCGATCACCGGATACGACATCCGATACCGCGCTGAGGGTTCGGTGTCGTGGACCCCGGGCCCGGACCCGGGCACGAACCCGCAGACCACTATCACCGGGTTGACCGGCGCCACGGATTATGAGGTTCAGGTCCGCGCTGTCAACGCCGAAGGTGCCAGCGGCTGGTCGACGTCGACGTCGGGGACACCGACCGCGAACCAGGCTCCGGCTATCACCACCGACAAGGCGAAGTCTGTGACGGAGAACACTGCTGACATCGTGTTGGCGGCGACCAACGACGACGACGGCGCACTGAGGTGGGCGGTCACCGGCGGCGTCGACCAAGCCCTGTTCGACATCACCGTCGACCGGGACGACTCGAAGCAGGCGACGTTGAGTTTCAAAACGACCCCCGATTTCGAAACCCCCGCTGATACCAACCGCGACAATGCGTATGTGGTGGCGGTGACCGTCACCGACATCCACAACGCCACAGACGTCGAGACGTTCACCATCACAGTCACCGACGCGGTCGAAGCACCCGGGACGCCGGGGGCGCCGACGGTCACGCCCGGGGTTTTGTCGCTGGGTGTGGCCTGGACCGCGCCGGTCAACACCGGCCGCCCGGCGATCACCGGATACGACATCCAATACACCGTCAGCGGTTCGGAGGCTTGGACCCCGGGCCCGGACCCGGGCACGAACCCGCAGGCCACTATCACCGGGTTGACCGCCCAGGCTTATGAGGTTCAGGTCCGCGCTGTCAACGCCGAAGGCGCCAGCGGCTGGTCGACGTCGACGTCGGGGACCCCGACCGCGAACCAGGCCCCGGCGATCACCACCACAGCGGCCCGGTCGATACCGGAGAACATTGCTGACATCGTGTTGGCGGCGACCAACGACGACGACGGCGCACTGAGGTGGGACATAACCGGCGGCGTCGACAAGGCGTTGTTCGACATCACCGTCGACCGGGACGACTCGAAGCAGGCGACGTTGAGTTTCAAAACGACCCCCGATTTCGAAACCCCGACCGACGACGATGGTGACAACGCCTATGTGGTGGAGGTGACCGTCACCGACATCCACAACGCCACAGACGCCGAGACGTTCACCATCACAGTCACCGACGTTGACACCGAGGCCCCGGCCGCGCCGGGGGCGCCGACAGTCACACCAGGGGTGGAGAAACTGGGCGTGGCCTGGGATGCGCCGGTCAACACCGGCCCGGCGATCACCGGTTACGACATCCGATACCGCACCAGCGAGGGTCCGGGGTCATGGACCCCGGGCCCGGACCCGGGCCTGAACCCGCAGGCCACTATCACCGGGTTGACCGCCCAGGCTTATGAGGTTCAGGTCCGCGCTGTCAACGCCGAAGGCGCCAGCGGCTGGTCGACGTCGACGTCGGGGTCCCCGACCGCGAACCAGGCCCCCAATATCACCACCACAGCGGCCCGGTCGATCGAGGAGAACACTGCTGACATCGTGTTGGCGGCGACCAACGACGACGACGGCGTACTGGGGTGGGCGGTCACCGGCGGGACCGACCAAGCCCTGTTCGACGTCGCTGTCAACGCAACCGACTCGTCGAAGGCGACGTTGAGTTTCAAAACGACCCCCGATTTCGAGAACCCGACCGACGACGATGGTGACAATGCCTATGTGGTGGCGGTGACCGTCACCGACATCCACAACGCCACAGACGTCGAGACGTTCACCATCACAGTCACCGACGTTGACACCGAAGCCCCGGCCGCGCCGGGGGCGCCGACGGTCACGCCCGGGGTGGAGAAACTGGGTGTGGCCTGGGATGCGCCGGTCAACACCGGCCCGGCGATCACCGGATACGACATCCGATACCGCACCAGAGAGGGTCCGGGGTCATGGACCCCGGGCCCGGACCCGGGCACGAACCCGCAGACCACTATCACCGGGTTGACCGGCGGGACGGTTTATGAGGTTCAGGTCCGCGCCCGCAACGCCGAAGGTGCCAGCGGCTGGTCGACGTCGACGTCGGGGACCCCGACCGCGAACCGGGACCCGGCTATCACCACCGACAAGGCGCAGTCTGTGACGGAGAACACTGCTGACATCGTGTTGGCGGCGACCAACGACGACGACGGCGCACTGACATGGGACATAACCGGCGGCGTCGACAAGGCGTTGTTCGACGTCGCTGTCGACGCAACCGACTCGTCGAAGGCGACGCTGAGCTTCAAAACCGCCCCGAACTTCGAAACCCCGACCGACGACGGTGGTGACAACGCCTATGTGGTGGCGGTGACCGTCACCGACATCCACAACGCCACAGACGCCGAGACGTTCACCATCACAGTCACCGACGTTGACACCGAAGCCCCGGCCGCGCCGGGGGCGCCGACGGTCACACCCGGGGTTTTGTCGCTGGGTGTGGCCTGGGATGCGCCGGTCAACACCGGCCCGGCGATCACCGGATACGACATCCAATACCGCACCAGAGAGGGTCCGGGGTCATGGACCCCGGCCCCGGACCCGGGCCTGAACCCGCAGGCCACTATCACCGGGTTGACCGCCCAGGCTTATGAGGTTCAGGTCCGCGCCAGCAACGCCGAAGGCGCCAGCGGCTGGTCGACGTCGACGTCGGGGACCCCGACCGCGAACCAGGACCCGGCGATCACCACCGACAAGGCCCGGTCGATACCGGAGAACACCACCGTTGTGGCGTTGGCGGCGACCAACGACGACGACGGCGCACTGAGGTGGGACATAACCGGCGGGACCGACCAAGCCCTGTTCGACATCACCGTCAACCAGTCGGATTCGAAGCAGGCGACGTTGAGTTTCAAAACGACCCCCGATTTCGAGAACCCCGCCGACGACGGTGGTGACAACGCCTATGTGGTGGCGGTGACCGTCACCGACATCCACAACGCCACAGACGTCGAGACGTTCACCATCACAGTCACCGACGCGGTCGAAGCACCCGAGACGCCGGGGGCGCCGACGGTCACGCCCGGGGTTTTGTCGCTGGGTGTGGCCTGGACCGCGCCGGTCAACACCGGCCGCCCGGCGATCACCGGTTACGACATCCGATACCGCACCAGAGAGGGTCCGGGGTCGTGGATCCCGGGCCCGGACCCGGGCACGAACCCGCAGGTCACTATCACCGGGTTGACCGGCGGGACGGTTTATGAGGTTCAGGTCCGCGCTGTCAACGCCGAAGGTGCCAGCGGCTGGTCGACGTCGACGTCGGGGACCCCGACCGCGAACCGGGACCCGGCGATCACCACCGACAAGGCCCGGTCGATACCGGAGAACACCACCGTTGTGGCGTTGGCGGCGACCAACGACGACGACGGCGTACTGAGGTGGGACATAACCGGCGGCGTCGACCAAGCATCGTTCACCGTCACCGTCAACCAGTCGGATTCGAAGCAGGCGACGTTGAGTTTCAAAACGACCCCCGATTTCGAGAACCCCGCTGATGCCGACACGAACAACGCCTATGTGGTGGCGGTGACCGTCACCGACGTCCACAACGCCACAGACGTCGAGACGTTCACCATCACAGTCACCGACGTTGACGCCGAGGCCCCGGCCGCGCTGGGGGCACCGACGGTCACGCCCGGGGTTTTGTCGCTGGGTGTGACCTGGACCGCGCCGGCCAACACCGGCCCGGCGATCACCGGATACGACATCCAATACGGCGGTCCGGGGGCTTGGATCCCGGGCCCGGACCCGGGCACGAACCCGCAGACCACTATCACCGGGTTGACCGGCGGGACGGTTTATGAGGTTCAGGTCCGCGCCCGCAACGCCGAAGGTGCCAGCGGCTGGTCGACGTCGACGTCGGGGACCCCGACCGCGAACCAGGCCCCGGCGATCACCACCACAGCGGCCCGGTCGATACCGGAGAACACTGCTGACATCGTGTTGGCGGCGACCAACGACGACGACGGCGCACTGAGGTGGGACATAACCGGCGGGACCGACCAAGCCCTGTTCGACATCGCTGTCAACGCAACCGACTCGTCGAAGGCGACGTTGAGTTTCAAGACGGCCCCCGATTTCGAGAACCCCGCCGACGACGGTGGTGACAATGCCTATGTGGTGGCGGTGACCGTCACCGACATCCACAACGCCACAGACGTCGAGACGTTCACCATCACAGTCACCGACGTTGACACCGAAGCCCCGGCCGCGCCGGGGGCGCCGACGGTCACGCCCGGGGTGGAGAAACTGGGCGTGGCCTGGACCGCGCCGGTCAACACCGGCCCGGCGATCACCGGATACGACATCCAATACCGCACCAGAGAGGGTCCGGGGTCATGGACCCCGGGCCCGGACCCGGGCACGAACCCGCAGACCACTATCACCGGGTTGACCGGCGGGACGGATTATGAGGTTCAGGTCCGCGCCCGCAACGCCGAAGGTGCCAGCGGCTGGTCGACGTCGACGTCGGGGACCCCGACCGCGAACCAGGCCCCGGCGATCACCACCGACAAGGCCCGGTCGATCGAGGAGAACACTGCTGACATCGCGTTGGCGGCGACCAACGACGACGACGGCGCACTGACATGGGACATAACCGGCGGCGTCGACCAAGCCCTGTTCGACATCACCGTCGACGCAACCGACTCGTCGAAGGCGACGCTGAGTTTCAAAACCGCCCCCGACTTCGAAACCCCGACCGACGACGATGGTGACAACGCCTATGTGGTGGCGGTGACCGTCACCGACATCCACAACGCCACAGACGCCGAGACGTTCACCATCACAGTCACCGATGATGAAAACGAGGTCCCGGCCGCGAACCAGGACCCGGCTATCACGATCAATGCGGCCCAGACTGTGTCGGAGAACACTGCGGGTGTGGCGTTGGCGGCTACTGATGCCGACGGCGACGTGTTGAGTTGGGCGGTCTCCGGCGGCGTTGACCAAGCCCTGTTCGACGTCACCGTCGACGCAACCGACTCGTCGAAGGCGACTTTGAGCTTCAAGACGGCCCCCGATTTCGAGAACCCCGCTGATGCCGACACGAACAACGCCTATGTGGTGGCGGTGACCGTCACCGACATCCACAACGCCACAGACGTCGAGACGTTCACCATCACAGTCACCGACGCGGTCGAAGCACCCGAGACGCCGGGGGCGCCGACGGTCACGCCCGGGGTTTTGTCGCTGGGTGTGGCCTGGACCGCGCCGGTCAACACCGGCCGCCCGGCGATCACCGGTTACGACATCCGATACCGCACCAGCGAGGGGCCGGGGTCATGGACCCCGGCCCCGGGCCCGGGCACAAACCTGCAGGCCACTATCGGCGGGTTGACCGGCGGGACGGCTTATGAGGTTCAGGTCCGCGCCAGCAACTCTGAGGGCACCAGCGGCTGGTCGACGTCGACGTCGGGGACCCCGACCGCGAACCAAGCCCCCAATATCACCACCACAGCGGCCCGGTCGATACCGGAGAACACCACCGTTGTGGCGTTGGCGGCGACCAACGACGACGACGGCGTACTGACCTGGGCGGTCACCGGCGGGACCGACCAGACCCTGTTCGACATCACCGTCGACGCAACCGACTCGTCGAAGGCGACGTTGAGTTTCAAAACGACCCCCGATTTCGAGAACCCCGCTGATGCCGACACGAACAACGCCTATGTGGTGGCGGTGACCGTCACCGACATCCACAACGCCACAGACGTCGAGACGTTCACCATCACAGTCACCGATGATGAAAACGAGGTCCCGGCCGCGAACCAGGACCCGGCTATCACGATCAATGCGGCCCAGACTGTGTCGGAGAACACTGCGGGTGTGGCGTTGGCGGCTACTGATGCCGACGGCGACGTGTTGAGTTGGGCGGTCTCCGGCGGCGACGACGAGAACCTGTTCAGCGTCACCGCTGACGCAACCGACTCGTCGAAGGCGACTTTGAGCTTCAAGACGGCCCCCGACTACGAGAACCCCGCCGACGACGACACGAACAACGATTATGTGGTGGAGGTGACCGTCACCGACGTCCACAACGCCACAGACGTCGAGACGTTCACCATCACAGTCACCGACGTTGACACCGAGGTCCCGGCCGCGCCGGGTGCGCCGACGGTCACGCCAGGGGTGGAGAAACTGACCGTGACTTGGGCTGAGCCGGCCAATACGGGCCCGGCGATCACCGGATACGAAGTCCAATACACCGTCAGCGGTTCGGGGGCTTGGACCACGCTGACCCCGGGCCCGGGCACGAACCTGCAGGCCACTATCGGCGGGTTGGTCGGCGGGACGGTTTATGAGGTTCAGGTCCGCGCTGTCAACGACGAGGGTGCCGGGGACTGGTCGGCGTCGGGGTCGGGGACCCCGACGGTGGAGACCGGTCCTGTACCGAGTATCACCAACCAGTATCCCATCTTTACTACCGTGGCGGCGCTGTCGGTGTCGGAGAACACTGCGGGTGTGGCGTTGGCGGCTACTGATGCCGACGGCGACGTGTTGAGTTGGGCGGTCTCCGGCGGCGACGACGAGAACCTGTTCAGCGTCACCGCTGACGCAACCGACTCGTCGAAGGCGACTTTGAGTTTCGACACGGCCCCCGACTACGAGAACCCCGCCGACGACGACACGAACAACGATTATGTGGTGGAGGTGACCGTCACCGATGTCAGTGCTTCCACTACTAGTCAAGTGTTCACGGTGACGGTCACCGACGTTGACAACGAGGCCCCGGCCGCGCCGGGTGCGCCGACGGTGGTATCTGCCAGTACGACTGTGCTGAGCGTGACCTGGACCGCGCCGGCCAACACCGGCCCGGCGATCACCGGATACGAAGTCCAATACACCGTCAGCGGTTCGGGGGCTTGGACCACGCTGACCCCGGGCCCGGGCCTGAACCTGCAGGCCACTATCGGTGGGTTGGTCGGCGGGACGGTTTATGAGGTTCAGGTCCGCGCTGTCAACGACGAGGGTGCCGGGGACTGGTCGGCGTCGGGGTCGGGGACCCCGACGGTGGAGACCGGTCCTGTACCGAGTATCACCAACCAGTATCCCATCTTTACTACCGTGGCGGCGCTGTCGGTGTCGGAGAACACTGCGGGTGTGGCGTTGGCGGCTACTGATGCCGACGGCGACGTGTTGAGTTGGGCGGTCTCCGGCGGCGACGACGAGAACCTGTTCAGCGTCACCGCTGACGCAACCGACTCGTCGAAGGCGACTTTGAGCTTCAAGACGGCCCCCGACTACGAGAACCCCGCCGACGACGACACGAACAACGATTATGTGGTGGAGGTGACCGTCACCGATGTCAGTGCTTCCACTACTAGTCAAGTGTTCACGGTGACGGTCACTGATGACGACACCGAAGCCCCGGCCGCGCCGGGTGCGCCGACGGTGGTATCTGCCGGTAAGACCGCGTTGAGCGTGACCTGGGATGCGCCGGCCAACACCGGCCCGGCGATCACCGGTTACGACGTGCGATACCGCACTGAGGGTTCGGGGTCATGGACCACGCTGACCCCGGGCCCGGGCACAGGCCGGCAGACCACTATCGACCAGTTGACCGCCGGGACGGTTTATGAGGTTCAGGTCCGCGCTGTCAACGACGAAGGCACCAGCGGCTGGTCCGCTTTTACCAACGCCACCACACTCGATGTTCCGGCGCTGCCCGGTCTTGGTCGAGCTCCGGTTCTGATCCCTAAGCTTGACCCGGCTCCGGCTCTGGTTTCTCAGTCGGTTGACCGGTTTGTGGATGTGGCGAAGGATTCGCCGCATAGGGGCAACATTGAACTGTTGGCGGATTTGGAGATCATCAGTGGTAAGACGGCGACTACTTTTGAACCGCGGGTGTCTGCGACTCGGGCTCATGTGGCTTCGTTCTTGGCCCGGTTGTGGATGAAGTCGGGGCGGGCTTGCTTTAATGGTGCCAGTGGTTGGGCTGATGCGGCCGGTTCGGTTGCTCATGGTAGCAATATTGCGTGTCTGGCCAGTCTGGATATCGCTACTGGTATTACCGAGACGACTTTCGAGCCTTACCAGCCTGTGTTGCGTTCGGTTGCGGCTTCGTTCTTGGCCAAAGCTTGGCGCAAAGCCGGTAAGAAGTGTCCGGTGGTCGAGTCGTTGGTGTTCACCGACGTTGCCGATGACGCTGATTACGCCGACGATGTGAAATGCATCTACGGTCTGGGTATCACGGTCGGCAAGACCGCCACCACTTACGACCCCGACAGTGTGGTCACTCGCGATCAGACGGCTTCGTTCCTCGCTCGCTTCTGGCGCAAACTCCAGTAACAGGCGGACTGCTCGGCTGGGCCGTGGCCGCGGTTCTCGGTGTCGGTCGGGTCGGACCGGGGCGACGAGCCCCGCTCATCAGAGCGGGCTGGTTGCGGGCTGTTCGCTCCGCGCTGGCGGCACTCAGAGCAACCGTTCGGCTACGTAGTCGATGCAGCGGGTAAGTGCTTCGATATCGGACGGTTCAATGGCGGGGAACATACCGATGCGCAACTGGTTGCGGCCCAGCTTGCGGTAGCCGTCGGTGTCCACGATCCCGTTGGTTCGCAGCACCGCGGCCAGCATATCGGCATCCAAGCGTTGATCGAAATCGATGGTGCCCACCACCGGGCTGCGATGGGCCGGATCGACCACGTAGGGGGCGGCTATTTCGGAAGCCTCGGCCCAACCGTAGAGAACCTCCGCCGACCGGGCGCTACGGGCCGCAGCCCAGCTCAAACCCCCGTTGCCGTTCATCCAGCCCACCTGGGCCGCGGTGAGAAACACCGTGGCCAGAGCCGGAGTGTTGTAGGTCTGGTTCTTGCGGGACATGTTCAGGGCTGTGCCCAAGTCGAGAAAAGCCGGTGTCCAACGGCCTGAGGCTGCGATACGCTCAATGCGCTCCACCGCCGCCGGTGAGACCATGGCGATCCAGAGTCCACCGTCGCTGGAAAGGGCTTTCTGGGGCGCGAAGTAGTAGACGTCGGTGACGGCCGGGTCGAATGCCAGACCACCCGCGGCCGAAGTGGCGTCGATGAGCGTGAGCACTTTCGCATCTCCACCGGGGGATGCTCCGGGACGTTCCGGTTCGATCATCACCCCGGTGGAGGTCTCGTTGTGGGGGTAACAGAAGGAGTCCACCTCGGCCACCGGTTCGATCGAAGGCCGGGTGCCGGGTTCGCACTCGTGCACCGACGGCTCGTCGAGATGGGGTGCAGCCCGGGTCACGGCCAAGAACTTCGAGCTGAACTCACCCAGCGAGAGGTGATGGCTGCGCCGGTTCATGAGACCGAAGCTGGCTGCATCCCAGAAAGCGGTGGCCCCGCCGTTGCCGAGGACGATCTCGTAACCGTCAGGGGCTCGCAGCAGCTCAGCGATGCCGCTGCGTAACCCGGCCACCACCGACCGCACGGTGGACTTGCGGTGGCTTGTTCCCATGTAGGTGACGGCCCGGTCGGCCAGCTCGGCCACGGCGTCAGACCTGACCTTGGACGGGCCGCAACCGAACCGCCCGTCCGTCGGCATGATGGCGGCCGGGATGGTGACATCGGGGATTTCAGTAGAGAAAACGCTCATTTTCGAAGTCTGGCAGATCATCGGGCCCCGAACGCGAATCTCTTCCCGAGATTTCGATTCATGCACTGATCGGCGTACTGGGTACGCTCGGGGCCCATGATCGACGCCCGGATTTCTCGGAGGGTCGGTGCCATCGCTCCCTCGGCCACCCTGGTCATCACGGCCAAGGCCCAGGCGCTGCGCGCCGCCGGCGCCAACGTGATCGGGTTCGGGGTGGGCGAGCCCGATTTCCCCACCCCCGCCCACATCGTGGCCGCGGCCCAAGCCGCCTGCGCCGACCCGCGTCACCACAAATACACGCTGGTAGCAGGCCACACCGAGCTCAGGGAGGCCATCGCGGCCAAGACGGCCCGTGACTCGGGTCTGGACATTTCCCCGGACGACGTGTTGGTAACCAACGGCGGCAAGCACGCCATCCACAACGCCGTGGCGGCAATAGTAGACCCCGGCGACGAGGTTCTGTTGCCGGCGCCGTACTGGCTCACCTACCCCGAACCCATCGCTATGTCCGGAGGGGTGGCGGTGCCGATACCCACCGGGGCGGCCAACGGCTACCGGGTGACGGTCGATCAGCTCGAAGCGGCCCGGACCCTCCAGACCAAAGCTCTGGTTTTCACGTCGCCCTCAAATCCCACCGGCGCCGTCTACTCCCGGTCCGAGATGGCTGCCATCGGCCGGTGGGCGGTCGAGGCCGGCATCTGGGTGATCGCCGACGAGATCTACGAGCACCTCGTGTACGGCGACAACGAACATCACTCCTTGCCCGTAGTCGTCCCTGAGGTCCGCGACACATGCATCGTGGTGAACGGAGTGGCCAAGACCTACGCCATGACCGGATGGCGGGTCGGTTGGATGGCCGGACCCTCCGACGTGGTCCGAGCCGCGGCCAGCCTGCAGTCGCACACCACTGCCAATGTGTGCAACGTGGCCCAGGCCGCGGCTCTGGCCGCGGTTTCGGGGCCGCTCGAGGCTACCGAGGAGATGCGTCGCCATTTCGACCGTCGGCGCCGGGTCATGTACGAGATGCTCAGCGGTATCGACGGGGTGGTCTGCCCCGAACCGCAGGGTGCCTTCTACGCCTTCCCGGACATGACCGGCGTACTCGGAGCCGATATCGGCGGGGTCACCCCGACTACCACACTGGAACTGGCCGAGGTCCTTCTCGAACAGGTTGAGGTGGCCGTAGTCCCCGGCGAAGTGTTCGGAGCCCCCGGCGGGATCCGCTTCTCCTTTGCTCTGGCCGACGACGATCTGATCGAAGGGGTCGGACGCATCGTAGAGCTGCTCGGTAATCGCGCGTGACCGGTCCGGCGGTCACGCCCTACGGGGCTTGGCCGTCACCCATCAGTGCCGGTTCCCTGGTGACCGGGTCGGTCGAGATCGCCGAGGTGATAGCCGACCCGGTGCAGTCTCAGTATCTGTGTTGGGCCGAGACCCGACCCGAGGAAGGTGGCCGCAGCGCGGTGATGCGTCATTGCTTGGACCCGGCCCACACCGAAGAGCTCACCCCGGCAGCGGCCAACGTACGGACCTTGGTCCACGAGTACGGGGGCGGGGCCTGGTGGCCTCACGACGGGCGGCTCTACTACGTCGAATACGACGATCAGCGTCTGCGCCGGCTCGACGGTGTAGGCACCGAACCGGTGCTGCTCACTCCGGCTCCGCCCCAGCCCCGGCTCTGGCGTTACGCCGATGGTCGGGTGACCCCGGATGGGCATTGGTGTGTCTGCGTGCGGGAGCGCCACCCCGAGGTCTCATCGGGGCCCGGGCCGGGGCCGGTCCCCGGGCCCGGCGACGAGCCGATCAACGAGTTGGTGGCTGTGGCCACCGACGGGTCACAGCAGGTAGAGACACTGTGGTCGGAGGCCGACTTCGTCATGTCGCCCCGGCTCTCGCCCGACGGCACCCGGTTGGCCTGGATCAGTTGGGATCATCCCCACATGGCTTGGGACGCCACCCGGCTCCACGTTCACCAGTTCGACGGCGGTGCTTTGGGGGCCGAGGTGGTGGTGCTGGGGCGCGACGACGACCGGAGCCTGTGTCAGCCCGGCTGGTGGGATCAGCGTTTGCTGGTGTGCAGCGACCATCAGGACTGGTGGAACCTCTACGAGGTGGATCTGCAGACGGGCCGGCTCAGTGAGGTGGTGGTGGGAGAGTACGAGGTGGCTACCCCGGCGTGGGTCTTCGGGATGCAACGCTGGGCTGGCACCGAAGCCGGGGTCGTGGCCGCAGCCGGTCGCCCCGGTGGTGACGAGCTGATCGGGATCGGTGGAGTGGGGTCTGACGCCCCCATAGGTGGAGTCGCTGGTGGCTCGGTCGCCGATTCTGCCATCTCGTCGGTAACCGCCTTGCGGGGGTCACGGTCGGTGGCCTGTGCGGGAGCGGGCTGGGGCCACGAATCAGAAGTGGTCATCGTCGGGATGGATGGGAGCCGGAAAGTAATCCGGCCGGCCCGCCCGCTGCGGTTCGATCCGGGTTTGCTGGTCGAGCCCGAGGCGATCACTTTTCCCACCACGGCCTCGACCACCCCGATCACGGTTGGGTCCACGGACGAGGCTTCGGTTCCCACGTTCGACCCCGATTGCGAGGCCCGGGCCCACGCCCTGTACTACCGGCCCACCAATCCCGATCACACCGGGCCGTCCGGCGAGCTACCTCCCCTGCTGGTGCTGGCCCACGGTGGTCCCACTGCCGCAGCCCGGCGCCGGCTCCAGCCCTCCATCCTGTACTGGACATCCCGGGGGATAGCGGTGGTCGATGTCGACTACCGGGGTTCCACCGGTTACGGGCGTCGCTACCGCCAGGCCCTATACGGCGGCTGGGGGGTGGTCGACGTTGCCGATTGCGTGGCTGCGGCCCGATACCTGGTGGATCGGGGCGACGCCGACGCTCGACGGCTGATGATCCGCGGCTCGAGCGCGGGCGGTTTCACCGTGATGGCGGCGATGGCGTCCCACGAAGTGTTCGCGGCCGGGGCCAGCCGCTACGGCATCGCCGACTTGACCGTGCTGGTCGCCGATACCCACAAGTTCGAATCCCGCTACCTGGACACTCTGATCGGTCCCTTTCCCGAAGCTCGCCCCGTGTACGAACAGCGTTCCCCGATCAACCACGTAGACCGTTTCAGTACTCCCATGATCGTTCTGCAGGGATCCGAGGATTCCATCGTGCCCCCGAGCCAAGCCGAGATGATCGTGGCCGGGCTGGAGTCGAGAGGAGTACCGGTCGCCTATCTGCTCTTCGAGGGGGAGCAGCACGGCTTTCGCCGAGCCGAGACCATCGTTGCCGCGTTGGAGGCGGAACTGGCCTTCTTCGGACAGGTACTGGGGTTCCGGCCCGCCGACGACCTACCGGCTGTCGAGATCCGAGGGTTCGAGGCCTGAAAGTTCCGAGTTTCGAGAGTTCAGGTCGCCGGGCTCAGCGGAGTTCAGGTCGCCGGGCTCAGCGTTTGGGGGCCCGGAGCCGGGCGGCTCGGGCCTCGCTCTCTCGATCGTGCTGGTATCTGTCTGGTCGCGGTCGACTCTGGTGGCGGGTGTCTCAGACCCCTCGATTGGCTCGGCCAGGCTGGGCCAAGATGCCTCTCCGGTCACCGGAGGCCGCCGCCGGCTCATCGCCAAACGAACGACGCCAACAGCGAGCCCGCCGATGGCGCCTATCTTGATCAGCCGGAAGGCCCGAACCAGTACCGAAAGCATGATCCGCAGTGTACCGGCGCCGACGCCGGTAATTGCTCATCCGTCCGGATCCGGCCCGGTTGCTCACAGCCTCAGCGAAGCAAGTGGTTCGAGCGTGTCGAGGTCGTATACCTCCAACCAACCCGGGTGTTCGCTGCCCCCCATTAGGAAGGGGTAGCTGAGGGTCCACAGTTCGTCACCGATGACGATGCCGCGTATGATGTGCTCATATTGGTATAGGGAATTGGGATCGCAGCCCTCCTCTCGCAGCTCCTCGTAGGCTTCGTACGGTACAGTTCTCGGGTCGGGACAGTTCTCCAGTTTGTGCGCGATCCGGCCTCTCTCTCGGATCTGGTCGCCGTCGATTTCCAAGACCACGACGCCGGACCAGTTGGCGTCCCAGTCGGCTTCGTCCGAGTACCAGTCGATTAAGGTCTTAAACGGGACAACAGCGAGATTTTTG
The DNA here is from genome assembly GCA_963422655.1 of Acidimicrobiales bacterium. Taxonomy (GTDB): domain Bacteria; phylum Actinomycetota; class Acidimicrobiia; order Acidimicrobiales; family Aldehydirespiratoraceae; genus CATQHS01. The sequence continues at coordinate 821,194 of OY730440.1, read as the reverse complement.
GGGGCCCACCACAGGAAGGCTCGGTGATTCCAATCGATGACGTGGTAGCTGCCGGGGGAGGTCCACACTGCTACTTCCCGGGGCCCGGTCAGGTCGGTGACGTCGAACAGTGAGACCTTGGCATAGTCGGCGGAGCCGTCGGCCTTGATGTCGGGTCCCACTCCCAGCACCACACCATCACCGATCGGGTGCAGGTAGCTGGAACTTCGGGGGGCCTTCAACTCTCCGAGGACGGCGGGGTTGGCCGGGTCGGCGAGATCGATCGTGTAGAAGGGATTGACATGGTTGAAGGTGGCTACGTAACCCACATCACCGACGAAACGCACCGACTCGACCCGGTCCCCTTTGCTGATGTAGCCCACCGAGCCGATCTCGACTAGCTGGCCGTCGATTTCTCGCAGCACCCTCACCTGGCTCGGCGATGTCACGTCACCCATGTCCGTGGTGACCACCCGCAGATGTCCGTCGTGCTCGGATAGCCAGAACCTGTCCAGGACCGCGCCCGGAACCTGGCCCGAAGCGGTGTATACGGCCCCGTCGGGGTTGGTTATGTCGAAGCGATGGATGTTCGTCTGCAGATCAGCCCAGTACTGCTCCATATCGCTCTGGTCGTCGAGGGTCTCCAAGTCGACCCAGGCCGAGGTAGCCACATACAACGACTCAGGGGAAGCGTAGACGATATCGGTGGCGCCCAGCACCGAAGTGGCCGTGGCCGTGTCCATTTCTGCGTTCATCGGAATGCTCAGCACCGTGGTCGTTCTGAAATCGGAGAACTCGGCTGGGACGTGGAAGTTGTCGCAGTCCGGCAGCAGCCCGTCTTCGGTGGCACCACTGGCATGGGTGTGCGTGAAGGTCGGTAGCCAGTCCTTCAGGGTGGAAGACCGTACGACGTCCCGGTTGGCTTCGGTGACGTCCGTTTCGCTGTCGGTGGTGGACAGATAGAAGAACGGTAAGTGCCAATTGGGATCGCTCTGGATGATCACCCGGGCTCCGCCGCCCACGCTACGGGCGCTCAGGTAGTTGCCGGTTACCCGCAGGGTCTCGGCCACTGTCGGGTTCCCATCGACCACATCGATGCGCTGTATGACCGTTTCGGGACTGTCGGTGTAGCTGTGGGCTACCATCACAACACTGTCGCCGGAGATGAACAGCTCAGGCGACCAGCTCTCGGCCACTTCCACCGATCCGGTCACTTGTCGGCTGGCCACGTCCACCACCACCAGCTCACCGTCGGAGATCAACAAGATCCGACTGCCGTCGGTCTTGACCATGTCGGCCTCGTCCATCCTCCGCTGCGCCGCATTGGTGCCCGAGAAGTCGACACCTTCGGTCAGGACCGGGTCCTGGCCAAAGAAGTGCAGTGGCTCGGTGGTGCCAGGGCGATTCTGGCTTTGCTCTTCGGACCAGTTGTAGAGTCCTCGGGGTCCCACTTGTCGTTCAGCGGTGGTTCGGAGATGATCGAGCAGTTCGGTGCACTCGTCGAAGGCATACAGCCCGACGGTGGGCACGATCTCACCCTCGCCCGGGTTCGAGACGGGTTCGTCGTCGTTGGTGTTGGCGTTGTCGTCTTCAGTTCTGGTATTCTCGCCGCCGTTGGTGGTGTCGTTTTCGGCGGTGGTCTCATTGGTGGTGTCGTTTTCGGCGGTGGTCTCATTGGTGGTGTCGGTACCGGTGTCGTAGCTGCTCCCGGTCGTGGCATGCTCGGGCGGGTCGTCGGAGCAAGCCGCAGACATCAAGGCTGCAGCCACCACCAGTAGCAGTGTCTTGTGCATGAGATGGACTCCTGTCGCAGTGTTTCGTTCACAGAGTATTGATGTTCACAGACTCACCGAAGCGAGCAGTTCGAGCGTGTCGAGGTCGTACACCTCGAACCGGGCGGGGTCGTGGCTGCCAGCCCCTTCGTAGCGGTAGCTGAAGGTCCACAGCTCGTTGCCGATGACGATGCTGCGCCTTATGCGCTCGAACCGGTTCCAGTGGGGCTCGACTCGGCCCCGTTCTCGTATCCGGTTGTCGTCGGCGTGCAGGACCACCGCGCCGGCCCAGTCATCGCCCCGGTTCCAGGCTTGGATGGGGATGACGGCCAAGTTCTCGGGCGCCCACCACAGAAAGGCCCGGTGATCCCAGCCGATGTCGTGCCAGACGTCGGGGGCGGTCCACAACGCTACTTCCCGGGGCTCGGTCAGGTCGGTGACGTCGAACAGCGAGACCTTGGCCCCGGTAACGGAGCCGTCGGCGTCGGCGTCGGATCCCACCCCCAGCACCAGACCGTCGCCGATCGGGTGCAGGTAGCTGGAGAACCCGGGGATCTTCAACTCCCCGAGGATGGTGGGGTCGGCCGGGTCGGCGAGATCGATCGTGTAGAAGGGATCGACTTGGCGGAAGGTGACCACGTAGCCCACAGCACCGGCGAAGCGCACCGAGTAGACCCGTTCGCCCCGGCCGATGTCGCCCACCACTCCGACCTCCACCAACCGTCCCTCGGTCTCGGACAGTACCCGCACCTGGCTCTGCGATGTCTCGCTCCAACGGTCACCGGTGGTGGTGACCACCCGAAGGTGTCCGTCGTGTTCGGACAGCGAGAACTGGTTGAGGATCTCGCCCGGCACTTGGCCCGAGGCGGTGTAGACGGCCCTGTCGGGGTCGGTGATGTCGAAGCGGTGGATGTTCACCTGCCGCTCGGCCCAGGCCTGCTCCTGCCTGCTGGCGTCTTCGAGGATGACCGGGTCGACCCAGGCGGAGGTCGACACGTAAAGAGATCGGGGGGAGGCGTAGACGACGTCGCCCGGGGCCAGCACCGAGGCGGCCGTGGCCGGGTCGATTTCTCCGTCAACCGGCACGCTCAGCACCGTGGTCGCTCCGAACCCGGAGAACTCGGCCGGGACGTGGAAGTTGGTGCAGTCCGGCAGCAGCCCACCTTCAGTGGCGCCGCTCGCTCTGGTGTGCGTGTAGCTCGGTAGCCAGTCGTCCAGGGTGCTGGCCCGCACTACGGCCCGGTTGGCTTCGGTGGCGACGAGTTCGCTGTCGGGGGTGGCCGGGTAGACGAACGGTAAGTTCCGCAGGGGATCGGCCTGGATGATCACCCGGGCCACGCCGTCCACGCTGCGGGCGCTCAGATAGTCGCCGGTTACCCGCAGGGTTTCGACCACGGCCGGGTTCTCGCCGGTGAGATCGATGCGCTGGATGACCGTTTCCGGTCCCTCGCCGGTATGGTCGCGGGCCACCAACAAGAGGCTGTCGTCGGAGATGAGCAACTCGGGCGCCCTACTCTTGGCCACCGGCACCGATCCGGTCGCACTGCGGCTGGCCGCATCCACCACCACCAGGCTGCCTTCGGAGATCAAGAAGATCCGTCTGCCGTCGGTCTTGACCAGGTCGGCCTCGTCCACCCCCTGCTCGGCCACGTTGGTGCCGGAGAAATCGACGCCTTCGATGAGATCTTGGCTCTCGCCCGCTTCCGCCGCTTCGGCGACGGTGGCCGATGTATCACCCGCGGCTTCGTCGGCCATCGAGGGTTCTGCGTTCCAATAGTTGCCGACGCCGAATCCCCAGGGCCCGACCCACTTCTCAGCGGTGGAATGGAGATGATCGAGCAGTTCGTCGCACTCGTCGAAGGCGTGCAGCCCGGCGGTGAGCACGATCTCGGTGCCGTTGAGGGTCAAGACGCCTTCTTCGCCGTTGAGGTTACCGGTGCCGGTGCTCACGGGATTCAATGGATCGTCGGCACAAGCCGAGGCCAGTAGAGCTGCGGCTATCAGTAGGGCCAGCGTCTTGGGCACGGGCTCGGCCTTTCTGTCTCGGATGGCTTGTCTTCAGTTGTATATGTCGATGCTGCTTCCGGTCCGAAGGATTTCTGGGGATTCAGCCCGCCGATGGCAACCAGGCTCTGCGGGTTCGTTCGTAGGCGGTGATGGCGTCGGCGTGGCACAGTGTCAAGTCTATGTCGTCGAGACCTTCCAGGAAGCGGGCCAGGGTCCCAGCATCGAGAAAGAAGTCGGCTTCCAACCCTATGGCGGGGGCTTCGATCCGGAGGCGGGCCACGTCGATGGTGATCTCGAGGCCCGGATCGGACTGCACCGCTGCCATGAGTCGGGCCCCGACGGTGGGTTCGACCCGCACCGGGACCAAGCCGTTCTTGGTGCAGTTGTTGCAGAAGATGTCGGCGAAGCGGGGGCTGATCACCGCGTCGAAGCCGTACTGCTGGATGGCCCACACCGCGTGCTCCCGGGACGAGCCGGTGCCGAAGTTGGTCCCGGCCATCAGGATGGTCGCCCCGGCGTAACGCTCGTCGTTGAGGACGAAGTCGCGCTGATCCCGCCATTGCGAGAACAGACCCTTCCCGAAGCCGGTGCGCTCCACCCGCTTGAGCCAGTCCGACGGGATGATCTGGTCGGTGTCCACGTCGGTGCGGTCCAAGGGCACGGCCGTGCCGGTGACGACGGTGACCGCTCTCACGGCAGGTCCTCGGGGCTGGCGAAGGCGCCGACGATGGCGGTGGCGGCCGCCACCGCGGGCGAGACCAAGTGGGTGCGCCCCTGGCGGCCCTGTCGGCCCTCGAAGTTGCGATTGGAAGTGCTGGCGGCCCGCTCGCCCGGTTCCAGCTTGTCGGGGTTCATGGCCAGGCACATGGAGCAGCCCGGTTCGCGCCAGTCGAAGCCGGCAGCCCGGAAGATCTCGGCCAGGCCTTCGGCTTCGGCCTGGGCCTTGACCGGGCCCGACCCGGGCACCACCAGGGTCCGCATCTCGGCTGCCACTTGGCGGCCCTTGGCCACGGCGGCGGCGGCTCGCAGATCCTCGATGCGGCTGTTGGTGCACGAACCGATGAAGACGGTGTCGACCGCTATGTCGCGCATGGCAGTGCCAGCCGCCAGGCCCATGTAGTCGAGGGCTCGAGTCGCGGCTTCTCGCCGGCCTGGATCTTCGATCTGGTCGGGGCTGGGGACCGAGCCGTCCACCGCCACCACTTGGCCCGGGTTGGTACCCCAGGTGACCATGGGAGAGATGTCGCTCCCGTTCAGGATCACCTCCTCGTCGAAGGCGGCCCCGGGGTCGGTGACGAGTGTGCGCCAGTCGGCTACCGCGGCTTGAAGAGCCGGACCGGACGGAGCGTGGTCGCGGCCGGACACGTAGTCGAACGTGGTGTCGTCCGGTGCGACCAGTCCGGCCCGGGCTCCGGCCTCGATCGACATGTTGCACACCGTCATCCGCCCCTCCATCGACAGCGACTCGATGACCGGACCCCGGTACTCGATGATCTTGCCGATCCCGCCCCCGGTCCCGATACGGCCGATGATGGCCAAGATCACGTCCTTGGCTGTCGAGTGGTCCGGTAGTTTCCCGGTGACGGTGATGGCCATGGTGCCGGGCCTCATCTGGGGAAGGGTCTGGGTGGCCAGGACGTGCTCGACCTCGCTGGTGCCGATGCCGAAGGCGATGGTGCCGAAGGCGCCGTGGGTGGAAGTATGGGAGTCGCCGCACACGATGGTCATCCCCGGCTGGGTCCAGCCCTGCTCCGGACCGATCACGTGCACGATGCCCTGGGAGGCGTGGCCCATGGGGTAGTTGGTGATGCCGAACTCGCTGGTGTTGCGACGCAGGGTCTCCACCTGGATGCGACTCACCTCGTCGGCGATGGGCTGGTCGATGTCGACGGTGGGCACGTTGTGGTCCTCGGTGGCCACGGTGAGGTCGGGGCGGTGGACCTTCCGGCCCGAGAGGCGCAGCCCGTCGAAGGCCTGGGGGGAGGTGACCTCGTGGACGAGGTGAAGGTCGATGTAGAGCAGATCGGGCTGCCCGTTGCAGCCCTCGGCCACCAGATGGCGGTTCCAGATCTTCTCGCTCAGTGTCTCGGGCTCGGTCACGGTTCCGGTCCGATCAGTCTCTAGCCGGTTCGTCCGGTGATCACCGGGGGTGCAGGATCACCCGCAGCCGCGTCCCAGATGGCGAGCCCGGCGCCGACAGCCAGCAGCAACCCTCCGAGCGCCAATGCCATCTGAGCCCATTTACGGTTTGTCATTGCCCGTCTTCAGTCGTGCCCGTCGCTAGTCGTTCCCGTCACCATCGTTCCCGTCACTCGATGGCGACGATGGTGACTCGCACTGGTCCGGCCGGTGACTGGTAGCTGACCTCGTCTCCGGCCGAGGCCCCCAACAGGGCTTGGCCCATGGGCGATCCAGTTGACATCACGGTGATGTCGTCGCGCTGCTCCTCGATGGATCCCACCAGATACTGCTCGGGCTCGTCCCCGTCGTAGCTGACCGAGATGATCGACCCGGGGCCGACGACACTGCTGTTGCTACCCGAGTCCACGATTTCGGCGTTGGCCAAGAGGCGAGTCAATTGTCCGATCCGGGTTTCCATCAGGGCCTTGGCTTCCTTGGCCGCCTGATAATCGCCGTTCTCGGACAGGTCGCCGTGGGCGCGGGCCGCCTCGATCTTGGCGGCGATGTCGATCCGGCCCCGGGTGGTGAGGTCGGTGAACTCGGCGGTGAGTCGGCGGTGGGCGTCCGGCGACAGCGGCTGTGGTCTGTTCATCAGTGTGAATCTATCGCTCTCACCGGTCGGGCCGTCACGGATTCGAGACGAACCGTCGAGATGTCTGTATGGCTATACTGCCCGGGTGACCGACGGCCACCATGACGACCCCGTGATGACCCTGATCATCTTCACCCCGAGCATCGTGATCAACTGACGTACGCCCCGACCGGCGTGCGTTTCGACCGTCCACCCCGGTGGGCGGTTTGTCTTTTGGGGAGATCGGACTAAGAGCGAACAGCTATGGCACACAAATTGGGAGTGGTCGGCGGTGACGGCATCGGCCCCGAGGTCATATCCGAAGGGCTGAAGGTCATCGCCGCGGCCGGAGTCGACCTCGACTTGGTCCGCTACGACCTGGGTGGAGGCCGCTACCTCAGAGACGGCACGGTCCTCGACGACGCCACGCTTCAGGAGTGGCGCAGCTTCGATGCCCTCTATTTCGGAGCGGTCGGGCATCCCGATGTTCCGCCCGGGGTCATGGAGCGAGGTCTGCTGCTGAAGATGCGCTTCGAACTCGACCTCTACGTCAACCTGCGGCCCTTCAATGCCCCGCACCACGACTTCACAGTCATCCGTGAGAACACCGAGGGCACCTATGCCGGAGAGGGAGGGTTTCTCCGCCGTCGTACCCCTCACGAGATCGCCACCCAGGGCTCGGTCAACACCCGCCGAGGCGTGGAGCGGGCCGTCCGCTACGCCTTCGAGCTGGCCCGGGACCGGCGCGGCCACGTCACCTTGGTGCACAAGACCAACGTATTGACCTTCGCCGGCGATCTCTGGCAACGCACCTTCGACGAGGTGGCCGAGCACTACCCCGGCGTCGAGACGGCTTACAACCATGTGGACGCAGCCTGCATCTACATGGTGGAGGATCCGGGCCGCTACGACGTGATCGTCACCGACAACCTCTTCGGCGACATCCTCACCGACTTGGGCGGGGCTGTGTCGGGTGGCATCGGGCTGGCCCCCACCGCCAACCTGCACCCGGGCCGGGTGTCGATGTTCGAGCCGGTCCACGGCTCGGCCCCCGATATCGTCGGCACCGGTCGGGCCAATCCGATCGCAGCCGTGCTGTCGGGGGCGATGATGCTCGACCATCTGGGCGAAGCTTCGGCGGCCGAGCGCATCCGCAAGGCCTGCGCCCACCCCGAGACGCTCACCGGTACGACCAGCGAGATCGGCGACGCCATCGTCGCCCGCCTCTGACCCGAGCCACCCCGCTGGAGGTTCTAGCCAATGCCCATCACGCCCACCGACAACATCTGGATGAACGGCGAACTCGTGGCCTGGGAAGACGCCAAGATCCACGTGCTGTCCCACACCTTGCACTACGGCACCGGCGTGTTCGAGGGCATCCGAGCCTACGAGACCGAAGCCGGGCCGGCTGTCTTTCGCCTCACCGACCATATCGAGCGGTTGCACCGCTCGGCTCGGATCCTCGACATGGGTATGCCCTACTCGGTGGCCGAGATGGTCGAAGCCACCAAGCTGGTGGTACGCGACAGCGGGCTCCCTTCGTGCTATGTGCGCCCCATCGCCTACTACGGCTACGGCGAGATCGGACTGGCCACCACCGGCTGCACCACCGATGTGGCCATCGCGGTCTGGCCCTGGGGCGCCTATCTCGGCGAGGATGCCCTCACCAGGGGGGCGCGGGTCAAGATCTCGTCGTGGACCCGGCCCAGCCCCAACACCGTGCCGCCGGCGGCCAAGGCCACCGGCACCTACGTCAATTCCACCCTGGCCAAGATGGAGGCTGTCAACGCCGGCTACGACGAGGCCATCATGCTCAACAGCGCCGGGATGGTGGCCGAGTGCAGCGGGGAGAACATCTTCGTGGGGCTGGGCGACGCGATGGTGACACCGCCGATGTCGGCGGGAGCGCTACCCGGCATCACCCGGGACTCGGCCATGATCATCGCCTCCGATGTCGGAATCGAGGTGCGGGTTGCCGACCTGGTCCGCAGCGACCTGTACGTGGCCGACGAGGTGTTCCTCACCGGCACCGCGGCCGAAGTGAGCGCGGTCAACTCCATCGACGACCGGCCCTTGGCATGCCCCGGTCCCAGAACCCTGGCCATCGCCGAGGTGTACGGCGACGCGGTGCGAGGCCGCATCGACCGGTACAAGACGTGGAATGAGTACGCGCATGAGTGACCGGGCCGTGGGACCCGACAGGTTCGGGACCGGGGGATTCTCTGCGGCTACCGGCCCGGCCCGGCCCGGCCCGGCCCGCCACCCCGACTGGCCCGACACGATCGAGATCTACGACACCACCCTGCGTGACGGCTCGCAGCTCGAGGGCATCTCGCTCACCGTCGACGACAAGCTGCGCATCGCCGAGCAGCTCGACTATCTGGGCGTGGCTTTCGTCGAAGGGGGCTGGCCCGGGTCCAATCCCAAAGACGACGAGTTCTTCGCTCGAGCCAGCGTCGAACTGCGCTTGGAAACCAGCGAGCTGGTCGCGTTCGGCTCCACCCGTCGGGCCAAGGGCCGGGTCGACTCCGATTCCACGCTGGCCAACCTGGTGGCGGCAGGGACCGGCACGGTGTGCATCGTCGGCAAATGTTGGGACTACCACGTCACCGAGGCGCTGCGGACCACCCTGGAGGAGGCAGTAGCAATGGTGGCCGACTCGGTCGGCTTTCTGGTGGCCCAGGGCAGGCGGGTGCTGTTCGACGCCGAGCACTTCTTCGACGGCTACCTCCACAACCCCGAGTTCAGCCTGCGGGTGGTCGAGGCCGCAGCCATGGCCGGGGCCTCCACGGTGGTGCTGTGCGACACCAACGGCGGCTCACTGCCCTCGGGCATCGAAGCCGCGGTGGCCGGCGTCGTCTCCCACGTCGACTGCGGTGTGGGCATTCACGTGCACAACGACACCGGTTGCGGGGTGGCCAACTCCCTGGCCGCGGTCCGGGTCGGCGCCACCCAGGTGCAGGGCACGATCAACGGGTACGGCGAACGGGTCGGCAACTGCGACTTGGTACCCGTCATCGCCAATCTCGAACTGAAGATGGGTGTACGGGCTCTACCGGAGGGGCGGCTCGATCGACTAAGAGCGGTGGCCCACCGGGTCGCCGAGTACGCCAACTTCCCGCTCGATCCTCAGCAGCCCTACGTCGGGGCCAGTGCCTTCGCCCACAAGGCGGGCTTGCACACCAGCGCGCTGGCCCGGCGCCCTGATGCCTACGAGCACGTCGACCCGACCCTGGTCGGCAATGGCACCCGGGTGGTGGTCTCGGAGATGTCGGGTCGCTCCACCCTGCAGATGAAGGCGGCCGAGCTCGGTGTAGCTCTGGACGGCAAGGTGCTCGGTGACGTGATCGACACCCTCAAGCGGCTCGAGCATGCCGGCTACCACTTCGAGGTGGCCGACGCCTCGCTGGAACTGCTGATGCGGGGTGCCGCCGGTTGGGAGCATGACTTCTTCCGGCTGGAGTCGTTCCGGGTGTCGCTGGATCACCGGTCCGGTACCGGGGCCAGAGCCTGGAACGAGGTGGCGGTCGACGTGGAAACCGAGGCCACCGTCAAGCTGTGGGTCGGCGAGGAGCGACGGACGGCGGTAGGGGAGGGCAACGGCCCGGTCAACGCCCTCGATGCCGCGTTGCGATCGGCTCTGGACGGGCTGTACCCGGCTCTGGATCGGATCTCCCTCACCGACTTCAAGGTCCGGGTGCTCGATACCGGCAAGGGCACCGGTGCCATCACCCGGGTGCTGGTCGACTCCACCGACCATCGCAGCACGTGGACGACCATCGGGGTGTCGGAGAACATCATCGAGGCTTCGTGGCAGGCCTTGGCCGACTCCATCGTCTACGGGTTGCTTCACGCCGACGACTGATCGCGCATCTACGCTTGGTGCCATGGCCACCCCGTCGTACCTGCCGGGCCGTAACGACCCGCCGTCGATCTACCGATCGCCGCCCCGGCGCCGTGGTTCGTGGATGGCCGGCCGTCCCGGTGAGGTAGTCGGGGGCCCCCACCCTCAGGGGCCGGGGCTGGGCAGTCCCGGCCCTGATCAGGGCTACGTGCTCGGTCTGGCCCGCCGGTTCGGTGACCGCTTGGCCCTAACCGATGGAGAGGGGCGCGAAGAGGCCCTGGCCGGGTGCTGTGCGGTGGCTTTGCGCCGGGCCTCGCTGTTGGCCCGGGCCCCGGTGATCGGTGACGTGAGGCTGGCCTTGGAGCTGTTCGGGTACCTGGGTCCGGCCCCGGCCGATCTGGTGAAGTGGCGCCGGGCTCGTTTCACCGGGATAGCTCACGATCACGACCACGGCTATGACGCCGCTCGCCAGCTCGCTCATCTGGTGCCCGAGCCGACCTTGCGCAGCTCACCCGAGGAGGTGGCTGCCGCCCACCGCCGCGACTGGCGCCAGCCTCTGGGCCTGTAGTCGCACCGGCGCCGACGTCGAGGCGTCGAACGGGCCGGTAGCGGCGGACCGGCGACTCACCGAGCCGGGGTCATACCTTCACGACGACAGTGCCTGCGATCATGTCGTGCCAGCCCCGCCGGGACTTGCCCCACAACAAAGACAGGTAGACGAGCAGGCTCAGGAGCCCCCCGATAAACGGGATGAAGTTCAATACCGCGGGAAGGATCCAGCGGCCGATCGATTTGCCCCATCCGGGTACGAGGCCGTCGCCGACTCGTGCCACCTTGATGTTCACTGCCATCTTGCCGAGGGTCTGGCCCTTGGTGGCGATCAGCGTTACCTCATAGACAAGGCCGATCATCGACGTGAAGAGCGTGATCCCTGCCGCAGTGAGATCTGTGCTGAAGAACAGAAGGATCGGTATTGCCGCTATGATCAACACGTCGAGGATCCGGGCCCCGAGCCGGGCTCCGGCGCTGGCGAGCTCGACCTGCTGGCCGGTGCCGATGGTGGCCCAACCGGTCATGGCACCCGGGCTATGAGCCGACGGGTGCGATCCGGGGACCGGGGGCGGGGGAGATCCCCCCGAGTCGGGCGGAGGTGGGGGCAAGTTGGTCATGGGCGTTCCTTTCAAAGTCGATTCGGGCTCAGTGATGAGTGCTGGCTCCAACAGTACCGGGCTGCGGTGGGGTATCGGGTCGTATTCACTGGGGGCGGGCCCCCAGTGTGCCAGAAGGGTTCGAGGCCACCGGTAGCCTCACCCCGTGGCCGCCCCTCGGGTTCGTTTCGCCCCTGCCCCCACCGGATACCTGCACGTCGGCAGCGCCCGCACCGCCCTGTTCAACTGGCTGTTCGCCCGGCGCCACGGAGGGCAGATGATGCTGCGGATCGAGGACACCGACGCCTCGCTGCGGACCCAGGCCTACGTCGACGCCATCATCGAACCGCTGGTCTGGCTCGGTATCGACTGGGACGAGGGCCCTTACTTCCAGTCCGAACGGGCCGAGCAGCACGCCGTGGCCCTCGAACACTTGGTGGCGACCGGCGCCGCCTACTTCTGTGACCTCACCGGGCCCCAAATCGAGGCTCGGGCCGCCGAGGCGGGCCTGCCTCCCGGCTATCACGGCTGGTCCCGGGACCGAGACGTCAGCGACGGCGCCGGTGTGGTGGTGCGTTTCAGATGCCCCGACACCGGCGCCACCACCGTGGACGACATGATCCGGGGCCGGGTCGCCTTCCCCAACTCCGCTCTGGAAGACTTCGTGATCCGGCGCAGCGACGGTTCGGCCACGTTCCTACTGGCCAACGCAGTGGACGATCACGACATGGGTATCAGCCACGTCATCCGGGGCGAGGATCTGCTCGACACCACCCCCAGGGTGCAGTTGCTGCGGGCTGCGCTCGGATACGGAGAGCCCCCCGCCTACGCCCACCTACCCCTGCTGGTGAACGAGAAGCGCCAGAAGCTGTCGAAACGCCGAGACGACGTCGCTCTCGGCCACTACCGGACTCAGGGATACCTTCCCGAGGCCATGACCAATTACCTGGCTCTGCTGGGTTGGGGCCCCCCCGACGAGGTAGAGATCCGGCCCATGGCCGAGATCGTCGAGCTCTTCGACATCGAAGCGGTCAACCGGTCGGCGGCCTTCTTCGATCCCCGCAAGCTCGATCACGTCAATGCCGCCTATATCAAGGCCCTCACCGCCGATGAGCTGACCGAGCGGGTCGAACCGTTCATGAAGGAGCCCGACACCGGGGAGTCTCCGTCCGGGGAGCATCCCGCTGGCGGCAGGGTCGGCAGGGTCGGCAGGGTCGGCAGTTACGACCCCGAGGTGCTACGGGTGCTGGCACCCGAGATCCGGCAGCGGGTGACGACGCTGGGCGAGGTGGCGGGCTGGGTCGACTGGATCATGGCCGACGCCATCATCTCCTATGACCCCAAAGCCTGGCAGAAGGTCATGGTCAAGGGTCGGGCCGCCGCCGAAGTGCTCGACGAGGTCACAGCCAGACTGAGCGCCGACGACTTCTCTTCGGCCGAGCGCCTGGAGTCGATCGTCATGGGGGTGGGCTACGACCTCAGCGCCCGCCACAAGGCCCGGGTGTTGTCCCAAGCGCCGGTGCGGGTGGCGCTGAGCGGGTCGAACGTGGGCTTGCCGTTGTGGGAGCCGATGCGGTTGCTGGGCCGACCGCGAACACTGGAGCGGCTGCGGGCAGCCCGAGCCCGGTTGTGAACGGCCTGTGTCATGAACGAGGACTGGCGGCGTTACGATTCGTGGCACTATTTCGGGGATGGTGTAATCGGTAACACAACTGGTTCTGGTCCAGTCATTGGGGGTTCGAGTCCTCCTCCCCGAGCTTTGCCCCGTTCGTCTAGCGGCCTAGGACGCCACCCTCTCAAGGTGGTAGCACGGGTTCGAATCCCGTACGGGGTACTGAAACTCGGGTCGACGGGCGCCCTGATGAGCGACTATCAGCAGTGCTGTGGCAAGGAGGTGGTCATGCCGGACGATCGGGAGAGAGCCCGCCGCCATCTGCTTCCGCACTTCACCCGGGGCGACGCTTGGCGCCGCGACGACCTCGTAGTCATCGACCGGGGTGAGGGCTGCTATGTGTGGGACACCGACGGCAACGAGTATCTCGACGGCCTCTCCAGCTTGTTCTGCACGAACCTCGGCCACGGTCGCAGCGACCTGACTGCGGCCGCCGCCAAGCAGATGGACAAGCTGGCCTTCTACCCCAACTGGGGCTTTGCTCACCCCTCGTCCATCGAGGCCGCGTCGATGATCGCGGCAGTCGCTCCCGCCGACCTCGACAAGGTGTTCTTCGTGAACTCGGGCTCCGAGGCGGTGGAGTCGGCTCTCAAGTTTGCCCGCTGCTGTCATCTGGCCGACGGCGCCCCCACCCGTCACAAGGTGATCGCTCGCCGGTGGGCCTACCACGGCACGACTCTGGGTGCTCTCACCGTGACCGGAATCCCCAACTTCCGAGAACCATACCTCCCGATGCTCTGGGATGGCGTGCGCCATGTGGCCAACACCCTCGAATGCGGCCCCGATCCGAGCGGCTCGGCTCGAGATCTGCCGTGCGTGACCGCGGTCGAGGAGGCGATCCTGGCCGAGGGTCCCGAGACCGTGGCCATGGTGATCGCCGAGCCGGTCCAGAACGGACGGGGGGCACTGGTGCCGCCTGACGGCTACTGGCAGGAGCTGCGCCGCATCTGCGACCGCTACGGTGTGTTGCTCTGCGCCGACGAGGTGATCAACTCCTTCGGGCGCCTCGGCTACTGGTTCGGCAGCGAGCGGTTCGGCGTGGTACCCGACATGATCACCTTCGCCAAGGGCGTCACCAGCGCATACCAGCCCCTCGGTGGTTTGGTGGTGAGGGGCTCTCTGGTGGAACGGGTGTGGGATTCGCCGACGGGCATGTTCGGGCACGGTTCGACGTTCGGCGGGCATCCGGTGGCCACCGCGGTGGCAGTCGCCAACATGAATGCTCTGCGCGACGAAGGCGTATTGGCCGGAGTGCTGCGCAACGAGAACCGCCTCGGCTTCGGCTTGCGCGATCTGATGGCGGCGCACCCCTGCGTGAAGGACGTTCGGGGTATCGGTTACTTCTACGCTGTGGAGCTGATGCGTGATCGAGTCGCACAGGTGGATCTCACCGACGCCGAATTCTCCGAGTTGCTGCCCGGCGGGCTGCTGGACCGGTTCATTCGCGACGCGCGGGTACTGGTGCGGCCCGACTCCAGAGGGGCGGCCATGCTGGCGGTGGCACCGCCGCTGGTGGCCGACGGCGCCGTGATCGACGACCTGCTGGGCCGAGTCGACCAGGTACTCGACCGGGTGGATAGTTGGCTCGAGACCTCAAGATAAGTTTCCAAACACCGAATTGACATACATCAAATTAATATATTGATATACATCAAAGATATACATCAAAATTAATATGGAGGGTAACCCAATGAAGCGACTACTGACAGTGCTGATGGTGCTCGGTCTTGGTGCCGCCGCCTGTGGCGACGATGATTCGTCCGATGCCGGTACCGATACCGAAGCGGTCACCACTACAGCGGTCACCACTACCGAGGCCGCTACCGCGGCAACTACTACCACCGATGCCGACGAGGGGGATTCGGGGCTCGAAGAGCTCAACGTTGCTTATTTCCTCGAGTGGCCAACCGCCAATCAGGTAGCTCAGGCCAACGAGACCTATGACGCCGAGCTCGGCCTGCCGGTGTATTGGACCTCCTTCGCCAGCGGCGGCGACATGGCCCTGGCCATGGAATCAGGCGACATCGACATCTCCTACTCCCAGGGCTTGACTCCCTTCGCCAACTTCGTGACCGGCGGCTCGGAGCTGGTGCTGGTGGGGGTGGCGGTGACCTACGCCGATGCCGACAACTGCGTGGCCAACCCCGACCTCGGCATCACGAAGGACAATGCGGCCGAGACATTGGCCGGTCAGAGTATCTACACTCCTTTGGGCAACGTCACCCACTTCAAGCTGCTGAAGATGCTCGAGCACCTCGGGGTGGACACGTCCACCGTCGAGCTCATCCAGTCCGAGGGCGGTCCGGCTGCAGTGGCGGCCCTTGATTCAGGCGATGTGGCCATGGCCTGCGCTTTCGGTGGGGCCGTCAACCAGATGATCGCCAACGGCGGCAACCTGGTCATGACCGGCTCGGAGCAAGAAGCCATCGGCATCCGTGTCTTCGACATCATCTCCACCACCCGCAGCTTCGCCGAGAAACACCCCGACGTGGTGACCGCCTTCCTTCAGGTGACCGAAGACACCAACCGGGCCTACAACGCCGACCGGGAGCCTTTCATCGACACCATCGCTGAGGCGGCGGGCATGGATCGTGAGGCGACCGTCGCCCTGCTCGACGCCTTCGCCTTCCCGGAGAAAGACGTTCAGCTCTCCGAGGCCTGGCTGGCCGGCACCGTCCAATCGGTCATGAAGGAGCAGATGGACTTCTTCGTGGCTCAGGGCGAGATCGATTCGGCTCTACCCAGCTACGACGCTTTCGTGGATACGAGCTTTCTCGAGGCGGTGAACTGATACCCGGAAAACGGCCCGGAATCTGCGAGTCCGAAGGAGGGCAGCAATGGAGTCCGTCGTCGGGGGCTTGGCCGACGCTTACGACGCGATCACCGCCGGTGTCGCCAGGGGTGCAGTCGGGTTGAAGTGGGTCCTGCTCGTGGTGGCGGCCGCGGCTGTGTCGGCCATGACGGTTGATCTGTTGGTGACGCCGGCCCGTCGCTTCACCACTGCCGATCAGGCCGCTCACCCTCGAGACGGAGTCGTCTTGACCGGTCAGCTCATGGCTGTCGGTGCCGTGCTCGGCGGGATCGTTCTGGCCTTCCGGGACACGGCATCGCCGTGGCAGCCGGTGGCGTGCCTTCTCGGTGGGGCGGCTTTGCTGGCCCTTATGGTCGGGTATCGCCGGGCCGACGATACCGGTCGGGCTCGCCGGGCCCGGTGGGTGTGGCTGGCCTTGGCTCTGGGCTCGGTGATCGCTGTGATCCTGGCCTACCGGCAGCGCTCCGATTCCACGATTACCTACATGGTGCTGCTGGGTGGTGCGTTCGTGCTGACCTGGGCCTGGTTCGGTTCGGGTCGACCCGAGGTGCGCTTCGATCCGTCCAAAGTAGAGGCGCCTGCCGAGTCCCGAACCGACAGCCCCTTGGTGGTGCAGGACCTGGGCATGGTCTACGAGTTGCCCGACGGCGGGGAGGTGGAGGCTCTGGCCGGTGTGTCGTTTACTCTGCAGCCCGGTCGTCTGCTCACCCTGCTCGGACCATCGGGATGCGGCAAGACCACTCTGCTCAACATCATCGCCGGTTTCTTGTCCCCCACTTCGGGGGAGGTGAAGCTGGGGGACGAGCCGATCGGTGGACCGGGACAGGACCGGGGCATGGTGTTCCAGCGAGGCGCTCTCTTCGAGTGGTTGAGCGTCAACGACAACGTCGGCTTCGGAGCTCGCATGAACGGACGCTCCCGTCCTGCCTCTCGCGAGGCGGTGCGGGACCTGCTCGACATCGTGGGGCTCAAGGGCTTCGGCGAGAAGGCTGTCTACGAGCTGTCCGGCGGGATGCAGCAACGGGTGGCGCTGGCCCGCTGCCTGGCCAACGATCCCGAGATCATCCTCATGGACGAACCGCTGGGCGCTCTCGACGCGCTGACCCGGGAAAAGATGCAAGGGCTGGTGCTCGACCTCTGGAACGAGACGGGCAAGACCATCGTGCTGGTCACCCACAGCGTGGAGGAGGCCCTGTACCTGGGTGATCAGCTCTTCGTGATGGCGCCCCGGCCCGGTCGCATAGAACGGGTCTACGAACTGCCTTTCGCGCGGGAGGCGTTGACTGCCGATGCCCGGGGGCTCAAGACCTCGGTGGAGTTCATCCGTACTCGAGAGGAGATCCTTTCGATGATCTGGGAGATGGAGGAACAGATCATGGGCACGGGGCCAGCACGCTGATGGCAACGCGTCGGGGCCAGAGCGCCCGCAAGACCGTCACCTTCGGCGACGCGGCCGAGGTGAGCGGCGCTCTGCGATGGACCGTCGCCAGCCTGATCGTGATCATGGCGCTGTGGTTCACGGCCACCAAGGTGTGGGGGTTGCCTCCGGAGTGGGCCGGCTACGCCGAGGAAGTGCGGGCCGGACTCTCTGCCGATGAGAGCTACGGCCAGCGCGACCTGCTGCGTGACTGCGAAAGAGCAGCCGAAGACCCGGCCGGCTACCCGAGCCTGCCCGGGTGTTCGTACACGCAATGGCTCAGCGAGTCGACTTTGCCGAGCCCGGGCCAGGTATGGGACGCCACCTGGGACTTCGCCCGCAACGGCTACAGCGGCTTCACGCTGTGGCAGCACTTGTGGCTGAGCTTCAGCCGTCTGGCCAAGGGCCTGTTCTGGGGTGTGGCCATCGGTGTGCCCATCGGCTTGGCCATGGGTCTGTCCAACCGCTGGCGGGGCATCTTCGACCCCGTGGTGGAGCTGTTGCGGCCCATCCCGCCCTTGGCGCTCATCCCGCTGTTCATCGTGTGGTTCGGCATCGGCGAGGAGGGCAAAGTCAACCTGCTGCTGTTCGCGTCCATCTGGATCATGGTGATCGCGGCCCGTTCCGGTGTGTTGGCAGTGAACACCACGAAAGTTCACGCCGCCTACTCGCTGGGCGCGTCCAAAGCCCAAGTGCTGCGTCACGTGATCCTTCCCAACGCTCTGCCCGAGATCTTCACCGGGCTGCGGGTGGCCATCGGCGTGTGCTGGGGCACGTTGGTGGCGGCCGAATTGCTCGGCGCCAGCTCCGGGCTCGGCTTCACCATCTTCAAGGCCCGCCAGTTCTTCCTGCTCGACCTGATGCTGTCGGCGGTGATCCTCATCAGCATCCTCGGGGTGAGCATGGATGTGGTCATGCGCATGGCCGAGAAGCGGCTCATCCCATGGCGGGGCAAGGATTGACAGGCATCGTCGCGGGTACAGCCGAGGGTCGAAGGTCGACCGGCCTCCGGCGGTGACAGAACCGCCGGTCGTCGCCGCGTTGTACCGGAGGGCCCGGGCCTCACCGGCGCGGGTGGTGCTGGCCGACGGAAGTGACAAGCGGGCTGTGGCCGCGGCCCGCCGTCTGGACCGGGAGGGCTTGGCCGTGCCGGTACTGGTCGATGACCCGGCTGCCTTCTGCTCACCGTCGGTGCGGGCCGTGGCTGCGGCATCTTCATGGCGCGAGCGGATAGATCTCGGCGATCCGCTGCATGTGGCTGCGCTCATGGTGGCTGCCGGCGAAGCGATGGCCTGTGTGGCCGGAGCGAGCCGAACCAGCGCTGAGGTGGTGCGGGCCGCCATCTTCTGCATCGGTGCTGCCCCCGGCGTCGACACCATCAGCAGCAGCTTCCTGATGGTGCGGCCCGACTCGGTGCCTGTGGTCTACGGCGACTGCGGGGTCGTGCCCGAACCCGACCCGGCTCAGCTCGCCTCCATCGCCATCTCCAGCGCAGCCACCTATGCCGACCTGGTCGGTGACGAGCCCCGGGTGGCGATGCTTTCGTATTCCACCAAGGGGAGCGCCGACGGCCCCGGGGTGGAGCTGGTGCGCTCCGCCACCGAGATCGTCCGCCAACGGGCACCGGCTCTGGCAGTGGACGGCGAGTTGCAGTTCGACGCGGCCATCTCTCCCGAGGTGGCTGGGGTCAAGGCGCCCGGATCGTCGGTCGCGGGTCGGGCCAACGTGTTCGTCTTTCCCGACCTCGGCGCCGGCAACATCGCCTACAAGATCACCGAGCGGCTGGGTGGGGCTCGGGCCTTCGGGCCCTTGTTGCAGGGCACCGCCGGCGTGATCCACGACCTGTCACGAGGCTGTGGTATCGACGACGTCGTCGACGTTGCGGTCATTGCCGCATGCCAGGCCAACCGGTGAAGCCGACGAACGCCATCCATTCGGATCGGCCCACCCCCCCGCTAGCGTTGCTGACCGGCCCGGTTCGATGAACCGACTCCGACTCGGGAGAGTATGAGGTAGCCGATGACCCTAGACAAGGCCAGATCGTCTGCCCGGAACACCCTGAACAGCGAGACGGTGATCTCCGTGGCGGCTGAGATGGCCGACACCGAAGGGCTCGACAAGCTGACCCTGACCCGGGTGGCCGATCAACTCGGGGTGTGCCAGCCCGCCCTCTACCGCCACATCGGCGGCTACGAAGACCTCATCCGCAGCCTGAGCCTGCGGGGGCGGGAGCTCCTGGCTCAAAGGCTGGCGGACTCCGCCGTCGGCTTGGCCGGCGACGACTCGGTGGCCGCGGTGGGCCACGCATGGCGGGCCATGGTGCGCGATCATCCGGGCATCTACGCAGCCACCGACCGTTACCCGTGCGCCGGTGATACCGAGCTCGAGTCGGCCGTGGAACGGGTTCTCGACGTTTTGAGTCAGGCCTTGAGGAGCTACGACCTGCCCGAGGAAGAGCTGGTCCACGCCGCCCGCGCCCTGCGCAGCGCCTTTCACGGTTTCAGCCACTTGGAATCGGGCGATGGTCACCCCCGGCCCCATGATCCCGACGACACCTTCGAACATCTCGTGGAGTTGCTCTGCGCCGGGATCCGGCGACTGGCCCGCAGCGCGGTCATGGCTGCGTAACATCGGGCGAGACCGAGGCGACAAGACCGCAGCGAGGCGCTTCCCCCGAGACCTTTGATCCTCCGGGAGCGTTCATGTTCGCTGTCTCCAAGCCGGTCGCGATCGGCGTGGCTTTGGCCCTGTCCCTGACGGCCTGCGATGTGCCGATGTCGCCGAGCGGAGCGGAGCCGGCGCCGACATCTGGGCCGACACCCTCAGGAGCGGCTCCGGACTCGGCTCCCGGATCACTCTGGTTCGGCCCCCCGGTGTCGGCGCCGGTGAGTGACCCGTTCCGGTTGCCGCACGGTCCCTACGGAGCCGGGAATCGGGGGATCGAGTACGACACTCGCCCCGGAACCGTGGTGAGCGCAGCCGCGGCCGGTGAAGTGATCTTCGCCGGGTCGGTGGCCCGAACCCTCCATGTGACCATCGACCACGGCTCGGGCGTGGTCAGCTCGTACTCGTTCTTGGGCCGTATCATCGCCAGAATCGGTGCTCGGCTGAACCGCGGCGACACGGTGGGTGTGGCCGGTGAGCGGCTCCACTTCGGCGTGCGAGTCGACGGCGCTTATGTGGATCCGGCCTCGTTCACTGCGATGCCCGAGGTTACCGTTCGGCTGATCTCTGGCTCCGGTCCGGCTCGACGGGGCTCGGGCTGACCGCCGCTACACTGCCCGGCGGCCCATCCGGGCCCGACGGTGTCGAGCGACGCCGCCGAACCATCACGCAACCCGTGCCATCCACCCGGTCGTTTCGGCGTCCGCGCGGGCCACGCAGAACCGGGAGAACAACCCATGGCCGTCGTCACCATGAAGCAACTGCTCGAGGCCGGGGTCCACTTCGGGCACCAGACCCGCAGGTGGAACCCCAAGATGAGACGGTTCATCCATGGTGAGCGGGCTGGTGTTCACATCGTCGACCTACACCAGACCCTCAGCCACTTGGAACGGGCGTACGTGTTCGTCAGGGATCTGGTGGCCAGAGGAG
Organism: Acidimicrobiales bacterium; assembly: GCA_963422655.1. Taxonomy (GTDB): domain Bacteria; phylum Actinomycetota; class Acidimicrobiia; order Acidimicrobiales; family Aldehydirespiratoraceae; genus CATQHS01. The sequence continues at coordinate 800,197 of OY730440.1, read as the reverse complement.
GGATCGTTCTGTTCGTCGGCACCAAGAAGCAAGCCCAGGACTCCATCCAGTCCTACGCCGAGCGATGCAACATGCCTTACGTCAACGAGCGCTGGCAGGGCGGCATGCTGACCAATTTTCACACCATTGCCAAGCGGATCTCCAAGATGAAAGAGCACCAGCGCATGCGTGACTCGGGGGAGCTCGACGCCATGCCCAAGAAGGAGGCCCTGCTATACGGTCGGGAGTTGGCCAAGTTGGAACGCAACCTGGGCGGGATCCGCGATATGGACAGGGCGCCTGACGCCGTGTTCATCCTCGACACCAAGAAGGAGCACATCGCGGTGACCGAGGCCCGCAAGCTCGGGTTGCCCATCGTGGCCGTCGTCGACACCAACTGCGATCCCGGCTTGGTCGACTACGTCATTCCCGGCAACGACGACGCCATACGCTCGGGTCAGCTCATGAGCCGGGTCGTTTCCGATGCGGTCCAGGAGGGCCGCTTCATCCACTCCAAGCTTCGCGAGGCCAGCGAGGGCCCCACCCGCAGTGTCCTCGAGGAAGCCGAGGCCGCCAGCGTCCAGGCCCGGGCCCGGGCCGAAGCGGCCGCGGCTGCGGCCGTTCGCGAAGCCCGAGTGGAGACGGTGGTCACCCCTGACGCCGATGCGGCCCGCTCGGAGGCGGCGCCAGAATCCGGAACCGCCCCCGAGCAGGCCGGAAGCTCCGAAGCGGCTGTGGCGGCCGGGGCCGAGGGGTAGGCATGGCAATCACCGCCCAGGCCGTCAAGGCCCTACGCGACGCTACCGGCGCCGGGATGATGGACGCCAAGAGGGCGCTCACCGAGGCGTCCGGCGACATGGACTCGGCCAAACAGATCCTCCGGGAGAAGGGCCTGGCGAGAGCCGATGCCCGGTCCGGACGCGACAACGACCAAGGGGCGGTGGCCATTGCTGTCGGCGACGGTGCGGCCGCGGTGGTCGAGTTGCGGTGCGAGACCGATTTCTCGGCCAAGAACGAGGCTTTTACCTCGCTGGCGACCACCCTGGCCGAAGCGGTGCTGGCCGACAGTGTGGACGCCGTCGCCGCCTACGCCGTCGCCCTCGACGATCTGAGACTCACCGTCAAGGAAAACCTCGAGATCGGTTCGGTCGAGCGGATCGAAGCGGCCGAAGGCAACCGGCTCGATACCTACCTGCACATCCAAGACGGTCGGGGCGTGAACGCGGTGGTCGTCGAAGGGGCCGGGGTGAGTGCCGAGGATCTGCACCAGGTGGCCCTGCACATCGCCTTTGCCCGCCCTCGCTATCTCAGCACTGATCAGGTGCCAGCCGCCGAGGTCGACCAAGAACGCGCTGCGTTGCGGCGGATCACCGAGAGCGAAGGCAAACCGGCCCATATTCTCGACAAGATCGTCGAGGGCCGGCTGCGGAACTGGTACGCCCAGCGGGTCTTGCTGGAGCAGGGACTCTACGGCGACAAGACCCTCGTGAAGGACAGCCTGAAAGGGGGGTCGATCGTTCGGTTCCTGCAAGTGGTGGTGGGTGGCTGATTATGAGCGCGGTCGCAGCTCGCGGGCCGACCGACCCGGCCCGATGGGGCCGGGTCCTGCTGAAGCTCTCCGGTGAGGCCTTCGCTGGCTCCCTGCACAGCGGTATCGACGGTGATGCCGTTCGTTCCATCGCCACCGACATAGCCGACGCCCGGGCTCGTTTCGACGTCGATGTGGCTGTGGTGGTGGGCGGGGGTAACATCTGGCGCGGCATTCATGGTGAGGGCGCGGGCATGGACCGCGCTCAAGCCGACTACATGGGGATGCTGGCCACGGTCATGAACGCCTTGGCCCTGCAGGACACTCTCGAGCAGCTCGATCAGCCGACCCGAGTCCAGACCGCCGTTCACATGGCTCAGGTCGCCGAGCCCTACATCCGACGCCGGGCCACCCGCCACTTGGAGAAGGGCAGAGTCGTGATCCTGGCCGGGGGTACCGGTAACCCGTTCTTCACCACCGACACCACAGCCGCTCTTCGAGCGGCCGAAATCGACGCCGAGGTGGTGTTGAAGGGAACTCACGGCGGCACCGACGGCATCTACACCGCCGACCCCAAGATCGACCCCAGTGCGACCAGGCTCGAGCACCTCGACTATCTCGAAGTGCTCAATCGAGGTCTGGAGGTGATGGACGCCACGGCCATCACGCTCTGCATGGACAACGACATTCCCATCGTGGTGTTCGACCTGATGGGTCCCGGAAACTTTCGGTCCCTGCTCGAAGGAGGGCAGGTCGGTACTCTTGTGGACAAGCAGAGCACGGCCAGCGACCGAGATGCCATGACCTAGATGCCATGACCCAGGAATTGATCGACCTGATCCTCACCGACGCAGCCGAGAGAATGGGCGGAGCCGTCGTTCATGCCCGAAGGGAGTTCTCCACGGTGCGCACCGGACGGGCCAACTCCGCTCTGGTCGAACGGATTCCGGTGGAGGCCTACGGGGTGCAGATGAACCTCCGAGAGCTGGTGAGCTTCTCGGTTCCCGAAGCGCGGCAACTGCTGATCACCCCCCACGATCCGGGCAACATCGCGGCAGTGGAGCGGGCCATCCAGCGGACCCAGCTCGGTCTCGCTCCCAGCAACGACGGTCGGGCCATCCGGCTGTCGTTCCCACCGTTGACCGAGCAACGCCGCCGGGAGCTGGCCCGGATCGTGGGTGCCATGGCCGAGGATTCGAGGAACCAGGTGCGGGGAGTGCGGCGGCAGGCTCGCAAGGACCTCGAGCAGTTGGGCAAGGACGGCGGCGTCTCCTCTGACGACATCGAATGGGCCAGCGAGAAGCTCAACGGTCTGACCCGCCGGTACACCGAGCAAATCGGTGAGGCCCAAGCCCACAAGGAAGAGGAACTGCTTGAAGTCTAACCTGGACCTGACCCGAGCGGCCCGGAAGGCGATTCCGTGAGTGACGAGAACGAAAACGAAGGTCTCCGGATCTTGGGAGAACCCGAGGGCAGCGGAACCGATCTCGATGACGTGGCTCCGGGCCGGTCGGTCTTCGACACCGGTGAGGCCTCCTTGGACGGGGATCCGTTCGTGGCGGACGACGATTTGCTGCCGCACTGGAGCGAACCGCCCACCCGAACGGTGCCCCAGGTCGGGGCGACGACGGCGGGGGCCGAGGCAAACCAGTCGGGGGTAACGCCTGAATCGCCATATGAACCCTTGCTGATGGAGGCTGGGTCTGATGAGATGGAACCCTGGTCGGATCTGACCGCGGCCCCGCAATGGGCTGAGGGTGAAGGGAGTTCACCGCCGATGGAACCTCGATATCCAAATGAGCCCGCTGCGGCCGGGGAAGACTTCTTCGGTTACGACGAAAAGTCGACCGTCGCCGGCGGGTACGAGATGGGGGCGGTGCCGGGCATGGCCGCCATGGCCGACAGCAATGAGCGCGACATACCCATGGCCGTGACCGTGGGCGTGATCTTGGCCGGGGCCGTTCTGGCGGCCATGTGGGCCGGGCCGGCGGTGGCCGTGGTCGTGGTGGCAGTGGCGCTGGGCTTGGCTGCGGTCGAGTTGCTCAACACCGTGAGGTTGGCCGGATACCAACCAGCCGTCCTGTTGGGTTTGGCCGGCGTCTCGACCATGCCATTGGCGGTCTACTGGCAGGGTGAGGCGGCCATACCGGTGGTTTGCGTGCTGACGGTGGTGTTCGGGGCGCTGTGGTATCTCACCGGCGTCGGCACCGAAGGGCCGGTACGAGGCTTGGCCACCACCGTGTTCGCCGTTGCCTACGTCGGTGTGCTGGGCTCCTATGCGGCTTTGATGCTGACCATCCCCACCTACGGGACCGGCTTGCTGACAGCGGCCGTGCTCGTCACCGTCGGCTATGACGTAGGCGGGCTGGTCGTGGGCCGGACCGCGGGCCGAACGCCGTTGTCGGCGGCCAGCCCGGCCAAGACGGTAGAAGGTCTCATCGGTGGCGTCCTCATAGCCTTGGGCGTGGGGATCATCATGGGGGCCCTGGGCCGGCCTGCTCCGGTTGCCGCTGAGGCCGGAGGCCTGTGGACGGCAATCCTGTTCAGTGTTCTCGCGGCCGTGGCCGCTCCGATCGGCGACCTGACCGAGTCGATGCTCAAGCGCGATCTGGGCATCAAGGACATGGGTGCCATCCTGCCCGGTCACGGGGGGGTGCTCGACCGCATCGACGGTTTGCTCTTCGTGCTGCCCACCACGTACTACGCGGCCCTGATGACCGACGTCATCTGATCGCGGAGTTTCGATCTGATCGCGGAGTTTCGGCAGGTCCCGAGCTCGGTGCCCGCTTCGACCGCGGCGTCAGCGGGGACGGCGCCGTGAGCGGGCCGGCTCGACGAGAACGGCGGGCTCGGTGAGGACAGAACTGGCCGTGGCTGGCTCGACCGGTTCGATCGGGACCCAGACCCTCGACGTCGTACGGGCCCGACCCGATCGATTCCGGGTCGGGGCCCTGGGGGCCGCCCGCTCGATCGGCATGCTGGCCGAGCAGGCCCGAGAGTTCGAGCCCGACGTGGTGGCCATCGCCGATCCGGCCCTGGCCCCGGATCTGGCCGCTCGGCTTCCGTCCGGCACGGAGTTGGTGGCCGGTGAAGATGCCATGGCCGCCGTAGCCCGGCTCGGCGACACCGTGATCAACGGCGTGGTCGGCTTCGCCGGCCTGCCGGTCACGCTGGCTGCCTTGGAGGCAGGCAAGCGGCTCGGGCTGGCCAACAAGGAGTCACTCATCGCGGCCGGCCCCGTCGTTCAGAGAGCCCGGGCTACGCCGGGGGCCGAGATCATCCCGGTCGACTCCGAGCACTGCGCCGTCCACCAGTGTCTGCGGGCCGACCGAGACCATCGACGGGTCCGCACCGTGGTGCTCACTGCCAGCGGCGGACCGTTCCGGGGCCGAACCCGAGCCGAACTGGAGGTGGTGACGGTGGCCGACGCTCTGGCCCACCCGACCTGGGCGATGGGCCCCAAGATCACCGTCGACTCGTCCACGTTGATGAACAAGGGCCTCGAGGTCATCGAAGCCCACGAACTGTTCGGCGTCGACTACGACTTCATCGACGTGGTCGTGCACCCCCAGTCCATCGTGCACTCGATGGTGACCTTCTCCGACGGGGCCACGATGGCCCAGTTGTCACGACCCGACATGAGGCTGTGCATCGGTTACGCGCTGGCCTACCCGGACCGCCTCGACATCGCTTTCGGCCCGGTCGACTGGAGCGAGTCGCACCGGCTCGACTTCGAACAGCCCGATCGGGCCGTATTCGGATGCCTGGACTTGGCCTTCGAGGCGGGTCGGGCCGGCGAGACGGCTCCGGCTTGGCTCAATGCCGCCAACGAAGTGGCGGTGGAAGCATTCCTGGAGGGTCGCATAGGCTGGCTCGACATCTCAGCGGTGCTGACCGAGGCTTTGGACGGTTGGCCCGGGATGGCGGCCGGCGATCTGGATACCGTGCTGGATTGCGACAGATGGGCCCGGGTCGCAACCGGCGACATCATCAACCGAAAGATGAAGGCGTGAACGGCGCCATGACCGACCCGCCTCCGCCCCGGAGGAATCCTCGTCTGGTCCGGTTGTCCCCGGAGCGGACCGCACCGCCGTCGGCTCCGGGGAGTCCGTCTGTCGACGTGGACTCGGTCCGCTCGGGCTGGCTACCGCCGGCGGGGCTGGTGGGTGGGCTGGTGGCCTTGGGCTACTTCGCCGGGGTCGGTTGGGTGATCGTCATCTGTGCGCTGGTGACGATGATCTTCATGCACGAGCTGGGCCATTACCTCACCGCCCGATGGACCGGCATGAAAGTCACCGAGTTCTTCATCGGGTTCGGCCCCCGCATCTGGTCGTTTCGCATGGGCGCGACCACCTACGGCATCAAGGCCCTGTGGCTGGGCGCCTACGTGCGGATCATCGGGATGAACAGCCTCGATGAGGTACCGCCGTCGGAAGAGGCCAGCAGCTTCCGGCACCAGAGCTACCCGAAGCGCCTGCTGGTACTGGTGGCCGGACCGGCCATGCACTTCTTGATGGCTCTGGCCGTGATCTTCGTGGTGCTGATCATCGACGACCGGGCCTTCAACCATACGGTGGCGGCCGAATCCCACGACAGTTGGACGTTGGCCACTGTGTCGGTCGACAGCGCCGCCTCCGAAGCCGGCCTCGAGCCCGGCGACGAGCTTGTCTCGGTGAACGGGGTAACCCTGTCCACCTTCGACGAGCTGGGGCCTCTCGTCTCCGGGCTGGCCGGTAAAGAGGTCCCCGTCGTCTACCGTCGAGACGGCGTCACCCGCACTACAACGGCAACGGTAGGGGAACGACTCACCGCCGAAGGTGCAGCCGGCATCGCCGGTTTGATCGCCTATGACCGCATCCTGGCGGTAGAGAGCTTGGACACCGACGGTCCGCCCAGTTACGAGGAACTGGCCACTTTCGCCCGGCGCCAGCCGGGCCAGCCCCTCGACATCGTCTTCCTCGACGCCCGAACCGGCGCCCCCGGTTTTGTGGAAGACGCGGTCATCTCCGAGCTGATCGACCCCCGGGTCGCCACGACCGGGTTCTTCGGCGTCTCGGCGCGCTACCAGCCTCGAGGGTTGGGTGCGTCGGAAGCTTTCGGTGCTTCGTTCCGTCTGGTCACCACCATCGTCACCGACATAGCCGCGACCATCCCCCGGAGCTTGACCGAAGGGTTCAACGGCGCCTTCGACTGGCTCGGTGAGAACGGACCCGCCCGAGTCGGAGCCGTCGATGCCCGGGAGTTGGAGACCCGCCGGCTCGACCCCGGGATCGCCGACGAGTATCGGATCATTTCCATCTACGGCGTAGCTCGGCTGGGAGTGTCGGCCACGGAGAACGGGCTGGTCGAGGCCCTGGAAATGTCGGTTCTGGTGAATATCGTGCTGGGGCTGTTCAACCTTCTGCCACTGCTGCCTCTGGACGGGGGCCAAGTGGCAGTGGCCACCTACGAACGGATCCGGTCGATCGGCGGCCGCCGGTACCGGGTGGACGCAGCCAAACTTCTGCCCTTCACCTACGTGGTGGTGGTAGTGCTGCTGGTGATCACCAGCATGGCCCTGATACGAGACATCGTCGATCCCATCAACTTCGGCTGAGCCATCGGTAGATTCTCTGCGTGGACGTCGAAGCCAGCTTTCCCCGCCGAGCTACCCGCCAGATCATGGTGGGGCCGGTACCGGTGGGGGGCGGCGCGCCCGTGACCGTCCAGTCCATGACCGTCACCAAGACCGCCGACCATGAGGCCACGCTGGCCCAGATCTACGCTCTGGCCGGCGCGGGCGCCGACATCGTACGTTGCACCTGCAACCGTCCAGAAGCGGCCGAAGGGCTGGCCCGGATCGTGCCCCGGTCGCCGGTGCCGGTAGTGGCCGACATCCACAACAACTACCAGATGGCGCTGGCCGCCCTCGACGCCGGCGTCCATTGCCTGAGGCTCAACCCCGGCAACATTCGCAACCCGGCCCACGTCAAGGCAGTGGCCCGGGAGTGCAAGGACCGTAACGTGCCGGTTCGCATCGGGGTCAACGGCGGCTCGCTCGATTCCGATCTCTACGACCCCGACCGAGGCGTCACCGCCGAGGCGATGGTGGCTTCGGCGCTCAGGGAGCTGGCCTACTTCGACGAGGTCGGCTTCGATCTGGTGAAGATCTCGGTCAAGGCGTCGAGTGTGCCGCTGATGATCGAGGCCTACCGCCAGTTGGCCGACGCAACCGATCATCCGCTGCATCTGGGTGTCACCGAGGCCGGACCGCCCCCGGTCGGCTTGCTCAAGTCCACGGCCGGCATCGCCACCCTGCTGGCCGAGGGCATTGGTGACACCATCCGCTACTCCCTGACCGCCGACCCGGTAGAGGAAGCCCGAGCTGGCCGCAGGCTGCTGGAGGCGTTGGGTTTACGAGAGCGCCGCAACGTCGATCTGATCGCCTGCCCGAGCTGCGGTCGAGCCGAGGTCGACGTGTTCGCCATAGCCGGACAGGCCATGGACGCTTTCGAGTCTCGGAACCTCCCGCTGCAGGTGGCGGTCATGGGCTGCGTGGTCAACGGACCTGGCGAGGCCCGCCACGCCGATCTCGGCGTCGCAGCCGGCAACGGGCGCGGTCACTTGTTCGTGAAAGGTCAGAACGTGGCCGTGGTGGCCGAAGCCGACATGGTCGACGCCTTGGTGGAGTGGGCCGAGTTCATCTGCGAACAAGGGACCGACGCCGCCTTGGAACGGGCCCGGGGCATGCGGGCCGGGGCTGCTCGAGCCGCAGATGAAGATCGGCGCCGCAACCTGGCCGCTCTCGGTCGCGACGCCAACCGCATCGAGGCCGTGGTGGCCGGAATCCGGGGCCGCCATGGCTGAGCGTGCCGGGGCCGAGAGATTCGCTGACGTGGCCGGCAAGGTCCGGGATCTGGCCGCCCCGGTGGTCTCGGCTGAATCGGCCGCCCTCTACGACGTCGAGTACAACGGCGGGGTGGTACGGGTGCTGGTGGATGCCGACGGCGGGATCGGCGTTGATGCCATCGCCCGGCTGGCCCGGGCTCTGAGCCGCAAGCTCGACGAGGAAGATCCGGTCCCGGGCCGCTACACCCTGGAAGTGTCGAGTCCCGGTCTGGAACGGCCGTTGCGAACTCCTGACCATTTCCGGGGTGCGGTCGGCGCCCGGGTGAAGATCAAGACCAGCCCCGGTTTCGACGGCCCTCGTCGGATCGCCGGGGTGCTGGCCGGCGCCGACGACGAGGGCATCGACCTCCGCCGTGAGGCCGGGGCCGTGAGCCGAGTCGGCCATGGCGAGATCACTTGGGCCCGCACGGTCTTCGTGTGGGGCCCGGACCCCAAACCCGGCCGGGGAGCCACCGCACCCGACAAGACTTCACCTCACAGGGAGGCCACGCCATGAACGCCGAGATGATAGAAGCACTACAAGCTCTGGCCGCAGAACGGGGGGTCTCTGTAGACGCCCTGCTCACGGCCCTCGCCGACGCGCTGGAGTCGGCCTACAAGCGATTGCCGGGTGCCCACGAGTATGCTTGGGTCACGGTCTACCCCGAGACCATGGAGTTCCGAGTCTTCGCCCAGGATCTCGACGACATGGGCGAACCGGTGGGTGATGAGCTCGAGGTCACTCCCGACGACTTCGGACGCATCGCGGCTCAGACCGCCCGCCAAGTGATGACTCAGCGCATCAGGGAAGCAGAGAGAGAGCTCAAGTACGAGGAGTACGCGGGTCGAGAGGGCGACATCGTCACCGGGATGATCCAGCAGACCGATGCCCGCTACACCCTGCTCGACCTGGGTCGGGTGGAGGCTCTCCTGCCTCGGGCCGAGCAGGTCCCCTATGAACGTTCCGACTCCAGTGCCCGCCTCAAGGCCTACATCGTAGAGGTCCGCAAGACGTCCAAGGGGCCCCAGATCGTGGTGAGCCGGACCCATCCGGGACTGGTCAAGCGCCTGTTCGAGCTGGAGGTCCCGGAGATCGCCGACGGGGTGGTGGAGATCAAGGCCTGCGCCCGGGAGCCCGGTCATCGCACCAAGATCTCGGTGAGCTCCAACGACCCCAACGTCGACCCGGTGGGTGCTTGCGTGGGCGCCCGAGGGGCCCGGGTCCGCCAAGTGGTCAATGAGCTGAGGGGCGAGAAGATCGACATAGTGCCCTACAGCACAGACCTCGAGGAGTACGTGATGAAGGCGCTGTCGCCGGCCCGGGTCAAAGAGGTCCGCCCCAACGAGGCCACCGGCGATTGCGTGGTGGTCGTTCCCGACTACCAGTTGTCGCTCGCTATCGGCAAAGAAGGTCAGAACGCTCGGCTGGCCAGCCGGCTCACCGGATGGGGGATCAATATCAAGAGCGAGACTCAACTGGCCGAAGAGGAGTCCTACGGCGACGTCGAGTGGGCTGAAGGGCAATGGGTGATCAACCCGGCTTCGGGGGAGCAGATGTGGCAACCCGCCGACGGGGGTGAGGCCATCAGCGTGGAGGACTGGGCCGACGCCATGGCCGCGGCCGGAGCCGAGGTCGACGGACCCGGCGACGCAGCCCCGGGACCGGCAGCGGTGACGAATGGCGCGCCCAAGACCTGAAACTCGACCCCGATCCGCGACAGTGCTGCAGGCGCAGTTGTCCGGGCTGCCGCTGAGGGCTGCCGTGAATGCAGCCGCGGTGGCTAAGCTCTGTGACTCGTGGCCGTCGCTACGGGTTGGGCCCGGGCCCGGCCACACCAACAATCGATAACGCCGAGGGCAAGAAGGCACCCGTGCCAACCAAGATCCGCGTCTACGAGCTGGCTCGAGAGCTGGGCATGACCAATCAGGCGACATTGGATCTTTGCGACGCGCTGGGCATCGGGGTGAGGTCTCCTTCCTCCAGCGTCGTCGACGCCCAGGCCTACCGTGTTCGACGTAAGGCCGAGCGGGAGGGACTGATCAACGTCGAACCCGAACCCGAGCCCGAACCCCGACCCGAGCCCGAACCCCGACCCCGGCCTGAACCCCGACCCCGGCCCGAACCCCGACCCCGGCCCGAACCCCGACCCCGGCCCGAACCAGCTTCGACCCGGGCAACTCCCACCGCCGCGGTCGCGACGACCGAGACCACCGAGACTCTTGGCGTACTGCCTCCAGCCGGCGCAGGCGACGACCCGATCGAGGCAGCTCCCCCGGCTCCTGCTGCTCCCGCTCCCGAAACTGCGATTCCCGCCGGTCGAGACAGAAAACCTGCCGGCGCGCCAGCAGACCACTCCAGCGTCATGCCGGCTGGATCTCCGCCCCTCGACGCGCCGTCTTCGGATGCTGGCCCGCGCCTGGCCATCTCCTCCAGCGGCAGCGTCGCCCCGCCCCGCCGGCCACCAGAAGAGGATCCGGTTGCACCGGCTGGTGATCGACCGGTGCCGAAGCCCAGCAGGAGCGGGGCGGTCGAGAGAGTGCAGTCCAGAAGAGCCGCCCCCGGCTCTCGGGCTCCGGGTCCCGGTGCGCCGCCCCCGCCGCCTTCGGGCCGTCCAACCCCGTCCGCTCCGGTGTCGCGTTCAGGTAAGCCCATCCCGCCGCCCCCGCCGCCGCCCCGACCGTCTTCTGCCCGTTCCGCCCCCGGGCGCGGTTCCCTTTCTCGTCGTCCATCCGGTACCGGTTCGGGGCCTCCGTCCGGCCCCCGCCGAGGAGGCGACCGGCCTTCTGCCCCCAGAAAGGGGCCCGGGCCGGCCGGACCCCGTCCCAGCGGCGGTCCCCGCCAGTCGGTTCCAGGGGCAGGGGCCCGACCCGGCCCCGGTGGTCGGGGCGGACGCGGAGGGCCTGGAGGTGCTCAGCGTCGGCCCCCCCGTCGCAAGAGCCGGCGGCGCCGGGTACGCGAAGAGCTCCAGCCCATGGACATCCCGTCCTATACCCCCCTGGACACCCCGGTCCCCGTCGGGGAAATCGTGGTGGAGAGGGCCTCCACCGCCCAGGATCTCGGGCCCAAGCTCAACCGCACTGCTGCCGACGTGGTCCGGTTCCTGATGCAGCAGGGTGAGATGGTCACTGCCACCCAGTCGCTCAGCGATGACATGATCGAGCTGTTCTCGGCTGAGCTGGGAGCTCGGATCCGTCTCGTCGATCCCGGCGAGGAGCAGGAGCTGGAGCTTCTGAAGCTCCTCGAGGTCGGTCCTGACGGGGACGGGTACGACGAAAACGCTCCCAGCCGTCCACCGGTGGTGACGGTGATGGGTCATGTCGACCACGGAAAGACGCTTCTGCTCGACCGCGTCCGCAGCGCCAACGTGGTGGCGGGCGAGGCGGGTGGGATCACCCAGCACATAGGCGCCTACCAGGTGGAACGCAACGGCAAGAGGATCACCTTCATCGACACCCCTGGCCACGAGGCGTTCACGGCCATGCGAGCCCGAGGCGCCGACGCCACCGACATCGTGATCTTGGTGGTGGCTGCCGACGACGGGGTGATGCCCCAAACCATCGAGGCCATCGCCCATGCACAGGCGGCCGATGTGCCCATCGTGGTGGCTGTCAACAAGATCGACCGTGACAATGCCGATCCACAAAAGACCATGGCGGGCGTGGCCGAGCACGGTCTGGTTCCCGAAGCCTGGGGGGGCGACACGATCTTCTGCGAGGTGTCGGCCCTTCGGAGTGTCGGTTTGGAGGACCTGCTCGATCAAGTGCTGCTGGTGGCCGAATTAGAGGACCTGAGAGTATCGGACGAGGGTCGGGCCGAAGGGGTGGTTCTGGAATCCCATCTCGATATCGGCCACGGTCCGGTTGCCACCGCCTTGGTGCAGCAGGGCACGTTGCGGGTGGGTGATCCGGTGGTGGCCGGCGTGGCCTGGGGTCGGGTTCGAGCCCTGCTCGACGACAAGGGTATGAGCTTGGACCGGGCCGGCCCGTCCACCCCTGTCCAAGTGCTCGGCCTCTCCGAAGTGGCCGAAGCCGGCGACACGCTGGTAGTGGCTCCCAACGAGAAGATAGCCGGCCGGGTGGCCGACACCCGAGAGCACTGGCAGCGCCAGTCGAGTCTGGGTCGAGAAGCCCACGCCCTGTCGGGCGGAGCCCGGCTCGAGCACATCTTCACCCGGATTCGCAGAGGCGAGGCGGCCACCCTGAACCTGATCGTGAAAGCCGACGTGAACGGTTCGCTGGAAGCCATCATCGGCAGCGTTCGCAAGCTGGAGGGCGACGAGGTCAGGATCGGGTTCGTCCACCGGGGTGTGGGAGGCATAACCGAGAGCGACATAGGGCTGGCTGCGGCATCCGATGCCACGATCATCGGATTCAACGTGCGTCCCGACCGCAAGGCCCGGGAGCTGGCTGAAACCGAGCACGTCGAGATCCGCACCTACGAGATCATCTACCAGCTCCTGGAAGATATCGAGTCGGCCATGGCCGGGATGCTCGCTCCCGAAGTCGAAGAGACGGTCACCGGAGAGGCCGAGGTGCGGGAGATCTTCCGGGTTCCCAGGGTCGGCGCCATCGCCGGTTGTTACGTGTTGAATGGCGAGATCAACCGCGGGTCCAGGGTCAGGTTCCTGCGGGAGGGAACGGTCATCTGGAAAGGGTTGGTGTCGTCGCTGAAGCGGTTCAAGGACGACGTCCGCAGTGTCAACGCCGGCTACGAGTGCGGGGTGGGGTTGAGCGACTTCCAGGACCTGAAGCCCGGCGACGTCATCGAGACCTACGAGGAGCGCGAGATCGCCCGCACCCTGGACGGGTGAGGGTGACGGCAAAGGCGGCATCGGCAGGGGGAGGGTACTGATGGCTCGCCGGTCTCACCGATCCCGCGGTAGCCGATCCCGTCTCGATCCCCGGGCCGGCCACCGCCCGGCCCGGGTCGGTGAGCTGATCCGCCGCATCCTGGCCGAGGCGATGGAGTCGGCCGACGACGATCGCTTGGAGTTGGTGTCGGTGACGGGGGTGGACGTCGACGGTGACTTGGACCAGGCCGTGGTGTGGTTCACCACCCTCGACGGCGACGACGACCCCGAGATCCTGGAGGCATTCGAGGAGCATTCGGGCCGGTTCCGCCGAACGGTGAGCGACGAGGCTCGGCTCCGCAAGACCCCGGCTTTGCAGTTCCGGCCCGATCCCTCGGTGCGCAGCGGTGAACGCATCGAGATGTTGATGGATGACTCCGACCGGTTCGGATCGGGCCGGCCGGGCCTTTCGGGGACCGAGCCGGGCTCGCCGCGGCCATGAGCCGGCGCCGACGGGCCGGTGCCGGCCCGAGCGGTGTGGCCGTGGTCGACAAACCGGCCGGATGGACCAGCCACGACGTAGTGGCCCGAACCCGCACCGTCTTGGACATGAGCAGGGTAGGACACAGCGGAACGCTCGATCCCGACGCCACCGGGGTGCTGGTACTGGGCGTGGGCCGAGCTACGCGGCTGTTGAGATTCCTCACGGAACTACCCAAGAGCTACGTGGGCGAGATCGTGCTCGGGACCGAGACCGACACCGGTGACGGGTCGGGGATAGTGACCGCCCGCCACGACATGACCAGCGTTGCCGAGGCCGAGGTTCGGGCTGCAACCCGAACTCTCACCGGTCCGATCATGCAGGTGCCGCCCATGGTGTCGGCCGTGAAGGTGGGGGGAAGGAGATTGTACGAGCTGGCTCGGGCCGGGATCGAAGTGCAGCGCAATGCCCGGCCCGTGACCGTCCACCGATTCGAGGTGACCCCGGTGGCGGGTACCGAGGGGGTTTGGAGGGCCGAGGTGCAGTGTTCGTCGGGTACCTACGTCCGGGTCTTGGCTGCCGATCTGGGCCGGGCGTTGGGAGGCGGCGCCCATCTGAGGTCGCTGCGCCGCACTGCGGTGGGCAGCTTCGTCGAGACGGACGCTCATCCGGTGGAGGGCCCGGTCCTGTTGCCGACGGCGGTAGCCGTCGCCCATCTCGACGGGGTGAGCCTGGCCCCCGGTCGAGATGTTGACGTCTGCCACGGCAAGGTGCTGGACCGGGAGCGTCTCGGCGTCGAAGGAAACGGCCCCTGGGCTGTTCACCGCGCTGACGGGGAGCTTCTGGCTGTTTACGAATCCTTCGGCGACATCACCAAGCCGATACTGGTGCTGGCCGGATGAGGCTCGGCCGGCCGGTACCGGTAGCGTCAGCCCCATAGGACTGGTCCGGAGCCGACTCTGTCGTCTCGAGCATATGAGCGCTGGAGATCTTCGTGGAACTGTTACACGACCGGCGTGACCGCCTACCGGCCGCCTTGGAGGTGGTGGCTGCCATCGGCGTATTCGACGGCATCCATCTCGGTCACCGGGAGGTGTTCTCGCATGTTCGTTCCGTTGCGTCCCGTCTGGAAGTGGCATCGGCGGTCGTCACTTTTGACGTTCACCCGGCTCATATCGTGCGGCCCGAAAACGCCCCCAAGCTGCTGACCACTCTCGACCAGAAGCTGGAACAGCTCGAAGCTCAGGGGCTCGACTACGCCTACGTCATCCATTTCGACGAGGTTCGCGCCGATACCAAACCCGACAAGTTCGTGGAGCAGGTGTTCTATGACGCGTTGCATGCCCGGGCCATCGTGGTGGGCGAGGATTTCCACTTCGGCAAGGACCGTTCCGGCAACGTGGACGAGTTGACTCGGCTGGGTCGAGAGTGGAACTTCGAGGTGGTGGCGGTGGGGCTCATCCGCCATCGTGACGATGCCCCCGAACCGGTGTCGTCCACGGCTATCCGGCGAGCCTTGGCCGGGGGCGACGTGGCTCGGTCGGCCCGGATGCTGGGACGCCCCTATGAGGTTCGGGGGGTTGTGATCAAGGGCGAGGAGCGAGGCCAGACCATCGGATTTCCCACCGCCAACGTTCCGGTGCCGGTCGTCATGGCTTGGCCCGCTGACGCCGTGTACTCGGGATGGTGCACCCTTGAGGACGGAAGTTGTTACGGCTGCGCCATCAACATCGGTCGCCGCCCGACCTTCCACGAACATGCCGAGCATTCGTTGCTCGAAGCCCATCTCATGGACTACGACGGTGATCTCTACGGCTCGGAGATAAGAGTGGAGTTCATCGACTTCATCCGCAGCGAACGCAAATTCGAGGGGATAGATCAGCTTTCCCAGCAGTTGGCTCAGGATGTGACCGAAGCTCGAATCCAGCTCGGAATGGCCTGACGCCACCGGAGACCCAGAGCGCCTCACCGTTGCAGGACGGCCGCCGACAGCCGGTCGGTCTCACGGGTCCGGAAGGCGACGTTCACTGTGAGTCGCTCCAAGTGTTGGGCGATCTGTTTGGAGCCTTGAGGGACGGGATGGTCGGCCAGGAATCGGCGGACCTGTCCGGCGATGTCGGGCCGGTCCAGGCCGGTGATCCCCTCCAGCATCCGTGATACCGAATTGCTGGGGAAGATCCGGTTCAGCTCGTCCCAGTGGGTGGTGACGAAAGCCCAGGCCGCGAGGCCGGCGTGGCGGTTGGTGAGAGCTCGGCGGATGAGATAGGGACCGTCCTGGGTTCGGATCGTGCCGTCTCGGGTGCCTTCCAGGATGGTGGCTACCAGCTCGGGATCGCTGAAGTCGGCCAGAGCGTGCAGGTGGCGCTGCTCGGTCTGAGGGTCGTCGGCTTCGGTGAAGCGGGCCCGGATCCGGGCGAAGTCGTCGGCGTCGCCGTGATGGGCCACCACCGTGAGGGCGGCTGCGGCCAGGGTCGGGTCGGGGTCGTCGAGGCGGAGCCGGCACGTCTCGATGGTGGCCGGATCGTCGGCCACCGTTCCCCGCAACCGCAGCAGAGTGGCTCGCAGTTCCCGGGTGCGGTCGTCGGCACCGGGGCCCGGGCCGACCGCGGCCACGGCTTCGTCGCTCAGGATGGTGACGAGTCGGCCCAGGCCTGCTCCGGCCTTACTGTCGGCACCGTCGTCGAGGATGCGTCTCATACCGGCCAAGGCCGTCGTAAGGGCCTGCCACACATTCAGGTCTCGCTCACCGGTGAAACCTCCCAGGATCAGCTCGAGCAGTTCCGGGGCGGTCATAGCACTGGTCAGGGTCAGGGCCCAGGCGTCGTCGATCAATCCATGGCGCTCCCGGGCCGACAGTGCCCCCGGTCCGGTCGAAGCAATAGCGGCCCGGGTGGCGGCGTCGAGTTCCACCCGGTAGAAGCCGGTCCCGCCGCCGTTGAGGGTCACCACCGGGCCAGGCGGAGCGGTGAGGATGCGCCGGGGGCGGTCGAGCAGGAGCCGGGTCTCGGCGGTGCCGCCGGTGTCTCCGGTACGAATGCGCAGGGGAACCACCCAGGCTCGGCCGTCGGCCGCGGCGGGGTCCAGCGTGAAGTGGCGCGCGGTGATGACGAGGCCATGGTCACCGGCCTCAGCCTTCACCACCGGATGGCCACCTTGGTCGATCCAGCCGCCCATCAGCGACCGCACCGGCTGGCCCGACGCCTCTTCCAGGGCGTCCCACAGGTCGGTGGTGGCGGTGTTGGCGTAGGCATGGCGGCGCAGGTAGAGCCGCACCCCGGCCCGGAAAGTGTCGGGGCTCAGGTACTGCTCCAGCATGCGGACCACGGCCGCCCCCTTCTCGTAAGTGAGCACGTCGAACATGTCCTCGGCGTCGGCCGGGGTCACTACCGGGTACTCGATGGGCCGGGTGGCGGCCAAGGCATCAGTGGTCAGCGCGGCGGCCCGGGCCCGGTCGAAGGTGGACCACACCTTCCAGTCGGGCCGAAATGCGTCGGTGCAAGCCAACTCCATGAAGGTGGCGAAGGCCTCGTTGAGCCAGATGCCTTCCCACCAAGCCATGGTGACCAAGTCGCCGAACCACATGTGAGCCAGCTCATGGTTGATCACGGTGGCCACCCGCTCCAGCTCGGTCGGGCTGGCCGTGGAGGGGTCCACCAGCAGCAGAACCTCCCGGAAGGTCACGCAGCCGAGGTTCTCCATGGCCCCGAAAGCGAAGTCCGGTAGTGCCACCAAGTCGACCTTGTCGGAGGGATAGGCAAGGTCGTAGTAGTCCGCGAACCAGCTCAGGGCGTGGGCGGCTGCCTCCAAGGCGAAAGCGGTCAGGTCGGACCGCCCCGGCCGGTGCACGACCCGAACCGGGACACCGCCCACATCGATGGGCTCGGTGGCGTCCAGGGGACCGACGACGAAGGCCACCAGATAAGTGGACATCACCATGGTCGGGGCGAAGTGCACCTCGACTCGGCCCACCCCGGCCGGTCGCCGGTGGGTCTCGGCTGTGTTGGTGATGGCCAGCATCGTCTCGTCGACGACGAGAGTGGTGGCGAAGGTGGCCTTGAAAGCGGGCTCGTCCCAGCAGGGGAAAGCTCGCCGGGCGTCGGTGGACTCGAACTGGGTGGCGGCGATGGTGCGGGTCCGGCCGGCGTCGTCGGTGTAGGTGGAGCGGTAGAAGCCCCGGAGTCGGTCGTTCAGGGTGCCGTTGAAGGCAATGTCGAGCCGGGCCGGTCCTGATGCGAAACCGGCCCGGGTGGTGAGGGTGAGCCGCTCGGCCTCGGGGTCGAGGACGACATCGAGGCTCTGGGCCGGGGCCGCGCCGGCGGCACCGTGACCGCGGTCACCACCGTCGGCTCGGAGCCGGGTGATGGTGGCCCATGGGACTTCCAGTTCAGCGGCGTTGCACACGATGGCCTCAGTAGCCGTCTCGATGTCGATGTCTATGCCGACCGTGCCAACGAAGGTGGCTTCATCGAGATCGACCGACATCTTGATCCGGTAGTGTCGGGGTACGATGGCTCGGGGCAGGCGCGGGTTCATAAGGCCATTATGTCCGTGCCATCATCTCACCGTGGATCCTGTGATCGATGTCGTCGGCGTGGGCAACGCCATCGTCGACGTGATCGCCACCGTGCCCGAGACCTTCATCGTCGACCATGGCCTGACCAAGGGGGCCATGACCCTGGTCGACGCCGAGCGTTCGGCCCGTCTGTACGCAGCCATGCCGGGTATCGAAGCCCCCGGAGGCTCGGCCGCCAACACCATGGCCGGAGTGGCCTCCTTCGGTGGGTCGTCCGCCTACATCGGCAAGGTCCGCGACGACCATCTCGGCGAGTTGTTCGTCCGCGACATCAAATCTGCGGGCGTGGCCTTCGACGTACCGCTCTCGCTTTCGGGTCCCCCCACTGCCCGCTGCCTGATCGGGGTCACCCCTGACGCCGAGCGAACCATGAACACGTTTCTGGGGGTGTCGGCCCTGCTCGAGCCGGCCGACATCGACACCGATCTGGTGGCATCGGCCGGGATCACCTACTGCGAGGGCTACCTCTGGGACGTAGAGGTGGCCAAGGCCGCCATCCGCACAGCCATGGACGCGGCTCGCGACGCGGGCCGGTTGGTGTCGCTCACCCTCTCGGACTCCCTCTGCGTAGACCGCCACCGTCGGGAATGGCTGGACCTGATCGATGACAAGGTCGATTTGGTCTTCGCCAACGAAGCCGAGGTGGGCGCCTTGTTCGAGAGCGATGATTTCGTCGCCGCCCGGAACCGGCTCGGCGACATGGTGGAGGTGGCGGCGGTAACGAGAGGCGCCAAGGGTTCAGTGGTGGTGTCGGCGGCCGGCACGGACAACGTCGCCGCCCGCCCCGTCGACCCGGTGGTCGACGCCACCGGGGCCGGTGACCTGTACGCGGCGGGATTTCTCCGAGGCCTGGGGCTCGGCGCCCCCCTGACCCGATGCGCAGAGCTGGGAAGCCGGGCCGCAGCCGAGATCATCAGCCATGTCGGGGCTCGGCCCCGGGTGGCCCTGGCCGAACTGTTGTAGCTCGTCGCGGGCTGGTGGCGGGTGAGCCCCCTCGACCGAGCCGTATCTGAGCCGTTTCTTGATCGCAAGACAATAGCTGTTAGGTTGAAGATAATAGTGGTTATGATCTATTGAGGTGAACGTGATGATGGATGTGACCAACAGAGCCCCGGAGAAGGCACCCGATAGGGCTTCGATCCCGGTGGTCGAGAGTGAGACCACCCGACGCCTTCTCCGAGCCGCTATCGAAGTGTTCGCAGAGAAGGGTTTCGAGTCGGCCGGAGTGGCCGAGATCGCCAGGCGGGCCAACCTCACCACCGGGGCTATCTACAGCCGCTGGGTCGGCAAGCAGGAGATGCTCATCGACGCCGTGGACCACGTCATGTCTCATCATCTGCTGCACCTGATCGGTGGTACCAGTCTGTCGGCTCCTGACATGGCGGCCATCCTGGGTGCCGATCTGATCGTGAACGACGATCACACCGGGCGGGCTGTGCTGCTGGAAGCATGTGTCACGGCCCGACGCGACCGGACCTTCGCCGAGATGCTGACCCGTTGCCTCGCCGACGAGGAAAGTCGTCTGGGCGCCATCATCTGTCGGGGCAAGGCCGACGGGTTCATCGACGGGGCCCTGAGCACGGCTGCTCTGGTCACCTTGTGCCAGGCCCTCGGATTCGGGATGGTCGTCCTCCGGTCGGTCGGTCGGCCCGTTCCTTCCACCCGAGCCTGGAACGAACTCATCGAGAGGCTGATCACGGGCGTTTCCCCGACGGCGCCCACCACCGGGCCGGCACCGACTCGTCCGCCCGGCGCCATAGATAACGACCACAACATCGGCAACGACCACGCCATCACCACCAGAACAGGAGACCGATGACGACCGCAACCGAAACCCAGACCGATAATCGCCGCATTCTGGGCCGCGACCATGCCAACGACGTAGACGCGATCACCGACATCGCTCGGTTCAACGACGACGTCACCTCGGTGATCCACGTGGTCGAGGACAACGCCGATGCCATCTTCACTTGGAACTACGGCAAGGGGGAGCGGGCCCGGCTCGACAAGCTTTACGAGAAGGCCAAGACCTCTCAGTGGAACGCCACCACCGATCTGGACTGGTCGATCGAGGTCGATCCCTACAACACCCTCAACCTCCAAGAAGAGCTCTGGGACAGCCCGACCCTCACCGAGGATCCGACCTCACCGGTGGCTTCGTGGGGTGACGAAGAGTGGTCCGAGTTCGGCCATCAGTCGCTCAAGTGGCGGATGTCGCAGTTCATGCACGGCGAGCAGGGAGCCCTGCTGTGCACGGCCAAGATCGTCGAGACTGTTCCCTGGATAGACGCCAAGTACTACGCCAGCACCCAGGTCATCGACGAGGCCCGTCACGTGGAGGTCTTCGCCCGGTATCTCGACGAAAAGCTCGGGGGTGGCTACCCGATCAACCCGCATCTGCGGCTGTTGCTCGACGACATCATCAACGACAGCCGCTGGGACATGACTTACCTGGGCATGCAGATAATGGTCGAAGGACTGGCCCTGGCCGCCTTCGGTTTCATGCACGCTCTCACCGACGAACCACTGCTCAAGCGGCTGCTGCGATACGTGATGAGCGACGAAGCCCGCCATGTGGCTTTCGGTGTGCTGTCGCTCAAAGAGATCTACGCCGACATGACAGCGCCGGAGATACGAGAACGCCAGGAGTTCGCTTTCGAGGCCACGGTGAGGATGCGGGACCGGTTCCTCCAGCAGGAAGTGTGGGACTGGTTCGGTGTCGACACCAAAGAGATCACCCGCCGCCTGCTCTGTGCCCCCGATGAGGACATGCCGTTCCGGCAGTTGCTGTTCTCCAAGATCGTGCCCAACTGCCGCAAGCTGGGGCTGCTCGACGCCGGCGACGGATGGCTGCGCCGCAAGTACACCGAGATCGGCATTATCGATTACGAGCACGCCGTTGACACCGGCGAGGACTTCGCCACCTATGACATCGGTGAAGGCGACAGCCGCGAAGGCGGCATGGACAAGAGATCCGCAGCCGCAGCCACGACCTGAGTCGCCCGGCTCACAGACAGACAACCGGGGGTACAGCACCAGTTGCACTTGCAGCGTGCCTTCACCGCTGGAGCAGGCCCGGGTACCGGTGCTGGCCGCTATCCGAGGTGGGTGAGAACCGGCCCGGCCTGTAGCGCTGAACTCTGGCTGCTCCCTACCGGTCAGCTTGTTTCGGTTTCGTAGCGGAGGTCGAGGTCGTTCAGCTTGACCAGCATCGACGCGATCCATCCCCCCAGCGTGTTGAAGTGCCGATCGAGCTGGGAACCATCGGCCAGCCCGGCTTCGTCGAGCTCGTAGGTGCCTTCGTAGCTGATCTCGACCGCGTAGGCGATGTCGTCGAGACCAGCCCCGTAGATCGATTCCATGGTGGGGCCGGTCCGTATCAAGGGTCCGGAGCCGATCTCGGGACTGAGGGCGGGCAGCGCTTCCAGCATCGGGGCCGGGGCCGGCAACTCGGCTAGGCGCTGGATACGGAGCACGATCTGTATCAGGATCCGGGACGGCTCGCTGTACTCGTCGAGGTACCAGTTCCGGTAGGCGGTCTGTGACCAAGTCGGCCATATACAGGTGACGTCGGCTTGCACCCGGGCCGGCAGACCTTCGCCCGGAAGGCCGTAGCAGGTCTCCCAGGTCATGTCTCCCAGTAGCAGATCGGTCTGGAAGCGCTCCTCGAAGGCCAGCCGTTCGAGCCGGGCACCGACGAAGGCATCGCGCAGGGAGCCGATGGCATCGGTGAACACGTGGTCGAGCATGTTGGGCCAAACGCTACTTGGGCCAGCGCTGCTCGGTGAGCGCAGGGGGTGGTGGGAGGGCCGGTGGTAAATCGGCGATGAGGCATAATCTGTGGTGGTCATGAGTGAGCCCGTGCGGATCTGGATCGACAGCCCCCCTCCCCTCGAAGTAGTGGCAGATGACGACGTCGAGTTCGTGGACGGTCCTGAGAAAGCCGACGGGGTGGTGGTGGGTTCGACCATGTCCTGGGGCACCGAGGCCTGTGACCGCTACCGGGATCTGAAGGTGGTGGCCCGCGCCGGCATCGGCTACGACAACCTCGACCCCGCGGCCTGCGCCGCTCGGGGGGTAGCGGCCTGCAACACCCCTGATGCCCCCACCACTTCCACTGCCGAGCATGCACTGGCCTTGGTGCTGGCCGTGGCCAAGAAGCTGAAGTCCTCATCGAAGAGGCTGGCCGAAGGTCGGGACGACTACCTGACCGGCCACCGCAGCCTCGAGCTCGATGGATGCACCCTCGGTCTGCTGGGCGCCGGCCGTATCGGGCGCCGGCTGGGCCGCTACGCCCGGGCCATGGGCATGCGGGTCATTGCCCACGATCCCTACCTGGACACCGTCGAGTTCGGGTCGCTGGTCGATCTCGACACGCTGTGGTCGACCAGCGACGTGATCTCTCTGCACGCGCCGGCCACCGCCGAGACCTTCCGCATTATCGACGCCGCCACCCTGGCCCGGATGCGTCCGGGGGTGATCATCGTCAACTGTGCCCGAGGCTCGCTCGTCGACCATGCTGCCCTGCTGAGCGGGCTCGATGCCGGTACGGTGGCGGGAGCGGGTCTGGACGTCACTGATCCCGAGCCGCTACCGCCTGGCCACCCGTTGCTGGACCGCGACGACGTGATCGTCACCCCCCACGTGGCCTCGGCCACGGTGGCGGGCCGGGTCCGTCTTGTCGGCCAAGCCCTCGACCAAGCCCTGTGCTGGCTGCGGGGCGGAACCCCCGAACATCTCCTCCACTCCGGCGCGCTTGATCCCGCTGTCGATCGCCGGATGGTGGTGGCGTGAGCAGACGTCGCAAGGCATCGCTTCAATCCGAGCCTGTTGCCGCTGATCGGCGTCCGGCGATTCGATCCCTACCCGGTCGCTGCTGGGCTGCAACCCGTAGCCGGTCAGTAGCCGAGGTCCACGTCGACCAGCCCGATCAGCTCTTGGCCGGCCAGCCAGCGGACCACGTTCTCGTGAACCCGCCCGGCTATCAGCGGTAATCCCATCTCAGGGGTGTTACCCACGTGGGGTGAGATGATGCAGTTGGGCAGCGACCACAGCTCCGAGCGGTCCGGGAGCGGTTCGGGGTCGGTCACGTCCAGCACCGCTCCGGCAATCACCCCCGACCGCAGAGCCCGAGCCAGAGCACCATGATCGATGTGGCCGCCCCGGGCCACGTTCACGACCCAGGCGGTGGCGGGCATGGCCTCGAACAAGTCGGCATCGACGATGCGACGGGTTCGGGCGGTGAGGGCCAGAGCCACCACCACCGCGTCGGCGCCAGTGACGGCGGCGTGCCGATCGGCGGTGGTCAGGGTGCGATACGCACCCTCGAATGGCTCGGGTGAGCGCCGTACCACGGTGATACGGCATCCCCAGGGTTCCAGAAGACGGACCAGTGATCGGGTGATACCCCCGGCCCCCAGCACGGTGATATCGGCCCCGAACAGGTTGCGCCCGGTCGGAGCTGGCCACGAGCCGGCTCGTGCGAACACGTGGAACCCCCTGAAGACGGTGAGCAGGGCGGCCATGGCATACTCGGCCACGGGATCGGCGTACACCCCTTTGCCGCACGTCCAGACGTGGTCGCGATCGAGGTGGTGGGCGAAGGGCTCGATTCCGGCGTAGGGGAGTTGGATCCATTTCACGTGCGGTGCCCGGGCGATTGTGTCCGGGTAGCTGTGGGCCGCGTAGGGATCGGCCCATACCAACGCTTCGGCCTCAGCGGCGGGAACCAGCTCGCCGCCGGCCGCGGTCACGGTCTCGCTGAGGGCGGCGTGCATGGCCGGCCTGGTGGCCGGCTCCACCGCGATCCCCCGCCTCACCGGCGCGCTCGGTCTCGTCGGCGAGTCGGTCGTGGGGTTCTTTTGAGTCATACGACCTCTCCGTACTGGCGGTCACCGGCGTCGCCCAACCCGGGCAGGATGAATCCTCGATCATCGAGGCCTGTGTCGACGGTGGCCACGTAAAGCGCATGGGCTGCCCCGGAGCGTTGTAGCGTTTCGACGCCTTCGGGGGCGGCCAGAACGCACAGCACGGTGATGTGGCCCACGCCCCGATCCCGCAACAGCTCGCAGGTGTGCACGCACGATCCCCCGGTGGCCAGCATCGGGTCGAGTACAAGGGCGTCTTGGCCACCGAGGTCGGCGCCGATGGTATCCAGGTAATAGCGGGGTTGCAGGGTCTGCTCGTCCCGCTGAAGTCCCACGAAAGCGGCCGGAGCCCCGTCGAGTAGGTCGAGCGCGGCGTCGAGCATGCCCAGACCGGCCCGAAGCACCGGGACCAGCACGGGGACGGCGCTGAGCACCGTACCGGGGGCTGGACCCATCGGCGTGGCCACGGAGGTCGGGTCGGTCCGTAGATTCCGGGTGGCTTCGTAGAGGAGCATCCGGCTCAGTTGACGAAGGACTCGTCGGAACTCCGGCGGTCCGGTCCCGACCGAACGCAGGCGGGTCAACCGTTCCGCCACCAAGGCGTGATCGAGAACGTGAATATGCATGGCCCGAGCATGCCACGGCTGGGCTCGGCCGAGATGCCAACGACATTGCTCGGGAAGTGAGTGGCGGACCGGGCTGTATCCGGGCGATCCGTTCAGCAGGATGGCGCGAGCTGGGCTGCCTCCAAGGGGGCATAACCGGGCTTGATGACCTGCTCGATGATCTCTAGCCTTTCCCGGAAGGGCAGGAAGCTCGACTTCATGGCGTTGACGGTGAGCCACCGGAGCCGACTCCAGTCGTAACCGAATGCGTCAGCCAGCGCAGCCAGTTCCGACGACATCGACACGCCTGACATCAACCGGTTGTCGGTGTTGACGGTAACCCGGAACCGGAGCTCGATGAGGTGGTCGATGGGGTGGTCGGTGATGGTATCCACAACGCCGATGTTGACGTTGGAGGTGGGGCACACCTCCAACGGTATACGCCGGTCTCGCAGGTAATGGGCCAGACGGCCCAGGGTGTGACCACCGTCGGCGTTCATGGAGATGTCGTCCATGACTCGGATTCCGTGGCCGAGGCGTTCGGCCCCGCAGAACTGGATGGCCTTCCAGATCGATCGAGGACCGTAGGCCTCGCCGGCGTGGATAGTGATATGAAAGTTCTGGCGCTGGCAGTATTGGAAGGCGGGGAGGTGATCGTCGGGCGGATAGCCGTGTTCGGGGCCGGCGATGTCGAAAGCCACCACGCCCTGATCACGCCAGCGGACCGCAGCTCGAGCCACCTCCAGGGACTGATCGAGATGGCGCAGGGCCGAACAGATGAGGCGAGCGGTCAGTCCCGTACCCCGCGTCCCCTGTTCGAAACCGTCGAGCACGGCTTCGATGACGCCGTCGATGCTCAAACCGGCCTGGCAATGCAACTCGGGACCGAACCGGACCTCGGCGTAGACGACGCCGTCGGCAGCCAGATCCTCGGCGCACTCGCGGCTCACCCGGCAGATGGCGTCGGCGGTCTGCATGACACCGATCGTGTGAGCGAACGTCTCCAAGTAGAGCTCGAGGTTCTTGCGGTCGGCGCCCCGCCGCATCCAGGCTGTGAGCCGGTCCGGGTCGGTGCTGGGCAGGCCTTGGTAGCCGGTCCGCTCGGCCAGATCGATGATGGTCTCCGGGCGCAGACCGCCGTCGAGGTGATCGTGCAGCAGGACCTTCGGGGCGGTGCGGATCTGCTCGGGTGTGGGTGGTGCGGTGCCAGGACCGCTCGGCGGCGATGACATACCTCAGACTAGGACATTGCGGAGGTAGGCTGACCATTCGAATGGCCAAAACCAAGTGACCGACACCCTGATCGCCGGGACCGCCGGCTTTGACGATCTCGGCTTGCGGGACGAGATCGTGGCGTTCCTGCGGGGTCGGGGCATCACGGCCCCGTTCCCGATCCAGTCGCTGGCCATCCCTGATGTCCTGGCCGGCCGGGACGTGTGCGGCAAAGCCAAGACCGGCTCGGGCAAGACTCTTGCCTTCGGCCTGCCTGTGCTGCAACTCATGGCGGCCGCGACCCCCAAGCGGCCGACGGGGCTGGTGCTGGCCCCCACCAGGGAACTTGCCAACCAGATCCAGGTGGAGCTGGCTCCGGTGGCGCGGGCCGTAGGTAGAAAGGTAATAGCCGTGTACGGCGGGGCTCCCATCGGCAAGCAGATCGGTCGGCTCGGCCGGGGAGCCGACTTGGTCGTGGCTACGCCGGGCCGGATGATAGATCTCATCGAACGCGAGGACGTCTCGGTCGCCGCGGTCGCCCATGTGGTTGTCGACGAGGCCGACCGCATGGCCGACATGGGCTTCTTGCCTCAGGTCGAGTGGATACTGCGCCGGATCGAGACCGACCATCAGACGCTGCTGTTCTCGGCCACCCTCGATGGTGTGGTCAATTCCCTGGTTCGGCGCTACCAGCACGAGCCGGCCATGCACGACGTCACTCCTCACAGGATCACCGTCGAAGAGATGACCCACCGCTTCATCGGGGTTCACAAGCTCGACAAGGTGAATGTGGCCGCCGTCATTGCCGGCTCGGCCCGGCGCACGCTGTTGTTCACTCGCACCAAGATGGCCGCCGATCGGCTGGCCCGCGACTTGGTCCGTCAGGGGGTGAGGGCTGCACCCATCCACGGAGACTTGCCTCAGGTGGCCCGGGAGAGGTCTCTACGGGACTTCTCGGTCGGGAAGCTACCCGTGCTGGTGGCCACTGATGTGGCTGCTCGCGGTATCCACGTCGACGATGTGGATGTGGTCGTCCAGTACGACCCGCCCTCGGATCACAAGACCTACCTGCACCGGGCCGGGCGCACGGCCCGAGCCGGGGAGTCCGGGGTGGTGGTGACGCTGTCGCTGTGGGACCAGGAGCTGGAGGTGAAACGCATCCAGAAGCGTCTGGGCCTGGAGGATCAGATCGTGGAGATGCTCTCCAACGACCAGCGACTGGCCGACCTGTCCGGATGGGACCCGGGGAGCTGATTTTGCTGGGTCGTCGACCCGACGGTCGACCTTCCCTGATACTTTGACCGACTCGTTCGTCTAGACTCGCGAGAGACCCGAAGCCCCGACAAAGGCCCGAAGCCCCGACAAAGGAACGACTAATCCCATCATCATGAGTGGCCCGGATCCCAGACCGGGCCCGGCAACCTGGGACGGACACCCAAGGTGCCTTCTCGTCTTCGGGCGGGGATGTGGCGTCGAGGACGCAACGAAGTGTCCGGCGGGACCCCCGCCGCCGCTGGGCATCTACAGCCGGTTTCCTTCCCTTCTGCAAGTACCACGTTCTTGCGAGGAACGCAGTGACCGCAGCCCACCTATCCGACGAATCTCTCCCACCGGCGCCGACCGAGCGGTTCCCTTCGGGGCTGCCGGTGACCGGGGCATGGCAGCCCGGCGATCCCGTCGGCGACCGCCGTTTCGTCACCGTGACCGATGGTCGGCCCTTCGCGCTGGAAAGCGGGGCCGGGCTGGTCGAGGTCAGGGTCGCCTACGAGACCTGGGGGGAGCTGGACTCGGCGGCGTCCAATGCCATCCTGGTTTGTCACGCTCTCACCGGTGACTCCCATGCAGCCGGGTCGAGCGACTCCTTGCATCCCACCGGGGGATGGTGGAGCGATCTGATCGGGCCGGGCCGGACCCTGGATACCGATCGTTATCACGTGGTGTGCAGCAATGTCCTGGGCGGCTGCCAGGGCACCACCGGGCCCGTGGATTTCGATCCCTCCACCACAAAGCGTTACGCGGCTCGGTTCCCGGCAGTGACGATTCGCGACATGGTGAGAGTCCAAGCCCTTCTGGCCGATCACCTCGGGATCGGCCGTTGGCTTGCCGTGATCGGAGGCTCGATGGGGGGGATGCAGGCACTGGAGTGGGCGGTCATGTACCCGAAGCGGGTCCGGTCGATCCTGCCCCTGGCCTCGGCTGCCGCGGCCAGCCCGCTCCAGATCGCTTGGAGCGCCATCGGCCGGCTCATCGTGGCTAACGATGCCCACTGGAACGGAGGCGACTACTACGACGAGGCCACCGGACCCTCGATGGGCTTGGCCATTGCCCGCCAACTGGCTCAGGTCACCTATCGCACCGGTGAGGTCTTCGATCAACGCTTCGGCCGGGACCTGTTCGATCCCGAGCACGAGCTCGATCTCTGGGGCCGTTTCCAGATGGAGTCCTACCTCGACCATCACGGCCAGAAACTGGCCCGCCGCTTCGATGCCAACTCCTATTTGGTCTTGAATCGAGCCATGGACCTGCACGATCTGGGCCGGGGCCGCGGTGGCGTGAAGGCAGCTCTGGGCCGCATCGCCGGGCCCGTGCTCACCGCCTCGATAACCAGTGATCAGCTCTACCCGCCCTACCAGCAGCGTCAGCTTCACCGTCACATCACCACGGCTGGGGGCGACTGCCGCCATGTCGTCATCGAGAGCCCTCAGGGTCACGACGGCTTTCTGCTCGAGAGTGAGCTGCTGGACGGCCCCATCACAGAGCTGCTCGAAGAGGTCGAAAAAGGCTGATGGCCGAGAACCCCGTGTCTGAAGGGCTTCACCGAGAGACTCGAGCCATCCGCTCGGGCCGAGACGACAACCAGAGCGCGCTGGCGCCCATCCTGTGGGCCACCAGTACCTTCACGGCCGACACCGTGCAAGAGGCCCACGAGCTGGCTTCCGACATCCACTCCAGCCGCTTCTACACCCGCTACGGCAACCCTACAGTCCGGGCCTTCGAAACAGCGATAGCCGACTTGGAGGGCACCGAAGGGGCTCGGGCCCTGGCATCGGGCATGGGCGCGCTCAGCGCGGTCGTGCTGGGGCTGTGCTCGACCGGCGATCACGTAGTGGCCCAACGCCAGCTCTACGGTGGAACCAGACTGCTGCTCGGGGCCATCTGCCCCCGCTTCGGCATCGACGTCACCTTCGTGGACGGAACCTCGCCGGGTGCCTTCGAGCGGGCGGTAGTCCCGGGCCGCACCATGCTGGTCCTGGCCGAGACTCCGGCCAACCCCAAGCTGGAGCTGGTCGATCTGGCCGAGGTCGGGTCCATCGAAGGGCCGATTACCGCAGTCGACTCGACCTTTGCCACTCCGTTGATCCAGCGACCGGCCCGCTACGGCATCGATCTGGTCGTGCATTCGGCTACCAAGGCCATCTCCGGTCACAACGACGCCACCATCGGCGTGGTGGCCGGTTCCGAGGAGCTACTGGGATGGCTGTGGAGCTTCGCCGTGCTCGGGGGAGCCACGGCTTCGCCCTTCGATGCTCTGAACGGTCTCCGAGGACTGCGAACCCTAGCCGTGCGACTGCGCCAGCAGACCGCCACCGCCACAATCGTGGCCGGTGCTCTGGCCGACCATGCCGCGGTGGAAGAGGTGCACTATCCGGGGCTGGCCTCCCATCCCCAGCACGGGTTGGCCTGCCGACAGATGGACCTGTTCGGAGGCTTGGTCGCTTTTGACCTGAAAGGCGGATTCGAGGCGGGCCGGGCCTTGGTGGAGGGAGTGCGGATCGTCCAGCATGCTGCGTCGTTGGGGGGTCCGGAGAGCATGGTCACCCACCCGGTCTCCACTACCCACGCCGGCTTGCTGACCGCCGAGCTGGTCGAGGCCGGTATCGGTCCGGGGACGGTGCGCTTCTCGGCTGGTCTGGAGCATCCCGACGATGTGGTCGCCGACATGGTGGCTGCCCTCGATCTGGCCTGACCGGCGATGCCCGAGTTGATCGAAGTCGAGATGTACCGGCGAGCGGCGGCGGCAACCGTGGGCCGGGTCATCAGCGGGGTTCACGCGCCGGACGAATGGTTCGCCAAGCGGGGCGCCACGGCGGCCACCCTTACCGGCGAGTTGGTGGGATCCCGGATCGAGGCGGCCCGGCGGATCGGTAAATTGCTGGTGCTCGACACCGACGGCCCCCGGCTGGGACTGCGGTTCGGGATGGCCGGTCGGATCGTTGTCGACGGGAATGCACCCATCGAGGCCTTGATCTACAGCAGCGGTGGCGAGGACTCGAGCTGGGACCGGTTCGGTCTTCGGTTTGACGACGGCGGGGCGCTGGCGGTTCGCGATCCTCGCCGGCTCGGTGGCGTGGAGCTCGATCCTGACGAGGCCGCGCTGGGACCCGATGCGGCCACTCTGACCAAGACCCAGCTCCACG
Organism: Acidimicrobiales bacterium; assembly: GCA_963422655.1. Taxonomy (GTDB): domain Bacteria; phylum Actinomycetota; class Acidimicrobiia; order Acidimicrobiales; family Aldehydirespiratoraceae; genus CATQHS01. The sequence goes on along the minus strand of OY730440.1, from coordinate 769,877 downwards.
AAGGCGTGGCTGATTCGGTGGTGCCGCTCAAGGCTCGACTCCTGGATCAGGTCCGGGTGGCCGGTCTGGGCAATCTGCTGGTGGACGAGTCGTTGTGGCGAGCCGGTCTGGCGCCGGTCCGTGCCGCCCGGTCCCTCGAGCCCGACGAGTTGGAGCGCCTGCATCGGGCCATCCGATCGACTGTAGCCGTGCTCACCCGGCGAGGCGGTTCTCATACCGGTGATCTCCAGCCGGCTCGGGTGCGGGGTGGTCACTGCCCTCGGGACGGGACGGAGCTGTGCCGGGACCAAGTCGGAGGGAGAACGACGTACTGGTGCCCCTTGCACCAGGTGTGAGCGCGATAACGTCAGAGGTCGTGTCAGCTCTCCGTCGGTTCCTGGTAATGGTTGCGGTCTCGGTGCCCTTGCTGACGGTTGTTTTGCTGGTGGGCGTTGTCGCGGTGGCGGCACCGACCGGGGCGGTGGTTTCGACGGCGGCCCCGTTGGCCCCGGACGGAGCTCGAGAAGAGCCGGCCGACTCCCGGACCGACTCACAGATTTTCGATGACCGCAAGGCTGAGAAGGAAGTCGACCTCATCGTCAACTTCCTCTTGTCCATTGCGGTGTTCATGGCAGTGATGTTGGGAGTTTTTCTCTGGCACACCAGCCCTCGTCACCGGCTCCGTGTGGCTCGAACCCGGGCCGACCGCCGGGTTGGCGAGTTACGATCGCTGGTCCGCGACGATGAGGGCGACAGTGGGATCTGATGCTCTCGACGTGGAGTCCATGATCGAACGGTTTCGGGAGCGGGCGGCCATGGTGAAGCGCCGTAACCTTCCTCCCGTCGGGGGTGACGAGCGGCGCCTCTTCTTGGAACAGGCCCGGATCGACTTCCAGGACTACGCCATGATCGGTGACGCCGAATGGACTCTGCAAGAGGGCATCTTGCGACTTACCGTCGACTTGCGGCCCCAAGAAGTACGGGACCGGGACTGAGAGCCGCTCTGGTAGGGTTCCACCCCGTTCGCGGACGTAGCTCAGTTGGTAGAGCGCAACCTTGCCAAGGTTGAGGTCGCCGGTTCGAGGCCGGTCGTCCGCTCCGAGACCGAAGTCCTTGATCGCGGCTGTGGATCGAGTCGTGAGCAGCGTTACGTTCGAGGCCGGGCGGTACGCTGGCGGCGATGGCCGACAGCGCCGTGGTGCGCCCTGATGCAGGCGACGACGGCGTCGTCGGTGGGCCCTGGATAGAGTCTCGAACCCACAAGCTGACCGCGGCCCGAGCCCTGCTGGTGGGCATGGGTCTCATCATGACCGGAAACGGCCTGCAATCAGCCGTGCTGGGCGTGCGTACCGAATACGAAGGCTTCGGTTTGGCCGTCGGCGGACTCATCATGGCTTCCTACTACCTGGGTTTTTTGGCCGGGACCAAGGCGGCTGAGTACCAACTGGGCGCGGTCGGTCATATCCGGGTGTTCGCGGCCCTGGCTTCGCTGGCGTCCACCGCGGCCATTTTGCACCTGGTCTGGGTCGACCCGGTCACTTGGTCGGTGCTGCGGTTCGTTTTCGGCCTTTGCATAGCCGGTGTGTTGGTCACAGTGGAGTCCTGGCTCAACGACATGGCCACCAACGTCAACCGGGGCCGCATCCTGGCCATGTACATGGTCGTGAACATGGGAGGGTTGAGCGCTGGTCAGTTGTTGTTGAACCTCGCAGACCCGTACGGGTTCCGGCTCTTCATCCTGGCTTCGGCGTTGATCTCGCTGGCCTTGGTGCCGGTCACGCTGTCGGCTACCAGTTCACCGCCTCTGTCCAAACCCGAACCCGTTTCGTTCCGTCAGCTCATAGGTATCGTCCCCACCGGGGTAGTCACCTGTTTCGGGACCGGAATCGCCCACGGCACTTTCCTGGGGATCGGAGCTCTGTACGCCGCCACCGAGGGAATGCCGACATCTGAGATCGCCGTGTTCATGGCCATCCCCACCTTCGGTGCGATCGTCATGCAGTGGCCGGTTGGGCTGGTATCGGATCGGATCTCCCGACGGGCCGTGATCTTTGTGGTGGCCTTGGCCGCTGGAGCCGTCGCGGTCGGGCTGGTCCTGATCGAACCCGGTTCTCCGCTGGCCTTCGGTTTCTTGTTCCTGTTCGGCGGTACCACCTATCCCTTGTACTCGCTGGCCGTGGCCTACACGGCTGACTGGATCTCCCCCGACCAGCTCACCGGTGGCTCAGCGGTGCTGGTCCGTAGCGTAGGAGTGGGCGCGGTGGCGGGTCCGGTGGTGACCGGCGTGGTCATGGCTGTCAGCGAGCCTTGGTCGTTCTTCGTTGTGTTGGCCGTCGCCCACGGAGCGATCGCGGTGTACGTGGGCTGGCGGATCATCGCCCGTACGGCTATGCCGCTGTCCGAGCAGGGCCAATGTGCGCCGTGGCCGGCCCGAGCTTCGGCCATGGCCGCCAACCTGATGCGGCGGCCTCACCGCCGGTGACGATGGCCCGATGCGGGTGCGTCAGCCGATCTCGTCGGATATCTCGGCCCGGCGGCGAGCCACGTAGTCGCGCAACTCGGCGTCGACGGCGTCGTCGATGGGGGGCGGCTCGTAGTCGGCCAGCATCTTCTTCCACCGGGTGTTGGCCCGCTGGGCTGCGGAGAGCGAACCTTCCTCGGCCCATTGCTCGAAGCTGTTGTTGTCGGCGATCTCCGAACGCCAAAAGGCGGTCTCGAAATTGGCCAGGGTGTGGGCATTGCCCAAGAAATGGTCGCCGTGGGTGTTGGTACGGAACGCTTCCATGGCTTGGCCGTTCTCGCTCAAGTCGATGCCGCGACCGTGAACGGTCATAGCACCGAGCTGATCTGCGTCCATGATCAGCTTCTCGTAGCCGAGACTCAGGCCGCCTTCGAGCCAGCCCGCGGAGTGGAGCACGAAATGGACTCCGGCTTGCACGGTGGGAAGCAAGGTGTGGGCCGATTCGTAGGCAGCTTGGGCGTCGGGAGCCTTGGAGGCGGTGAGCTGGCCCCCCGAGCGAAACGGCACCCCGACCCGGCGAGCCAGAGCAGCCATGAGATAGATGGCCTGACCAGCCTCGGGGGTGCCGAAGGTGGGCGCCCCGGTGGCCATCGACATCGACGATGCGAAGGTTCCGAACACCACCGGCGCGCCGGGCCGAACCAGTTGCAGGTAGGCCATTGCCGACAGGGCCTCGGCCAGTGCTTGGGCCGACAGACCGGCCACCGTCACCGGCGACATGGCTCCGGCCAGGATGAACGGGCTGATGATGCAGGCCTGGTTGGCCCGGGCGTAGGTGGTGGCCGCCCCGAGCATGGTGGCGTCCCAACGCATCGGTGAGGAAGCGTTGATGAGCGAGGTGATGACGGTACGGTCACCAAGGTCGCCGCCGAAGGCGATGCGGGCCATATCGATCGAATCGGCGGCTCGTTCAGGTGCCGTGACCGAGCCCATGAAGGGCTTGTCGCTGTAGCGGAGGTGGGTGTACACCATGTCGAGGTGCCGCTGCGCCACCGGCAAGTCGACCGGCTCGCACACAGTGCCGCCGCTGTGGTGGAGGTGGTGCAGGTCGTAGGTCAGCTTGACGACGTTGCGGAAGTCCTCGATTGTGGCGTAGCGGCGACCCCGATCGAGATCGGTTACGAAGGGCGAGCCGTAGTTGGGGGCGAAGACGGTGGCGTTGCCGCCGATGGGCACGCTGCGCCGAGGGTTGCGGGCGTGTTGTATGAAGCGGGAGGGGGCATGTTCGGAGACGATCTGACGGCACAACCCGGGCGGGCACTTCACCAGATCGTCCTCGACGGTGGCCCCGGCTCGGCGCCACAACGACAGGGCTTCGGGGAAGTCCTGGTAGGCGATGCCGATTTCGGACAGGATCGTCTCGGCGTTCTGCTCGATTCGGCCCAGGCTCTCCTCGTCTGTGAGCTCCACCGGCGCGATGGTCCGTTCCAGAAATGTCGCAGTGGCTTGCGACTGGGCCGCTCTCGCGGCTTGGCGGGCGGCTCGGCCCCCGCTGCGTTGCGACGGGCGTTCGGTCACCGGGCCGGATGGACCTGTGCTGCCAGCGAGTCCAGAGCCCTTTCGGGGTAGGGGTCCGGCGGTGGATGCTCGGTCATGGTTCTTTCGTACGCGGTAGCGGGCAACGGCGGACAACGACCAAGAAAATACGTCGGGTACTGGTCCGGTCGAGTCGCTGGCATCTTAGCCCAACCGGCTCTCGAGCCGCTCGGGCGTGATGTTCCCCCGGGTTTGATGACAGGGTTGGTGATAGGCAATGATAGTGTGGTAAATAAACGCGCTGGTTAGCTGGTCTTGCCAAATTTTAGGGTATTTAACTTGCCAAAGGAGTTATGTCAGTATGGATATAGTTGGTTTTCGTTGGGGTCAGTTCGTTCGTTCTCTGTTCAGCCTCCGCGCCGGGGGGGTAGTGGGGGGCATCGCAGCTTTGGGATTGGTGACTAGTTTGGTTTGGATAGGTGGTGTTGGCGCTCAGAGCGGACCGCCATCGGTTCCCGAGGCGCCGACTGTAGTTGCTTCTTCAGATTCGGAGTTGGCAGTGTCATGGGATGAACCTGCCGACAACGGTTCACCGATCACTGTTTACAATGTACGGTACCGACTCACTGGGGCTGCAAGCACCTGGATCAGATTGGAACCGGGTTCCGGTTCTGCCAAAACGGCGACAATCAGCGGTTTGGATGAGTCCACGTCTTATGACGTACAGGTACAAGCAGTCAATAGTGAAGGACACAGCGACTGGTCGGCATCTGGGACTGCTACCACCGATGCCGCTCAGAGCGGTGTCTGTGGGAACGGCACGGTCATTCCTGATCATTCTTCCAAGAGTGCTTTGGTAGTTGATTGTGAGTTTTTGTGGTCGGCCAAGTCTTCTTTGATCGGTTCGGATGGTGATACGTCTGCTTTGAATTGGGCTGAGGATCGAGCTTTGACCAGTTGGACAGGCGTCACGGTAGCCCAGGATCGAGTCACGAAACTGATACTCTCCAAGAAGGGGTTGGCTGGTGTGATACCGTCCGGGCTGGGTGGCCTGGCTAAACTAACTGAGCTGATTCTCTACAGTAATGATTTGTCAGGTGTGATACCGGCTAGTCTAGGTGGCCTGAATTATCTGAAGAAGCTGCATCTTTTCGATAACAGGTTGTCTGGTGAGATACCGTCCCAGTTGGGTAGTATGAGCCGCCTGCAGGAGCTGTATCTCCATGAGAATGAGTTGTCTGGTGCGATACCGACCGAGTTGAACCACATAATCTTGATAAAGGAGATGTGGTTCAACGATAATTATTTGTCAGGTAGGGTTTCTGCACAGTTTAGGCAGAAGACAACGTTGAAGCAGTTCTATTTGTTCGATAATTCTGAGTTGATATTTCCACCTAATCTTGAGTCGGACCCACCTATAATGCCGATAGTCCTTTCTGTTTCTGAGGACGCTCAATCTAATACTGATGTCGGTGCTCCTTTATCGACCAGTAATGGTGAGCGTTACAATTTGATTTACAGTGAGGACGATGCCTTCGAGGTGGGTTCGGACGGGCAGATAAAGGTCGCTTCGGCTGCTGTACTTGATTTCACCGATGGACGGTCCTATGCAGTGGTGGTCGAACGTGTAGCTCAGGACGGTAGTTCGAAGTTTGTGATGGTCCAAGTCACGGAAACTGATCAGGGTGCTCTTGGGGTACCCACGGGATGGCCGGCGGCACCGGGGACAGGTCAGACCAAGACACCTGTGATAGTTAATGTGAACGAGAATACTTCGCAGGTGAGGCTTCTGAAGAGATTCAACATCGTCGGGCGTGCTTTCAACTGGCAATTGACCGGTGGCGACGACAAGGATTCGTTCAGTCTCTCGTACTCTTCTTCCTTGACGGTGTTGAATTTTGTTGATTCGGTTGATTACGAGAATCCCTCCGACAGTAACGGTGATGGGACGTATGAAGTTACGGCGTCGATCACCGACGTCTCAGGTGTAACTCGAGTCGGGTCGTTCGAAGTAACTGTGGATAATGTGGACGAACCGCCATCGGTTCCCGAGGCGCCGACTGTAGTTGCTTCTTCAGATTCGGAGTTGGCGGTGTCATGGGACGAACCTGCCAACAGCGGTTCACCGATCACTGCTTACAATGTACGGTACCGAATCACTGGGGCTGCAAGCACCTGGATCAGATTGGAACCGGGTCCCGGTTCCGCCACAACTGTGACAATCGGCAGTTTGGATGAGTCCACGTCTTATGACGTGCAGGTACAAGCAGTCAATAGCGAAGGACGCAGCGACTGGTCGGTATCTGGGACTGCTACCACCAATGATATATCAGTACTACCACCATTACAGACTCCAGTTACAGTGACCGAGATCACTCCATCCGTAACTACTCCAACAGTGACGGTGAAACAGTTCGAGGACGTGGCTGAGAATTCGCCGCATGAAGACAACATCAACTTGATGGTGTCTTTGGATGTCATCAAAGGTAAAACCGCGGCTAAGTTCGAACCGCGTGCACCGGTGACTCGGGGTCAGGTCGCTTCGCTGGTGACCCGGTTATGGAAAATTTCAGGGCGTGACTGTCCCGCCGACGGCACCATCGATTGGGTTGATGCCATCGCGTCGAAGGCTCACGGTACCAACATCGCCTGCCTGGGTCGTATGGGTATCCTTACTGGCGTCTCTGAGACACTTTACGGGGTACGGGCACCGATGACGCGTTCACAGGTTGCTTCGGTACTGACCAACCTGTGGCTTCGAGCCGGTAAAAAATGCCCAGTAGTCGAATCGTTGCCGTTCGGTGACGTCACTGAAGACAGCAGCTACTTTTCCGAGGTGGCTTGTATTTACGGTCTTGGTGTGACACAAGGCAAAACCACTACCAGCTATGATCCCGACAGCACTGTGACCCGAGGCCAGATGGCTTCACTACTATCCCGCCTCTGGCCCAAGCTACAATAGCTAAATCTATAACAGTCAAAATTGGATGTGACCAGCCCCAAATTGAAACGGGTTCCGGGGCTGGTCACATCCTTTGTTGCTGAGTGCTGTCGCTGATCTCAGCGGGGTTTCTCAACGTCGACCCACCTAAACAAAAAGGCCTGGCTGCGGCACTTCGGAGGAGCGGCGCCGACGCCGGGTCCGTTGAGTGGACGATGAGGGGGAGATTCTGGCCGGTAGCTTCACCATCGTCGCCAGGTGTGGATTGGGCGCCGTCTCGTGGGGGAAGGCCAGGGCGGCCACGAACAGCTCCTGGAACCGGTCCTCGGTGGCGGTCTCGATCTTGACCACGGATCGAACGACCTGCTCGATCTCGGTTCGCTGCTGGCGTGACAGCAACATACGTGCCGCTCCGGCCCCGGCCGAGTTGCCCGTAGCCCGGACACCGGTTAGCGGACAGTCGGGAATCAACCCCAACACCATGGCGTAGACCGGGTCGATGTGGGAGCCGAAGGCGCCAGCCAGGGAGATATCTTCCAGCTCGGAGATATCGGCATGGTTCATGAGCAGGTCGATGCCGGCCCGCAAGGCCGCCTTGGCGAGCTGAACGGCCCGAACATCGTTTTGAGTGATCGACAGCTCGATGGGCTCGGATTGCAGTACGTAGCGGAAGGTTCGACCCCCGACCTCCGGGTCTGGTACCACCCTCGGTGTTCGCTGGGTCATGTGACTACCGATCACCCCGTGCCGGTCGATGATGCCGGCTAGGAACATCTGGGCCAGCACCTCGATAATGCCCGAGCCGCACAGCCCGGAGATTTCGATACCGCCCAAGGCTTCGAAAAAGCCGGGATCGTCCGACCATGTCTCGCATCCGATCACCTTGAACCGGGGTTCGAAAGTGTCGGCGTCGATCCGGACCCGTTCGATGGCACCGGCCATGGCCCGCTGACCGCAACTTATCTGGCCCCCCTCGAAGGCTGGTCCGGTGGGGCTCGAGGCAGCCAGTAGCCGGTTCCGGTCGCCCAGCACTATCTCAGCGTTGGTACCGACATCCACTAGCAGCTTCGGTGTCGCTGAACGGTGCGGGCCGGTAGCCAGGATGGCCGCGGCCGCGTCGGCGCCTACGTGACCGGCGATGCAGGGGCCACCATGGAGCCGGCAATTGTCCAGGCCGACGCCTACGTCGGCGGCGGTGCCGTGCACGCCGTCGCTCACGGCCAATGTGAACGGCGCAGTACCCAGCGGGGTGGGGTCGATGCCCAAGACCAAATGGTGCATGATCGGGTTTCCCACTATGACCAGATCGTGAACGTGGTCGCGCTCCACCGAGGCGGAGATGCAGAGCTGGCCGACCAGTTCGTCGATGGCGGCCCGCACCGCGGCAGTCAGTTCTGCGTCTCCACCGGGGTTCATCATCACGTAGGAGATCCGGCTCATGAGGTCTTCGCCGAAACGGATCTGGGGGTTCATCAGCCCGGTGGTGGCTACGACCGTGCCCGAGGCCAGATCGCACAAATGGCCGGCGATGGTGGTGGAGCCCACGTCGACGGCGATGCCGTAGGCCCCGTCGGAATACCCCGAGCGCACCCCGATGACTTGGCTCCCGTCGTGCACGGCCACAGTGAGCGTTCCAGCGCCGGTGGTGACGGCCGGTTGGAGCTGGGGTAGCAACGAGATAGGGATGGTAACCTCGGTCAAGCCCCAGTCGTCCCGTAAAGCTGCTTTCACCAGCTCGGCGGTGGCCACCTCGGCCCCCAGCTCGGCTTCGGGCAGCTCGATGTAGTGGAGGGTGACCACCGGGTCGATGACCACCGAGCCGAGATCTATCGTCTTGCGTACCACGGGTCGGTGCACCTGGCTCTCGGCCGGAACGTCGATGACGATGTCGCCGGTCACCGTGGCCTGACAGCCCAGTCGATGGCCCGGTTTCAGAGGGCGTCGTCCCCGGTAGCCGAGCTCGGTCGGACCGGGACACGACAGGGCGTCTTCAATGCTGGTGATGTTCCACTTGGGTAGGTTTGCGAACACCGGAACCACCTGGCAACGTCCACACAGGCCCCGACCACCGCAAACCGAGTCGATGTCGACTCCAGCCGAGCGGGCCCCGTCCAGAACGCTCGTGCCTTCGGGCACCGAGACGGATAAACCGGCCGGTGTGAAGACGACGCGATGGGTTGAGCCCGTCGGCTGGGCGGTCACGTCAGGCGGGCCATACGAGCCCGGTCAGACCGCGCGTCGACGCCGGCCGTCACGGCGCCGACCTGCCCCCTCGGCGACCGCGCTCGAATCCCGGTGAGCCCGTATCCAGACCGCACAATCCCGGTCGTGGCCGGCCAGTACATCGGCCGCCATGACCGAGCCCTTCACTTCCGGGTGCAGCGGGTTCATGATGGCCGAGGTCAGCCCGGCGCCGATGGCCATGGCCAGGAAGGTACCGGTGATCAAGTGACGGTTGGGGATACCAAAGCTCACGTTGCTGGCGCCGCAGGTGGTGGTGACACCCAGTTCGTCGCGCAGTCGGCGGACCAAGCGGAATACCTGCCTGCCAGCCGATCCCATGGCCCCGATGGGCATGACCAGGGGATCCACCACCACGTCGGCGGCAGGGATACCGTGATCAGCAGCCCGGTTCACGATCTTGCGAGCTACCGAGAAGCGGACGTCGGGGTCCTCGCTGATACCGGTCTCGTCGTTGGAGATGGCCACGACTGCCGCACCGTGGCGGGCCACCAGCGGCAGCACCCGCTCCAGCACTTCGTCCTCACCGGTGACCGAGTTGATGAGGGGTTTGCCCTTATAGACGGCAATCCCGGCTTCGAGAGCCGCAGTGATCGACGAGTCGATAGACAGGGGGACGTCGGTTACCGACTGGACCAGTTCGATGGCCCGGGCCAGAAGAGCCGGCTCGTCGGCCAGCGGGATGCCGGCGTTGACATCGAGCATGTGGGCGCCGGCAGTTACCTGGGCCAGAGCATCGGCTTCGACCCGGGTGAAGTCACCGTCGCGCATCTCCGCAGCCAGCAGTTTACGGCCGGTGGGGTTGATCCTCTCGCCGATCATCACGAAGGGACGATCGAAACCGATGACAACCTCTCGAGTGGCTGAGCTCACGGTGGTCTCGGTCATGTCGCATCCTTCGGGGCGGGGGCGAGGTCCGCAGCCGGGTCCCAGCCGCCGGTCTTCACGAATTCGTTCAAGCGCTCCAAGGAGAACTCTGCCTCGAAGCGGGCCGCGGCCTGCAAAGCGGCAGCCTCGAGGTCACTGGGATCGCCGGGAATGGGATCGGGAATGGGAATTGTCACTCGTCTCCATTCGCCCACGTACTGTGACGCTTCCGTCTTGCCGGCCACCGTGGCGGCATGGTCGATGGCACTCTGGAACCGGCGGGGCAGGATACGCTGGACCCGGGTCGGGCCCGACCCAGCGTTGACTTGGGCCGGGATGTCCCGCCAATAGATGACTATGAGCTGGCCGTTGCTGTTGCGCCGACGGCCGAGCCCTTGCTTGCGATCCGACCGGCTGCGGTTCCCACTTCGGTGCGGGCCGGTCATGCCACCTTTACCGTAAGTTTGCGGCTTTCAGCCGTTTGTTCGCTTTGGCGGGTCGCTCTCCGGTGGAGCCCGATCAGGTTGGATTCCAACCCCCTGCAGCCGGTGAACACCCGCTGATGGCTGAGCCCGAGACACTCCGCCGCTCGGCGGGCTCGGCGGTCGAGAGCTGGATCGTCGACCTGGGCCAAATGGAGGACTCGGGTGTAGTTGCCGAAGTACAGGTCGCGCAGTTCGGGGTGATCGGTGATGCCCAAGCCCTGCAATATCAGACGGTCGAAGTGTCTCACCAGGTAGTCGGTGAGATACAGGGTGCCAGGTTCGGCTCGGTGGAGCCGATCGAAGAGATCACTGCCGGCAAACAGCTCATAGCAGTGGGCGCCGGGTAGTCGTTCGACACCTTCCTGGGCACAGAGGTGGTCCAGCTCTGTTGTTGCGCAGTCCATGTACCCGATCAAAATGGTGCCGTAGTCACTGCCTCGGGTCCTGACCCGGTGCAGTCGATCGCGGATGGCGGCGGGGATCCGCTCGGGCCGGTTGTGCAGAGAGGCGGGTAGATATTCCACATCGATGGTGTCGAGACCGTTGGTCGCCATGACCTGGCTCAGCTCGCGAGCCAAGGCTCCGCAGGCGATTATCAGGATTCGGTTTCCGGATCGCTTCGTCTGAGGTCCGGTCACGGTCGGGGAGTCATCGGGCCGCGGCCCGCCGGGCCGCGACGAGCTCGGTGGCGGTCTCCGACGCGATGGCGGCGTCGCGGCAATAGGCGTCGGCTCCTATGGCCTGACCGAACTCCTCGTTGAGGGGAGCTCCCCCGACCAGGATGATGAAGTCGTCGCGCCGGCCCTTCTCCACCAGCGTGTCGATCACCACCCGCATGTAGGGCATGGTGGTGGTGAGCAGGGCCGACATGCCCAGGATGTCGGGCTGGTGTTCGTCCAGGGCTGCCAAGAACTCGTCGACGCTGGTGTTGATGCCGAGATCGAACACCTCGAAGCCGGCGCCTTCGAACATCATGGCCACCAGGTTCTTGCCGATGTCGTGGATGTCGCCCTTGACGGTGCCGATCACCACGCTACCGATGGGCTCGGCCCCGGTCTCGGCCAGCAACGGTCGCAGTATGGCCATGCCCGCCTTCATGGCGTTGGCGGCCAGCAGAACTTCGGGCACGAACAAGATGCCGTCTCGGAAGTCGATGCCGACGATGCGCATGCCCTCGACCAGAGCGTCGTTGAGAACCTTGTCGGGTCCCCAACCCCGTCCGAGCAGGATGGTGGTGCCCTCGGCTATCTCGTTGGCCAGCCCGTCGTAGAGATCGTCATGCATCTGAGTGCGGAGATCGTCATCGGCCAAGCTGGCCAAGTCGATGTCGTCGTCTTCGGGGGACTCGGCGTCGGCACCGGTCTCGGCAGTGGTGGTCATGCGGCTTGATCCTCCGAGGGCAGTTGGGGAACCCCGGTGCGCCGGCTACGGCTCGCGCCGCTATCGTGTCGTCGGTTCACCTGTGGTTTCTCCGTTTCAGGTTCTCTGTCACACCCGTTCTTCATAGTTCTTACCGGTCCATGGTAGCGGCGTTGCCCAGCGCGGACTTGTTCCACACCATGACATATTACATCTGGCGAGGAGTTGACAGGGCGTGGCCGGAGCCCGACTTCTCTAACCTGGTCTCTCGATGGCCGGGCCCGAAACACCGTCTTATCGCTACGACGCTTCCACCGCCGCCGATATCGAGTCCCGGTGGCAATACTGGTGGCGCGCTCACGGCATTTACGAGACCCCCGATCCCGGCGACCCGCCGACTGCCGAAGGCCGGGTGCTGGCCGAGCAACCCAAGCTGTTCGTAATGGACATGTTCCCGTACCCCTCGGGGTCGGGGCTGCATGTCGGTCATCCCCTGGGATACATCGCCACTGATGTGTACGCCCGGTTCAAACGGATGACCGGTTTCAACGTACTCCACACCATGGGTTTCGATGCTTTCGGGCTCCCGTCCGAGGAGCACGCCCGTCAGACCGGTCAGCATCCCCGGACCAACACCGAGGCCAACATCGCCAACATGTCCCGCCAGCTCGACCGGCTCGGGCTCGGCCATGACAAGCGTCGAGCCGTGGCTACCACCGACAGCTCCTACTACCACTGGACGCAGTGGATCTTCCTGCAGATCTTCGACAGTTGGTTCGACCCCGAGCGCAACCGGGCTCGGCCCGTCGCCGAGCTGATCGCCGAGCTCGACGCCGGCACCCGCACGCTCGACTCCGGCGATGAGGCCGGCCCAACGCCGCCATCGGCCTGGAACGCCCTGGACGACACAGCCAAGCGCCGGGTCATCGACGGCTACCGGCTGGCCTATATGGCTGAAGTGCCGGTCAACTGGTGCCCAGCCCTGGGCACGGTGCTGGCCAATGAAGAGGTGACGGCCGAGGGTCGATCCGAACGGGGCAACCATGCCGTGTTCCGCCGTCCCTTGAAACAGTGGATGATGCGCATAACTGCATACGCCGACCGGTTGCTGGAAGACCTCGATCGGCTGGAATGGCCCGAGTCGGTCAAGGTCATGCAGCGAAACTGGATCGGCCGGTCGAGCGGGGCATTCATCTCATTCCCGACGGATGCCGCCGAGACGGATGCCGTCCGGGTGAGTATCGAGGTGTTCACCACCCGGCCCGACACCGTGTTCGGCGCCACCTTCATGGTGCTGGCTCCCGAACACCCGCTGGTGGACATACTCACGGCCGAGTCATGGCCCGCCGACACCGATCCGGCTTGGACCGGGGGCGCGACCACACCAGCCGAGGCGGTGGCCCGCTACCGAGACCAGTCGGGGCGGCGGAGTAACACCGGACGGGCCGAGGATCGGGCCAAGACCGGTGTGTACCTGGGTCGCGACGCTATCGTCGCGGTCAACGGGAGCCCCATACCGGTGTTCATCGCCGACTACGTGCTGATGGAGTACGGCACCGGCGCCGTCATGGCGGTGCCGGGGGAGGATCAGCGGGACCGGGAGTTCGCCGAGACCTTCGGCCTGCCCATCATCCGCACCGTGCAGCCCCCGCCCGACCATCCCGACGGCGAGGCCTACCCCGGTGAGGGACCGGCCATCAACTCCGGCTTTCTCGACGGCCTCGGAGTCGACGACGCCAAAGCTTGCATCATCGAATGGCTGGAAGTCAACGGAGTGGGCTCGGGCGCGGTCACCTACAAGCTGCGGGACTGGCTTTTCAGCCGCCAGCGCTACTGGGGTGAACCCTTTCCCATCGTCTACGACGACACGGACCTGCCCATCGCCTTGCCCGAGACGGAACTGCCGGTGGAGCTACCCGATCTGGTCGACTGGGCCCCCCGGGCCCTGGATGAGGACTCCGAGCCCGAGCCTCCCTTGGGTCGGGTCCCGGAGTGGACCACGGTAGAACTCGACTTGGGCCACGGACTCCGCCGTTACCGGCGAGAACTCAACACCATGCCCCAGTGGGCCGGATCGTGCTGGTATTACCTGCGCTACCTCGACCCGACCAACTCCGAAGCTCTGGTCGACCCCGAAGTGGAACGGTACTGGATGGCCGATTCGAACGAGGAGGGACCTGGTGGGGTGGATCTCTATGTGGGCGGGGTGGAGCATGCCGTGCTGCATCTTCTCTACGCCCGCTTCTGGCACAAGGTCCTCTACGACCTGGGTCACGTGTCGGGGTCCGAGCCGTTCCGACGGCTCGTCAACCAGGGCTACATCCAGTCTGCGGCCTACCAGGACTCCCGTGGTGTCTACGTGCCCGCCGATGAGGTGGAGGGCTCGGCCCGGTCCGGGTTCACGCACCGGGGCCGGTCCGTGACCCGAACCTTCGGTAAGATGGGCAAGTCGTTGAAGAATTCGGTGACCCCCGACGACATGTACGTCGCCTATGGAGCCGACACGCTGCGGCTCTACGAGATGTTCATGGGCCCGATCGATCAGGACCGGCCCTGGCAGACCCGGTCGGTAGTGGGGTCCCAGCGAATGTTGCAACGGATCTGGCGCAATGTCATCGACGAGAACACCGGGGAGCTGCGAGTCAGCGACGAGCCGGCCACCGACGATCTGCGCCGGATCCTGCACCGAACCATCGACGGGGTTCGTTCCGACATGGAGGATTTGAAGTTCAACACGGCCATCGCCAAGATCACCGAGCTGAACAATGAGCTCACCCGGCGGACGGGGGCCACGCCCCGCGAGGCTGCCGACGCCTTGGTGCGGATGCTGGCACCGCTGGCACCTCACTTGGCCGAAGAACTGTGGCATCGACTCGGGGGCGAAGGGTCGGTGACCAGAGCCGAGTTCCCGACCCCGGACCCGGCCTGGCTCCTCGACGACACCATCGAGGTGCCGGTACAGGTCAACGGCAAAGTGCGGGGCCGGGTCGAGATCGCGGCGGACGCCGACGAAGCTGCCGCGGTGGCGGCCGCTCTGGCCGAACCCGGCGTGGTCGCCCACCTCCGAGGTCAGGTCCCGAGTCGGCAGATCTTCGTACCCGGCCGCATGATCACGTTTGTCGTGTGATCGCCGACGGCTCGCTATGAGCCGCTGCCTGTCGAGGGCCGAGGCCCGTCGCATCGCTCTGGCCGCCCAAGGGTTCACCGATCCCAGGCCCGGGGGCCGGGTCGACCGGCGCCATCTTCGCCGGGTGATGAGTCGGCTCAAACTGTTGCAACTCGACTCGGTCCCGGCTGTGATCCGCACCCAGTACCTGCCGTTCTTTTCCCGGCTGGGGCCTTACCAGGCCGATCTGTTGGACCGCATCGCCTACCGCGACGGGGAATGGTTCGAGACTTGGGCCCATGAGGCGTCGCTGGTACCGGTAACCGACGAGCCTCTGTTGCGATGGGAAAAGGCGGCGGCGACCTCGGGCCGGACTTGGAAGAGCCTGGTTCGCTTGGCCGAATCCGATCCCGGATACGTGGCCGACGTGCTGGCCCAAGTGGCCGAGGGCCCGCGGACTGCGGGTGAGCTGAAGGATCCCCGCCGCCGGACCGGCGAGTGGTGGGGTAGCCGGTCGTTGGGGTCTTTGGCCTTGGAATGGCTCTTTCGCATCGGCGCCGTGGGGGTTCGGCGGCGCCGGGACTTCACCAAGGAATACGACCTCTTCGAGCGGGTCGTACCAGCCGCGGTACGGGCCCGACCCACCCCGACGGAGGCCGACGCTCAGCGGATCCTGCTGGTGGGCTCGGCGGAGGCTCTGGGGGTGGGTACGGCCACCGATCTGATCGACTATTACCGCATGGCGGTCAAGCCGGGCCGGGTCCGGTTGCGAGAGGCGGTGGCGGCGGGAGAGCTGGAGCTGGTCGAGGTGGAGGGGTGGAAGCAGCCGGCCTACCTGCATCCTCGGGCCCGGCTGCCCCGGTCTGTCGATGTGACTGCGGTGGTGTCGCCCTTCGACCCGGTGGTATGGAAGCGAGACCGGGCTGCCCGGCTGTGGGATTTCGAGTACCGGATCGAGATCTACACTCCGGCCGCCAAGCGGGTCTATGGCTACTACGTGCTGCCGGTTCTGGTGGGCGACGCCTTGGTTGGCCGGCTCGACCTCAAGACCGATCGAGCCGTCGGTGCCCTGAGAGTGCTGGGTGCCTTTTCCGAGGCCGGTGTGCAACGAGGGGCGGTGGCTGAACGGCTCCGTCCCCATCTGGCCGAGCTGGCCCGCTTCGTCGGCGTGGACGAGGTTCGCTACGGGCAGCGAGGCAACCTGATGGCTCGGCTCCGGGACGGTTGAGGCAGTTGAGGGGTCGAGGGACTGTCGGCTCGGTTACCATCGGTGGCCATGAGCATTGCAGTCGAGCCCGCCGAACTGGCTGCAGTGGCAGCCCGGCACGGTTCGGCCGCCTATGTGCTCACGGTTGGCGACAGCACCGCCCCTCGGGTTGTCCACGTTGCCGTCTCCGTGGCTGGCGACGGTGTGATCCGAGCCGTGGTCGGTACGGGCACGGCCGCAAATGCTGCTGTTCGGCCCAACGTGGCTGTCCTGTGGCCGCCGGCTGATGACGGTTACAGCCTCATCGCCGACGGCACAGCCACCGTCGAGGGTGAGCCCGGACCTGACGCCCGAGTCACGATCACGGTCACATCAGCGGTTCGGCATCGCCCCGCTGCCCTCGGCTGATACTCCGAGTGCTACGGAGCCGGGCCGAGTCTCGGCAAGAAGGGTTGGTCACCTCAACGACATGTCCTTCACCGTCAAGCGGCCCGCCGCCCGTTGCGTGCTGCTGGACCGATCCGGCCGGGTGTTGCTGATCCGCTCAGAGGATCCTATCGATCCTTGCAAGCCCGAATGGCTGGAGATCCCGGGCGGAGGGGTGGGGGCGGGAGAGGATTCAGGCGCCGCCTGCCGACGGGAGCTGTACGAGGAGACCGGCATCACCGAGGTCGAGATGGGCCCTTGCATCTGGACCCAGTATGTGGAATACACCTTCTCCGGCATCCGCTTCCAGTCGAACGAGCGCATCCACGTGGCCTGGTGCGACGGTGGTGAGTTCCGGCCCCGAGGGCTCGAGGCCCTGGAAGCGGCTGCATTCATAGAGGCCGGGTGGTGGACCCTCGACGAACTGCTCGGCAACGACGAGCCGACGGTGCCGATGCGGCTGCGGGAGTTCCTACCTTCGGTGGTGGCCGGGGACTTGCCGGTTCAACCTCTCGATATCACGCCGGTGTCAACGCCGCCTTTGGAGGCTCGAGCCCGAGATGATGCTGGCCCACAAGATGGGGCCCCACAAGATGGGGCCCCACAATGATTTTGGTCACCAGTCGTTCAGGGTGTCGGCCCTGTCTGCGGCCCGGACCGCGTAGCCGACCACGATGGCCGGGGCCAGCACCACCGAACCGGCCACCAGGGCAAAGATGGTGACCGTCACGACAAAGCGGGAGAGTTCGGTGACGAATCCGACCACGAACACCACCATCGAGATGCAGTAGAGCAAGTACCCGAGACGCTGGCACCAACTGGCCCAGCGGGCGATACGAGCCCGGCGGAAACTTATATCGTCGCGGGTCATGGCGGTTCGCGTGAGAGCGTAATTTCTGCTTGGTCGGTATCGGTGGACCTATGGCGATGGTGGTACACCGTCGGGCTGAAAGCCTTTTCGGATACCCCGGTCTCAGATACCCCGGCCCCGGACTGATCCCTCGAGCGGCTCTGCGTTGCTGTGGTAGAGCCAGCAGTGGACGCCCCGGTAGCGGGCTGTCTCGTCCTCGAAGTTTTCACGATTGGGTATGAAAATACTGATTTCCAACACCGACAACTCGTAGAGCTGACCCACGAAACTCTCGAAGCGGTTGTAACAACTACTCAACGCGAGATCCTCCAGTGTCCTGGGGTCGGGGTAGAAGGCCGGATGGGGGGTGTCGAGCTCGAAGGTGTGGAACACCTCGGCCATGTGAGGCTCGTCGCAGTCCAGCCGCGAGGTAGTCACTACTTTGCGTCCCGACCGGGTGCCTTCGACCCGGTTGAAACAGTCCCCGTTGACCAAGTCGAACTGGTTGATGATCTCACCGACGATGTCGAGAGGATCGATCGACCCCGACTCGTCGTCGGCGAGCTTGGTCGTGGTGGCAGTGGCGGCGGTGTCGGCTCGAGCCGCGGCCACTGCGGCCGGGTCGGCCACGGGTTCGACACCGGAGTCCTCACCGTTGCCGCAGGCCGAGACGATCAATGCCGCGACCGCGATCACGCCGGCCCGGCCGGCCGTTCTCGAGATCTTCGAGCTTGGCCCCATCGGAGCCACCATCGTAGGGTGGGAGCGTGGGCCCGAGGGCACTGCATCTTCGGACCGGTCTCGGGAGCCCACTTCGACCCGGTGGTCACCCTGGCCAGCGCCGCTTTGGGCCCTCGACGTGGGGGCGATCACCTTCACCGGTATAGAACTGGCGTCGGCGCCGATGTTTCTGCTGATGCAGATGGCCGGTACGGTCCTAGCGGTGGTGACGGTGCGGTTCCTGTACCCGCAATCGCAACCGGCACCGAAGTCATGAAAGGAACAGCATGGCTGCGTTGAACTTCGCCGCTTTCGACGCCGACAACCACTATTACGAAGCCACCGACGCCTTTTCACGCCACGTCGACCCCAAGATGCACAAGCGCTGCATGCAATGGGCCGAGATCAACGGGCGTAAGCGGCTCTTGGTGGCCGGTCGGGTCAACCGGTTCATCCCCAATCCCACTTTCGACCCGGTGGCGCGACCGGGTTGCCTGGACGACTACTTCCGGGGTCGGGTGGCCGTGTCCGACATGCGGGAGGCTTTCGGTGAGCTGGTACCGCTGCCGGCTGCCTTCCGAGATCGAGATCGACGTCTCGAGCTCATGGATTCCCAGGGCTTGCAGGCGTGCTTGCTGTTCCCCACGCTGGGGGTGGGGATGGAAGCAGTGCTGGAGGACGACGTGGCCGCATTGGTGGCCGCCTTCGGCGGATTCAACCGGTGGCTGGCCGACGACTGGGGTTTTGCATACTGTGACCGGCTCTTTGCCGCCGCCTACCTGACCCTGGCCGATCCCGACTGGGCCCTCGACGAGCTCGACTGGCTGATCGACCAAGATGTCAGGATCGTGAACATCCGCCCGGCCTCGGTGCTCGACAGCACCGGGCGCCGACGGTCACTGGGCCATCTCGACCACGAGCCGATCTGGCGCAAGCTCGGCGAGCACGGCGTCACTGTGGCCATGCACTCCGGTGACTCCGGGTACGGATTCATGCTCGAGCACTGGGGGCTCGACAGCGAATTCGAGTCGTTTCGCTACAGCCCGCTCAAGAGCCTGCTCACCTATTCGCCTGTCTCTGATGCCCTTGCGTCGCTCATCGCCGAGGGGGTGCTGACCCGTTACCCGCGGCTGCGGGTGGCGACCATCGAGACCGGTTCGGATTGGGTTCCACCCCTGTTACGAAAGCTTGGAAAAGCCTACAAGCAGCAAAGGCATGCCTTTGCCGAGAACCCCATGGACACCTTCCGACGCCAAGTATGGGTGTCGCCCTACTACGAGGACGACTTGGTGGCCCTCAGGGGTCTTATCGGAGCCGATCACATGCTGTTCGGGTCGGATTTTCCTCACGCCGAGGGCTTGGCCGACCCGGTATCGTTCGTCGATGACCTCGAAGGTTTCTCTGGTGAGGAAGTGAGCAAGATAATGCGCACCAACGGGCTGGGCCTGACCCGGCGAGCAGTCTGAACGACCATGGTCGAGATCGACGTCGACTCCATCCGCATTTCGCTGCACGTCTTGGCCGTCTCGGTGTGGGTCGGCGGTCAGATCGTCATGGCCGGGTTGGTGCCGCTGTTGAGAGGGCTCGGCGCCGAGGTGCCCCGGCAGGCGGCCCGGCGCTTCGCACTGGTGGCGTGGCCCGCCTTCGTCTTGGCCGTGATCACCGGCATATGGAACCTGCTCGAGGTGAGCCTGGGTGATCTGGAGACCAGCTACCACATGGCGCTGGGGTTGAAGTTGGTGGCCGTGGTCGTCTCGGGGGTGGCGGCGGCCTGGCATTCGCGGGCATCGTCAGCGAGGGTCCGGGGTATCTCGGCCGCAATCTCTCTGCTCACCGCCCTGGCCGCTCTGTTCACCGGGGTTCTGCTGGTCAGCTAGTCGATTCCTCGACGTGATCCAGGACGCGATCCAGGACGCGAAGCAGGCCTGGCTGCAATCCGGTCCCGACGGGCGGGTCCGCTGCTGGTGGCCCGGCTGTGACCCCGACTACCGGAGCTATCACGACCACGAATGGGGCCGGCCCGTCATCGACGACCGGGGGCTGTTCGAGAAATTGTGTCTGGAGGGTTTCCAGTCCGGCCTGTCCTGGCTCACCATCCTGCGCAAGCGCGACAACTTCAGGGCTGGCTTCGCGAATTTCGACATAGCGGCGGTGGCCGGCTTCGGACCTGCTGATATCGAGCGCTTGGTCGGTGACGCCGGGATCGTTCGCCATCGGGGCAAGATCGCCTCTGTCGTCAACAACGCCCGCCGGGCGGTCGAGCTGATCGACGAGCACGGCTCGCTGGCCGCTTACCTGTGGAGCTGGGAGCCCGTCGTTGCCGAAGGCGACCGGACCGCCGATCAGCCGCTCCCTTCGACGACGCCGACTTCTGCGGCCCTGGCCCGGGATCTGAAGCGAAGGGGATGGAGCTTCGTCGGCCCGACCACCCTCTACGCGTTCATGCAGGCCATGGGTCTGGTCAATGACCATATCGAAGGCTGTTTCGCCCGTGAGCAGTGTCGAGTTGATCGGGCTGGCTGTGTCCCACCGGTTGGTAAGCAACCGTTGTCGGGCCCGAATCCCGGCTGGCCAGGCAGTGACCGGTGAGAGGCTTGGCGACAATGGCGACCTGTTAGCTTCGGTTGCAATGCCCGGACCGCACGTCGTCTACGCCGGTGATCCCGAGCTGAGTACTGTGGCCGAACGCCTGATCGACCTCCACGGCACCGCTGTCAACGCTGGGGCCGGTGATCGAGCCAGCGAAGCCGACATCGTGCACGGAATCGTCGATCTGTTGGTGACAGCCGGGCTGGTCGACCGCGGTGGCATCAGTCTGGAAGCCGACCGGAACGACATCCGTACCGGTGACTTGATAATCGAGGTCAAGAGACGGATCGGCCGGGGGATCGAACCGAACCCCAGCCATGTCGAACAACTCGACGGGTATTTGAACCGGGCTCGTGAATCGGGGGAATCGCGACTGGGCATCCTGACCGACGGCAGGCATTGGGTGCTGCGACAGGTGGGTGCGGGCGAGGTGCGTACCAACCCGCCCTATGCGTTTGTGCTGCAGGATTCCTCTGGGGCTATCGATCTGGTGACGTGGCTCGGGGTTGAAACCCAGGCCCTGCCGCTGAACAATCAAAAGCCGGCTCCCGACGCCATAGCGGCCGCCTTTGGTACCAGCCTCAGCGCCGAGACGTTTCTCGGTGATCTAGGTCGTTTGTACCGTGCTCATCGCGATGATCCGACCGTAACCGTCAAGCGGGACCTGTGGCGCGACTTGCTGGCGGCGGCGCTCGGTGAGGTCGTCAGCGACGAAGCTGACCTGGATCGTCTGTTCGTGCGGCACACCTATCTGTCGATGATCGTTACCTTGGGGGTGCAGGCCGCGTTCGGGATCGATATCGCCGCCACCGCGGCCCGCCAACCGGCTGAGTTGGTCGACGGGGCTGTGTTCATCGGTGAGGTCGGTGTTCGTGGTGTCGTCGAATCCGATTTCTTCGGGTGGCCGGCCGAGACCGAGATCGGTTGCGGATGGATCGCAGGGCTGGTCAGCCGGGTGGCCGGTTTTGATTGGGGTGACGCCGACTACGACGTTGCCCGGGTCTTGTACCAGGCCGTCATCGATGCCGACGACCGCAGGCGGCTGGGCGAGTACTACACACCTGATTGGCTGGCCACCGCAATCGTGACAGAAGTGGTGGACGACCCGCTGGATCAGCGGGTGCTGGACCCGGCCTGCGGGTCGGGCTCATTCCTGCGAGCGGCGATCACTGCCTACATCGACAGGGCCGAAGCCGCGGGCTGGGACGCGAACCAGACCCTTTCGGGATTGCGGGAGGCCGTGACCGGGATCGACGTTCACCCGGTGGCCGTGCATCTGGCCCGAGCCACCTGGGTGTTGGCGGCCCGCAGTGTCATCACCGCAGCCGACGACGTGGACTCTCTGACCGTGCCGGTGTATCTCGGCGACAGCCTGCAACTGCTCGCCGGTACCGGCTCTCTACTCGAGTTGGACAACGTCCCCATCGAGATCAAACCGGATCAGGTCGGCGGCCGGCACCGGTTCCTGCTTTTCCCGAAGGGGCTGGTAGCCCGAGGCGACTGGTTCGACGAGTTGATGCTCAAAGCCGCGACCGACATTGCCGCCGGGCTCGACCCGACGGTTACGCTGAACGACACTCAGATATCTCAGGGCGACGGACGTGACACCCTGGAGACCACACTGCGAACCCTGGCCGAGCTACACGCCGAGGGGCGTAATCACATCTGGGCCTACTACACACGCAACCTGGTCCGTCCGGTGTGGCTTTCCACCGACGAGGGCCGGGTCGACCGGATGGTCGGGAACCCGCCGTGGCTCACCTACAACCGGGCCGAGGCAACCGTCCGGGACGAGCTGGAACGGCTGTCGAAGGCAGTGTACGGGATATGGGCCGGCGGCAAGTACGCTCCTCACCAGGACATGGCCGGGTTGTTCTACACCCGCAGCATGGATCTGTATCTCCGGGTAGGGGGTAAGGCCGCAATGGTGCTACCCCACTCGGCTCTGGCTGCTGGCCAGTACGAGAAGTGGCGAACCGGAGACTGGGGTAAGTCCACCGGGGCCGATCTGGGCACCGAGTCGTGGGATCTGGAGAGAATCGAACCCAACACGTTCTTCCCGATAACCGCTTCTGTGGTGTTCGCGGCCAGAACCGCGCCCGGCGAGTTCAGGCGTCTCTCACCAACGGCGAAGCGCTGGCTCGGCCCCGAAGGTGGCCCCAACCCCACCGAACAGGTCACTTTGGCTACCTCCGGTAACCATTCTTCCCCGTATGGCCGGCGAGCCAAGCAGGGGGCGACCATCGTGCCTCGGGTGCTGTTCTTCGTGAACGTTGCCAAGTCCGGTATTTCGCTCGACAAGGGAGCCGTGAAGGTGAGCCCCATGCGGAGCTCCAACGAGAAGTCACCCTGGAGGACTCTCAACCCACCCGAGTTGTCGGGGTCGATCGAAAAAGTCCATGTCCGTCGGGTCCATCGCGGTGACACGGTGGCGCCGTTCGTGGTGCTCGAACCCCACCAGGCCGTGCTGCCGCTACGCCAGGGCGACACTGCTGCGCCGTGGCCCGGCCCTGAAGGAATAGCAATTGCCGGGGTCGACCCGGCCGGGCTGGAACGCAGGATGCGCACCCGCTGGCGAAACATGAGTTCTCTATGGGACAACAACAAGAAACCCCACAACAAGCTCACCCTGATCGGCTCATTGGATTACCGTCGGAAGCTGAGCGGCCAGATGGACGGCCACCCGATCCGTCTCGTCTACACGTCATCGGGGCGGCCGACCGCGGCCGCGCTGATCAACTCTGATACTTTCATTGACTACACCTTGTTCTGGCTGCCGTGCAAGACATTGGAGGAGGCCTTCTATCTGGCCGCCGTCATCAACAGCAAAACCCTGTACGAAGCGGTGAAACCGCTGATGCCCACAGGGCAATTCGGTGCACGGCATCTACAGAAGCACCTGTGGCGATTACCCATCAGTACCTACGACCCCGACGATCCCACTCATCAGGCCCTCGCAGCAGCAGGGGCCACCGCTGCCGACCGAGCAACCGAGGTACTCACCACCGAACGCCGAACACACGCCGCAACCGACAAGCCCATGACAGTGACCGTGGCCCGGAGAGCGCTGCGGGCCTGGCTCGATAGCTCCGAGGTGGGCAGAACCATCGAAACCCATGTCGAAACCTTGCTGGCCGGGTTTGGATCGGACTGGTAGTAAGAGTAGTCGGGCGGCCCTGTAGCGGCGGTCGAGGGTCAGCGGGTGGCTTCGAGCGACTGGGCCATGGTGTCGATGATCCGGCCGATCTCGTCGTCGGTGATGACCAACGGTGGGCACAGGGCCAAGGCGTTGCCGATGGGCCGCACGATCACACCTCGCCGCAGCATGTCGTTGCGCACGGCCATGGCGTCGCGGTCGAGCACCGCGGCTTGCACAGCGCCGACTCCGCGGTGCGAGGTGATCAACCCGTCAGCGGTCAGTGCGTCGAGGCCCTCCACCAGGGTCCGCCCCACGTGGCGGGCCTTTGTGACCAGGTTCTCGCTGGTGATGATTTCCATGTTGGTGACCGCGGCTGCGGCCGTAGTGGGATGGCCCGAGTAGGTGTACCCGGTGCGCAGAATGAATCCGGGCTCCTCGAGCACGTCACACACCCGACGTGACACGATCACTCCGCTCACGGGCAGGTAACCGGAGGTGACGCCCTTGGCGAAGGTCATGAGATCGGGAGTGACGTTGAAGGTCTGGGCTCCGAACCATTCCCCGGTGCGACCGAACCCGCAGATGACCTCGTCCAAGATCATCAGCGCACCGTGCTGATCGCAGAGCCGACGCACCCCCTCCAGGTAACCCGGCGGGGGTGGGAACACGCCTCCGGCCCCTTGGACCGGTTCGGTGATGACCGCCGCCACCCGCTCGCCGCACCGGGCCATAGTCGAGGCCAAGGCCTCGATGTCGTTGTGGGGAACCTCGAGGAAGTGCGGGACCAGGTCGCCCCAGCCCTCCCGGTTGGCAGCTATACCCTGCGCGGAGGTGCCCCCGAAGTTGGTGCCGTGATAGCCGTGGGTGCGCCGGATCACGATCTGACGGTCGGGGTTGCCGCCGTGCTGAGCGACAAGGCGGGCCAGCTTCAAGGCGGTGTCCACTGCCTCGGACCCCGAGCAGGCCAAAAACACCCGCCCGCCGGTCAGCGGTGACCGGTCCACGATCATCTCGGAGGCTCGAGCCGCCGGCGGGTTGGTGAACGGGTCGAAAGTGTTGTAGACGGCCAGGTCGCTCATCTGGGCTGCCACCGCCTCCGCCATCTCGCTGCGGCCATGACCGATCTGGCAGTACCAGAGACTGGCCAGCCCGTCGATGTAGTCCTTGCCCCCGCTGTCCCAGAGGGTGGAGCCCTCTCCCCGGACGATGTTCAAGAAGTCGGACTCGGGTTTCGCCGGTGGGGCGAAGGAGTGCAGGAAAGGGTGGGCCGAGCGTACAGAAGTCATACGCGCAGATTGTCACACAGACGGCCGTCTATCACTACCGCGTTACCGTCGAGCTCCACCGTGCAGCCCGCAACGGGAGGTCGAAGTGACCGAGCGTGGTCGAAGACGCGGGCGCCGATCCGGTGAAGAGCCAGCTCGCTGAGCTGCACATTGACGGCCCGGCTCTGCGATTCCGACAGCACCGCCACCATGTCGCCTTGACCGGGCCCCCGACCTCTGCGACCGGAGGGGGGGGAGTGGCTCAACTCCCTTGCAGGTGGGGGACGAGCCGGTCGATGATGTCGTCGAGCACGGATCTGGACGTCCCGAAATTGAGCCGGACATGGCCGGTGCCGTTGGTGCCGAACTCGCGGCCTTCCAGCAATGCCACCCGGGCCCGGTCCAGCAGTCTCTCGGACGGTTGGTGGCCCAATCCGCAGTCCGAGACGTCCAGCCAGGCCAGAAACGTCGACTCGGGGCTGTGGAATCGCACCGCCGGTGCTTCGGTGGCCAGCCGTCGGGCCAAGTGGTTGCGGTGGGCTCTTAGTTGCTCGACGAGCTGATCGACCCAGGCCGCCCCGGTGGTCCAAGCGGCCACGGAAGCGTCGATGCCAGTCCTGGAGGCGTGCCCCAGCAACAGGGGTGGGTGAGCTATGCGGATCTGATGGCGCAGCTCCCGGTTGCCGAAGACGGTGAGCCCGCATCTCAATCCCGACAGGGCGAAGGTCTTGGCCGGCGAGGTCACGGTGATCACCCGTTCGGCCGCGCCGTCCAGCGACAGCAGCGGGATGAACCGGGCCGGATGGTAGACGACGTCGCCGTGGATCTCGTCGGACACGATGTAGAAGTCGTGGGCATGGGCCAGCTCGACGATGCGAGCCAGCGTGGCTCGATCCGTCACCTTGCCGGTCGGGTTGTGGGGATGCGATAGGAGCAGCACCCGGGCGTCGGGGTTGCGGGCCACTACCGCTTCGAGGTCGTCGGGGTCGAAATACCACCCGCTGGAGTCGCGCCGCAGGCGCCATTCGAGTTGGCGCCGCCTCGAGGTAGGGCAGATCCCCAGGAATATGTGGTAAATGGGAGGGGTCAAGATCACGCCCTCGCCGGGTTCGGTCAGGGCCGTGACGGCGGCGGTGACGCCTTGGAGTACATCGACGCACGGTTCGGCCAGCTCGAGGTCGGGTTCCCAGCCGTACCGGGCTCGAGACCATTTCCCGAAAGCTTCGGCGACGTCGGGGTCGCGGCGATGGTAACCGAGCTCGCGGCGTTCGATGGTTGCCTTCATGGATTCGACGACCGAGTCGGGCTGGCGAAAATCGTGCTCGGCCACCCAGGCCGGGAGCACGTCGTGGTCATAGTTCGACCACTTGGCGTTGTGAGGGCTGCGCTTGTTCTCTACGTCGACGTCATCGAAGGCGCCGGCCCCGTTCACGTCGACCCGGTGTTGACAATCGGAGTGGTCTGCTGCTCGCTGGTCAGCACCACCAGCAGGTTGGCAACTATAGCCGCTTTCTGTCCTTGGTCGAGCTCGAGCACCGAACGAGAGGCCAGCAACTCCAAGGTATCCTCTACCATCCCGACCGCTCCTTCGACGATGGTGCGTCGGGCTGCGACCACGGCTGCGGCCTGCTGGCGTCGCAGCATGGCTTCGGCGATCTCGGTTGCGTAGGCGAGATGGTTGAGGCGGGTCTCCAGTACCTCCACCCCGGCGCCGTGGAGTCGCTCCTGCACTTCGGCGTGCAGCGTGGCTGCCACCGTGTCGGGGTCGGAGCGCAGCGAAGTGCGGTCACCTTCGAAGTCGTCATAGGGATACTGGGTGCCGAGGTGACGGATGGCGGTCTCGCTCTGGACGTGGACGAAGTCCTCGAAGTCGTCGACCTCGAATACGGCCAAGGCGGTGTCCACCACCCGCCACACCACCACGGCCGATATCTTGATGGGGTTGCCCTCGGCGTCGTTGACCTTCGAAACGCTGGTGGTGAAGTTGTGGACCCTCTGGGACACCCGGCGTGACTCCAGCCGGGTGAACGGGTTGGCCCAGTGCCAGCCCGGGCTGTCGACGGTGCCGTGATAACGGCCGAACAGGATCAGCACCAGCGCCTTGTTGGGCTGCACCAAGTAGTGCCCCGGCCCCGAGGCGACCATGCCCAACCCACCGGCGACGATCAACAGAGCCGCCCAGCCACTGCCGGTGGCTTCGGCCAAGGCTATCCCGATGGCACCGACAGCCAGTGATACCGCAACCGCTATCGCACCGACCCAACCGGACAGGGTTTGGGCTGGGCGGGAGGTGACGGTGGGGCGGGATTCGTCCGGATTCGCTCGAGTAGAAGTGGGGTTGCCGACAATCTCAGCTTGTGAAGTCATACCAGTTAAAGTAATTGCCCGGTTCGGGAGGGTGGAAGTCGGGCCGGCAGAAATGGAGATCACGAAGATGAAGTTCGGTATCGGTTTCGCCAACACCGGTCCCTTCGCATCCGGACCGGGGGCAGTCCGGCTGGCCACCGCGGCCGAATCGGCCGGGTTCGAGTCGCTGTGGACGGTCGAGCACATCGTCTACCCCGAGGGCTACGAATCGGTGTACCCGTACGGGCCCAGCGGCAAGATGCCCGGTTCGGGCGAGAACCCCATTCCCGACCCGCTGGTGTGGCTGGGGTACGTGGCCGCCGTCACCTCCACTATTCGGTTGGCCACCGGCATTTCGTTGCTGGCTGAGCGCCATCCCCTCACCTACGCCAAAGAGGTAGCCACCGTCGACTCCATGTCGGGCGGCCGTGTAGAGCTGGGTATCGGCTTGGGCTGGTTGCGAGAAGAGTTCGAGGCTCTGGATGTGCCCTGGAACCGTCGGGGAGTGCGGACCGAGGAGTATCTGGAGGTCATGCGACGGGTGTGGGCCGGAGACGACGTGTCGTTCGAGGGGGAGTTCGTGTCGTTCCGCCATGTCAGCTCCAACCCCAAGCCGGTGTCGGGTCGGGTGCCCGTCCATATCGGTGGTCACAGCGAAGCTGCGGCCCGGCGGGCCGGTCGGGTCGGTGACGGTTTCTTCCCGGCCGAAGGCAACATCTCGGAGTTGCTGGAGTTGGCCCGCACCACTGCTTCGTCGGTCGGGCGAGCCCCGGACTCGATCGAGATGACGACTATCCATCCGGGCTTGTTCGGCAAGGATCCGGCGGCTGCGATCGCCGAAGCTGGATCCTGGGGCGTTCACCGGCTGCTGGTGCCGGCCTTCTTTCATTTCCGTCACCCTGAAGACACTTTGGCCGACTTCGGACAATCCGTGATAGCGGCCAATGGCTGAGCATTCGTAGTCCGAGCCTCGAGGTCCGGCCCTTTCAACCTTGAGTGACCGGGCCGGTCATGACGGTCGTGGCGACATCGAAGTGCACTGGCCGGGCCAGGGCGTCGGCCAACAGTGCACAACGGTCCCGGGCCGTGAACATCTCCAGCTCGACGTTGCTGCCTTCGGCTGTTTCCACCTCGATCCTGACCTGCTCGCTGCTGATGGCGACCCGGACATGTTCCACGACCCGCCGGTAGGTGCGGTCCAGGGCGATCCCCACCCGGAGGAGGCCGGCCAGCACCCCTATCCGACGCTGATCGGCCCGGTCCAAGGCCGCGAACTTCAGGTGCGAGCTTCTGGGCGCGCTCTTGCGGTGGTATCGGGCCACTTGGGCGATCAGCTCGAGCTCGTTCTCGGTGAAGCCGGCCAACTGCTCGCTGTGGCGAATCAAGTAGTAGGAGTGCTGGTGATGGGCGGCGTGGGCCACGAACCGCCCGATGTTGTGCAGCAGCCCGGCTGCTTCCAACACTTCTCGCTCGGTTTCGCCCAACTCATGGATGGGTTCGGTCTCGTCGAATAGCTCCAAGGCGAGGTTGGTGGCGTGGGTGGCGTGATTGATGTCCTCGTCGTAACGGTGGGCCACGGCCAGCACGCTGGATCGCCTGAGATCGTTGAGATGGTGCAAGCCGTGGGCCGGCGACTGGTCCCGCCGGTGGAATCGGTCCAGGAGCAGACCTTCCCGCAGTGCGCTGGTCGAGACGGTCAGGGTCTTTATTCCCAGGGCCTTCCAGAGTTGCTGCAGCAGGATGGCGCCGGCCACGATGACCTCGCGGCGACCCGGATCGAGTCCGGCCACCCCGATGCGATCCTCGGGTCGGCAGCGGGCCACCAAGTCGGCGACGACGGCGTCCAGATCGGCTTGCCGCATCGTGGCGTTGCCGACGGTGCGCAGGGGGACGCCCCGATGCGCCGCTCCCATGACAGCCAGGGCCTCGATGGTTCCAGAGCAGCCCACGGCCAATTCGAACCCGGTTTCGGTGATCTCCCGCAGGAAAGGAGCTATGAATGACCTTATGTAGCGGCAGCATGCTTTTACCGATCCGGGTCCGATATGGCCACCCGGGAAGAACCGGTCGGTGAGCCGGATGTGTCCCAACTTCAGGCTGCGAGCCAGGGTCGGCTCGGTGCTGGTGCCGGTGATCATCTCGGTGGAACCGCCGCCGATGTCGATCACCAAATGGGGCCGGCCCGCGATCGGAACTGCGCTCAGGGCCCCGAGGTGGATGAGACGGGCTTCCTCCACTCCCGACACCACCTCCACGCTCACTTTGGCTTCGGTCCGGGCCCGGACCAGTAAGTCGGCACGGTTGACGGCTTCACGCACCGCGCTGGTGGCCACGGCCACGACATCGGCGTCGTGGGCTTCGGCAATGCGGCGGCACTCGTCGAGGGCGACGATGGCCCGGTCGATGGCTTCGGGACGGAGCTGTTTCATGTCGTTGCCGCCCGAGCCCAGCCGTACCGGCATTCGCTCCCGGGCCAAGAAGTCGGGCGGGCCGCCCCGAAACGGCCGGGCCACGACCATGTGCACGGAGTGGGTGCCCACATCGATCGCCGCCAATGGCCGCGGGTCTGTCATCGGTGGGGGAGCCTTCCGGAGTTCGAGTGGTCGCGCCAACTCGGCGTGGACGCTCCATTGGTGAGCCTGTGGGTCTGCGTGAGGGCCAACCGACTCGAAAATGATCGAACTGGATGCCACACTGCGTACGTGACTGAACCTGATGTGAGTGAGCTGGGTGTGGCTGGGATTGATGCTGAGGATCGTCCCGGTGACCACATGGTGCACCGGCACCGAAACATCCAGGGTGGCACGGCTCGGGCCGCGGTATTCGGGGTGAGCGACGGGCTGGTTTCCAATGTGGCTCTCATTTTGGGCGTGGCTGGAGCCTCGTCTGAGGGCTCCTTGGTGCGGCTGGCCGGTATCTCGGGTCTGTTGGCGGGGGCTATCTCGATGGCGGCGGGGGAGTGGGTGTCGGTGCGAGCCCAGAACGAGTTGATCGAGCGTGAACTGGAGATCGAGCGCCGTTCTATTGCCGATAATCTCGAAGCGGAACGAGACGAGTTGGCTGCCATCTACCGTAACAAGGGGGTCCAGCCCGGTCACGCCGAGGCCGTGGCCGCTGACATCATGGCCGATCCCGAGATCGCTTTGGACGTGCACGCCCGAGAGGAACTGGGGATCGACCCCACCAGTGTCGGCCGTCCGTTGGGGGCTGCGGTCGCCTCCTTTTTTTCGTTTGCCTTGGGGGCGGTCGTTTCGCTGTTGCCCTGGTTCTTCACCGAGGGGCGTTTGGCTACCGTCATCTCGGTGCTCGTCGGCATCGGCGGGGCTGCGCTGGTGGGTGCCGCTCTGGCCCGGTTTACCGAGCGATCCGGTTTCCGCACCGCCTTGCGCCAGGTGCTGGTAGCGGCCGGGGCCTGCACCGCCACCTACGCCATCGGATCGATCCTGGGCGTCTCGGTGACCTGACCGATGATGACCGGCCCGGCTGTGGACGACCCTATGCTTCACCCTTGACAACTCGAGGGTGAGGTTGAGGGTAGAGCGCGGTCATCGGCTAGGAGCCGTGGACCGGCTAGCAGTGTGAGACGGGTTTTGCGGTTCCGGGGTTTGGTAGTTCTGGTTGGCTGCGGTTTGGGTTCCCCAGAGTCCGGCGATGGGTACCGCTTCGATTCCTTGGTCCAGGCGGTAGCGGTGCGGGCCGGTGTGGAACACGACGCCACCGGCGAATTGTCCGGGGGGAAGCCGGTCTCGTAGCCAGGCGATGTGGCGGGCGTCTCGGCTGGTCGGCGCGCTGGAGGATTTGACTTCGAAGGCTGCCAACCGGCGCCCGGTCTCCACTACCAGATCGATTTCGTGGTCGCCGCCTTGGGTGCGCAGATGGAACATGTGCACCTTTCCCGCGGATGTCTCGACTTCACTGCGAAGCTGTGCAGCGACGTAGGTTTCGAGGATCCGGCCTCTGGCATCGGTGTCTCGCATCAGGCCTTGGTGGTCGACGCCCATCAGCCAGGCGGCTAGGCCGGAGTCGGTCATGTAGAGTTTTGGCATCGAGACCAGTCTCTGGACTCGGCTGGAGTGCCAGGCGGGGATCTCGGCGACAAGTCCCAGGACGGTTAGCATTTCGAGGTAGCTCGCAGATGTGCGGCGGTCGAGCCCGGCCGAGCGGGCCAGCGTGGTATCGGGTACCACGCCGGAGGTATGCGTTGCTGCTGCAGTTAGGCATCGGCGAAGCGACTCGGGGCTTTTGCGGCGTCCCCTGCCGTTGGAGAGCTCGCCCAGATCCCGGGTCACGGCAACGTCGACGTAGGCACGCATCCAGTCATCGCCAGCACCGACAGCCGACGCCGTCAGCGCACCCGGAAAGCCGCCTTCTAGAGCTAGTTCGAGGTAGCCCAACACGTCGGGCGGGTCAGACGGCACCACAAAGCGATGGTCGCTGTCCCAGCGGTCGAACAGCGAGGGTGCGCTTGCATCCCCGAACCGCTCCCGTCCGGTCAACGGCCAAAGACGAAGGTTGAGAACCCGTCCAGACAGAGGCCACTGGCCCACGTGGAGATCATTGCGAGCCGACCCGGTGATGATGTACCTCCCGGCCGAGCCCAACTCGGCGTCAACGGATCGTTTCACCGCCCACAGGACTTCTGGGGCGTGTTGCCACTCGTCGATCAGCAACGGAAACGGGCCGTTACGTATAGCTGCATCCGGGTCGTCCAGCACGATCCCGCGTTCCGCCGCCTGGTCCAGGCGCAATGTCGAGCGGGCATGCCTCAGTGCAGTCGTGGTCTTCCCCACCGCCCGCGGCCCGGTAATCAACTCCGCGGACCATACGCCAAGGTGGCGATCCAAGACCGTGTCAGCGATTCGAGTTATGTAGGCAGCGATCCGGTTTCCGCACCGCCTTGCGCCAGGTGCTGGTAGCGGCCGGGCCTGCACCGCCACCTACGCCATCGGATCAATCCTGGGCGTCTCGGTGACCTGATCGAAAAATAAGTTGCATCAGGCCGTTACAGTCCTTTTTAATGGTTTACATGGAATACCACACTGCAATCATCATCTGTTCAGCGGTCGTCGTAGCTGCGACGATCACGAGCCGTCGCCTTACTGCGCTGACCCTTGCCGGAATGATCATGTTCGCGGCATGCGCAGACGATTCTCAAACCAAAGTTCAGTCGGCTGGGCTCGATTCCGAAGATCCATCGGGGGAGTCGGAGTCCGATGTTCGGACGGACGAGCAATCTGAGACGGGGACGCGCCGCAACCCGTTGACGCTGGGGTCCGAAGTTGTTGTATCGGAGGAGAGTGGAAGCTGGATCGTATCTATTCTGGATGCGAACCTTGATGCCGACGATGTGATCGCAGCCGAGAACCGGTTGAATGACCTACCCGAGGATGGTCGACGTTTCGTTCTCGTTGGGGTCTCGGCACGGTTTCGAGCACCCGAAGAAGCCCCTGATAGCGCCCGTTCTCTGATGCACGACGTTGATTTCACTGTGGCTGGCCCCAGTGCGGTGGGGGTCACGTTTATTTCGTGTGAAACGGCTATCCCCGACGAGTTGAACTACATGGCCGAGGTCTTCGACGGTGGGACGATCACCGGCAATCTCTGTTTCAAGGTGCCGATCGGTGACGCCATCCCCGAATTGCTGATACGGGTTGCGCCTCCCTTCTGCTTGGATTGCTCCGAGAGCTGGTACCGGCTCTCCCCGACATGACCAGGTATATCCAGGGGTGACGACCGAGACGATGTCGCCGGGTCCAACCTTCACCTCGGCCCGGCTCGATGAGGCATGATCACCCCGTGCACATCGCCTACACCGAAGCTCAGGAGGCGCTGCGGGCCGAGCTGCGGGCCTACTACGACGAACTACTCACCGACGAAGTTCGAACTGCCCTGAACGCCGAGGCCGGCACCGGCCCGGTTCATCGCCGGATCGTCAATCGAATGGGTCTCGACGGCTGGCTCACGGTGGGATGGCCCACCGAGTACGGCGGGCGGGGTTTCTCCGCGGTCGAGCAGTTCATCACCTTCGACGAGTCGATGGTGGTGGGGGCCCCGATACCCATGCTCACCGTCAACACTGTCGGCCCCACCATCATGGGGTTCGGTACCGACCAACAGAAGGATTTCTTCCTGCCCCGGATCGCTCGGGGCGAGATCACCTTCTGCATCGGGTACTCCGAGCCCGAGGCCGGCACCGACCTGGCCTCGCTGCGGACCCGGGCCGTACGCGACGGCGAAACTTACGTGATCAACGGTCAGAAGACCTGGACCTCACTGGCCTCGGGCGCTGACTACATCTGGCTGGCCGCCCGCACCGATACCGAAGCCCCCAAGCACAAGGGCATCTCGTTGTTCTGTGTTCCGATGGATACTCCCGGCATCAGCATCGAAGGGTTGGATCTGCTGTCGAGCCACGACATCAACCACACTTTCTTCGACGACTGCCGGGTGCCGTCCGACACGCTCATCGGCGAGGAGAACCGGGGTTGGGGTCTGATCACCAGCCAGCTCAACCGGGAGCGGGTGACGCTGTGTTCGTCGGGAATGGTGGCCCGTCACCTCCACGAGTGCGTCGCCTGGGCCCGTTCGGCCCGGCGAGCCGACGGCTCCCGCCTCATCGACGAGCCCTGGGTACAGCGCAACCTGGCCGAGGTGACCGCCAAGCTCGAGTTCCTGCGCTTGGCCAACTGGAAGGTGGCCACGACGGTAGCCACCCGGATCGACGGCACCGAGCCCGACCCGCAGACCGTGACCGGCTTCATTGCCGACTCCTCGGCGGTGAAGGTGTTCGGCACCGAACTTTTCATCGACGCCTACCGCAAGCTCATGCAGGTGTACGGGCCCCGGTCTTGTGTGGTGGAAGGCTGGCCGGGTCATCTCGGCCGGCTCGAGAGTCATTACCGATCGACCGTCATCTTGACCTTCGGGGGTGGTACCAACGAGATGCAGCGCGATCTGATCTCTGCATTCGGCCTCGGTTACCCGCGGGCCGAGCGCTGAGGGGCCGGACCGGGGCCACGATGGACTTCACTCTCTCGGAGGCCGATCAGGCCATTCGTGACCTGACCGCCCGGGTGTTGGGTGACCTGTCCACTCATGAGCGGCTCAGAGAATTGAGCCGTACCGGCGATCGGATCGACCGGCAGGCCTGGATCGCGCTGGCCGAAACCGGTGTGATCGGCGCGGCCCTACCCGAACGCCACGGCGGACTCGGTCTCGATTTCATGGCCCCGGCCCTGGCCCTCGAACAGGTGGGCTTTCACGCTTCGGTGGTGCCGTTGCTGTCGACGGTGGTCATGGGCGCGGTGCCCATCGCCGCCTTCGGAACCAGCGAACAGCAGGCGGCGTGGCTACCCGCCGTCGCCGACGGGTCGCGGCTGTTGTGCGCCGCAGTGGCTGCCGATGGCGCCCCGGCATCGCAACCGGCCCCGGTGGCCCGCCCCGACGGTGCCGGCTATGTGCTCGACGGCGTAGTGCCGCTCGTGCCCGGTGGACTCGATGCCGCCATGGCCCTGGTTTCGGCCCGGCTCCCCGGCGGTGAGATGGGGGTGTTCTGTGTGCCTGTCGGCAGTGACGGCTTTTCCGTCGAGCCGGTGGAGGTGACCACTGGCCGAACCGAGGCCCGCTTCGAGCTGGTGGGGGTCGTGATCGGGCCCGAGGCTCGCCTCGGTGGCGATGATGCAGACGGAGCCGGGATCGTGGACTTCATCGAGCTGCGGGCCAGGGTCGGTCTGTGCATGCTGATGGCTGGCGCGGCCCGGGCCGCGGTGGAACTGGCTGCGGTCTACACCCGGCAACGCCACCAGTTCGACCGCCCCATCGCCACCTTCCAGGCTGTGAGCCAGCGAGCCGGCGACTCCTACATCGATATCGAAGCCATCCGGCTCACCGCCTACCAGGCGGCTTGGCGGGTAGCTACCGGCCGCACCGCCCACCGAGAGACGGCTATCGCCAAGTACTGGGCCGCCGAGGGCGGGTTCCGGGCCGTTCACGCCGCCGTCCACGTGCACGGCGGGGTCGGAGTGGATCGTGACTACCCTCTGCACCGGCACTTCCTGTTGGCCCGCTGGATCGAACTCACCCTGGGTCA
This sequence comes from Acidimicrobiales bacterium, assembly GCA_963422655.1. GTDB lineage: Bacteria > Actinomycetota > Acidimicrobiia > Acidimicrobiales > Aldehydirespiratoraceae > CATQHS01. The sequence goes on along the minus strand of OY730440.1, from coordinate 734,271 downwards.
CGCCGAGGAACAACTCCGAGACTTGGGCCGACTGTTGGCTGGCTCTGGCACTATGAGAACGCCTGGATAATTTAGGGGCTGGTCAGTAGCGGCATTGGCCCAGATCTTGCGGTGGCCCCACGCCGGCCACTCCTTCGACAGTCGTTTCTCCTTACCCATGAACCACGAGGCGTCGAGCTCACAGATCAGATCCGTTCCGATCGCGTCGTGTTTGGCCGAGCCCGATGGTCCAATGCATGTATCCGCGCCTGCGGACCGGAGCGGACCGTAGTGTCTTGGTGTGGCTCGAATCCGCAAGGCGTGATGAGTTTGTCTTCGTGATGAGTGTGTCTTGTAGGGAGCTCCGCTGGTGACACCCGTGTATCTCGACTACAACGGCTCGGCGCCGATCGATCCACGGGTCACCGAGGCAATGCTCGAAGTCCTCAGAAGCGGTGTCGGCAATGCCTCATCGGTTCACTGCTTCGGTATGGCGCAGCGGGCCCGCGTCGACCGGGCCCGTGAGCAGGTCGCAGCCTCGGTCGGTGGACTACCACGAGACGTCGTGTTCACGGCCGGAGCGACGGAGGCGAACAACCTTGCCATCAGGGGGCTCGTTGATACGCGGCCCGCCGATCGGAGTCGGGTGTTGATCTCGGCAGTCGAACATGCATCCGTTCGCCAGACGGCTATCTGGCTCGCCGAGCAGGGTCATGCGAAGGTCGACTTCATCGCAGTGACGCCCGGCGGCTTCGTTGATCTCGACGCTCTCGAGGGTCTCCTCGCCGATGACGTCATGTTGGTGTCGGTGATGCTGGCCAACAGTGAGACCGGCGTGATCAACGACCTGCCCGCGATCGCCGAACTGGTGCATGCGCATGGCGCGCTACTACACACCGATGCGACCCAGGCCGTCGGAAGGCTCGCCACCGACATGGCCAAGCTAAATGCTGATCTCCTGTCGCTGAGCGGTCACAAGATCTGCGGACCGGGCGGTGTCGGAGCGCTTGTGGTTTCGCCGCGCTGGCGGCGAGCAATGCGACCGATCATCCACGGTGGTGGACAAGAGCGAGGACTGCGTTCCGGCTCACTCAACGTCGCCGGTATAGCGGGATTCGGGCGGGCGGCAGAACTCGCCGATACCGAATGCAAAAGCGATGCTCTACGGGTCTGCGCTTTGCGTGATGAGCTCGTGTCACTCATCGGGTCCGGTCTTACGGGGGTGGAACAAAACGGCGATGTAAACCGCCGCCTCCCGAATACGGCGAATCTATTGTTTCGCGGAGCAGACGCCGAGGCTGTCCTCGTCAATCTCGAGCCCGTAGCAGTGTCGACGGGAAGTGCCTGCCATTCCGGAGCTCAGGGGCCTTCTCCTATACTGCTGGCGATGGGGGTAGATCGCGTTGGCGCGGCTGAGTCTGTAAGGTTCAGTCTCGGCCGGTTCACCACCCGCGAAGAAGTGCAGTCCGCAGCCGCTCGTACTGTTGATGCGGTCCGGTTCGTCCGATCCATGAACGAGGCTACCGAGTGGGATTGAGCGAGGCTGCAGAGTGCGATTGACAGAGGCTGCGGAGCCGATCTTCGCCCGCCACGAGACTTTCCATCCTCGCTACAGTTGGTTCCGCAAGGCGTATGCCACGGCGGCCGCAAACGAGCGAGGATTCACGGCTGAGGACGCGCCGGTCGCCATCGGCGTGGGAAAGAACATGGTCCGCTCGATCAAGTTCTGGGGCCAAGCGGCCAAGATCATCACCTCCGACCCGGAATCGGTCAACAAGAGGTCCCCGGACATGATCCCGACGGGCTTCGGGCTGGCTCTGTTCGGCCCCGACGGGTGGGACCCTTACATGGAGGACCCAGCAACGGTCTGGCTGCTTCACTGGATGCTGCTGGCCCCGCCGTCGCTGCTGCCGGTGTGGTGGCTGGTGTTCAACGAGTTGCACGCGGTTGATTTCGAAGACGACCTTCTGGTCAGCGCCGTCACAACCCATATACAGACCGCTGGCTCTTGGCCAGCTCTTCACTCTTCTGCTGTGGTGAAAGATGTCTCCGCGCTCCTCCGAACCTACGCTCCGGCTGTCCACACGTCACGGACGCGTTTCGAAGACCTCCTGGACTGTCCGTTACGGGAACTGGGTTTGATCTCGCGTTCGGCTGCAACCGGCAACCATCGCTTCGTGCTGGGTCCGAAGCCCACCCTCCCCACCGAGATAGTGGCCGTTGCGGTTCTCGACTATCTCGCACGCCGTCAACGGAGCGGAAAGACCGTCACACTGGCGAACCTGGCGAATGAGCCGGGCAGTCCGGGCCAAGCATTCAAACTTTCAGAGCACGACATCTACGTTGCGCTCTGTCAAGAGTCTGAGAAGCTATCGTCGCTGGACGTGATGGCACCGACCGGCGCCCGGCAGTTCGTCTGGACAGATCCGCCTGCCCAGATCGCTGTCGAAATCCTCAACGGCTACTACAACACGCAACCCCCGGCACCGGCTATCGGCCGATACGGTGACGAGCCTGCGGACAAAGAACTCCTCCCCGAGCGCTCACCGGCGATGCTGAGACTGTTAGAAGCCAGCGATCGGCATAGACAGGTCGAATGCGCATGACCTTGCTTGGCGATCACGTCACGATCTCTCGGGGCTTCTCCCGGTCGGCGAACCTCGAGCGTGACGTAACCACGCCCAACTCTCTTGACCGTTACCTGGTCACGCCCCGCGCCGTGGATGTTGTGGAGCGTGTCGCGACTCGAGCGGCTTCAACTGGGGGGGGGGGGGGGGGCTTGGTCGATTACCGGACCGTACGGCTCCGGGAAGTCGTCGCTGGCGCTGCTGCTCGACAGCGCGTTTGGTAAAGCAGGCCCGATCCGTGAAAGAGCCCTTGAACTTCTAAGCGCCGCGACCCCCGACCTGGCCTCGCTGGTGGTCGCCGCTCATCAGCGCCACGACACGGTGGAGCTTGGGTTCTTCACCGCAGTAGCAACTGCACAGCGCGAACCGATTGGTCACACGGTTCTTCGCGCCCTGCACTCCGCGGTGGTCCGCCGGTTCGGGAGGCTCCCGCCGCAGTCGCAGTTCAAGGCGGTACTGGCTCTGAAGAATGCAATGGCCGACGCCGCGAGCAATGACCCGCGCCGTGCTGGACCGTCGGTGGCAGCCATTCTCGAAGTAGCACTTGGCATTGCCGAGTCTGCACCCCTGCTGATTCTCATCGACGAGTTCGGCAAGAACCTTGAGGCAATCGGCACCTCCGCAGACGCTGATCCATACCTGCTCCAGCAACTCGCAGAGGCGGGACAGACTTGCCGCACTCCGATCTTCACCGTCACCCTGCAGCATCTTTCCTTCGAGGACTATTTCACCACGGTGGATAGCCCCAAGCACCGAGAATGGGCCAAGGTGCAGGGCCGGTTCGAAGCCGTTCCCTTTGCCGACTCCCCGGCTCAGATCCGAGCGTTCATTACGGGCGTCTTCGAAGTCGGCGATGCGATTCGTGAGCGGGTTGACAACTGGGCCGACGGGGCTGCGAAAGCCATGGGAGACCTAGATATCGCGGAGTTGGCAACCCCGGAAGCCGTAGCAGGGTGCTTTCCGCTTCATCCGCTCGCGGTTGTGGTGCTTCCTGAGCTCTGCAGCCGGTACGGCCAGAACGAGCGCACGCTTTTCTCGTTCCTATCGGGAAACGAGGCCACCGCTGTGCCAGCGCTGCTCGGCCAGCGTGAACTCACCGAAGGGCCTTTGCCTGTGGTGGGACTCGCAGAGATCTACGACTACTTCATCGCAGAAGGTGCAATAGCTGGCTCGCTTGGAGCACACGCGAGCCGATGGATGGAGATCGCCACGTGTCTGCGTGATGCGCACGGGCTCTCGGCGACCGAGTCGAGGATTGCGAAATCGATCGCTGTGCTGAATCTCGTTGGAGCGTCGGGCACTATTCGAGCATCGAGCACCGCGCTCGCTCAGATTTCTGAGCGTTCGGCGTCAGCGCTAGAGAAGCTCACCGACCGCGGTTTGATCACATATCGAGCCTTCGCCGACGAGTACCGGATCTGGCAGGGAAGCGATCTCGACGTTCGCCATCTATATGAGTGCGCAGCATCCGGCCTTGCGAAGCTGCCCTTGATTGACGTCCTGGCACGACTCGATGCACCTACCCCTGTCATCGCAGCCCGACACTCAGCGGAGAGCGACACCTTGCGGGTATTCACCCGCCGTTATGCGACCGCCTCAGAGACTGTCGTGCCACCGGATCCCTTTTCTGACGCCGATGGCGAACTGTTGTTGGTGGTCGACTCAAACGGAGACTGCCCGACGCTCAACAGCAGTGACCGGAGCCAGCCCGTAGTTGCAGCTATGCCTATCTCGCTTGTGCAACTGGATGCCGCGGCCCGGAGCCTGGCTGCGATCCATCAGGTGGTCGAAATGCCCGAAGTCGCCGCCGACTGGGTGGTCCGCAACGAACTAGGCGAGCAACTCGCCGAGGCCGAATTGCGATTCCACGACGCTTGGACCTCAACATTTGATCCACAACGGTGCGCCTGGTATCTGCTCACCTCCGACGGGCTGCAGGAACTGCCGTCAGGTCGAGGGACGACAGCACTTTCGGCGGCAGCCGACTGCGCCTATCGAGCGGCGCCGCTGATCGGCAACGAGATGATCAACCGAACAGACATGACCACACAAGGTGCCAAGGCGCGCCGCATGCTGTTGACAGCGATGATCGAACGTTCCGGCGAGGTGGATCTGGGCTTGCAGGGATACGGACCCGAGGTGGCGATGTACCGCGCAGTGCTCGACCGCACCGGCATGCACCGTCGTAAAAGCGGAACTGGCGGCCGTGTCTTCGCGGAACCTTCCGAACCGTCGATGCGTTTGGCTTGGCAGGAATTGGAAATGGCGTTCACGCGAGCGAAGAGTCAACGGGTCAATCTCATCGACGTCTATCGGGTGCTGATGTCCCCGCCGATCGGTATGAAAGCCGCTGTGGTGCCAGTGTTCGTCACCGCAGGTCTACTCGTTCATCACGACGAGATTGCGATCTACGAGCACGGAACATTCAAAGCGACACTCCAAGCAGACATGTCCGAACGGATGGTGAAAAACCCAATCCATTTCGAGATCAAGCATTACGCGAACGCGAGTGGGGCTCGCCGTAAGGTGATTCAAGCACTCGCAATAGAACTAGGCGTTACCAGGCGTTCCCGAAAGCACAGGGTCGGCAATGTTCTAGCGGTTGTCGCAAACATTATTGGAGTGGTTCAGCGACTCGATAACTTCACTCGCAAAACCAGCGCCTTGTCCGATTCCGCGCTAGCCGCACGCGACGTGTTGACCACGGCGATCGAACCCGACGAACTGCTCTTCGAACGGCTCCCCGAAGCACTCGGGTTTGCACCGGTCCGCGCCACAAAGCCGTACCCACGGTGCGCCGAGTATGTGCGAGCGGTAAGAGACGCAGTCGAGGAACTGAACGGATGTACCCGCCGACTGCAAGAGGAGCTTCTTGGACTGATTCTTCGGCATGCGAGAGAGCCGAGTCGGCGAGCTCTCAGCGGTCAGGCGTCGGCTATTAGTCACGAGATCATCGATCCTGGAATCAGATCGTTCGTGTTAGCGATGTCCGCCAGCAGCTTTGATGACGATCTTCAATGGACCAACAACGTTGCGACCGTTGTAGCGAAGCGCGCTGTGGGGGAGTGGTCCGACGGTGACCGAGCTCGATTCGAGTTCGAACTTCCAGCAAAGATGGCGGCGTTTCGTCGCTTGCTGGCGCTTCACGTTGAGCACCGGGCCGCTGACGGTAATCCCTTCAACGCATTACGAGTCACGGTCACACGGCCCGACGGCAACGAAGTCTATCTCATGTTGACGCTCGACGATCACATGCGTAACACGGTCGGCGACTCTCTTGAAGTGGTCGTAGGAGAACTCGCAGCCGTTCTGGGAAGCGAAGCCGACGCGCGAGAGGCAATTCTTGCCACTTTGGCAGAACAGGTGCTCCCGAGTGCCGAGCCGATCGACGGCAGTGAGATCGCACATATCTCAACGGTCAGTGCGGCCCATGGTTGACACTCGGCACATCTGTGGGATTTCCGGCGGGAAGGACTCATCGGCTTTGGCTGTCTATATGCGTGAACGTGTACCGGCGATGGAGTACTTCTTTTGTGACACGGGTGCCGAACTTCCCGAAACCTACGAGTACCTGACACGCCTTGAGGTAACCCTCGGCAAGCCCATCGAGCGACTCAATGCACAGCGCGGATTTGATCACTGGTTTGAGGTGTATAGAGGAGCGCTTCCATCGCCGCAGATGCGTTGGTGCACCAAACAGATGAAGATTCATCCGATCGAAGCATGGGTTGCAGACGACCCGGTTGTCTCATACGTAGCCATCCGCGCCGACGAATCAAACAGAAAGGGCTACATCTCCACGAAGCCGAACATTGAGTCTGTCTTCCCGTTCGTGGATGACGGGATCGACCACGACGGGGTAATGGGGATCCTCGCAGATGCTGGCATTGGGCTTCCGTCGTATTACGAGTGGCGAACCCGCTCCGGCTGCTACTTCTGCTTTTATCAACGCAAGGCAGAATGGGTCGGACTCGCGGATCGTCATCCCGACCTGTTCGAACGAGCGGTTGCCATCGAACAAAAGGTGCTTCGCGATGCTGGTGTCGACGGCGACGCAGACTTCAGCGATAGAGCCATGTCCGGGCGGCAGTACACGTGGACCGGAAACGAAACTCTCGTTGAGTTACTGGGGCGGCGCGAGCAGATCATTGAGCGGCACAACGCCGCTGTTCTACGTAAAGCGAAGGACAAGCCCAACCGTCCGCTCGTCGAAGCGCTGGCAGGTGTTCTCGATGACGAGAACGACGATATGTGCACGATCTGTGCTCTGTAGGGGTTGATCAAGGTGTCGGCGGGAATCGCACAATCGCAACAGCACAGCTATTCATGTCGTAACAGCCCTGATCTGTCTTGTGAAGAGTTCAGCGACCATTTACACCGAGTCCGCAGGGTTCCGGTGGAGGTCGCGGAGTGGGGTTCGCCTTCGACTCCGCTCCTACCGTCACGATTCATCGAGGCGCTGGCTGAGCAGCCGCTACCTGATTCTTTGAGGGCTGCGGGGCCGGAACTCCAGACGTTTGCGGATCTCCCACGGTACTGGGAGCTGTTTGACGAGCCACTCAGCCGTATCCAACGCCAGGATCTGGTCGCCTCGGCACAAAAGGTGCCGAGAATGGCCGAAATCGAAGCATTACCTGCATGGGTATCTGAGGCCGAGGTTCTCGCTCTCCCGGTGTCGGTTCGCACATCCAACGCGATTCGCCATGATGGTCTGCTTCCGAGCCCGTATCCGGTCACCGTTGGGCGGCTCCTGGATATTGCGAACTTCGGAATCACGTCACTCGTGGATCTGTTGTGTGTCTTGGAAGCGGCAGGTCTGGTTGTCGGAGGCGGAACATGCGCTGGGAAACCCCAGCGCGCCTCAGAGATTGATTCGGGGCCCGATGTTACTGCCGGCTGGGCCGGGGCGGACATGTTTGTAGACAGTGCTCTTCGGATCCTGTCGCTCGCCCGTGATGTACTGGGTTGTCGAAGTGTGGCCGACGCGCTCGCATCACCTCGTCTTGTTGAGCTGCTTAACAAGACGGGCGCGGCCGAGATACTGCAGGGACTCAGGCTCGATGAACTTCCTGGTGATGTAGGGCCGGTGGCCGGTCTGATCGATGCAGTCAGGCTCGTCGAAGTCGAACATGGTCCCGACAACATCGAGATTTTCTTACGTCACAAGGTGCAAAAGTCGGACTCGCTTGCCTCGCTTGGCGAAGAGCGTGGCGTCGGTGGCGAACGTGTTCGTCAACTGGAGGTCGAGGTCGCTGACACTCTTGATGAACACAGCGGCGCGCATGCGAGCTTGATTGCATCTGTTGTTCGTAGCGGGCTGGCGGAGATCGTGAGAAACGATCTCGTGGAGGGGCGTATAGATGCTGTTCTTCGCTCTTTCGCGTCGGCAAGCGGAAATCAAACCGAGACCTCGACGAAGACTCTTTGTCGTTACCTGATCAGGTCACGGCTCGGTTACAGCACCAAAGGATCTTTCGCACTCAGCGACGACGGCTGGCATCTTGTGGACACGCTGGCTCAACGGGTCGTCTCTGAAGCCGATGACGTAGGGCTGGTCGACCTCAAGGCGATTCTTGCACAAGAGGCCCCACATGCACTGCCTTTATTTGATGAACTCGTCGAGTTGCTCGGCCTCACGCGAATCGGTGTACACCTGGCTCTGCGAGACACTCGGCGCGTTCGAGCGAAGCTGGCTCTGTTGGAGATCGGTCGATCAGCCACCAAGGAGGAGATCGCAGAACAGGGCGGATTCGACGCCGAGAGCTTGACGAGCACTCTGTCTGGCATCGATTCAATAGCGCGCGCGGACAAGTCTCGATGGGGGTTGATCGAGTGGATCGATGATGTCTATGAGGGGATCCCGGCGGAGATTCGGCAGCGAATCGATGAACACGGTGGCGTCGTGTCGTTGAGCTTTCTGCTCGAAGACATCCCCGAACGCTTCGGTGTCTCCGAGGCGAGCGTTCGGACGTATGCCACCACGAAACAGTTCGACGTGAGCGATGGAATGGTCAGTGTCGCCAACCCGCACACTCTTAATTACCGGTCAGTAGATGACGTAGCCACCCGCAACGAGCACGGCGAACTCTGCTGGGAGTTCTTGGTCGAAGACCGGTACTTCGACGGTTACTCGATCAACCGGTTCCCGCCCGAGCTTGCCCGAGAGCTCGGTTGTGGGCCAAACAATCGCGCTGCGGTGCCGGTGGCTTCACCGGATGGTTGCAACCCAGTAAGCATCAACTGGAGGCTGACTGCCCCAAGCGGTGACGCCGAGATCGGCAGGGTCAGCGACGCGCTTCAACGAATCGGCGTAGTAGCCGGTGAATTCGCACGGGTAGTGATCGTCAATGACGGTTCCGCGGTCAGGTTCGAGCCGGTCACAAGGAATGAACCCCCTGCAGAGTCGCCGACCGCAGGAGACCTGCTCGAACGATTGAAGAGACGCAGGCGGATCGACTGATGCTCGCCGACGTCTCGACATTGCGACGAAGCTTCTACAAGCTGCCCGAGGATCCGTTTGCGCGTGAGATCCTTATCCCGGCTTTTCGAGAGGCGGTCTCGGCGCGCGGTGTATTCGGTTGGTTCAGTTCCGGTTGGATCTCCAAGCTTGCCCCGGGGCTGGCGATCTATCTCCAACACCCCGAGACGCGGGCCATCGAGATGACGGTTTCGCCGACGTTGTACGAATCCGAGCGCAACGTAATCGAAAGAGCCGTTTGCCTCTCCGAAGATGAGTCCGCTCACCGCATTGCAGCGGTCTTTGTCAATGGACGCGTCGACGCGGACGCCCTTGCAGCTCATGCACTCGACTGCCTCGGATGGATGCTGGCAACAGGGCAGCTCCGGCTACGGATAGCGGTGCCTTCGCCCGGCTCGAACTTCCACCCCAAGATGTGGGGATTTGATGATGATCGCGATCGCGTCATCGCAAATGGATCCGGGAATGCCACCGGACGAGGAATCGTTGCTGGCGTCGAGCAAATGACCGTCACGGTGAGCTGGGACAAACACGACAGGGAGGTCTTCGGTCGGGCCGAGGTGGCCTTGGGCGACTGGTTGCGCGGGCGTAGCACCGGCATCAATCACGTCTTTGATCTTCCCGATGCTGTCGAGGCTCAGATCATCGAGTCGGCGCCGGACATCGCGCCTCGTGAGTGCGACTACTTCGATGCGGTGGAGTCGGACGGCAATCCGGCGTGGGCGGCGGATCCGCACGAATCGCTCCGTCGGCGATTCTCGAGACCGGTTACAGCATCGCCGCCGGTATTGAAGATTCCTTCTTGGCTCAGATGGCGAGAAGGTGACTATGCACATCAAGGTGAGGCAGTCGACGCCTGGGAACATGCGGAGCCACCCGAGCGCGGAATTCTGGAAATGGCGACAGGTGCTGGCAAGACGCTCACCGCCCTTGTGTGTGCAACGCGTGTTCAGCAACGCAACCCGGGCCGTCCACTTCTGGTGGTGGTGTCGGCACCATCTCGTGCGCTCGTAACACAGTGGCGCTCCGAGATCGCCAAATTCGGTCTGCGTGCGGTGGTACCGGCACTTGAATCCGACGCGAATAACGCGCTGAGTAGAGCGTTTCGTCAGCTACGGCTGGGGGGAACGGTGGCGATCGTGGTCACCAATGTGATGCTGTGTGATCCCCGGTTCCAGGCGACCCTACAGCAAGCCGACCCGGCAGTCGTTTTGTTGCTAATAGCAGATGAAGCCCATGGCTTGGGTGCCGATGGTTTCGTGAAGAACAAGCCGGAGTTCTTCGCCAAGCGCCTTGCGCTGACCGCCACACCGATACGGCAATACGACCTGGACGGCACCGAAGAGATCTTTGACTACTTCGGACAACCCGTGTACAGATTCGGGCTCGAGAAGGCGATCGGGTTTTGTTTGACCCCGTATCAGTACTACGTACACGCGGCGACGCTTGACACCGAAGAACTAGACGAGTTCGTCGAGCTGACAAGGCGTATTGGTGCGGCGGTCGCACAGAAAGATGAGGATCGTCTCAATAGATTGCTAATCCGGCGCAGAAGGATCGTCGAGACCGCCGAAGCCAAGTACACCTTGTTGCGCGCTGTACTTAAACGTCGAGGTATACGCCAACTGAGTCATGCCCTCGTGTATGCCTCCGCTAAGAATCCCGAACAGTACGATCGCATTGCAGCGCTCCTCGATGATCTAGGGATCAGGTGGGCAGGCATCACTCAGGCCACTTCCGCGAGTGTCATGCGTCGTGCCTTCGAAGCGTTCAAAACAGGCGGATACCAGGTCCTTCTTGCGAAGAAACTCCTAGACGAAGGGGTTGATATTCCAAGTACCAGGGAGGCGTTCATCGTCGCGTCATCCTCAGTCGAGCGGGAGTGGATCCAGCGCCGTGGCCGGGTTCTGCGGAAGCACCCGGACAAGCCGTTTGCGATCATTCACGACTTCCTTGCCTTGCCTCCGGCTGCGGATCTTGATGATGTCACTTCGGTGAGGTCGATCATCGACGCCGAGGTGGGACGTGCCTATGCCTTCGCCCGACATGCCGACAATCCGACCGGAGCATCGGGAGTATTCGCAAACATCACCGAGATCCGTGAAGCATTTCAGAATTCAGGTCGAAAAGGCTCGATTTATCTGCAGCAACCCGGAGACATATTCGTAGCGCCCGGCACTCCCAAAGGAGCACCATGAACAACTTCGACCGAATCCACACCGAGATCACCAATCAGGCCAACCGAGTCCCTGAGGACTTCGAAGCGGAGACCTTGATTACGTTGGCGATGGAGATCGTCGACTATGAGGACAGGCATGCCACGAAGAGGGTGAACATCAACCAGATCGTTGAGAACCTCATCGAGCAGGCCGCCAATGCGGGAGCGTCGACGTGATCCGCTTTATCCGAATAGAGATCTCGAACTTCGTCTGTTTCGAAAACCTCGTCGTCGAACCATCCCTGGATCCCGAGCGTCCGCTGACCATCATCCGTGCCGAGAATGGATCTGGGAAGACGACGCTTCTGCGTGCGGTCCGCTGGGGGATGTACGGAGAAAAAGGGCTTCCGGGTGGCCGGACCAGCTTCGGTGTGCACCCTACGTTTTGGGCGCCGACTGATGCAGGCATCGAGACCCGGGTCGTGATCGAGTTCACCTCCGACGGCTCTACCCGTCACGACGCCGCCCCCGGGACCACGAACACCCGATACCGACTCGTCCGAACGGTTCGTACGAGCGCTCACGACAACGATCCTGGCTACCGGCGGATCAACGAGAATGCTCAACTGATGTTTCAAAGCCTCGGTGGCGCCTGGGAGCCGCACACATATGGCGTCGATCATGTCATCGGGCAATTGCTTCCATGGGAACTCCGGGATTTCTTCGTGATGGATGCAGACGAGGCTTCCGAGTTCGTCGGCGGCAGTGAGGCGATGACGATCAGCCGCAGCGAAGTCGAGAAGAAGACGACATACGCGATCAATGCCTTGCTCGGGATCGATGTCTTCAAGAACGCGGCTGGCCGTGTCGCCACAGCGGAGCGATCGTTCGCAGCCAAGGCGACCAAAGCGGTCGGCGATGCCGACCTCGACGAGATGCAGAGAAGGCGAGACGAGACGCGGTTGCAGATGGAGGAGTTGGAGAAGAAGAAGCGGGAGGACGAGCGTGAACTCGCCAACCTGAAAGACCGCCTCGCAAGGGCGCGTGAGCGACTGGGTGAGGAACTCAAAGGTATAGGTGCCCTCGAGGAACTCGAGAAGCGGCGAGCCCAGAATGAACGTGAACGGAGCCGGGCAAGCAAGGACCACGAACAGGCTCTGGCGGCATTGGGGGCCATGCTCGAGGCGCCTTCGCTTCTCGCCAAATTGGCGCGCTCGCAGATGGCAGCCACGGTCGACTGTCTTAAGCCGAGGTATGACAGCGGCCAGATTCCGCAACGCCATCTCGGGTTCGTCCAAGGGCTTCTCGAGTCCGAACTGTGCATCTGCGGCGAGGATCTCGGCCAACCGGGTTCGCATCGCAGCCATGTCGAGGAGCAGCTTGCTGACTCGGAGGCGAATGCCGAGCACGCGAACTACCTCGGCCATGTTTTCGAGGCAGCCCGTGAACTCATGCAATTGGCCGACACCTCGGACTGGTCGGCCGATGTTGAGGCGGCCGAGGTTCGGCTTGCGGATGCCGAACATTGGTTGTCCGAACTCAACACCGACAACGCTGACATCGTTGAGAAGCTGCGAGCCGCCGATCATTCAGAGATCACCTTGATCCAAGAGGAGATCGAAGCTCTCGAAGCCCAGATCACCAGGCTCACCATGGAGACCACCGAGTATTCGAATCGTCTCCCAAATCTTCGCAGTGAAGCGGACGCGCTCAACAAGAAGATCCATGTACGCCAGAACAACGAGATTGCTGCTGTTAGCCACCGCCGGGCCGAAGACCTTGCCGGGGTGATCCATAGGGTCCTTACGCGGGCCTACAAGACGATCGAAAACGATCAAGTCGACGAACTCTCAAGTGAAATGAATCGGCTTTTCACAACGATGGTCGACAATGTCACCGGCGATGACACGGAGGAAAGCCGAACAGGAAAGGAAACGATCCGCACGATCGCCGAGGTAGGGGTGCGCTCCGTTTCAAGCGGGGGGTTCGAGATCTTCGCCATCAACAACCACGGACGCGATAAGCCTCACATCGAGATCAACGGAGCCAGTCGGCGGGTGATCGCCCTGGCATTCGTGTTGGCACTGTGCAGCGAGTCGCAGACTCGGGCGCCACTGATCGCGGACTCTTTGCTCAACATGATGTCGGGTGCAGTTCGTCGCAATACTCTCGCCACAACCGCGAAGAAATCCGGACAACCCATCTTGTTACTGACCGGTGCCGACCTCGATGCCGAGAGCGAGGTGGAGACCGTGGCGAGCAAAGGTGGCGCGACCTACACGCTCACGGCTCAATGGCATCGCGAGGTGATGAACCTGACCGATTCCAGGGCGATCTCTCTCGTGTGCGAATGCGGGCCGCGTCAGTACTGCGAAATATGTGAGCGAGAAGGTCAAGCCAACCGACCCGGTTGGTCGAAGAGAAAGTAGGTCTCACATGCACTTTGCCCACTCCTTGACCCACCGGGCTTACTCCCTTTACCTGCCAAAGGAAGCGCGGAACGGTGTTACTCATCTGGTGTCCAAACAGCAAGCATCGAGAACGAATCCCAAGATGGCCCCGTTTCGTCGCAATGTGGACTTCTGGCTTTTTTGCCTAGGGGTTGCCCTCGCAGAGGGTCTTGCGCCGCGGGAGGGATCACCAAAAGACTGGGGATACAAGTTCGTCGACACCCGGGAGGTGCAACTACCGAACGAGGTATACAAACTTCTGACGGTCGTCGCCTATGAGGAACTAGCACGCGACGCCGACCTCGTTGAAGATCCTGCTCAGATCATCAATGTCGCAAACAGGTTGGCTGGAGCGGCTTACCCCCGAGTGCTCAACGAATTGATGAGCAAGGATCTACGAAATACCCCATTGGACAAGGCGCTCGGGCTGGCCCGCCACGTGCTCAGCTAAGAAGCGCTGAATGAGATGGTATTGCCTGGGGTCTTAATCGACTAACGTACAAATTGAATCTGTCACTGTGGTCTCAAGGATCGCTTTGATCTGCAAGATGGTAATGCCCGCACCGACGCCCGCTCACCATGGAGGCGAGGTGCGTTGCCATCTGCACACCTCAGGCCCGGAACTTGCTGGCGCGTCTGTCGTTGAGTTCATTGAGACGACGGCCTGGGGTCGAGTTGGTGTCTGAGTTTGTGGGTCCGGTGGCGAGTTACGGCCGGTGACGAAGGCGAGCTGATGGTCTGTGGTGACCTAGTCGGCGACCTGTATACCGTAGAAATGCGATGAGTACTTCGGTCACGATCACCGGCACGGGTTGCCCGATGCCCGACGGCAACCGGGCGGGTCCTGGTGCGCTGGTGCGCTACGACGACGTGTCGACCCTGCTGCACGGCTGGGATGACGACATCGAGGTCCGAGCTGTTCATGCTGGCAGGAACACCCGTCCCGCTTTTGATCTCATCGCATTCGACTGGATACCAGGGCCACGTGGTGGTGGCCGACGATCTCGACACCGTGGTGGTAGGCACGGGCGGGTTGCCCGAAGTGAAGCGAATCCTCCAGCCTGCGGCCGAGCAGACCTGATCAAACAAGGTTCGTGGACGTCGCTTCGTGGCGACGCTCGTTTAGATAGGCGGGGCATCTCCCCAGCGGCGGAGCACTTCAATGACGGAGTACAGATGGGTGCGCATGGCGTTGGCCGCGACGTCTTCGTCGCCGGCCATCACCGCATCAACTATCGCGGCGTGCTGCTCAAGTGATTCTGCGGGGCGTCCGGGCATGACAGCTAGTCGGCACTGGTGATGCGCGGCGCGATTGCGCAGCTTGTTGATGAGGTCGGCCGCGACGGTGTGTCCGCTCATCTCACGAAGTCGCCGGTGGAGTAAGGCGTTGAGGTCCGAGTAGTCGCTGTTCGCTCCTCGGCGACCGCGGCACGCATGTCTGTGATGACTTGTGCAAGCTCCGCACGATCATCGTCGCTGATCTCACGGGCGGCGCGGGCGGCGACCAGGCTCTCGAGAGCGGCTCGGCATTCCGTGATCTGGATCGCTTCTCCCACTGTTATACGGCGAACCTTCGCACCGCGATTGGTCTCGCGTTCAATGAGACCCTCCGAGCTCAGCTCCACCAGCGCTGCGCGCACCGCGGAGCGTCCGCATCCGTAGCGTCGGGCTAGCGTGATCTCCTGCAATCGCTCGCCTGGTGGGAACTGTCCGGTCAGGATGTCGCGGCGCAGACTGTCGGTGATCGAATCAGTCGGCCCGTCGTTGCCGGTGGTCGTTCTCATCGGTATTTCTAATCGGCATTCTCATTGGACATGGCTCATCAACATTGAGGGAGTTATTGAGTCATTGTCAACAATTATGTCCCCATTTAGATGAAATGTTTCAACGTTGTTGTCCGATCTCATTGATTCTGTCGCTGAGGGCCCGTTTTGCCACGGGTTTGAGAAGGGTTGAGGCGATTCCGTCTCATTTGACTTGGCGGGATCGGACTGGGGCAAACTATCCGCAGCCGGTCGTTTGGGTCTTTGCGGTGGTGTATCTCAGGCCGTTCGTCAGAGACGGTGCACCATTCGAGTCGGCTGGTGACGAGAAGTGTTGGCTATCGATGGCCTCGTCGTCGAGTCCGTCGCCCGCATCGTTGCGCGATCTGCTCATCCGGCTTGCTCAGACGGATCCCGGCTGTCGGCCCAACCCGTCGCGGTAAGACTCCGAGGGGGGCAACAGCAATCGCTACCGAGTTGGCATGAACTGCGCGGATGGCTAAGCTATTGGCCCTGGTGCAGGGCTGGCTCTAAACGGCTGGTTCTTATATGGCGCTCCGACAGGCGGTAGCTGAGACCGAAGGAATACGGATGAAAAAACTAATCGCTGTCTTGCTGGGATTCACCCTGGCGATCTCCGTGGCGAGCCCTGGTATGGCTCAGCAATCGGAGGCGGCGTCCACTACGAGGTCGGCTCAAGATACTGGCCTGACGGCTGAGGAAGCGGGACGCCTGGCAGCCCTCTACCTGAATTTTCGGTTCCAGTGGCACAACGTGATTGATGACAGCAGTGTCCGGAGATCCTCCAGTCATGACGAGATCACGCAGGTCACGGACCAATTTGAGCGACATCTGGTTGATGTGCTCGCCGTATACCTGCGCGAGAACGTTCAGCAACCTCCCAAGAAGGATGGGACGTACGGTCAAATAACCTGGTCCAAACCGGCTCGGGATGCAGCCGCGATGATGTTGGCCTTTGACCGCATGAACGCGCAGCGATTCAGCCGGAGTAGCGTTTATGAGGCACTCCGCAGCCCATGGCCAAAGTCGCGGTATGACAACTGGACCACATTTCACGGCGAATTCTTTGAGACCATCCGCACCAGCCCTTTGAGAGGCAAACACGATCCGATGGGCGAACTGCTCGGTCTTTTCGTCGAGATGTCACGATTGTTCAAGAAGGCGCAAGCACTGCCGAAGTGGTTGCATGGCATAAACGGGGCTTTGCGTTTAGATCTGGCCTACCACCTAGGCGACTTAATCTCCGCAGATACAGTCAAAGTGTACAACAGCATGAGTGAATTCGCCGGAGGGACGAGCCGTGGTGAGCTCTACAAGATCATGGGCAGCCCGTGGCCTATAGATCGCTACGCCAAATGGAATACGTTTTATCACTCCTTTGAACACGTGATCAAACAACTTCCTCACAACCACGAACATTAAGCTCAGCATCCATCCTGAAGTCCGTTGCGGCGGCCCTGATCATCCTTTTGGGGTTCGCCGCAACGTTCCACACGAGAGCTTGTTGTCCGATCTCATTGATTCTGTCGCTGACGGGCCATTTCGCCACGGGGTTTGAGACAGGTTGAGCCGATTCCGTCTCAACCGAATGAGATTTGCCACCTGTTTGAGAATTCGCCACAGGACGGACATCCGGGCTGGTGTCCCCGCAATCTGTCGACTCAGGGGTTCGTCCCCGTGGAGAAGCACGAGAACCGGTAATCGCCGGGCGACTGCCCACGCGAACTCCTGTCCTGCGCCGAGGCTGCCGCCATGATCACCGAGGAGGACGAGCCCGGCTGCTCGCCGGACATGGCCTCGGTTGAGTTCGTAGATCTCCGGCGGCGATCTGTTGTCGTTCGGGCGGGGTGCTGACCACAACACTGGGAGATGGACCTTCCAAGGGTCGCCCGCGGCGCCGGAGGTCTCGATGATGGTCCGGTCGATGATCTCGCAGCGGCACGAGATTGCTGCTCGTTCGGTCGGCTCGAGCGCGGTGAGCGCCGAAGCGATTTAGATGTGCGTATCGGGCCGGTCATCAAGGTCGAGCGCGAGTTGGGTGAGTTCGGCATGGTCTTCGCCGGTCAAGCCACTCGTGTCCCTACTCATCGGAGGAAGGTCGCCTCGTCGATCGTGCCGGCTGCGGCGGCCAGTATCATCTCGACGGCTTCATCGCCGTCCGGGTCGTCGGCTGGCTCATTCCAGTTCGCTCCGTTGCGTTCAGCCATTTCGACCATTGCTAGGAATGCAACGCGCTTGTTGCCGTCGAGGAATGGGTGGTTTCGGAGGAGCCGGTAGCCGAGCACGGCCACCTTGCGAGCGAGCCCTGGGTGAACTCGACGCCGTCGAAGGACGCTGCGGGAGCGTGCATCGCGGAGTCAGCCGCGTTGATTCGGCTCGTGCGAAGAAGCACCTCGGGCTCGATGCGCAAGACCTTTGACGCAATCAAGACAATGTCACCGAGCCCGAGGTGCTTCACTTTGCCTAGCTGGCCAGCCGGTCGAGGATTCGCTTGTGGCGCTCCATCGACGCGGCAAGCCGCTCTTGGAAGCCATCATCGGCCCGGCGCGACTCGATGTGGCTCTCGATCGCGTCTCGGACGGCCTCAGACACGCTCACGCCATCGACCTCGGCGATGAACTCGAGAGCCTCGGCTTGCTCGGCGGGCATTCGCAAGGTCATTGCTTTCTGGGTCTCGGCCATTGCGTCCTCCGACTGTTCGGTCTCCTACCACCATACAATCTTGAGCGTATTTTATCAAGATACTATGATACCATGCTACCGTGTTCGAGACCCGTTGGAGGTGAAGTCATGCCGACGAGCGACAACCGTCACCCAATCCCCGGCCGTGGCGGCTCTGGCACGGTCGCACCAGGTCGCGATCCCAGCCCGCCGCGGGACACCAAGCACTGACAGGGTTGCCTGTCGGGAGGAGCAAGGAGCGTATGGTCGACCAGGCGCTACAAGCGATCCGATCAGATGATGTCGGCGCCTACGTCGCGCTTGTTGAAGACAGCGCCGTCGCTGTTGCCCACCGACTCTCAAAGCCCGACGGCAGCCCATGGACGCCTGAGGATGTCGAGGACCTGGTGTCGTCGTTCTATATGTCGGCGGCGTACGAGCACGTAGTTCTCAACGCGCATGATGACGACAGCCTGCGTGCGTTGGTCTTCACCGGTCTCGCGAACCTGGCCCGGGTGGACCTTCGGCGGACTGAGCCGAAGTCCGCACGCTCATCGCTGAGGCGGATGTCGTCCCGTCCCATAGGCACCGAGCTCTCCGAGACCGACAGCTTCGTCGACCGTCTCCACCTGGAAGCAAGCTGATCCGAGTCGACATTGATCTGCACAAGATCAACGACATGTACCCGCCCGATGTCGCCATCGTCGCCAACGCCGTCACCGGAGCCCTCAACGCCGATGCCCCACCGTGATCCTGATCCGAGAAGGCGCTTCCTGGCTGGGTGAGCACGGGCGGATCTCTCAGCTCATCCCTGCGCGGTTGTGGCCGGTGGAGTCCTCGTCGCCAGCCTCGTGACTTGCAGCGATGCGCTCTCGGCACCTGCAAGGTCTGACGACTCGTTCGACCGACCGCGGGCATGGGTGATGCGAGAGTTGGGCCAGGGTGTCTGTCAGGCGCGGTATATGTTGACGCTGTCGGCGTGGGCGGCCAGTGCACGTAGGTCTTTGAGGTCGCTGGTGAGCACGGCGCCGCCGGGTTCAGCGAGTGCGACGATAATCGCGTCAACGGCGGAGCCTTGGCGGGCGAGTGCCCGTAGAGCGCCAGCTCGGCGGGCGAGGCGGTCGGGTAGCTCTTCGACGATGTCGCAGGTCTTGAGGAACCGGTTGATGTTGGCGTCACTTCGTTGGCGTCCGGTGATCGACTCGGTGAGTACTACCGAGGGGACCGCGGGCGGCCAGAGGCCGTCGCGCTTGAACACTGCGATCAGGGCGGCGGAATCTTGTCGTCGTCGGGCGAGGCGGCTCACACCGCCAGAGTCGAGAACGAGCAACACTCAGCCGGTCGCGGCGGGGGCGTTGGCTTGGATTCGTAGCGATAGGGCTTCGGCCTTGGCGAGCGCCTCGTCGGAAGGTTGACCGACGTCGTCGATGAGCTCGGCCAGGTACCGGTCGGTCTCTTCGAGCAGAGCCTGATGCCGTAGCTCAGCCCGTACGGCGGCTTGGAGGAGCTCTGAGGGTGACAGCTCGCGTTCCTTTACGGCGTCGTAGAGTTCGTCGGGGAGGTACACCTGCATCCGTGGCATACGTATATTATACACACTCGGAGTGTCATCGAGGAGTTGTGGTCGGTGTGTCGGTTTGCCAAACGGATTGCTAACGGTAGCCGCTGGCAACGAGCGGAATCGGGCGGCAACCAGCGGGGGGAGCGGCCGGCGAGAACGCCCGTGAAACACCGGCAGCGGCCGCTTCCTGCCGCTGGACGCCACGAGACAAGATTGTCCGGCAATTCTACACCAACGTTATCGGCCTCCTGGATGTCACCAAGGCCGTTTTGCCCCAGTTCCGGCAGCGGGGGAGCGGCGTCATCGTCAACATCTTCTCGATGGGCGGGAGGTCACCATGCCGCTCGGTGCGCTGTATCACGGAACCAAGTTCGCGGTGGAGAGGATCTCCGAGGCGATGACGTAGGCGCTCCAGATCATCATCCCGCAGACGTGTTGAGCGATCGGTCACCTGGAGTTCGTAGCCTGCTGAGCGGGCTGCCTCGTGAAGCGCTTGAAGCTTGCCCGCCTCAACCGCGGCAGCGATCTAGCAGATGAAGCTTCGCATCCCATCGGTCGCGTCGCCGTCGCCCGTCGCAGGGGCCTGGAGCGCTCCGTTGAGCGTTGCCTTGGCCCATCGTTGGCCCCAGAACGCGGCCTGGCATGAAGGATCTGAGGCCACACTGGATGAAGATCAACTCCAGCTCGCTCGCAGAACGACTGCACGCCAGCGCACCTACCTGCCCGGCGGCACGATCGATGGGAAGGGCCATCCAGAATGCTGGCAGGCTTCCCGTTGGACAGCGTGGATGCCCGCAACGCTCACCTGCTCCCCGAGACGCGGGCCCTGTGCTCGATATCTCCGCCGGTAGCGCTGTGCGGGAGGAGTCCGATCTTGGTGGTGCCTCCGTGGGGTTCAGGGGTGGATGTGGGGGATGGTAAGGACTGAGGTGTATCGGTAGTGGTCGAGTTCGTAGGTAACGATGTCGGCGTTGAGGGCGGTGAGGTGGTGGCCGAGTAGTCCGGCGAACGCGGCCGGCGCTGCTTGGGTGATGTGGATGGTGGATGGGCGGAGTGTGGCGTGGGCGCTGCGGATGAGGTTGGCGCTCCAGCGGGCGGCGTGCGCGATCTCGTCGGTGGGGAGGTCGCCGTGGGCGCGGCTGCGGGTGAGGCTGATGCGGCCGCCGGCGGGCGGGAGTTCGGCAGCGAGGCTGTTGGTGAGGTCGGCGACGTTGTGGCCGAGCAGGTCAATGTCAACAATCAGGTCGCCAGCCTCACCGCAGTGATCGAAGTTGCCGTTGAGGAAGCGCTTTGGGTCGGCGGTTGTGGGCTGGGTGGGACCGCCGCGGGTGGCGAAGGTAGGCGACCACCGGGTGGCCTGATGGAAGACGCGGCCGGTCGCGAGCGCGGCGCTGAGGTGGCACCGAAGGTCGATGGTGATGTTGTGGCCGGGCCCGTTGGCGGAAAGGTGTTGTTCAACGTCGCGCAGCGCTGGCTGCAGCCGAGCCCAGTCGGCGGGTTCGCCGCTGGTGCGATCGCCGCCGAGGAGCCTGGTTGCGTCCACGGTGCAGGCGACTGGTGGTGGGGCGGTTCCTCGTGTCGCGACGAACAACTCGCATGGCGGGTTGTTCGCAAGTGAGGTGAGTGCGTGTGCGGAGACGATGGCGGCTTCGGGCTGGGTGATGTGAGCGGTGGCTTGGTCGATCCAGGTGGTCCACAGGCTGGCGATGTTCTCGCCCGTGTGTTGGCGGATGGTCTCGGCTGCGACGGCACGATCGCCGAGTCCGTGGGAGACCGGCAAGACGACGGGGGTGTCGCTGGCTCCGGGCTGCAGGTTCTGACGGCGTCGTCGAAGTGCTGGTTTCAGTTCGCCGGTAAGGGTGGGGCGTGGCTGGCCGGGGTCCTTGTTGAGGTAGAGGCTGTTAGGGGTGAGATATGCGACGAAGACGTCGCAGTGTTCAACGGCGTTGGACATGTTGGCGGGGATACGGCTGCCATCGGTGAAGCAGTACTTGTCGTGGATCACGGCAAACCCACGGAGCGCGAGCTCGTCGTGGAGGAGTTCAGCGGCGTCGCTATCGACCCAGGAGTAGCTGATCATGGCGAGAGGGGAGTCCATGGCGAGTCAACTCTTTGCGAATGAGGGGCCGAAGAGGTCTTGCCAGACGTCAAGGGCGGCACCGGTACGCCCGGACCGGTCGTAGTTGAGTGCTTGGGTGCAAGCGGCTTCGGCCTGCTTGAGGGCGAGGCGAGCGACGGCACGTTGGCTGGAGTCGGCGCTCATCCGGTCGCTGACGGGGTGCCCGAGCCCGGCTGGGTCTTCCCAGATCTGATCGATGGCATCGATCGCGGTCGCGAACCATGCCTTAAGTTCGCGGGGGTAGGAGCCGGCCCAGTCGGCGAGCAGTTCGAGTGACATGACCTCGATGAGAAACGATGGCTTGATGGGCTTGTCGTGGTTCTCGTTCCACTTCTTAATCATCTTGACGACGGGGTTCCAGTGGCCGTTGAACGCCTTGTTTGCGTCGGTCGCCTTGATGGCGTGCACTCGGGGGTCGGTGGCCATCCAGTCGCCGGTGGTGCGATCAGGGATGACGTAGTGGTCGCCGTCTGCGAACGCGGGGGTAACATCGAAGGACATGACGGCATCGCTGAGGTCGTCGACGAGCTTCACGCCGAAGTCGACTCGGACGGATCGCCGCTGAACTTCAACCCGGTGGTCGCCGTATTCGGTGGCCAGCGTGTAGCGAACGTCGGAGAGGACGTTGATGGGGGCCTCGTCGCGGTAGTGCTGGTCGTTGCCGCCGAGGGGCACGAAGATGTCGACATCGTGGAGTGGCTTGGTCTTGGTTTGGCGGCTATATGAGCCGGTGAGAAAGTCGTTTCCTCCGGTGTCGAAGTCGGTGGCCATGAGCGACCGGATGCGCTGTTGTCGGGCGGCGGCGTCGTCTTGTTCGCGGGTACTGAGTTCGAGGCGGCTCTTGAACTTGGTGAAGGCTTCGGAGACGGTGAGCATGGGCTACTTCCAGACTCCGAGCGAGGCGCCGAGGTCGCCGCCGCCGACGGTGGCACCGACACTTCGCCGGGTCAGGTCCTGGGTTGAGCGGAAGGTGCCGGTGCTCCATCCTGCAACGTCGGGCCGGCTGGCGCTGTTCTTGGCGAGGATGTCGTAGAAGCAGTTCTTGGGGAGTTTGCCGCTCTTGGTGATGGCGTACGCGACGGTGTCGGGGTCGATCCAGAGGTCACCGTCGCCGTTGGGGTGGTAGCCGTAGTCGATGTCGAAGTCGAACCGGCGAACGAGCACGCCGGTAGCGGTCGAGTAGATCTCGAGGACGAGCCGTTCGAGGTGGCGGGTGCCGAGCCAGGTCGCGACGCCGATCTCGAGTATCTGCCATTGGCCGAGGAGTTCCGTGGCGTCGAGTCCGCAGGCAACGACGAGCTGTTTGAGGCTGCGGATGAGGTTGGTGGCGACATGGGTGGTCGCGTGGGTGTGAACGTTGACCTGTACAGCGGTGGCCATGTCATTCCTCCAGGGCGGTGAGGTCGATGATGACGGACTGGTTGCGGGCGGGCGTGCCGGCGCGGGCACTTCGGGCAGCGCCGGCTGTGGGGTCGTAGATGGTGATGTGGCCGATGGAGTCGACGGCTGAGATCGCGAGGGCGTGGTCAATGCCGGTTGCGGGGAGGCTCAGCTGCCAGTCGCTCTGCGCGGTGAGGGTGAGCGTGTGCTCGTTGGTGCTGGCGCCGTCGATGGCGTCGTCGCCGTGGAGGGTGTAGATCCGCACTTGGGGGCCGCATCCGGTGATGACGATGGGATTGTCCTTGGCGTGTTCCTCGGCGATGAGCATGCACGCGGTATCAGCCGCGAGGTCAAGCTGTGGCCTTATCTCGTCGCCGGCTGGAGCGAGCAGTTCGGTGATGACGGCCCAGGTTTGGGTGGATGTCCGGGTCGAGATGGCGGCGATTCGCCGCGTGATAATAGTCATCTCAGCTCCTTGCCGGTGTCGGTGATGGCGGCGATGAGGTCGTCGGGGAGGATTTCGCCAGGGTCGGTGGTTGATGCGGGCGTCCGGCCGGCGGCGGCCACGATGACCTTGCGGAGGCGTCGCCCGTCGAGGCCTTCTGATGCGGTCGCGGCACGGTCCAGGAGTTGGTCGTCGAGAAGGCGTCGGGCCTTGGGGCACTGCGCGGCCAGGGCATCGATGGTGTCGGCGAGGATGGCTCGACGAGCTGGGAGGGTGGGGAGCTCGACCGGTACGACGAGATCGGCTCGACTCATCAGCGCCCCATCGATGGCTTCGGGGAAATTGGAGGTGGCGATGAACAGGACGTGTCGGTGGGTTCGGGCGATCCGGTCGAGCCCGACCAGCGCTGCATCGACGGCACGGTGGACGTCCGCGGGGTTGGCGTCGAAGCTGAGTTGTCTGCGGTCGGTGGCGATGGTCTCGACCTCGTCGATGAGCACCACGAGTGGCCCGGCCGCTGCGGTTTCGGCGATGGTGGTGTCGAAGAGTTGTTGGACTGCTTGTTGGCTCTTTCCGAGCGAGGAACTGGCGAGGGTGTGAGGGTTGACTTCGAGGTAGGCGAACTGGCCGAGACCAGGGATCAAGCTGGCGACCCGGTCGGCCAACCCGCGGGCGAGGGTGGTCTTGCCCGTCCCGGGTAGACCAATCAGCAGGATGACTCCATGCAGGGGCAGGCGCTCGAAGTCGATGCAGCTGCGTTGGACGAAGCCGGCGGCGGCAGTCTGGGCGATTCGATGTTTGTCGCCTTCGGGAAGAATCACTGCGTTCCAGGAAGCCTCAAAGTCGGGGTCGGGGAGCCGACGAGCGTCGCTGAGGCCTGGGTGATCTGGCTGGGGGAGGGAGCGTGCTGGCCGCCTGGCGGTGGCGATTCCCGGGTGTCCGTTCGTGCTCACTGGTGGGCACCTATCGTTCGGCTCAGGTTAGCTTACAGACCTGTCATTCGAATGTTTCTGATCAAGCTGCTCGACGAACGGGAGATCCCCTACCGGCGGGTGGGGAATCGACGCAAGGTCCTGCTGGACGACCTGATTGAGTACAAGCGTCGCGATGAGTCGATGCGACGAGAGATCGCCGACGAGCTCACCAGCGAGGCCCAAGACATCGGACTCAACTACTAGCCACAATGGCGTTCGTAGCTCTATACGACGTCAACGTTCTCTACCGGGGTCGCTGCGGGACCTGTTGGTCCGCCTCGGCCAGTCCGGGCTCTTCCAGGCGAAGTGGACCGAGCAGATCCTCGATGAGATCTTCATCGCGATCGTGCGTGACCAGCCTGAGCTGGCGGGCAAGCTTGCTCGGACACGCAAGCTCATGACTGATGCGATCGCCGATGTCAGCGTCGAGGGCTACGAGCCCCTTGTCGCGAGCATCGAGTTGCCGGATGCGGATGACCGCCATGTGTTGGCTGCTGCGATCGCCTGCACCGCCCAGGTCATCGTCACAGCCAACCTCCGTCATTTACCCGACGAGGTCCTCGCTCCGTTCGACATCGAGGCGCAGAGCCCCGACGAGTTCGTGATCACCACCCGCCCGTGACGGCGGCACCCGCCGATGGGGACTCCATGTAGGACGCCAACTCGAGGGCGTCGTCGGTTGTTGAGGGTAGTCCGCCGTCGAATCGGTAGACAGCGCCTTGGCGGACGAGGCTGCCGATCTCGATCTGCCGAGGCGTTGGGCGGATCTCGTAGGAACGCTGGTCACCGGCGATCCGGGCCCAGCCGTCTAGGCGGACCGTCTCGTTCGACGGGCTGGTGACCTTGGCCCGGGCATCGGCACGAGCGACGATGACGCGAGCCTCTTCGACCGCAGACCAGGAATCTCGGCCTTCGATCTCGAGGAGGAACCCACCCGAGTGTCGACGTGACTCCTCGTCCCGGAGGTTCTCTCGCAGCCATGTGGCCGCGGCGTGGCCGTCGAGCCAGCGGACCCGGCCGGCGTCGGTGACGGGTTTGTTGTAAGGGGCGGCGCAGGGAACGAAGACCATGTAGGTCCGGATTGGCATCCTCGTCACCATGTTCAGGGTCGCTGCGGTGAGCTGAGCCAGGCTCGTGATGTCGCTGCTGACGGCGGTGATCCAACGGTGCAGGTGATCCGGGCTGAACCCGAGGTCGAGGAGATGCGCAGCGAGCGCTCGTGCGGTGAACTCGACAGGCGACTCGGGGGCCGCAAAGGTCCAGTTCTGGAGGTAGTCGGATCCGAGGCGGCGAACGAGCTGGTCGAGCTCGTCCCGGGCGGTTACGGGAACTTGCGACGGCGAGGTGGCATCGAGGGCGTCGAGACGTGCCAGGATCTTGCTGGCGAGCGGGGCTGCGCCCGGATCGCGACTGACCTCGCGCTTCGCAGTCCCCACGACGAACCGGAGACCTTGGGTGTTCGGAACGGAGCCGCTGAGGCAGGCGTCGGCGTACTCGACGACCTCCTGGAGCGCGAGGCACGTGCCGACGTTCCAGAGACGCCGGTGCCATGGAGTCCGGTGGCCGAAGAAGTCGACGAGGCGCGCTAGCACGAGCGACGTGTGTGAGATTTCGGGTTCCGGTGCAGCCACAGTTCAAGTATGCTGTGAGCAGACCTTGACACGCAGGTGTCGGTCACCGTCTAAACGGGAGGAGCCGCCTACGGGCCGCTCCTCCCTTTACTTTGCTCCGGGCCGAGTTCGTCCGGGTGCGGTGCCTATCTGTGGCACGTTGGATGACCGAGGATCCGAGGCCTCACCAGGCCTTTGTCTCGGCCTTCTTGGGCTAGCTCGGCTCACACGGGTCTGTCTGTCGGCCATCCGGTGACACGCGGCCAGATCGTGTTTGTCGGAAGCTCGACCGTGGCTCAGCCGAGATCGAGGCACGCGACTTCGACCTCAAGACCCTGGTGCACGTCGACGACCCGCTCCACGGGTAGTTGCGGCGCCTCAAGGTCCGAGGACTGGCCGATCATGCCGGTCGAGTACGCAGGCTTCACTAAGGGTTGCAATCCCCCTACACTCGAACAAGTGTTCGAGTGACGAGGGCTGGCCCACGCGGCTGGCACGTGGTCGGCCTAGGCCCGCATCACCGAGTCCCACACACCTGGATGCACGTCCACTGATTGCACGTGTTGCTCACGCACCCTGTCCGGAGACGCCCTTCGTTCGCTGCGAGCGCAGTGCCCACCAGGTCGCTGCGGCCGACGTCGCCGCGGAGAAGAAGGTCCCCTCGGCTGCGATTGCAAGGGTCGACGCCAGTGGGTAGTCGGCGATCGTCCATGTGGTGGTGGTCGCCAAGGTGCCGTAGGCGGTGAGGCCGAGAAGCGCTCCCTTTTTTGCCGCGTTCGCAACGCTGGCTTGCGCGATCGATGGCTGTACCACGAGGACGAGGTTGGCTAGGGCGATCAGCACAAAGAACACCACGAAGAGGTATAGGTGGCGGGGCGGGTCGGCAAGGATCTCGTCGATCCCGGCGTTCTCGTACTGGGTTGTGTTGAAGTTGACGCCAAACGCGAACTGATAAATCACGTCGATCACGAAATAGAACACGATGATGAAAAAGAAGAGCTTGATGCGGCTGGGCTCACTCTGGGAGTCGCTGGTCAAGGTTGAACCCATGAGCGGACTTTACCGGGGACGCTGCCGCTGGATTACTTCCTGTTGATCTCGCTCCCTCGCACTCAGCGAGTTCAGGCTCAACCGCGAAGGTGTTCGGGTGCTTCCTGCGCGGTGGCTTAGCACCGTTGAAGCCAGGGCCGGCATCGCTACTGGCGTCTCCCCGATCCTCGGCCAGCTGTGCCCCTTGAACGCTCGGCCCACGCCATCACTTCCAACTTCTCGTGAGGCGGGGTAGTGGCTGCTCAGCGGAGTCGCTCGACGAGTTCCCAGACGGTGCTACTCGGGTTTTCGGCGGGTCTGAGCCCGTTTGCTAGGTGGCGCTCCCGGAGTTGTTGCGCTCGTGCCTTGGCAGCTTCGTAGCCGGAGAGCAGGATGTTGACGTTGTTGGGTTCGAGTCGCTTGTCATCTATGGCGCCGAGTTCGTGAGCCCGACGTTGCGCGTCGCGGCAGTCGATGTAGGCAGTGCGGTCCTCGTAGTGCAAGATGAGCCAGAGTTCGAAGCAGGGGTTGGAGAGCGCGACGCCGATGCTGCTCTGCTCGGCTTCGTTGATCGCCTGGGCGAGGTTGGGATGTTGATCGACGTCGAAGACGCACCAGATTTCGTCGAAGTTGATGCCTCGGCCTCCGCGTCGGGAGCGACGGTTGGCTTGTTGGTGGTCACGGGCTCGTTGAACGAGGCTGAGCGGGGCCATTCCTGAGCCTGCGAACTCGATGTGGATCCGGCGGTTTCGGCGTGCCCACTGCACGAGGTAGCCGGGTTCGGTGACTTTTCCTTCGGTCAGCACTCGGATGATTCGGCGCTGGTCTCGTTTCCCAGCTGTTCGCTGGGGTCTGCTCTTGGGTCGCTTCATGTAGAGACGAGGTCCAGCCCAGATCGGATTTCGCCGTGGTCTACGACAGGCACAGCACCGAAGCGTCCCTGCAAGTAGCGCCGAGCGAGTGCTTCGTCGCGTCGGGGTCGGAAGTCAACGAGCGGGTAGACAGCGGTGGCGCCAGAGAGGTCCTTTTCTGCGAACCAGATCTGGTCTCGACCGAGAACGCTCTGCTCGGAGTCGCCGAGCACGCTGATGTCGTGCGCGTTGAAGATGAGCTGGGCGCAACGCGGGTTGAGTTCCGGGTCCTGGAACATCTGGACAAGGAGCGCCACTAGGTAGGGGTGAAGGCTCGCGTCAAGCTCATCGGCGAGCAGAACGTGGCCTCCATCGAGCGCGTCCAGTACGGGTCCGATCAGGCCGACCCAAACCATGGTCCCCTGGGACTCGAATTCCGGTTCGAGCTCGACCTCGCCAGCGACGCCGCGATGCTTGAGTCGAACCGAGTCCTCGAACACGATGTTGATGTCATCGTCGGAGGTCTCGGGGTCGCCTTCGGTGCCCTGGAGCACGCGCAGAGCGCGTTGAAACCGTTCGGCTACGTCTGGGGCAACGGTCGCCCGCTCGATGTCGCACACACCGAGATCTGCGGCGCGCACCAGCGCCATGACCCGTTCCTTGGTCTCTGACTCTTTGACCATTTCGGCAGTTCGTACGGCGCGGGCGCCACGGTTGGCCGATTGAGCGAGCTTGAGGTTGCGCAGGAACCACGCAAAGAGTGCTCCGAGCTGTTCGTCATCGGCTGCGCCTGCGACGGAAAGGAGGAGGGCGTTGTCTCGTAGGAGCTGGCGGAGTGCCCGCCCAGTGGATCGGAACGGCGGCCCGAACGAGATGTCGTCTGGGGTTCGGTCAAACACCAGGGCCTGTCGGCCCTTCGGATAGTAGTAGGCGTACTCGCCCAGGACTCGTTCGTCGTTGACCTCGAAGCCGTACTGCCACCGCACCCTGTGCAGGATGAGTTCGACCTCGAACCGGCTCGGCTGAGATCGGTAGGCGTCGTCGAGCGCGAACGGCCGGCGGTATACCCCGCTCGATCGACTTCCACTGCGGAACGAGCTGGTAACGATGGCTCGCATGTCGGTGAGCGCCAGGAGCAGGGTCGACTTGCCCGAGGCGTTCGCACCGAAGACTCCGGCGGCAGGTAGTACGCCAACTGGGGTCTTCGAGGACCGCGTGCGAAGCTCGCGGCGGATTTCCTGGAGGGCGAGGCGGGTAGCGAGCAACGAGAAGTGGACCTGGTCGCGGTAGGAGCGGACGTTGCTGGCGGTGAACGACAGCAGGGCGCTGGGGGGAGGCGGTGTCTCTCGGGTGCTCATCTGGCCATTCTGGTGAAAAAACCTCGCTATATGCAACTTAACTATCTTATCGGCTGCTATCATAGCTTTTGGCGAGTAAAAATCTTGCCGATCACGATGAGAGAGTGTGTCACACCCACTGCGATACTTATGAAGCCGTTCCACAGTCGCCGGTCGTCGGCTGCGGCCGTGATCTCGCTCCAGGCGGCTGAAGAGAAGAGGAACCATGAACCGATCCGATCTGCCCACCACCGGCCTTGTGTTCTGGCCCGTCGGCACTGGCGACAGCACCACGATCCTGGTCACTGGCGACGACATCATTCAGGTCGATCTGAATCACCTAGTCGACGCCGAGGGTGACGCCGATCCCCGCTATCCGGTGATTGACGAACTCGTCGAGCTGTTGCCGATCAGGGACGGCAAGCCCTACCTCGCTGTGTTCGTCGCGACACACGCCGATACCGATCATTGCCGAGGCTTCAAACGGCTCCTCGAGGACGAAGGCGTCGTGATCGGCGAACTCTGGTTCACGCCTCGTCTGGTCGCCGACATCGACGCCGAAGATCCGGACTCGCTGAGCGACGACGCGGCAGCGTTGTGCGACGAAGCAGTACGCCGCCTGGAGATCTACCGAGACTCCACTGACGTCGCGAGCGGCAACCGAATCCGTGTCATCGGCTACCACGAGTCCCTCGAGGGTTACTTCGTCGGGCTCGACGAGGTGGTGTCGGTTCCCGGAACCGAGGTGACCGTCTTCGACGGGGTCGACCACGACGGGACCGTCCGCTTGTTCATTCACTCGCCGTTCAAGGACGACATGGAGAGCATGGAGCGAAACCGCACCAGCATTGGCATTCACGTCACCCTGCGTTGCGACAACGGCGTTGGACGGGCTCTCCTGCTCGGCGACCTCGACTACCAACCGATCAAGCGTCTGCTGGAAAGCACCGACGACCACGCGAACAAGGAGTGGGACGTCTACCTCGCAGCGCATCACTGCTCGAAGTCGGTGATGTACGAACGAGTAGACGGCTCAGATGTCCTCCGCGCAGACGTCCTCGACCTCCTGGACAGCGCCAAGGCCGACTTCGGATGGATCGTGTCGAGTTCCGACCCCATCCCGGCCTCGAACACGTCGGGGGACAACCCGCCCCACGCCAAGGCGAAGAACCGCTACAGCGAGCACTGCGACGAGTTCCTGTGCACCGGCGAACACCCCGACCAGGACAACCTGGCGCCAATCGTCTTCAAGGTTACCACGACCGGGATCACGTTTGTTGGCGCCACACCCGATGGCGAATCCAGCGCCCACGACCAAGTACGCGCTAGCCGGGGCAACACAGAGCCGGTCGCTGCCGCTGTCGGGTTCGGATGCCGCTGAGCAACGGCCAGGTGACGGCGCTGCGCGAGCTCCGCCACGTTGACGCTACCGGCGACGCCATTGAACTGGTGTCGATTGCGGAGCCGGATGGACCAGGGCACCTCATCGTCACCGTGTCCATCGATACGCGGTTTCCCACCACCGACGGCGGTATCAGTCTGCGGCCCCGAGAGGAAGTCGTCATCTCGGTCCCGGTCTCGTTCCCGTGGTCGAAACCGAGCGCTTCGGTTCGACACCGGCGATGGGTAGGCACCAACCACGTGAACTGGGGCCACCATCTCTGCTTGTATCTCGCCCCGGATGTCGAATGGAACCCCAGTGACGGTATGCACGGCTTCCTGCACCGTCTTCTCGAGTTCCTGCGCCGGGCCGCAATCGACGACCTCGACCCTGTCGCGGCACCTCTACACCCGCCTGCGATTCTGGCATCGGCAGATGCACCGACCGCCGTGATTTGGCGCAACACCCCGACCGTGTCCGACGAACCATGGATGGGTTTTGCACCGCTGGAGAGCCAGACCGCGCGACTGATCGAGATACGCGACTGGATCGACCGTGACGACAGCCGATGGGCGCACGTCGATGGGGACGTCGCCCCCGCGTTCCTGTCACACCGGACGCTCTACTACGACTTCCCCGAACGTCTTGGCCCTCTCCTTGCAGAGCTCGAAGAGCACGGCGTTTCCAAGACCGAGTTCCTGCTCCTGTTGCGCGTCGCAGCCCTGCGCAACTCCGAACATTCGCCGCTGTACGTGATCATTGGCAGTCCAACACGCGGCCTGCGCGACGTCAACGAGCATCAACATCTCGCGATCTGGCAGATCGACCCGGAGGATGCGAAGAGCCTACGGCTCACCGTGCCCCTAGAAGTCGACACTGAGGAACTACGCGAGATGCGGGCCGACCTATTGGCTCTCATGGAGAAATGGGCGGAGCTCACGACGGTCAGCTGGTGCGGTATCGACGAAGCACGACCCGACGTGACCAACCTACGAGACGCCGACTCACCCCTCGCAGCGTTTCACGACAAGCGCGTCACGATCCTCGGCTGCGGGGCGATCGGCAGCCACCTCGCGGAGCACCTCATCCGGACCAGCGTCCGTCAACTCAACCTCGTCGACAACCGACACGTCACGACCGGCAACCTCATCCGCCAGAACTACGCTCACCACGACCTCGCCACGCCAAAAGCAATGGCGCTGCGCGACCGGCTGACACGAATCCGCCCAGACCTCGCCGACACCGTGTCCTCCACCCACGAAGACGTCCACAGCGTGATGGCAGATCCCACCGGACCGGTCTGGGCCTGCGATGTCCTCATCGACGCAACGGCAAACGCCTCGATCGTAAAGCGATTGGACCACGCACTCGCCTCGACCGAGAACCGGCCCTGGCGGATCTCGCTTCTTCTGGGCCACGCCGGAGACACCGGGCTCATGACAGCACTCACCCCTGGCACCAACATCAGCGGCGTCGGCGCCCTTACCCAAGCCAAGCTGTCGTGCCTCGCCCAGCCCGACCTGGCGTTGTACGCCGACGAGTTCTGGCCAGCGTCCCCCCGCACTGAGCTGTTCGTCCCCGAACCTGGATGCTCGTCACCCACCTTCACCGGCGCCAACGCGGACATCTCAGCACTGGTGGGGACACTCGCGCGCGAAGCCGCGATCAGCATCGACCGAGCCGCACCTGGCGCCACCGTCGTCTCGCTCGGCGACACCGGGACGGCCCCGCGCGGGCACCGAATCGACCTGGACGAACCGGTTGTCCTCACTGACACAATCTCGTCCTACCGCGTGCTCATCCTGCCCAGCGCACTTTCGGAGATTCAGGCATGGATCCGCAAGGCCGGCCGCGTCGCCGCGGGCGCCGAGACCGGAGGCCTCCTGTTCGGCGACATCGACAACGCCACTCATACGGTTACCGTCACCGCTGCCATCGGACCGCCTCCAGACAGCGAAGCCAGTCCAGGCGGGTTCATCTGCGGTACCGCAGGGACTGTCCAGGTCGCAGCCCGACTCGACGGCCAGAGCCGGGGCACACACCAACCGACCGGCATGTGGCACACTCACCCCGACGGCAACCCCAACGCAAGCCCGACCGACCTCGCCGGGATGACCTTCCTCACCAGCCAGATGGAGCAACCCCTACCACAGCAACTACTCCTTATCGCTGGCGGCGACCCCCTCGGGACCACCTGGAACACCTACCTCTTCGATCGTGAGACCAAGAAGTGGCCACGCCCAACGGTCCAAAACTCAGCTACGCCACCGACACCGTCACGCCGCATCGGGTTGGCCTTGTCAGGCGGAGGCCTGCGTGCCGCCGCATACCACTTGGGCTGCCTCCGCTCCCTCCACGATCGAGGCCTACTCGATGACGTGCGCGTCGTCTCTGGCGTATCGGGCGGCTCGATCGTCGCTGCGCTGTGGGCCTACAGCAGCGGATCATTCGATGAGTTCCACTATCGAGTCACCGACCTTCTCCGGCGCGGCCTTACTCGACGGATCGCCGCTAAGGCACTTCGACCCAGTCGCCTCGCCCAGACCGTTGCAGCCACGGTCATCGCCGGTGTCGCAAGCGCACCCAACGCCGTCCTTGGACCCGGCGGCCCGTTCCGACGCCACTCGAGCATCACCACCGCACTCGAGGACACCGTTGCCGACCTCATTGGCGATATCGCCATGGCCGAGGTCGCGCGACCCAACGTCGACGTAGTCATCAATGCCTGCGAACTCACAACCGGATCGGCGTTCCGGTTCGGCAGCAAAGAGAGCGGGACTTGGCGCCACGGGCTCATCAAGGACAACGAGGTGAAGGTCGCCCGAGCC
Source organism: Acidimicrobiales bacterium (assembly GCA_963422655.1). Taxonomy (GTDB): domain Bacteria; phylum Actinomycetota; class Acidimicrobiia; order Acidimicrobiales; family Aldehydirespiratoraceae; genus CATQHS01. The sequence goes on along the minus strand of OY730440.1, from coordinate 700,619 downwards.
GTCGCCTGCTCCGCCGCCTACCCGGTCGCTTTCCCGGCCGCAGATCTGCGGGCGAACTTCGTGGACCAGTGCGGCAAGGAATCAGAACAGCGTGTGATCCTCACTGACGGCGGTGTCTTCGACAACCTCGGAACCTCGTGCCTGATGCCCGACCGATCGCCGCGCTTCAGCACCAACGTTCACGAAGTCGACATCGTGATTGCCTGCGACGCAGGCCGCGGCCTCTTCAATGGCAAACCGCGGCCGTACTGGTTCGCTGGTCGGATGAAGCGAGTCTTCGAAGCCACCTACCGGCGCGCCCAATCCCTGGAGCGAGGCCGGCTCTTCGACGATGCACGATCAACCGAGGGCCTGGACCGCTTCGTCGTCGCGATGCTCGGCATGACGGACAGCAATCTCCCCGCTCCCATCGCAAACCTCATCCCCCGCGAGGACGTCATCGACGTCAAGACCAGCTTCAACCGCCTCAACCGCCAGACGATCGATGACGTCTCGAAGCGAGGCGAACAAATCATGTGGGCGCTATGCGGCGAGTACCTCTAGCCCAAAACCAGGAGCTCGACCTGACGGGCACGTCCCTCAGGTCCCTGGGAGTCACGCCGACGGAAGACCCGGACACTCCCGCCGCATGGGGAGCGGCACATGAGCGTCATCAAGTCCTTCGCGGTAGGCGACGGAGACAACTTCTACATCCGCCACAACTCGGACAGCTTCACCATCATCGACGCATCCTTGCCCGCCGATCGGCGCGAGGAGATCCTCGCCGACATACAGGACGCCAGCGGCACTAAGGGGATCACGCGATTGATCGCAACACAACCCGAGGCCGACCACGTCGGTGGCCTGCACCATCTCGACGACACGATCGGGATCGTCAACTTCTACTGCGTCGAGAACAGCGCTCGAACCGACCCGGACAACGAAGGCGTGGAGCGCTACCGCCTGCTCCACGACAGCGACGAGGCCTTCTACCTCACCGACGGCTGCCATCGGCGGTGGATGAACCAAACCAGCGACGAACGAGGATCCGCAGGTATCAACATCCTGTGGCCCGACCGCTCCCACGAGAGCTTCAAGACAGCACTAGACGAGGCCGAGAAGGGCAGATCCGCCAACAACATCTGCCCGATCGCGAGCTACTCCCTCAAAGGCGGCGCCTCCGCAGTGTGGTTTGGTGACCTCGAGACCGATTTTCTCGACAGCATCGAAGACGCGGTATCGATCAAACCGACGAGCATCGTCTTCGCCCCTCACCACGGCCGAGAGTCCGGAAAGCTCCCGAACTCGTGGCTGGAAGCCCTGGACCCGAAGATCGTCGTTATCGGCGAAGCAGCGTCCGCACACCTCGACTATTACGACGGCTACAACACCATCACCCAGAACTCCGCTGGCGACATCGCCTTCGAATGCACCGGTCAGCGGGTGCATGTCCACGTGAGCTCCGAGACATACACAGTCGGATTCCTCGACGACGATGGCGAAACCGACCTCCCGGGGATGCGCTACCTCGGCTCGGTCGCCGTGTGAAGCCCTGATCGGATCGAAGGGCGGCCGATGCGCGCTGAGCGCTCGGCCTTGGGCCTGCGACCAGGCAAAACTGCGTGGTCAGGAGGCTATCGGTAGCAGGACGGCTCCGATACGAACAGGTGTTTGACTAGCCGAGTTCGCTTCTTGCCGCCGTCCGCGGGTGAAGAGGTCGTAAAGGGTGGCGGCACCGGGGGCCAGCTTGGGTTTCGGTTGTCGTCATTCGGTACTCCGCACGACACCGTTCTGGATCAAGGCCTTGATGGCGTCGTCGTAGCCGAGTTCGCGCAGAACCTGGTGGCTGTGCTCGCCGAGAAGGGGCACGCTCGACCGGGGTCCCCACTCCTGGTCATTGACCCGGTAGTCGTTGGTGGTGACGTGGATCTCCCCGATCGGGGTGCCGCAGATGTCGACGCGGCGGCCGCCGCGATGGGGTCGCACCTGGTGTCGGTGATCGAGACGCTCGAGAGCTGGTCCGACGCCTAGAGCGGATCTCGGGCATGCCGTTGCTGAGCACGCGGCGCAGGTTCTCGACCGTCGCCCGGTCATGACAGGGTCGATACCCAGATCGATAAGCATCTGTTCGGTGGCCTCCATCTCGTGAAGGCGGCGGGCATGCGTACTCGTCCCCTCCACCATGCGCCGTAGGAAGTCGCCATCCGCGGCGGTGAACTGATCGACGAGGGTCTCCCACGTCTCCGGCGACAGGCCGGCAGCCTCAGCCGCCCGCATCGACTCGACCATCAGCCCCTCAAGCCCCTTGATGACGACGCTGCGCAGGAGCTTGCGCGTCGCGGCATCGCCCGGCGGAGGACCCGCGACTTCGATGCGAGCGCCGAGCGGCGCCATCAACTCCGCGAGCTCGCCCGCGGCGGCGCCACTTGCCAAGGCTGGCGTACGGATCCCCTTCCCCGGAACGGTGCTCATCAGGGCGACATCGACATACCGATGCCGGCCGTCGCTGCGGCTTCGCCCAGCCCACGCTTGAGGGCCAGCGCCGCTGATGCGACATCGGCGTAGATCGCACCGGCGGGGAATGTCGTCGAGCCCCTGAGCGAGCGCGGCCGACGGCGGTAGTGGCGAGAACCGGTCGGCGCGCTCGACTGCGGAGGAAAGAAGTGAGACCCGCGAAACGTCGACCGGGTCCAAGATGCCAGCCGGGTCGTACCCGTGGACATCCCCAACCTGGAGCGGCGAGATCGGCCGCGATCAGCCCACCGGCTTCGCCCAGACCAAAGACTGCAGCCCGCATCGTTGCTCAGTCGTCGAGCGTGTCGACCCACTCGACACCCATCTCGGTGAGCTTGTCGCGCAGGCCGTAGAAGTCGAGCCCGAGCGTCCAGCCTGGAGTTGCGCCCGCGACGCCTCTTCCTTCGCGAGTCGAGCCAGGGACTGCTCGAGCGCCCACGGCGCCTCAGGGCGGGCGACAACAACCCCCCCCCCCCCCCCCCCCGTCGTCGGCGCAGACAAGTCGCCGGGGTTCACGATCTGCTCGCCGATCCGGATCGGCACGACCCAGCTGTGTTCTTCACCGTGCCTTGCACTTCGACGTGTTGGGCCCAGACCGGGAAGCCCATCTCGCGCAGGTCGGCGGTGTCGCGCACAGCGGAACGAGGACTACTACGCCGTCAGTGGACTGTCGGTCCCTGGTGTCGATAGAGACGTCGCGTCTGGCGAGCTTGTTGGCACCACATGCGTTGCGATCGTCGCGGACGGTCTCGGTGGGAACCTTCGGCGATCTCGCCAGCTGGCTTGCGGTCGAAAGCTTTGTCGCCAGCCGCCCTGAGACCCAAGCGCGCTCGTCAACGCGCTTCATGGCACCAACAAGGCACTTTATGCTGTGATGTCTCCGCAGGAGGGGACCTGACGGGATGGGCGCAATCTACACCTTGCAGTCGACGACCTTGGCCCTGGCCGACCCATCTTCATCTGCTCCGACGGGCTGACGGACTATGTTCCGAGACCAGAGATCCGCCAAGTCCTCGGCCGTCGGACAGCCCCCGACGCCGTCGCTGGCCTGATGATGCTCGCACTCGGAGCGGGTGGTCAGGACAACACCACCGTGGTGCTTATCGAGGCCGAGAAGGCGGCGTAGGAGTGGCAGAGACCCGCGACGCAGATGGCGACGCTGGTCGCACCCCCCGCGAGCTCGCATCGGCGGTGGTTGTCACTCCTGTCCTGCGTAGTTGGGTGATGCAAGTAAGGCGACCGAGGTCACGACACCCGAGACAGCGTTCAAGCAATTCGAGTCGACTGTCAACGCAGACCCTGAGCGATTGGCGGCGGCGCGGCTATGGCGGCATCGCAGCTTGGGGCCAGCTTGATCTTGGATGTCATCCTTCAGCGCTTGCGGCGTAGGCCGAGGAATGGAAAGCAGCAGAACTACGCTGGAGAGATGGGAAGGTCGCCTACCTCTGGCGTCAGCTTTGAGTGGTTGCACGGCTACCGTTCCTATGTCTGCGAGGTGGAGGAACTCGCCAGGGTGGTTCTGGCAGGACGCACCACGGTGAGCGCAGAGGCGGCCGTTCTGGATGGTGCACCGTCGCGCGCTTTGCGTCGCCTCGCGAGTCGGGAGTGGCGCCGGGATGCTGGCGCGTTCTTTACGACATCGGCGTTGCGGGACGGGCCGTTTAGCGCGTCGCTGCCGCGAGGGCCCCGTTCGCACTCAGCACTCGATCCTGCATGCGGGGCGGGAGACCTCTTACTGCGATGGTCGGATCGACTACCGATTGAGTCGACACTCGCCGAAACCCTGGATTCCTGGGGACGACTGCTCTGCGGGATTGATCGAGAAGCTGAATTTGTCCGTCTCGCTCGCGCCCGGCTCGTGTTGGCCGCATCGCTACGAACTCCGGCACTCGGGAACACTCGTGACCTGCGAAGCTACTTTCCCTCAATCACCCAGGGCTGCGGCGTCGGTCGGCTACTCGAGGGTGACTTTCCGTCTTGGGTTCTTCTCAACCCCCCGTTCGGCACCGTTCGGGCCCCGGACTGGTACGATATTGGAACAGGCCAGGTGTCGCAGGCTGCGGTATTCATATCAGCGTGGCTGGCGGGCGCCGCAAGCGGCGCACGACTAGTGGCGCTGCTCCCCGATGTCCTACGCACTGGCTCGAGGTACAGGGCATGGAGGGAGACCCTTGAGGCGGGCGCATCCATTCAATCGATTCAGCCTCTCGGCCAGTTCGATGTCGATGCGGACATCGACGTGTTCTTGATTTCGCTTCGACGAGGGAAACAATCTAAGGCTCAGCCATCGTGGTGGCCATCGCCCCCGTCCCTAGACCTGTCCGGTCTGGGGCGGTGGACTGTGAGTTGCGGACCTGTCGTTCCTCGCCGACATGCCGAGCGGGGCCCGATGCACCGGTTCTTATCGGCGTCCAACGCCGGGCCAGCGAGGACTACGACGCCACCACCACATGAGCGCCGAGCATTCGACGGCACGGTCTTTACTCCGCCGTTCGTTGTCATAAAGAGGACATCACGACCCGGGCAGCGACCACGCGCTCGAGCGGTTGCTGTCGAGGGTGTGCAGTCCGTGGCAGTGGAGAACCACCTGATCGTGCTACGCCCGGAGTCGGGAGGTCTCGACGAGTGCGAGCGACTTGTCCGCGTGCTCGAGAGTGAGGCCGTTTCGGAGTGGCTTGATAGCCGACTCGGCGGTCGGCATCTATCAACGCTCGCTCTTGAAGAGCTGCTAGGTAACCGAGGATGACGGAGCGCTTCGGATTCGCGCCTCAGATTCTCCGAAGACTCGGGGAGGAACTAGTTCCGCATCCAGATCAGGGGATCGTTGAGTTGGTGCGGAACGCGTACGACGCCGACGCCAAAACGTGCACCATCAACTTCGCGGAAGCGCGCAGCGGTGGCGGGACGATCGTCGTAGAGGACGACGGTGACGGCCTCACCAGGGACTCGATAGTCGACGGGTGGCTAGTCCTAGGGAGGTCCCAGAAGACCCGAGATGTGAGGACTCGTGGTGATCGAGTCCCGGCTGGCGACAAGGGCCTCGGCAGGCTGGCAGGTCTGCGACTTGGGCGAACCGCGGTCCTACAAACTCGTCCTGCGAGCGAGCCGGGTGTGGAGTACGAGGTATCAATCGACTGGGACGAATTCGATAGGGCACGAGTGGTCGAGGATGTCCCGATTGAGGTAAAGAAGGCGAAGACGTCGCGGGGTCATGGCACCACGATCGAGCTACGGGACCTGAGAGAGGAGTTCGTCCGGTCGCATTTGAATCGGCTCGCGCGCGCTCTCGTTCTCCTGAAGGATCCATTTGAGCACGGCAAGGGCTTCAGGCCCGTCTTGCTCGCACCGGAGTTCGAGGACCTTGAGAGGCGTGTCGCAGAAAGCTACTTCGAGGACATTGAGTACCGAATTGTCGCCGAGTTGGACAGTAAAGGGTCTGCCAAGGCGCGCGTGTTGAACCCTGCGGGTGATGTCCGGTTTGCGGCCGAGCACGCAAACCTCGCGGCTCGACGGGATGGAGAGACCTACTCATCGTCAGAGGCGCGTTTCGAGATTTGGGTGTTCAATCTGTCAGGCGCAAACTTTGCTACTCGCTCATCCACTCTGAGCGAAGTGAGGGACTGGCTGAGAGTCGTGGGCGGCGTTCATATCTATCAGCATCACCTGCGCGTGCCCCCGTACGGAGACACCGGCTACGACTGGCTCGCTATGAACCTCCGCCGAGCCCGGAGCCCGGAGAACCGCCCGTCGACCAACAACAGCGTTGGGCGGGTCGTTCTCGAGTCGGATGACGAACTGCTCGTGCAGAAGACCGACCGAACGGGCTTTATTGAGAGCAGCGCTTTCGGGGAACTCCGCTCGTTTTGTCAAGATGCCCTTGACTGGTCAGCTGCCGCGCTTGAGATGGTCGCGGAGAAGCGGCGGCAAACTGAGCGCGAGAAGGCCAAACGCGACCGGAAGGGAGCCGACACGGACGCAGATACGGTCCGGTCAACTCTCGAAGAGTCGGATCCGGCGGCGCGTGCAGCGTTCGCTAGGTACGAGAAGGCGCTTGAGCGCCAGCTCGAGTCCCTGAAGGAAGATGTCCTGTTGTATCGGACCTTGGGCACTGTTGGGACCACCTCGTCCGCCTTTGCTCATGAATCCATCAAGCCTGCAAGCAGGATTGAGCAGGCAGTGAAACTCGCCCGGAAGTCGGGTCAGAAGCAGTTCGGGGAGGCCTTCAGTGCTGCCGTAGGGCAGCAATTGAACGCCATTGAAAAGGCTGCGTCTGCCTTAGGAAAGTGGGCGCGGATGCCTTTGAGATTGCTGCAGAGAGACAAACGTCGATCACGGCGAGTTGACGTACGCGTGGCGGTCGTGGATGTCCTGGAGCTGCTTGAATCATTCCTTGCGGATGCCAAGATTGAGATCGAGCGCAGTCTTCCTGAAGCAGAGGTGCCTGTGTTTGCTCCGCCCGCTGCGATCGAGTCGATCGTGGCCAACCTTCTGGTCAACGCACTCAGGGCTGTCGTTGAGAGTGGCAGGCGGCCGAGGCAGATCCGCGTGTCACTGTCTGTGGATGACCGGCCTCACTTCGCGACCCTGGCCGTGGCAGATTCTGGAAACGGTATCCGGGGTATTGGCCGAGACGACATTTGGCTACCAGGTCGAACCGGCCACAGTGAGGGCACGGGACTCGGTCTCACCATCGTTAGGGACTCCGCAACCGACATGGGGGGCTCCGCTGCATTGAGCGAAACGAGCGATCTCGGTGGCACCGAATTCCTAGTCACGCTGCCGATCCAGGAGCAGTCATGAACCAATCCGCCGTGGAGACGGTTGCCGTGCTTGATGACAACGCGGACGATCGTGAGATGACGGTGATGGCGGTCGAGGCGGCTGGCTTCAGAGTCTTCGTGCTTGAGTCGATGGATTCAGTAGATGAAGCACTGAGCCAGATTCGAGAACACGCTCAAGCACTCGTAAGCGACCATCATCTGGAGTGGGCCGATGGTGCACGCTTCACAGGTGCCGAGATTGTCAGTCGCTGCTATCAGGAAGGCATCCCTGCTGTACTTGTCACCGGATATATGATGGACTCCAATAGCTTGATTCGTTGTTTCCGTCGGGGTATTCCTGAGTTGGTCAGCAGAAGTGATCTGGACGGGGACCGACTCGCCGCGGCGATACACACCGCCAGCAGTGAGTTGCTTGACTCGCCGACGCGGGAGCGCGAGCCGCATAGGGCATTGGTGAGAGTCGATCGGGTCAACCCAGACACAAGGCAGCTTGATGTGGTGGTGCCTCAGTGGGATCCCCACATGAAGATCGCGATTCCTGGTGCGGTCCTCGGGGATTTTGCTGAACAAGACGAGCTTGCTGCTCTGAAGGGCGCCCGGTTCCTTGGCGTCGTCAATACGGGCGCAGCGGAGATGGCGGATCTCTACTTCGATGATCTGCAACCTGCCCCAGACGTGCCGGATGACTCGGAAATCGAATGAACGAGGTGATCCTGCTCGACGTTGGCCACGGCAACTCGACAATCATCACACATGATGACCGTGTGGTCGTTGTGGATGCTCCGCTCCGCGAGCATCTGGTCGACGCGTTGCGTCTTGAGGGGCACGAGCGTGTCCGTCTTGCCGTAGCTTCGCACAGCGACGCCGACCACTGTGGTGGCTTCATTGGACTGCTACTCGACCCGTCATTCGTGGTCGAGGAGATCCGGATTAATCCGGATGCGACCAAGCGCCGTTTCTTTTGGGATGATCTGAAGGTTGCGTGGAAAGACGCTCACGATCGGAACGGGACTCGGCTGCGCGTCGAGTTGACGACTGAGGTGACTGAGGAGCTGAGCGAAGGATCGCTGAGGTTAGAGGTCGTCTACCCGCCCCCCGACCTCGCCTTGGGTGGAGTCGGCTCGGTGAGCGATGGAAGAACCGTGACTGCCAACGCAATGTCGGCTGTCGTACGGGTGGTGCTGGACGGCGAGAAGCTGGTGCTTCTCGCTGGCGACATGGGCGTTGCTGGCTTGAAGCACCTGACTGAGAACGAAGTTGACGTGTCGGCGGATGTCCTTGTGTTTCCGCACCATGGTGGCTTGCCAGAGGGTGCAGGCAAGTCGCCCCAGCTAGAGCAGTTCGCTCTTGACCTTCTTGAGGCTGTCAAGCCTAGGACTGTGGTCTTTTCTATCGGACGAGGGCGTTATGCGACCCCTCGACCGGAGATCGTCAGCTCGATTCGGCGTGCTGGCCGCGATGTCCACATCGCGTGTACCCAGCTGTCCGATCGATGTGCTGATGAGCTGTTGACTACCTCGACTCACCTCGGAGCACGGTACTCGGCTGGCCGGGAGGCGGGTCTCTGTTGCCTGGGCTCCGCCGTGCTGCGGCCGGGTATTGGCTTGGCGTCTCCGATGCGCGAAGCGCACGAGGCTGCTATTCAGTTCGCGGCCAAGCGGCTCTGTGCGGAGCCCGATTCAGGGTAGGCGCCTCTCGTTTGATCTGAGCTTCCGCTCAAGCACCGATCGGTAGCTTGGCTCATTCGCCCTCGGCCTGTGGAGTTACGGGTTCAAGACGCACTCTGACACTCGACAAGTGTTCGGTCACTCGCCAGGGTGATTGGTGGACGGCGATGCGAAGTCCGTCCATGGGACCTCGACGGCGGTGGGCCCATCGCGAAGCACCTCGAGAATGGCAACCTCGGTGAGCTCTAGAACGAGGATGCGTCGCTCGATCGACCGGCTCACAAACCGAAAACACCGGTTACAGGCGTAGGAGCCCGCCCGGCAACGGCGATCGTCTCGAGGGCAGGAACCTGTGTCGTCAGTCTGAGAAACGCGGCTGCGGACACGCTGGCCGGACCGGACCCGGGGCGGGCGACCGCCAGCCAACATCGAAGGCCCGAGGCAGCGGCATTCCTACCGGGGTGCGTGGCCCCTTCCGGTACAGCCCCCTGCGGACCCGCGACAACTCACACTCAACGGCGCGACGAGACCCAAGCAGCTCAGTGGTCTCGATGAAAGAACGCACCGGCGCCCCTCGATCCGCTCGCGGACAACCCCAGCCGTAATCATGAGAGCTAAAGGTAACGAGAACCTTCGGGGGTGCTTCTGTCGGGTTGGAGGTGGGCGGGGATGTCGCGTTTGGTGTGGAGGATGCGCCAGATGTCGAGGTGGTCTTCGTCGGGTAGGTAGAAGATCAGGTAGGGGAACTTGGTGAGAGAGCAGCTGCACAGGTCTGGTATCTCGAGTTCGTAGCCGAACCGGAGAGAGCCGCTGAAGGGGTATCGGGTCAGGTGGGAGATCGCTGCTTCGAGGTCGTAGATGAAGTCAATGGCAATCTCAGGGCTGGCGTTGTTGTGGTAGTGGTTGATGTGGCGTCGACATCAGCGCGGTGACGGCTCGGAGACGAGCGTGCATGTTTGTTGAGTTTCTTCAGGGTCAGGCTTTGGCGTGGGCTCGGTCTCGTAGTGAGGCGAAGTAGGCGGCGTCGGCTGTGGCGGCGATGGGGGAGCGGGCCCCTTCGATGAGGGCGGCTCTCAGTTGGCGGCGGTCTTGGTCGCGTCGGATCAGGTCGCGGACGTACTCGCTGGTCGATCCGTAGCTGCCTTCGCTGACTTGGCTGTCAACGAAGCTCTTGAGATGGTCGGGGATCGAGACGTTCATCGTGCCCATGCAGTCTAGGCAGGTGGGCTTTGCTGTGGACCTGCGGTCAGGCGAAACGCTGGGCAGCGACCGGCCCTGAGCGCCACGGCGCGCGTGTACTCAGGGTTGTACTCGCCCCACCAATACCATCGCTAACCCTGCGGCGATCGAAAAGCCCAGTTTGGTGAACGCTGCCGCCAACGATGACCTGTCCGAAGACGACGCAATGGATCTCGCGGTCGAAGAGGTTCACGCCGTGCGGAGGCGTCGACGCGCCAGCTGAACCGGAGTCTGCATGCGGGTGTTGGACGCCCACGTGGATGTCGGTCGCCATCCACACCGGTCCGGCGCATCGGATCGTGCAGGCCTGGCTTAGCGGATCGGCAACCTTCGATGTCATCCTCTGTCCGGTGTTTATCGACGACTCTGCGACGTCCTCACCCAGCGCCCGAGGATGCGCAAATGGATCGCCCTCGCCCTCGCCGAACGCAACGTCGAAACGCTCCGCGTTCCGACCGATGCCGTCCCGCATATGGGCGTGGGGGTTCGAGTCCCCAGCCGACTCCACGCAAACCTGCTGGCGGCCACCTGGGTGTTTGCATTACCGGGCGGTGCTGGTCGGCGGCCCAGCGTCTAGGCGTTCGACCGCTTGGCCGGTTATTTCCGCGATCAGGTCGAAGTCCTTGTCAACATGTAGCACGGTCAGTTCGGTGAGTTCGGCGGTGGCGGCAATGAGCAGGTCAGGAATCGATGGAGCTCGATGCTGGCCGCTCGCGGCCAGAACCGATTGGATCTCGACCGCACGGTCCTCGATTTTGGGAGTCAGGTATTCCACGGGCATCAATGCAAGTGGCGGGTCGGAAACGAGGGTGCGGTGATCGGTGGCGGATCGAGCCGAGTAGCCCACCTCGAGCCGGGTCACGGTGCTGATGCGGATCAGGCCCCGTTCAATCCGTTGTGCCCATCCGATTGCGTCCTGAGCGAGGTGGAGTCGGTTGATCGCGGACTTGTCTATGAGCCAAGTCGTCACAACCATGCACCGGACATGATGTCGGGGTCATCTAGGTCTTCAGCGAGCAGAGCGACCTGGCGGAGCTGGTCAAGGCCGACCCGGCCAGCGTCGATCGAACGTTCGCGCTCCAGTGTTCGACGGAGGTACTCGCTGCGCGAGAGTCCAACTCGCTTTGCTTTCGCGTCGATTGCGGCGAGGACCTCGTCTGAGATATCTCGGATCAAGATGTCGGTCATGAACACCTCTATTGATAGCTTATGATATCGTCTAATGGAGTCGTAGACACCCATGGGCGCCCGGACTGCGGTCGTTGACCTGTGACCAGGCACTTCAGGTCACGCGGTGAGGACCCCGGTCGTCCCGGGTTCGCGTGTACTTGGGTTTCAGTCGCCTCCGACACCAGTCGCTAGCCCCTCGGTGTAACCGAGAGTCGGGCTCGGCCGTTGTCGTGGTTGGGCGGACCTCGAGCTGGGCTGCCTCATGCACCCGGCCGCGGTCTTCGGGTGAGGCATGGCCGACAGCCGAGTGACCAGTTTGGTGAGGTTAAGCACGACCTCTCGGTTCTCCTCCTCGGTCGTGCCCCTGCCGGTTGTGAGCCGCCGGAGGTAGACGAGCGTGCTTCAGAGGCGTCCGCGTCGCAGTGCCTGATATTGGTTCGTAGCGAGATCGGCAGAGAGATGGCCGAGATCGGCAGAGAGATGGCCGAGATCGGCAGAGAGATGGCCGAGATCGGCAGAGAGATGGCCGAGAGGCGATCGGGCGGGCCAGGAGCGAGCTCGGGGCATGTCACATGAGATCAGTAGCGTTCCGGCGTATGGGATCACAGTGCTGTAGTTTGGATCCGGTGGAGAAGGCCAAGTGAGCCGGGCTTCGCAGCTGGCGTTGAGGGATGTAGCCACGGAGAGGCCGAGTTGGACGCCTGACCCTGGCGGCGAGCACGGAGAGGTGTTCACCCGTCGATGGGTCGTCGAGTTGATCCTTGACCTCATGGGATACCGGGCTGACGAGGACCTCGGCACCTCTGTGATCGTCGAGCCCTCGTGCGGCTCCGGCGCCTTCATCGTCGCGATCGTCGAACGGCTGGCGGAATCGTGCTTGCGCCACGGACGCCGACTTCGAGATCTGGGCGGCGCCATCCACGGCTTCGACCTGCTAGAGCACAACGCCGAGCGCACCCGCAAGGCCGTAATGGACAAACTGCTCGAGCTGGGCGAGCTGATCGATGTTGCTGAGCGCCTCTCTGGGCAATGGGTCCAGACCGACGACTTTCTCCTCGCCGACCACGGCGACCTCGAAGCCGACTTCGTCGTCGGCAACCCGCCCTACATCCGTCTTGAGGATGTCCCCAATGAGGTGAGCGACGCCTACCGGCGAGAGCTGCCCACCATGCGGGGACGGGCTGACATCTTCGTCGGCTTCTTCGAGCGAGGGCTCTCGCTACTCGCTCCCGATGGACGGCTCGCCTTCATCTGCGCCGATCGCTGGATGCGAAACCAGTACGGCACCCACCTGCGATCTCTCGTAGCCGAGAGCTATTCCGTTGACAGTGTCCTCGTCCTTCACGACATCGACGCCTTCGAGGATCCAGTTGCTGCCTATCCCGCCATCACCGTGATGCGCAAGGGACTCCAGGGCCCCGCGAGGGTCGTCGACACAACCGCATCATTCGGGCCGAACGACGCCAAGACCGTTGCGGGTTGGCTCTCGGACCCCGATGAGCCTATGCCGGAAGCGAGCGCCTCATTCGAAGCTGCCGAGTTGCCAACGTGGTTCGCCGGGGGCGCACATTGGCCCGCCGGGTCTCCACATGACCTGAAGCTCGTCGCTTACCTAGAAGAGAACTTCGCGACCTCCGGGCGGCTTTCCGGGCCCGTGACCGGGCCGCTGCCTCAGCAGCCGCCTGGCCGCTTTATGGAGTCGACCCCGAGAGCCGCCTTCTTGCCTTGCCCACGGCGCCCTGATGGCCCCAGTCGTCCCGGACTACGAAGAAGCGTTCGCAGCTGCCATCCACGACTTTTGGACGATCAAAACGAACCAGCAGGCCGCGGCCAGCCTCGCTGGACGAAGCGATGGCGGCACCAGCGGCTCGGTCCGGGCGGGCAAGCACATGTCGCCGTTCGAGGCGCTCATCAGGCAGGTCGTTGAGGACGCTGGCATCGAGCCCGATCCCGCTCCGAGCAACACGATGTACCTCCCCGACTTCTACCGTGAGACGAAGTCATGGGATGTCGTGCTTCAGTACAAGGGCCTCGCCCTCGCCATCGTCGAGGCGAAGTCGCAGGGGTCGAGCCTGGCCAACAACTTCAACAACCGCGTTGAGGAGGCCATCGGCCAGGTGGCTGACGTCTGGAAGTCCCACGAGCGTGGGCTCCTGATCTCTGGCCTCCGGCCGTGGGTCGGTTACCTCATGATCGTCGAGGAAACGAAGAAGACCACCGAACCGAAGCACCTGCTCAGCGCCAAGACCGTTCCGGAGGGGATGAAGGTCGATCCCGAATTTCGACCCGATGAGCTACGCCGAGCGGTACGTCACCGCGTTCCAGCGGCTCGACCAGGAACGGATGCTCGACGCCGCTTGCGTGGCTATCACCAGCGGTCACGAAGCCTACGAGTACCCGAGTGAGTGGCTGTCCTTCAACGGCTTCGCCGCTCAACTCTGGGGCCGCTGCCAGCATGTCCTAGCGGTGGCGGGCTGATGAAGGACCGGTCCCCATCGCTCTTAGCGAGGGCGATCTGGGTTTGGTGCCGATAGCGGTTGTTCTCCCCGTGAGACGGGACTTCGCTACCTGGTGTGGGGCGAACGGGCCCGTGGCAGGCGGCTCACACTCGAACCGAGCTGACGGGGGATGTGGGCGATGTCAGCCGTGCGGATAGCCGATTGAAGCGGTGGCGGAAGACCGATTTCGCTGAGTTCCCGGCCGACGTCACAGGGACAACCTACGATCAAGTGAATGTTGACCTGCGGTGCAGTACCGGGAGGGGCCAGATGATCGAGGTGTCGAGGCCTGCGGGACCGATGACGCTCGAGATCTGATGGACGCGCTGAGGAACCCGATTCTGAACTCGCCGTACGAGGCACCAGAGGCGCACTTCGTGCTGGGGCCGAAAGGACCCACTGGCGAAGTCAAGCCGGGGAGACGTCCAAGCGAGTCCTTTATTCCTGTACCGCCATCGCGCAAAAAGCGCGGTCGACGGAGGATCGACCCTGCCGAGCAGGCCCAGCAAGAGGCGTTTGAGCTCTTCGATATGACGGGCGAACGCAGGGAGCAGAACAGCCTGATCAACGACATCAGGCAGCGTGTGGAGCTCTGGCGGGCGCGCGGCTACGTCGGTGTGACACCTATCAGCCGAAAGCTGATGGAGCATTGGGCTGACGAGACGCGGGACGAACAGGTCCTCTTCTGTCAGCGAGAAGCAGTTGAGACAGCGATCTACCTGGCCGAGGTCGCTGGACGTCGTGGTGAGCCGGACTTCCGGGCGCGGATCGAACCGGAGAACGATGAGCACAACAACGGTCTGCCGAGAGTCGCCCTCAAGATGGCCACCGGTACTGGCAAGACCATCGTCATGTGCATGCTCATCGCATGGCAGACCTGCAACAAGGCACACAGCCCGCGCGATCGCCGTTTCACGAGCCGATTCCTTGTGGTGGCACCCGGAATCACGATCCGGGATCGGCTTCGAGTGCTCTTCCCGCACGACGAGGCCAACTACTACGACTTGCGTGACCTCGTCCCACATGACCTGCGGTCGCTGTTGGACGATGCAGCGATCGTGATCACGAACTACCAAACGTTCCTGCCGAAGACGGCAAAGGAGATGCAGGGCGTCGCCAAGAACACGCGACTCTTGCTGACGTCTGGTACGGACTCCGATCCGTTTCTCGAGACCGATGAGGACGTTGTCGACCGGGTGATGCGCGACCTATCGAGCCGCGGCAAGGGGGAGATCCTTGTCCTGAACGATGAGGCGCACCACTGCTACCAGGACAAACCGCTCGACTCTGACAAGCCCGACAAAGAGACGAGGGAGCGCAACGAGGGGGCCCGGGTTTGGTTTCGAGGTCTCGAAGCGGTGACCAGGCGCGTCGGCGTCAAGACCATCTACGACCTCTCGGCTACGCCCTACTACCTCGGCGGCTCGGGCTACCAGGAGGGCTACATCTTCCCCTGGGCGGTGAGCGACTTCTCACTTATGGATGCCATCGAGTCCGGCATCGTGAAGGTCCCGAGGGTGCCGGTTGACGACGATGTGGCGAGCACGGAGCAACCTACCTATCTCCGGCTCTGGGACCACGTCGGCGACCAGCTACCTAAGCGAGCAAACAGGCGCGCAGAGTCGGACTCGAGCTGGGTACCGCCAAAGGAACTGCAGGGAGCGCTGGAGTCTCTCTACCGAAGTTACGAGAAGCGGTTCCGGGCATGGGAGCGAGATCTCCGGCCCCACGGCGAACCTCCACCGGTGATGATCGTGGTCTGCCCCAACACCATCGTCTCAAAACTCGTGTTCGACTGGATCGCAGGCCAAGAGGTCGAGCTACCAGACGGCAACGTCGTACTCCGCAAGGGCAACCTCGAACTGCTGTCAAACGTCTCGGATGATACTTGGCTGGCGCGTCCACCCACGATCATCGTTGACTCCGCGCAGCTGGAGTCCGGCGAGGCGCTCAAGAAGGACTTCAAAGACGCAGCATCCAGAGAGATCGACACCTTCAAAAGCGAGCACCGGCAGCGCAACCCCGGAGCCGACGTCGAGAAGCTCACTGACGAGGACATCCTCCGCGAGGTGATGAACACAGTCGGTAAGAAGGGCAAACTCGGAGAAACCGTACGCTGCGTTGCGAGCGTGTCGATGCTCACCGAAGGGTGGGATGCGAACACCGTCACGCACGTTCTCGGGATCCGGCGGTTCGGTAGTCAGCTTCTGTGTGAGCAAGTCGTCGGTCGAGGCCTGCGACGGCGTAGCTACGAAGCGAACGCTGAGGGTAAGTTCGAACCGGAGTACGCCGAGGTGTACGGAGTCCCATTCGCCTTCATACCCACTGACCGTACGATTGCCGCGCCGAAGCCAGCCTCACCCGCCATCGAAGTGCGTGCCTTGCTGGACCGATACGACCTCCGCATCAGCTTCCCCAAGCTCGATGGTTATCGCGTCGAAGTCCCGGAAGAACCGATCGAGTTCGACCACGAGGACACCAAACAATTCCACCTCGACCGAGATCTCGTCGCGCTCTGGGTGGAGGTTGGTGGGGTCATCGGGACAATGGACGAGATTGACATGCAACACGTGCGGGAAGTTCGCACGCAGCGGATCATCTACGAGGTCGCCGCGGAAGTTCTCCGACGCTTTTTCCTGGGTCACGACGGAGCGCTCAAGCCGTGGTTCTTCCCTGCGATCCTCGATGTGACCCGGCGATGGTTCGAGTCCAAGGTGACGTTCGCACCGGACACGCCACCCGGCGTTCTCCTCCTGGCCGAACTCAAAGCTGTCGCAGCCGAAGCGGTCTACGACGCGGTCATTCGCTACCCGGACGCACGGAGAGAGATCCTTCTTCCCCTGTTCCGCCGCTTCGACAGCTCTGGATCAACCGACGATGTCTCGTTCCTTACCCGGAAGGTCGTCGTGGAGACCGAGAGGTCACCGGTCAACTACGTCGTGCTCGACGGCGTCAAGGGCAACACCTGGGAGCAAACCGTTGCTGGCATCCTCGAGGACGACACGGACCAGGTGGCATCGTACGTCAAGAACGACCACCTCGACTTCGACATCCCCTATGTCCATAAAGGGCGAAGCCACCGCTACGTGCCCGACTTCCTCGTGCGCCTGGTACAGCCCGAGGATGACCCGGTGCCTCGGACACTCATCATTGAGGTGTCGGGAGGGCAGAAGAGCCCTGGGCCGACCGCAGCCAAGGCCGCGACCGCCCGGGACCAGTGGTGCACCGCCGTCAACAACCACAGCGGGTTTGGGCGCTGGGGCTACATCGAGGTCGATTCGATGCTGAACGCTGCCGAACGGATCGGAGCTGCCATCGAAGCGCTGTACGAAGACGCTCCAATCATCGGTGAACCAGTCAGGTAGGAGAACACAAGTGGCACGAAAGAAGGCCCAGCAAGGCACGACACCCGTTGACGCAATCACTCATCACGAGACGAGAGCCAACATTTCCTACAGCCGATGCACATGACCTCGTTGCACCGGACATTCAAGACACTGTCGAGGTCACCTATCCACGCGAACTCCGCTCTCCGATGCTGGTCTGGAAGGGTAAGGAATTACTTGACGAGCAAGACCTCCAAGTCGACGCCCCGCCGATCTATATCCAGGAGAAGATCGATCCACGGGTGCTGATTGAGAACCTCAGACAGACGGCAGCAGCCGGGGAGGCCGAGCCAGAACTCACACTGTTCGACACGTTCGATGGGCTAAGCGAACTCGACTTGGTCGAGTTCTACAAGCACTCCGCGAACTGGTCGAACCGGATGATCCTCGGTGACAGCCTCCAGGTCATGGCGAGTCTTGCGGAGAGGGAACGGCTGCGGGGCAAGGTCCAGATGATCTTCATGGACCCTCCCTACGGGATCAAGTTCGGGTCCAATTGGCAGGTCTCGGCGAGAAAGCGGGAAGTGAAGGACGGTAGGGTCGACGCAGTTGCCCGCGAGGCGGAGCAGATCAAAGCGTTTCGGGATACCTGGGAACTCGGGATCCACAGCTACCTGACCTATCTACGGGATCGGCTACAGGTCGCACGCGATCTCCTTACGGAGAGTGGATCTGTGTTCCTACAGATCGGTGACCAAAACGTTCACCTCGTTCGCGCCGTGCTCGATGAGGTCTTCGGCGCTGAGAACTTCGTCAGCTTGATTTCGTTCGTGACGACGAGCGGCTTCACGCAGTCAACCGCTCTTCCTCGCAACGGTGACTATCTCCTCTGGTACGCGAAGGAGATCGACAAGCTGAAGAGTCGGCCACAGTGGGTTGAGGCGCCCGATAGGCAGGGCTACCGCTGGCTGTATTTTGAGGATGGAACGAGTCGTGGGCTCAAACGCTCGGAGTCTGCCGCCGACCCACCTGACGGTGCGCGCATCTACAAGCCGGGTGATCTGAAATCGCAGGGCGGTGCGTCCAGCGACCAGTCGTTCGACTATCAAGGCAAGACCTACCAGCCGGGTCCGAATCACCACTGGAAGGCCTCGTATCCCGATGGGATGAGTCGACTCGCTTTCGCGAACCGGATCCATGTGGCGAAGAGCAGTATCCAGTACCGCCGATTCATCGACGATTTTCCCTACCAGGTCCGGACGAACCTCTGGGACGACACGGGGACTGGGAACTTCACCGACGACAAGATCTACGTAGTGCAGACCAACACGAAGGTAGTTGAGCGCTGCATGTTGTTGGCCACGGATCCCGGTGATCTTGTGCTTGATCCGACGTGCGGCTCTGGCACCGCCGCCTATGTGGCGGAGCGCTGGGGCCGGCGGTGGATCACCGTGGACACTTCTCGGGTTGCGCTCGCACTCTCGCGCCAGAGGCTCATGGGCGCTCATTTCCCCTATTTCCTGCTAAGTGACTCCGCGGAGGGGCGTGCCCGGGAGGGCGAACTCGCGGGGCACGAGTTACCACCATCGGAGACATCGAACGATGTCAGACGAGGGTTCGTTTACGAGCGCGTCCCGCACATCACGCTCGGATCGATTGCGAACAACCCGGACATCCGCGATGGGATGAGCCAAGAGGAGATCGACGCAGCGATCGCCCGGCACGCGGACCAAGAACTCCTCTTCGACAAGCCCTACGAGGATCCTCGGAAGGTCCGAGTGACCGGACCCTTTACCGTCGAGAGTCTGTCGCCTCATCGGAACCTCGTTTCGGTGATTGCTGTCGAGTCGGACACGAGCCCATCGGTTGGCGACGATGGGTCGAAGTTCGAGCAGACGATCATCGAGAACCTGCGTGTAGCGGGTATCCAGAACGGTCGCAAGGCGGAGCGACTTGAGTTCGACCTCGTCGAGTCGTACGCCAGCACCCATGTGCAAGCGGTTGGCGTCCGGGATGAGGCGCCGTTGGGCGCGCCAAGGCGCGTTGGGGTTTCGATCGGCCCCCAGTACGGCACCGTCGCTGCATCCTTCGTGAAGGCCGCAGCGCGGGAGGCCAGCAAAGACAGGGACCTCGATCTGTTGTGCATCCTTGCCTTCGCGTTCGATCCACAGGTGCTTAAAACCGACGAGGACTATGTCGCGACGGATGCGAGTTTCGACGTCGCTGGTACGCGTTCCCTAGGCCGAATCCCAGTACTGCTCGTTCGGATGAACGCGGATTTGCTCATGGGCAAGGAGCTGAAGAAAACCGGTGCCGGGAACCTGTTTACTGTCTTCGGTGAGCCAGACATCGTGATCATGCAGGAGGGAGACGACCTCGTGGTCGAGCTGCTTGGGGTCGACGTCTACGATCCGACTACCGGCGATGTGCGGTCGGGCCAGACGGACAAGGTGGCCCTCTGGATGATCGACACTGACTATGACGAGGACAGCTTTTTCGTTCGCCACTGCTACTTCACGGGAGGTCAGGACCCCTACAAGCGTCTAAAGCGTGCACTAAGAGCCGACATCGATGAGGAGGCGTGGGCGACGCTCTACCAGACAGTTAGCCGTCCATTCCCCAAGCCATCGAAGGGGAAGATCGCTGTGAAGGTGATCAACGACTACGGCGACGAGGTCGTCAAGGTCTACGACGTCGAATGACCCTGATCGACTGGGAGGCTGTTCAAGGGCCTTTCCCGGTCCGTCGGATGGATGCTCGTTCGACCGCAGCACTACTAGACAACCCCGGTTGCGTGAGACGCAATGTGCTGGACAGTGCCAGCTGACGCCGCGGCGCCGCCGCGGAGTACCTCGGTGACCCAGAAGTCCTTTTCGAGGTGCGCCGCCGGAATGCCCGTGGCTTCGCCGATTCTGGTCAGGTAGACCTCGAGTTCGTCGGGGCTGTCGTGCAGGCGGCGCTGGCCGGGGCCGGTCAACGCAGTTCGCTCCAACGCCGACGCGCAGCGATGTGACGTTCGTGGCCAAGCTGTCCGGTGATCAGCTCTGGGCGAATCACTTCTTCGCGCTCGAGACGCGCTGCTACCTCTGCGAAGTCCGTCCATGGGACCTCGACGGCGGTGGGCCCATCGCGAAGCACCTCAACGACGGCAACCTCGGTGGGCTCTAGACCGAGGATGCGTCGCTCGATCGACCGGCTCACAAACCGAACACCGGCTACAGGCGTAGGAGCCCGCCCGGCAACAGCGATCGTCTCGACAGCAGGAACCTGTGTCGTCAGTGCGAGAAACGCGGCTGCGGACACGCTGGCCGGTCCCGACCCGGGGCCAGCGATCGCCATGCCAACATCGAAGGCCCGAGGCAGCGGCATTCCCACCGGGGTGCGTGGCCCCTTCCAGTACAGCCCCCTGCGGACCCTCGCAACGGCGCCCTTGGCGACGAGTCGCGACAACTCACACTCAACGGCGCGACGAGACCCCGGCAGATCAGCGGTCTCGATGAAAGAACGCACGGGCGCCCCCTCGATCCGCTCGCGGACAACCTCAGCCGTACTCATGAGAGCTAAAGGTAACGAAAACCTCTCGTACCGTCTAGCAGCATGAAGCTCGGCGCAGCCCCTGCGATCCACCGAGCTGGCTTGCTGACCAGACACTTCGCGTCACGCTGCGACCCTGGAAATCCGAAAATAGCGGCCGGGGTCGGATATGATTGACGGAGCTGGAGAATCCGCCGATTTCAGCGACCGCTCGATGTGCCCGTCGGTGGCTCAGGTCAACCCGACGTGGGCTTCGCCGGATCCGTTGAGGCCCAGTCAACACGCATTCTCTGATGGGGTGGGATAGACCCCTCTGGCACTCAAACAAATGTACGTTTAAGTGCGACCACGTATATCTGTCAGGGTCGGTTGACGGTGGTGACGCTGCCGCTCGCTGCACTGCGGTATGCCGCATCGAGAGTCTCAACGGTCCGGGCACCGAGTTCGGCCGGGGAGTGGATCTTCACATCTTTGCCCAGCGCGAGGTCGACAAGCGTGTGCGCCGGGCCATCGCAGTCGTACAGTCCGGCGTCGGACTCCAGGTCGAGTCGGATATCGGTTCCGTCGGGCCGGAAGAGCCAGACGATCTCACGTTCCACGTCGACGTGGATCTGGCCTTGTGAGCCGATGGCTCGCACCTCGAGTTGATGCTTGTTGTTTCCCGAGCCGATGTGGCACGACCCGCCCGCCATCGATCCGATTGCGCCGTTGTCGAACCGCATGGCGATCGCGTCATGGAGCTCAACCGGCGCATTCAGCGGTGCGCTCATGAAAGCGAACACTTCGCGGGCCCGGAGTCCGGTGAGCCAAAGGCCTAGACCTAGAGCGTGTGAGAGTTGGGCTTGACCGTATCCACCACCAGACATGCTGGGATCGGTCCATGTCGCATTCTCGGGCACAGTTGCGGGGTCGGCGTCAGGGTATGCGCCGGTGTTGGACAACAACTCGCGTGTGACCGATGCCATGTGGATCGTGATTTGTTCCACCTCGCCGATCCCGGTGGTCTCCATCAGCTCCTTCGCCTCGACGACCATCGGGCGGTAGTTCCAGCCAAAGGCGGTGAGCAGATGGCGGTCGTTGGCCTCGGCGATGTCGACGAGTTCCCAGGCCTGGGCGGGATCAATGGTCACCGGTTTCTCGACGAGGACGTGCGCCCCGGCCTCGAGAGAGGCTTTGGCGTGTTCGTAGTGCAGCCCCGACGGGCTTGCAACAAGCACGAGATCGACGCCCGCTTCGATGACATCGCGGTAGTCCTCACTGGCCACGGCGAAACCGAAGTCGCCTCGGATGCGTTCGAGCAGTTCCTGGCCCTTGCGTGCCACTCCCACGAAGTCGATCTCGTCTTTTCTTTGCGCGAAGTTCGGAAGATGTGACGACACCGCCCACGAACCTGCTCCGATCACTCCAAGCCTTGGCTTAGCCATCGATCCTCCCTGAAACGATTCCGGAAACGATTCTAGGCCGGATCAACGAGTGCATCAATGCCCATCCAAGCTGGCCTTGCTTTGCGAAATCAGGGCGCGGTTGACGCTGAGACGTTATCGTGACTAAGTTCTGGAATCGAAACCGGGAACGAATCTTGCAACGCCTGTCAGCGTGGAACTCGACGTGGGAGAAGAGGAAATGGGACACTATGCGTGGGTGCTGGAAGTGCGCCCTGGATATGAGGAAGAGTACAAGCGACGCCATGACGAGATCTGGCCCGAGCTGGTCGAAGAGATCTCTGCGGCGGGCTTGCGGAACTACAGCATCTTCCGCTACGGCCTGACCTTGATCGGCTATTTTGAGACCGACGATCTCGAAGCGGCCAGTGAATACCTCGCCAACAGCGACGCCAACGCCCGGTGGGGCGAGTACATGGCCCCCATCATGAAGATCGAAGCCGACCCGCAGACGAACTTCGCGTTCCTTCTCCCGCTGCAGTGGCACATGGACTAAGGCTTGACATGAGCGCGTCGCTGGTTCACAACGAACACCTGGGTCGTGTCATTCGCGCTGGCGGCTGGAGTGAACTCGCTGAAGGCACGCCCCGGCTGATCGCTCGCGCGCTGGACGCGGTCGACGACAAGACGGTTGTTGCACTCGCTGATTTCTTTGCACAGGAGATGCGCGTCGTTTTCGACATCTACGAGCAGTGGTTTCGCGATACCCGTCGGTGTCTGGTCGACAAGGGGCTCTCGGAAGCCGACCTGGACCGGAGCCACAACGAAATACGCGACAGGCTGAGTGAGTACCACCGCTTCGCACATGCTTCGCGTGATGAAATCTGGGCGACCGTCATCTCAGATCTTGACAGAGTCGAGGACGCTCAACTGCACCACACGACACGGCGTGAGGCGTTGGCTGCTGCGCAGGAAACCTGGCGCGCTCTCCATGATTGTGAGGTTGATCAGCTCTCCGGGTTGTTCCATCTCGTTGTCGAGCGCCATGGCGAGCCCGCGCTGCGCGAGATGTACGAGGGTTGGGTCATCGGTGACTGGTTCGCGAAGCGCTATCAGCGCTTCGATGTCTCCCAGCTCGACTGGGACACCGCAAGCTGGCTTCTGATCTACCTCGGCTTCGAAGGCCATCACGGTCACGTCAGCGGCACTGCTCGTGACGGTACGATCGATGTCTACGAGGACGATGAGAAGGTCACCCTCAGTTTCGCCCCATGCGGGTCGGGGGGCCGAACGATGGAGGGGGAGTCCCGCGACGGACTGCCGCCGCTGCGCGATCCGTCACTGGGCTGGAGTGAGCTTCGTGACGCTCACGACTTCACCTGGAACGAGAAGGGAATCTGTTCCTACTGCGCGCATTGCTGTGTTTTGCACGAGAATCTGCCCATCGCCGCGTTCGGCTACCCGGTTAGGATCACCGACCCACCGAAGGCCCCGCTTTCTGCCAAGAGCCGGTGCAGTTGGACCGTCTACAAAGACGTCCGCAACATTCCCGACGACGCTTATCGGCGGGTCGGCGCGGTCAAGCCACCGCCCACGGCCCCTCTTGGTTCGGCGCGTCGCGCCGAGCGCGACGCGATGATGCGCGTCGCAGACGATGACTGATCGCAGCGACGCACAACTCGGCATCGACCCCTGCCGGGCGCTGGGCACCCGGGCGGTGTGTTGAGGCGGAACCCGCGCATCGCGGTCGTCCATCCATATTGGGACTTCTGGGCCGACTCGACCCCCTTTGATCTAGCCGCGTCGCGATCGGAGCTTCTTGAGCATGCAGTTCGAGCCTTGGGCCAGCATTGCCAAGTTGTTTGGGCTGGCTTGCTCGATGCGAGCTGTCTGGATCGCACGGTTGCCGAGCTCGACACGCACGACTTCGACGTTGTCGTAGTGGCGCAGTCGATGGCCACCCCACCCGCGGTCACGCTCAACTGCCTCGCCTCGATAGCTTCTCGGCCGTTGATCGTGTGGGCGCTTCGTACTGAGCGCGAGCTCGGCAGCACCTTCGACAAGGCCGATGTGACCTCCCGCGGGGCGACAGTCGGCGTGCCCATGCTCACGAGCGTTCTGACACGCACCGGCCAGCCGTTCGACCCGATCACCGCCTCACTGGCTGACGCTGATCTCCAAGACGTGCTCGCCGGGGCGGTTGCTGCAGCCGCGGGCGCCAACGCGGTCATGCGAGGGCGGATCGGCCGGTTGGGCGACCCCATCGACGGTTACACATGCGTCGATCTCGATCCGGCGCGGCTCTCGGCGGCAATTGGCACGACTATTGTGAATGTCGGTGCGCAAGACTTCGTCGACGCATTCGACCGCGCCGGCGACGGAGAAATCCGCCAGGCCTGCGGTGCTGTACGACAGTCACACATCGTCCATGAAACCGTCGACCACGACAGCCTCGAGCGTGCTGTGCGCGCCAAGCTCGCACTCGACACGCTCGTTAGGTGTCATAGCCTCGACGCCGGAGCGTTCAACTGCCACGTTCCGCAAATCCGGTTCGGGCCAAGCATCGGCATCGCGCCGTGTTATGCCCTTGGATGTTCCACCTCTGAGGGGGTCCCATGGACCTGCTCTGGCGATGTCGTGACCGCGGTGGCAATGTTGGCCGTCAAGTCGCTTGGCGCACCGGCGCTTTACCATGAGCTGGAGGCGTTCGACTCCGACACGGGGGTCTTCGTCGTGGCGAACACCGGCGAGACCGACCTCGGACTCCTGGGACCCGCGCAGCTACCAACGCTGGCTGCGAATCCGTGGTTCGGCGGGACACAGCGTTCGTTGTGTTCGCGGTTCAGCGTTGCGCAAGGGCCAGCCACTTTGGTCGGTTTCGCCCAACTCGACGGACCGCCCGGCCACCGGTTCATCGTCGCTTCGGGTCGGTTCACCGACAGTGCGTTTCCCTCCACGGGGACGACAAACGCCGGATTCGCTTTCCAAGGTGCGGACGGAGCCGAAGCGTGGCGACGTTGGTGCCTCGCCGGGGCCAACCACCACGGAGTTCTCACAGCCGGCGAGATCACCAACGACCTCGAACGCCTCGGGCGGCACCTGGGTGTGGAGGTCCTTCGGGTTTGAGGCCCAAGCCGCGGGATCGTAGGCCGCGGATCGTTCAGTACATCAGGAAACCACCGCTGACGTTCAGTGTGGCACCGGTTATGTAGCTGGCGTGGTCCGAAGCCAAGAAGACCGCAGGCGTCGCCAACTCTTCGGGTCGGCCCATGCGGCCCACGGGGATCTGAGCGACGAACGACTCGATCGCCTCGTCCGTCATGCCCTCGGTCATCATCGCCGTGTCGACGGCACCAGGGGCGATGGTGTTGACCCGGATTCCGTCTCCAGCGTAGGTCCGAGCCATGCCCCGAGCCATCGACACCACGCCCCCCTTGGTCGCGCAGTAGGCGACGGAGCCGCCAAATCCGCCAGTTGCCCAGCCCTGAGACGTGAACGCCGTGATCGAACCACCGTGTCCTGCCTGGCGAAGTGATCGGGCGGCTGAACAAATCAGAAAGAACGTTGCCTTGAGGTTCACGTCGGACTGGAAGTCCCAGTCGTCTTCGGTGACTGCGTCGACGTCGTCGCGGCGCAGGATCACAGCAGCAACGTGGACCAAGTGATCGAAGCGCCCGAACCGGTCATGAGCTGCGGTGAACAAAGCGTCGTGCCGGTTGTGGTCGCGGAGGTCGAGCACAACCGAATGGTGGCGAGCAATACCTCCGTCCAGGCCATTCATGGTTTCGGCTAGACGGTCGGCTGAGATGTCCACTGCCATGACATGTGCACCCGCCTCGGCAAACGCTTCCGCCACACTTCGACCGATGCCGCCGGCGGCTCCGGTTACCACGACCGCCCGGTCTCGAACACCGGCGCTGGGATCCCACATCGTCACACCTCCCGTGGGCTCGAGTTCCAGTTTTGGGCCTTCCAGTATTGGGCCCAAGTGCAGCTCTGTCTAGAATCGTTTCCGGGATCGATTGTAGCGTTGAGCTACAGTTGAGCGATGGGAGGCGGTCGTGCAGCTCGATGGATTTGAGGGTCGGGTCGCGCTGGTAACCGGTGCCGGAGAGGCATCGGCGCGGCGATCGCTCGCCGGTTCGTTGCACTGGGAGCGACCGTTGCTGCGGGAGATCTAGCCGTCCCCGATCACGACGGTATCGAAGGTGTGGAGCTCGATGTGACAAGCGAGCGCAGCGTCGAGACGGCATTCGCGGCCGTTGAGCAGCGCTTGGGTCCCGTTGAGATCTTGGTGCTCAATGCTGGCATCTACCGGACCGGACCATTCGAGGAGACGACTTTGGAGTCTTGGTCGGACTCGATCGCGGTGAATCTCACTGGCGCGTTCTTGTGTGCTCGACGGGCACTTCCGTCGATGCGCGAGCGCGGCTATGGCCGTATCGTGGCACTGGGCTCCTCAGCGGGCAAGACCGGCGGTGTCAAGGATGTGGCCGCGTACGCAGCATCGAAGGCGGGCGTCATGGCCTTGATGAAGTCGATCGCGTCGCAGTATGCGCCGTATGGGATCACCGCCAACGCATTGGCTCCCACGCTGATCGACACGGAGATGATCGCAGGGATGACACACATGCGCACCAAGATTCCGGTGGGACGCCTCGGCCGACCCGAAGAAGTCGCTGACCTCGTTGCCTTCCTTGCGTCCGGTCATGCAGGCTTCATCACCGGGGAGGTCACCGACATCAACGGCGGCTTCCTCATCGACTGATGGGAGTCACGGGCCGAGTCCTGATCGCACACGGGGCAGGCCGACCCCTCGACCTCGAGCATCGTGAGGTGCCCGAACCCAGCACAGGCGAGGCCCTCGTGCGGGTGGAGGCGTGTGGTGTGTGCGGATCCGACCTGTTCCTGCTCGAAGGCGGCTTCGGGGCAGACAAGTTCCCTGTGATTCCAGGTCATGAAGCCTCCGGGAGAATCGCTGCGCTCGGGCCGGGCGTAGATGAACTCTCGGTCGGAGAACAGGTCGCCCTCTACTACATCGAAAACGACGCAGAGTCCGCCTATGTTCGAGCTGGTCGTCCGAATCTTGGCCCGGCTGTGCGCAGGATGGGTGTCGATTGTGACGGAGCCTTCGCCGACTATGTCGTTCGACCGGCGAACACGCTCATCCGCCCGTCCGCGCCCGTCGATCCCGCCAGCCTCGCAGTACTGACCGATGCCGTGGCCACGCCATACCATGCGCTCACCGCGGTGGCGGGCCTCGAGCCGGGTGAGCAGCTCGTGGTCCTCGGGATCGGCGGTATCGGCTCCAACGCCGTTCAGCTCGGTGTGCATCTCGGAGCTGAGGTCACTGCTGTCAGCCGGGCCGAGGAGAAGCTTGCGCTTGCCGAGGAACTCGGTGCCAGGCATCTTGTTCGCGCTCATGACGATGTCGCGGCCACAGTCACCCGTCTCATCGCCGATGGGCCCGACGTGGTGCTGCAGTGTGTTGGATCAGCGGCTCAGGATGAGCTGGCGGTCCGGTTGGCGCGCCCCGGTGGTCGCGTTGTGTTCGTCGGAGCTGCGCTCGATCTCTTCCCGGTTCGGGCCACAGACTTGATCTGGCGTGAGCTCACGCTCATGGGATCACGCGGGTTCACGCCCCATGAGATCTCGTCGGTGGTGGAGCTCCACATCTCGGGAGCCATCCGGACCGATCACCTCACCGGCTCGCAGCGCCCCCTGGACGAAGCCGAGGCTGCTCTCGAGGATCTTCGCGCCGGTCGGGTGCTGCGTAGTGTCTTGATCCCGAACGGTCCCAGTGCATCCTGAGCAACATCGCGCTTTTCGGTTGGCGGCTCTTCAGCTATCCTGGAAAGGATACCGGGAACGATTTTGATCGTAGAAACAATAGCCGACAAAAATCAGGAGAACGCTCATGCAGGACCGCAGCGAGTTCATCGACGCTCACGTGCACTTCTTCGACTTCGGGCATCCGACGCTGATTTGGTCCTGGCTTGCTCCTGAGCTCGACCATCCTCTGATCGGCAACATCGACGCCATCAAGTCACGTCGCTACATTGTCGAGGACTTCGCCGCAGAGAGCAGATTTTGCAACGTCACCGCCGCAGTTCATGTCCAAGCGGCAATCGGCAGTGACGACCCGGTCGACGAGACGGAGTGGATTCAGGCCCAGCACGACCGAGGTGTGCTTCCCTTGGCAATCGTTGGTGACGCTCGAATGCAGTCGCCAGATGTTGAAGCCACCCTTGAACGTCACGCAGCCTTCGGTCAGATTCGCGGCATCCGCGACTTCGGCGAAGGGGACTACCTGGTCGATCCCGCGTTCCACCACGGCTATGGGTTACTTGAGAAGTACGACCTCTCCTATGACCTGGACTGTCTCTGGGAGAACATGGGCAAGGCGCGAGACTTGGCCGAGAAGTACCCTGATGTGTTGTTGGTCCTCGGTCATGCCGGCTTCCCCCAGGAGCGCGACGACGAGTACTTCGCCAACTGGAAGCAGGGCATGCACACGCTTGCAGGTGCCGACAACGTCGTTTGCAAGGTCTCAGGGTTCGGGATGCGAGACCAGCGCTGGAACGTCGACTCCATCAGACCGTGGGTCCTCGAGAGCATCGAGGCCTTCGGAGTTGACCGCTCCATGATGGCGACCAACTGGCCGCTCGACCGGCTGTTCTCCAGCTACACCGACGTGGTCGACGCCTACCACGAGATACTCAGTGACTTCTCCGCCGACGAGCAAGCTGCGTTGTTCAGCGCCAACGCCAAGAAGTACTACCGGCTCGGGGCTGTGAGCTGATCACCCACGGACCCGGTCATCGCTCACCAGCCCGGTTATTGGTTGGGTAGGCGGTAGCGGTCGACGACCTCGGGAATCACCGTGATGCCCAGCCCCGGTCCGTCGAGGGGTGAGACGTGACCGTTCGAAACTGTGATCGGTGCCGTGACCAGTTCGTTTTGCATCGGGTTCGGGAGCGGTTTCATCTCGAACACCCACGTGGCCGCACTGCACATGCTGGCGGCGAGGCTCGCCGCCGTCACCATCGCCGAGGACCAAGCGTGCGCGTTGAGAATGCGCCCATGTTCTTCGACGTGGCGACCAGCGCGGACGAATCCCGAGATCCCTTCGGCGCGGCCCGGGTCCAGCCCGACGACGTCGACCGTCCCGGTCTGCAAAATGCGCTCGACGCCTTCGTAAGTCCACTCTCGTTCGCCATAGGCGATCTTGGTCCGCGTCTTGCTGCGCAGCGTCTCGTACCCGCCTGGATCGTGCCATCCGAGGGGCTCTTCGAGCCAGGCAATGTCGTAGTCATCGAAGGCAACGGCGCGAGCGATCGCAGTATCGAGATCCCACGTCGCGGCGTGGCCGATGTCGATCATGATGAGCTTGTCGGGGCCGAGTGCCTGCCGCAGGCCGCGCACGAAGGCAACGTCACGGTCGTGGTCGTAGCCCAAGCGGGCATTGCCGCGTTTTCCGAATCCGACTTTTACGCCGGCGAGGCCGCCATCCACCCAGCTAGCAACCGCGGCGATCAGTTCGTTCATGGGCTCCATGGTTGCGTGGCCGCTCGCGATAACAGGGAGGCTGTCGTGGCGGGCGCCGCCGAGCATCTCGACAAGCGAGCGTTGCTCGATCTGGCCGCGTAGATCCCATGCTGCGATGTCGATCGCGGCGATCGCCATGCTGGCGAGCCCGCCACGGCCGTACCACCACGTGTGATCGACCAAACTCGCCCAGAGCCCCTCGGCGTCGCTGGCATCGGTGCCGATGACGATCGGGGCGAAAGCCTCGATCAGCCCAGCAACGGCGACGCTCGCCTCGGGCCACATCGTGACGGCCTCGCCCCAGCCTTGCCTGCCGTCGGAGTCTCGGAGGTGGACAAGGCACAGATGGCGCGCTGCGCCATGGTCGTTCGGTTCGGGATAGCTGACAGGGATGGCTTCCAGCGAGGCGATATACATGAGAACCGGACACCTTGTTGGTTACCCGATATCGCAATCATAACCGGTAACGATTGCGGCCGCCCGAATTCGAACGCAAGTGATTCCTGAACTGATTCCTGGCACATTACCCGATTGCGAAGATTGCGAATTTGACAGTGCCATCGGGACGAGCCTAAGTTGGCTGCAAACGATTCCGGGAGCGATTGCGATTGTCCGATCAGGCCAATGAGGAAGGGATCCCCCCTCACGTGGGCAGCGCCCACGTCGTTGATCTCTCGACGACGGCAATCCGTGTCCCGCTTGCCAGACGCTTCGCCGGCAGTCACTACTCCATGACCCATCGCTCCACGATCATCACCAGGATCACGTGTGACAACGGTGTCGTGGGCGAGGCCTACGCCGGCGACGAGGACGCCACGCTCGCCGAGATCGATGCAGTCATTCATTGCGAGCTCAAGCCAAAGCTCATCGGTGAAGAACTGTTCGCCGTCGAGCGAATCTGGGACTCCTGTCGGACATCCACTTTCGACATTCTCAGAGACCGCCGGATCGGCTTGGTGGCCAGCGCCTGCATCGACGCCGCGGTGTGGGACGCGGTCGGCAAGAGCCTTGGGCAACCGCTGTGGCGTATATGGGGAGGCTACCGTGACCGTGTGCCCACCTCGGTGATCGGTGGCTACTACGGATCCCCCGACGAGATCGAGGAAGAGATCGAGAAGCTCGTGGATTGGGGCGTCGCTGGCATGAAGCTGAAGGTCGGAGGGCAGACCCCCGGCGAAGATGCAGCTCGCTTCTCGAAGGCCAGAGCCGCCGGGGGCGATGCGCTCGTTTTGATGGCCGACGCCAACCAGGGCTGGACTGTGCCCGACGCGGTCGAGTTCGCAAAGCGAGTCGCCGACGACGACCTCTACTGGTTCGAAGAGCCATGCCGCTGGGACATCAATCGCACCGCCATGCGCGACGTCCGCACGCTCTCCGGTGTCGCTGTTTGCGCGGGCCAGACAGAACTCTCCGCTGGAGGCTGTCGCGAGCTCATGGCCGGTGGGTCCATCGACTTCTGTAATTTCGACAGCTCATGGTCGGGCGGCCCGACCGAGTGGCGCCGTGTCGCCGCCATGTCGCTGGCCTACGGCGTTCAGATGGCGCACCATGAAGAACCGCAGGTGTCGTTGCACCTCCTCGCCAGCATCCCCAACGGAACGTTCGTCGAGATGTTCTGGCCCGAGCGCGATCCGGTCTGGCATCACCTCGTCGCGAACCCACCAGAACTCGTCGATGGCTGCTACGTCCTGTCCGAACGCCCCGGCCTGGGTTGGGAACTCGACGAGGACTACATAGCCGCTCACCAGATCGAAACGGGAGCACAGAGCTCTTGAGCGAGAACCCCACAATCAGGGAGGGAACCCAAATGAAAGACGTGAAGTGCAATCAAGGAAGGACGCGGTCTCGTCAATGGCGAGTTCTCGCGGCCCTCTTAGTGGCCTTCTCCCTTGTCGCCGCGGCGTGTGGTGATGACGACGAAGACACCACCACTCAGCCTGAAGACACCACTCAGCCTGAAGACACCACTACCACCCAGCCTGAAGACACATCGACCGGATCCGATAACGGCAGCGGCTCGGTACCTGATGATGGTGAGGTCGAGGCGTCGGCGTTGGATCCGCTGTGTCAGGGTCGAGATGGTGAGAGCCGCACCGTCGGGTTCGCCAACCTTGGTGAATCAGTACCGTTCGCAGTGTCGGTACGTGAAGGGATCGAGCGTGTTGCAGAGTTGTGCAACGTGGAGATCGTCAACGCCGACAACGCGTTGGACGGTTCGATCGCGTTGGACAATGCGCGGCTGTTTGCCACCCAGGGAGTGGACGCGGTGATCGAGTTCCAGGTCGATGGTGCTGTTGAACAAGCGGTCTGTGATGCCATCGGTGATCGGCCGGTGATCGCCATTGACATCGCCCATCCATCGTGTGCGGTGTTCATGGGTGCCGACAACGGTTTGGCGGGCGAGCTTGCAGGGCAGGCCGCTGGTGCTGAGGCGGAAGCTCGTTGGAGCTGTGAGGTTGACGCCATCGTCACCTTCGAGGCTTATGGCGTGGGTCAGGTGAACATTGATCGCCTCAACGGCGGCATTCGTGGCGTGCAGTCGGTGTGTGGGGATCTCAACCTTGGCGATTTCGAGGACTGGGACCCCGATGAGTCAGGTTCGATCATCACTCGTCTGGATGCCGACCGCCTCGATCCCGGGTTCGAGCAGGGCCGCGACTGGCTGACCGCGAATCCTGATGCCGACCAGGTCATTGCCTTGTGCATCAACGATGACTCCTGCCTCGGCTTCCTGGCCGCGGTGGAAGACGCCGGCCGTGAAGGCCAGGTCATCTTCGCCAGCCAGGGCGCAGATTTCAGCGTTCACGACGTAGTGCGGGAGAACGCCGACTATCTCGGATCCACGGGCTACTTCCCTGAGCTCTACGGCGAGGTCCTGATCCCGAACATCATCGCCATGATGAACGGCGAGACGGTCGACGATCCCCTGCTGATCGAGCACCGGTTCCTCGACGCCGCCGGGGTCGAGGAGTTCTATCCTGCCGATGGCTGAGAGCTGAGGCTCCGATGGACGGGGAAGAAGCAGTCTTCCCGGTGAGCCTTCGGTAGAGGCAGGTGAGAATGGCATCCCCATCCGTCCAGTCATCCAGGACCCACTCGACGATGCGGCATCGAGTCGTCGACTCTTGGCGCCAGCGTGTCGCGGCGAGTCCCCCCGAGTTCGTGCTCATGGGGTTCCTCGTCGCGCTCGTGGCCTACTTCACGTCGCGTAGCGATGTGTTCTTCACGACCAACAACCTCCGCAACATCTTGCTGTCGGTTGCAGTGCTCGGCATCCTCGCAGCCCCGCAGACGATGCTTGTCATTTCGGGCAACGTGGACCTCTCGGTTGGGTCGCTAGCGGCGCTGTCTGGCATCTGGATGGCCGACATCACCGAGGGCGGGTCGCTGACGACGGGAGTCGTTCTCGCCCTCGTTATGGGAATAGCGATTGGTGCCGCCAACGGTGCACTCGTGACGTGGCTGGGAGTGAATTCGCTCATCGTGACTCTGGGCGGGTTCTCGATCTTCCGTGGGATGGCGCGGCTCATCTCCAACGGCCAAACCATTCGCATCGAAGGCTTCCGCTGGCTCGGGAGCGGTGAAGTCGTCGGCATCCCCGCACAGGTTCTCATTTTCATCCTCGTTGTGGTCGTCGCCGGATTCGCCATGCGCTACACGGTCTTCGGTCGGTCTGTGTACGCACTCGGATCGAACCCGCAAGCGGCACGACTCGCTGGCATCTCGGTGCGACGCAACATCTTCTTGCTGTTCATCGCGTCCGGCGTCGCCGCAGCCTTCGCAGGTCTCATACTCACCTCGCAACTGAGGGCAGCGTCACCGAACGCGGCGCTTGGTCTCGAGCTCTCGGTGGTTGCCGCAGTAGTCCTCGGAGGGGCGAGCCTGGCTGGCGGCCGCGGCAGCATCATCGGCGCAGCACTCGGCGTCTTCATCATTGGGACGCTGAACAATGGCCTGACGCTGATCAGCGTGTCGTCGTTTTGGCAAGACATCGCACGCGGTGCAGTTCTGATCATTGCCGTTGCCCTCGACCAGGTCCGACTCAAGATCGGGGGCGAGACGTGACCGAGAGCGACACGCCCAGGAACGGACCGATCGAGGTCCGTCTGCAGGGCATCCGCAAGAGCTTCGCCGGAGTCGAGGTCCTTCACGGAATCGCTCTCGATGTCCAAGGCGGCGAGGTCGTCGCTCTTCTCGGAGAGAACGGTGCCGGCAAGTCGACGACGATCAAGATCCTGTCGGGTGAGTATCCAGCAGAAGCAGGCACCATCTGGGTGGATGGCGTCGTGGCCGATCTCCGAGGTCCGCGAGATGCGCACGAGCTTGGTATCCGCGTCATTCATCAGGAGTTCAATGACGCGCCTGATCTCACGGTTGCCGAGAACCTCCATCTCGGAGAGCTCGTCGCAACTCGGGGGATTGTCAGATGGTCGAGGGTCCGCCGGAACGCAAAAGAGGCTCTCGCCAGAATCGGTGTCGATATCGATGTCGACACTGCTGTGGGGACACTTGGTGTCGCCCAGCGCCAGGTTGTCGAGATTGTCAGAGCGCTCATGCGGCGAGCCCGCCTGCTCATCCTCGATGAGCCAACGTCAGCCTTGTCCGACACCGAAGCCAACAGGCTCTTCGATCTGATTCGCAGTCTGAGGGCTGACGGGGTAGCGATCGTCTACATAACCCACCGCCTTGATGAACTCGAGGCAATCGCCGATCGTGTCGCAGTATTCCGCGACGGCGATGTCGCTCTGCCGGCCACCCCATTTTGTGACCTGTCCCGAGGCGACATCGTCGCAGCAATGGTAGGCGATGCGGGCGTGGGATCTGCTGGCGCAGTGTACGAGTCGACCCGCGGGCAAGGAGACGTCGTCTTGACGCTCGATGGTGTGGATGTCGGCGACGACGTCCGAGACGTCGGCTTTGAAGTTCGTGCCGGCCAGATCACCGTCTTGTTCGGACGTGTGGGATGCGGGACGCTCGAGCTCGCACAAGCGATCTTCGGCCTACGGAAGGTAACCGGTGGCAGCATTTCGATCCGTGGCCGCATCGCCCCGACGAGTCCTCGCCGAGCCATCGCCTCAGGGGTTGGCTACGTGTCTCCCGACCGCAAAAAACGCGGACTCCTCACCGGCTTGGGCGCGGCCGAGAACCTCACCGTCGCATCATGGCCTCGGGTGGCGCAGCGTGGCGTGTTGGCTCCGCAGCGACTCCGCCGCATCTTCGATCGATGGAGCAGCGAACTCGATATCGCCGCAGTAGGCGGACCCCGACAACGCATCGAGACCCTCTCGGGCGGCAATCAGCAAAAGGTCATTCTCGGACGGTGGCTCGAGCGCGACGCGGAGATCCTGGTACTTGTCGAGCCCACCCGGGGAGTTGACGTTCGGGCCCGAACCGAAATCTACCACCAAATCGAAACGGCCGTCTCGAAGGGCACGGCGGCAGTCGTCGTGTCCTCAGACGTTGATGAGGTGATCAGGCTGGCGGGGCAGGTCCATGTCGTGGTCGCAGGTTCGATCGTGGAGACCTTCATCGAAGGCGCCGAACTCAGTCGGGCTGTGCTGGTGGAGGCAGCCGGAAAGAGCGAGGCAGCGGTCCGGTGCTGAGAACGAGGCCCAAGTTGATCAGACGGTACGCGGCCGAAACGTCGTCTGCAGGGTCACTACCCGCGGAGGCTCACCTTGAAGCATTTCGAGCAGAAGCTCCGCAGCCGTCTGCCCGATGAGCGTCGCGTCACGGCTGACGACGCCGAGCGGGAGCGGCACTTGGTCGAGCAGGGGCACGTCATCGCATGCGATGAATGCCGGCCGTTGGTCGGGTGAAACGTCAGCGAGCGCTCGAATGGCTCCAAGCGTGCTCTGGGTGCCGCCAGCAACGATTGTTGTCGGAGGATTATCGAGAGCAAGCAGGCGTTCGGTCGCGGCCACGGCGCCGGCTTCGGACCAGTCGTCGATGTAGGTGAGTCGCGTATCCATCTCGAGGCCCGCCGCAGCCATTCCGTCCCGAAGTCCGCGGATGCGCTCTTTGGTTGGTCTTGTTTGCAAACCTCCCGTCACGAGTCCCACTCGGTCGGCGACGCCCAGCGCCACTAGGTGGTCGACGGCGGCGCGCATGCCATGGTAATGGTCCGACAGAACCGCAGCGGCTTGGAGCTGGGGAGATTCGCGGTCGAGGAGCACGATCAGCGCGCCGGAACGTTCCAGTTCGGTCAGTGTTGCTGTAGCCGTCTCATCGACGAGTGAGGCCAGATAGCCGTCTACTCTGCGTCGTCGTAGCTTCCGAACATGGTCGGCTTCGATCTCGGCGCTGCCGTCACTGTTCACGACGATGATCGAGTACCCTGCATCGCGGCTTGCAGATTCGGCCCCGCGAGCGATCTCGGCGAACAGCGGGTTGGAGATGTCACGAGCGAGCAGGGCGACGGTCATTGTCGAGCCCGATCTGAGGCTCTGCGCTACGAAGTCGGGCTCGTACCCGAGTCGCTCGGCTGCCTCGATGACTCTGGCCCGCATCGCATCAGACACATCAGGGTGTCCCGACAGAGCGCGTGATACAGATGACATTGCGACGCCGGCGGCGTTGGCAACATCATTCATCGTCGGTGAGGTCGGCCGGTTGATCGGCCGTTTCGCCATCATCGGTCGTTTCGCCATGAGGGTGGAACGCCTTTCACGATGGCGGGTGCCCCCGCGACCGTACCAGAGGGAATCGTTTGTGGGATAGATTGCGATTCGCAGGAAACGTTGGAGTATGGCGCAAAGCTGCCCAACCACAATCGATTCTGGTAACGTTTCCAGATTGCTGGCCCTACCACACACCGGAGTGGCCGATCGGGCGGCGATGTCCGTGAGGGAGTTGATCTGAGATGAGTGCTGAGGTCTCGACTAATCGACTTCGAGCTTGGCATCTGGCGATGCTTGAGATCCGAGAATTCGAGTCTCGGGTTATGGATCTGTTCACTCGAAACCTTGTCCGCGGTACGACGCACCTGGCGATCGGGCAGGAAGCGGTCGCAGTCGGCTCGGCTGGGGTACTTCGAGATGGC
The DNA here is from genome assembly GCA_963422655.1 of Acidimicrobiales bacterium. Taxonomy (GTDB): domain Bacteria; phylum Actinomycetota; class Acidimicrobiia; order Acidimicrobiales; family Aldehydirespiratoraceae; genus CATQHS01. The sequence goes on along the minus strand of OY730440.1, from coordinate 663,939 downwards.
GACAAAACCCTGTGCACCTACCGAGGTCATCATCATTGCCTTGCCCGTGGCATGGATGCCTATGCAGGCATGGCCGAGATCCTTGGCCGCAGCGATGGGTGCTGTGGCGGGCGGGGTGGTTCAATGCATTTGACCGACACGAGCAAGGGTCTCTACGGTGCCTACGCCATCGTCGGAGCCCAGATCCCTATCGCCGTCGGGTGTGCATGGTCCTCGCAGGTGCGAGGAACCGATGAAGTCACCACAGTATTCTTCGGCGATGGAACGACTCCGATCGGCGCATTCCACGAAGGCGTCGGGCTTGCCGCGACGTGGAAGCTCCCCGTGGTCTTCATCTGCGAGAACAACTTGTACTCGGAGTATTCGCCGATACACACGGTCGTCCCGGTCATCAACGCGGCGGCCGACCGGGCTTCGGGGTATGCCATCCCGGGCATGGTGGTTGATGGCAACGACGTGGTATTGGTCCACGAAGTGGTCGGGGCAGCCGTTGAGCGGGCACGAGCAGGGGAGGGGCCATCTATCGTCGAAGCCAAGACCTACCGCCACGGTGGACACTCCCGCGCTGATCCTGCGACCTACCGGCCCGCCGAGGAAGTTGCCGAGTGGATGAGCCGCGACCCGATCGACGCAGTAGCAAAGCTGTTGATCGAGCGGGGCGTCACTACGTCTGAGCTCGAGAGGCTACAGGCCGATGTTGTTGAGCGTTACGACGAGATCGTTGAGCGGGCGCTGGCAGCGCCGGAGCCATCTGTTGAAGAGCTCTTCGACAACACATACGCGAGCTGACGGAGGCACGCGATGACTGTCATGAACTACCGCAAAGCTATTTGCGAGGGCATCGCTCGCGCTATGCGCCGCGACGACTGCGTGGTGTTTTTGGGCGAGGACGTTGCCGCCGCCGGCGGAGCTTTCAAATCGACGGTCGGAATCCTGGAAGAATTCGGCCCGGTGCGGGTCCGAGATACGCCCATTGCCGAACAGGCGATCATCGGTGCCGCCATGGGCGCGGCAATGACCGGTCTACGGCCGATCGCGGAGATTATGTTCTCGGACTTCCTCGCCATCTGTTGGGACGGCGTGGCCAACGAGATCGCCAAGAGCCGCTACATGACCGCAGGGCAACTCCAATCACCTCTCGTAATCCGTGTCCACAACGGTGCCGGTCTCGGCTTCGGAGCTCAGCACAGCCAGTCACTCGAGAATATGGCGATGATGACCCCAGGCCTGAAGGTAGTTGCTCCTTCGACGCCAGCCGATGTTGTTGGTCTGATGGCCACGGCGGTAGATGACGACGACCCTGTCGTTGTCTTTGAGCACAAGGCTCTCTTCGATGTGAAACAAGACGTTCCCGACGGCGACCACAGAGTGCCATTCGGTCAGGCTCGCCAAGTTCGAGCCGGCAGCGACGTCAGCGTGGTGGCTCTGGCCGCGATGGTGCCTGTAGCCGAGGCCGCCGCCGCCGAGCTGGGTAGTCGGGGTATCAGTTGTGAGATCCTCGACCTGCGGACCCTGTATCCCCTTGACATGGACACCGTTCTCGCCTCGGTTTCCAAGACCTCACTCCTCGTGATCGTAGAAGAAAATCCCCGGCCCTGCGGCTGGGGAGCAGAGGTCTCATCCATCGTTGCGGAACGGGCACTATTCGAGCTCGACGGCCCGATCGTGCGCGTTGCCGGCGAGCCTGTGCCGATCCCGTTCGCCGCTCCGCTTGAGGCCGCCGCAATCCCGGACCCGGCTCGTGTCGTAGCCGCGGTCGAGTCCCTCATGTGACCGACGTAGAGGTTCTTGGGGCACCGTTGGAGCTTCCATGTGGTGTCGTGTTAAAGAATCGGTTGGTGAAGGCTGCGATGTCTGATTGTCTGGGGGATGGTGCGGGCCGTCCGACCGATGAGCAGGTTGAGCTTTACCGGAGGTGGTCGAAGGGTGGCGCCGCTCTGTCGCTTATTGGTGAGGTTCAAGTCGATTGTCGTTTTCCGGAGAAACCGGGGAACCTGGTGCTTGGGCCTGGTACTGATGAGGTGCTTCTTCGTCGGCTCGTTGAGGCCGGGTCTGTTGATGGTGCGCTGATCTGGCCTCAGCTTGGCCATGCTGGCGCGCTTGCTTACGATCCGGTTTCTCGCCCGGCGGGTCCATCTGCGTTGGACATCGAGGGTTTGCGTTGCGATGCGCTGACGGCGGCCGAGGTTTATGCGTTGCCGATGGTGTACGCCAGGGCGGCGGCTCATGCTCGAGCTGTCGGTTTCGGTGGTGTCGAGATACATGCTGGTCACGGTTTTTTGTTGAGCCAGTTTCTGTCACCGTTGTTCAACCGTCGTTTGGATCGTTACGGCGGCTCGATTGAAGCCCGATGTCGGCTTCTGCTTGCAATTGTGCGCGAGGTTCGAGCGGAGGTGGGATCGGGTTTCGCGATTGCGGTGAAGATCAATTCGAGTGATCAGCTCGTTGGTGGGCTGAGCGAAGACGATGCCCTTGTTGCGGTTTCGCTTCTCGGAGGTGAGGGGGTGGATCTGATCGATATCAGCGGAGGGACCTATTTTCCTGGTGCTACGGTTAGTTCTGATCGCCGATCGTCGGGGCCGTACTTCCTTGAGTTCGCTCGGCGGGCCCGGACTGTCACGGATACGCCGTTGATGCTGACCGGTGGGTTCAAGACTCGAGTTGAGGCCGCAGCCGCCGTTGCGGCCGGGACAACCGACGTCGTGGGACTCGCGAGAGCGATGGTTCTAGATCCCGATCTCGCCGGGAAGTGGCTTCACCGCGACGGGGGCGACCCGCAATTCCCCAGGTTCGAATCGCCGCCCGCGGGTGGGATCACCGCATGGTTCACGATGCGACTCACAGCACTCGCGAACGGAGACGAAGAAGCGTTCGCCCCGACGCTCAGCGACGCAATCTACGCCTATGAATCTCGCGACGCCGAACGCATCAACACATGGCAACAAGCCTTCGACACCGCTAGCTGAGGTTCTGGGGCCGGTCACCGCAAACGAGTGACGGCGGCTGGCTCCAGAACTTTAGCTGCCTGCGTGGCCGGTGCGCTGTCGGATTTTGTCACGTTGCACGCATCAACTGTCACATTGCACGCATCAAACAGCTGGAGACCGACCGCGGTCGAGCCGGTGAATGCGACCAGCGCCGTGATGTCGCTCGGGATCAGTTGGTTGGAAGCGAGCGCACCTGCGACCTTTCGAGCGGGCTGGCTCATCGGGAAGTTCCAAGGCGAGAACGTGGGACCAGTCCGATCGGTTGGTGGTGAACGATGTAGCGCACGCCGGGAGCGCTCGGGATCACGCGTCCATACGCGCGGCCTCATCCGCGTCCCACTCGAAGAATTCGGCGCCGCGAATGACCTCGAGCTGGGCCTGGGGGTACGGCTTGCCGTGTTCGAGCGTGTGAAGCGCGCAGCACGAGGGGCTATGAGGGGAAGAGACACTCCGTCACCCAGGTCAACTAGTGTACGTGGAGCTGCGGCTAGTGTCGAAGGGCGTTCGGCCTCAAGCATCGAACCGATCAGACAGGCCTCGGCGCTTATTGGAGTCGGTCGACGAGTTCCCAGACGTTGGAGCTGGGGTTCGCCTTGGGATCGGAGCCGTTGTCCAGATGGCGCTGGCGCAGAGCTTGGGCGCGCCGCTTGGCATCGCCGTAGTGAGCAAGGAACGTGTCCACAGTGCTGGGTTGGAGACGCTTTGAATCGATGATGCCGAGGTCCGCTGCGAGGCGTTGCGCTGACTTGCGTTCGATGTGGGCGGTCTGGTCCTGGCAGTGAAGGATGAGCCAAAGCTCGAAGCAGGGGTTCGAAAGTGCGACGCAGATGTCGCTATGTCGCGCCTCATGGATGGCTTGGGTGAGGTTGGCGTGTTGGTCAACATCGAAGACACACCAGATCTCGTCGAAGTCTTGGTCTCTTCCGCTGTGGGCCCTTCGGTTGGTGTGTTGGTAGTCGCGGGCGCGTTGTACGAGGCTCAACGGCGGCATTCCCGAACCAGCGAAGTCGATGTGGATGTCGCGGTTCCGACGGGCCCATTGGGTGAGGTACCCGGGCTCGGTCACGGTGCCTTCGGTGAGGATTCGGACGACGCGGCGTGGTTCTCTGATGGCTGGAACGCGGCGTGGTCGGCCGCTGCGGGGCCTGTTCATGTATCGACGAGGTCGAGTCTTTTCGCGAACCTCGCCGAGGTTGACAACGGGGACGGCCCCAAACCGGCCTTGGAGGTAGCGGCGACCGAGAGCTTCGTCACGGCGCGGTCTGAAGTCAACGAGCGGGTAGATGGTTGTTGCGCCTTCGAAGTCCTTCTCCGCGAACCAGATTTGATCTCGGCCAAGTCCACCTTGGTCGGAGTCGCCGAGCACGCTGACGTCGTGGGTGTTGAAGACGAGCTGTGCGCAGCGCGGGTTGCGCGCGGGGTCCTGGAACATCTCAACAATCATGGAGACCAGGTGGGGGTGGAGGCTGGCGTCGAGTTCGTCTGCAAGTAGAACGTGGCCGCTGTCGAGCGCATCAAGGACGGGTCCGATGAGACCGACCCAGACCATGGTGCCCTCCGATTCGAGTTCGGGGTCGAGTTCGACGTCGCCTCTTGTGCCGTGATGCTTTAGGCGGACGGTGTCCGCGAAGACGATGTTGCTCTCTTCGTCTGAGGCGTCGGGGTCGCCTTCTTCACCCTGCAGGACACGCAAGACCCGCTGCAGGCGCTCCGCTACGTCGGGGTCGACGCTGGCTCGCTCGATGTCACAGATGCCGAGGTCTGCGGCACGTACGAGTGCCATCACGCGCTCTTTGGATTCAGGGTCCTTGACGAGTTCTGCGGTGCGGATGGCGCGGGACTCTCGGTTCGACGCTCGGGCGAGGCGCAGGTTGTGAAGGAACCACTGAAAAAGCGGTGCGAGCTGTTCATCGTCGGCGGCGCCAGCGACAGACAGCAGTAGCGCGTTATCGCGCATGAGCTGTCGTAGTGCCCGGCCTGCGGGCCGGAAGGAGGGGCCGAAGGTGATCTCGTCTGGTGTGCGGTTGAAAACGAGAGCTTGGCGGCCCTTGGGGTAGTAGTAGGCGTACTCGCCGATGACGCGTTCGTCATCCACCTCAAACCCGTACTGCCAGTGGACACCGTGAAGGATGAGTTCAACTTCAAAACGGCTCGGCTTCGTGCTGTAGGCGTCGTTGAGCGCGAAGGCGTTGCGATAGACGCCACTTGAGCGGGTACCGCTCCTAAAGGAGGTGGCGACGATGGCCCGCATGTCGGCCATCGCGAACAGCATTGTGGACTTGCCCGACGAGTTGGCGCCGAAGAGTCCCGCGGCGGGCAGGACGTTGATAGGTGTCTTGGAGGATCGGATGCGGAGTTGACGACGGACGTCTTCGCGGGCGAGGCGGGTGGCGAGCAACGAGAGGGTGACCTCGTCTCGGTAGGAACGGACGTTGGAGACGGTGAACGACAGCAGTGCGCTTGAGTGAGGCGGTACCTCTCGGGTGCTCATGGGGCCATTCTCGCACAGTAATCTCACAACATACAACTTGAGGGATCTATCAGCTGCTATACTGATTCTCTTGAGCGAGGAAAAGTCTCGTAAAACATGATCAAGAAGGGTTTCAGGCCCCGTTACGATACTGCTCAGATCCGCTGTCGAATCCCGAACGGCGATTCTTGAGCAGCGTCGGCGACTGGTCTCCAAAAGAAGAAGAACAATGAAACGAAGCGAACTACCGACCACTGGCCTGGTGTTCTGGCCTGTTGGCACCGGAGACAGCACAACGATCCTAGTAACCGAGGGCGCTGTCATCCAGGTTGACCTGAACCACTTGGTCGACGCCGAGGGCGAAAGCGACCCTCGCTATCCGATGATCGATGAGCTCATCGAACTGCTGCCAGTCAAGGACGGCAAGCCCTACCTTGCAGTGTTCATCGCAACCCATGCCGACAACGACCACTGCCGCGGGTTCAAACGGCTGTTGGAGGAAGCGTGTGTTGTGATCGGCGAGCTCTGGTTCACGCCCCGGCTCATAGCCGACATCGACACCGAAGACCCAGATTCACTCTCCAAGGATGCAGTAGCGCTACGCGATGAAGCGCTTCGGCGCCTTGGCGTCTACCGGCGATCCAGCAACGTCGCTAGCGGCGATCGGATCCGGGTGATCGGCTATCACGAGTCACTTGAGGGAGACTTCGCCGGGCTCGGCGACGCGGTGTCCATCCCAGGAACCGAGGTGACGGTCTTCGATGGCACCGAGCGCAACCGCACGAGCATCGGCCTCCACGTGACACTGCGCCACGGATACGGCGCGGGACGAGTGCTCCTGTTGGGGGACCTTGACTACGAGCCGATCAAAACGACTCCTGAAGATGACCAAGGAACGCGACGACAAAGAGTGGGACGTCTATCTGGCGGCCCACCACTGCTCGAAGTCTGTCATGTACCAACGAGAGGATGGCTCGGACGTCCTTCACTCGGACGTGCTCGATCTCCTAGAGTCTGTGAAGGCCAGCTACGGCTGGATCGTCTCAAGCTCAGCTCCGATTCCCACCGCGAACTCATCTGGAGACCCCCCCCCCCCCCCACGCCAAAGCCAGGAATCGGTACAGTGAGCGCTGCGACGAGTTCCTCTGTACCGGCGAATACCCCGACGAAGAAGATCTCGCACCAATCGTATTCGAGGTCACCAAGGCTGGCATTCGCGTTCCTTGGGACCACGCCAACTGGCCAATCGGCCGCCGACGAGCAGGTACGGACCAGTAGAGGCAACGCCGAGCCAGTCGCCGCGGCCGTCGGGTTCGGATGCAACTGAGCGATGGGCAGATAGAGGCGCTAAGCGAGCTGCGCCGCCTTGATGCTGCAGGCGACGCGATCGAACTGGTTTCGGTCGACGAACCGACCGAGACGGGATCGGTAACCATCACCGTCTCGATAGATACCCGATTCCCGGCGACCGATGCGGGTGTCAACCTGCGGCCCCGCGAGGAGATCGTTGTCTCGATCCCCGCCGCCTTCCCGTGGTCGAAACCCTGCGCGGAGGTTCGACACCGCCGGTGGGCTGGCACGAACCACGTGAACTGGGGATTCCACCTGTGCCTCTATCTCGCCCCGGACGTAGCGGAACTCCGGGGCGCGGCTGGTCTGCAGCTCCGGGACTTGGGTAGTCAGTTGGCTGGCGCAGACCCTGCAGAACGTCTTGGAATGATTCCTGGCTGTGTCGCTAAGGGCACGTGTTGTTGACGCCGTTCTGCCTGGATGGCAGATCGGGCATCATGGACGATGCCGGTTGGCCTTGACGATGCCTGGGAGTATCTGATATGGGTCCGAGGATTGGCCGTGTGGTTCGGTGGTGGTAGGGATGAGCGCGAATTCATGTGCTAGCACTGGATAGTGATCGCCGACATGACCCAGTCCGATTTGGCCCCTCGGCTTATTATCTCCCGAGTGCTCGGGAGTGACGGGTCGCAGATCGTGTGAGCCTCGCTAGTCGTGCATTTCGGATTCTCTTGTTCTTGATGTGTCGTCGAGGCCGCGAGCGGGCGATAACGCCCGGCCCGCCCGGCGACAATTTGTTGATCTGCCGGTCCCTGGGCCCGGTCCCGGGCTGTTTATCAAGACCTCGTCATTGCTGACTTGGCGAGAACCGAATTGATGCGAGCCGTTCGCAGGGACGTTGCGGATTGTGCAAGGTCTGAGCCCCCGGTTGTGGGGTTGGGCTTGTTTTGGTCTGGGGGCGGCGTTAGTGGTTGAGGTTGAGGTTGAGGTTGAGGATAGAGCGTGGTCATCGGCTAGCAGTGTGAGACGGGTTTTGCGGTTCCGGGGCTTGGTAGTTCTGGTTGGCTGCGGTTTGGGTTCCCCAGAGTCCGACGATGGGTACCGCTTCGATTCCTTGGTCCAAGCGGTAGCGGTGCGGGCCGGTCTCGCATCAGGCCCTGGTGGTCGACGCCCATCAGCCAGGCGGCACCACAAAGCGATGGTCGCTGTCCCAGCGGTCGAACAGCGAGGGTGCGCTTGCATCCCCGAACCGCTCCCGTCCGGTCAACGGCCAAAGACTAAGGTTGAGAACCCATCCGGTCAGAGGCCACTGGTCTACGTGGAGATCATTGCGAGTCGACCCGGTGATGATGTACCGCCCGGCCGAGCCCAGCTCGGCGTTAACGGATCGTTTCACCACCCACAGGACTTCTGATCTTCGCAGATCCTCAATGTCTTTTGTCCTTGGGTGGATTGGGGTCGTTACCCGGGAAGACAGTGTCCGAGTCACGGATGCGGCCATTGCGGCCATGAATACGCACCTCTCCTCCGCCCAGGTTCCCAACGATTGTTTTTGCTCGTTGCTCGGCCTCGGCTTGAGTGCGGGTGTGCGCTGACGCACGCTTTGCGTGAGGAGCTTTAACGTCCCATCCGGATTTACGGTTTGGGACAACATGCCGATTTTTGGACTTGGTCATTGCAAGCTTCCTTTTAGCTAACGGCTGTCAAATTACAGCCTGGAGATTTAACTATATCACCTGGTTTAAGGCGGCTAACATCCTCAACTCGCCTCCGGCAAGGTACTCGCACCGATTTACGCCAACGCCAGCATGGTCACAGAGATACGCTTCAGCATGCCTTCATCGTCGGCCCGGCCGACCGCGGGTGTTGCCGATCAGGCGTCAACGTTGGCCAACGAGTGTACGATTCGTACATGAGCGAGGTCGCAGTGAGCGAAGCTCGCAATCGGCTGTCCGAAGTGATCGAGGAAACCCGTCGCTCGGGAGCCCCGATCTCGGTGACTCGTCGAGGACGACGCGTGGCGGTGATCATCGACTCCGACGCGTTCGATCGTCTCGTCGAGACTTCCGACGATGTTGATGATCGCCGAGAACTCGACGCCGCAAGGGCCGACGACGACTACGTCCCGTGGGACGATGTGAAGGTGATGTTGGGGCTTGAGTGAGCCGTTACACGGTCGAGGTCGCCCGTCGAGCGGTGAAGTCGATAAACTCACAGGGGAGGACTCGGTGTATCGAGTTCGGATCGGTGACTACCGGATCCTCTACGAAGTCATAGACACTCGCCTCGTCATCCATGTTGTGCGCGTCGGCCATCGTCGTGACGTCTTCCGAGACCACTGATGCCGATCAGATCAACACCTCCCAATTGCTTGTCGACGAGCGCATACCCGCCAGGCGGTCACTTGCTCCCGGGCCCGGTCGTTCCCCGGTCGTTCGGGGGTCAGCTCAAAGCCAGCCAGCAGACCAGGTGGACGTCACCTTCGGTGATCTCGGGCCGGGGCTGGGGTGGTTCGTAGGGTCGCAGGCCGAGATCGTCGATCACGTCCAGGATTGTCTCGGCCTGGCTGGCCGGGTCGTCGGCGCCGGCCATGGCGGCCCGGATGGTGCGGATGGTGCGCTCGGGGTAGGGGGCACTGAGGCTGTCGACGGCCCGGTCGATTCGGTCCTGGGTGAGCCCGGCCGGGGGGTGAGACCTCAGGATCTCACCGGCCCGGGCCAGCGCGGCCGGCACCCGGGGTTCCAGGTTGGCCTTGTCGGCCAGGCGGTTCCACTGCTTCACCACGTCGGCCCGGGCGACAGCCCAGGCCTCGTAGGCCCCGTGGTGGGTATCGTCGTCGAGCACCCTGGGAGTGTCGAACCCGTCGGGCGGTCGGGCCCGATCCAGGCACCCGAGTGTGTCGGACACCACCGAGGAGGCGCCACCGTCATCGTCACCGAGCTCGTCCTCGTCGCCGCCCCCGAACTCGACGTAGCGGAACAGGGCTTGGTCCCAGTCCCCCACCCGTATGCAGAACACGTAGCCGGGCCGATGTCTGCCACCGACCGGAGCGGCCATGCCCGATCCCGACCCCCAGGCCAGCCCCTCGATGCGCTCACGCCATACTTGTTCGACTGCCTGGCGCAGCTCTTGGCGGTACTCCTCGCCCGACAGGGTCCCCCGGGCCGTGCCGCCCCGCTCGAGCAGGGTGGCGTCGGTGCCGCGGATGCGTTCGATCTCCTCGCGGGTCTCGCCGTAGGTGATGTCGCGGCCGGTCTGGTCGGGCAACACCTCGCCCACCCCGATGCTGGCCGCGGCCTGCTTGATCTTGCGCTGCAGCCGTTCCTCGAGGTTGAGCAGGTCGTCGAGACGGTCGTCGGGGAACACGCAGTGGACGAACACCTCGGCGTGGGGGGAGCCGATCCGGTCGATGCGACCATGGCGCTGCACCAACCGCATCGGGTTCCAAGGCAGGTCGTAGTTGAAGATGTGGCGAGCCTGCTGGAGGTTCACCCCTTCGGCCAGCACGTCGGTGGTTACGACGATGTCGTAGAGATCCTGATCGGAGCCGACCGGGGCGTCGGTGGTGCGGGGCGCGAACCCCCACACCACCGACTCCTTGTTCGGCTTTCCGGTCGAGCCCGACAGCCAGGCGATGCGACCCCGATACGGGGCCAGCCGCCGGTCGGTCTTTGTCACCTCGGCCAGGTGTTCGAAGATCCAGTCCACGGTGTCGGCGAAGTAGCTGAAGATCAGCACCTTGCGCCGGTCGCGGGTGTCGTCGGGGCCGATCCCGGTGGCGACAGCGTCGGCGGAAATGGTGGCGAGCTGCTCCACCAGCTCGGCCAGATTGGGATCGTCGGCCCGGGCCACGGTGCGAGCTTTGGCCGCGAACGAGCGCAACAGGTCGCGGTCACAATCGACGTGGCCGCGCAGTCGTTCCACGTCGTAAGCGTCGGCGTCGTCGGTCAGGCCCACGTGATGATCAAGGTATTTGCCCACCTCGTCGACGTCGTCGGAATCGGTGGTGATCCAGTCGGCCAGAGCCTCCCCGGTGGCCACCCGGCCGTGGTCGAGCAGCGACAGGAAGGAGGAGTGACTGGCTGCCATCGTTTCGCAGGTCCGGGCGAAGGCGTAAGGAGACGACTCGAACCGTTTCAGCAGCCCCGACATCAACAGCCCGGCCAATTGCATCTCGTAGCTTTCGGACTGCCGGTCGAGTCGGTACAACGACGGGGAGTACCGGGCCAGGGTGAGCGTGCCAGGGTCGTCGGGATCGGCGCCGGGGTCGAGCGCGGCTTCGAGTCGGTCGAAGAAGCCGGGCAGCACCGCGTCGAGGTCGTAGCTCACCTTGCGCACCCGGGGCGTGGGGAAGGTGATGGTCTGGTCCCGCCCGTTCAGAGGCACGGTGTCGTTGGGGTAGTGCCGTTTTACGAACGATCGGGTGCGGCGCACTGCCACCGCGTCGAGTACTTCGAAGAGGTGCTCGGGGGTGAGATCGTCGGGGTGCAGGGCCATGGCCCGGGCGAAGTGGTCTCGCAGCGACGCAATGCCCACGTCGGTGAAGGCGGCGTCGTTGGGTAGGAAGTAGCCGAGCTGGTGATAGAGGTCCCACAGGCTGTTGTTGACCGGGGTGGCGGTGAGCAGCACCAGTTGTTTGGGGGGCGATCCGGCCAGGAGCTGGCGCAGCGCCCCGGCCCGCTGGGTGGACGGGTTGCGCAGGTTGTGGGCCTCGTCCACCACCACCATGGCGTAGTCGTTGACGTCACTGGCGGCGAGCTTGTTACCGGTGGCGTGGTCGGGGTTGAGCCGGCGGTCGGCGGCGAGGTCTTCGAAGGAGACCAGCTCCATCGGCAGGTTGTATCGGGTTCTGAAGGCACGCCAGGGGCCGTCGCGCAAGGTCGCCGGTGTGATCACCAGCACCCGCTGGCGCCGATCCAGGGCTGCTTCGCGGATCAGCTCACCGGCCAGGTAGGTCTTGCCCAGGCCCACCTCGTCGGCGATGAGCACCCCGTTGCGTTGGTTCAGGATGCGCTTGGCCCGCCACAACCCGTCGGACTGGAACGAGGTGAGATTGATTTCGGGTGCGCCGGCGGCTTGGGCTTCCTCGGCCAGCTCGGCCCCGTAACGCTCCCACAGCATCCGCAGGTAGACGAGCTGGGGCGGATGAGGCTCGAAGCGGGTCTCGAACAGGGCGGCCAGGTCGTAGTCGACGGCGGTGGCCCACAGCTCGTCGAACCACTCGGCCACCCGGCCCACCACGTGGGGGCTGAAGCTGCCCAGGTTGAGCTCGGCGTTGGTGGAGAGCCCGGCCCCGGTGAAGTTGGACGACCCGGCCACCACACCGTGAGACCGGTCGCTCACCAAGAACGCCTTGCCGTGCAGGAACCGGCCCTCGAGCCGGCGGACCTGTACCCCCGATGCTCCGAGCCAGTCCAGCAAGCGTCGGGTGGTGGCGTCGGCTCGAGGGGAGAACCCGAGCAGGTCCCGGTCGGTGAGAAGGTGGTGCTCGTGGTTCTCCAGGGCTCGGCGCAGGCGGGTGCGGGCCGCCCGCTGCGGGCGGGCCGACTCCACCCCGAGCCGGCGTCGGCGTTTCTCGGGTGGGGCGGGCTCGGCCCCGAGCAGGATGCGGGCCCCGGTGACGTGGTCCAGCGAGTCGGCCAGCAGCGCGTAGCCGCCCAGGTTGAAGTAGGCGGTGGCGATGTCGATGCGGGCGCCGCCGACGAAGGAGGTAGCGGCACCGGTGATGAACCCGTTGAGAGCGTCGGCCACGGTACGGCCGCTCCGGTTGACGGCCAGCTCCGGTTTCGGCTCGGTCGGTGGGTCGGGCGGACTGGTCATGGGATAGCGGTCATGAGATATTGCGGAAGTGGGCCAGCACCGCGGCATGGTGCTCGGAGTAGTCGGCGCCCTTGTGGAAGGTTTCGTAGATGACGGCTAGGTCGTCTTCGTCGAGGCGGTAGAGGTGGGCTACGCAGGCGTCGAGTTCACAGATGAGGTCGGTGCGGACCGGGTCGTGGTTGGCCGAGCCCACCGGTACTCCCACGGCTGCGGCCCAATCTGCGAACCGGTGGTCCACCGCCGCCAGCCGTCCCGCGATCTCCACCACCCGGCCGGCCACTGGGTCGGCGTCGATGTCGGCGTCAGGGACGGGGAAGTTGTCGAAGATGTTGAAGGTGAGGTGCAACTCGACGACCCGGCGGGCGTGCCAGTCCAAGGGCATCGAGCACAACACCCCCAGCAGGAAGGCCTCGCTCCTTTCGGTTCCTCCGACTCGTAGTAGGTAGGGGGCTTGGTTTGTGATCACCACCTTGCTTGGTACCAGCGCCGCGATCACCGTGCGGGTGTCGGTGGTACGGGTTACGTCCCGGAAGGCGATCCGGGGCTGCAGGCAGGGCAGGGTGCCGGGGTCGTCGACCCATTCAGTGGTGAACTGACTGAAGGCGGAACGGGCCGTGCGATGCTGGCGCCTTCGCTTCGACTGGAGATGGGCCTTGATTGCCTCGGCATCCACCGAGGCGTAGTAGGTGCCGGTGTCGGGGTTCCACAGGTTGAACGACGCGCCCTTGTAGACGGGCCAGAAGCCGCCGGCGCCGCTCATGGTCGAGGCTCCCCCCGTCGAGGGTGAACCAGCGTTTGTCGTTAGTGGAGTCGAACTCTCGGACCGGGCGGATTCGCCGTCGTCGAGCACGAATCTGTGTTTGTCGACGGTGGCGTTGATGTCGCCCTGTACCGGCCTCGGCCCTGAGCCCTGAGCCCTGAGCCCTGAGCCCTGAGCCCTGAGCCCTGAGCCCTGAGCCCTGAGCCCTGAGCCCTGAGCCCTGCTATTATCTGAAAGTTTGCCCCCAATTCGGGGATGGGCTCGGAGTTTGCGGAACACTTTCAATGCCCCCGGGTAGTCCGGCAGCGTCGGAAAGGCCGCGGTTTGCGACCACGACACGAACTCGGATACGGGAACCGTCTCGCCTTCGGTTCGGCGGCGGTAAGCGTCCGGGCTGGTGTAGGGTCCGGCCAGGGTCACGACCGGGTCCGGGTCGCGGCCCTGACGCAGTGAGCACAACCCGACCGTGTACCGGCCGTCTACGTCGTCGAACACCCAGCTGCCGGTGTTGAGCAGTGTGGTCACGTCGGTGAAAGTCCCTTCGGTCAGCACGGCCCGGCGCCACCGGGTCATTCCGGTGTCGGACAGAGCGCTGCGGGGCAACACCAAGCCGACAGCCGCCCCCGGGGCAGCCAGATGCCAGTTGCGCCAAGCGAAGGCCTTGTAGAGGTCGGTGTGCCCGGTGCCCAGATCGGAGAAGATGTTTCTCAGAGTTTGACGCCTGTGTTCAGCGTTGGTGAGGTCGGCTTCGAACTGAGCGGCGAGGTCGCGTCGGCGATAGCGCTCAGCAGCGATTTCTCGGTTCATGTCCTGCACCGGCAACGACCGGATGCCCGGCAGATATGCCCCCCACCACACCTTCTCGTCGACAACGACTTTCTCCCAAGGCGGGTTGCCGACCAGGCAGTCGAAGCCGGGCCGGTCCCGCAGAAACACCTCGGGAAAGGCAGCCGGAAAATGCACCGGCTGCAGGCTGTTCACCGCATTGCGCCTGACCGACTCTCCGGCTTGAGCGATGAAGACGGCCTCGTCGAAGCGTTCGGGTAGAGCCCCGACCCCGGCCCGATGGGCGGTGATCACGTCGAACAGAGCTCGAGCCCCGGTCACGGCCCGCTGAGCCTCCAGGTGCGCGGCCCGGGCCTGGTCGATCTCGGCTTTGGTGGCGTCGGAGGTGCGGGCCAGACGACGCAGTGCCCCTTCGGCCCGCCCCAGCAGCTCTTCGATCTGACCGGTGAACAGGCTCTGACCCGAGCCGGCCCCGGTGAACAGCTCGACCACTTCGTCGAGGGTGCCCACGCCGGTGAGGCTGTCGCCGTGCACCAGGTTGTGGTCGAGAAATGACAGCGGCAGGCCGGGCACGAAGGTGTGCACCCAGATGGCCAAGCGGGCCAGCTCCACCGCCATCAGGTTTTGATCCACGCCGTAGATGCAGTGCCGGGCCACCTGGCGTCGCAGCAGCGAACTCGACTCGATCTCGGTTCCGGCGGCCAGATCACCCAAGGCGGCCAAAGCCGTGGCTCGCAGCCGCTCCAGCTCGGCCGTTACCGAGCCGAGCTGGTGTCGAGCCAGCCAGTCGGAGAGCCGAGCCTCGATTCGGTCCAGCGCCGCCACCAGGAAATGACCCGAGCCCATGGCGATGTCGGCGCAGCGGAAGTCGAAGAAGGCCTGGGTCAGCCCGGCTTCGTCGCCGATGTCGTGCAAGTGATCGAGCCGAGCGATGTGGTCGTTTAGGGCCGACTCCAAGGCGTGGTCGAGCAGATGCTCCACTGCGAACGGTTTCGTGAAGTAGGAGCCGGTAGCCTTGCGCACCCCCGACCGGTTCTGCAGATACACCTCCCCGGCCCTGATATCCACCGGGTCGCGGTCGGTGACCGGCACGTATTGGTACTGACCCTTGGCTTTGGCGCCCTTGGCTTTGGCGATGGTGAGGTCGCCGGGGGCTACCGTCAGTCGTGACTCCAGCAGACCTTCGTAGATGGTGCCGAACTCCCGCACCGACAACGACCGGAAATCCACAGGTCCCTCACCCTCGGGTCCCTCGTCGACGAGCAACCCGGTCAGGGCCGGGGCCAGTTCGGAGTCGGTGAACTCCAACCGGGCCAGCGCCGCCCCGGCCGGATTCACCTCCGGGTCCTGTGAGAACAGGCCACCGTTGTAGGCCGGTATCCCCCACTCGGGTTTGCCTTCGTCCACGGTTCGCCAGAGTTCGTGGATCTGGTCCCAGAGCTCGGTGGTCCCGGTGTCGGCTCGGTGCTGGCCGGGCTGGCGGTCCCGTATCAGCCCGCGGGCCAGCCCCTTGAGGGAACGGCGGCGGTAACCGTCGTTGGTGCGGTAACCGAGCAGGTCGGAGTCCTCGGCGTAGGCCACGAACAGCAGCCGGAACAAAATAACCATCACCTGTTCGTAGGCGTCTTTGAGGCCGGTGCCGGTGTGATTGTGGTCCATACGGGCCGCCACCGCCGCGGCCAGAGCCGGTACCGTCTGGTAATAGACCCGCTCCCGTAACCGGTGGGCCAGCTCGGCGGCGAAACGCTTGGAATGATCGAGGATCTCCTTTACCGTCCCGGTTTCGGGAGCCAAGGCCGTGGCGGAGAACAACAAGGCCAGATAGCTGGCGGAGTCGACGGGCAGTAGCGCCAGGTTCAGCTCCACGAACTTCTCGGCCCGGCCGCCGCGGCCCACGCCGATGCCGGGCTGGGCCGGATAGAGGCGGATCTCGCAAGCTCGGGTGAGGATCACCCAGTCCACGTCGTGGCGATCGGCGTCAGCCAGGGCTCGGTCCACCGGAGACGTACCCCCGAACCGCCGGGCCGACGCGTCGACGGGTTCGTCGTCACGGCAGAACACGGCTACGGCCCTCGGTCGGTCGGCCACGGTGAGCATCGAAGTGTTGGTGCCCAAGGTCTCCACCGTGAACCCGAGACCCTCCACCAACTGGCGGCCCCGCAGGCCCAGCAGTGGCCGGGCTCGTTGGCCGGCGGCGACCCAGTCGTCTCGCGCCGGCACCCCGGCCCGCAGTTCCTGGGTGGCCAGCAGACCGACGTTGCGCAGGCCTGGTGTGCGTGAACCCGACTGGGAATCCAACTCGGGTAGGTAGGTCAGCAGGAACCGAGTGGCGGCATGGTGGCTGGGTTCTTCCAACGCCGCTGCCGCGACCCGCTCGGTCTGCGACACCTCGACCCCGTGGCGTACCGACACCAGCTCACCCACCGGCCCGCACAGCGACACTCGTTGCCCCTCTCCGGTGGGGTAGAGGGCGACCAGCAGCACCGGGCTGGCCCGACCAGCCCGGCGTTTGGTCCAAGCCTGGCGCATGGTGGCGGCGTTCGGACGCTGGAGCGCCGTCACCAGCACCACCTCGAGGCCGTTGGCCGCATTCTGCGTGAACAGCCCGGCCGGGGTCAGCGACGCCGGGAACCCGTCGGGTGCCGACCAAGTGATCGGGTCTCGTTCGGCCAGGAAGTCATCGGTCGGCATCGTCGTGGTACCTCGCTTCGGGTCCACCGGCACTACTGGCCCAGAATCAGAACTGTTATGGTGAACCGCGCCTCGGGAGCCGGGTTCGGCGACTCCCCGTTTTGATCGTTCAATGCTAGTGGGAGCACTGAGCTAGTGGGAGCACTGAGCTAGTGGGAGCACTGAGCTAGTGGGAGCAACTGATGCCCGTTGAAGAAAAGGGTTCGCCCTGATAGACGGCCGGTTCGTCGAGATGGAGGGCCGCTTCGCCTTGATGGAATCCCGTTCCGCGGGCCATTTCGCGGATGTCACGCTCCAGATCGCTCAGCAGACCCGCACCCTGATGTGGATCATGTCCGGGTTCGTACTGACCGTGTGGCTTTCCATACTCGTGCCCATGATCGCGTGAGCCGAAACGGCTATCGGTTGCTCAGCGAGGGCCCAGCACGGCGGCGGCCACCTTGTCCTCGCAGGTGGCGGTGTCCCACCAGCTCAACTGGAGTTGCTTGGCCCGCCGGAAGTAGAGCTGGATGTCGTACTCGACGGTGAAGCCGATGCCGCCGAAGACCTGCTGGGCCATGGCGGTGATGTCGCGGTAGACCCGGCCCGCGAACAGCTTGGCCATCGGAGCCAGACGAGCGGTGTCTCGGCCGGTGGCGTGAGCCCAGGCCGCCTCGCAGACCAGTGTTCGGGCCCCGTCCAGGCTGGTTCGGGCATCGGCCAGGTAATGCGAGATGGCCTGGAACTCGGCTAGGGCCTTGTCGAACTGACGCCGGGTCTTGGCGTACTCGACTGTGATCTCCAAGGCGTATCCGGCCCCGCCCACGGCTTGGGCCGCAGCCAGGACCACGCCGGCCGTCATCACCTGCTCCCAGGTAGCCCACCCGCAGCCGGAGGCACCGATCCGGGCCTCCTCCGGCACCCGCACATCGTCGAAGACGACCGAGTACTGGGTGTCCGACGAGATCGACAATCGCTGGTACATGGACAGCCCGACCGCGTCGGTGGGAACCATGAACAGGTCGATGTCGGCGGGCTCGGGTCCGCTGCGGGCCAGCACCAGCAGGTGATCGGCTCTGGACGCGAAATACACGTGCATCTTCGACCCGTTCAGCTCCACCTCGCCGTTGGTGCCGACCCCGGTGGCGGTGAGCTCCACTCCACGGGGT
This sequence comes from Acidimicrobiales bacterium, assembly GCA_963422655.1. Classification (GTDB taxonomy): domain Bacteria; phylum Actinomycetota; class Acidimicrobiia; order Acidimicrobiales; family Aldehydirespiratoraceae; genus CATQHS01. Next base: position 645,987 of record OY730440.1, on the reverse strand, counting down.
CCGAAGCCGCTCAGAGGCTCGAGCCAGGCCGGGGTGACGACGAGGGTGCCGGCCGCGATGCCGCCCAGCAACTCGGCCTTTTGCTGGTCGGTGCCGCCGGCGGCGATGGCACCGGCCGACAGTACGCAACTCACGAAGTGCGGGACCGGGGCCAGGCAGCGGCCCAGCTCCTCGTACAGCACCACCCCGTCGATCATGCTCATGGGCGAGCCCCCGTAGGTCTCGGGGATCATCAGGCCGCACAGGCCGAGCCCGGCCAACTGCTCCCAGAGCGCCAAGGCGATCCCGTCGGGATCGTCTTCCAGTTCCCGGACCCGTGACAGAGGCGAAAGCTGCTGGCACAGGCTCCGAACCGTGTCCCGCAGCATGTCCTGCTCGGGGGTGAAGTCCAGGTTCAGCATGAGTCACGGTCTCCAGTCGTTGCCGTGCCGGGCCCAGGGATTGTCGCCAGCTCGGGTCGGGAGCGCCACCCGAACCGTACCGGTAGAACAGGCTCGGTCGCCGACGGTCAGGGCTACGTCCACCCGGGCCCAACCGCATCCGGTCCCGTCGGTTTCGAGCCCGGTCGCCGTACCCGATATCACCATCTGGTCACCGGGATGCACCGGGGTTCGCATCCGGAAGGTCATGCGGCCGATCCGGCCCCGGGGTCCGGTCCAGTCGGTGACGAACCGCTCGAACCAGGCGGCCTGGTTGGGGGTGTTCAAGAAGATGTCGGCGGTGCCGCTGTGCTCGATCGCGAATCGGTGATCGTGGTGCATGGGCCGCCAGTCCCGGCTGGCCAGCGCTCCCAGCACCACGGTGGTGGCGGTCACGTAATGGGTGAGGGGCGAAAGGGTATCGCCGACGGCGACCCGATCGAAGGTCAGGCCACCGATCATGGCCGGGTCTTCGGTGCCGGTAATGACCCAGCCCGGTCGGTGGCGGGGTTGCGGTAGCCGAAACCGGTGTAGGACTCCACCCCGACCAGCTCGCCCCGCTGGTTTCGGTATTCGACGTCGATCACCCAGAAACGACCGGCACCCAAGCCGGTGGTCTTGGTCTCGCTCACCGACCGCAGGATCTGATGGTGGCTTATGACGTCGCCGGGCCGGACCGGCTCGTGAAAGACCATCGTGTTGTCGGCGATTATGGCCTCGGGAAGGTCGAGCCGGTCCTTGAGGTCGAAATGGACCCGCAGAGCCACTTGCTCACCGGCTGCGCCCGGTTCCCACCGGTGGGGGCGCATCCACAGCGAAAGGGTGGATGGCGGCAGGATCATGGCGCCGGTCAGCTCGGTCGCCACCGCCTCGTCCCAGAACAGCGGGTTGGGGTTCTCGGTGGCGGCCAGTGTGTTCCAGCCGTAGCCCAGCTCCACCGCGAAGTTGGCGGTGGCCGGGTACAGGGGCTGATCGATCATCTCGATGACCTCGGATGGCAATCCGTCGGCTGAGACCGGCCCGCTGCTGTCCTCCCGATCCGGGGCGTGATCGCCCATCAGTCGATCACTCATCAGGCGATCACCCCGGCGGTGACCAGATCGGCCACCCGGTCCCGGTCGTACCCGGCCGCCACCAGTAGCTCGGAAGTGTCGGTGACGGCCTCGTCGCGCACCCGGTAGGGCTGGTCGGGTACCTTGGTCCCGGCCCACACCGGTCCGGTCTGGCGGAAGGCGCCCTGGGTCGGATGCTCGGCGGTGGCCACCAATCCCCGAGCCCGGTACTGCTCGTCGGCGACCGCTTCGGCCACGGTGTTGACCGGGGCCACGCAGCAGTCGGCGGGCCCCAACTGCTCTGCCCATTCGTCACGGGTCCGGGTAGCCAGTCGGTCGGCCAGAGCGGCCCGGATCTCGTCTTGGCGATCGTCGTCGGTCTGGGCCTCGACGAACCGTTCCAAGTCGAGGGCTCGGCACAGGTTGCGCCAGAAAGCGGGCTCGATGGCACCCACGGCCAGGTAACGGCCGTCGCCGCACCGGTAGAGGTCATAGCAGGCGTACCGGCCGGTGAGGATGTAATGACCGGGGCCGGGCTCGGTCCCGGTAGCCAGGTACTCGTCGACGTACAGCGCCATGAGCCCGAAGGCGCCGTCGGCGACGGAGACATCGAGATAGGCGCCGGCCTCGGTGCGGCCGCGCTGATAAAGGGCGGCCATGATCGCCATGGCTGCGTGCATGCCGCCAGCGGCTATGTCGGCCACGGTGGCGCCGGGCAACGATGGAGCGCCACTGGCTCGGCGGCCGCTGCAGTCCAAAAAGCCCGAGACGGCCAGGTAGTTGACGTCGTGGCCGGCCCAGCCTCGGCGGGGACCGGTCTGACCGAAGCCGCTGGTGGAGCAGTAGACGATCCGCTCGTTGACAGCCTCGACGTGGGGGTAGCCGATGCCGAGCCGATCAGCCACCCCGGGCCGAAAGCTCTCCACCACCACGTCGGCGCCAGCGACCAACACCAAGAACGCTTCTCGGCCGGCTTCGTCCTTGAGGTCTATCCGGGCCCGTTGCATGAACCGGTGGCTGCCGTAGGCGTAGAAGGGGGCGGCGATCACCGCGTCGCGGTGGCGGGGGGTGGGCCCGACCTTCACCACCTCGGCGCCGTAGTCGGACAGCAGTCGGGCGGCTCGAGCGCCTGGGCCCACCGAAGCCAGGTTCAGGACCCGGACGCCGGCCAAGGGGGCGGTCTCGTTCACGGCGGCAGTCGCGTCGGCGGCAGCGTCGGCGTCGGCGGCAGCGTCGGCGTCGGCGTCGGCGGCAGACGTATCAGCGGTCACGCCCGGCTCCGGCTCAGAAGTTCTTGGGGAGGCCGAGGCCTCGCCGGGCGATGATGTTCTTCTGGATCTCCGACGCCCCGCCCCCGATGGTGTCGATAACGGTGTACCGGTAGGTCGACTCCGATCGCCCCTCCATGGGGGCGTCGCGGGTGTGGACCCGGAGCTGAGATCCGGGCCCGGCCATGTCCATGGCCGCGTCGGCCAGGCGCTTGGACAGCTCGGTGGCGAAGAGCTTGTATTCGGAGGCGGCCACCGTCGGGGGTTGGAATCCCTGCTCGCCCTGCCCGACCGCCTTCTCCACTTTCATGGTTTCGGCCACGAACTTCAGCCCCAGCACCCGAGCCACCTCGGCCTCGGTGTGCAGGACGGCCAACCGAGCCCGGATCCTGGGATCGTCCCGGAGCGGCTCACCGTCGCGTTCGGCGGTCTGGACGTAGTCGGTGAGCAGATCGAGACGCTGGCCGATAGGGGAGAACGTGAACATGGTGAACCGTTCCAGGTCCAGGGCCTGGCTGATGTATCCGAAGCCGTGGTTCACCTCGCCCACTACATGGCTGTCGGGAACGAACACATCGTCGAAGAAGACCTCGTTGGTGCGCTCGTCGCCCATGGTCCAGATGGGGTTGATCGTGATCCCGTCCTGGTCGAGGGGAACCAGCATCAAGGTGATGCCGTTGTGCTTGCTCGTGGTGTCGGTGCGGGCGCCGACCCAGTACCACTCGGCGAAGTGGGCCGACGTGGTCCAGGTCTTCTGGCCGTTGAGCAGCCAGCCTTCCTCACCGTTCTCACCGGTGGTTCGCTCGGCTTGCAGCCGCATGGCGGCCGCGTCGGAGCCGGCATCGGGTTCGGAGTAGCCGATGGCGAACTCGACCTCGTTGTCGAGGATCATGGGCAGGAACTGTTGCTTGAGCCTCTCGGAGCCGTGGGCGATCAGGGTCTTTCCGATGATGCCCACACCCTTGCCGATCTGGGGCCCGCCCCGGCGAGCCAGCGCCTCGTTGAGGATGTACTCGTAGATCCCTTCGCCGTCGCTGCCTCCGTACTCGGCGGGCCAGGTCATGCCCAGCCATCCCTGCCGCCCCAGTTGCTTCATGAAAGCCCGCCGGGCCCCGGTGTCGACGATCTGGGCCATGTTCTCCCTGGTCAGGTCGAATACCTCGGGATCGTCGTGGGCGTCGAGGAAAGCCTCCACTGCGGCTGCGAATGCCTGCTGGTCGTCGGACAGCTCGAAGTCCATCGTCGTTGCCTCCGTTCGGGCGTCGTTGCTTCCCGGTTCGGCTAATAGATCGAGCCGGAATCGGAGCTGGAACCGGCCGCGTTCCGGACGGCGAGCAGAGCTTGGCCCATGGCTCGGGTCAGCGCCACCGCGTCGGAGGTGACGGTGATCATCGCGAATCCTTGCTCGACTCGCTCGGGGGCCCGCTCGGTGGTGGTGTGGCAGCCCGGCACCACGCCATGGCGGCGGCAGCCGTCGATGATGGCGGCGTAGGCTTCGTCGAAGGCCGGTACGCCGTCGTTCTCGGCCGGGGCCAGCCCCAGGCTCACCGACAAATCGGACGGTCCAACATAGATGGCGTCCACGCCGGGCACCGACAAGATGCTGTCGAGGTTACCCACGGCCTGCGCGGTCTCGATCATGGGGATCACGGCCACATCGGCGTTGGCGTGTTCGAAGTAGTCGGGCCCCTCCTGGCGCAGCACCCGGGCCGGGCCGTAGCTGCGGGACCCGTCCGGGGCGTAGCGGCAGGCCTGCACCGCGGCGGCGGCTTGGTCGGCCGTGTTGATCATGGGGACGATCACGGCCCGGGCACCGGCGTCGAGGCTCTTGCCGATGATGCCGGGCTCATTCCACGGCACCCGCACCATCGGGGTGGCCGAGCCCAGGTTGACGGCTTGGAGGAGCTGCCAGACGTCTCGATAGTCGTTGAGCCCGTGCTGAGCGTCCACGCAGACGTAGTCGAAGTTGTGGCGGGCCACGATCTCAGCCGAGAACGAGCTGGGGATGGCCAGCCAAGCCCCGAGAGCGGGCTCGCCCGCAGCCCAGCGGTTTCGGAGGGGATTGTCGCGCATCGGTCCATCTTTGCATCTCGGGACCGGTCATGAGGCGTTGGCCTCGATCGAGGCCCAGAGTCGCTCCACGTGGGCTCGGGTGGTCCAAGTCGAACCGACGGCAACCCTGACGAAGCCGCGACCGTCCACCGTCGATGTGGTCACGTAGGCCCGGCCGTCGGCGTTGACAGCCCCGGCCAGAGCTTCGGTGGCCTCGTTGCCGTCGGCGTGGGCGAAACACACCAGCGCGAACGGGACGGGGGCCATCGTTTCGAGCCGGGGATGGGCTTCGATCCGGCGGGCCAGCTCCCGGGCCCATTCCATGTGGGAGCGGATCATCTCGCGCAGGCCCTCGATCCCGAAGGAACGGAGCACGAACCACAGCTTCAGGGCCCGGAACCGACGGCCCAGCGGTACCTGCCAGTCCCGGTAGTCGATGACTGCTCCCGATTCCGAAGCCTGGTCTCGCAGGTAGGGGGCCCCGATGGTCAGGGTCTCGATCAGGGGTCGGCGGTCGGCCACCCACAAGACGGAGCAGTCGAAGTTGGTGGCCAGCCACTTGTGGGGGTTGAAGGTGTAGCTGTCGGCCAACTCCACCCCGTCCAAGTGGAATCGCAGCTCCGGGCAGATCATGGCCGACCCGGCGTAAGCCGCGTCCACGTGGTGCCACAAACCCTCGTCCCGAGCCGCCTCACCGAGCTGGCGTAGCGGGTCCACTGCAGTGGTGCCGGTGGTGCCGACGGTGGAGCCCAAGAAGGCTGGTACCAGTCCCGACCGCCGGTCGTCGTCGATGGCTCGGGCCAGAGCCTCGGGCCGGGCCGCGAACGCCTCGTCCACTTCGATCAGGCGAACATGGCCGAGCCCGGCCACCCGGGCCCCCTTCTCCACCGACGAGTGGGCCTGGCCCGAGGTGTAGACCACCATCTGCTCGGCCGGGGCGCCGGTGCGGTGCCGGCACTGCTCCCGGGCCACCACCAAAGCGGTGTGGGTCGAGTCGGAGGCACTGCCCTGTATCACCCCGCCCCCGGCCCCTGTCGTCTTCCAGGCTTCGGGCAGACCCATGGCCTCCACCAGCCAGTCGAGCACGTGAGCTTCGATCTCGGTGGCGGCCGGAGCAGTGGACCACAGCATCCCCTGCACGCCCAAGCCAGCAGCGGCCAGCTCTCCCAGAACGGCTGGCGGTGACGACATGGCCGGGAAGTAGGCGAACCAGCCCGGGTGCTGCCAATGGGTGAGGCCGGGCACCACGATCTCATCGAGATCGGCCATGATCCGGTCGAAGGCCTCGGGGCTCTCGGGCGGTTCGGCCGGCAGCGCGGCCCGGACTTGGCCGGGCTGCACCGGTTCGCATACTCGACGCTCGTCGAGGGTGGCCAGGTAGTCGGCGATCCAGTCGACCAGCCGGTGACCGTGGCACCGGAAAGCTTCGAGATCCAAGGGATCGGGTACGGTCGTCATCAACCGTTCAGGCTATGGCCGCTGCCGCTGCCGCTGCCGCTGCCGCTGCCGCTGCCGCTGCCGCCGCCGCTGCTGCTGCCGCCGCTGCTGCTGCCGCCACCGTTGCGAGGCGGTGCGGTCGGAGGTGCCGACCGGTGAAGGGCGGGTACGGTTGTCCTCGGAGCATCAGCCATCCGAGGAGAAGACCCAATGGCCCAGTTAACGTTTCGAGGCAGCCCCTTCAACACCAGCGGAGACCTGCCGTCCGTCGGCTCGGCCGCTCCCGCCTTCTCGCTGACGGCCGGCGATCTCAGCGCCGTCTCGTCGGGGGGCCTGGCCGGGCAGCGGGTGGTTCTCAACATCTTCCCGTCCATCGACACCCCCACCTGCGCCACCAGCGTGCGGACCTTCAACGAGCGGGCCGCCGGTCTCGACAACACCGCGGTGGTATGCGTCTCCGCCGACCTGCCCTTTGCCGCCGGACGGTTCTGCGCTGCCGAAGGGATCGAGAACGTCACCACCGGTTCCACGTTCCGCGACCCGGAGTTTCTCGCCGACTACGGCGTGGGGATGATCGACGGGCCGCTGGTCGGGCTGTGCGCCCGGGCCGTGGTGGTGATCGACGAGCAGGGTTCGGTGGTGCATTCCCAGCTCGTGGGCGAGATCGCCGACGAGCCCGACTACGACGCCGCCCTCGCCGCGCTGGGCTGACGCTTCGAAGGGTCCGGCTCAGCCCATCTCGTCGAGCAGGTCACGGGCCCGCTCCAGCGTGAGATCCACCACCCCCCGCAGTACTTCGACGAAGGGGATGCCGGTGATTTCGTCCTCGGTCTTGTCTCCCATGGCGCCGGCCTCGTAACGCATCCGCACCCCCTCGTAGATGCAGGCCAGCCGCCAGTGCTGGAAGGCCAGGTACCAGTCGATGGATGACAGATCCCGATTCGAGGCCATGGCGTAGCGAGCCAGTGCATCGTCGGCCGTTCCGAAACCCCGAGCTCGGGTCGGCACGTCGGCCATCCGTTCGGCGCTGTCGGTGTCTCCCCACCACATGATCATGCCGGCCATGTCGGCCAGGACGTCACCCAGGGTGCACAGCTCCCAGTCGAGAACGGCTGCCACCGTGCCGTCAGCGGCCATCATGCAGTTGTCGAGCCGGTAGTCGCCGTGCACGATCCCGACCCCTTGCTGGCGGGGGGTCGAAGCGTCCAACCGGTCGTGCAGTTCCCGCAGCCGCGGCAGGTCTCGATCCGATCCTTGATCGACTTGACGCTGCCAACGCCTGAGCTGGCGCGTGCAGTAGCCGTCGCGACGGCCGAGGTCGCCGAGCCCTACCGAATCGGGATCGATGGCGTGTAGAGCGGCCAGCGTGTCCACCAGCGAACTGGCCATAACGGGCCGGAGGGCTTCGTCGACTGCCGACCCGTCCTCGGCGGTGAGCACGATCGATCCCTCGACGTAATCCATGACGTAGAAGTCGGCCCCGTTGACCGCCGGATCGGTGCACAACCCCACCGGCTCCGGCACCGGCACCTCCGAGGGGGCCAGGGCGGAGATCACTCGGTATTCGCGGGTCATGTCGTGGGCGCTGGCCAGCACCAGTCCGGTCGGGGGGCGTCTGAGCACGAGACGGCGACCGGTGGCGTCGGTTACCTCGAAGGTGAGATTCGACCGACCCCCGCTGAAGAGCTCGAATCGCAGCGGCGGCACGGCCCCAGTGTGGGCGGCCAGCCACGCCGACACGGGGCCGGGGTCGATTCCGGCCGGGGCCGTTTCCACGTTTCTCTACCGTTGCTGGGCCGGGCCGAAAGCTCCGGCGGCCCGCAGGGCGGCGATAGCAGCCGGATCGAGCCCCAACACGCCCGACATCACTTCCTCGGTGTGCTGGCCCACCGTCGGGGCCATCGAAGGCACGGGCACGGGCTGGTCGTCGACGAAGACCGGTAACCGTAGCTGCTCGCACCCGAGGGCATCTACGGGGCAGAAGCCCATGCGGGCTTGGAACTGAGGGTCGTCTCCGATGTCGGCGGTGGTGTTGAACGGGGCGATGGGAGTGTTGACCTCGCCGGAGAACCGGAGCCACTCCTTCACCGTTCGGGTGGCGAATATCTTCTTGAGTTCCTGCTGGAGTTCGGTGTTGCCCCGAGCGTGGTCGGCGTAGGTGGATCCCGGCCAGCGTTCGAACAGGTCCATGCGGTCGGTGCCCCGGCAGAAGTTTCGCCACAGCGCCTGCTCGGATGCCATGAACAAGACGTGGCCGTCGGCGACCTCATAGGCCTGGTACCGCACCCCCTCCCACATACCAGCCAGCCCCGGGGGGCGGCGCTCGTAGCCGTCGGACGGGTTGCCGGTCACTTCGTCGGCAGGGCGCCGGTAGGCCCGCTCGGTCTCGATCCGGTACCAGTCCATGTAGGCCGATGCGTCGGACTGGGCCAGCTCCAGTCGGCAGCCGATGCCTGTCTCTCGCGCCTTGACCACTCCGGCCAGGATGGCCACCGCCGCCAGCATGGGACCGACGTTTATGCCCACGTTGGGCATGTCGGGAGGGATACGAGAGAAACCCTCGCCGTCGATTACGGGTTGCACGATGCCCGACCAGGTGTCGTAGGCGATGCCGTGGCTGGGCATGTCCCGGTAGGGGCCGGTGGCCCCGTAACCCGAAAGGGTGGCGAAGACAACGCTGGGGTTGGCTTCGACCAAGTCGTCGTAGCCGAGACCCAACCGGGCCAGCGCGCCCGGTCTCATGGCCTCGACCACCACGTCGGCGGTAGCGGCGAGATCCCGGTAGAGCCGGTGGCCCTCGGGGTTGCGCAGGTCGAGAGTCACGCTGCGCTTGCCCCGGTGGATGTGCAGATGCAGCAGGGAGACGCCGTCGACCATGGGCCAGGTCATGGCTCTGATGTAGTCGCCGCTAGGGGGTTCGACCTTGATGACCTCCGCGCCCAAGTCGGCCAGGAACGTGCCCACCTGGCCCGGCCCGAGCAGGCTCGACTCGATCACCCTTACCCCGGCCAGCAGCGGGCTCGAAGTCATGGGTGTTCCGGGCCGGTAAGGCGGCTGGTCACGTCGGCCATTGTAGGAACGGTGTGGTGGCGGAGTCTTCTCAGGTGAGCTGGGTCGATCTGGTTGCGCCGGAAGCGATGATCTGTGCCACACTGGCGCCATGGAGACTCACGCACTACCTGCTGTTACCGCACCCGCCATCCCGAGAGTCGACGTCCCGGTTTGGGCTTGGGCTCTTGTTGCCGTGGCCGTTGTGGTTTCGTATCTCGTCATGGCTGAGAACGGGGCCGTGCTCGGCCAAGCTGCGCACACCCTTCACGAGTTCTTCCACGACGGCCGCCACTTCGTCGGCGTTCCCTGCCACTGATCTTCCTGCCACTGCGTACTTCGCGGCTGAGCCCCCTGCCGCTGAGCCCCCGGCACTCGGCGCACTCGTCGATATCCATCCGATGAGGCGGCTGCTGGGGATCGGCGGGCTGGCCGGGCTGGCCGCGGGCGCCGCTTCGGCCATTTTCACGGCCACCGTCGGCCGGGGGCCCATACGCGAAGCAATCGACTTGGAGGAGAGTCACGGTCACGGGTCCGGTGCTGGTGCCGGCCACAAGGACCTGTTCGGGCGGGGTGTGCAGGAACTGGGCGGAGCCGTGGGGCTGATCGTGTTCGGGCTCGCCCTCGGTGTCGTCTTCGCGGTGGTCCTGGCCGCGGTGGGGTCCCGGCTGGAGGCCCGCACCCCGCTGGGCGCCGCCGTCCGGCTCGGCTGGGCAGGGTTCGTCACCGTGGTGCTGGTTCCTTTCCTCAAGTACCCGGCCAACCCTCCGTCGGTGGGTGACCCCGACACCGTCGACGAACGCACCCTGGCCTACTTTGCGGCTCTGGCGTTTTCGGTCCTGCTGACCGTGGCCGTATGGCGCTTCCACCAGCGGGTCGAGCTGGCCCCGGTGGTGAAGGCGTGGGCCGCGTCCGGTTGCTACGGCGCCGGGTTGGCTGTCATCTTCCTGGCTCTTCCCGCCAATCCCGATCCCCTCGATGCTCCCGCTGATCTGGTGTGGCGGTTCCGGCTGGCCTCGTTGGGTGCTCTGGCCGCGGCTTGGACGGTGCTGGCTTTGGTCACCGGCACGCTCCTGTCCCGGTGGCCGGTGACGAATGGAGTTGCTCAGCCGGTGGAAGCCGGTTCGGGGTGGATCCCGAGGTAGGCCCCGGCCCAGATCTCGGCGTAGACATCGATGTGGCGGTGGGCGACGCTGGCCCACGAGTAGCGGCGGGCCGTGGCCAGCCCATTGGCCCGGAGCCGGTTGACGAGCCGGGGGTCGTCGCGTACCCGGGCCATGCCCTCGGCCAGAGCAGTCGGGTTGGCCGCTTCGGTCAGGATCGCATCGACTTCGGGGTTCAAGAACTCCCGGAACACCTCGATGTCGGATGCCACCACCGGCAGCCCGGCGGCCAGGGCTTCGAGGATCACGAGCCCCCAGCCCTCACTGATCGAGGGGAACACGAAGCTGTCGGCGGCCCCGAACCAATCAGGCAGATCCCTGTCCTCGACGGTACCGAGTAGCACGATGTCGTCTCCGAGGCCCAGCCCCAGTCCGTCGAGGGACCCGAGAACCTGATCTCGGTAGGGGCGGTAGTCCTGGAAGGAGTGCCCGCCCACCACGGCCAGCATCGGCGCCCGACCCGACCCGACGCCGGTCCCAGCACCGGTCCCAGACTTCAGCAGCCCCAGGGCTTCGATCAGGTAACGTGATCCCTTGCGGGGTTCGATCCCGCCGACGGTCAGATACAGATGGCGATCGGTGGCCCCGACTCGGGCCCGGAGCTCATCGGACCGGCCCGGAGACAAGGCCGGTCCAGCGAAACGTTCGCCCCGCACACCGTTGGCGACCACGTCCGCCTCCACTCCGTACCGGTCGATCAATTGCCGCCGCCATGGTTCGCTGACCACCAACACCCGGTCCGGTTCGACGATGGCCGCGTCCTGGCACTCGATCAGGGCCGGGGTGGTGAAGTCGTCGATGTGATGGACGGTACGGACCACCGAGAACCCGGCGCCGCCGTCACGGACCCGAGCCGCAGCCCGGGCCGAGATGCAGTCCTGGGTGTGCACGATGTCGAATCGGTGCCCCAGCCCGGTCAGGCCCGACGTCAAGGCTTCGATGTGTGCGAACACCCGCTCGGTGAGGGTTCCGGCGCCCGGGGGCGCTTCGATGATGCGAACGGGCACCTCGGTGGACCGGAAGAACCCCTGGGCTGGATCGCCGAGAGCCACGAGGGTTACGTCGACACCTTCGGCGGTCAGGGCCTCGGCCAACTCCAGGCTGTGGACGGCTCCACCTCGGGGTTTCACCGAGTACGTGACCAGCGCGATCCGTGCTGCCGTGGTCATGATGTCGTGTTCATGAGGTCAGTGACTCTGAGACAGTGTCGAAGCCGGGGCCAGGTCGTCATGGACGAGGGCCGGATCGCGGTTGACCACAGCCGCCGCGGCCAGAGCGCTCCGGGCTGCTGTCTCGGCAACGATGCACCCGGCCTCCCGCAGGATCCGGCGCTGGTCGTCGAAGCCCTGCGGGTCTCGGGCCGTGCCGAGCACGTAGGAGATGACGGCCGCCCCGGCTGCCACCACCTCGGCCGCCACCGGGGCGAGCACGCCAGCCGGATCGGGATGAGAACCATCACCGAGCACCACATCCATCGCCACCACCGCTACTGTCGGATCCGTGGCCTGCTCGGCCAGCAGTTCTATCCGAGCCTCAGGATCGATCATGGGATGGGGGCGGCCCCGGGTGTACTCCTCCTCGCCCAAGTCCAGACAGACGTGGGCCCCTACGGGGCCGGGCAAAGCCCAAGCCGGTTCCAACGGGGTGTTGGATCCGATGGGCCCTATGTGGCGGCTGGCGATGGTCATGGTCTCGTAGGCCAGCGTTCCCCCGCTGAACAGTCCCACCAGCCGTCTTCGCTCAGGGCCGAGCCCCGATACCAGCCGGGCGATCTCGGTGTCGAGGGAGCCGACCGGATCGGGGCGCCCATGAGCGAGCCGAGCCAGGGCTTCTACTACTGCCTGTTCCAAGGTGTTGCACACGATCACACCCTCGGCCACGGTCACCGGTTCGTCCAAGCCGATCAGGGCCGCCACCACCGGCTGGGCCGGTCGGGTACCCAGCAGCCGCTCGACCACGTCCGGGGCCGGAGGTTTGGAGACGAGCAGGATCAGCTCGGTGGTGTCGTGGCGGGCGAAGGCGTCGATGGCGGCTCGGGCCATCAGGCCTCCGACCTCCGACGACAGGTCACGACCTCCCACCCCGATCACGTGGGATACCCCCGATCCCCACCGGTCGAGCAGGGTCATCACCTCCTGGGCGCCGGTACCGGCCGCGGCCACGACCCCTACCGGTCCGGTCGCGACCCGGTTGGAGAAGCCCAGCCCGGTGCCGGCCAGCACCGAGGTGCCAGCTCCGGGTCCCATGACCAGCCGGCCCCGGCTCCGGGCCCGTGTCTTCAGGTCGATCTCGTCGTCTATAGGTACGTTGTCGCTGAACAACATGACGTCGAGGCCCCGGGTCAGGGCCTTGTGGGCCTCGAGGGCGGCGTAAGGGCCGGGAACCGAGATGATGGCGACGTTGGTACTCGGGGCTGCGGCCAGGGCTCCGTCGAGATCGGGAGGCCGGACCGAACCGGCTTCGACCGATTCGGCGGTGGCAGTGGCGGCGGCGAACAGGGCTTGCCGACCCGCTTCGAGGGCTTCGGCGGTGGCTTCGGCGTCGGTACCTCGCAGGGCCAGCACCAAGTCGTTGGCTCCCGTGCCGTCGAGCCCGTCGGCGAAGCCCTCACCGGCCAGGGTCTCGAGATTGGCCGGTGTGGCCATTACTGCCCACGCCCAGGTGACGCCGGTGGCCTCGAGCATGGTTCGGGTCGCCTCCAGCAGCCGGACGCTGTCGGTGTAGGAGTCGGGGATCACCTTCAATGTCTGGGTCATGGGGTCTGGATCATGGGGTTGGGTCATGAAGGGGTTGGATCATGGGGTTGGATCATGAAGGGGTTGGATCATGCGACAAGTACTGGCACGGGGTCGGGAACGATGCGGGTACCGCGGGGGCCTTCTATCACCCCACCCGGCTCGTCGAGGGTGGCGTATACCAGCTCGGGCGTAGTGATGGCCGAGAGCCGCCCCGGTATCTCCACGAATTCCACCGCCGCTTCGACCTTGGGTCCCATGCTCCCCGGGGGGAACTGGCCGTCGGCGAGATAGAAACGGGCCTCGGTTGCGGTCATCTCGGCGATGGCTTTCTCTCGAGCGGTACCGAAGTCGATCCGAACCGCGGCCACCCCGGTGACCATCACCAGAGCACTGGCTCCGACCGCGTGGGCTATGCGCTCGGCGGCGAAGTCCTTGTCGATCACTGCGTTCACGCCCCGGTAGGTGCGATCTTCGTACCGCACCACCGGAATGCCGCCTCCACCACCGGCTACCACTATGTATCCGAGATCCACCAGGGCCGAAATGGCACCGGCTTCCAGGGGTGCCATCGGCCGGGGTGACGGTACGACCCGCCGGTATCCCCGTCCCGCATCCTCGGTCATGGCCCATTCCCGCCCCGATTCCAGAATGGCTGCCTCCTGTCGGCTGAAGAAGGGGCCGATCGGCTTGGTCGGATCGGACAGCGCCGGATCGTCGGGGTCCACCTCGACATGGGTGATGATGGACACGGCCCCGGAGATCTCCTGCTGGCACACCTCGTTGAGGGCCAAGCAGATGAGGCTTCCCAGCGCCCCCTGGGTCATGGCGCCCAGAGTGAACAGGGGCAGGGCGGGCACCAGATCGGCCGATTCTTCGTGCTGGATGGCCAGGTTCCCGACTTGGGGGCCGTTGCCGTGCACGATGACGATGTGCCAGCCCTTGCGGATCAGGGACCGGACCGAACGGGCCATGGCCAAAGCGTTGGCATACTGCTCCTCCATGGTGCCGCGCTGATCCTGGCGGATGAGAGCGTTACCGCCGAGAGCGAGAACGGCGATTCCGGCCAAGGTGGGCTCCTTCGGTCGGTTTTGTCGGGTTCGGATCGAGCTGCCTGCAAGCCCAGCTCTGCCGATAGCAGAACCTGCTTTCCTATAGTAGATAACGGCTGGCTCCGATCCGCAACCGACTACTCCATGATCACCCCTTGGATCGGGGGCTGTTCACCATCGGGAAGTTCACTATCGGGAAGGAGGCCCGTCCTTGGACAACGATCCGACCGACTCTGATCCGACCGCAGTGCTGGCCGCCTACTGGGCTGAGAGCGAGCGGCATCTGTATCCCCTGGCCACCACCAACACCGATGCCTACATGCAGGCGGTGAGGCTGGTGCGGGCCGTGGCCGATGAGTTGGCTGTTGCGACCACGCTGGACGAGCTCGCCGGGCATTGGGAAAACCGGTCGGGGCTGGTGGCCGAGGCAGTGAGAGCCGGCGGAGCAGCCCTCGGCTCCGGTGTCGGCCGAGCCGAGGCGGCCGGAGCCGGATTCGCCCTGCGGCGCCGTGAGTTGCTGGCTGAACGGTCCGAGAACCGGCGTCGGGAGAGGATTGCCTCGGCCCGTCGAGCCGGCCGGGCCTGGGTGGTGGTGCACGAACAAGGCAATCCGGCCTCGGGCCTGGCCGACCCTTACCAGTGTGTAGAGCTTCATCTGGCTACCGGCTTGGCCGTGGTGAGCAATATCGAGCCCGATCCTTCCACGATGAGCCCCAACCATGTCGTGTCGGTGGTGGCGATGGGTGATGAGAACGGCCGAGCGGTCGATGTCGATCCGGCTTCCTTCGAGGACCGAGAGACGGCTGATCCTCAACAGTTCCAGCAGGATCGCCGAGAGATGAGACAGCTCGTGGAGATGGTCGGAAGCTGACGTCCTGTGAATGGCAACGAAACCATACCAGCACTGGCGATGAACACAACGTTTGTTCGTAAATCGTGAGGAACCGTGGGGCAGGATCGAAACCACCTTCAGCCGGCGGGGGTGCGTCGGCAGCCGGGCATGGTATGAAAGGTCTGTGATGGATGTTGCCGTGACGGGTCTGTGATGGATGGTGCCGTAGCGCTGGCCGACCTCATCGTCGATCTTCAACACCGGGGGTTGAGGGTCAACGCCCCATTCGAGCGCCGTCCGGGCGGAGCCGGCCCCTCTGACGCCGGGATGATCTGGATCGAAGGGACCGCCGTCACCGTGCCGGTGGACTCTGCATTCGTGGAAGGATCTCCCTACACGCTCGAGCCCGAGGACACGGGCTTCGGGATCTACGCCGACGGCATGCGTCTGGCCGGCGCCGCCCCGGCTGATCGTCCCCGCTTCTACGACCTGACCACGGCTGAGGGCGTGCCCTACTGGCAACTGGCCCTCATGCATCTGGATTCGCTGGCCAGCACCGTGCTCCAGACCTGCGCCTACTGGGGTAATGAGGACCAGTGCCGGTTCTGCGGGATCGGCGTGTCGCTGGCCTCGGCCTCCACCGTCATGGTGAAGCGTCCGGCCCAGTTGGCCGAAGTAGCCGTGGCGGCCAGAGATCTCGACGGTGCCGTAGACATCACTTTGACTACGGGTTCGACCTACGGCCGAGACAAGGGTGCCCTGTACGTGGCCAAGTGCGGTAACGCCATGAAGCAGGCTTCGGGGTTGCCTGTGGAGGTCCAGTTCGAGCCGCCCGACGACTTGGCCGTGATCGATCGGGTGGCCGACCTCGGCATCGACTCGGTCGGCATCCACGTGGAGACCTTCGACCCGGACGTGCTCGAACGGGTGGCCCCGCCCAAGTACCGGACCGGTATCGCACGCTACTTCCGCACCTGGGAGTACGCCGTCGAACGGTTCGGCGAGGGTCAGGTCTCCACCTATGTGATCCTGGGAATGGGCGAAGACCCCGCCCTCATCGTCGAAGGATGTCGGCGGGCGGCAGACATCGGTGTCTATCCGTTCGTAGTGGCCTTGCGCCCCGTGCCCGGATCGCTGATGGCCGAGGAGTTGCCTCCGCCGGCGGACTACGTCGAACAGGTGGCTCGCAAGGTGGCGCCCTACCTCGTGGAGCGGGGCCTCACCGCCGACAAAGTCGCCGCCGGTTGCGCCCGGTGCCAGGCCTGCTCGCCGGTGGGTGCCATGGAGCGGGAGCTGCAGCAGCCCGACGATCGCAGGCT
Organism: Acidimicrobiales bacterium; assembly: GCA_963422655.1. Lineage (GTDB taxonomy): Bacteria > Actinomycetota > Acidimicrobiia > Acidimicrobiales > Aldehydirespiratoraceae > CATQHS01. The sequence continues at coordinate 629,610 of OY730440.1, read as the reverse complement.
CATTCCCGTCAGAGCCTCTGGCTAGAGCCATGGATCGGACCGTGTGCTGGCGGGCCGTCACTGCCCGGTCACGGAGCTGGCATTTCCGGATCCGGCATCGGATCTTCGTGGAAGAGCAGCGGGTGATTCCCTTCACCGACGTCGACGACCGTGACCGTGACCGGACCACCATCCACGTGGTAGCCGGCCGGGGATCGGTGGCGGTGGGCACTGTCCGGCTGTACCGAGCCGGTGCGCCCCGGCGCTGGAAAGGCGACCGCCTGGCGGTCCTGCCGGGTCATCGGGCCGGGATGGTCGGAGCCCGTCTCGTGCGCTTCGCCGTGTCCACCGCGGCGGCGGCGGGGGGCGACGTCATGGACGCCTTGGTGCAGGTGCAGAACGTGGCCTTCTTCGAGCGTCTCGGCTGGGACCGGGCCGGCCCGCCCGTCTCCTACTACGGCCTGCCCCACCAGCCGATGACGTTCCTACTGTCCGATGCTCGAGACCTGACCGAGAGCGACGTCCCCAGCGATGCCCATCTGCGGCTCCCCGCTCCCCGTCACGGACCCAGCCCGCTCATCGAGGCGGTTCGATAGATCCCGACCGGTTACGAGCCAATCGCGACTTCGACCTTGCCCTCGAGTGTTGCCACCCGGTTCTCGAAACCGGCGACCCTGTGACCGAGTGCATCGATCTTGACGACCAGCTCGGCACGCAGGGCTCGCATCTCGGAGTGTAGCTCGGTCAAGAATGCGGCCACATCCATGTCTTAGCCTAGTACCGCCCGGTACCGATGACATCACTGCGAAGTAATCGTCGATCCAACGGCGCGTAGCTGCTTCAGCGAAGCTGTTGCAGTGAATCCCTGCGGTCCTGGAGGGCCCGGAGTCGTTCCGGCGATGCCAGCAGTGCCCGGCGTTGCTCTTGCCATTCGGCAGGCTCGAACGAGCCGGCATCGAGCGAGGCGAGTAGCACCTTGGTGGCAGCGCGGGCGGCGGCAATACCGCCGGTTGTCTCCAAGAGCCGCACGGCCCTCGAGACGGTTTCGCCGTCACCGGCCAGCACGGCCGTCCCACCGGCTGCGACGTCCACACCGCTGAGATCGTCATCCAGCAGGACGAGGCGACGCAGCAGCGTCGCACCCAGACGACTGTGCAGGCGGGCCAGCGCCGAGGGGTTGTAGAGGATCCCGAGTCTGGTGGCCGGCAGAGCGATACGAGCGGAGCGAGACACGACAACGGCATCGCAGGACCAGGCCAGATCGACGGCGGCTCCGACGCAGGGACCCTCGACGGCGGCAACGACCGGGAGCGGGCACTCGGCAACGGCGGTGGTGAGCGATTCCAGTTCGTCGTCGAACTCGATGTCGGTGATCGTCCCTGTGAGCTCGGTCAGATCGGCTCCGGCGCTGAACCGGTCGCCGACACCGGTAATGACCACACCACAGTAAGGCTCGTCCATCGCTTGCCCGATATCGATCTCACCCAGAGCGGCCGCCATTTCGCGTAGGGTTTCCCGCCGCAAGGCGTTGGCCCGATCAGGTCGTTCGATCCACAGTATGCATACGCCGGAGCGGCGCTGGGTGGTGACGTCGTTCACGAGCGAAGCCAGCTTAGCTGTGACGACCGGGTCAGGGGCCGCCGCTGTAGTTACGGTGTGAGAGATCGATCAACCGGAGGAACACATGGACTTGGGAGTGCGTGACAAGGTGGCATTGATCACGGGTGCCAGCAAGGGCATCGGGTTTGCCTGCGGTCAGGTGCTCGGTAACGAGGGCTGTTCGCTGGTCGTAACCGCCCGGAACTCCGAAAACCTGAAAACCGCGGCCAGCCGGCTCCGGGCCGAGTGCGGGGTCGATGTTCTGGCTGTCGCCGGAGACATGGGTCGCACCGAGGATGTGCAGCGCGCCGTTGATGCCACCATGGATCGCTTCGAGAAGATCGACATCCTGATCACCTGCGCCGGCAGCTCTCCGGGCGGGCTGCTGGAGGATCTGACCGAGGAGGATTTCTTCGGTAGCCTCAACCTCAAGTTCATGGGTTACGTGCGCACCTGCCGTGCCGTGCTCCCCCACATGAAAGCAGCCGGTGAGGGTTCGATCGTGTTGGTGGTGGGCAACGACGGTTTGAAACCGAGCTACTGGGAGATGACCGCGGGCATCGCCAACGCCGCCGACATCAACTTCGCTTCATCGCTGGCCGAGCAGTACGCCCCGCACGGCATCCGCACCAATACCGTCAATCCGGGCCCGGTCGACACCGATCGCTGGGACGGCCTCGAAAAGGCGTTCGCCCGTGACAAGGGAGTCGGTCAGCAGCGAGCCCACGACTTGGCCGTGGCCAGCATCCCTATCGGTCGTATCTGCGAACCCGTCGAGGTCGCCAACCTCGTCGCCTTCATAGCTTCTCCTCGAGCCAGCTTCGTCAACGGTGCTCACATCCCCATAGACGGCGCCCAGCGCAAGGGGATCATGGACACCTGAAATGGTGGGAGATATCGGGCTCGGGGCATCCACGGGAGGGCCCGGATCGGGCCGGTCACCGCCACCGCCGGTGGGATCAGCCGCCGACACTCAGCGGCCCCCCATAGGCCTCCGGCCCGGCCCGGACCGGGGATCTCGTGCCCGCCATGCACCGATGTCGACGGTGGCCAGGAAGTCGCCGACGAACCGATTGAACAGCGTCGGCTCCTCCAGGTTGAGGGTGTGTCCGCTGCTGGGCAGGATCGCCAGGGCGGCCATCGGGGTAACCCTCTTCAGATAGAGGCTCGGTTCGAGGCAGGGTTCATCCTCGTCACCGCACATCACCAGCAGCGGTATCTTGAGGGCGGCGAGTTCGGTTTCGAGGTGATACAGGTTCGGACGTCGCCCCTGAACTCTGCGCAGGGTGTTGGCCGACCCCACGGCCGGGTGCTCAGCCAGTTGGTCGGCGAACTCCTGCCAGCCTCGAGGGTCCTTGACCATGAACGGCACCCGACCCGGTGCCGACCCGTGAGATGCGGACGCCGCCCGCCGGTCATCGGCGTAGAACGCAGCCAGGTTCTCGACATCGTCCTTCCACCCGTCGTCATGGCTGGTCCCGTACCCGACGCCGCCGATCGTGAGGGACAGGACCCGGTCGGGGCGCCTGAGGCCGGTGTGCAAAACGGTGAACCCACCCATGGACAGGCCCACGAGATGGGCTCGATCGATATCGAGGGCGTCGAGCACGGCCACGACGTCAGTCACCGCGATGTCTTGCGAGTAAGCGGACGGGTCCTCGGGCACGTCGGAGGGTACGTAGCCGCGGGCTGCGAAGGTGATGCATCGGTGGCGCCGGCTGAATGCCCTCACCTGCGGTTCCCAGCTTCGGTGATCTCCGGAGAACTCGTGGGCGAATACAACCGGCGTGCCATGGCCAGTCTCCTCATAGTAGAGCCTGACGTCACCCGATTCCAGATACGACATATGTGTGAATACTCTATTCCGGTGGTGGGTAAAGGTCCGGTGGTGGGTAAAGGCTTGGAACTGTGATGGGTAGCGACGATGGGTAAAGGCGCCCCCACCCTCGTTGCTGCTGCTGTTGCCACTGCGGCCCGCTGGCCGCATCGTGAGGCGGTCCGGGTCGACGACGTCGGTGTCACTCACGCCGCGCTTCAGGACGCCTCGCGCCGACTGGCCGGGTGGTTGTCGGCAAGGGGCACTACGACGGGCAACCCCGTGCTCATTGCCGCCCCCAACTCGATCGGGCTGGTCGTCGCCTACCTGTCTGCGCTGCGGGCCGGGGCCATGGTCACGCTCGTCAACCCGACCCTGGGCCGGCGTGAGCTGGGGAGGCTGGTCGAGCGGGTCCGGCCCTCGGCGACGCTGGCATCGACCGAGCTGGCCCAGCAGTTGCAGGGCCTGGGTTCGACGGTGCCCGGCCTCACCCTGGACGTGAGCGGCGCCGGGATCCCGGCTGAGGTCCGGTCGCTCGCGCCGGTGGGCGATGTCGCCGTCGACTCCGGCGACGTCGCTCACCTCGCCGTTACCTCAGGGACTACGGGCCCGGCCAAGCTGGCGCCGCTGACGCACGCCAACGTGGTTGCCTCGGTACGGGCCGTGATGGACGCCTGGCGCTGGACCAGCGACGACAGGCTCGTTCACGCCCTGCCGTTGCAGCACGCCCACGGCCTGACCGCTGTACATCTCTCACTTCTCTCCGGTAGCCGCAGTATGGTGCTGTCCCGATTCGAGCCGGCCACGCTGTGCAACGCCATCGTCGAGCACCGGGCCACGGTTCTGTTCGGAGTGCCCGCCAGCTACGACCGGCTACTGGGCTGGCCGGGGTTCGAGCGCGCCGACCTCTCCTCGCTCCGGCTCGCCGTGAGTGGGTCGGCTCCGCTGTCGGCGCGCCACTCCGACGCCGTGACCCGCGTGCTCGGTCATCGCCCGCTCGAACGCTACGGGCTCACCGAGGCCGGGTTCGTGCTCTCGAATCTCTACGACGGCGAACGCCTGCCCGGGGCCGTTGGCTACCCCCTTCCCGGCGCCGAGGTGCGGATCGTCGGCACCGACGGCGCAGCGGTGGCCGACGGTGCAGTTGGTGAGATCGTGGTGCGGGGACCGCAGGTCTTCGCTGGCTACTCGGGCGCCGACCCCACCGACGCTTTCTTGGAGGGCGGATGGTTCCGCACCGGCGACCTGGGCATCCGTTCACCCGTTACCGGGGCGGTCTCGATCACCGGGCGTTCGAAGGAGCTGATCATCACCGGCGGGTTGAACGTGTACCCGGGCGAGATCGAGCAGGTGCTGGAGACCCAACCCTGCGTCCGAGCCGCGGCGGTGGCGGGGCGACCGTCCAACCGTTGGGGCGAAGAGGTCGTCGCCTTCGTGGTGGCCGAAGAGGGCCTCGACCTCGAAGAACTGGCTGCGGCGGTGGCTCGTGAGTTGGCACCGTACAAACGGCCCAAGAGCTACGTGGTGGTGGCCGACCTTCCTCGCAACCACATGGGCAAAGTCATCCGGGCCGAGCTCACCCGTAGATACCGGCAAGCCCCTTGACCAGGTAAAGGCCCACGGCAGTATCTGTTGCAGCAGCCCCGGGTGCACCCGAGTCCAGGGCGTCCACGTCTATCTGGTGACAGGCGCCGACGTAGAGGTCGTTGGACATGAACACGTCGCCGGATGGATACCGAGATCGTCGGCGAACCGTTCCTTGATGTGAGGCGCATCGTCACGGCCGCCTCGTCGTTGATGGCTGAGAGCCGCGAGCTCAAGATCTCGAACGTGACCGGGTTCACGTCACCGGCGGCGGCCGGACGGAAGTCCAGCATCATGGCGTCTCGGGCCGTCGACTCTACGCAGATGTTGGTCTTGACACCACTGCTTGCGGTTCGGTCACGAGATTCTCGTGAGATTCGAGTCAGTTCATGGAAACCCAGATCAGCTCACCGTCGTCGTAGAGCTTGGGAACCAGGGTGGTGTCGATCATGCTCTCCCAGTCGGGCAGCTCTTCGAACACCCCGAGGTCGGTCAGGAGCTGGATCTCGGCGCCGAGGGTGTCGGGGTCGAGCTGGCCGATCACGAAACCCTCGGGGGTCACGTTCTCGACCATCGACTGCTCGACGCGCCACCGACTCAGCTCGTGGGCCTCGGCCAAGTAGAGCGGGTTGCCGGCCGCGTTGATCCGATCGAAGGCGTGAGCGACCGCGGCCTCGGGATTCTCGGCCGCGAAGTAGTAGCCCCGAAGCTGGGCTCGCACGAAGTCCTCGACCACCGTCGGGTGATCGGCGTAGAAGTCAGCGGTGTTGATGGCCAGAGCGAATGACGCCGGCACGCCGTAGTCGAGGGGGTCGAAGGCGATGAATGCGATACCTTCCCGCTCGAGCACGGCCGGCTCATTCGACTTGTACACGGGCAGCGCATCGATACCGAGGGCCAAGTGGGCGACCGGGTCGAAGCCGTCGAGCAGAAGCTCGGTGATGTCCTCCCGCAACACCCCCTCGGAGGCCAGCATGGCCTCGACCGCAGCGGGGAGGTCGCCCTTGATGCCAATAGTCTTGCCTTTCAGGTCGGCCAGGCTCTCGATGGTGCCAGCCGGCACTACCAGCCCGGAGACGGCGGTATGGCCGAGTTGGGAGAAGGCCACCATGTCGGTATCACCAGCGACGTTGAGCCTCACCAGTTCACCGAAGGACGCGGCGATCGATAGTTGAGTGGCGCCGGCCGCCAGTGAGGTGCTGTTGCCGGGCGCGAAACCGGGCTGGAGCTCCACGTCGAGGCACATCTCGTCGAAGTAGCCCTCGGCCTTGGCTGCCACCACTTCGACGATTCCGGCCGCGGCGGCGAAGTCGAAACCGGTCATGAAGGTCAGGGTTCCGGCGGCCCGGTTGGCTTCGCACCGCTCCGGCGTACCGATGGCGGGCAGACCGTCGGGACCCGTCGTCGGCTCTTCTTCGTCCGGGGTGTCGTCGGCGGGTTTTGTATCCTGAGTCGTCGTGGAATCGGCGGGCTCTGCAGCCTGAGTCGTCGTGGAATCGTCGTCTCCGCACCCGGCCGCAACCAAGGTGGCGGTAAGAAGAATCACAAGCAGTTCGAGATACAATCTCCGTCTGGCAAGAACTGTCATGAAGTTGCCCTCTCTCAATTCGAGAATATGGAATAGGGAGTATCTAATAGGGGAATAACGGCACAAGAGTATTCAGTACCAGTGGGGACAGTGTTCCATGGCGGTCAACGACGCGTGGTCTGCGAGCTGTGCCAACGAAGCATCCGGGACTCGACTGCGGCGAGCACCAAGTTGGCGACGACCCCGATCAAGGCCAGCACGAAGATGCTGCCCCACAACTGGTCGACCAGCAGCCTGGTCTGCGCTACCCGGGCCGTGTTGCCGAGACCACCGGTCGACCCGGCAAACATCTCTCCGATCACGGCGCCCACCAAGGCCAGTCCCAGGCACAGCCGCGCCGACGAGAACAGGTAAGGCAGGCAATGGGGAAGCCTCAGTTTCCAGAAGATCTCTCGCCGGCTCGACGACACCGAGCGCATCAACTCGAAGGCATTCTCGTCGATCGACCTCAAACCGGTGAATGCGTTGGTGACGAAGGGGACGTAGCAGAACACAGCCGCGACCAAAGCCTTGGGCCAGATGTTGAACCCGAACCAGATCAAGAACACCGGAGCGAGCACGGCCACCGGAGTGCTCTGCAGCAGCACGATCGTGGGCAGGGTGGCCCGTTCCACGAACCGGGAGAGGGCCATGAAGGTGGCCACGGCCACGGCGGCGGCGAACCCGAGCCAGAACCCGAGCGTTGCCTCCTCGATGGTGATGACGGCATGCTCCCAGTAGAAGCCGGGTTCCTCGATGACATGACGGAGCACGCGGCTGGGTGGAGGTAGGGTGAGCGGACGCACTCCGGCAGCGCGGACGTAGAGCTCCCACAGTCCGAACACCAGTACCAGTCCCACCACGGGAGCGATCATCACTGCCAGCCGCCGCAAGGGTTGGCGAGGCGGCGAGGGAACCTGTTCTGCGCCGGTCTCGTGGTCGCTGATCGAAACGGAGACGCTCATCGGACGGAGACGGCGTGCAGCGCGGCGCGCACGCTGCGCACGTGTTCGAGGTACTGGGGGTCGTCTTCCATCGAGGCAACCCGGGGTCGGGGCAGATCGATGGGCTCGATGGAGACGACCCGGCCGGGCCGGGGCGCCATGACCAGCACCCGGTCGGCCAGGATGACCGCCTCAGGGATGCTGTGGGTCACGAAGATCACGGTCTTTTGGGTGCGGGCCCACAGGTCTAGCAACAGGTATCGCATCTCATTGCGGGTGATCTCGTCGAGCGCGGAGAAAGGTTCGTCCATGAGCATCACCGGTGCCCCCAACACGAAGCTGCGAACCAGTGCCACCCGTTGTTGCATACCGCCTGAGAGCTGGTTGGGAAAGCTGTCGATGAATTCGCCGAGCCCGACCGTCTCCAGCAACGCCACCGAGTCCTTCTCGCTGAGTGGTTCGCGGGCGGCCCGGCGAGCGTTCAGCTCACTGAGGAACCGGACGTTGCGGCGGACGGTTCGCCACGGCAGCAGGGCCGGGGTCTGCGGAGTGAACCCGAGTTGCTTGGTTCGACGGGCCGCCGCCGGTGTGGTGCCGGCCACGTCGACCGAGCCGGTCTCGTAGGGGACGAGGCCGCCCACCACCCGTAGCAGCGTCGACTTGCCGCAGCCGCTGGGGCCGATCACGCTGACGAATTCACCGGCGGAGACATCGAGATCGACCTGCGAAAGGGCGTGGGTGTGATCGTTGCGACCGAGATACCACTTAGAGACGCCCCGCAAGGACACGGCCGCCCCGGCGCTGCCCGCGTCCGAGCTGTGGTCGGGCCGAACGACGCTCTGCGGCACGGTAGTCCCTTCCATGGACCGTCAAGTCTCTCAGTTTGGCATCTTGGCCGGCGGTCGGGGTCGGAGCAGGGCCGGACCCGAGGATACTGATTTGGGAGTGGTAGAGGTGAGCAAGCGATCCGATGACCGCTTCGTCGCCTGAGGTGTTCCCGCAGGTCACCAACCGGCCCTCGATCCCCAGAGCCCGCTCGCACGTATCTTCGCGGTCAGCGGTAGTCAGCACCACGGCTCCGGTGTCCTTTGCCAATTGGATGGCGGCTACGCTTGGCGGCCACGTCGACGACGACGTCGGCAGGACCGGGATCGGGATCCGCAACGTCGCAGTATCGGAGAACCTCGGGCCCGCCCGCCTCGTGATACAACACAGCCTTCATCGGGAACGCTCCTTGTCGGTCGAGTGTGTCGCCGCAGCCCGTTCTTGCCGACTGCGGAACTAGGCTGACGGTTCGAGCCGACGACGAACGAGAGATCGCCGTGTCCGAGCACCGTGACATGTTGGCGCGTCAGTGCATTCGTGCTCTCAGGTACCCGAGGGGGCGCTACAGCACTGATCGTGCTTCACAGCTTTCGGGCGTGCCCGCCAGCACTCTGCGAAACTGGCGTCGCGCCGGCTCGTACGTACCGGACTTCGACTCGGACCGGCCGATGTGGTCCTACCGTGATCTGATACTGATTCGAATGGTGGCCTGGTTGCGCCAGAACGGTCTGACTATTGCCAGAGCGGGCGAATATGCCCTAGTGGTCAGGGGCCGTTTCGCGGCCGGCGAAAATCCACAGCAGGTCATGGCGACGCATCGATCGGCCGTGATCGACGACGAATTGTTCGATCCTGTAAGAGGTGACGGCTTCCTGCCGTACGACAATCTCCCTCGCCTGCTGTCGGTGTTCGAGATCCAAGCGTCAGTTGAAGATCTCGGTCGTAAGCGCCTGTGGGCTCCGGATCTGGTCATGCCCAGTAGCCACACCTACATCTCTCCGTGGATGCTCGGCGGTGCCCCCTGTGTACGGCGCTCCAGGATCCCGACTGCCACCGTTTATGCTCTCCGCCGAGAACGCGAGCTGACCACACCGCAGATCGTGGAGTTGTACCCGGGCCTAGAGCCCGAGGCGGCCGATGACGCCCACGAGCTGGAATCGCGACTCCGTGGAACCGAACCGGTCGCGGCCTAAAACCAGGCCGATCCGCCTTCTGCTCGATCAGGGGTTTCCCAAGCCACCTGGATTCGCTCTCGAAACAGTGGATGCCACTGTCGAGGTTGTCCACTTGCACGATTTCGACAGAGCACTCTCGGATAGTCCCACTCCCGACTGGTACGTTACTTGCCGCAGATCAGAATGCGTCTGAGTTGCCTTGACAAGTCAGTGATGATCCTATTGCCGAAACCATCGTTGTCGGGTGGTGCTTTGAATGACCCAAAGACGTATCTAGCGGAAATTTCGGAAGAGAAAAAGGTGTCGGTTGAGCAGGTGCGGCATGAGGCCAAGGAAGAACTGTCTGACTTCCTGTCGGATCGAAACGAGCGTGAGCGGTTCAGCGGGATTCTCCGTCTGAAGCTGTGAAGTCTGCTGGCGAACAACGAGCGAGCCTCTCGTGGACCTTGTCGTACGAGCCAGGCTCTCGGGTGAGATCGATCGGTTAGGGTGGCTTTTCTGGTTGGGCGAGCGTGCGAGGATTGCGAGACGACGACATGTTCACCGGGATCGTTCAGGGCCAGTGCGAAGTACTCGGCGTCGAGGTGGTCGATGGGGTGGGCACGCTCACCGTTGACTTGGGCTCGTTCGGTGACGGACTCGAGCCGGGGGCGAGCGTCTCGATCAACGGGGTGTGTCTCACCGTCACCCATATCGCCGGGCCCGAGGTGCGGTTCAACGTCATCAGCGAGACCTTCGCCTCCACCAACCTTCCGGCCATCGGCCCCGGCGAACAGGTCAACGTCGAGCGCTCGCTGAAGTTCGGTGACGAACTGGGGGGCCACATCCTGTCCGGTCATGTTGCCGACACCGTCACCGTGCACGAGATCATGGTCTCCGGCGACAACCAGACCATCTGGTTCGACGTCGACCCGAAGCACATGCGCTACCTGCTGTGGAAGGGGTGGGTGGCTCTCGACGGGGCCAGCCTCACCATCTCTCATGTCGATCGTGACGCCGACCGCATCGCCGTGAGCCTTATTCCCGAGACCCTGGTCCGCACCACACTGGGCCGGGTGTCGGTTGGTGACGAGGTGAACCTCGAGATCGACGCCCATACCCAGGCCATCGTCTCGACCGTCACCGATGTGCTCCGCGATCCCGATATGCGGGCTCAGGTTCTCGGGTCGGGCTGAGGACGAAGGACGGGCCAAGGGCCGATGTCGGCGGGGCTGAGGGGGCGCCGGTGCCTCATCACCGGGGCGGCCCGGGGGATCGGTCGGCAGGTGGCCGGCCGGCTCATCGATGAGGGCATGCGGGCCACGGTGCTCGACGTGGATCCGGACGTGGAGTCGGTGGCCAACGAACTGGGCGCCTCCAGCCTGGTCGTCGATCTCGCCGACGCCGAAGCGGTGCGCCGGACCTTGGTCACTGACGTCGCCGCCGACCCGTACTGGCTGCTGGTCAACAATGCCGGCGTCTTCGCCAAGACCCCATTGCTCGAGATGGATCTCGACGAGTGGGATTACTTGCAGCAAGTGAACGTCCGTTGCATGGTCGTCACCATGCAGGCGCTCGTCCCGGCCATGATTACCGCCGGAGTGGGCGGACGGGTGGTGAACATGGCGTCGATGGCGGCCAAGCGGGGTACGCCCGGGGAAGCGGCCTATGCCGCGTCCAAGGCCGCGGTGGTGGCCCTCAGCCGTATCGCCGCCATGGAGTTGGGTCGGCACGGCATCACGGTCAACTCGATCTGTCCCGGCTACGTGCTCACCGAGATGGGCAGCGACACCCGCTCCACCGATCAGGTCGCGGCCTGGACCGCTATGAGCCCACTGGGCCGCTTGGGCCGGCCCAGTGACGTGGCCGCGGTGATCGCCTTTTTGGCTTCTGAGGACGGGGCCTACACAACTGGTCAAGCCGTCAATGTGACGGGCGGGATGTGCACATGGTGACGGGGCACGCGGTGGGTTGCCGGGCTCGGCCTATCGGACGAAGGCCACGGATCGAGCGGTCAGGCCTCGCTCCGCCATGGCTTCGGGTAGCCCCAAGTCACCGTCCATGGTCAACCACAGCCGGATGAGGGAAGGAGAACAGTTTCCCGGTGCCGTTGACTGCAAAATAGGCATTGAGCGAAGCTGTCGGGGCCTTCACCCCGCTTGCGGTCGGTGCCTTCGTCGCGAACATGAGCGAAAGGGAGCGAATCGGGATCACAGCCCGGAGCCGGTTCGGTGACAGGGCGCAAGCCGATCGGCATGAAGGTCTTGGGCAGCAACGAGCTGTTACCCATTCACACCGGCCACAGGCCGGTAACCGGCTCTCGGGACAGATCGATTACCGGTCGGGTCTCGGCCCCTCGGCGCAGCGCCAGCACCCCGTCATCGGTGACGGCGCCCACCGCTGCGGCGGCGAGCCCAGCCGACCGGAACAGGCCCGAGCACTCGTCGGCGCGGTCGGTGGTCAGCCAAAAGGCGTAGGTGGGGAAGCAGGTGAGCCACCGGCCCCGCTCCACGCCGGCCGGTGAGGGCAGCCGGTCCAGGTCCACGGTGGCGCCCAGCCGGTTGTATTCCAGCAGCATCGCCAGCGAGCCGATGATCCCGGCCATGCTGACGTCTCGGGCGGCCACGGCCAGGCCAGCTCGGGCCGCTCGGGCCGGCAGCCGGATATGGGTGGCCAGGCGGGGGCCTTGGTGTTGCAGGGTGGTGAAGAATCCGAAGTCGGCTCGCATGCGGCCTTGCGGGCAGCAGACGAAAACCAGCTCTTGGCCGGCGGCGGCCCGGGTCATCGACAGTACCTCGTCGGCTTCCCCGACGGCGAAGGCCGACAGGGCCGGCTCGTGGTCGTGGTGGGTGAGATGGCCGCCCACGATGGGTACGTCGTAGAGCTCGGCGGCCCGGGCCATGCCCCGCAGGGCTTCGGTGGCCACCGGCGCCGACGCCACCACCGTGTTCACGATGGCCCTGGGCACAGCCCCCATGGCCGCGATGTCGTTGACGTTGGCCACCACCGCCGCCATTCCCGCCCCGTAGGGATCGGCGGTCACGAAGGGCGGGTACAGAGCCTCGCCGCAGGCGACCACCAGTCGACTCCCCATTTCGATCACGGCACCGTCGTCGCCGGGGCCTCGGATCGGATCGGAGGTCTCGACCAAGTCGCCGACGGTATGGATCGATTGCTTCCCGGTCAGACCGGCGTGAGCCCGAATAGCGTCGACCAGCTCGATCAGTTCGGATCCCTCGGCCCGGCCCGCCTTCGACATGATTCGTACCGTACAGAAGTACCTTATGCACCGATGGAGCTGCCGGAACGGGTCGAGGTCGTCAACATTGGGCTGGAGCGGTTCGAAACAGCGGTGCGAGCCCAGGGCACAGCCGCGGTGGGGGTGGACTGGCGCATCCCTGCCGGCGGCGACGTCACGGCTGTAGCGGCCCTGGTCGACCTGTTCGGTGTCCGAGCCGATCGGGTGGATGCCGCCAATGCCGAGGTGATCCGCCGACTCGACGAGGGGGTGCCTCGACTTCAGGGCGTGGACCGGGCCGGCGCGGTCGTACCCGGCTTCGGTGACCGCACCATACTGCACTGCGGGCCGGCCATTGCCTGGACCGAAATGTGCGATCCTCTCCAGCGCTCGGTGCGGGCGGCCGTGATCGCCGAGGGCTGGGCCCCCGACCGGGCCGGGGCCACCCGGCTGCTCGGATCCGGTGAGATCCAGCTCGACCCGGCCAACCACCACCGCACGGTCGTACCCATGGCCACCGCCATCGGACCGTCGGCGCCGGTGTACGTCGTCACCCTGGAGGAGGGGTCGGTTACGGCCTATTCCAGCCTCAATCAGGGTTCCGGTGCAGTGGCCTGGTTCGGGGTCGATTCCGAACCGGCTATCGAGCGGCTCCGGTTCCTGCGCGAGGCGCTCGGTCCGGTTCTGGCCCGAGCCTTGGAGCGGGCCGGGCCGGTGGACATCTTCTCGCTGGCCGCTCAGGGCATCGCCATGGGTGACGACGTGCACATGCGAACCCAGGCCAGCACCAACCTGTTGCTGCGGGACCTGTTGTCGCATCTGGTCCGATCCGGCCACGACCGGCTCGGAGAGGTGGCCGACTTCTTGGGCGCCAACCATCTCATGTTCCTCAACGTGGCCATGGCCGGGGCCCGGGCCTTGGCGGAGTGGGCCGGTGAGGTGCCCGATTCGAGCATCGTCACCACCATGGCCCGCAACGGCACTACCTACGGCATCGGTCTGGCCGGTCGACCCGGCCGTTGGTTCACGGCTCCGGCTCCACCAGTGCAGGACGCCCTGTACTACCCCGGCCAAGGCCCCGACACCAGCGCTCCCGACATCGGTGACAGCGCGGTGCTGGAACTGGTGGGTCTGGGGGGAGCGGCCGCGGCCAACTCGCCCGCAGTGGCCGGGTTCCTCGGCGGGCGGATGGCCGACGCCATGGCCGTCACCGCCCGGATGCGGCGTATCTGTGTCGGCGAGAGCTCCCGGCTCCGCCTGCCCCTGCTCGACAATGTCGGCACCCCGGTGGGGGTCGACGTCCGGCGGGTGGTGGAGACTTCGATCACCCCAGCCGTCAACACCGGGATAGTCCACGTCTCCGACGGTTCCGGGCAGGTGGGGGCCGGAGTGGCCCGAGCCCCCATCGAGTGCTTCACCGCGGCCCTGCTCGACCTCGACCGGCGCTTGGGGTGAAGGCGGTGGAGGCCGCCCCCCCGGCTGGAGTGGCGGCGGCGCCGCCCGAGGCCACGGACGCGGTTTCGGCCGAGGCCACGGTCGCGGTTTCGGCCGGGGCCGGCGTGCTCGCAGCGATGCTTCCCGGTTTCACCGGTCGGGTCGTCGGGGTCTTCGGTTCCGGTTTCTACGTTGCCGCCGGAGACGACATCTTCGCGGTTTTGGGGCCGGCGACCTGGCCCGGACCGCTGCATCTACAGGTGGCGTCCCTGCCGGTTCTTCCGGCGGTGGGAGACCGGGTGATGGCCACCGAGACGGCTCTGGTAACGAACGATCTCAGGATCGAGACGGCCCGGTGCCGGCCCTTTGTCCCGCGCCTGCCCGCTGGAGGGGGGCGGGTCCCGCTGGGCTCGGACCCTGAGCTCTGGGCCGGCTTGGTCCCGGCCGTAGAACCGGATCTGGCCCCGGTGTGGGGTGAGGTGGTGGCCGGCGTTCGAACCGGCGACCTGAACGGGGTATGCCACCGTCTCCAAGGCCTCGGCTCGGGTTTGACCCCCAGCGGCGACGACGTGTTGGCCGGGATCATGCTGGTTCGGGCCATCGACCGTTGCCGTCGGCCCGCTCTGCGACGGCTGGCCCGCAAGGCCCGCACCACCGGGCTGAGTCGGGCCTTCCTGTGGTGGGCGGCTTCGGGCCAGAGCATCCAACCGGCCCATGCCGTTCTGGAAGCAGCCAGCTCCGGCGATCGTCGCGCTTTGGGTCGGGTCAGCCCGATCCTGGCTGCGGTCGGGGCTTCGTCGGGTCGGGCACTGCTGGCCGGCATGGCTCTGGCCGCCTTGGAGCCACCCCGCTATGAGCCCGCCGCCACCCTCGTATGCTGCCGGTGAGTAGATCAGCTCCCATGCCCACCTTCGAGCCTCCCCGCTTCCTGGAACTGGCGGCCCGGACGGCCAAGCCGCGCCGAGCCGGGATCACCCACGTGCTCGACAAGGGCACGCCGACGGCTGAGATCGAGGCCCTGCTGGGCGCGTTCGGGGCCATCGTCGACATATGGAAGTTCGGGTTCGGCACCGCCTACCTCGACGGTGCCATCGCCTCCAAGCTCGAGGTCCTTCGTCGCCATGACGTGAAGGCCTGCCCGGGCGGAACGCTGCTGGAGGCGGCCTGGCTCCAGGATCGAGCCGATGCCTGCTTCGACTGGGCCGAGAGCCTGGAGTTCGGTTGCGTCGAGGTGTCACGGGGAGCCAGCGGTCTGTCCATCCCCGCCAAGCAGGATCTCATCGGCAGGGCCAGGGCCCGAGGATTCGAAGTGTTCGCCGAGGTGGGGAGCAAGGACCCCCACGACCCGGCTCCGCCCGACCAGTGGATCGATGAGGCTCGCCGAGACATCGACAGCGGTGCGTCGTGGCTGGTGGCCGAGGGCCGCGAGAGCGGCACGGTGGGGCTCTATGACGCCGACGGCTCGGTGCGGATCGATCTGGTGGACACCCTGGAGATGCTGGGCGGCGAGGCACCGGTGATCTACGAGGCCCCGAGAAGATCCCAACAGGCTTGGCTGGTCAACCATGTGGGTCCCGACGTGAACCTGGCCAACATCGCCCTCGACGAGGTGCTGGCCACCGAGGCGCTCCGGCTGGGTCTGCGGGCCGACACCATGGCGCTCGTCGGGCCCGGTTGACTCTCGACGAGGCCATGTTCGACTTGGACCCGGACTCGGCCAATGTCATGCCGTCGAGGTACCGGCAGGTCTCGGTGGCCGGGGTGGACAGCTTGGATGCCGATGACCTGGTAGCTCATTTCACCGGGCGGGAGGCTTACACGAGGACCCGGTTCGTGGTCGCTCGCCTCCGGGATCAATCCGAGCGGTGCGCGCTGGTCGAGCTGGCCCGGGACCAGAGCACCAACCTGTTCTCACCGGCCCGGTCGGCCCGGGTTCTGGCCCCGGCCGAGGAGTGTGTCTACGTGCGAGACGAGTGGGTCGATCCCGGGATCGCCTCCCATCTGGCTGCTTTGGCCCAGTGCCACCCGGCCCGGCGGGCGGTGGTGGTGGAAGGCCGCTACCGCCACGTCAGCTTCATCCTCAATGCCGAGCCGTTCCCGGTCACCGTGGTCGACGTGATCCCGCCCGTGCCGTCCAGACTGGCCGATCAGGTACAGCGGGTTCTGGACAGCACCGAGGACTTGCCGCCTATCGTCGTGACCGATCACGTCATCGACAGCCGGGATCTGCTGGCCGAGGCCGGTCTGGTCCCTTCCGCTGAGGTGCTGGTGCCCTGCCGGGGTGGGGGTGACGAGATCGACGGCATGGCCGTGTCGTATCTGGACGAGCGGCCCGAGCCGACGACTTGGACCCTGCTCGGGTGCGAGCGGTCCCAGCAGATCCATCGTTGGTTCTACGGCGCGGCGCCGGCTGAGGCCATCGACTGGTGCCCCCGACGTTTAATCGGTTGCGATGGCGCCGAAAGCTCGGGCCGTCCGGTGCTGAGCCGGTGTTGCATGCTGGAGGAGGGGGTCGAACGTCGGGACGGCACGGTATGGGTGCCCTGGGGCGCCACGCTCGGCGAGGTTCGTCAGGCTCTCGATCTGCTCACCGGCTCGGGGGAGTATTCGTGGACGCGCACCTGATCGACTCGGCCGTCTACCAGCACGGGTGGTCGACCCCGGAGTCTCGGGCCCTGTTCGGCGAGCAGGCCCGACTGGCCCGGTGGGTGACCATTCTCCAAGCCTTGGCCGGGGCTCAGGCCGAGCTCGGGATCATCCCGGAGGCATCGGCGGCCGCTATCGCCGAGCTCGACCCGGCTGACCTGGACCTCGATGCCGTGGCCGCCGAGACCCGGCGCACGTCCCACTCGACCCTGGGGCTGATACGCCAGCTCCAGACCGGCCTGCCCGAGCCGGCCCGCGAGCACGTCTATTACGGTGCCACCGTGCAGGACGTCTCTGATACCTCGGCAGCGTTGGAGATGCGGGCAGTGGGGTCGTTCGTGTGGCGTGACCTGTGGGCCATCGAGGGCAACCTGCTCGAACTGGCCCGACGCCACCGTGATACTCCCATGCTGGGCCGGACCCACGGCCAGCCCGGCGCCCCGATGTCGTTCGGGTTCAAAGTGGCGTCCTGGGCCGATGAGATCGCCCGCCACCTCCACCGCTGGCACCAGAGCCGGCCTCGCCTGGTTGTGGGCCAGTTGGCCGGAGCGGTGGGAGTCCTGGGCTTCTACGGGGAAACCGGCGTCGAACTGCGTCGACGCTTCTGCCGACGCCTGGGGTTGGGCGAACCGGCCATCTCATGGCTCACGGCCCGGGATCGGGTCGCCGAACTGGCCACCGGCGCCGCTCTGGTGGCCGGCACCCTGGGCCGGATGGCCAACGAAGTCTACAACCTGGAACGGGGCGAGATCGGCGAGGTGGCCGAGGCGGCGTCGGTGGCGACGGTCGGCAGCATCACCATGCCCCACAAGCGCAATCCCGAGAGGAGCGAACAGGTGGTCACGCTGGCCCGGCTGGTGCGGTCGGCGGCCGGGGTGCTGACCGAGACCATGATCGGCGACCACGAGCGGGACGGTCGAACCTGGAAGACCGAGTGGGTCCTGGTGCCGGAATTGTGCCATTACCTGCTGGCCCAACTCGGCCTGGCTCGGGCCATTTTCGAGGGGATCGAGGTGAATGCCGAGGTGATGGTGGCCAACTTGCAACGGGCGGGCAACTACGGATCTCAGGAACTGCTGCGGCGACTCTCGGCTCGGCTGGGCAAGCACCGGGCCACCGACGAGCTCCAGCGGGCCTATCGGCAAGCCGGCCGCACCGATCGACCACTGCCCGAGGTTCTCGCCGGTATCGCTCTTCCCGCCGAGCTGGAAGGACTCGACCGACCGGGCATGGGCTCGGCCGGAGCCATGGTCGACGCCGTGGTGGCGGCAGCCACCGAACGGCGAGCCCACGAGACGAGCACCTGGACCTAGCCGGATGGCCAGATCGCGTATCGTGGGACCGTCATCGGAGGCGCCGGCTCCGGAGTTGATCGACGCCGGGTTCGCGTGGGAGATCGCCGACGCTCCGCTGTTGCATCACGGGCTGAACCTGGCCGATCTCGGTCACGTGATGGACCTGCGGGCCCGTGGACTCATCCCTGAGCCGGCCTCCGCCGAGCTGCTCGCGGTACTGCTCGACGCCTACCGCACCGATCCTGCCGACTTCCCCTACGACGCCGACTTCGGCGAGGTCTACAACTCCCGCGAGCGGCATTTCGTCGAACGCATCGGCGACTCGGCCGGATGGCTCCACGCCGGCCGCCCCCGCCGGGAAGCGGCTCGGGTGGCCCTGCGCCTGCTGCTGCGGTCCCAGACGGCCGCCCTGATCGCAGCCGGGGCCGACTTCGCTTGCACCGCGGCCGAGGTTGCTGGCACCCACGCCGAGACGTTCATGGGCGACCAGACCTACCTCCAGCAGTCCCAGCCCTCCACTTTCGGCCATTACCTGCTGGCCTTCGTGCCGCCCGCCCTACGGGACGGCGATCGGCTGGTGGCCGCCTTGGATCAGGTCAACTCCAGCCCCGGCGGGGCCGGGTGCGTGAACGGCAGCCGGCTGCTCGGCGACCGCCTCCACATCGCCGGCCTGCTCGGGTTCGACGACGTGATAGTGCACACCCGCGACGCCATGTGGCAAACCGACGTGTTCATCGACTTGCTGGCCACGTCGGCGAGCATGATCGCCAACCAGGCCAAGCTGGCCGAGGACCTGGAGATCTGGTCGAGCCAGGAGTTCGACTACGTGGATCTGGCCGGGCCCTTTACCCGGGCGTCGGTGCTCATGCCCCAGAAGCGCAACCCGTACTCCCTGTCGATCATCCGGGGAGCGAGCGGAGTGCTGATCGGGCGCATGAGCGGGTTCTTGGCCGTGGTCAAGAGTCCGTCGGCTCGCAGCGACAACCTGATCTTCGCCTACGGCGAGATCCCGAGGGCATTGGACTTCACCATCAGGGTCAGCGCCCTGACCACAGGGGTGGTGAAGACCATGCAGGTAAACGGAGAGCGGATGTGGTCGGGGCTGGAGCGCGGGTTCAGCCAGGCCACCGACTTGGCCGAGTACGTGATGACAGCAGCCGGCATCGACTACCGCACCGCCTATCACATAGTGGGGCACGCCGTCCGGGAGGCCAGCCGGCAGGGTCGCAGCGGTCTGGAGATCAACTCGGCCTTTCTGGACGAAGCGGCTGAAGCAGTGTGGGGCCGGCCCCTCGGCCTCGACCCGACCGAGCTGGCCGAGGCCCTCGACCCCTGCCGGATCGTCGCCACCCGCCGGGCCACGGGAGGGGCGGCACCGGCCGAGGTGGAGGCCATGGCTGCTGATTTCTCGGCCCATGCCGAACGGCTTCGAGCCACGGCCGACGCGGCCCGGGCCCGGTTCGACCGAGCCGAAGAGGAGCTGGTGGGTCGGGCCACCGCCGCGGCAGTATGAGCGGTGGAGGTGGTCAAGGCGTGGTCAGGTCGGTCTCAGCGCCGTCCACACCGCCCGGGCCGGCCGTTTGGTCGGATTGCGCCAGCGATGCTCGTGATCGGTGCGAAAATGGACGGCGTCACCGGGCCGCAGTCGGAAAGTCAGGTCTGCGACGTCGACCTCCAACGATCCCGACAGCATGAATATCAGCTCCTCACCAGCGTGGCGGAGGGGAGAGTCCCCGCTGGAGGCGCCCGGTTCCACCTCGGCCACGGCGGTGGCCACGAAGTACTGCCCGTAGGGGCCCGAGATCCCCTCCAGCTCTATGCCCTGGTGCGAAGTGTAGATCGACCGACGATCGTCGGCGGGGGTGAACACCACATACGACGGTGTCGACTGCTCCTCGTTCACGAAGTACGACACCGGCCTCTCCAGCGCCGCGGCCAGCTTCAGCAGCGTGGTGATGGTGGGCACCATGGTGCCCTGTTCCACCTTGTGGATGGCGGCAGTGGAAACGTCGGACCGATCGGCGAGCTGTTGAAGCGAAAGGCTGCGCAGGTTGCGGAGCCGACGGATCTTGGGCCCGATCGAGCTCACCACCGCGGTCAGCTCATCGCCGGATCCCCGCCGCCCGTTCGGGCCGTCCGTCCGTCCCGTGCTCGCCGTGGTTGCCTCAGGGTCCATCGTCACCTCCGGGCCACATTGTAGGTGCCGGGATCTTGTCGGAATACGCCTTTCGTGTACACTCTTTTCATATAGTTGACAGATCAGGCGATCGGTTCCACAATCTGTCCCGATCTATGATTCCTGATCAGGTTTTCCTGTCGAACGGAGGATCCCTTGGACGGCATACACGACATGGGGGGCATGCAGGGCTTCGGCACCGTGACCATCGACCCCGACGAGCCCGTGTTCCGGGAGGCGTGGCACGGCCGTGCCTTCGCCATGGGCGCCATGTCCATGGGCCTGTCGGGGACCAACCTCGACGCATTCCGGCACGGCCTCGAACGCCTTCATCCCCACGAGTACCTGACCGACGGCTATTACGGTCGCTGGCTGGCCTGTGCCGAACTCCTGCTGGTCGACAGCGGGGTGCTCCCGGCCGGGGCGGTCGAGGCCCGGGCCCGCAACCTGGTCGGGGAGTCGGTCAGCGAGCCGACCAGCGTGGAGGCAAGCAAGCCTGTCTACGAGCGGGGCGGCCCCGGCTCCCTGCGACCGGTGTACGACCCGCCCGCCTTCGCAGTGGGGGATCGGGTTCGAGCCCGAGACCTCAGAACCAGCGGCCACACCCGCCTTACGGGCTACGTCCGGGGCCGCACCGGGGTCGTACAGGCCCTGCGTCCGTCGGCGCTGCTCCCCGACACCAACGCTCATTTCCGAGGTGAGAACCCGCAACCCGTGTACACCGTCGAGTTCGAGTCAACCGAGCTGTGGGGCGAGGGGGCCGAGCCGGCCACCCTGCGCATCGATCTTTTCGAGAGCTACCTGGAGGCACTTTAGATGTCAGAGCATTCGCAGGCTTCGGATCGCCCGTCTGCCGCCGTTCGCACCGAGGCCTTGGAGTCGTTGCTGGTCGAACGGGGGCTGGTGAAGTCCGAGGTGCTCGACGGGTTCGTCAACCGTTACGTCAACGACGTAGGGCCCATGAACGGCGCCCGGGTGGTGGCCAAGGCCTGGGTCGACGAGGACTACCGGCGCCGCTTGCTCGACGACGGGACCGGCGCCATAGGTGAACTCGGGTTCTCCGGCCCTCAGGGCGAGCACATGGTGGTGGTGGAGAATACCGACGAGGTCCACAACGTGGTCGTGTGCACTTTGTGCTCGTGTTATCCCTGGCCGGTGCTGGGGCTCCCGCCCGAGTGGTACAAGGATCCGGCCTACCGCAGCCGCATGGTTCGCGAGCCCCGCACCCTGCTGGGGGAGATGGGCTTGGACCTCGACGACGGCGTGGTGGTGCGGGTCTGGGACTCCAGCGCCGAGAACCGCTATCTGATCCTGCCCCAGCGCCCGCCCGGCACCTCGGAACTCTCCGAGGAGCAACTGGCCGAGCTCGTCACCCGTGATGCCATGGTGGGGGTAGCCAAGGTGCATGCTCCCTGAGGCCGGGCCGGTGATGCCTGCGATCAGCCTCGACGTCGACGGTCCCGCCGCTCCGCCCCGGCTCAATGGTGAGTTGGTTTTCGACGCGCCCTGGCAGAGCCGATCTTTTGCCATGGCCATGGCTCTGGTCGAAGAAGGCCACTTCACCTGGGACCAGTTCCGCGACCACCTCATCGCCACCATCGACAGTTGGGAATCGGCCTCCGAGGGGGTGCAGTACCGGTACTACGAACGCTGGCAGGAAGCGCTCGAGTCGATCGTGACCAACCGCCGGATCCTCACCAACCCCGAAATCCATGAGAGAGCCATCGCCTACGCGGCTCGCCCGGCGGGTCATGACCACGGCCACGACGGTCATGACCACGGCCACGACGGTCATGACCACGGCCACAGCGGTCGTCACCGGCATTGAAGGTCGAACGTGCCTGCCCGATCTCGCACCGTCTCGTCCACTTGGCGGGGCGCGTACCTCTGCGACATCACCGCGGGCGAGTTCTCGCTTCGGGCGGACGAACCGGTCAGCGTGGGCGGCACCAACGAAGGACCGCAACCCACCGAGTTGCTGCTGGCGTCGGTGTCGTCGTGCTTCACCTTGGCCGTCGCCCACGCGGCTCGGGTGCGTGGGATCGAGTTGGGCCACCTCGAAGTCGACGTGACCGGCACCTACGATGGTCCCCGGTTCACGGCGCTCGACATCCGGGTCGACGTCGGCTGCGATCCGGCCGTACGAGAGAAGCTGCTCGAGGCGGCGCAACGGGTGTGCTACGTGACGAACACCCTGCGGACCGAGCCGGCGTTGACAGTGACGGCGGCTTGATGCTTGACGCTTCTCGTTGCCGGGTTTATGTTCCGATATGTATATTTCTCATCCGACACGGCGGATGAAAAACTGAAAGGCAAGCAATGCCACCTATTACCATCGTCTTCATAGCTACCGGGCTCGTCGTATGGCTCAATGCCCTGTATTTTCTCGGCGTAGGCGCCGACAAGAAGGAGGGATCTGCGAATCCGTTGATCAGCATAGGTTCAGCGACAATGGTCGTGGGCCTGCTGAACCTTGTTCAGGCGGTCTACATCATGTGGGATCGCCCCACCGGTGACGACCACTCGGTGGTTCTGGCCGGGCTGGTCGTTTTCTACGGGCTCTTCTTCACGCTCCTCGGTAAGTCCGAGATCAACGGCTGGGACCTGCGCCAGGTAGGAAACCTGGCTGTCCCCGTGGCCATCCTGCCTCTGTTCTGGTGGGACTTCTTCTCAGGAAGCTGGATGTTCCAGTCGATCCTGATCGTCTGGTTGGTTGCCTTCGGATCGGTGGCGGCGACCACCTACGGCAAGCTCCAAGCCAAGGCCCTCGGTCTTATCTTGGCCGCGACGGCCATCTACACCTTCTGGACCCCGGCCCTCATCCTTGCCTTGGGCAACGACATCCCCTAGTGAGATCTGTGGCCATGAGATCTGTGGCCGGTAACCAGACGCCTCAGCCGTCGAAGGAATCGCGAGCAAGGTCGGCACGGTTGTGAGTCGACGCAGATCAACAGAAAGGCAACGATGCGCATAGTGGTGATCGGCGGTGGCGCCGCTGGCATCGGAGCTGCGGGCGCGGCCAAGGGCGTGGATCCGAGCGCCGAGGTCGTGGTGTACACCTCCGACGCCGACGTGGCTTACAGCCCGTGCGGTATTCCCTTCGTGCACGGGCGCGAGATCGACTCCTTCGACCGGCTCTTTCTGGCCACCAAGGAGCAGTACGTCGAGGCGGGAATTGATGTGCACTACGAGACGGCCGTGGAAGCCATCCACCCCGGGTCGCGCACGATCTCAGTGGCCGGCGAACCGGAAGTGGTCTATGACCGGCTGGTCATCGCCGCTGGCTGGCATTACGCCGACCTCGGTATCCCCGGAACCGATCTCGACGGGATCTACGAGGTGAAGTACATCCGCCGGGCCATGGAGTGGGACGAAAAACTCGACTCCTGCACGGCGGCAGTGGTGGTGGAAGCGGGCCCGGTGGCCATGGAGATGGTCACAGCCTTGGTGCACCGTGGCATCGCCGTCTCCGTCGTCGACCCGGCCCCTTGGCCGATGGCCGACGTCATCGATCCCGACATCGTCGAGCCGGTTCGCCAGAGCTGGGAAGACCTCGGCGTCGATATGCAGTGGGGCAACAAGGTCACCGCCTTCAAGGGTGACGGTGCTTTGAGCCGGGTCGAAACGGCCACGGGTGGGATCGATGCCGATCTCGCTGTCCTGGGCACCCACAAGGTGCCCAGCAATGCTCTGGCCGCGGCGGCCGGTCTCGATTTGGGGACCACGGGCGGCTTGGTCGTGGACTCCAGGATGCAAACCTCCGACCCGAACATCTACGCGGCCGGTGATTGCACCGAGATACCCCATGGCGTCTCGAACGTCCCCCTCCAAGGGCTGTCGGGCTCGCATGCCTACGCCCAAGGCAAAACGGCCGGAACCAACGCGGCGGGAGGGACCCGGCATTACCGCCCCGTCTACGTCCCGTGGGGGATGCTGGCCGGTGAGTGGATGGTCGGGGGCGTGTCCTTCGGCGAGACCCTGGCCACGGCGCTGGGCATGGCCCATGTGGTGGGCAAAGCCCAGGGCATCACCCGGGCCCGCTACTACCCCGGGGTCAAGCCCATAACGGTGAAGCTACTGGCCGAACCCGACTCGCTACGGCTCATCGGGGCTCAGATGGTGGGCGGTGAGGGCATCAAAGAACGAGCCGACTTCCTGGCCACGGCGGTGCGGGTGGGTATCACGGTCGAGGAGCTGGCCACGATGGAGAACGTGTACTCGCCCGCCATCGGTGCTCTCAACGAGCCGATCTCCGTGGCGGCCCAGAACCTCCTGGCCGGACTGTAAGTGGCAGAGGGGAATCGAGGTCGTCGGATGCGGTTCTCGCAATGGCTGAGGTCGAGTTCGGAGCACTACCTGCTGATCGACGCGCAACGGCGCATGGCCGTCCGCTACGGTGCGGTGGCTCCGGTCGGACCCCGAGGCTTGCGGGAACGATTCTGGCGGCAGGTCTTCGTGCCGGTATACCGCTTGTTGCCCTGGGGGTTCAGGCGCCGCATCATCGGGGCCCTGCCCGGGTCTCACCGGCGGAGCTGGCCCCCGCCCCCCGATTCGTCCCGGTCACCGGCAGTCTGAACGAGATCACGGCCATATTCCGAGATCACGGCCATATTCCGAGATCACGGCCATATTCCGAACCGGTACGCCACCCGACCACCGAACCGACCTGATCACTGATCACCAACAAACCAAAGACAATCAAGGAGCAGCTATGCCCAAGACTGTGACCATCCCCGCCCCCAAGGAAGGCGATGTTCTCCACAACATCGAGGAGAAGATCTTCCCGGATTACAAGGCGGAGGAGGGTGACGAGGCCTACGTATTCATGCACACCGTGCCCTTCGAAGGCTCGGTCGGCTTGGTGAACATGCTCACCGCCACCCGCCTCCAGCGCAAGGGCTTCAAGCTGACCTTCGTGCTCTACGGTCCGGCGGTACTCATGGCCAACGCGGCCCGGGGCTACCCCTCGGTGGGCCAGGAGGGCTTCCCCGGCAACCTCGGTTACAACCGCCAGCTCAAGACGCTGATCGACGAAGGGGCCACGATCTACTGCTGCCGCTTTGCCATGGGTGCGCTGTACGGGATGCGCGAGGACGACGTCATGGAAGGCGTGACACCGTTCAACCCGCTCGACGTTCTCGACGCCAATATCCAGGCCTGGCGAGACAAGGCCTTGGTCCTTTCGACCTGGACTCTCTGACCCGTTACCCCTTCGGCGGCCGGGCTCAGCGTCAACCGGGCTCAGCGTTCAACCGTGCCGGGTCAGCGGCTGAGCTTCACCGGCGTGGAGACTTCGGCGAAGAAGTCGTTTCCCTTGTCGTCGATAACAATGAAGGCGGGGAAGTCCACTACGTCGATCTTCCAGATCGCCTCCATTCCCAGTTCGGGGTACTCGACCACCTCGACTGAACGAATGCAGTCCCGAGCCAGCCGGGCGGCCGGGCCGCCGATCGAACCGAGGTAGAAGCCGCCGTGGCGGGCGCAGGCTTCGGCCACCTCGGCCGATCGGTTGCCCTTGGCCAGCATGATCATCGACCCGCCCGCGGCTTGGAACTGCTCGACGTAGGAGTCCATCCGGCCCGCGGTAGTGGGGCCGAAAGACCCTGAGGCGTACCCATTCGGGGTCTTGGCCGGACCGGCATAGTAGATCGGATGGTCGCGCAGGTATTCGGGCATCGGCTCACCGTCATCGATTCGCTTCTTGATCCGCGCGTGGGCGATGTCACGGCCCACCACCAACGGACCGGTCAGTGAGAGCCGAGTCTTAACCGGATACCGGCTGAGCTGATCGCGGATCTCGTCCATGGGCCGGTTCAAGTCGATGGCCACCACCTCGGCTGAGAGTTCGTCGTCTCTGGTCTCGGGCAGGTATCGGGCCGGGTCGGTATCGAGCTGCTCCAAGAACAGACCTTCGCTGGTGATCTTGGCTCTGGCCTGCCGGTCGGCCGAGCAACTGACCGCGATGCCCACCGGGTTGGAGGCGCCGTGGCGAGGTAGGCGGATCACCCGGACGTCGTGGCAGAAGTACTTGCCTCCGAACTGGGCGCCGATGCCGAATTCTCGGGTGAGGTCGAGCACTCGCTGCTCCCATGCGAGGTCCCGGAACCCGTGTCCGGTAGCGGCGTCGCCGGAGGTGGGCAGCGTATCGAGATAGCGGGCCGAGGCCAGCTTGGCCGTTTTGAGGTTGTGCTCAGCCGAGGTACCCCCCACCACCAAGGCCAGGTGATAGGGAGGGCAAGCAGATGTGCCCAGCAGCCGCAGGGTCTCGTCGAGGAAGTCGATGAGGGATTCCTCGTTGAGCAGGGCCTTGGTCTTCTGGTACAGGAACGACTTGTTGGCCGATCCTCCGCCCTTGGCCATGTAGAACAGCTCGTAGGTGTCGCCCGGTTTGGAGTGGATCTCCACTTGGGCCGGCAGGTTGTTTCCGGTGTTCACCTCGGTGAACATGTCGATCGGAGCCAACTGGGAATAGCGAAGGTTCGAAGTGTGGTACGTGTCGAACACACCCCGGGATATGGCTTCGATGTCATCGGCGAAGGTCAGCACCCGCTCACCTTTGTGGCCCATCACCACCGCCGTGCCTGTGTCCTGGCACATCGGCAGCACGCCTCCGGCCGCGATGTTGGCGTTGCGGAGCAGTTCCAACGCTACGAAGTGATCGTTGGCTGATGCTTCGGGGTCGTCGATGATGGCGCGCAGTTGCCGGAGGTGGTCGGAGCGGAGGTAGTGGGCGATGTCGTGCATGGCTTCCGCGGTGAGTCGAGTGAGCGCGGTCGGCTCGACCTTCAGGAACTCTCTCCCGTCGACGGTGACGGTTGAGACCCCTTCGGTGGAGACGAGTCGATAGCCGGTGTCGTCGGGGCCGAGCGGTAGCAGTTCTGAGTAGGCGAATCCAGCCATGGCTGGTCAGCCCCCGGCTGGTGTCCCGGTGTAGGACCCCGGGTCGCTCTCATCGGGGATGATGGGACGGTTCCACTTGGTGAGGTCGGATATGGCCTCGGCCACGGCCCGCCACTGGGCGGGGTCCCAACCTTGAGCGGCGGCGGCGACAGTCCCGTCTTGGTGGATGAGGCAGAACGCCGGCAATTGCTCGATTCCCAGGCCTCGCGCTACCCGGCGATCGGGATCGGTGAAGGTCAACAGCTCCTGGGCGTAGGGTCCGAGGAACCGGCGAGCGTCATCGGCGTTGCAAGTGACGATCCAGCAGGCCCGGCATCCGGCGCCGCGGTAGGTGAGAAGGATCCTGCGAGCCGTGTCGAGGATCCAGGTGCTCTCGTAGGTGTAGGGGTCGACGATGACCGGCGCCAACGGAAAGGTCGTGAGCCAATCGCTCAGTCGGCGAGACCGGCCTTGCAGAGCGGTGAGATCCAGATCGGCCGAGACGGTTGTCACAGCCGCCAAGCTAGCGTCCCCTCAGACCTGTACCTATCATAATGCGATGGTGTATCACCAACGACCCGTATGAATGACCGGTATGGAATGGTCGCAAGAGTAGGACGGTTGTCTGAGTCGGTGAGTGGTTGATTGCACCCCTTGGAGCGGCTGAGATACGTGGCCCGGGCCGGCAGAGTGCCCTTGACCCCGCTGGTACGCGAGTCGGCTGCCGCTCTGATCACGCTGGCCGACGATCCGATGGATCTGCTCATGTCGTGTCGGCGGCTGCTCGATCGCCGTCCCAGTTGTGCGCCGCTGGTGTGGCTGGCGGCCCGCATGCTCACCAGCCCCGACCCCTGTTCGGAAGCCCGAGATGCCGTCGCCGAGATCGAGAGTGATCCCACCGGATACGAGCTGGATCATGCCCTCGGCCATGGCCTCACCGTTTTGGTGCCGGGCGAGTCGGGCATCGTCGGCGAGTGGGGCATCGTCGGCCCGGTGCTGCACTCCCGTAGCGATCTGCAGGTGTTGCTTCACGACCCGGCTGCTTCGGTTCCGGCCGTCGAATCTTCGCTGGTCGACGCGGGGCGGCTGGTCGTGTTGGAGAGCGATTGCCTCGGGCCCGATCTGGCGTTGGTGCCGCCCGGTTCGCTGACTTTGACATCCTGGGCCCGCAACACCTCCACGCCGGTGTGGTTGGTAGCCGGTG
The DNA here is from genome assembly GCA_963422655.1 of Acidimicrobiales bacterium. GTDB lineage: Bacteria > Actinomycetota > Acidimicrobiia > Acidimicrobiales > Aldehydirespiratoraceae > CATQHS01. The sequence continues at coordinate 601,270 of OY730440.1, read as the reverse complement.
TCGGCAGATTTATGCCCAAACCCATATGGGAGCAGTTTGTTACTCGTTTCAGCAGTGACAGGCTGGGGGGCCTTGGTTTCGAGGTCATCGACATCGAAGGCCTAGTCGACCGTGTAGTCACCCCGGTCGGGTTACGAACCCCGGACGAGGCCCGGCATCGGACGGATTGTCCTGCTGTGACCGAGCTGTTCCCGACGAACAAGAACGCGATGTCGCCGATTGGTCATACTCGCCCGGCGTGATGGACCCCGAACCTCGCTCGGTCCCGGGAGTAGTATAGTCCTGACGATATGAGAGGACGTGTCCGATGATCATGGTGTCTCGATATTTGCGTTGGTTTTCGCCGGTTGTTGCGGCAGTCGCTGCGTTTGGAATTGTCACGCTGTTCTCCGTGGATGCTCTGGCTCAGGACGGGCCAAGCGACAGGTCGGCTCCCGCCGCCCGACTCGCCGCTGACGGTTCGGCTTGCGAGAACGACACCGTCATCTCGAATTACAGCGCCAAGGCTGATCTGGTGGCTGATTGTGAAATTCTATGGGCTGTCAGAAGTCACTTGGTCGCAAGTGCAGGTGGTTCCTCTTTCTTGAACTGGGCCGAGGACGTACTACTCAGCGATTGGACAGGTGTAACTGTCGAAAATAACCGGGTTCGCGAGTTGAATCTGTACGAAAGAGAATTGTCGGGCTCAATACCCAAAGAATTGGGTTCTCTCACTGAGTTACGACGTCTGAGCCTGACTCGCAATGAGTTGTCCGGCGAGATCCCGAAAGAAATCGGGAACTTGAGACAACTGGAAGATCTCTGGCTTGGCGGGAATCAATTGTCAGGGGAGATACCTATAGAGCTGAGCAACTTGACCCAACTGAAATCTCTATACCTCTATGACAATCAATTGTCGGGGAAGATCCCGAAAGAACTAGCCAAGCTGGCAAACCTGGATACTCTGTCCCTCCACAAGAATCAGTTATCTGGAGAGATACCGAGAGAATTACTGGAGTTGACAAGTTTGCGTACCCTGTCGCTTAGTGGTAATAGGCTATCAGGAGAGATACCGAAAGAATTGGCTAGCCTCAGCAACTTGCGGCATCTGGATATAGCCCACAACAATCTAAATGGTGAGATACCGAAGGAATTATTTGGTCTAACAAACCTGAGGGTTCTGAACTTAAGCCGTAGCGGATTGTCGGGGGCAATACCGAATGGTTTGAACAGGCTGACATACCTGGAACACCTGGACTTGTCAGCTAACAGGTTGTCGGGAGAGATTCCCAGGGGTTTGAATAATCTGACCAGGTTAAGATATTTCTATCTCAACAATAACGAATTGTCAGGGGAAATACCGGTAGAGTTAGGGAGGTTGACGAATCTAGCAGTCTTGAAGCTCAACCATAACGCCATATCGGGTGCGATTCCGCTGGAGCTAACCCAACTACGCAACATACGCGTCCTCAACTTGAGCGATAACAAACTCAGCGGAGTTATTCCGGGAAATTTCAAGTACTTGGCAAGCATGCGAAGGTTGCACACTTTCGACAATCCCGATCTGCGGTTACCCGATTCCTTGGGGAGCCTGCCGGTGTTCGTCACCGAGCCGACTATAAGGGTTGCTGATAGTACAAAGTCGGTTGAATTGATCGCTGATGATGCCGACTATGATAGGTTGACTTGGAAGGTCACCGGTGGGGCCGATCGGGACTTGTTCGTGCTATCCGTGGATCAAGATCAAATTTATTCGTCTGATTCGTCTGATTCGTCTGATGTGAAAGCGGTGCTGAATTTCAAGATTCCACCGGAACTGGACCACCCCCGTGATCAAGGAAGTGACAACATCTATGAAGTTGAGGTAACGGTTCACGACTGGGGTGTATCTACCACTAGGCTTTTTGAAGTTCTAGTGACCAATGTGCTCGAACCGCCCGCGGCCGTAAACCTGCTCAATGTCGCATCCAAGGGTTCGGGTTCGTTGTCGGTATCTTGGGAACCACTCGCCGACAACAGCTCGGTGGTTACCCATTTCGAGGCACAGTACAGAATCGTCAGGCAGGAATACGACAATGTACGTGATCGTGCCGCCAATCTAGAGCGTATTCTTGTTTCAGGTGTCTATTTGTGGGTTGGTGATTGGGTTACGATGGAACCCGTACCTAGCTCCAGTAGCCGTGTAATCGTCACCGACTTGGTCCCGTCGACGGAGTATCAGGTGAGGGTTCGGGCTGTCAATGGTGTAGGTGCCAGCGCTTGGTCCAACGCAAGAGCCGCTGTAATCGGTGCGGCCAACTCGTCCCCGGCGATTACCGCGGCCGGGGATGTCCCTGTTGGGGCAGTCCGTGTCGTCGTCATCCGCGTGTTGGAGAACTTCGCCGAGGTGCAACTTCAGGCCAGCGATCCAGAGGAAGGCGAGCTGAGCTGGGAAATCACCGGCGGCGCCGATGGAGGGCTGTTCGATCTGATCGTTGACGAGAACAACTCGACCAAGGCGATATTGCAGATTGCAGTGGACTACGAAAAGCCTGAGGATAGGCGCCGTGACAATGTCTACAAGGTGAAGGTGACCGTTACCGATGATGCCGGTAATACCGCCACAAAGACATTCAAGGTCAAGGTTTCTGATGTGCCTGAATCTGTTCCAGTAGTACCGGCGGCGCCGAATCCGCCGACTGTCGTGGCCGGGGGTCCAGTATCGTTGATTGTGACTTGGACGAGCCCCGACGATTCTGGTGACCCCGACAATTCTGGCGACCCAGATATCGACTGGTTCGAGCTGCAGTACAAGACCGGCGCCAATGACTGGATTCTGATGCTTCCGGATCGGAAGTCTCCGACTGATCGGAAACCCAAGAGTGTTGATGCTCCAAGCGCACAGGGTGCAGCAGTCAGCGGTATTGAGATTTCTGGATTGGAGCCGGCCACGTCTTATGACGTGAGGGTTCGGGCTGTCAACGACGGAGGTGCCAGTGACTGGTCCGAGCCTGTTACTGCTGTTACCGACGCGGCCAACGCGCCGCCGGTGATCACCACTCGCAAGGGTATTCGGGTTATGGAGAATGCTGCCGGGATCGATCTGGTTGCCACCGATGCCGATGGCGACGAGCTGACCTGGAGCATCACCGGGGGTGCCGACCGGAATCTGTACGCCCTCACCGTTGACAAGAGCAACTCGGCCAAGGCCCGGTTGAGTTTCGTTTCGGCCCCCGACTTCGAGAACCCTGCCGACCGAGACGGCGACAACGTTTACGAGGTAGGGGTGACCGTCACAGATGCCCGCGGCGCTTCCGTTGCCGAGTCGTTCGAGCTCAGCGTCGTCAATACCTCCGAACCACCTGGACTGCCGATTCGGACAACGGTTGCCTCCACGGGTACGGATTCCCTGGAGGTGTCCTGGGTCACGCCTGCGGGAGCCGATCGTCCGGCGGTCACCAGTTTCGATGTGGCATACCGAACCGGTTCGTCCGATTGGGTCCGGCTGAATCCGGGGCCTGGATCGGACGACAGTGTGGCAATTGTCGGTTTGGAACCCTCGACGTCTTATGACGTGAGAGTGCGGGCCGTCAACAATGAAGGCGTCGGTGACTGGTCCGAGCCCGTTACTGCGGTCACCGAAACCCCGAACTCCGTGCCGGCGATCACCACCGGCAAGGGTATCCGGGTCCTCGAGAACACCGCCGGGATCGATCTGGTTGCCATCGATGCCGATGGCGACGAGCTGACTTGGAGTATCACCAAGGGAGTCGACCGGAATCTGTTCACACTCACCGCCAATCAGAGCAACTCGGCCAAGGCCCGGTTGAGCTTCGTTTCGGCCCCCGACTTCGAGAACCCTGCCGACCGGCGCAGCGACAACATCTACAAAGTCGGCGTGACCGTCACCGACGCCCGTGACGCTTCTGTGACCAAAACGTTCAGAATCAGGGTCGCCGATGTATCCGAACCGTCGGAGGAGCCGGCTCCTCCGACGGTCGACTCCGAGAGTTCGGAGTCGGTGGAAAACCCCCCGGATACGCCCGCTGACCCTGAGCCGGAGGTCGCCCGTTTCGAGTGGAGCGGGATACTGACCGCCGGGAAATGGAACCGAGGCTCGCCCCAAGGTGCCAGCGTGGGCTACGACCCGCCCAATGGGCGCTCGAACGGAGGATCGCTCGAGAACGCGGCGTTCACCTACGAAGGTGTGCAATACACAGTGGATCGCCTGTTCACCTGGAACGCGTCGGTACGGCTGGACATCTCACCGAAAGGCCACGCCGGGCCTTTACCCGATGACGTGGTCTTGGAGATCCGATCGCGGTCGGTCGCAAGGGCGGTATTCAAGAGCCGGATCGGCAACGCCATACAGGCCCCTCCGCAAGTGGACTACGTCTGGAGGAACCTCGGGGTGGACCCCTTCGTGTTCCGTATGGACGACCAGTACGACGTGAAGCTCTACCGAGACGGCACATGATCACCCACCATCATCTACCGACAACGCGATAACGCGGGTGTCGGCCATGAAGCTCGGGCAGGCGTTGAATCACCAGTGCTACGGCCGTTGCATGGCGGAGTTGGCTCGGTTCGCCTCGAACCGTCGAGAAGATCAGTAGGGGCTCCTCGTCGCGGTTGTGGGTAACCGGAGGGCTGTCACGAGCGTTACCATCGCAGTTCATGAGCGAATGCAGATTCGACAGCATCGAGCTCAGACGGGTGCTGGGCCATTACCCCACCGGAGTCACTGTGGTCACCGCCGCCGGCGCCAAGGGTCCCGAAGGCGTGGCTATCGGCTCGTTCTCGAGCTTGTCGCTCGACCCGCCGTTGGTGATGTTCTGTCCCGGTCACGACTCGACGTCGTGGGCCCGGATGCGTCCTATCGGGAGCTTCTGTGTGAACGTGCTCGGCGATCATCAGGCAGAGGTGTCCACGATCTTCGCCAAGAAGTCTGCCGATCGCTTCAGCGTAGTGACGACGCGGGCCGAGGTTACGGGCGCGCCGGTGATCGAAGGTTGCCTGGCCTGGATCGACTGCACCCTTCACACCATCCACGACGGCGGCGACCACGACATCGTCGTGGGCCGGGTCGAGGCCATCGGCACCGCTGACAGCGGACGACCACTGATCTTCTTCAAAGGTGGCTACGGCCGCTACCAAGCCCTGTAGCCATGGCCGTCTACGCCCTCGGCGACGTCGAACCCGAGATCGACACTACTGCCTACGTCCACCCTTTGGCGGTGGTGATCGGCGCCGTGGAACTCGGCCGTTTCGCCACCGTATGGCCCCACGCCGTCTTGCGAGGCGACGATGGCTTCATCAGGATCGGAGCCCGCAGCAACGTTCAGGACGGGGCCGTGATTCACTGCACGCCGTCGCACCCGACGATCGTGGGAGAGGACTGCACCATCGGCCATCTGGCCCATTTGGAGGGCTGCACTGTGTACGACCGGTCACTGGTCGGGACCGGGGCGGTGGTGCTCCACGACGCCCGGATAGGCCCCCATGCCTTGATCGGGGCCAACGCCACGGTGCCCGGCGGGTTGGTGGTCCCCACCAACGCCATGGCGCTGGGGACTCCGGCTCGGATCCGCGAGGATGCCTTGGAGCCCGACGCCAATCTGCGAAACGCCGAGGTCTACGTCGAGCGGGGCTGGCACTACCGGACCGAGTTGCGCCGTATCGACTGATGGTCTCAGTCCGGGCCAAGTCGTGCCGTTTGAAGGTCAGTCGATCCTGTTTCGCGTGGTACCGCATGGTAAGTAGTTCGCATAGTAGGTTGAATTTTCACTATCCGGGTAGTAGAAATTCACTATCCGGGTAGTAGAAATCTGTTGGGATCCGGAAGAGCAGGGAGCGGAGATTGACCCATGACCATCGCTGACATCGGAGTCGACCTCGGTCGCTACAAGCTGGGTTGGAGCGACGAAGAGAATTACGTCTTCAAGCCCAAGAAAGGCCTGGACACCGACATCATCACCGAGATGTCCTGGCTCAAGGGTGAACCCCAGTGGATGCTCGACTTCCGGCTCAAGTCCTACCAGCGTTTCGAGCGCCGACCCCGACCGGCATGGGGTGGCGACACCAGCGGCATCAACTTCGACAACATCTACTACTACATCAAGCCCACCGAAGGCTTGGCCAGCGAATGGGACGCCGTTCCCGAATCGATCAAGAACACCTACGAGAAGCTCGGCATTCCCGAGGCCGAGCGCAAATACCTGGCCGGGGTCACGGCCCAGTACGAGTCCGAGGTCGTGTACCACCGCAACCGGGCCGATCTCGAAACTCAGGGGGTGCTGTTCTGCGACATGGACACGGCTCTCAAGGAGCACCCTGAGATCCTCAAGCGCTATTTCGGCACCGTCATCCCGCCCAATGACAACAAGTTCTCGGCGCTCAACTCGTCGGTGTGGTCGGGAGGTTCGTTCATCTACGTACCGCCCGGGGTGACCGTGGACATGCCGCTACAGGCCTACTTCCGTATCAACGCCGAGAACATGGGCCAGTTCGAGCGGACGCTGATCATCGCTGATGAAGGCTCGAAGGTGCATTACATCGAAGGCTGCTCGGCACCGACCTACTCCACCGACTCGCTGCACTCGGCCGTAGTCGAGATCGTGGTAGGGCCCTCGGCCCGGGTCACCTACACCACCATCCAGAACTGGTCCGACAACGTCTACAACCTGGTTACCAAACGGGCCCGGGTGGCGGCCGAGGGCCATATGGAGTGGATCGACGGCAATATCGGGTCGAGACTCACCATGAAGTACCCGGCCGTAGTGATGATGGGCCCGAAGGCCTCGGGCGAGGTGCTGTCGGTGGCCTACGCCGGCGCCGGTCAGCATCAAGACACCGGGGCCAAGATGACTCACGCCGCCCCCGAGACCACCTCCAAGATCGTCTCCAAGTCGATCTCCAAGGACGGGGGCCGCACCTCCTACCGGGGTCTGGTGCGGGTGGAGGACGACGCCGACGGCTGCAAGAGCCACGTGCAGTGCGACGCTCTGATCCTCGACGGCGATTCGGTTTCCGACACCTACCCTTACATGGAGGTCGGGTCCGGTGACGCCGTGATCGCCCACGAAGCGACCGTTTCCAAGGTCGCCGACGAGCAGTTGTTCTACCTCCAGAGCCGGGGCCTGACCGAAGAGCAGGCCATGGGTATGATCGTGAACGGCTTCATCGAGCCGGTCACCCGTACTTTGCCCATGGAGTACGCCATCGAATGGAGCCGTCTGATCGAGCTCCAGATGGAGGGCAGCGTAGGCTGAGCCAGGCTGCGCGCCGCGACAAACCGATTCTCTGGCACACTGAGCTCATGCCGATGCGCCAAGACTGCAAGTACTTTGAATCGCGCGCCTATCCCAACGGCGAAACCGTGCGTAAGTGCGATCTCGACCTCGCTCCCGAGGCACCATGGCGTTGCCCCGACGACTGTCCCAAGTACACGCGCCGCATGGCTGACGTGAACTGGAGCCATGGTTCGCTGGTCACCCCGCAAACCCCGCCCGAGCCCGAGAGCCTGGGCCGCGACGACAGCATCGGTGCTCTTTTGGACGCAGCCGAAGACATCGTCAACTCGGCGGCTCCGGGCGTACTGGCCGACTTGGAGAGCGAACGGAGCAAGCGTCGACGGGGAGGCAAGCGGGTTGCCGACAAGGGTCCGGGGGGCCGGAAGAAGCCAAAGAAGGGTGGCCGCGGCCGCGGTTTGGGGGAGCGTCTCCGGAAGCGATACCGAGACGAGAGCTGACCCGGTTGCACCCATTCACACCCGACGCGGCCCGGGCACTGCCCGGTCCGGAATGGTTGGTGGCGCGCCGGGAGGCGGCTGCCGAGCGATTCATGTTCTCGGCCGCTCCCACCTCCGACGCCGAGGAGTGGCGCTACAGCCCGATCGCTGATTTCAACCTGGGTTCGTACCGGGTAGCCGCCAACGGGACAGATACGCGGTCGGGACCGACGTTTGACGGCGCGGCCGCAGTGATCAACTGTATCAATGGCCAGATCGTGGCTGTCACATCGGCAGTGCCTCTGGCCGAGGCGGGGGTCACCGTCGGGTCGGTTTCGGACGTTGGCCCCGGCGCCGAGCTGCTGGGGTCGGTGGCCGATGAAGCCAGTGACTATTTCACGGTGCTCAACGACGCATTCGCCGTCGATCCGGTCGTCATCGACGTGGCCGACGGCGTGACCATCGACAGCCCTATCGTGGTTTGCAATCACACCGTCGGGGCCAAGACGGCGAGCTTTCCCAGGCTGGTGGTTCGGGCCGGTCACGACGCCGACGTGAGGGTTCTCGATATGCAGGTTTCGTCGGGACCGGTTCTGGTCGTGCCCGTGGTCGAGCTCGATGTCTCCCCGGCCGGCCGGTTGGGGTACCTCAATATTCAGCAGCTACATAGCGACTCGTGGCAGTTGGGATCGCACTTGGCCCGGGTCGGCAGCGACGCCTCGCTGGTGGCCGCGTCGGCCGGTTTCGGCGGCGCCTATGCCCGCACCCGGGCCGTTACCCAACTGGTGGGGCGGGGCGCGAACGGGGATCTGCTGTCGCTGTACTTCGGAGCCGGGTCCCAGATGCTCGACTTTCGCACCTACCAGGACCATGCCGCCCCCGACACCACCTCGAACCTGACGTACAAAGGAGCGGTGGGCGACTGGGCCCGCAGCATCTACAGCGGCCTGATCCGGGTCCGGCCCCAGGCCCGAGGGAGCAACGCATTCCAGACCAATCGAAACCTCAAGCTGAGCGAGAATGCCTGGGCCGAGTCGGTTCCCAACCTCGAGATCGAGAACAACGAGGTCCAATGCAGTCACGCCTCCACCGTGAGCCCGGTTGATGAGGATCATGTCTTCTACCTGGAGAGCCGGGGCGTCCCCACAGCCGCGGCCGAGCGCCTCATCGTGACCGGCTTCTTCGACGAGGTGCTCGACACTCTTCCGGTTGTTTTGGCCGTCCCGGCTATCCGGGCCGCCATCGACACCAAGCTGCAAGAACTGGAGACTTGACCATGACCGTCCACGAGCTGTTTCCTCTCGATGATCTGACGCCGGGAACGGCTCGCCGGGTAGAGGTGGAGGGTCGCGAGATTTCGGTGATCCGTATCGAAGGCGATGTGTACGCCATCGGCGATACCTGCAGCCACGCCGAGGTATCGCTGTCGGAAGGGTGGGTCGATGCCGAAGATTGCACCATCGAGTGCGTGGCCCACGGGGCCACCTTCGATATCACCACTGGCGCGCCGATCACGCTGCCGGCCACTCGTCCGGTGCCGACTTACGGCGTCGCCGTCGTCTCGGGCATGGTCGTGCTCACTATCGACCGCGAGGCAGCCGGCTCGTGAGGGTGAAGCTGTGAGCGAGCTGGTGATCGAGGGACTTCGGGCCGCGGCCAGTGGCAGCGAGATACTCACTGGCGTCGATCTGAGGGTGGCCTCCGGTGAGGTTCACGCGGTGATGGGACCCAACGGGTCGGGCAAATCCACGCTGGCCCATACCATCGTCGGTCACCCTGGTTACGAGGTGCTCGATGGTTCGGTGCGGATCGATGGGGTGGAACTGATCGGGCTCCCGGCCTGGCAGCGGGCCGAGGCCGGGCTGTTCTTGGCCATGCAGTACCCGACGGCGGTGCCAGGCGTGTCTCTGAGGGACATGCTCACCCAATCGGTGTGCACGACGGACGGCGCCGATGACATGGCGATCCGGATGCGGGCCGAGGCAAACCGGATCGGCTTGGACGCCGAACTGCTGGAGCGGCCCCTCAATGTTGATCTCTCCGGTGGTGAGCGCAAGCGCAACGAGGCGCTCCAGCTCGGTATTCTCGGGCCCAAGTTCGCCATTGTGGACGAGCTCGACTCGGGGCTCGACGTTGACGCCCTGCGCTTGGTGAGCAGGCGGATCGAGGAGGCGACCCACCACGCCGGTCTCGGGGTGGTGGCCATCACCCATTACAGCCGGCTCTTCGAGCAGCTCCAGCCCGATGCTGTGCACATCTTCGCTGGGGGCCGTATCCAGGAATCGGGCGGACCCGAGCTGGCCGATGTGTTGGAGGCGGAAGGCTACGAACGATGGGTAGAGGCTTTGCCGGCCCCCGCACCGGCGGCCTCGACCCCCTTCAGAGATCCCTTCGGGGACCCGTTCGCTGATCTGTTGACCTAGAGTGGGTGTTCCATGAGTGCTGATGATCTCCTCACCGAGGCCGAGATCGCCGACCTTCTGACTGCCCATCCCTATTGGCGGCGAGACGGCGATCTGTTGCGCCGATCCTACGAGCTGGCCGACTTCAGGTCGGCCTTCGGCTTCATGACCCAAGTAGCATTGATCGCGGAGCGCCTGTTCCATCACCCCGAGTGGTCCAACGTCTACAACAAGGTGGAGTTGGCCGTCACCAGCCATGACGTGGGCGGTATCTCGGCTCGCGACCGCGACTTCATCGAACGAGTCGACGCCATCGGCTGAGGCGGTGCCGGTCAGTTTCTCGAGTTTGTTCAGCAGAGCGAGTTCAGGCCGGTTGGCTCCGGCCTCGAGGGCTCCGGCCTCGAGCCAGTTCTGTCAGCAGAGTGAGTTCAGGGCAGGACCGGTGTGGGGCAGTGATGATCACCGATCCTCGGCGGCAATCGAGGACAGGGCCGCTACCGCTGCACCTGGTCGGCCCGCGATGACACCGTCGACGCCCCGGGCGAGGAGCTCGGTGTAGAACTCGGTTGTCTCCAACACATCGGTGCCGCTCATCCACACCCACACGTCGTAACCCCCCTCGTGAACCAGATCAACGAAATCGGCAGTGACCAGCTCTTGGCCCTCGTACAGGTAAGGGACCTGCAACACTCGATCAGCCGGATCGAGAGGGGTTCCGGTCAGAAACCACTCGGTCATGGCGTCTCGGCCCGGGCTGGTCGGCACCCCTGGCGCAAGCTGGCGAAAGGCCTCTATCGCCTGGTCGTCGAAAGAGGCCACGATCACCGAGTCCTGCCGGTCCAGCTCGGCGATCTCACGGGCCAATACCGCGGCGGCGGCGATACCGGTGGAGGGGTCCTCCTCGCCATCGGCACCCCGCTGGAGCTTGATTTCGACGTCGAGGACATAGCCTTCGAAGCGCTCGGCGACTTGGCGGAACGTGGGCACTATGAAGTCGTCGGCGCTGAAACCGGACGGGGGTTCGACCACACTGGTTCGTACCCCTCGAAAGACGTACTCGGAGTCAGGCCGGGTCTGGTCTCCCCACAGTCCCGGGCCGAACCAGTAAGCGTTGTCGAGGGCCTGGATCTGGGCCAGCGTCATATCGGCCACCCGGCCCGTGGTCTCGGTGGTGCGGTCGACGGTGTCGTCGTGTTGCACGATGAGCACCCCGTCGGCGGTGAGTTGTACGTCGAGCTCGAGTACGTCGGCACCGGCCAGAGCGGCTTGGGTGAAGGCGTAGGGCGTGGAGTGGGGATAGTCCTGGTCGCCGCCGGCATGGGCGGCCACGATGGTCCGGTCCAGAGCCAGCAGGTCTTCGACCGTGGCCGCAGCCGGAACCGGTATCGGGACTGTCGTGGTGGTCGGGGTCGGGACTGTCGTGGTGGTCGGGGCCGGCGCAGAGGTCGTGGTGACGAGCACTGTGGTGGCAGTCGAGGTGTCCGGGGCCGGTGTTGTTGTGGTGGCATCGATTGTTACGGGACTAGGGGCAGTATCGCCGTTGGAGCCACCGCATCCGGCCAGCAGCATCCAGATACCCGGCACGACGAGCAATGTTCGGTGGCTCTTCATCGTTCGACGACGGCCGTTTCACCGCCGAGGTCGTGGTAGATCACCACGGTTGCCACCGTCGCCAAGCTCAGGATTGCTCTGACCACTAGGTCGGTCAACATGGCCACCCAGGATAAGGGCATGGCTGGATCGATGTCGGCAACCGACGAGGCGGCCAGTTGGATGGCGACGGCAACTATGCCGACGAAGACCACGATGGCCAGCAGCCGGCCCAGCGCGGGCCAGAAGGCACCTCGGATCAGGACGAAGGTGTACCGCAGCGATGCCACCCGAGGCGCGATCGACGCTGTCACCGGGACCAGCGACAGCAGTGGAAACGAGGCGATGGCAAGGACTATGACCGCAGGGACGAACAAGATGAGCAGGAAAGGCGAGACCAGGGTCATGACCACCCCGACCCCGGTCACGACCACTATCGACCCGATGATCTGAAGCCACACTCCAAAGACTCGCCCCAGGCGCGCCATTGCACCCCGAAGGGCGGCCCCGGCCGTGGGGGAGCGGCCCTGGAGGTCGGTGATGGCGATCCGAGCCAGAGCCGCGACCGAAAGAAGGGGGGCAGACGTGATGATCAGCAGGCCCAGCACTGCTTGCATCACCGGACCGGGGCCGAAAGCCACCTCGATAGAGGAGAAGTACTCCCGGTTGTCGGCCGAGTTCGGATCGAAGTCCGGCGAGGAGATCCGGTCCACGATCTCGTCCAGTTCCCCACCCAGAACGTCGTCCATCGTGTCGTAGATCATCAGGGTACCCATTGTTGAGCCCGCCACCGAGACAGTCGCGGTCAATAGCGTGACCACGGCGTAGACCCGCCAGTGGCGCTGGATCGACGCGAAGGCATCGGCGATCAGTTGGCCCAAGGGCCGCAGCCTCTTGCCTTCGAGTCGGCGGGGGCTGTAGTGCTCGGTCCACGCTTCGCCGTCCCAGTACCGGTACCGGCGATCGTCGTCGGGGTCGGTGTACCAGTCGGGGGCCGGGAGATCGCTCATGGGGTGAGATCAAAGATAACGGTTACGGTCAAAATGGAGGTACCGGGCCCGGCTCCGATGGTCCAAGAGCTGGCTCGACGTGCGACACTGGCTCCGTGGCCGACTTCAGCCAGAGCGGTGTCGTGCCCACCCTGCACGACCTAGGCCACCGGTCCGCCGACGACTTCGAGCGCGACCTGCGCACCTGGACCCCTGAGCGACCCGTCAGCTTGATCATCCCCTGCCTCTGCTCGGAGATCGGTTCTGCCGCCCTCGACACCGTGGTGTCGGAGCTGGCCGGAGCCGACTACATCGACTACGTGCTGGTGGGACTCGACGAGGCCGACGAGGCCGGCTACCGGTGCAGCCGCGAGCTCTTCGGTCGGTTACCCCAGGATCACGATGTGATCTGGAACGACGGCGAAAACCTGGGTCGTGTGCAACGGCATCTGACCGACCGGGGGCTGGCGCCGATCCAGACCGGCAAGGGCCGCAACGTCTGGTACTGCCTGGGCGCGGTGCTGGCTCGAGGTCGAGCCGAGGTGATCGCCCTGCACGATGCCGACATCGTCGGTTACGATCGGTCGTTGCTGGCTCGGCTCGTTTACCCGGTCGTGCACCCGTCGTTCGGGTACCGGTACGCCAAGGGCTTTTATTCCCGTGTCACCGAAGGTCGCTTCGGGGGCCGGGTGACCCGGTTGCTGTTGGGGCCGCTGCTGGGAGCTCTGAGCGCCGTCGTCGGCAGTCATCGGTACCTGCGCTACCTCGACTCCTTCCGCTACCCGCTGGCCGGGGAGTCGGCCATGGATGCCGACACTGCCGCTTCCCTGAAAATCCCGGATCACTGGGGGCTCGAGATCGGGATCCTCTCGGAGGTCTACCGCCGTCACGACCTCTCCTCGATCTGCCAGGTGGATGTGGCCCGGACCTATGACCACAAGCATCAGGCCCTCTCCGCCGACGACCCGTCGGGCGGATTGCGAAAGATGAGCGTCGACGTGACCGCAACCATCCTCGGTTATCTCGCTGACATCGAGGTCGGAGCCGATATGGACCGCGACATCTGGGCTCGGGTCGGCGACGAGTTCGGTACCAGAGCCAAGGAACTGATCCGCCACTACGCCAACGACGCCGAGCTGAACGGCTACCGGGTGGACATCGCGGCTGAGGAGGCTGCTGCGGACGCCTTTGCTCGCAGTGTGGCCGAGGCCGGACAACTGCACCTGTCCCGCCGGTCCGGTCCGGTGCTCAACCCGTCGTGGCGGCAGGTGCTGGCCGCGGCACCGGAGGTGTCACCGATGCTGCTGGAAGCCCTACGAGCCGACGACGACATGGTTCGGTGAGCCACGAACAGTGAGCCCCCGACGTCCGGCCCTTCACGGGGTGGTCAACGCTTCACCCGACTCGCTGGCCCGCTTCTCGGTGGTGTACACCGTTGATGAGGCCCGGTCCCGGGCCGAGATGCTCGTCGAAGCCGGCTGCTGTGGGATCGATCTGGGCGGGGCCGGGTCGACGCCGGCCGCGGCCCGGATCGGTATCGACGAAGAATGGCGCCGCCTCGACGGCAAGATCCAGGCTGTCGCCGCCTTGGGCATAGATCTCTCGGTGGACACCTGGCAACCCGAGATCATGCGCCGGGCCCTCGATTGCGGGGCGACGATCATGAACGCGGCCGATGGCTTGCAGAACCCGGCCATGGTCGAGCTGGCCGCCGAACGAGGCGTGCCTGTCGTGTTGCCCTTCCTACCCGGCGTCGATCCCAAAGCGGTTGAGCCTGTCACCGGCGACCCGGTCGAAGCCATCGTGGCCTGGTTCGGTGATTCGATACCAGCGCTGGAGGGGGCCGGCATGGACCGCTCTCAGCTCATCTTGGATCCCGGCACCGGGTTCGGTCACGACGACTGGGCCTGGGAAGACCGCTACCGCTACCAGAAGACGGTATACACGAACCTCGATGCCTTACGGACTTTCGGGCTGCCCGTCTATCTGCCGTTGCCGTGGAAACAGACCCCCCAGCACGACGAACTGCTGGAGATCTGTGTACGGGCCGGGTTCGACTACGGCCGCTGCCATGACCCCGACCGAGTGACCGAGGTGATTCAGCGGCTGGGAATCGGACCGGGCTGGTAAGGTGCCGAGTAGGGCCAGGTGTCGGCGGCGAAGATGGCGAAGATATTGCCTGGGGCCGTGTACGTTGTATAGAGAAGGGGATCCAGGCTGATGCTTGATTCGAGCACAACGGCAGTATCCAAGCCTTCCACAACCATACGGATCAGTCGTATAGGGATATGTGGCTTTCGCTGTATTGATGATATCTTGCTTGATTTGGAACCCGGAACTACCTATCTCGTGGGTGAGAACAATTCCGGCAAGACATCAATCTTGCTGGCACTATGGTCCGCCCTTGGAAGTCGCCGACCGCTTGATGATGACCTGCACCGAACTTCTGACGGTACACTGGCTGAGGCGGCATCGGTTGATGTTTGGGTCGTGCCTGCCGAGGGTAAGCGATTCTCGACGGATCTGACACAGCAACTCGTCAATGTGCAGCGTGATCCGTCCAAAGGTTCAGATATCGTCGGAATTCGCACCGTATTCAAGCCCAGCCGAGAGGGCAGTCTATTGTCGACTCGGCGGTCATTTCTGCAACCTGATAATGACGGTAAGTGGGCGGCTGTTAGAACGCCTCCCCTCCGACCTGCCCTTATGAGTCACCTCGAAGCTCACCTTTTGCATGCGTCACGAGACTTAGTCGAAGAATTGGGGAATCGCACCAGTGTGTGGGGCCGAGTGCTCGCTGACCTTCAAATCGAACAGTGCCCCGAGCAGGGTGAAGGTCGGGGCGATCTTGAGAGCGCTCTCGTCGACATCGCTCGGCGTGTGCGTGAGGCGAGTCCAGTTCTCAGCGCCCTTGAAGCGGATCTTGCCGGGATTGTCGAAGCACAGGCTAGTGTCGGGAAGGTCGAACTTCAGCCGGTACCGCCGCGCCTGGAGGAACTTGCCAGAACGGCGGAGGTGGTGCTCCATCAGGGCGGTCAAACTATCCTGCCTTTACGACTGCAGGGTCTCGGTAGTCGTAGCCTTGCCACGATGCTCGTATTCAAGACTCTCGCCAAGTTCCGTCTGGGAGCGGACAGCGGATTTCAGCCCCAAATCGTCACATTACTAGAGGAGCCCGAGGCCCACCTGCACCCGCAGGCCATTTCTGCGTTGCAAGCTCTGCTGGATCGCTTGCCGGGGCAGCGTATCGTCTCTACCCATTCCCCTCAGCTTGTTGCGCATGCTTATCCCAGTTCTGTGCGAATCCTCAGGCGCTCAGCAGGATCGATCAGAGTCATGGGGCTCCCTCCCAAGACAGCCAAGCGCGTTGCACAGTTTCGTCGGTACGTGGAACGTCCATTTGGTGAGGTACTCTTTGCCAGAGCGATAGTACTTTGTGACGGGAGCACGGAAAGATGCGTACTGCCGGTCCTGCTGTCCGGATACTTTGGATTCCACCCGGCCAGCCTGGGCGTTTCATTTATTGATTGTGAATCGATGAATCGTGAACAGACGAATATTATTATCAAGGCTGCTGACGACTTAGACCTGAGGTGGCTGATTTTTGCCGATAACGATGATGCAGGTCAGTTGGCACTGAATAATATCTGCCATCCCAAAACTGATAAGAAACTTGTGCCGGGAGATGAGGAAGTTGTTATGAGCGGTAAGAAGCAGATAGAGCAGTTACTCATCGATTCTGGCTATTCTGATGAGATAGAGCAGGTGGCTCGTGATAATGGTAAAGAAATCCGCTCCGAGGAGAAGCTACACTTGGGGTTTCTGAAAGATAATAAATCTTGGGCTGCCGAACAGGTCTCGAAGCTGGTGTTAAAGGCTAAGAAGGATCTTCCGGGGCCTATTGTCGAGTTGGGTCAAAAACTTGAGCTGTTTCTCGATCATACGGGTCATACAACAACAAGTCATACAACAAATGGTATGGAGAGACAGTGAGCCGGCGCGCCCCTCAGTCCTTCACGACTGATCAGCAGAGAGCTATCTCGGCGCGGGAGCGTGAGGTTCTCGTCCTCGCCACAGCCGGCAGCGGCAAGACGGAAGTCCTCATCCAGCGAGTGATACGCTCACTGGAGAGCAGTGCAGGCCAATCCTTTCGCCTTCTTGTGGTGACATTTACAGTCAAAGCGGCCGAAGAACTACGAAGACGTATTCAGGAGGCGATAGCCGAAGAACTATGGCGTGTTGACGCAAATACTATCCACGGTTTCGCGCTTGACTGGCTGCGTCGATACGGCCAGGAAGTCAGAATATATCCCGATGTCGTGGTGTTCGACGATGACACCGACCGGATGCTGATCCTTGCAGAATACCTCCGATCTATTGGACTGGGTAATGCCCTCAGCGCCGACTTGGGGACTACTGTAAAACCGCTTCTCGGCGCCATCGATGACCACCGAACCCAGCACGACAGGAAAGAATGCGAATGTAGTAAGGACTACCGCTTCTTCGAAGTAGCGCTAAGTGAGTTGATAGATGCCTATGACGCGGCCTTGAGAGCGCGAGGTGCCATCGACTTCCAGGGTATGCTGGTGGATCTTCAGAAGTTGCTCAGTAAAGACGAATGGGTGCTCAACCATTTCCGTACTCTGTACAGGGGAATTCTGGTTGATGAAGGCCAAGATCTAACCAAAGTGCAATCAAGCCTCCTACGGCAGCTCGCCGGCGACAGCCTCGACTTGTTCGTCGTGGCCGACGACGGACAGTCGATAAGGGAATACGCGGGAGGGGCGTTTGAACATACCGAAGCTCTCGTGCCGGCCGCGGCTCAAACTCCGCTCTATCTACGCCACAACTTCCGCAGTGCGAGTGAGATTATCGGTGCCGCAGAAGCTATTTCCCGCCGGACTGATAGTAACGCTTCAGACGTCCGGTCCCTAACGAATGCACCGCCAGGCAGGGCCAGCTTCGTCGCAACGGAGTCACCGGACTTGGAGGCTGAGCATATCGCTTCGTGGGTCTCCCAGTTAATGGAGACTGGACTCTGCCTGGACACTATCGCCAAAGGTGAGGATCCGCGGGTCAGTGCGGAGGATATCGCGGTCATCGGTAGGACTCGATGGACTCTTGAGCCGATTGTGGAGGTGCTCACCCGCTGCAGAGTAGAGCATGTTGTCCAAACTGATAGAGGAGTTTTTCTCGAGGAACCCGAAGCAATGCTGTTCGTTGATTGTCTTGCTTTCGGCCTGAACAGTAACGATTCCCCAGCCGCTCGTCGAGTGGCCGACGAACTGCGAGAGTTGACAGGTTCGGAGTTGACAGGTTCGGAGTATCCGGATGATCCACTCGCTTCGTTGGATCGTACAGGGCTTCCATCACTCAAATCTTTGGCAGACCTGGTCAGGCGTGGACTACGGGGAGGTCACTACTTGGAAACGGTTATGGAGGAAGTGACAGCCATCGGAAAGGCCGACGACTGGTATGACGGCGCTTGCGCACTTTCGGAGGCATGGAAGAGCTACCAGTCAAGGATATCCGCGCAGGATCGATCTCCCGGAGGATTCTTGGCGCATCTGACGAAGATCCAGCGGACCCGTCCCACTGATCCGGGCGTGCGAGTTCTCACCATCGATCGTGCCAAAGGCCTGGAGTTCAAAGCGGTTGCATTGGTCGGCGCTCGTGACGGACTGATCCCGCACTACCGCGCCGACTCGGACCGGAAGCTGGAGGAGGAACGTCGTAGACTGTATGTGGCAATGACTCGGGCCTCTCGGGAGCTCATGGTCTCATGGCCAAGAACTACAGTCGACAGATACGGACGAACCCGTGACCAAGTGCCGTCTCGGTTTCTCGTCGAAGCGAGACTCGTCGAGAACGGATCTTTGCCGGCACAAGGCGCTGGACCGGGCTCAGCTCGGTGAACTGGTTGTCTCTCGCAGAGCCTGTAACAGGGTGTTCCACGACAAGGTGGCGCACTTGATCCGCACCGGGAACTTCACCACCCCTCGCAATGCCTCCAGATCACCGAGGGCCATGCCGCTGAGGTCGAGCTCGTCGTCATCGTCGACGTCTCCGCCTATCTCAGAGGAGTGGATCGACATCATCGCTTTGAAGGCTGTAACCAACCGGCGTACCTCGGCCACCGGCTTGCCCTTGACCGCTGCCGACATCATCGAAGCCGAAGACTGACTGATCGAGCACCCTTGGCCCCCGATGGCGATCGCCTCTACGGCATCGTCAGCGCCGACTTCGAGATAGACGATCACCTCGTCTCCGCACAACGGGTTGAAGCCCTCCGCCCGTACCGCCGGCGGCACCTGAAGCTCGCCCCGATGGCGGGGGTTGCGGTAATGGTCTAAAAGGATCTCCCGGTACAGATCCTCCAGCCCAGTCATGGCTGGCGCCTGTCCCATCGATCCGGGCCGGGCCCCGACCCAGTCCGGGGCAGGATCGGAGTCCGGGGTTGGCGCAGCATCGGATCTACCAGGCGAACAGATCGCCGGCCACGGCCAGAGCGTCGGCCAGCGTGTCGATGTCGGATTCGTCGTTGTAGACGTACAGCGAGGCTCGGGCCGTGGCCGCCACTTCGAGCTGGCGCATCAGTGGCTTGGCGCAGTGGTGACCGGCCCGGATACATACCCCGTCCTGGTCCAGAACCTGCGCTATGTCGTGGGGGTGGACGTCGCGGTAAGCCATTGACAGCACCCCGCCCCGGGCCGCGGGTTCGTCCGGGCCGTGGATGACCAGATCATCGCCGTAGCGTTCGTTCAGGGTTCGCAATGCGTAGGAGGTCAAGCCCATCTCGTGCTCGCGGACCCGATCCATGCCCAGCCCGTTCAGATATTCCACCGCCGCTCCCAACCCGATGATCTCGGCGATGGGCGGGGTCCCAGCCTCGAACTTGTGCGGGATCTGGTTGGGTAGGAAACCGTCCTTGCGAACATCGAGGATCATCTCCCCACCGCCGAGGAAAGGGGGCATGGCGTCGAGGAGTTCGGCCCGGGCCCACAGCACCCCGACGCCGGTGGGGCCGCACATCTTGTGGCCGGTGAAGCCGAGGAAGTCGGCGCCCAGGGTCTGCACGTCGGTGGGGAGGTGAGGGACGAACTGGGCCGCGTCGACCAAGATCACCGCCCCGGCGCCGTGGGCCGCGTCGGCCAGCCTGCGTATGGGGGTGAGGGTGCCCAGCACGTTGCTCATAGCCGTGCAGCTCAGGATCTTCACGCCGTCGAGCAGCCGATCGAGGCTGTCGAGATCGAGTTGCCCGTCGGGCGTGATCGGGATCCATCGGATCTCGAATCCTCTCTCGGCGGCCATGATCTGCCAGGGGACGATATTGGCGTGATGCTCCATGTCGGTGATGAGCACAGCGTCGCCCGGGCCGAGGTTGGCTCCCCCCCACGACCGGGCCACGAGATTGATGGCCTCGGTGACGTTCTTCGTGAAAACGATCTCGTCGGCCGAGCTGGCGTTGACGAACCGGGCCACGGCTCGGCGAGCCTGTTCCATCTGCTCGGTGGCCTCGGCCGCTATCTGGTACGCCCCCCGATGCACGTTTGCGTTGGTGGTGGCGTAGTACTTCGTCATGGCATCGAGTACCGACTGGGGCTTCTGTGACGATGCGGCCGAGTCGAGGTAGACGATGGGACGGCCGTTCACCTTCCGCTCGAGCAGGGGGAAGTCGGCTTTGACACCGGGGCGCAGGCTCACGACGCGTACCCGGCGTAACCCTCGAGCTCGAGTCGGTCGGCCAGTTCGGGCCCTCCGCTGTCGATGACACGGCCGTTGACCAGCACGTGGATCCGGTCGGGGCGCAGCTCGGTCAGCAGTCGCCGGAAGTGGGTGATGGCTAAGACCCCCATCTCGGGGCGGTCGCGGCGCACTTCCTGCACTCCTTTGGCCACGGTACGCAAAGCGTCGACGTCGAGCCCGGAGTCGGTCTCGTCCAAAATGGCCATGTCGGGTTCCAGCACGGCCATCTGAAGGATCTCGTTGCGTTTCTTCTCACCGCCGGAGAATCCCGTATTGAGGTACCGATCCATGAAGGCCGAATCGATCTTGAGCCGTTCCATCCATTCCTTCATGGTGATGTAGGTCTCGATGGTGCTCACGTCGGTGCCCTTGCGGGACTGGAGAGCCTGGGTCAAGAAGTTGCGCACCGAGACGCCCGGGATCTCCTTGGGGTGCTGGAAGGCGAGGAACAGGCCGGCCTTGGCCCGCACGTCGGGCGGCCACTGGGTGATGTCCTCACCCTTGAACCGAATCGAACCGCTCGTCAGCTCGTACTCGGGGTTCCCCAGCAGCACGTGGGCCAACGTCGACTTCCCCGACCCGTTGGGGCCCATGAGGGCGTGGATCTCACCCGACTTCACCACCAAGTCCACTCCTTCGAGGATCTCGGTTCCGCCCCCGGCAGCCGCCGCTCGTAGGCTTTCGATCTCGAACAGAGGCGCCTCGGACACGCCCCGGATTCTAGGCCCCGGTCACCATTAGCACTACGGCCATAGGAGAAATCCCGGCGGAGGTGTGATGATGGGCCGAACCTGATCCTGATCCGGAATCAGTGGGTGTGAAGGTCCTGCTTCCAAGCCCGGAACCGATCGTGTCGGCCTGACGGGCCGATTCCGGTCCCGGTGCCGTCGGGGTGGAGCCGAAAGGTGTGAAGCCGGGTGAGGTCGTCGGCGTGAACTGCCACATAGCGAGCGTCGGCTCCTCGGGCCGGCCCGGCCCGCCACAGCAGCCATTGTCCCAGACGCCGCTTGTAGGCGATGGGGGGATAACCGATATCGTCGCCGGCGGCCAGCAAGGCGGCCGGCGCCTCGACCCAGGCTTCAGCCCCGATGTTGCGATCGCGTACCGGCGTGGGGGGCAGGTCCGCAGTGTGCACTGGAGTGGGGTCGTAGGGCCGTTCGTCGGCGGGCAATGGCGTTCTCATGTACACCATCTAAGCTCACCGTGCCTTCGAATGACGTAGGAGAACTCGTGAACTTTGCTTTCACCGAGGAGCAGGATCAGCTCCGTAATTTTGTCCGCGACTTTCTTGCCGACAAATCGTCCGAGACAGACGTGAGGGAGCAGATGGACACCGAGCGGGGATACGACCCCGATGTGTGGGATCAGATGGCCGAACAGATGGGCCTGCAGGGATTGGCCATCCCTGAAGTCTACGGCGGTCAGGGCTTCAGCTTCGTGGAGCAGGTCATCGTGCTGGAGGAGATGGGCCGGGCTCTTTTGTGTGCTCCTTACTTCTCGTCGGTGGTCTTGGCCGCAAACGCCTTGTTGTGCGCTGGCGACGAGGAGGCCAGCCAGGCCCATCTTCCGGATATAGCCTCGGGCCGGCGCCGAGCTGCGCTGGCTTTCACCGAGCAGAACGGACGCTGGGACGAGACGGGCGTGACCATGGCCGCGTCGGGCTCGAATGGTTCTTGGACGCTCGACGGGACCAAGATGTATGTGCTCGACGGGCACACAGCCGACCTGATCGTGGTGGCGGCCCGGACCGGTTCGGGGGTGTCGTTGTTCACTGTCGAGCCCGACGCCGACGGGCTCACCCGGACGGCGCTGTCGACCATGGACCAGACCCGCAAGCAGGCCAAGCTCACCTTCGAGGAGGTGCAGGCCAGTCTCATCGGCACCGAGGGCGCAGGCTGGCCGGTGCTGGAAACAGTGCTGGACCTGGCCGCAGTGGCCTTGGCCGCCGAACAGGTGGGCGGGGCCCAGATGTGTCTGGACATGGCGGTGGAGTACGCCAAAGTGCGGGTCCAGTTCGGACGGCCCATCGGTTCGTTCCAAGCTATCAAGCACAAGTGTGCCGACATGCTGTTGGAGGTAGAGTCGGCCAAGTCGGCTGCCTACTATGCGGGCTGGTGTGCGGCGGAGATGAACGACGAGTTGCCCCAGGTCGCTTCCCTGGCCAAGAGCTACTGCTCGGAGGCCTACTTCCACGCCGCAGCCGAGAATATCCAGATTCACGGCGGTATCGGCTTCACCTGGGAGCACCCGGCCCATCTCTATTTCAAGAGGGCCAAGAGCTCCGAGCTGCTGTTCGGAGACCCGACGTATCACCGGGAGCTGCTGGCCCGTCGGATTGGTATCTAAGCGGCGCGGCGAGCCAGGGTCCACAGCGAGACCTTGAGAGCGGCCGTGCTGCTCTGGGTGCTGGTAGCGGTGGGAGCCGTCGCGGTGGTGGCCATAGCGGTGGTGGCGGTGGCCATTGCTGTCGGACGGCTAGAGAACGAGACGGCTCCGACCATCTACGAACTCGACGGCGCTGTCGACTACATCGCTGACCGTCTGCCTTCCGAGGTCACGGCCAGGGTCAGCTATGCCGATGTCCGTACCGTTGCTGGCTGGCACCTCGACTGGTTCGCCTCTATGGGGTTGGCCACCCCGTACGGCACCGAGCTCGGTGACGCCGCCGTTGCTGTCGATGACGTGGCGGTGGCCGATACCGATACCGCCGTCGATGCGGTCGTGGCCCGGTCGCTGGCTGTCGGCGGACCGGACCCGGTCGACGTGGTGTGTATATGCGAGCTCCAGATGCAGTACTTAGCCGAGATCGGCGCGGTGGGGGGTTTCGAGGGCGGTCAGTGATCCGAGTTGGGGGGGGGGGGGGGGGGCGTGGCATCGTGACTGGTGCATCCGCGGTAGGCCAAGCTGTCGGTGTGTGGGTCTTGATTATCCGTATAATTGCGAACATGTTGTTCGGACGCCGGGAACGTCTCATGAAACTCGAAGAAGCCGAAGCCGAAGGACGGTCCTTTTGGACGAACAAGCTTGACGAAACAGCACGACATAGGATCTTTTACGCGGTGGAAGCTCTCTTAGATAGTCATAATGACCGTTATCGTTCTGCATATAATGACGATTATCGTTCTGAATACATCAGATACGTGCGGAGAGAAACCTGTGAAGACTTGGGTCTGCCTAACCTCGGGGGCATCAATCATAAGGAATGGGAGGATGCATGGGAGGATGTATCTAAAGCTATATTAGAGTCAGACGAAGTGATCGTACTATCGTTTATCGAAGCTCTTTTAAGAACCGTAGAGAATACCTCGATTAGGCCACATGGTATAGTTCTGAAGGCAGATCAAGTTCTAAAAGGGAGGTTGCCGACATTCGTTGACAAGGTCAAAACAGTACTTAGAGAACATCGAATCAGCTTTGACCTTATTGAAGGTCAATTCGTATCGGTTGAGTCAAGAGTGATGCATGAAGCGGTCATCGTGCCGACACTGACGCTACTTGGGAGCCGGAAGGATTTTGCCGATGTCGAGAAGGCTTACCGAGACGCCCTTGACCAGCTCCACACTGGTTCACCTGAAAACGCGATCACTGATGCCGGTACGGCTCTACAGGAGGCACTCTCTTCGCTACACTGCACTGGTAACAGTCTCGGGCCGCTAGCGAAAGATGCCCAGAATAAGGGTCTCCTCATGCACTATGACCGTAAGTTGATCGACTGGGTCTCGGCTGATCGTAGTTCAAAGGGTGACGCTCACAATGCTCAACCGGCTTCACCCGAGGATGCATGGCTCTGCGTCCATGTCGTGGGTGCACTCATCCTGAGACTTGTCAATGGTATCCCCAGGGCAGATCAGCAGAGCACGGTAGGTATTGGTCAATAAAGCTACCGGGTCGAGGATCGGTTGGAACAGCGATGTCTACATGCCGGAAGGATTTCTTCCTGTCTCGGACCGGTTCCCCCAAGATCTGCTGCAACGATTGAGATGTCTGGCCTCCGTACCTCAGGCTGCAATGGCTTGACCGAGATAATTCTGAATCCTCTTGCGGTTGCCGCTCAAGTTGGAGAACTGTTTCTCGCATATGTCGCTGAAGCGGGCCAGCACCTTACGGTTGATCGATTCTTGATCCTCGAAGATGGCCAGTGAACGGGAGGGAATACCCCACTTCTCGAACTGGTGAAGAGAGATCATAGCATCTCTAGCCTGGCTGTCGTTGGTCAGTGCGTATACATAGAGCGGTCGCTGCCGGCCATTGATATAACAGTCGACTGTGTATTTGCCATTGGGATCATGTTTCGGATCATGCCAGTCGAAGTGTCTACGATCTTCCGGCACCGATGAAGTGACCAGCGCCCGGAAGTCTTCGTCGAAGGTAGATCTAACTCGCTCCCGAGACAGATACGAGACATCGGTGATCTTGAGTAGTGCCTGTACGAAAGTGTAGAACGCATCTCCGTATCGTTCGTTGGCTACATTCAGGATTAGTTCCCCGGACCGGTCTTCGACTTGAAACACCGACAGCACGTTCGAGATCAGCTTTTGACGCGTACCACTATGTAGGGCTTTCTCATCAATATCGTAGGTGAGATGCATGTAGGTGTGGGCCTCATCCGACAGGACCCACCCTGTCCCTTCCTTCTTGAGGACAATAGCAAGATGATCACCATCGTCGAACCGAAACGGGGTTAGAACACGATAGCGGTTAATTCCTTCCGTTTCGAGCCGAACTTTCCTGGAGACTTTCGTCTGGAAATCTCGTTCTATAGTATCGCTAAGCATCACAATGCCTCATTCAAAGAGACGGATCTGATCGTCGGGTGGAGTATCCAAGTTCCCGTCGATACACAAGCATTCGAGCGCGCCATAGAGATCGCTGTATCGATCGGTAACCTTAGCGTAGGCATCTTCGCGGGCTCCGATTTCTTGATACCGGGCTGTAGACGTGTGAATGTGGTAATCGTAGAAGGTCTCACCCTCAATGGAGTTGGTATGCTCATGGCTTCTTCCGTTGTAGCGGAGCAAGCGGAATAGTTGGGTGGATTGCGGGACCTTAACCGCCAGGATGGCCGAGAAGTCCAGTTGGTTGATAGTGCTTTGCCGGAGAATGAGTCGGAATTTATCACTATCGATTCCGGTGAGTTCCAAGTGGCGTTGCATGTGCCCTTGCTTGGGGGTGAGTCGTATCGGAGTTTTCCAGCCCTGGGGAAGAAGTTTCCGTTTCTTGACCAATACATCAATCTCATCGTCTGAGAATATTACTATCATTTCAGTTCTCAGAATTGCCGAAGAACGCGCCTCGGCAGGCTGATTGCGGTGACGCACCCGCCTCGACAGTGAAACGGTAGCTACCGTCTTCGATCACCGGTTTGACATATGCCTCCCTGCCTTTCTTCTTGGAAAGAAAGAAAGTGGACGCCATAGGCACCTCGACACCAATTCGATACTTATCTCCTTCGCCTGCCGACCCGGGTTTACCGGCGGCCTGGGGGTGGTCCCCGTTGTTCTGGCAGAGCGAGGTATAGACAGACAGGTCGTCCACCATCTGGGTGAACAGTACGGCGCAGGTCGCAGCCAGCGGCCGCTGCGCCCACCAGAGGTGCAGAGTGCTGGGATGGCCATGGCAGATGGAGTGCTCCCGGGCCGACGCGACGTTGGCAGCTTCCAATGGCAGAGTCACCTCGATGCGCTTCTTGCGAATTGCTGATGGCGTTGTCATGCACGAAGCTCCTGGGCCAAAGCACTATCGCAATGGATCAATCGAACGAATTCGCACTCCTTATGGAAACGCACTTTATTGCTCTTTTGCTTCAGTGCGGTTCGCTCGGCCTTGTGAATACCGCCGCCTAAAGCAACGATAGGTCGAAATCTGACTGCAGCACTTTGGGGGACAAGCTGTTCAGCGGCCCTAGTACTCGCTTTCAGCTGCCCGACAACTTCGCTGGTGCGCAATCGACCCTTCTTCAGTTCCAAAAGGGCGACCCAACCGGGTCTGTCGGCTTCTTCGGCTATGAACAGATAGTCACATCTTTGCTGGTTGCTATCCAACGGCGAGCCCGGTTGATCGAAATCGACGATCAGGCGTAATAGCGGCGCTCCGCTGAGAGATACCGTACAACCTGACTTTTTCATCTTGCTGACGATGCACGAACTGTCGATGTTCTTCTCGACTACTTCCACGAGCCCGGTCACCGATCTTCTCCGATGCGGCTGGTGATCTCGGCCCAGTCATTGTGGAGAGCCGTAGCGACATCGTCGAAGCCGGAGGGATAGAGCCCGGAGTCGTCGAGGGATACTTCGCTTACCTTTGAACCCTTGGGACGCTGACTGGGTTCGAACAGCCACGCCCCCACCTCGCTGGGGTGCAACGCCACATCACCGTCGGCGATTCCCTCTCGGCGGTCTTCGGGGATCTGCGACAATCGAATCAGATTGGCGAGTTCCTCTAGAACCCACTCACTATGGGTGGTGACTATAACTCTCACCCCGGCTCGTACTACTCCGGCAAGCTGGCGGATGAGAGCTACTTGCATGGCAGGGTGCAGGTGCGATTCCGGTTCTTCGATGATCAGAATATCGCCGGGCCGCACGTGGTAACGCAGGTAGAGGACCACAGGGGCCAGTTCGGAGACCATCGAAGATGCTCGTATCAACGGTAGGTCCTTTTTCCAGCCGCCCGGGCGATAGGCAAAACTGGGGTAGTCGGTCTCGGCGCGGTCCATTCGTACTGCACCCTTGAGAACGTTATCCTCGAGTTGTTTTGCCAGTTCACGGGTTGGCTCAGAAGGTCTATACGGTCTACCGTCTATTTCTATCAACTGGCTCAAGAAATCTGCTAACACCCCCGACAGGATTTGCGTTCTGCCAAGAGGGCGGAGCCCAGCAGCGGCTGCATTCTGAACAATGGTGCTCACCACTACTTGATGGCTGTGCATGACACCCGTACGGTCGGCCGGTAGATAATACGCAGTCCTGTACAGGGGTTTAAGCAAAGATTCGAACGTGTATCCTGCTATAGCGCTGAGCAAGAGTCTGAGTTCGCTATCCCCTTCATCCGGAATCGTCGCTGTCCTCAGTCTCAAATCGGAGAGCCTGTCCTGTAGGTGGCCAGGTATAGCTATCTCGTCCAAGAGAGTGTCACTTATATTGCTGGATGATCTGACGGTCTCCTTATCGATCTGAAGCTTGTACCCGACAGATTCCGTAAACTCTTCTTGGGGAATGGTCAACTCGACCGTCGACCGAGAGATACGATTTGAATACCTGATCAGGTCACTCGGATGGTCGACCCCAAAACACCTGCTTATTTCGTTTCTGAGAAAACGATCAAGATCCTCGGAGTGTTCCAGGCTGGTACCGATAAACTCTGTCACCTCTGGCGGTAGAGAATCGGGCAATTTTTTTTCCAAGTTTTCTGGGAGCCACTTCCGTAAGATATCCAATACCGGTGCATTCACTGCATCCGTGTCGAATAAGCGGCGAGACATGAACCCGACAGAAAAAGGACGCCGATATCTGGGCGGAAAGATATTTCCTTCCCCGAAACATTGATGTAAGGCATATATGAGAATAGCCAAGTAGGACTTTCCCGTATTGCTGGGGCCGATGAACACAGTCAGAGGTCTCAGATCCACAGAAGCCTCTACGATCGGCCCGAAGTTCTCGACGCGTAAACGGTAGTTTCCGGCCGGATCCGGGCTCGCTTGCTGGGTGCTCATGGATGCCTCTGCATTCCCGTAGGCCCCTGCGGTGCCATGATAGCGCTCATCTCGAGATTACCGGCTCGGTGGTTGCATTAGTCGGTTGAATGTATATCATCAGCGGCACAAGAGAAAGGAGGTGGTCCAACTGAGTTCTGACTTAGCCGTGACCTTGGAGGTGGCTGGCCGCTAGCTACGGCCTGCTGGACCAACTGGCGAAACCCACGCCAGCTCCACCCCCAGACTCTGGTGGCTGGACCTGTCACATCCAGCCCGGGCACCGAGGCCGTTCGCCCCGGTCGAGCCCAGCCGAACCTGGGTTTCCAGCAATCTTGACGAGTGGGGGCCGGCCCAGTCGGCCCCCACTCGCATTTCTAACCAGGCATTGGCAGTTCTTTCGACGCCGGTAGATTCTTGCCGTGAACGGCCAGCTCATTGTTGACGGCAACGAGC
Organism: Acidimicrobiales bacterium; assembly: GCA_963422655.1. Classification (GTDB taxonomy): domain Bacteria; phylum Actinomycetota; class Acidimicrobiia; order Acidimicrobiales; family Aldehydirespiratoraceae; genus CATQHS01. Next base: position 572,710 of record OY730440.1, on the reverse strand, counting down.
TGACCACCCACATCGCTCGTCCGTCTCGCCTTCACCCGACCGCACAACCAGGAGTGGTGATCGCGCATGGGTTTCCCGCCGAGGCAGGAGGAGGGATGAGCGCGACAGCCAGCCTTGGCTCCCTGGCCGACCGGTTCGCGTCCGAAGCCGGTTTTACCGCCCTCGCTTATACCAGCCGCGGGGTCGACTGCTCCCAGGGCAACTTCTCTCTGGCCGGATGGCGCCGGGATCTGGCTGGCGCGGTCGACTTCCTGGCCGATTCGGGGCCCTGCCATGCCGTCTGGCTGGTCGGCTTCGGCACCGGTGGTGCGCTGGCCACCGTAGTGGCCGCCGGTCACCACCGGGTCAGGGGAGCGGCTGCCGTGGCGGCTCCGGCCGACTTCGAGGACTGGGCTCGTAATCCCCGCGACCTGCTGTTGCTGGCTCGCCAGGTCGGAGCTATCCGCGACTCCTGTTTCCCACCGTCGTTCGACCATTGGGCGGCCGAGATACGTGAGGTCAAAGCGGTGGCCGCGGCGGCCGAGCTCGGCGACCGCGACCTGATGGTTGTCCACGGCAGCGACGACGAGATGGTGCCGGTATTCGATGCTCGGGCCTTGGCCGACGCCTGTCCCGGAGCCGATCTGCGTGTCATTGGTGGCGCCGGCCATCACCTTCGCCACGACCCGCGCGCCGTGGCGGTGCTGATCGGCTGGCTCGAGGGCCGACGTCGGTCGTTGCTGGCGGAGTCGTAACGCCGCTGTCCCGTACGGTCACGATCAGCGGCACTCCGATCGGTGAGAGCGGCCCGATTACGAAGGTCGATTCCTTCCCGTACCGGTCACGGCGTCGGGTCGACCGACTGTTGGCGGCGCTGGCGCTCGTGCTCACGGGCCACGCCGGTGTGCTCGGGCATCCAGCCGCTGACCAAGTAACGGACCCGCTCGCCGATGTTCACGGCGTGGTCGCCGATCCGCTCGTAATAGCGGGCGATGAGAGCGAGCTGCACGGCAGGCTGAAGATCCAATCCCCCTTCGCCTCGCTGCTCGAGGAGCACCTGAACGAAGGCGGCGTGGATGGTGTCGAGCCGGTCGTCGATGTCGTCGAGGGCCGCGCCCAAGCTGGCGTCCTCATCGACATAGGCATCGACCCCCAACCGGGTCAGACGCAAAGCCTCCTCGCTCATCTCCGCGATCAGGCTCCGGACCCGGGGGGAGAACTCGGCCCCGAAGATCCGCCGGGCACCCTTGCAGACATTACAGGCCAGATCGCCGATCCTTTCCAATTCGGCCGCGATCCATAAGGCGGTCAGGATGCGGCGCAGGTCGATGGCCATGGGCTGTTGGAGGGCGAGCAGCCGCTGGCAGCTCTCCTCGATCTCGACGGCGGCGTCGTCGAGCCGGTCGTCGCTGTCGATGACGGCTTGGGCCGCGACGAGGTTGCCGTCGAGCAGGGCTCGAGTGGCTCGAACTCCGGCTCCGGTAGCCGCCGCCCCCAGTTGGACGATCTGGTCGCGAACCGTGTCGATATCGGCGTGGAATGTCTTGCGGGTCTGTTCTGGCATGGTGGCTTCAACCGAACCTGCCGGTCACATAGTTCTCGGTTCGTTCGTCGGACGGGTTGGAGAAGATCACGTCCGTGTGGTCGCATTCCACCAGGATGCCGGTGCGGTTGTCGTTCTCGGAGTGGACCTCAGCGGTGAAGAAGGCGGTCATGTCGCTCACCCGCGCCGCCTGCTGCATGTTGTGGGTCACGATAATGATCGTGTACTCCTGTTTGATCTCCTGCATAAGGTCCTCGATGCGGGCGGTGGCGATGGGATCGAGAGCCGAGCAGGGCTCGTCCATCAGCAACACGTCGGGGTCCACGGCGATGGCCCGGGCGATACACAATCGTTGCTGCTGACCGCCCGACAACTCGAACGCAGAATCGGAGAGGCGATCCTTCACCTCGTCCCACAGAGCCGCCTTGACCAGGGAGTTCTCCACGACCTCGCCGAGGCCCTTGCGCTGGCCCGCGACCCGGGGTCCGTAGGCGACGTTGTCGTAGATCGATTTGGGAAAAGGGTTGGGTTTCTGGAAGACCATGCCGATCCGGCGGCGCACCTCGACCGCGTCGACTTTTTCGCCGTAGAGGTCGACGCCGTGGTACTCGATGGTACCGGTGACCCGGGCTCCCTCTATCAGGTCGTTCATGCGGTTGTAGCACCGCAGCACTGTGGTCTTGCCGCATCCCGACGGCCCGATGAGCGCGGTGATCTCGTGCTGGTGGACGTCGAAGGAGACATCGCGCACGGCCCGGAACTGGCCGTAGTCAACGTTCAGGTTCCGAGTGTGCAAGACGGTGTGCCCGCTGGCGGCCGGCTCCGGCTCCACCGGTGTGATCGTCTTGGCGGTGGCCCGAAACCCGAGTGCCAGAGGGTGGGGCGTCCCGGTGGTGGCAGTCGTCTCGACGACAGTACCCCTCGCAGTATCGGTCGCAGTATCGGTCACAGCAGAAGTCAGCCTCTCTTCTTCTCGAATCGGTTTCGCAGTCCGATAGCCGCCGAGTTCATGATCAGGACGAAAACCAAAAGCACCACGATGGCGCCGGCGGCTGCGGCTGCGAACCCTGTGTCGCGTCCGGATTGTTGGGTCCAACTGGTGATGACGATGGGCAGCGCGGTGAAGCGTTCGGAGAGGGCGCCCAAGTCGAGCAGGGCCGGGTTGTCGCCGAGGCGCCCCGTGACCGCTCCGACCAAGATCAACGGCGCTGCCTCACCCACAGCCCGGGCCATCGACAAGAGCGTGCCGGTGAGGATACCGGGGGCGGCATAGGGCAGGGCCTGGGTTCGGATCATCTCCCACCGGGTCGCCCCCACTCCGTAAGCACCCTCCCGCAGCGAGTTGGGCACGGCCCGCAACGCCTCACCCGAAGTGATTATCACTATGGGCAGCACCAGCACGGCCAAGGTGATACCGGCCGACAAGGTCGAACGCCCACCGGTCAGCCGGTCGAGGCCGAAGATGTCGCCATTCACCAACATAGCCAGACCCAGCAGTCCGTACACCACCGAAGGCACCCCGGCCAGGTTGCGGATATTGACCTCGATGAACGAGGTGAACCGGTTGCGGGGGGCATATTCTTCCATGTATATGGCGGCTCCGATCCCGATGGGGAAGGCGAGCACGGCCACTGATACGGCGATCCACAACGATCCGTAGATACCCTGATGGACTCCGAGCTCGGCGTCTTTCGACTGGGATCTCAGGGTTCCGGACAGGAATTCGCCGAGGCGGCCGCCGATCTGGCTCCAACCGTCGGCGAACACGCTGACCAGCAGGACGGCCAGGATCACCAGGGTCAGCACCAGCGCGCTCTGGAGCAAACTTCGGAAGAGCAAGCCGCCGGTGTCGATGCGGCGGCCCTGGATCGACGCGGCGATAGCCGACCGGGATCTGCTGTCGATGAGGCGGGTGACCATCGGTTCCCTCGGTACCGCTCGCGCTCAGTACTGCTCGCGCACGCGGTTGACGAAACGGGTCGCGGCGATGTTCAAAGCCAAGGTGATGACGAAGAGCAACAACCCGACGAAGTACAGGCTCTGGAAGGTGAGCCCCTCGCCCACCACGTTGTCGGTGCCCGATGCCAGCGACGCCATAGCTGCGGTCATGGTCAGCCCGCCATCCAAGGGCGAGTCGGTGAACCGGGCCGCGTCGGCGGCCCCACCGGCCATGAACACGACCATCGTCTCGCCGATGGCCCGTGAGGTGGCGACGATCAAGGCAGCCACGATGCCCGATATGGCGGCGGGAACCACCACCGTGGTGGCCGTGGTCATCTTGCGGGCGCCCAGTCCGGCCGAGGCCTCCCGAAGGTGTTCGGGCACGGCCGCCATGGCGTCCTCGGACACCGATGCCACCAGCGGAATGGTGAGCAGGCCCACCCCGATGCCGGCCGCGGCCAACGACCCGGCCCTGGCCGGGGCCAGCTCACCCAGCACGTTCAGCAGCCAGAACAGATAGCCCGCGAAGATCGCGCCCAGCACAGCCAGGGCGCCAACCACACCGATAAGAGCCGATGAATCGCTCGAGCCGTCCCGGTAGCGCTTCAACCGAGACCGGACCATGACCGCGGCCACAACCGTGTAGAGCCCCATCACGGCCAGTCCGATAACCAGAAAGGCGGGTTTGCCGATCCGGCCCACGACGTTGGGAGCGATCCAGGTCAAGGCGAAGAACCCGAGCACCACCGACGGGATACCGGCCAGAATCTCCAGGACCGGCTTCACCCAGGACCGCACCGCCGGTTTGGCATATTCCGACAGGTAGATGGCCGCACCCAGACCGAGTGGTCCGGACACGACCATGGCGATAGCGGTGACGATCACCGTCGGCACCACGATGGTGGGGATGTCGTAAAGCCCCCGACGAGGAAACCACCCCTGCTGGCCCCAGGTGTCAGCCCAGGCCACCCCGGTGATGAACGTCCACGCCTCCCGCAAGAGGCTCCACAGGATGAGGGCGCTCACCACCACCGATACCAAGGCGGCCAGCAGCAACCAGTACCGGACGAGAACCTCACGGAACCGTCGCCCCGCCGCTATCCGAAGCATGTCGGGGGTCACAGTCGCGGCGCCGATGAGGCTCGCGTCGGTCACGGCCAGAACCTACTCCTCTCATCAGGCACTGGGGTGGCGTCCGGGGACTCGAGTCAGTCGAGGGCGGTACGGCTGGCCCAGCGGTCCCGGGTCTCGCTTCGGGCCGCTTCTGTGAGGGGCACATAGCCGACGGCGCCCACCGCCGATCGGAGCCCTTCGGTCATATAGAAGTCGACGTAGGCGCTCACGGCTGGGTTGGCCGCGGCCTTATCGGCGTTCACGTAGATCCACAGGTCCCGGCTGATCGGGTATCGGGAGGATGCGATCGAGTCCGGGGTGGGCTCGACGCAGCCATCACCACCGTCGATGGGGATCAACCTCACACCCGAGGCGTTGCCGGCGAAAGCGAAACCCACCCAGCCCAGGCTGGTGTCGCTGGATTGGATGCCCTGGAGGATGACGTTGTCGTCACCAGAGGGACTGTAGTCGGTGCGGGTGGTGGCTTCGAGGCCCTGTTCTTCGGCCAAGTCTTCGAACACGATCTCGAGGAACGAGTCGAAGGTCCCCGATTCCTCGCCGGGTCCGAACACTTCGAGAGGCGCATCCGGCAAACCCGGCGAGGCCTCGGCCCAAGTGGCTGTTCCTTCACCGGAGGGACCGATGAGTGCGAACAACTGTTCGAAGCTCAGACACTCGATCGCCTCGTTGGCGGCGTTGGTCATGACGGCGATGCCGTCGATACCGACCTTGAGCTCGACAATGTTGTTGATCCCGTTGGAGAAGCAGGAATCCTTCTCCATGTCCTTGATCGGGCGGGAGGCGTCGGAGATGTCGGTCTCGCCGTTACAGAACAACTTGAATCCGTCACCGGTGCCAGGACCGTCGACCGTGACCGACACGTCGGGAGCAATGTCCTCGAACAGTTCCGCGACCCGGATCGAGATGGGTTCTACTGTCGATGAGCCCGAGATCGTGACGTTGCCCGACACGGCGTCGGGCCCGGTTGCGGAGGCTCCGTTGTCGGTACGGCTGTTGGATCCGGCGTTGGAGACGCTTTCGTCGTCGCCACAGCCAGCGGCAGCCAGCAAGAAGCTCATACAAATGGCCGACAGCATGAGCCACCGACGCATCGACATGGGCATTCGAGTCCCTTTCTGTTGACAATAAGAAAGGTCGCTTTCGCGACCGGCTGTCATGATAGGGGTCGAGGCGTCTGTATGGCGGATATCAGGCTGCAGTGGCGAGCAGTTCTTCGATGTAGCTCACGTCGAGCCGGTAGAAGCGCTCGCCGATCTGGTTGCCGTTCCCGTCGAGCAGCCAGAAGTCGGAGTTGCGCTGGATCCCGTATCGGCGCCACGACTCCAGCGTCGGGTCCCACAGCATGGGGAAGGTGACGCCGGTAGCGGCCACGAAGTCCGCCGCCATGGCCAAATCGTCCTGGGCTCCCATTCCGACGACGGTGAGCCGGTGGGCGTTGTCCCGAGCGAACTGCTCGAGTTCCGGGGCTTCGGCCCGGCAGATCGGTCAATGGGGGGCCCAGAACCACAACAGCACTGGGGTGCCCTCCGGCGTGAACGACCGGAGCCGGACCGGCTCGGCGGTGGAGACGTCGATCAACTCGAGGGTCTCCGGCGCCGTCGGCTCGTCGGACACGGTCGTGATCCTGTCCGGTTCTGCGGTCCCGGCCGGTGTCGGTGTAGAGCCACAGGCCCCGATCCCGGCCACCAAAGCCGCGATGCCCGCGGTTCCGGCCGCGACCCGGAGGCGAATCGCGGGCTGGGACCGCGGTCCGGTCACCGGTCGGGGTGGGCCGGGTCGGGACGGTCCGGATCGAGGCCGTACCGCTCTATGGCGGCGGCCACCACCGTCGGGTCGACGGCGCCGGAAGCGGACAGGCCCGACAGCACCGCCACTGTGATGTGCTCGGCGTCCACCTCGAAGAAGCCTCGCAGCGCCTCTCTGGTGTCGGACCGGCCGAAACCGTCGGTCCCGAGCACATACATGCGACGGGGGGTGAAGCGAGCGATCTGGTCCGGTACCAGGGTCATGTAATCGGTGACGGCCACGATGGGGCCGTCGGAGTCGGTGAGCTTTCGGGTCACGATCGGGATCTCGGGTTCGGCCCCCGGGTTGAGGCGGTTACGGCGCTCGACGTCGAGGGCGTCGATGCGGAGTCGCTTGTATGAGGTGACGCTCCACAGTTCGGCCGACACGTCGTGATGCTCGGCCAGCAAGGCCTGGGCTTGGCGGGCGGCGCTCACCGCCGGACCGGAGAACAAGATGGTGGCCCGGTGCCGGCGATGGCTCGGGCCGTCGTCCCACTTGTAGAGGCCGCTGATGATGTCGAAGTCGCTGACATGGTCGGGTCGGGGTGGCTGCTCGTAGTTCTCGTTGTAGATGGTGATGTAGTAGAAGACGTCCTCGCCGGACGCGGCCCGGGGCGGGTACATCCGGTGCAGTCCGTCGCGGATGACAGCGCCGAGCTCGTAGGCGAAAGCCGGGTCGTAGGCTTCGCAGGCCGGCACCGTCGTGGCCAGCACGTGGCTGTGGCCGTCCTGATGCTGGAGTCCCTCTCCCATCAGTGTGGTGCGGCCGGCGGTGGCGCCTATGAGGAAACCGCGGGCTCGGGCATCGGCCGCGGCCCAGATCGAATCACCGACCCGCTGGAAGCCGAACATCGAGTAGAAGGAATAAAAGGGCACCATGGGCACCCCGAGGTTTGCGTACGACGTGCCGGCCGCGATCCAGCTCGCCAGCGACCCGCATTCGGTGATGCCCTCTTCGAGGATCTGACCGTCCGACGACTCGCTGTAGGACAGCAGCAGGTCGTGGTCGACCGGTTCGTAGAGCTGGCCCCGGGGAGCGTAGATCCGGAACTCCCGGAACAGCGAGTCCATGCCGAACGTTCGGGCCTCGTCGGGGATGATCGGCACCACCCGGGGGCCGAAAGTCGGGTCGCGCATCAGATCCCGCAGCAGGGTCGTGAAAGCCATGGTGGTGGAGACAGCCCGGCCCGACGAGCCCTTGTCGAGATCATCGAAGGGGGTGTCGCTGGGGAGGATGACGGGCCGGCGGTCCCGCACCACTCGGCGGGGCACCGAGCCGTCGAGGGCTTTGCGCCGCTCCATCATGTAGCGGTGTTCCACCGATTCGGGCGAGGGTCGGTAATAGGGGGGGATGCCGTCGCTGAGGTCGGCCTCGTCGATGTCGCCTTCCATCCTCAGCCGGGCCCGCAGCTCCAAGAGCTGGGATTTGGTCATCTTCTTGATTTGGTGGGTGGCGTTGCGGCCCTCGAACCCCTCTCCCAGAGTCCAGCCCTTGATGGTCTTGGCCAGAATGACCGTGGGTTGGCCCCTGACTTCGCTGGCCGCCTTGAACGCGGCGTAGACCTTCTGGTAGTCGTGCCCGCCCCGGGGCAGCGTCTTGAGCTCGTCGTCGGAGAGGTGCGCGGCCAGCTTGCGGAGCCGGGGATCGGGTCCGAAGAAGTGCTCCCGGATGTAGGCCCCCGACTCCACCGCGTAGCGCTGGTACTCGCCGTCCACCGTCTCGGTCATCTTGTTGAGCAGTGCCCCTTCGACGTCGGCGTAGAGCAACTCGTCCCACTTCGATCCCCAGATCACCTTGATAACGTTCCAGCCCGCCCCCCGGAAGACCCCCTCGAGCTCCTGGATGATCTTGGCGTTGCCCCGGACCGGGCCGTCGAGCCGCTGGAGGTTGCAGTTGACCACCCACTTGAGGTTGTCGAGATCGTTGCGCCCGGCCAGAGCGATGGCGCCCAGGGTCTCGGGCTCGTCGCATTCGCCGTCGCCCAAAAAGCACCAGACGGTGCTGGCTTCGGTGTCCTCGATCCGACGGTTGTGCAGGTATTTGTCGAAGCGGGCGTGGTAGATCGAGTTGATGGGGCCCAGCCCCATCGACACGGTCGGGTACTCCCAGAAGTCGGGCATGAGCCGGGGATGGGGATAGCTCGACAGCCCGGTCCCTCCCACCTCCATGCGGAAGTTGTCGAGCTGGCGCTCGCTCAACCGGCCTTCCATGAAGGCCCGGGCGTACACGCCCGGGGCGGCGTGGCCCTGGAAGTAGACGTGGTCGCCGGCCAGGCCGCTGTCCTTGCCCCGGAAGAAGTGGTTGAACCCCACCTCGTACAGGGAGGCCGACGACGCGAAGGTGGAGAGGTGCCCGCCGATGCCGTCGGCGGACTTGTTGGCCCGGATGACCATGGCCGCCGCGTTCCAGCGGACGAAAGCCCGGATCCGCCGCTCGGTGTGCTCGTCACCGGGGAAGAAGGGCTGCTCCTCAGCGGGGATGGTGTTTATGTAAGGGGTGTAGGTGGTGGGGGGAACGCCCACTTGGCGCTCGTTGGCTCGTTGGAGCAGCTTGGCCACGATGTAGCGGGCCCGGGCCCGACCTCGGGCTGAGACCACGGCGTCGAGGGAGTCGATCCACTCCCGGGTCTCGGCAGGGTCGAGATCGGGCAACTGGCGGGTGAAGTTGTCGGCCATCGCGAAGTCCATGGTAAGTCTTGGTCACAGCCGTTGGACGAGCCCGAGGATGATCCGATGCCCGAACCCCGAACCGTCGCTTACACCGACGGCGCCTGCCGAGGCAACCCCGGCCCGGGCGGGTGGGCCTGGGTGGTGCCCGGCGGCCCCTGGGCCTGTGGCTCCGCCGTTTCGACCACCAACCAGCGGATGGAACTGCAAGCGGTGCTGGAGGCGCTATCGGTGCTGGACGGACCGGTGGAGGTGGTGTCGGACTCCACCTATGTCGTCAACTGCTTCCGAGACGGGTGGTATCGGAAATGGCTGCAGAACCGGTGGCGCAACGCCAGCAAGAAACCGGTCGCCAATCGCGATCTGTGGGAGCCGTTGATTCGCCTGTACCTGGACCGCCGGGCCGATATCGAGTTGCGCTGGGTGAAGGGCCACAGCGGGGACGAGTGGAACGGCGTCGCCGATGAGTTGGCGGTTACGGCTGCGTCTCACCAGCAGGCGGCCCGGGGAACGGGTCGTCCCGGCTTCATCGGTGAACCGAAGGAGCCGAGGGAGCCCGATAAGCGCCCGGACTCGACCCTTTCACTGCCCTTTCAGGATCTGTGAGTCTTCTCCAGCACCGACCGCAGGCCGGATTCGAGCTCTGGATGAGCGAATTCGAATCGGTGGCGCTGCAGTGCCACGGGCTCCACTCGGGCGCTGCTGTACAGCAGGGTTTCGGTGAGCTCGCGGCCCAAGCGAGCCCACAGGACCGGCTTGGGCGTGATCAGCCGCGCCGGGCGGCGCAAGACCCGGCCCAACGTCTCGGTGAGCTCGAGATTGGTGACCGGCGCCGGGGCGGTGAGGTTGACCGGGCCTTCGGCATCGACGGTGAGCAACCACACCAAGGCACTGACCGCGTCGGGCAGAGTGATCCAGCTCATCCATTGCCGGCCGTCGCCGATCCGGCCCCCCAACCCCAGCCGGAACACCGGCAGCAGGTTTCCCAGGGCGCCGCCCGACGGGTCGAGGACCACCCCGATGCGGGGATGGACCACCCTGATCCCGGCGGCGCGGGCTGGGTCGGCGGCTGCTTCCCAGTCCCGGCACACCGTGGCCAAGAAGTCGGTGCCCGGCGGGGAAGCCTCTGTGAGGACCTCGTTGCCCCGGCTGCCATAAATGCCGATGGCCGAAGCCGACATCAGCACTCCGGGCCGGTTCTCGAGACCGGCCATGGTCTCGGCCAGCAGCGCCGTGGACCGGGTCCGGCTGGTGGAGATGCGTTGCTTTTGAGCTTCGGACCAGCGTCGCCGGCCGATGCTTTCACCGGCGAGGTGCACGGCTGCGTCGATGCCTTCCAGACCGTCCCGGTCGATCCGACCCGAAGCGGGATCCCAGCGTAGGGAGGCCATGGAATCGGTGGGGGCCGAACGGATGACAGGCACCGGCTCATGTCCGGCCGCGGCCAAGCCCTTGATGAGGGCCTGGCCGATGAAGCCGGTCGAACCGGTTACCGCCACTCGCACGGCACCAGTCTGGCACCGGGTCACCCGATCGGACAAGGGGCGATTGATCCGCAGGTTGGCGTCACTCGCACGGCGTCGGCTCAGACCGGACGCGCCCGGGCCGAGTACAACTAGCCTTCGACTCGCGATAGACCGGGACAAAGGCTGAGGAGACGAGGCAGCCCATGACAGAACAGCCCATGACAGAACAGCCCATGACAGAAAAAGCAACCAAGACCCGAAAGGACAGGCCGCTGCTGGGCCGGATCATCGTCGTTGGTGCCGTCACCGTGGCTCTGGCCTTGTTCGTGGTGCAGAACACCGCCGACACCGGACTCAGTTGGCTGTTCTTCGACGCCACCGGGCCGCTGTGGATCGTTATCGTGGTGGCTGCGGTGGCAGGAGCGGTGCTCAGCGAGATGCTGGGGTGGATGGTACGGCGGTCCCGCCGCCGCCGAACCTGAACCGGTCGCCGGGCCGGTGCCGACGGTGACGGGACCGCATCTTGAGCACTCGCGTGTTGATCCTGACCTCGCTGGTGTGCGGGCTGGTCATTTTGGTGGCCTTCACCGTGCAGGTGTTGTCGGCGTTGTGATGGTTCGGCTCCGGTACCGGGTTGGAGGGGCCGCAACCACCGGCCATGACATGGGGGTGGCCGGTAGAGTCGGGCCATCGATCCAGGAGGACGAGTGACCGACACGACCCACGACGTGATTGTCATAGGGGGCGGGCCCGGGGGGTATGCGGCGGCGCTTTACGGTGCCGGAATCGGGCTCGATGTCGGTCTGGTCGAGATGAGCAAGGTGGGCGGTACCTGCTTGCACGTCGGTTGTATTCCGGCCAAGGAATTGCTCGAGACCGCGTCGGTGTTCCGGACCGTCTCGGGGGCTGGCGACTTCGGGATCAGCACCGGTCGACCGGCCTTGGACTGGGCGACCACGATGGCCCGCAAGCAACGCGTCATTGATCAGCTCACCAGTGGGCTGTCGAGGTTGCTGAAGCATCGCAAGGTAACGGTCTATGGCGGGGCCGGGTCGCTCGGAATCGGAAGGGCCGTCACGGTTGTCGATGATTCGGGTCATCAGATGACGCTCGAGGCCGGGTCGGTGATCCTGGCCACCGGTTCGACACCCCGGACCATTCCCGGCTTCGAGGTGGACGGCAAAATAGTGACGACCTCCGACGAGCTGCTGTCCATCGACGGGCTGCCCCGCTCGGCGGCGGTGATCGGCGGGGGCGCCATCGGCTGCGAGTTCGCATCGATGATGGGCGACTTGGGAGTGGACGTCGTCGTCTTGGAGGCGTTGCCCCGTATCCTGGCCGGTTGCGACGCCGACGCCACCAGAGTCGTCCAGCGGTCGTTCCGCAAGCGGGGCATCACGGTTCGCACCGGGGTGACAGTTCACGGCCACCATCGCAGGCCCGACGGCTCGGGTACCACGGTGGCCTACGGCAACGGTGACACCGTTGACGTCGACTTGGTCGTAGTTTCGGTGGGCCGGCAGCCCCGCAGTGGATCCCTCGGTCTCGGAGCCACCGGCGTGGTCGTCGATGACCGCGGCTTCGTATCCGTCGATGGTCGAGGCCGCACCGGCGAGGCCGGAGTGTGGGCCGTGGGTGATCTCATCGATACCCCCCAACTCGCCCACGTGGCCTTCGCCGAAGGCATGCTCGCGGTCAAGGACATCTTGGGCGAGAACCCGCCCCCTCTCGATCATCTGGGTACGCCGTGGTGCATCTACTGCCATCCCGAAGTTGCTTTTGCCGGTCATACCGAAGAATCGGCGGTGGCGGCGGGTTACGAGGTGGTGACTTCCTCGCACCGCCATACCGGCAACGGCCGAGCCCTGATCGTGGGAGAGACAGACGGGGTGGTAAAGATCGTGGCCGAACGGCGACCCGACGGCACCGGAGGTCGGATCCTCGGGGTCCACATGGTGGGACCCTGGGTGACCGAGCAACTCGGGCAGGGTTACCTGGCCGTCAACTGGGAGGCGACTGTCGATGACGTGGCTTCGTTCATTCAGCCCCACCCCACAATGAGCGAACTGTTCGGTGAGGGCGTGCTCGCCCTCACCGGCCGGTCCCTGCACGGCTGAGTCGGTTGGCAGGCGAGAGCGACGAGAGGCAGGAACCCATGGCCGATGTAACGATGCCCCAACTGGGGGAGACCGTCACCGAGGGCACCGTCATCCGCTGGTTCAAGCGGGTCGGCGACACCGTGGCCAGCGACGAGATCCTCTTCGAGGTCTCTACCGACAAGGTCGATTCGGAGGTGCCTTCCCCGGTGTCGGGGATCGTGACCGAGATCTTGGCCGGCGAGGGGGACGTGGTCGAAGTGGGCCAGGTTCTGGCTCGGGTCGGTTCGTCTGGCGTGGGATCGACCGAGCCGAAACCCGAAACGGAGCCCGAGCCCGAGGCCGAGGTCGGTCCCGAGCTCGAAGAACCCGCATCTGTTCTCGGCTCTGCCGTGGCTGCTGATCCTGAGATGGCGGGGGCCGACCCGGAGAAGGCGGACTCCGGCGATGACCGGGCCCGGGTCGAAGTGCTGTCTCCGGTCGTGCGCCGTCTGATCGCCGAGAACGGCATCGACCCCGCCACCATCATCGGGACCGGACTGGGCGGCCGCATCACCCGGGCCGACGTGGAGGCGGCCATCCGAACCCGGATCCAGAGCGCTCCGGCTCCGGAGGCTCCTGTCCCGACGCCACCGGCCCCTGTCCCGGCTCCGGAGGCCCCGACCCGGCCAGAACCGGCTCCTGTCTCGGCTCCGGAGGCCCCGACCCGGCCAGAACCGGCCCCGGTTCCGGCGGTACGGCCTCCAGCGGTCCCGGTCGGGGCCGGCCCCGGAGACAAGATCGTGCCGCTCGACAACATTCGCAAACGCACGGCCGAGCACATGGTCAGGTCGAAGCAAACCTCTCCCCACGTGCTGACTGCCATAGAGGTCGACTATGAGGGAGTCGAGCAGGTTCGCCGCTCCCTCAAGGCCACTTGGAAGGCCGATGAGGGGTTCAGCCTCACCTACCTGCCGTTCATAGCCCGAGCCGTCGTGGACGCCTTGGGGGAGTACCCCCATCTGAACGCCACCTTCGGCCGCAAAGAGTTGATCGTCCACGGCTCGGTCAATCTGGCCGTGGCTGTCGACATCGATTTCAACGGTCTGCTGGCCCCGGTTATCAAAGGCGCTGACGGCAAGCGACTGCGCCGGATCGCTCGTGACATCGTCGATCTCGCGACCCGGGCCCGCACCAAGCAACTCGGTCTCGACGACTTGGCCGGTGGCACTTTTACGCTCACCAATGCCGGGCAGTACGGCACCATGATGCAGTTCCCGATAATCAACCAGCCCCAGGTGGCGATCCTGAGCACCGACGGCGTGTCCCGCAAGCCGGTGGTGGTGACCGACAGCTTCGGCAACGAGTCGATCGCCATCCACTCGGTGGGGGTGCTGGCCATGGCCTGGGATCATCGGGCCTTCGACGGCGCTTATGCTGCCGCTTTCCTGCATCGGGTCAAGGAGATCATCGAGACCCGCGACTGGAATGTCGAGGTCATCTGATCGAGCGACCGACTCCGACCTTGCGCGTCCGCTGGCTGGGACGAGTGGCTTACGGCGACGCTTGGGCACTGCAACACCGGCTGCATCTTCACTCCGACGACGACCACCTGCTCGTGCTGGAGCATCCCCACGTGGTGACGCTGGGGCGCCGTGGGAAACGGCAGGACCTGCTCGCCGACGTCGAAGCTCTCGGGGCCGAGGTGGTGGAGACCGACCGGGGCGGTGAGGTCACCTATCACGGTCCGGGCCAGCTCGTCGGCTACCCGATCCTCACCGTGCCCGGTAAGCGGGGCGGGGGGATGGCCGACACCGCCGCCTACGTCGGAGGGGTGGAGCAGGTGATCATCGACGTGCTGGCCGAGTTGGGCCTCGACGCCGGCCGGATCGAACACCATACGGGGGTGTGGGTCGATCCCGGCGGGCTGCGGCCCCGCAAGATCGCGGCTATCGGAGTGCGGCTGTCACGGGCCCGCTCGATGCACGGTTTCGCCCTCAACGTCGCCCCCGATCTCGAATGGTTCAGTCGGATCGTTCCCTGCGGCATCACCGCTATGGGGGTCACGTCACTGGCAGCCGAGGGCATCGACGTGTCGATGCGCGACGTGGTCGATCTGGTGGTGGACCGGGCCGAAGCCGAGTGGGCCTCCCATGGACGCATCGACCGAGCCGGCGTGGCTCACCGGGTCGCACCCGTCGACCTGGCCCCGTTCACCCTCCAGGCCGGGGCTGGGACCGGAGCTGGGGCGCAGAGCGGCGCCGGCGGTGCCGGGCCTGCCCCGGCTGCAGCCGGTAACTCACCCCGGTTGCGGGGCCGGCTGGCCGAGGCCGGGGTAAGCGGCACCGCAACGGTCGCGTTCAGATCTCGCAAGCCCGACTGGATGAAGGTCCGTCTCGACACCGGTCCCATCTTCCGCCGGGTTCGCTCCACCCTGCGAGACCTGGATCTGGTGACGGTGTGCGAGGAAGCCGGATGTCCCAACATCTCGGAGTGCTGGAACGACGGCACCGCCACTTTCATGATCCTGGGCGACCGTTGCACTCGAGCGTGCGGGTTCTGCTTGGTCGACACCCGCAAACCGGGGCTCGTAGACGGCGCCGAGCCGGCCCAGGTGGCCGAGGCCGCCGTCCGGATGGGTTTGGAGCACGTGGTGGTCACCATGGTGGCCCGTGACGACCTCGCCGACGGGGGTGCAGCAGCGGTGGCCGCCACCGTGAAGGCGGTCCGGGCCCGCCTACCCCGGGCTCGGGTCGAGACTCTCATCAGCGATCTGGGCGGCTCCGATGAGGCCCTGCGAACCGTGTTCGAGGCCCGGCCCGACGTGTTGAATCACAACATCGAGACGGTGGCCCGGCTCCAGCGAGCCGTCCGGCCCCAGGCCTCCTACGCCCGCAGCCTTTCGGTGCTGGCCCGAGCCAAGGCAGCCGAGCTCACCACCAAGTCCTCCCTGATCGTGGGCATGGGCGAGACCGACACCGAAATCGTGCAGACACTGGTGGACCTGCACGGAGCCGGAACCGACATCGTGACCATCGGCCAGTACCTTCGGCCTTCCCCTCGCCACCTACCGGTGGCCCGGTGGTGGGAACCGGATGTCTTCGCTCGATGGAAGCAGATCGGCGAGTCGCTCGGCCTCGGCCATGTCGAGTCGTCGCCGCTGACCCGGTCCAGCTTCCACGCTCGCCAGGCGGCCGATGAGGTCGCGGCCTTGGGCTGAGCTCACGGGCGAAGCCTCGGCGTGTGGCCCTAGGCTGGCTCGATGTTCGCCGAACGGCTCGATCAAGCCCGCGTCGAGATGATCGACCGGGGCATCGATGTTCTGTTGCTGTCGGTTGGAGCCGATCTGCCCTATTTCTGCGGCTACGAGGCCATTGCATTGGAGCGGCTCACCATGCTGGTCGTGCCCGCCGATGGCGACGCCACCTTGGTGGTTCCCCTACTGGAGGCGCCTCGAGTGGTGGAACGGCCCGACGTGTTCACGCTGCGCACCTGGACCGAGACCACCGATCCGGTGGCCTTGGTGGCTGGACTGATCGGCTCGGCTGCCACCGCCGCCATCGGGGATCAGACCTGGGCCCGATTCCTTATCGAGCTCAGCCGGCATCTCCCGGCCGTGGTATGGCGCCGGGCCAGCGACGTGACCAGCCCGATCCGATCGGTCAAGGACTGGGCCGAGGTCGAGCGGCTTCGGGCCGCGGGAGCGGCCGCCGATCGCGTCGCGGCCCGGCTCCAGGGCGGTGAGATAGAGCTGGTGGGCCGTACCGAAGCCGAGGTGTCGGCCGAGCTGAGCCGCCAGATCCTGGTCGAGGGCCATCATCGGGTGAACTTCGCCATCGTGGCGGCCGGCCCCAACGCGGCCAGCCCTCATCACGAACCGTCGGACCGGGTCATCTCTGCCGGGGAGGTGGTGCTGTGCGACTTCGGCGGCACCATGATCGGCGCCGACGGGGTGGGGTACTGCTCCGACATCACCCGCTGCGTCCATACCGGGCCTCCCTCGGCTCGGTTCCGCGAGCTGTATGACGTGCTGTCGGAGGCCCAGGCCGCGTCGGTGGCAGCGGCCACTGTCGGTACCCCGGCCTGCGATGTGGATGCCGCCGGTCGCTCCATCATCGAAGCGGCCGGCTACGGCCGGTATTTCGTTCACCACACCGGGCACGGGATCGGCGTGGAGGCCCACGAGGAGCCTTACATCAGTGTCGGCAACGAGGCTCCCATCGTGGTCGGCAACGCTTTTTCCATCGAGCCCGGTATCTACGTGCCCGGGCAGTGGGGGGCTCGAATCGAGGACATAGTGGTGGCCACCGAAGCCGGGCCCGACCCGATGAACACCGTCGATCACCACCTTGCTGTCCTGGCCTGATCGCCCCGGCATGAACGGGATGAACGGGTGATGATCGTCCCGGCATGATCGGGTGATGACCGCGGCGAGATGACCTCGTGATGATCCGGCCATGATCCGGCTCGACGCCGCCACGGTGCTGGTCCAGTGGGCGGCGGGGGGATGGTTGTTGTTGTGGGTGGCAACCCGGCAGCGTGAAGTCGGCGCCGGGTACGGCTGGCTGCAACGGGGGCTGGGTCTGGCCCTGGCGGCCGGATCGCTGGGGGTCGGTCTGGCTGGCGAGCCCACTTGGACACGCGAGGCGGCCACCATGCTTTTCGCCGCCGCCGGGCTCACCGTCTTGGTCTGGTCTGTGGTCCGGCGGTCGTCGGCCCCGCCAGTGCCCGGGCTCGACTTGGCCGTGGCCGGTGTCGGTCTGGTCGCGGTGGTTCTGGGCGCGGTAGCGGCGGGTGATCCGGTCCCGCTGTCGGTGGCCCGGGCCGTAGTGGGGTCGTTGTTCTTCGGAGCGGTGACCGGCGCCATGTTGCTGGGTCACTGGCATCTGGTCCAGCCCAGCCTGTCGCGCCGGCCGATCCTGGAGCTGGTGAGGGCCACCGCTTGGTTGTGGCCGCTGGAGACGGCGGTCATGGTGTGGCCGACCGGGATGGTGTCAGTGCTCGACGGAACCATCGACGACGGTTACGGCGGCTTGTTGGGGTGGTTCTGGGCGGCCTGCGTGGTCGCCACCCTCGGCTTGGTGGTCGCGGCTGATGCCACCCTGCGCGAACGGGGCTACCCGGCGGTGATGGCTACGACGGGCCTGATGTACCTGGCCATCGTCACCGCCTTCGGCCAGGACCTGGTAGCTCGGGTCCTGCTCGCGCCCTAGAGTCTCCGGAGGCCCCTAGAATCTCCAGAGGCGGCGCGGAGAGCCAGCAGCACCAGTGGGTGTGTCACCGACGGGTGCGTTCACCTGGTTCACACCCGTTCAGGAGGCACGCCATGCCCAGAGCGATCTGGAGCGGATCGATCAGCTTCGGCCTTGTCACCATCCCGGTCCGTCTCCACAGCGCCATCAGCCGCAAGACGGTGCGGTTCAACCAGATCGATTCCGAAACCGGGGCCAGGATCCGTCAGAAGCGAGTGTCGGGTGCCGATGGCTCCGAGGTTCCGGCCCAACGGATCGTGAAGGGTTACGAACTGCCTTCGGGCAACTACGTGACCGTCACCGAGGCCGATCTGGCCGCCGTCGCTCCCGGAGCGTCTCGCAGTATCGACATCGACGAGTTCGTGGATTTGGCCGATATCGACCCGATCTTCTACGACAACGCCTACCACCTCGTTCCCGAACCGGCTACGGCCAAGCCCTACAAGCTGCTGGCTGCGGCTATGCAAGAGGCGGGCAAGGTGGGCATCTGCCATTTCGTCATGCGGTCCAAGCAGCACCTGGGCGCGGTCCGGGCCCGTGACGGCCGGCTGCTGTTGTCGACGATGGTGTACGGCGACGAGATCGTGGCCGCATCCGAGATCGACGGATTCGAGCACTTGGCCGACATCGAGCTGAACGAGCGCGAGCAAGTCATGGCCAGCCAGCTCATCGCCACCCTGGAAGCCGATTTCGACCCGGCCCGCCACACCGACACCTACCGGACGGCCGTGCTGGAGCTGATCGAACGCAAAGCGTCCGGTGCCGCCGAGGAGGTGGTGGCAGCCCCGGTCGTTACTTCCGACAAGGTGGTGGACCTCATGGCGGCGCTGGAGAAGTCGGTGGCCGCAGCCACCAGGGCCAGGGGTCGCCATCCGACCGCGGGTCGAGTGTCCGAACCGGTCGAGAGATCAGCCTGACCCAACCCGCCACTTCCAGCCTGAGTGCGTCCGGTAGTTTCAGGATGTGGTCGATCCCGCGCGCACGCCGGTGACCGTGGACGGCCGCCGGCTGTCGGTCGGCAATCTCGACAAGGTCATGTACCCGCTGGTCGGGTTCACCAAAGCCCAGGTGATCGACTACTACGTGCGCATCGCGCCGGTGATGTTGGCTCATGTCGGCGACCGCGGCATCACCTTGCGGCGCTGGCCCGACGGGGTGACCGGCAACTCTTTCTTCGAGAAACGATGCCCGTCGCACCGCCCGGATTGGGTCGGCACCTGCCCGGGGCCGGGTGACCGGGGCGCCCGGATTCACTACTGTCGGCTCGACTCGACGGCGGCTCTGGCCTGGTCGGCCAACCTGGCCGCCCTGGAGATCCATGCGCCCATGGCCCGCTGCGCCGACATCGACACCCCCACCATGGTCGTGTTCGACCTCGACCCCGGCAAGCCGGCCACCATCGTGGAGTGCTGCCGGGTGGCGCTGGAGATACGGGCTGTGCTCGCCGCGGCCGGCCTCGAATCCTTCGCCAAGACGTCGGGCCGCAAGGGACTCCAGCTCTACGTGCCTCTCGATACCGGCCATGGCCACGACCACTCCGCTTCTTTTGCCCACGCCGTGGCCCAGCTCTTGGAACGCAACCACCCCGAGTTGGTGACCTCGATGATGAAACGAAGCCTGCGGTCGGGCCGGGTATTCATCGACTGGAGCCAGAACGCCCGCTACAAGACGACCATCGCTGCCTACTCCCTGCGGGCCGGGGACCGACCCACCGTCTCGACCCCCCTCACCTGGGCCGAGGTGACCGATGGCGCCGACGGGGAGCCGCTGGCCTTCACCGCTGGCGAGGTGATCGAGCGAGTGGACCAGATGGGTGACCTGTTCGCCCCCACCCTCACCGGGCGCCAAGAGTTACCCCGGCCTCGGAGCTGAGAGGTTGGTAGCATCGGGGCCCATGGTCGTAGCTCTGCATGCGGTGAGGTCTTTACCCGAGTCAGCCGAGGTCACCATCTCGCTGGTCACCGTCGAGGCCATCGAGGCCGGGATCGACGGTATCGACCCCCGACCACTGAAAGGAGCCGGGTTCGAAGGCAAGGCCGATCAGGTCCACATCTGGCCCGAAGGGGCTCGCAGCCGAGCCCTGGTGGGGCTGGGATCCGAATCCGAGATCGATCACAGATCGTTTCGCCGGGCCGGCGCTGTCCTGGCTCGGGCCTGTTCCCGCTACGGCCGGGTCGGGGTAGAACTGCCGGCCGGCGGCTCCGCTACCACTGGGGTTCGCCAGGCTCTGGCCGAAGGGGTGGTGCTGGGCGGGTACAGCTTTTCGGCCCTCAAGTCCAACCCGACCAAACCGGAGCTGCGGCGGGTGGACGTGGCCGGAAGCGCCGGAGTCGGTGCCGGTAACGAGCTGAAACGGGGAATGGCCATTGCCACCGGCCAGTGCCTGGCTCGGGATCTGGTCAACGAACCGGGTGGCTCACTGACGGCGCCGGCGCTGGCTGACAGGGCGGCCGAGATCGGACGCGAGGCCGGTCTGGGAGTGAAGGTGTGGACCGAGGCCGAGATCGCACGGCAGAAACTGGGCGGGCTGCTCGGCGTCAACCGGGGCAGCACCAACCCTGCTCGGTTCGTAGAGCTCACCTACCGGCCCGAAGGCGAGGCCACCGCCATGCTGGCCTTGGTGGGCAAGGGGGTCACCTTCGACGCCGGCGGTCTGAACATCAAGACGGCAGCGGGCATGTTGGCCATGAAGATGGACATGAGCGGCGCCGCCGCGGTGATCGGCGCCATGTCTGTGATCGGCGGCTTGGCCCTCACCGTCGAGGTGCGGGCCTTCCTGCCCATGACCGACAACATGTTGGGCGGTGACGCCACCCGGCCCGGTGACGTCTTGACCATCCGCAACGGCAAGACCATCGAGGTGGTCAACACCGATGCCGAGGGCCGGTTGATCCTGGCCGATGCCTTGTCCTTGGCGTCGGAGGCCAAACCCGACGCCATTGTCGACTTGGCCACTCTCACCGGGGCCTGCATGGTGGCTCTGGGGCCCAGGATCGCCGGGCTCATGGGCAACGACGAGGCTTGGATCGCCCAGATCCAGGCCGCGGCCACGGCTGCAGGGGAGCGGGTGTGGCCCCTGCCGCTGCCGGGCGACTACGAGAGCCAGTTCGAATCCGACGTAGCCGACATGAAGAACCTGGGCGGTGCCCATGGCGGGGCGCTCACCGCCGCCCTCATCCTGAAGCAGTTCGTGGCCGACGGTATCGCCTGGGCTCACCTCGACATCGCCGGACCGGCGTTCTCCGACGCCGTCGACGGTGAGATGGTCAAGGGCGGAACCGGATTCGGGGTGCGCACTCTGGTAGAGCTCGCCGCTGGGTTCACCCGTCCCTCCTAGGTGGACCGGGCGGACCCGGATCGTTGCCGGTTGCGCACTCATGCCGTCGCCGTAAGGGTCGGATCGCCGTTGTGGCGGGCCCAAGCCCATCTGACCGCCTCAGCCGCTATGGCGGGATGGAATCGCCATCGACCGAGTTGGAGCTCGGCGTCGTCGTAGCGGTCGCCGCAGTCGATCAGGCTCAGAGCCAGCCGGCGGGCCTTCCGTCGCTGCTGATCGACATCGTCGGCGGTATCGGCTTCGGCCATGACGAATATCTCGTGACGGCGCTGGACGGTGGCGGGAAGGCGCTTGAGTTGGCGCCGGTCGAGAGTGGGGAGCCGCCTGCGGACCGCCAGCGTGCCCGGACCGTCCAGTCGGGCGGCTCCGAACCGGCAGGCCCGGGCCACCGCCCGACTCATGGGGCTGTTGGCACCACCTCGGTGCCCTATCCCCAGCACAGCCGCCACTTCGCTCAGCTCGATGACAGCGCCAGTGACACCGTCGAGCTCGTTGGCGCAGTAGCGCAGGAACCAGGTGGTGGAAGGCCCGAGCGTTCCGAGCCAGAAGTGCTCGACATAGGACGAACGGGGATCGTGGCCGGTCCTGCCGTCAGGGTTGTCCACCCAAGGGACGAGGTAGAACTCGCTGCAGCCGGTCTTGGTTGTGGTTGTGGTGGTTGTCAGGGTTGAAGATTCCATCAGCGTTCTCCCGAAAAGCGGAGGTTCCGAGGGAAGGCTGTGTATTTCTAGCCTTTTCATGCATTTTCTGTCAAATCGATTTTGAAACTTCTTTCGCCTAGGCTGTCACCATGATCTCTCCGGTGCTGCGAGAGGCTCGGCGGTTGGTGCAGGAGTCCCGGCGCGTCACCGTGCTGACCGGAGCCGGCATCTCCACCGAGAGCGGCCTCCCCGATTTCCGGGGACCCCAGGGCCTCTGGACTCGGGATCCCCAGGCCGAACGAGCCTCCGACATAGAGGTGTACGTATCGGATCCCGAAGTCCGAAAGCGCAACTGGGCCCTTCGAGCCGAGGGCTCGCTGTGGGCCGACGTCGAACCCAACCGCGGTCACGAAGCTCTAGTCGATCTCGAACGACAGGCAAAACTGCATCTGCTCGTTACCCAGAACGTCGACGAGCTCCACCAGCGGGCCGGTAACGACCCGAACCTGGTTGTGGAGATACACGGCACCACCCGCAAGGCCCAGTGTCTGTTCTGCAGCTACCGGGCCCCGATGGAGGCGGTGCTGGATCGAGTACGGGCCGGGGAAGCCGACCCCGGATGCCCGGACTGCGGCGGGATCCTGAAGTCGGCCACCGTCTCGTTCGGTCAGAGCCTCGATGCCGCCGACCTGGCTCGGGCCGAGCGGGCCGCCGCCTCCTGCGACGTCTTCTTGGCCGTGGGCACCTCGCTGGCGGTGTTCCCCGTCAACCAGACCGTGCCCATTGCCGCTCGCAGCGGCGCCAGGGTGATAATCGTGAACGCCGAGCCGACTGAGCTCGATGCCTTGGCCGACGTGGTGGTGCCGGGGTCGATCGGTGCCGTTCTGCCGGTGATCGTGGGGATGACCGAGCCCTGAGCGCCCCGGAAGCAGGCGGCGCCAGAAGACCTGGTTTCGGAGCGGGGAGGCCCCGGCTGCTCCGCAGGTGCGAAATCCTGACAAGGTAGGTAGGGTTTGGTCATGGCCAGTTTCCGTGACCTTTTGCAGAATGCCAAGACCCAGATCCGAGAAGTTGACACGGTCGGCGGCTCAGAGCTCCTGGCTGAGGGGTGGACCCTTCTCGATGTGCGCGAGCCCGACGAGTACGAGCAGGGCACCATCGCGGGGTCGATCCACATCCCCCGGGGTCAGCTCGAGTCCGGTGTCGAGAACCGGGTACCGGATCGGTCCACCCCGCTGGTGGTGATGTGTGCAGGCGGGGCGCGCTCGGCCTTCGCAGCGGTGACCCTGGGCGAGCTCGGGTACACCGATGTGGTCTCCATGGACGGAGGCTTCAACAAATGGAAAGACGAGGGACGAGCCTGGAGCCGGCCCCCCACCCTCACCCCCGAGCAGCGCAACCGTTACCAGCGGCACCTGCTCGTACCCGAGGTGGGTGAGGAGGGTCAGCTCGCCCTGCTCGAAGCCAGGGTCCTGTTGCTGGGGGCCGGTGGCCTCGGCTCCCCGGCTGCCATGTATCTGGCCGCCGCCGGCGTCGGCACCCTTGGCATCGTCGACATGGACGTGGTCGACGAGTCCAACTTGCAACGCCAGATCCTCCACGACGTCTACCGGGTGGGTGAGCGCAAGGTCGACTCGGCCAAGAAGACCCTCACCGCTCTCAATCCCGACGTGGACGTCGTCACCTACGACACGCGGCTCGGAGCCGACAACATCATGGACATCCTGCCGGGTTACGACGTGATCGTGGACGGGGCCGACAACTTCCCGAGCCGTTACCTGCTCAACGACGCCTCGGTGAAGCTGGGCATCCCGGTCGTGCACGGATCGATCTTCCGTTTCGAGGGTCAGGTCACCGTGTTCGATCCGCGAGGCGGCCCGACCTACCGTGACATGCTGCCGGAGGCTCCGCCTCCGGAGATGGCCCCCAGTTGCGCCGAGGCCGGCGTGCTCGGCGTGCTTCCCGGCATCGTCGGCACCATCCAGGCCCTGGAAGCTGTCAAGTTGATCCTGGGAATAGGCGAACCGCTGCGAGGCCGTCTGGTCGCCTTCGACGCGCTGGAGATGAGCTTCCGGGAGTTCAAGCTCCGGGTGGACCCCGCCAACGAAGTTACATGGGAGAACCGCGACCGCATCGAGATCACCGAGCTCGACGGTTTGTGCATGCCCACCCTGGCCTAGGTCTCACACAGGACTCGGGGAGGTTCCGAGCCTTTGTTGTCCGGCTGGGTCGCAACCCTGCCGTAGGGTTTCGGCTATTCGCAGCACGCTCAAGATCTTCAGCGGGTTCAACCCGCTGCCTTCGGGCACGGCCCCGATCGTATGGGGCTTGGTCGTCAACGGGCTGACCACTTACGGATTCCTGGTCATTGCCAGGCGTGTTCTGGGGGACGACAGCTACGGCAGTCTGGCCGTCTTGTGGGGGCTGGTGTACATCGCCGGCCCCGGCCTGTTCCAACCTCTCGAACAAGAAGTGGCCCGTGCCACCGCCGAACGAGCCAGCCGAGGTCTGGGCAGCGCCCCGGTGCTACGTCGGGCCGTGGTGATCGGGGTGCTGGAACTGATGGCGGTGGTTGTGGCTGTTGCCGTCGCTTGGCCCTTGGGGCTCGACGAACTGCTCGACGACCGGGTCGGCATGTTGTTGGCGTTGATCGTGGCTCTGAGCGCCTTCGCCGGAGCCGAACTGGTGCGGGGCGTTCTGAGCGGCCGCCGTCTCTTCTACCGCTACGGCTGGTACTTCGCGGCCGAGGGCGGAGGCCGATTGATGATGGCCGGGTTGCTGGCCGCCGTCGGGGTCAGAACCGTGGGTCCTTACGCTTTGTCTCTGGCTTTCGCCTTCACTCTGGCCGCAGCGGTGGGCTTGGGCTGGGATCGGCCTTTCGTGCATCCAGGACCGTCGGCAACCTATCGGGAGCTCACCCCGGCCCTCGGTTTCCTGTTCATTGCCAGCCTGGGTGAGGCCTTCATCCTCAACGTGGGGCCGGTCGCGGTCGGGGTCGTGGCCACCGACCGACTGGGCGCCGAGGCGCCGGGCGTGTTCCTCAACGGGTTGATAATCGCCCGGGTTCCACTGTTCTTCTTCCAGGCCGTCAAGGCCAGCCTGTTGCCCCATCTCGCAACCCGAGCCGGCCAGGACGACTTGAGCGGCTTCCGCACCATGCAGCTCGAGATCGTGGGGGCCGTGGTAGTTTTGAGCGGACTGGCTACGGCGGCGGCGGCTCTGGTGGGGCCGTGGATCGTGGAGTCGACCTTCGGCGACGAGCTGAGCCACCGCGACATGGCGTTGATGGCCGGGGCCAGCGGCGGGCTCATGATCATGCTGTCGCTGTCACTGGGCTTGGTGGCCCTCGGTCACGTTCGTTTGGCCGTGATCGGCTGGGTGGCCGCCGTCGCCACCTTCCCGGCTGCCCTCACCTCGACCACCGAGCCCTTTCTGCGGGTGGAGATCGCCCTGCTCGCTGCCGTTCTGGTCGGGTCGGGGGTGACGGCCATGCTGCTCCGGTTGGAGTACGCAGCTCACCGCCGGGCCGTCGCCTCGGCGCCGGGCCGGCTCGGGGGCACCGACACTTCGGGGATCGGCGAACGATAGGTTCAGCTCCGGTGAAGGGTTTGATTCTCAGCGGTGGGTCCGGTACAGGTTTGAGGCCGATTACCCACACCAGCGCCAAGCAGTTGGTGCCCGTAGCCAACAAGCCCATCCTCTTCTACGGGATCGAGGCCATGGCCGCGGCCGGTATCACCGACATCGCCATCGTGATCGCGCCCGGAACCGGTGCCGATGTCCGGGCCGCGGTCGGCGACGGATCCCGTTTTGGTGTCGGTATCACCTGGATCGTCCAGTCCGAACCGCTCGGTCTGGCTCACTGCGTGCGTCTGGCTCGATCCTTCCTGGCCGATGACGACTTCGTCATGTACTTGGGCGACAACATGCTCGAGCAGGGTCTGGGCGATCTGGTCGAGCGGTTCCGGGCCGAACGGTCCGTTCCACTTGAGCCGAAGCCGAAGCCGAAGCCGGATTCGGTCGGGCCGGATCCGCACCGTCCGAAGCCGGTGGCGGCCCGTATTCTGCTGGCCGAGGTGGAAGACCCTCAGCGGTTCGGCGTGGCCGAGCTGTCTGCGACCGGCGAGGTCGTGAGGCTGGTGGAAAAGCCGGCCGAGCCCCCCAGCGAACTGGCTCTGGTCGGTGTGTACCTGTTCTCTCCGGAGATACACGAGGCGGCTGCCGCCATCGAGCCTTCCGGACGGGGCGAACTCGAGATAACCGATGCCATCGGATGGCTCATCGACAACGGGCGCCGGGTGGTTCATGAGGTGTTGGACGGCTGGTGGATGGACACCGGCAAGAAGGATCCGCTACTGGCCTGCAACCGCCTCATACTCGATACGATCAGCCGCCGGGTGGAGGGCGAGGTCGACGGTTCCTCCCGTCTCGAAGGTTCGGTAGTGATCGAAGCCGGAGCCATGTTGGTGAACAGCACCATTCGAGGCCCGGTCGTGATCGGTACCGGGACCCGTATCGTTGACTCCCATGTCGGCTCGTACTGCTCGCTGGGACCGGACTGCACCGTGACCGCCAGTCGCATCGACAACTCGGTGGTGCTGGCCGGGGCGTCGGTAACCGGTGTCGAACATCTCACCGACTCGCTGGTGGGCCGCCACTCCCGCGTCGGGCCCGGCGCCGGCCGGCCCGGAAGCCTCCGGCTCCTGGTCGGGGACCATTGCCAGGTGGAGCTCCGATGACAGCCGTGCCGGCTCGGGCTCCCGGTCCGGTGCCGGGAAGACCGGCGGTGCCCTCTGCTGAGCCGATCCTTTCGATCACCGGTGCCTTCACCGTCGATTGCGAGGTCCACGGCGACGATCGGGGCTTCTTCGTGGAGACCTACCGCCGACAGTGGTTCGAGGGCGGCAAGGAGATGGTTCAGGGCAACCGAGCCGACCGGCGGGTCGGCACCGTGGTCGGGCTGCACTACCACCTGCGCCAGGCCGATTACTGGTACGTCCCGTACGGGATGGCCCGGATCGTGCTGCACGACCTGCGCCGGGGCAGTCCTACCGAAGCCCGCACTTGGACCACCGATGTCGGAGCCCGCTCCGGCGACCGCCACCGGCACACCGGCGTCTACATACCTCCGGGTGTGGCCCACGGGTTCGGCGCCCTCACCGACTGCACGCTCACCTATCTGGTCGACGGTTACTACGACCCCGACGACGAGCTGGGCTTGGCCTGGGACGATCCCGACGTCGGTGCGGGCTGGGGCATCGACGTACCCATCCTGTCGTCTCGGGATCTCGCCAATCCTCGCCTCGCCGACTTGCCCGAGGGTCGTCGGCCCCGGTACCGGCCGGGGGGCGGAGAGGGCCGATAGATGCGCCTGCTCGTCACCGGGGGCGCTGGGTTCATCGGTTCGAATTACGTGCGCATGGTGCTGGCCGACACCGACGACGAGGTCACCGTGCTCGACGCCCTCACCTACGCCGGCAACCGGGCCAACCTGCACGATCTGGTCGGTAACCCCCGGCTGAGCTTCGTGGAGGGCGACATATGCGACCGGGAGGCGGTCGAGACCGCCTTGGCCGGCTGCGAGGCGGTAGTGCATTTCGCGGCCGAGACCCACGTGGATCGGTCCGTGGTGGCCGCCGAAGCTTTCGTGAGGACCAACTGTGTCGGCACCGAAGTTCTCTGCGATGCCGCCGACAGGTTCGGAGTGGACCGGTTCGTCCATGTCAGCACCGACGAGGTCTACGGATCGATCGACGAAGGCTCCTTCACCGAGGCCGACCGGCTCGACCCCCGGTCGCCCTACTCGGCTTCCAAAGCCGGGTCCGACCTCATCGCCCTGTCCCATTTCACCACCCACGGATTGCCGGTGGTGGTGACTCGGTCCTGTAACAACTTCGGCCCTTACCAGTACCCGGAGAAGCTGATCCCGCTGTTCACCGCCAACCTCCTCGACGGCTGCACCGTTCCTCTCTACGGCGACGGGCGCAACGTTCGGGACTGGTGCCATGTCAGTGACAACTGCACCGCCATTCACACCGTACTGCGATCAGGGGTGGTGGGGGAGGTCTACAACGTCGCGGCCGGCAACGAGATCACCAACCTGGAGCTGGCCCAGCAACTGGTCGAGCTATGCGGGCGCGACCGAACCGCTATCGAGAGAGTGGCCGACCGCCCGGGCCATGACTACCGCTACTCACTCGACTGGGCCAGGCTGTCCGCCCTGGGGTGGCAGCCGGTCCGGTCGTTTCCGGACGCCTTGGCCGAGACGGTCGATTGGTACCGCTCCAACCGCTGGTGGTGGGAGCCGTCGAGGGCTGGTCGGCAGGGGGGCTCGTGAGGGTCGTCGTCACCGGGGCCGGGGGCCAGCTCGGGTCTGAGGTGCTGGCCCTCCTCGGTGATCACCAAGTCACCGGCACCGACCGGAAAACTCTCGACGTCGGTGACCGGGCCGCCGTGCGCGAGCTGATCGGATCGATCCGCCCCGATGCGGTCGTCAACTGCGCGGCCTTCACCGACGTCGATGGCTGCGAAACCGACCCGGCCCGAGCCCATCGTGACAACGCCCGGGCCGTGGGGTATCTGGCCGAGGCTTGCGCCGACGTCGGGGCTCACCTGACCACCATCTCGACCGACTACGTGTTCGACGGCGCCCAGCTCACCCCCTACGCGGAGACCGACGCCCCCAATCCCCTGTCGGTCTACGGCCGGTCCAAGCTGGACGGCGAGAGCGCAGTCGGCGTCGGCGCCACGGTGGTTCGCACTTCTTGGCTGTGCGGAGCCCGCGGATCGAACATGGTCGAGACGGTGCTGAGCCAACTGGAAGGCCGAGCCCGGCTCCGCTACGTGGCCGACCGGGTGGCCAACCCCACTTTCGTCACCGACTTGGCCCCGGTGGTGGTGGGGCTCACGTTTGATAGGCGGGCTGGCTTGTATCACGTAACCAATCAGGGTTCGGTGAGCCCCTGGGAGCTGGCCCGGGCCGTGGCCGAATCGGCCGGGGCCGATCCCGACCGGGTGGAGTCGATCGCTGCCGCCGACCTGAACCCGCCCCGGCTCGCGCCCCGACCAGCGTATTCGGTGCTGGACAACGCCGCTCTGAGGGCCGCGGGCGAACCTGTCACCCGGCACTACGCCGAGCCCTTGGACGAGTTGGTTGCTGTCCTTCGTTCCGTGTAGCTCCTCCGCGGTCGATTTGATCGGATCGGGTCACGGTCGAGCTGATCCGCGGCTTGGGAGGTAGAGCGGCGGCCATCACCAGTACCCAGTTGTAGGAGAACCAGAGTACGAAGCTCTCGGTGATGTTCTCCAGCAGCGAGAACGCCACGACGGCAGCCCACATCCAGGTGTCGGGGCTTGGGGTGCACCACAGGTCGCGACCGGCATTGCGGGCCGCCAATGACACCACTGTCACGAAAGGGACGGCCCCGAGCAGGCCCAGTCCCAACCCCACCTCCAGCAGGCTGTTGTGGGCGCTGCCGCGTTGCAACAGCTCGTGGGCCGCGATGAGCTCGGGCACATTCCAAAAGGCGTAAAAGCCGTGTCCGTGGATGGGTCGGTCGATTATCCGGCCCCAGACCAGTTCCCAAATCGTGTACCGCTGCCGGGTGGTGTTCATGTTCCACGACAGAATCACCACCGCCCCCAAGACGGTCAGTCCGGCGGCGCCGACGGCGCTGGTGACAAGCACCGCCGAGCTCGACCCGTACCGGTCACGGAGCCATCGGTAGCCCAGTGGCAACGTCGTCAGGACCACGGCCAGCGCTAGGGCCAGCATCGAAGTGCGGCTGCCCGACCCGGCCATGGCGACGATACAGGCTCCCACCAGGCCAGCTCCGAAGGCCCGGGCCCGGGCCCGGGCCGCCAGCATGTACCGGATCCCGACCAGCAGCCCGATGGCGGCCAAGGGTGCCAGCGAATTGCGGTTGGTGTACAGGCCCCGCCAGAAGTCTCTGTGGTCGAGCCCGGTATCGGGCCGCAACCTCACTACCAGCAGACTACCGGCCACGGCTACTGCGGTGACCCAGGCCAGCACGGGTCGCACTCGGGTGCCCAAGTCGGCCACGGCCCGAGCGCTGAAAGGCAGACCCAAGTACACCAGCGCCCGCCATGACGTCAGCGAAGGCTCGACGCTCCATATCGAGGAAACCACCGCTATCAGTGAGTAGGTCGCTATCGCCGCCACCGCCACCGGATTGCTTCGGGCCGGACGCGGTTGCGACGGGTGGAAGCGGTCGAGCAGAACCATCGCGGCCATGACTGCGCCGGTTACAGCGAGGGTGGTTCGCACCACCGGGTCCTCCCAACGTTGGGGCCGGTCCAGCACTCGGGTGGTGATCAGGAATAGTGGTCCGTTGGTGAAAACGAGGAGAGCGCCTGAGACGGTAAGGATTCTCAGCGGGCTTTTCACGGCCCTGATCGTAGAGTGGACTGATCACAGGGCGGGTCGGGCTGGGGCCGGGGCTGGAGGGGCGGGGGTTCGTCGGGGCCGGGGCTGGAGGGTCGTCGGGGTTGGGCTTCGTCTGGTCCGGTGGACAGGTCCTGGGGTTTGTGTTCAGATGGTTGTGCGTTAGCTCGTGTTCTTGAGGGACTGCTGGTTGATGTCCCTGGGGTGACGCTTCGGGGGTTCTTTCGAGGAAGGTAGACAAATGTCTGGTTCGAGTGTTCGCATGGTTGCTGTGGCCGTGGTGGCGTTGTTGGTTGGGGGGTTGGTTGGTTGCGGGGATCGTTCGTCTTCTACTTTGGTGACTTCTTTGCCGTCGACCACGGCGGCTGAGGAGGCACCCGCGGAGGTGACAGAGCCGTCGACGTCGACGTCTGTCGAACCGGACCCGGTCCAGGGGCCGTCGACCACGACGACTGCCGAACCCGCCTCGCCGACTACGACGACGACGACTGGGCCGGTATCTGATCCGGGGCCGTCGACGACGACGACTGTCGAATCGGACCCGGTCCAGGATCCGTCGACCACGGTGGCTGAGGAGGCACCTGCGGAGGTGGCAGAGCCGTTGACCACGACCGTAGAACCGGACCCGGTCCAGGATCCGACCACCACGACGACGACTGTCGAACCGGACCCGGTCCAGGATCCGACTACGACGACGTCTGTCGTTTCTGATCCGGGGCCGTCGACGACGACGATCGTCGAGCCTGAACCCGTCTCGCCGACTACGACTACGACTACGACTGTTGATCCGGATCCGGGTCTGGTTGGTGTGGGTAACGAGTTTTCTGGGGAGCCGGTGGCGGAGGTTGGGGGGGATGAGACTTTGGATTTTGTCGAGGTTGCGCTGCCGCCTGCGGGGTGGGATGGTAGGTTGCCGGAGCCGGTGGGTGAGCGTTTGCCTTATTTGTTGCCCACGGACGATGGGTGGGTGCCGCCTGATATATGGCCGGAGCACTGGGACCAGCGGAAGCAGAGGGGGGCGTGGGTGTCGGAGGTTGTGGATTTTCGGGTGGGGACGGTTCGTGAGCCGCCGCCGTATCCGTTGAGCGCGGATCCGTCGGCTGAGGAGCAGGCTTCTTATGACAATGCGTATGGTATAGTCGTTGCTGTAGCCCCGGTGTTGCCTTCTAATGTGGGTATCGGGTCGAAGTGGCTTATTTATTGGTGTTATGTGAATCCGTGGTGGTATCGTCAAGAGGACCCTGAAACGGTCAACGGTTATATGGTAGTCGCGTCTGTGTACAAGGTGGAGGGCGGCTTCCGGGAGTCGAGTGGTGGTGCTAATGTAGGGCCGTGTTGATTGCGGTGACTATGCCTGGTGGTAATATTGGATTGTAGTGTTGATAGATTTGGAGGGTGATTTTTATGGTTGTGTTGCGTTGTTGGTGGTTGTGGTTGTTGGGGGCGACGGTTGTTGTTGCAGCGGCGACGGTGGTGGTGGTGGTGGTGTCGTTGTCGGGTGTTGGTGCTTGTAGTCACTCGGCTGGGGGGTTGGGAGTTCGTTTCTCGTCGGTGACTCTGCCGGCGAGGGTCGCCCGGGTCGACTTGGTTCGGGCGGCGAGAACGAAACCCGATGGGGTCTCGGCGGCGGTTTTCGGAGTCGTTACGAGTCCCTCAGAAATCGTCCGGGCTGGGCTGGTGGTAAGCGCCGCCGAGTTCGACTCGTATCGGTTACGGAGCCACCGGACGCGGTTGCGACGGGTGGGAGCGGTCGAGCAGAACTTTCGCGGTTATGTCTGCGCCGGTTGCGGCGAGGGTGGTTCGCGTCACTGGGTCCTGCCAGCGTTGGGGCCGGTCCGGCATTCGGGTGGTGATCAGGAATAGGGTCCGTTGGTGAGAACTAGGAGAGCGCCCGAGACGGCAAGGATTCATTGGCGGAGGCTTAGGAGCCGCGCGGGTAGGTGGCCGTCCACTGGTCGTTGAGGTGTCTCGCGTTTGTTGGCGAGTGCAGTTACCGAACCAACGACCGATGGAGGCACTCGCGATCATGACACGCGTCCTGGACCTTGAGGTGACCGACGCGATCTGGGCCGCGATCGAGCCGCTGCTACCCCCACCCGATGACTCCCATCGGCTGGGATGGCACAACCCCAGGGTCCCTGACAAGGTGTGCTTTGGAGGGATTCTGATTCGCCTGGTCACCGGTTCGTCGTGGGAAGACATCGAAGCGATCATGGACTTCGTCGTGTCCGACACCACGCTACGGACGCGTCGCAACGAATGGGTCGACGCCGGCGTGTTCGACCGGCTCGCGGCTGAAGCGCTCGCCGCTTATGACCGGATCCTGGGTCTCGATCTCGAACACGTCGCGATCGACGGGTCACTCCACAAGGCACCTCGCGGCGGAGAGGGAACCGGCAAAGCCCTGCTGATCGGGCCGAACTCGCCTGGAAGTGGTCCGTGGCCGCCGACGCGAACGGCATCCCGATCGGCTGGGCCATCGACGGCGCAAACCGCAACGACCTCAAACTGTTGGACCCGACCCTCGACGCGGTCGCCGCCGCCGTCTCCTCGAAGAGATCGGCACCCTCTCACTCGATCGGGGCTATGACTAACCTGCGATCCGCGCTCGACTGAACGAACGCCGCATTACCGACCTCGACATCCAACAACAAGGCACCAAACCAGCCCCTGGCACTCCCCTCGGGCTGCGATGGATCGTCGAATCACTCAACTCGTGGTGGTCCAACTACCGCCAACTCAGCCCCAACACCGACCGCCGAAACCGCCACCGCCACGCCGCACTCCAACTCGCAACCACCGTCATCATCACCGCCAGACTCATCAACTACCGCACCCGCTGGAACCCTACCCGCTGAGCCCCTTACGGTCCTGATCGTAGAGTGGGCTGATCACAGGGTGGGTCGGGCTGGGGCCGGCGGGTCGGGCCGGGGTCGGCGGGGTGGGTTTGGGGTTCGTCGGGGCCGGGGCTGGAGGGTCGTCGGGGTTGGGCTTCGTCCGGTCCGGTGGACAGGTCCTGGGGTTTGTGTTTAGATGGTTGTGCGTCAGTTTGTGTTCTTGAGGGAGTGCTGGTTGATGTCCCTGGGGTGAGGCTTCGGGGGTTCTTTCGAGGAAGGTCGATAAATGTCTGGTTCGAGTGTTCGCATGGTTGCTGTGGCCGTGGTGGCGTTGTTGGTTGGGGGGTTGGTTGGTTGCGGGGATCGTTCGTCTTCTACTTTGGTGACTTCTTTGCCTACGACCACAACGGCTGAGGAGGCACCTGCGGAGGTGCCCGATCCGTCGACGACGACCGTAGAACCGGATCCAACGACCACAACGACTGTCGAACCGGACCCGGTCCAGGATCCGACGACCACGGTGGCTGAGGAGGCACCTGCGGAGGTGACAGAGCCGTCGACCACGGTGGCTGAGGAGGCACCCGCGGAGGTGACCGAGCCGTCCACGTCGACGTCTGTCGAACCGGACCCGGTCCAGGGGCCGTCGACCACGACGACTGTGGAGGCGCCTGCGGAGGTGGCAGAGCCGTCGACGACGACTGTCGTATCGGACCCGGTTCAGGTTCCGTCGACCACGACGACTGCCGAACCCGCCTCGCCGACTACGACGACGACGGGGCCGGTATCTGATCCGGGGCCGTCGACGACGACTGTTGATCCGGGTCTGGTTGGTGTGGGTAACGAGTTTTCTGGGGAGCCGGTGGCGGAGGTTGGGGGGGATGAGACTTTGGATTTTGTCGAGGTTGCGCTGCCGCCTGCGGGGTGGGATGGTAGGTTGCCGGAGCCGGTGGGTGAGCGTTTGCCTTATTTGTTGCCCACGGACGATGGGTGGGCGCCGCCTGATATAAGGCCGGAGAACTGGGATCGGCGGAAGCGGGAGGACGGGGCGTGGATGTCGGAGGTCGTGGATTTTCGGGTGGGGACGGTTCGTGAGCCGCCGCCGTATCCGTTGAGCGCGAATCCGTCGGCTGAGGAGCAGGCTTCTTATGACAATGCGTATGGTATAGTCGTTGCTATGGTTCCGGTGTTATCTTCTGATGTGGGTATCGGGTCAATATGGCTTATTTATTGGTGTTATGTGCATCCGTGGTGGTATCGTCAAGAGTTCCCTGACGTGGTCAACGGTTATATGGTAGTCGCGTCTGTGTACAAGGTGGAGGGCGGCTTCCGGGAGTCGAGTGGTGGTGCTAATGTAGGGCCGGATTGTTGATTGCGGTGACTGTGATGGTGGTAATATTGGATTGTAATGTTGACAGATTTGGAGGGTGATTTTTATGGTTGTGTTGCGTTGTTGGTGGTTGTGGTTGTTGGGGGCGACGGTTGTTGTTGCAGCGGCGACGGTTGTGGTGGTGGTGGTGTCGTTGTCGGGTGTTGGTGCTTCTCATGTCAGGCCGGAGGCGCATGAGGTGTGGGTGTTGGGGAAGGTTACTTCGAAGAGCGTCGATCCTGGTACCGGAACGCATTATAATACGTGGAAGTGCAGCAGGTTAGGGTGCTCAGGGGAGGTCGGTAGAGTCTGGAAGAGGGGTTCGTATGGGGCCAGGGTGACTACATCATGCGAATATTCGCCTGATAGGCCGTTGGATAGGAATACTGGTTGTAGTCATTCGGCTTCGGGGGGTTGGACGTTCGTTTCTCATAGGAGTGTTGATGACCCGTTGGTGGTTACGAGGGTTTGTCGGGCTGGTGGTAGGATTTTCGAGGATTGGGAGGGCACGGCTCATGAGTGTGGGTATGTGGGGGCGAGGTCTTGTCCGGATGGTTCGGATATGCCGCCGCGGGCGTGGTGGTCTAATACTGGTGCGTATAAGGTCGAGCATTCTCATAGTGATGGTTCGTGTCACGGGCCTCACGTGAAGCCGAAGTGTACGGATACGGGTTTGTGGCGTGCCCATTCGCAGCATCCTGATG
This sequence comes from Acidimicrobiales bacterium, assembly GCA_963422655.1. Classification (GTDB taxonomy): domain Bacteria; phylum Actinomycetota; class Acidimicrobiia; order Acidimicrobiales; family Aldehydirespiratoraceae; genus CATQHS01. The sequence goes on along the minus strand of OY730440.1, from coordinate 537,577 downwards.
TGGGGATCAGGCAGTGCGATCCGTGCCCGAAGGCGTGGTGGTCTAATACGGGTGCGTATAAGGTTGAGCATGCTCATGGCGATGATGCGTGTCATGGCCCTCACGCGAAGCCGGTGGACCCGGTTTGTGAGGATAAGAACACGAAAACGGTGTCATGGCGTGCCCATTCTCAGCATCCGGACGTGCCGATCGATTGCATTGTTCCGACTACTCCGACTGTTAAGAAGCCGGAGTGTCCGGCTGGTGAGAGTTTGGTTGATGATGTGTGTGTGAGGTGGTGTGTTCATACGGGCCGGTATCAGTTACCGAACGAGTCGTGTGTTGACGATCCGCCGCCGCCTTCTCCTCCTTCGGAGCCGGTGTTGGATCCGTGTAGGTTTGCGTCTGTGGGTGATGTTTTGGGTAATGCGGTGTTGTATGGGTCGAAGGGGCCCGAGTCGGTCGAGGTTTGGGAGGATCCGGATAATTATTCGTTGTCGGGGTGGTGGGATAATGCCGGGTTCGTTGCGGGAGTGGCGCCGGCGGGGACGATCGTGGGTGGGCCTGGTGTTCGTATCGATCGGAAGATTTCTTTTGAGGGTTTGGGGGTGGGTTGGACAACGCCTCTGGTTCGAGGGTTGCGAGATGGTAGTGGTGTGGGGGTGGACAGGGTTTGTGGCCGGGCGAGGATGGAGCTGGTCGAGTTGAGGTGGTCGTTTCGTGGCGATGCGGGCGACCCGACGGTGATTGCTGGTGACGGTACCGAAGTCACCGATTTTTCTGATTACCGGTGTGGTAGGGCTGATATCGGTGATTGCACGGGACCGGTCGGGTTGCGGTTCGCGACCGAAACGGGACCGGGCGCGGTTTTCGTGGTGAGCGGGTATTGGGACGTCGAGGTGGACATGTGGTCTTCGTCGGGTACAGCTGATCAGAAGTTTCGTGAGGTCAGCGAGGTCGTGGTCCCGTTACGCATAGCCGACCCGTGCGGGTCGTTCACCGCGGCGAGGCTTTACCGCGACGCGCGAAGAGCCGGCGACGCGCCGGGCGGGTCGGGTTCTCGGTTCGGGCCGGGCATTTCGCCGGCGGGCGGGCTGAAAGGCGACACGGGCCGGTCGTTGACCGCGAAAGTGGCGGTGCCGGTTGCTTTTGACAGGGCCGGTGTTTGCGGTTCGGTGTCTAGCCGCCCTGTCGAGTTGAGGTGGTGGATCAGCGGGTCGGGCGGCGCTGCGACGGTAGCGGCTTACGGGGGCGGGGCCCGTTACGTTCGCGGGCCGGGCGGCAACACGTGCCGCGAGGACAAGCGCTGGGCGTGGATACAGCCGTGCACCGGCAACTTGTACGCCAAGTTCGCGGGCCCGACTGGTAGAGACGCCCGGTTCAGGGTGGCGGTGACCTGGGAAACGGTGGTAACCCCCAAAAAGATCGGCGCGGCCCCGAAAAAGTATGTCAACACGTTGTGGTCGAACATCGGTTTGGACGTCGGGATAGCGTGCCGGACCAAAGACATCCCCGCTGATGTCACGGTCGCGTACCGGCCGGGACCGGAACCGTCGAAAATCGAGACCGCCGACGCGGTGACAGCCAGGGTGGCGCCGCCGCCGAAACCGGCCGGGCCGGGCTGGGTGCTGCGAGGTGCTAGAGACCGGGTCACGCGTGAGGTGACGACATTTCGGTTGGACCTGGCCCGGACGTGGGCCACTCATAGGGTTCACTGGTGGCGATGCGACCGGGCCACCGGCAAAGTCTTCGTGAACTCTCAGACGTGCCGGGTGGACCTGACCCGAACCCACTGCGCGCCGTCGGGCGGTCACGGCGCTACCCGTATCAGCGGACCCTACAAGTACACCTCTTACGGGCACTCGACCGGGCCCTGGCATGCGGTGTATGACCGGACCACGGCAACCAAGATAACCAAGATAATCGACAAGGGTGATCCGGGCGTGTGGGTGCACCGGTGCGCTTCGGTGACCCCACCAACCGAGATCATCCAAATCGTGCGGGCATGGCCAGCAGAAACCAAACCCGACGAGACCACCCCGACGGTTTCTGAACCGTTACGAGCCCCGCCGAAACCGTCCGGGCCGGGCTGGGTGCTGCGAAACGCCAGAAACCAGATCACCCGTGAGGTGACGACCATCCGGTTGGATCTGTCCCGGACGTGGGCTACCCACACGGTTCACTGGTGGCGATGCGACCCGGCCACCGGCAAGATCGTCGAGGACCCTCAGACGTGTCGGGTTACTCTGACCCGAACCCACTGCGCACCACCAGGTGGTCACGGCACGCACCGTATCAGCGAAGTCTACGAGTACACCTCTTACGGGCACTCGACCGGGCCCTGGAATGCGGTGTATGACCGGACCACGGCAACCGAAACGATCGACAAAGGCGACCCGGGCGTGTGGGTGCACCGGTGCGCTTCGGTGACCCCACCGACCAGGATCATCCAAATCGTGCGGGCATGGCCAGCAGAAACCAAACCCGACGAGACCACCCCGACGGTTTCTGAACCGTTACGAGCCCCGCCGAAACCGTCCGGGCCGGGCTGGGAGCTCCAAAACGCTAGAAACCGGGTCACGCGTGAGGTGACGACCTATGTTCGTAACGACACGAGTACGTGGGCTACTCATACGGTTCACTGGTGGCGATGCGACCCCGGTACCGGCAAGATCGTCAAAGACCCTCAGACGTGTCGGGTGACTTTGACCCGAACCCATTGCGTGCCGTGGGGCGGTCACGGCGACACCCGCGGCACCGGAATCTACGAGTACACCTCTTACGGGCACTCGACCGGGCCCTGGCATCCGGTGTACAAGCGGAACACAACCACCAAGATAATCGACGAGGGCGACCCGGGCAGGTGGGTGAACCAGTGCCATTCGGTGACTCCACCGACCGAGATCACCCAAATCGAGCGGGCCCGGCCAGCAGAAACCAAACCCGACGAGACCGCGGCGGCGGTTTCTGAACCGTTACGAGCCCCGCCGGAACCGGCCGGGCCGGGCTGGGAGCTGCGAGGTGCTAGAGACCGGGTCACGCGTGAGGTGACGACCTATGTTCGTAACGACGCGAATACGTGGGCTACTCATACGGTTCACTGGTGGAGATGCGACCCCGGTACCGGCAAGATCGTCGAAGACCCTCAGACGTGCCGGGTGACTTTGACCCGAACCCATTGCGTGCCGTGGAGCGGTCACGGCACGCACCGTATCAGCGGACCCTACAAGTACACCTATTATGGGCACTCGACCGGGCCGTGGCATGCGGTGTACGACCGGAACACGGCAACCAAAATAATCGACGTGGGTGATGCGGGGAGGTGGGTGGACTTGTGTCCGGCTAGACCGGCGACGGTGCTCGACGACAACAAGAGACCGGTCCCGCCCGCGGTGAAATACTCTGACTCCAAATATGTTAGAACGGATTTGGCTCCCCCGGTGTTGGCAGGGGTCGCGGACCCGGCAGGGCAGGGATGGGTGTTACGCGGCGCGGTGCCCGACGTGACGATCACAGCCGCTGTGCAAATTATCGACCTGAACAAGACGTGGGCTACCCACACGGTTCACTGGTGGAGATGCGACCCGAGCACCGGCAAAGTCGTCAAGGACCCTCAGACGTGCCGGGTTACTCTGACCCGAACCCACTGCACACCACCAGGCGGTCACGACACGACCCGCAGCAACGGAACCTACGAGTACACCTCTTACGGGCACTCCACCGGGCCCTGGCAGCCCGTGTACACCGAAACGTTCCCCAAACAAGAAATACCCGGCAACCCGGGCCGGTGGCACCACAACTGTGCGTCAGGTCAGCACCGTGACCAATACCCCCAAACCGGCAGCACCAGCCCCGACACCGGATGTCACCATCACCTAGAACCGGTCTGCTCTACCACCAGCACGACACGAACAGAAATCGTCTGGGCAACGATCCGCGCTCCACGCACCGGAGAACACACCCACCCAGAAAACAAGAAACTCTGCCCGCCCGCAGTCTAAACGATCCGGATGTCGGTCACTGGTGAAGAACAACCCCGAGGCACGCCCATCCGATTCGCGGTCCGACTATCAAGACCCGTCCCCGAAAACACGACCATCACCGTCGAGTGGGCCACCACGCCCGCCCACCCGGCCGGGCTAGCAGCCCGGAACTGTAAAAACAAGAACCCGGATCCGCTCACATGGCCCGACCAAGGCTGCTCAGCCATAGGAATCGTAACCACCGAACGGCTACCAACAACACACACCTGCCCACGCGACGCCAGCCACCCCGACGCCGGCCACGCCCACACCGACCACCCCGGCATCCACCCCCACCCACCCGGCTACATCACCAACACCGGCAAACTCGTATTCCACCCCGGCCAAACCACCAAACACATCACCATCAACACCTGCAAAATCCACCCCGGCGACCACAACCCCAACACCAACCAAAAACTACCATTCGGCATACAACTCACCAACCCACAAACCACAACCCCCACAACCAACACCAACCAAACCCACACAACACTCGCAAAAACCACAAACCCACCCGGCGCACCCAACGGATACGCCGAAAGCACAATACACACACCAAACTCGGCAACTGATCCGACGTGACCAACCCAAACACCCTGGTCAGCCGATCCACCTCGACGCCAAGAAACTGACCCGCCATCCCCAACCACGAACGAACCCTAACCCCCAGCAGCATTTCTGGTCCGGCACCGAGCCCAACACTCCTCCAGAACCTCTCATCTGAGGAGTACGCCCTAGAATGGGAGGTATGGTCGAAGATCGGCACCCCCTCCTAGATCTTTCCGAGCCTCAAAGTGTCGGCAGTTACCTGCGTGACGTCTGGCGGAGGCGGGAGTTCGCCGTGGTTGTGCCGGCTCAGGACCTTCGGGCCCTGAACATGGACACGGTGCTGGGGCAGCTCTGGCACCTCGTCAACCCGGCCATGATGATCGGCGTCTACTTCCTGATCTTCGGCGTGGTGCTCGATACGCGTCGGGGCGTTGACAACTTTCTCGGGTTCTTGGTAGTGGGAGTGGCCATGTTCCATCTGACCCAGCGGGTGATGCAGGACGCCGGGGTTGCCATCCCTCGAAACCACAGTCTCATCCGCTCCATGCAGTTCCCCCGGATCCTGATACCACTCTCCACTGTCAACGGGCAGACTTTGGCGTTCGTTCCCGCGCTGGTGCTGGTGCTGATCACCCTGCTGGCAACCGGAGAGCGTCCGGCACTGCGATGGGTCCTGTTCGTTGTGGTCCTGGCCGGTCAGTTCTCGTTCAACGTCGGCGCCGCCCTCATCAGCGCTCGCATAGGGGCGGCCGTGCGCGACTTCAACCAGTTGTTGCCCCACGTGTTTCGGCTGCTGTTTTACGTGTCGGGCGTCATCTTCAGCGTCGACGTGTTCGTCACCAGCCCAGCCTGGCGACGGGCCTTCGCCCTGAACCCCGTTTACGACTTGGTCACCTGCGCCCGATGGTGCCTGATGGGCCACCCGGCCGATGCCTTTGTCTTGGCCGGGTTCATTGCCTGGGCTGTCGTACTGCCGGTGGCTGGATTCGTGGTCTTCCGGCGCGCCGATCATCTCTTCGGACGATGACCGGTTCCTCCGCTATCGTGAGCCTCGAGGACGTCCACGTCTTCTACCGGGTCTATGAGGACGCGTCTGTCGGGCTCAAGGGACTCTTCGCTCGGGGTCGGGTCCAGCGTCGCTACCGGACCGTGCGGGCAGTGCAGGGCGTGACCTACGACTTCCACAGTGGTGAGACGGTGGGGCTCATCGGACCTAACGGATCGGGCAAGTCCACCCTGCTGGCAGCCATGACCGGCCTGCTGCCCCTCGAGTCGGGAAGGGTCATGGCCCGCTCTCGGCCCACCCTGCTGGGGGTTACGGCGGCGCTGCGACCGGCGCTCTCGGGTCGACGCAACATCATGATCGGGGGACTGGCTCTGGGATTCAGCCGGGCCGAAGTGAGCGAACGAACCGGCGCCATCATCGATTTCTCGGGTTTGAGCGACGCCATCGACCGGCCCATGCGCACTTACTCGTCGGGTATGAGGGCCCGACTCGGCTTCGCCATCGCCACCGCGTGGAGACCGGAGGTGCTACTGATCGACGAAGTGCTGGCCGTAGGCGACCAAGAATTTCAGGAGCGCAGCCGGGAGCGCATAGACGAGATCCGAGCCGAGTCGGGTCTGGTAGTTCTCGTCACCCACAATATGGCCGAGATCACCAGCACCTGCGGGCGGGTCATATGGTTGGACAAGGGGTTGATCCGCATGCAGGGCGAACCGGATCGAGTTACGTCCGCCTATATGTCCGCCATCTCTACCCGATGAGCGATCCTGCTGCCTGATGTAAGCGCCGACGCCGGGTCGGGTCTTACCGGCCCGAACGGCGGGCCATGACGATCAGGCCCTTTGCCATCAACTCGAGATCGAGAATCGGAGACCAGTTCACGATGTATTGCAGATCGTGGCCGATCTTGTAGTTGGCGTCGGTCTGGTAATGGCCCTGAGTCTGGGCCAAGCCGGTGATACCGGGAGGGGTGTCGTGGCGACGGTTGTATCCGGGGATCAGCTTCTCGAAGCCGGTTACCATCTCGGGCCGCTCAGCTCGAGGGCCGACTATCGACATCTCGCCGGTGGCCACGTTCCACAGTTGGGGTAGCTCGTCTAGACGGGAGTGGCGCAACCAGGCCAGTCCGGAAACGACCCTGGGATCGCTGGAATTGGCCAGAACCGGCCCGCTGGCGGACTCGGCGTCTTCGACCATGGTGCGAAACTTCAGCATCGTGAAGGGTTGAGCCCGATAACCGACCCGTATCTGGCGATAAAAGATGCCCCGGCCAGCCCGGATCCGCACGACGACGGCAACCGCGCCTATCAGTGGAATGGCGAAGGGAGCCATCGCCACGAGGTACACCAAATCCAGGAGCCGTTTGAACCGGAGACGGTGCCGAGGTATGGCGTGGGTGCGGAGGGCCACGAAGGGCATGCCTGCGATCTGGCGGGTTCGCTGGAGCCCCATGAGGGTGTCGGAAGGGGTGACGCGCTGGTACACAGCGATAAGGCGCCGCTCCAGTTCACCGAGGGGTTCGGGGTAGATCTCGTTTAGCGATCCTCCGGTGATCAACAAGACGTCGGTGGCCTTCGTCCGGTTGACTTTGGTGGATATGCGACCGAAGTCCGAAGTCTGGCCCACGGGGCGGATGCCGGGCTCGGATTCGGTGAGATGGCGATGAGCCGGCTTGGTGTCGTCGGGGGTTCCGACCAGCAGGACCTGAGGCCGGCCGAAGCGCCGGGACCGCACCGATCGGGCCACCCACCGGTTGAAAGCGACGAGCAGGCTGGCCCCCAACATCAGCACCACCAAGTTGGCCCGAGGCATCAGGTAGCGTTCCGTCAGCAACGCTGTCGCTGCGGAGACGCCCACGGCGATAGCGGTGAGCATGGTGGCGCGGGGCAGCCAGGGGGGGCGGCCCAGCCTTTGCTCGTACTCATACAACCCCCCGAAGTAGTACACCGTCATGTGTATGGCCACGGCGATGGCGAAACCCACTATGTAGTGCGGGAGCGGATAGGTGGGCCAATCCAATCCGAATCGGGCCACGGTGATGGCGGCCATGAGTCCGAACAGGGTTACGGCGTCGATCAGGTGGAGATAGCGGAACCCTAGACGCCGTAGCATCGGCGCGGGCCGGCCTGGGTTCGGGGCCGGCCTGGTCGGGAGCGCAACAGGATGGCTGGGCATGACTGGAGCGTAATAGTTCTGGTTGGCGGACATGGTTGTCAGCCCGTGTCTACAGACGCATCGAAGGGGGTAGTTCAGCCCCGGACGCGAAGGCGTCGGGGTTGGCGGCGAGGCGCCATAGGAAGGTGGCTATTTGGGCTCGGGTGACGGGTTTTCGGGGGGAGTAGGTGGTGGGGGTGGTGCCGGTGGTGATGTTGTTGGCCACCATCCAGGCCACAGGTTGGGCGTAGTTGGCGTCGGGGGAGACATCGTCGAAGGCGATTGGTATTTTGCTGGTGGGGCTGGCGGCGAGGCGCCATAGGAAGGTGGCTATTTGGGCTCGGGTGACGGGTTTTCGGGGGGAGTAGGTGGTGGGGGTGGTGCCGGTGGTGATGTTGTTGGCCACCATCCAGGCCACGGGTTGGGCGTAGTAAGCATCTTCGATCACATCGGTGAAGGCGGTGGCGGGCTGGTTGGCATCGGGGCTGCCAGCGAGGCGCCATAGGAAGGTGGCTATTTGGGCTCGGGTGACGGGTTTTCGGGGGGAGTAGGTGGTGGGGGTGGTGCCGGTGGTGATGTTGTTGGCCACCATCCAGGCCACGGGTTGGGCGTAGTAAGCATCTTCGATCACATCGGTGAAGGCAGGAGCTGAGCTTGGGATCGGCGGCACCGTCGCGGCTGTTGCCATGGGGTCGGGATCTGGGGGTGCGGTGCCCGATGTGGTGACCCAGAGCTTGGTCGTGTGTATCTCCGAACACTCGGGCGTGGCTTGACAGCCGATGAATATGGCCTTGAAAAACCGATACCCGTAGGGGTTGCCGTCGTCATCGCGGACTTCCAGGGTGCGGTCCGTGCCGGTCAGAGTGACCAGGGCATCGTCGATCCGGCCCGAGGGGCCTAACCCCTCGATGGTGAGCTGGCTGATCAGACCCACATCGAGATCGGCGTGGGGGTAATCGGCCAGCCAGCGGCTGAGGTCGGTGGCGGTGTAGTGGCGGGTCCAGGAACGGAAGGGATTCTGCGGCGCCCCGTCAGGGTCGGGGGCGGCGTCGTAGGGATCGGGTTTGGGCACCAGGTAGGGGAGTGGTTTAGTCCAAGGCTCTTCCGATGATGCCGTATGGCCCCCATTCGATGACGAGAAGAATGCGGTTATCACGTACCCGTCGCCTTCGGGGCTGGTGTTTTCGGGGCCGGGCTCTGGCTCGGGATGGACGATGACGGTGCCGTCGGTGCTGTCGACGGCACCGATCCACTCCACCGGTGCACCGTCGGTGGTTTCGGGCATCCAGCCCCGGTAGGTCTGGTCCCCGTAGTCGTAGAGCTCGAACGGGCTGGTCCAGTGGGCCCGTTGGTTCGACCTGGCCACCGAGTAGCTGCGGCTGACAATGGCTTGAGCGGCCAAGGCCTCGGGGTGCCAATGCGAATAGATCTCGTCCACCCCGTACAGGTACTGCTGCATGGTCATGTCGCCGATGACTACGCAGTAGCGATCCGAGTCCGTGCCACACCTTGGTCCGCCGCTCGCGGCCGGTACGAGTTGAAGCTGCCCGTACCCGTAGGCGTACCCGCTCGACACTGCCACCGGCTCGCCCTCGGTGAAGCTCACGGTGAGCAGTGAACCGCGGCACCACCCGCTGCACCATGACCCGTCGCTGTCGGAGATCACCCATCCACCGTCACCTCGGGTGACGGTCAGCGAATTCTGGGTCGAGCCGATGTCGTATCCGTCTATGGCCACGGTCACCGGTCCGGACGGTTCGAAAGTGGTCGAGGAGTCGATCGATACCAGCACGTCGATATCGTCGTCCACCAAAGTGGGGTCGGTGACCACCTCGGTACCGTCATAGTAGAACTCGAGAATCTCGATGTGATCGAACCCGGCTTCGGCCCGTCCCAGGGCGCCGAACTGGCTCATCCCGACACCATGACCCCAGCCTCCTCCCGTGAAGGTGAAGATGAGATCGTCGGTCGGGGAAGTCTCCGGATCCTGGGTCGGCTCGGCGCTTTGGGCGGTGGCCGGGCCGGCCAGCACGGCCAGCACGGCGAGCACGGCCAGCACGGCCAGCGGGTAGGACGGCAATCGCCATCGGTGGGAGGGCATCAAAGAGGTGGGTGCGTTTCGATAAATGGTCGGCGGCCGCCCGCGCTCGGAGCACTCTAGAGGCACTAGGCCTCGATCCTGGTGCTGATCCCGTATTTGAGGATGCACCACAGCGCCGTCAGGCCGTCTTTCCAGCCGATCTTTTTGCCTTCGGCGTAGGTGCGTCCCGAGTAGGAGATGCCTACTTCCCAGATTCGCCATCCGCCGACGGCCACTTTGGCGGTGATTTCGGGTTCTATCCCGAAGCGGTTCTCGGTGAGGGTGATGGATTGGATCACCTCGCGCCGGAAGGCCTTGCAGCATGTCTCCATATCGGTGAGGTTCAGGTTGGTGAAGATATTCGAGGCAGTGGTGAGGATCCGGTTGCCGACGTAGTGCCAGAAGTAGAGCACCCGTCGGGGCTGGCCCGATTGGAACCGGGAGCCGTACACCACGTCGGCGTTACCTCGGATCAGCGGTTCGAGGATCAGGTCCCAGTCGTCGGGATCGTATTCCAAGTCGGCGTCCTGAATGATCACCAGATCGCCGGTGGCTTCGGCGAAGCCTCGGCGGACCGCAGCTCCTTTGCCTCGGTTGGGGGATTGGTGCAGTACCCGGACCCGCTCGTGAGCGATGCTGGCCAGGACTTCGCTGGTGCCGTCGGTGGAGCCGTCGTCGACGATGATCAGCTCGGACGTGTGAGGGCTGGCCAGGACTCGGCCCACGGCCCGGTCGAGGGTGGCCGCTTCGTTGTAGCAGGGCATGATCACCGAAAGGCGAGGTTGTTTCTCCGGCATGGCTCAGATGCTCTCGGGTGGCGAGCAGTCCCGGTCGGTGAGGGTCATTTCCCCTCCGTCGGTAACGCTATCGAGGTACTCGTCGACTATCGTGTCCGGGTCGCCCAAGCCGAGCATTCGTCCGTGGTCGAGCCAGCCTACGGTGTCGGAGAGTCGGCGCACCAGGTCAGTGTTGTGGGAGACGACGACGATGGTGGTGCCTCGGGCCCGGAGCTGGTCCATGTGGCGCATGCACTTGTGCTGGAAATCCTCGTCACCGACCGCGATCACCTCGTCGATGAGGAGGATCTCGGGATCGACATTGACGGCCACGGCGAAACCGAGGCGCATGTACATGCCGCTCGAGTAGATCTTCACCGGCACGTCGATCTGGTCGCCGATGCCGCTGAACTCGACGATCTCGTCCATGGCTGCTGCCATCTGCCGCCGGTTCAGGCCCAGTATGGCCCCGTTCAGGAACACGTTCTCCCTACCGGTCAGATCGGTGTGGAATCCCGATCCGAGCTCCAGCAGAGCCGACAGTCGGCCCCGGGTGTGGATCTCTCCGGTGGTGGGGCGATGGATGCCGGCCATGAGTCGCAGCAGGGTCGACTTGCCGCTGCCGTTGTGGCCCACGATGCCGAAGAACGAGCCCCGGGGGATGGCCAACGAGATGTCGCGCAGCGCCCAGAAGTCGCTCACGTCGCGCCGCCCGAAGCGCAGCACCGCCTCCTTGATGGAGCTGGGCCGGTCGAACTCGAGCCGGAAGCGCTTGGAGACGTCGATGACGGAGATGGTGAGCCGGTTCTCGTCGGTCGGCGCCGTCCTCATGGTTCCTCGCTCATCTCCATGGACCGGTGCCTGAAGTACACCCAGCCCGAGACGGACGACACTGCGGCCCAGACCGCGGCCGCAGCCAGTTGACCCGGCGAGGGCGTCCGCAGGAAGTAGACAGCGTCGCGGGTCACCCCGATCACCGCGTTCAGGGGATTGAGTTCCATAATGCGTCTCACGGGTAGGCCGTAGGCTCGGTCGGGCACCATGTCGGATGTGTACACGATGGGTACCAAGAAGAATGTCACGCTCAGCGCGATGTTGACCAAGTGCCCGATGTCGCGGTAGCGGGTGTTGAGAATCGCTACTGCGAAGCCGATACCGAGACCGAACCCGGCTGTGAGGATCAGGGTCAGCGGCAGCAACACCAGCGTCCACGAGATGTTGACGAGTACGGCCATGATGGTGATCAGCACTACCGCTTCGAGCCCGCTCTGTAGCAACGTGGCGACGGCTCCTCCCAGGATCGCCGTTTCGGTGGGGAAGTAGGTTTTCTTGCGTAGATCGCTCACGTCGATCATCCAGCGCATGGCGCCGGTGACGATGTTGGTGAACACGTTCCACACCACCAGGCCCGAGAACAGGTACAGGGCGAAGACCTCGGCTCGGCCATTGGCGGTAACAGGCGGCGGGGCCCGGTAGATCACCCCGAACACCAGGCTGTAGACGGCCACGGCCATCAGGGGGCCGAGAAGCGACCACAACCAGCCCAGGATGCTGCGCTTGTAGAGGCTCTTGCGCTCGCGCTCGGCGAAGCTGCGGATCAGTATGGCGCTGGTACGCGTCGCTGGTGACAGTGCGAGCTTCACCACTCGTGAGTCACCGATTCCGGAGAATCCGGCCGATCGGGGCTCGGAAAAGCCGGCCGATCCGGCGTCGGGTTCGCAGACGGAGGGACAGAAGCGGCTCGCTGACCAAGGCGGCACCGGGCGGACCGCCGCAGAAACAAGCTCGATCCGATACAGGGCAACGCCGTTCGCCCATAGCGACGGCCAGAGGTGGGCCCCCCGGTGCGAAATGGGCCGCGGCCAGCCTCCCCACCACGGCGCCGGGCAGCTCGACGGGCGCAGCGGAGAGCTTACCGAGCACCCGGTCATACGCCTGGCACCAGCCGGGTTCATCGACCGCAGCCTTGGCGTTGGCCGTGTCGAGGAGCCGATACAAAGAGGTGGCCTCCGGTACCGAATGCACGCCCACCCCCAATGCGGACCGCATCAGAAGATCCCAGTCCTCGAGCACCGGGAGGGTCTCGTCGAAGCGCAGCCCCAGACGCTGCAGAGCCGCCCGGGGCAAGGCGATGGAGCAGATGGGGGTCTCGTTGTGGGAAAAGTGGGCGAGCAGGTCGAAGCTGGGGGCGAAGTGACGGGTGATCTCCCCGGTCGGGGCCCGGGGCTCGTCGGTGCCCAACGTCGTCCAGTCCTGCGTTTTCGTCACCGCCCGGATGACCTGGCCCGGCGCATCCGCCGCGCCCCGTGCAAAGGCGACCAACCAATCGGGATCGGCGAGGTCGTCATCGTCGAGAAAGGTGACGTAGTCGCCGCCGGCCCGGTCCAGCCCGGCGTTGAGAGGCCGAGCCCTGTTCCCGCCCGAAACGGTGTGGACCGACCAGCGCTCGGGCAGGTCCCCTGTCTCTCTCAACGACGCCTCCACGGCAGCAGCGATCGCCGATGAGCCATGCACCACCACGATGACCGCGAAGTCGGAGAATGTCTGGGCGCCGAGGCTGACCATCGCCTCCCGCAAAGACCCGGGCCGTCGGCCCTGGGTGCGTACGATCACGTCGAAAGAGACGCCATCGAGAGCAACTTCCGGTCCGGTCATCGGAACAAGGCTTCGGCCCGCTCACGGCCGCCGGAAAAGCCGGGAGACAGCAGCCATGGCTCGCACAACCGATCTGGTCACTTTTTTTTCGAAGCGGGTCATTTTCTCGTAGTCGGCCAGGGTGTTTCGCATTTCGACTGCCTGAACCCCAAGCTCGGCTACCCGGGTCATGAGCGCGGCGTTGACGGCGTTGGCTCCGCCGAGCCCGTCACGCAGCCGCAGGATCTCGTGACGCAGCCGGTCGGGTTCATTGCTGTCGATGGGATCTTCGCCATCGGGCACTGTCTCCACGTCGATTCCCGAAGTCGTCACCGGTGCGACACTAACGGGGGTGGACCCGCGTTGTTCGAGGTGGAGACGGGTCGGGTTGGACGAGAGACCGGGCCCCCGCAGCCCGCCCCAGGCGCCGACGTGAACCCGCGGTTCGACCTCAGCCATCCGGGGCTCGGCGTTCATCGGAGGCTCGGCCGGCAACTCGTGGTCTACATCACGGCGCGGGTCGGCCGGATCGCGAGGTCGGACGTAGCCCGGGTGGTACCACGGGTCGACGACATCGCCCCATCGGCCCACGAAGCGGTGCCATTCCCACAATTCGGCATGGGGGCGCCGCGTCCGGCTCTCGTGGTGAGTCAGGGTGGCTGCCGGCTCGATCACGGTTCGCTTCCCGGTGCGAGCCAGGCGCAGGCAGAAGTCGACGTCATTGTAGGCGATCGGGAGCCGGGCGCCCATACTACCGACGGCCAAGAACTCGCGACGGCGTGTCATCAAGCAGGCTCCGGTTACGGCGGTCACGGTGCGGGCCACCCCCCAGCCCCGCTGGGCCGCCTCGGTGGTGGTCAGGCCCATGAAGGGGTGCAGAGGGCGAGCGTCGTCGAACACGATGCCGATGTGTTGGATCGTCATGTCGGGGTACAGCAACCGAGCTCCCACCGCGCCCACGCCGTCGTCGGAGGCGTGAACGGCCAGACGGGCCAGCCAGGAGGGATCGAGAATCTCGGTATCGTCGTTGAGAAGCACCAGCAAACGGCCGCGAGCTGCCAGCGCGCCGCAGTTGACGGCCGTAGAGAAGTTGAACGGCCCGCCCGGGCTGCGCACCACCCGAGCCGGGGGGGTGGCGGCCGCGGCCAGAGCGGTGAGATCGCGGCGGCATTCGTCCCCAACTACCAGGATCGTCTCGACATCGGGCCATTGCGTGTCGGCCAGCGAGGCCAGGCAATGCTCGATCCAGGGCCGCCCGTTGGGGTCGGCCGCGGCTGCGGTGGGGATGATGATCGAGGCGGACGGCGGGTCGTCGAAGTCGGGGTCGCAGACGACGGTGCCGGCCCGCGGTCCCGGCGATGCTCGAGCGGGTCGACCGGTGCGGTCGAGGTGGGCTTGGACCGCGACAGCCGCGATAGCGCTGTCGGTGGGACAGGGCCGGTCACGGTGCGAGAGTGCGGCGCCGAGGTGCAGCACCGGACCGCCCTGCTCGCTCACCCGCAGTGCCAAGTCGTACCGATGGACCTCGCCGAGGCCCGGATCCCATCCGGCCGCCCCGGCGGCGAGTAGCATTGTCGTGGTCACCACGAAGGGATCACCGGTGTAGCGGGTGCTGCGCAGCAGGTCAGGGTTCCAGGCCGGGCGCAGCACCGGCTGCTGGCGGCCATGCACCATCTCGGTGCTGTCGGCGAAGGCGGCCACTGCTTCAGGGTAGGCTCTGAAGGCAGCGGTGAAAGCCTCGACGGCGTCGGGGTGGAGCCGGTCGTCGAGATCGGCGATGGCCACGAAGCCCTCGGTCGTGTTTCCACTCCCAGTTACGGCCTCGACGGCGTCCGAAGCCGATGCGTGGCGTTCGAGACGCCCTTCGAGGGTTGCAGGGGCGGCTTCGCCGATGAGAGCCAGTTTCCAGCCGCGGCTGGTTTGGGCCGCCAGCGACTGGGCCAGCGGGGACGAGGTCGCGCCGTCCCGGTCGGCAGCGAGCAGCGTGAGCACCGGCCGGGCCCGTCGCAGGTCAGCGGCCGGCGACGGCCCGGCGGTACAGGTCGATCAAGCCGTCGGCGGCGCGCTCCCAGGTATAGCCCGCGACCCAGGCCTGGCCTCGGGCCCCGAGATCAGCGATCAGTGCCGAGTCGGTGAGGGCCTGCTGCAAGGTGTCGGCCAAGTCGTCGCAGTCGCCTACGGCGGCGTAGAGGGCAGCGTCGCCGGACACTTCAGGGATGGCCGACACCGGGGTGGTGACGACCGGCCGCCCAGCCGCCATGGCCTCCAGCGGCACCAAGCCGAAGCCCTCGTAGCGGGACGGGTAAGCCACCACCGCGGCCTGCCGGATCAGCGCCGACCGGGTGGCGTCGTCGACCCAGCCGAGTTGCTCGATGCGGTCCCGGTGCGGGCTGAGACCGATGGCGGCAGCCAATTCCTCGGCGGCGTCACCGTCGGGTCCGGCGTGGACGAGGCGCAGGTCCCGATGTTGCACCGCCAGCAAGTCGAAGGCCGCCACCAGCGTCGTGAGGTCCTTGCGTCGATCCGACGAGCCCAGGGCCAAGACGTAAGGCGATCCCGGTGTCGGGTGCGGTCCGGCCCGGGGTAGTCGGACGCCGAGAGGCACGGCCACCACCCGTTCGTCCTCGACCCGGTAGATGGAGCGGACCTCGCCGGCCACGTAATCGGAAGGGGTGTGGACCCAGGCCCCCCGACCGATGGCGGTGCGCACCGACTGACGATGGCCCAGCGACCCGGGGGCGCACAGGGGGGGCCGGTGCTCGAAGCCGACGTCGTGCACCGTCACCACGGTGGCGGCTCGGGTGGTGGGGGGCACCAGGTAGTTGGGGCCGTGGACCACGTCGGCGGGGCCGGCGAACCACTCCAGGCGGGGAACCGACAGATGGTCCCACAGCCAGCGGATGCGTCCGTCGAGCAGCCGGCTCGACACCTCACGGATCTGATCGCTGACGTCGTGGGGCAGCCAGCCCCGGTTCTGTCGGCCGATAGTGAAGGCGGAGACGTCCAGCTCGCACCGGGTGGGCAGTTCTCTCAGTAGCTCGGCCGTGAACACGCCGATTCCGGTGCGAGGAGCCAGCAGGGCGGTGGCGTCGATGGCGAGTTCGATGCGCTCGACTGGTCCGGTCATGGCGACTTCCGTCCGGCCGTTGCGGTGTAGCGGTCGTCGGTCTCGGTGACGTCAGCGGGGGGGATCAGCCGGTGGGGTCGTGCAGTTCGCACCACCAAGTCGGCGAGCAGCCCCACCACCAGCACTTGGAGGGTGGCGAAACCGAGCAGCAGCGTGTTGGTGGCCACGCGCAGGTCTTTGGCGACCACGTCGTAGCCGAGCTTGGCCGTGAAGGCGGCACCCAGTGCGGCCGCCAAGGGTATGAACACCCGCAGAGGGTCGTGGGAGAGCATCATCCGGATCACCTGAAGCAGGTAACGGTAGGTGTCGGTCCACCAGTGGAACTTCGACCGCCCGTTGCGGGCCGCATAGGGGATCGGCGTGTAACGCACCGAGTAGCCGTTCATCAGGAACGCCATCGTGACCGTGGTGACGCAGGAGAACCCGTCGGGGAGCTGGCCGGTGAACTGCGTCGCGACCTCGCGCCGCATGGCCCTGAAACCCGAGTTGAGGTCGGGTATGGGCGTGCGGGTGAGATAGGAGGCCAGCCGGCGGATGATCCACTTGGCCGGGATGCGTAGCGGCTTCAGCGTCCCCTGCTCGGCGTTTCGGGCGCCGACGATCTGGTCGCTGTCGCCCAGAGCCGCCACCAGAGCCGGGATCTCGTGGTTGGGGTAGGTCATGTCGGCGTCGGTCCACACTACTACTCGGCCCCGGGCCGCGAGGGTGCCGAGCCGCCGGGCCGAGCCCGAGCCCCGGTTGCGGGCCGATCGCAGCAGCCTCACGTCGTTACGATCGGCAGCCAGGTCGCTGGAGCCGTCGCTGGAGCCGTCGTCCACCACCAGCAGTTCCCAGGTGTAGGGCGAGGCCGCCAGGGCTGCGGTGATGCGATCGAGCTCAGCAGTGAGATGCGCCGACTCGTCGTAGACCGGCAGCACCACGCTCACGTCCACGACGGGCTCGTCGCCTCCGGCTCGGGGCTCCGGCGTTGCGGTGTCTTCGAATCGCGATGTCACCGTCACGATCGCGAGCCTACGCCCCCGGCCGTCCCGACTATCCCGCCTCGATGTCGTCGTGATGTCGTCGTGAGCCGTTCACGGTACGTAGACACCGCTGAGGGCGAGGATCGTGAGGCTGACCATCCCGGCTGCGGCTGCGTCGAGAATCCAGCGGTCCAGGTACCGGTGGCGGCTGGCCATGGCGGCGGCGATGACGAGGGGGAAGGCGGCCAGGCCGTAGCGCTCGAGGCTGTTGAGGTTGCCCGTTGTAAGCATCACGATCAGGTTCGCCCCGCAGTACAGGGCCATGGAGCGGCCCAGCCGCCGCACTACGAGCAGCGTGAGCGAGATCGCCGTCACGGCGGCCAAGAAGTGCAACAGCTCGCCCTCGTCGCCTCTCAGGCCCCGGTAGGCGGCTCGCACCACGCGGCTGACCGGTTCGGCCAGGCTCCGCAGCTCGCGCTGGCGAGTGAGCGGGGCGGTGAACTCGCCCAAGGCCAGACCGGACCACACCAGGAACGTGGCCGTTCCGGCCACCGGAGCCAGGGCGGCGGCGATGGCGCCCGGCCGGCGCTGGGCTCGGGCTGTGACCACCGTCAGGGCCACCGGCAGTGCCAGCAACACCCCGACCGGGCGGGTGAGCCCGGCCAGGTAACCGGCCGCAGCCACAGCCCACCACCGCTGTCGGCGGGCCAGCAGGAACACCGCCAGCGCCAAGGTGAGATAGAAGGCTTCGGAGTAGGCCAGCACCAGCACGAAAGATGGGGGTGCCAGCGCCAGCAGCCGCACCGACCGCCGGGCCAGATCCCAGTCGCCGGTTTCTTCGACGACGAGGCGATGCAGCAACGCCGCGGCCATCAAGGCGCCGGCGTTGGCCAGCACCACCAGGATGAACCCCCGGTCGGCGCCGGTCAGCCCGCCCAGGACCCGTCCCAGCAGGGGCCAAAGAGGAAAGAACCGCAGGGCCGGGTCGGCGGCGTCGGCATATCCCGACGTGGCGATGCTCTGGTACCAGCGGCCGTCCCAAGCCAGCAGCCCGTCGTGCACGGGACTGGGCTCGGGTGAGGATCCCAGCCGGTCGTGGACGGCATGGGTGACGATGAAGGCGGCGGCGACGTAGAGACGGGCCTCGAGCCACGACCCCAGGGCCACCCCGAAGCCGGGGCGCCAGCCGGTCACGGCCCGGCCTCGAAGCGGTACAGGAACATCGGCTCGAACTCGGGGCCGGACGTGACCATGGTTCGGCGGGTTCTCCGGCGGTCGAGCTCGGTGGAGACAGCTTCGCACCGGCCTTCCAAGCCTCGGTAGGTGGGCATCGTGACCATCCATACGGTGCCCGAGCCGGCTGTTCTGGCCGCGGCTCGGGCGTACTCGACGGGGTCGGTGGCGGCGATGCGATCGCGGTAGTCGAACCAGTCGATGAAGCCGGGATCAGCGGTAGGTGGATAGGTACGCACCGTCAGGGCCGAGTCGAGGTAGCGCAGCGTGGCCGGAGCCAACTGGTCGGGGCATATCACCACCAGATCACCGGGGGCCGATCCTTCGTCGATGGTGTCGGCCACCTGTTGGCCTTGAGTGCGGTCTCGGACGGCGTCGTCGACGGCGACGATCACACCGAAGGCGGCAACCGCCACCAAGGTCAGAAGCGAGGCCCGGCCTGTAAGTCCGGCCAAGCCCCGGCCGGCCAGCCCCAGTAGCAAAGGGACGACGGCAGCGGCGTAGCGGGCCTCGAAAGCACTCTGGGTGACGGCGGCGGCCAGTCCACCGACGCTCAGGCTGATCACCACCACCCCCACCACCGGGGCAGTGGGGTTGAGGGCTGGGGATGCGATCTCCAACCAGCGGTGCCCGGTCCGGCGGATCGTCGCCCCCAAGACGATGGCCAAGGTCAGCACCACACCGAGCAGCACGGGCTCGAACCGGGTGCCGCCACCGATGGCTTGGATCGTTTCCACCGCCACCTCGGCCGGTCGAGCCCAATTGGCCCACGGGGTGCCGGTGTGGCGGAACTGATCGACGAATACCTCCAGCCAGGCGACAAAAGTGAGGCCGCCAACGGCCACAGCCGCCATGATGGCGGCCAGCGTCCTGCGCCGGTTCGGGCTACGGAACCAGCCGGCGGCCAGAACCGTCATCGTCGCCGCCGCCAGCGGGATCATCCAATAGTGGGTGTGCAACCCGGCCGCGGTGACAGCCGCCAGCGCGGTCAGTCGCCACCAGGTCGGCCGCCCCAGGGATGCTTCCAGCAGCCACCAGCCCAGAGCCGTGATCAGCATCATCAGGGCGTACATTCGAGCCTCTGACCCGTAGCGGATCACGAAGGGTGAGGTGACGGTCAGCACGGCCGCGTAACGGGCCGGGATCGGGCCCAGCCGTCGGCGGGCGCCAGCCCACACCGCCGGAACGGTGGCCAGCGAGAAAAGAGCCGAGAGCCAGCGGACGGGGCCGTCGTCATCACCGAACATGTCGATCCAGAACCCCAGCAGGGCGTAATAGAGGATCGGATGGCCGTCATGGCGCAGCGCGCCGGGCAGGTCGGCCCGCGGCAGCGAGGCCAGGTTGACCGACAAGGCTTCGTCCAGCCACAAGGGGGAAGTAGTGGCGAACCGCACGACCACGGCTGCACCGACGATGCCGAGCAGGATCACCACGATCCGGTTCACGTCCGGCCACCGTACCGGCGGGCCACCGACCGGGGGTGCTGAGAGGGGGTAGCGGTAGCCTGGAGCACCCATGACGCGCATGGTGATCATCGGGGGCGGCCCGGCCGGCAATTCTTGTGCCACCACTGCAGCCCGCCTCGGCGCGGAGGTCACCTTGGTGGAGAGTGACACCATCGGCGGCGCTGCTCACCTGTGGGACTGCATCCCGTCCAAGGCCATGATTGCCACCGGCAACGCCCGGTCCTTCCTGCACCGATCGGCGGGCATGGGCTTGACCGAGGCGGGTGCACAGGTAGACCTGAAGCTCGCGGCGGGGCGGTTACAGAGGATCGAAGCCCGGTTGGAGGGATCGATCAGGTCCTTGCTGGTCAGTCAGAACGTGCGGCTGATCGAGGGCGTGGCGGCACTGGCCGGACCTCACCGGGTGATCGTGGAGGACGGTGAGGGCGTCACCGAGCTCGGTGCCGATGTGGTGGTGCTGGCCACCGGGAGCCGGCCCCGGCTGCCGGACTGGGCCGAGGTGGACGGCCGTTGGGTCCTGTCCACCCGGCACTGTTACCCGCCCGAGGTGCTTCCCGATCACATGATCGTCATCGGATCCGGGGTGACCGGCGTGGAGTTCGTGCACCTCTTCCGGTCCATGGGCAGCGATGTCACACTGATCGTCAGCCGCCATCAGATCCTGCCCCAAAAGGACCCCGAGGTGGCCGCCGCCCTCGAGGAGGACTTCATCGACAGCGGGGTCCGCCTCCTCAAGGGTGCTCGGGCCGTGGCCGCATCCGGGGACGCCGGTGGAGTGGTCGTGCGCTGCGACGACGGCCGGGTAGTCGAAGGCAGCCACGCGCTGATAGCCATAGGGTCCGTCCCCAACAGCGAGAGGCTCGGTCTCGAATCGGCTGGTGTGCACTGTCGCGACGGGTACGTTCCCGTCGACGCCGACCTGCGTTCCAACGTTGCCCACATCTATGCGGCTGGGGACCTGTCGGGCCGCTTGCCGCTGTCTTCGGTGGCGGCGATGCAGGGTCGCAAGATCGCCTATCACGCTCTCGGGCTCGGTACCGACCGGCCCCACCGCCATCTCGATTACGACAAGGCAGCATCGGCCATCTTTACCGAGCCGGAGATCGCCGACGTTGGTCTGGCCGAGGCCGATGCCTTTGCCGAGGGCCGCAAGATCCGGGTAACGAAAGTTCCCTTCGCGTCAGCGCCCAAGGCGCTGATCAACGACGACCCTCGCGGCTTCGTCAAGATAGTTTCGGACCCTGCCACCGGGGTGGTGCTGGGGGGGTCCATCGTCGGGCGCCACGCGGCCGAACTCATTTCGGTCCTGGCCGTGGCTGTCACCAACGGGCTGACCGTGAGCAGCATCCACGAGAGCCTGCTCGTGCACCCGACGTTGTCCGAAGCCTTGGCCGAAGCGGCGGAGTGATCGCCCGTCTGTCAGCCGATCACCGCCACGACGTCTCCGTTGCCGACCGGGTCGCCGACGCCGACGAGGAGCTCGGTGACAGTTCCCGAGACATCGGCGGTGATGTTGTTCTCCATCTTCATAGCTTCGAGCACCACGACCGGATCACCGGCGGCCACGGTGTCACCCTCTGCCACCAGAACTTTGACGATCGTGCCCTGCATACCGACGGCGACTCGGCCGTCGCCCGGTCCGGTCACCGTCGGGGTTCGCGATAGCCGGCGGCGATCCGTTGCCTCGGCTGGGCTCCGGCCGGCCTGGTCGGGAATCGGCATCGACACCATGAAGCGCTTGCCGTCGACTTCCACGTCGATCTCACGCCGGGGCATGGCGCCACCGTCGCCGGAGGGGCCCCCGGTCGGTGTGGGGGCGATGAAGCTCAGGTCGAGACGGTCGGCGACCCAAGAAGTGAAATGAGCCAAAGCCGCGAAGTCGGGGTGGGCTAGCACGGCCAGTTGGGCCGGAATGGTGGTCGCCACTCCGGTGACGATCGTCTCTTGGAGGGCTCGTACGGCCCGGCCGATGGCAGTGCCACGATCACGCCCCCACACCACCAGCTTGCCGATGAGGTTGTCGTAGAACTGGCTGATCTCATCTCCGGCTTCATAACCGCCGTCCCAGCGGGTCCCGAAACCCTGGGCCGGGCGCAACTCGGTCAGCGGCCCCGGGCAGGGGAGAAATGCGCCTCGGGCCGGGTCTTCGGCGTTGACCCGGATCTCGATGGCGTGGCCTCGGGTCTCGATGCCGCCGGCCGGGAAGGGGAGAGGTTCGCCGGCTGCCACCCGAAGCTGCATCTCGACGAGGTCGATGCCGGTTACGAGTTCGGTGACGGTGTGTTCGACCTGCAACCGGGTGTTCATCTCCAGGAAATAGAACTGTCCGGCTTCGTACAGGAACTCCACCGTGCCGGCGTTGACGTAGTCGCAGTGGCGGGCTACTGCCACTGCGGCCCGGCCCATGGACTCGGCTATCTCGGTGTCGATCCCCGCCGCCGGCGCCTCCTCGATGAGCTTCTGGTGGCGGCGCTGCACCGAGCAGTCCCTGGTTCCGAGGTGCAGGCAGCGGCCGTGGCTGTCAGCCAGGATCTGAACCTCGACGTGGCGGGGAGCAGCCAGGTATCGCTCCAGGTAGAGGTCGTCGCGCCCGAAGTAGGCTTGAGCCTCGCGCCGGGCCGATGCGATGGCGTCGCCTATCTCGGTGGCCGATGCGATCACTTTCATACCTCGGCCCCCGCCCCCGTGGGCGGCCTTGACCGCCACCGGCCAGCCGTGAGCGGCGCCGAAGGCCTCGACCTGGTCCGGGTCGGTGATCGGTTCTGCCGTGCCCGGTACGGCGGCCACGCCGGCCGACTCGGCCGCCCGGCGGGCCGAGATCTTATCGCCCATGATCTCCATCGCTTCCGGGCTCGGGCCGATGAAGGTCACGCCCCGGTCGGTGACGGTGCGGGCGAAGCCGGCGTTCTCGCTGAAGAACCCGTAGCCGGGATGCACGGCGTCAGCCTCGCTGCGGTCCAAGACGGCGGCGATGGCATCGACGTTCAGATAGCTCTCGGCCGCGGTGCGACCCCCCAGCCCGTAGGCCTCGTCGGCCGAGCGGACGTGAAGGGCATTCCGATCAGGTTCGGAGTAGACGGCAACGGTGCCGATACCCAACTCGCGGCAGGCCCGGATGACCCGAACCGCTATCTCGCCTCGGTTGGCGATCAGCACTTTGGAGAACATAGAAATACCTGACACGGAGAGTATGAGAGGTGAGATTACCGATTCCGTCGACTTCGGCGCAGACTGGCAGCCATGACCGTGCTCACCCGTAGCGACGGGGCTGCCCGACGGGCCGGGCTGGGTCCGCTGCGCCATGTGGCGGTTACGGGTTCCACCAACGATGATCTGGCTACCGAAGCCCGTCGGGGTGACACCGAGGCCTGCCTGCTGGTTGCCGATCACCAGAGCGCGGGTCGGGGTCGACTGGACCGCCGCTGGCTCGACATCCCCGGCCGGTCGCTGCTGGTCAGTTTCCGGTTGCCGAGCCCGAGCTCGCAGCGGTACGACCCGGTAGCGGCTGTGACGGCTGCGACCCGGGCCGCAGCCGCCGCTTTGCTGACCGTCCCGGTTTTGTCCAAATGGCCCAACGATCTGGTCATCGAGGCCAAGCCTGCACCGGGCAAGCTGGCCGGGGTGCTTTCCGAACTGGTGAACGGGCCCCGATCGGTGGTGATAGTCGGGCTGGGGCTCAACCTCCACCCTGTCCCCGGTGAGCCGGTGGCCACCTCGCTGGCGCAGTCGGGGGCTGTCACCGCCGATCGGGATCTGCTCCTGGCCCGCCTCGTCGATATTCTTCCTGGCTATCTCGCCGATCCCGACCGGGCTCGCCGCGAGCTGAAAGCGGCATCGGCTACTATCGGCCGGCGGGTGAGGGTGGAGAGGGTCCACAGCCCCCCCATCGAGGGAGAGGCTCATGACATCGATCAGCTCGGTCGTCTCGTGGTGGTTGCGGCCGGCGCCGAGTACCGGATCGACACCGGTGACGTCATTCATCTCCGCCCCCGGTCCTGAGCCCGAAACCGATAGACTCGAGAAGTCTCCGTAGACCCGCAAGCTATGGACATAGCGACGGATGAGCCGATACGAAGGCGTAGTGTCATACGCTGGCCGCGTGACTGACCGAGCCGCGACCAATCGAGCCGAAGTAGTGCTGCGGCGCACATGGCCGCAACGTCTCGTGGCTGTCATGTGTCTGGCCGTGATCGCGGGGGCGGTGACGGCAGCTTTATTCGTCGACACCTTCTACAGCAGGACCGAGGAGGTGATCGAGAGGATCGAGTTCACCGGACGCCGTTACGACGGACAGCCGATCCTGCGGACCGGGACCGCGCCGGGAGAACCGGTGAACTTCTTGCTGGTCGGTACCGACAGCGCTCGAGGGCTCGATCCGGGCGACCCGGTGCTGATCGACCGGGAAGTAGACGAGAAAGGCCGGAGCCTGGCCGACGCCATCATGTTGTTGCGACTCGATCCGGTGTCGGGGTCGGCCTGGGTGATGTCGATTCCCAGAGATCTGTGGGTGGACATACCGGGCGCCATCGACAACAAGATCACGTCGTCGTTGTGGATCGGCGGACCTGAACTGCTGGTCGAGACGGTGAGCACGACTTTCGACGTGGAGATCAACCACTACGTGCAGATCGACTTCCTGGGGTTCCGCGGAGTCGTCGATGCTCTGGGCGGCGTTCCGGTGTGGTTCCCTCACCCGGCCCGCGATCTCGGGTCCGGGCTCAACATCTTGACGCCGGGTTGCCACGTGCTCGACGGCGTGCAGTCGCTCCAGTACGTGCGGGGCCGCCGGTACCAAGAGCAGATCGACGGCCGGTGGGTCACGACCGGGGGGGACGACTTCCGGAGGATCGAGCGCCAGCAGGACTTCTTGGTCCTGGCTCTGGATCGGGCCATCGACCGCGGCGCTCGCAGCCCGTCCACCCTGGCCTCCCTGCTCGAGGCCGGAGCCGGCAGCGTGCGCTTGGACGTGGACCTCACCCTGGCCGAGCTGATCGACTTCGGGCAGTCGTTCAGCGATTTCAACCCCGACAACCTCCATCGCTACAACCTCCAGCTCTATACCCTGACCCGGACCGACGGCACCTACCAGGGGGAAGCGGTGGTAAAAGGGGTGAACGAGCCGGTGCTGGACGTATTCCGGGGGACGACCGACTCCGTACGACCGTTGGAGGTTGCGCTGTCGCTGGCCGGGGCCGATGCCGACGATCTGGCCGATGCCGCCACGGTGCTGACCAGCGAAGATTTCGTCGTCTCCGACCAGTTCGAGCTGGATTCACCCCTGCCCGAAACGATGGTGATGCACGGTCCCGGCGACCGGGCCGCGGCTCTTCTGACAGCCAGATTCATCGATCCGATTCCCTATGTGATGGAGGTCGAGGAAATGACGGGGGTCACCGTCGCTCTCGGTCAGGACTACCGGGGTATCCTGTTCCTGTTCCAGACTCCCTACGGCGATCTGGAGGCGGCCCTGGCCGCCAAGGGTCCACCGTCGCAGACCCCGACCCGGCTCGGTTCGGCTCCCGGGGTGACTGCCACGTCACCTCCACCCCCTCCCACGACCTCGGCGGTGGTCATCTCGGGTCGAGCTCCCCAAAGCGAGTCATGCGGGTGAGCGAACCGGCCCGGATCGGCGTCATCGGCGCCGGGTACGTGGGGCTCACCACCGGGGCCTGCCTGGCCCAAATGGGCCATCGAGTCGTTTGCGCCGATATCGACGAGGCCCGGATCGCCCAGCTCGGCAAGGGACGGGTTCCTTTTCACGAAGAGGGCTTGGCCGAGGTGATACGCCGCGGCCTCGACTCCCGACGGCTGTCGTTCAAGACCCGATCGGCCTCGGCCGTTGTCGGCGCCGGATTCGTGTTCCTGTGCGTCCCCACCCCCAGCCGAGCCGACGGGTCGGTCGATCTCGACTACGTGGCGGCGGCGGCGGAGCAGATCGGCCCCCATCTCGAGCCCGGCACGGTGGTCGTCACCAAGTCCACGGTGCCGGTGGGCGGCGCTTCGGTGGTGTCCGAAGCGCTCGATAGGCCCGATGTGACGGTGGTGGCCAACCCTGAGTTCCTGCGGGAGGGCACGGCCGTGGCCGACTTCCTGAACCCGGATCGGGTGGTGATAGGCGCCCGCGACCTCGACCAGGGCTGGCGGGTGGCGGCCCTGTACGAATCCCTCGACGCCCCGATCCTGGTGACCGACCCAGCTACGGCCGAGCTGACCAAGTACGCAGCCAACGCCTTCCTGGCCCTTAAGTTGAGCTTCGCCAATTCCGTGGCCACGCTCTGTGAGATCCTGGGAGCCGACACCGACACCGTGATCGAAGGCATCAGCCTCGATCCTCGCATCGGCGCCGAGTACCTTCGCCCCGGCCCGGGCTGGGGCGGGTCGTGCCTGCCCAAGGACACCCGGGCCTTGATGAGCCTGGCCGTCAGTGCCGGGTACGACTTCTCGCTCCTGGAAAGCGCTCTGGCCCAAAACGATGACCAATTCGACCGGGTGGTGGCCAAGGTAGCCAGCAAAGTCGCCCTCGACGGGGCCCGGATCGCCCTTCTGGGTTTGGCCTTCAAGGCTGGCACCGACGACATCCGTGCTTCTCCCGCCCTCGAGATCGCCCGGCGGCTGGTTGCGTCCGGCGCCCGAGTCCGGGCCTACGACCCGGTGGTCACCAACTGCGAGGAACCCGGCGTGATCGTCGTGGGGGATCCTTACACTGCCGGCCGGGACGCCCAGGCCCTCGTAGTGGCTACCGAATGGCCCGAGCTGGCGTCTCTCGACCCGGCCCGCATGGCTGAGGTGATGGCCGAGCGCCATGTGATCGACACCCGCAACCTCTTCGACCACCAAGCCTGGTCGAGCCGCGGTTTCACCTACCAGGGAACCGGCCGAGCTTGAGAGGGGTTTGATGGCTCGGGTCGTGGTCACCGGCGGCGCCGGCTTCATCGGGTCCTACCTGTGTGAGCGCCTGCTCGACCGGGGCGACGAGGTCGTCTGCATCGACAACCTCATCACTGGCGCCTTCGGCAATATTTCCGGCTTGGCCGACCGAGCGGGATTCGCCTTCGTGAACCACGACGTGTCGACTTTCGTCGACATCGACGGGCCGGTGGACGCCATCTTGCATTTCGCCAGCCCGGCCTCGCCGGCCGATTATCTCAAGATGCCCATTCAGACCCTCAAGGTCGGCAGCCTGGGCACCCACAACGGCCTCGGCTTGGCCCGGCGCAAGGGTGCTACCTTTCTGCTGGCGTCGACCAGCGAGATCTACGGCGACCCGCGCCGACATCCCCAGTCCGAGTCGTACTGGGGCCACGTCGATCCGGTGGGACCTCGAGGCGTGTACGACGAAGCCAAACGGTTCGCCGAGGCCATGACCATGGCCTACCACCGGTATCACGGCTTGGACACCTGCATCGTTCGGGTCTTCAACACCTACGGACCAAGGATGCGACCCGACGACGGGAGGGTGGTGTCCAACTTCGTGGTGCAGGCGCTGCTGGGCCGGCCCCTCACCATCTACGGCGACGGAACCCAGACCCGCAGCTTCTGCTACGTCGACGATCAGATCAGAGGGTTGCTGGCTCTGCTCGACAGCGGTGTTCACGACCCGGTCAACATCGGTAACCCCGACGAGGTGACGGTCTTGCAGTTGGCCGATCTGGTTCTGGACTTGACCGGGTCCTCGTCGCCGATCGAGCACCGCGATTCTCCTTCCGACGACCCGGTCCGGCGCTGTCCCGACATCGACCGGGCCCGCCGTGTGCTGGGGTGGGAGCCCGAGATCGGGCTGCGCTCCGGCTTGGAGCGAACAGTGGAGTGGTTCGCAGACCAGTTGTGACGGCCGACTGCCCGGTCAGCGGCGGCGGGCCTCGGCTTCGCGCCGATGGCTCAGGTACCACTCGACAGTGCGGGCCAGTCCCTCTCTCAGATCAGTTCGGGCCTCGAAGCCGAACAGCTCCCGGGCCCGGCTGGAATCCACGCCCCGCCGGGGCTGGCCGTCGGGCCGGGAGGTGTCCCAGCGGATCTCGCCGTGAAACCCGGTGAGCTCGGCGATTATCCCGACCAGCTCGGAGATGGCCAGTTCCTGGTCGGCGCCGAGGTTGACGGGTTCTTCGCCGTCGTAGTGCTCGGCCGCGGTCACGATCCCCTCGGCGGCGTCGTCCACGTAGAGGAACTCTCGGCTGGCTCTTCCCGAACCCCAGACGATCACATGGTCGGCGCCGGCCTTGCCGGCCAGGACGCACTTTCGGATCAGGGCCGGGATCACGTGGCTCACGTCGGGATGGAACTTGTCGCCCGGGCCGTAGATGTTGGTGGGCATCACGTAGGCGCTTCGCTGGCCGTACTGGGCCCGGTTGGCGCGGAGGTGGACGAGCTGGGCCAGCTTGGCGATGCCGTAGGGTGCGTTGGTTTCCTCCGGGAAGCCTTGCCACAGGGAGCTCTCCCGGAAGGGCACGGGCGTGTCCTTGGGGTACGAGCAGATGGTTCCGACCACTACCGTCTTGGCCACCCCCGCGGCCCGGGCCGCCTCGATCACGTTGGTGCCCAGCATCAGGTTCTGCAGGTACAGCTCGGCCGGTCGGGCCTGGTTGGCTCCGATGCCGCCGACCCGGGCCGCGAGGTGGATGACGACGTCGGGAGCGGCGGAGGCTATGGCCTCGAAGGCCGCCGTCTCGTCCAGCAGGTCGACCTCTTGGCTGGACGGGGCCACGATGTCGCCGACTGCCCGTCGCCCCAAGGCTTCGATGACAGCCCGACCCAGGAAACCGCCGGCTCCGGTGACGAAAATCCGTTGCCGGTCGAGAGCCCCCATCGGTGGTGGATCGTACCGACCGGCAGGCCGTTACACCGATCGGACCGGTGACATGCGAAACTGCAGGTTGTGCTTCGGGTGGCCGCCGTCGTCGAGCAATGCTGGCATGCGGTGCCGGGCGGTACCGCCGTCTCGGTGGTTCGTACTCTGGCGGCGCTGGCCGAGCGCGACGACGTCGAAGTCGTCGGTGTTTCGGCCCGGCACCGGCGAACCCCACCCCCCGATGTGCGACCGCCGGTCCCGGTTCGGGCGATGGGGCTGCCTCGGCCCCTCCTGTACGACGCTTGGCATTACCTGCGCCGCCCTCGCCTGGCGCGCCGGATCGGACCCGTAGATGTCGTGCATGCCACCGGCGGGGTCATCCCGCCGCCGGGGCCGGCTGCGCTGGTGGTGACCGTGCACGACCTGGCCTTCCGGCACCGGCCCGGCCACTTCACCAGGCGAGGGGTCCGTTTCTTCGACCGAGCTTTCGAACTGGCCCGGACCGAGGCCGACGTGGTGGTGGTGCCCTCCCACACCACCGCCGCCGATTGTGGGGCCGGTGGTGTCGATCCCGACCGGATCCGGGTAGTGCCCCTGGGTGTGACTGCCACTGCGGCCGACGATGCCGAGGTGGTGCGGGTCCGGGCTCTGTATCGGTTGCCGGAGCCGTTCGTGCTCTGGGTCGGCACCGTAGAGCCCCGCAAGAATCTCGCCGGCCTGCTGGCCGCCTTGGAGCGCGCTGCCACCGAAGCGCCGCTGGTCATGGTGGGACCCGACGGTTGGGGTGTGGATCTGGGTGCCCTGCTCGCGGCCACCGACCACGAAGTTCTGCGCCTGGGCCCCGTTCCCGACCGGGACTTGGCCGGGTTGTACGCCTCGGCCCGCCTCTTCGTGTTTCCGAGCCTGCTGGAGGGGTTCGGCCTGCCCGTGCTGGAAGCCATGGCCCAAGGCACGCCGGTGGTTACCAGCTCGAAGACAGCCACTGCCGAGATCTGCGACGATCCGGACGGTCTCGTCGATCCCACCGACACCGAGGCCTTGGCTGATGCCATAGATCGGGTCATGGGTGACGACGCCGAGCATGCCCGCCGGTCGGCGAGAGCTCTGACCCGTTCCCGCCAGTTCAGTTGGGCTGCCACCGCGGCCGGTGTGCGGGCCGCTTACGAGGATGCTTGCTCGTGACTGTGAGGGTGCTGGCCAACCTGTGCTGGCTGGTGCCGGGCGATGTGGGAGGCAGCGAGGAGTATGCGTCCCGGCTCCTGGCCGCGGTGGCGGACGCTGCGCCGACCGGGATCGAGGTGGAGGTAGCGGCCCTGCGGGGCACGGTGACAGCTCACCCGGAACTGGCCGCCTTCAGGTGTCACGAGGCTGGCTACGGCGGTCGGCGGCGGTCGGTGCGGGTGGTACTGGAGTCGACCTGGCTGGCCCGGCGTTCCGCCGGGTTCGACTTGGTCCACCATTTCGGAGGCCGGCTGCCCGAGCGGTCGCCGACTCCAGCGACAGTGGCTGTTCACGACATCCAGTCCTTCGATCTTCCCGGTAACTTCTCGGCGTTGAAACGTCGCTACCTGGATCGGGTCGTGCCTCGCAGCGTCGGGCGATGCCGGCTGGTCATGACCCCGTCTCGCTGGATGGCCGACCGGGTCATCGACCGTTTCGGGGTGGCCCCCGAACGGGTCAGCGTCGTTCCGTCCACTTACGCGACGACCCATGGTGGCGGCAGCCGAGCCGCTGGCAATCAGGACCCAGGCGACCGGGCCGCTTACGATGGCAAGGACCGGCCTTTCGTGCTCTACCCCGCCGTCACCCACCCTCACAAGAACCACGACGTCTTGATCGCAGCCCATCGGCTCCTCCGCCGACGCCATCGGGACATGCACCTTGTCCTCACCGGTGGCGCCGGCCGGGCCCACGCCCATGTCACCGGGTTGGTCGACCGTGCCCCGGGAGTGGTCCACCTGGGGCGAGTGTCTTCGGCTCGGCTCGACCGGCTGATCTCGGCTGCTGCCGCGGTAGCTTTCCCCTCCCGCTACGAAGGATTCGGGCTCCCGGTGCTGGAAGCCATGCAGGTCGGAACCCCAGTGGTGGTAGCCCGGGCCACCGCTCTGCCCGAGGTGGTGGGCAACGCCGGAACGCTGGTCGACCCCGACGATCTCGACGGCTGGGTTCGGGCCCTGAGCGAAGTGCTGGCCGGATCGCCGGAGACCCGGTACCGGGTTCACCGAGGCCGGGTTCGGGCCGAGCGGTACGCCCCCCCGCGAGCCGCGGCCCGTCTCGTGGAGGGCTGGCTGCGGGCCGTAGCCGCTACGAGCTGATGCGACTGCTGGTGATCTGCCCCCATTACGAGCCCGATGTGGCTCCCACCGGGATCGTCATGACCGCCATCGGTGACGAGCTGGCGCGAGCCGGACACCAGCTCCACGTCGTCACCTCGCTGCCCTGGTACGAGCACCACCGAATCGTCCCGGGCTGGGAGGGCCGTCTGGTGCGGCGCCAGACGACAGGCTGGGGCCGGGTGACCCGTATCCACCCCTTCCCGACGACCAGGACCGGCATCGGGGTCCGAGCCCTGGCCTTCACCGGATTCGCCGGCTTGGTCCTAGCGGCCGCGATGGGTGAGCGGAACCGGTTCGACGGGGTTCTGGCCATGTCACCGCCGCTCACCCTGGCCGTGGCCGGCGGGCTGGCAGCCCGGCAACGCCGGGTTCCGGTAGTGCTGAACCTTCAGGACATCTTTCCCGACGCCGCCATCGAGGTCGGTGCCATCACCGACTCCCGACTCATCACGGCCGCCCGCCGGCTCGAGAGCTGGGTGTACCGCCGGGTCGACGCCGTCACCGTCCTCTCCGAGGACCAGCGAGCCAACGTGGCAGCCAAGCTCGGTCCGGGCCCGAAACCAACTGTTCGGGTCATCCCCAATTTTGCCGACGTAGATCGCATCGAGCCCATGGGCCGCCATACCCGCTACCGGGTCGAACACGGGCTCGGTGACCGCACCGTAGTGATGTACGCCGGCAATATCGGCTTCTCCCAGCCCTTGGATCTGATGGTGGACGCGGCCCGGGCCTACCGGGGCCGCGACGACGTGGTGTTCGTGGTCAACGGCGCCGGATCGGCTCGGCCCACCCTCGAAGCCGCCGCGGCCGGCCTCGACAACCTTGTCCTGGTCGACTTCCAGCCTCCCGCCCGGCTGAGCGAGGTGCTGGCATCGGCCGATATCCACGTGATCGCGCTCCGGCGGGGCCTGGCCCGGGCCAGCGTTCCTTCCAAGCTGTTCTCGATACTGGCTGCGAGCCGACCGGTGGTGGCATCGGTCGATCCCGGAACTGAGATACCGCGCTTGCTGGAAGCGGCCGGTAGCGGCCTGCCCACCGCCCCCGAAGACGCCCGCGACTTCGTGTCGGGCCTGGGGTCGCTGATCGACGATCCGCAGCGGCGCAAAGCCATGGGGGAGAGGGGTCGAGCCTTCGTCGAGTCGTGGGTGACCCCGGCCGAAGTAGCCGCCGCTTACGTGGCTCTGTTCGCCGAGCTGGCCGAGACCCGTCGCCCCGACGGCCTGAAGCGGTAGCGTAGCATATCGTGGCCAGATCGGGTTCATCGAAGGGTTCTTCCGCCAAGCCGGGCGGCACGCCGTCGGCTAGCTCGTCCAAGAAAGTCCAGCGGGCCGCCCGGGCCGCAGCTTCGTCGCGAGGGGCCAAGGAGCGGCGGGCCATGGGCTTCCCCTTGGTGGTCGGCTTGGTGATGGTGCTCGGCATCGTCTTGGTGGGGCTGGCCCGCCAGAGCCGAGAGGCGCCGACTGCTCCCCGGGTGGGCAACGATCACTGGCACTCGGCTTACGGGGTCTACGACTGCGACCGCTTCTTGGCCCCCTTCACCAGCCAGTTCGACCCCCACGGCATCCATTCCCACCAAGACGGCGTTATCCACATCCACCCGTTCAACAGCTCAGCCGCCGGGGACAACGCCCGTCTCGGCGTCTTCTTGGAGTCGATGGGGGTCAAAGTAACCGAGGACGAGATCAGCGGTCCCGGTATCGGTGTGCTCGAGGCCGGCTCGGACTGCAACGGCGAACCCACTGTCATCCGGGTGGCGCGGTTCGAGGTGTTCGACTCTGACACCGGCGAGGTCGAGGAGTACTCGCAGGACTTCGACGACATCAGGTTCCTCGGCGGCGGGGAGGCGTTCACGATCGCCCGGGTTCCGGCCGGAGCCGAGATACCGCTACCGCCCGAAGACCGGCTGCTGGCTGCCGGGCAGGCTTCCTTCGGGCTGATCTCGCAAGGACCCGAGAGGGATCTCCAGCCCGAGGATCAGTTCGTTCCCGACGGTTCTGGTGATGACGAGGGTTCTGGTGATGATGAGGGTTCTGGTGATGACGAGGGTTCTGGTGATGACGAGGGTTCTGGTGATGACGAGGGTTCTGGTGATGACCAGGGCGAGGGGGAATGAAGGCGGTCGTACTGGCTGGCGGGTTCGGGACTCGGCTCCGACCTTTGACACTGACCACACCCAAGCAGATGCTCCCGCTGGTGGACCGACCCATGATCGAACACGTCTTGGCCGGCTTGGCCCGTCACGGCGTCGATGCGGCCGTGCTGGCGTTGGGCTACCGGGGCGAGGCCTTCCGGGCCGCCTATCCCGACGGTATCTGCGCCGGAGTAGAGCTCAGCTACGCGGTGGAGCCCGAGCCGCTCGGCACGGCTGGCGCCATCCGCTTCGCGGCTGTTGCGGCCGGGTTCGACGAGACCTTCGTGGCCGTCAACGGCGACGTGCT
The DNA here is from genome assembly GCA_963422655.1 of Acidimicrobiales bacterium. Classification (GTDB taxonomy): domain Bacteria; phylum Actinomycetota; class Acidimicrobiia; order Acidimicrobiales; family Aldehydirespiratoraceae; genus CATQHS01. The sequence goes on along the minus strand of OY730440.1, from coordinate 504,027 downwards.
CACCGATCTCGACATCAGGTCCCTATGGGACTACCACCACCGGGCCGGGGCCGAAGCGACCATACAGCTCGTCGGTGTGGACAACCCCTCCCGGTACGGCGCAGTGGTCGCCGATGACGGCGGCCGGGTGGTTTCATTCATCGAGAAGCCTGGGGCCGGTGAGGCTCCCTCCAACCAGGTCAACGCCGGTGTCTACGTCTTGGCCCCTTCGGTGCTGGAGCGCGTCGCTGCTGACGGCCCGGTGTCGATCGAACGCGAGACGTTCCCCGAGCTAGTTGCCGATGGGGCTCTGTGGTCCTGCGGCGGCGACGGGTACTGGATCGATATCGGCACGCCGGAGGCTTACCTGACCGCCCAACTCGATCTCCTCGACGGCGCCCTCGGATGCTCTGCACCACCGGTAGCGGCCACGGCCACCGTCGGTGTCGGCGCCGTGGTGGAACGCAGCGTGGTCATGGCCGGTGCGTCGATCGGGGCCGGCGCCGTCGTGCGGGGCGCAGCAGTGCAGACCGAAGCTGTCGTCGGCGCTGGGGCCGCGGTCGAGGCATCCGTCATCGGAGCGCGGGCCGTGATCGGGGCCGGGGCTCGGATCACCGACGGGTCCGTCATCGGCCCTGCCATCGCTATCGAGGCCGGAACCAGCCAGCGCCGGGCCCGAGTGCCCAGGGACGGCGCCGGGATCAGCTCGGCAGGGCAGTGATGGCAACCCTGGTGACCGGTGGTGCCGGCTACGTGGGCAGTCACACCGCCGTCGCCTTGCACGCTTCAGGCCGTGATGTGGTCATCGTCGACGATTTTTCCAACGCCTCGGGTGGCGCCGTGGACGCTATCCGCACTCTCACCACCGGTTCCCTGCCCGTCGTAGAAGGCGATGCCGGTGATCGGGCCACCGTCGAAAAGATATTCGACGATCACCGCATCGACTCGGTGGTCCATCTGGCCGCGTTCAAGAGCGTGGCCGAGTCGTTGGCCCAGCCGTTGAACTACTACCGCAACAACCTGCTTTCGACCATTTGCGTGGCCGAGGTGATGACCGAGCGGGGGATCGATCGGTTCGTGTTCAGCTCGTCGGCCGCGGTGTACGGGGATCCGGCGGAGGTGCCGGTTACCGAAGCAGCCGGCACCGGCTTGGCCCTGAACCCTTACGGTGCCTCCAAGCTCATGAGCGAACAGATCCTGCGGGACACGGCGGCGGCGTCGAACCTGCGGGTGATACTGCTCCGCTATTTCAACCCGGTAGGGGCTCATCCCTCGGGAGTGATCGGCGAGGACCCGCGGGGGACTCCCGCCAACCTCGTGCCTCGCGTGATGCAGATCGCGGCCGGCATCGGTGACCGGGTGGAGGTCTTCGGTGCCGACTACGACACCCGAGACGGAACGGCTGTGCGAGATTATGTCCACATCATGGACCTGGCCGAGGGGCATGTGGCCGCGCTCGACGCCCTGGAACGCTCCGCACGTTCGGATCCGGGTCGGACGCGAGCAGGCCCCTCCGCCGGGGCGGTTGCCTACAACCTGGGAACCGGAGTGGGACACACCGTGCTGGAGGTGATCGCCGCCGCCGGCCGGACGGTAGGAGCCGACATCTGTTACGTGATGGCCGAACGGCGGCCCGGCGACGCTTCCCGTATCTGGGCCGACTGCGAGCTGGCCCGAACCGAGTTGGGTTGGACTGCGGGCTACGACCTCGACGCCATGATGCGCGATCACTGGAACTGGCAGAGCCGCCACCCCGACGGTTACGGCTCCTGAGGCCGACTTCGACGGCCCGGGCCTGTTCGGCTCGGGCTCGGGCCGAGACGGTCTCTGCCTTCAACGGAACAGGTCATCGGCCGGTTTGCGGACGATCTCGCCCGCAACCGACCCGGGCCGGAACCAGGCCGGTTCCAGGCCCCGGACCACAGCGGCCGCCACCCGGCGGGCCTTGCCCATGACCAACTCGGCCGCGGCCGCTATCTCGTCGGCAACGGCCACCTCGGTGACCGCCAACTCTCGGCCCCCGCCGTCGGGAGTGCCCCGAAGGTCGATCACGGCTCCGATGCCGGCACAGCCGATGGCAATGTCGGTGACCCCCCGTCGCCAGGGCCGTCCGAAGGTGTCGGAGATCACGACCGCCACCTCCACGCCAGCGCGAGCCCGGATGCCGTCGAGGATCCGGCGAGCCGACCGATCGCTGTCGACGGGAAGGAGGGCGGCATGGCCGCTCTTTACGTTGCTGAGATCCACGCCGGCGTTGGCACAGACGAAGCCGTGGACGGTCTCGGCGATGACGAGATCGCCGCGCCGACGCAGGATCCGTACCGACTCGTCCTCGACCAGCCTCTTGTGACTCCGAGGATCGTCGGCGTCGACGGCCACCACCCGGTCCTCGGCTTTGGACACCACCTTTTGGGTCACCACCACGCAGTCCCGGTCGCGCAGTGCCGGGCCGACCGCCACGATCATCGCGGCCAAGTCGTCGCCGACCGCGATTTCGCCTATCCCCGTTATCGCCATCACTTCCAGGTTCATGGCGGCAGGGTCATGATCCCGGGCCGGGCCGTTCGGTTATGGCGGCTACGGTCCGGCGGGCCAGGGCGGCCGCAGCCTGCGGTGAGGACATGATGGCCGGAGCCACCACCGGCTGCACCCCGATCGACCGGATCTCATCGGCGCTGGCCTCGTCGGCCTCATCGATGACCAGGGCCGATATCACATCGCGGTAACGGCGGGCGATAGCGACCACGTCGGCCCCGTGACCGAGCTCCTCGAGCATTCGGGCAGCCGGACCCTTCAAGGCGGCGCCGGCCACTATGGGTGAAACCGCCACATTGGTGTCCCGGCGGGCCGCTACTGCTTCCCTGACACCGGGCACGGCCAGCACCGGTTCGATCGACACCACCGGGTTGGACGGGGCGATGACCAGCACCTCGGCCCGGTCTATGGCTTCGAGAACCCCGGGTGCGGGCCGGGCCGCGGCGATCCCGGCGAATCGAACCGACGAGACCGCGACGTCGTGGCCCAGCTCGACGAAGTACTCCTGGAATCCGACCTCGGTCCCGCACCGGTCGCCCGATGCCAGCGTGACCCGGGTCTCGATCCGGTCGTCGCTGACCGGCAGCACCCGGCAACCGATGCCTCGGGCGGCTGTGATCCGGGCCGTGACCTCGCTCAAGGGGTGGCCCCGACCCAGCAGAGTGGTGCGAAAAAGGTGGGTACCCAGGTCACGGTCACCCAGCGCGAACCAGGCGTCGAGCCCGTAGGCCCGCAGCTCGCCCAGGGCGTTCCACGTCTCGTCGGCTATGCCCCATCCCGTGGCAGGGTTGACGATCCCGGCCAGCGTGTAGACGACGGTGTCGAGGTCGGGGCTCACGTGAAGGCCGTGCAACTCGATGTCGTCGGCCACGTTGACCACCGCCGTGACCTGCTCGGGTGGGGTGGTCCGGAGCTGACCGGTCAGGTAGCGGGCCGCCCCCACCCCGCCGGCCAAGACCGTGATCACCTGCTGATCACCGGCCGGTCGATGCTGGTGGCTTTCATCAGGTCGGGCCCGGTCCCGGCCCTCGGCCTTCCAGCAGGGCCAAGTCGGCGTTCACCATGATCTCTACCAGCTCGGAGAAGGAGGTCTGCGGTTTCCAGTCCAGCATCTGGGCGGCCTTGGTGGCGTCGCCCACCAAGGAGTCGACCTCTGCCAGCCGCATGAATCGCTCGTCCACCACCACGTAGTCCTCCCAGTGCAGGCCCACGTGGTCGAATGCCAGTCGGCAGAAGTCTCGAACCGAATGGGTCTCACCGGTGGCGATCACGTAGTCTTCGGGTTGGTCCTGTTGGAGCATGCGCCACATGGCGTCGACGTAATCCACGGCGTAGCCCCAGTCCCGTTTGGCGTCGAGGTTGCCCAGCCGCAGCTCGTGAGCTTGGCCCAGCTTGATTCGAGCCACGGTGTGGCTGATCTTGCGGGTGACGAACTCCATACCCCGACGGGGACTTTCGTGGTTGAACAGGATCCCCGAGGTTGCGTGCAGATCGTAGGACTCCCGGTAGTTGACGGTTATCCAGTGTCCGTACACCTTGGCCACGCCGTAAGGGCTGCGAGGATGGAACGGGGTCCGTTCGGTCTGGGGAATCTCGGCAGCCTTGCCGAACATCTCCGACGAGCTGGCCTGGTAGTAGCGGATGCCGGGGTCCACGAGACGGACCGCGTCCAAGAGCCGGGTGACCCCCAGGGCCGTGGTCTCGCCGGTGGCCACCGGCTGGCCGAAAGAGGTCTGCACGAAGGACTGGGCGGCCAAGTTGTAGACCTCGGCCGGTTGACAGGCCCGGAGGATCTCGATCATCGACACCTCGTCGAGGAGGTCGCCGGGGGCCAGACGGATCCGATCCAGGATGTGGGCTATGCGCTCGTAGTTCCCGGTGCTGCTGCGCCGCACCATACCGATGACCTCGTACCCCTTGTCCAGCAGGAACTCGGCCAAGTACGAACCGTCCTGTCCGGTTATGCCTGTGATCAGGGCTCGGCGTTCCATCGGCCTTCTTGTTATCGGACCGTTGCCGAAGTTCCGACCCGGCCGTCCCGATCGGCCCGACCGGTCCGGGCTCGCCAGTAGTCGAGGAGGTCGGCCAGCGTCACCGGCAGTGGTATTTCCGGCTTCCAGCCGGTGACGGAGTGGAGCCGGGTGGGGTTGCCGCGCCTCACCGCGATGTCGAGAGGCCGGAACCGATCGGTGTCAGGTTCGAGATCCATGGGCCGTTCGGCCCGGGCCAACAGGAGATCGGCCAGTTCTCGGACCGGCCGGTCGGTGCCGCTGCAGATGTTGTAGACCTCGCCTGCTTGCCCGTGCAGGGCCAAGAGCCGGTAGGCCCGGGCCGCGTCGCGGACATCGGTGAAGTCGCGCCGGACCTCCAGGTTGCCGACCCTGATGCTGGAATCGCCCGACCGCTCGTTGTCGGCGATCTGGGCGGCCAGTGCCGAGGCCACGAATCCCGATCCCTGACCGGGTCCCAGATGGTTGAAGGCTCGAACCCGGATCACCGGCGGTCCCGGGCCGACCGTAGCCTGAACGCACATCATCTCGGCTGCGGCTTTACTGGCCGCGTAAGGACTGGCGGGGTGCAGGGGCGCGTCTTCGTCGATGGGGAGATCGCTCTCGTCGATGGGCCCGTATACATCGGCGCTGGAAGCGGCAACGACCGTATCCACCCCGGCCCGTCGAGAGGCGTCGAGTACGTTGTACGTGCCCTCCACGTTGGCCCGCAGGGTTCGGATAGGTTCGGTCCAGCTTCGAGCCACGTCGGACTGGCCGGCAAGGTGGTACACGATCTGGGGCCGGTGCCGAGCCAGCTCGGCGTTCAGCGATTCGGGGTCGGTGACGTCGGCGCTGCCGGGCACCACATCGTCGCCCAGGGCTCTCGAGTGGGCGGCCAGATGTCGACCGACGAACCCGGCCGCGCCGGTTATGAGAGCGCGCACGAATCGGCCTGCCTGCCGTCCCGGAACCAAGGCATTGGTTCGAACCCTACTCACCGGAACTAGCCTCCGACCATCGTGGTCTCCGATGACCTGGTCTACGCCCCCCGAGGGGATACGGATCCTGCCGACGCCGGCCCCCGGGATGCGGTTCGCGACGCCGTGCCTTCGGTGCTGGCCGTGGTCGTGGCCCACGATCCGGGTCCGTGGTTCGTCGAAACCCTCGAGTCGCTGGCCCACCAGGACTACCCGCGCCTGAGCGTTGCTGTCGTCGACGCGGCCGGTGCCGGGCTCATCGGCTTGGTCGGCTCGATCCTGCCCGACGCGGCCGTGATCGAGGTCCGAGGTACCGGCGGGTTCTCGGCCGCGGCCAACGCTGCGCTCGGCATCGAGACCAACTCGGCTTTCCTCTTGATATGCCACGACGACGTGGCGCTGGCGCCCGACGCGGTTCAAACCATGGTCACCGAGACACTGTTGAGCAATGCTGGCATCGTCGGGCCCAAACTCGTCGATTGGGACCGTCGTGAAGTGCTTCAGCACGTCGGCTACGAGGTCGATCGCTTCGCCTTCGCCGACGGTATCGTCGGCGAAGGCGAACTCGATCAGGAGCAGCACGACGCGGTATCGGACGTCTTCGCCCTCTCGTCGGCCTGCATGCTGATCCGCAGGGATCTGTTCGGGGTGCTGGGAGGGTTCGACGAGGCTATGACGTTCAGGGGCGAGGACGTGGATCTGTGCTGGCGGGCGCAGCTCGTTGGTGCCCGGGTGGTGGTGGTACCCGACGCAGTGGTACGCCATCGCCAGGATCTGTTGGGCCGGGGCCGGATTGACGACGTTCGCCGCACCCGGGTCCGGCACGCGCTGAGGGCCATGCTGGTGAACCACGGCATCATCTCTTTGGCCGTGACCGTTCCCCTCTCGGCGGTGATGGCGGTGGCTGAGGTCTTCGTGGCCGCCCTCACCGGTCGGGTGGGCCGAATCCGGGACGTGACCTCGGCTTGGGTGTGGAACCTGACTCGGTTGTCCGGTGTGCTCCAGCGCCGCCGAACCAACCTGAAAGTCCGGGTGGTACGCCCGGCCGACGTGACGGCTCTGCAGCGCTACGGAAGCATCCGAGTTTCCAACTTCGTGCGGGCCCAGTTGGGCCGTGATGACCGCAGCCGTTTGTTCGGTGGGGCTCGTCGTGGCATCCTCGACACGTTCCGGACGGGTTCCAGCCGGGCGACCTGGGTCGTGTGGGTACTGGTGGCCGGCTATCTCGTCTACGGTTCGCGCACGCTGGTCACATCGGGCGTGCCGCCGGTGGGCGATTTCGTCTCGTTCCCGGCTTCCGCCTCGGATCTCGTCACCTCGTGGTGGGGAGGATGGAGCGAGCGAGGTACGGGCTCTCCGACTTCCAATCTCGGTGGCCTGGCCTATCTGGGTGCGCTGGGATGGGTCTTGGGGGGCGGCACCGGCTTGGTACGCACCGGATGGGTGCTGGCTCCCATCGTGATCGGGTTGATCGGAGCCTACCGGCTGCTCGGTGTCACCGGCTCCCGGCGGGCTCGCACCGGTGTTCTGGTCGCTTACCTGGTGGTGCCGCTCGCCACCGCCTCGTTGGCCGGCGGTTCGATAGCGGGGTTGATCGCCTACGGCGCCGGGCCATGGATGCTGACGGCTCTGCTGCGGGCCGGAGCTTCGTCTCCGTACCGGGCTTCGGGCCGATTCCTGGGCCACGCCGGTCGGTCGGCGGTAGCGGTGGGCGGAATCATGGGCGTGCTGGCACTGTTCCTGCCCGTCGGAGTGGGATTGGTGGTGCCGATGGCGGTGGGGTTGGCCGTGGGTGGGTTGCTGGCCGGGCGGCTCGGCGATGCGGGACGGCTCCTGGCCGCGTTGGTGCTGGCTGTCCCGGTGGCAGCACTGATCGCTGCCCCTGTGGTTCTCGACCTGTTCCGGGCCGGTCCGAGCTGGGCCGTCCTGGCCGGCCAGGTGGCCGACGGTCGCAACGGATCGGCCGGATTCGTCTCTTTCGTCGATCTCTTGCGCTTTGCGGTGGGCCCCGACCGGCCCAGTCCGCTCGTGGGACTGTTGGCCGTGCCGGCTGTGGCCCCCTTGCTGATCGGGAGAGGATGGCGGCTGGAGCTGGCTATCCGTCTATGGATGGTGGCCCTGGCCTCCTGGGGGCTGGCTCTGGCCTCCCAGCGGGGCCTGATCGGGTTCGGGCTGCCCGACGTCGGGTTATTGCTGGCCCCGGCGGCGGCGGCGGTGGCTGGGCTCTGCGGCGTGGCCGTGCTGGCCGTGGAACACGACCTCCGATTCGCTCGCTTCGGCTGGCGTCAGGCGCTGCTGCCGGTGATGATCGTGGCTTCGGTGCTGGCGGCCCTGCCCGGCCTGGGACTGTTGATCGACGGCCGGTGGGGCCTGGTTCGCAGCCACCACGGGGAAGGGATAGGGCTGGCCTCCCCAGCCGAGGTCGGGAGCTACCGGGTGCTGTGGATGGGGGCCCCGGAGTTCTTGCCGGTGGAAGGCCGGAGCCTGGCCGACGGTTTGGCCTGGGCTACCACCGGCAGTTCCGTGACGATTCTCGATCGCAGCCTGCCCGCCGACCCGGGCCGGGCCGATCTGCTGGAGGGTGTCATCGAGGCAGTCGTGTCGGGCCGCACCGCCCGAGCCGGACGACTCCTGGCCGGGTTCGGGGTCCGCTACGTGATACTTCTGGACCGCTTGGCGCCGGCTCCGTTCAGCTCGGACGACGAGGCGGTCGCAGTGCCGTCAGCCTTTGGCGAGGGTTTCGGCAACCAACTCGACTTGCAGGCGATAGAAGGCGCCAACCGCGCCGCGAGCGTCTTCGTCAACACGGCCTGGGTGCCGGTTCGGGCTGGGTTCGCGCCCGGGTTCGACGCCGGGATCGAGGCCCTGTCCGATCTGGAAGTGTCGCCGCTGGGTGCGGGTGTGCCCGTCTTGGAGGGCCGGGCCCATCGGTTGAGCGGAACGGTCCCCGACGGCACCGAGATACTGGTGGCGCAGACCCCGGCGGACCGATGGCGATTCGAAGTGGAAGGGCAGAGCGTGCCCCGGCGTGACGCCATGGGCTGGGCCGAGGTGTACGTGCCGGCTTCGGGGGGTGAAGCCGTGTTCTCCTACGCAGCTCCCAGGGAGAGGAATCTGGCTCAGATCGTGCAGGTCACGGCCCCACTGATACTGGTCGGGATCTGGCTGCGTCGGCGGATGGGCCGATCCGGATGATCCGATGATCGGCGGGGCCGTGCCGGCTGCGCCCGGTTCCCCATGAAAACGATCAGGGTTTTGGCGCTGGCGGCCGTGGGCGGCCTTTTGGCCTTGGGGTTCGTACTGGACCGCAATGACCGTTCCACGACCGAGACCACCCGGGCCGAACGTACGGGGTCTCTGGCCACAGCCAGAGACCCCGTGACGACATGGTTCTGCCCGGGCGGGAGCGGGCCGGGCGGTGGGGCTGAATTGGTCGTGGAGATCGTGAGCCACTCTTCGCAGTCCCGGAGGGCGACGGTATCGGTGGCCCCGAGCGGGCGGACGGAGGTGACCGGTGATTCGCTCGAGCTCGACATAGAACCGGGGAGTCGGGTGGTGCTGGAGCCGGCTGACAAGGTTCCGGGCTCTCGATGGGTGGGGGCGGTGATCGAGGTGAGCGGGCCGGATGTGATCGTCGAGCAGACGGTGACCGGCGTCACCGGTGGTGCGGGCCGCTCCCAGTGCCTCACCGGTACGGCCGTTCGCTGGATCGTTCCCTACGGGGCGACCAGGCTCGAGGCCCAAGGCGAGCGGTTCATCGTCATGTTGCTCAACCCGTTTCCCGACGATGCCGTGGCCGACATCGACTTCGTGGCCGACGTGGGCCGCGACTCTCTGAACGGGGTGGTGATACCGGCCGGGGAGGTGGTGGCCATCGACGTGACCGAGGAGGTGACCGTGGCTGCCTCGGTCACCGTTACGGTCGATGTGGTGGCTGGCAGCATCGCGGTGTCACGTATCCAGATGACCGGGAACTCTGCCTCCGGTGGCACCGTTCGTCTTGCACCGGCCACTCCAGGGGGGGCCTCTGTGTGGTACCTGCCCATGGCGGCCATCACCGACGGTCGCCGTGATCGAGTAGCCGTCACCAACTCGTCGGACCGCTTCGTGGCCGAAGTCGATCTCGAGATCCTGGTCGACAACCCGACCATGGCCTTCGATCCGATCGAGTTGACCATACGGCCGGGCCGGACGGTGGTGGTGGATCTGTCCGAGGAGGAACGGCTGGCCGGGATCGGTCCGCTCACCGTGGTCGTTCGGTCGCTGGGCGGGGTACCGGTGGCCGTATCGCTCGACAGTGTCGTCTTTGGACCCGACGGCACCGCTGTCGGCGCTGCGGCCACGTCCGGTGCTGATGCCGCTGCTCGTCATTGGTTGGTACCGGTGGAGCGGTCGGGGTCCGAATCGGGGCCGGACCGCTCCAATGTCGTCATCGTCAACCCTTCGACAGAGAGGATCGCTCTCGTCGACCTTTATGCGGGCGGCGTCGGCGCCGGCTCGCTCGAGTTGGGCCCGGGCCGCCGAGCCCTGATTCCGGTCGTCGAGTTACCGGTGAACGGGCCGGCTACCGACCGGTATATGCTGGAAGTGAAGGCGTCGTCGTCGGTGGTGGTGGGCCGTGAACTGGTGGGCGATGGTTACCGGATCGCGGCCATAGGTGTCGCCGTGGGCGAAGCGGTGGCGCTGGTCGACATTTCGTAGCGTTACGAGTGGGCGGGCTGGTCACCGGTCGGCCAGAGCCGCTCTCAGAGCGGCCCGGAGCTGGACATGGTTGGTCGGCCCGGCCCGACTGTGCCGGATGACTCCTGTGGAGTCGGCGATCACCACCAGCGGGACGGCATCGATGCGGTAGCGGGCGTGCAAGGCGGCCTCGCCCTCAGCTTCGATCCGCTGCACGGCCACGTCGAGGCCTTCCAACCGGTGGGCCGACTCCCAGACCCGGACGCAACCCGAGCAGGCTTCGGAGGTGAACACGGCCACCAGCCATCGGGCGCCGGGTCGAGTGAAGTCATCTCGGTCGAGCCGCTCGGGGACACGATGGGCCGGTGCCGGTGAGATTTCGCCTCGCAGGCGAGAACGGAGACGGCTGGCGATCAGAGCCATCAGGCCGGCCACTGCCCCGGCCCCGACGATCAGAACGAGCCGGTCCATTCGGCAACAGCAGGCTGATCCTGTCCCTCGTTGTCATCGCTCGTGTCAATCAAGACCTTGTCCACGGTTATGCCCCTGGAGTCGCCGTCGGACCCACCCGGAACCGGACGCGACACCTTGATGAGACGCTCGACCTCGCTGCCGCTGATCGTCTCGTGCTCGAGCAGGGCCCGGGCCACCAAGTCGAGCCCGTGGCGGTATTCGGTCAGCACTTTCCGGCACTGGTTCTGCTGATACCGCAGGATCAGCTCCACTTCCTCGTCGATCACCCGGGCGGTGTCATCGCTGTAGTCACGAGTGTGCATCAGGTCTTCGCCCAAGAACACCTTGCTTTGCGTTCCCCATGCCATGGGGCCGATCTTTTTGGACATACCCCATTCCCTCACCATCGAACGGGCCAGACCGGTGGCCTGGATCAGGTCGTTGGCGGCGCCAGTGCTCACAACTCTGAACACCAACTCCTCGGCGATCCGGCCCCCGAACATGACAATCAGCCGGTCCCGGATGTAGTCCTCGCGGTAGATGTGCCGGTCCTCCTCGGGAAGCTGCATGGTGACGCCCAAGGCCATGCCGCTGGGGATGATCGTCACCTTGTGCAGCGGGTCGGCGGTAGGCAGCACCGCGGCACACACGGCATGTCCGGCTTCGTGATAGGCGATCACCTCCTTCTCGCCGCTCGACAGCACCATCGACTCCCGCTTCTGGCCCATGATCATCCGGTCGCGGGCCTGATCGATGTGGCGAGGTCCGATGGCGTCCTTGCCGTCCCGAACCGCGAACAGGGCCGCCTCGTTGACCAGATTGGCGAGATCGGCCCCGCTCATGCCCGGCGTACCGCGAGCCAATACGCTCAGGTCGGTGTCGTCGTTCATCCGCTTGCCCTTGACGTGGACCTCGAGGATGGCTTGCCGATCCGACAGCTCGGGCAGCGGAACCACCACCTGACGATCGAAGCGGCCGGGTCGGAGCAGGGCCGGGTCCAAGATGTCGGGCCGGTTGGTGGCGGCCATCATCACGATGCCCTCGGATCCCTCGAAGCCGTCCATCTCCGACAGCATCTGGTTGAGCGTCTGCTCTCGTTCGTCGTGGCCACCACCGAGGCCGGCCCCCCGTTTGCGGCCGATCGAGTCGATCTCGTCGATGAAGATGATGGCCTTTCCCATCTTGCGGGCCGATTCGAACAGGTCCCGAACCCGGCTGGCGCCCACCCCCACGAACATCTCCATGAAGTCGGACCCGGTTACCGACAGGAACGGGACCCCGGCTTCTCCGGCTACGGCTTTGGCGATGAGCGTCTTGCCGGTGCCGGGCGGACCGACCAAGAGCACTCCCTTGGGAACACGGGCGCCGATCTCGGCAAACCGGCCGGGCTGTTTGAGGAAATCGACTATCTCGGTGATCTCCTGCTTGACCCCGTCGTAGCCGGCTACGTCGTCGAAGGTTGTGTTGGGCCGCTCAGTGGAGTAGGTCTTGGCTCGGCTCTTCCCGATCGACATGAGGCCGCCTATCTGTCCCGAAGTCCGGCGCTGCATCCACCAGAAGAACAAAATGAGCAGACCGACCGGCAACAGCAATGGGAGCAGCGACAGCAACAAGTTGGTCTCGGGGGTGTCGTAACGGAATGTCGGGTCGCCCGAGTCGTCGTTGACGCTCTGATTGATGAGCGCGATGTCGTCGTCGGGGAGGGGTAGGGGCCCATTGGAGGAGTACTTCTCGTCGTTGGTGTCGGTGGCCTTGATGGCACCGTTCTTGTTGTTGTATTCGCCCTCGATGATCTCACCGGCCCGGACCCGGTCCAGGAAATCCGGGTAGGAGATCTCCTCGGGGTCGTCGCCGGGCAGCATCCTGGTCGCGAAGAAGATGGAGAGAATGGCCCCCAGCGCGATCCAGACGATCAAACGGGGCCGGCCTTGCCGCCTTACCGGGCCCGTCGGTTGACCGCCAGGGTTGCTGCCATTACCATCTCCGGGCGGGGCCGGTGGCGGTGGAGGTGGGGGCGGCGAGGGTGAGCCGTGGCTGTCAGCCATCGGGACAAGGCTAATGGGCAGCAAGGGCGATCCGCAGGGTGGCTCTCGGGGTTCGGCGTTCGTACAATTCGAAACCTGCCCAGCCCAACTCAACTCTGCGAAGGGGACCACCGGAGCTGAAGCTGGGTACGGTTTGGTCATGGCGGTTCGGGCACGGCTCTTGTGGGCGCTGGCCGGCTTCGCTTTCGGTTTCGTGGTCAGTGCTGTCGTCGTGGGCCTGGTAGCCGCGGCGGGAGGCTACGAGCTGGTGCTGGTGCCCGAAATCGGCAGCGCGCTCGGTCGCACGACCATGCAGTTGGCTCGAGGGGTCGAGCTGGTCAGGGATCGCGTCCCTATCCCCTTGGGCTGGTTGGTCTTTCTGCAAGCTCCGTTATGGGTCGGCTTGATCGGCGCCCCGGTACTGGCCCGCCGTAGCGGGCTCGACTGGAAGTCCCAGATGGGCTGGAGCATGCGTCCTCGGGATGTGGGCATCGGAATCGGGGCCGGGATCGGACTACAGTTCGTACTCGTCCCGCTGCTCTACCTGCTGATCATGCGGCTGTTCGGTGACCTCGACGTGGGAGGGCCGGCTCGGTCGCTGGTGGATCAGGCCGGCGGCATCCTCGATGTCGTCGCCCTGACGTTGATGACGATCATCGGCGCCCCCATCGTCGAGGAAGTCTTTTACAGGGGCCTGCTGCAAGGAGCGTTGCACGACTGGCTGGGCCCCATCGCCGGTATCGGCTGTGCTTCGCTGCTGTTCGCTGCTTCGCATTTCCAGGGTGTGCAGTTCCCGGCCCTGGTGCTGGTGGGTGTGGTCAACGGGATACTGGTTTGGCGGACGGGTCGACTCGGACCGGCAATCTGGTCCCACGCGACCTTCAATTCGGCGACGGTCGTCGTGTTGCTGACAACGTGACTGGTCCAAGAGCTCGCCGCTTCGTCACCGTCGGGATCGTGGTTGCGGTCATGCTTTTCTCGATCAGCAATCTGAGGCCGTGGGCGTGGTTCACCGATACCACCCCTGCCGGTGGAGACATGGGTGCTCACGTGTGGGCGCCGGCCTACTTGCGGGATGTGCTCCTGAGCGATCTGCGGCTAACGGGCTGGACCCAGGATTGGTACGCAGGCTTTCCTGCCTTCACCTTCTACATGGTGATCCCATCGTTGCTGGTGGTGATGGTGGAGGCCGGGGTGAGCCTGCCGGTGGAGGTCTTCGCTCATCTGGCTGCGATGGCCCTGGGCTGGATCGGGCTCAGCCGGTTCGGGTTCTCGGGTCGATGGAGCCTCAGCCGGTTCGGGTTCTCGAGTCGATGGCTGGGCGTGGCCGTAGTTGCCGGGGCGGTCGTCGCGGTCATGGCGGTTCTCGACCGTCTCGACGGCCGGACCATCGGGCTGGGGTTCGGGCCTGGTTTCTACTACGACGACACCCTTTTCGTTCTGTTCATGGCTGCCGTGGGCGGGCCGGTCGCAGCCGGTTTTCTGGCCTGGACCTGGCCCCGATTCCGGTATCGAGGTCGGGCCGGGTGGGCCCGTTTGCCGGTGACGGTGGCAGCGGTGACGACCGTGGCACTGGTCACTCCGGTTCCCTACGGCGTGGCTTTCAAGTTGGTTGCCATTGCCGGCGTCGTTGGTCTACCCGTTGCCGCCTATGTCATGGCCCGGCTCGGCGGGCTGGCCTTCCCCGGTCCGGCCCTGATGGCGGCCGGCACCCTTGCGTTCCTGTTCGACCGGTCCTTCAATATCTACGGAGGCAACCTGCTGTCGACGATGGCGGGGGAGTTCGCCTACTCACTCGGCTTGATGACGGCCGTGTTCTACATGGGTGTGGCCAGCCGAGGCTTGCACACCGGCGGCGGCCGGGTCACCGCCGGTGTATTGCTGGCTCTGGCCGGGTTGACCCACCTGTTCGCAGCATTCTTCGCTCTGGTATTCACTGTCGCCATGCTGATGGTGCGCCGGGGCTGGGACCGGCTCCGCTGGGTGCTGGTGACCGGGATTCTGGCCGGGCTACTCAGCGCATGGTGGGTGTTGCCATTCTTCTGGAACCGGAAGCTGCTCAACGATATGGGTTGGGGCAAGCAGCGGACCTATCTATCGGCGCTGTGGTCTCGTACCTCTTTCTCCTACGACTTCCTGGTCAACGACCCACCCTTGCAGCTATTTGTAGTGCTGGCGGCTCTCGGCGCGGTCATCTGCTTCACCCGCCGGGTGCATTTGGGTATGGCTTTGGCCGTGACCGCAGCAGTGGCGGCAGCCGTCTTCGTGATCCTGCCGGAGTGGCGGCTGTGGAACGTGAGGCTGCTGCCCTTTTATTATCTCTCTGTCTATTTGCTGGCGGCGATTGGCGTTAGCGAGGTGATCCGCATCTTTGTCCGCCTGATCAGTGTTCGACTGGCCGGTACCGGTTTGGCCATTACCGCCACAATGGCAGGGATGGCGGTGGCGGCGATGATGGTGATGGTAGGGTTGCCGCTGCGATCGCTGCCCGGCGGCCGCCTCGACGCCGGTGGGGTCTACCGGTGGGGACCGCTGCACACCGATGAGTTCCATCTGGGGGGCTCCTGGATCGAGTACAACTTCTCCGGCTATGAGAACAAGAGGCCGACCGAGGCCGGCGGTGGAACCTTGGAGTACGCCGAGCTGGTTGAGACCATGAAGCGGGTGGGCACCGAATACGGTTGTGGCCGGTCGCTGTGGGAATACGAGTCTGAGCGGCTCGGTTCCTATGGCACCACCATGGCCCCGATGCTGTTGCCGTACTGGACCGATCGCTGTATCGCCTCCATGGAAGGCCTGTACTTCGAGGCCTCGGCCACGACCCCCTACCACTTTTTGATGCAGTCGGAACTGTCGGCGGCGCCGTCTAGATCCCAGCGCAGCCTGCCGTATTCGGGGCTCGACGTTGCGGCCGGGGTAGATCACCTCCAGGCGATGGGGGTGCGCTACTACCTGGCCTTCTCCGAGCCGGCTGTGGCCCAGGCTCGAGCTGAGCCCGACCTCGACGAGATCGCCACGTCGGGCCCCTGGGTGATCTTCGAGGTGGCCGGCAGCGGTAGCGTCGTAGGTCTCGACCTGCTACCGGTGGTAATCGACGACTTCGCCGATGCCGACTACGACTGGCTCGAAGTCTCGGTCGGGGCCTTCCTGGCTTCGGAAAATACGCCGGTGTTTGCTGCTGAGGGGCCGGGAGGGAACGGCTACTTCGGTGCCGAAGACTGGCCCACCCTGAACCTGGTCGACCTCGACGACGAGGGCCGGCTGGCCGCAGCCCGAGCTTCTGCGAGCGGTCGGGTCGCGGTCATGCGGGCCTTTGCCGATCTCCTCGGTGAGGGCGCGCCCCGCCGACGGGTCGAGCCGGCCGCGGTGAGCGACATCGTCTGGGGCGACCAGTCGATCTCGTTCATGGTCGATCGGTTGGGCTCACCGGTTCTGGTCCGGGCCTCGTACTTCCCCAACTGGTCGGTCACCGGTGGGGACGGGCCCTACCGGGTGACCCCTAACCTGATGGTGGTGATACCCACCGCCACCGAGGTGACCTTGGAGTACGGACGCAGCCAGGTGGAACTGGTGGCTCTGGGGTTGACACTGGTCGGTTTGGCGGGGGCGGTGTATCTGGCCGTCGGAGTGCCCGGCCGAACCGGAAGGAGGAGCCGCTGATACGGCTCTCGTTGGTGATCCCGGCCTACCGCGAAGCGTCCCGCATCGGGGCCACGGTTACTGCTCTCCGCTCGGGGCTTACGAGTGTGGCTTCGGGTGGTGGTCTGCAGATCGTGGTGGTCGACGACGGTTCCGGTGACGGAACTGCCGACGCAGCCCGACAGGTCGGGGCGGATGTGGTTGTGGAACTGCCGGTGCATCGAGGTAAGGGCGCTGCAGTCCGGGCCGGGGTCCGAGTCGCCACCGGGTCGACGGTGGTCTTCACCGACGCCGATCTGTCCTATCAGCCTCTACAGGTGGTCCGGTTGCTGGAGGTGGTCGAGGCCGGATGCGACATGGCTATCGGTAGTCGCTACCACTTCCGGACCCGACCGGCTCGGAGGCCCCCATGGCGGCGTCGGGCTGGTAGCCGGGTGGTGAATTGGGCTGCTCGGCTCGTGCTGGCCGGCAACTATCGAGACACGCAATGCGGCCTGAAGGCCTTCCGCGACAGCGTGGCGGGCGCACTGTTCGATGTCGGCGTCATCAAGGGTTTCGCTTTCGATGTCGAGTTGTTGTACTTGGCCGAACTCTACAGTTTCGGGGTTTGCGAGGTGCCTGTGGACTCCATCCAGCGTGACACGTCCACCGTGCGAGCCGTCAGGCACGGCTTCGCCCTGATACGCGATGTGGGCCGGATCCGGCTCCGAGCCAGCCGGGGCCGGTACTCGACGCCTGCCCAGTAGTTGTCATAGACGTTAGGGTCGCAGGCCGTGCCGACAAATCCGGGCGAGGAGGTCCCTATGCCTGTGACTGAAGTGATCGAGGGCTTTCTTCGGGCCAATCCGATAGGAAAGCTGGACGTGGCTGTCGGGTATGCCAGCGCTTACGGGCTGGGATGGCTCGATCAACGCACCCGAGGTCGCCCGGTGTGGTTGCTGATCGGTGACATCAGAACAGGTTTCTCGAACCACAGCGAGGTCGATCGGCTCGCGGCTTTGGCGTTCTTGGATCGCTCCGATGTGGAAGTAGTGAACTGGTATCGCACCGACAAGAACCAGCTCGGTAAGGCCGAGGCCCACCTGAAGGTGTGGATGGTTCGGCCCGATTCGTCTCGTGGTATCAAGAGCGCGGTCATGGTCGGTTCGGCGAACCTCACCAAGGCCGGTCTGCATGACAACTTCGAGGTGATGGCCGAGGTCGTCGAGGGGGACCATCCACGGCTGTTCTCGCAAATGAGCGAGCTCCAGAAAGATGCATGGTCTGCCGATAGCCTGAGGGGAAGGCTCGATCAGGCGGACCGAAAACCTCGAGACGATCCTCCCCGCGCCCACCGCGCCAAACCGAAACGAGCCCGACCCCGACACCCCAGCCGTTCGAAGTCTCGTTCTGGCTGCGCACAAGCTGTCGTCAAGTTCTCCGTCCTGGTCGTCATCGCTGCCGCAGCGATCATTGCCTTCGGCATAGGTAGGGCCAGCACCGTGTCCTCGTCGTTGAGGCGGGTATCGCCCCCGATCGTCCCGCCGGCCCGTTAATCGACGCCAGGTCAGTAGATTCGCAGGGCATGGCGGACTACGACGCGATCTTCAAGGCCTACGACATTCGGGGCATCGTCGGTGATCAGATCGACGCCGACGCATGCCGGGCCATCGGTGGGGCCTTCGCCCGGTTCGTGAGATCGAAGGGGTCCGAGGCCGTCGTCATCGGGCGGGACATGCGCCCTCACGGGGTCGAGCTCGTGGCTGCATTCACCGATGGGGTGCTAGCCCACGGGATCGACGTCGCCGATATCGGGCTCTGCTCCACCGACATGATGTATTTCGCCTCGGGCCGGCTCGACCGGCCCGGAGCCATGTTCACGGCCTCACACAACCCGGCTCCGTTCAACGGCATAAAAATGTGTCTGGCCCGGGCCGTGCCCATAGGTAGCGACACCGGGTTGGGTGACATCGAGGCCATGGCCCGGGCCGGGACCGATCCCGATCCGGTCGGGGTGCCCGGTGCCGAAACCGAGCACCGCATACTCGACGAGTACGTGGCTCACGTACGTTGCTTCGTCGATGAGACAGCTCTGAGGCGGCTGCGGGTGGTGGTGGACTCCGCCAACGGCATGGGCGGCCTGATCGTCCCGGCCGTGTTCGAGGAGCTCCCGTTCGAGCTGGATCACCTGTACCCGGAGCTGGACGGTACCTTCCCCAACCACCCCGCCGATCCTCTCCAGACCGAGAACCAGCAGGATCTGGTGGCCCGGGTGCTCGATACGGGAGCCGACATCGGGATCGCTTTCGACGGTGACGCCGATCGGGTTTTCTTCGTGGACGAGACGGGCCGTTCGCTGCCGGGATCGCTGATCACCGCTCTGGTGGCCCGCACCATCCTCGACCGCCGGCCCGGAGCGACGATCATCCACAACCTGATCTGTTCGAAAGCCGTTCCCGAGACCGTTGCCGCCGCTGGGGGCCGGCCCGTGCGCGCTCGGGTGGGTCATTCGTTCATCAAGCAAGTGATGGCCGAGACGGGAGCGGTATTCGGGGGCGAGCATTCCGGCCACTACTACTTCCTCGACAATTTCGGAGCCGACAGCGGGATGATCGCAGCCTTGGTGGTTCTGGAGACCCTGTGCCGACACGACGGCACTCTGAGCGAGTTGGTGTCGTCGTTGGACCGGTACGCATCTTCAGGCGAGATCAACTTCGAGGTGGCTGATCCCGTTGCTGCCATCGAAGCGGTCGCGAGCGACTTCGTCGGCCTCCGGGGTGTGACTCCAGATCGGCTCGACGGCCTCACCGTCGACTGCGGTGCATGGTGGTTCAATCTCCGGTCTTCAAACACCGAACCGCGGCTGCGTCTCAACCTCGAGGCCGCCACCCCCGGCGAGGTCGAAGCCCGGGTCAACGAGGTTCGCCGACTGCTGACCGACCGTACTGGAACTATCCGAGAGGTGTGAAATGACTCTGGATGCCCGTCTCCTGGAGATCTTGGCCTGTCCCATCGACAAGGGGCCGCTGTACTACTTCGAGGACGAAGACGCTCTCTACAACCCGCGGCTGAAGCTGCGGTACCGGATCGACGACGACATACCGGTGATGCTGAGCGACGAGGCCGAAACTCTCGACGGCTCCGAGCACCGGCGGCTGATGGACAAAGCCGCCGACGAGAACATCCCCCTTACGTTCGGGAGCTGAGTTGGAACCACTGGTCGGGGTGGCGCGCTTCTACGACTGGGGGTCGCGCACTGCTATCCCGGCCATGCTCGGTCTGGCCGCCTCCGATCGGACCTGGGCCGAGCTCTGGTTCGGAGCCCATCCCTCGGGGCCGGCGATGGTCGGCTCCGGATCCGGTGCCGTTCGGCTGGACCAGCTCATCACCGCCGACCCAGAAACCGCCCTCGGGCTGGCGGTGGCCACTCGCTTCGGCTCGTTACCTTTCCTGCTCAAGGTTCTGGCTGCGGCCCAGCCGCTGTCGTTACAGGCCCATCCCTGTGCGGAGGCGGCTCGGGCCGGATTCGCCCGGGAAGAAGCACTGGGCATTCCCATCCACAGCCCGCAACGGTCGTTCCGGGACCGGTCACCCAAACCCGAGCTCATCTGCGCCCTGACCCCCTTCGACATGCTGTGCGGATTCCGGGACCCGAACAGCACCCTGGCCCTGCTGGACACCATCGAGACTCCGGCCCTGGATCCGCTGCGTCGGCGCCTGAGCGACCATCCCACCGGGGCCGGTCTACGGGATCTGACCACCCGGCTGCTCACCGATGACACCGCTGCCACCGCCGGCCTCAGCCATGCGGTGGCGCAGGCTTGCGCCGGAGCGACCGGTGACTGGAGCGCCGAGCGAGCCATGGTGGCCGACCTCGAAACCCATCATCGCGGTGATCCCGGGGTGGTGGTGGCGTTGCTGCTCAACCTCGTAACCCTCCAGCCCGGTCAGGCGCTGTTCCTCGGCGCCGGCAGCCTCCACGCCTACCTGAGAGGAACGGGTGTGGAGGTGATGGCCAGTTCGGACAACGTGATCCGAGCCGGGCTGACTTCCAAGCCTGTCGACATCTCGACGTTCCTCGACGTCGTCTCCACCGATCCCAGCGTCCCTGATGTGCAGCAGCCGGCTCCGGTCGGCACCGTGACCTCGTACCGGACCTCAGCGCCGGAGTTCTCGTTGCAGCGGATCGAAGTCAGCGGCGAGGCCACCGTGACCGGCGGTCCGGCCATAGTGCTGTGCACCCGCGGGCAGGTCCGGGCCGGCGATCTCGGGCTCGACTGTGGCCGGGCGGCCTGGGTAGGTGCCGATACCGAGGCGGTTGTGCTCTCGGGGGGCGCCACGGTCTTTCGAGCTGGAGTAGGTTCGGACCTGTGACCTCCGTTGCAACTGGCGCTGCTGCCGACCATCATCCCGGCGACTTCCGTATCGCCGATACGGCACTGGCCCCGCTCGGGCGCCGGGAGATCCGTCTGGCCGAACACGAGATGCCCGGGCTCATGGCTCTACGGGCTCTATACCTCGACGATCAACCGCTGGCCGGGGCCCGTATCGCCGGGTCGCTGCACATGACGGTCCAGACCGCAGTACTCATCGAAACGCTGGTGGCGCTGGGGGCTGAGGTTCGCTGGGCCAGTTGCAACATCTTTTCCACCCAGGACCAAGCCGCGGCCGCGGTGGCCGTCGGCCCTGCCGGCACGGTTGACAAGCCTCGGGGAGTACCGGTGTTCGCTTGGAAGGGCGAGACGCTACAGGAATACTGGTGGGCTACCGAACAGATCTTGCGCTGGCCCGACGGTGAGGGACCCAACCTCGTTCTCGACGACGGCGGAGACGCCACCCTGATGGTTCACAAAGGATTGGAGTTCGAGCGGACCGGCGCCATCCCTTCTGCCGCCGAGGCCGATCCCGAGGACTGGCGGGCTTTCCTCGAGCGGCTCCGACTCATTGCCGCCACCGATCCTGGTTTCTTCTCGAAGCTGGCGTCGGGCATCCGGGGCGTGTCCGAGGAGACCACCACCGGGGTGCACCGCCTCCATCAGATGAGGGACAGGGGAGAGTTGCTGTTCCCGGCCGTCAACGTGAACGACTCGGTCACCAAGTCGAAGTTCGACAACATGTACGGATGTCGGCATTCGTTGATCGACGGGATCAATCGGGCCACCGATGTGATGATCGGTGGGAAAGTGGCCGTGGTCTGCGGTTACGGCGATGTCGGCAAGGGCTGTGCCGCGGCTCTGCGCGGGCAGGGAGCGCGGGTGATCGTCACCGAGATAGACCCCATCTGCGCTCTGCAAGCGGTGATGGAGGGGTATGAGGTCGATACTCTCGAGAACGTTGCCGACACCGCTGACATATTCGTCACGGCCAGCGGCAGCCGAGACGTGATCCTAGCCGGTCACATGGCGCGGATGAAGCACCAAGCCATAGTCGGCAATATCGGTCATTTCGACAACGAGATCGACGTGGCCGGGTTGAGCCGGATGTCGGACATACAGCGGGTGACCATCAAGCCCCAGGTGGACGAGTACGTGTTTCCCGACGGCCATTCGGTGATCCTCCTGTCGGAGGGGCGGCTGCTGAATCTGGGCAACGCCACCGGCCATCCCAGCTTCGTCATGTCGTGCAGTTTCACCAATCAGGTGCTGGCCCAGATGGAGCTGCACGCCAATGCCGAGCAGATGCAAGGGGTGACGACGCTGCCTCGCCACCTCGACGAGGAGGTGGCCCGGCTTCATCTCGACGCTCTCGGGGCCCGGCTCACCACGCTGACTCCGGACCAGGCCGACTACATCGGCGTTCGAGTCGACGGCCCCTTCAAGTCGGATCGCTATCGCTACTAGATGGACGGTATCTCATTGCCCTTTTCTCCGAAGTCGTGTTGTCTTGCGTTAGTATCGCTGGACCGAGGCTAGGAGAACAGCCGGAATGGACAGCTTCGAACGGGCCTTCAGTGACACAGAAAGAGCCGCGGATTCGACGGTCAGAGCAGCCTCGAAGCTGATGTCGCTGGCCAGGGCTCTGCAGCGTGCGGCCCGTTGGATGGGACAGGTCCCCGGTGACATGTATCGGGGACTGGTGGTTGTCGGAACCGTTACCGAAGACTTCAAAACTTCGGCAGTTGCACAGCAAAGCCTACGACTGGGGTGCGCCCCAACTCGAGAGACAGTCGGGTGGAGCCGGATACCAAGGGCGTATGCGCTACAAGGTCCGGGCTGCCATCAACGAATGGGATTTGCTGAGGCTCTACCCGGACTCTCGGCCCGAAACCGTTGGGGACGAGTTTCGCCACACATACGAAGAGAATGTCGATCTACAACGAGAATCCCAAGATGACAATGACGGTTGATCGAGGTATCTGGGCTGCACCCGAAGCACTGACCGGAGCCGAGTTGGCGGCCATGGCCGCCCGGGTGGAGCAACTCGGCTATTCGAGCCTGTGGATGGGGGAGACCTTCGGTCGTGATCCCTTCGCCCAGGCCGCCTACGTCGGGGCCGTTACTTCCACCCTCGGGCTGGCCAGCGGTATCGCCAACGTCTACAACCGTCATCCCGGCGTGATGAAGCAGGGGGCCAACACGGTGGCCGAGCAGACCCGAGGCCGGTTCATCCTCGGTCTGGGGGTGTCGAGCCCGATCATCGTCAGCCAGATCCGGGGCATCGCCTACGACAAGCCGCTGTCGTTCATGCGGTCCTATCTGGATGCCATGGATGAATCTCGTTACACCTCGGTCCCACCGTCCGAACCGGTGCCGGTGGTGCTGGCCGCGCTCGGCCCCCGGATGCTCGAGCTGGCGGCCGAGCGCACCTCGGGCGCCCACCCCTACAACGTCACCCCCGCCCACACCGAGATGGCCCGACAGGTCATGGGACCCGATGCCGGGCTGCACGTCGAGCAAAAAGTGATGCTCACCACCGACAGCGAGCAAGCCCGGGCTACCGGAGCCCAAGTCATGAAGTTCTACACCCGGGTCCCGGGTTACCGGAACTGCTGGCTACGGCTCGGGTTCACCGAGGAGGACATCAACGATCTCTCGCCTCGGTTCGTGGACGCCATGGTGGCCTGGGGTGACGTAGAGACGATCGAGCAACGGCTGGCCGAACACGTAGACGCCGGTGCCGACCACGTGTACGTCCAGGTGTTGCATCCGAAGGCCGGCGTCGCGGCCGTCGACGACGACGCTCTGGTGGCGCTGGCGCCGTCGGGCGGATCTCGAAGTCGGTCACGGTCTGAGTCGAGGTCGATCTGAGCATCATCGAAGTCGTGCATGGCGACATCACCGATGCCGAGGCGGTGGCTGCCGCGGTGCAGGGCTGCGACGTCGGCGTGGCCCTGGCCTCGAGCCCTGTCACAGGGGGTTCGTAGTCTCGGCCCCGTGCCGACCATGACCCCCGACGCCCGTGGACTCGACGCTTGTCGGATCGATGCCGGTGGAATCGACATCAGCGGGATCGACGCCTTCGCAGCGGGTTGGATCCACACCGGGGCGGCCGCGGCCATGATCCGTTCGCTCAAGTACGGCCGCTCGACCGTATGGGTCACCACGATCGCGGTCGAGCTGATGGCTGTGGCCCCTGGCGCCGATGTGGTCACCTGGGTACCGTGCACGCCGGCCCGGCGCCGGGCCCGGGGTTTCGACCCGGCCGAGTTGCTGGCCCGGGCTTTGGCTCGGCGGCTCCGGCTGTCGGCTCGTGCCTACCTGCGTCGGCTCGATCACCGGCCCCAGACCGACCGCAGCCGCGCCGGCCGGCTGGCTGGCCCCACTCTGAAGGCCAAAAGGCGCGGCCTGGCCGGACGGGTCCTCGTGGTTGACGATGTCTGCACCACCGGCTCCACCCTGCGGGTCGCCGCCACCGTGCTGCGAGCTGGCGGTGCCGACTCCGTGGTGGCTGTGGCCGCCACCGTGGCGGGCCCAATTCCGCTGCGCCAACCTGGTGATCCAACCTCTACGATGAGAAATCCAGCCACAACCCCGGAGGTCGGGAATGGACGTCTCCATCAGCAGCCGGCATCTGACCGTCACGCCGAAGCTGGAGGAGGTCATACGAACCAAGATCGGTCAGCTCGACCGGTTTCTATCGGAGCTGGACACGGCCGTGGTGCACCTCGACGAAGCTCGCAACCCTCGCATCGGTGACCGGGAAATATGCGAGGTGACCCTGTCGGGTCACGGGCATCACCTGCGCTGCAAGGTGCAGGCCCCCGATCCCTTCACAGCCGTCGATCTGGCCGAGGCCAAGCTGGAACGCCAGATTCGCAAGCTCCGTACCAAGCTCCAGTCCCGCCACCACGGCCGGGGTGACACCATCCGTGGCCGTGACGGTGGCCAGCCGACCGACTTGGGCTGATGTCGTTGTTCAAGCGGATCCTCCGCACCGGTGAGGGTCGCAAGCTGAAGGCCCTGACCGCTCTGGTTCCCGACATCAACGCGCTGGAACCGGAGATGAAGCGGCTCGACGATACCGGGTTGCGAGCCCGCACCGGCGAGCTCCGCAATCGGCTGGCCAACGGCGCCGAGCTGGACGATCTGCTCACGGAGTCCTTCGCGGTGGTTAGAGAGGCCGCCTTCAGGGTCTTGGGCCAACGCCACTACGACGTCCAGCTCGTCGGGGGGGCAGCCCTGCACCTGGGATGGGTGGCCGAAATGAAGACCGGCGAGGGCAAGACCCTCACCTCTACGCTGCCCATCTACCTGAGCGGCCTCAGCGGCAAGGGTGTGCACGTGGTCACCGTCAACGGATATCTGGCCGCCCGGGACGCCGAGTGGATGGGGCAGCTCTACAAGTGGTTGGGGCTCAGCGTGGGGCTGATCGTTGGCGGATCGTCGGGCACCGACCACAAACGAGCCCAGTACGCCTGTGACGTCACCTACGGAACCAACAACGAGCTCGGGTTCGACTACCTGCGAGACAACATGGCCATGTCGAGGGCCAGTCAGGTCCAGCGGGGCCATCACTACTGCATCGTCGACGAGATCGACTCCATCCTCATCGACGAAGCCCGCACCCCTTTGATCATCAGCGGGCGGGTGGCCGAGGCCGTCAGCCTCTACACCAGGTTCGCCTCCATCGCTCGCGGCTTGCGGCGTGACGTCCACTACGAGGTCGATGAGGAGAAACGGACCGTTGCTCCTCTGGAGGACGGGGTCCATGCCGTGGAGCGGTCCTTGAAGATCGACAATCTCTATGACCAAGTAGCTCAGAACCTCGTGCATCAACTCCAGGCCGCGCTGCGGGCCAAAGAGTTGTACAAGCGGGACCGTGATTACATCATCGACAAGAACCAGGTGAAGATCGTCGATGAGTTCACGGGTCGGGTGCTGGAGGGCCGGAGATGGTCCGACGGCATCCACCAAGCCGTCGAAGCCAAGGAGGGGGTGATCATCAAGGAGGAGAACCAGACGCTGGCCACCATCACCCTCCAGAACTATTACCGCCTCTACGACCGGTTGGCCGGCATGACCGGCACGGCCGAGACCGAAGCCAGCGAGCTGGTTTCCACCTACGGGCTCCACGTGGTGCCCGTGCCCACCCATCGTCCCACAGTCCGCGACGACCGAGCCGACCTCATCTACAAGACAGAGGACGCCAAGTTCCAGGCCTGCGTCGACGATCTGGCCGAACGCTACGAGCGGGGCCAGCCCGTGCTGGTGGGCACGGTGTCGGTGGACAAGTCCGAGAAGCTGTCCCGCTATCTCGACAAGGCGGGCGTGTCCCATGAGGTGCTCAACGCCAAGCAGCATCATCGCGAAGCCGAGATCGTGGCCCAGGCCGGCCGTCTCCATGCCATCACCGTGGCCACCAACATGGCCGGACGGGGCGTCGATATCTTGCTGGGCGGCAATCCCGAGGGCCTGGCCCGGCGCGACCTGCGGGCCGAGGGGCTCGATCCCGCCAGTGAACAGGGCGCGGCCCGACTGACCGAGCTGACCGGCAAGCACACCGAGACCACCGACGCCGAACGGGAGCGGGTGCTGGATCTGGGCGGTCTCTACGTGCTGGGTACCGAGCGTCACGAGAGCCGAAGGATCGACAACCAGCTCCGGGGCCGGTCGGGTCGCCAGGGCGACCCCGGCGAGAGCCGGTTCTACCTGTCGCTGGAGGACGAACTGATGCGCCTGTTCGCGTCCGGAGCCATGAACTGGGTGATGGACAAGACCCTGCCCGAAGATGTGCCCATCGAGGCCGGCATGGTCACCAAGGCGATAGAGCGGGCTCAGAACACCGTGGAGCAGCGCAACGCCGAGACCCGCAAGAACGTCCTCAAATACGACGAGGTGATGAACGAGCAGCGCAAGGTGATCTACAAGCGGCGGTCCCAGATCCTCGACGGTGCCGACTTGCGGACCGAAGCGGCGAAGTACATCGAAGATGCCATCGGCGGGGCCATCGGCACCTACTGCGTCTCCGAATACCGAGAAGAATGGGATCTCGAGGGCTTGGCCACCGAGATATCAGGATTGTGGCCCGGTGGCATCACCGCTGAAGGGCTGGGCCGAGCCGACACCATCGACGAGCTCACCGGACTGTTGACCGAGGCCGGCCACGAGCACTACGCCCGGCGTACCGATGAGATCGGTGCCGACGTGATGCGCCAAGTCGAGCGTCAGGTGATGCTGTGGATCATCGATCAGAAATGGCGCCAGCATCTCTGGGAGATGGATCTGCTGCGGGAGGGCATCCATCTGCGGGCCATGGGTCAGAAGAATCCGGCTACCGAGTGGCAGCGCGAGGGTTTCGAGATGTTCGGCTCCATGATGACCGCCATCGCGGTGGACTTCGTTCGCCACGTGATGCATGCCCAAGTGGCCCGGCATGAGCCGGCCGGTGACAAGCAGAAGCTGGAAGGGGTCAGCGCCGACAAGAGAGAGCCCGGTTCTCGAGCGGCGGCCGCGCCCAGACAAAAGGTGGCCCGGACCCCCGTGGTCAAGAGCGAACTGGAGAAGGTGGGCCGCAATGCCCCTTGCCCCTGCGGCAACGGGCGCAAGTTCAAGCAGTGCCACGGCCGGCCTTCGGGATCCTCAGTAGCGGGGTAGCAGTGCAGGACTTCTCCGGCAGGTTGCGTCAGCTCCGGGACCGGCTCATCGAGGCCGAGGCCTACATGCGAGTCGAGGCCCTGCGAGCCGCCCGGCCCCGGCTGGAGGCCGAGGCGTCCCGCCCTGACCTCTGGAACGACCAGGACCGGGCTCGAGCGGTGACTTCGGAGCTGGCCGCCGTCACCGAGGATGTCGAGTTCTTCGATCGTCTGGCCGTCGACCTGTCCGACGCTGAGACCCTCCACCAGTTGGCGGTCGAGGAGGCCGACGAGTCTCAAGGGGCCGAGATCGCCGCTGCCGTTTCGGCCCTGGACCAGCGGCTCGACGACCTCGAGCTGCGGTCGCTGTTCTCCGGCGAGTTCGACGAACGCGATGCCGTCTGTCAGATCAAGTCGGGCGAGGGGGGTACCGACGCACAGGACTGGGCCGAGATGCTCATGCGTATGTACACCCGCTGGGCTGAGCGCCGCGGCTTCGATCTGGAGGTGACGTCGGTGTCGGAGGGCACCGAGGCCGGTCTCAGCAACGTGGAGTTCATCTTGAAGGGCCGCCATGCCTACGGGTGGATGCAGTCCGAGCACGGAGTCCATCGCCTGGTGCGGATCTCCCCGTTCAACAACGAGGGTAAGCGTCAAACTTCTTTTGCGGCGGTCCATGTGGTGCCGTTCTTCGACGAGGTATCGACCGAGGTCGATATGGACGAAAAGGATCTCCGGATCGACACCTACCGCTCTTCGGGGGCCGGGGGTCAGCACGTCAATGTGACCGACTCGGCGGTCCGTATCACGCACCTGCCCACCGGGTTGGTGACCAGTTGCCAGAACGAGCGCAGCCAGCACCAGAACAAGGAGCGGGCTATGCAGATGCTGGCAGCCAAGCTGTTGGACCTCGAGCGAAAGAAGCGGCAAGCCGAGATTGCCGGCATCACCGGCGAGCAGCAGAATGTGGGCTTCGGTAGCCAGATACGCAATTACGTGCTGCAGCCCTTCCAGATGGTCAAGGATCTGCGCTCCGAGCAGGAGACCTCCGATGTGGAGGCGGTACTGGGCGGAGGCCTCGATGAGCTGATGGAGACCTGGCTGCGATGGAACCGGGCCCGGTCCGGTGCATGAGCTCGGTGGATCAGATGAAGAAGTGGCCGATCTCCACGCAGATGGCCTGACGAACTGGATGGCCGCTGATTGAAGTCACGGCGCTGGTACTGTCACATTGGCGGAACTGCTCATCGGGTTCGAGGATCGGCATGATCAAGCTCGAAAACGTCACCAAGGTGTTCAAGGGCGACGTAGTGGCCCTGCGGGACGCGACCATTTCCATAGCCAAGGGGGAGCTCGTCTTTCTGGTGGGGCCTTCCGGGTCGGGTAAGTCCACCTTCATACGGCTCCTGAACCGGGAGGAAAGGCCTGAACACGGCCGGATCTTCGTAGCCGGACAAAACGTAGGGACTCTCAGTTCGTGGAAGGTTCCGTACCTGCGCCGCAACATCGGGTTCATCTTCCAGGACTTCAAGCTGTTGCCGAAGAAGACGGTAGGTGAGAACGTGGCTTTCGCCTTGGAGGTGATCGGCAAGCCCCGTCACGTCATCCGCAAGCAGGTCCCGGCCATCCTCGATCTGGTCGGCTTGTCGCGCAAGATGGATCGCTTCCCCTATGAGCTCTCGGGAGGAGAGCAGCAGCGGGTTTCGATCGCTCGGGCTTTCGTGAACCGACCGTTGATCCTGCTGGCCGACGAGCCCACCGGTAACCTCGACCCCCAAACGTCGCGCGGCATCACCGGCCTGCTCGATCGCATCAACCAGACGGGCACCACTGTGGTCATGGCCACCCACGACCGTAGCATTGTAGATAGCATGAGACGACGGGTGGTGGAACTCGATCGAGGCGTGATCGTCCGTGATCAAGCTCGTGGAGTGTACGAATAGCAGCCATGCTCAGTACTCGTTACGCGCTGCGCGAAACCGGACAGAACCTTCGACGAAACTACCAGTTGGCGGTGGCGACGGTGGTCACCGTGGGGGTTTCGCTGGCCATGTTCGGCGGCTTCGTATTGTTCCAGACTGCAGCTGACAGTGCTACCAAGCGCTGGGAGGGTGGTATCGAGTTCGTGGTGTGGATGAACGCCGAAGCCACGCCCGAACAAGACGATCGCATTCGGGAACGGCTCGAGGAGAGTTCTGCCATCAGCCGGTTCGAATACGTAGACCAAGCCGAGACCTTCGAGGAGTTCAAGGAGCTGTTTGCCGACACTCCCGAGTTGTTGGAGTCCGTCACGGCTGAAATGCTGCCACCGTCGTATCGGGTGGTGCCCGCCGATCCCGACGCCGACGTGGTGGAGGAGATAGGACGGCAGTTCCGGGGCCAGCCCGGCGTGCGTACCGTAGTGTTCGCCGGCGAGGCCATCCGCGGCATACAGGATCTGTCCGATCGGGCCGGACGAGTACTGTTCATCGGCTCCATCGTGTTGCTGGGGGCGTCGGCGCTGTTGATCCTCAACACTTTGGCCATCGCCATCAGCAACCGGCGCCAAGAGATAGAGATCATGCGGGTGGTGGGTGCGTCTCGGTGGTTCGTACGAATTCCGTTCATGTTGGAGGGGCTGATCCAGGGGGTGCTGGGGGCATTGGTGGCTGTGGGCTGCAACTCTTTGTTGCGTACTTACGTGATCGACCGGTTCAGCGAGGCCGATGCTCTGCAGTTGCTGGCCGGATTCCAAGTGGACAATGCGGCCCTGCTGCGCACCAACCTGGTGGTATTGGGCATAGGCGTGGTAGTGTCGGTCGCCGGTTCGGCTGCCGCTGTGACCCTACACCTCGACCCGTAGGCCCAGAAAAGGTGTTCCATGCCTGATCGGAGATCTTCAACACCGGCCCGGGCCACCGGTTCGCCATCGTTATCGTTCGACGACTTCTTCAAGAAGCTGAGCTGTGATCTCGAGCCTGCCGACCAGCGAGCTTCTACGCAGACGATGCCCGGGCGAACTGTTGCAAGAACAGGAGAACGACAATGTCGAACACTGCTTGGAAAAGAGCCATCGAATGTTGGCGCAGCCTGCCGGAGGAGGAACGTCAACGGCGTCGCCTGGAAGCGATTCCCCGTCACGTGGCGAACTCCATGGCGATGGAGGACGAACCCGTGGAGGAAGCCTGGATTCGGGAGCGACTCGCCCGCCACATTCTGCCACCCTCTACGTCGAAACTCTCGTCGCCATCTTGAACTACCGAGAGCTCGCTCCTCTGCTGGCGGAGCGAGTGGCCGACGCTGAAGTTGCAATCGTCGGAGGGAATTCTCCGGATACGGGCCAGGTCACCGGGTGTTCGCTCACATTGTCGGCCACGACCGCCAGCGTCGCGGGCGCCCATCTGGCCTTGGAGAGGTTCAGCAGTCGCTGAGTCGTGTACAGTGACTCGACCGTGGGTTCGGCAGCCACACAGATAGCGTCGGTATATCTGGTCCAGCCGAACATAGACCGACGGGTTCCTCCCGGCGCCCGTACCGATGGATCAACGTCTCGGCCGCTATTCCTGGAGTTAGCAACCAGCGAGAGCCGCTCGGGGGTCCCTTGACGACGGCGCTGTCGCAAATGGGCCGTCATCGACGGGAACGCCGAGCGAATAGGGCAGGCCCGGTAGCGGATCGGAGTCGAGAGCGGGCACCGATTCGCTGTCTCGGCTCAGGATCCGGGCGAAGGTTCCGGCGATGGTCGACTTGCCTGCACCCCTTGCCTACGAATACGACACGCAACCGGTCGCGAGTATTCATATGGTCCCGAGAGCGTCCGTGCGTTGAGTCGCTTCCCCGGCCTTCACTCATGGTATCGTCAGTCCATGCTGCCGGACTTTATGAGCAGAGTCCCGGGGGGGGGGGGGGGGGGGGCTTGGTGCTATCCTGGGTTTACGGTCGAGCGCTGCTGATGGCACGTGAAACTAGTTGTCATATGCGGATGGTATGATCCATCCAAATTCAAAAATGATCGTAGAGATCGCCTAGATACTTGAAACTATTGGTAAAGGATAGTAAGTGAGACGGTACGTTTTGACAGGATGTGCAGGATTCATCGGAGCCCGCACAACGGAGACTCTTTTAGCTGCAGGCAACACTGTAGTCGGGATCGACAATCTGAACGAAGCCTACGATCGAAATCTCAAAGAGCGGCGGTTGCAGAGCCTGCTTTCTTCTGAAGGATTCCGTTTTCACACCTGCGATATCAGCGGCAGGGGTGTTTTGGACACAATAAGGGAAATTCGTGACGGCGGTCCGGTAGACGGCATGATACACATGGCAGCCTACGCCGGCGTCAGGCGGAGCTTGAAGAACCCGTGGAGCTACTACAAGACGAACGTCATGGGGACGCTGAACATGCTCGAGAGCTGCCACAAGCACGACATCAGAAAATTTGTCTTCACCTCCACCTCAACTGTTTACGGCAAGAATAGCGAGGTTCCCTTCAGCGAGGATGCTGATACGGATCGTCTGGACTCACCATATGCTACCTCCAAGAAAGCTGCTGAAGACCTCTGCTACACCTACCACCGTCTAAGCGGTATAGATATCTCAGTTCTGCGGTTCTTTACTGGATACGGGCCAGCCGGTCGGCCCGATATGAGCCCTTTCCGGTTCGTTCAATGGCTCGTTGAGGGAGTTCCATTGATCCTATATGGTGACGGCAGTCAGAGCCGTGATTTTACCTATGTAGATGACATCGTAACCGGTATCGTAGCCGCGCTTGGTTTGACCGGGTACGAGACCATAAACCTCGGTTCCAACAGGCCAGTCCAGCTATACGACTTCATCTCGCTGCTGGAATGTGTCACCAAGAAGAAGGCCGAGCTCGATATAAGGCCCGCCCATCCCGTGGACATGAGGATCACGTGGGCGAACATCTCCAAGGCCAAGAGGATTCTCGGTTGGGAGCCGTCGTTCTCCTTGGAAGAAGGCGTTGAAAATCTAGTGGACTGGTACCTGGAGAACCGGAGCTGGGCATCGAAAATCCGCACGCGCTAGCGGGGTGGATCCGGGGCCCGGACTACCCGCGGTGACGACCCCGCCATGCAGCAGCGTCGTCGCTTTCGGATTCACGGAACGGTCCAGGGGGTGGCTTCAGACTTTCCTCCACCGGATCGCCATCGATCGACGGGCCGACGACTCGGTCGGGCTCGCCGAGGTCGGTGGTCTCGTCGTTGCGCCGGCTCGACGACTGAGGACGACTGAGGGTGTCACTGGAGCGGGTCGGGGGCACTGGTAGCGTGCCAGTGGTATGACCGCGGCGAAGACCAACTCGGTGAAGGCAAAAGCTGGACTTCGACGAGGTACTGCGGCCGAGCGCTCTTCGAGGCGCACCACCCTGTCGAAGGTGGTTGGCTCGGTGCTGGGACGCCACCGTGACGACATCTGCGGCTTGGGGGCTGTCGTGGTCGGGGTGGTGGTGGCCGGCGGCGTCTGGGTGTCGGCCATGGGTCCGGTCGGTGCTGCCGTCGACGGATCTCTGGCTCTGGTCATAGGCCTGGTTCGTTGGCTGGTACCGGTTCTGATGGTGGGGGCCGGAATCGTGCTGGTGCGGGGTTTCGACCGCCCCGAACAACCCGAAGCAGAAGAAGGCGCAGGGTCCGAGGCCAGCTCGGAGATCAGCTCGGAGCTTTGGATCCGAGCCCTCATGGGTAGCGGGCTGGTCCTGCTGGCGGTCATGGGGATCGCCCATGTCGTGCGGGGTCGCCCTGGCTTCGACGACTCCCGCGAGGAACTGGGAGCAGCCGGGGGAGTGCTGGGATTGGCCGTCGGTGGTCCCCTGCACGGGTTGCTGTCGTCGGTAGGGGCGGTGCTGGTGATGGTCTTCGTCGCAGTGGTGGGCCTGCTGGTGCTCACCGCGTCGTCGGCTCGAACCGGGGTCGGGGCTGTGACCGCGCTGGTAAAGCCGCCGGTGGTGCTGATCCGCCGGGGATTGCGAGTCGTGTTCCGGGACGTGGGCTCCGGATCGGGGTCGATCCGGCCCGCTCAGAGCCCGAGCTCGCGGTTCGATCGAGACGCCGACGCTCCCAGGGCCGGTCCGGTCACCGATACCCGAGCGCGGTCCCGAGATCCGCAACCGCCGCCTTCGGGACCGAAGCGCCGGTTGCGCCAGGCCAGCGCCGATGCCACGCCCGGGCCTGGCGTCGAGCCGGAGCCGGGTACCGAGCCGGAGTCCGTTTCTGGCCCGGCCGGGTCGAAGTGGAAGCTGCCATCGCTGGAGTTGCTGGCCGTACCCGATGTCCGCAAGGTGGGCCGGGCCGAGGTGACCGAGCGGGGCGAACTCCTGCAAGCCACGCTGGCCAAGTTCGGGGTGCCCACCAATCTGCTGGAACCGGTGGTAGGACCCACTGTCACTCGTTTCGTGCTGGAACTGGGTGAGGGCGTGAAGGTCTCCAAGCTGGAGAGCCTGCGCAAGGACATCGCTTTGGCCATGGCCTCGCCCGACGTGCGGATCCTGGCGCCGATCCCGGGCCAGCGCGCCATCGGCGTGGAAGTGCCCAACATCGATCGCGAGATCGTGATGCTGGGCGACATCCTTCGTTCGGGAGAGGCCCGGGCTGCCCGCCATCCACTCCAGGTCGCGGTCGGCCGTGACATCAACGGGCGCTCGATGATGATGAACCTGGCCAAGATGCCGCACCTGCTCATCGCCGGAGCCACCGGCGCCGGCAAGTCGTCGTGCCTGAACTCGATACTCACCTCGATCCTCATGCGAGCCACTCCCGATCAGATCCGGATGATCCTGGTCGATCCCAAGCGGGTCGAGATGGGCCAGTACGACCGAGCCCCGCATCTGTTGACGGCACCGGTCACCGACCCCCGCCAGGCTGCCAACGCTCTGGCCTGGGCCGTGCGAGAGATGGATCGGCGCTACGACCTGCTCTCGGAGGTGGGGTTCCGTGATATCACCGGTTACAACGCGGCGGTAAACCGGGGAGAGGTCACAGCCCCGACCGGAAAGATCGGCGTGGATGGGACGCCCATGCGATATCGGCGCCTGCCCTTCGTTCTGGTGGTCGTGGACGAGCTCTCCGACCTCATGATGGTGGCGGCTCGCGACGTGGAGAACTCGATCGCCCGCATCGCGCAGATGGCACGAGCGGTGGGAATTCACTTGGTCATCGCCACCCAGCGGCCTTCGGTGGACGTCATCACCGGCATCATCAAGGCCAACGTCCCGGCCCGTCTGGCTTTCGCGGTGTCGAGTCTCACCGACTCCCGAGTGATCCTCGACCAGCCCGGAGCCGAGCGGCTGGTGGGTCGGGGCGACATGTTGTTGCTGGATCCGTCCTCGTCGGCACCCCATCGCATCCAGGGGTCGTGGGTGGAGGAGTCGGAAGTGCGAGCGGTGGTGGGCCACTGGGTCGACCAAGCCTCCGACTTCCGCGCCGACAGAGCGGTTTCCTCCGCATCTGCTCCCGATGCCGACAGCGAAGACAGCGGCGATGTCGAGACCGTCGCCGTCGATCGGGGCGGGGGGCTCGTCGAGATGGACGACATCACCGCCACTGCACCCTCAGCAGGCTCCGACGGCGGAGACGAGCTGTTGGACCAAGCCATGGAGCTGGTGGTGGGGACTCAACTGGGATCGACCTCGATGTTGCAGCGCCGACTGCGGGTCGGTTTCGCTCGGGCCGGTCGGATCATGGATCTGCTCGAGCAAAGGGGAGTGGTCGGCCCTTCGATCGGCTCCAAGGCTCGTGAGGTGCTCATCACCTCCGAGGAGCTGGCTTCCCGGCCCGGCCACTGATCAGTTCGAGTTGATGCTGGTCGGGCTCTTCTATTCCTTGGCAGGGTTGGTCGTACTGGGGCTGGCTTCCGAGCAGTTCGTGAGAGGCGCAGCCCGGCTGGCGGTGATCATGAGGATCGCTCCCATCGTGGTGGGGGCGGTTGTCATCGGGTTCGGCACCAGCGCCCCCGAGATGCTGGTATCGGGCTTCGCGGCGGCCGAGGGTCATCTCGACATCGGTGTGGGCAACGTGATCGGCTCCAACGTCGCCAACGTTTCCTTGGTGCTGGGAGTGGCGTCGTTGGTAGCCGTCGTACCGGTGAGACGGATCACTTTGCGTCGGGAAGCGCCCCTCTCGGTGGCGGCCGTGATCATCTTCGCTCTGCTCGCCCAAAATGGCATCGGTCGTGTCGAAGCCGGCGTTCTGGGCCTGTTGCTGGTGGTGGCCCTGGCAGTGATCATCCTCGGATCCCGGATCGATCACAAGGCTCGGGAACCTCTGGGTGGGCCCGTTACCGCCGAACGGGGCCGGCTCAAGATGGAAATCGTGCGTACCGTCGTCTCGCTGGGGCTGGTGGCTGGTTCGGCATTCGTGATAGTCGAGGGAGCCGAACGGGTGGCCGACACCCTGGGCCTGTCCGGTGGCTTCGTCGGTTACACCCTGGTGGCGGTGGGCACCTCCGCTCCCGAGATCGTTACCGCCATTGCTGCTGCCCGCCAGAACCAAACCGAGTTGCTGGTCGGTAACCTGCTGGGCAGCAACGTATTCAATGCTCTGGCGGTGGGGGCCGTTATCGGGTTGGTGGGCCCCGGGCCGATACAGAACGCCACCCTGGTCACCGTGGGGGCAGTCTTGATGGTACTGATCTGCTTGACGAGCTGGCTGGTCATGATGGTTGCAAACCGCGTGACCCGCCGTGATGGCGCCGTACTGGTAGCGCTGTGGCTGATCAGCGTAATCGTGCTGGCCGGTGGCGACGAAGCCGCGGCCGGGCTGGTCGCTGCCGTTCACGGCTGACCGACCGATCTCGGACCAGCGCCGGGGCCCGACCGGCGCCCCGATCCCCGACGCGCCGGGTCAATTTCTCGGCTGACCTCAACCTGGACAGGAAGATCTAGGCTCGGGCCGCTATGGCGACGCGCACGTATCACATCGAGACGCTGGGCTGCCCGAAGAACCAGGTGGACTCGGACAAGCTCGAAGGCACGCTGGTCGCCGGTGGACTGGCCCCGGCTGGCAACGTGGCCTCAGCCGACTTGGTCGTGGTCAACACCTGCGCTTTCATACAGCCGGCTCGCCAGGAGTCGATCGACACCATCTTGGAGCTGGCCGAGGCCAAGCCCGAATCGGCGCAGCTCGTGGTGACCGGGTGCCTGGCCGAACGCTACGGCGACGAGTTGGTCGAGGCCATGCCGGAGGTGGATCTGGTGGCCGGTTTCGGGGTGGCGCCCATCCCCGGCCCCCGGCCCCCGGTAGCGGTGGAGCTGGGCTCGAAGCCGTCGGTACCGGAACTGGATCTGTTGAACCTGCCCCGGCCCCGGTCTCCCCGGCCCTGGGCCTACGTGAAGATCGCCGAGGGCTGCGACCGGGCCTGCGGGTTCTGTGCCATCCCCAGTTTCCGGGGCCGGCAACGCAGCCGGTCGGTGGACCGGATCCTGGCCGAGGTGGCTCAGCTCGAAGCGGAAGAGGTGGTCCTCGTGGCCCAGGACCTGGCTTCCTACGGGCGGGACCAAGGCCGAGGCCGGGGCCAGATCGTGCCTCTGGTCGAAGCGGTGGACCGGCTGGTCGAGCGGACCCGGCTGCTCTACCTGTACCCGTCGGATCTCACCGGCGAGCTGATAGACGCCATCGTCGCCACCGGGGTGCCTTACTTCGATCTGTCGCTACAGCACGTGTCGGGCTCGTTGCTGCGCCGGATGCGGCGCTGGGGACGGGGCCAGAAGTTCCTGGAGCGGATCACCACCATCCGTCGGCTCGAACCGGACGCTGCCTTCCGGTCCAGTTTCATCGTCGGCTACCCGGGCGAGACCGAATCGGACCACGACGAAATGCTCCGATTCATCGAGGAGGCCCAGCTCGACTGGTGCGGGTTCTTTGCCTACTCCGAAGAAGTCGGCACCTATGCGGCCACTCTCGACGGCACCGTCCCCGACGGCTTGCGAGACGAGCGGCTGGCCGAGCTGGCCGAGCTCCAAGACTCGATCACGGCCCACCGGCGGGACCTGCTCATCGGTCGGCGGGTCGAGGTTCTGGTGGACGAGCCCGGCGTGGGCCGGACCCATCGCGAAGCCCCCGAGATCGACGGCATCGTGCGGGTACCCGAGAGCCTGGCCGCCGGCACTTTGGCCACCCTGACCGTGATCGGCTCGACCGGTTGTGACCTGGAGGCAGCGTGACCGGAGCCGGCCCCCCTCAGGCTCGGGCCGTGATCTTGCATCCCGCCAACCTGTTGACGGTCACTCGGCTGCTGTTGGCCCCCCTGCTGTTCTGGCTGGTGCTCGACGCCGCCGACACCCGAGGGGTGTCGTGGGCCGCGTTCGGTCTGGGTGTGGCCATGGGCAGTACCGACTTCTTCGACGGTCGGGTGGCCCGGCGAGCCGGCGTGGCCACCCGAGGCGGTGCCTTTCTCGACCCGCTGGCCGACAAGGTGGTGATTCTCGGCGCCTCCTTCTGCCTGGTGGCAGTGGAGCGCTACTGGTGGGTACCGGTGACGATCATGGCCGTGCGAGAGTTGGGGATCACGGCTTGGCGGACTCGCTGGCTGGGTGAGGGTGTGGCCATACCGGCCCGGCGCTCGGCCAAGTACAAGACCTTCGTGCAGGGTTTGGCCTTGGCGCTGGCCGTGCTGCCCCCGTTGGAGACGGCCGACGCGGTCGTGGCCTCGGCGCTGTGGGTGGCGGTGGCCTTCACGATCGTCACCGGCGTCCAGTACGTGCTCGACGGCAAGTCGGCCCTGAGCCGAACCGGGAGCAGGCAACCATGAACTGTGAGGTGGTGGCGGTCGGTACCGAGCTGCTGCTGGGGCAGGTGGTCGACACCAACTCGGCCTGGATCGGCGAGCAACTGGCCGCGGTCGGGATCGACAGCCACTACCAGACCAAGGTGGGCGACAACCTCGACCGCATGGTGGAAGCGTTGGAGCTGGCTTCGGACCGCAGCGACGCCGTGATCGTCTGCGGTGGGCTCGGCCCCACCCCCGACGACATCACCCGTGACGCCATCGCCGCGGTCATGGCCACCGAGCTGGTGCGAGACGACGCCGTCGCGGCCCGGATCGAGTCGAGGTTTTCATCTCGGGGCCGGGAGATGGCGTCCAACAACCTGCGCCAAGCCGATGTACCGGCCGGAGCCACCGTCATGAGGGTTCAGCCCGGCACCGCTCCCGGTCTCATATGTCCCCTTCGGCGCCGGGGCGGCCCCGGGGTGATTTACGCCGTGCCGGGCGTGCCCTGGGAGATGAAGGAGATGGTGGTCGGGGAAGTGCTACCCGATCTCGTGGAGCGGGCCGGAGCCCGGTCGACCATCGCCAGCCGCACCCTGCGGACCTGGGGCCGGTCCGAGTCGGCCTTGGCCGAGATGCTCGACGGCGAGATCAGCCGCCTCGACGACACGGGCGAGGCCACCATCGCTTTTCTGGCCAGCGGCTGGGAGGGGCTAAAGGTCCGGATCACCGCCAAGGCAGTCGAGGGCTCCAGCGTGACCAGGGTTCTCGACGAGGTCGAGGGCCGAGTCCGGGCGGTGATCGGTGACATCGTCTTCGGGGTCGACGGCGACACCATGGAGTCGGTCACGCTCGACCTGCTGAAAGCTCAGGGCCTCACCCTGGGGTTGGCCGAGTCGATCACCGGTGGGCTGATCGCGGCTCGCCTCACCGACGTCGCCGGTTCCAGTGCCGCCTTCCGGGGCGGGATCGTGGCCTACGACCGGGCCCTCAAGACCGGTTTGCTCAAGGCTCCGGACGAACCGGCCGTGAGTTCTGAGATGGTGCTGGGGATGGCCAGGGGGGTGTGCGAGCTGCTCGGCTGTGACGTGGGTCTGGCTGCCAGCGGAGTGGCCGGTCCCGATCCCCACGAAGGGGTCGATCCCGGCACGGTGTGGATCGGAGTATGGCTGGACGGCCGGGGCGAGGCGGTGCGGCTCGACCTTCCCTTCGATCGGGTCCGCATACGGCAGTTCAGTACCATTACCGCTCTGGATCTGGTGCGGACCCGGCTGCTGGCCCGGTCCGGGTCGCCGAGCCCGCCGAACGGGGCACCGGGGCCAGGGCCGAGCCCGGATGGTTCCATCGACCCGGGCGGCGAGCTGGTGGAGGAGCTCGACGAGCAGGGTCGGGTGATCGGCGTCGTCACCCGAGCCGAGATGCGAGCCCGCAACCTGTGGCACCGCAACGTGATCGTCATGGTTCGTCGGTCGTCGGGAGCGATCGTGGTTCACCAGCGAGCGGCATGGAAGGACGTGTTCGCCTCGATGTGGGATGTCGCCTTCAGCGGGATACCCGCCGTGGGTGAAACCTACCGCCAGGCTGCCAGCCGGGAACTGGCCGAGGAGGCCGGGCTGGCCGTCGATCCCGACGACTTGGTCGATCTGGGCCCGAGGGTCTGTGATGTGGGTGATCTGCGCTGGCACGGACGGCTCTTCGAGGTGATCGACGACACTGAGCTGGCCCCGGCCGACGGCGAGGTCGTGACTCTGGACGATGTGGCCTCTGATGATCTGGCCGGATGGGTCGACCGGATGCCGGTGTGCCCCGATTCGGTGGAGCTGGTCAGGGATCTGTTGTCGACCTGAGGTTTTCGAGGATGGTGTCCAGATCACCCTGCCATGTCCCCATCAGATGGGAAGGTTCGAAGCCCATCTGAATGTTGATGGCCAGCATGGCGGCGTTGCTGCGAGCATTGCCGGTTCGCAGCCACGTCACCTCCGGCTCGCTGGTCCGCAGCCATCGCCACATCTCGGCCTTGAGCCGGCGAGCGATGCCTTGGCCCCGGTGAGCAGCCAGCACCACCGTGCTCCATTGCCAAGAAGAGCTGGCCCGGTGCCGGTTGACGAACACCTCGGTGGCGCCGATCGGGGCGGCACCGTCATGCCCGAGGGCGAGTATGGCATTGTACTGGTACCCGCAGGCGCTACGGGCCTCGAGCTCGGTTCGGACTGCGGCGGCGTCCACGACGTAATCGGCGATGTCCAAAGCGTCGGTGGGGGCGTCGTTCATGGCGTTGGTGACGGTGACGAGGGCGTCGATCCATTCATCGGGGCACGAGCCGGTCCACCGGACCAGTTCGAGGTCACGGGGGCCGGCCGCGGCCCAGCTCGCCATGAGCCGGGGATCTACCGCCCCCACGTCCAAGTCGGATTCTTGCTCGGTGTAGCGCAGTTCGGCGCCCAGATCGGTCCAGAACCGGTGCCGGTCCGGGGTGTGGTCGTCCCAGATCATGATCGACCTACGCCCTTCGGCCCGAGCCTGGTTCAGGAGTGCCCTCAGCACGGGCACGCCCGCGGCCGCGAGGCCGGCACTGTGGGCAGTGATCTCGATCTCGGCCAACTCCGGATTGTTGGGGTCGTCGGTCAGCTCGACGTGGCCGATAGCGGCCGCCTCGTCCCCGTCGAAGGCGATGATGCGGTAATGGTGGGCGTAGCCGGTGGCGTTGTCGGCGAGCACGGCCCGCAGCTCGGCTTCGGGCATGGGCGACAGGTGAGGGTCTCGGGCCAGATCGAGGCGCTGCTGGAGTGCGAGCGCAGCCGCCAGTTCCCTGCCGCGGATATGATGGCCATCCACTAGCCGTATGGGGCTCATGGAACCAGCGTGGCCGCAACATGCCCGGGCTTCAACTCAGATACCGCCAGAGCGTAACTCTCTGAAGCATGCTGGTGGAGATGCGGTACCGGTAGCATCTGGAAGCTCTGTCGACACCGTATGAGCGGCTCTGGCGCTCGACGAGGAGGTGCGGTGACGAATCAACTGCTGGTTACATTCGAAGGACCGTGTATCGACGAAGACGGCGTGCCGCTGGACGACTTGCAGGTGACGCTGCAACGAGTGCAGAAAGCGGTGCGGCTCATGGTGGGTCACTTGACCGGGTGGGTATCTCAACGAGGTCGGCCACCGGACCTGGTGCGCCAAGAAAGTATGCTCAGACTGTGCTCGACGTCTCGGGGGTCGCTCGTTGCCGAACTGATCGTCTCGCCGC
The DNA here is from genome assembly GCA_963422655.1 of Acidimicrobiales bacterium. Lineage (GTDB taxonomy): Bacteria > Actinomycetota > Acidimicrobiia > Acidimicrobiales > Aldehydirespiratoraceae > CATQHS01. Next base: position 462,817 of record OY730440.1, on the reverse strand, counting down.
CGCCCGGCAGCCAGAGGTCCCTGGAGGATTACGGCCCCAGAGCACTCGGACGGATAGTCGGCTGGCAAGTAGATCGAGAAGATAGCAGCGAGCCCTTTCCTTCAGAGGTCGCCCAGGAGTTGAACGCCATCGGCTCGGGGCTATCGACGGAGGTCAGCCTGGTCCGGCTCACTGATTCGAGCAACGGTCGTTGTGTGGAATTGCGGCGCACGCCGCGAACGAAACCGATAGCGGACCCGAGTGAAGAAGCCCTCGTACAAGGCTGGCTGAAGGAAGTGAACTGGGACAGACGGACGGCGCAGCTTCATCGGAGCTACGGCAGATACGTGCCGCTGCGGTTCGATAACTCCTTGGATGAGGAGATGCTCCAGCTAGCGACGCGGTACGTGGAGGTCCGGGGCCGGGGCCGGTTCGATCAGGACGACAATTGGGCGACTGTCCACGTAGAACAGATAAGCGGGACACGCTTGTGGCGGGAGCCTTTCGACCCCGAAGCGTTCATGAACGACCCGAACCCTAAGATATTCGATCCGGAGAACCTGGTAACTGTCAGCGAACCTTTCGACGTGGATGAGTTCATCCGCATCATCTACGAAGGCCGTAAGTCGGGGTGGAAGGAACCCTAGGGTTGGTAGTTCTGGACACGAACATCGTTTCGTACATCTTCAATCAGACCGACGGGGCTGAGTACTATCTAGAACGGATCCGCGGTTTGCGAGTGCTCATCTCGTTCCAGACTCTGGAAGAGCTTTGGTTTGGGGCGTATTCGAAAGGCTGGGGAGACAGGCGCAAGAACGCTCTCACGCATCATCTCCAACAGTATGAGGTCATTTGGCCCGGCCCCGAGTTGGTGGATGTGTGCGCCCGTTTGCGTAGCGAAAGCAGATCCGTGGGGAGGGAATTGCAAGTGGCGGACGCATGGATCGCAGCGACGGCAATATCACTGGACTGTCCACTGGCGTCGAGCGACCGAGACTTCTCCGGCATTCCCGGCCTTCGGTTGATGCGACCAGACTGACCGCCCCGTTGAGCTGAACGATCTCGACGGGAAGGTTTGCTCGCGGCCAGGACTTCCAGTGAGCGGGGCTTCGACCCAATACCGTTGGACCGTGACTCGGCTATTCGTGGCACTGTGGCCACCCGATGACGTGATCAAGACGTTGGCCGGGATGCCTCGCCCCGCAACCGCTGGTGTTCGCTGGGTCGCCGTCAATCGCCTCCATGTGACTTTACGGTTCTTGGGCGAAGCCGAAGAGGCCTCGACGGTGGCGCTGGGACCGACCGTGCGGCGGCTGGGTCGGGGTGTGGCGATGATTCCCGTCGACGGCGTAGACGACCTGGCCGCGGCTGTGGTCATGGCCACAGGGCACCTAGGCTGGCCGCCGCCAGACCGGCCCTTCATGGGGCATCTCACTGTGGCCCGATTGAAGGGTGAGCTTCCGCCCGCTTACGCGCCGGTGATCGAGGCGTCGTTCCCGGCCTCGGAGGTCACCTTGGTGAGGGTCGAGCCGTCAGGGGCCTATGCCAATGTCGAGCGGTTCGCCCTCGAGCCGAAGTCGGATTCGTGTCCGGAGCGAGCCGGTCCGAGTGAACGATGCACGATCCAACAAAACCGGCCAATCCACCGCTAGCCCGGACGGTCCGCTCTGGAGAGCAAAAGCGGCCCCGACCAGTAGCCAAAGGATGCTTGCAACAACAAGACATGACGCTTTGCTCCGACTTTACAGGTCGACGAACGTGAAGGTGGAGCGGATCAGCGGCTCGTAGTGCGACAGGGGTGGCGTAACCCCGTCGGGGTCGAATGCGACCATGTCGTACTTGGCGCAGAACTCCTCGGTGTGTTCGTAGTGCTCGTGGTCCTTGAAAGCGTCGCGGGCGTTGCGGTCGAGGCCGATGTGGTGCCAAAAGTAGTAGCCCTGCAAGATCCCGTGGTGCTTCACCATCCAGTGGTTGGCCTCCGACACGTAGGGCTCGAGGACGGCGGCGGCCAGATCGGCATGGTTGAGAGGAGCCAGCCCGTCGCCGATGTCGTGTATCAGAGCGCAGATCACGTACTCGTCGTCGCGACCGTCCTGCTCGGTCAGATGAGCGGTCTGGAGGCTGTGGGCGAGGCGATCGACGGCGAAACCGCCGTGATCTCCCTGCATATGGGTCAGCTCTTCGATGATCCGATCGGCCAGGGTTCGGCGGGTGTAGTCCACGAGGTGGTTCGTGATGATGTCCCAGTCCTTTTCGGTTGACTGATCCATGCGGGTGAAGGTGGCCCGGTGGGTCTGGAGGTCGGTCATGGGTTCCCCTTGCTGGTCGGGCTCCTATTGTCTCAAGTATTCGAATCGGCACCACCGCGTCAGGGAGAAAACGAGGTCACACCATGCACGAAGTGAGGTTCGGCTGGCTGTCGCCGGTCATAGGCAACCGCGGGAGCGACCACCAACCGATCGTGCTGTATCAGCAGCACCACATCCTGCCGGTGGCGCTGCGGTACTTCGACTCTCTTTGGATCGCCGATCACTTCTACGGCTTCGATGCCCGCACCGATCCCTTCATGGAGGCGTGGACCACCCTCACGTGGTTGGCGGCCCGGTTCGACCGGGTGCTGCTGTGCCACCACGTGCTCGGTCACGGATATCGCCCACCCGCGCTCACCGCCAAGATGGCCGCCACCCTGCAAGTATTGTCGGGCGGACGCTTCATCTTGGGCATAGGGGCGGGCTGGCGAGAGGACGAGTACCGGGCCTACGGCTACGATTTCCCGCCCCCGTCGGTTCGCTTCGCCCAACTCGACGAGGTGATCGAGATCTGTCGGCGCATGTGGACCGAGGATCTCCCCAGCTTCTCCGGGAAGTACTTCACTGTCACCGAGGCGTCGGCTTCGCCCCGGCCCGATCCGGTTCCGAGAATCTGCGTAGGAGCCAGCGGTGAGCGGTTCGGGTTGCCGCTGGCCGGACGCCGGGCCGACATGTGGAACGGTTCGCTGGGCGGAGGATCAGCGGCATGGGTGGCCAAGCGCGACATCGTGAGGGCCTCGGCAGAGGCGGCCGGCCGGGACCCTGACAGCATCGAGGTCACCGTCACCATCGAGCGACCACTCCCCGAGTCCGACTCGGCATCGGGAGCGATACTCGAAGACCTCGGTCACCTTCACGATCTCGGCGCCACCCACTTCATCATGGATTTCGGCCATCCCTCCTCGACCGAACCGGTGCTGCGGTTTGCGGAGCAAGTGATGGCACCGCTGCGGGCCCGATGAACAGCTCGCCTCAGTTCTGCGAGTCGCTGGTGTCTCGGTCGAGGCGCAGTGACGCCGAGTTCATGCAGTAGCGCTGCCCGGTTGGGTCGGGACCGTCACCGAAACGGTGACCGAGATGAGCGCCGCAACCGGCGCAGATCGCTTCCTCCCGGATCATGCCACGGCTGGTGTCGGTGCGGATTTCGATGAGGGCGGGATCGATCGACTCCCAGAAGCTGGGCCAGCCCGTGCCGGAGTCGTACTTGGTATCGCTGGTGAACAGGGCCGTGTCACACACGATGCAGCGGTAGATACCGTCGTCGTGGCAGTTCCAGTACTCGCCGGTGAAGGGCCGCTCGGTGCCGGCTCTCTGGGTGACCTCGTACTGGGCCGGGGTGAGGCGAGCCCGCAAATCGGCGTCATCGGAGGTTCGTGGTGACATGGCGCTCCCTTGTTCCCTTGTCGATCCGGTCTCGATCCGGCGTTGCCGGTGCTCAGCCAGCGTATGGCCGCCACCGACGCTTCGCCCCGGAGACAGCGCGCCGGATCGTGTTCACGTCCGGGTACTTTTATCCCCGACTTTCCCATACTTGACCGAACGAATGTTCTGAACTACATTGCTGTCGTTCCAGCCAGGGCTGTCACATCCCCTGAGTAGGTTCTCACCGACTCCCCCCTCACGCCACTCAGCACACGACAGGAGAATTGAGAGTGAAAGATCGACGTAAGGCCCTTGACATGACTTTGAGCCAGATCGAAAAACAGTTCGGCCGGGGCTCGGTCATGAAGATGGGCGATAAGACCACGATGAACATCGAGTCCGTACCGACGGGAGCGCTGTCGCTCGATCTCGCTCTCGGCATCGGCGGGCTCCCCCGGGGCCGGGTCACCGAGATCTTCGGGCCGGAATCCTCGGGGAAGACCACGCTGGCCACCCATGTGGTGGCCGAGGCCCAGCGCAACGGCGGCGTCTGTGCCTACATAGACGCCGAGCACGCCGTCGACCCCGTCTATGCCACCGCTATCGGGGTGGACATCGACGAGTTGCTCATCTCCCAGCCCGACACAGGGGAGCAAGCCTTGGAGATCACCGACATGCTGATCCGTTCCGGCGCCATTGACGTGGTGGTGATCGACTCGGTGGCCGCGCTCACCCCTCGGGCCGAGCTCGAAGGCGACATGGGAGACACCCATGTCGGTCTCCAGGCTCGGCTCATGTCCCAGGCCTTGCGCAAGCTCACCTCGAACCTCAACAAGTCGAAGACGATCTGCATCTTCATCAACCAGCTCCGAGAGAAGATCGGCGTGATGTTCGGATCGCCCGAGACGACGCCGGGGGGCCGGGCCTTGAAGTTCTACTCGTCGGTGCGTCTCGATATCCGCCGGATCGAGTCGATCAAGGACGGTGCTGAGGTCGTGGGCAACCGCACCCGGGTCAAGGTGGTGAAGAACAAGTGCGCCCCCCCGTTCCGTCAGGCCGAGTTCGACATCATGTACGCCCAGGGCATCTCCCGGGAGGGGTCGGTGCTCGATCTGTCCGTCGACCAAGGCATCGTGAAGAAGTCAGGAGCTTGGTACACCTACGACGGCGAGCAGCTCGGCCAGGGCCGGGAGAAAGCCAAGAAGTTCCTCCAGGCCAACCCCGAGGTCATGATGGAGATCGCCGACTTGGTCTGGAAGAAGGTGATGCCCGAGATCGAGGAGTCGGCGGGCACTACCGACAAAGGCGCGGACGTACCGGCCGTTCTCGAAGACTGACCGGCGCCGGTCCGGCCAGAGCACCGGGTCCGGCCAGAGCACCGGGACCGGGCCGGGCGGCTGGGAGGACCATTAGCCTGTGGTGATGGCCCGGTCCTACGCCATCCGCACCTTCGGGTGCCAGATGAACGAGCACGATTCCGAGCGCATCGCCGGGCTGCTGGAGGCGGACGGGCTCGAACCAGCCGATGGGATCGAGTCCGCCGACGTGATCGTCTTGAATACCTGCTGCATCCGTGAGAATGCCGACAACAAGCTCTACGGCACCCTCGGCCACCTCAAAACGCTGAAGGAGGCTCGTCCCCACGTCCAGATCGCGGTGGCAGGCTGCCTGGCCCAGAAGGACCGGGAGGTCATCCGTCAGCGGGCCGACCATGTCGATGTGGTATTCGGCACCCACAACGTGGGCCGGGCCGCGGCGCTGCTCAAGCATGCATCCGTCAACGGACCGGTAGTGGAGATCCTCACCGAGACAGCACGTGAGGACGCGTCCGCCTTCCCGTCGGCACTGCCGGTACGCCGTGACGTCGATCACTCGGCTTGGGTGACCATCCAGATCGGCTGCGACAACAGTTGCGCTTTCTGCATCGTGCCGGCCGTGCGCGGCCCCGAGATGAGCCGACCCTTCGGCGAAATCGTGGCCGAGGTGGAACGGCTCGCTGCTGATGGGGTGAGCGAGGTCACCCTGCTGGGCCAAAACGTCAACAGCTTCGGACGCGATCTGGCCTTAGCCCGCCGGGCGGGCGGTTCCGGCGACGATGAGTGGTGGTGCGGACCGGCTTGGCCCTTCGACCGCCGGGCTCGGCCGCTATTCGCCGACCTCTTGCGGGCGGTGGGGGCGATCAACGGTATCCACCGGGTTCGGTTCACCAGCCCCCATCCCAAGGATCTCCGGCCCGCCATCGTTATGGCCATGGCCGAGGTCGATTCGGTATGCGAACATCTCCACCTTCCCCTGCAATCGGGCAGTGACACCGTTCTGGCCGCCATGCGGCGCGGCTACACGGCCCAGCGCTACCTGACCAAACTGGCCCAGGCCCGGGCCGTGGTCGATGATCTGGCCGTCTCCACCGACATCATCGTCGGATTCCCGGGTGAGACCGAAACCGATTTCGAGCAGACCCTCGAAGTCGTGGCCGAAGCCCGCTACGACAGCGCCTTCACCTTCATCTTCTCGCCCCGACCCGGCACCGAGGCAGCCGAGCTCACCGACCGGTTCGTACCCCGTGACGTGGCCGTCGACCGTTACGAACGGCTGCGACTCGTGACCGAACGGTCGAGTTGGCTGGCCAATCAGGCTCGGGTCGGCGCCGTCGAGGAGGTGACCGTGGAGGGGCCGAGCAAGAAGGATCCCGGTGTCCTCACCGGCCGTACCCGCCGCAACACTCTGGTGCACTTCGCTCCGGTCGGACCGGTAAGGGTCGGAAGCTATGCGGATGTTCGGGTCACGGCCGCTCGAGCCCACCACCTCCGCGGCGAGATGGTGGGCGTCTCCAGGCCGGCCCGGCACCGTGCCCGGATCCCCGTCCTGGCCGGCTGACAGCTATGACCGAAAGCTCGGGTCGAGCACCGTCGTGAGGTCTCGGGCCCAGCGGCCCCTTGCCATCGTCGGTGCGACCGCATCGGGCAAGTCGGGCCTGGCCCTCGATCTGGCTCGAGCCCTAGTCGAGACCACCGTCGTCGAGATCGTGTCCATCGACTCGATGCAGGTGTACCGGGGCATGGATATCGGAACCGCCGCCCCCACCGCCTCCGAACGGGCTGAGATCGTTCACCACCTGATCGGCATAGTGGAGCCGACCGAGGAGTTCACCGTTGCCGAGTTCGCAAACAGAGCTCGGGCCGCCATCGCCTCTGTCCGGGACCGGGGAGCGGTGCCACTGCTGGTGGGCGGTACCGGACTGTACCTGCGGGCGGTGATCGACGATCTCGACATCCCCGGCCGCTATCCGGACGTGCGTCGAGAGCTGGAAGCCGTTTCCGATACTGCTGTCCTGCACAGCCGACTGGCCCGGCTCGACCCGGCGGCCGCAGCCCGCATGGAGCCGTCCAACCGGCGCCGGGTCATCCGGGCCTTGGAGGTGACGGTGGGGAGCGGGAGAAGGTTCTCCTCCTACGGCCCCGGCCTCGACAGCTACCGGCCGGTTCCTTTCGTCCAAGTAGGCCTGCACTGGGATCGCGATGCCCTCTGGGCTCGCATCGCGGCCCGCTACCAGCGCCAGCTCGAAGATGGTTTCCTCGACGAGGTTCGCGGCTTGGCCGGCCGGGAGCTGTCCCGCACTGCGGCCCAAGCCCTGGGGTACCGGGAGCTGCTGGCCCACTTACGGGGCGAGGTCACCCTGGAGGAGGCCGTCGAGTTGACAACAACACGTACCCTACGGTTCGCCCGGCGCCAGCAAAGATGGTTCCGGCGCGATCCCCGCATTCAATGGCTCGATGCCCCCGCCACCGTCGGCGCGGTTATGGCGGCATGGGACGGCGCCATCGAGGCCCCGGTCCTCCCCGACTCTCGACGGTGCCAGAATGGCCTACTCCGACCCGTGCGAGAATGAAGACTACATGGTCCTGCGGCTCTCCAAACATCACAGCACCGGCAACGACTTTCTGGTGGCGTTGACGAATGATCCGCCCCCCGACCCGGTGGCAGTGGCGGTGGCGCTGTGTCATCGTCGCCGGGGGATCGGTGCCGACGGGCTGGTACTGGGTCTCAGAGGTTCACCGGGCGAACCGGTGAGGATGCGACTGTGGAACTCCGACGGATCCGAGGCCGAGATATCCGGCAACGGGCTGCGCTGCCTGGCCCAGGCCCTGGCCCGATCCCGCCGGTCACGCCACTTGGAGATCGACATCGACACCCCGGCCGGGTTACGGCACTGCACGATTCGGGTCGACTCCGACCTTTCGACGGCGACGGGCACCATCGATATGGGCACGGTGGTGGTGGGTACCATCGGTCCGGGGCCGACCCCGGGTTGCGACGAGCTGGTTACCACTATCGATACCGTGACCGGGTTCACCGGGCGCTGGGATACTGGCCTCATCGGCAACCCCCACGTGGTAATCGAAGTAGCCGACCCCGAAGCGGTAGAGCTGGCCGCGGTCGGCCCGGCGGTCGAAGCCCACTTCCCTGCTGGTGCGAACGTCCACTTCGGGAGCCGAACCGGCTGTGACAAGGTGAAGGTGTCGATATGGGAACGAGGGGCTGGGGTCACCAGTGCGTGCGGGAGCGGGGCCGCGGTGGTGGCCGCCATCTACAACTCATGGGGTGACGTGGGTGATGAGGTAACGGTCGAGATGCCGGGCGGGGAGGCGGTGGTGCAGGTGGGGCCGCCCACCACACTGACCGGACCTGTGGTGCATGTCGCCGACATCGAGATACCCGATGGCTGAAATGCGCGACGGCGAGCCGACCAGCGAGCCCGACGGGTTCGACCCAAAGGAGGGGCCGACCCACCGGGGCGGGTTCGGCGAGCTCGGGGGCGCCGCCTCCGGCCTCATAGACCGTGCCTTCAGAGAGCGGATCGTGCTGGTCGGCGTTACGCGATCCGGTGCCGACGCGAACGCCGCCGACGCCTCCCTGCACGAACTGAGCCTGCTGGTCGATACCGTCGGTGCTGACACCATCGAACGCGTTCTCCAGCGTCGGGATCGACCCGATCCGGCCACTTTCGTGGGATCGGGCAAGGCCTTGGAGATCCGTGAGATTGCCGAACGAGTCGATTGTGACACCGTCGTGTTCGACGAGGAGCTCAGCCCGGCCCAGCAGTTCAATCTCGAGAAGCTCCTGGGGCGCACCGTTTTGGACCGCACCGCGGTGATCCTCGACATCTTCGCCCGAAACGCCGGCACTGCCGAGGGTAAGGCCCAAGTCGAGCTGGCCCAGCTCCGCTACCGGTTGCCCCGCCTGCACGGGTCGGGCCGGCGCCTCTCTCAGCAAGCGGGCGGCATCGGTACCCGGGGGCCGGGTGAGACCCGGCTGGAGGTGGACCGTCGACGCCTGGTGCGGCGCATCCACAAGCTGGAAGCCGACCTGCGCACCCTGGGCCAGCATCGCCGGACCCGGTCCAAGGCCCGACGCCGGACCCGGAACCGAGCCGTCACCATCGTCGGTTACACCAACGCCGGGAAGTCGTCGCTTCTGAACCGGCTCACCGGAGCCGGCGCCACGGTCGAGGATCGCCTGTTCTGCACCCTCGATGCCACTACCCGCCGGCTCGGGCTCGGCGGCGGGGAGACGGCCTTTCTGACCGACACGGTCGGGTTCGTGCGCAAGTTGCCCCACCAGTTGGTGGAGGCCTTCAAGACCACTCTTGAGGTGGTGAGCGACGCCGACTTGCTCTTGCACGTGGTCGACGGAGCGGCTGCCGACCCCGAAGGTTCGATCGCGGCCGTCCGCAAGGTGCTCACCGAGATCGGGGCCGGTGACGTGCCCGAGCTCATCGCCGTCAACAAGTCCGACCTCGGTCCAGGCTTCGGCCCGGGCCGGTTGGGACGGGGAGGGTCGAATCCGAACGGCGCGGTGGTGGTATCGGCTCGAACCGGCGAGGGCATCGACAGACTGCTGGCCGCCATCGGTGAGCGGCTTCGCGTCCGGACCGACGTGGTCGAGCTGATGGTGCCTTGGGATCAGGGCCGGGTGCTGGCCGTGGTGCACCGCGAGGGCCACGTGCTCTCCGAGACGGCCGGGGAGCACGGCATGCAGGTCCGGGCCCGTCTCGAACCGGCCTCGATCGGTGCCCTGCGGGACTACATCGTCGAGGTGCAACCGTCCCGATGACAACCGTCCCGATGAAAGGGGGCTTCGTACCGCCGGTCTACCCCTATGACCGCTTGGATGAGATCCGGTCGCTGGCGACCCGAGCCCATGGCGATTTCATAGACTGCTCGGTTGGCCAGCCCTGTGATCCGCCTCCGGCCCCGGTAGTAGCCGCCCTGGCCCGGTCCGGGGCCGAACGCGGTTATCCGGCCTCGATCGGTACAGCCCCCTACCGTCGAGCCGCGGCTGGTTGGCTGGCCCGCCGTTTCGGTGTGACCGTCGATGCAGACACCGAGCTCGGCGCCTGCATCGGCACCAAAGAGCTCGTTGTCTCGCTGCCCCGGCTCCTACAGCTCCGGAACCCCCACCGGGACACGGTGCTGTACCCCGCTGTCTCCTACCCGAGCTACGCCATGGGGGCCATGCTGGCCCGATGCCGGGCCGTGCCGGTGGCGATGGACGAACGGTTCCGGATCGCTCTCGACACCATCGACGAAGCCGACACGGCTCGAGCCCTGTGTCTGTGGGTCAACACCCCCGGCAATCCGACCGGCGCCCTCGAGGATCTTGCTGCCGCCGAGCAATGGGGACGAGCCCGCAACGTGATCGTGGCCAGCGACGAGTGCTATGCCGAATTCACCTGGACCGGGCCGCCCCGGACCATTCTCGAAGCCGGCACCGACGGGTTGCTGGCTGTCCACTCGCTGTCGAAGCGCTCGAACCTGGCCGGGGTGCGGGCCGGGTTCTACGCCGGAGACGCCGAGTTGGTGCATTACCTGCGCGAGGTCCGCAAGCACGCCGGGTTGATGGTGCCCGGGCCGATACAGGCCGCGGCGGCGCTGGCTTGGGAAGATCAGGCTCATGTCGAGTCCCAGCGGGAAACATACCGGCGGCGCCTGGACCTGCTGAGGACCATCGCCACCGCCGCGGGTGCTGCGGCCCGATCACCGGCCGGGGGGTTCTACCTGTGGGTGCCGGCTCCCGGTGGTGACGCTTGGGGCTTGGTGAGGTTGCTGGCGCAACGGACCGGTCTGGTGGGCAGCCCCGGTGAGTTCTACGGCCGGGCGGCTGCGGGTCATGTGCGCCTGGCTGCGGTCCAACCCGATGACCGGCTGCAACTGGCCTTGGACCGGGTTCGGTAGCCTACGGCCATGACTACTATCCAGTCCCGCATCGAAGAGCTCTGGACCCGGCGCGATGAGCTGGACACCGAGGATCCTGACGTCGTCGGGGCCGTGGCCGAGGCCATCGACGCTCTCGATGCCGGTACGGCTCGGGTGGCCGAGGTGCTCGACGACGGAACCGTGCAGGTCAACCAGTGGTGCAAGCTGGCCATCTTGTTGCTGTTCAAAACGGCCCGGATGTCCACCGTTGAGCTCGGTCCTTTCGAGTACGCCGACAAGATCCCGCTCAAGACCGGCTACGCGGCCCGGGCGGTCCGGGTCGTGCCGGGGGCGTCGGCCCGCTGGGGCAGCTACCAGGCCCCGGGGGTGGTGATGATGCCGAGCTATGTCAACATCGGAGCATACGTGGGGGCCAACACCATGGTCGACACTTGGGCCACTGTCGGGTCGTGCGCCCAGATCGGCGCCAACGTACACCTGTCGGGCGGGGTAGGCATCGGCGGTGTTCTCGAACCGCCTCAGGCCGAGCCGGTGATCGTCGAGGACGACTGTCTGATCGGGAGCCGATGCATCGTGGCCGAAGGGGCTCGGGTCGGGCAGGGCACGGTCCTGGGGGCGGGAGCCATCCTCACCGGATCGATCCCGGTGATCGACGTCGCCACCGGCACCGAGTTGGGCCGGGGCCGGGTTCCGGCTTGGTCGGTGGCCGTGGCCGGTACCAGGCCTCGATCTTTCCCCGGCGGTGAGTTCGGACTCCCGGCCGTGCTGGTGATCCGGCGGCTCGCCGAGGGCGAGCGCCACGACAAGTCGGCGCTCAACCAGATCCTGCGCGATCACGGCGCTGCCACCTGAGGTGGTGACGGTGTTAGCGACCGGCTGGCTCGAGTCGATGTGACCGCGGTATTGCCGACCGGCGATCTGCTGGCCCTCACCGCTGCCTTGGTCGATGTCGCCTCGGTGAGCTTCGAGGAGGGCCCCATCACCGACGAACTGGAAACGGAACTCAGGAGTCTCGACCACTTGAGGGTGGACCGGGTCGGTGACAACTTGGTGGCCCGTACCGATCTGGGGCGCGAGCGCCGTATCGCCTTGGCCGGTCACACCGACACCGTGCCCGCCAACGGCAACGCCCGGTCCCGGGTCGAAGGTGACGTGGTGTGGGGCTTGGGGGCGTCCGACATGAAGAGCGGGGTGGCCGTCTTGGTGGAACTGGCTCGCACGGTGAGAACCCCGGTGGTTGACGTCACCTACGTGCTGTACGCCCGGGAGGAGGTGGACAACGAGCACAACGGGCTGGCGGAGCTGGCCGAGACCCGGCCCGACCTGCTGGAAGTCGACGCGGCCGTGCTGGCCGAGCCGACCGGTGGCGCCATGGAGGTGGGCTGCCAGGGCACGCTGCGGATGCTGGTGACGATGGCGGGGGAGCGGGCTCACAGCGCCCGAGCCTGGATGGGGCGCAACGCCATACATCGCCTGGCTGGCCTACTCGATGTCCTGGTCGGCTACGAGCCTCGCCGCCCGCTCGTGGGCGGTGTCGAGTACCGCGAGGGACTTCAGGCCGTGGCGATCGAGGGGGGCACGGCCGGCAACGTCGTACCCGACAAGGCGACGGTGGCCCTCAACCATCGTTTTGCTCCTGATCGTTCCCCGGCCGAAGCCGAGGCTCATATTCGTGACGTCCTCATCTCGGTGCTCGGCCCCGGCGACACCGTGGAGCTGGTCGACATGGCCCCACCGGCCCCGCCCGGATTGGAGGACGCACTGCTGATGGCGCTGGCGGCGCGAAGCCGGGTGCCGGTGCGGGCCAAACTGGGCTGGACCGATGTGGCTTTCTTCGCGGCCCGGGGCATACCCGCTTCCAATTTCGGGCCCGGTGACCCGCTGCTGGCCCACAGTCGCGACGAACATGTCCATCGAGGCGCCATCGAGTCGACCTACGCCGCGCTGGAGGACCTTCTCCTCGGCCGAGCCGAGTACAGCTAGAGCCTGCGCATGACGGCGATGACCCGGCCGTAGATCGAAACCTCGTCGCGGTCGTACACCATGGGTGTGAACAACTCGTTGGCCGGTTCCAGCCTGACCTTGCCCTTGTCGCGCCGCAGTTTCTTGACCGTGGCCTCGCCGTCGGGTATCCCGGCCACCACGATGTCTCCGTCTTCGGATGTGGTCTGGGACCGGCACACCACGAGGTCGCCGTCGAGGATGGCAGCCTCGGTCATCGAGTCTCCCCGGACCCGCAGCATGAACAGATCTCCCTTTCCAGCCAGATCGGCCGGCACCGGGATGAGCTCTTCGACGTTCTCGGCCGCGAGCACGCCGGTTCCCGCCGCTACGTCACCGACCAGGGGAATGTGGCGGACGGGCTGGCGGTTGATGGCTGCGCCGCTGTTCTCGTCGTAGCAAACCTCGATGGCCCGCGGCTTGGTGGGGTCCACCCGCACATAGCCGGACTGCCGCAAGATGTCGAGATGGGCCTTCACCGACGCCGGTGACGCCAGGCCTACCGCCGCCGCCACCTCCCGCAGAGATGGGGGGTAACCGTGGTCGCGCTGGTACCCGATGATGAAATCGAGAATCTGGCGCCGTCGCTTGGTGAGTACTCTCATGACCCCTATCCGATCTGTCTTCGTTGGTCGGCCGACCCGGACTGGGTCGGCGATACTTGGCAGAATACCGAACTGCTGTTCAACGATACACATGTTTGTTGAACGTCAGTTCGAACTCAAGCCTTTTGTTCGGAATCTCGATGGATCGCAGAGACGTAGCGGGCGAACAGCATGCCGTCGGCCTCTGACAGATGGACCAGATCCATGGCCACCGGAACGGTTCGGGCCGATCCGTGGACCAGCCGCGGGCTCCGGCCGCCGGCCAGCACGGGAGCGGTCGACAGGCACAGCTCGTCGACCATGGAGCTGTCGATGAGCTGCGCATTGAAGGTGGGGCCTCCTTCGGACAGCACCACCAAGGCTCCCCGCCCGGCCAGCTCGGCCAGGATGGCCTCCGGGGTCGGTCGCGGTACGGGCAGCCGCACCACCTCCGCCACCCCGTCGAAGCGTTTCACTGCCTCTGTGGGTGCGTCACGGCCGGTGAGTACGAGGGGCCGAGTGTCGCTCGAGCGCTGATCGGCCAGCATGGGCAGGTCCGGGCCGAGGTCCAGGGTCGAGCTCACCACGGCCAGGCTGGGCTGGGGGGCTCGGCTCTCGTCCAGCCGGGACTGGCGGGCGTCCGGTCCCGGACGGGGGATGCGATACCGCTCCGCTCGAACCGTTCCCGCAGCCACGACGATCCAGTCGGCACTGGCCCGCACCGCTTCGAAGACGGCCCGGTCGGTCGGGCTACCCAAGGCCCTGCTCGTGCCCTCCACTGCGATGGCTCCGTCCACCGAAACGATCATGTTCAGCATCAGCCAGGGCCGCCCATCGGGGCGGGGCCGGGCTGCGGTCGGGTATACGGCGAGGGGGTTTACCTCGGTGATCGGGTGAGGCAGCAACTGGCGCATGGTCCGACCGTACCCCGAGGCCGACGGAGGTCGTCGCGGTCGTTTCGCGCTCGGTTTTCCACTGTAATCCCCTCAAAAGGGGAGAAAATTGTGGACAAAACGGTCGTAAATCTACTCAAATCCACCGTTTTTCCACTTCCTATTCACATGAAGATGACAGTAGCCTGTAGCCTCTGGTGTCTGATTCGACCGCCGTTACCGACGGACGATCCGCTGCGTTCGATGCGGGTGACCGTGCCGACGATGATGTCGTCTGGGAGCGTCGCGACGCCCGGCTCGTCAATCACAGAGACGGGTCGGTCGCCTTCGAGCAGACCGGCGTGGAAGTGCCCCAGTTCTGGTCGCAGAACGCCACCAACATCTTGGCCCAGAAGTACTTCCGTGGTGAGCTGGGCACCCCCGAGCGGGAAACGTCGTTACGCCAAGTGGTGGCACGCATCGTGGGTGCGATCACGGCTTGGGGGTCCCGGGACGGGTACTTCGACGGTAAGCAGGAGGCGGCCGAGTTCGAGGCCGAGTTGTCCCGACTGCTGATCAGACAGAAGGCGGCATTCAACTCGCCGGTCTGGTTCAACATCGGAGTTGTCGGCGTACCCCAGCAGGCGTCGGCCTGCTTCATCCTGTCTGTCGACGACACCATGGAATCGATCCTGGGCTGGTACACCAACGAGGGCCGGATCTTCAAGGGTGGTTCCGGGGCGGGTGTGAACCTGTCAGCCATCCGGGCCAGCACCGAACCTCTGCGTGGCGGCGGTACCGCTTCGGGGCCGGTGAGCTTCATGCGGGGAGCCGACGCTTCGGCCGGAACGATCAAGTCGGGAGGCAAGACCCGCCGAGCGGCCAAGATGGTGATCCTCGACGCCGATCATCCCGACATCTTCGACTTCATCTGGTGCAAGGCTCGAGAAGAACGCAAGGCCCGGTCTCTGGCTGCGGCCGGCTTCGAAATGGGCATCGACGGCGCCGACGCCCATTCCATCCAGTACCAGAACGCCAACAACTCGGTTCGGGTCGGCGATGACTTCATGCAGGCCGTGCTCGCCGATGATCACTGGGAGTTGACGGCCCGCACCGACAGCACGGTCGTCGAACGGGTACCGGCCCGTGACGTTCTCCGCCAGATAGCCGAAGCAGCCTGGGCATGCGCCGATCCGGGCCTGCAGTTCGCCACGACCATCAACCATTGGAACACCGCAGCCTCCACCGGGCCCATCAAGGCCAGCAACCCGTGCAGCGAGTACGTCCATCTCGACAACAGCGCCTGCAACCTGGCTTCGGTCAATCTGTTGAGCTTCCTGGGAGAAGACGGCGTTTTCGACGTCGATGGCTTCCGTGACGCTGTGCAAGTGATGCTGGTGGCCCAAGAGATCCTGGTCGGCAACGCCGACTACCCGACGTCGGTTATTGCCGAGACCACCCGGGCCTTCCGCCAGCTCGGTTTGGGTTTCGCCAATCTGGGGGCGTTGCTCATGGCTTTGGGGTTGGGCTACGACTCCGACGAGGGCCGAGCCATGGCTGCGGCCATTACCTCGTTGATGACGGGTCAGGCCTACCTGACCTCTATCGAGATGGCGGCCCGCATGGGCCCTTTCGCCGGTTACCACGCCAATCGTGATCACATGCTGCGAGTGCTGGGCCAGCATCGGAGCGCCACCGCCGCCATCGACGAGGAACTGGTGCCGGCCGGGTTACTCGCAGCGGCCCAGCGAGCCTGGGACGATGCCTGCGATCAGGCCGCCACCCATGGAGTTCGCAACAGCCAGACCACGGTGCTGGCTCCCACCGGCACCATCGGTCTGCTCATGGACTGCGACACCACCGGGATCGAACCCGACCTCATGCTGGTCAAGGTCAAGCACTTGGTGGGGGGCGGCACGATGACCATCGTCAACCAGACGGTGGGGCGAGCTCTGCGCCGGCTCGGTTACGACGACGACGGGGTCGCCAGAATCGTCGCTCACGTCGAGGAGCATCACACCGTGCTCGGCGCGCCCGGGCTCGATCCCGACCACATCGGTGTCTTTGCCTGTTCGCTGGGCGAAAACTCGATCCACCATCTAGGCCACGTGAAGATGATGGCGGCGGTGCAGCCCTTCCTGTCGGGGGCCATCTCCAAGACCGTGAACCTGCCGGAGTCCACCACTGTGGCCGAGATCGAAGCACTGCTCATCGACAGTTGGCGGCTGGGTCTGAAGTCGGTAGCCGTCTACCGTGACAACTGTAAGGTGGCTCAGCCCCTCACGGCCGCGACTAGCGCCGGGGCCCACTCCGGCAGTTCCGGCCCCAGGCCCGGCCCCGGCCGCATCACCCCGGGCATCGCCGGAGCCGATGATGGAGTCCACCGGAGTGCCGTGGAGACGGGGCTGGTCACCGAGCGGATCGTGCAGGAACCAGTGCGCTCGCGTCTGCCCAGATCCAGGACCTCGCGCACTTTCGAGTTCCGCGTCGCTGATTGCAAGGGTTTCGTCACTGTGGGCGAGTACGACAACGGCCGCCCCGGCGAAGTGTTCGTGCGGGTGTCCAAACAGGGCTCGACCCTGGCCGGGATCATGGACGCTTTCGCTATCTCTTTGAGCCACGGGCTCCAGTACGGGGTGCCGTTGCGGGCTTTCGTGGAGGCTTTCGTAGGGATGCGGTTCGAGCCGGCCGGCATCACCGATGACGCCGATATCCGCATCGCCACCAGCTTGATCGACTACTTGTTCCGCAAACTGGCCGTGATGTACCTGGAGCCCGACGAGCGAGCCAGCCTCGGCATCTTCACGACCGGCGAACGAACCCAACCGACCCTGCCCGGAGTGGAGGAGCAGGCCACCCGGACCGTGCAGGGCTACGAGCTCCCCCCCGACCCGCCGTCGATACCGGCGCCGGCCCAGCTAGTGGCCCAGCTCGAGCTCGGCATCGGTAATGCCCCCACCGAGCCGTCGGCCGTTCTGCGGGGGGTGATGGTGGGGGATTCGCCGTTCTGCATGACCTGCGGGGTGCCCATGCTGCGGGCTGGTTCGTGTTACGTGTGCGTACACTGCGGCTCCACCAGCGGGTGCAGCTGAACCGTATTCGTTTCAGCCCGGTCATCGGATTCGCTGGTGAATTTCACCGGAGATGGTCTCGTGACCGGGTCGGGGGATTGGCGGCCGAGATAGCGTTCTTCGCGCTTTTGGGCCTTTTCCCGGCCGTGATCGCGTTCGCGTCCGCTCTGGGCTGGCTCGACGTGCTGATCGGCGAGGGAGCGGCCGCCGACACCCGGCGGTGGCTGCTGGACCGGGTAGTGGCAGTGTTCGGGGCCGACAACACGTTGCGGACCACCTTCACCGACCTGTTCGAACGATCCAACGCCGGCGCCTTGACGGTGGGCACCTTGCTGGTCGTGTACGCATCCTCACGGGGTTTCGTGGCCGTGGTGAAGGCCCTCGACGTGGCCGACAGCATAGAACATCAACGAGGTTGGTTATCGACCCGGCTGGTGGGGATGGTGGTGACCGTCCTAACCGTGCTGGTGGGGGCGCTGGTGGCCACCATGGTCGTGGTCGGGCCTCTCTTCGGTGGCGGCGCCGAGATCGCCGATCGGCTCGGGACCGGGTCCGCCTTCACCACCGCTTGGGACTGGTTCCGCTGGCCGGTGGTGTTCGGGGTGGTGGTGGCCTGGGCTGCTACCGTTTTTCACGTAGCGCCTCACCGCCGATCGCCCTGGAGGCGAGAGTTGCCAGGAGCTGTGGTCGCCACTGCATGGTGGATGGTGGTATCGCTCGGGTTCCGGACCTACCTGGACGTCGCCTCCAGCGGGGCCAACGCTGTGTTCGGGTTGCTGGGTGGGGCCCTGAGCATGCTGGTGTGGCTGTACCTGCTGGCCATGGGTCTGCTGGCCGGGGCCGAGCTGAATGCCGTGGCGGCCTCGCGCCGAGGCGCATCCGAACCGAGCCCCGACCAGGCCGGTACCATCGGGTAGGTGAGCGGATTCCGGGTCGATCTCGACGAGGTGCTGTTCAACCTCCGTCACGTAGCCGATCTGGACGGCTTGGTCGCCCTACCCGGTTTCGAGCACGTCGAGGCCGACTTGGTCGGCGAGCTTCTGGCCGAGGCGGCCCGGTTTGCTCAGGAGGTGATCGCTCCTGTCAACCGCGACGGTGACCACATCGGGGCCCGCCGCAACGATGACGGCTCGGTCACCACCCCGCCCGGTTTCCGGGCCGCCTACGAAGCCTATGTCGAGGCCGGTTGGAGCGCGGTCACCGCCGATCCCGCCTACGGGGGCGGTGGCTTTCCTCATCTGGTCGGGTCGGCCATCGAGGAGATGATCACGGCAGCCAGCCTGGCGTGGTCGCTGTGCCCGCTGCTCACCCAGGGCGCCGTCAGCCTGCTGTGCGCATACGGCAGCCCGGAGCAGAAAGATATCTATCTGCCCCCGCTGGTCACCGGCTCTTGGTCGGGCACCATGAATCTCACCGAACCCCAGGCCGGGTCCGACCTGGGTGCCATCACCACCCGGGCGGTGCCTCGACCCGACGGCACCTACGCCATCTCGGGCGCCAAGATCTTCATCACTTACGGTGAGCACGACTTGGCCTCCAACATCATTCACATGGTGCTGGCCCGTACTCCCGGTGCTCCCGTCGGCACCAGGGGCATCAGTTGCTTCATCGTGCCCAAGTATCTCGTCGACCGCAGCGGCAACACCGGACCCCGCAACGACCTGCGTTGCATCGCGATCGAACCCAAGCTCGGCATCCACGCCAGTCCCACCTGTGCCATGTCCTACGGCGACGGCGGCGGCGCCGTCGGCTACCTGGTCGGCGAGGAGAACCAGGGCATGCGCTACATGTTCAAGATGATGAATCTGGCCCGGCTCGGGGTGGGACTGCAGGGGGTGGCCATCGCCGAGCGGTCCTACCAGCAGGCTCTGGCCCACGCCCACCAGCGCCGCCAGGGCCGGGCCCCCGGCCGGCCGGCCGGCGCCGGGCCGTCGCTCATCGTCGAACACCTCGACGTGGCTCGGATGCTGCTGGACATGCGCTCTGTCACCAGTGCCATGCGGGGTCTGGCCTACCGCAACGCCGAAGCCTTGGACCGGGCCGGCCACGAACCCGACCCCGACGACCGACGAGCGGCCGGGGAGCGAGCGGCACTGCTCACCCCGCTCACCAAGGCTTGGGCCACCGACATGGGCTGCGAGCTGGCCAGTACCGGGCTCCAAGTCCACGGTGGCATGGGGTTCATCGAGGAGACCGGCTCGGCCCAGCACTTCCGCGACGCTCGGATCGCCCCCATCTACGAGGGCACCAACGGCATCCAGGCCATCGACTTGGTGGGTCGTAAGCTACCGATGCGGGACGGGGGAGTGATAAAAGAACATCTGGGCGCGGTCGGCTCCACCATCGATTCCCTTACCGGTGCCGACGAGCTGGCCCCGGTGCGGCGCCATCTCGACGCAGCCGCATCGGCTGCCGCCGAAGCCACCGGATGGCTGTTGGGAGCCGAGCCCGCGGCCCGGCTGGCCGGTGCGACCGCTTACCTGGAGATGCTGGCGGTCACCACTGCCGGGGCTGTTCTGGCCGACGGCGCCTTGGCCGCTCGCGGGCTCGATGCCGACGCTGCTACCGACCGGGCCGTGCTGGCTCGTTTCTTTGCTTCCAACCGGCTGGCTCGGGTTCGGGGCCGGCTGGCAGCCGTTACCGAACCGGCCCCTGATCTGACCGTGGCGGCCGAACGGATACTGGCCGGATGATCGCGTCCATTGCGAGTCCGGGCCGCGACAGCATAAGCCTCGGGCCACTGGAACTGCGGGCCTACGGACTGATGATCGCCTTGGGCGTGATCGCCGCGGTGTGGCTGTCCCGGCGGCTGTGGGCCCGGGCCGGCGGGGATCCCGAAGAGATCAGCCAGATCGCGATGTGGGCGGTGCCGGCCGGTCTACTCGGTGCCCGCGCCTACCACGTGATCACCGACTGGAAGCGCTTTCATTACGAAGACGGCTGGCTCGAGGCATTCGCCGTCTGGAACGGCGGGCTCGGTATTCCCGGCGGGATGGCGGCCGGGATCATGGTAGGGGTGTGGGTGGCGCACCGACGACGCCTTCGATTGGGATCGGTGATCGACGCTGTCGTGCCGGGCCTGCCGTTGGCCCAAGCCATCGGAAGGCTGGGCAACTGGTTCAACCAGGAGCTGTTCGGTGAGCCCACGGACCTACCGTGGGGGCTCCGAATCGACTCGAGCCACCGACCAGACGGGTACGAGGGCCAAGCCACGTTCCATCCCACCTTCCTGTACGAGGCACTCTGGAACCTGATGCTGTGCGGAGTGTTGCTGGTGCTGGGACGCCGACAGGTATTGCGGCCCGGTTCGTTGCTGGCCGTCTACGCGGGCGGATACGGGATCGGACGGCTGTGGGTGGAGGCGATCCGCATCGATCAGGCCAGCCTGCTAGCCGGCGTGCGGGTCAACATCTGGGTGAGTTTCGCTCTGATAGCGGGATCTGCCATCTACCTGGCCGGACGAAGCCAGTTTTCGAGATGGAGGCGACACGCTGATGACCGTGCGCTCAGTTGACGTCCAGCTCTATCAGGTATTAGCTGTTTCTTTTATTAGCTGTTTTTTATTCTCTTGAGCTCTGTTGGTTCAAAGACGACCGAGATCAGCAACATCCTTGCGCATCGGGGCTAGCTCTCAGGTCTCGCCCTCTCAGGTCTCGCCCTTGCGGTAGGGCAAGCCGTCGGCTCGGGGCATTCTCAGCCGTTGGGAGAAGAAGACCAGCACCACCAGCACGATCACGAACGGCAGAATGGAAATCCACCAGTCGGGCACCGTCGACGACGTGAAGTACCACACTGCCGCGCCCAGCCCGAGCCCGGCGGCCAAGCCGGCGTCGACTCTGCGGCCCTTGGTCAGTGCCCACACGAATACCGCCGCCAGAGCAATGGTGTTCACCAGCAACAGTGAGTGCGACGCCGATCCGTCCAAGTCTCGCAGGCCGACCCCGAACGGGTAGCTGAACAGCAGGGCGCCGGCCATGATCCCGGCTGGCCGCCAATTCCCGAAGATGAGCGCGGCCAACCCAATGAAGCCTCGTCCCTGGGTCTGGCCTTCCAGGTAGATGCCCGACAATTCGGGGCTGGCCATGAAAGCGCCGCCCAATCCGGCCAAGCCTCCGCTGATGATCACGGCAAGGTACTTGTACAGGTAGATGTTGATGCCCTGGGACTCTCCGCTGACCGGGTGCTCGCCGCAGATACGGATCCTCAGCCCGATCCGGGTTCGCCAGATCAACCAGGCGCAGACCGGAACCAGCGCGAAGGCGATCATCGTGGTCAGCGAGAGCTGAGTCATCAACCCCCGGGCCAGCCCCGTGAAGTCGGATACGAAGAACCAGTCTCGGCGGGTGAACCAGCCCAGGA
This sequence comes from Acidimicrobiales bacterium, assembly GCA_963422655.1. GTDB lineage: Bacteria > Actinomycetota > Acidimicrobiia > Acidimicrobiales > Aldehydirespiratoraceae > CATQHS01. Next base: position 441,063 of record OY730440.1, on the reverse strand, counting down.
TGTCGGGGGTGTCCCAGCCGAAGAGGTCTCCGCCGGCCAAGAACGGGAAGGTGAACCGTCCCACGCCCGGAGTTCGGGGCGATTGGGTGATGGAGCCGCCGTCGTAGTCGGCCAGGATCTCCGATGAGAGGAAACGGGTCACGCCCGGAGCAGTCACGTTGATGGCTACCCCGGAGATGATGTGGTCGACCCCGAACGACACGGTGGCGATTGCGTGGACCAGGCCGCCCAAGGCTCCGCCCAACACACCGATCGCCAGGCCCCACCAGCCGCCGTAGTTGATGGCACCCCAAGCCCCGAACCAGGTTCCCAGTATCAACATGCCCTCGAGGCCGATGTTGATCACGCCTGCCCTTTCGGAGAACAGGCCTCCGAGCCCGGCCAGCATGATGGGCACGGCCCAGCGCAACATGGCCTGCGACGACGTCACGGCCGTGAGTCGCTCGGTGTCGTCGAAACCCTGCACCACGGTGAGAACGGCCACGCCGATAGTGGCGTAGATCATCCACCGGCCCCAAGCCGGCAGCCGGTCCAGCCCGGATCTCATCGGGCTGCTCCTGTGTCGATGGCCATGGCCTCGGCCGCGGCCGTCGCTTCCTCACGCTCGCGGATCCGGCGCATGACCTCATAGGCGATCACCGCGGTCAGAATGATCACACCCCCCATGATCACCACGATCTCACGCGAGGCTGCGCCCGAGATCTGCAGGATACCCGAGGACACATCGAGGAAGGAGAAGATCAGTGCGGCCAAGGCCACCCCCACCGGGTGATTGCGGCCCAGCAGGGCCACGGCGATGCCGGCGAAGCCGAGTCCGGCAATCGGGTTGGACGGATAGAAGCCGGTGTTCATCAACTCGGTCATCCCTACCAGGCCGGCTACCATCCCCGACAGTGTCATGGCCGTCACCACCATCCGCTTGGGGGAAACGCCCCCGGCGTGGGACGCGAACGGGTTGGCTCCGCTGGCCCTCAGATCGAAGCCGAAAACGGTCCGGTTGAGCCCCACGTTGTAGAGGACACCCACCGCGATGGCGATAAGCAGCACTCCGGTCAGCTTCTTGCCCTGGGTGATCTCCCGGGTGAACGTCTCGACCAAGCCGTTGATGTCGGACAGCAGGCCGCTGGCGGCGATGGGTTGAGTTCCCACCCGCCCCCCGGTGGCCGATATCTCGCCGCCGGCCTGCCACTCGACTATCAACCATGCGGCCAACCCGGAGATCGCTACCGCGTTCAACATGATGGTAGAGATCACCTCGTTGACGCCGCGAGTCACCTTCAGCACCCCGGCCGCGCCCGAGAAAGCCCCGCCCACCGCCATGGCAACCACCATGATGAACGTCACGTGCAGCACGGCCGGCAACTCGACCTGAGCCCCGAGATGAGCGGCGACCAAGAAGGCCAGCAGATACTGGCCCTCGACGCCGATGTTGAAGAGGTTCATGCGAAAGCCGATGGCGGCAGCCACGCCCGACAGGTACAGCGGGGTGGCTCGGTTGAGGATGTCGACCTGGGTCTCGAGCTTGCTGGCGTGGCCGATCATGTCGACGTAAGCCTCCAGCGGGTTGCTGCCCGAGACCAGCAGCACGATCGACGACAGCACCACTGCGATTACCAACGCCATCAGCGGCGCGGCCGAGGCCAACACGACTCGGCGGGTCAGGCTGGCAGTCACGGGGCGACCGCACCGGTCATGTGGGCGCCCAAGTCCCGGGGGGTGATCTCGCTGGGGTCGAGGCGGGCTACCAGCCTGCCCCTCAGCATGACGAGGATGGTGTCGGACAGACCGATCAGTTCATCGAGATCAGCCGAGATCAGCAGGGTGGCCAGACCTCGGGCTCGAGCTTGCTTGATGTCGTCCCATATCGCGGCCTGAGCGCCCACGTCTATTCCCCGGGTGGGATGGTTGGCGATGAGCACGGCCGGGCCGGCCACCATCTCCCGGCCCACGATCAGCTTCTGCTGGTTGCCCCCCGACAGGGCATGGGCGGCCACATCGATACTTGGGGTGCGAACGTCGAAGTCGGACCGAACTTTGCCGGTCCGCTCTTTCATACCCGATCGGTCGAGCCACGGGCCGTGGGAGTAAGGAGCCTTGGTCTGGTGACCCAGGGCAGTGTTCTCCCACAGTGGGGCACCCAGCAGCAGGCCATCGCGCTGACGGTCCTGAGGCACGTAGCTCAGACCCATATCGCGACGTTGGCGCACCGATCGATGGGTGACCTCGTGGCCGAGCATGGTGATGGCGCCGACTTGGGGGGTTTCGGTGCCCACGATGGCGTTGACCAGCTCGACCTGGCCGTTGCCTTCTACTCCGGCTATGCCGACGATCTCACCTCGATGAACGCTCAAGCTCACGTCGTCGACCACCGGGCGTTCGCCGTCGCTGACCGTGAGGCCGGTGATCACGAGGGCCGCTTCGGTGGTGACGGTAGAGGCCCCGGCGTCGGGAGTGGGCAGCTCCGAGCCGATCATCATCTCGGCCAAGTCACCGGCGGTGACCTCGTCGGGGCGCACCGTGCCCACTGTGCGGCCCTGGCGCAACACCGTGATGGTGTCGGCAATCTCGAGGACCTCGTCGAGCTTGTGATCGATGAACAATATGGTGGCTCCGCCCGCCTTGAGCTCGCGCATGTTGCGAAACAGCTCGTCCACCTCTTGGGGCACCAGCACCGCGGTCGGCTCGTCGAGGATCAAAATCCTGGCCCCCCGGTACAGAACCTTGATGATCTCGACCCGCTGGCGCTCCCCGATCTCGAGCGTTTCCACCAAGTCGTCGGGGTTGACGTCCAAGCCGTAGGCCCGGCCCACCTCGTCGAGGTGAGCGCGACCGGCTGCGAAGTCGATTCGTCCGAATGACAGCATGGGCTCGGCCCCGAGGATCACGTTCTCGAGCACGGTGAGCTGGTCGGCCAGCATGAAGTGCTGGTGGACCATGCCGATACCCAGCTCGATGGCCTGTGCCGGCGAGGCCAGCTCCACGGCCCGGCCCCCGACCTCGATCGTTCCCTCGTCGGGCGACTGCATGCCGTAGAGGATCTTCATGAGGGTCGATTTGCCAGCACCGTTCTCACCGCATATGGCATGGATCTCACCCGCGGTGACGGCGAGAGTGATGTCGTCGTTGGCGACCACGCCCGGGAACCTCTTGGTGATCCCTGTCAACTCGATGGCCAGCGCCACTCGCGCCTCCTCTGAAACGACGGCCGGGCCGGACATTAGCCCGGCCCGGCCGATGCGTCATGGATGAGCGGGGGCGGGCGCCCGAGACGTCCGCCCCCTCCGCTATCCATGTTTACGGTGTTTGTGGTACCTCGATGTCGCCAGCCACGATCTGAGCTTTGAAGTCATCGAGCTGATCAGCGATGTCGTCCACGAATCCACCCGACGTGCTGTAGCCGACGCCGTCCACCGACAGATCGTAGGTGGTCGGTCCCGGGCTGACTGTGCCGTCGATGGCGGCCTTGACCACCTCGAAGATGGAGATGTCGACCCGTTTGAGCATCGAGGTGAGGATGAAGTCCCGCACTCCGGCATCGGCGGTGTGGTACTGGTCGGAGTCGACGCCGATGGCCCACACTTTCGATCCGGTGGCGTCGCTTTGCTCCTTGGCAGCCTGGAACAAACCGGCACCGGACCCACCGGCGGCGTGGTACACGATGTCGGCGCCGGTCTCGTACATGGCGAGCGCGATCTCCTTGGCCCGGTCCGGGGCGGTGAAGCCGTCGAAGTCGGGAGCCTCGGTTATGTAGTCGGAGATGATTTCGATGTCGGGGTTCACGGCTTTGGCCCCGGCCTCGTAGCCGGCCTGGAACCTCTCGATCAGGCCGCCCACGTTGGCCACACCGCCGATGAATCCGATGGTGCCGGCCTCGCTCTTGAGGGCGGCAGCCGCCCCGACCAAGAACGAGCCCTGCTCCTCGGCGAACACCAGACCGGCGATGTTGTCACCGTACGGGGCTGGTGCGTCGCCGCTGAAGTCGAGCATGGCCGAGTCGACGACGCCGAAGGTGGTGTCGGGGTTCTCGGCCCCCACCGCCGCGGCGTCGCCTTCGAACAGGAATCCGACCGCCACCACTACGTCGTGGGCGTCGGCTGCGAGCTGGAGCAGTTCGGCTCGATTCGACCCGTCATCATTGGGCGAGGCTTCGGTGAATTCGATGCCGAGCTCGGCTTTGGCCCGTTCGATCCCGGCCGCAGCCGAGTCGTTGAACGACTGGTCGCCCCGACCGCCGATATCGTATACCAAACCGACGGTTAGCGGAGGCTCGGCCGGGGTGGGTGCCGGGGTCGGGGCCGGGGTTTCTTCCTCGTCGTCGTGTTCGTCGTGTTCGTCGTGTTCGTCGTGTTCGTCGTGTCCGTCCGGTGTCGTTCCGGCGTCGTGTTCGTCCGGTGTCGTTCCGGCGTCGTGTTCGTCTTGTTCGTCCGGTGTCGTTCCGGCGTCGGTCGTGTCATCTCCGCAGGCGGCGGCAATCAGACCGAACGGCAAAAGAACGGCAAGGATCATGAACAGGCGACTCCGCATAGCTTTTCCTCCTGGTCGCTGGCTCTAAGGTGGACCGAAACCATAGCAACTATTGCTCGTGGTTGCGTTCACCCGGTAGTGCTGGCCTCGCAAGTGGGGGTACCTTTGGGCATCCGGTGCCGGTTGCGGGCCACGAGAGCGTAGACTGGGCCGGCCAGCCAGCTCACGGGCCGATGTATGATGAGCTGGCCCAGAATCGCATAGATTCCGCCGACAGAGACGAGGGCATGACCGATGGCCTCGTGGCCTCGAGCCGGTCCGGCCGGGGCTGATTCGATCCACCAAGCCGCGCCGGTGACGTCAGCGACGGACAATTCCATTTCGTCGAGATCGAGCGACTGCCAGGGCTCGACCCGGACTCGGTCCGGTAGACGTCGCTTCATCCACTGGGCCGAGCGGGTGCAGAATCCGCAGTCGCCGTCGAACACCAACAGCACCGACCCAGTGTGCCAGATGGTCGTCGGGCGCAGATTCACCGCGGGAGTCTCGGGCGCTGGCGTCGGCATCAGCCATTTCGGGCTGACCGAGCCCGGACCGTCATTTTCCAGAGGCGGCGGTACGCGATCGAAAAGGCATCGGTGGGGAGAGCGACCTCGCCGGTGTCACCGAGTTGGAAGGAGACGGACCGCGGTCTCAACGCCTCACATATGATCCGGTCCTCCTCGTTCACCGCGGCCTGGAAGTCGCGCCACGGCTCCACCCGATCGCGGCTCCGATTCGTACGGGCGCTCTGCTGGAACACGAGGCACGACATCGCCGATTCCGGCATGGCCGTCATCTGTATGCACTCGACCTCCCCGTTCGGGTAGGTGATGGTGAGCATCGACGAGAAAGGGAACGTGAAGTCGTAGCGGTAAGCGGCTTCGATCTCCTCGACCGAGCCGGTGAGCGTATTGCGGTACTGCTGGAATACTCCGACAATCGACGTGAATCCGTCGGCGGTCTTGCTGATCTTCTGGACAGCGACGGGGCGCTCGCTCGGCCCGAAGGTCTGGCGGTGGATGGTGGAGAAATGAGCCAGGTCGTTGAAGTTCTCCGTGACCCGGCTGGCCGACACATTCCATCGCACCGGGCCGATCTGGAAGGTCTGGACGTCGTCACGGTCGAACATCTCCCACCCGGGGAGACCGACCTCGGTCGGCTTCTCGAGGCAGGCCCAGATCAGGCCGTGGCGTTCTCGGCTGGTCACAACTTCGAGGTTCAAGCGGTTGGGGAGCTTGGCATCGGGTCGAGCTGGAAACCCGACGCAGGCGCCGTTCCCGTCGAAGCGAAGGCCGTGGTAAGGGCAAGCCAACCCATCGGTCTCGTAGGAGCCGAGGCTCAGCGGACTGCCTCGATGGGGGCATCGGTCGGTGGCGACGACGGTGGCGCCGCGGCTTCGAAACACGACCAGAGGCTCGCCGAGCAGTTCTACGCCGACGGGTCCTTCGTCGACCGCGTCAGAACGTGCCACCGGGTGCCAGCAGGCCCGAAGAACGTCGAGCTCGTCGGAGTCGATCAACGATCTTTCGACTCGGTGATTCCCTCGACTACTTCGGTAGGCCGCAAGCGCAGCCGCTTCGTTGGGAGTTTCAGGTTGCATCTGGGGTGGATCAGGCCGTCCCGAACGTCAGACCCAGATCCTTCAGCCAGCGACGGTAAGCGATCGCGGTTTGGTCTGCACGAACGTGGAGCTCGGCCTGCAGGTCGAGGGGCAGAAGCTCCGGCCGCTGTGATTCTACGATAGGCACGTCTTGGGACACGATCTCGTCTATGTAGGCCGAGAACTCCTCGTCGGACACGCCCCGGTCGTAATTCTGTGAGTTCCACATCCAGCCGATGCTCTCGGTTTCGCTGACGGGAGTCACCGTGAAGAACATCGCGTAGTGGTCGGGTCCGCCGTCGGGGTCGGACAGATCTATGTATGCGGTCAGAGGCCTCAGCGCTCGAAAGAACCAGGCCGCCATACGGGTCTGTCCGGAACCGTCGGGATCGGGAGTCCAAGTTTGGATGTCACGAGCAGTGATCCCGTCGGGGCCTGTGTCCACTTCGTAATCGCCGACCTCGGTATGGTCCCGAGAGCCCAGGATTCCCTCGTGTACGAACGGTAGATGAGTAACGTCCAGAAAGTTCTCGATCATCCGCGGGGCGCTGGCCCGGATCGTATACGGACCACCGAGGATGTGACGGTAAGACGGGTCGTCCCATTCCTCGAATGGCGCAATGTCATGTCGAGGATCTCCGAGCGACACCCAGATCAGCCCATGACGATCTCTGGCCTCGTACACGGTGGTGCAGGCCTTGGCCGGCGGCTTCTGCTGGGGACGCGATGGAATGAGCACGCAGCTCCCCGACTCGTCGTAGGTCCATCCGTGATACGGGCAAGCCAGACCCTGTTCGATCACCCGCCCCAGCGACAGCCGCGTCCCGCGATGCGGGCAGAGGTCCTTCCACGCCATCGGCCGACCGGCTCGCCTCCATATCACCAGGCGCTCACCGAGCAACCGGGCACTGACCACCTCCGACTCTGCGACGTCGTCGGACCGGGCCACCACGTGCCAGTCGTCGCGCAGGAGCGGGTCGTCGATCATCGGGAGCTCATCATGGTGTCCGGGCCCGGTCTTGGCGTTCGGGGCGGGCCGGTATCCCGGATCGCCGTATCGGCGATCAAGCCGGTGATTCTCGGGTGGGCAGAGAGTAGCAGAAAGTACCACGGGGCGGTGGTGTAGGCTCGGCGTGTGGATGTTTCGACTTTGACGATATTGGGCGGGCTGGTGGCAGTGGTGGGAACCCTGTTCGCGATGATGCGCAGCTTCCGCCGTGACATCAACGAGGATGTCACGGCGGCGATAAGCGGAGTCCAAGAGGATGTCAAAGAACTTACTGCCGAAATTCGCCGTGTGGAGGGCGAAGTCGACGAAGTCGCCGTCAGCGTCGCGTTTTTGAGGGAGCGCACCTCCAACATCGAAGGATGGAAGCAGGGATGGTTGGAGGGTCGGTCCGGTGTCGTCGGTGAACCGGTCGGCGGGCAGGTCAGCTCCAGAAGCTGAACTTACGCCGGTGCCGGTATCACACCGTAGGTCACGCCCAGGTTGCTGAGCCAGCGCCGATAGACGATCGCTGACTTGTCGGCGCGTATCGGGGTTTCGGCCCGGGAATCGAGCGGGAGTAGCTTGGGGTTCTGATTCTCCAGGATCGGTTTGTCCTGTCCGAAGATCAGCAATTGGTAGCCTTTGATGTCGTTGTCGGTACTGGTGTCGTCGATGACGCCCATGTAGTTGTGAGCCTTCACCAGTTCGGCTGTCATCGGCTGCACCCATATGGCGACCATGTCTTCGGTCGCCGGGTCGGGGTGACTGTCGTAGTAGAGCATCACGCAGAACGGATGCGGGACTCGATAGCGGTAGCGGGTCAGGGCCGGACCGCCGAAATTCGTACCGGCCATCGGCACGAAGAAATCGCACTTGGTGGCGTGGATCTCGCCGTCGGCGATCTCCACGTGGTAATCGACCACCTCGGTGTGGGGGAGCAAGCCCAGGCTGCCTTCGTGTACGTACGGGAAATGGGCCAGATCCAAGAAGTTCTCCACCGCCCGCGGGGCCGATGTCGCCACGACGATGCTCCCGGCGTTCATGTTTCGACGCCTGGGGTCGCCGTACTCGGGTATCTCGAACAGCGAGTCGGGCGGGGACCCCAGGCTGGTCCAGAGATAGCCATATTCCGGCTTGACCGGCAGCGGATCCACTCCTGCGAGGCGCTTGATCGAGGATCCGATTGCCGAGTCGGCCCTTTGCTGCCACACCATGGGCTCACCGTCGGCGGAGATCGTGTAGCCGATCCGTTCACCGAGCAACAGAGTTTCGTTGACGACATCGCACGCAATCTCGTCCAGCGCGCTGATCACGTGCCACTGGTCCAAGATCACGGGATCCTGACAGGCCGGTGTGGCCGTCACCGTCATCGGTGTGATGCCATGGCCGGAGCCCTATGTCTGCCTGCTCAGCTCGATGAATGGATAGTCGCAAACCGTCGCCGCGGCGGGGCCCAGAGGCCGTCCCCAGAAATCGGCCCAGTCCACAGTCAGCGTCGTCCCGGCAACGGCCAAGCTGATCGGGACCATACCGAAACCGATCAGTCGTGACGTCGAGGGGCTCCAAGTGACGCTGCTGGCCCGACCGACTGCTTCGGGGCCGTGGCGGAGAGTCAGGTGATCCCACCGAACCCGAGGTGAGACGTCAGGGCAATATCCGTTGCCCTGAAAGAGCGCGACGATGGCGTCCAAGTCGAGTTCGAGTCCGACGATACGGCGAGTTGGGCCGCGGTCATGCTCTGTGGCCAGGGCTCGACGGCCGACGAAATCGGCAGTCTTGTCCAGTTTCACGCAGTGCCCGAGACCCAACTCGTATGGAGTAACGAGATCTTCTGGGTTGGGGGCCGTGTCCGATGAAACCGCGTCAAGCCCAGCTCCGGTGTAGTCGGCTGATATCAGTATGAGTCCTGCTTCCACTCGGGCGATGTCGATGGCGTACTCGCCGGCTGGTTGGATACCGAAGCTGGCGCCTGCTTCGGCTACCGCCTCCCAGACTGCGTGCCCGTCGGGTCGCTGCACCCAGAGCTCGAATCCCAACTCGCCGGTGAACCCTTGCCGAAGCACGCTCACCCGGGATCCACCTATCTCGGTACCGCGCACTCGGGAGAATCGCAGGTCGGCCCAGTCCTCACCGGTTGCGGCCTCCAGGGTGGCACGTGACTTCGGTCCCTGAAGAGCCAGAATGCCGTAGTCGTCGGTCGCATCGTTGATCGCGGCGTCGAATCGACGGGCTCGACGCCTGAAGAACGTATCGCTCCTGTCACCCGAAAAGATGAAGCGGTCGCTCTCGGCCCGTAGCACGATGCCGTCGGCGACCACCTTGCCTTCGTCGTTGCACCACGGCGTGTACCAGGCGCGACCGACTTCCATCTTGGACACGTCTCTGGGGATAAGGTAGTTGACGCACTCCTCGGCGTCGGGTCCGCGGATCTCGATCTTGGGGATGGGCGACATCTCGTTCATCGAGACCCTGGTTCGAATAGCCGAGAGTTCGGTATGAGGGTCGGTATAGACGTCGGGCACCGTGTACCCACCCCAGCTATACCACCATGTGGAATGACTTCGGGCCAGGGTGTTCGCATGGAACGGCGTTGCACGAAACGCCCTGGTCGTCATTTCATCATTTCCGTGCATTCATTTTCTGGCACCTCGGCATGGGTCGATCGAACTGCCTGGCTCGGATAGCCTAGGCACTATAGTGCCTAGGCACATATGGTGACAGGATATTTCTTCTTCACGACTCGGATACAAGGGAGCACGCATGAGATCTACCAAGTGGCTAGTTGCCGTGCTGGCAATTTTTGTTCTGCCAGCGGCTGGGTGCGGGGAGGACGACGGCTCCTCGACACCGACCACAGCCGCGCCGGTTGTCGAGGAGCCGGCCGGCTCCGGGTTCTCGGTGGCCTTCCTGTTCGATCTGTTCGTCGACGACGGTGGCTGGAACAGCACGCACAACCGTGCCGTAGAGGAGGTTCGCGCCGCCTTCCCAGGCTTGGAGGTGCAGGTACTCGAAGAAATATCACCGGGAACACAAACATCGAACGTGGCCGAGGATCTTGCTGCTGACGGTGTCGACATGGTGATCTCGACCGCCTTCGCCCAACCTGACATTCTCGAGATCGCCCCCGACTATCCCGACACGATCTTCTTGACTTGGGCTGGATGGGAGACCACCGAAAATGTGGGTCATACGATGCTGCCACCGAGGACGGCCGGTATCTCGACGGGCTGATCGCAGGCAGCATCACCGAGAGCGGGATCATCGGCTATCCGGCCGGGTTCCCGATCGAAGAGGTCAATCGGGCCCTCAACGCCTTCACCATCGGCGTACGTGAAGTCAACCCCGATGCCGTCGTACAGGTTGTCTACATCAACAGTTGGTACGACCCGCCCGTCGAGCAGCAGGCGGCTGACGCGTTGGCCAATGCCGGTGCGGACGTCCTCGCCCACGAGCTGAACTCCCCCGCAGTGGCATCGGTGGCCGAGGATCGTGGCCTCAACGTCGTCGGCTACACCTCCGACCGGTCCGAGGAGGCCCCCAACGCCTGGCTTTCATCGTTCCGCTTCGAGTGGGGCCCTTACTACATCGACCAGATCCAGAAAATGATCGACGGGACATGGGCGCCAGCTCTCACCTATGGTGGGCTGGCCGACGGAATGATCGGCGCCTCCCCTTACGGTCCCGACGTGACAGATGAGATCTTGGCGCTGGTGGACCAACGCCGACAGCAGATCATCAACGGTACCTTCGACTATTTCGCTGGGCCCCTGGTGGACAACGAAGGCAACGTCGTGGTAGCCGAAGGCGAGACGATTCCATTCGCGGAACGCACTGTGTGCTGTATGTGGCTCATCGAGGGCATCGAAGGCTCGATCGGGTGACCTCACCGGTAAGCGCCGCTTACGATTGACGCGTTGCACACAGACGAGGAGCCGATTCTCCAGATCCGGGAGCTCACCAAGTCGTTCTACGGTGTTGCCGCCAATAACCGGGTGAGTTTCGACCTGTACGCAGGCGAAGTTCACGGTCTCTTGGGAGAGAACGGAGCTGGAAAATCGACTCTCTGCTCGATCCTGGCCGGGCTGTATCGCCCGGATTCGGGCGAAGTGGCACTCGACGGTGACGCCGTAACGCTCCGATCCCCCCAAGACGCCGCCCACGCCGGGATCGGGATGGTGTATCAGCACTTCCGTCTCGTCTCCAGCATGACCGTGGCCGAGAACATGATCCTCGGCCTCGAGAACCAGAGCGTTCGTTTGTCTCTGCGATCAGTGGAGACGAAAGTGGCGGAGATCGCTGGGGGATACGGCCTGGAAGTTGATCCCGGCGCCTACGTCTGGCAGTTGTCGGTGGGTGAACAGCAGCGGGTCGAGATCCTCAGGCAACTCTTGCGGGGGGCGCGCATCATGATTCTCGACGAGCCCACCGCCGTCTTGGCCCCCCAAGAGTGCGACAAGCTTTTCGTCGTGGTGCGCCAGATGGCCCGACAGGGGCATTCGGTGGTTCTGGTTTCGCACAAGATGGAGGAGATTTTGGCCAACACCGATCGCGTCACCGTGTTGCGCCAAGGTCGCAACGCCGCAACGGTTGCGACCAGCGAGACCAGTGCCGAAGAACTGGTGACGATGGTGATCGGCGGCGACCATTTTCCCGAGCCCGGTCGGCTCACTGCCCGCCGCCAAGACGGCACCGCCGCAGTCTTGGCCGTGAGCGGCCTTCGAGTCACTGGTGATCGGGGCCCGCTGGCGGTGGACGGAGTCAGTTTCGAAGTCCGGCCCGGTCAGATCGTAGGAGTGGCGGGGGTGGCCGGGAACGGCCAGAGAGAACTTCAGGAGTCGATCGCTGGACTGCGCCCGGTCAGTAGTGGCTCGGTATGGATCGGTGACCGGGACGTCACGTCCCGCAGCCCGAGGTCAAGGTCGAGAGCCGGCCTCTCCTACGTACCGGAGGACCGACTGGGGACAGGACTCGCGAGCGGGTTGACTCTGGAGGAGAACCTGGTTCTCAAGAGCTACAACGAGGCTCCCTACAGCCGTTGGGGGGTCCTGTCCCGGCGTGCCATTGCGTCCATGGCCGACAAGCTCTCCGCACAATTCGACGTGCGGGGGGCCCGGGCCAAAATGCCGGTGAGCTCGATGTCGGGAGGGAACCTTCAGAAGGCGGTCCTTGCCCGCGAGCTGACCCGGCCCCACACAGTACTGCTGGCCGCCCAACCGACCCGAGGTCTCGATCTGGCCGCGTCGGCGGCGGTACGCAGCCATATCCTTTCCGAAACTGCCAAGGGCAGAGGGGTACTGCTGTTCTCCGAAGATCTGGCCGAGATCACCGAGCTCTCCGATTCGATCCTGGTGATGTCTCAGGGCCGCATCGTCGGTTCCTATACCCCTGAGACGCTCGACGTCGAGGAGCTCGGACTGCTGATGACGGGGGCGAAGGTCGAGATCGAATGACCATCCGCCTGTCTGTCGTCCCGCGGGCTGCGCCGCCACCGGCGCTGCGAATCGGTGTTCCCTTTGCGTCCCTGCTGGCTGCCGGTGTCGTCGGAGGTTCGATCCTCGTCATCGCCGGGAACAGCCCTCTCGATGCCTACGAGACGATGTTCGACGCCAGCCTCAATGGCTTGCGACCGCTGATGCGCACGCTCACGCTCGCCACGCCTCTGATCCTCACCGGCCTCGCTGCCGCCATCACCTTTCGTATGAAAATCTGGAACATCGGAGCTGAAGGACAGCTCTACATGGGGGCCATCGCGGCCAGCGGCTTGGCTGTTGCTCTTCCAGCCAGCTCGCCGAGACCGGTGATGCTGTTGTCGATCCTGCTCGCGGGTGCGGGTGCGGGCGCGGTCTGGGCCGGCTTGGCCGCGATTCCCAAGGCGTATCTCAACACCGACGAGGTGATCACTACGCTGATGCTCAACTTCATTGCGTTGAGCCTGATGAACTATCTCATTTTCGGCAGTGCCAGCTTCTGGCGCGACTCCGCTGCCACCTTCCCGACGGGGAAGGCCATACCCGAAAGCGCTGAGCTTCCGGTTCTGTCCCATCGGCTCCACTACGGGGTGCTGATCGCGGTGGTATCTGCGGTAGTCCTGTGGTGGGTGCTGCGCCGCACGTCGTGGGGATTCGAGTTACGAACCATCGGCGATTCCCGAAAGGCGTCCAGATACGCGGGCATGCGGGTCGGCCCCAAGGTCGTGTCGGTGTTGGCCTTGTCGGGGGCCTTGGCCGGTGGGGCCGGAGCGATCGAGATCAGCGGCGTGATCAAGGGTCTCGACCCTCGGGCGGTGGCCGCAGAGTTGGGGTTCACCGGAATAGTCGTAGCGGCAGTGGCTCGACTGAACCCGCTCGCAGTGGTGCCCGTGGCCACGTTTCTGGCTGCCATCGTGACCTCGGGCAGCAGCCTTCAAAGGATCGGCATAGAGACGGAGATCGTTTTTCTCCTCCAGGGGCTCATTTTCCTGTTTGTGGCGGCCGGCGATTTCTTTCTGGTCAACAAGGTGATTCTCAGACCGCGGCCCTCGCCAGCACTGGTGGACGGAGGGGAACCCACCGATGAATGACTCCGTGCTGGTCCTGTCGATCGTGAGCGCGATCGCGGCGGGCACGCCGATCCTCTTTGCATCTCTCGGTGAGATCATGGCGGAGCGCTCCGGTGTCATGAACCTCGGTGTGGAAGGGATGATGCTCGTCGGAGGGGTGACGGGATTCTGGGCCGGAATCCAGACCGAGAATCTCGGTCTGGCGCTGCTGGCTGGTGCTCTGGCCGGCGCAGCCCTGAGCCTGATCCACGCGTTCTTGGCCATCTCGTTGCGGGTCAACCAGATTGTCTCCGGGCTGGCTCTGGTCATCGTCGGCAACGGCTTTTCGGCCTTCTGGGGCAACAGCGGTGATTCCCCTTTGATTCAGCGTCAGTCCGGTGTGGACGTGGATCCCTTCCTCCCGAGCGCCTGGCGGGACCTGCCCGGGCTGGGGCCGATCCTGTTCGGGCACGACGCGGTCGTTTACTTTTCGTGGCTGGTCGTGGCCGGTGCCGGCTACTTCCTCTTCCGCACCACGCCGGGCTTGGGCTTGAGGGCCACGGGCGAAGACCCGGCCGCCGCCGACGCGGCCGGGCTGTCCGTTACCAGGATCCGGTACCTGTTCACCTTCCTGGGCGGCCTGGGTGCCGGTTTCGGAGGCGCCTACCTGGCGCTGGCGGTGCTTCGGACCTGGCAGGCCGGTATGACTGCCGGCGCCGGATGGATCGCAGTAGCGCTGGTCATCCTCGCCGGCTGGCGACCCTGGCTGGCTCTGGTCGCTGCCTACGGGTTCGGGGCCCTGCGAAATCTCGGCTTCACCCTTCAGATCGCGGGCGTGGACGTACCATCCGATTTCCTGGCCATGATCCCTTTCGTCGCCACCTACCTGGTAGTCATCGTGGCCTCGGCCAACCCGGCCCGGGCTCGCAAGATCATCGGCCCGGCTGCGCTCGGTGAGCCCTACTCCCGAGAAGCCCGCTGAACCGACCCCGAACGACACGGCCCGACTTCGGCCGCTGCCGAGCTCGGTTCTCACCGCTATCGACGACGCATGGGAATATCGGCTTTGAGAGAACTCGGGCTCCTTTAGAATCAGCTACCGAGACAGGCGAGATCTGCGAGGGAGAACCGTGAGCGAAAACGACAAGGACTTCACCGAAAGAGCCAGAGACATGGCTGGTGACGTGGCCGACAAGGCCTGGGATGTGGCCGGTAAGGCTCGGGACAAGGCTGGTGACGTTGCCGGGGAGGCCTGGGACAAGGCCGGTGATCTGGCTGGCAAGGCTCGGGACAAGGCCGGTGACGTAGCTGAAGCCGTGGTCGGCAAGATCGACGACCTTACCGGTGGTCGTGTCCCCGAGGCGGTGCGAAAGGCTGTGGACCGGATCGACGGCAAGACCGAAGACATGTCCAGTCCAGCCCCGGCCGACGGAGCCGCTGAAGACATGGCTGACGATCCGAGCGCGGAAGGTGGCGAGGGCTGAGTCTGCCTGCGGGCGTCTGCCTGCCCGCGCCGGGTCTACCGGCGACGGATCCCGATCAGTTCCACCACCACCTGCTGGCGTACTCGTGAACGGCCCCGGTCCACCCGGGCGTCGATGACCCACTCGTGGTACCCGTCTGGATCGTGCAGCGTCTGAACGACGAGGCCGGTCCGGTCGTCGACGGATACCCAGCGGCTGGCTCGGGCCTCGCCGTCGATCTCGATGACGTCGTGCTCGGCCCAGTATTCGGACATGGCCTGATCGATGTCGGCTTCGGTCCAGTTTCGCGGACCCGGTAAGCGGGCCGTCAGTTCGGCGTGAGCCCGCCGGGCCAAGAGCTGCACCCAGCCGAAGACCTCGTTGCGGATCATCACCTCGAAGGCCCGCGGGTTGGCCGTGATGTCGCCGACACCGGCGTCACTGCCGACAGGGGGCGGCTCCGTCAGGGCTTCGGCGGGGGAGCGAAGCCGCTCCCATTCGTCCAGCAGGCTGGAGTCGACACTGCGAACCATGGCCCCCAGCCACACCCTCACATCGTCGAGGTCCTCGGTGACGGTGTCGGACGGAACCGTCTGCGCCAGAGTCTTGTAACAGTTCGACAGGTAACGCAGCAGCAGACCCTCCGACCGCTTGAGGTCGTAGCGGGCCACGTACTGGTTGAAGGTCTCGGCATGCTCGAGCATGTCCCGAACGATCGACTTGGGACTGGGCCGATCCCGTCCCACCCAGGGGTGATGGCGAGCGAACACCTCGAAAGCGCCCTCTATGAAATCAGCTTCGGGCCGGGGCCAGGTCACCTCGGCCAAGCGTTGCATCCTCTCCTCGTACTCCACGCCCTCGGCCTTCATCTGGCTCACCAATTCGTCCTTGAGCCGGTTGAGTTGAGCTAGTAGCACCACTGTCGGATCCTCCAGCACCGACTCCACCAAACCGAGCACTTGCAGGTGATAGTCGGGGGCTTCGGGGTCGAGCACTGTCACTGCCTCCACCACGAACAGAGACAGCGGCTGGTTGAGCCGGAACTCGTCTTGGAGATCGAGGTTGACCCTCACCGGGCGGCCCAGCTCGTCGGGCCGGTCCAGCACCTCCACGATCCCGGCGTCGGTCAGGGATCGGAACACGCTCACCGCCCGTCTTATGTGGTTCCGCTGACGGAACCGAGGCTCGTGGTTGTCCACCAGCAGGTGCTTCATGGCCGCGCAGCCGTCACCGGGCCGATCCAAGACGTTGAGCATCATGGCATGGTTCACCTGGAAGCTCGACTCCAGGGTCTCGGGCCGGCCGGTGGCCAACCGGGACAAGGTGTTGCCGTCGTAGTGGGCGTATCCCCGCTGGGGAGGCTTCTTGCGGACCAGCTTCCTGAGCTTCTTGGTGTCGGCGCCAGCCCGCAGCTCGGCCCGCTTGTTCTCGACGACATGGACGGGGGCTTGGACCCACACGCTGCCGGCCACATCGAAGCCCCGACGACCGGCCCTTCCCGCGATCTGCTGGAAGTCGCGTACCGACAGCACTCGGGTCCGGCGCCCGTCGAACTTGAAGAGCTGGACGAACAGCACGGTACGGATGGGGACGTTCACCCCCACCCCGAGTGTATCGGTGCCGCAGATCAGGCGCAGGTGGCCCTGCTGGGCCAGCTTCTCGACCAAGAGCCGGTACTTGGGAAGCAGGCCGGCATGATGGACACCGACGCCGGCCAGCACGAAGCGTTTCAGGTCCTTGCCGATGGGAGTGTCGAAACGGAAACCACCCACGGCTTCTTTCACTGCGCTCTTGTCGGCCGGTGTCAACACGTCGAGGCTGGTGAGACTTTGAGCCCGGGCCGTGGCCTCCTTCTGGGTGAAGTGAACGATGTACACCGGGGCCTTGCCGGCTGAGAGCAACTCGCTGATGGAAGAGTGCAGAGAAGTCTCGCGGTACTCGAAATCGAGCGGCACCGGCCGCTGAGCCGAGGCGACCAGGACGGTGGGGTGCCCGGTCCGGGCCTCCAGATCGGTACGCAGGTCGGTCGTGTCGCCCAGTGTGGCCGACATGAGCAGGAACTGGGCCCGGGATAGTTCCAGCAGTGGAATCTGCCAAGCCCAGCCCCGGTCTCGGTCCCCGTAGTAGTGGAACTCGTCCATCACCACCAGATCCACGCCGGTACCGGCTCCGGCCCGCAATGTCCGGTTGGCCAGGATCTCGGCCGTGCAGGCGATCACGGGGGCGTCGCCGTTGACGGTCGCGTCGCCGGTGACCATGCCGACCCGGTCGGCGCCGAAGGCCGCGGTGAGCTCGAAGAACTTCTCGCTCACCAGGGCCTTGACGGGGGCCGTGTACACGGCTCGGCGATTCTGGGCCAGCATGGCGAAGACGCCGGCCAGTGCCACCAACGACTTGCCCGAGCCGGTGGGCGTGGCCAGTACCACATTGTCACCGGCCAGCAGGTGCAAAACTGCCTCCTGCTGGTGCTCGTAGAGCTCCAAGCCGGCCGAGTCCGCCCACCGGTCGAAGGCGTCGAGCAACTCGTCGGGGTCGCCGGTGGCAGGCATGAAATCACCGAGGGCCGAAGCTGTCATGAGACGTCCAGGGTATGGGCCCCGAACAGGGTCCGAGGTCGCCGGTTCGATGGGGTGGTGGCCGCAGTCGTGACCGGTGGTCCGGACGCGCTGATCGTCGTACTCTGGGGCCGTATCCGCCTCAGGCCAGGCCGGAGAAGTCCAAGTGACCAGTGATCATCCAGGCGCTGAAACCGTTGTCGGCGACGGTGTTGGTGCCGTTCATGGCAGCGGTGGCGTCGGTTCCCAGCAACAGCAACGACCGGGCGACGGCGGAAGGGCTGATGATTCCGTTGGATTGATCGATGGCCCAGTCGATGACTTTGTCGGTCGCGTCCCGCCTGAAATCGGTCATCAAGGGGGTGTCGATCGGTCCCGGGCACAGGCTGTTGGTCCTCACGTCGAAGTCGACGGCGCTGCGGCGGGAGCTGTGCATGGTCCAGACCTGCACCAGTTCCTTGGACAGGTCATATGGGGACGCTTCGATCAGCTCGCAATGATCGGCCATCCAGTCCAGCGCCTCGTCCCAGTCGGCGATGGCGATCAACTCGGTGATCTCCGGCATTCGTTCATGCCAGCGGGAGCCGGCGATCGAGGCCGTGTTCACGATTGCGCCTCCGGCGTTCATGGTGGGCAGCAGGCCTTCGCTGAGGCGGCGAAGACCGAGGTAGTTGACCCTGATGACGAAATCCGGAGCATGAACACCGGCCACCCCGGCGTTGTTGAACAGCACGTCGACGCCTCTGCCGATCTCGGTGACGGCGGCGTCTATCGAGTCGGGGTCGCTCATGTCGGTCGGTATGAAACCAGTGGCCGGTCCGGTGGGCTCCTTCACGTCCAAGACGGTCAGATCGGTGCAGCCGGAACCGACCAGAAGTCGCACCGCGGCTGCTCCCACTCCAGTGGCCCCACCCGTGAGCACCACCTTCTTTCCGGCGAAGCTGACGAGGGCTGGCAACGAAGCATTCGACATGTCTGTGGGCCCTTTCTCGAGCGGGTCAGGGAAACAGGCCTCGAACGCCATACCACAGCACCCACAGCGCGCTGAGAGCCAGGGGCCCGGGGATGGCAATGATGAGGGCCCAAGTTGCGTAGCGGATCCAAGCGGGTCGGTCCGAGAACCGGTGCTGGTGATAAGCGGCGTCGAGACGCTCGGCCTCGCGGTCGGATCGGATCGGATCGAGGATGGCCGCAGCCGGTTCGGCTGCCTCCTCGCGAACAACCAGCACAGCCATCCGATCGGTTACGTGGTGGGGGGCCACGTCGGTGGCCGGATCGACCAGCACCGTCGACTCCAAGCCGGCATCTCGCAGGCGGGCTGCAGCCACATTCGCCTCCCATCGGCTGGGGTACTCGGCGATGGTCACCATGCCTTTGATCGGCTTCACCCCCCAATGGTGCTCCAAACGAAAAATTGTATCAACACCGGTCTCGGTATAGTGCCAGGTCGTGAGCGACATCATCGTGGTTGACGGTCTCGTCAAGCACTACGGCTCGGTTCGAGCCGTCGACGGCGTGTCGCTGCGGGTGGCCGAGGGCGAGATCGTGGCTCTGCTCGGCCCCAACGGGGCCGGCAAGTCCACCATCGTGGAGATCCTCGAAGGCCATCGCCACCGTACGACCGGTTCGGTTCAGGTACTCGGTGCCGACCCTGGATCGGCTCCGAGTTGGTACCGGGACCGCATCGGCATCGTTTTGCAGTCATCGGGCATCGACCCGGAGCTGACCGTACGAGAAGTGATCGACACCTACGGCGCCGCCTACGAACGGTCGCGTCCCACCGACGAGGTGATCGAGATGGTGGAACTTGCGGAGAAGGCCGACGTCCGGGTCACGTCTCTGTCGGGAGGGCAGCAGCGCCGGGTCGACTTGGCCTTGGGCCTAGTGGGCGACCCGGAACTTATCTTCCTCGACGAGCCGACCACCGGTTTCGATCCGGCCGCCCGGCGCCGGGGTTGGAGCCTGATCGAGAACCTGACCGCGCTGGGTCGGACCGTCCTTTTGACCACCCACTACCTCGACGAGGCCGAACATCTCGCCGACCGGGTGGTGGTGCTGGCCCAGGGCCGGATCGTGGCCGAGGGGACTCCGGCCCGACTCCGCGCTGACGCCTCCGCCAGCACGGTGATCCGTTTCGTGCTGCCCGACCTCGCCGACCCGGTCGCGTCGATGCTGGGGCAACTGATCGGCCAAGTCGCCGGCCGGGGTCGCCACGTGGAGATAACCACCGACGCGCCCACCGCCGATCTGGCTCACGTCACCGGTTGGGCGCTCGAACGGGGGATCGAGCTGGCTGAGCTGGCCGTGGTCAGCCCCACGCTGGAGGAGGCCTACCTCGATCTGGTGAACGAGCAGCATGGTGACGATGAAGGACCAGGCGGCTGGACCGGTGACGGCGGCCGGGCCGAGGCGGGACTGCGATGAGAACGCTTCGCCTGCTGGTGGTCCAGATTCGGAGCCAGAACCGGATCTTCTGGCGGGTCCCGATCGGGGCCTTCTTCACCTTGGTCTTCCCGGTGATATTGCTGGTGCTGTTCGTCGCTCTCTTCGGTAACGAAGATTTCAACACCAGCTACGGAGGTTCCAGCACCAGCCAGTTCTACACGCCGGGTTTGGCCGTGTTCTCGGCCGCCTCGGCCACATACACCAACATCGGCATCAACCTCACCAGTCGCCGTGAGCTGGGCATCCTCAAACGGATCCGAGGCACGCCGTTGCCACCGTGGGTCTACCTGGCCGGCGTGGTGGGTTCGGCGGTATGGATCGCGCTGGTGTCGACGGTGGTGATGGTGAGCCTCGGAGCTCTGGCTTACGGCGTGAACATCGAAGCGACCAAGCTTCCGGCCATGGTTGTCACTTTCGCCGTCGGTTCTGCCACCTTTGCCGTGGCTGGGGTGGCCATCTCGGCGGTGGCCCGGACCATGGCTGCGGCGCAGTCCCTGACCAACGCCACGCTCATACCTCTGGGTTTCGTCTCCAACGTCTTCGTCTCGCTCGGTGTCGGCGGAGATCCGCCTCGGTGGCTGGAGGTCATAGGTGATATCTTCCCGCTCAAGCACTTCGCGGCCGCCTTCGGCGAGGCCATGTCCCCGTTCTCGGATGCTCCCGCCTTCGAATGGGGTCATCTGGCCGTCATGGGCGGGTGGCTGGTGGCCGCAGGGCTGGTCGCGGTTCGCATGTTCCGTTGGGAACCGAACCGGTCCTGACTGCAATTGCAGGGATTATCGAGTTCTGAACGATGATGCGGGTCGGAAGCGCATTGGAGGATCGGCACGGGTCGGCGGGGAGCAAACATGGTCACTCATGACGAGTTCGGTCTTCTGATCGACAACGCCACCGAGTACGGGATCGCTTGGACCGGGCCGCCGACAGTGTGCCGCACCACGGTGACGCTTCCGTCCGGGTTGGCGCTGTCGGCGCTGGTGTGGGGGTCGGGTGATCCGGAGCTGGTGCTCGTTCACGGTGGGGCTCAGAACGCTCACACCTGGGACACGGTAGCACTGGCGTTGGAACGCCCGCTGGTGGCGGTGGATCTTCCCGGTCACGGCCGCTCGGACCACCGGCCCGATCATGATTACAGCCCCGAGACGATGGCCGATGACGTGGCTGTTGCCGTCGACGCACTGGCTCCCGAGGCTGAAGCGGTGGTGGGCATGTCGCTGGGGGGTCTCACTGCCATCTGCCTGGCCGCCGATCATCCTCACTTGGTCCGTCGCTTGGGCATCGTCGACGTCACTCCGGGCACAACCCGGGCCAAGTCCGGGCCCATCATGGCCTTCGTGGACGGCCCCGAAGACTTCGACAGCTTCGAAGCCATCCTGGCCCGCACCATTGAGCACAACCCGAGCCGCAGCGAGCAGTCCCTGCGTCGGGGAGTGCTTCACAACGCCCATGAGACCGACGACGGGCGTTGGCGCTGGAACTACGACCGCATCCGCAACCCGGCCGGCTCGGCCGGCTCTGGTGCGCAATCACCCTTCGAGGCTCTGTGGGACAAGGTCGACCGACTCGCCATGGCGGTGACCTTGTGGCAGGGGGGGCGCTGGAGCGTGGTCGACGACTCCGACGTGGCGGAGTGGATGAGGCGATGCCCCGATTCTGTTCACACAGTGGTCGAGGGTGCCGGTCATTCGATCCAAGGCGACAAGCCTTTGGAACTGGCCGGGCTCATCGGTGACCTCTTGGCCCGACCGGGGAGCCGGTCTTTCTAGCAGATTCCTGGGGCTGCGGGTCTGTGTAGCCCGATTCGTCGAACCGGTAGCCGGCCGTGGTCACGGCCAGTCGGTGGCGGGGGCCGGGCACGGCCGGGTCGCGGCTGTCGTAACCGGCGTCGCCCGCCCACATGGCCACCGGCCCGTCCTGGCCCGGGCCTATACGGGTCTCGTAGCGTCGGGGTCGGCGTCGGGCCAGGTGCGACAGCGCCTCTTGCACCGTCGCGAACCGTCCGACGGTATGGAGCGTGACCCAAGTGGGCGGGGCCAGTTCGATCTCCCCCCGGCGCAACGCCTCGGCCGGGGTCATCCACTCATGGTGCACGATCTCGGCCTCGTCGATGGTCACCTCCTCCGCCGGAGCGCGCACGGCGAAGAACCAGGTGGCATAACGCCGAGGCGTGACCGGGGGCGGCAGCCAGAACGAGAAGTACACCAAGGCCTGCGGATCGACGACTACGGCCGCCTCCTCAGCCGCTTCACGGGCCGCGGCGTTGCGGGCCGCTCGCATGAGGTCACCGGACCCGTCGTGATCGTCGGCGTCTATGCAACCTCCGGGGAATACCCACAGGCCGCCGAAGTCCATTCCCGTATTCCGATGCAACATCAGGGTTTCCATCCCGCCGGTACCGTCACGCAGCACCACGACGGTGGCGGCCGCAATGGCCGGCGTTTCACATGGGTTCGTGTCCTCCACGGCTCAGGCCACCACCCCTTCGGCTCTCAGCTCGTCGAGGCGATCTCCCCAGCCCAACTCGTCGAGCACCTCGTCGGTGTGCTGGCCCAGCGTCGGCGCCGACGGGTTCCGCAGCGATGCCGGAGTCCCGCCGAAGTGAGACGGAACCCGATGCTGGCGGACCCGGCCCATCACTGGGTGATCATGCTTCTCCAGCAGCCGGTTGTGTACCACTTGAGCGTCGTCGGCAACGGCCTCGACCGGTAGCACCACTCCGTAGGGCACGTCGGCTCGTTCCATCGCCTCCACCCCTTCGGCCAGCGACATCTGAGCCGCCGCCGCATGAACGGCCCGAAACGTCTGGCTGGTCGTTTCCTTGTTCTGCCAGCGATCGGCCATGGTGGCCAATCGGGGGTCGGAGGAATCGACACCGAAGGCCCGTGCCATCCCGTGGAACTCGGCGTCGGTGACAGTGGCCACTACGGCATGACCGTCGGTGAATGCCATTGCTTTCTGGTTGGCTACGAGCGACTGGCCCATATGGGGCTGGTTGTTGTCCATGGCCACCTCATGGGCGGCCGAGTCGACATACAAGAAGGCGACGACGGCATCGAGCATGGCCAGCTCCACGTGCTGGCCGCCGGCTCCGCGCTCGCGTGCGAACAGGGCGGCGGTGATGGCCTGAGCGGCGGTGTAGGAGGTGATCTTGTCGGCTACGGCTTGGCGGAGGAACTTGGGTGAAGTGTCGTTGAGTCCGGTCTGGTTGGCCACGAGCCCCCCCTGGGCCTGCAGGACCGAGTCGTAGGCCCGGCGGTGGGCGTAGGGGCCGTCGGGACCGAAACCCGACAGCGAGACGTAGACGATGTCGGGATTGCGCTCGGCGGCGGCCTCGTAGCCCAATCCCAATCGGTCGACGGCGCCGGGTCGCATGTTCTGCACGAACACGTCGGCATCGGCGATGAGATCGAGGGCGATGGCGAGGCCCCTCGGGTCACGGCAGTCCAGAGCGATCGATCGTTTGCCCCGGTTGCAGATCTGGAACAGGGCCGAGATGCCGCCCGAGCTGACACCGACGTGACGGCCGGAGTCGCCGAGACCCGGCGCTTCGATCTTGACTGCATCCGCGCCCTGGTCCACCAGCATGGCCACCGCCAGCGGGCCGGTGACGGCCACGCTCAGCTCCACGATGCGGATGCCTTCCATCGGTCCGGTCATTGCGGGCACTCCAAGTCGTTTCGTCAGGTCTGCTCTGGGCTGGTGGTATCTCGGGGCAGCCCCTGGAACCAACTCGATTCCTCCCGGAGGGCCCGGCTTCGCCAGCCGTCGGAGGTTCGAACCAGCCGGTGGTGATACCAACCTCCGGTCGTGAACACCGAGCCGTCGGGCATTTCGATGGGGTTGAAGAACATGGCCGTGACCGTGGCCGTGTTTTCGTCCAGCTCGATTGCAGGGTTGGCGACCATGTGCTGGGTGGCCTTGAACACGGCCAGGGTTTCCTCCAGCCATTTGGTGATCTCATCGACCGACCCGGCCCGGCCCCCGGCCGAGGTGTAGTCGATGTGGGCGTCGGGGGTGAAAACGGAGCGGTACAGGTCCCAATCCCGCCGGTCTACCGCAGTGGCATAACGGGTGAGCAGATCATTGATCTCGAGACGGTCGCTGACGGCTCCGATGTCCATGGTTCTCCTCAGAAAGTGCGCTCAGGCTAGTGGTTCAGCATCGGGGGTCATGGGCGCTGATGTCCGACATCGAGCGGCGACGACTGTCAGCGGGGGCTCCAGAAGGCAACTTCGCCGGCCTCCAGGTTGACAGTCCAGGCCCCGCTGGCCTCCGTTACAGCCGCGACTGGTCCGGTGTCGGTCATTGCCCCGAAACCGAACGCCGAGCCGTCGGGTGACCAGAGGCGAGGAGACTCCACGTACTGGCTGGAGAACGCCATGTAGTCGCGGGCGAACGTCGGGGTCGGGGTGAATGATCCCAGGTCGTCGAGGTGCTGGTCGGCCCAGACGTGCCAACCGAACCCGGTGCCGTCCAGGGTGGCCACCAGAAGCCGCTCGCCCGCGGGGCTCCACTCCAGCCAGACGCTCACCGTCTCCACGACCGGAGTGCGGTTCCCGGTGACCAGGTCGACCATCTCGACCCGCGGCGATCGGTTCTGAGCCGATACCAGAGCGTTCTGAGCCGATACCAGAGCGGTGCCGTCATTCGAGCCCGAGCCGGGTCTGATGATCGGCCCCTCCTGGAACAGCGCCGCCTTCTGCCCATCGGGGTGGACCGAGAAGATGACGAAACCCTCAGCCGCTCCCAAGTCGATGATCTCTGCAGTGTCGACGTTGTGGCGCAGCAGTCGGCCGCGGGTGCCGGCCGAGTCGACGTACAAAACGTCGCGGGTTCCCGGAATCCATGAAGGAGCCTGGAAATCGGTCCCAACCACGCCGAGGGCGGCAGAGGTTTCCACTGCATCGGGGTCGTCCAGCAGAAACAGCCGGTCGTCGGCGTGCAGCAACAGGTCGTCGCCACCCGGCTCCCAGGCCACGTACATGGCGTTGCCCTCGATGGGGGAGTTGGCGGCTGGAGCTCCGGCGGCGTCGAGGATGTCGACGGAGGTCCCTCCCTGTCGGCCCGGCCCCAGCGCGGCCAGAAGGCTCCCGTCGTGATTCCAGGTGTAGAAGAAGTACGGACGGTAGGCCGGGGTGGCCGTCAACTCCCAGGTCGCGGTGTCCACCACTGCCACCTGGGCGGTTCCGGAGCCACGGTCGATGAGAGTAGCGGCCAGACTGGTACCGGCCCGGGACCAAGTGGGCTGAGTCACGACCATGTCCTCGGCCAGTTCGACCACGAGCTCACCGGTCGGTTTCAGTATTCTCAGGCCGGTGGGACCGGCCACCGCGATCAGACCGCTCAGCCGGGCCTGGGGGTCGTCGGCACCGCTTCCGGTACAGGCTGCGACCAGCGCGGCGGTGGCAACGACGGCCCGGATCGACCGGGTGGGCGGCATCAACCGACCGTAGTGCCCATAGTTGTCCGGCACCGGCCACGGCAAGCTCACCCGGGTGGGGGCCGGGCCGGGGTACGAGACACTGTGGCATGGCAATCCGCACCGACCGGGACAGATGCGAACGCTGGTTCATCCGGCGCGGCCTGCCTCTGTTGATCCACGAATACTCGCTCACCGGGGACGTTCTCACCCGGGCCGTGCCCTTCTTGGGCTTCGTGTTGTTCGTAGAATTCTTCCTTGTTTTCGGTGATCGCTGGGACGGCTGGGCCCAGGCCGGCGTTTTCGTGCTCGGCGCTGCCGCCGCCACCGCGGTCGTGGCCGGGGTCAACCGGGTCCGGGGGCGACGGATCTGGCAGCCCCCCGATCGGATCGGCGGGATCGAGATCGCGGCTTACTTCGGGCTCGGGGCGGTGTTCGTGGTGCTGGGCGCCCAGAGCGGCTGGGTGGAAACCATCCTGACTGTCGTAGCCGTCAACCTGGGCCTGCTCGTCGGCGCCTACCTGGTCGTCAACTGGGGGCTGGTCCCGATGGTGCGCTGGTCCATCGTCCAAGTCGGTCGCCAAGTGGGTCGAGTGAGCATCCTGTTCGTCAAGTCGATGCCCATCTTGTTGGTGTTCTCGATGTTCATCTTCCTCAACGCCGAGATGTGGCAGGTCGCCAATGACTTCACTCTTGCCTACTACGGCTTGACCGCAGCGGGGCTGGTGCTGGTCGGGTCGCTGTTCGTGTTGCTGTCGGTGCGCCGGCTGGCTGTGGATTTGGCTCGTTTCACCACGTGGAGCGACATACGGTTCCATTGCGACGGCACGCCCGTAGCCGACTTGGTACCCGGCGACGACGACCGACCCCCCGACCATCGGGCCCCGAGCCGGTGGGAGCGTCTCAACGTTGCACTCCTGCTGTTCGTAGCGCAGGGGACCCAGATCGCGCTGGTAGCGGTGATCGTGGCGGCCTTCTACTTGGTGTTCGGACTGGTGACGGTACGTGAGGAGACGATCCTGCAGTGGACGACGGTCTCCGAGCTCACCACGTCGACCGACTGGGTGGCGCGGTTCTCCCTTTGGGGTGAGCAGGTGGTGTTCAGCCGCCAACTGTTGCTGGTGGCCGGCTTCATCGGCTTGCTGTCGGGGCTGCAGTTCACCGTCTCGATGGTGACCGACGCCAATTACCGCACCGAGTTCGCCGAGGACATGACCGAAGAACTGCGGGCCGCCTTGGCCGTGCGGGCCGTCTACCACCGCCGGTTCGTCGACTGAGCTCGGGTCTCCCCAACCGGGGGCCGATACCGCTACCGTCGAAGCGGTGCACGAACAACAGATGATCGGCTACGAGTCCAGGATCGCTCGTGAAATCGTCTCCGTGCCGGTAGCGGTAGAGATGAGCGAGTCGTTTCTGGCCTACTCGATGTCGGTCATCACCGCCCGGGCCATCCCTGACATCCGCGACGGCCTCAAGCCGGTTCAGCGCCGCATCCTGTGGTCGATGCTGCAGATGGGGGTCCGGCCTCAGACGGCATATCGCAAGTCGGCTCGCATCGTGGGCGACACCATGGGCCGTTATCACCCCCATGGCGACGCCGCCATCTACGACACGCTGGTGCGAATGGGCCAGGACTTCTCCCGAAGAGTTCCGCTGGTCGATCCCCAGGGCAACTTCGGAAGTCTGGACGACCCGCCGGCGGCGGCCCGCTACACCGAGTGCCGGTTGAGCGAGGCGGCGATGGCGATGGTGGCCGAGCTCGACGAGGACACGGTGGATTTTCGCCCCACCTACGACGGAGAGGGAACCGAGCCGGTGGTGCTGCCGGCCGTGCTGCCCAACCTGCTGGTCAACGGCACTTCGGGTATTGCGGTGGGGATGGCTACCAACATGGCCCCCCACAACCTGGCCGAGGTGGCTGCCGCCATCGAGTTGGTGATGACCAAGCGGCGTCCGAAACCGTCCATCGACGAGCTCATGAAGGCAGTGGGCGGCCCCGACTTTCCCACCGGGGGCATAATCGTGGACGACGGCTTGGCCGAGGCCTACGAAACCGGGCGCGGTTCGGTACGGATCCGAGCCCGGGCCCACATCGAGCAGGTCACCCGCATCCGCAGGGCCATCATGGTGACCGAGTTGCCCTACTCGGTCGGGGTCGAGCGGGTGATCGCCAGGATCAAAGAAGTGGTCAACGCCGGGAAGCTGGTCGGCGTGGCTTCGGTGGCCGACCTCAGCGATCGGGACGGCCTGCGGATCCAGATCGACGTGAAGGCGGAGGCCGACCCAGGGGGGGTTCTGGCTGAGCTGTACCGGCTCACCCCGCTGGAAGATACCTTCGGCATCAACAACGTGGTGCTGGTCGGCGGCGTGCCCACCACGGTGGGCCTGTACCAACTGTGCCGCCATTACATCGATCACCGGCTCGAAGTCGTCGTCCGCCGCACTTCCCACCGCCTCGACCGGGCGTCCGAGCGGCTCCACATAGTCGAAGGGCTCCTCGTTGCCGTCGATGCCATCGACGAGGTGGTGGCCATAATACGCAGCTCCGAGCAGCCTTCGGAAGCCAAGGCCCGCCTGACCGAGCGATTCTCGTTGAGCGAGGTTCAGTCCACCCACATCCTGGACATGGCGCTGCGGCGCCTCACCGCGCTGGAACGGCACCGACTCGGTGACGAGGCCGATCGTTTGCGAACCGACATCGTCGGCTACGAAAAGATCCTGGCCAGTGAACCGAGGCGCCGTCGGATGGTGCTGGCCGAGCTGAACGATGTGGTCGCCGCCCACGGCACCGAACGACGCTCGCAGATCGTGCCCGCGGCCGAGATCGGAGCCTACGAGCCTCCGGCCGCGACCGGCGACGAACCGGGCGTGATCATCTTGTCGACCAGCGGGCGAATGGGTTGGGCGCCTGCGCACGAAGCGCGGCGCACCGCACCGGGCCCGCACGATCTGGTCCGTGCTCGCCTGGTGTCACCGAGATCGGTCCCGGTGGCGGCGGTCACCAATCAGGGCCGGGTGCTGATCCTGCCCGGGGCCGAGGTACCGGGCGGTTCGACCAGAGCCGGAGGAACCAGCGCCGCTCGCTTGCTGTGCACGAACAAGGGTGAACGGGTGCTCGCCCTGTGCGGTACGGGCGAGGAGAAACTGGTTGTGGTGACCTCCAGCGGCGCTGTGAAGCGACTGGAGGCGGCAGAGGTGCTGGCCACCGGGTCGGGCCGCCCCGTGATCTCGCTGAAGGGCGACGACGAGGTGGTGGCTGCGTTCATGGCCCTCGACGATGCCGACGTGGCGGTCGTGGCCTCCAACTCCTTTACCCTGCGCGTCCCGGCCGCAGCCATCCCGGTCCGGGGCCGAGGGGCGTTCGGCGTGGCCGGCCTGAAGCTGAAGCCGGACACGATGGTGGTGGGCGCCGGTCCGGCCACCGGTGACGGGGTCGTGGTCACCGTCACCAGCGCTGCGGGCATCAAGGCCACGGCACTGGGGGAGCTGCCGGTTCGGGGTCGACGCACCCAGGGAGTACGGATAGCCCGGCTGGGCGACGGTGAGCTCGTGACCGCGGTTGTCGTCATCGACGACCTTGCCGGCCTGTGGGCTCAGATGACCACCGATGACGATCCCCGCAAGCTCGATCCCCGTCCGGTTCCGGTAAGCATCGAAGCGACCAGGCGGGGCCTGGCACCGTCACGTACCGAGCGCCAGATACAGGTGCTGGCTCCGAGGCGGCGGTGACGGCAACCTCGGCAATGCACGGCGCTTCTGCTTATGAAGCCGACGCCATCGAGACCCTGGAAGATCTGGAGGCGGTACGGAAACGGCCGGGCATGTACATCGGCGGGACCGGTTCTGATGGTCTCATGCACCTGGTTTGGGAACTGATCGACAACGCTGTGGACGAGGCCTCGGGCGGGTTCGCCCGCAAGATCGCGGTGACCTTGCACAGGGACGGGTCGGTGGAAGTGGCCGACGACGGTCGGGGCATTCCCATCGACCGCCATGCCGAGCGGAAGGTGTCGGCGCTGGAGGTGGTGTTCACCGAGCTTCATGCCGGCGGCAAGTTCGGCAATGGGGCCTACGTCGCGTCGGGTGGTCTGCACGGCGTGGGGGCGTCGGTGGTCAACGCCCTGTCCACCAGACTGGCGGTGGAGGTCGACCGCGACGGCGCCACCCATAAGCTCTCGTTCCTGAACCGGGTGGCGGGCCACTTCGAGGCGGCGCGCTTCGAACCCGACCACCAACTGCGCAAGACCAAACGGGTGTCGAAGGCGAAGACGGGTACGAGGGTTCGATTCTGGCCCGACTCCGAGATCTTCGATACCGGAGCCCAAGTCGACTTCGGAGAAATCCGTGACCGGGTGACCATTGCCTGTTTCCTGGTTCCGGGAATGCGGGCGAGGGTGACCGACCGGCGGTCGGGGGCGTCGGTGGAGCCCTACGAGTTCGTGAGCCGGGGGGGTCTGGCCGATCTGGTCGATCACCTGTCCGACGGAGAAAGCGTGAGCGAGATCATCACCGGTAACGGGATCGACACGTTTACGGAGAAGGTGCCCGTCGAAGGCAAGATGACCACGGTCGAGCGGACCTGTGCGGTGGATATCGCCCTGCGGTGGACCGACCGGTACGACGCCACCGTGGTCTCGTACGTTAACACGATCCCGACCCCTCATGGCGGCACCCATCTGAGCGGGTTCGACAGGGCGCTGACCCGGGTGGTGAACAACGTGTTGTTGAAGGACAATCGCAAGCTGGCCCGCTTGGCCCGCGACAACCAGCACAAGGCGGTCAAGGACGACGTCCGGGAGGGCTTGGTGGCCGCGGTCAAGGTGACCTTTGCCGAACCGCAGTTCCGGGGTCAGACCAAACAGGAGTTGGGCACCCCCGCGGTCGAGGGCATCGTGGCCAGGATCACTTACGAACAGCTCCGGGAATGGTTTGAACCGGGGGGTGGTCCTCGTAGCCACGTGAAATCCATCGCCGACAAGTTGGCCAGGGCCGTGGTGAACCGGATGGCTTCCCGCCAGATTCTGGAGGCCAAGCGCAAGGCAGCCAGCATCGGCTCCAACGGTATGCCCGACAAGCTGTCGGACTGCCGGGTCCACGGCCACGACGCCGAGTTGGTCCTAGTGGAGGGTGATTCGGCCGCGGGGCCGGCCAAGCGGGGCCGTGACAGTGAGTTCATGGCCATTTTGCCGTTGAGAGGCAAGATCGTGAACGCGGCCAAGGCCGGCCCCAGACAGGTGCTCGACAACGCCGAGGCCCGAGCCCTGTTCGCGGCCATGGGTGCGGGCGCCGGCAAGGCCTTCGACATCGAGGCCATCCGTTACGGTCGCATCGTCATCTTGTGTGACGCCGACGTGGACGGCAGCCACATCCGTTGCCTGCTGTTGACCCTCATCCACCGTTACATGCCGGGGATGCTCGAGTCTGAGCGGGTGTTTGCCGCTCAACCTCCCCTTTACACGACCCGGGTGGGTCAGCAGGCCTATCGGGCCTACTCCGACGACGAACGGGACCGGATCACCGACCGGCTCTGTGTCGGCAACAGAAAACGCGATGCCATCACCTGGCAGCGATTCAAGGGACTGGGGGAGATGAACGTCGATGAACTTCGCCATTGCGCCCTCGATCCCACCACCCGAACCCTGCGTAAGCTGACCATCTCCGACGCCGCCGAGGCAGAGACCATGTTCAAGACCCTCATGGGCAGCGATGTGGTCCGGCGCCGTGACTACCTCATGAAGAATTCCGCCGTGATCGACCCTGCTGCCCTCGATATCTGAGAGGATCGACGGCTCAGTCGTGCAAGCCGTCACACCCGTGGTGTAGAACTACATACATGAAGTTTGCTCTCGCATCCAGTGACCTTGCCGAAAGCGACATCGCCCCGGGTGACCTCGTCGACGGAGTGAACGTGAGAGTGGTGGGGCCCGACGGCTGGCCCGCGCCGCCGCCGCGTTTGTCGCCATCGGGGGCATCGATGTTCGAGCAGTGCCCGCGCCGGTGGCGCTTCCGCTATGTCGAGCGCTTTCCCGACCCGCCAGGAATCCAGGCCTTGGTCGGGAGTTTCGCTCATCTGGTGTTGGAGTCGCTGCTCGGAGAAGAACCGGCTCGCCGTACGCCGTCCCGAGCCCGGGTCCTGGCCCGGGAACTGTGGGCCGGTTTCGCGCGCGACGACGACTACGCCGCCCTCGAGCTCGACGAGGCTCAGAGCCGAGACTTCCGCTGGAAGGCATGGACCGCCATCGAAGGGTTGTGGGCGCTGGAAGATCCGGTTTCGGTAGAAGTGGCCGCCACCGAACACAAGGTGGAGGCAACTCTGGCCGGGGTGCCGTTCCGTGGCGTCGTGGACCGACTCGACATCGCACCCGACGGGATGGTGGTCACCGACTACAAGTCGGGCCGGGCCCCCTCCCCTCGCTACGCCAAGGGCCGTCTCGACCAGGTCGTGCTCTACGCCGCGGCTGTGGCCGGAGCCACTGGCCAGCGGCCGGTGCGAGCTCGGTTGCTGTATCTGGGTCAGCGGATCATCGATGTGGCCGTAACCGACGAAGTGCTCGAGGTCACGGTCGAGGCGCTGGCGTCGACCTGGGTCGCCATCGGTGAAGCCTGCGCCACTGATTCCTTCGCTCCTCGCACTGGTCCTCTCTGCAACTGGTGCCCCTATGCCGATCGCTGCCCCGAGGGCACGGCCGAGATCAAACGTCGGACCGCCACCAGACAAGCCCAGGAACGGTCGCTTCTGAAGATGGCGAGTTGAGCCGAGTCCGGTTACAGGCGCCGGCGCCACAGCCACCACCCCACCGCCATTGCGGTCAGGGCGGCGATCAACGATGACAGGATCGCCCGCAAGATCTGCCGGTCGCTCCAAGGATCGGCTGGGTCGGGGGTGACACTCACCGGTGGTGCCGGGTCGGGTTTCGCTGCATTCGGCAATGCGTCTACCGGGATCGGATCACCGGTGTCGGGCCGCTTTCTGCGGTGGTCGCGCTGGGGGTCATAGGCCATGGCTGTCCTCGGGTTCGGCGTCGGGCGATCCGATCAACAGATCGTAGATCTCTCGAGCTCGGCTGCGGCGTCGGAGGCGCCGGGCCGCGGGTTCGACCCAGGCGGTTGAGGGCCACCCCAGCCACTCGGATTCCTCCCGGTCGCCGGGTGGCGATTCGGTCAGGCGGGCTGCGGCTCCGGGGCAGTCAGCCGACAGAGCCTCGTCGACGCCGGTGACCGGATTCCACACTCCCAGACCGGTGGTGGGGTTGCATGACACGGTAGCCGACCCGTAACCGAGCATCCCGACTGAGACCCTTCCCAGCCTGCACACTAACAGGATGGCCGATCGGCGCCGCCGGGTGTCCGCGAAGTTGTTGCTGGGCGGCGATCCGGCTGCGTACCGGGCCGCATTCGTCGCTCTGTTACTGGCGGCCCTGGCCAGCATCGGGGCCGGTATGATCCTGGCCGGAACCGCCGACACCCTCAAAGACCTGCCCGGCCTGCTGCTGCTGGTCCCGGCCGCCATCGCGGTGAGAGGCAACATCTTCGGGGCTCTCGGCAGCCGTCTCGGCACCTCGATCCACACCGGCACCTTCCGGTTGACGGCCCGGCTCGACTCGGTCGTGGGCCAGAACACGGCGGCGTCGATTGCACTGAGCCTGATACTGGGCGTCGTGCTGGCCGTGCTGGCCAAAGGTATGGTCATGGTCTTCGACATCTCACCGACGATGTCGATGGCTGATTTCGTTGTCGTCAGCACCGTGGGGGGTCTGCTGGCCTCGCTGGTGGTGCTGGTGATCACC
The DNA here is from genome assembly GCA_963422655.1 of Acidimicrobiales bacterium. Classification (GTDB taxonomy): domain Bacteria; phylum Actinomycetota; class Acidimicrobiia; order Acidimicrobiales; family Aldehydirespiratoraceae; genus CATQHS01. The sequence goes on along the minus strand of OY730440.1, from coordinate 407,783 downwards.
CTGGCCGTGACCGCCGGCGCAGTCCGCTTCGGACTCGACCTCGACAATGTGGCCGTACCCCTGGTCTCGGCCACGGCCGACATGGTGACCCTGCCGACGGTAGTTATGGTGGCTGGGCTGGTGAGCCTGCCGGTGGTGACCCCCGCCCTGGCCTGGGCCATGGTGGTGTTGTCGGTGCTGGCCGGGTTGTGGGCGGTGCGAACCCGGCTGGCTGCCTTCGGCAGCATCGTTCGGGAGTCTGTCCCCGTTCTGGCGTTGGCCGGCTTGGTCGATCTCGGCGCCGGCATCACCGTGGAGAAAAGACTCGACACCTTTCTCGCTTTTCCCGTGTTGTTGGTGCTGTTGCCCGGGTACTTGAGCACGGCCGGTGCCCTGGGCGGTGTGCTGTCGAGTCGTTTGTCCACCAAGTTCCATCTGGGCCTGGTCCGGCCGGCACCATTGCCCCCCGGCCCGTCTCGGGGCGACGTGGCCATGATCTTCGCGCTGTCCGTCCCGGTGTTCGCAGTGCTCGGTCTCATGGCCGAAGCTGGTGCCGGTATCACCGGCTGGGTCAGTCCCGGCCTCGTGGAACTGGTCGGGGTGGCAGTGGCAGGGGGTTTCATGGCCACCGTGGTGGTGGTGGCGGTGGCTTACTACGGAACCCTGGCCGCGGTACGGTTCGGGCTCGATCCTGACACCTACGGCATTCCCATGGTCATGTCGTCTCTCGATTTCGCCGGTGTCTTCACCCTGATCCTGACCATGGTGTTGCTGGGAGTGGCATGAAGCCGAGGAGCCGGACCGAGCCGTGCGGCGGGCATGCCGGCGCCGGTGTTGCGAGATTTTCGACTGGTGGCGGTACCGGCCGATCTACGATGGCGCTACTGCGGGAGAACTGATGGAAGACAGACCGCGCAATCTGAGGGAGATGCTGGCCGAGGCCAAGGACACCTCTGAGCTGATGGTCGATTTGGCCTATGCCGCCTTGTACTTCGGCGACCCCGACATGGCCGACGAAGTAGGCGATCTCGAGGAGCGGATGAGCGACCTCGTGCAGGACATGCGGGCGGTGTGCATCATGGCCGTGCGTGACCCCAAGGACTCCGAGGGCATGTCCTCGGTGCTGCAGGTGGTGTCGGCAATAGAGCGCATCGCCAACGACGCCGTGGACATCGCCCGTATCGTCACCCACAAGCTGGGCATCCCGGCTCAGTTGGTGGCTGATCTCAGCGCGGCTGAGGAGGTGTCGCACCGGGTGCTGGTCTCGGAGGGGTCGGCTCTGACCCACCGACGGTTGGCTGATCACGAGATCCCGGTTCAGACCGGTATGCGGGTCATGGCCATCCGCCGGGACCGGGAATGGATCACCGATGTCGGTGGCGAGACAGTGATCGTGCCCGACGACGTCTTGTTCCTGCGGGGGGCGCCCGCCGGCATCGTCGAGCTGCGCCAGCTTGCCGGCTCGCCCGACTGGTCGCCGCCCTCGGACCAGCCTGCCGACTCCTCGGTCACCGATCTTGATCGGGCCGTCGACCTGCTGGTGGAGATGAAGAACCTGTCCGAGACGGCCGTGGGCCTGGCCTACTCGGCTTTGGTGCTGCACGATCTGGGACTGGCCGCCGAGGTTCGCCACCTCGAGGACCGGCTCGACGAGATGCACGACCGGCTCGTGCTGTGGGTCCTTCGGGCTGCCCGCGACAACGTCGACCTGGCCGGGTTGCGGGGACTGCTCCATCTGTCGCAGGCCGCTGAGGATCTCGGCGATCAGGCCCAGCAGATGGTCTGGCTCATCGAGAAGCACGAGGACGTACATCCGATCCTGGGGATCGCCCTGGGTGACAGCGACGAGGTGGTGGTGCGGATCCCGGTGGCGGCTGGTTCGACAGCGGCCGGTTCGTCGCTCCGCCATCTCCGGTTGGGGATCGAACCCGGCTTCACCGTGCTGGCCATCCGCCGAGGAGGCCAGTACCTCTACCGGCCCAGGGGGACAGCAGTCCTTCAGGGTGCCGATGAACTGATCACCAGCGGACCCGACGAGGGCCGGGCGCGGTTGGCCGAAATCTGCGGCTTCAGGCTCGTCGACCATGACGACGGGGGGATTGAGTTCGAACCGGTCTGATGGGATCGGAGCCACGGTAGGTTCTCGGGGCGATGAACGAGCGCTTCTGCCTGTTGACAGTGCACGCCCACCCCGATGACGAGGCGTCAAAGGGTGCCTCCACGGTGGCGATGTATCACGCCCGAGGCGTGCGTACCGTGCTGGTGTGTTGCACCGGGGGCGAGGAGGGCGAGATCCTGAACCCGGCCCTCGACAGCCCGGAGACGAGGGGCAGGCTGGCCGAGATCCGCCGGGACGAACTGGCCCGAGCGGCTCGGATCATCGGCTACGACGAAGTGGTGATGCTGGGATACCGAGACTCGGGCATGAAAGGCTCCGAGGCGAACTCCCACCCGGATTGCTTCGCCAACGCCGATTTCGACGAGGCGGTGGACCGGCTGGTCGAGATCATCCGGCGCGAGCGTCCCCAGGTGATCGTGACCTACCCCGACGACCAAGGCCTGTACCAGCATCCCGACCACATCCGGGTTCACGACATCTCGATTCCGGCCTTCGACCGGGCCGGTGACCCATCGCACCGTCGGGATCTGGGCCAGCCTTGGACTCCGACGAAGCTGTACTACACGATGTGGTCTCGTCAACGGATCGAGGATCGCCATCGCGCCTTTCTGAACCTGGGGCTGGAGTCCCCCTACGACGAGCGCTGGTTCCAGCGTGACTCCCAGGACGATCGGCTCACCACCCAGATACCGGTTGCCGATTTCGTCGACGCTCGGATCGACGGGCTGAAGGCCCATGCCTCCCAGGTCGACCCCGAGTCGACTTTCTGGTTCGGCCTCCCGCCCGATGTGGAACGGTCGATCCACCCCTTCGACGACTACGTGCGGGCCCGGGGGCCGGTGCCGAGCACCCATCCCGAACGTGACCTGTTCGCCGGGTTGCCAACGCAGCGGCAACGCCGGTGACGGGCTGAGGTGGCCGCCGAGCTGTTGACCGACGGCTGGCTTTCGGCGGTGGCGCAGGCCCTGGCCGATCTCCCCGGCCTCGATGGCGCTGATGCTGTGGTCCAGACGGTCGTGAGCGGCTCGCCGGCCCGGGCGGTTGCCTTTCATGCCATCTTCGAAACGGGCCGGCTGACAGTTTTGGCCCGGGGCCGGCACTACGAGCCTGATGTGGTGCTCAATTGGTCCTATGAGGATTTCGAGGCGCTCTGGTTTGGTGAGTTGTCGCTGGAAGTGGCCTTTATGAGGGGCCAAGTGAAGGTGGAGGGCGATCACGCCTTGCTGTTCGACGGTTTGCGTCCGGTGAGATCGTCGGCCCGGCTCCTGCCTGCTCTGGCCGCCCTTCGAGTTCGGGCCTGATCCCCGCCGGTCGACATAGCTCTGAACCGAACACTGCTGGAGAACAACTCGACACCCCAAGAGCCGAGCACAGGGCGAACAGCGCAGAGCGAACTCGGTCGCAAGCAACCCAAACAAGCTACCCCAGAAGGGGGAGGGGTCAGCTCCGGGAACGTTGAGCGGTACGCAGGGCTCGGTAGCCGATGGTCTCGGCCCCGGCCGCGGCGATGGCCCTTCCGAGCCCGGACAGGGCCAAGTAGAGGTCGTCGACCCGACCAGGAGCGCTAGGGTCGACAGCATGGATCTCGGGTTCGTCCGAGCTGGGACTCAAAGAGAGTTCGGTGACGCCGGGAGATAGATCGGCCAGCGTCTCCATGGCATGGGTGCGGGCCGCGCCCCGGACCAGTCGGAAATGGTCGGGCATGTCGATGCCTCTTCGGGCGGCCAGCGACCGGAAAGGAAATCCGGCGTTCGATTCGGCTTCACCGCTCTCGAGCCGGACCGGGAGATCGAAAGTGACAGCCAGGTCGACGAGTACGTCGAAGAACTCCGGCCGTTGCTGCATGGCCCCCATGTGAGTGGTCAGATGGCTGACATCGAACCCCCACAGAACGGCTCGTTCCAGTTGGGCTCGGCACTCGCGGCGGACCTCGTCCAGATCGGCGTGATCCCACAGGTCTTGGACCGTCCGCGGGAAACCGCCGTCACCGTCGAGCAGGCTGGGAGCGCTGGTGAGCGGCCCCCAGCGGAAGCAGTCGAGCTCGGAGTTCAAGGTGAGGTGCACGCCGAGGTCCTCACCCCGGTACAGCTCTGATGCGTGTCGGGACCACGCGCCGGGCATGACGATGGTACCGGTGGTGGCCGCGCCCGACCGGATAGCCCGGTAACCCCCCGAAGTGGAGGCGTGGGTGGTCCCTATCCGATCGGCGCTGACGATCACGAGCCGAGCGTCGGCCGGGTACCCGAGACGAACGGTCAACGAATCCACGAGGTGACGGTATCCGATGAGAACCGCTGATGACCGAAGCAGATCGGGCCCGGATCGGTTCAGTGCAGTGGCCGGTCCGGCCCGCCACAGGCTCCCCACAACCCCGATCCGACCGCTCTGGCCTCGCCCTCGGCTCGGGCCAAGTGGTCCGCATGGTACCGGTTGGGCGGGTAGGGATAGGCGGCGGCATGGCCCGATGCCACCATCGCCGAGTTGACGAACAAGCCGTCGCTGGAACGGTAGACGTAGGCCAGCAGCCGCTCGAAGCCATCGTGGGCTTCGATATCACGGACGAGAGTGATCGGGGTTCCCTCCGGCAACAGGGTCTGGATGTAGCTGGTCGCCTCGGCGCCGTAACACTCCTCGGGGCGAGCCGGGTGGACCGTCTCGGGGGTGTCGATGCCGATGAGCCTGACCGTATGGGTCCCGCTGGCTCCGGTGACGGTTACCACGATGGTGTCGCCGTCGACCACCCGCTCTACGGTGGCGTTGGGCGTCGAGGCGTTCGATGTCGAGGAGTCGTCACCGGAGATTAGTGGATCGGACGAATCGAACGATTTGTAGACGGCCGCGATCAGCACCAGAACGGCCGCGATCAGCGCCAGACCGGCCAAGGTGAAACCAGCCAGCTTCATTCTCGCTAGTGTGGCATTGGCAAAGCTTGAGGCCACAGCGATGAGGGTAGGTCATGGCCCCATTCAGGAGCCATTGGAGCCGACCTCAGGCGACCGAGGCCAACTCGACGGCCGGGATTTCGGAGGCGGCTCGGCCGCCGACCTGTCGGCTGCGGGCCTGCTGGAGGATGTGCCGGGCTCGGGCAACCTCTCTACGGCCCCGCTCCCGGGTGGCGAGGTCGAGTTGCCATTCCGGTTCGACGTGGATCAGGACGAGTTGATCGGTCATGGCCCCATGATGGCGATGGGGTGTGACAGTGCCGATTCTCATGGCTTCTTGCATTCTCGTCTGCGGTCGGTCACCCTGGAGCAACTATGCAGCGCTATGGCGTAACCATCCCACTGTCGGGACCCCTTCACGCCCAACGAGAGCTGGTGGCAGAGCTGGCCTCGTCAGGGTACACCGACGTTTGGTCGGCCGAGGCCGACGGCACGGACGGTCTCACCCCGCTGGCGCTGGCATCGGTATGGGCGCCGACACTGCGGCTCGGGACCGCCATCCTTCCGGCCTTCACCCGGGGGCCGGCCTTGCTGGTCCAGTCGGCGGCGACCATGGCGGCGGCTGCTCCGGGGCGGTTCGTGCTCGGCATCGGGACGTCGTCCAACGTGATCGTGGAGGGCTGGAACGGGATCTCTTTCCGGGACCCCTACAAGCGGGTGCGCGACACCGTGCGGTTCCTGAGAACCGCCTTCAGCGGCGAGAAGGTCACCGAGGACTACGAAACTTTCTCGATCCGAGGTTTCCGGCTCCGCGTCCCCGTCCCCGAACCGATACCGGTCATGGTGGCCGCCCTGCGGGAGCAGATGCTGCGCTTGGCCGGACGCGAAGCCGACGGCGCCATCGTCAACTGGCTCTCGCCCGATGACGCCGGCCGGGTGACCGGCATCGTCAGGGCCGAGAACCCGGCGGCCGAGATCGCGGCCCGCATCTTCGTTGTCGCCACCCCGGACCGAGAGATCGCTCTCGCCACCGGCCGGTTCGTCTTGGCCGCCTACGTGAACGTGCCGGTTTACAAGGCGTTTCACCAGTGGCTGGGCCGCGGCGACATGCTCGGTGAGCACTGGGAGCAATGGGAGGCCGGCGATCGAAGAGGCGCGCTGGCCAAGATTCCCGAAACGGTCATCGACGAGCTGCTCGTGCACGGCTCGCCCCAGCAGTGCCGAGCGCGCATCCAGCGCTATATCGACAACGGCGTGACCTGCCCGGTACTGTCGCTGATTCCCGCCACCGGCGTCGACGAAACCGAAGCCGTGCGGGCTCTCGGGCCCGGATGACCGATCTCCACGCACCGGCAGCGGTCAATCCCCGCCCAAGCGGCGCTGCATCTTGCGCATCCCGGCCAGCCACCGCTCCCGGTCGGCGGCCCGGCGCTGCTCGTAGGTCGCCACTTCGGGGTGGGGAAGGATCAGGAACCGGTTGGTCCGCAAACCCTCGACGGCGGCGTCGGCCACCTCCTCGGGCTCCATGAGGCCCAAGGCCTTCACTTGTTCCACGGCCAGGCTGCCCTCGACTGCGGTCATGGGCGTTACGACCCCCTGCGGGCACAGGCATGACACCCGCACACCTTGGTCGCCGTAGGTGATGGCCAGCCACTCGGCCAGAGCCACCGCGGCGTGCTTGGTCACCGCGTAAGCGGCGGTTCCGAGGTTGGTGAGCAGCCCGGCCGCCGACGCGGTGATGAGCAGATGACCCGATCCCCGCCCCACCCAGCGAGGGATCAGATGGCGACCGGCGATCACGTGGGCCATGAGGTTCACGGTCCAGAAGTGATTCCACTCCTCGTCGAGGAGCTCCAAACCGCCCGACCCGCCGATGCCGGCGTTGCCGCACCACAGCTCCAGCGGACCCAAGTCACGCTCGATCCGGGCGATCAGATCGACTACGGCCGGCTCGTCAGCGACATCGGTTTCAACCCCCAACCCGCCTATCTCGTCGGCCACGGCCTGAGCACCCGGCCCGTCGAGATCGACCACGGCTACCGTCGCTCCCTCCTGGCCGAGCCGCCGGGCCAGGGCTCGGCCGATCCCGCTGGCTCCTCCGGTGACGGCGGCGACAGTGCCGACCAAGTCCATGATGCGATATTAAGGCCCGGCATCCAACGCGACACCGGCTCGGGTGGGTAAGATTGGCTCCCCAAGTGGTGATGACTGGAGCGGAGGTCTCAGGTGAACGACACAGTCGATGTGATCGAGTCGGCGCCGATCCCTGAGGCGGTGGCCCTGATCGACAATGGGCTGAGCCGGCTCCAGCAACGTGAGATCATCCCGGCCATCGAGGTGCTCGATCTGCTGCTCGATGTGCGATGCCTGCTCGACGGACGATCCTTGGCTCCGCTCGTTCCTGCCGAACCGGTTTCGGCCGAACACTGACTCGGGCCGGCTCGGCTCAGCTCAGGATTCGCCGGGCCAGAGTGCCCAGGACAGCACCGACAGCCAGCCCTGCGGCCACGTCGCTGGCGTGATGGATCCGCACGTGGATCCGACTGAGAGCCACCAGCCCGGCCAGTCCGTACCATCCCGGCCCCCACCACCGGCTTCCCCGTGACAGCAGCGAAGCTGCCACCATGGCGGCGCTGGCATGACCGCTCGGAAAGCTGGTGGTGCGGGGTTGGCGCAGCCGGTGAGGTCGGGGCCCCCTCGGTGGGGGGCGGCTCCGTCGAAACGCCCACTTGACCGGTCCGTTGACCAAGGCCGACTCGAGCCCCAAGGCGCTGCTCAACTGCAAAGCGAAGCGGGGCCGGCGGCACATCAGGGCTCGGGTCACGCCGAGGCCGTGCCACAGGATCGAGTGGTCGGCTGCTTCGGATGCCGTGTAGAACAGACGGTCCAGCCCGGGGTGGCCCCTCAGGTTGCGATCCCACCAAGCGTCGATGATCCCGTCGATGCGATCGACGCTCGCGACCAAGCCACTCCCGGGTCGACCGGCACCTTCGTCGGTCGGGTCGGAAGCCCTTCGATCAAGGCTTGGGGGCTCGGGGTTCGGTGGAGTATCCGGCACGGTCATCGATCCTATGATGACCGAACGCTCCCGAAGTACTGAACACGCCCGGCCCCCATCGGCGGGGTGTAGCCAGAACCGCCCGGGGATAGTCCTCGAACATCCACCGCGCGAAGTTGCGTCTGGTCCACGAGTTGGCACCGGCCACCCTCAGCCCGGCCCTGGTAGTCGAGGGATGGGACAGCACGTGGGTCAAGGCTCGGGACACACGATCATCGGCGACCAGCTCCCGGCGGACCCGGCGTTCGTAGCTCGCGGCAACAGTGCCAGTGCGGTTGGTGCCAGTGCGGTTGGTGCCAGTGCGGTTGGTGCCAGTGCGGTTGGTGCCAGTGCGGTTGGGACCCTCCGATTCGGCGATGATGGCTTCGGCTGCCAACCGCCCGGTGAGCAAGGCTTGGCCGATGCCCTCACCGGTCATGGGGTCGGTCACCGCGGCCGCATCGCCCACGAACAAGGTTCGGGGCCCGGTCAAAGGGCTCCGGCCGACCCGAGCCGGTATGGGCCAGGATCGATGGACCTGTTCAGGTTCGGCTTCAGGTCCCAGCACCCGGCGTATGTGGGGCCGAGCCAGCAACTCGGACCAGATGCGGCCCATAGCTCCGATCCGGTGCCGGCCGCCGCGCCGGACGCCGAAGCCCACGTTGGCTCGTCCGTCCGGCAATGGAAACAACCAGGCATAGGCGGGCAGGAGATCGGGCTCGAACCATACGAACAACTCTCGGGTCGATCGGAGGCTCGTGTTGCGGAAGTACTGACGAAAGGCGTGCCATTCGCCCCGGTAGCCGGGCTGATTATGATCGAGAGCTTTGCGGAGAGGTGACCACATCCCGTCGGCGCCGACGGCCCAGCCGGCGGTGACGGTTCCAATGCCTTCGACGTCGACTCGGATCATGTCTCCTCGACTGGATGCGGCGGCACCGGTGAGCCTGTGACCGTCGGCCACGTCGGCCCCGGCCGACCGAGCCAGCCCGACCAGGGCCGCGTCGAGATCCCACCGCTGAGCCACTGCTGCATAGACACCGTCGGTGGGTAGAGGAAAGCTCCGCTCCCGCCCCGACGGGGAGCGTACGGTAACCCCGGTGATCGGCTGCCACGACGGCACCATTGCGGGCCTGAGCCCGGCCCTTTCCAGCTCCCGCAAAGCCAGAGCGGTGAGACCGTCGCCGCAGCACTTGTCGCGAGGAAAGGTGGCTTGGTCGATCACGAGGGTGGTCAAACCGGCCCGGGCCGTGCCGACGGCTGCGGCTGCTCCGGCCGGCCCGGCCCCCACCACCAGCACGTCCACATCCGGCGCCGGTCGATGGTTGTGTTTCGGGGTTGTCATCCTTCGCACACCGGATCGAAGCCGGCGGCGAGGTGCCGGGTGAGCCTCGGACCGTCACGGACGGCAGCCTGGTCGGTGACGATCCCGACATGGGCTCGCCCGCCGTGGCTCAGAAGGGTGATGTTGGGGTCGGTGACGTTCATGGGTAACTGAGCCAGCGCCGACAGTCAGTTGTCGAGGCCGTCGAGTACTGCCACCGCGGTGACGGGGGAGCGCAGCCTGGGGTTGTGCTCGATACGCCACGTCAGCGTTTCTGGGCCGCGTGACAGTCGTTGCATGCCGGTTGTCATGGCACCGCTGAGGTAACGCTCGGGGCTGGTTCTGGTTCGGGTTCGCCGGGTTCGAGTTCTGGTTCTGGGGTGGAGGGTTCGGGTTCGCCGGGTTCGGGTTCTGGTTCTGGGGTGGAGGGTTCTGGTTCGCCGGGTTGTGGTTCTGGTTCGAGTTCTGGTTCTGGGGTGGAGGGTTCTGGTTCGCCGGGTTGTGGTTCTGGTTCGGGTTCTGGCGGAAGGGTCGTCGTGGTGGGGACCGAGGAGGTTCCGTCACATTTCAAGCCTTCGGGACGGTACCGAGCCATAACCGTGTCGGTCTCGGTGCGGCCGTCCACGAGCCAGGTGCGGGTGCGTTCGGTCGTAACCCGGGTACAGGCACCAGCTTTACGTCGGGACTGGCCCGTCTGCTCTCCGGTGACCCAAGGAGTGGAGTAGAGCAGGACAGTGATCGACGAGTCGGTGGTGGTGGGCCAGAGCATCACCGTGTACGGGGTGTTGTTCTCGATCACCAGATCGGGTTCCGGGTACGACAGGGTCGCCTCCCGGCCGTAGGGGTACCGGCTGATATAGATACTGTGACTCTGGTAGTTGACGAAGTCGAGGCCAGCGAAGAAGGCAGCGTTGAACAGGGTGGTGGCGTACTGGGATATGCCCCCTCCCACGTCATTCACGAATACTCCCCTGTAGATCACTCCGGCGGTCACGAATCCCTTGGCCCGGGTTCTGGGACCGATAAAATCGTTGACCGAGAACTGCTGGCCTGGAGCGATTAGGACGCCCCGGGTCAGCTCGGAGATACGGGCGATGTTGCGGACCCGGCTCTGACCGGCGACGAACCTGGTGGTGAACTTGCCCACCACCTCTTCGACTCCCAGGGAGGCAGCCCACTCCCGCCCCTGGGGATGAGGCCGGGGCGATGCGGGGACCTCGATCACCGACCGGCCCGACACCAAGCCGTCGAACAGCACCTCGGCCGCGCCGGGGCCGCAGCAGGTAGAGCCGGCCTCACCTCCGATGATCTCGACGGAGCCGTCCTCGTCGAGGGCAAAGGTAGCCGGGGTGCCTTTGGTGCTGATAGCGGCCAGCAGTCTCGACAATGTGGAGTCGACCCGGTCGGAGTCGAGGCCCAGATGGGCCGGGGGCCCGTCGCGCACCACGACAAGCTCTCGCAGGACATCGGGGTCGATAGTGAAGATCGGTTCGGTTCCCTGGAGTCGTATCCGCGCTCCGTCGGCAGTGATCTGGTTGGCTCGCCGGGCCAGGGACCGGGCTGGCTCGACTCCGGGAATGACGGTGCCGGAAGTCGGAACGGGAGCCCTGAGGCCGGCTCCGGGGTCGGCAGAGACCGCGGCGCTGAGGATTTCGGCCAACCGGTTGTAGTCCGGTACCGGTACCTCGGTGGCGAGCACCGGCTCGAAGACACCGTTGTCCAGAGCGATTCTCGGGGGCCCGCGAACGGTGTCGGTGGCAGTCATGGCCGCTGCCATCCGTCCAGCATCGACCGTGATCACCGGGGCCACGTTACGGTCGGTGAAAAAGTCACTCAGCCAGACGGCGGGTCGGGCGACCACGGCGGGCTGGCCTGCCGCGGCCGCCGCCACGGTAGCGCTGGAGTCGAGAGAAACGCCGAGAGCGGACGCATTGAAGGAAACGGTACGGTCCCCCAACTGCAGATCGATGGTGGTCGTCGCTACGGCCTCGCTCAGCTCTTCGATGACCTCGGTCGCTTGGTCGCGGTCCAGCCCGCCAACGTCGAAGCCGGCTACGTGGGTTCCTCTGCGGATATCAGTCCCGTTCACTACGTCGTCGACCACCCAAGCCGACAGGAAGGTCACGACTCCGACCCCGACCGCGATGGCTCCGACTTTGAGATGTCGCCTCATCGTGGCTCCGTCAGCCTCTTCGCCAAGTCATCGGAATCAATCGGTCGGACAAGTCGATCGGTCAGAAGAGCCGCAGGTGGGGCGACTCGACTCCTCGAAGCTCGTCGTAGTCGACCTCCATGCAGTCGATGCCGCGACCGGCCGCCAACACCTTGGCCTGAGGTCTTATCTGCTGGGCCACTAGCATGCCGCGGACCGGGCGCAGGCCGGGATCTCGGTTGAGACATTCGAGGTAGCGACTTAGTTGTTCCACTCCGTCGATCTCGCCCCGTCTCTTGACCTCGATTGCGATGGCGGCGCCGGTGGCGTCGCGGCAGAGCAAATCTACCGGCCCGATTCCGGTGGGGTACTCCCGGCGAACCAGGGTCAGGTCCTCGGCGACGGCGGCTGGGTCGGCGGCCAGCAATTCCTGGAGGTGGGCTTCCACCCCGTCCTTGGACAGCCCGGGATCGGTTCCCATCTGGTGGACAGTGTCGGAGATTATCTCGCTGACCGTGATGGTGAGAGTGTCGCCGGTCCGAGGGGCGATGGCCTTCCATACTCCTGTCTCATCGTCCACGATCAAGCGGTTGGGGGCGTTCATCCAGTTGAGGGGTTTGTATGCGCCACCGTCGGCGTGCACGGCCAGGCACCCGTCGGCCTTGATCATGATCAGCCGGACCGCTTCGGGGAGGTGGGCTCGAAGGCGCCCTTCGTAGTCGACGGTGCAACGAGCGATCACGAGTCGCATGGTCGGAAGGTAGCTGGGTTCAGGCCACACTGGCCGAGATGGCCGATGATCAGGTGATGGCGGAGGATTCGGCGGTGCCCCGACTGCGCGCCGACATCGGTCGGCGGCTCCCGAGTCTGATCTCACCGCCCCGGTGGCCGCCAGTACGCAGAGCCGTCACCGTGTTGCGGTTCATCGGGTGGGCACTGGTGAAATGGTTGGTGGTCGGTCGGCGGCGGGGTGGCTCGGACTCGACGGCCGACCTGTCGCGACGGCTCCGGATGGCGGCCGAACGGCTCGGTCCCACCTATGTCAAGCTCGGTCAGATTCTCAGCAGCGGGGCTGGCATCTTTCCGGCCGAGCTGGTGGCCGAGATGTCTCGATGCCGGGACAAGGTACCCGGTGAGACCTTCGCCACCGTTCGCGGCGTGGTCGAGGCCGATCTAGGGCGCCCGCTCGATCAGGTGTTCTCCAGCTTCGACCGGTGCCCTCTGGCTGCGGCCTCGATCGCCCAGGTTCACGCCGCCACCCTGATCGACGGCACCGAGGTGGTGGTCAAGGTCCAGCGTCCGACCGTAGACAGGCTGGTGCATCTCGACCTGCACGTGATGGCATGGCTGGCCCCCCATCTGGTTGGGCGCATCCCGGCTGCGGCCCTGGCCAACCCGCCCGCTCTGGTGGAGGTGTTCGCCGCCACCATCTCCGAGGAGCTCGACTTCCGGATCGAGGCCGACAACATGTTGGAACTGGCCCGGGTGTTCGCCGATCTCGACCAGCGCCGGTTCGTCATTCCCCGGCCCCACTGCGAGCTGGTCACCAAACGGGTGCTGGTGATGGAGAAGCTGGACGGGTTCGGGTTCGACGACCTCGACTCTTACCACCGCAACGGCGTGGACCCCGCAGCCGTCGTTCGGGCCGGAATGATCGGGTTCATGGAGGGTGCTCTGGTGCACGGCGTGTTCCACGGCGACCTACACGGCGGCAACGTATTCGTGAGGCCCGACGGCCGCATCGTCTTGCTCGACTTCGGGATCACCGGTCGCATGAGCCGAGCCAAACGGCTCGCATTCGTGCGGCTGCTCATCGCCGGGACGACCAACGACACGGCTGGTCAGTTGGCGGCGGTTCGAGACCTCGGAGCTCTGCCGCCCGACACCGACCTCGGTGCTGTCGCCGCCGACCTCGGGCTGTACGACGAGACTCTCGACCCGACCTCCCTGCCGGCCGAGGCGCTGGTGGCCGAGCTCCAACGGGTGGTGAGGGCCTTGCTGTCCTACGGCGCCCGAGTCCCCAAAGAGCTCATGTTGTTTGTCAAGAATCTCATGTTCTTGGACGGTGCCATAGCCCGGCTCGCCCCCGACATCGACCTGTTCGGTGAAATCGCCCACGTAGCCGGCTACTTCGCAGCCACCCACGGCGACCGGCTGGCTCGAGAGGTGGGCATGGATCCGGCCGACTACGCCTTCGACGACCGCGGGGTCAAGGCCGCCTTCGGCGTGGACGAGTCGGTCGAGACCATGACCTACCAGCAGCTACGAGAACGTCGGGCTCTCATCCGGTCCCGGCTCCAGGCTCGGCGCCGAGGACGGCCAACACCGCCCCGGCCAGTTCGGGCCGGCAGATGAGCAGGTCGGGCAGGTAGACATCGGGCTGGTTGTAGCGCAGCTCGCTCCCGTCCAAGCGGCTGGTGAAGCACCCGGCCGCTTCGGCCACGGCCACCGGCGCGCAGGAGTCCCACTCCTTCTGGCCCCCGCTGTGGAGGTAGATGTCGGCTCGGCCCCGGACCACGGCCATGGCCTTGGCTCCGGCCGATCCCATGAGCAACAGGTCGGCCCCCAACGCCTGGGCCACCAGCAGCGCCGGAACCGGGGCCCGGGCCCGGGACATGACCAGCCGGGGTCGTCCACCCGAAACCGGTAACGGCTCGGGAGGTTCCAGGGTCGACAAGGTGAGGCCGGCCGCAGGCAATGCCACCGCTCCCGCCACCGGCCGTTCTGATGCCACCAGAGCCACGTGCACGGCCCAGTCCGGTCGGGGCGGCTCGGAGAACTCTCGGGTGCCGTCGAGGGGATCGATGATCCAGACCCGGTCAGCTCCGAGCCGGGTCCCGTCGTCGTAGGCCTCCTCGGACAGTACGGCGTCGCAGGGGCGGGCCGCGGCCAGTCGGTCGGCCAGGAACCGGTGGGATCGGCGATCGCCTTCGGCTCGCAGCGCCAGTGTCGGCGCCCCGCTGTCCACCAAACGTCTCCGCAGTTCCACCAGCAGTCGGCCTGCTTGGGTGGCCAGCTCGGCTGCCAGCCGATGGTCGTCTCGATCCACCGGTCGGTTCAGGGTCACCTGTAGATCCGGGTCACACGCTCGAGTGCCACCAGCAGGCCTTCAGCCTGCCAGTGCTCTTTCCAGGATTTCGTCGTGCTCTTGGAGGTGTATGCGGGGGCTGCCACTAGCTGGGCTGCCCGACTCGAACCGGCTCACCCGGCGGATGGTGTGGGTGTGGCCGTGGGCTTCGTAGAGCCGGCCCTTGACCGCGTTCCACGGACCCATGTTCTCCGGTTCCTCCTGGAGCCAGACGATCTCGGCGGCGCCGGCGAAAAGCTCGAGTTGGTGAGCCACCGCCGCGAAGGGCCACGGGTAGAGCTGCTCCACCCGGGCCACTGCTATCGGCGCTTCGCGGCGATCCCGCTGGGCCATGGCGTCGTAGCCCACTTTGCCGCTGCACAGGATCACCCGCTCGACCGCGCCGGGATCGATGGTTCCGTCTTCGACGCGGGGGTCGCCCAGCACTTCCTCGAAGGTACCCGAGATCAGGTGGTCGACACTTGATCGCGAGGTGCGGGCCCGAAGCAAGGATTTGGGGGTGAACACGATCAGGGGCTTGCGCACGGCGTGGATCACCTGGCGCCGCAGGAGGTGGAAGAACTGGGCCGCGGTGGTGGCGTTGCAAACACAGATGTTGTCCTCGGCGGCCAAGGTCAGGAAACGTTCGACCCGGGCCGAGGAATGCTCGGGTCCCTGGCCTTCGTAGCCGTGAGGCAACAGCATGACGATGCCCGAGTGCTGGCTCCACTTGTCCTCGGCAGCCACGATGAACTGGTCGATGACGACTTGGGCGCCGTTGGCGAAGTCTCCGAACTGGGCTTCCCATACCACGAGGGTGTCGGGATCGGCTACCGAGTACCCGTACTCGAATCCCAGGGAGGCGTACTCCGACAGCAGGGAGTCGTACACCCAGAACCGGGCCCCTTGCGTGCCCAGCGCGCCCATAGGGGTGTGCTCGGCACCGGTTTGGTAGTCGACGAGGGTGGAGTGGCGGTGCGAGAAGGTGCCCCGACGGGAGTCCTGGCCGGCCAGTCGCAGCGACGTGCCCTCCATGAGCAGGGATCCGAAAGCGATGGCCTCTCCCAGTGCCCAGTCGATCTCGCCGGACCGAAACATCTCGTCGCGCTGCTCGAATTGCCGGGCCAGCTTGGGGTGGACTGTGAAACCCGCAGGGATCGTGCGAAGCGCCGCATTGACGCGGTCGATGGTGGCCCGGTCGATGGCGGTACGGACGTGAGGCAGGACGCCTGCGGGTTCGGGCGCGGGCCGGGCCCGGGTCTGAGCGGGCGGGGCGCTGTCTCGGGTCTCGTCGAGAGCAGCTTGGAGCTGGCTCCGGAAGTCGTCCAAGGCGGCGTCGGCCTCCTCGGCGGTCAGGTCGCCCCGTTTCATGAGGGCGGTGGTGTACTGCTCGCGCACCGTCGGCTTGGCGTCGATACGACGGTACATCTCCGGCAGGGTGTAGCTCGGGTCGTCGCCCTCGTTGTGGCCGTGGCGCCGGTAGCAGATCATGTCGATCACCACGTCCTTGTCGAAGGCCTGTCGGTAGGCGAAGGCGATGCGGGCCACCCGTACGCAAGCTTCGGGGTCGTCACCGTTGACGTGGAAGATGGGAGAGCCGATCATCTTGGCCACGTCGGTGGAGTACTCGCTCGATCGGGCCGCCTCGGGGGTCGTGGTGAACCCGAGTTGATTGTTGATGATCAGGTGGATGGTGCCTCCCACCCGGTAACCCCGGATCTGGCTCAGATTGAGCGTCTCGGCTACCACCCCTTGGCCCGCGAAGGCGGCGTCACCGTGAACGAGCAGGGGCAGCACCGGGTACGGGTCGTAGCCGGCGTCTTGATCGATACCATCCATGCGGGCTCGAGCCATGCCCACCACCACTGGGTCGACCGCTTCCAGATGGGAAGGGTTGGCGGCCACGGTCACCGGAATCGAGTTACCGCTCGGACTGGTGTAGGTACCGGTCTGGCCCAAGTGGTACTTGACGTCACCGCTGCCCTGAATGGCATCTTCGGTGATCCCTCCCTCGAACTGGCTGAAGAGCTCGGTGTAAGTTTTGCCCACGATGTTGACCAGCACGTTGAGCCGACCCCGGTGAGCCATTCCCATGATTACCTCGGCCAGCCCCTCGTCAGCGGCCTCGGCCAAGATGGCGTCGATGACGGGGATGGCCGACTCCGCCCCCTCCAAGCCGAATCGCTTCTGGCCCACGTACTTGGTGCCCAGAAAGGTCTCCAGCGCTTCGGCCGCGTTGAGGCGGGAGAGTATGTGGCGCTGATCGCCGGGACGCATAGTGATGTCGGCCCCCTCGATGTGCTCTTGAAGCCAGCGCTTCTCGACCGGGTCCTGGGTGTGCATGTATTCGACGCCGACCGTGCGGCAGTAGGCGTCGCGCAGCACTCCCAGCAGTTCGCCGAGCCGCATGCGCCGTTGGCCGCCGACGGTGGCGTAGATACCGGTCTCGCTCCCGGTCAGGAACTCGCGTTCGAGGTCCCAGATGGTGAGCCCGTAGGTGGCAGGGTCGAGCTCGGCGTGCATCTCGGGCTCCTTGACCCGGAGAGGATCGAGATCGGCGATGAGATGCCCCCGCACCCGGTACTGGTTGATGAGCTGGTTCACCTTGGCCTGCTTTTCGAGCATGCCCGCATCGCGATCCACCGGGTTGACGTCGCGTCGCCAGCGAACCGCTTCGTAGGGGATGTTCAGGGAGCGGAACACTTCGACGTAGAAATCGCTCTCGCCCAGTAAGAGGTCGTGGACCCTCTGGAGGAACAACCCCGACTCGACGCCGCCGATGATGCGATGGTCATAGGTGCTGGAGATGGTGACCAGCTTGCCCACCCCCAAGTCGGCCAGAACGGCCGGATCGGCGGCCTCGTACTCGGTCGGGTAGGCCAGGGCCCCGATCCCTACGATCAGTCCCTGACCGGTCATGAGCCGAGGGACCGACCCCCGGGTGCCGACGACACCGGGGTTGGTGACGGTGACCGTGACACCGGCCAGGTCATCAGCAGTGGCGCGATTGGCGCGCACCTTTCGGATCTGATCCTCGTAGCGGTCCACGAAGTCCTTGAACTCCAGGGTGTCGGCGTCGGCAATGCACGGCACGACCAGGCTTCGGCTGCCGTCGGATAGCGCTGTGTCGACGGCTATGCCGAGCCCGATGTGGCGATGGCGAACGATCCGGGGCTTGCCGTCGGGGCCGGTGGTGAAGGTGTGCTTCATGGCCGGCACCGCATCAGAAATGGCTCGCACCACCGCGTAGCCGATCAGATGGGTGAACGAGACCTTGCCCCCCAGCTTGCGGCCCAGATGACCGTTGACTATCTGACGGTTGACCTCCAGCAATCGAGCCGGTACATCCCGAAAGCTGGTGGCGGTGGGTACGGTCAGGCTGGCCTCCATGTTGGCCGCGATGCGGGCCCCGACGCCGACGATGGCATCGCCCTCCACGGCCGGGTCGGGCCTCGTGGGGTCCGGGGCCCGGCCCGGTCGGGGAGCTGGCGTCGGTCGGGGCTCAGGGATCCTCACCGGTGGCGGGCCGACGACGGTCGCGGTGGTGTCGATCGTCGGGGTCAGATGAGGCTCGGGGTTCGCACTCGACCCGGCGGTACCGCAGAGCAAAGGCTCGGCGGTGAGCCGGACCGAGCTGTCGTCCCCCTCGAACAGATTTCGCCATTGCGCATCGACCAAGTCCGGATCGGCCTGCCAACGGGCTCGCATCTCGTCCACGAGCCAGGCGTTGGGGCCCACGGCGCCCGTTGAGGCTATGGAATTGTTCGAATCGGAATTGTTCGAGTCGGAATTGTTCGAATCGGCCATGATCGATTCGATCATACGATCCAAGTAGGGTCCGGAGGGTGCGGATAGTCACTTGGAACGTCAACTCGTTGAAAGCCCGGCTCGGACGGGTCGAGCGTTGGATCCGTGCCTTCGAACCCGACGTGATCTGTCTCCAAGAGACGAAGCTCGGCTCGGGGGCGTTCCCGACCCTGGCCTTCGAGTCGCTCGGATATGAGACTCTGCACCACGGTCAGGGGCGCTGGAACGGGGTGGCCATCTGCAGCCGGGTGGGGTTGAGCGATCCGGTTACCGGGTTCGGACCCGGTATCGAGCCCGACCCCGACGCTCGGTTGGCTTGGTCTACCTGCGGAGGGGTGCGAGTGGCCTGTTGTTACGTGCCCAACGGACGCTCGCTCGACCACGATCATTACCGGTACAAGCTGAGCTGGCTGGAGCGGCTGCGGGCCGGGCTCGACCAGCAGACCGAACCCGGCGCCGCCGTGATGGTGTGCGGCGACTTCAACATCGCCCCCGACGACCGTGACGTCTATGACCCGGCCCGCTTCGAACAGTCCACCCATACCAGCATTGCCGAACGGGATCGCTTGGACGCTCTTTTGGGGTGGGGGCTGGTGGACGTGTTCCGGAAGCACTATCCCGAACCCGGGCTGTTCTCGTGGTGGGACTACCGGGCCGGGGACTTCCACAAGAAGAGGGGGATGCGCATAGATCTGGTGCTGGGATCGCGTTCGGTGGCCGACGCCGCCGATTACGTTCTCATCGACCGCAACGAGCGCAAGGGCCCCCGCGACGACCCGCCCAGCGACCATGCTCCAGTGTTGGTCGACATATCCATGGATGCCACTGATGGTTGAGCGAGTTCGGGCCGACGGCCCGACAATCGACGCTTCGCCGGAGCCCTAGTCGTGCTGACTCCTCTCGACGAGCACCAGCTCTTGGTGTTCTGGACCCAACTGCTGGTGCTGGTGGCCGTGGCTCGGGCGCTGGGCTACGTGATGCGCCGGATCGGGCTGCCGTCGGTGATCGGGCATCTGGGGGCGGGCGTGCTCCTGGGACCGTCGGTGTTCGGCCGGATCTGGGCTGGAGGTTTCGACTGGTTCCTTCCCAGTGAAGAGATCTCCTCGGGGGCACTGTTCGCGGTGACCTGGCTGGGGGTGGCACTACTGCTGGTGACCGCCGGGTTCGAGACCGATCTGGAGCTGATCCGGCGGCTGGGCCGGGCCGCCATGCTGGTGACAGGTTTCAGTCTGGTGGTGCCATTGGTCGGTGGGCTGGTGACCGGGGCGGTGCTGCCGGCTGAGTTCGTGGGGGCCGAGGTCGACAGAACTGTCTTCGTACTGTTCGTGGCGGCTGCTCTGTCGGTGTCGGCTCTGGCCGTGATCGCCAGGATCTTGTCCGAGCTCGGTCTCATGCGCCGAGACTTCGGTCAGATCACGGTGGCGGCAGGCATGGCCAACGACGTGGTCGGCTGGGTCATGCTGGCCGTCTTCACCGGTTTCGCGGCTGAGGGAGCGGTGTCGGTTTCGGCCACTGTTCGAACAGTGATCGGGCTGGGCGCCTTTCTGGGGCTGGCCATGACGCTGGGCCAGCGTGCCGTCGACGCCTGTCTGCGGGAGGTGCGCCGCCACGGGTCCAACCGAGCCGGCGCGCTCACGGTGGCGATCCTAACTATGTTGGTATTCGGCGTAGCCACCCAGGCCCTGGGTATCGAGGCGGTTCTGGGCGCCTTCGTGGCCGGAGTCGTCCTGAACCGCTCCCGCTTCCAGCAGTCCGGGGTGGCCGACGACATCGAGTCGCTCACCAACTCGTTGCTGGCCCCGGTGTTCTTTGCCACTGCCGGGCTCCGGGTCGACCTGGCCCTGCTGGGTGAGGGATCAGTCCTGGGGTGGGCGGCGGTAGTGGTGGTGGTAGCCATTGCGGCCAAGTTCCTGGGCGCCTTCGTGGGGGCTCGGCTGGCCGGCCAGTCACCTCGGGCCGCCACCGCCTTGGGGGCCGGGCTCAATGCCAGGGGAGCCCTGGAGATCGTGATCGCATCGGTGGGGCTGTCACTCGGCGTGTTCAGCGAGACGGCTTATGCGGTCGTGGTCATCGTCCCTTTGGTCACCTCGGTGTTCGCCGCCGTCAGTTTGAGGGTGGTGGTGAAGGACTGGCGGGGATCACCCGACGAGCAGGAGCGATTGGACCGAGAGGATGCCCTGAGCCGGAACTTGATCGTGAGGCAGTCCCGGCTGTTGCTGGCCTCTCAGGGGCAGCCGGCGTCGATCGCCGCCGCTCAGCTCCTGCACTTCGCTTGGCCCATAGATGTGCCGGCCACGGTCCTTTCGGTGTCCTCGGACGGATCGCCATGCCCCGACACCGCAGTGATGCGCGACGTGTTGGATCGCCGAAAGGCAGAACATCGGACCGTGCGGGCCGATGACGTGGCCGCGGCCATCGTGGCCGAGGCCCGCCTCGGCTACGGCGTGATCGGTGTGGGGGTTGCTGCCCGTCATGAGGGTCAGCTCTACTCGCCCATGGTCGATGAGCTGTTGTTGAAGTCGCCTTTGCCGGTGGTCATCGTGCGCCGGGCCCGCCGTCTGGAAACTCCCCTGCCTTCCGCCTTCACCCGGGCGGTGGTTCCGGTGACGGGGACTCGATCTTCTCGGGCCGCCCAAGAGATCGTCTACGGGGTCAGCGCCCAGCTCGGCACGGAGGTGGTCCTCACCCACGTGGTATTGCGGCCCCGGCCCCAGTTTCCGAGCCTGTTCGGTTGGCGCCGCCATGACAGCGCCGACCTCGGCACCGACTCGTCGGAGGCGGTGACCGAGGCTTTGATGGAGCGGGCGGTCGGGCTCGGCGCCGAGCTGGGAGTGAGGCCGCGCACCTTGGTCAGCGAAGGGTCGTCGGTGGCACATCGTTTGGTGGCTACGGCCCACGACGAAGGAGCTGATCTGGTGGTGCTGGGAGCCTCGCTCCGCAACGTGGACGGGCGTCCGTTCCTGGGTCACACGGTCGAGACCGTGCTGGAGCGTTGCGATGCCACCGTCGTGGTGGTGGTTACCCCCCGGGTGGTGAGATCGAGAGTGCCGCGGAGCCGTCCTGTATCCGGTTCGGATCCGGCCGATCACCGAGCAGCCGACGGGTCTCGGCGATTATCTCGGCCACCTCACCGCCGCCGATGGCTCGGGCCGAGGCGCTGGTCGAAGCCACGGGTTCGATATCGGCGATCCACGGCGAAGGTCGACGATCCCTGACCCGATCCCCGGAGTATCGGGAACTGCACCACAGCACGTGCAGCTCTTGGCGAGCTCGGGTGACGGCCACGTAGAGAAGTCGCCGCTCCTCGGCTCGAGCCTCGGCCGTTCGGGCGTGGGCTATCGGTACGAGGCCGTCCTCGATGCCGACCAGATGAACGATGGGCCATTCCAGGCCCTTGGCTGCGTGAAACGTTGCCAACTCCACGCCGTCGTCGAGAGCTCGGGAGCGGCTGTCTGCCTTCAAAGAGACGGTGAAGGATCGCACCGTGGCACCGGGGTCGAGGCAGAGGTGTTCCTCGGCCAGATCCAAGAGAGCGCCGACGCCGAGGAGTCCTTCGGAATCCTCGGCGGCGCGGTCGTCTCGCTCGACCCGGGCATCGATCACGGTGGCGTGAAGGTCGGCGTCGGGTTCCCACGAGTCGAGTAGGTCCCTCACCCCGGGTCTTTGGAGCAGATCCGAGGTGGCCAGGGTGATCACAGCGATACCTTGACGCTCCAGTGCCTGTTGCAAGGGTGCCAACTGAGCGTTGGTGCGGGCCAGGACGGCTTGGTGTTGCCACGGGGCCCCGGGCTTGTGACAGCTGCGCACGCTTCGGACCAGGGTGGCCGCCTCATCGGCACCCGAACATTCGGTGACGGTAGGATCCGGCCCGCAGACCCGTACCGCCGGTTGGGGCGGGCGGCCCAGAACCCGGCCGGCAACTTCGAGGATCTCCGGCGTCGACCTGAAATTGGTGTTCAGGTGCAACACGGCGCAGCCGGGCAGGTACCGGTCCACTTCGCCGATCAACCTCGGATCGGCGCCGTTCCAGCCGTAGATGGCCTGGTCACCGTCGCCGACGACAGTGAGCGTCGACTCGGGGCCCAACCAGGATCTCAGCAGGGCGAACTGGAGCCGGTTGACGTCCTGGAGCTCGTCGACCAGAAGGTGTTGGTTGCGCCAGCGCTGGGCGGTGGCTTCGTTTGGTTGTTTCTCCATTAACGAGCGGCACCCGCTGAGCAGGTCCTCGAAGTCGAACAGCCGGGGCCGACGGCGGCGTTTGGCCGCTTCGTACTCGGCGTAGAGATCGGCGACCTCGGCGGCTCGTCGACCGGTCAGTCGCTTGTGAGATGCAGCGGCCTCGGCGTACTTCTCCGGTGAGACCATCCGAGCCCGGGCCCAGTCGATCTCGGCGGACGCCTCGGCGATAGCCTTGCGGCTGCGGTCGGGGCGAAGTCGAGCCAGGAAGGCAGCCCGGTTCGTCAGAATCTCCGGCGGGCGCCGACCTCTGTCGACGGCATAACGGTGGAGCTGGGCCAGAGCCGCAGCATGGAACGTACCCGCCCTGACGGGATCGCGCAGCCCCAGTCGTCTTAGCCGGCCCCTCAGCTCACCCGCAGCTCGGCGGGTGAAGGTGAGAGCCAGCACCCGGCGAGGGTCGATGGGGACGTTGCGGATCTGCCAGGCGATGCGTCGGGTCAACACCCGGGTCTTGCCCGACCCGGCCCCGGCCAGAATGCACAGCGGCGAAGCCCGTGTGGTCACGGCCTCTTGCTGCTCGGTAGTGAGATCGGCCAGCAGCGGATCATCGGGCGGGGCCACGAAGCGACCTTACCCAGCCGGCCGGAGTCGCCGGCCCCTCAGCTCACCTGACCGGTCCGACCCCTTCACCGTGCCGCCGACGGTACGGTCAGATCATGGTCACCATAGACAGCGCCCGCTTCGAGCGCCTCGTGGGCGATGCCCTCGATTCGTTGCCTCCGGAGTTGGGCCGGTTGATGGAAAACGTGGCCGTGGTGGTGGAAGATGTCCATCCCAGCGAGGATCTGTTGGGTTTATATGAGGGTATTCCTCTAACCGAGCGGGGGGACTACGGCGGTCTGGCCATGCCCGACCGGGTGACCATCTACCGGCTGCCAATATGTGCCATGTGCGACGACGATGCCGAGGCGAGAAGCGAGGTGGCGGTCACTGTCGTGCACGAGATCGCACACCACTTCGGCATCGACGACGACACCCTCGCCGAGCTGGGCTGGGCTTGAGTCGCGCCGAGCTGGGCCGGAATCGAAGCGCAGCGCGACGTGACGCGAGTTACGAGGCGACCAGGACGGAACTCGCTCGGTCCGATCGGTCCCGGGCCGCTGAGCCGGGTGTCGGGGTGGGTGAGGCCGTGTCGGCTATGGTCGAGGTGTCGAAGAGGCCGGCCTCGTCGAACAGGATCCGATCTTCGTAGTCGTCGAACCAGACGGCGTCGGGGTTGCGACCGACGATGCACACCTTGCCTCGGTCCGAGGCGTCGGCAGGGCTGCGAAGGATCTTGAAGACCACCACCCCGTTGTGGGCTCCAGCCAGTCCGAGGATGGGCCGGTCGGTGACGGTGACGACCTCGGCCTTGCCCTTGTAGTGGGACAGGGCCAATCGGGCGTGGGCTTCGACGCCGGAAAGCCCCTTCTGGGAGTTGTTGACGATCTGCCACGCCGTTTCGATGGGAACGTTGAAGGCTCGGTAGGCGATGATGTCACGGCCACCGAAGAAGTAGTGGTTCTCGATCCCCGCCGGCTTGAGCGTGCGCTGCATGAGGTGCAATGCGTCGACGTCGTCGTTGACCCCTTTGATGATCGGTGACTGGTTGGCGAGACTGACCCAACTGCGCGACGCCAGTGCCTCCACGGCCCGTCGGGTGCCGGGATACCACCGGTAGCACCCGGCCGCGTCTTCGATGTAGTCGCCGTTTTCGTCTTTGTCCAAGATCTCGTCGGGGTGGCTGAAGTGAGTCATGAGCCGCAGAGTCACATGCGGATAGGTATCGTGAAACCGGTCCAGCATCGCAAGGAACGCCTTGTCGAACCGGTCTGGGAAGAAAGACAGCTCCTTGGTTCCCACCCGGATCGACTTCACTCCGGCTTCGGCCAATGCCGTGAACCAACCGGCCAGCTTGCTGTTGGGCAGCACCATCGGATCGCCGCCGGACAAGAGGATCTCTTCGAGCATTCCCCGTCCCGACACGGGGTGGAACCCGCCGTTGCTCGCCACTGCGGTGTTGTGGACCCGTATGTAGTCGGTGACCTCTTTGACTTGGGCCAGTCCCTTTTTCTTGGAAGCACCATTTCGGTGCTGCACGTCTTTGCGGGCGATCAGTTCTTCCCGGTAGCAGAACCGGCAGTGGGCCGAACACGTCGAGATGACGTATATGAGGCCCATCTCGTACTTGTGGAGCAGTCCGTCGATGGGGCTGTAGTACATCTGGTTGGCAGGGTCGTCGGATCCTTCGAGGTCGAGCGTCTCATCCGGTGATGCCTTGACGAGTTTCTGCAGGGCCGGGCTCTTACGGGCCAGCTCGAAGTAGTGCCGAGTCATCTTGACGGGCATGCGTGCCTCGATGTCTCGTTCGGTGCCTCGGATGTGCAGCAGTTCCTCGAGTTCTCGGGAGCTGTAGAAGTCTCCCATGTCGGAGGGTACGGTCCGGTCGAGGAAGGGGGTGAGCCCGTTTGTGATCTGGCGGTCATATCGCGGGTTTTCCACTTGATCGAGAACCAGTCGTTCCCGCTCCGCCGGCTCGTACTTGTCTCTTTTGACTCTGGTCATGGTTCGGGGCCTTTGCTCGAAGTGCCAGGGCGAGTAGGTGTTGATGTTTGTCCCTGAACATCAGAGATCAATGATTGTAACGGATCGATCACAGTTCTCCAGTTCTCTTCGCCATGTCTACCGACACCGTCTCTGCCGACACCGTCTCTGCCGACACCATCTCCGAAGCCACAGCCGACGCCGGTGAACGCCTCACGCCCACCGAACGCCGCATCGACCGCACCGAAGAGATGTGGCGCCGGACCGAGATGTTCGTTGGTCGAGAACCGGTAACGACCGCATCGCCGACCCGACTAGCCATAGGTGAAGCGGCGGGCCCGGGTGCGGTGGCTCCAGGTGAGCGTGGCGTTGAGGAAGAAGTTGGACGGGGTGGCGACGACGATGCCGACACCGTTGTTGACGGTAGTGGCCAGGCTGTCGTTCATCGATGCGGTCGGGAAGTTGTTCTGCTCCAAGAGCCGAAAGACCGCCACCTGCACCAGCAGCCCCACGATGGACACGGTCTGGAACTTCCCGAATCCTCTCAGCAGGCTCCACCCCCGGTACCGGTCCTCGTAGAAGGTGACATAGTTGTTGACCGAGAAGTTGCTGATGATGCTGAGCTCGATGCCCGCCACCACCGAGAGGTGGATCGGGGTGAGGCCGGGCGCGAAGTTCAGATCCACTCTTGGGAGATCGACGAGCTCGCCCATCAGGAACCCGCCCAGGTTGATCGCCACCCCGCTGATCCCGACCAGGCAGTACATGAGGAACACCGGCGAGACGTGGCGTCCGTACCGCATGTCCAGGATGGCGATCAGGTAGTTGCGGACTATGGCCCCCGACATCTTCGTCTCGCCGCGGATCCGGGGCCGGAAGCGGTAACCCACTTCGGCAAGTCGGAGCCCTTCACCCCGTCCGATGAACTCGAGCAGGATCTTGAATCCCCTGGGGTTGATGTCGGGGGCGATCCGTTCGTACGCGGTTCGGCTGATGACGAAATAGCCGCTCAGGGGATCGGTGGTACGGGTCTTGGTCACCAGCACGCGGGCCAGCAGCGTCGCCGTCCGGGTCACGAGCCGCCGGAGAGGCGACCGCTGGCCGTGGGACCCGCCCGAACCCGACCGGGTGCCCACGCAGATGTCGGCTCCATCGTCGACGATCGATGAGACCATCTGGGGCAAGATGGTCTCATCGTGCTGGAGATCACCGTCCATGACGGCCAGTGACCGCCCCTCGGCCGTGGCCATGCCCGCCAGTACCGCTGAGGACAGCCCCCGATCCTCGAAGCGGCGCAGGACCCTCACAGACGGGTCGTCGATGGTGTGGGTACGGGCCACCTGCCAGGTCTGGTCGGGGCTGTCGTCGTCGGCCACGATGATCTCGTGGGGGGTTCCGGCCAACACATGGCGTAGCCGGTCGATGAGCTCGGTGATGTTCTCGGCCTCGTTGTAGGTCGGGACGATCACCGAGACCACCGGGCCGGACCGCTCGGACCGGCCGGGAGTGGCCTCGTCGGGAGTGACCGGACTCATCGGCACAGTCGGTTCGACGGCACCCATCGGTACAAGATATACACTGGGCTCTTACCGAAATGCCGGGGAGCTCGGGGCAGCCGGGCTGAGAGGGCACCCACGCCTTGCGGCGGTGTCGACCCGACAACCTGATCTGGGTAATGCCAGCGGAGGAAGCACATGCGCAGAAATGCCCTGCTACGTCGATTCAGACTCCTTGCCGTCGCGGTCCTGACCGTGGCGGTGACCGCGGCCACTGCCTGCGGTTCGGACGGCCCGTCGTCCATGGAGGCGACGACGGTCACGTTGCTGACCCACGATTCGTTCAACCTCTCACCGGAGACGCTGGACGTCTTTACCGCTCGAACCGGTATAAAGGTGGAGCAACTGGCCGTCGGCGATGCCGGTCGGTTGGTGGCCGAAGCGATCCTGACCGCGTCCGCACCTCTGGGTGACGTGCTCTTCGGGATCGACAACACCTTCCTGCAACGGGGCCTCGACGCCGGCCTGTTCGAGCCGTACCGGTCGCCGAGGCTGGCCGACGTGCCGGACCGGTTCCAGCTCGACCCCGAACACCGGGTGACGCCTATCAATTTTGGCGACGTGTGTCTCAACTACTGGATAGACGCGGTTGACGGGGCACCGCCGGCCACGCTCGACGACCTGCTGGATCCAGTCTTTGCCGACCAACTCGTGGTCCAGAGCCCGGAGACCTCTTCACCCGGACTGGCTTTCCTGCTGGCCACCATCGCCCATTACGGCGATGAGTGGGAGGACTACTGGGCCGGTCTGCGCGACAACGGTGTGGCCGTCACCACCGGGTGGCAGGACGCCTACTATGGCCAGTTCGCGGCCGGGGGCGGCGACCGTTCTGTCGTCGTCTCCTACGCGTCGAGCCCGACAGCCGAGGTGCTCTTCTCCGACCCCCCCGTAGACACACCCCCGACCGGGGTGGTGACGGCCGGCTGCTACCGACAGATCGAGTTTGCCGGGGTGCTGGCCGGTGCGGCCAACCCGGCCGGGGCCCGAGCTCTCATCGACTTCATGCTCACCCCCACCTTCCAAAACGACGTGCCCTTGAACATGTTCGTGTTTCCCGTAATTTCCTCGGCCACTCTCCCCGAGGTGTTCACGGCTCACGCCACCCGGGTCTCCGATCCGCTCATGATCGACCCGGCCGAGGTCGAGGCCCATCGCGACCAGTGGACCGATCGGTGGGTCGAGATCGTCCTGCGCTGAGCTCGACCGCCCGGAGCTGGAGCCCGGCCCGATGGTCGGCCCGGCTCGCCGCAGTGGTCGTAGTCACGTTCTTCGCCCTGTTCTTCGTCTGGCCCGTGGCCGGGGTGATCGTCGAGGGCCTCGGTTCGACCGGGGTGGACCCGATCATCGACCTGTTCGCGTCACCGGCATTTCGCTCCGTGCTGTGGTTCAGCCTCTGGCAGGCCGCAGTCTCGACCGCTCTCACCGTGGCGGTGGCCCTGCCCGGGGCCGGCGCAGTGGCCCGGCTGAGTTTTCGGGGCCAGAGACTGGTCCGGGCCATGGTCACGATTCCCTTCGTGCTGCCCACGGTGGTGGTGGCCACCGCATTCGAGGGTGTGTTCGATCGCTTCGGTCTCACCGACGGCGACCTGCGACTCCACCACACCGCATGGGCCATCCTGATCGCTCACGTCTTCTTCAACTATGCGGTTGTGGTGCGGGTTGTGGGGGCCCACTGGGCCGGTCTGGACGCCCGCATGGAGGACCAAGCTCGGGTGCTGGGGGCTTCGAAGCCTCGGGTCTTCGCCGCGGTGACCCTGCCCCGACTGGCTCCAGCCATTGCGGCGGCGGCGGCCATCGTGTTCCTGTTCTCGTTCACGTCCTTCGGGGTGGTGCTCATCCTCGGCGGCCCGGCTCGGGCCACAGTGGAGACCGAGATCTACCGCTACGCCGTCGTCCGCCTCGATCTGGCCACGGCCGCGGCTCTGGCCGTGGTGCAACTGGTGGTGGTAATCGGTCTGGTGGCGCTGTCCAATGCTTTGGAGCGCAGGCGGTCCAGTCCCGAACCCGTTCACGGTGTCGGCGCCGCCCGCCGGTGCGGGCTCGGACTGGCCGCCAACCTGGCCGTCATGGGTCTGCTTCTGGGCCTGCCCTGCACCGTCTTGGTGGAGCGGTCGTTTTCGACCGGTGAGAGCTCGGGCGGATCGGGGTACTCGCTGCGCAATTACGCGGCGCTGCTCGACCGGGTCGACCTTCTGCCCGGCACGGCCGTGGCCGCGCTGGGCAACTCCTTGATGTTCGCGGCGGCCGCCACCGCCGTCGCCGTCGCCGTGGGCGGCGCGGCCGCCCTCATGGCGGCAGGAGATCGGTCCGGGCCGGTCCGCCTCGTCGATGTGGGGTCGACCCTGCCTCTGGGCGTCTCGGCCGTCACCGTCGGGCTGGGGATCCTGCTGGTCCTGGATAGTCCCCCCTTGGACATACGGACCTCGATCGTCATCGTGCCCATCGCCCATGCCGTGGTGGGCGTGCCTTTCGTGGTGCGGACTGTCGTGCCCATGTTGAGGGCCGTCAACCCCCATTCTCGAGAGGCGGCAGCCGTTCTCGGGGCCCCACCGGCCCGAGTCCGTAGAGAGATCGATCTCCGGGTGGCCGGACGGGGCTTGGCGGTTGGAGCCGCCTTCGCCTTCGCGGTGTCGATGGGGGAGTTCGGAGCTACTTCGTTCATCCCCCGCCGAGCCGAGACACTGACCGCACCCTTGGCCCTGTTCCGGTTGCTGGGTACGCCAGGCGCTGTCCTGCGGGGTCAGGCCATGGCTCTGGCTGTGGTGTTGATGGCGCTCACTGCCGTCGTTGCCTTCGCCGTGGACCTGCTCGGCGATTCTCGCAAAGGGGCGTTCTGATGGCGGGATCCGGGATCGGGCCGGTACTCGGGCCGGTACTCGAAATTGTCGGCGTCGAGGTGTCGTTCGGGGAGGTGACCGCACTGTCGGATTTCGATCTCGCCCTCGAATCGGGTGAGGTGGTGGCCATCCTCGGACCGAGCGGATGCGGCAAGAGCACGCTCTTGCGGGCCGTGGCCGGTCTCCAAACCTTGGATCGAGGTCGGATCACCTGGGATGGGACCGATCTGGCCGAGGTACCGGTGCACCGCCGGGACTTCGGGTTGATGTTCCAGGATCATGCCTTGTTCACCCATCGTGACGTGGCCGCCAACGTAGCTTTCGGCCTGCGGATGCAGGGTGTCTCGCTCCCGGTCCGGCGGGCCCGGGTGAACGAGCTACTGGAGTTGGTGGGGCTGGCCGGCTACGGGCCCCGGGCCATAGCCACACTGTCGGGAGGAGAGGCTCAGCGGGTGGCGCTGGCTCGAGCCCTGGCTCCCCAGCCCCGGCTGCTGATGCTGGACGAGCCGTTGGGTTCGCTGGATCGACAGCACCGCGACGAACTGGCCGATGAGCTGCGGCGAATCTTGCAGCAGGTGGGTGTCACCGTGCTGCACGTAACCCACGACCACAGCGAGGCCTTTGCCGTTGCCGACCGGGTGGCGGTGATGCTGGCCGGTCGGGTGGCGGTGATCGGGACGCCTCCCGAGGTCTGGCACCAGCCTCGACGATCGGACGTGGCCCGGTTTCTGGGTCATGCCAACGTGGTGACGGTGGGCCCGGCTGGAGCGGTCCGGTGGGGGGGGCGGCTGGGAACCGAGCAAGGTCGGGTACTGGTGCGAGCCGATGCCTTCCGGCGGGCCGGGTCCGGCGATCGGGTCTCGGTAGTCGAGGTGGTGGTGGATGACGTCCGGTTCCGAGGTGATCGTTACGAGTTACGGGTCCACACCGATCCGGGCCGGGTCGAATTGGTGGTGCTCGACCAAAGTCGGGCTTGCCGGGGTGAGCGTCTCACCTATGCCATCGATCCGGCCAAGGTGGTTGCCGTCGACTCGGGTCAACCGGACGGGTCGGCCTGAGCGAGGGGCGTCATGCCGACCGGACCGTACCCGACCGGCGGGGCCGGGCCGCGACGAAAGCAGCTCCGGCGGCCGCTACCAGCACCAGGGACCCCACCCCGGCCCAGTGGCTGAGAGCGTGGTAGCCGGTCCAGCCGAACACGACCCCGGATGAGAGTCCGGACGCGGCCCCTCCGGCTGCCATCAAGAAGTCGGCCGTGCCTTGAACCTCGACCCGCTGCTCGGCCGGGAACGAGTTGGTGAGCAGTGAGCTACCCGCGATCAGGCCGAAACTCCAGCCCAGACCAATGAGGGACAGGCCGGTGAAAACGCCCAGGCTGTCGGCAGCGTCGGTGCGGGAGGCCAGTTCGGCCCCCGCGAACAGGGCTAGGCCTCCGGCTGCGATCATGGGGTAGGACCCGACCCGGTCGACCAGCCCGCCCACCACCGGTGAAAAGGCGTACATTCCCACCAAGTGCAAAGAGATCACGAAACCGATCACTTGGAGTTCGTGGTTGCCGTCCTTCATGTGCAATGGGGTCATGGTCATGATCCCCACCATCACCGTGTGGCCCACCAGCATGGCCAGGGCAGCCAGTGCCGGTGCCGGACGGCCGGCGACACGGCCCAGAACGGTGAGGATCGGGGTTCGGGCCGTCCGGGTGTCATCGATGGCGCCCAGCACTTCGAGCGGGTCGGGGCGCAACCACAGATGGGTGATGACCAGACCGGTGACGAAGAGGATGGATCCCAGCAGGTAGGGGCCGGCCAGCTCGGGTAGTCCCATCGACTCGGCCACCGTACCCGCCGGCCCCAATGCGATGCTGGGGCCGAGTACAGCGCCGAAAGTCGATCCCCACACCAGCATGCCGATGGCCCGAGCTCGACGCTGGGGCAGGGCCAAGTCGGCGGCAGCGTAGCGGGTGGCCAGGTTGGTGGCGTTACCGGTTCCGACGGCGATGATACCCACGAGCAGCAAGGGGTACAGCTCGACCACCGCCGCGGCCAAGGCCAGGGTTGCCCCCGCCGTCCCGATCGACCAGCCGGCCACCAAGCCCCGGCGTCGGCCCCGCCGAGCCATGTAGCGGGCCAGGGGCAAGGTAGCGATCATGGAGCCGACCGAGAAGGCCCCAGCCGCCAACCCGGCCAGCTTCTTGCTGCCGGTCAGATCCTCGGCCAGCACGGCCGCGGCCGAAAAGCTGGCTGTCATGGCCGCCGCGGCCGGGACTATCGCGGTCAGTAGCACCTGCTGGACCCGGCGCTGGTGGCGAGCCTGGCCGGTGGCGGCCGCCACGGTGGTGTCTATCGTCACCGGTTGAGTATGCCCGGTACGAAGATCGCGTAGATGCGGGGAAACAGTCCCGAAGAGAAGAAGAGAAGGAGTGACATGGGGCCACTGGCAGGCGTTCGAGTAGTGGAGATTGCCGGCATCGGCCCGGGGCCGTTCTGCGCCATGATGCTGGCCGATATGGGGGCGACGGTGATTCGGGTGGACCGGGCTTCGACCGTGCGGACCGGCAACCCCGGCCCGCCCTCCCTCGACGTGTTGAACCGGGGCCGACGTTCGGTTGGTATCGACCTCAAGTCGACCGATGGCGTCGACACCGTGCTGCGTCTGGTGGAGGGGGCCGACGCCCTGCTGGAGGGGTTCCGGCCCGGGGTGGCCGAGCGGCTCGGAATCGGCCCCGACCCCTGCCTGGCCCGTAACCCCCGACTGGTATACGGCCGTGTGACAGGCTGGGGCCAAGAGGGCCCCTACGCCCTCGCGGCCGGCCATGATCTCAACTACATCTCCCTGGCTGGAGCGTTGGGCGCCATCGGGCGCGAGGGCCAGGCTCCGGTACCACCATTGAACCTGATCGGCGACTTCGGGGGCGGAGGCATGTATCTTGCCTTCGGCATCGTTTGCGCCGTGCTGGAGGCCCGCTCGTCGGGACATGGGCAGGTGGTGGACGCGGCCATGGTCGACGGCGCCGCTTCGCTCATGGCCTTCGTTTACGGACTGAGGGCCATGGGCCTGTGGACCGACGAGCGGGGCACCAACATGCTCGACACTGGTGCCCCCTACTACGACGTTTACGAGACCAGCGATGGCCGTTACATCTCCCTGGCCGCGATCGAACGCCGGTTCTATGCCGAGCTCCGGGAGCGGCTGGGGTTGGACGGGCCCGAATGGGACGACCAGAACCGGCGCGACCGCTGGCCCGAACTGAAAGCGAAACTGGCCGCGGTGGTGGCGACCAAGACTCTCGACGAGTGGTGCGAGATTCTCGAAGGCAGCGACACCTGCTTCGCTCCGGTGCTGTCGCCCGCCGACGCTGCGGATCACCCCCACAACCGAGCTCGGGGAACCTTCATCGAGGTGGCTGGTGTGGTCCAGCCCCGTCCGGCCCCCCGGTTCAGCCGTACCGACTCGTCGATCCAGGGGCCACCTCCTCATCCGGGCCAGCACACCGACGAGGTACTGGCCGAGATCGGGCTGGACAGAGCCGCTGTCGCGTCCCTGCGAGCGTCGGGGGCAGTAGCCTGATGGCCACTGCGGTATTCTTTCACGCCCATCCCGACGACGAAGTCCTTTCCACCGGTGGCACCATGGCGCTGGCTTCTCGGGCCGGGCATCGAGTGGTGGTGGTGTGTGCCACCGACGGCGCCCGAGGCCAGCCGCTCGCATCCGATTCGCTCGGACCCGACCGATCCTTCTCGCCGGGCCGGGCCGACCCGTCTGGGGCGTTCGAGGGCGGATCAGTCCCCGACCTGGCCGCGGTTCGCGAGGCCGAGTTGCGAGCCGCGGCTCAGATACTGGGAGTGCACCGGGTGGAAATGCTCGGTTACGTCGATTCCGGTATGGAAGGCGAGCCCGGCAACGACGATCCCGACTGCTTCTGGCAGGCCGACCTGGACGGGGCCGCCGCCCGGTTGTCAGCCATCTTGGTCGAGGAGCGGGCCGACCTGTTGACCTGCTACGACGATTGGGGCACCTACGGCCATCCCGACCACATCCAGGTTCACCGAGTCGGGGTGCGGGCGGCGGAAATGGCCGGGGTCGGCCTCGTCTACGAGGCCACGGTCGACCGAGACCACTTCAAAGTCGTCGCCGCCGAGGTGATGGCCATGATGGCCGATCCGGGCCCCGACGGCGGGATGGACGAATCCGATCTGGCCGAACTGCGGTCCGAGGTCGGCGAAGGCCGTCTGGGGGTGGATGCAGCCACTATCACTCACCGGGTGGACGTGAGTTCGGTGGTGGTCGAGAAACGATCCGCCCTGGCCGCCCACGCCTCCCAGGTTCCCGAGAGCTCGTTCTTTCTGAGTCTGCCGATGGGAGCCTTCGCCACGGTCTTCGGCACCGAGTGGTTCCGCCGTCGAGGGGCAATGCCGGGCTCGGCGACCGGGTCCGATCTCTTCGCTGTACTGGCGGGCCCTGAGGCATTTGCGTGACCGGGTCGGTTCTGGGCTCGGTCGCAGGCCAGACTCACAACTGGTTCTCGTGGCTGGTGGTGCTGGCCAACGGAACCGTCGGCGTATGGGCTCTGGGGGTCCGATGGCGACCCCGATGGCAATGCCGGGCCTTGTGGCCGACTACGGCCGCGGCCCAGCTCACGGTGTTCGTACAGGCCGGTCTGGGAACATGGCTGATCGCCCGCGAAGATCGCCAAGCTCCCGACCTGCACGCCGTCTACGGGTTCTCGGCTCTGGTGGTGGTGGCCATCGCCTACGGCTACCGTCATCAGCTCCGTCACCGGCTCCACCTGCTGTACGCAGGGACCGGGTTGTTCCTGATGGGTCTGGGCATCAGGGCCATGATCGTGGATACGGTCGGGTTGTGATGGCTGGCGGGGGTCGCCCGGTTGGACGCGACGCCGCCGACTGCCGGGACTAAGCTCTCGTCGCTCTTGAGCGGGTCACTCCGCCATTTCGCGACAAAGCCGGACACGACAACGAGGTCGGAGCCGTCATGACCGTTATCACCAATCCCTCGGCCATGGTCGCGGCTCAACTGGAATCCTCTCTGGGTCTGCGAACCGCTGACATCGGTTACGGCCTGTCCCAAGACGAGTTGTTCATGGCCGCGATCACCGGTGACCGGGGCCGAATCCGGTCCCACGGCCCCGACGACGAGCCCAAAGCCTATGCGACTGCTCTGGGGACGAACGGTCCTTTGGTGTTCTACACCGACCCCTCCTGCACGGGCCGGCCCGTGGCCGACACGTTCTGTGTCGACCGAGTCTCGGTGACTGGCTCGGTGTGGTGGAGGGAGGGCTTCTCGCCATTCCCGCCGGACCGTTTCGACGCTCTGGTCGCCGAGGTCGTGGGCCACCTCGGTCGGAAGAGGGCCCGGCTGTATGTCAGTGACCTCTTCTGCGGCTGGGACCCCGAATTCGCCGAGCCCTATCGGTTCGTGGGGGAGTACGCCACCCATGCCTACTTCTGCAACATCATGTTCCCGGCCGGGGTGAGCCCCGAGATGGACTGGAACGAAACGGGTTGGACGTTGCTCAACGTCCCGTCGTTCGTATGCGACCCGGCCCGGGACGGGACCCGGTCGGACCGAGCCGTGATTGTCGATCTCGAGCGCCGGTTGACCCTGGTACTGGGCCGGGCCGACTACTGTGGCGTCAACAAGAAGACGATGTTCACCATCATGAACTTCGTGGAGCCCAACAAGGGCCACCTCTCCATGCACTGCGCCGCCAACATGGACCCCGGCGGTGATAGCGCGATTTTGTTCGGGCTGTCGGGAACGGGCAAGACCACCCTGTCGGCCGACCCCGATCGCGAGTTGATCGGCGACGACGAACACACCTGGACCGACCGAGGGGTCTTCAACCTCGAGGCCGGGTGCTACGCCAAGCTCATCGACCTCGACAAGCGGGCCGAGCCGGTGATCGCCGCAGCCCTGTCGATGCGAGGGACGCTCATCGAGAACGTCCCGCCTCGGCCCGATCGAAGCCTGGCTGCCACCGACCCTCAAGAACTCGATCTCACCGACGGCTCGATTACCGAGAACACCCGGTTCGCCTACCCGCTGGAATGCAACCCCAACGTCGCCCTCCGGGCCCAGGGATCTCATCCCAGCACCATCGTCTTGCTGACCGCTGACGCCTTCGGGGTGCTGCCGCCGATATCGATCCTCGATGCCGACGAGGTGATGTATCACTTCGTGATGGGGTTCACCTCCAGATTGGCCGGCACCGAAGTGGGAGTGACCGAACCCGAGGCCACTTTCTCGTCCTGTTTCGGTGCACCGTTCATGGCTCAGCGGCCCCACGTGTACGCTGAGTTGTTGCGGACCCGGATGGACCAACACCGATCTTGTTGCGTCCTGCTGAACACGGGCTGGACCGGCGGCCCTTACGGTAAGGGTGAGCGTATGTCGCTGGCGGTGACCCGGACGCTGCTCTCCGTTGCACTCGATGGTGGGTTCGACGACGTCGATACCGATACTCACCCGCTTCTCGGGCTGAGGATGCCGACCTCCTGCCCGGGAGTGGACGACATCATCTTGAACCCTCGCCACACTTGGGACGACCCCATCGCCTACGACGAGGCCGCAACCAGGCTGCGGGATCTGTTTCGAGCCAACTTTCGCAAGCAGGGCTATGGCGCACTGGGCATCACCTCGGTTGTATGAGGACGGGGCGAGGTCCCTGATTCCGCCGGGTCCCACCGAACCGGAACGATGAAATGGTTCGGCCCGGATCCGTGACGACATCCACCAGCGGGTCGAGGTTCTGATCGACAGCCTCGAGTTGGCCGCGGTCTGGGGCTAGAGCTGAGGAGTACCCATGTCGATCTCCGAACCCAGGCGCAGCCGAGTGGCCCGACCTTGGTCGTCGAGGTCGAATTGGACCCGCTGACCCTGCCGCAGCATGCGAAACACAGAGCCTGCCAGGGCGTTGCCGGCCAGATCGATGTCGGCCAAGTCGGCCTCGCTGACCACCACGCCGTCACCGGTTACCGGGTCGTAGCTCTTGATCACGCCCTGCACGGTCCTGAGGGTACAGCTCCGCGGCTGCGGAGCACCGTCGGCCTACCGTGGTCCAAGATCACCGACCGACCCATCGAGCGATTTCCCGATCGCACGCCCAGGTGCAAGCAGTGGGCTTGCCGGTAGCCCCGAAATTGCGAGCACACCCCGGCGGGGCCGGTGCAGCTTCGCCGAGTGGATGTTTTGGTGACCGTGTCGGTGGTGGCGGGATTGGTATCGTGATCTTTCCGCCAAGATCGACGCGGTGACGGTCCGCCTAGCCCGTATCGAACCGCGGGTCGGTATCGTGGAGCTGACTGGCGCCGGTCACTGAACCGTCGGTTGCACCCGGATCCTTACCGTTTGGTCGGCACTTCTCGGTTCTCGGGTTCCGATGAGGTGACCAGTGCACTGACGATCAGCCGGGTACTGGCTACGATCTGATCGGCCGTGACAAGGCTCGGTGAGGTCCTCCCCCCGACCGTCGGAGGGTGGAGAGTAGCATCGGACGGCGTGTCACCTGATCCGTCGCAGCCCGCTCTAACCGTCATGGACGCGGGCACTTTCCGACGGGTCATTGTGGGGTTCCGTGACGCCCTCATAGCCCACCGAGAGGCGATCAACAACCTCAACGTGTACCCGGTACCAGACGGCGACACCGGAACCAACATGTCGCTCACCCTCCAGTCGGTGGTCGAGGAGCTCGAACGGGTCGACGACGATTTCAAGTCGGTGTGCCAAGCCGTCTCCTACGGCTCTTTGATGGGGGCTCGGGGCAACTCCGGGGTCATCTTGTCGCAGATCATGAGAGGGTTGGTCGGGGTCATTCGTGACCGCAGTCCGGTGGACGCGACTACGTTGGCCGAGGCTCTGTCTGCCGCTGCCGCTGGCGCCTACAGAGCGGTCATGAAACCAGTGGAGGGAACGATCCTCACCGTGATCAGGGAGGCATCGGAGGCGGCTGTGACCGCGGCCGGAACCGGGGCCGGCCTGATCACTGTCATGGACGCGGCCCGACGCCAGGGCCGTGACGCTCTGGCTCGAACTCCCGAGATGCTCCCGGTGCTGGCCGACGCCGGAGTGGTGGACGCCGGCGGCGCCGGCCTGTTGTTGCTGTTCGATGCAGCCTTGGCCGAGCTCGACGGGAGGCCCCTGCCCGAGCCGGCGATCCAGGCCCTGCCCTCGCTCACCGCAACCGATCCGGTGTCGGCAGCCGGTGTGGGGCCGGACCGGTCCGGGGTCGGTGCCTCGATTGCCGATCTGCGCTATGAGGTGATGTTCTTCCTCGATGCCCCCGACGAGGCGGTCGAAGACTTCAAGCATCGATGGGCCGCTCTGGGAGACTCCGTTGTCGTCGTCGGTGGTGACGGAATGTGGAACTGCCACGTTCACACCGACGACATCGGGGCGGCCATAGAAGCCGGCATCGCGGCCGGGCGACCGCACCGCATCCGGGTCACGGACCTGCTCGACGAAGTGCAGGAACAGGAATGGGTCCGCCGGCAACTGAACGAAACCGGCCCGACCCCGCCGGGCGCGGCCCCCCGACCCGGGACCGACCCGGTCGAACCTGTCGGAACGGTGCCCTGCGCGGTGGTGGCGGTGGGAGTGGGGGCCGGGGTGGGAGCCATCCTGGCTTCTCTGGGCGTGCACCATGTGGTTGTCGGGGGCCAGTCGATGAACCCGTCCACAGCCGACCTGCTGGCGGCGGTGGATTCGGTGCCGGCTGACGACGTGGTGGTGCTGCCCAATAACAAGAACGTCATCGCGGTGGCTGAGCAACTCGATGCCGAGACCGACCGCACCGTCTGTGTCGTCCCCACTCGCACCATTGTCGAGGGCATTGCCGGTTTGATGGCATTCGATCCCGAAGCCAGTGCCGGAGCCAATCAGAAGGCCATGGCGGCGGCGGCCGCGGCGGTAGTGACCGGTGAGGTCACTACCGCCGTGCGCGACTCCACCGGTCCGCTGGGCGCCATCACCGTCGGCGATTGGCTCGGTATCGGCTCCGACATCATCCGGGCGGTCGAACCGACTCTGCTGGAAGCCGCTGTCACCTTGCTCGACGATCTCGTCTCCGACGATCACGAGCTGCTCACCGTCATCGCTGGCGCCGACGCCGACCCGTCCACCACCGCAGCCTTGGCCGAGCATGCACGAACCCACCATCCCGGCTTGGAGATCGAGGTTCACGACGGAGGCCAACCTCTGTACCCCTACTATTTCGGCTTGGAGTAGGGGCCGTCGGCCTCGACTGTCCATGCCGGTTGGCGATCCTCCCCTGACCCTCAGGGATCTGGAGGCCATACCGGTGGAGCGCCTGCGCCGAGTAGGGCCCAAGATGGCTCAGGCTCTGGCCGCGGTGGAGATCAACACGCTGCTCGACCTGCTTCAGTACTATCCTCGCCGCTACCTGGATCGCACCCGCCAGGCTCGCATCGACGATCTGGTGACCGGTGAAGAGGTGACCGTGGTGGGCGAGGTCAGGCGGGCATCCACTCGACGGGCCCGCAATCGCAGAACCATCACCGACGTCGAACTGGGTGACGGCACCGGTCGGTTGGTGCTGACCTTCTTCAACCAGGAGTGGCGCGAGCGTCAGCTCCCAGCCGGCAGGGTCGTCCTGATCCACGGCAAGGTGACCCGGTACCGGGGCTCATCTCAGATGACCAATCCCGTGGTGGACTTGGTCGGTGACAGGACGGGCCGGATCATTCCCGTCTACCCCCAGTCGGAGAAGAGCGGACTGCGCACCTGGGACATCGCCGGCTGGGTGGCCGAGGCCCTCGATCGATGCCGACCCCGTGGCATCGCCGATCCCCTGCCCAAAGCGATCAGAGCCCGGTACGGTTTCGTCGATCGCCACGCTGCCTTGGAAGCCATCCACCGACCCGCTTCGGATCGAGAGCGCGACAAGGCCCGCTGTCGGCTGGTGTTCGATGAACTGCTGAGAGTTCAGCTCGAGCTGGTCCGTCGCAAGCGCCATCTCGAATCGGTCACCACCGGCATCGTCCACACTGTCGACGGCAGGCTGCTTCGCCGTTTCCACCAGCGGCTTCCCTTCGAGCTCACGCGGTCACAGCAGCAGGCCATCAACGAGATCGAAGCCGATCTGATTCGACCCCACCCCATGCACCGCTTGCTCCAGGGCGATGTGGGCGCCGGCAAGACCCTGGTGGCTCTGCGCGCACTGTTGGTCGGGGTGCAAGGTGGCTTTCAGGGCGCACTCATGGCCCCCACCGAGGTCTTGGCCGAGCAGCACCACCTGACCATCATCGGCATGCTCGACGGCTTGGCCGCGGCCGATCCTGCCACCCTGACCGGAGATCGGCCCCTGAAAGTAGAATTGCTCACCAACCGGGTGGCGGCCAAGGACCGGCGGCGCCTCCTGGCCGAACTGGCCGAGGGCCGGGTGGACATCCTCGTCGGAACCCACGCCCTGATCCAGGAAGCGGTTCGGTACCGGGCACTGGGTGTGGTCGTAGTCGATGAGCAGCACCGTTTCGGAGTGGAGCAGAGAGCGGCGTTGCGAGGCAAGGGAGGCAGCTCGGACGTACCGGACCTGCTGGTGATGACAGCCACGCCCATACCCCGAACGGCGGCGATGACGGTCTACGGAGACCTCGACGTGTCGGTCCTTACCGAGCTGCCCTCGGGCCGCACCCCGATCGAGACTTCGTGGGCCCGTACCCCGCTGGAGGAGGCGGAGATGTGGGAGACGGTGCGGGCGGCCGCAGCCGCCCGCCGCCAGATCTACGTGGTCTGCCCCCTCATAGACGAGTCGGAGACGCTCGATGTGCGATCGGCCGAGGAGACCCACAACCGGCTGACCGGCTCCGGCGGTGAGCTGAGTGGATTGAGGGTGGGACTGCTGCACGGTCGGGTGTCCAGGGCCGCCAAGGAGATGACTATGGACCGCTTCCGGCGAGGCGCCCTCGACGTGCTGGTGGCCACCACTGTCGTAGAGGTCGGGGTGGATGTTCCCAACGCCACCGTCATGGTCGTCCTCGACGCGGACCGTTTCGGCATCGCCCAACTCCACCAGCTCAGGGGTCGGGTGGGCCGGGGGTCGCATCGCTCCCATTGCTACCTGGTAGGAGATCCGTCCACGACAGAGGGCCGGGACCGGGTTCAGGCCGTCGTCGCGTCCACCGACGGGTTCGAGCTGGCCGAGAAGGATCTGGAGCTTCGGGGTGAGGGCACCATCATGGGTGAGCGCCAGCGGGGTCGCAACGACCTGAGACTGGCGTCGCTACGGCGGGACGAGAAATGGGTGAAGCAGGCCCGGGCAGTAGCGGGCGAGATCATCGACGCCGACCCGGACCTGACCGACCATCGGGACCTGGCCGATGAGATCAACCTGGTCCTGGGCGAGGATGACGCCGAGTTCCTGCTCAAGAGCTGAAAATCGACAGGCCTGGTCACTGGCATGCCAGACTCGTAACCATGCGCGTGGTGGCCGGCACTGCCCGGGGCCAGCGGCTGTTCGCTCCGCCCGGCTCTGTCACTCGACCCACGCCCGACCGGGTGCGAGAGGCCGTGTTCAACTCGCTGTACTCGTTGGGGACGCTGGCGGAGGCTCGCGTGCTCGACCTGTACGCCGGTACCGGCGCCATGGGAATCGAAGCCCTGAGCCGGGGGGCGGGCTCGGCCGTGTTCGTGGAGCGATCCCCCCGAGCGGTGTCGGCCCTTCGATCCAACCTCGAGAGCACGAGCTTCACCGATCGGGCCACCGTCGTGGCCGATGACGTCGACCGGTTTCTCGACGGGCTGGTCCCGACCTCTTCTGGTCGCGACGCTTCCAGCGTCCCGTTCGGTCCGGCCCGGGCCCCGGAACGGGTCTGGTTCGACTTGGCCGTGGTCGATCCCCCTTACCGGTTCGACGGCTGGGCTGAACTGCTGCCCCGTCTGCCGGTCTCCATGGTGATCATCGAATCGAATCGTGAGGTCGTCGGGGGTGGGTCATTGCGTGTACACAGGTGCAAGCGATACGGGAGTACCGTGGTGACGCTCGCATCGACAGCCCGGGCGGGCCCCGAATCGGTTGGGAGCTGACCCATGACCCGTGTCCTCTACCCGGGGTCTTTCGACCCGATTCACTATGGGCATCTCGAGATGATCGAGACCATCGCCGAGCTCTTCGACGAGGTGGTGGTGGCGACCATCGTCAACCCCCAGAAAGGTGAGGGCTTGTTCGGGCTGTCCGAACGTGAGCAGATGATCGAGGAGTCCTGTGCCCACCTCGGCAATGTCTCGGTGGCCAGGTTCTCCGGCTTGGTCGTCGATCTGGTCCGCGATATCGACGCCGATTTCATCTTGAAGGGCCTGCGAGCCGTGTCCGATTTCGAGAACGAACTGCAGATGGCTCAGATGAACAAAGCTCTCTGCGGGATCGAAACCTTGTTCATACCGTCGGCGAGTCGTCGTTCGTTCCTGGCCTCCAAGCTCATCCGGGAGGTGGCTCGGCTCGGCGGCGATGTCTCCTCGATGGTGCCCGAGCCGGTCACCCGCCTGATGGTCCGAGACCGCTGATGCGTAGGGCTCGGCCCGA
Organism: Acidimicrobiales bacterium; assembly: GCA_963422655.1. Lineage (GTDB taxonomy): Bacteria > Actinomycetota > Acidimicrobiia > Acidimicrobiales > Aldehydirespiratoraceae > CATQHS01. The sequence goes on along the minus strand of OY730440.1, from coordinate 365,705 downwards.
GCCGGAAGGTTCCGTGCGATGATCTCCAACGATGCCGACCCCGGACGCCTGCCCCCCCGGCCCACCGATGCGCAGCCAGCCCCGCGACCGCTACCTCCCCGGCATCGGAACCCGCAACCAGAAACCGAGGCGACGGGAGGGAGCGGATCGACCTCTCGGAGTCCATCGGTCGAGATGTTGTTGCGCCAAGTGATCCGGACCGTCGAGCAAGCTCGGCCCATGCCGCTATCGGCCTCGTCGATGATCAACAGGGAGGAGATCATCCCGCAGCTCCAGCAGGCCCTGGACGCACTGCCCGAGGAGTTGCGGGTCGCCCGCTGGATGGTGAAGGAACGGGAGGCCTACCGGGCTCGCGTGAAGAGCGAAGGAGAGGAGATCATGGCAGTGGCTCGGGCTCGGGCCGAGCAGATGGTTCAACGTACCGAAGTGATCAAGGCGGCTGAATATCGGGCCCGCCGGATCGTGGCCGAAGCCGAGGACCGGGCTCGGCGCTTGAAACTGGAAGCCGAGGACTGGTGCGACCACAAGCTCGGGAAATTCGAGGTGGTGTTACAGAAGACCCTGAATACGATCACGACGGGCCGGGAGCGGTTCCAAGGGATGAAGGTCCGCCAGCCCGAGAAGCCCGAGAACGCGACACCGACCGACGACGACGTGTTCGACCAGGATTCGGGTTGAGCAATCGGACCGGTAAGGTGCCCTCATCGCGGCTGGTGATCGATTGCAGCCAACTCCAGAACCGTCCCGGCCGACGCCTCACCGTCCGGCGTGACTTGGTACTCGACGAGGCGACGTCCACTGCAGCCGACATCCGAGACGGTTTGGTCGGGGTGGATCTCTGCGTGGAGGAAGCCGGGGAGGGGTTCGTCGTGTACGGGCGGGTAGACGGAGCCTGGTCGGGGGAGTGTCGTCGATGCCTCGGTGAGGTGACCGGCAATCTCGGCGTGGCGATGCGGGAGATATTCGTGACCAGACCTACCGAAGGGGAGACATGGCCGGTTACCGATGATCGTGTGGATCTGACCCCGGCCATTCGTGAATCAGCCATTCTGGCCCTGCCGCTGGTACCGCTGTGCTCACCCGACTGCGTCGGTCCGGCGCCGGATCGCTTCCCCACCGGCCCGGCTGCAGACTCCGGCCCCGACGTCGGCCCCGATCCCGGTCCTGACCCGCGATGGGCCGCTCTCGACGACCTCGAGTTCGACGCCTGACCGGTCGCGGGTCGACAACGGAGTCGAACTGACTTGGCCGGGTGGCTCGGGGAGTCAGCGCCGCTAACCTACGGAACCGGGTTCGAGCAGGCCCGGTTATGCCCAGCACCGAGTCGGTGAGGCCCGATACAGCGGGCTCAGATGAAGAGCAGCTCAGATGAAGAGCAGGTTGTATGGCTGTCCCCAAGAAGAAGACATCCAAAGCCAAGGGTCGAAGTCGGCGGGCTTCAGCATGGCGGGTAAGGCACGTCGGGCGCAGCGTTTGTGATCGTTGCGGTGAAGTCAAGCGCCCCCACCATGCCTGCCGCCGCTGCGGTTGGTATCACGGTCGGCAGGCGATCGACGTCGAGTAGTCGAATCGAGTAATAGCTCCGGCATGCTTCCGATCGCGGTTGATGCCATGGGCGGTGACCACGCCCCGGGTGAGATCGTAGCCGGAGCCCGCCGTGCCACCGACGAGCTCCAGATCCCGGTGGTGCTGGTGGGTCGACCCGAGGAGCTCGGCGACACCGGCGACTTGGAGGTGATCGCCGCGGGCGAGGTGATCCCCATGGATGCCGAACCCGGTACCAGTGTCCGCACCATGAAGGACTCTTCGATGATCCGGGCTGCCGAAGCCGTTCGCAACGGACAGGCCTCGGCCATGGTGTCAGCCGGCAACACCGGGGCGGCCATGGCCGCGGCTTTGCTGCGGATGGGGCGGATAAGGGGCATCGGACGGCCCGCCATCGCCACTCCCATCCCCACGCCAGGCGGTTTGCCCACCACCATGCTCGATTCCGGGGCCAATGCCGAGTGCCGACCCGAATGGCTGGTGCAGTTCGCCCGCATGGGCACGGTCTATGCCCGGGACCGGTTCGGTATCGAGCGGCCCCGCGTCGGGCTCCTGTCCATCGGCGAAGAGGCCGGCAAAGGCAACTCCTTCGTGAAAGCGGTGTTCGACCTTCTCACCGACACTGGATGGGCCGAGGCCGTCTCCGCGGAGTGGATCGGCAACGTGGAAGGTCGCGACATCATGACCTGCCAAGTGGACGTGGTCGTGACCGACGGGTTCACTGGCAACGTGACCCTGAAATCGCTGGAAGGGGCCATGAGAGCACTGACGGGCCGGTTGCTGGTGGCCATAGACACCAACGACGCCACTCGGGCCGCGGGTCGCAGCTTGGGCCCGGCCCTCGACGAGATGGTGGCGGAACTGCATCCCGACAGCGTGGGTGGAGCCTTGCTGCTGGGGGTCAACGGGGTTTGCGTTATCTCGCACGGCTCGAGCCGGGCCGGGGCCATCACAGCGCAGTTCGGGTTGCCACCGAGATGGTGTCGGCCGGTATGGTCGATCACATCGCCACCACGGCCCGATGAGTTCCGGTTCCGGCTAGGATTGAACCGGTCTGCACGTCTGGTATGGCTGGAGCGCGGGAAATGCCGGCAGAAACGCATATCGAACGAGGGTCGATGGGACGCGACGAGGTACTAGCACTGGTCCGTGACCGGCTGGCTGACATCTTGGAGATCGAACCCGCCGACATCGGCGAGGGTGACTCCTTCGCCGACGATCTCGACGCCGACTCTCTGGCGCTGATCGAGCTGGTCGAGGCCTTGGAGGAGGAACTGGCCGAGCGGTCGGTGGGTTTTCGCATCGAAGACGAAGACCTCGAAGATCTGCGGTCGGTTCGTGATGCCGTCGACTACGTCGTGGCCAAGCTGGGCTGATCTCCCCTGGCTACCAAGACGAATCCGGCAGGCCTGCAAGACCGGCTCCGCTACCGGTTCACCGATCTCGACTCTCTTCACGGGGCGCTCATCCATCGTTCTTGGTGCTCCGAGCACGACGGTGCCCACTCGAACGAGCGGCTCGAGTTTCTCGGCGACGCCATTTTGGGGCTGATCGTCACCCACGAGCTGTTCGATCGGTTCCCCGACCGACCCGAAGGCCAGTTGGCCAAGGCCCGGGCCGCGGTGGTGGACGAAGCCACGCTGGCCGACGTCGGCCGGCGCCTCGACTTGGGCTCGGTGCTGTGCCTGGGCAAGGGCGAAGCCGCCTCAGGCGGTCGGGACAAGCCGTCCCTGCTGGCCGACGCCACCGAAGCCGTCATCGCGGCCGTATATCTCGACGGCGGCCTCGAAGCCACCCGCACTCTGGTGCTGGACCTGCTCGGCAACCACATCGACCGGGCTGTCCGTTCGCCGGGTCGAGCCGATTACAAGTCGAGACTCCAGGAGAAAGCAGCCCGCCTCGGGCTCGACGCCCCCGGTTACACCGTGGCCTCGAGCGGCCCTGATCACGACCGGTGGTTTCGGGCCTCGGTGTCGGTGGGAACGGTCTCGGGCCATGGTGAGGGGGCCACCAAGAAGTCGGCCGAGCAGCGGGCCGCTGAGGCGGCTCTCAGGAAGTTGGAGACCGGGCTCGGGGCGGTCGAGCCCGAAGCTGCCGATACTGCGAAGGGTAGGTCAGAACCATGAGCACGGGTCCGGTCTACGAGTTGCCCGAGGTCGAGACGGTAAGGCACGATCTCGAACGCGAGATCGTCGGCAAGAAGATCAAGAGCGCCGAGGCGACCAGCATGCGGTGTCTGAGCCGTTACCGCACCCGCCGATCCTTCACCGACCAACTGGAGAAGGCCAAGATCACCAGTGTCAAGCGGGTGGGCCTCTACATCATCATCGATCTCGACAACGACTTGGCACTGGTGGTGGCGTTGGGGTCGACAGGGTCTTTGCGCCGCAATGCCAACAAGAACCCGAAGCTGGCCCGAACCGAGTTGGTGGTCACCTTCACCCAATACGGCCAGCTTCGCTACGTTGATCCCGACGCTACCGGCGAACTATTCGTCGTCGCGTCCGAGTCGCTGCAAGACGAACTCCCTGAGATCGCTCGCTACGGGTACGATCCCACCAAACCCCTGGCGTGGACCGAATTCGCCCGGTCGTTGCTCCAGCGCAAGGTGAAACTGAAGAAGCTGATCACCGACGACACTTTCGTGGTCGGTATTCGTAACATCTACGCCGATGAGATCCTCTTCAAGGCCGGCCTGCGTCACGACCGTGTGAGCAACACCTTGTCGAGTCAGGAGATCCGCCGACTGCACCGATCGCTGGTGGGCACGATCCACGACGCCATGAAGTACCGAGGGGTTTCGTTGCCCGAGCGAGAGTTCTGCGACCCCTTCGGCTCGGCTGGCAACTATGGCGACCATCTTGAAGTATGGGGCCGGGTCGGCGAGCTGAGCCCGCGGTCGCGAACCCCCATCAAGCGGGTCAAGTTCGGCGGCTCCTGGACCTACTACTGCGACACCCAGGTTTGAGTCGTCGCGACTCTGGTCCGAGCGGCTTGGGCCGAGTAGCGCCGCCTTGGGCCGTGCGCTGTAGGAGCACCATCGGGGGCTAACGTCGAAAGTGTGTATCTGAAGAATCTCACCTTGAAGGGATTCAAGTCGTTCGCCGCCGCCACCACCATCGGGTTCGAACCCGGCGTAACCGTCGTGGTCGGTCCGAACGGCAGCGGGAAGTCCAATGTGGTGGATGCCATCGCCTGGGTGCTAGGGGCCCAGGCTCCGAGTGCGGTGCGGTCCCAGAGGATGGACGACGTGATATTCGCCGGCACGGCCCGGAGAGCGGCCCTGGGACGGGCCGAGGTGATCCTCACCATCGACAACTCGTCGGGGTTGCTGCCGGTGGAACTGAGCGAGGTTCAGATAACTCGCACTCTGTTCCGCAGCGGTGAGTCGACCTACAGCCTCAACAACGTGCCCTGCCGCCTCCTCGATGTCGCCGAGCTGCTGTCCGACACCGGGGTGGGCCGTCGCCAGCACGTGATCGTGTCGCAGGGCCAGATGGACGCCGTGCTCAACGCCAGCCCCGAGGACCGCAGGGCGATCGTCGAGGAGGCGGCTGGCATCCTCAAGTACCGCAAGCGCAAGGAGAGGGCTGAGCACCGGTTGACCGCCATAGAGGGCGACCTGACCCGAGCCAAGGACTTGGTGCGCGAGGTCCGGCGGCAGCTCCGACCTCTGGAGAAGCAGGCCGACGCAGCTCGTCGCCATAGCGACCTCATGGCCGAGCTCCAGGCTCTGCGTGTCCACTTGTCTGGTCGGGAGATCGCTCGGCTTCGAGAGAGCCTGCGGCAGTTGGGGCAGGTTTCGACTACCCGGGCCTGCGAGGAGAGAGCGGTCAGGTCCGAGCTCGAAGAGCTCACCAGGTCCGTGGCCGCCGATGAGCAGCGCTTGGCTGCGGGCGGGACCGACGATCTCGGCGACGTTCTGGTACGGCTGGAAGCGCTGTGGGAACGAGCGCAGGGCTTGGCCGCGGTCGTGGCCGAACGTCGGCGCGGTCTCGATCGAGAGCGAGCGGCGTCGATCAGCCGGGACGTCATCGCCGACTTGGAAGCCGAGGCCGACCGGTGTCGGCGCGAGCTGGTGGAGGTTCGAGAAGCAATGATCGCTCTGGAACCCCGAAGGGAGGAACTGACCAGCCTGCAGGCGGAACTGACCGCGGCCCGGGCCCGCTTGGAGTCTCTGGAACGGCGCTCTTGGGGATCCGGTCCCAGGCCGGGCCGTCCCCCCGACCCGAGCTCGCCGGGTGGGCCCGTTGGCATGGAGGAATCGTTGGCGGGTGAACTGGCCTCGGCTCGGGCCGCCCGAGCTCGGGCCGATCGAAAGGCGGCGGCTGAAACTTCGGCTCTGCGAGAAGCCGAAGCCGAGCTCTTCCGGGTCGAGGCCCGGGTCGAGGCGCTGGCGCTGGTGCTGGCCGGTGACGGTGACCGTGCCCCCGATACCGAGCCCGGGCTCGATGGCTTCGACGGGGTTCTGGGATGGCTGAATGATCTCATCGAAGTGGACGAAGGCGCCGAGGCGGCCGTGGCGGCGGCGCTGGGCGCCGAGAGCGAGGCCGTCGTCTTGCGGGACGTGCCCACCGCCCGAAGGATTCTGGAAGAATTGCCCGCCCGCCCGGCCATGATCCCGCCCGCTGGTACCGGATCCGGCTTCGATCGGCCTGTGCTCGAGGCCGGGCTCCATCGGCTCCGGGATCGGGTACGAGCCCGGGCACCTGGAATCGACGGGTTGCTCGACGCCCTGCTGAGATCGGTGGTGATCGTTGACGACGACTGGCGCAAAGCGGCCGAGGTGGCTGTGGAAAACCCTGACCTCGTAGTAGTTACGCCGGCCGGTGACCGGTTCAGTTCTCGGAGTTGGAGGCTCGGGTCCGGCAGCTCCAGCTCCGAACGGGCCGCCTTCGACGAAGCGGTGGCCCAAGCCGACGCCGCTCGGGCTGTCTACGAACAGGCCGAGACTGGGCTGGCTGCGGCCCGGGCCGCTCTGGTCGAGCGAGACGTTCAGGTCGCGAGTCTCGACGAAGGCCTGCAGCGGGAACGGGGACGCTTACGGGAAGAGGCCCGGGCCGGTGTCGAGGAACGGGCCGCCGCCGTCGCGACCCGGCACTCCGAGATCGAGGCTCACTCGGCCCGGCTCGATCAACGCCGCCTCTTCCTCAAGGCTCGGCTGGGTGAGATTGCCGAGCGCCTCGAACGCAGCGCCGCCTACCGCCGGACCGAGCTCCATCCCGCTGAGAGTTTCGAGAGCCAGAGCGCGGTCTTGGTCGCACTTCATGAAGAGATCGGCTACCGGGTCGCCCGGATCGAAGCCCGACTGTCGCAAATCCGAGAGCAGCGTCGGCGCCAGTCCGACGAGGCCCGAGCCATCGTGGTCAGGCTCGAGGAAGGAAGGCGCCGGTCGGCGGCGGCCGATCACCGACTGGAGGCCCTGCGCCGAGCCGGCGCTGCCGATGACGTGAAGCAGGCCGAGTTGCGGACCAACCTTCAGAACGCGGTGGAGCAGTTACGGGCCGATCACCGGATGTCCCCCGACGCGGCCGTGTCGGCCCCTTGCCCCGACCTCGACGACGGGGTCCTCCCCCACCAGCGGGTGGACCGGCTCGAACGCGAACTGGAGATAATGGGACCGGTCAACCCCTTGGCCTTGGAGGAGTACCGAGTCCTCCACGAACGTCACGAGTTCCTGAAGGAACAGCTCGACGACATCTCCAAGGCCCGGCGCGATCTGTCCCGAGTCGTAGGCACGATCGACACCGAGATCGAATCTGTGTTCTCGGCCGTCTTCGGTGACGTAGCCGCCGGCTTCGAAGTACTGTTCGAAACCTTGTTCCCCGGCGGTCGGGGCCGGATCCATCTGACCGACCCCGACGACCTGCTCCACTCCGGGATCGAGATTTCGGCTCAACCCTCGGGAAAGAACGTCAAGAAGCTGTCGCTACTGTCGGGTGGGGAGCGGAGCCTGACCGCGCTGGCCTTCCTTTTCGCGGTGTTCCGGAGTCGGCCCTCACCCTTTTACGTGTTGGACGAGGTGGAAGCTGCTCTCGACGATGTGAACCTGCACCGTTTCCTGGCCTTGATAGATGAGTTCAGAGCCGAAGCCCAGTTGGTGATCGTGAGCCACCAGAAGCGCACCATGGAGGCAGCCGACCGTCTCTACGGCATCTCGATGAAACCGGGCGGCTCGTCGGTGGTGGTCGCCGAATCCATATCGGAGGCGGCCTGAAATCGGCAGGGCATCTGAGCCTCGAGAGGGCCTTGAGGGGAGCTTTGCGCTGGCTTTAGGTCTTGTGTGGTCACTTGGCTGGTGATGCAGGCCGATTCGGGTGATCCTGTTCCTCTCGATCCCGCTACCTTCGACTCCGTGCGTGTCCTCGTCGTCGACGACGAGCCCGACTTGGTCGAAGCTATTGCCCGCGGCCTGCGGCGCCAAGGCTACGCAGTTGATACGGCTTGTGACGGAGAAATGGCGCTGGCCAAAGACGAGCTGACCGACTACGACCTGGTTTGCCTGGATCTGACCATGCCCGGAATCGACGGGCTCGAGGTCTGCGAACGGCTGCGCAGTTCGCCATCGGGCGGTGCGGCTCCCCGGGTGTTGATGCTCACTGCCCGCGACTCGATCGAAGATCGCATCACGGGACTAGACCGTGGCGCCGACGACTACCTGGTGAAGCCGTTCGCCTTCGGCGAGCTCCTGGCTCGGGTGCGATCCCTGCTTCGGAGAGAACCGGCCGGCGCCACAGCCGTGTTACAGGTGGGCGACATCACTCTCGACGACGCTCGGCACCGGGTCCGCCGCGGTGGCAACCGGTTGGATCTGACTGCCAAGGAGTTCGCGCTGTTGCGTTACTTCATGACCCGTCCCGACCAAGTCCTGTCGGCCGAGCATCTCTTGGAACACGTCTGGGACGAGCACGCCGATCCCTTCACCAACACCGTCCGGGTCACGGTGGGCACTCTGCGCCGCAAGCTCGCCGAAGCGGGCGAAACCAGCCCGATCGAAACGGTGATCGGGTCGGGCTACCGACTCCGAGATCTCGATGACGGACACTGCGGTCGCGCCGAGCCGTGAGGACATGGCCATGAAGATCGAACCCTTGCTCGCGATGTCGAGATGGCCCGGGTGGCCCCGATGGATGGGGTCGATTCGCTTCCGCCTGACCCTGCTCTACTCCGTGGTGCTGTTCGGGTTGGCTGCCGTCGTCGTAGGCGGCATATATACAGCGCTGGCCAGTGAGCTGAACGATCAGCCGGTGTCGCGCACCAAACAGTGGATCGGGTACCTGCCCACGCCTCGGGGTGTGCAGATCGGGGTCTTCGAGACCGAGACGGTCGATGTCCTGGCCGCTTTCGAGCGGGCTGTCAATACCCGAGCATTGGAGCATCTTCGTTCGTACACGTTCGCCGCCCTGGGCATGCTGTTCGTGACCAGTCTGGTCGTGGGCTGGTTCGTGTCGGGCCGCGTGCTGCGTCCCATCGGCAGGATCGCATCGGTGGCTCGCAACATCCAGGCCACCGACCTGAGCCGCCGCATCTGCATGGACGGTCCCGACGACGAGCTGAAGTGGCTGGCCGATACCTTCGACGGAATGCTGGGTCGCATCGACGATGCCTTCGAATCGCAACGGCAATTCATCCATGAGGCGTCCCACGAGTTGCGCAACCCTCTGGCCGTCATCCGTACCAACGTCGACGTGACCTTGAACGACCCCGATACCGCCCCTGAAGATCTGCGCCGCACAGCCGAGGTGGTGAGCAGTTCAGCGGCTCGGATGTCGACGCTGGTGGACGACCTGGTCGTCTATGCCCGTCACGGAACCAGGACCGAGCGCGACGAGCCCGTCGATGTGCGCCGGTTGGTGGAGGAGCTCGTGCCCGAGTTCTCGATCCCGGCAGAATCCCGGCGGCTGCAGGTGATCGTGAGCAGCAACGACGATGACGGCCGACCCTTTTCAGTGCGCGGCGACGGGCCGGCGCTGCGACGGGCCGTCGCCAACTTGCTGGCCAACGCCGTGCGGCTCGGGCCGGAAGGTTCGAAGGTGGAGGTGACGGTGGAGGAATCCGACGGGTGGGTGCGGATCTCGGTGGCCGATGAGGGTCCCGGGATCCCACCGGAGGATCAGCCATTGGTGTTCCAGCGGTTCTGGCAGGGCCGGGCCGACTCGTCGGCTCCGGAATCTCAGCCTTCCTCCGATGCTTCTTCTCTTGGCCGGGCCGACTCATACCGCCAGGAGGGGAGCAGGAGCGGGTTGGGATTGGCCATCGTGCGCCAGATCGCCGAGAGCCACGGTGGGTCGGTAGAGCTGGCCTCGGATCCTGGTGTGGGTTCCATCTTCGTTATCGAGCTCCCCGGAGCCCAGAGTCTTTAGTTGGATTTTCTCCGATCCTTATCGAGGCTTTAGCTCGCTTCCCCTACAGTTCGTCCCATGAACGAAGAAACCTCCCAAGCGGAGGACACATCTGAAGATCAGGAAGATCAAGAAGATCAGTCTGAAGAGTCTCAGTCTGAAGAGTCTCAGTCCGAAGAGTCTCAGTCCGAAGAGTCTCAGTCCGAAGAGTCTCAGTCCGAAGAGTCTCAGTCCGAAGAGTCTCAGTCCGAAGAGACTTCGGATCAGACCGTGGATACACCAGCGGTCTCAGTCGATACGACCGAGGACCGAGTCTCCCCACCGGGGGAACCGGCCCTGTGGGACGGTTCCCCGGCACCGAAGCGTCAGGGTTGGACGGTGGCTGCGGCTGTCGTTGCAACCCTGATGCTGCTGGCGGGGGGATTCGGCATAGGCGGCTTGGTCTTCTCCGAGGATTCCAGCCCCGATCCGATCGGGGCCATGGAAGCGGCTTCGGTCGACGTTGCACTGGCTTCGACTGGAACCCAGGCCAGCGAACCGATTCAGGAACCGATTCAGGCCGCCGATCCCCGCCCCGAACCCGGTCCTGTGGTCGACATGGACCCGGTCCAGCCCGCAGTGGCGGTGGCCCGAGCCCTGTCCTCGTCGGTGGTGGTCATAGATTCCAACAGCGGTCAAGGCTCCGGGATCGTGTGGGATGCCGAAGCGGGCTACATCGTCACGAACCAGCATGTGGTGCAGGGCACCGACCAGGTTCTGGTAACCATGGCCGACGACACTCAGGTCGACGGAGAGGTCGTCGGTGGTTCGACGGTTCACGACGTGGCCGTGGTACGGGTGGATCCCGGCTCCGTCGAGCTGATGGCGGCTACCTTCGCTCCCGATTCGACAGTTGAGGTGGGCCAGTTGGCGATAGCCATAGGTGCCCCCTTCGGATTGGAGCAGACGGTCACATCCGGCATCGTCAGCGCCGTTCGCGTCATTTCCACCAACCCGGCCCGGTTCGGTCCATTCGAAGGGTTCCGACCGTTCCCGGAATCCGACCAGATCCTCGAGACGATCCCGATGAAGATGTTGCAGACCGACGCAGCCATCAACTCCGGCAACTCCGGTGGTGTCTTGGCTGATCGCCAAGGACGGGTGGTCGGGATGAACACCCTGATTCGCACCCAGGGTTTCGACTTCAACACGGGGGTAGGCTTCGCGGTTCCGAGCGACACCATCATCTTGATCTCGGAGCGGATAGTGAACGGAGAATCGCTGGATCTCGGGTTCTTGGGTATCACCAGCCGCGACGACGGGTCGGGTGAGATCCGGCTGGCCCGTATCTCCGATGGCTCACCCGCTCAGGTCGCCGGCCTCGAGATAGGTGATGTCGTGGTAGCTCTCGACGGTGAACCGATGACGAAGATCAGCGAACTCTCCGCAGCCGTCAAGCTCTACTCTCCCGGAGACCGAGTGGAGTTGACGATCGAACGGGACGGGCAGACCCGCGTGGTATCGGTCGAGCTCGGTTCCTACGAACCGTCCGAATGAGGCTCGGTTCTGATTGGCCAGGGGTTCTCCCATGACCCGGGTCAACCGATAAACTCTATCGTTGATGCTGCTCGTAGGGATAGTCGCGGCGGCGGCTGTGGTGATCTTGGTGGCGTCGATGGTGGTGCTGATACGGTCGCGGCGGGCCGGTTCAGGCCATGACGACGCCCGTCACGACGGACCGATTCTGTCCGAAGCCCCGATCCACCTCTCCTTTCGGGACCGGCTGGCCCGGACCCGAGCTGTCCTGTCGGAGTCGCTGGCCTCGATCCGATCTCGATCCTCGACAACCGAGGAAATCTGGGCTGAGCTCTCCCGAGCACTCATCCGGGCTGATGTGGGAGTGAGCACCACAGCCGAGCTGATCGCCGCCGCCCGGGCCCGGGCCACGGCCGGCGATGCCGAGACACCGGACCAGATCGTGGAGTGTCTGCAGGTCGAGCTGGTCGAGCGGCTGAGAGGTTACGACCGGTCCCTGGATGCCAACCCGAACCGATCCGGCCCTGCGGTCTGGCTCTTCGTGGGTGTCAACGGTGTCGGCAAGACCACGACCATCGGCAAGCTGGCCAAGCGGGAAGCCGACCACGGCTCCAGCGTGATGCTGGCCGCCGGCGACACCTTCCGGGCTGCGGCGGCCGAGCAACTGGACCTGTGGGCCCGACGGGCCGGAGCCGGGATCGTACGAGGCTCACCGGGCGCCGATCCGTCCTCGGTGGTCTACGATGCGGTGGAGTCGGCCGCAGCCCGAGGGGCTGACTTGGTGCTGGCCGACACTGCCGGTCGCTTCCATACCCGCACCAATCTGATGGAAGAACTGCGCAAGATTCGCCGGGTGGCCGACAAGGGGGCGGGAGAGGTGACCGAAACGATGCTTGTGATCGATGCCACCACCGGCCAGAACGGTCTCGCCCAGGCTCGGCAGTTCACCGATGCGGTCGACGTGACCGGCGTGGTCCTGACCAAGCTGGACGGGTCGGCCAAAGGCGGCATCGTGGTAGCGGTACAAGACGAGCTGGGTGTTCCCGTGAAGCTGGTCGGTCTCGGAGAGGGGATCGCCGACTTGGTGCCCTTCGACGAGGCGGCTTTCGTCGACGCCCTATTCGCCTGAGTCGGACGCTCATCGACACAGCTAGCCTGAGTGGCCGTGCTGGAAATATTGAGCGACCGCTTCGAGGCCATCTTCGCCCGGCTCCGGAGCCGGGGGAAGCTCTCGTCCGACGCTATCGACGCAACGCTGGCCGAGATCCGGGTGGCCCTGCTCGAAGCCGACGTGAACCTCGATGTCGTCGACGGCTTGAACGCCAGGATCAGGGCTCGAGCCTTGGGCCGGGAACTGTCCCGAGTCCTCAACCCGGCCCAACAAATCGTCAAGATCGTGCTGGCCGAGCTGACCGTCACCCTCGGCGGTGAACCGTTCAAGATCAACTACGCCTCCAAGCCGCCCACCGTCTTGTTGATGGTCGGACTGCAGGGAACGGGCAAGACCACCGCTACGGCCAAGCTGGCCCGCTGGTTCAAGGTGCAGGGCCGCAACCCTCTGATGGTGGGGGCCGATCTGCAGCGTCCGGCCGCAATCGATCAACTCCGTACACTGGGCGCTCAGATCGGCGTGCCGGTGTTCGCCAAGCCCACCGACCCGGTAAAGGTGGCTCGGGCGTCGATAAAGGAGGCGGCCCGCACCGGACGTGACGTCGTAATCGTCGACACGGCCGGCCGCCTTGCCATCGACAGGGCCATGATGGGTGAGGTCAGACGGATCTCCGCCGTTGTCCAACCCCATTACACCCTCCTGACAGTCGATGCCATGGTCGGTCAGGACGCAGTACTCACAGCTCGCACTTTCGACGAGACGCTGGCTCTGGACGGGGTGATCCTCACCAAGCTCGACGGCGACGCCCGGGGCGGGGCAGCCCTGTCGGTGAGAGAGGTGGTGGGCAAGCCCATCATCTTCACCTCGGTGGGCGAGAAGCTCGAAGACCTCGAGCCCTTCTTCCCCGACCGGTTGGCCAGCCGCATCCTGGGCATGGGCGACATGGAGACGCTCATCGAGAAGGCCGAGGCCGCCTTCGAGGTCGAAGAGGCGCAGGCGGCTGCGACCCGTCTGCTCGAGGGCACATTCACCTTCGAAGACTTCCTCGGTCAGTTACGCCAGATCCGCAACATGGGCAACATGAAAAGCCTGGTGTCGATGATGCCAGGGGTGGGCCGCCAGCTCAAAGACGTGGAGATCGACGACCGCAAGATGAACCAGATCACGGGCATCATCCACTCCATGACACCCCGGGAACGGGTCGAGCCCGACATAATCGACACTTCGCGCCGTCGGCGTATCGCCGCCGGGTCCGGATGCCAGCCCAGTGACGTCAAGTCGCTCATCGACCAGTTCAAGCAGATGCGCACCATGATGAAGGGGCTGGGCGGGTTCGGCACCAAACCCGGTCGGAGCCGGTCGGCCAAGTCGCAGAAGTCCGGCAAGGGCCGCCGAGCGGCCGGAGGCCGAACCACGCCCAAGGGACCGGCGCCGGTAACGACTCCAACGTTGACGCTCCCGGGGTTGGAAACTGGTGACCTTCGACGGTTGAATTGAGCCCGTGGCCGTCAAGCTCCGTCTGATGCGCATGGGCAAGAAGAAGCAGCCCACCTATCGCGTCGTCGCCGCCGATTCTCGTTCGCCCCGCAACGGACGTTTCATCGAGGTTATAGGTACCTACGATCCCCGCCCCGACCCTTCGGTGATCACCATCGACAATGAGCGGGCCTTGCACTGGCTCCGCCACGGGGCCCAGCCCACCGATCGGGTGGAAAAGCTGCTGCGGATCAGCGGAGCCTGGGAGTCGTTCAAACCCTCGCCGGTGCCCTCAGGTGGTACAGCCGAGCCCGAAAGGGCTGAGGCTTCATGAGCGGTTCGGCCCCGACGGCTCAGTCGGTGTGCGAATACATCGTCCGCCGGATCGTTGACGATCCCGATGCGGTTACCGTGATCGAATCCCGGTCCGGCTCCTCGGTCCGCTTCGAAGTATCGGTGGCCGACGGCGACATGGGCCGAGTCATCGGCAAGCGGGGTCGGGTGGCTGGAGCGATCCGTACTGTGGTGCAGGCGGCCGGATCCAGAGACGATGCCGAGATCGAGGTCGAGTTCGTCGACTGATCGTCTCCTCGAGATCGGCCGTATAGGCCGAGCCCACGGCCGCCACGGTGAGATGGTGGTGAAGCTGGTGTCGAACCGACTCGAACGGTTGGAGCCGGGATCGGTCCTGACAACCGATCTAGGCCCACTGGAGGTGGAGTCGACTCGCCCTCACCAGGACCGGTTCTTGGTGGCCTTTGTCGGCATCGACGGCCGGGACGCAGCTTCCGGTCTGAGCGGGCTGGTATTGAGGGCTACTCCCTTGGAGGACCCCGATGAGCTCTGGGTTCATGACCTCATCGGAGCCCGCGTCGTCGACCAATTCGGCATCGACCGCGGCGCGGTCGTCAGCGTGGTGGCCAACCCTGCCAGCGACGTACTCGAGTTGGACGATGGGTTGCTGGTCCCGGTGCGTTTCGTCACCGGGGCGGTACCGGGGCAGCGAGTGGACATCGATGCCCCCGACGGTCTGTTCGACATTGGTTGACCCGTTGAGCTTACGAGTTGACATCTTCACGATCTTCCCCGACTTGGTGGAGTCCGTGGCTTCGATGTCGGTGATCGGGCGCGCCCGGCGTGCCGACGCCCTCGACGTGCGGGTCCACGATCTGCGCTCGGCCGCCACCGACCCTCATCGCAGCATCGATGACGTTCCCTTCGGTGGGGGCGCTGGCATGGTGATGATGCCTGAACCCCTGTTCGCGGCGGTGGAGGCCGTCGACCCTCCCCGACCTTTGCTGTATCTGTCACCGGCAGGCCAGCGTTTCGACCAAGCCATGGCCGGCGAACTGGCCGGATCGGGGGGGTTCTCGTTGCTGTGCGGCCGTTACGAAGGGGTTGACGAGCGAGTGCGCCGCCATCTGGTGGACGGCGAGGTGTCGGTCGGTGACTTCATTCTGGCCGGGGGCGAGATCGGGGCCCTCGCGGTTCTGGAGGCCGCCGGTCGCTTGGTGCCCGGGGTGCTGGGCAATCGGTTCTCCTCCACCGAGGAGTCCTTCAGCGACCATTTGCTCGAGTATCCCCACTACACCCGACCTGCCGACTTCCGGGGGTGGAAGGTTCCCGATGTGCTGCGGTCGGGCAATCATGCCCGCATCAACCGGTGGCGGCAGGCTCAGGCCTTGGCCCGCACCATCGAACGCCGTCCCGATCTCATAGCGGCCCGGGGCGGTCTGACCACCGCCGACCGTAACCTGCTGGCCGAGTTCGGGCTCGATGCCGGAGAAGGCCACGATTCCGGGCTCGGGCCAGGTGGGGACGGCGATCCCGGACCCTAGAATCGACTGGCGCCGGTGCTCTGACCCGATGGGGGCCAGAGCTGGAACCAGAGGACGAGCTACGATGAATCCCACCGATCTCGTCGATATGGAGAATCTTCGAGACGACATACCGGAGTTCAGGCCGGGCGACACCCTCAAGGTGCACGTCAAGGTGGTCGAGGGCAATCGTTTCCGCACCCAGATCTTCCAGGGCGCGGTCATCCGCCGCCAAGGCAGCGGGGTGCGAGAGACCTTCACCGTTCGCAAAGTGAGTTTCGGCGTTGGTGTGGAGCGGACCTTCCCGGTGCACAGCCCGGTGATCGACAGGATCGAGCGGGTGGTTCGCGGCGATGTACGGCGAGCCAAGCTCTATTACCTGCGCAACCGAGTCGGCAAGGCAGCCAAGCTCAAGGAAAAGCGGTACAACTGAGCCGTTGGCCGACGGTGTCACAGCTGGTGCCTAAGGTTTTGTCTTATGGTCGTGTCGGTGGATCGATCGAAGCTGGCCCATGGAGCCTGGGGCGAGGACCGAGTGGAGCGCTGGTATCGCGACGCCGGATATCGGGTCCTGGATCGGAATTGGCGGGTCAGAACCGGCGAGCTCAATGGCGAGATCGACCTCGTGGTAAGTCGTAACGACGAGATCGTGTTCTGCGAGGTGAAGACTCGCCGTTCGGATCGATTCGGCTCGCCGGCCGAGGCGGTGGGCTGGCGCAAGCAGCGCCGGATCCGGGCTCTGGCCGTGGAGTGGTTACGAGCTCACGATCGCCACGGTCCGCTTCGGTTCGATGTGGCCACTGTGGTGGGGCCCCGCTTGGAGGTGATCGAGGGCGCTTTCTAGCTTGTCCAGTTCGAAAGGCAGGGCTTTCGAAAGGCAGGGCTTCTGTGTCATCTCGACCCGAGTCGTTCCGCGGTCAGCCCCACAGCGCCCAGGTCACCAGCACTACGATCACCAGCAGTACGCATCCCACGTACAACAGATCGCTGGGCCGATGCCGGTGGGGTCGGGTGGGGTCCAATCCCATGCCACCATTATTCCACCATTATTACTGTGTGATCTCTTACGGGTGAATCACTGTGGTGAAACTCTCCGAAGCTGGCCTCGGTGGCGAGGGTCCGGCGTTGTTGTTGGCTCGATCGTCGGCGGTAGTGTTCGCTCTCTGTCTCACATTCTGGTTGTACTCCTCGGCGTCGGCTTGGTGGCCGGATCGACTCTCGGGCTCGGGGCCTGCTCTTCGTCGGGGGTACCCGAGGTACCAGCCAGCCCAGATGGCGAAGTGGATCCGATTCTGGTTGCCGGGCGCCACGTCTACGTTGCTCGGTGTGCCAATTGTCACGGCGACAGGGGCCAGGGCGGGCGGGGGTCGGTCCTGAGGGGAGAGTCCGTAGTGGAGGTCTACCCCGTAGTAGCCGATCAGGTCCGGGTCGTAGCCGATGGGAAGTCGTCGATGCCTGGCTTCGCCGACACGCTCACCTCCGAGGAGATCGAAGCCGTCGTCCGCTTCACCCGCGAAGTGCTTTGATCGATGGTTGGTCGAGAGAGCCCCGGAGGTTTCGTTATCACTTACTGCCTCTAGGATAGGTACACGGCTCGCTGCTGGCCGGTGAGACAGCGGCCTCCAAATGTCTCCATGACGAGACCCCGGAGGTCGACTCGATGCTCGCCGCTGTCCGTTCCGCCACCCTCGTCGGGGTATGGGGCCATCCCGTTTCAGTCGAAGTCCATGTTGCCAGCGGACTCCCGGCTTTCACCGTGGTGGGCCTGCCCGACGCGTCCTGTCGAGAAGCTCGGGATCGGGTTCGGGCCGCCATTACCTCTACCGGCCTGGAATGGCCCATGCGACGCATAACCGTCAACTTGGCGCCCAGTGACGTGCCCAAGGTCGGGGCTGGGCTCGATCTCGCCATCGCCGTCGGTGTGCTGGCCGCGGCCGGCCAACTCGCCGATGCACCCATCAATGGCTACGGCATGATCGGGGAGCTGGGCCTGGATGGCTCGGTACGGCCCGTGCCGGGGGTGCTGCCCTTGGTCGACGCCATCTCCGACGGCGAGGTGATCGTCACCGCCGCCGACTATGCCGTGGCCCGGCTGGTGGCCGGTGAGCGGGTGCGTCCGGTACGGACACTGCGGGAGGTGTACGACGCCTTGACTTCGGTCGAGCCTTGGCCCGAACCACCGACGCTCGAGCAGCCCCGAGCCATGTCCACCGAACCCGACCTGGCCGATCTGGCCGGCCAACCCTTCGCTCGGTGGGCACTGGAGGTAGCCGCGGCCGGGGGGCATCATCTGTTGCTGGTAGGTCCACCCGGAGCGGGCAAGACCATGCTGGCCCGCCGTCTCGCCGGTCTGCTCCCCGATTTGGAGAGATCAGCGGCTCTGGATGTCACCCGGGTCCATTCCGCGGCGGGTCTGGCCCTCCCGGTAGGGGGGCTGGTGACCCGCCCTCCGTTCAGAGCTCCGCATCATTCGGCATCGATGGCTTCGTTGATCGGGGGCGGATCGGCCCGGGTCCGGCCGGGAGAGGCGAGCACCGCCACTGGAGGAGTGCTGTTCCTGGACGAATTGGGAGAGTTCGCCCCCTCGGTGCTGGACGCTTTGCGCCAGCCGCTGGAGGAGGGCGTAATCCGGGTGGCTCGAGTTCAAGGCATGGTCGAGCACCCGGCTCGGTTCCTGCTGGTAGCGGCCATGAACCCTTGCCCCTGCGGTATGGGAGGTGGTATCGGCTGTCGCTGCTCGCCAAGTGCACTGGGCCGTTACCAGCGGCGCTTGTCGGGCCCGTTCGTGGACCGGCTGGATCTGGTGGTGCATGTCGATCGGCCCGAACCCAGCGATCTGTTCGACACCCAGTCCGCTTCGACCACTGCCGAAGTGGCCGAACGGGTGGCCCGGGTCAGGGAACTGGCCCGGAGCCGGGGAGTGGATTGCAACTCCGAACTGGACGGGCCGGCCCTACAACATCATGGGAGGCTGGAACCGGCTGCCACCGAGGTCCTGAGAGCAGCCCTGGCCGAGGGACGGTTGAGCGCTCGGGGTCTGAGACGAGTACGCACCGTGGCCCGAACCATCCGAGACCTCGACGACGCCGGAACCGAGATCCGAGTGGCCGACGTGATGGCAGCGCTATCGCTGCGGATGCGCCGGGAGAGCATAGGAATCGGGATCGGTGTCTGACCGGGGGATCTGGGCCGCGGCTCTGGCCTCGCTGCCCGGAGCCGGTTCCCGACGGCTCGACCGGCTCATCGCCGGCCGGGAGCCGTCTGAGGTGTGGGCGGCCGTTCAGCAGGGCCGGATCCCGGTGGACTGCGGGGACGAGTCCCTTCGGCGTAGTTGGCGCCATCATGCTGCCACCGTCGACTTGGACCAGATGACCCGAGTCCTTCGGGCTTTGGACGTGTGGGTGAGCACCCCTGTGGACGCCTCTCATCCGAGCCGGCTCGCCGGTGATATCGACCCGGCCCCGATCCTGTTCCGTCAAGGCCGAGTTCTCGACTCATCCCAGCCCAGGGTGGCCATCGTGGGGACCCGCCGGTGCTCGCCCACCGGTCGGGCATTCTCGGCCGAGCTCGGAGCTGGGCTGACCGGTGAGGGGGTGTCGGTTGTATCCGGGCTGGCTTTGGGGATAGACGGCGCCGCCCATCGAGGCGCTCTCTCCACCCATGGAGCCCCACCGATCGGGGTGGTAGGCAGCGGCATCGATGTCGTCTACCCCCGGGGCAATGCCGATCTGTGGTCGGCCATGGCCGGATCGGGGACTCTGCTGACCGAGGCTCCTCTGGGAGCTGATCCCGATGCCTGGCGGTTCCCGGCCCGCAACCGACTGCTGGCCGCTCTGGCCGACGTGGTGGTAGTGATCGAGTCCAAGATCGCGGGCGGGTCGATGCATACGGTTGATCAGGCCGTCCGCAGAGGCATCACGGTGATGGCCGTGCCCGGGTCGGTACGCAACCAGGCCGCGGCCGGTACCAACCGGCTGATCAGCGAGGGATGCCCGCCGGTGTGCTCGGTCGATGACGTACTGATGGCCCTGGGTCTGGCTACCGAAGGCCGGGCCCGCAGCGGGGAATCCGAGGGGAGTGGCGCGACCACTCCGGCCCCGCTGACCGAGATTCAGCGGCTGGTTCTGGATGCCGTCGACGACGAGCCGGTGACGCTGGACCGGCTCGTTGTGAGGGTGCGGGCTACGCCCGTGGACGTACTGGTGGCTGCCGATGAGCTGGTGACACTGGGTTGGCTGGCTCGGGACGGAGGCCGGCTGATCCGGGGCGGACCCTGAGCGTCACAGCTCACACCCATTACGATGGTAGATTGTGACCGGCTGGGACACTGGACCATGGCTGGACTCGCTGGTGCGAGTCACCGACTCCACCCGGGCTGTGTATGCCCGGGACATGGCCGCCGCCATCGAATGGCTGGAGCGGATCGGATCGACCGAACCGGACGGGGTGACGCGCCTGAACCTGCGGCGCTATCTGGCCAACCTCCACACCCGGGGATACGCCCGCCGCACCATTGCCCGCAAGGCGTCGGTGCTGCGCCGCTACTTCGACTGGGCCCGGCGTACGAGCCGTACCGGCGTCGATCCCACCGTCGGGCTCCACGCTCCCAGCGGGACGGCCCGGCTCCCCCGGGTGCTGAAGGCTTCCGAGATCGACACGCTGATCGACAGCCCGGCCCGGTCCGGGGAGTCGAGCGAACCCCGTCAGATCCGGGATCGGGCTGTGGTGGAGGTGCTGTACGGGAGTGGGCTGCGGGTGGCCGAGCTGTGCGGCCTCACCAGCGACGACGTCGACCTCGACGAGGCCGCGTTGACGGTATGGGGCAAGGGAGCCAAGCAACGTCGGGTGCCGCTGAGCGCCCCCGCCGTCGACGCTCTCAGAGCCTGGCTGACCTCGGCCCGGCCCGCCTACGTGACCGGTGACACCCCCGACGGCGTCGTGTTCTTGAACCAGCGGGGCCGGCCCCTCACGCCCCGGGACGTGCGCCGGATCCTGGATCAGCGCAGCCTGGCCCCGACCCACCCCCACGCCTTGCGCCATACCTTCGCCACCCACCTTCTCGACGGTGGGGCCGACTTGCGGACGGTGCAGGAGTTGCTCGGCCATGCCGACCTGACTTCGACGCAGATCTACACCCGGGTGAGTCGGGAGCGGTTACGCGAGGTGCACCGCTGTACCCACCCCCGAGCCTGAGGGCATCGAAGGGTAGGCAGAGCGGTTCACCTCGAGACGGTCCGACCAGACGCAGCTCAGCGGGGGGCGGACCGGTAGTCGTCGATCGGGTAAATGCAGATCTTCTCCTCGCCGAAGGGAGCATCCTTGGTGCAGGGCGATTCGAACACCGAAGTGTGGATGGCGTCGGGGGCCTGGGTCTTGCCCGGTCGGACCGAGAAGGGCAGCATCTCGTTGGAGTCGATCGGCCCCAAGTTGGCCAGCGCCGTGTAGATGTCGGTGCGGGTCGGGTTGTCACCGGCGTCGTAGATGGCCCGGGCTGCCATCCTCAAGATGTCGCATACCGTGACCACCATGCCGTAGGCCGACGAGCCCGTAGCTCTATCGGCCGACTCGTGGTTGGCGCCCGATTCGCTGTTGGCTCCGTAGGCGTCGTTGCACATTTCGTTGTAGACCAAGGGCTCGTAGTCGTCGAGACGATAGGCGCCGGTGTTGGCGTCGTCGATGATGATGGCGCCGTTGTAGAGGTCTCCCGCCTCTTGCCCGCCAAAGGCCACGATCTTGGAGGACACCAGTTCGCTGGCCTGAGAGTTGAAGTCCGAGGCATAGAACTGCACGTCACCGGGCTCGAACCCCTGGGCCACCATCTCGACGATGTAGCCGGGTGCCGACAGTATGTTCATCACGTTGAAGAACACGTCGACGCCGGCGTCTTTGAGGCGACGTACCGACTCGGACACCCCACCGGTGCACGAGGTTTGACCACCACACTCGATCACATCGAAGACGGCCACCTCCACGTCGTTGGCCTCGAGCACATCGACCAGTCCGGTTTTGGTTGCTTCGGGCTGACCGGGGGTGTCGGGCGTGGCCACGCCTATGGTCTTGCCCTCCAATACGCCTCGATTGATCAGGTCGAGGGCCAAGAACCTCAGGCTTTCTTCCAGGGTGGGCGACAGCGAGATCAACAGATCGTTGCCTCTGGCCATGTACTCCTCGCTCTGGCCCTGGGTGGAGATGAAAGCGGTCTGATGATCCTCCACGATGCACAGGTTGGCGGATCCCCCGAAACCGGACGAGTTGAGCAGTATCACCCCTTCGTGGTCCTCTATGGCCTCGATACAAGCCGCGTTGCGGTCGGCGTCAACGGTTTGGCTCAGTCCGGACAGCTCGATGGTGTGCAGATCTATCATCCTTCCCCGTATCCCGCCGCACTGCTCGTTGATGATGCTGACGAAGGTGTCGAAGATCTCGGCCACGTTGCCCACGTCCACTGCGTAGCCGAATGCGATGAAGTCCTCGAGGCGGGACCTCAGATGCACCAGCGTGATGGAGTCGGCTTCGATGCCGGGGTCGGTGGCGACCCGGTTCTCGGCGGCCGGATGAGGGTGGCACAAAGCGTCCAACTGGGTGAAAGGGTGGTCACTGCGATCGAAGGTGGCTTGGAAGTCGTCGAAGACACCGTCACGGGGATCGTCATGGATGTTGGTGGCCGGCGTGGGGTCGTCGGGTTCGGTGGTGGTAGTGGTGCCGCCGGGTTCGGTAGTGGTAGTGGTGTCGTCGGGTTCGATGGTTGTGGTTGTGGTGGTTGCGGTGTCGACGGTTGTGTCGGGGCTGCTGGAACTGTCTTCAGCAGTTTCCCCCCCACAGGCACCGGCCCCCAAGGCTGTAATCACAAGCACCGCACTGATAACTCGCAGTCTTCGGTTCATCGAACCCCTCTCCAGTCAAAGGTTGTCGTTCCAGCCCGAGGAGCTGGAACCAGGCCAGTATCGCGCAAGTCTCGGCCTCGGTCACATTCACTTACCAGCCCCGGTTGGCGGCGCTGGTAAGTGACCAGTTACCGAAGCTGCATTACCCTTCCGGTGCCGCCAGTCGGTGACGGAGCGGAGGGCATGGCCAACGAGCTCGACGGAGACGTGAAGGGCATGAAGCCGGAGACCGAAGCGGCCGCGCTGGCCGAGGCCGTGCTCTCCGAGGAAGCCAAGCGTCAGGCCGAGCAGCACGCCCGCGACGCCGAGACCGTCCTTCCCGACGACCTGCTGCCCGGTGTGGGCGATACCCCCATGACGCTCAGGGAGGGATTGCGGGCCGGTGGCACCTCGATGGTGGTGATGCTTTTCCTGCTCAACGTCATCGACGAGATACCCAGGGCCATCCGTGTGCTCGCCCCCGACATCCAGGCCACCCTCGGTGTAAGTGACACGGTTCTGATCGGTGTGCTCAGCTTCGCCGGAGTGATGGTGGTGCTCGGCGCCGTGCCCATGGCCGCCTTGGCCGACCGGATAGCGCGGGTGAGGATCATCCCCGTCGCCTCCACCTTCTGGGCTTTCACCGTTTTCTTGAGTGGGCTGGTCGTCAACCCCTTCCAGCTCTTCTTGACCAACGCCGGGACCGGTCTGGGCCAGGCTTACCGCCTCCCGGTGTCGAATTCGTTACTGGTGGACACCTACCCCATCGGGGCCCGCAACCGAATCTTTGCCTTCGAGGCACTGGGCCGTCCCGTCGGTCAGTTGCTGGGCCCGCTCCTGGTCGGCGGCACCGCGGCTTGGGCCGGCGGTGCCGAGGGCTGGCGGGTGGCGTTCTTCATCGTGGCCATCCCGCCCCTGCTGGTCGCGGCCAGCTCGCTGATCTTGTCGGAACCGCAGCGGGGCCGCTACGAGCAGGAGGCGATACTGGGAACCGAGCGGCGGGTCACCACCGAGGAGCTGCCGGTGACGGTCAGCACCGCTTTCGCCCGCCTGCGCAAGATCAAGACCTTCTACTACCTGGCCACTGGCGTGGGTGTGCTCGGGTTCGCGTTGATTGCACTGCCCATCCAGTTCAACCTCCTGCTGGAGGACAAGTACGGTTTGGGCCCGCTGGAACGGGGCATCGTGGAGTCGCTCATGTGGGTGGTCTCGCTGATGGCGCTGCCCTTCGCGGGACGTGTCTTCGATCGGGGCTTTCGTCGGGACCCCGCCGCCATGATGGGATTGGCCGGGATGCTGGTGGTCTCGACCGGGATCGTCTACGCCGTAGCTCTTCCCATCAAGGTGATCGGACTGCTGGTGGCCATGCTGGCGTTGGCTCAGGCCCTGATCTCGACTGCGTTCGTGGCCGCTCCGTCTATTATCGCCGCCGTCTCCCCTTACCGGATCAGAGCCCAGGCCTTCGCCTTGATTCCGGTGTTCGTCTTCTTGATGGGGGGATTCTTCGGGGGTCTCATCGTCGGGCAGCTCTCCGACGCCTACGGCCAGCGCACGGCCCTGTTGGTGGTGGCGCCACCCGCCGCCATCGTAGGCGGCGCCCTCATCGTGTACGGCAGCCGTTTCATACGACGCGACATCTCTCTCGTGGTGGAGGAATTGCTCGAGGAGCAGGCCGAGCACGAGCGGACCGCCGCCGACCCGGCCTCGGTACCGGTGTTGCAGATCCGCAATCTCGATTTCAGTTACGGACAGGTACAGGTGCTGTTCGACGTGGGACTCGAGGTGAGTCGGGGTGAGGTGCTGGCCCTGCTGGGCACCAATGGCGCCGGCAAATCGACGTTGTTGCGGGCCATCAGCGGGCTCGGTATTCCCGACCGGGGAGTGGTACGACTGAACGGGCGAACCATCACCTACGCCGAGACCGAGACCAGGTTCGGGGCTGGAATCGTGCAGCTCCGGGGCGGGGGAGGGATCTTCGCTGAGCTCAGCGTGGCCGACAATCTTCGGGCCACGTTGCTGAGCCAGGGTATGGGCAAGGCCGAGCTTCGAGCTCGCCTGGCCACCGCCGTAGACCTGTTCCCGGGCTTGGCCAGCCGGCTCGGCGAGCCGGCTGGTGACCTGTCAGGGGGCCAGCAGCAGATGCTGGCGCTGGCCATGACCCTGGTGCACGAACCGGAGGTACTCCTGATCGACGAGCTCAGCCTCGGGTTGGCCCCCGTGGTGGTTCAGGAACTGCTGGGGGTGGTCGAGCGGCTGCGGGACGAGGGCCAGACCATGATTATCGTGGAGCAGTCGCTCAACGTGGCCTTGGCCTTCGCCGATCGGGCCGTATTCATGGAGAAGGGCCGCATCCGCTTCGAAGGACCGGCCTCGGAGCTGGCCGAACGCGACGATCTGGCCCGGGCCGTTTTCTTGGGCGGTGAGCAGGGGTGATCGAACTCCTGGGAGTGACCGTCAGCCAACAGTCGCTCGTGATCGGCCTTGTGACCGGACTCACTTACGCGGCCTTCGCGGCCGGGTTCGTCCTTATCTACCGATCCACTGGTGTGCTCAACTTCGCCCACGGGGAGGTGGGTGCCTTCGGGGCTGCTCTGTTCGTCCTGCTGCTCAGCGCCTATACCTTCAACTATTGGCTGGCCTTTCTCTTGGCGGTGCTGGCCGGCGCGCTGGTGGCTATGGCGATCGAGCTGATCGTGATCCGTCGGCTGTTCAAGTCGCCCCGGCTGGTGGTGTTGATCGCCACCATTGGTGTGGGCCAGATCGTGGTGTTCGCCAAGTCGAGCCTGCCTTCGGTGATCACCCCCGGCCCCATACCGGCCCCCTTCGACATGACTTGGACGCCCACCAGCCACATCCGGCTCCAGGCTCGCGAGATCGTGGTGTTGTTCGTCATCCCGATCCTCATCGCGGCCTTGGCCTGGTTCATGACCCGGACCCGCTTCGGGCTGGCGGTGCGGGCCTCCGCGTCCAATTCCGACACGGCCCGCCTCTATGGCATCTCGCCCCGACGGACCTCGACAGTGGTTTGGATCATTTCTGGGGCCTTCGCGGCCGCCACCGCCATTTTCTTTGCGCCACTGCAGGGCATCAACTCGGCCCAGGCTGGCACGGCCGCCATCGCCGAACCGCTCCTGTTGAGGGTGCTGGTGGTATCGCTGCTGGCTCGGATGCGGTCGCTGTCGGGCACCCTGGTCGGCGGTCTGGCTGTCGGCGTTACCGAACAGATGGTGCGATCCAACGTGGAGTCGACGAACCGGTCGGTGGTCGACGTCTACCTGTTCCTCGCGGTGCTGGTGGTGTTGTTGCTGGTGGTTCGCAGCACTCGCCAAGACGTGGGCTGGTCGCTGTCGCCCCGGGTGCGCCCCCGGCCCGGCCGGCTCGACTCGGTGTGGTGGGCTCGTCATCTGGACACCTTCGGGATGGTGGCGCTCTTTGCCTTTTTTGCTGGGCTCGGGTTCTGGTTCAAGACCAACAGCGCTTTGTTCACTTGGACCAGCATCGTGCTGTTCGCCATGATTGCTCTGTCTCTGTCGGTGCTCACCGGCTGGGCCGGTCAGCTCTCTCTTGGCCAGTACGCCTTCGTGGGGCTCGGAGGCATGACTCTGGTGGGTTTGACCCGGGGCCACGACATCCCGGTTCCCTTCGACCTATTCGATATCTCCCTCACTTTGCCGTGGGGGGTGGCCATCATCGCCGCCACCGGGGTGGGGATGATGGCGGCTCTCTTGGTGGGCCTGCCCGCATTACGGGTCCGGGGACTGTTCCTGGCCGTCACCACTCTGGCCTTTGCCGTGGCCGCGGCGTCATGGCTGTTGACCCAGGACTTCTTCACCGGCGGGACCACTACCCCCCGCCCTGTGAGCAAGCCGCTCGTGGAACTGGGGCCGATCCTGATTGATTTCGATGCGTCTCGGCGCAGTTTCTTCTTCTGGTGCCTGGGTTCGCTGGCCGTGGTCGCTTTCTTGGTGGCTCGGCTGCGCCGAACCGGGATCGGCCGGTCGTGGATCGCGGTTCGTGACAACGAG
The DNA here is from genome assembly GCA_963422655.1 of Acidimicrobiales bacterium. Lineage (GTDB taxonomy): Bacteria > Actinomycetota > Acidimicrobiia > Acidimicrobiales > Aldehydirespiratoraceae > CATQHS01. Next base: position 339,011 of record OY730440.1, on the reverse strand, counting down.
GAGATGGCATCTGCTTCTACCGTGTCGCCGGCTCGCATGAAGCTGAGCGCTTTCGCGGTGGCCGGTGGAATCGCGGCTTATTCCGGGGGCCTGCTGGTGACGCTGCTGCCGTCGTTGCAGCCAGCGGTTCTGTTCCCGGCCCGGGAGTCGGTAGTGGTGGTAGCCACCGCCATCATCGGCGGACTGGGAACGGTGGCCGGCCCCATATTGGGTGCGCTGTGGGTTCGAGGGATCCCGCAAGCCACCCCCGACGAGCTCGATTCCCTGGTCCGGTTGTTGACCAGTGACATCGGCTTGCTGGTGCTGTTGATGTACTTCCCCGGTGGCTTGTTACAGATCGTCTACGGGATCCGCGACCGCATCTTCGAACGAGCCGACCGGCGTTTGGCCGCCCGTGAGACCGAGGTTCGCCCGCTGGTTGCGGCCCGCGTGCTTCCTTCCGGCCGGGAGCGAGCCCCGGTCGGCTCCTCCCTGGCTTTGGAGGCCCGTGATATCACGGTCCGGTTCGGGGGTAACGTGGCCGTGAACGGCGTCTCGATCACGGTGCGAAACGGCGAACTGGTGGGCTTGATCGGCACCAACGGGGCCGGTAAATCAACCCTGTTCAACGCTATCAGTGGGTTCGTGTCGGCATCGGGGCGGGTGGTGGTGATGGGCCGCGACGTCACCAACCGGCGATCGGTGGCCCGCCACGCCCACGGGCTGGGTCGGGGGTTCCAGGCCGCTCGCCTGTACCCCGAGCTGACGGTGCGGGAGTCGGTCATGGTCGCTCTCGAAGCTCGCCGCCGGTCGTTGCTGGTGCCGTCGGCGACAGGTCTGCCGCCGTCGCCAGCGGCCGAACGGCGCAAGCGGACCGAAGCCGACGAAATCATCGACTACCTGGGTTTGGGTCGCTACGCCGACAGCTTCATCGCCAACCTTTCCACTGGTACCCGCCGCATCGTGGAACTGGGCAGCCTGCTGGCTATCGATGCCCGAGTTCTGCTGCTCGACGAGCCCACCGGCGGGGTGGCCCAGCGCGAGACAGAGGCGTTCGGGCCGCTCATAACCCATGTCAAGGACGAGCTCGACGCCGCTGTGATGGTAATCGAGCACGACATGGGACTGGTGATGAGCATCAGCGACCGGGTCTACTGCCTGGAGTCGGGAATGGTAATCGCCGAAGGTCTGCCATCTGAGGTACGCAACGATCCGCTGGTGATCGCCAGCTATCTGGGCACTGACGAACGAACCATCCGTCGCTCCGGTGCCGGGGACTGACCCGCAGTTCCCGAATCGGGGATGGCGTGTAATGGTCCACCCGGAAGAGCCCCAGAACTGCGAACCAGCCGACGAAGTACCCGTTTCTCAGTCGGGGGCAGCGTGGCGTATGGGACGCTCGATTCTCACGATCTCGGTATCTCTGGTTGTAGCGCTAGCGGCTTACATCGCCCACTATCGCTACTACAGCCATGATTCGATTGCCGACGATCATCTGCAGCGGCACTTCGGCGCAGCCAGTAACGAACATGAAAAATCTGACTGCTCGCCGATCAGTGAGCCTCGGATCGATAGCAAGATGGCAACACTTCTGGCCGCTCTGAATTCGCTACGAGCTTCCTACTTCGACTGGTCGCCCGATTGCGGCCGTGTGACGTTCACTGCGGGGGGCCGGGTCTTCGCCATGAACATCGACGGCACCGGCATCGAACCGCTCACCGAGCTCACGGTCTACGGCTGGGATCCTGTGTATTCACCGGATGGGGATCGTATCGCTTTCACCGGCCGGTCGGAGATACACACGGTGAACATCGATGGCACAGATATCCGGACGGTCACCAGCAGCAACTCCAGCGATGCTGCGGGTTCAGCCCATTGGTACCGGAGCGCCGATCCGGATTGGTCGCCAGACGGTACCCGTATCGCTTTCAGTAGCAACCGGGACGGTGACGACGAAATCTACGTGATGAAGGCCGACGGCACCGACATCCAGCGGCTTACCAGTAACACCGCAACCGCGCACCGACAACCGGAAACGGATTGGTCTCCGGACGGAGTTCACTTCGCCCATATGGATTGGGATCCGGATTGGTCGCCGGACGGTACCCGTATCGCTTTCAGTAGCAACCGGGACGGTGACGACGAGATCTACGTGATGAATGCCGACGGCACCGACATCCAGCGGCTCACCGACAACGCAACCAGCTTGGATTGGGATCCGGATTGGTCGCCGGACGGTACCCGTATCGCTTTCAGTAGCAACCGGGACGGTGATCACGAGATCTACGTGATGAATGCCGACGGCACCGACATCCAGCGGCTCACCGACAACACAACCGGTGACTGGGAGCCGATGTGGTCGCCGGACGGTAACCACATCGTCTATGAAGCCATCCAGGACAGCAACCGAGAGTACTTCACGTTGCGAGTGAATGAGCCGGTGGTCGATCAACAACTCGCGCCTGGCGGTGGTGACTGTTCATCGTTGAACGAGACGTTTGCCAGAGACAGTAGAGCGGCAACACCTCTTACACCCGGGGGCGCTCGTTTGCCTTATGAGTACGAGTGGTCGCCTGATTGTACTCGACTGGTCTTGGTCGGCGACCAAGAGACAGGGGACGGAATCTTCACCATGAACACCGACGGCACCGGCGTCCGCCAGCTCACCAACAACAACTACTGGTACTCGAACCCGGTCTGGTCGCCAGACGGCACGCGAATAGCTTTCGAAAGCAACCGCGATGGCAGTTACGAAATCTACGTCATGAACACAGATGGCACCGATGTCTCGCGACTCACGAACCTCCCCCATCGCCAGCGTAAACCGGCATGGTCATCGGATGGTACCCGTGTCTCCTTCCAGCGCGCCGCGGGACGGTCCGAAATATGGACGATAGGGACGGACGGTACCGATCTGCAAAAAATAACGGACAACACCAGTTACGACGGGGATGCGGTATGGATGCCGGGTGGCACCCGCATCGCCTTTGTCAGTAACCGTGATGGCGACAACGAGATCTTCATCGCCGATATGGACGGCACCGGTGTCCGCCAGGTGACTCACGACAACTCTGATGACTGGGACCCGGTCTGGTCTCCCGACGGCACCCGCATCGCCTTTGTCAGTAACCGTGATGGCGACAACGAGATCTTCATCGCCGATATGGACGGCACCGGTGTCCGCCAGGTGACTCACGACAACTCTGATGACCGGAACCCGGTCTGGTCTCCCGACGGCACCAACATCGCCATGCGGACCGGAGGCGAAGATGGGGGAGACTATCTCGTGGTGAGCATCGGAGCCATCGGCGCCGGAGCACCTCCCGGCTAGCCGGTAGGCCCATGACGGTTGTCGGTCATCCTCCTGTCGACATCTCCGGTGCCGGTCGCCGTACCGCTGCCGACGATGCCACTGCAGTCGTAGGCGCTCGTCATCAGGGTCTCGACGGGCTTCGTGGTGTGGCTGTGGCATGGGTGGTGGCCTTCCACCTGTGGCCCGGGGTGGTGAGGGGTGGATGGCTCGGCGTCGGCCTGTTCTTCACGCTGTCGGGATACCTGATCCTCGGCCTGATCGACGCCGAGGTATCTGCCACCGGCCGGCTGCGCCTCGGACGTTTCATGGCCCGACGGGTTCGCCGCCTGATGCCGGCCGCGCTGGTAACGATCTCGGGGGCCGTGGCGCTCACTGCGCTCATGACCGAGCAGCCTCTGCGCACCGTCGGACTGGACGGGCTGGCGGCGGTGCTGAACGTTTTCAACTGGCGAGCCGCCACCGACCCGGGCGGCTACGCCGCCATCTTCGAAGCCACCTCGTCGCCGCTGGAACACTTCTGGTCGCTGGCGATCGAGGAACAGTTTTATGTTTTGGTTCCCGTCGCAGTGACTTTGGTCCGCCGGCCCGGGCCGGTGGTGACGGCCATGGTGGTCGCCGGGCTCGGCGGTGTGGCGTTGTGGTGGGGATCGCCCGACGCCTACGTGGCCACTCCGGTCCGAGCCCTGGAGATCGCCGCAGGCGCTGGCCTGGCTCTCGGCGCCGTTCGGTCGGCAACAGTTCGGCGTCTCATCGGTTGGGCACCGGATGCTTCTCGCGGCACGAGGGTCGGCTCGTTGGCGGTAGTCGTCCTGGCTCTTGCCGTCACCGAATTGGCGGTAGCCCGACTCCATCCCACCCACGACGCCGTGTTTCGGGGCGCTCCCGCGCTCATGTCCCTTTGCTGGGTGGTGCTGGTGGCCGCGGCGCTACCGGGTGGGCCGTTGGCGCCGCTGCTGTCGCTGGCACCGATGCGCTGGCTCGGTACCCGTTCCTACGCTATCTACCTCTTCCACTGGCCGTTGGCAGAGCTTGCCAACTGGAATGCGGTCACAGTGATCGTCGTCACCGTGGTTCTGGCTGAGTTGTCCTACCGGGTGTTGGAGATGCCGGTCCGGCGCCGAACGGGTCACCAGCTCGTGGGGGTGCTGGCGGCGTCCGCATTCACCGTGGCAGCCATAACGGCCGCGGTGGCTACCGCCTCCTCACCGGTCCGGGGCGCGGGCGAGCGAGCAGCCGGTGTCACCGAATTGCCGACATGGATGACGAGTCCGTCGGTGCCAGCAACCGGCGCTACCACCGGGTCCACCCTGTCGCCGGGGCCGACCGGGACGTCCCGGACCCCGGAACCGCCGTCGGCTGTGTCGATGCCGGGGCGGGAGGGGTCGGTCCCGGCACCGATCGTGACCGTGATCGGCGACTCCACTGGTATACATCTCGCCGACGGCCTTCGCCGCTGGGCTGACGCCACCCGGGTGATAGCCGTCGTGGACCGGGCCCTCAATGCCTGCTCACCGGTCATGACCGCCGGCCGGCAATGGCGGGTGGTACGAACCGGTGACGACGCCGATCCCCGGCATCTGGTGGAACGAGACGAGCCCTGCCGATACTCCTACATCGAACCGGGATCCTCCTTCGTGCTGGTGGTGGACCATGCCATGACGCTGGTCGATCACCAGCGCCCCGACGGCTCGTGGGCTTCCATTCTGGACGACGATCTCGCCGACGATCTCGTCGACGCCTACCGAGATCTGGTTGCGACAGCGCGGGCGTCGGGGGTCCGAGTGGTGTTCACCACAGCACCGCGCTGGTTGCCGCGACGTGACGACCTCGGCCCGGCGCCGCCTCCTACGCAAGAGGCCCGGGCCCAGACCTATAACAGACTGGTGCGGACCCTGGTGGCAGAATTGGTGGCGGAGTCGCAAATCACCGACGGCGAACTTGCCCCCGGGTTGATCGAGATCGCCGCGGTGCTCGACGCATCCGGATACGAAGGCCGTTACGGCCGCTCCGACGGCTCACACATCGACTTCGACCGTTCCGAGATCTTTGCCGCCGAGGTACTCGGCCCGGCCCTGCTCGATCTGCGGGTTGCGACGACTCGATGAGCGAGCCGGTGACGACGGGCGTCCCTCGATGTTGGAGGTTCGCTCCCTCAGCGCCGCGACGCTGGCGCCCACTTCGTCGACTTTGCCTTTTTGACACGATTGACATCCTCTTTGACGCCATTGATCGCCTTTTCGACGTCGCTACCGGGGACGTTGCCGACGGGCCATCACGCGATAATCTGACGCACCACCTGTCATTCGGTCCAGTCCAAGTCGACTTGGTGCAGGGCCCAAGTCTCGGCCATCCGGCCGCCGATGATGCGGTATTGCGCCATCCAGGTGACTGTGATGGGCACCATGGTGGCCAGGCTTACGCCCCGCAACGTCAAGCGGGCCCATGCCATCTCGCCGTGGGTGGTCACCGCATCCAGGCTCATCTCGGTGCCCCGGATCATCTCACCGATGGCGGCGATCCGAATCTTGAGCTCGGGCAGCGTATAGGTCCGGGTCCCCTCGGCGGTGTGGCGGGTCGATGGATCGGTTACCAGCTCGTCGAGACGGTCGAGGTCACGGTCGAGCCAGACTCGTTCCCAGTAGCTGCGAATGATGGCCTCGGTGCCAGCGGCCATGGTGCCTCCTCGGATTCTGTCATCGTCTTGATGACTATCGATGACTATCGTTGTTCGTTCGGTCCTCGACTTGGTCCTGCGGTCCATGTCTCGGTCGTCGTCGACCGGGGCACTACAGTGTTGTTTCTCGCCGTCGGGTGCGGGGCTCGACGATCCGGGAGACGGCGGCGGTCACGACGATCACCGCTCCCAGAACGGCAATGGTGAGACGGACCCCGACCCGGTCGGCTATGACCCCCATCGGTAACGAAGCGATGGCGAATCCGGTGTAGCTGAGCATCAGCAAGCTCTGTACACGCCCGTGGTATTCCACCGGAGCCAGCGTGAGCACCAACGAGTTGCTCAGAGCTTGGAAGGCACTCGACGACGCGCCCACGAGCACCGACATGGCCAGCACCAAGCCGAAAACGGGCATCGACGCGAACAGGATCAGAGCGATCCCAAATACCAGGGCGCTGCGGAACTGGTACCTCCACAGCTTGGAACGGGCCACATTGGCGAAGGTGATCGAAACGACGACGGCACCGATAGCCGCAGCCGTGTTGAGAAACCCGAAACCCAACGCTCCCGTCTCGTAGATGTCGGCGATGACGGGCAGGAATGTCTGCTGAGGAAACCCGATGAGCACCACTGTGAAGGAAACGAGAAGAAGATGCACGATGGCGGGACGGGATCGGACGAAACCGATCCCGTCGGTTATGTCGCCCAGCGGGCTGCGGCCCGATACCACCGATCGAGCCCCCGGCGGTAATCCCCGGATGAACACCAAGCTGAGAGCGCCCAAAACCGCAGAGACGAAGAATGCTCCAGCCAACCCGAACAGGGCCGTACTGATCAACCATCCGGCCAAAGCCGGGCCGAACACCCGGGTCAGTTGGACCGTGGCCATCGACAAGAAGATGGCGTTGGTGATGTTGTGGCGATCGACCACCTCGGCCATGAATGCCAGCCGGGACGGGGCCAGGATCGAGATCATGGCCCCTTGGACGAGACTGGCCACCAGCAGCATCCAATAGTTTTCGACACCGGTCGCCACGACCACACCCAGAGCCAGCGGGGTGAACGTCTGCATCGCACCGGCCACCAGCAGGATCTGGCGCTTGGCAAAGCGGTCGGCCAGCACCCCGCCGACGGGGATGGCGAAGATGCTGGCCAGACCGAAAGCAAACATCACGCCCCCGAGCCCGGTACTGGTTTCGGTCAGCTCGAAAGCCAGCAATGCCCTGGAGACACCCGCCATCTGCATGGTCAGGAACGTGAACAGACCTCCGAAGAACAGCTTCCGATAGAGCGCAACCTGTAATGCGTCGAATCTTCCGCTGAGCTCTCCGGTCGGGGTCTTCGCGGCCACCGATGGACCGTACAGTGCCATCGTGCTCAGTCATCGGGTCGGTCATCGGCTCGCGACCGCCGACGAGCGACCCACCTGGCGGGGTCGAATCCATCTGTGGGCTTTCTTCCTGGCTGTGCCGGCCGCAGTGTGGCTGGTGGCGGGCACGGACCCGGGCCGGACCCGGCTGGCCGCCTTCGTATACGCGGTCACGTTGGTGGCCATGTTCGGTACCTCCGCCATCTACCACCGGCTCGGGCCGGCCCACTCCGCCAGCGCCGTCCTGCGCCGCCTCGACCACTCAGCCATCTACGCGCTCATCGCCGGCACCTACGTTCCTGTCTGCCTGGTGGCTCTGCCGCTGGGATGGGGCATCCCTCTGCTCTCGGTCGTGGCCGGCGCGGCCGCGGTCGGGGTGGGATTCAAACTGGCGGCCTTCGGCCGGCTGCAGGTGACCGGCTACGCGATGTACCCGGCTATGGGCTGGGTGTCTGTCGTTGCCTTGCCGGTCCTGGTCCGTCACCTCAGTACCGTCCAGCTCTGCATGATCCTGGCTGGCGGGTTCGCCTATTCGGTCGGGATGATCGTCCTATGGCGGCGGCGGCCCGAACCGTGGCCGGGTCGCTTCGGCCACCACGAGGTCTGGCACCTCTTCACCGTGGTGGCCGCGGCTCTGCACTTTGGCGCCGTCGCTTCCCTGGTCCGTTGAGTACGGCCCGAGCCGAACCCTGTCGGCTGACCCATGGCCCGGCCCACGGGCACCGTTCACAATGCTGACTAGCCTGGGCTGACTAGCCTGGGCTGACTAGCCTGGGCTGACTAACCTGGGCTTCGTTGATCTACCCGCTGGGCGGATCCGATCATCGAGGACACGGCTATCAAGGAGGGAGGAGCCATGTTGCCATCCCGGTTCGATTACGTCACAGCCACCTCCGTCGAGGAGGCTGTGGCCGCCAAGGCGCAGGGGGGTGAGGACACCCGGTTCTTGGCCGGAGGGCAGAGCCTGCTGCCCATGATGAAGCTGAGGCTGGCCGTTCCCTCCAAGCTGATCGACATCAACCGCATCAACGGCGTGGCTGACATCGAGCGCCGCAACGGCCATCTCCATGTAGGTGCGCTGGTGCGCCACGCCGACATCGCCACTTCCGACGCCACCGTCGGGGCCATCGCCTCGGCTGCGCCGTGGATCTCGGATCCGTTGGTCCGCAACCTCGGCACCCTGTGCGGCTCGGTGGCCCACTGCGACCCTGAAGGGGACTGGAACTCGGTTCTGCTGGCTACCGGAGCCGATGTGGTGGTCCAGGGTCTCGGCGGGGAACGGACGATACCGATCTCCGACTTCGTTCAGGACATGTTCACCAACTCGCTGGCCGAAGACGAGATGGTCACCGGAGTCAGCATCCCGGTACCGTCGGGCCGCTCCGGCGGGTCCTACCAGAAGCTGGAGCGCAAGGTCGGCGACTACGCCACCGTGGCCGTGGCCGCCCACTTGGAGTTCGGTGGCGATGGGCGGATCTCTGCCGCGGGCGTGGCTCTGACCTCGGTGGCCCCGATCAACCTGAAAGTAACCGAAGTCGAGGCCGTGCTCATCGGCAATGAGCCGGGATCGGACCTGTTCGCCGAGGCGGCCGAGCTAGCCGCGACTGCCTGCGATCCCCGAAGCGATGTTCGGGGAACGGCCCGATGGAAGCGTCAGGTGGTTCGGACCTTCACCCGCCGCGCCTTAGCTGCTGCTGCCGCCGACCAAGCCCAGGCCGCAGGAGGATCAACACCATGGAAGTGACCATCACCGTCAACGGATCCGATCACACTGCCGACGTCGAGCCCCGCCGGTTGCTGGTCGACCACATACGCACCACGGTGGGCTTGACCGGCACCCATATAGGCTGTGACACCACGAGCTGCGGGGTCTGTACAGTGCTGGTGGACGGCACCCCGGTCAAATCGTGCACCATGCTTGCCGTCCAAGCCGACGGCCGCTCGGTCACCACTGTCGAGGGCCTCAAGGTCAACGGTGAGCTCCATCCTGTCCAGACCGCCTTCTCCGACGAGCACGGCCTGCAGTGCGGCTTCTGCACCCCGGCCATGATGCTGGTGGGGGCGGCTCTGATCGAGCAGAACCCCGACCCATCCGACGACGAGGTCCGCTGGGCCATATCCGGAAACCTGTGCCGGTGCACCGGATACATGAACATCGTGAAAGCCATACAGACCGCGGCTGCAGCCACCAGAGCCGGGGCCGGCGCCGACAGCTAGGAGCGACAATGACCGCCACTGGGACACTTACGACTCCTCCCGAGATCGGGGGTATCGGTCACAGCATCAAACGGGTCGAGGACGCCCGACTCATCGAAGGCCAGGGGAAGTTTCTCGACGACATAACCCTGCCCGCCATGTTGCACATGGCATTGGTCCGCTCACCGGTGGCCCACGCCCGAATCAACAACATCGACACCGAAGCAGCCTCGGCTGTGGACGGGGTGGTGGCGGTGGTGACCGGTGAGCTCATGGCCGCCCACAACCTGGCCTGGATGCCCACACTGTCCGGCGACACCCAGGCCACCCTGGCCACCGACAAGGTCCGCTACCAGGGCCAGGAGGTGGCCGCGGTCATAGCTACCGACCCCTATATCGCGGTCGACGCCGCCGAGCTGGTGGACGTGGACTATGACGTGTTGACCAGCATCGTTACCCCCCAGCAGTCGCTGGCGCCGGGAACTGTGCTCATCCGCGACGAGAAGGAGGGCCAGACCGACAACCTGGCCTACGAGTGGGAGTGCGGAGACGAGGCCGCCACCGACGATGCCTTCGCCCGGGCCGACCGGATCGTGACCCTGCAGACTCATTACCCCCGATCGCATCCCTCACCGTTGGAGACGTGCGGGATCGTGGCCGACGTGAATTCGGTGACGGGCCAGGCCACCTTGTGGATGACCTCGCAGGCCCCCCATGCCCACCGAACGCTGTTCGCCATGGTGGCCGGGCTCCCCGAGCAGAACATCCGCATCATCAGCCCCGACATCGGTGGTGGCTTCGGCAACAAGGTCCCGATCTATCCCGGTTACGTGGTGGCCACCGCGGCGAGCCTGCTGATCGGCCAGCCGGTGAAGTGGGTGGAGACCCGCACCGGGAACCTGATATCCACCGGCTTCGGGCGCGACTACTACATGAAGGGTGAGCTGGCCCTCACCGACGAGGGCCGGATCCTAGGTCTGCGGGCCGAGGTGTTGTCGGACCAGGGCGCCTTCTACTCCGACGCCCAGCCCACCCAGTTCCGGGCCGGGTTGTTCCATGTGGTCACCGGCAGCTACGACTACCCGGCCGCCCACGTGAAGTGCCGGGGGGCCTTTACCAACAAGGCCCCGGGCGGGGTGGCCTATCGTTGCTCGTTCCGCATCACCGAAGCCTCGTTCCTCATCGAGCGGCTGGTGCAGACCGCGGCCTATGAGCTGGGCATCGACCCGGCCGAGATACGGCTGAAGAACTTCATCCAGCCCGAGCAGTTCCCGTATGAGACACCGACCGGCTTCGTCTACGACTCCGGCGACTACCCGACCGCTCTGCGCAAGGCCCTCGACGCCGCAGGTTACGACCATCTCCGAGCCGAGCAGGCCGCGGCCCGAGAGCAGGGACGACTCATCGGCATCGGCATCGCCCACTTCACCGAAGCGGTAGGAGCTGGCCCGTCTCGTACCTATGACATAGCCGGGCTGAAGATGATCGACTCGGCCGAGCTGCGGGTCCATCCCACCGGCAAGGCCATCTTGAAGCTCGGGGTCAAGACCCAGGGCCAAGGCCACGAGACCACCTTCGCCCAGATAGTGGCCGAGCAGATCGGCATACCCGCCTACGACATCAAGGTCGAGCACGGCGACACCGACCACACCCCTTACGGGCTGGGCACCTACGCGTCGCGCTCCACCCCGGTGGGTGGGGCCGCCACTGCGGTGGTGGCTCGCAAGATCGCGGCCAAGGCCCGCCACATCGCCGCTCACCTGCTGGAGGCGGCCACCGAGGACATCGAGCTGGAAGCAGGCCGGCTGTTCGTGAAAGGCTCGCCCGATCAGGCCGTGACCATCCAGGACGTCGCTCTGGCCGCCTACACCAACCTGCCCGAGGGCATGGAGTACGGCCTCGAGGACGTCACCTACTACGACCCGCCCAACCTCACCTATCCTTACGGGTCATACATCGTGGTGGTGGAGGTCGATCCGGAAACCGGGGTGTGGAAGGTGGACCGCATGGTGGCCCTCGATGACTGCGGGGTTCGTATAAATCCCATGATCGTGGAGGGCCAGATCCATGGCGGGCTCACCGAGGGATTCGCCATGTCGTCGATGCAGTGGATCACCTTCGACGACGACGGCAACTGCATCGGGTCCAACTTCATGGATTACCTGATCCCCACCGCCTGGGAGACGCCCCGTTTCGAGCTGCTGGAGACGGCGGTGCCCTCGCCCCATCATCCCATCGGGGCCAAAGGGGTAGGGGAGTCGGCCACGGTAGGTTCCCCTGCCGCCTATGTGAACGCGGTCGTCGACGCGCTGGCCCATCTCGGGGTGCGCAACATCGACATGCCGGTGCTGCCCGACCGGGTCTGGGAAGCTATCGACGCCGCCAACGGCTGAGCCTGTCTCTGTCTGCGTCTTGTTCCCAGGTTCTCAGGCTCCGCTGATGGATATCGGGGTCTTGGCTCATGCCGTCGAGCTGTTCGAGGCCCGCCAGCGGTTCGTGCTGGCCTCGGTGGTGTGGCGGCGAGCCCCGTCGTCGGGTCGGCAGGGATCAAAAGCGGTGATCTTGGCTGACGGCACCGTCAGGGGCTGGCTGGGGGGAGCCTGTGCCGAGCCGTCGGTAGTGCGCCAAGGGCTGGAATGTCTCGAGACGGGGGAGTCGGCCCTGTTGTTGTTGGGCCAGCCCGACGAACTCGATGATCGGACCCATGCCGGGGTGCGACCCGGAGTGAGCCTGGTTGCCATGGCTTGCGAGTCGGAGGGGGCCATGGAGGTGTACTTGGAGCCTCATCGGCCCCAGCCGCAGGTGATCGTCATCGGCCGCTCGCCGGCCGTGGACGCGCTGGCCGAAATGGCGGCGGTGGTGGGGTGGAAGCCGTCCGTCATCGACGACGGCGGTGACCCCGACGAGCACACCCGGCCCGAGCTGGTCCGAACCAAGCTCGACCTATCCGGCCTGGGAGTGGACGGCGCCACTGCGGTGGTGGTGGCCACCCAGGGCCACTACGACGATCTCGCTCTGGCCGAAGCGCTGGCCACCGACGCCGGTTACGTCGGGCTGGTGGCTTCGGCCCGGCGGGCCGAGACTGTGATCGACAGCCTCCGTAGCCAGGGCTTCGATCCCGGCGACCTGGCCCGGATAAACGCTCCGGCCGGTCTGGATCTCGGCCATGTCCCAAACGCAGAGATCGCGGTAGCGGTCATGGCCGACTTGGTGGATCGTCGGTCATCAGGTGAATTGGTGGCCAGCTCGAAGCCCCGCCCACCCCGAGTCGAGGCGATCGACCCGGTGTGCTCCATGACCGTTCTGGTCGACGACGCCAAGTACCACACCACTTACGACGGTGTCGACTACTGGTTCTGCGCCTCGGGGTGTCGGCGAGCCTTCGAAGCCGAACCCGAGCGGTTTCTCGCTTAGGATGCGGGCCGTGCCCAAGATAAACGAGACCACCTTTTTGATTCGCGGCGCAATGGTCCTGCCGCTGGAGGGTGACCGGGTCAGCCACGACCCCGGTTCGGTGCTGGTGGTGGACAGAACCATTGCTGCCGTGGGCCCGGTGGCCGAGGTGGACGCCCACCCGGCTGCGTCGACCGCCGAGGTGATCGACGCCACCGGCCAGGTGGTCATTCCGGGGCTGCACAACTGCCATCTCCATTCCGGGCTGCTAAGGGGAACGGCAGAGTCGATGGCGTTGTGGGAATGGTTGGAGAACCATGTGGACCCCGCCCACCGGGCTCTCACCCCGCCGATCGCCGAGGCTGCTTCCTACATGGCTTATGTCGAGGGGCTGCGGGGTGGCACCACGTCGGTGCTCGACATGTGGCGTTTCATGGAGGGTTCGGCCGCAGCCGCGGCCGAGATTGGCATCCGAGTCACGCTGGCTCCCTACACCGCCGACCGGTACGACTACTTCGAGACGCTGGAGACCAACCGGAGACTGCTGGAGACCCACCACGGTTCTGCTGATGGCCGGGTGCGGGTCTGGGTCGGGTTGGAGCACATGTTCTACTGCTCGCCGGAGATGTGCCGGGCCGCGGCCGATCTGGCGGTCGAGTTCGACACGGGCCTGCACACCCATTCTTCCGAGTCGATCTGGGAGGTGCAGGAGTGCCTGCGCCAGTTCGGGCGCCGGCCCATCGAGGAGTTCCACAACCGGGGTGTCCTCGGCGAGCGCACCGTGGTGGCCCATGGCGTCTGGCTCGACGATCGTGAGGTTGCTCTCATGGTTGAGACCGGTACGGCCTTGGTGCACTGCCCGTGCTCGAACATGAAGCTGGCCTCGGGACCGGCCCGGGTGGAGCACTATCGCAGCCAGCAGATGACGGTGGCGCTGGGGACCGACGGCGAAAAGGAGAACAACAGCCTCGACATGCTCGAGGAGATGAAGTTCGCATCGCTGCTGGCCAAGGTCAGCGCCTTGGAGCCCACCGCCGGGGACCCCTGGGACATTCTCGACATGGCCACTCGGGCCGGAGCCGTGGCGCTGGGGCTCGGTGACGTGACCGGGACACTCACAGTGGGCAAGGACGCCGACATCGTGATGGTGGACGTATCAGGTCTGCACTTCGTACCGGTGCTGCACGGCCGTGACTTCAATGCGCCGGCTCATCTCGTGTTCACCGCCACCGCTCACGATGTCAGCAACGTATGGGTCCGTGGCCAGCGTCTGGTAGCCGACGGTCAAGTTATCTCGGTAGATGTACCCGCCATTGCGGCTCGGGCTCAGGCTGCAGCCACCGAGCTGTTCGAACGCCGCGCCGCTACCGCCTGTACTTGATCATGGACTAGTTCTGGGCATCTTTGCTAGAGGTGTTACTACTGTCCGAAACGACCGTGCCGATTGCAGGCTCAATCTTCTGGTGTTGCGGCTACTGGGTCTTCGCATTCGTTGGGATGAGCGAGAATAGCCTTGTCGAAAGCATCAGCGTGTGGTAAATGATCAAAGTCCGGGTATGGGAATTTGGTGTGGTCGACCTTGTCGTAACCGACCGCCTCTGTCTGCTCGACCATGGAGCCGAAATCTTCGAAGAGTCCTTTGGCGTACAGTTGGAGTTCTTCGGAAAGTCTGGGGTCGTTCACGATGCCTACTATTTCCGGTTTGGTTATCTCTTCCAGGGCATTGAGGATAGTGTAGTCGGGGTCCAGATTCGCCGGCAAGACCACTTCTAAACCCGGGATTTGCTCGGCCATACGTGTGGCTGAATGTAGAATATGTATTCGGCCCCACTCCCATATGGCCCAGCATAGGGTTCCGAGCGGAGTGGAACGATCACTGAGATTGGCGGCCAAGTAATCCTCCAGGACGATTGGTTCGATCTCCACGGCCTCCGGCGGTGCGATGGTCGTGGTAGTTGGGGCCACGGTTGTGGTGAGTGCGATGGTCGTGGTAGTTGGAGCCACGGTTGTGGTGGGTGCGATGGTCGTGGTAGTTGTCTCGGTTCCTGTTTGTTCTGTGGTCGTCTCAACTTTAGAGGTCGGGCTGCATCCTGTGCTGGACAATACTATGATCAGCAGCCCGGCGAGACGCTTGACGTACTTAGTTCTGGGCATCTTTGCTAGAGGTGTTACTACTGTCCGAAACGACCGTGCTCATTGCAGGCTCAGCCTTCTGATGTTGTGCCGCCAGGGTCTACGCATTCGTTGGGATGAGCGAGAATGGCCTTGTCGAAAGCATCGGCGTGGGGTAAGTCGTTGGAGTCCGGGTATGGGAATTTGGTGTGGTCGACCTTGTCGTAACCGACCGCCTCTGTCTGCTCGATCATGGAGTCGACATCTTCGAAGAAGCCTTTGGCATACAGTTGGAGTTCTTCGGAAAGTCTGGGGTCGTTCACGATACCTACTATCTCCGGTTTGGTTATCTCTTCCAGGGCATCGAGGATAGTGTAGTCGGGGTCCAGATTCGCTGGCAAGATCACCTCGAAACCCGGGATTTTAGCCATACGCTCGGACGAATGCAATACATCCATTCGGCCCAACTCCCATATGGCCCAGCAGAGGGTTCCGAGCGGAGTGGAACGGTCACTGAGATTGGTGGCCCAGTAATCCTCCAAGACGATTGGTTCGATCTCCACGGCCTCCGGCGGTGCGACGGTTGTGGTAGTTGGGGCCACGGTTGTGGTAGTTGGGGCCACGGTTGTGGTAGTTGTCTCGGTTCCTGTTTGTTCTGTGGTCGTCTCAACTTTAGAGGTCGGGCTGCACGCGATGCTGAGCAATACTGTGATCAGCAGCCCGGCGAGACGCTTGACGTATTTAGTTCTGGGCATCTTGGATACTCCATATCTGGTAGGAGCCAACCGCAGGACCTGTAGGTCTACAGACTGCGTTGACCAGTCGGGTTCCTCTTCTGGGTGTGGTGGTTGCGTCGGTGGAGGGTACCGTCCAGCAGGATCTGCGTGTTGCCTTGCTGCTGATCGTGTATTCATCATCATCCGAGACAGCACTAAATCTGAATAGTTGCTGAGAGATGGGAACTTCATCGGGTGGTGGTGGAGTCGGTCGTGTGCGGAGTGGGCGTGGAGGCGGCGGTTCTTTCAGTTTACCCGCGCATGGTTTTTGTACCAGAGATGAGCCTGCAACGGTGACACACATGTAAGAACCGGCGGAGTGTTCAGGTTGGATCTGGAAATATCCGGGCCACTCATTGCTGGGATGCAAACGGAACTGTTGATTGTCTGCATTGAACGTTCGGCAGGGCCATTGCAGAACAACGGTACCATCGGCGAGACCATCCGAACTATGACCGCTGGGAAGCACAGAACGATCTACGTCGGCGCACAGACCGGTGCCGATGTTCACCAGCCTCACGGCCCCGGGATCCGGGCTCGCTCCAGAAAAACTCTTTACAGCTGCATGTACCTTCAACTTTGCTGCACGGCATATTCGACTCATAGCAAAGTTGCGGTTGTTGCAGTCGGCTTCCATCAGATCGCTCATAAGGCTGTGGCAGTCGTTGCTGGAGATGGTTCCCGATAACCCTGCCCGGATGAGGTCGAAGCAATGGTCGTGGGCCTTGCACGGAACCTGGAAATCCCAATGTAGACCAGTGTCAGGAAAATCGATATTCCAGTCGTCTTTGGGTCCGCTGCATTCACCGGATTCCTCGACCACGATCTTGCCGTAGTCGTCGGCGACGCTCTTCTGGAAACCCCACGACGGCCAGTCCCCAGTACCGGGGCTGGCCAGAAACAGTCCCGGTGGTGGGCAAACGGCCCGGTCGTACTTGTCGCGGTCCATGTCGAGGTAGTCGCGGGCGTCGGCATCGGTGCTGTAGGAGCTGCAGGTCAGTGTTTGGTAGCGAAACGAAGGTGAGCTCGGCTCGCACGTCCCGCCGCGGGTGCGGCCGTACTTGCAATCGTCAGGCACGCACCTGCTGTTGTACTCAGAACGACGGGTTTGACCAGCAGGGCAGTCCTGGCAGGTTCCGTCACGGTTGCGGTCATATCGACAACTTGAAGGTACACATGCGTTTCCGTACGCCGGGAGGCGAGTCTCACCAGCCGGGCAGACCGGCTGCGGTGGCGGGTCGTCTTCGTGGGTGTGGTCTATCGGGTAATGGTTCTTGGTGGGATACCACCGCTCTACAGACGACGTCGAAGTTGTAGTTGAGCAGTAGTGCGCGTCACCAGACTGATAGCAATCAGAGGGATGAGTGTGGCACACCCTGCCCGACCTATGAGTATGCCCATTACATGACCTGCCCGGCGTATGGTTGTTGTCTATCAACCATTTCGTCGTTGTCGTTGTCGTCTCTGTCTTCGAACAATAATGTGCTCCACCAGACTGATAGCAATCAGAGGGATGAGTGTGGCACACCCTGCCCGACCTATGAGTATGCCCGTCACAAGACGTACCCGGAACATGGTTGTCGTCTATCGACCATTTCGTTGTCTTCGAACAGTAGTGCGCGTCACCAGACTGATAGCAATCAGAGGGATGGGTGTGGCACACCCTGTTGGAGCGATGCTCATGCCCCGAGCAAGCCGGCCACACCGGATGAAACACTGGCCCCGGCACACCACCAGACCCTGCTCTGGCCGCAGACAGCACCGAACCCGGCGACGCCAACCGGCCCCGACCAGCGTCGGCACGATCAAAGTTCAGTACCGGCAGAACCTCCGCATCAGCGGTTTCGGCGACGACATCGGACGGGCTGACCGCCCACACCGGATCAAGCTCACCCACACCCCAAACTCCGAAGAACCCAGCCACAACAACAAACCAAACCAGCCACCGATTCCCCACAGAATTTCCCCTCTCTGAACCTTGAACCGTGGCCACTTGACGACACCACCTATTGCTCAGAACTGAATCACCCTAGATGTTACACCCTACCGGTGCCCGCAGCAAGGCTGAACCTGACAACCTGCCCGCCCGAGACACCTCACTCTACGACCCTCTCACTGACAGCTCGCCAGCCAGTCGGCGGCGATCCGGCGATGCCGGTTCAACATCTCGCCCACCCCCGAAACGGTGAGCTCCCCGTCGGTGACCAGCGATCGTCCCGCCACCACCGTGTGGCGGGCCGCTACCGGGCCGCAACGCAACAACGCCTCGACCGGATCAGACAGAGCCCCGGCGAAAGCCACACCCTCCAAGGGCCAGACTACCAGATCACCGGCCCGGCCCGGGGTCAGAGCACCGATGTCGTCACGGCCCAAGCATGCCGCCCCGCCCAGAGTTGCCATCTCCAGAGCCTCCCGGGCCCCCATGGCCTCGGGTCCGCCCCGCAGCCGGGCCAGCAACAGGGCGCCGCGGGTTTCGAGCCACAACGAAGCGCAGTCGGTGGAGGCCGAACCGTCACAACCGATCCCCACTGCCACCCCGGCATCGCGCAGCTCCCGGACCGGGGCCAGCCCGGCGCCGATCAACTGATTGGAGCTGGGGCAATGAGCCACCCCGGCCCCCCAACGAGCCAGCCGGTCGATCTCGTCCCCGTCGGGGAACACGCAATGGGCTACCCAGGCCCGATCCGAACCCCAACCCACATTCTCGAAGTGCTCGATCGGCCGGCACCCGAAAGTCGCCTCGCAGAAGGTGTCCTCATCGGCGTCCTCGGCCAGATGGGTGTGCAACCGAACGTCGAGGCGCTCGGCCAGCTCAGCGGTACGAGCCATCAACTCGGGCGTCACCGAGAACGGCGAGCACGGCGCCAAGGCGATGCGCACCATGGCCCCCGGTGCCGGATCATGATGGCGGGCCACCAGCCGCTCGGAGTCGGCCAGGATCTCGTCGTCGTCCTGCACGACCGAATCGGGCGGAAGTCCGCCGTCTTTCACCGACAGGCTCATCGATCCCCGAGTGGGGTGGAAACGAAAGCCGAGCTCGGCGGCGGCGGTGATCTCGGCGCTGATCAGGTCGCCTCCGCCCCGGGGGTGCACGTAGAGGTGGTCGGTGGTGGTGGTGCAGCCACCCAGGGCCAGCTCGCACAGCCCGACCCAGGCCGACACGTAGGCCGCTTCCTCGTCGAGGCGGCTCCACACCGGGTACAGGGTGCGCAGCCAGTCGAAGAGGTTGCCGGACAGGGCCGGCGCGAAGGCCCGGGTGAGGTTCTGGTAGATGTGGTGATGGGTATTGATCAGCCCCGGCGTCACCAGGCATCCGCTGGCGTCGATGATCCGTTCCGCCGGGGGTTCATGGCCCGGCTCGCCCACGGCGGTGACGAACCCGTCGGAGATAGCTACCCAGCCGCCATCGATCTCCCGGCGATCGGAGTCCATGGTCACCACCAACTCGGCATCTCGCACGCACAGCTCGGCCCGGCCGCCGACTTGGGCTCGAACCGGCGGCCAGCTTCGCTCCCGGGTAGGCAGCACGGGGTCTGCGGTTCTTACTGCTGGGTCTGCTACTGCTGGGTCTGCTACTGCTAGGCCTGCGGTTGTCACGGTGACTCTCCGTTCGTCGTGATTCTCCGTTCGCCTTCGGGCCGCTCGTGGGTTATATTTGACGTTGCTCTACAATACTGCGAAGGTTTCCGCTGCGGCCCCGGCTGGGTTCGAGACCGTGATAGTAGCCACAGGAGGGAGGCGACATCGTATGGACATGGATACCTTTTTGAAAGCGATCCCCAAGGTCAGCTTGCATCTGCACCTTATGGGGTCGGTGCAGGCTCGCACCGCGGTGGAACTGTGCAACAAGCACGGCGTACCTCTACCGGACTACGAAGAACCCGAGGACCTCTACGACTACCCCGACATCTACAAGTTCCTGCACATGTACGACAACACGGCGCTGGGGGTGATCGACCGGGAGGACTTCGAGCGGATCGTCTACGAGACCCTCACCGAGGCGGCCGAACACAACGTGCGATACCGGGAGATGTTCTTCAACCCGACTGCTCACATGGCAGCTGGGGTCGATTATCCCACCTGTGTGGACGGCATCATCGACGGTATCGGCGCGGCCCGCACCGATCACGGGATCGAGTGCCGCCTGATCGCGGCCATAAACCGTATGGAGAGCCCCGAGTTGGGGGTCGAGATGGTCCAGACGCTGCTCGATCATCCTCGTGACGAGGTGATCGGAATCGGTATGGACTACGCCGAAGCCGAATATCCGCCCGAACGGTTCTGGAAGGCCTACCGCATGGCCGAGGCGGCCGGCCTGCACCTCACCGCCCACCAGTCCGAGGACGCGCCGCCCCGCAACATCGAGACCAGCCTGGATCTTCTGGGCTGCGAGCGGGTCGATCACGGCTATCACGTGGTCGACAGTGAGGCGATCATGCGCCGCTGTCGTGACGAGGGCGTGGTGTTCACCTGTACTCCCGTCTCCACGGCATGGGTTTACTTCGGCGACGACTTCGACAACCATCCCATCGGCCGGATGCGTGAGTTCGGGATCAAGATCAGTCTCGACTGTGACGACCCGCCCATGTTCAAGACCGATCCCACCAGGGATTACGTCATTGCCCACAATCACATGGGGTTCGAGGTCGAGGACTTCCGCCAGTGCATGCTCAACGGCATCGACGGGTGTTGGCTCGACGAGCCCGACAAACGGGTGATGCGTCGACAGTGGGCCATCGAGTTCGACGAGTTGGCGGCTCGACTCGGCTAGCTTTACTGATCGGCTAGCTCGGCTGCTCGGCTGGGCTCGACAATTGCGAGAGCGCCAAATCACAAATATCAAGGAGACAGCAACACATGACCAAGAACCACCCCCGGTTGATCCTGCCTCGTTCTGCGACCGTGTCACGGCGCCAGGCCCTCAAGATGGGGGCTGTCGGCATCGGTGGTATCGCTATCGGAGGATCGGTGCTGGCCGCCTGCGGTGACGACGACGGCACCAAGACTGCGGCTACGACGACTACAGCCGCCCCCGCGACCACAGCCGCCTCGGTCGGTCGCGACAAGATCAAGGCTCACTTCGTCTACATCGGTCCACCCGACGACAACGGCTGGACCCAAGAGCACGACCGGGGTCGTAAGCTCGTCGACACCCGCTTGGGTGACCAGGTGGAGACCGCCTTCACCCCCAACATCGGCTTCGACGCCGGCACCACTCAGCTCTTCCAGCGACTGGCCGATGACGGCAACGACATAATCTTCGCCAACACCGAGTACTCGGCGTTGCTCAGCGATGTGGCCGCCGACAACCCCGACACCTTTTTCGTCGAGGTCAACGGGCATGTCTGGACCGACAACCTGTTTCCGTTCTACTTGGCCCACGAGATACCGGCCTACCTGCTGGGAGTGGCAGCCGGGCACTTGGCCGAGAATGGCAGGATCGGCTACATCGGGGCTTTCCCCACCGCCACCGCCTACAACGACGTCAACGGCATGTTGTTAGGGGCCCGCAGCGTGAACCCCGATGCAGTGGTGGAAACGGTGCTGGTCAGTACCTTCTTCGACCCGCAGAAGGCGACCCAAGCCGCCAACGCCCTGCTCGACAACGGCGTGGGGTTCCTGTTCGGGGTCATGGACGAACCCGTCTTCCTGCAGATCGCCGAGGCGGCCGGGGTGTGGACCGGGTACTGGAACCTCGACTTCCGCAGTGCCGCCCCCACCAGATACGTCTCCAACTTCGATCTGTCGGCGTTGGGCCCCTTCTATGTCGATCAATGCCAGAAGGTGTTGGACGGCACTTGGTCGGCTCCCGACGAAGTGGTGCTACTCGACACGCCCCTGGGCGCGTGGGGACCCGAAGTTCCCCAGAACGTCCAGGACGATGTGGCCGTGGCGGAGCAGGCCATCGCTGCTGGCGAACTGCACGTCTACGAGGGCCCGTTGTACGACAACGAAGGCACCTTGCGTCTCGAAGCCGGTGAGATCTGGGACGAAAAGGATGCCTACGAAGTCGATTTCGCGGTCGACGGCGTGAGCGGTATCTGATCGAGATCGGCTGACCGACCATGCACGACCTGCCTTGACCGAGTTCGCCGTATCGGCGCGTGGCGTCACCAAGGCGTTCGGAGGCGTTCGGGCTCTCAGCTCGGTCGACTTCGAGGCCCGCTGGGGCGAAGTCCACGCGCTGGTAGGCGAGAACGGCGCCGGCAAGACCACCCTGTGCAACATCTTGGCCGGCATCTATCGGGCCGACTCAGGCGAGATCGCCGTGGACGGTGCCGACCGCGAGCTCCGCAACCCGGCTCAAGCCATCGAAGCCGGAATCGGCATGGTTCACCAGCATTTCCGGTTGGTGCAACCCATGACCGTGGCCCAGAACATTCATCTGGGTTGGCCCGATACTCCTGCTGTCATCACTCATCGAGCCCTGATCGAGCGGACTCAGCGCTTCATGGACGAGATCGGCCTCGAGGTTGATCCCACTGCCAGGATCTGGCAGCTCTCGGTGGGGGAACAGCAACGGGTCGAGATCCTGCGGGTGCTGGCCCGAGGGGCTCGGGTGCTGATCTTGGACGAACCCACCGCTGTGCTCACCGCTCGTGAAGCCGCAGAACTGTTCGAGGTAATCCGCGGCCTGACCGCATCCGGCCTCACTGTGATCTTCATCAGCCACAAGCTCAGGGAGGTGCTGGAGGTATCTGATCACCTGACCGTGCTCCGGCAGGGAGTACGAGTGATCACCCGCCCCACCGCGGGAGCGACAGCACGTGAGCTGGCCCGGCTGATGACGGGAGAGGAACGCGAGCTCGGGGTCGAGCATCGCACCGTGACCGGCGCCCCGGCACTGGAGCTACGCAATGTGTCGGCTCGCAACGACCGGGGGATCAGGGCGCTGCACGAAGTCGACCTGACGGTACGGGCCGGGGAGATCCTGGGAATTGCCGGCGTGTCGGGTAACGGTCAGACCGAGCTGGCCGAGGTCATCTGCGCGCTCCGGGCTCTGGAATCGGGGGCGGTCACCTTGGACGGGACCGATATCACCGGTCGGTCGGTGCGGGCCATCACCGATATGGGAGTAGGGCACATTCCGCAGGACCGCATCGGGGTCGGCATGGTGGCGTCGGCGCCGGTGAAGGACAACGCCGTGCTCCACAACTACTGGACCGAGCCGTTCTGCAAGGGCGTCAAACTCGACCGGCACGGTGTGATCGACTTCGCCAAACGTCTGGTCGAGACGGCCCGGGTGCAGACCCGATCCGTGTTCGCCACTGCCGGTCAGCTCTCGGGCGGCAACCAGCAGCGTTTGGTGGCTCGCCGCGAGGCATTGGTGGCCGACCGGGTTCTGGTGGCAGCCCATCCGACCCGAGGCCTCGATGTGAACGCGGCCCAGGAAGTGCAGGCCACCATCCTCGACAAGCGCGACAACGGGTGCGCGGTGTTGTTCATCTCCGATGACCTCGACGAGATCATGCTGATGAGTGACCGGATCGCAGTCATCTACGAGGGGCGCATAATGAGTGTCTTCGACGCTGCCGACGCCGATCGGGAACGGATCGGGCTGCTCATGGGGGGCCACGAACCGGCGGAGGCAGGCGTGTGAGTTCGACCCGTTACCGCTTGACCCGCCGGCTCGACGCCGATGCCGGGCTGGCTACCATGACCCGTGTCGCGGGCGCCTTGGGGGCGATCGTCTTGGTCGGTCTGTTGTTGCTCGCCACCGGGCGTAATCCTTTCCGTATCCTCATTGATGCCGTTGACGCCATCTTCGGCAGCCAGCGCGGCATCGAAGGGGTGGCGTTGCGGGCCATCCCGATACTCATGACCGCTCTGGGGGTGGCTCTGTCGTTGCGGATGCGGGTGTGGAACATCGGATCGGACGGCCAGTTCCTGATAGGCGCGTTCGCAGCCGTCGGCGTGGGCATCCATCTTGACGGGCCGGCCTGGTTGGTCCTGCTGGTCATGGCGGCGGCGGCCACCGTGGCCGGGGCGGCTTGGATCCTGGTACCAGCGCTGGCCCGGGCCTTCTGGGACGTCAACGAGATCATCACCACCCTGTTGCTCAACTTCGTGGCCGTTCAGTTGGTTACATGGTCGGCGCTGGGGTTCTGGCGGGACAAGAAGGCGGCCGTCATACAGTCGACCAGGCAAGTGCCGGTCGAGCTACCCGACCTACCCGGGACCGATTCGCTGACCATCGCCCTGCTCGTTCCCTTCGTGATCGCGGCAGGGTTGTGGTGGGTGTTCAGGTCCACCACCATCGGCTATGAGATCGACACCATCGGAGGCAATCCCCGGGCCGCCGGTTTCGCTGGTATCAGGGTCAGGCGGCGGATCATGTTGGTGATGCTGGTCACCGGCGCCATAGCCGGGCTGGGCGGGATGCTCCAGCTCAGCGCGCCCGGGGCCCAGGCTCTCAACGCCGGCTTCTCGGCCCAGTTCGGACTGTCCGGGTTCATAGTGGCCGCCTTGGCTGGCGCATCCTTCGCCGGGGTGCTCGGGGGTGGCGTGTTCATCGCCTCGATGTTCTACGCCGGTCTGGTGCTGCAGACCAAAGGGCTGTCGGTCTACATCATCTTCGGTATGTATGGGATCATCCTGACCGGTATCGCTCTGGGCGAGATAGCGGCCCGGTACCGGCTCGAACGGGTCGACGGAGCCGTTGACGGCGATGCCGAAGTGTCGGGTGGCGCCACTCTGGAGGGGGCGACGACATGATCTTGGCCGACATGATCTTGGCGCTCATCGACAATGCCTTCTTGAGTCTGGTCGGTTCGGCCATCCCGGCCAGCACCGTGGTGTTGCTGGCCGCTACCGGAGCCATGCTCGGTGAGCGGGTCGGGGTGTTGAACCTCGGCCAAGAGGGCCTCATCGGCATCGGAGCGGTGTACGCGGTGATCGCGGTGCTGTCCTGGGGCGTGGGCAGCCCGTGGCTGGCCATGCTCATAGGCATGGCTGCGGCCGCTCTGGCCGGTCTCGTCTTCGCGGTGGCGGTGGTGGTCTTGCGGGCCAACCAGGTGCTGGTGGGCCTGGCCTTGGCCCTCGGCGGGATCGGTTTGTCCAACCAATTGGGCACCAATCGCAACGGCACCCCGATAGGGACCCTGTTCCGTGAGGTCAACCCGGGCGGAGGCTTGGACGATGGCGGGTTCTTCGAAGCCTTCCTCTTCCACGATCCGATCGTCTACCTGGCCTACGTGGCCGTCCCGATCGTGCTGTGGTTCGTACTGCAGCGCACCCGTCACGGTATGAACATGCGAGCTGTGGGCGAGAACCCGGCCGCGGCTGACGCGGTGGGCGTGAGCGTGATGGGATCGAGGCTGGGTTACACGGTGCTGGGCGCAGCTCTCTCCGGGGCCGGGGGAGCCTACATGGTGCTGTCTTTTACTCCCATCTGGTCCCCCGACATCGCCCGAGGCCGGGGCTGGGTGGCCTTGGCGGTGGTGATCTTCGCCAGTTGGCGACCCGGGTGGGTGGTAGTCGGGGCCCTGCTCTACGGATCCATGATCTCGTTGGACACCACCGCTCAAGCCCGGGGTTGGGATCTACCGTTCTTTGGGCCCAGTGATCTGAGCTTCTTGCTGTCGATGCTGCCCTACGTGGTGACCTTGATCGCCATCCTGATCCCGGCCGGAGCGGCCAAGATCGGCAGAAGGGTGAGAGCCACCGCCGCGCCCGGAGCCCTGGCCATACCCTACTCACGCGAGGACCGCTGACCCGAGGCCGGGACAAAGACTGCGATATATGACCGAACCTGGTGGTGTCCACCCCGATCGCATCTACGACGAGTGGTTTCCGGTGGCTCTTACCAGTGTGTTCGCCAAGGGTGCATGGCACCGGTTCGAGCTACTGGACGAACGCTACGTGCTGGTGGTAGGCAACGATGGCCGGGTCGAAGCCTTCGTCGACACCTGCCCTCACCGAGGAGCTCGGCTGACCCTGGGCACGTTCGACGGCGAGTTGCTCCAGTGCGGCTATCACGGCTGGCAGTTCGACATCGAGGGTCGGTGTATTCGCCAGCCCGCCCACCCGGATCGGCAGCCGAAGGGCAATCCCGGCCTGCGCAAGGTCTCGACCCGCCGCGGCTACGGATTCTTATGGGTCTGCGTCGGGGACCGGCCCCGGGATCTACCCAGAGCGTCGGCCCATGCCGCTCACCCCGACCGGGCGGTGTGGCTCGACCCGGTCATCGTGGGCTCGTCGGGCCCCCGGATCATCGAGAACTTTCTCGATCAGGCTCACTTCCCGTTCGTGCACGCCGGCTACCTGGGTCAGACGCCCCACACCGCGGTGAGCCGCTACCGGGTGGAGGTCACCGACGGTGAGCTGAGGCTCGCCGACTGCGTGTTCTGGCAGCCCGATCCGGGGCCGGCAGCTGCATCGGGGGGCCCGGTGCGCTATGACTACTCGGTCTCGCATCCCTACGCGGCGACGCTCACCAAGGCCCCAGTCGAGGGTTCAGGGGGGTTCAGCATTCTCATCGTGGCCAGTCCCGTCAACGAGACGAAGTGCAAGGTCTGGCGCTCCACGGTGGTCGACAGCGCCGACGCCGATCTCGACGCCCAGAAGGACTTCAACGACTTCATCTTCGCCCAGGACATCGATGTGGTGGAGTCACAGCGGCCCCGACGGCTGCCGCTCGACCCTCGTCAGGAATCCCATCAACCGGCCGACTCCGGCAGTCTCGCTTACCGGAAATGGCTGCGGGGCCGGGGAGTCCGGTACGGGACGACAACCCAGGAGGAACCATGACCGTTGCTACCGCTGAACACTTGCGGCGGCTCCCGAAGGTGGAGTTGCACTGCCACATCGAGGGGGCCAGCCGGGCCGAGACCATCAAAGAGCTGGCCGGAGCCAACGGGGTCGAGCTCCCGGTGGACGATCCGGCCGATCTGTACCTGTTCACCGACCTCAACCAGTTCCTCGACATCTACGGCGTGGTCTGCGCCAGCCTGCGAACCGCCGACGACTTCCATCGCATCACCTACGAATGCCTCACCGACGCTGTCGCCGCTGGGGTTCGTTACCGGGAGATGTTCTTCTCGCCCGGTTTTGTCATGAAGCTCGGTGTGCCGGTCGGCACGGTATGGGCCGGGGTCTCGGCCGCAGTGGTGGACGCCCGAAACGACCTCGACATCGGGTGCCGTATGATCCTGGACTTCGATAAGCCGTCGGGTCCGGGCCATGCGATGGAGATGGCGGAGTTCGCGGCAGCCCAGGATCGGGATCTGCTGATCGGGATGGGCGCCGACTCGACAGAGCGCGGCATCGACCACCGGGCTTTTGCTGATGCCTATGCTGCCGCCGGCCGGGCCGGGCTCAAGCGGACCATGCACGCCGGTGAGGACGGGCCCGCCACCAACATCGCCATCGCCGTGCGGGAGCTGGGTTGTGACCGTATCGATCACGGGTTCCGGCTTCTCGACGACTCCGATCTGACCGCCGAGGTCGTCGACCGGCAGATACCGCTCACTGTGTGCCCCACCTCCAACGTCGTCATCGCCAACGTGGTCCCCGATGTGGCGGCCCACCCCTACCATCGTCAGCGGGAGCTGGGGGTGCTGGCTACTTTGAGCTCCGACGACCCGGGCATGATGCGCTTCGACCTGGCCGATGAGTACGGGGCCGTGGCCCGAGCCTTCGGCTACACGCTGGAGGAGATGGAGGCCATCAGCCTGGACGGGATCACGGCTTCATGGGCCCCCGACAGCGAGAAAGCGGAGATGCGGCACCGTTTCGAGACAGAATTCGATCAGCTACGGTCCGAGTACGGGCTGGCGCCAACCCGGCTACGACCCGATCAGGGGTGAGAGGAAAGGCATCGAACCACACACCGGTGGCGTCGTGCAGGGCTGCTACCACCGCCGCCGCGTACGGGATCAGGGGCATCTCGGCCATGCCCCGGGCCCCCCAGGGGCCGAGCGGGTCGGCCAACTCCAGCACCACGCTGTCCAGTTGGGTCGGTATGTCACCGATACCGGGTATGAGGTAGGTACTCAGGCGAGGGTTCTGGATACGACCTTCGGCTGAGAGTAGATTCTCGCTCAGCACGTAGCCGTGACCCTGGATCACCCCCCCCTCGATCTGGCTCACGACCAGATCGGGGTTGACGGCCCGGCCCACGTCGTGGGTGCTGACCACCCGATCGACACGGATGTGACCGGTCTCGGTGTCGACGGTCAACTCCACGTGCTGGGCCACGTACCCGTAAGCGAAGTTGGGCGTGCACCGGCCGTCGACGGGATCGAGCGCCTCGGTCGGGGGCGGGACGAACCGGAACCGGCCCACCGCCGGGCGCCGACCGTCACGCCAGGCCTTCTCGGCCTCCTCGGCTGCGCCCCTGATGGAGTTGCCGGCCATGAAAGTGAGCCGGGATGCCGACGCCGAACCGGCGTCGTCTGAGTTGGACGTGTCGGAGAGAAACGTCTCGATGCGGTCAGGGGGCACCCCGGTGGCCTCGGCCGCCATCTGGACGAAGGCAGTGTGGGCACCTTGGCCGACGTCGGCGCCGGCATGGTGAAGCTCGGCCCAGTCGGGTTCGTCACTGTCGCCATGCAGGACGATGGTGGCGTCGCATCGCTCGGGAAACCCGAGCGAGAACCCGACGTTCTTGAAGGCGCAAGCAAATCCCCGGCCTCGGCGCAGGGCGGCCGGGGCGGCCGGGAGTGACAGGAACGGGCTGAAATCGGGTCGGTCAACCAAATCGCGGGCCGGGCTGGAGGTGGCCGCTTCGGCTGCGCAGCGGTCGATGACCTCAGGCAGTGTGACCCCTGTCGGCAACGGTGTCTGAGTTATGCCGATGCTGCCCTCGCGCAGAGAGTTGACCCGGCGGATCTCCACCGGGTCCATCCCCAGCGCCTCGGCCAGCTTGTTGATCTGGGTCTCGGCCGCGAAGGCGGCTTGGGGGGCGCCGAATCCCCGGAACGCCCCACCCGGGGTGGCGTTGGTGTACACGGCGTGGCTGTCGATCTCGACGTTGGGTACCTCATAGGGCCCGGCTTGGCCCAGATGGCAGTTGCCCAGCACTTTGTTGGAGGTGTAGTTGTAAGCGCCGGCGTCGAGCCAGGCCGTGCTGGCCACCGCGGTGAGCAGGCCGTCGGACCGGGCCCCCCACCGGGCCGTGATCCGGCCCCGGTGGCGCTTGTGATGCCCTACGATCGACTCCTCTCGGGACCATCTGGTCGCCACCGGCCGGTCGATTCCCAACTCGTGCAACCGTAGAGCGGCCAACCCCAGCACTATCTGGAGCGACATGTCCTCACGGCCACCGAAGGCGCCCCCGATAGCGGGGTACACGACCCGAACCCGGTCCTCGTCGAGGTCCAGCCCGTGGGCGATCTGACGGCGATCCTCGTGGGTCCACTGGCCGGCCACTTCGACGGTGACACGACCCTCGCCGTCGATGTAAGCCAACCCGGCTTCGGGCTGGAGGTAGGCGTGCTCCTGGTAGGGCAAATCGTAGGTGGAGGTCACCACCACGTCGGCGTCGGCCCAGCCCCGGGCCATGTCCCCCTTGCGAATACGGTACGAGTAGTAAGCGTTGGAGGGTTGGCCGTTATGGGAATGGATCAACACGTCGGAGGCCAATGACTGGTCGATGTCGGCCAGCACCGGCAGGGGCTCCCATTCGGTGGTGATAGCCGTGGCCGCGGCCCGGGCCTGAGCCGCCGAGGTGGCTATGACCAATCCCAGATGATCGGCCTCCCAGCGAGAGATGTCGCAGGCGACGGAGCTGCGCCCGGTGTGTTCTGTTCCCACGAACACGGGCTGGTCGCACATGGTGAGGCCGTACTCGTTGATCGGCACGTCGGCCGATCCGAGCACGGCCACAACTCCGGGAACGGCCCGGGCCGGATCGAGGTCGAGGCTGACCAGGCGGGCATGGGGCTGGTTGGTGAAAACTATGAAGGCATGCAGGGCATGGCCGGGTATCCGGTCGGCAGGGAACTCGGCCTCGCCGGTGAGCTTGGCCGGTGCGTCGAAGCGGGTGAGGGATCGGCCGACGGTCATGAACCCGCACCGCCCACGATCGGGGCCCTGTGGTCCTGCGAACCTGTCTTTGGTGAGCCCGGGTCCTGAGATCCTGCGTTCTGTACGGCTTGGATGATGCGGTAATATCCGGTGCAGCGGCACAGGTTGCCGGCCAAGCCGTGTTCCACCTGCTGGCGGGTCGGGGCCGGAACCTCCTCGACCAGCTTGACCGCGCTCATCACGAAACCGGGGGTGCAAAAACCACACTGCACCCCCCCGCAGTCGTTCATGGCCGCCTGCACGCGATGGGCGGAGCCGACCTCGGCCAGACCCTCCACTGTGACGATGTCGGTACCGTCGGCTCGAGCGGCCGGCACCAGGCAGGCCAGCACGGCCCGGTCGTCGAGATGCACTGTGCAGGCCCCGCACTCGCCTTCGGCGCAGCCTTCCTTGGTGCCGGTGAGGCCCAGCTCGTCGCGCAACCAGTCCAGCAACGTGGCCGAGGCGGCGTTGGGAGCTCGACGCCGACGGCCGTTGACGGTGGCAGTGACGATGCCCTCATCGGTCAGGTCTCGCCGGAGTGAAGGCCGCACCGGTCTCTCCCCGGCCGCCAGACGGGGCGAGTCGGTCCAAGTGTCGGCTTCGACCCCAGCCGCCAGCGCCCGTAAAGTCCGTTGTACCATCACCGACACGGCCCGGGTCCGATACTCGGCCGAAGCCCGTAGATCATCGATGGGTTCGACCGAGGCCGCCGCCGCTTCGGCCACCTCGGCTGCGACATCGTCCAAGCACCTGCCTCGAGCCAGCCCGGGGGCGGCTTCGACCAACTCGACGGTCGGCCCGACGCTGCCCAAGGCCACGGTCAGATCCTCGACGGTTCCGTCGGGCTCGAAACTGGCTACGGCGGCGGCGTGCACCACCGAGATGGCCTGGGCCCGGCGAAGGCCCAGCTTGACGAAGACGCCGCGCCGGTGCCCGTCCAGGGCATCGAAGGAGATCGAGGTGACCAGTTCGCCCGGTGCCAGCACCGTAGACCGGAAACCGGTGAAGAAGTCCCGGACGGGAACGACCCGCTCGCCCCGGAGGGAGTCGATGGTGACATCGGCGTCCAGCGCATACAGCGCCGAGATGGTGTCGTTGGCCGGGCTGGCCGTGACGATGTTGCCCGCCACCGTGGCCCGGTTGCGCAGAGGAGGTCCGCCCACCTCGAAACAGGCCTGGGCCAGGGGCAAGCCCACCACCGGCATGCGGTCGTGGCCCACCACGGCGCTGTGGGTCACCAGAGCCCCCAGCTCCACCCGCCCGTCGCTCTCTTCGATTGCGTCGAGACCGGTGATGACGCTGAGGTCGACGAGCACTTCGACTTCGGGGCAGGCACCCCGACTCAACTCCAGCAACAAGTCGGTGCCGCCGGCTACGGGGCGAGCCGCTGATCCCAGGTCGGCCAGAGTCGCGAGCGCGTCGGGAAGCGACGCCGGTGCGATGTAGCGCCGGATCGGGTCGCTTCTGGTCTGGACCTCGTGGAGCTCGATCATGGTTTCCTCGGTGGAGTCGGGACGGCCGGATTCGAACCGGCGACCCCCTGCTCCCAAAGCAGGTGCGCTACCTGGCTGCGCCACGTCCCGGAAGCCATTGAGACTATAGGGCCGTCAGCGGGTCCGGGGCAGGCCCAGGTAGCTCTCAGCCACGATGTTGCGGTTGATCTCGCTGGTACCGCCGTAGATGGTGGTCACCGGAGCATGGCGGAAGTTCTCCTCGATGCGCCCGCCCATGTGGGCGTCGGGGTCCTCGCCGGTGCGCAGGCCTTCGGGTCCCATCAGGTCCAAGAACCACGAGCAGTGCTTCTTGTAGGACTCGGAGGCGAACAGCTTGGTCATCGAGCCCTCTACCCCGAACATCACTCCCCGGGAGGCCAGGGCGGCGGTGTGGTAAGCGAAGCTGCGGCTCACTTCTACGTCGATCATGGCCCGCACCAGCTTGTCGCGAACCTCGTCGCTGTCGATGTGGAGGCGACCATCGGGTGCCCGGGTCCGGCCGGCCCAGTCGATGGCGGCATCGATGACCGGCGGCGACGGGAACTGGCCACCGGCGATGCCCCGCTCGTACTTCAGGGCCGTCTTCATCACCTGCCAGCCTCCGTCGACCTCGCCTAGGCGCCACTGGTCGCCGAGACGGACACCGTCGTAGAAGGTGGCGTTGGACCGCTCGACACCCAGGGTCTGCAGGGCTCGGATCTCGATACCGGGTGTGTCGAGGGGCACGACGAAGAAAGTGAGGCCGTCGTGCTTGGGGACATCCGGATTGGTGCGGGTCAGCAACAGCACGTAGTCGGCGACATGGGCCAGGGTCGTCCACATCTTGGTCCCGTCGATGACCCATTCGTCACCGTCGTACCGGGCCCGGGTCCGGCACGAGGCCACGTCCGAACCCGACTCGGGTTCGGTGTAACCGAAACACCCGAGGGCCTGGCCCGCGAGCAGCCTGGGAACCACCGTGTCTCTCAGGTGATCGGTACCGTGCTCGAGGATCATCGACACGGTCACCACCGCTACCCCCAGGGCGTCGATAGGGGCTCGGTGGAGCTGGAGCTCCTCCAGCAGCACGCACAGCTCGACCGGATCCATGTCACCCCCGCCCAGCTCGGCCGGCACCGCTCCCGACAACCAGCCTCGGTCGGCTATGGCTCGGTGCAGTGCGGGGGAGTGGATGGTGCCGTCGCGGGTGGCGGCGATCATCGCCTCGGTAAGATTGTCGGCTAGGAATTGGCGGACCTCGAGGCGGAAAGCTTCGGCCTCCGGGGACAGGGAGAAGTCCATCAGACCGCCTTCGTCCAAGGCTCGGACCGAGGTCCGAGGTCCAGATCGGCCAGCTCGGCCACGATGGTGGCGGGTTGGCCGCACTGGAGGGGCCAGCCCGCGGCCCGGCGGTAGTAGAGCCCGATGTCGTATTCGGCGCTGTAGCCGTAACCGCCGTGGTACTGCAGGACCCGATCGGTGGTGAAACGGGCCGTCTCGGCACAAAACAGCAGGGCCATGGCCGCCAGCCGGTAGCGGTCGGGTCGGCCTGTGCCGACCGCCCACACGGCCCGATGAGCCAGCAGCCGAGCGCCCTCGGAGCGGGTGGCGGCTTCGGCCAGACCGTGCTGGACGGCCTGGAACGACCCGACGGGAACCCCGAACTGGCGGCGCTGCATCACGTAGCCGGTACCGATGTCGAGGGCCCTGGCGGCGAGGCCGGAGCAGGCCACGGCCATCAACGACTGCCACTCGGCTCGGGCTCGCCGCCACATCTGCGAAGCGCCCGACCCCGAGGCCACGACAGCGGCTCCGGTCAGGTCGCGGTCGGCCAGAGGCAGATCGGCGGTGTTGGGGACCGCCACCCCGGGCGGCTCGGAACGGGCCAAGAGGAGATCGGAGCCGTCGAAACCCACCACCATGTCGGCCACGGCCCCGGCCGGGACCAGAAGGGCTCGCCCGCATTGGAGAGGCCGCAACGCCAGGGTGGCTATCCGTTCTCCCGACGACAGATCGGCCAGCCGGCGGCCCAACCCGATGGCGGGGTCGTTTTCGGCCACCGCAGCCAGCACGCGGGAGGCTGCTGCGTGCTCGATGAGAGGCACCGGGGCCAGATAGCGTCCCAACTGGCGAACTATCACGGCCAAGTCCATCAGAGTGGCGCCACCGCCCCCGAGGGCTTCGGCCAAGGCCGTCCCCGTCCCGCCGACACTGGACAGCCGGGCCCACAGTTCAGGGTCGAAGCCGACCCGAGCCGAAGCTCTCACCCGATCCGGGGGCGACTCGGCCTCGAAGAAGGCGTCGAAGGCATCGTCTATGGCCTCTTGATCCTCGCAGTACCAAGTCCGCACGACTGGTTTCTATCCCAAGTCTGACGAGCGGACCAGTTTGGCCACCGCGATCTGGATCTGGATGTGACAAACCGGAGACGTTGCCACTGGATCGGGGCGGCGGTCGGGATTCGACGCCGGGATAGGACCCGGCTTGGTGAGGCCTGGAATCTCTGATCATCCGAACGGGTTGAGGTAACCTATGAGACTGCAACTGGCCCTGAACGTGAGCGATATCAACGAAGCTGTCACTTTCTACACCAAGATGTTCGATACCGAGCCGGCCAAGCGCCGGCCCGGCTACGCCAACTTCGCCATCACCGAACCGCCCCTCAAGCTCGTGCTGTTCGAGAATCCCAGCGGCTCCGGAACCATCAACCACTTGGGGGTGGAGACCGAGACGGCCGAGCAGGTGACTGCGGCAGAGCAGCGTCTGAGCTCCTCGGGCTTGCAGACCACCGGAGTGGACGACACCATGTGCTGCTACGCCGACAAGACCGAGACGTGGGTGACCGATCCCGACGGTGCCCCCTGGGAGTGGTACGTGAAGACCGGCGACAGCGATGTGTTGGAGAACGTGATCGTGACATCGCATTGTCGCCAACCGGTCTCGGCGCCTTGCCGGGTTCGGTGAACGAGGCCTACATCGTCGACGCGGTCCGCACCCCGACCGGGCGGCGGGGCGGTGGGCTGGCCTCTGTGCATCCGGCCGACCTCGGTGCGGCCGCCATCGGAGCCCTGATCGATCGAACCGGCCTCGATCCTGCCGCCATCGAGGACGTCATGTTCGGTGGCCTCGACAGCATCGGCCCCAACGCCGGTGACGTCGCCCGCACCTGCTGGTTGGCGGCCGGCCTGCCCGAGGCCGTCCCCGGGGTGACCATCGACCGCCAGTGCGGCTCGGGCCAGCAGGCCATCAGCTTCGCGGCCATGGCTGCCATGGCCGGGGTCCATGACTTGGTGGTGGCCGGCGGCGTCCAGAACATGTCCATCGTTCCCATCGGCTACTGCCTGTCGGCGGCCGAGCCACTCGGTCACCCCGACCCCTACAGCGGCTCGGTGGGCTGGGTCGATCGTTACGGTCACCAAGAGATATCGCAGTTCCGGGGGGCGGAGATGATCGCCGAGAAATGGGACATCTCCCGCGCCGAGATGGAAGAGTACGCCCTCGAGAGCCACCGCCGAGCGGTACAGGCCATCGACGAGGGCCGTTTCGCGGCTGAGATCACCCCCGTCGGCGACGTAACCACCGATGAAGGTCCTCGCCGCGACACCTCTTTGGAGAAGATGGCGTCGTTGGCACCGCTGATCGAAGGAGGCCGCCTCACCGCCGCGGTATCGAGCCAGATCAGTGACGGTGCCGCCGCGATGCTCATCGCCTCCGAACGAGCCGTGCGGACCCACGGCTTGACCCCGCAGGCCCGCATCCATCACATGTCGGTCCGAGGCGACGACCCGATCTACATGCTCACCGGCCCCATCGGGGCAACGGCCTACGCACTGGAACGCACCGGCATGAGCATCGACGACTTCGACCTGTTCGAGTGCAACGAGGCTTTCGCCCCGGTTCCCATGGTCTGGATGCGCGAGCACGGTATTGCCCATGAGTTGGTCAACGTGAATGGCGGGGCCATAGCCTTGGGCCATCCGCTCGGCTGCACCGGAGCCAAGCTGATGACCACGCTGGTGCACGAGCTGGAACGCACCGGGGGACGGTGGGGACTGCAAACCATGTGCGAGGGGGGCGGCCAAGCCAACGTGACCATCATCGAGCGGCTTTGACTCCCGCCTGTCCGTCCGGACGCGTCCGACCGGGGTGACGGCCGTGGGGCTGGCCGCCGGCAAGATCGTCTTGGTGACCGGAGGAGCCGGAGGCATCGGCCGGGCCGCGGCCCAGCAGTTCGCGGCCGCGGGAGCGACTCACGTGATCGTGGCCGACCGTGACGGGCCCGGAGCATCAGCGACGGTCGCAGCTATCGGTGCCGACGGCTACCGGGCCTCTGACGCCACCGTGGACGTGACCGACGAAACCGCGGTAGAGGCCCTACTCGACGAGATCGTAGCCACCTACGGCCGCATCGACGTCGCCTTCAACAACGCCGGCATCAGTGATCAGATGAGCTCGTTTCATCAGCTCGACCTGCACCGCTGGGACCGCATGATCGCCGGAAATCTCACCAGCGTCTTCGTGTGCATGAAACACGAGTTGCGCCATATGGCCGCCCGCAACGCCGGTGCCATCGTGAACACCTCGTCGGGTGCCGGGGTGGTGGCTGCCCCCGGCCTGCCCCACTACACGGCGGCCAAGCACGGCGTGATCGGGCTGACCAAGGCCGCGGCTACCGAGTACGCCCGGGCCGGCATCCGGGTCAACGCGGTGCTGCCGGGCTCCACCGATACGCCCATGATCCGACGGTTCATAGGCGACGACGAAGCTGTAGCTGCGATGATCGCGGCCAGCAACATCGGTGGCCGGTTGCTGGAACCCGACGAGATCGCCGAGGTCGCGGTGTGGCTGGCGTCGGATTCGGCCGGCATGGTCAACGGCCAGTCGTTGATCGTGGACGGAGGCGGCCTGGTTCGCTGACAGTGTCGGTGACCCGAGAGCCCAGACCGCAACGAGCCGGGCTCAGACCAGAAAAGTGTCGACCTTTACGGTGGCTTCCTCCTCGCTCACCTTCAGAGCGAAGGAGAGTTCGGAGACGAGCACGACGCGAGCCTTGTTGTAAAGCGACTTCTCACCGGCCGACAATCCTCGGTCTTGGTCGCGCAAAGCCAGATTCCGGACTACCTCGGCTACTTGGTACACGTCACCAGACTTCAGCTTCTCTTGGTGGTTCTTGAAGCGGCGAGACCAGTTGGCCGGTTCTCTTACATCCCGGCGGGCCAAGACTTCGAAGAGGTCCTCCACATCCTCGGCGCTTATGGGCCAGCGCATGCCGACCTCTTCGACCTTGGCCACGGGAACGGCCAGCACCATTTCTCCATGGGCCATTCGCAGCACCAGATAGTCCCGTTCCTTGCCGAAGGCGGTGCGCTTTTCCTTCTTCTCGACGATGGCGGCGCCATGGTGGGGGTACACGACCCGGTCTCCGACCTCAAATGTCATGAACACGACCTCTTAACAGCCACGCCCATGAACACGCACTGCACCCGGCCATGGACGCTGCTGACTAAAGCCGACAGTTTAGCGTAGGGTTCGAAGGCATCAGCCCGATGCGCCGACGATCTGCGGACGGAGTGGCCCGGTACTCGATCCGACACGGCGAGAATCGTACCGGGAAGCCCATTGCATCGTGTAACGGGCTACGGTTCAAATGTGGAAAAGGTGATGAAGCAAGCTGGAGTGCAGTCGCTGCGTCCCGATGCGGAAGGGCCCGTCGGGCGGTCCGGCTTCCTCCAGTCCTATCGCAGCGCCGTTCTCTTGGGCGTAGTGGGACTGACCATGCTGACGGGGATGCTGGCGTTGACCCGGCGCCAGTCCGAGGCTTCACCGGTGTTGCCTCTAACCGTGAGCTCGGCCGAGGTAGACCGCGGCGTGGGCGATCTGACGGAGGGGGGCCGGTGGCCGGCCGTTCGAACCACCGACGTGTACCGCGGTTACGGGGCATGGGTCGATGTATTCGACTTCTCACCTGCCTATACCCACTTCGACCCGCCGTTCGACTTCAACTCTTTGGCAGAGATGGAACGAGGCGGGGTCGAGACCATCTATCTGCAGGCGGCCCGGCTCGACGATCGTTCGCCCGACGGTCTGGAGGACCGCTGGCTGCTGGCTGATCTGCTCATCGGAGCCCATCAGCGAGGGATGGCGGTAGTGGCCTGGTATCTCCCCAAGTGGGTGGGCGACGGCCGTGATCTGGAGCGGCTCAGGCTGCTCGACGAGTTCGAGGTGCTCGGGCACCGTTTCGACGGGGTCGCCCTCGACATCGAGTGGCGAGGCGGATTGGAGCCGGCCGCACGCAGCGAACGACTGGTAGCGCTGTCACAGACCTTCCGGGCCCGAACCGACGACCCGCTCGGTGCCATCGTGCTACCTCCGGTACTGACCGAGGTGGTGAACACCAACTACTGGCCGGGTTTTCCTTGGGGCAAGTTGGCATCGGTCTATGACGTGTGGCTGCCCATGAGTTACTGGTCGTTTCGCTCGGACAAATCCGGCTACGGCGACGGCTACGCCTACCACGAGGAGTCGGTGCGTCGGCTCCGGGCCAACCTCGGCGACACTGCAGCTCTGGTTCACGGAATCGGCGGTATCGGAGGCGTCGACGGCATAGACGACGACCCTGCCCCGAGAGAACCGCGCGCCACCCTCGACGAGATCGATGCTTTCATAGATGCACTGGTGGACTCCGGCTCGATCGGCGGCTCCATTTACGACTGGCAGACGCTCGAACCAAAGGCCCGCCAGGCTTTGGCCGACCACTTCTCGACCGGCGCTGCCGCCGACCTGGGTCGGAGCTGAGCCCCTTAGCATTCATACCGGACCCAAGGCCCGACTCAACCGATCGGCGACTTCGGAACCCACCCGCTCCAGCACTTCGGCTCGAGATATCTCGATTCCTCCGAGCCCGGCCAGCATCCACCGGGCAAAGGACCCGTCGTCGAGCCAACCGGCCACGGCCGAGTCGAGCCCGGGCGCGATCAGCGCCATGTCGGAGGCTTGGCGGCTCACGCAGCGGCGCAACAACGACCAAGAATGGGTGCTCTCGAATGAAGCCCTGCGTCCGAGTAACTCACGAGCTGTCATCTCGGTGTTGCCGACCAAAGGGTGAAGGGCGGCCAACTGCGCCCAGTCGGGCCGGTCGTCGAAGCCCCGCCGATCCAGGGCGCGGCGAACTCGATCCAGAAATACGGCGTCGATGATCGTTACCACCGGCTCCTCACAGGCCGGAGTGGCCAGGCCCAGGGCTCTGCGGGCGACGTCGACCACCGGTCCTTTCAGGTCATGGACACTGAAGGTACAGTCGGGATCGACGCGCGCCAATCCGCCCGTTCGCCCGAGGCGATCTGCAGACCAGGCTATCTTGGCGGGTACGGTTTCGCCGCGGATCCGGATCGTGGATTCGAGGATGGATGCCACCGCGACCATCTCGGCCGGGCAGCGTAAGCCGACCAGGGCCCCGTAGCGGTGGGCGGTGGCGTCCAGGAAATGGTGGCGCCCATCCCATTCGCAGGCGACGGCCGATCCCGCGGGCCGGTCGATGGCAGTCATGGTCAGATTTTCGAGCGGGCTGGTCGCAGCCATGGTCGGGGCCTTCCGATGCTTGGAGCAAAGGCGGCCCGGCCCGGGCGGCGAGGGGAGCGATGGGCTCAGCGATCAGTCTGGTGGACCCCTGTGACAGTCGGCCGGGGCCGGGCTCGGCCAATAGTGTGGCGTGATGGTTGCGGACTGCCTGTTCTGCGGTGTCATCGCCGGTGACGAACCCGGACAGGTCGTGATCGATGACGAATATTGCGTAGCCATCCTCGACATCCGGCCTTTGTTCGTCGGTCACGTTCTGCTGCTGCCCCGCCAGCATCATGAAACTCTCGCCGACCTTCCGGTCGAGCAGATCGAACCGCTGTTCGTCCGGGCTCGTCTCATGGCCAAAGCCGTGGAGCAGGGGCTCGATGCCGAAGGCACCTTCGTGGCCATGAACAACCGAGTCAGCCAGTCGGTACCCCACCTTCATGTCCACGTGGTTCCCCGTAAGCGCCGGGACGGACTGCGGGGCTTCTTCTGGCCCCGTACCCGTTACGACAGCGACGAGCAGGCCGAGACCGTCGCTGTGATCCTGCGGGACGCCTACCGGGCGGCCGTCGCCCACGAGGGATGGTCGGGAACCGACTGACCGGTCCCGTTAGTCTTGGTCTCGAGGCGACTCCAACAACCGGACTCGGTACATCCGGGGCCAGAGCTTGCCCGACATCAAGAAGGTGCCGTCATCGAGGGCGGCCACGCCGTTGAGGACATCGATCTCGACTGGACCAGCCGCGGCTCGAACGTCGTCGATCAGAGCCTGACCGTCGATGGTGGCAACAACGAGGCCGACGGCAGGATCGATCACCAGCAACTCCGATGTCAACCACACGTTGGCGATCACCAGCCCGTCCACGCATTCCAGCTCATTGAGGTGGTCGACTGTGATACCGGGGTTGGCCGCGGTGACCGTGACATGGTCGATGAGCTCGAACGACTCGGGGTTGCGCTGGGCCAAACGATCCGAGCCGTCCGACATGATCAATACACCCCCGGACCGGCACAAGCCCCAGCCCTCTCCCTCATAGGAGAACTCGTCGATGGGAGTAAGGGTGGTTCGGTCGTAGACCAGAGCCCGCCCGGCTTTCCAGGTGAGTTGCACGATCCGGTCGCCCACAACCGTCAATCCCTCGGCGAACAGATTGTCGGCCACAGTGGCCTGGCTGATGACGGTCCCGGTGGCCATGTCGACGACCCGTAGGGAGGAACGCCCGTAGAGCCCGGTGCTTTCGTACAGAACCCCGTCGGCTGTCTCCAAGCCCTGGGTGAAGGCGGTCGGGTCGTGGGGGAACCACTCCAAGATCTCCACTGTCCATCGGGCAGTACCGGGCCGATCACTGGCAGGGGGAAGGTCCTCGACTCGTGGACCGTCGGTGGCTGCTGGGAGGATGGTCGTGCTGGCAGGGGGAAGGTCCTCGACTCGTGGACCGTCGGTGGCTGCCGGGAGGATGGTCGTGCTGGCAGGAAAGTTTGTGTCGGCAGAGTTGGTCTCGGCCCGATCGGTGCTTTCACCGCCTCGAGCCAGCAATACACCGACGACACCGGCTAACGCCGCGACTGTTGCGGCCACAACCAGGTATGGGGCGGGGCGGCGAGAGATAGCAGTCATGGTAGATCCATGGCTCGGCCCCTTTGCGGTTCGCCTACCGGGAGATTTCGCGGTTCACCACTGAACAGAGTCTGCGGGTTGTGTCGGCAGGCCGGGCTATGTTTGGATCAGTACTGATATGGGCAAGACAAACGACGTCGATTTCACACTCGAATACCCCTACACCCGAACCACCGGCCCCGTTATCGGGCCTTGGCTGACGGGATTGCGGGACGGGCGGATACTCGCCACCCGCATCGGCGACCGGGTGATCTGCCCTCCGGTCGAGTACGACCCCACCACCGGGGCCTCGACGTCGCCCGACGATCTGGTCGAAGTCGGTCCCGGCGGGGTGGTGACGGCTTGGACCTGGGTGACCGAACCCACCTCCAAACACCCCTTCGCCACACCCTTCGCTTTCGCTCAGATCCGGCTCGACGGTGCCACCACCACAATGGTGCATGCGGTCGATGCCGGCTGTATCGACGCCATGGAAACCGGGATGCGGGTGATGGCCCGGTTCCGCGATGAGCGCCGCGGCACGGTCACCGACATCTGGTTCGCTCCCGGCCACGAGCCTGTGACCCCCTCGACAGTGGACCCCGGTGCCGAACCGGTCGAGATCACCGAGCACCTCATCGGTGTCCGCATACGCGAGCCGCTGTTCCCGTTCCGGGCCCGGTTCGCCCAAGGCTTGCTCGAGGGTCGCATCCTCGGCCAGCGCAGCCCGGCCGATGGCAAGGTCCATGTGCCCGGCCGCGGCTACGACGCTCTGAACCGGGTCCCGATGGGCCCCGAAGACGATGTGGAGGTGGCCGACACGGGCACCGTCACCTCCTTCACGGAGATCACGCCCATCCAGTATCACGGCCAGACCGAGACCGAGCCCTATATCCGGTGCTCGATCCTGCTCGACGGTGCCGACACAACCGTGGGCGGGATAGACGTGCGCCATATTCCGGTCGGCAGTTTCCGGGTGGGGATGAGGCTGGCCATGGTGTGGCGACCCGAGTCGGAGCGAGACGTGAGCTCTATCGACAACCGCTGGAGCGCTCTGCCGGCCGGTGCCTACGAACGGTGGGAGCCCACCGGCGAACCCGACGTCGACCCCGAGCTGGTCGAGGACTACCCGTTCTGATGGCCGTCAGCGACATCGCTATCGTGGCCACAGCCCAGACCCCAGCCTACGCCCACTACAACGGCCCCGAGGTTCAGCTCATCATGAGCTGCGTCAACCGGCTCCTGGATTCCACCGGGCTTCACCGTGACGGCATCGACTTCACCATCGCCGGAAGCTGCGACTACCTCAGCGGCATGCCTTTCGCTTTCGTGTCCAACCTCGATGG
The DNA here is from genome assembly GCA_963422655.1 of Acidimicrobiales bacterium. Taxonomy (GTDB): domain Bacteria; phylum Actinomycetota; class Acidimicrobiia; order Acidimicrobiales; family Aldehydirespiratoraceae; genus CATQHS01. The sequence goes on along the minus strand of OY730440.1, from coordinate 297,211 downwards.
CATGGGGGCGTGGCCGCCGGTGTACGAATCGCACGTGGAGATGGACGGAGCCTGGGCGTTGTTCGAAGCCTGGTCGAGGTTGCAGGTGGGCGACATCGACGTGGCCATGGTGGTGGGCAGTGGGCGGTCGTCGCCGTGCAACGCCCGGGAGGTGTTCCACCTCCAAGCCGACCCTTACGCCATGGCCCCGCTCGGGCTCGATCCCGACTCTCTGGCCGGAATACAGGCCCGCGCCCTCATCGACGCCGCTCTGACCACCGAAGAGGAGATCGCGGCGGTGGTGGTCCGGAGCCGGGCCGCCGCCATCCACAACCCCATGGCCCAGGTATCGGGGACCGTCTCGGTGCGCGACCTCATGGCCGAGCCCTACGACATGGCCCCGCTGCGGGCCCATGACATAGCCCCTCCCGCCGACGGGGCCGCCGCGGTGATCATCGCCACCGGTGACCGGGCTCGGGCGCTGACCGCCCGCCCGGTCTGGATCCGGGGCATCGATCATCGCATCGAGTCCCACCACCCCGGCCTGCGTGACCTCACCGACTCGGTTTCGACCCGTCTGGCCGCGGCTGGGATCGGGATCGGGGCCGGCTCGGCCCCGGCGCCGCCGCCAGACGTGGCCGAGCTCCACGTTACCCACGCCCACGAAGAGATCATCCTGCGGTCGGCTCTCGACCTCGGTGATGCCACCGTGATCAACCCGTCGGGAGGGCCGCTTTGCGGCAACCCGGTGATGGCCACCGGCCTCATCCGGGTCGTCGAGGTGGCCGATCGCATCGCCGACGGTCGAGCCGGCCGCGGTGTTGCCCACGCCTCCAGCGGCGCCGCCCTCCAGCAGAATCTGCTCTGCTGTCTGGAAGGTGACCGACCCTGCGAAGGTGTGCCATAGCGATGGGTCAGCCCTGCGCGGTGATCGGCATCGGTCAGACCCTCTACCGTCGGCGCCGCCGCGACGTGTCTCTCGACGGTCTGGTGCGGGAGGCGGCGTTGCGGGCCTTGGAGGACGCCGCGCTCACCTTCGCCGACATCGAGGCGGTGGTGATCGGAAAAGCCCCCGACGCCCTGGAAGGGGTGATCATGCCCGAGTTGTCGCTGTGCGACGCTTTGGGCGCGGTGGGCAAGCCTATCCACCGAGTCCACACCGCGGGATCGGTCGGCGCTTCCACCGCCATATCGGCGGCGGTGCTGGTGGAGAGCGGCCGCTACGACACGGTACTCACCGTGGCCTACGAGAAGCAGTCCGAAGGCAACGCCACTTGGGCTCTGTCGGGGGGCCGGTCCGGGGGTCAGGGCGCGGGCGGAACCTTCGCACCCTGGATCCGCGAGTACATTCGCCGGTCGGAGGCCCCCGAACACATCGGCTGGATGGTGGCGGCCAAGGACCGGCTCAACGCCGTGAAGAACCCCTATGCCCACCTGAACCTCCCCGACATTACCATCGAGGAGGTGCGCCGGTCGCCGATGCTGTGGGACCCGATCCATTTCCTGGAATCGTGTCCCTCCTCGGACGGCGCCGCCGCCATGGTTCTGGCCGCGCCAGATCGGGCCCGGCGGTCTCCCCGGCCGCCGGCCTGGGTGCTCGGCCACGCCAAACGGACCGAGCTCTCCACCTTTCCGGGCCGCGACACCGTCCGGCCCCGGGCCGGAGTCGAGTGTGCTGCCGCCCTGTACGACTCGGTGGGCATCACCGATCCCCGGAGCCAGATCGACGTGGCCGAGCTGTATGTCCCGTTCAGTTGGTACGAGCCGATGTGGCTCGAAGGTCATCTCATAGCCGGTGAGGGCGAGGGCTGGAAGATGACCGACTCGGGCGCTACTGCCATCGACGGGGATTTTCCGGTCAACTGTTCCGGTGGGGTGCTGTCGTCGAATCCGATCGGGGCGTCGGGCATGATCAGGTGTCTGGAAGCTGCCAATCAGGTCCGGGGCACGGCTGGCGATTACCAAGTGGACGGAGCCCGGGTGGCTCTGGGTCATGCCTACGGCGGGGCCGCTCAGTACTTCGCCATGTGGATCGTAGGATCCGACCTCGATGTTTTGTAATTCGACATGTTTGTAATTGGACTTTGTAATCGAGGTGTGGATTCGCGGTGGCAAAGGTGATGGGTTGTTGTGACGGCCGAGTGGTGATCGTCACCGGCGCCGGCCGCGGTCTGGGCCGGGCCCATGCCTTGGCCTTCGCGGCCGAAGGCGCCCGGGTGGTGGTGAACGATCTCGGGGTCGAGCGGGACGGTTCGGGATCCCCCGGCGATGCTGCCGCCGGGGTGGCGGCCGAGATCGATGAGGCCGGGGGGGTCGCGGTTGCCAACGGCGGCGACGTCTCGGACTGGGACCAGGCCCGGGACCTGATCGGTCAGGCCGTGGATACCTGGGGCCGTCTCGACACTCTGGTGTGCAACGCCGGGTTCCTGCGTGACCGCATGCTGGTGAACATGTCCGAGCCGGAGTGGGACTCGGTAATTCGCGTCCATCTCAAGGGGCACTTCGCCCCGGCTCGTCACGCCGCCGAATATTGGCGGAACCGGGTCAAGGGTGGTGAGGAGCCCCGAGCCCGCATCGTCAACACCACCTCGGGAGCCGGGCTGATGGGCTCGATCGGCCAGGGCAACTACGCCGCGGCCAAGGCCGGTATCGCCCTTTTGACCATTCAACAGGCGGCCGAGTGGGGGCGGTACGGCGTACAGGCCAACGGGGTCGCTCCCGATGCCCGGACCCGGATGACGGCCGGAGTGTTCTACGAAACCGAGGCCCCAGACGGGTGGGACCGCAAGGATCCGGCCAACGTGTCCCCGTTGGTGGTGTGGCTCGGCAGCGCCGGCTGCAATGTGAGCGGACGGATATTCGAATGCAGCGGGGACGGGCTGAACGTATGCGACGGCTGGCAGCACGGCCCGGTCCATTCGGTGGGGGAGCGGGCCATGACGGTGACCGAGGCGGCCGAGTTCGCCCGCCGTTCGGTAGCGGCCGAGCGGAACCCGGCCCCGGTGTTCGGTACCGCCGCGATGTAACCCTGCAATGCCGCAACCCTGCCGCAACCCTGCAATGCCCGGGCGGGCTCGCTCGGTTGCTCAGACGAAGGCAGAGGCGAATACCAGCGACACGATGGTCATCACCTTGATGAGGATGTTCATGGCCGGTCCTGAGGTGTCCTTGAACGGGTCTCCCACCGTGTCGCCCACCACCGCCGCCTTGTGCGGATCCGATCCCTTGCCGCCGTGATGGCCGGCTTCGATGTACTTCTTGGCGTTGTCCCAGGCTCCGCCGGCGTTGGCCATGAAGATGGCCAAACAGAAGCCGCTCACCAGCGCCCCGGCCAAAAAGCCACCCAGGGTGTCGACGTCGATGAAGCCCAGTATCAGCGGCACGAACACGGCCAAGGCTCCCGGCAGCATCATCTCCCGCAGCGACGCTCGGGTCGAGATGGCCACGCATCGGGCCGAGTCGGGCACAACTCCCTCTCTGCCCTCGCGTAGGCCGGGGATCTCCCGGAACTGGCGCCGAACCTCTTCGATCATCTTGTGAGCGGCCCGGCCCACGGCGTCGATGGTTAGCGCCGCGAACAAGAACGGCAACATGGCGCCGAGGAACAACCCGACGAACACGTCGACCCGGCCGATGTCTAGGCTCAGCTCGAAGGTGCTGCCGTCCACGAGAGCGGCCCGGGCCAAAGCGACTTCGAACGTCTTGAACAAGGCTAGAGCCGTGAGCGCCGCCGACCCCACCGCGAAGCCCTTGGCGATGGCGGCGGTGGTGTTTCCCAGCGAGTCCAAGGCGTCGGTCACCTCCCGCACCGACGGATCCAGCTCGGACATCTCGGCGATGCCGCCCGCGTTGTCGGCGATGGGACCGTACGCGTCCACCGACACCACCACCCCGGTGGTGGCCAGCATACCCACCGCGGCCACAGCGATACCGTAGACCCCGGCAAAAGTGCTGTCGCCCAAGCTCTGCTGGCCCCCCCAGTAGGCGACGAGCACGCCGGCCCCGATGAGCACCACCGACGCTGCCACCGACACCATGCCAGCCGAGAGCCCCGACAGCACAGTAGTGGCCGGGCCGGTCTCGGATTGGACCGCGATCTTACGGACCGGCGGATAATGGTCGCTGGTCCATATCTCGGCCACCTTGCCGATGGCCCAACCCACCACCAGCCCGCCGATCACCGAAACGGGCAGCCCGTACCAATGCTCCAGATTGCTGCCACCGAAGAACCAGAGTCCCAGAATCAGGGTGCCGATCACGGTCAGACCCATGGCCGTGCCGGTGCTCCTGTGAAGCTGACGGGACAGGGACCGGATATCTACGCCAGCCTCACCGCCCCTCACAGTGAACGAACCGGCGATAGCTGCGATCATGCCCACGAAGGCCACGGCCATGGGGAAGAGAAGGAGCCGAGCTTGCACGTCACCGCCGGGCAGTCCGGTCGTCGACCCCAAGGCGTAAGTGAAGGCCGTAAGGGCTACCGGTGCGATGATCGAGCCGGAATAGCTCTCGAACAGGTCGGCGCCCATACCGGCGACGTCGCCGACGTTGTCGCCCACATTGTCGGCAATGGTGGCCGGATTGCGGGGATCGTCCTCGGGGATGCCAGCCTCCACCTTGCCCACCAGGTCGGCACCCACGTCGGCGGCCTTGGTGTAGATCCCGCCCCCGACCCGGGAGAACAAAGCGATGGAGCTGGCCCCGAGCCCGAAAGCGGTGAAGATCTCGAAGGCATCGTCCACCTCGAGCCAGACCACGAACAACAGGTAGGTGAAGGCCAAACCGGCCAAGGCCAGTCCCGCCACCGCAAAGCCCATCACGGCGCCACCTCTGAAAGCGATCCGCAGAGCCGGCGCCGACCCCTGCCGGGCCGCGCTGGTAGTGCGGGCGTTGGCCATGGTGGCCACGTGCATCCCCGCGTACCCGGCCCCGGCCGACAGGATTGCGCCCAGCAGGTAGCTCACGAACGACAGCGTCACCCCGGTGATCAGCGGAATGAGTACGGCCATGACCGCCACGAAGCCGGCCACCCAGGTGTACTGCTGTTTCAGGAAGGCCCGGGCCCCCCTTTGAATCTCGGTCATCAGCATGACCATGCGGTCGGTACCGGGCGAGGCCGCCTTCACCGTCTTGAAGTAGAAGCCGGCCAGACCCAACCCGGCCAGAGCCGAGATCAGAGCCAGGTAGGGTACAGCGTCCAAGGTGATTCCTCCGATAGAGCGACGGGCAGCTTACCGCAGCCAGGTCATAGCCTGACCTGATGGGCTTCGACCCGATCGGGCCGGCCGCACTCCGGTCGTCGTCATGACCAGAGCTGAGATCCGAGCGGCCATGCGAGACCGTCGCAGCCGCCTCGACTCCGCGGTACTGGCTGCGGTCAGTACCGCGGTAACGGTGAACCTGTTGGCCTTGCCGGTATTGCGCACGGCCCGGCGAATAGCCGCCTACTCCTGCGTGCGAGGTGAGATCTCCCTGGACGGGTTGCTAGACGGCCCCCACGGGGATCGGTACACCCTGCCCAGAGTCCGGGGCCGGGATCTGGAGTTCGTGGCCCGTCACCGGGGTCAGCGGTTCACGCCCGGTTCTTTCGCCATCCCCGAGCCGGTCGATGGTGAGATCGTGGCTCTGGCCGACCACGACGTGGTGCTGGCGCCCTTGGTAGCTTTCGATGCCAGCGGGGTCCGGCTCGGCCAAGGGAAGGGTTTCTACGACCGGGCTCTGGCTCCGCTGGCAGCAACCCGTCGAATGGTGCTGATCGGGATCGCCCACTCCTTCCAGCAGGTCGATGAGCTGCCCCGCCAGCCATGGGACGTTCCCCTCGACGGGATCATGACCGAGGCCGGGTTGGTAGAGGTCACCGGCAGGGTCCGCGAAACCGGGCCGCAACCGTGATAAGCGGCTGATGTGCACAACGACTTGGCGTCACCTCGACACGGTCGTAACTCGATAGTCGAACGCGATAGAACAGTGCCGTGCACGTCATCGTCGTAGGGGCGGGTGAAGTAGGTTCCTACGTCGCTCATCGTCTCAGCCGTGAAGGCCACGACATAGCTCTGGTCGATCTCGACACCGACCGTCTCTTGGACATGGGGGGCGAGCTCGACGTTCTCACCGTGACCGGCAGCGGTACTCACCCCAGCACCCTGGAGTTGGCCGGCGTCGATCGGTCCGAGCTGATGGTGGCCGTCACCAGCGACGACGAGGTCAACCTGGTGGCCTCGCTGATCGCCAAGCAGCGAGGGGTGGAACGCAGCATCGTCCGAATCGAAGCCCCTGAACTGAGAGGTAAGGAAGCGGCCAAGCTGCTCAAGGTGTTCGGCGCCGACCTCGTCATCGACCCCGATCAGGAAACGGCCCACGAAATCCTCGAACTGCTCGAGTATCCCGGCGCGTCCGAGGTGGCGGTGATGGCCCACGGCGAGGTGATCGTGATCGGGGTCCGGCTGTCCGAGCAAGCCCCGCTGGTGGGCCGGTCACTGTCGGAGGTCGCGGCTGAACACGAACCCGACTGGGAGTTTCTGGTCGGTTCCATTACCCGTGGAGACCAGACCATCATCCCCCGGGGCGATCACCGATTGCTGGCCGATGACCTGGTTCGAGTGGTGTGCGAACGCCGAGCCCGCAACCGAGTGAGTAAATTGCTCGGACTGTCCCGGGGCATGCCTCACCGAGTGCTGCTGCTCGGCGGGGGACGGACGGCCGAGATCCTGGCCCGCAGCCTTGCCCACCGCGGCGTCGAGGTGGTAATGGTCGAACGTAATCCGGCCCGGGCCCGGCAACTGGCCGAAGTCCTCAACGACGCGCTCGTGCTGGAAGGTGAGATCACCGACGCCAAACTGCTCGAAGAGGCCGACATCAGCCGCTTCGACGTGGTCGCCGCTCTGACCGGAGAAGACGACGCCAATATCTTGGCCTGCCTCTACGCCAAGTCGGGCGGCGCCGGAGAGACCATCGCGGTGGTACACAGACTGGCATTGCTGTCCCTGCTGGGAGAAGCCGGAGTGGACGTGGTGCTGTCGCCCCGGACGGCGACGGCCAACGGTGTCCTGCGGTTCGTACGGGGCGACGTGGCTGCGGTGGCCACTTTTCTTCTGGGTGAAACCGAGGTCCTCGAGCTCGAGATCGGCCCGGAAAGCTGGGCCGACGACACATTGGTGAGCGAACTCGGTCTACCCAAGGACGTTCTCATCGGCGCTGTCGTTCGGGACGGCAAGGCTCGCATCGCCCGGGGCCGGAGCCGGCTCCGGGGCCGCGACCACGTCGTAGCTTTCGCCATGCCGGGCTCTGTGGACGAGGTCAGCCGCCTCTTCGGGTGAGACGCAGAACCGCCGACCGCGAGGCTGGGGCCGGGGTCTGGCCCCTCGGATTGCCTCGGACCGGTTCGTGGACCCTGGTCGGGCTGACCGAAGCGGTCTCGGTCCTCGGTCTCGTGGCCGTGTTCAGCGGGCTGGTCGGGCTCGGTGACGACAACGGCGACGCACTGGCTTTCACGACGGCCGGGGTGGTTTTGACACTGGTCGGGTTCAGGGGTCGGCGCCGTGTCTTTCGGCCCCCCGGACCCACCCCCCACAGCGTTATCACCGGGACCGGAATCCTGTGGGGCGCCATGATCGGGCTGGTCGCTTCGGTGTATCTGGCCACGGGCACGATCGTGCGACTCGACAATGCGGTAGTGGAGGCGGCCGCCGGACTCACTACCACGGCTGTTACCGCACTGCCGGTGCCCGAGGTGTCCCGAGCCGTCCTGGTGTGGAGGGCAGGAACCAGCTGGGTCGGTGGCTTGGCCGCCATCGTGGTGTCGATCGTGGTCCTGCCCCAGGTGCTGCGGGGAACGGCATTGCCGGTCTTCGCCACTCGGGAACGCTGGCTGGAACTGGTACCGAACTACGCCACCGGCCAACGCCGGGTGGCAGCTTTGTACGGTGGGTTCACCCTGGCCTGCATTCTCGCCTACCTGGGGAGCGGTCTGAGCCCCACCGACGCGCTGGTTCACGGTCTGAGCACGGCGTCCACGGGAGGGTTCTCCACGAACCCCGACTCTTTCGCTGCCTACGGAACCGGGCCCAGGGCCGTGGCCACCGGGGCCATGATCGTGGCCGGGGCTGGTCTCTTCTTGATGTGGGGGGTCTTCAGGGGTCGAGCCCGGTGTCTGTGGCGATCCCAGGAACTGCGGCTCTACTTCGCGATCTTGGTCGGTGCCACCGTGATCCTGGTGACCGGTGGGGACGGTCTGGGCATCGCAGATGCACTGTTCACAGTGGTGTCGATAGCGAGCACCACCGGTTTCGCGACGAGGGAGTGGACCACCTTCGGTAGTGCCGCGGTCGGGGCGCTGCTGGTGACAGCCGGCGTAGGGTCGATGCTGAGCTCGGCCGGGGGCGGGATCCGGGTACTACGGGCCCGGTTGCTGATGGCTTACGGCCGACGGGAGCTGAGGCGCCAGCTCGATCCTCACGCTGTGGTCGTGACCCGCCACGATGATCAGCCCCTCGACGATCGCACCCTGGACCAGTTGGGCGGATTCTCCGTCGCCCACCTGACGGTGGTCGGCTGCGGCGCCTTGCTGTTGGCCGGGGCCGGCATGTCAGTGCCGTCCGGGGTCTGGTCGGCGGTAAGCGCGGTGTCGACCCTGGGTCCGGCCCCCGAAGCGGTAGGGGCTTTCGGACACCTCGAAGGTGTCACCCGACCAGCCCGCCTCTTATTGGTCGTCTTGATGCTGGCAGGGCGGGTGCCCATCCTGTCATTGCTGGCCTCGATCGGATTCGTGCTTCGGTTCAACCGCAGCACCGGCCGGCGAGCCCGGCGATTGTCACGCTCGCTCCGTCGGATGCTGCAACAACGCCGACTCGATCGGGAGCCGAGAATTTCCCCTGATGGCTGACCCGACCCCCTTCTCATCCACCGGACTTCGACGCCACCGGCGCCGATATTCCAGTACCACCCTTCACGTCAGCGGGATCGCCCTCGGGTTCGTCTCAGTGGGGATGGGGGCCTGCGCCGTGCTGGAGTTGCTCACCTCCAACCGTGACACTGCCGCCCTGATCATGTCCGGAGCGGTTGCGGCCGGCGTCGGCGCCGGGTTGTGGTACTTCACCGCGCCCGGCTCGGTCCGTAACCGTGACGTCTTCTCCGCCGTGGGCTGGACCTGGATCGCCACCGCGCTGATCGGGGCTCTGCCCTTCCTGCTGGCCGCCACCTTTGCCACCGGTGGGGCGGGGTTGACCGAGCAGATCGTCAACAGCATCTTCGAATCGGCATCGGGGTTCTCTTCCACCGGGTCGACGGTTCTGACCGATTTCGAACGGCCCGGCCGAGGCCTGCTCATGTACCGCCAAGCCACCCAGTGGTACGGAGGCATGGGGGTGGTGGTGTTGGCTGTGGCCGTACTGCCGTTCCTAGGGATAGGCGGCCTCGAGCTGGTCTCGGCCGAAGCGCCCGGACCGGCTTCGGACCGTCTGGCCCCCCGAGTAAGCCAGACGGCCCGGCGCCTTTGGATCATCTACGCCGGGTTCACCGCGTCGGTGGCACTGGTGCTCTTCGTCGTGCCGGGGCCATCACTGTATGACGCCGTGGCTCACGCCCTCACCACCGCATCCACGGGTGGGTTCTCACCTCATCCCGACTCCATCGGCCATTTCGGCAGTCTGACCGTGGAGGCGGTGGTGATCGTGGCCATGATCGTGGGGGGGACGAGTTTCACTTTGCACTGGCGGGCCGTGACCGGGGACCGGTCCGCCTACCACCGTGACAGCGAGCTCCGATCCTATCTTTTCGTGCTGGCACTGGCCACCGGCCTGCTCGTGGCTCTACTGTGGCTCAAAGGTGGGTTCGGATTCCCCCAGTCGGTGCGGGCCGCACTGTTCAACGCGGTATCCCTGGGCACCAGTACCGGCTATTCCAACGCCACCGGCCCGGGCTCGATGGCCGACTTCGCGACCTGGGTCAGTGGCGCCCAAGTGGTATTGCTGTTCCTGATGGTGGTGGGAGGCTGCTCGGGGTCCACAGCCGGGGGGATCAAGATAATGAGGATGCAGGTGCTGGGCATAGTCATGGTGCGTTCGGTGCGCCAGTCCCAGATGCCGCGGGCTGTCATCCCGGTGAAGCTCGGTCGCCGGATTCTCACCGAGGGAATCGTGTCCAGGGTGGTGGGGTTCTTCTTCTTGCACCTGCTGCTGGTTCTGGTCGGGTTGGTAGTGGTTACGGCACTGGGCGGGGATCTGGAGACCACTCTCGGGGCGGTGGTCTCGGCGCTGGGTAACATGGGACCAGCCCTCGGAGAAGCGGGCCCCACTGCCAACTTCGCGGACACCTTCAGCCAGCCGGCCCGGCTGGTGCTGTCGTTTTGGATGGTGATCGGACGACTGGAGATCTTTCCGGTTCTGTTGATGTTCGCGGCGCCGTGGCGCCGATTCCGGGAGCTGGCCCAGGTCTGGGTTCGCTGATCGACTCGGCTACGGCCTCCGCTACCCGTGACAGCCGGCATCCTGACTGTGCCGGCTCGGTGGGCCGAGTTATCATGAAACCGTGATCTCTTAGCTAGAGTTTTTCACAACGAATCGGGCCAATGACGTCCCGTACGGTCGGGAGCGGACCCAGGATCGGCGGACCCTGCATCGACCCCGACCCGTATCGATCCCCGCTGTCATCGCCCACGACGAGGACCAAGGAGTCAGATATTGGCCGATTTCCCGCCGCGCCGAGGCTTGTACGACTCGCGCCAAGAGCACGACTCGTGCGGGATCGGTTTCGTGTGCGACATATCGGGTCGGGCTCGGCGCGACATCGTCACCATGGGAATCGACGCCCTGTGCAACCTCGATCATCGCGGTGCCCGAGGAGCCGACCCCGACACCGGCGACGGGGCCGGGATCCTCATCTCGATCCCGGACCGATTCATGCGAGACATCGTCGCCTTTCCGCTGCCACCGGCCGGTGAGTACGCCACCGGCATAGGTTTCCTCCCGTCCGATCCGGCTTCGGCGAGCTCGGCGGCCCGAGCGGCCGAGGCGATCATCGGTGCCGAGGGTCTGACCGTTCTGGGATGGCGCGAGGTACCAGTGGACGACTCGATGCTGGGAACGGGAGCGAAGCGGGCCATGCCGACTCTTCGCCAGATCTTCGTGGCCGGCGACGGGCTTTCCGGCCTCGATCTCGACCGCCGCCTCTACATCGCCCGCAAGCGCATCGAGCACGAGGTAACCGAAGGAGAGGCGACCACCAGTCCCGACCGGTCCGACTCGGGCCCGACCGACGGAATGGGCAGTGCCACTGCGACCCACTCGGGGGTGTACTTTGCGAGCCTGAGCTCCCAAACTATCGTCTACAAGGGGATGCTCATCCCGCGTCAGTTGAGCGCCTTTTACCTAGACCTGCTCGACGAACGGGTCACCAGCGCCTTGACCCTGTTCCACTCTCGGTTCTCCACCAACACCTTTCCGTCGTGGCCCTTGGCCCATCCGTACCGGGTCATCGTGCACAACGGCGAGATCAACGCCATCGCCGGCAACCGCAACTGGATGCGGGCCCGGGAGGCCCTGCTGGAGTCGCCTCACCTCGACGGCTTGGATCGAGCCTTTCCCATCTGCACTGTCGGAGCCAGCGACACCGCCAGTTTCGACGAAGTTTTGGAGTTGCTCACCCTGGGTGGCTACTCGCTTCCTGAGGCCATGCTCATGATGATCCCCGAACCCTGGGAGCATCACCGGGAGATGACACCCGAACGTAAGGCGTTCTACCGCTACCACTCCACCCGGATGGAGCCCTGGGACGGTCCCGCTTCCATCGCCTTCACCGACGGCACCGCCATCGGCGCTGTGCTCGACCGCAACGGGCTACGCCCCTGCCGGTACTGGGTGACCAGCGACGGGTTGGTTGTCATGGCCTCAGAGGTCGGGGTGCTCCCCATCCCCCAGAGCAAAGTAATCGAGAAGGGTCGACTGCAGCCCGGGCGCATGTTTCTGGTCGATACCGGCTCGGGCCGGATCGTGCGAGACGACGAGATCAAGACCGGGCTGGCCCGAGCCCGCCCCTACCAGCGCTGGCTGGACGACAACCTGGTACGGCTCGAAGACCTTCCGATCCGTCCGACACCGCAGCCGATGGACGCGCCATCCCGGCTGCGCCAGCAGCAGATATTCGGGTATACTCTCGAGGAACAGAAGCTGCTGCTGGCACCCATGGCCCGCGACGGCAAGGAAGCCATCGGCTCCATGGGCACCGACACCCCGCTGGCAGTCCTGTCAGATCGTCCCCGCCAGATCTACGACTACTTCGAACAGCTCTTCGCCCAGGTCACCAACCCACCCCTTGACGCCATCCGAGAGAAGCTGGTCACTTCCCTGTTCGCCCGGGTCGGCCCCGAAGCCAATCTCTTCGAACCCCGACCCCGGTCGTGTCGAACCGTCCATCTCGACACTCCCGTCATCACTGACGCAGATCTGGCCCGACTGATCGGTAAAGACGGCTCCGACAGCCCGGGCCACCCCGCCGGGTTGCGCACCGCGGTGCTGACCACCCTGTACCCGGTGGCCGAAGGCGGAACTGGAATGCACAACACCCTGTCCGAGCTGCGCCGGGCCGCCTCCGAAGCCATAGCCGACGGCGCCACCATCTTGGTACTCTCGGATCGGGGTGCGAACGAACGGTCGGCGCCCGTCCCGTCATTGCTTTCCTTGGGCGCGGTCCATCATCATCTGGTCAGGACGAAGACCCGGACCCGGGTGGGCCTGGTAGTCAGTGCCGGTGACGTTCGCGAGGTACATCACCTGTGCCTGCATCTCGGGTACGGCGCCAACGCCGTCAACCCTTATCTGGCCTTGGAGACCATCGCCGCCATGGTCACAGGCGCCCAGCACGGTCTCGATCCGTCCACACCGATCGAGGTCGCCCACCGCAATTATGTCGAAGCGGCCGGGGCCGGGATCTTGAAGGTGATGTCGAAGATGGGCATCTCCACCGTCGCTTCCTACACCGGGGCCCAGATCTTCGAAGCCGTAGGCCTGGGGCCGGCTGTCATCGACGAGTACTTCACCGGAACCGTCAGTCGGCTCGGCGGCTTGGGCTTGGACGAACTGGCGGCCGAGGTGGCCGCCCGTCATCGACACGCCTTCCCGGTCAACCCCGCCCGCCGGGCTCATCGCACTCTCGACGTCGGAGGCGAATACCAGTGGCGGCGGGAAGGGGAGTACCACCTGTTCAATCCCGAGACCGTCTTCAAGCTCCAGCACGCCACCCGACAACGCCGTTACGACATCTTCAAGGAGTACACGAACCGGGTGAACGACCAGTCGCGTCGGCTCGGAACCCTACGAGGCCTGTTCCGGTTCCGCACCGACGCCCGCCCGGCCGTGCCCCTCGCCGAGGTAGAGCCGATAACCGAGATCGTGAAGCAGTTCGCCACCGGGGCCATGAGCTACGGGTCGATATCGGCCGAGGCCCACGAAACCCTGGCCATTGCCATGAACCGTATGGGGGCCAAGTCCAATACCGGTGAAGGCGGTGAGGATGCGGTCCGTTACGTGAACGACCCCAACGGCGATTCCCGCCGTAGCGCGGTCAAGCAAGCGGCCAGCGGCCGCTTCGGAGTCACCAGCGAGTACCTGGTCAATTCCGACGACATCCAGATCAAGATGGCCCAGGGGGCAAAGCCGGGTGAGGGAGGCCAGTTGCCGGGCCACAAGGTCTACCCCTGGATCGCCAAGACCCGTCACTCCACCCCCGGGGTAGGCCTGATATCGCCACCGCCCCACCACGACATCTACTCCATCGAGGATCTGGCCCAGCTCATCCACGACCTCAAGAACGCCAACCCCACCGCCCGCATCCACGTAAAACTGGTGGCCGAGGTGGGGGTCGGAACCGTGGCGGCCGGTGTCTCCAAGGCCCACGCCGACGTGGTGCTCATATCCGGCCATGACGGAGGTACAGGTGCTTCGCCGCTGACATCGATCAAACATGCCGGCGTTCCCTGGGAGCTGGGACTGGCCGAAACCCAGCAAACTCTGCTCTTGAACAACCTGCGGAACCGGATCGTGGTGCAGGTCGACGGCCAGCTCAAGACCGGTCGCGACGTGGTGATAGCGGCGTTGCTGGGGGCCGAGGAATTCGGCTTCGCCACCGCACCCTTGGTGGTCATGGGTTGTGTGATGATGCGGGTCTGTCATCTCGACACCTGCCCGGTCGGTGTGGCCACCCAGAATCCCGAGCTCCGAGCCAAGTTCACCGGCAAGCCCGAATTCGTCGTGAACTTCTTCGAGTACATCGCCACCGAGGTGAGAGAACTGCTGGCCCAACTCGGCTTCCGCACCTTGAAAGAGGCCGTGGGCCGGGTGGAGATGCTGGACTGGGCCGAGGCCGTCGACCACTGGAAAGCGGGCGGCCTCGACCTCTCGCCGATCCTGCACCAGCCCGATCTGGCCCCCGGCTCGGCCCGCAGCCAGGTGAGTGCCCAGGACCACGGGCTGGATTCGGCTCTGGATCAGACCCTGATCGAGCTGGCCGAAGACGCCGTCGAACAGGGCCGGCCCGTCACCATCGACATTCCCATCCGCAACGTCAACCGCACGGTGGGCACCATGCTCGGGTTCGAGGTGACCCGGCGCCACGGCGGGGCCGGGCTGCCCGACGACACCATCGTGATGAACTTCACGGGCTCAGCCGGTACCTCCTTCGGGGCTTTCGTGCCCCGCGGCATCACCTTGCGCCTCGAGGGCGACGCCAACGACTACACCGGAAAGGGACTCTCGGGCGGTCGCATCGTGGTCCGACCTCCCGCCGATGCCTCTTTTGTGCCCGAGGACAACGTGATCGCCGGCAATGTCATCGGTTACGGCGCCACCAGCGGCGAGATGTACCTGCGGGGCCGGGTGGGGGAGCGGTTCTGTGTGCGCAACTCGGGGGCCGTAGCCGTGGTGGAAGGGGTCGGTGACCACGGCTGCGAGTACATGACGGGAGGTCGAGTCGTGGTGCTCGGCCCGACCGGGCGAAATTTCGCAGCCGGCATGTCAGGCGGGATCGCCTACGTATACGACCCCGACGGAGTCTTCGGAGGCCGAGTCAACCCCGAGATGGTGGAGTTGTGCGAGCCCGGCCCCGACGACCTCACATGGCTGCGGGACCGGATCGAGCAGCACCGTCACGAGACCGGAAGCGGCGTGGGAGACCGGATCCTGGCTGGCTGGGACGAGATCTCGGCCCACTTCACCAAGGTGATGCCGCTCGACTACAAGAGAGTTCTGGAGGCGTCGCAGCGGGCTCGGGCTACCGGCGCCAACGAGGTGGCCGCTATCATGGCCTCGGCGTCAGGCTGAACGAGTTGGCCATGGCTGATCCTCGCGGGTTCATGAACCATGACCGGACGCTGCCGAACCGCCGCCCGGTGCCGGTTCGGCTCCGGGACTGGCGGGAGGTGTACGAGGACTTCCCGCCCGAAACGCTGCGGCAGCAGGCGTCGCGATGCATGGACTGCGGGATACCGTTTTGTAACAACGGCTGCCCGCTCGGCAACTCGATCCCCGACTGGAACGACCTCGTTCACCGCGGGCAGTGGCGAGAGGCCATCGACCGACTGCACGCCACCAACAACTTCCCCGAATTCACGGGCCGGTTGTGCCCGGCCCCCTGCGAGGAGGCCTGCGTGCTCGGAATCACCGAACCGCCCGTCACCATCAAGCAGGTGGAGGTGGAGATCATCGACCGGGCTTGGGCCGAGGGCTGGGTCGAGCCTCAGCCGCCGACGGCGTCGGTGGGGGCCCGGGTGGCGGTGGTGGGGTCGGGGCCGGCCGGTCTGGCCGCGGCCCAGCAGCTTACTCGGGCCGGTTACGACGCCGTCGTTCTCGAACGGGCCGACCGGCTGGGAGGGCTGCTGCGGTACGGGATCCCGGAGTTCAAGATGGAGAAGCGCCACCTCGACCGGCGCTTGGAACAGATGCGGGCCGAGGGGACCCGGTTCCGTACCGGGGTGGACGTGGGAATCGACATCACCGGCGAAGAGCTGCGTGCGAACCATGACGCCGTGGTTCTGGCCTGCGGAGCCACCGCCGGGCGAGACCTACCGATCCCGGGCCGGGACCTGGCCGGCGTGTACCAAGCCATGGAGTACCTGCCCTGGGCCAACCGGGTACAGCAGGGAGATCTGGACCGCTCGCCCGTGACCGCCGCCGGCAAGGAGGTCGTGATCATCGGGGGCGGTGACACTGGCGCCGACTGTCTGGGCACGGCCCACCGCCAAGGGGCGGCCCGGGTAGTTCAGTTCGAGATCATGCCCCGGCCTCCCGAAACCAGATCCGACGCCGACCCATGGCCGACTTGGCCTACGATTTACCGAGTCTCCTCGGCCCACGAGGAGGGTGGGGAGCGGGAGTACGCCATCAACACCGTCGAGTTCTTCGACTCCGGCGACGGCAGCCTGGCCGGTCTGAGGACCGTGCGGGTCGAGCCGACTTTCACCGACAGGCGCATGAGCTTCGTGCCCGTACCCGACAGCCAAGAGGAATGGCCGGCTCGATTGGCTCTGCTGGCCTTGGGTTTCACCGGTCCCGAGCAGGGACCGCTGCTGGAACAGCTCGGAGTGGATCTCACCGACCGGGGCAACGTGGCCCGTGACCAGAGATGGTCGACGAACGTCGAAGGTGTCTACGTCTGCGGGGACATGGGTCGGGGCCAGAGCCTGATCGTGTGGGCCATTGCCGAGGGCCGGGCCTGTGCCGCGGCGGTAGACGAGGCTCTTTCCGGCTCGAGCGACCTGCCCGCGCCGGTCGCCTCCACTACGATGTCTCTGGTCTGACGCTGCCGATGGTCCCGACCTCAGCTCACCTCTCTCAGAGCTTGCCTTCGGGCCGATCCCGGCCTGGGTCCGTGCGGGAGACCGCTACCGCCCGGGCATAGCCGGCCAAGACCAGCAGGATGGTCAGTACCCCCAAGACATGTACCTCCCCGAACCGTTGGGGCCAATCGAAGTCGGGAGGATGGCGGAACCGGCGTTGCTCCACCATGACCCAGGCCGCCGTCGCCGCCATCGAGACAGCAGCTCCACCCACGAGCATTCCGGCGCCGCGCCGCCATCGGGCTGCCAGCATGGTGGCCCCACCCAGCAGAGGTGCGAGCCCCAGCCCGCTCGGCCAGTGGGGAAGAGTAACCGCAGCGACGGCCGCTACTACCAGACCAGCCCCGATCCCAGCCCGCCCCGCCGCGACTCGGGCGTCAGCTTTCCAGTAGGGCCAAATCAGCTCGGGACAGGCTGGTCCCAGGTCCGAACCGGCGTCAGGCTGAGGGGCGACGGGTACTCGGCGGCCCCGCCAGGCCAGCGCCATGACCAGCACCCCGAAGATGGCCGACAGCCCCAGAGCCAGATTCACCAAGCGTTGGGGCCTCCAACGCAGATCCACCGAAGTCCCGGGCCCGGCCGGTAGATACCAGCCGTTGGCGAACCCGTCGATCACCATCGGCTCACCCAGGTCGGAGCCGTCGGCCGTGGCGTGCCAGCCTCGGTTGTAGCTTTGGCCCAGCACCAGCCAGCGCCCTGTTTGCGAACCGGTCACCTGAGCCGAGAAGTGGGTATCACGGTGGCGCACACTTGTGTGGACATGTCCCACATCGGTGGCTGAAGCCGGGGCCGGGCTCGGGCTCGACAGCACGACCTGGTCCACGTCGATGCCGGTGCTGGCGCCGGGTGTGGTCACCACCAGGGTCTCACCGGCGGCGAGCACCACCGGTTCGCAGCCGTTCAGGTCGAGCCGGTGCCGAGCTTCGGCGTTCGAAACCGATCCGGTTATCCGCACCGGTACCGGTCGGTCGTTCAACGAGACCAGGTCGTCGCGGCAGCCGGTGTCGATGGGTGAGGCCGGACCCAGCTCGCTGGCGTCGGCGCCCGAGCCAGCGGTGTCTTTGGTACCGGCTCCGAAGCGGACCTCTGCAATGGAGATGGGCAGAGCCTGAAACGTGTTGCTGTACCAGTCCCGGGTGAGCCGCTCGCTCACTTGCTCGGCCACCAGCCGGATGGTCTTCCCAGAGGCATCCAGTGGCAGCGTCACCGTTACCAGCGAGTCGAGCGGGCGGTCGGAGAGCACCAGACCGGTTCTGAACGTCCCGGTGTCGATACCGTCGACCAGAACTTGCAAGGCGGTGGGCACCGAATGGAGGCGGTCGACCACCACGTCGACGTCGATGCGATCCGTAGCTGGTGGATCCGAGAAACCGACCTCGATCCATTGGCCGGCCTGGGATCCGAAGACCCCTGTCCATGCGGTGAGCGGGTCACCGTCGAGCACGGCCGAGGCTCGGCTGGCCAGGTCGCCGGGCAGCCGTCCCGACGAGGTGGCCCGCACCACAGCCGAGCCTGATACGGCCCGCGCCGACAGTCCGAGCAGTTCGTCGATGACCGAAGACGGCGCGTAGGCCGATAATCGGGCTGTGCCCCGAACCAGCACCTCCCGCTCGATGGGCACGACAAGAGCCCTGACCATCCGCGGCTCGGGATCAGAACGCACCGGCTCGCGGGGGTTGGACCGCTCCCGAGTCAGCACCACGGTCACCCCGTGACCGGTGAGATCGTCGCCGAGCCGGTCCAGCAGAGCCCGGGGGACACGGATGACCTCGGTCACCGGACCGGCTCCGATGTCGACCTCGGCGAAACCGACCGGGTCGACCCCGGCATAGGTGGGTCTGCGGCCACTGTCGGTGCCGGTGATCTCGATCTCGATCACCGAAGCCGTGACCCCCAGAGTGACGGCTTGGCCCTCAGCGGTCAGTGATCTCTCGTCGAGGACAGCCGTGGCCACGAGAGCACCGTCGGCTCTGATCTCTACCTCGGTGATATGGCGGTTGGCCGGTCGGAGGGGCTGGACGAGCCGGATGGTGGGGACAGCCGTGGGTTCGGTCATCCTCAATTGCAAGAATTCGCCCCGGGGGTCGCTGAAGGCAGCCACCACCCAAGCCGTGTCGAGCGAGCCGTCGACGGCATGAACGGGCCGGTCGTCGGTGGTGTAGGTGACCGGGTTGCCGTAAGCGGTGGCCTGGACCGTTATCGACCCTCGCTGCTCGCTCACCGTGCGGGTGTCGTCAGCTTCTCCCGAGTCTGCAGAGAACACCTCCAAGCGGTTGTCGGTGGGGTCGTAAGCGAGGGGAACCTCGCCCACCATCTCGGTAT
This sequence comes from Acidimicrobiales bacterium, assembly GCA_963422655.1. GTDB lineage: Bacteria > Actinomycetota > Acidimicrobiia > Acidimicrobiales > Aldehydirespiratoraceae > CATQHS01. The sequence goes on along the minus strand of OY730440.1, from coordinate 278,088 downwards.
GGCCCCGGTTCTCGCGCAATGTCCCCCAGCGATGGGCCCGGCGCCGGTTGCTGTCGGTGACGACGATGTCGGCGGGGGAGCTCATGACCAGCTCGAGCAGCTCGTCATCGTCGAGCAGATCGGCCGCGAAGAACAGGGGCCGGTCGCCGCCGGAGTCGAGCACTCCTGCGGCTGCGCTGTCGACGATGCCGTCAGCGTCACCAGCCACGACGACAGCCCCGGCCCCGGACCGGACCCGCAACTCGGGTAGTTCGGAAACCACCTCGAATCTGGTCACCGGGCCGGGATGATCCACTGCTGCGGGCCGAGCCAGGTGGGTTTCGTCGATCAGGGTCTGTTCAGGTCCGGCCACGTTCGGAACCGGGTCGCCGTAGACCGCCACCTCGACCAGGCCCGGAGCTCGGTTCAACAGGTCGGCGGTCTCCACCGGGCGAGGAGTCCGGAACCGTTCGTAGATCAGGTCGGCGCGATGGACGATGTCGCTCACCGACATGAGGCGGGCCACCGGAGCCAGGCTCTCCACCTCCAAAGTGTCTTCCTGGAGGCGGCGATCCACCGCACCCAGCAAGGCCGCCGACTGGGCCGATCCGAACGGGACCAGTTCCCGGGCCACGTAACCCCGGTCGATCAGTCCCGGGGTTATAGGGTCGACGGTGTTGCCCCAGCGGTAGGAGGCGAAGTCGGACCCGGGGATCTCCCACACTCGCCCCAGGGCCGGATCGTCGAGATCAGCGGCCGCCTCCAGCCAATACGACGGTATCTCCTCGGGACGGTGCAGGTGCTCCTCTACCATGCGGACCTTCCACATGGCTGGGTTGTTGAGCACGACTGCCACCAGCACCCCAGCTCCGACAAGGGAGCCGAACCGTGGCATCTTGCGGTGCAGGGCACCGACACCGGCGCCGGCGAGTACGGCAACGCTCAGCGCCACCAGCGGGACCGCTCGGGGAGTGGAGCGCATGGCCAGACCGGCGTCGGTTCGAGTGAAGGCCTTGAACAGGCCCCCTGCTGCCGACGGGCTGTCCCAGGGGTGAGCGCCCACTCCCACCAACGCTCCCAGGGCCAGCAGGATCAGGAAATAGCTGTGGTACCGCCAGCGGACCGCCGAGGCCAGCCCCAGCGTGCCCACTACCAACCCGAAACTGACGAATACCAGCCACAAGCCCTGGGTGTAGTCCACGCTGGGTTCGATCCAAGGTCCGAGCTTGTCGTTGCCGTAGAAGAACCAGTAACCCAGCCCCCTCAGGATCTCCGGGGCGGTGCTGGCGTCGGCTACCGCCTTGTAGGTCTCGGTATAGCGAGTGACCGCCAGGCTGTAGGCACCCTGGACGAACAGACCGGTGATCCACCACAGCGACACCCCCACCGTGAGCACTCCGATCCGGCCCGCGACCGCACCGGCTCCCCTCACCGTGACGCTGCGCTCCACCAAGGCGGCGTGGACCAGCCACAGCACCGGAGCCAGCCCGACCAGCACTCCGCTGGTGGCGTTGACGCTTCCGGCCGTTACCGCCACGAGGGCGAACAAGGCCGGGTAACGCCACCCCCCGACCCGAGCCGACTTCACGGTGAGGGCTATCAGCCAGCCCAGAGCAGCCCAGGGGGCCAGTACGGTAGAGATCCGGGCCGAGTAGTGCAGCAGGTATGGACTGAGTTCATAGGCCAGCATCGCGATCAGAAGTCCCCGACCTTCCCAGCCCAGGGTTCGCATCAGGTATCGCACCCCGAGCCCGGCTCCGACCAGCAGAGACCCCAGCCAGAGCCGCTGAGCCAACCAGTCGGGGCAGCCCAAAACCTCGAAGAACCAATAGAAGGGCCCCATCGGCCACAGGTAGCCGATGGTTTGATGGGTTACGGTGCCCAGGGCCCGGTCGGCGTCCCACAGGCTGGGCGCGGCACCGAGTAAACGACCCGGATCCAGGTAGAGGTAGGTCTTGGTGTCGGCGCCGACTTGGCCTGGGCTCGAAGCGATGACCGGCCCGTAGGCGGCCGCCACCGCGACCAGAACGATCCAGCGATCAGGCCACCAGCCCGGGCGCCAGCGGCGCAACCGTCGAAGCGGTTGGATCGGCTGCATCTACTGGATCGGCGACAGCGCCCTTGGGGTCATCAACGCCTGGGTCGGACTTCGCGGGCCAACACGGTCAGCGTGTCGAGGGCCGTTCGTTCCCAAGTGAGTGCGACGGCCCGGCGCTGGGCTGCCTCCCCGAGACGCCGACGGTGCTCGGGGTCGGTGATGACGCGGGTGAGGGCGGCCACGAACTCGTCCTCGCTATCGACGACATGGCCGGTCACCCCATCGACGACGGCGTCGAGATGGCCGGGGATACCAGTGACCACGGCCGGGGTGGCGCAGGCAGCAGCTTCGGTGATGGTCATGCCCCAGCCTTCGCTGATCGAAGCGCTCATCACGGCCCAGGCCTGCTGGTAGAGGCCGACCAGGGTCTCGATGTCGACCCGGCCGGCCAACTCGCACCAGGCTCCGGCGTCGAGGTCGGCCACCAGCCGGTCCAAGCGGTCTCGCTCATAACCCTCGCCGACGATGACCAGCCTGAGGTCATGGTGTAAACGGAGCCTGGCACCGATGCGTATAACTCGGTCGAGGTGCTTGTGAGGCATGAGCCGGGCCACGGCTACCAGCAGGGGCCGGGTGCTCTCGGAACCTCCCGGCTGGAACAGGCCGTCGATGCCGGGAGCCACGGCGTGGACCCGATCGGGCCGGAACCGGAACCGGTCTATGAGGTGGCGGCGGGACGACTCCGAGAGGGTCACTATGGGAGTCCGCCGGTAGAAGCGAGGGGCGATGTCGCGTTCCAGCGCCCGACCCAACGCGGCTGGAAATCGCCCCATGACCATGGGCCACATGTCGGTGTGGGCGTGGTGGAGCCAGACGGCGCGAGGTCGGCGAGCCCACACCGGCGTGAAGAAAGGCATCCCGTTCCAGATCTCGACCAGCCCGTCGCGATGGCCGTGACGGCCGGCCAGCTCGGCCACGGCGGCTCGGGGAAAGACCATGTACCGCCCGGCTCTTCGGATGACTCGGTAGCCGTTGCGCCGGGCTACGTCGGGGGCGCCGGCCGCATGGGAGGTACGCATGGTGACCTCGATGCCGGCTCGGACCCAAAGGCGGGCGACGCGGTCGGTGTGGATCTCCGAGCCTCCGGACTCCACGTCGTCGAGATCCCGCCAAGCGAGGATGTGTATCCGACCCAGTCCGACCTCGGCCGCGAGATCGCCGATTCTGGCTACTGTCGCCACCGGGTCGGGCTGACCGCCGCTCATGCGGAGGCCGGGGGCAAGGTCCGGCGCGATCCCCCTATGAGCGCCACGACCAGCCGGGCGTAGTGATAGACGAGCCGTATCCGGCGAGTGGAAGCGACACCGCCGACGCGCTGGTTCATCATCACCGGTACCTCCACGACACGATAACCCGCTCGGCAGGCCGCCACCAGAGCCTCTACCGAGTCGAGGTACTCGACCGGGTAATCGATGGCGAAACCGGCTAGCAACGGCCGGGTCACGGCCCTGAATCCCGAGCTGGTGTCACGGAACGACCGGCGGCAAAGGACCCGCACCCCCACACTCAGCAGGGCCATGGCCAACCGGCGGCTGGGTTCGACCCGGTAATCGCCGGTCCCGAAACGGTTCCCTATGGCGAGATCGGCTCCTTCGTCGAGGGCGGCCAACAGCAAGGGGATCTGGTCGGCTCGGTGCTGGCCGTCACCGTCGAACTGCACAGCTCGGTCATAGCCATGCTCGATCGCGTACCGAAAACCGGCTCTGAGTGCGGCGCCGATACCCATGTTGAAAGGGAGGCGAATGCAAGCGACCCCGACCGAACGGGCCACCGCGGCGGTGCCGTCCTCGGATCCGTCGTCGACAACCACCAGATCCTCTCCCTGGACTGACAGCTCGGCCAGCACCGAGGGAAGGGCTTCCGACTCGTTGTAGGCCGGGATCACCACGACAGTGCGAGGCGGTTCGGGCGCAGAACCTAAGGTGGTCATCTCGGACCGGGCGCCGTCGATCTCTCGTGCAACTCTTCGTGGTACTCGGCCTCTACGTTGACACCCCAGATGTCGTGATCAGCGCCTAGTATGATGTTCTCCACCGCCAACATGGCCGTGAACATGGAGTGGTCCTGGTTGTTGTACCGGTGCATCCCGTTGCGGCCCACCGGGTACACGTTGGCGGCGTTCTCATCGAGCCAGGCCCGCAGGATCTCTACGTTGCGCTTGTAGCCGACGTCGTACATCGGGTAGGCCTTGGGCACCCGAACCACGTAGCCGGCCCGTACCTTCCGGATCGGAACCAGCCCCAGTTGGGCCAGCTCTCGTTGGGCTTGTTCGATGAGAACCTCGTCCGGGGCCGACCACATCTCGTCGCCCTCGAAGACGAAGTACTCCAAGCCCAGGCAGGTCCACTGTTCGTCACGGACCATGTCGGGTGACCACGACCCGAAGTTCTGAACCCTGCCTACGGCCACTGAGGGATCGTGAATGTAGATCCAATTGTCAGGGAAGGCCTGATCGGCCGGTACCACCAGGGCCACGGTCAAGAAGTCACGGTGGGTGAGGGCCCGGGCCGCCTCCAAGACAAGGGAGGGCGGGGCCGGATCCATGGTTCGGACCAGCGATGAGATCGGCATCGAAGAGACGAAGTGCGTTCCGACCAGCTCGATATCGCCGTCGGGGGTGGCCGCGGTCACCGCCGCGGCCTGGCCCTGGTTATGGCTGACGGTGCAGACCTGATGGTCTACCATCAGTTTCGATCCTTGGGCCCGGACCAGTTCGGCGCAGCGTTCCCACATCATCCCCGGACCGTGGCGCGGGTAGGAGAACTGCTCTATGAGACTGGTGACCTCGGTCTGGTTGCGGCGCAGTCCGATACCGTTTATCACAGCTCGAAACAGGTCCAGGTTCTTGATTCGCTGAGCGGCCCAGTCGGCCTGTATCTCGTCGGCGGGAACCCCCCAGACCTTCTCGGTGTAGGTCTTGAAGAACTTCCGGTAGAGCCGCCATCCGAACCGGGCCGCGGTGAATCCTTCGAAGGTCGATTGGTCCGCAGGTGGACGCAGCCGAACCCAGGCGTACGACATCGCGCACCGGATCGCTTCCAGCGGACCGAGATTGCTCAGGGCGTTGCGTACGTCGAGGGGGTAGTCGTAGAACTTGCCTCCGTAGTAGATCCGGCTCATCCGGGACCGGACCAGGAAGTCTTCGGGGCCCAGGATCTCCTGCCACAGGTCTGAGACCGCCTCGACCTTGGTGAAGAACCGGTGGCCCCCAATGTCGAAGCGCCAGCCGTTACGGACCACGGTCTGGGACAGACCTCCTATTTCTCCGGTGGCTTCGAGAACGGTGCAGTGCACTCCGTGCTTGGCGAACTGGTATGCCGCGGTCAGCCCAGCCGGTCCGGCACCTATGATGACGGGGTAGGGTGGGCTGGGTTGCTTCACCACGGCCAGGATGCCTCGTCACCGTCGTTATAGCGCGACGCCAGCCCGAACGGGGTCAAGGGGCAGACCCGTCGGGCCAGTGGCCCCGCTCGATCATCACTTGGCGTAGCACCTCGGGTCGATCGGTCATGATTCCGTCGACGCCCAAGTCCAGAAGCCGGTGCATCTCGGCGGGGTCGTCGATCGTCCAAACATGCACAGCGACATCGCGGCGATGAGCCGCCGTTACGAAACCGGCCCTGACGATGGGCGCGCCCCGTATCGCTATCGGCACCTGGGCTACGTGGCAGCGGGGCGGACCCAGCGGGGTCGGCCAAGGCAGCGACCACGAGGCGGCAACGAGGCGCAGCACGGCCCGAGGTCCGGCCCCTACGCACAAGCCATCCCCGAGCCGTCGGCGGACCTGATGGGTACGGCGATCCGAGAACGAGCACACGCATACCCGGTCCAGGCTTCTGCTCCGCCGGATCACCTCGACCAGAGGGTCGACGGCTTGGTCGATCTTGGGGTCCAAGTTGAACAGCAGGTCGGGAAACTCCTCCAAGAGCTCGTCGAGGCGCGGGATCGCTTCGGTGCCGGCCACACGGGCTCGTCGGACTACCTTCCAAGTCATGTCGCTTATCCGGCCGGTGCTGTCGGTGGCCCGGTCGAGGGTGTCGTCATGGAAGACGACAGCAACGCCGTCGGCAGTGGCCTGGATGTCGGTCTCCATGTGGGTGAACCCGATCGAAGCGGCATGAGCGAATGCTTTCATCGTGTTCTCGGGGGCGGCGTCGGCGCCGCCCTGGTGAGCGAAGGCGATGGGGCCGTCGGCGTCGAGAAAGGGATGGCAGCTCATGGCATCACCGTAGAGGAGATCACTTGGCCGCGGATCGCTCCCCTCTGCGATGGTACGGGCGGCTGCTCATGACTCATGGGGTCACCGCAGGAAGGGCCGGTAGCGTTGGGTGCATGCTCCGGCGTACCAAAGTGATGGCCACCATCGGCCCGGCCAGCGAGAACGAAGCGACGTTGCGAGAGATGATCCGAGCCGGAATGGACGTGGCCCGCATCAATCTGGCCCACGGAACGATCGACGAAGCCATAGAGCGCTACCGGAACCTGCGCCGGATAGCTGCGGAGGAGAACCGTGGGGTCGGGATTCTCGTGGATCTTCCCGGTCCGAAAGTACGCACCGCGCCCTTCGGCGACTCCGGCCTCGATCTGGAGGCCAGAGCCGGGGTGGAGATACGCATCGGCTGCGAGCGTTCCGACCGCTCGGTCATCGAGGTCGACTACGAGGCCCTGTTCAGTGACGTGCAGGTGGGCGACCGCCTCGACATCGGCGATGGCCGGGTGGTGGTGGAGGTCACCGACAGGGCTGCTGACAGACTCTTGGGCGCCGTCACTCACGGGGGGGTGCTGTCGGGCCGGCCCGGTGTGCACATTCCGTCGGATCGGCTCAGCATGTCCACTCCGACCCCGCAGGACCGCGAGTCCCTCGACACCTTCGTCGAGCTGGGCGTGGACATGGCGGCCATCTCTTTCGTGCGTTCTGCCAGTGATATACGCCGAGCGGGAACCGAACCTCATCCTCGAGGACCGTTGCTGATCGCCAAGATCGAGACCAGAGCGGCGGTGGAGAACCTGGCCGGCATTATCGAGGTGGCGGGAGCCATCATGGTGGCCCGGGGCGATCTGGGCCTCGAATGCGGCATCGAGGAGCTGCCCCATCTTCAAAAGAGCATCATCCAGCAGTGCATCGCCGGCGGGCTGCCGGTGATCACCGCCACCCAGATGCTCGACTCGATGATCACCCAACCCGCCCCCACCCGGGCCGAAGCCAGCGACGTGGCCAATGCCATATTCGACGGGTCGTCGTCGCTGCTGCTGGCCGGAGAGACCGCCGTGGGAGTCGATCCGGCTCGGGTCGTGCGGACCATGTGCCGTATCGCCCGCCGGGCCGACGAGGAGTTCGATGTCGAGCGATGGGCCGAACGGCTGGCCGAGCTGAGGATGACCGACGACTCGACCCGGGATGCGGCCTCGGTCACCGACGCTATGACCATGGCCGCTTGGCGGGCGTCGAGCGAGCTGGGGATTTCCACCATCCTGGCCATCTCCGGCACGGGTTTCACGGTCCGGTCGATGGCCCGATTCCGGCCCAAGGCCCGAATCATAGGGTTGTCGCACAACCCGCGCACTATTCAGCAACTCTCGATGAGTTGGGGGATCACGCCAGTGTTGGTCGACGACAAGGGATCCAACGACGAGATGGTGCAGCAGGCGGTAAGGGTGGCCCGTGACCGTGAATTCGTCCGGCCGGGCGAGCTCGTGGCGGTGCTGGCCGGCGCCGATAACCGTTCCCGCAGTGCCAACGTCTTGCGCTTGGAGCGAGTGCCCTGACATGCATCACGTCGAGTGGGCCAGCTCGCGGCCTACTGCACCGTGGGAAGACCGGCCATGATACCTCGGGGCAGAAATAATAAAAAATAATACTTGCCGGGGCTGTGGACCGGGCCGACAGCCGAGTAGGCTCCGCAAGCAATGGATCTTGTTTCGATTTCGCTACTGTTCGTGATCCTCGCGGCAGTGCTGGCTATGCCTTGGTGGATCATCCGCACCGTCACCTCCATGACCAACGCTCGGTTCGAGGCCTCCGAATCCCGGATGGACGCCCGGTTCGAGGTCCTCCAATCCCGGATGGACGCCCGGTTCGAGGTCCTCCAATCCCGGATGGATGCTCGGTTCGAGGTCGTTCAATCCCGGTTAGGCGCCCTCGAGACCCGGGTAGGCGCCCTCGAAGACAGTGTGGAAGCCGTCGCTGCCGATCTGGTTGATGTCAGGGTGCACGTGGCCCGCATAGACGGACATCTGGGCCGCATCGGAATCCCCGCGTCAGTAGGCGTAGCATAAACCAGCGAACTGAAACCGCCGGTCTCCATAGAAGCGCCTCAACAGTTGGGGTGCTAACAGTTGGGATGCTTGTCGGCGGGAATCCGAACCTCTCGCCCGAACAGGGTGCATGAGCAGGTGTCGGCACAGTCGGACAGCTCAGCTCGCTGGATCCACAGCGCCACGCCCAGTCCGATCAGGGCTGCCACCAGGGCCGCCTTCAGCACGACCTTCCGGATGAAGCGCCCGACCAGCAACAGCCCCACCACCAAGAAGCCGATCGGTACCAGCATCAGCCACCTCAACGTCTCGGAGTTGACCCAGTCTCCCAATTCCACGGCCCGTACCGTACCGCTATGGCCACAGTCGCTGGGGTCTCCAGAGTTTGGTGTTCCAGGATGCTGGTCCGGCCCAGCCCCCCGACCCCGGTAGTCTTGCGGCCATGACTGACGGACCCGTCTCGCTCATGTCCTCAGGCCCGCCAGAAACCGTTCTGGAACCTGAGCCGAACACAGCTCTCGAAGCGCTGGCTTCGGCTGTGTCCTCCGGTGATCCAGTGACTGCCATCGGGCAGGTTTGCCAGCGGTGGCCCCGGTTCCTCGATGCTTGGGCTCGGCTGGGTGAGGCCACAGCCGAACCGGCTCTGGCTTACGCTGCCTTCCGTACCGGCTACCACCGTGGTCTGGATCGGCTCCGGGCCGGGGGCTGGCGAGGCTCCGGTTACGTTCGCTGGCGGTACCCGTCCAACCGGGGATTCCTTCGTGCCCTCGAAGGGGTGCGACGACTGGCGGCCACCATCGGTGAAGTAGACGAAGCCCAGCGTTGCGCCCTGTTCTTGAGTCAGCTCGATCCGGCCTGGCCCCCTCCCGATCTCGACGATCACGGAGTCTGATCGGGTTGGTGAAGGCCTTCGAACCGGTCGGAGAATCGGTGGCCGGGGCAGTCCTGGCCGGGGGGGCCAGTCGCCGCATGGGTACCGACAAGGCTTTCGTCACCATCGACGATGTCCCGCTCGTGGTCCGGGCCGTCGCCGCCCTCACCGGCGCCGGAATCGAATCGGTAGCTGTCATCGGCGGGGATGAGGCTTGCCAGCGTCGCTACCGCCTGACTCATGTACCCGACCGCCATCCCGGTGAGGGTCCGTTGGGGGGGATCATCACGGCGTTGGAAAAGCTCGACGCGTCCGTGGTGATGATCCTGTGCTGTGACCTGATCGAGCCATCACCGGCTGCGGTCCGACTGGTGCTGGAGCGCGCCAGCACCGTCGAAGGGGCTGATGTGGTGGTGCCTTTCGTGGACCGCCAGCCCCAGTGGCTGCACGCAGCTTGGCGGCGGGCCTGCCTACCTGCCCTTCGAGATGCCTTCGCCGAAGGCAAGCGAGCGCCCAGACAGGTCGCGCTCGAACTCGACGTCGAGACCGTGACGGGCCCCGCGGAGAACTGGTTCCGCGCTGCCCTCGATGACGCCGACCGGCCTGACGACATACCCGAGACGGCCCGGTAGGGGATCGACGTCGAGACCGGCCCGTCTGCTGGGATTGGAAGGACCGAGCCCTTCACGAGCGGATGCATCAGTAACGCTGGTGGACCGCTACCATCTGAGGGCAGTGACCGAAACCACATCCGATATTCCCGAGATCGACGTCGACGAACTGGAATGTCGCCTTACGGCGGGAGCGGCTGTGTTCGACGTTCGCGAGCCCGACGAGTACGAGGCTGCCCGTATCCCCGGAGTCACCCTGGTTCCGTTGGCTACCGTCCCGGCCAGCAGAGACCGTTTTAGCGGCCCCGGCTCGGTGTACGTGGTGTGTGCTATGGGCGGCCGCAGCGCCCGAGCCGTGGAACACCTACGAGCCTGCGGTATCGACGCTGTGAACGTGGTCGGTGGTACCGTGGCTTGGGCCGAGGCCGGCAAACCGATCGAAACCGGTCCCGGCCCGCTTTGAGAACAGCCGATGGCTGCAACGTCGTAACCGCAGCAGGGCTTGGTGCGAGTCCCGTCGGGAACATGCCGATGGCTGCGAACCCGTAACCGTGGCCCGATACCGCTACATAGACACGGCCGATGGCCTCGATGACGTTGTGGCCGCCCTTTCCGGCCAGCCCCGCTACGCACTCGACACGGAGTTCCACCGTGAAAGGGTCTACTGGCCCAAACCAGCCCTGATCCAGATCGCCTGGGCCGACGAGATCGTTCTCGTCGATCCCCTCGCCGTCGAAGTGCGTCCGCTGGCCGAGGTCGTCGCCGGCCCCGCAGTGATGGTGGCCCACGCCGGCGACCAAGATCTCGAAATCCTTGAACGCGCGGTAGGGGCTTCCCCGCGCCGCATCTTCGACACCCAGATCGCGGCCCGGTTTCTCGGTACGGACGTCCCATCACTGGCGTCGCTGTACGAGCGCGAATTCGGCACGCATCTTCCGAAGACGAGCCGGCTCACCGATTGGTTGGAACGACCGCTGCACCAGGCTCAGCTCGACTATGCCGCCGCCGACGTGGCCCACCTGCTGGAGATCGCCGACCGTCTCGAGGCCCGGCTCCGCGAGCGGGGTCGGCTGACCTGGGCTGAAGACGAGTTCGAGGCGCTCTTGCATCGGAACCGAGAGCCTGTGAAACCCGAGCAGGCCTGGAACCGGATCAAGAAGGTTCGTCAACTCCGGGGTCGTACCCTGTCCGTGGCCCGCTCGCTGGCGGCGTGGCGGGAGCGGCGAGCGTCCGAGATCGACCAGCCAGTGCGCTTCGTGATGTCCGACATGGCCGTATTGGCCATTGCCCAAGCTGCCCCCGCAACCCGGGCCGACTTGGGGAACCTGCGAGGGGTCCACGCCGGGATGGCCCGCGGTGAGTTGGGGGCCCAGATCCTGGCTGCGGTGACCGAGGGGATCGAACTGGACTGGCGACCGCCTCGCTCCAGCCGGTCGAAGAAGCTCAGCCGGGATATGAGACCCGCAGTCGGGCTCGTAACGACTTGGGTGCAGCAGTTGAGCCACGACCTCACCATGGATCCGGCTCTGCTGGCCACTCGATCCGACATCGAGGCTCTCATGCGAGGCGACGTCGATGCTCGGCTCTCATACGGCTGGCGAGCCGAGTTGGTGGGTACCCCGATCCGGGGACTGGTGACCGGTGATTCGGCTTTGGCCTTCGAAGGAGGCGCGGTGGTGCTGGAGGAGCGCCGCCACCGCACCGTGCCGGGGCCTCGGTAGCCTATCGTCGGGGTGGCCGCATGGATCGGTGCCGGTACAATCTCAGTTCTGCGATGATCGACCGGGAACTCGGGAGCTGGAGCCGTGAAGAAAGGGCGACACCGACGGTATGAGGAAGCTCGCAAGTTCAAGCGCTCGCACGAGGGCGACTTGCATGGGTTGATCGAGGAGCTTACCCAGAACGACGAGTACGAGAAACCCGAGCACGCGGCCTGGGCCGAGGAGTTCGCCGACGCCGTGCTCAACGACGAAGACGAGTCGGACTGAGTGTCGGACGCGACGAGTGAAGCCGGGCGTCAGCACCGTTCAGCCATTCCGACCGGATGCTCTGGGACGGAGTAGTCGGCGCGATACTCAAGTTACGAACGCCGGAAAGCGGGTGATCAGTAACTCCGGGATCTGATCATGGTGCGCATTATTCATCTTCACCTCGACCGCGGCGAAGTGATGCTCGTGAACCAGCTCGATGATCTCGGAGGATTTGTCGTAGGTCATCAAGAACTCGGCTTCGCTGTTGGCCAGTACATCGAACAGATGCCGGTGGTTTATCTCGTGATGGGCGTAGAGGCGGCTCCCGGCACGCTTGCCGCCCGCCGTGTAGGGGGGATCGATGAAGTAGACGGTCGATGGTGTGGACACCATGGCTTCGAGAAGCGTCATTCCGTCGGTCTCGCGGAAGTCGACACTCGATGCGCAGGCAGCAATAGCTTGCAGCCTGGAGATGATCGTCTTGGGATACCACCGAGAGGTGATTCCCTTGTTGTTTTCGCCATTTCTGATGAGTGATGCGCCTGGCGCCAGGATGCCGCCTCTGCGGGTGCGATTGAGCACGAGCGTGAGAAAGCCGTGTTCGAGGAGGCTGCGGGTCCGGCGATCAGCCAGCTCGCACACCGAGAGGGGCGTGGGGGTGAAGTCGGCCACCATCTTGCACAGCTCAGCGTTGTGACCCAGCGCGGCGTGCCAGAAGGCGGCCACATCGTGATCGAGCTCAGCCATGAGACACCGGCGGGCCAGTCCCTCATCCAAAGCGGTAAGCGAAACTGTTGCCCCACCACAGAAAGGCTCCACGAGCAGCTCCGGCCTGGGATTCATCGGCTCCATCCAAGCTCGGAGATGCGGTATCAGCCAGGTCTTGCCGCCGGGATAGCGCAACGGTGACCGCTGCGGCACCGATGCTACGTTCGCAGCAGGAATCGGCGAATCCGGAAATCGGTCATCGATTTCTTCGGTGCAGTCTGGAGCCAAGGCCGTGACAGCCATCAGAGAGAGTCGGTTCTCATCTGGTGCTTGCTTCCCATGAGCGTCATCACTAGCACATGGGCGGTCGCCGTTCAGCCTTCGGTCTCGTCGAGGATCTCGCCCAATCTGACCATGTCGTCGTTGGTTACCACCCCAATGAAAATGTCGTCGCCGTCGGTTACGGCCAACATGTCGGTGTCGGCTCTCTCCATGGCCACCACCGCATCGCGCAGCGTCCAGGACGGGCGAGCGGTGGGGAGGTCGGTGGCCATCAACTCGGTCACAGAAGTGTCGTCCCAGTGGTCCCGCTCGATCGACGAGAGATCGGCGAGCTGAGCCAATCCCATGTAGCGGCTGCCCGACACCACCGGCACGATTCGCTCTCGCCGGCCCAGCACATGCATGTATACGAACTCCGACACGGTGGCATCGGGTGGAACCGTCAATACGTCGGTGGTCAGCACCGAGCTCAACGGCATCGTGAGTCGGTGCTCCAAGTGGCCCAGACGTTCCGACCGCTGATGCTCCGCCACCGATGAGGGGCCCGCCACCATCTGGCTGACAGCCGCAGCCACCAAGGCCGGCACGATGAAAGCTCCCACTCCGCCGGTCGATTCGGCCACGAACATGACCGCTGCGATCGGGGCTCGATATCCGGCCCCCAAGAAAGCGGCCAAGCCCAAGGTGGGATAGAGGCCGGTGAGATCCTGACCCAGGACTATGCCCACGAACTGCCCGACGATCACCCCCAGCGTGGCCAAGGGGATGAACAGACCTCCGACCCCGCCTCCGACCACCGTGGCCACCGTGGCTGCGATCCTCATCCCGAACAGCAGGGCTATAAGTCCCAGCCCTTGGTCTTCAACCACCCAACCCATGGCCTCGGTTCCGGGGCCGAGGGTGAGGGCTTCGTCGAAAAGCGCTTCAGCGGCGACAGCGAGCCCGGCCATTACCACTGCGGCGGCAACGATTCGTAGGGACCAGGAGACGGTGGTGACGGCAACCTTGGCCCGCCGGATCAGCCAGGCGAAACCCCGCCCACCGAGCCCGGCTGCGATCCCCAGCACCAAAGACCCGAAAAGGTCGCCGACTTGGACGTCCAAGACCGACATCAAGCCTTCCCCACCCGCAATCACCCCACCTTTGCCCAAGAAGGGAACCACCGGCGTGCTGCCCACGCAGGCTACGAAAGTGGCATAGCTCGCCGCCGAGGCGATCAACGACGGCAGCAGCGCCTGACGGGTCACGTCGTCTCGGTAGGGGGCCTCCAAGGCGAAGATGACCCCCGTGGCCGGGGCCTTGAAGACGGCGGCCACCCCGGCGGCGGCTCCAGCGGTGAGCAGAATGCGGGCTTCTTCCCGACGGAAGAACCGGCCCAGCTTCTCGTGCAGAACCAGTCCCAACGACGACCCGGTGTAGATCGACGGGCCTTCCAGACCCACCGCTCCGCCGCCACCGATGGTTGCCACCCCGGCCAGGAGCTTGGCCGGCAGTTCCCGGATGGGGATGCGGGGTCGGCGTTCGTGGAAGGCCCGGATGTATTCGTCAGAGGTGGAGCCCGAAGCACCCCGGCCCACTACCCGCAGTACGACTCGAGCCGTGATGATGCCGACGACCGGAGCGACGGCCAGCACGGCCAGGGGAGCATCCAGCACGCGCTCCAACACGACACGATCTGCCAGCGTCTCGAATCCGGCCACTATCAAAGCCACAACTGCGCCGGTGACCGCCGATGCAGTCAAGAGCCGAGGGTTGCGGGAGCGGGTGAAGTGATGGACGAGCCTGCGCACGGTCAGCTTCCTATCGCGTCGAGATCGGGTTGCGGTGAAGGCTCGAAGAGCCGACGGGCCCGGGCCGCGCCGCCCGACGACAAGCCCGGTGGGTCGAGAAACCCCTGGCCCCGGTTAACGTGTTGAAGTGGCCCAAGCTGGCGATGACATCCGGGAACGGTTGGAAGCCATCGTCGAGGAGTTGGCCGATCTGGCAATGGACGCCCTGCGCCGATCGATCGAAGCCGGCGACGACACCCGACGACCGTCCGAAGAGAAGCGACTCACCCAAGCCCGGAGGGCGGTGGAGCGAGCAATCCACTCCCTCAGAGAAGCCGACACTCCAACCGACTGAACGGGCCGTGACGGCTCAGGACAGCTCCTCGGCCCGGGTGGCCAGCACTGCCAAGAGGTCGCCGAAGCTCTTCTCGAAAGCGGCAACTCCTTCGTCGGTGAGCTGAGTGGTGACCTGATCCAAGTCGACCCCCACCCGGCTGAGGTCGTCGAAGGTGGCCAGGGCTTCGTCCAAGCCTGTGTCGAGGGTGCGGGCAACTGTTCCGTGGTCCTGGAAGGCCGTCAGGGTGGTTTCGGGAAGCGTGTTCACGGTGTCGGGGCCGATGAGCTCGTCAACGTAGAGGGTGTCGGAGTAGGCCGGGTTCTTGGTCGAGGTGCTGGCCCACAGCACCCGCTGGGGCCGGGCTCCACGGTCGGCCAGCGCATCCCAGCGAGGTCCGGAGAACCGCTCGCAGAACCGGGCGTAGGCCACCTTGGCGTTGGCGATGGCGGCCTTGCCCCGCAGAGCCATAGCCGCGTCGGTGCCCAGGGCTTCGAGTCGCCGGTCGACTTCGGTGTCGACCCGCGAAACGAAGAAGGAAGCCACGCTCGAGACCCGGCTCAGATCGCCTCGAGCCTCTTCCAGTCCAGCCAGGTAGGCTTCTATCACCTCTTCGTAGCGGTCGAGCCCGAAGATCAGTGTCACGTTGACGCAACGCTTCTCGGCGATCATCTGGCGGATGGGCAACAGTCCTTCGGCTGTGGCCGGTATCTTCACGTAGAGATTGGGCAGCGACAAGCGATCACCGAGCCAGCGAGCGGCCGCCTCCGTTCCGGCCGAGTCCCGGGCCAGGCCGGGATCGATTTCGACCGACACGTAGCCGTCGACGGCGTCGGAGTCGTCATAAACCGGGCGCAAGATGCCAGCCGCCGCGGTGATGTCGGAAGTGACCAGCCTCCAATACGACGCGGTCGCGTCCAAACCATCGGCGACGGCATCACGCAGCTCGCTGTCATAGGCAGTCGACCCGGCGATCGACTTCTGAAAGATCGTAGGGTTGGAGGTGAGGCCCCGCACCCCCCCCTCGACCCACTCCCGGAGCTCGCCACCGGTGATCCAACCCCGCTCGATGTTGTCGAGCCAGGGGCTCTGGCCCTGGCTCCAGAACAGTTCATGCAGCTTGGTCATCTCACCCTCCGTCATCGCTGTTCACCAAGACCCGGGCCCGGGCCGTCACGTTGGCCGTGGAGATACCGAGCTTTTCCATGACGATAGCGCCCGGAGCCGACGCTCCGAATCTGTCGATGCCGACCACGTCGTCGACCCACCGGTGCCATCCCATGGTAGAGCCGGCCTCTACAGCCAGTGACGGCAGTTCGGGAGCCAGGACATCGTTTCTGTGGTCGGACGGTTGCTCGGCGAACAACTCCCATGACGGCAGCGACACCACCCGAGCCCTGATACCTTCCGAAGCGAGCCGGGCCGCGGCGTCGCAGCACACACCGACCTCGCTGCCGGTTCCCACCAGGGTCAGTCGAGCCCCGGCCGGGTCGCGCAGGACGTAACCGCCGACGGCTACCGACTCGGAATCGGTGCCTTCGAGCACGGGCACTTTCTGGCGAGTGAGGATGAGCGCGGTGGGACCGTCGCGACTGATGGCGATCTGCCAGGCCCCCACCGTCTCGGTGGCATCGGCGGGCCGGATCACTCGCAAACCGGGGATGGCCCGCAGCGAGGCGATCTGCTCGATCGGCTGGTGGGTGGGGCCGTCCTCGCCCACGCCCACCGAGTCGTGGCTCCACACGAAGATCACCTTGGCCCGAGCCAGCGCAGCCAGCCGCACTGCCGCCCGCATGTAATCGGAGAAGACCAGGAAGGTGCCCACCACCGGGATGGCGCCGCCGTGCAGAGCCATGCCGGTGGCGATGGCACCCATGGCGTGTTCCCTGACCCCGAAATAGATCTGACGCCCCGAAGGTTCAGAAGCCGTGAACACCCCGACGCCGTCGATACCGGTACCGGTGTTGCCGGTCAGGTCACCGCCTCCTCCCGTGAGCCCGGGCACCACCTCCGCCAGCGCTTGCAATGCGGCGTGGGAGGCTTGGCGGGTGGCTATTTCTCGGCCCGGCGACCAGTACGGCAAGCGGTCGGCCCAACCCTCGACGCCGGTGGCGGCCAAGCCGGCATCCAGGTCGGCCCGGTTCCCGTCGAAATCCTCCATCCTCGACTGCCACGCCCGCCGGGCCCGACGGCCGGCTCGCCCGGCCGACCGGTACAACTCGAGCACGCCGTCGGGCACGTGGAAGGTCCGGTCCTGCGGCAGCCCCATGAGGGCTTTGGTGGCCGCGATTTCGTCGTCGAAAAGGGCATAGCCGTGCGCAGCCGCGGTACCAGCCGATGTGGGCGCCGGTGAAGCGATGACCGAGCGAATCGTTATCAGCGACGGTCGTTCGGTCTCGGCCATGGCGGTACGGGCGGCCGCTTCGAGAGCGTCGGTGTCGTCGGCGGCTCGGCCCAGCTCTTGCACGTGCCAGCCGTAGGCCCGGAAGCGGGCCGCGGTGTCCTCGGACAGGGCCAGCTCGACGGGCCCGTCGATGGTGATGCGGTTGTCGTCGTAGAAGGCCACTATGCGACCCAGCCCGAGATGGCCGGCCAGTGAGGCCGCTTCATGGCTGAGCCCTTCACACAGGTCTCCGTCGGAGACGATGACGAACACCCGGTGATCGCAGATGCCGGCCCCGAAACGAGCCCTCGACTGGGCCTCGGCGATGGCCATGCCCACCGCGTTGGCGATGCCCTGACCGAGAGGTCCACTGGTCACCTCTACCCCCGGAGTGCGACCAGCCTCCGGGTGGCCCGGGGTAACCGATCCCCATTGGCGAAAAGCCCGCAGATCGTCGAGGGTGACCGCGTACCCGGTGAGATACAGCATGGAGTACTGGAGAATGGAGGCGTGCCCGGCCGACAGGATGAAGCGATCCCGGTCGGGCCAGTCCGGGTGCTGAGGATCGAAGCGCATGATCCGGGTCCAGAGAACGTGAGCTAGAGGAGCCAGCGCCATCGCCGTTCCCTGGTGCCCGGAACGGGCCGCATGAGGGCCGTCCATGGCCAAACCCCGGATGACGCTGATCCCTTGTCGTTCCAGGTCGGTCACCGCTCCTCCCCGGAGTCGAAGAGGACTACCGAGGCGGTGAAACCGTGGAGGTGATTGCGGCCGGCCACCGGGCCCATCTCACCGGAGCAGAACATGCCGGCGACGGCGCCGCCTCCGATGGCTTCGAAGACGAGAGCGGCGTCGTGGTGGGGTTCGCCGAACAGGCGCACCCCTCGACCGTTGCAGGTGAACAGCAGGGCACTGGCTCCTTCGGCGGTTCTGAGCATGGCCCGGAGGTCGGTGTCGGCGGTGGAAGCGTCCCGCACGTGGTACTGAAGGGTCGAGCCCACCGGCGCCGCCGCGCCTATCGCTACCGATCCGGTCGCTCGATCCGCCCCCAGCACGCTGCGGATCAGAAAGTCGTTGTGACCGAAGGTGGCCTTGCGCTCGTCTATGACCATCCCGATGTGCAGGCCCTGACTCAGCAATTTTCTCTCGCCAGGGGCGGCGACCCGGACCAGGTCGGCCAGCCGCACGAAAGCCGGCCGGCCCCCCAACTCGTGGACGACGTTGCCCTCCGAGGCGGTGACGATGTAGGGATCGCCCACCGGACGGCATCCCTGGGACACCAAGAATCGGCGACCCACCCCCTTGGGCAGCAGCACCCCCACGGCGCCGTCACGGTGAGTGGCTCCGTCGAGGCCGAGCCGGTTCGATCCCGGCCCGCCCGCCGAAGCCAGGCCTCCGATGATGCGCAGGCCTGGGTACTGCTCGGCGGCGGCGCCGATCAGCGCATCGGCGGGAAAGGTGAAGGGATCGGCCACGAGGATGAGGGTGTGGTCACCGTCGACGGCCTCGTCGGGCATACCGATCACCGCGGTTCCGTCCGGTGTGGACACGGCTTCGAGACGGACCGGCAGCACCGGGCGGCCTCCTGCGAGATGACCGGCCCACAACGACACGGCGGCCGTGCCTTCGATCTCGGTCGGGCCGGCAACGATGCTCGCAGCGCTGGCGCCGGCCATGGTGGCGGGTTGCAGGGTGCGCCAGACCGTGTCGACCATGTCGGCGAAACTGTCGACATGGGCATCCGATACGAACAACACCGCCGCCGAAGGGTGCGAGCCGATCTGTTCGATCACGTCACCGATAACGGCGCCGATGGCTTCGGCCGGCTCGGGATGGGTAGAACCGGCCGCCCCGTACCGAGCCGTCACTCGTCCAGTCCGACTGGGGGTAGCAGTGTGTAGGGAACGGTGACGACCGGCCCGTTGCCGACCCGGCACCGAGCCTCGATCGTGCCGTACTCGACGAAATCGAGTTCGGCCCGCACCAGTCGGTAGTTGAACTTGCCCGGATCGACTTGAAGGGGCTGGACGTTTCGGGCTAGTTGGAGGTCACCTCGGTGGTAGGTGACCTCCAACGCCGCTGAGCCCGACTCTTCGGGATGGCACCGAACGATCACCACCAGATGGGGAGCCCAAGTGGTGGGCACCGGCTCGGGTGCGGCAGCCGAGAATTGGATGCCGGTGAGGTCGATGCGGGTGCTGGGACCGGGAACCGACCTGAGGGAGATGTCGTCGATGAACAACGCCGCCACAATGTCCATACTCACAAAACTACCGGGTGACAACCGGTTCGTACCAGATGCACCGACCGGTCTCGATCAACCCTTCAGCGAGCCCGAGCCCTACGGTGTCGGCTGTGCCGGAACGATCGACCCGTGACGTCATTCTCCGAGCCGCCATACATTGCTTCGCTCAGGGGGGCTTCGACGGAACCTCCCTCAACGACATCTCGGCTGAAGTCGGGATCAGGCGTCAGAGCCTCCTGCACCACTTTCCCAGCAAAGAGCTGCTCTATCAGGAAGTGTTCGAGTTGGCTCTGGCCGAGTGGTATCACCGAGTGGGCAAGGCGGTGGCCGAAGTGGACGGGATCGGCTGGCCCCAAGTGGAGTACGTGATCAGAGCCGGCTTCGATTTCTTCCGCCAGAACCAGGAGTTCGTCCGCATCGTACGCTGGGAGGCACTCGACCCGAGAGTTCACACCCCGATCGGGCTCGGCTTGGCTTTGCAGCCCATGTTCGCCCGAGCGGCCCGATATTTCGAACGGGAGATGACCGCAGGGCGGTTCCGGCACCATGATCCAGAACAACTGCTGCTGACCGGATACGGAGCCTTGGTCTCGTACTTCAGCGACG
This sequence comes from Acidimicrobiales bacterium, assembly GCA_963422655.1. Taxonomy (GTDB): domain Bacteria; phylum Actinomycetota; class Acidimicrobiia; order Acidimicrobiales; family Aldehydirespiratoraceae; genus CATQHS01. The sequence continues at coordinate 257,977 of OY730440.1, read as the reverse complement.
TGCCCTTCATCGAAGGCCTGCTGGAACGGGACCCGCTAGTCGAATCGGCTCTGATCGAGCGGCTCGATCACGTCATCGGTTTCTTCCGGGCCGCCCTGGAAGTCGAACCGAGCTGAGCCATGGCACGTCGCGGGGGTCCGATGGCCCTACCATGCAGATATGGTTCGTCGACTGATTTCCTTCGCAGTGGTAGCGGGGCTACTCGGGTTCTGTGTCTTCGCCTACTCGAAGGCACAATCTTCTGCCGCTGACTCCGAGCCCGAATGGGCCGCCGATGCCGGGCCGGTCCCCGCATCGGTCACCACCCCCCTGTTCAGCGCCCGGCGAGCACCAGAATGGTTGACCGAAGACCTGATCGTCCAGCGTCTGGCCAACGCGATCGAAGACGTGGCGTCGGTGGCGTCGGCCCCGGATCAGACTTGCGTGGTGGTATACCGCAACAGCGAGGCAGTGACGAGCATACGGGGTGACGAAGCGATGGCGCCGGCGTCATTGATGAAGATCGTGACCGCTTCGGCCATCTTGGAGCAGGCCGGTCCCGACGCCACCTACACCACCAAGGTCTTCATCACCAGTGAGGCCCGCGACACCATCGCCGACGGGGTTCTCGACGGTGATCTGTACTTGGTGGGCGGCGGCGACCCCGTGCTGTCCACACCCGGCTACGTCAACCGCTACGACGAGCCCCGCACCCATACCGACATAACGGTTCTGGCCGAACGGGTCGCAGCCGAACTCACCCGTCTCGGTGTCGACACTATTACCGGCGGGGTGGTGGCCGACGAGTCGCGCTACCCCGAAGAAGAGCGCGACTACACCGAGGAGATTCCCTGGGGCAGCGTTTCGAACGCCGAAGCGTCGACCACCGACGATGCGGCCTCCGAGACAGAAGGCGAGACGGCGCAGGCCTCCGCCGACACCGAAGATGTCGAGACGCCGCTCCCGATCTGGAAACCGTCTTTCGTTTTGAACAACCTGGCCGGTCCGCTCTCGGCGCTGCTCTTGGACGACGGCTATGCCTCCTACCCGGACGAGCCGAACCGCCTGGCCAACGTCCGGGCCGCGGACCCGGCCCGCCAAGCGGTCGAGCTTTTCGACGATCTCCTCGAAGAGCGCGACTTCGTCATACGCAGCCGGACCAGCAAGGGCACGGCGCCTCAGGTTCCTGCCCAGCGCGCCATGCTGGGCCAAGTGGAGTCACCCCCCCTGCGTGAAATCGTCGCCCACATGCTGATCCGTTCCGACAACACCACCGCTGAGATGCTGCTCAAGGAAATCGGGCTGCGGTCCAGCCTCAGCTCGGCTCGGATGATGGCTGTGTTCGGCGTGTACGGAATACTTCAGGACCTCGGCTTGTCCGTAGAAGAGATCGTCTTGAGCGATGGTTCGGGATTGTCCGGCTACAACCGGGTTACGTGCGAGCTGATCGCTGGTCTGCTGCAGAAGTCGGGCCCTGATTCCCCCTTGTCCGAGGGTTTGGCGGTGGTAGGGGAGAGCGGCACACTGCGCGAGTGCCTCACCGATGATCCCGCGGTAAAGGGAAGGGTCCGAGCCAAGACGGGGACACTCCAAGACGTGACCGCGGTGGCCGGTTTCACCGAGACCGATACGGGTGAAGCCATCACCTTCACCGTCATTTCCAACGGCCCGGACGTGGGCGCGCTCGGCCTCTGCAACGAGATCCAGCAGGCCATCATCACCGCCACCACTGGTTACCCCTACGGTCCCGAAATCGATGACCTGATCCCTCTGCCCGCCTCGACCCGACCCGCCGCAACCGTACCGTCGAATTAACCGGCCATGGCCACCCCGATGTTCCCTCTGGGAATGGTTCTGTTACCGGGGGCGCCACTGGCTTTGCACGTCTTCGAGCCCCGGTATCTGACCATGCTCGAGGACGTTCTGACCGGCGACGGCACTTTCGGCGTGGTCATGATCGAGCGAGGCAGCGAGGTCGGAGGCGGTGATGTCCGGTCTGATGTGGGAACGACGGCCCGCGTACTCGATGTCGGCCCTATCGGCGAGGGTCGATGGAGGGTCGTGGCCACCGGGACGAGTCGGATCCGGGTCCGGCGCTGGCTGCCCGACGACCCCTACCCCCGGGCCGAGGTGCAGGAATGGCATGACGAGGACGAACCCTTGCCGACAGCGTCGACCTCGCCGAACGGTTTGTCGGAGTTGGTCACGACCGCTCGAGCGTTGACGGCCCGGCTGCACGGGCTCGAAGAACCCGAGTCGGTGCGCTTCGGCGACGATCCGACCCGGTTGGCCTACGAAGCCGCGGCCGCGGCCCCTCTGGGTCCTCTCGACCGCTTCGCCGTGCTCAGTACCCCTGGCGCTTCGGCAAGAATCGAGCTGACCCATCGACTGGTATCGGATCAGGTCGAGCTGCTGAGGGGTCGAATCGAGATGACCGGGGGCTAGCCTGTCCATCTGTTGGAGCCGCGTAGTCGAGGCGGCTTGATCGAACAGGTATCGGGTCGAGATCGAGCGAGCACGGAGGACTTGTGGCACGCAAGAAGGGCTTGGCAGAGGTACTGGAGCTGGTCAAGGCGTACGTACGCCAAGAGTTGCTCGACCCGCTGGTCAAGGTACCGCGCTGGCTGGCCCTGGGAATAGCGGGCAGCCTGGCCATCGTCGTCGGCGCTGTCGCCGTGTTGCTGGCACTCCTTCGAGCCCTGCAGACCGAGACCGGCACTACCTTCGCCGGCAACCTGTCATGGATTCCCTACCTGATCACAGGGACGGTTCTGGCTTTGAGCCTGTACCTGCTGATCAAAAGGATCAACAAGAGGAGGCTGGGGTGAGTACAACCGATGAGACGATCACCCGGGACCGGCTGGAAGCGGCCTTCCGCGACCTTCGAGCCGATGTCGATCGGGCCACACCGACGTTGCTCGCTCGGATCCTTCCCACCTTGGCCACAGCGGTGGTCGCCCTGACCGCAGTCGCCTACCTGAGGGGCCGAAGGATCGGACGCAAACGATCGACCGTTTTCGAGATACGGCGGATCTGAGCGATGGGCCGACCGCTGTCAGTGATTCTCGGCCGGTGGCTCCGATCCCAGGCCACTCGGCGTGGTCTCCTCGGCGGGTCGAGGCTCTGGTTCTGGGTGTTCATCGTCGGTCATCTCTGGCGATGGTTGGACAAAACTCTCGGTCGCGGCGAGATGCCGTCGGTTCTTTCCCAACGGCTTGCCCCCGGCGAAGGGTTGGAGATCCGCCATCTTCATCCGGATGACCCCTGAGAGGCCGGACCCGGTGCGAGCGCCGGTCCGGTTGCAGGCCCGATCCTCCCGGTGAAGCACGGCCCTTTTGTCGCTGGTGACGCGGTGCTGCTGATCGACCGCAAGGGTCGCCGTTACCTCTTCGACTTGGTCGCCGGGAAGTGCTTCCACTCTCACGCCGGTGTGATCTGTCACGACGCCGTCATAGGGGCCGGTGACGGGACGAGGTTGCGGTCGAGCAGGGGAGGCTACTTCACCGCGGTTCGACCCACCCTGGGCGATTTCGTGCTCAAGATGCCCAGAGAGGCTCAGGTCGTCTACCCCAAGGACTTGGGCCCCATCTTGATGCTGGCCGATATTTTCCCCGGCGTCCGAGTGTTCGAGTCGGGTCTGGGTTCGGGGGCACTGTCGGCTGCTGTGCTGCGGGCCGGGGCCGAGGTGGTCGGGTACGAGCTGCGGGAGGACTTCTTGGACCGGGCCCGCGCCAACGTGGAGCGGTTCCTGGGTCCAGCAGCCATGAGCCGTTACCGTACCGAGGTCCGCGACACCTACGAGGGCATCGACGAAACCGACCTGGACCGGGTCGTGCTCGATCTCCCCGAACCCTGGCAAGCTGTTCCCCACGCCGCCCGGTCCCTGCGGCAGGGGGGGATCCTGCTGGCCTACACCCCCAGCATCGTCCAGGCCTGCCGACTGAGCGAGACCTTGACCGAGGCCGGGTTCGGTCTCACCGAGACCATCGAGGTCCTGCACCGGAGCTGGCACATAGCCGGGGCGGCCGTGCGACCCGATCACCGGATGGTGGCTCACACCGGGTTCTTGACCCACACCCGGTTGCTGGCTGCGTGACGGCGACCCGGGTTCTGGCCCTGGTCGCAGCCGGCGCCGTTGTGGCGACCCTGGCCAGCGGATGTGAGGACACCGGAACCGAAGCCGAGTCACCGATGTCACAACGGCCAACGCTGGACGATTCTCCCGGTCCGGGACCGGTACCGGCTCACGACGGTCTCAGCGACTCGCAACGGGTTGCCATCGTTGCCTCCACGGTTCGTATCACCGGCCGATCCTGCGGGATGGCGCGGGAGGGCAGCGGCTTCGCAGTAGGTTCCGATCTGGTGGCGACCAGCGCCCACGTCCTGCTGGGGGTGGACCAACCGCAAGTCGAGTTGGCCGACGGGCGCAGGATCGTCGGGGTGCCAGTGGCATTCGACCCTGTGAATGACTTAGCGGTGATGGCGGTGGCCGGCGCCGATCTCAGACCCCTCGAACTCGGGACCGCCCCTGACGGCACCATAGGCGTTCTGGTGGGATGGAGGGATAAAACCGGCCCCGAGCCCACGCCATTCCGGATCGATCGGTCCGTGACCGTCAGGATCGACGTAGTAGCCGGCGACGAACGAGTCGAACGAAATTCGTGGCTGGTGTCGGCCGCTGTCGAGCCGGGCGACTCCGGGGCAGCCCTCGTCGACGGCAAGGGCGTGGCGGTGGGCGTAACCTTCGCCGCCACCAAGAGAGACGATGCGGTGGCCTACGCCACCAGAGCCAGCCAGCTCCAGCATCTACTCGAGGAAATGGGCGACTCGTCCGAGCCGGTGGAGATTCCCGATTGCCGGTGACCGCCCGCTTGGCGCGACGATCAGAGTCGCGACGATCAGATCAGACCTCGATGAAAATGCACTCGCCGGGGCACTCTTCGGCCGACTCGATCACGGCCTCTTCTTGGCCGTCGGGCACGACCGCGAGGCCATCGGGCCCGCCCGGATCGGAGAAGATCTGGTCGCCTTCCTTCACGTAGGCGAGGCCATCGTCGAGGAGGGTAAATACGTCGGGTGCGATCTCCTCGCACAAACCATCGCCGGTGCACAGATCCTGATCGATCCAGACCTTCATCACGGTCACGGGCACTCTCCTCGCTCGAATTAGGGCAGTCGCCTTGCTCGGTCCATCATAGCTACGTGTACGGACAAAACTGCGATGGTCGCAGTCGAGACCCGAAGACGGGTCGGATCGATCCGGTCCCGTTAGGGTACCGGCAGCCGTGCCGGGACCGCAGGGGCGGGAGATGCGCCATGAGCAATACCGACTCGACTCGATCAGATCAGTTGCGGTCAGAGCTGGAGCGTCTGCGGCTGTTGACCACCGAGCTGTCCGACGAGCTCACCACATTGCGGCGCCGCCTGCATGACGGACCCAAGCGGATCCGGGCCTTGGAGGAGCGACTGTTCCAGACCAAGGGCCAACTGGCCCAAGCGGCTGCTCACAACGAGAAGATCACGACGACGCTGCGAGAGCAGCGAGAACGTATCACCGAGCTGCGCGACGAGGTCGACAAGCTGACCCAGCCCCCCAACGATTACGGCACCGTTTTGAACCGCAATGACGACGGCACCGTCGACGTCCATGCCCGCGGTCGCAAGATGCGGGTCTCGGTCCATCCCGAGATCTCTGCTGATCTCCGTCGAGGCCAAGAGGTCGTGCTGAACGAGTCGCTGCATATCGTCCTGGCCCGCCATCCCGATCGTATCGGGGAGGTGGCGACCGTCAAGGAGTTGCTGGCCGAAGGCGATCGAGTCAGAGTGGTCGGACGGGCCGAGGAAGAGCGAGTGGTCGAGATCGGGGCCGGGCTGGCCGGGCTGCCCATACGCAGCGGAGATACCGTTCTGATCGACTCCAGTGCCGGGGTCGTGCTCGAGCGGCTGCCCCGACCGGAAGTCGAGGAACTCGTGCTGGAAGAGGTCCCCGACGTCTCCTACGCTGATGTGGGCGGCCTCGACGAGCAGATCGAGCAGATCACCGACGCGGTCGAGCTGCCTTTCCTCCATCACGACCTTTTCTCCGAATACGACCTCCCGGCCCCCAAAGGGGTGCTGCTCTACGGACCTCCGGGCTGCGGGAAGACGCTTATCGCCAAAGCCGTGGCCAACAGCCTGGCCAAAAAGGTGGCCCAGGTGTCAGATGACCGCGAGGCTCGCAGCTTCTTTCTCAACGTCAAGGGTCCTGAGCTGCTCAACAAGTACGTGGGTGAGACCGAGCGCCAGATCCGCCTCGTGTTCCAGCGGGCCCGGGAGAAAGGAGAAGAAGGCTGGCCGGTCATCGTCTTCTTCGACGAGATGGAATCGCTGTTCCGCACCCGGGGCAGCGGCATTTCCTCCGACATCGAGTCGACCATCGTACCTCAGCTCCTGGCCGAAATAGACGGAGTCGAGGCATTGCGCAACGTGATTGTCATCGGAGCTTCAAATCGCGAGGATCTCATCGACCCCGCCATCTTGCGCCCGGGCCGACTCGACGTGAAGATCAAGATCGAGAGACCCGACTCCGAGGCGGCGGCAGCCATCTTCGCCCGCTACCTGAAACCGGATCTCCCAATTGATCCGGACATGGTCGAGACCATCGGCGGTGGCGACCCTGCCAAAGCCGTGCAAGCCATGATCGAGCAGACGGTGGAGGAAATGTACAGCCCCCACGAGGCCAATCAGTTCTTGGAAGTCACCTACCAGAACGGTGACAAGGACGTCATGTACTTCCGGGATTTCGCTTCTGGGGCCATGATCGAGAACATCGTCCGGCGAGCCAAGAAGCTGGCCATCAAACGTGAGATCACCGGCGGGGGGCGGGGCGTCGACACCGACGACCTGTTGGATTCCATCCGTCAGGAATTCAAGGAGCACGAGGACCTCCCCAACACCACCAACCCCGATGACTGGGCCAGGATCTCCGGCAAGAAAGGCGAGCGAATCGTCTTCGTTCGAACCCTGATCTCTTCGGAACCACAAGCCGAAGGAGGCCGCTCCATCGAAAGGGTCCAAACCGGCCAGTACTTGTAAGAGTATTTTTGTCGTCTTGGCGGTTGACTGACCGTTCATCGCGAAACAAGGGAGGTCAGATCACATGAGCAAGGCGACCATTGACGGGCTGGCAGCCGTGCTGCTCGCAATCGGCGTAACCGCTGGAGCTTGTAGCAGTGACGATAGCGAAGTGACCGGCGCCGCCGAGGCTGCAAACCTGCTGGTCACAGTCCAAGATCGCGGTGTCTTGAACTGCGGCGTGTCGGGTTCGGCCGTGGCTTTCTCCGAAACTGGGCCCGATGACACTCAGACCGGCTTCGACGCCGACTACTGCCGGGTAGTGGCTGCCGCTATTCTCGGTGACGCCGAAGCGGTGAACTTCGTTCCCTTGACCACAGCCGAGCGTTTCACGTCCGTAACAACCGGCGAGATCGACGTGTTGATGCGTAACTCCACTTGGACCCAGTCCCGTGACAGCAGTGTGGGCATGGACTTCGGTCCTACCACCTACTACGACGGTCAGCAGCTCATGGCTCGAGCCGGCGACGGCTACTCGTCCGCATCGAGCTTGGCCGATATCGCCGGGGCGGTGGTGTGCACGAACGCCGCCACCACCACCGAGAAGAACATCGCAGATGCCACCGAAGCCTTGGGCGTGGAGATAGAGCTCAAAACCTTCGAGGACTTCGACATCGTCACCCGGAACTTCATCGACGGCACCTGCGAAGTGATCACCACCGACGGTTCGGGTCTGGTCGGTCGCAAGGCCGCCAATGAACCGGACGGCGAGCGATGGGTCATCTTCCCGCCCACGCCGATCTCCAAAGAGCCGCTGGGCCCGGTTTACCGTCAAGACGACTCAGCCTTCGCCGACACCGTCAACTGGGCCGTTTATGCCACCATCATCGCTGATGAGAAGGGAATCACCCAGAGCAACGTCGATGCTGCGGTCGCCGATCCTCCCGGTGCCGAGGCTGGTCGCCTGCTCGGCGTCGAGGGCGAGCTTCAAAGTTCCATGGGTCTGGCTCCCGATGCCTTCTACCAGGTCATCAAGCAGGTGGGCAACTACAACGACATCTACGAGCGCCATCTGGTGCCGGTGGGCTTGACTCGAGAGGGCTCGGCCAACGCGAGCTGGCTGGATGGAGGCCTCATCTACGCACCGCCCGCTCGCTGATCGCCTCGTTCTCCCTACGCCGCTCGCGGATCGTCTCCGAGGTAGCAGTCGCAGTGCCAGAGTCGCGATAGGGTCCGCGCTGATGGCAATCCCCAAGCTGTCGGGCATCGAGACCGAGTACGGGATCGTTCACCGCGGCGCCGAGGAACCAAACCCGATCGCAGCCTCGTCCCTGCTGATCAATGCCTATCTGGCCTACTCGGGACAGCTCGTCGATCTCGGCGGTAACCCGGTCGGGTGGGACTTCATCGACGAGACTCCCGGCAATGACGCTCGTGGCTTCACTCCCACCGGTTCACTGGCCCCTGAGGTGGAAACCCACTTGGTGAACGCAGTGCTCACCAACGGTTCCAGGTACTACGTCGATCACGCTCACCCCGAGCTTTCCGGCCCCGAATGTACCGACGCTCGGTCGGTGGTGGTTCACGACCGGGCCGCCGAGCTGATCATCCAGTCCTCGATGGAGGCGGTGAAACCCCTGCTGGGGGCGGGCGAGGAGATAGTTCTGTACAAGAACAACTCCGACGGCAAGGGCAACAGCTACGGGTGCCACGAGAACTATCTGGTCGATCGGGCTACGCCCTTCTCCCGCATCGTCACTTGGGCCACTACCCATCTCGTCACACGCCAGATATACACCGGCGCCGGCAAGGTGGGCAGCGAAGCGCCGGGCGTGCGACTCGATGACAGCACCTATCAGTTGACCCAGCGAGCCGACTTCTTCGAAGAAGAGATCGGCTTGGAGACCACCCTGAAGCGCCCGATAATCAACACCCGGGACGAACCCCATGCCGATGCGGCCAGGTACAGACGGCTCCATGTCATCGTCGGTGACGCCAACATGTCCCAGGTAGCCACGCTCCTCAAGGTCGGCACCACCGCACTGATCCTGGCCTTGGTCGAGGACGACGCCATGGCCGAAGAGCTCCGCTTGGCCGCGCCGGTTCCAGCCCTGCGCCAAGTCAGCCACGATCGGACTCTGTCCGAGACCCTCCGCCTCGACAACGGTCAAACCATCACCGCATTGGACATCCAGTGGGAGCTATTGGCAAGTTGCCGCAAATACGTCGAGGCCAACGGGACCGCCAACACCGGCGGCGAAGGAACCTATGAGGTGCTGGACCGATGGGAAGCGGTGCTGACTCAACTCGAGGACGATCCGATGGAACTGGCCCATCAGCTCGATTGGGTGGCCAAATACCGCTTGCTGGACGCCTACCGCCATCGCCACGACCTCGGGTGGGATGATGATCGCCTCCGAGCCATGGCCATCCAGTACCACGACCTGCGCCCGGAGCGTTCTCTGGCTTACCGGGTCGGCTTGGAACGCCTCGTCGACGATGCCGAAGCGGTCCGGGCCGTCACCGAGCCGCCCTCCGATACCCGAGCCTTCTTCCGGGGCCGGTGCCTGCAGCACTTCGCGTCCGAGGTGGTCGCGGTCAACTGGGATTCGATCGTGTTCGACGTCGGCTCCGATTCATTGCGGCGGGTTCCGATGATGGACCCGATGCGGGGCACCGCCGACCATGTCGGCACGCTGTTCGACGATTGCTCGTCGGTAACCGAACTGTTGCGCCGTCTCGGCGCCTAAGCTCACGGCAATCCCTAACGAGGCAATTCCTATCGCGAGGTACTCCCAGTGGCGGAACGATCTCAAATTCGCAAGTCGGCTCCCAAGGAGCGCGCCCGAACCGCCGACGCGGACCCCACCGCGTCGGAGCGAGCCGAGGGGATCAAGGCCGAGCTGGACGGTCTGCTCGACGAGATCGACGAAGTACTGGAAACCAACGCCGAAGACTTCGTGAAGAGCTACATCCAAAAGGGCGGCGAGTGACCCTTCCCCGATTCGACGCATACGACGATCCCGGGCCTGACTTCTCGGCTCTGTTACGCCGCACCGGTCGGGCCGAACCGGTGCATCTACCCGGTCCGGTTCATGGTGGCGACATTCGTCACGGTACGACCTGTGCGGCAATCCGCTACTGCGACGGGGTGATCCTGACCGGCGATCGAAGGGTCGTCTCGGGGAACTTCATCAGCCACCACGCCATCGAGAAGGTCTTTCCTGCCGACCGCCATTCGGGCGTGGCCATAGCCGGCGCCGCCGGGCCCGCTATCGAGATGGTCCGGCTCTTCCAGCTTCAGCTCGAGCATTACGAGAAGGTCGAGGGTACGCCCATCAGTCTCGAGGGCAAGGCCAACCAGCTCGGTCAGATGATCAGGGGCAACCTACCGGCGGCCATGCAGGGCTTGGCGGTTGTGCCCATCTTCGCCGGCTTCGACGTCGTCGGAGGCGGGGGCCGCATCTTCGAGTACGACGTGACCGGCGGCCGCTACGAAGAGACGGACTATGCCACCACCGGGTCGGGCTCTCTGCATGCCGGCACTGTCGTCAAACTCGGATTCCGTGACGTCATGGAGCTCGGGTCTGCGGTTGACTTGGCCTTGGAAGCGATGCTGGTGGCAGCCGAGGAGGACGCCGCCACCGGCGGCCCCGACCCGCTCCGGGGCATCTACCCGGTGGTGGCGGTCATCACCGCCGGTGGCTATGAACGGCTGGACGATTCCGAGCTCCGGCAGCGTACCGACGACCTGTTGAGCCGGCGGCGGGACAGCCGGGAGGGTGCGAGCCCATGACCATGCCCTTTTACGTAGCGCCCGAACAGGTGATGAAGGACCGGGCCGACTACGCCCGCAAAGGTATCGCCCGAGGTCGGAGCTTGGTGGCTTTCCGCTACGACGACGGAATCGCCATCGTGGCCGAGAACACTTCGAACAGCCTGCGCAAGGTGAGCGAGATCTACGATCGCATCGCCTTCGCCGGGGTCGGCAAGTACAACGAGTTCGATCAGCTTCGCATCGCCGGGGTTCGCCACGCCGACCTCAAAGGGTTCGCTTTCAGCCGTGAGGACGTGGACGCCCGCAGCCTGGCCAACGCCTACGCCCAAAGCCTCGGCCATGTGTTCACTCACGAGATGAAGCCCATGGAGGTCGAGATCCTGGTGGCCGAGATCGGCCCCGATCCCACTGGCGACGACGACCAGTTGTTCCACCTCCTTTACGACGGTACCGTTGTTGACGAGGATCGTTGGGTTGTTCTCGGCGGTGAAACCGAGGCCATCTCCGAGCGGTTCGAGCCAGCTGCCACCGGCCCGATCCCGACGCTGGATTCGGGAGTACACACCGCGGTGGCTGCTCTGGCCGGCCCTGACCGCTTTTTGAATGCCGTTGATCTCGAGGTTGCAGTACTGGCTCGCGGCAACGGACGCCGGGCCTTCGGCCGGCTCGACGACACCACCCTGACCTCCATCTTAGCCGACAGGTAAACCCTTGCCCTCGGGGCCGGACCCGAGGCCCGGTACGGTGTCGGTGTGCAGCGACGGATCTTCGGGATCGAGAACGAGTACGGTGTCACCTGCATGTTGCGGGGTCAGCGTCGGCTGAGCCCCGACGAGGTGGCGCGGTACCTGTTCCGCCGGGTGAAGGCTTGGGGCCGTAGCAGCAACGTGTTCTTGGGCAATGGCTCCCGGTTGTACCTAGATGTGGGCAGCCACCCCGAGTACGCCACCCCCGAGTGTGATTCCGCTCACGACTTGGTCGTGCACGACAAGGCCGGAGAGCGCATCTTGGAGAAACTCCTGGCCAGTGCCGAGGATTGCCTGGTCGAGGAGGGCATCCGCGGTGACATGCACCTGTTCAAGAACAACACCGACTCGGCCGGAAACAGCTACGGATGCCATGAGAACTACCTCACCAGCCGTCGTGACGACTTTTCAGACTACATGGAGGTACTCATCCCGTTTCTGGTGAGCCGCCAGATCTACGCCGGGGCTGGCAAGGTGCTGCAGACGGCTCGGGGTGCCAGGTTCTGCGTGAGCCAGCGGGCCGAACACATCTGGGAGAGCGTCTCTTCGGCCACCACCCGTTCCCGTCCCATCATCAACAGCCGGGACGAACCCCACGCCGACGCCGAACGATTCCGCCGTCTCCATGTGATCGTAGGGGACTCCAACATGAGCGAGTACAGCACCTTCTTGAAGGTCGGCGCCTGCGCCCTGATGCTGCGCATGCTGGAGCAGCCACAGGTCGTGTTGCGGGACATGACCCTGGAGAACCCCATCCGCGCCATCCGGGATATCAGCGGCGACACAACCTGTCGGCGGCGCATACGGCTCGCAAACGGTCGCGAGGTCAGCGCACTCGACATCCAGTCGGAGTATCTCAACCGGGCTCTGCGCTTCGCTGAACATCACGATCTCTGCGATGAGGAAAAAAAGTCGCTTACCATGTGGGAATACTGTCTCGCGACCATAGAGGAAGATCCGCTGAAGCTGGATCGGGAGGTGGACTGGGTGATCAAGCACAGCCTGATCGAGGACTACCGGAGCCGACACAACCTCACGCTGGCCGATCCCAAGGTGGCCATGGTCGATCTCCAGTACCACGACGTGAACCGGGACCGGAGTCTTTTCTACCTAATGCAGCAGCGGGGCATGGTCGAGCGAATCGCCACCGACGCGGAGATCGCCTATGCGGTGGAGCACCCGCCCCAAACGACCAGAGCTCGACTCCGGGGTGAGTTCATCAACCGAGCCAAGGAGCGCAAGCGCGACTACACCGTCGACTGGGTCCACCTGAAGTTGAACGACCAGGCTCAGAGAACGGTGCTGTGCAAGGATCCGTTCAAGGCCCAAGACGAGCGAGTCGACAAGCTCATCGCTTCGATCTGAGCTGTCCATGGACAAACTCGAACGACTCCTCAACCTCACAGCCGAGTTGCTCCATACCGACCGGCCCATTTCTGCTGAGGAAATCCACCGGCGTATGGCCGCTGCTTACCCCGCTTGCAAAAGCTCGTTCCGCCGTAGTTTCGAGCGTGACAAGGATGATCTTCGGGCTCTCGGCGTGCCGATCCGGGTCCAGACCGTGCCCGGTACCGTCCCGACTGTAGAGGGCTACAACATCTGGGCCGACGAATACACCGGACGGGAGCTGAGCCTGGATCCCGACGAGTTGGCCGCACTGCATCTCGCCCCCAACCTGGTTCGGGTCGAAGGGGGGGTCGGTGACGCCTTCGTGAAGCTCGGTGGTATCGAGTCGAGTCGAGACAGCGGCACCGAGACCACGATCGCGCCCTCGGTGGGTGCACTGCCTTTTGACAACCCGCTGGCGGTGCTGGTGGAGGCGGCCGTCCGGCGGCATTCGGCCGACTTCGTCTACAACGGTGAGAACCGGGTCGTCGAGCCGTGGCGGCTGTCGTTCAGGCAGGGCCACTGGTACCTGCTGGGTTGGGACCGGGCCCGGGCGGCCGAGCGGGTGTTCCGGGTCGATCGCATTACCGGTCCGGTCACCTCCGGTGATCCTGCCACCCGAGGCACTCCGCCCGAGGCCGGGATAGGCCGGTTGCTGGGATGGGAGCTCGGCAGCGGAGAGCCCGTCATGGCCCGGGTTCGGGTCGACTCCGATCAGGCCGCATGGGCCTGCCATGTAGCCGACACCGAAGGTGACCCCGAACCGGACGGCTCTGTCGTGTTGACCCTGGCGGTACGCAACACCGACGCTTTCCGGTCCTTCGTATTGAGCTTCCTGGATCGAGCCGAGGTACTCGAGCCCGACAGCCTACGCGATGATGTCATCGACTGGCTCGAGGCGCTGGCAATCGAAACGGATCGACAGTAGTCATGAGAAGACTCACAGCCAGCGAGCGTTTGGCTCGAATTCTGGGGATGATCCCCTGGGTGGTGGCCCGAGACGGCGCCCTCATCGAAGAGATCGTGGCCCGGTTCGACTATCCCCGCCCTCAGCTCATCGCCGATCTCACCAAGGTCCTGTTCTTCGTCGGTATCCATCCCTATACCCCCGATACCCTCATCGATGTCGACATAATCGACGAGCACGTCCAGATCCGCTACGCCGACTGGTTCTCGAAGCCGTTGCGGCTCTCCGTTGACGAAGCCACCCGGCTTCTCGTCGCCGGCCGCAGCCTGCTGGCACTGACCCCCGGGACCGATGACCCCGATACCGGGGCCGAGCCCTTGCTGCGAGCTCTGGCCAAGCTGGAGCTCATTCTCGGAGACGGAGACGGGCCCAGCGTCGAGGTGAGACTGGATGACGCGCCCGAGGAGGCACTGGCACTGCTGGGCCGGGCCGTCCGGAATCGGCTGCGAGTGGAGATCGAGTACTACTCTTACAACCGCAACGAGCTGACACTACGGGCTGTGGATCCGGCCGGGGTCTTCAGTGATAATGGCTATTGGTACTTGAGCGGTTGGTGTTACCGGGCCAGAGCCGAGCGGGTGTTCCGGGTCGACCGGATCCGCAAGGTCACCCTTACCGAGACCGAGGTGGAAGCCGACCTGCCCGACCCGGTGGTACCGGTATTCGAGGCCGACGCGGATCACCCGTTGGTGACGATCCGGCTCACCGATTCGGCCCGATGGGTAGCCGAACAGTACCCGGTTCGTGACCACGAAGAACTTGACGACGGTAGGTTGGAAGTGAAGCTGGCAGTATCGAGTAATACATGGCTGGCCCGGCTGCTGGTGCGTCTGGGTCCCCATGCCGAAGTCGTGGATCGAAACCCACACATTCCTTCTGATCTCGCCGCCTCGACGGCAGCCCGAATTCTCCGACGGTACCGCTCTGACGAAGACCTCCAATACTGCGGATGATCGCCGGTAGGGTCATAGACTGTGACCGATGAGCATCCTCTAGCGGTGCCGTTCCAAGAAGCTTCGACCGAGTTCCCCCCGGATCGGGTTCAGGCCAGTGCCGAGATACCAGCCGGCGAGTTTGTCCATACCGATGACCTACGGGCCGGGGGTGATCCGAGATCAGACGAGGCGGATGAGACGTCGCCCACACCGGCCGAGAAGAGAATCCGCACCCTGGTGGAATGGGTAGCGGTAGTCGTCGGAGCTCTGGCCATGGCCTTGCTCATCAAGACCTTTCTGGTTCAGGCCTTCTATATCAAGTGGGATTCCATGGAGCCGACGCTGCTCGCAGGCGACCGGCTGATGGTCGACAAGATTAGCTACCGTTGGGGTGATATCAGCCGGGGCGACATCGTGGTTTTCGAAGGTCCGTCTCTGCAAGCAGGCCATGATGACGAGGCCCTTATCAAGCGGGTGGTCGGGCTGGAGGGTGAGATGGTCGAACTGCGCGACGGAAACGTGTACGTCGATGGCAGCCTCTTGGGCGAGGCCTACCTGGAACCGGGAACGATCACCAGCAATCGGAGGAACATCCCAGGATGCGTCAATTCCCCCTCCCCGACTCGATGCTTCATTGCCGATGGAACGGTCTTCGTTCTGGGAGACAACCGGGAGACGAGCCGGGACAGCCGTTTCTTCGGCCCCGTCGATGCCGACCGCATCGTGGGTCGGGCCTGGCTGAGGTTCTGGCCACTCAGTGAATTCGGCGCTCCCTGATGGGTCAGCGCCGACTGCCCGCTGTCCAAGAGACGGCAATCGACCCTGGGGCCAACCATATAGTCCAGCACCGTCACTCGTCAGCGAAAGCAGCCAGTGCCGCCACCATTCGCTCGACATGATCGCTGTATACGGCGTCGATACCCATGTCGATCAACTCTGCGATGTGGTGGGTGTGTTGAGCGTCCCAGCCGAAGGCGAGCACCCCGAAGCGGTGGAAAAGGGTGGTCAAACCCCCACTCCAGTCGGGTCGAGCCATGTTTATGGCGTTGATACCAACTCGGGCCAGATCAGCCGCTCGCCGTTCGACGGGGCCTTCGATCCGAGCCAACCGTACCGAGTTGACCAGCCTCACGTCGGGCGCGTTCTGTCGCCATCGGGCCAGCAGGTCGAGATCGGAATGGCAGACCCAAAGGTTTGAAACCGCATCATGGACACGGGCCACTGCCACCAGGGTGTCGAAGGCGCCCGCATCCTTTATGTCCACGCTGAGTGGCAGGACCGAGCCGAAGTTCTGGTAGTACTCGACCAGAGTGGGGATATGGGCCGGTAACCGGACTCTGGCCACGGTACCGATCCGGCTGCGCACGACCCCCCACCGCCGAAACACGCCGTCGTGGTCCAAGACGACGTGGCCATCGGCAGTAAGCCAGACATCGGTCTCGATCCCGGTGGCCCCGAGCCGGTGGGCCAGATCGAACGCCTCCAGGGTGTTCTCCCGAGCCTGGGCCCGGGCCCCTCGATGGGCGAAAGCGATCGGGGGGTCGAGCAGGGCAGGGATCCGGGTCTGCACCCCGCCATTGTCACCAGGCCGGGGACAGATGCCACCGACCACCACCCGACCCGATCCCGTCGGATCGAGCCGGACGGTCGAGAGCTGCGTCTAAGGTTCGGGTCGTGTCCATGTGGCTTCTGGCGCCAGCGGCCGGTTCGGTCGTGGCCTTGATCGTCTTCACCGCCGGTCTGAGACGCATCGGAGCCGAGGTGGTCGAACTGAGGCGGAGCCTGCGCCGTACCGGGGCTACCGCGGTGGCCGCCGATGAGCTGGAACGGTTGGCTGCCGTGGTCAACGAACACGGGCAGTCCACCCGGCGAGCGGCTCGAGACGCTGCTGTTCATCTGCGCCCCTGGGCCCGGCATCGTCCAAGGCCTCACCGGTAGGCTGCAGCCATGGGCAATCTCGGTGGGGGAGAGATTCTCGTCATCTTGCTGGTGGGACTCATCGTGCTGGGTCCCGCCAAACTGCCCACCGTCATCCGCCAGGTGAGCCGGTTCGCGGCTGAAACCCGGCGGGTGGCCACCGGGTTCAGGCGAGAGTTCCAGGAGGCTCTCAACGAGCCGATCGCCGAGTCCAAAGCGACCTTGAAGGCAGCCGACCCGGGGAATCCGTCAGCGCCACCCAAGGCAACCGGCCCGGCCCCGGACGCGTCCCCGTCCCGAGACAGCACCCCATCCCAAGACAGCGACGACGCTTCGGCTTGATCTTTCCATGACCGGCACTGACATCGACGGACAGCTCGGCGACGATGGCGGATACGGAGACCATCAGGAGAGTGAGAACGACAAATCCGCCATGACCTTGATAGAGCATCTGGCCGAACTGAGGAGCCGGATCATCAAGTTGGTCATCGCCATCGCAGCCGGGGCCGTGGCGTGCTGGTTTCTCTACCCGATAATCCTGGACTTCTTGCTGCGCCCCTACTGCAAGACCTTCCCGATTTCCGAGCGGGTCGATTCCGGCCTGTTCGGCTCCGACGGTGGCTGCAACCTGTTCGTAACCGACCCTCTCGAACCCTTCGGAGTGCGTCTCACCGTAGCCGGGTACGGTGGCTTGGCTCTGGCTATGCCGGTGGTGCTGTGGCAGGTGTGGCGGTTCGTGGCCCCGGGCCTGTACCGCCGGGAGAAGAAGTACGCCGTTCCTTTCGTCCTGATAGGCTTTGCCCTGTTCCTGCTGGGGGCCGGGATGGCCTACTGGAGTCTGCCCCGGGCCTTGAACTTCCTGGCCGATATCGGGGGAACCGACCTCGTCTCGCTGTTCAGCCCCAAGCAATATCTCGGCTTCGTCGTGAAGATGATGATCGCGTTCGGGATCGGGTTCCAGTTCCCGATCGTGTTGATCGGGCTGCAGTCGGTGGATCTGCTCGACAACCGCACGTTGCGCCGGAACCGGTCCTACGCCGTTGTCGGCATCGTCGTCTTGGTGGCCGTGATCACCCCCAGCGGCGACCCCTTCACCCTGATGGCTTTGTCGTTACCAATGTATGTGTTCTATGAGATCTCGATCCTGTTCGGGATCGTGAGGAACCGTCGCCGTCAGCGCCGTGAACCGCTGGCTCCGTGATGGTGGAGGCTGCCAGAGGCTTCACCCCCGATAGGGCCGGTCGGTGACCATAAGGCGGGGTCAGGACTGGGGAGAGGCCGGGCCGGTGCCGACCGAAGCGGTCACGGTCACCAGTGACGCCGAGGCGGCTCATATCGTGACCGCTGCCCGCCGGGCCGGAGAGCAGACCCCCCCGTTGGTGCTGGTCGGCGGTGATCTGGCCCGGACCTTGGGGGCCACCGGTGCGGGCTACCGTTTCAGTGCGACCGCAGCCTGTCGAGTCCGAGTCGACGTGGGGGCGGCTCTGGTCGGCGGTCGACTCTACTGGTTCGTGGCCCATCTGGTGGCCCGCCGGTCGTGGTGGTGGGGTCGAGTGCTGGTGGTAGCCAACGCTGCCTTTCTCGGTCGATGGAACGTGGCGCCCCGGGCCCATCCCGGTGATGGCCGTCTCGATGTCGTCGACAGCCGCCAACCGGTGAGGGCCCGAATCCGGGCCCGATCGCGACTGAGAACCGGCACCCACGTCCCCCACCCCGAGATCGAGCAGCGCCGCACCGCCTCGGCCCAGTTCGACTTGGATCCGGCCTTGGACGTATACGGCGACGGTAGGTTCTTGGGCCGGGCCGGAACCATCAGCATCCGGGTCGAGCCCGACGCCCTCGAAGTCTGGTTCTAGGATGCGGGCATGGACATAGCCGAAGCTAAGCAGCGGGTCTGTGCCGAAGTGGATCGCCTGACCCCGACCCTGCTCGACGTCTCCCACCAGATCCACGCTCATCCGGAGCTTTGCTTCGAGGAGCATTTTGCCCACGACCTGCTCACCGAGGTGATCCGAGACAGCGGTATCACAGTCGAGCGTGGGGCATACGAGCTGGAAACGGCTTTCGACGCCCGGGTCGGGGCGGTCGACGGGCCCACCGTCGCGGTACTGTGCGAATACGACGCCTTACCCGGCATCGGTCACGCCTGCGGCCACAACATCATCGCCGCGGCTGGACTCGGAGCTGGGCTGGCGGCTGCGTCCATCGCGGCTGAAGCCGGAGGCCGCTTGGCACTGCTGGGGACACCGGCCGAAGAAGGCGGCGGCGGCAAGGAGCTCATGATCCGCCGAGGGGCCTTCGCCGACGTGGACGCGTCGATGATGATCCACCCGGCCAACCATGAGTTGCGGACCTTTCATGCCGTGGCCGTTCAGCGACTCGACGCCCGCTACACCGGAGCCGCTGCTCATGCCGCTGCTGCTCCCGAGGCAGGCCGCAATGCCTTGGACGCCGCCGTGCTGGGTTACAACGCCATAGCCGCTCTGCGCCAGCACATCAAAGACGACGAACGGATTCACGGCATCTTCACCGACGGCGGGGCCAAACCCAATATCGTGCCGGCCACCGCTGCGTCTGAGTGGTACGTGCGCTCGGGCACCGTCGAGACCCTTCAGCCGCTGAAAGACCGGGTCATGGCCTGTCTGACCGGAACGGCCCAGGCCGCTCAGTGCACCGTTGACATCGAGTGGATCGACCCGGCATTCTCCGACCTGCTTAAAAACGAACCCCTGCTGGACTGCTACGTCACCAACGTCAGGGAACTGGGTCGCGAACCGATGACCGAGGACGAGGCCCGGGTGATGGGCAGCACCGACATGGGCAACGTGAGCTACGTCACGCCGTCGATCCATCCCATGGTGAAAGTGGCGCCCGACGATGTACCGATCCACACGCCCGAGTTCGCCGTCCATGCCCGCGGTGACAGCGGCGACTCGGCTGTCGTCGATGGGGCCAAGGCCATGGCCATGACCGTGGTCGACTGCTGGCTCGGCGACGGTGTGCTCGCTGCCATCGGAGATGCTTTCGCTGCCCACCGGTAGTCAGTTCAGCTCAATCCGCGAGTCCTACCCTCCGCTCCCGTAGCCTCTGTTACGTGACGGCCTACATCGCCGAGGAATTCACTCTCGAAGAGGCCGACGTCCTGCGCCGCTACTTTACCAACCTCGATCAGCCGGTCTTTGCGCTGGTGAACCTGCCCGAGGTGGTCAAGGGCGCGCTCTTCTCTCGCTACGCGCGGTCGACTCTGAGCCTGCGCCGACTGTTCCTGGACGAGTTCTTGGACGACTTGGACATCGGCGGCGACGAGACGATCGACGCCACTGTCGGCCTGCGCCGGGCCAGCGAACTGTACGACCGGGTGTTCTACGAGTACGGCGACGATTCCGTGGCTCAGCTCGGCGGCGTACATCTGGCCTGCGAGCAGTCGTCGAACCTGCTCACGAAGGTGCTCGAATGGGGGCGGCTGATGTCGTACCTGGAGCAGAGCACCCGTTACATCGCTTATGACCGGCGGCTCGGGGGGCGCTACCACTACTACCGCGACCCCGAGATCATGGTGTCTCCCCTCGGCACCCGCTACGTGGGCGACATGGACCGCATGTTCGATTCGTATTCGGCGCTCATCCCCGTCATGCAGCAGTTCTTCCGGACCAACGTGGCCATGGCTCCCGGCGATTCCGACTTTGCCTACCGGCAAGCGGTCAAGGCCCGGGCCCTCGACTCCATTCGGGGCATGCTGCCGGCTGCATCGCTGAGCAATGTGGGCATATACGGCACCGGCCAGGCCTATGAGGCGTTGCTGCTGCGCATGCGGGCCCATCCGCTCCCCGAAGCCCGGGCCTATACCGATCTGATGCTCGCCGAACTGCGTAAAGTCATCCCGTCGTTTCTGAAACGGGTGGACGTGCCCAACCGGGGCCTGCGGACCACCCAGTACCTAGCCGATAATCGGGCCGCCATGGAAGCAGTGGCCGACCGCGTCTTCGGTGATTCCGGAGGGGAAACCGTTGATGACATGGTGGAGTTGGTCGACTTCGACCCCGACGGCGAGGTCAAGATGATCACGGCCATGATGTATCCTTACACGTCGTTGCCCGAGAGCACCGTGGCGGCCCGAGTGCAGGCCATGTCGACGGAGGAGCGGATCGGCGTGGTGAAGGCCTATTGCGGGAATCGCCTCAACCGGCGGCACCGACCAGGCCGAGCGCTGGAACGAACCATGTATCGGTTCGAGATTCTCTCCGACTACGGTGCGTTCCGAGATCTCCAGCGCCATCGGATGCTCACTATCGAGTGGCAACCGCTCTCACCCCGCCATGGATACTCCCGCCCTTGCGAGGTGGTCGCCGCCGGCTTCGACGGCAACTTCGACGAGGTTATGGCTCGTTCCGCCGCGCTCCACGATGTGCTGACGCTGGAGTTCCCGGAACGGGCCTCCTACGCGGTGGCCTTGGCCTACCGGGTCCGATACAGCATTCAGATGAACGCCAGGGAAGCGATGCACATGCTTGAGTTGCGTACTACCCCTCAAAGTCATCCTGCCTACCGGATCATATGCCAGCAGATGCATCACCTGATCACAGCCACAGCAGGCCATCGAGCGGTGGCGGAAATGATGACCTTCGTGGATTCGAGCCCCTCGACAGGGCTGGGCCGCCTGGATGCCGAGAAGCGAACCGCGTCGAGTCGATCTCGGATCGATACCAGCGGAGCAACTGGAGTGGCCAAGGCTGATGCTGATGCACCGCCGGGCTGATCCACCGCCCGGATGTGTTGCATACTGATGATCCGTGCCTATGATCCGCCCCGCTGAAGTGTCACCCCCCAGATGTCCAGAGTTGTCACCCGAACTTTCCCGGTACCCGCAGATGACCAAAGACGAAGAAGCCAAAGACGAAGAACCTGACACCGAAATCGAGCTCGGCGACCAAGAGCCCGATCTTGAAACGTTGACTGCTCTCAATGAGGACCCCTCCCTCGGCGACGACTTCGAGCCGCTGGAGCACGATCTCGATGATTCTGACGATCATGTCGATGAAGACGACGACGACGAGGAAGACGACGTCGCAGTCCCGGTGGAGTCCAGCGACGAAGACGACGACGTTGATCCCAGCGATGTCGAAGCCGGCCTCGACGAGATTCTCAGGGAACGGATCGCGTCCGGCGACGACAAAGAGGACGATGGAGACGAAGACGAAGACGAAGGCCTACTGTCGGAAGGGACAGCCGCCGCAGTTATCGCCCCCAGACGGGCTGACGAGTGGACCTGCGGTCAGTGCTTTCTCATCGTGAGCAGCACTCAATTCGGGACCAGGGACAACCCTCGATGTCCGTCGGGTGAAGACCCCTGCCCTTCCATCGGACGGGCACTGAAGGATTGAAGTTCCACAAGCATGAACAGGAAACAGCACTTTGTAGGTCAGGCCCTCGACCTGTTGGTGTATGCCCCTGTCGGTCTGGCCCTCGAAGCCAAAGAGCTGTTGCCCAAGCTGGTGGAACGAGGCCAGGGCCAGATCGTTCTGACCCGGCTTACAGGACGATTCGCGGTCCAGCAGGGCTGGGGCCGGATGGAGCGACTGTTCGATGAGCTGTTCTCTCCATCCAGCGAAGAGGGTGAAGCCGATCACGAGGACGATCCGGCCGATGGCGGCGACCAAAGGGGAGGAGATGAAGGTGAGGTGCCGATCAGCAGCGGCAACGGAGGGGACCCAGCCCGGTCAGGGGTCATGGACGGGTATGACGAGCTGACCGCCCCGGAAGTGCTTGCCCGTCTCGAAGACATGAGCGACACCGATCTCGGCGAGGTGCTCGCTTACGAAGAGGATCATCGATCCCGGGTTACGGTCATCAATCGGATACGACAACTTCGGGACCAACCATGAGAAGGGTTCAAAATTTCGAGATGCCCTCGTGACTTCTATTAGCGAGGGAAGTCGGCGGGCCGACGCCGGTGATCTCGAGGTACTGGGGGAACTGGCGGATCTGGCCATCGAAGAGCTGTCACGCCACCGGGGGGGATCGATATGGTCACGGCGGGAAGCTCGGCGGCGGCCGGTCTCCATCGGTTTGCGGGCCGATCTGGATGATCCCGACGCCTGTGTAGTGGTGGGCACCATTGACGGAACCGTTGTGGGCTACGGAGTTGTCCGGCTCGAAACACTCTATGACGGTGCCTCGATCGGGCAGATCGAAGACATCTACGTCATGCCGGACGGCCGTGGGGTAGGAGTAGGAGAATCGCTCATGACCCACCTGATGGATTGGGCTCGCCAACGAGGGTGTGTGGGTGTCGACAGCCTGGCACTGCCGGGTGACCGTGGCACCAAGAACTTCTTCGAAACCCATGGTCTGGTGGCTCGCTCCATTGTTGTGCACAGATCATTGGGCCCACCCCTGTGACGGCCATCCCGGAACTGGCCGTAGGGGCGGTGGTTCGCCGCGGCGACTACCTGTTGCTGATACGGCGGGGCCGGAGCCCTGCCGCCGGGGAGTGGTCGATTCCCGGGGGCCGAGTCCGTCGCGGTGAGCTACTGGCCGAGGCGGTAGCTCGCGAGCTGAGGGAAGAAACCGGCCTGGTAGGCGTATGCGGGCCTTTGATCGACTGGGCTGAACGGGTAGAGACTGGCTGTCACTACGTGATCTTGGACTTTCACGTGACCTTGTTAGACAACGAGGAGCCGGTGGCCGGAGACGACGCAGCCGAGGTTCGGTGGGTTCCGGTCTGGGATGTGGCCGAGATGGGATTGGTGGAGGGTTTGGCCGAACTCCTCCACGACCACGGCATCATACCGACGATCGTTTGATCGGCTCAGATGTTGCCGGTTCGGGTGCCGGTGTGACAGGTGCCGGTGTGTCCGGGCCGGTGCCGGTCGAGGTGGTCGTGTCCGGCGTGGTCGTGTCCGGCTTGTCTGGTGTGGGTCCGGCGGCTGCCAACTTTGGCGGCGGGGGAGTAGTCCGACCCCGACGGCGGCGGGGTGGATCCGGTTCCATCCCGAACATGGCCGCGATCTGAGGTATCCGATCGGCGACCTTGCGAATAGCGGAGAGCAGGGACTCGTTCGGCTGAGCCGGAATACCGACCGGGGTCACCTGGGTACGAACCGGAGAGAAAGCCACCGCATCAGCTACCGTCGCCCATCGTTGCTGCGACACCTCGGTGTCGAGGTTCTCCGCGGCCGAGCGGGCCAGACGTTCGGCCATGTCGGGGGGAAGAGGTGAACCCGCTTTGGGGGGATGGGAACTGAGCCGAAGAGCTCGGACCGTGCGCCCATCGGTCATGAGAGACGACAACTCGTCGAGCCATTGACGATGCTCAGTTTCCACCCGGGCTACCAGTCCGGCTCGGATGTTGGCGGCCAGAGTCCGGGTCTCCTCGGTCCGGGCTGCCCGATCGGCAGCCACGATGACCGAGCGGATGTCACGCAGGTCTATCTCGTGGATCCCGGCCCAGGCCGCGTCAGCTCGGTCGTGCCATTCAGCCGCTTTCAGGCCAGGAGCCATTCGCTCAGCCAGTACGATCAGCGGGTCGGCCTTGATCGAGGGGAGTCCCTCAGCCTTGGCCTTCTGGTTCATCTGAAAAATTGTTTGACGGACGCCCGGTACCCCTCCCTGCAGGATCTCCTCGGCCAGAGGGTGTTGGTCTGCAGGCAGGGCTTCGAGCGCGGCTCGTCTATGGACCCGCTTGGCCTTGAGCCGCTGTGCCCGGGGTTTGGCCGGGGATTCGGTTCGGTCGCGTCGAGGCCGGTCCCGGCCTCGGGCACGGTCACGCTCTTGGCCATCCTTACGGGTCTTGTCGCTTTTCTTACCTTTGCGGTCCTTGTCATCGCGAGCCGGACGCGACTTACCTCGCCTATCTATACGGTCCCGGGTCGAGCCTGCTCCATCCTGCTTGTCAGCGCGCCTTTGCTTGTCATGGCGCCCTTGCTTGTCAGCGCGCCCTTGGCCGTGTCCATCCGTGCGACGCCGGGCCTGGCGCTCCCCGTCCCGGAGTTCTTTACGCCCACGGTGATCGGACTTGGTTTCCGAATCACCGTCGGCCACTTCGGCGTCGAACTTTCGGCGACTCCGCTTAGAGGCTAGTTTGGCCGAAACCAGTGGTTGGCTACCATCTGGCAACAGCTTTAGACGCTCCGGTTCTGGTCGCTGCGGCTTGGGTGCAAAGACAGTAGTGATGTCGAGCCCCTCCAAGTGGGCGTCAGCCTCGACCTTGAGGACGTCACCCACAGATACCGAGTCGGGTAACAGGGCACCGTCCAGCTCGCCCTTGGGTTGGCGGGCCCCGGCAGCCCTCCAAGTCCAGTTACCGTCATCGCGGCAACTGGTGAGTTCTATGTCGAGCCGTCGAGCCACGTTCGACAACGCTACAAGCAGATCAACACTTGACTGCAACGTAGGTGGTTTGAAAGTTCGCTTCGACCTCGAGACCGGCCCGCGTTCTGTTTCCCCATCGGCGCGGGACGCCCCCACCTTTCGCCGGAAATCTATGTTATGTAAAGTAAGGGAAGGGGCTCGGCCCTGGGTGCCAGACGCACCCCCCGCAGAGGTTCGAGCCCGAAGTTCAACGTCCTCGACACTGCGCTCATGACGGCCGAATCCGGCGGTTCCTTTCGGCAACCGAGCCACCCGTCGATGAACGACCAAGCCTCGGTTGCGGCCATCGTCGAGGACACCCGTGAGCCACTCCGGCCCCACGGACCGCCGAGACTGTCACACCCCTGCGATATTCTTTCTTGAATCTCTTTTCTTTGAATCCGAGAATGTCTACGCCGATGGTCCACAACACGAGGAGTAAAGATGCCCGAGCTCACGTTCGAGAAGCTACAGGAGGCAGTGTCAGGAAGTGCTGTGGCTCTGCGGTCCCGGATGGAACTGCAACCGGTGGGCGGTGAAGGCGACAAAGTCTTCCCGCCGACCTACGCAGCCGACCGCGGTGCCGATCACAAGTATGCGGTCGAGGAACGCCAAGTCGGAGACAAGTCTTCACGGGTGGTTCTAATCGACTCGGTGGCTTCCCAGGCCAACCGGGCCGAGCTAGCCCTGCTCGAGGGCTGGAATGTGGGCGAACTGTCCTTCCCGGTCCCCTACGTCGATTTCACCGTTGATGATCACGTGAAGGACATCGGGAAACTGACAGTGCTGGAGGCACCGCATCGGTTGGCTGATGCCATCTTCCGTGACAGCCTCCTGGATGACACGCTGTTCCGTCTTTCCGATGTGGGCCAGGCCATCACCGATGCCACGCCCCGTCACGCCGCCGCCTTGTTCCGATACTCTCCCACTGCACTGCTGTTCGGGATGTGGGACTCGACCGGTCCCAAGGGTGGCCTGGGCTCGAAGTTCCAGCGGGCTTACGTGTCAGAGATCGTCGGTATGGACGCGACCGTGGGCCGCAAGGTAGGAAGCCGTATCGACCCCCTGCAGATCGAGAAGCTCGACCCCGACAAGAAGGCCTACAACCACTCGGATCCGAAGCAAGTGTGGACATTCGACGAGAGCGAGGCCGAAACGGACAAGAAAGGCAAGCTCGTGGCCGCTTCGCGTGGCAGCGCTAGCGGAGAAGCCGGCCAACCCTCCAAGATCAACCATGGCAACATCGTCCCTTCGATCGATGCGCAGTCCGGTGGTGTCACCATCTCGAAGGCGGTACAGACCACGGTTATCTCACTGGCCACCCTCAGGAGGCTGCGCTTCAGCGGAGAGAACCGAGAAACCGAAACCGCGGCCCGTACTGCCATCGCCGCGCTCGGTGTGGCCGCCATCGCCTACCAGCACGAGCTCGACTACGACTTGCGCTCACGCTGCCTGCTCATCCCCGAACACCTTCCCTACCTCGAATTGGTGGGTAGGGACGGCACGGCTCCAGAGGTCGTAGATGTCAATCGATCGGTCGCCCAGCAAATCCTGGCCGCGGCCTCCGATCGAGCGGCCCAGGCCGGGTTGGGTTGGGCCACCGAGGAGATCCGTTTGGTACCGGCCCCGAAGCTGGTCGAGCTGATCAAGCGCAGCCGCGAGGTATCCGCACTGGACCAGTCCAAGGAGTAATCCATGCTTGCCATCGAGGTGAACTTTCTCACCGGCCGGTTCGTGGCCACCGCTCACCATGATCGTAAATCGGACGAATGGCCGCCCCATCCGGCTCGGCTGTTCTCGGCCTTGGTGGCCACTTGGGCCGATAGCGACGCCCCCATGTCCGAAGAACGCCGAGGGCTCGAATGGCTGGAGGCGCAGGACCCCCCGGCTATTGCCGCCTCCGAGGCGGCGCCGCGCCGGGTGCTCACTCACTTCGTTCCGGTCAACGACACTTCTGTGATCGGAACTAGCTGGTACGACAAACGATCTTTAAATGTCAAGCATCTCATAGACGAGATAGATGCTGCCTCGGAGGATCCGAGCGGTAAGTCTACGAAGGCAGTGGAGAGACTCGACCAGAAGCTGGCTAAGGCCAGAGATGTATCGAGCCAGGTATCCGAGGCCGGAAGAACCAACCCGGAGGAGGCAACAAAGCTGCTCCCCGATCTTCGGGGCAAGCAGGGCCGTGAGTTCCCGTCGGTGACCCCGGCCGAACCTCGCGTCACCTATGTCTGGCCCGATGCCGATGTCACCCCTGCGATAGCTTTTTCTCTGGACGGCTTACTGAGCCGAGTAACACGGCTGGGACATTCCTCGTCGCTCGTGTCATGCCGGCTTGAGTCTGACCCCCCTACTCCGAACAATGAGCCAGGGCAGGTCGGTGAGGTATTGCGTTCGGTGCGTCGTGGACAGTTGGCCGCTTTGGAACAAGAATACGCCAAACACCAGGCCAGCAAACCGAGGTCCCTGCCGTTCACAGCGGTTCGCTATCGACCGGTGGAACCAGACCCGATGAATCAAGAAGGGGAGCCGTTGAGGCCCGATACAGCCGGGTACTGGGTCGTCTTCGAGTTCAACCGATCATCCAGGCGCTTCCCCGCCACCCGGACCGTGGAGCTGGCCACCACGCTTCGGGCTGCTGTCTTCCACCACGCCGAGGATCCTCTACCGGATGGTCTGAGTGGGCACCATCGCGACGGTACCCCGGTGTCGGTCCCCCATGTCGGTTTCTTGCTCCTCCCCTATGTCGGGTCCCAACACGCCGACGGTCGGATCATGGGTGCGGCTGTCTCCATACCGGAGTCGTTGGACGATCAGTCGCGGCGAGCCGTGTTGCGGGCCGTGGGCAAGTGGGAAGAAGAAGCAGACTCGAACCCTCTCGAGCTAAGGCTGGGCGGGTCCGGTGTTCTCGAGATGAGACGTCTGGGTGGATCCATCGCACCCTCACTCGACACTCTCCGACTCCAGACCTGGCGCCGACCATCGCGACGTTGGGTGTCGGCCACACCGGTCGCGCTCCCCACCCACCCCGGCCCCCTGGGCACGGGTACAGCGGCAGCTCGAGCCAAGGCGTGGGCTCGAGCTGAGAGGGCAGTGGCGGATTCCTGTCGTCATGTCAGCTTGCCCGAGCCCTCCGACATGACCATCTCGCTGGAGTCCTTCGTCAAAGGGGTTCGAGCGGCGCACCAGTTTCCTGCCTTCCGGCAACGTGGTCGCGACGGCAAACAGATCGCCCGCCGTCTGGTACACGTATCGGTTGCCTTCGAACGCCCGGTGGCCGGCCCTCTCGTGCTGGGGGCCGGCCGGTACCTCGGCCTCGGGCTCATGCGTCCCGTCCGGGACGAGGATGCATCGTCATGACCGAGCTGACCTCCGAGGATTTCAGTACGTTCTTCCAAGACGTTCACAGCCAGGTTCCGTTCCCGTGGCAGGAGCGGCTCACAAGCCAGATCCTGGCTGCCGGAACTTGGCCGGAAGTCATCGATCTGCCGACTGGAACCGGCAAGACGGCCGTTCTCGACACGGCGGTCTTCACGCTGGCAGCTCATCCCGACCGGTTTCCCCGGCGGGTCATCTTCGTAATCGACCGCCGTATAGTCGTCGATCAGGTCTACGAGCGAGCCGATCTGATCAGGAAACGACTCAAAGAGGCTGGCACCGACACACTACGTCGGGTTCGTGATCGACTCGGTGAGATCAGCGACGGTGAGCTGATCGGTACCGCCGCCCTACGAGGGGGGACGCCGATTCCCATCGACGAATGGACCCACCGACCCGACCAGCCCTGGGTCGTGGTCTCCACGGTTGATCAGTTCGGTTCGCGGCTGCTGTTTCGCGGTTACAACGTGAGCCCCGGGATGCGTCCGATCCACGCCGGTCTGGCCGGTAACGACTGTCTGGTCGTCCTTGACGAGGTCCATCTGAGCCGGCCCTTCGCCGAAACGCTGGCCGAGGTGGCATCCTTGGATCCAGGTCCATTACCCCGCCGCTTCCAGGTGGTGGAGATGTCGGCCACGCCCAGCAAACCAGAAGCGAGACGGTTCACTCTCACCGATGCCGACCTCGCCGGGTCCGAAGAACTGCGCCGCCGGGTCGAAGCCGCCAAACGAGCAGAGCTGGTACCGGTCGGTAAGAACAAACGACTCCTCCCGCATGAAGTTGTCCCGTCCGCTGTTGCGAAGATCATCGAATCGAGCTTGGACGAAGAGGTCGGCAGCGTCGGCGTGATCGTGAACAGGGTCCGTACTGCCCGGGAAACTCACCGAGTATTGATCGACGCCGGTTACAGGGCTCATTTGATCACGGGGCGTATGCGCCCGTTAGACCGCAAGCAGGCGCTCGACGAGACATCCGGAGTCGTCGATCCCGAGCGATCCCGCAGCAACAGTGAACTCACGGTAGTGGTCGCCACCCAGGCCATCGAAGTCGGAGCCGATTTCAGCTTCGACGCTCTGATCACCGAATGTGCCCCGGTCGACAGTCTCCAGCAACGATTCGGCCGCCTTGACCGCAGAGGTAACTATTTCATACACACTGGCAGGCCAGCCCGAGCGTGGATTCTCGGGATTCTGTCGGTGCTCGAATCCAAGGACCCTGATCCGGTATACGGAAAGTCGGTGAAGGTGACATGGGACGAGTTGCTGCGCCGGGCCGAACTGGGCCCCATCGACGTCGGTCCTCGGTCGCTGGGCTCTTTCCCCGACGGCTCGACCGCACCTCATCGGCAAGCACCACTGTTGCTGCCGACCCATATGCAAACGTGGGTACAGACCAACCCCGAACCCGTCGTCGATCCTCCCATCGAGTGGTTCCTCCACGGCATCGACAGCTCTAATCAGTCTGACGTAGCCGTCGTGTGGCGCTGGGATCACACCTTTGACGCACTGCGCCTCGTTCCTCCCCGTTCCGCCGAATACCTCCAAGTCCCGATAGGAGCTGTCAAGTCGTGGCTTGCCGGCGGGAGAGAAGCCACCGTGGCCGATGTAGATGTGGTCGGTGATCAAACCGGAGTTCCTGACACCAATGAAACGAAAGACGATTCGAGCTGGGTGCGCTGGGCCGGGTTCCGGGAAGGTCCTCAGCAGATCGACATAAGCGAGATACGACCCGGCAATATTCTCGTCGTGAGCCCTCAGCAAGGCGGCATCACCGGTGGCACCTGGGATCCCGACTCAAAGGAAACCGTCGGGGATCTCGGTGATATGGCTCAACTGGAGTACGGAAGGCGAGTCACGTTACGACTCGATCCCCGTATCGTCTCCACACCTCCTCAGCCGAGCAACGAGCCCGAATCAGATCCTCCTCGAGATCGGATCACCCGGTGGATAGACGAAACCACCAACCTATCCGACTGGCCTTCCGAGGCAATCGCGAAACTACGAAAGGGCTTCGACATCGAATCGCTCGGTAAGACCGGGGACGAGGAAGCCTATTTCATCATCAGCGAGAGAGCGGTCGACGAAGGGACCTTCGACGGTTCAGACGAGTTGAGTTCCTTCACGGGCACCGCTGTGACGCTTCGTAACCATCTCGACGGGGTCGGTCACCGAGCTGGGGAGTTTGCCCGGAGGCTCGGTTTGGAGGAGGCCATCCAGGAGGATCTGAAGCTGGCTGGGTGGCTTCACGACGTGGGCAAGGTGGACGACCGGTTCCAAGCCCAGCTCGTAGGTAACGATGAGGTGAAGATGGCTACACTTGATGAGCCGCTCGCCAAATCGCTGCCGGGCACCCGATCCAACCCGAGCGGTTGGCCGCCGGTTCGCCACGAATTGTCAAGCGTAGCGCTGGCCCAGTCCAACCCACAGATCAGGCAGAACGCTCACGACTGGGACTTGGTGCTGCATTTGGTCGGTACTCATCACGGTCACGCTCGACCGTTGCCGCCCATCGTCGAAGACCCGGCGCCTCGAACGCTCAGGTTCGATCACGAGGGATATTCCATGAAGGTGGCATCCGGCGAGCTGGTAGACAGTCCCCTCGCCCTCGAAATGGCCGATCGCTTCTGGCAACTCGTATCAAGATACGGATACTACGGGCTGGCATGGTTGGAGACGATTCTCCGCTTGGCCGATCACCGCCAAAGTGCTGAGGAGAAGAGGGCTTCATGACCGGTACCCATCTCAACGGTCTCGATGGGACCAACCCTCTAGCCTTCCTGGCCGCTCTCGGTGTGCAAATTCTCTTCGAGCGTGAAGACGAGCAGCCACGCTTGTGGTGGAGCGATGATGTCATTCCCCATGCGGTCATCGACGCCGAGTTCACGGTTGAACGTGTCGTCGATCAGGCGATGAAAGTATTTCCCCGGTGGCTCGAAAGTCCAACTCTGAAACCAGAAATGGCTCCAAAAACAGATGTGAAATTCAAGCCCAACGACATCAGAAAATACCTAGAACTCGCCCGTCGAAATGATCCCGGTGATGCCCTGGCATTCTCCTTGGTCGCCGAAGGAAGCCTTGATAACAGCGGCAAGGCCAAGCCTTCGGATCTCCACTTCACTGCCGGTCGACAGCTTTTTTTGAAAATGGCCTGTGAGATCCTGGCCGGAGTAGAACGTGACGATCTGTTTCAGGGCCTTGGTGGACCATGGGGTTATGTGAGCACACTACCGTCACTAATGTGGGATGTATCTGATGATCGGCTCTACGCCCTTGTCGCTTCCAACCCTTCTACAGATAAGAAGTTGACCAATCCGGGACCGGAAGCCCTGGCCGTCCTCGGCCTGAGTCATCTATCTGTGTTCGCCGGCCGGGACAGAACGCTCACCATGGGCTGTTCGGGTGGTTGGAAGTCCGGCGGAAGCTATACCTGGCCACTGTGGATCAGACCGGCAGGCCCCGGAGCGGTGAGTTCCTTGCTTGCTCAGGTAACTTACCGCGAATCGGAATCGGTAAGTCGAGTTCGAGATCGCACCCGTTGGTACCAGTCGTGGTCGATCGCCAGGGTACTGAAGTCGAACATCCGCCGCGCCGACCAGGGAGGATTCGGTACCTTCGGCCCAACGGAGACTATCTGGTCGCGTGAATGAAGTAGCTGAAGTACCTAATCTGGTTCCGGCCCGGATGGTCAATGAGTTTGAATACTGCCCCCGTCTCTTCTATCTGGAATGGGTTCAGTCCCAGTTCGAACATAACCCAGACACGCTGGAAGGCCTGTACGTTCATCGCAATGTTGACCCCGGCGGGGGTCGGATCGGTGATCCTGACGAAGACAATCCGGTCCGCCGAGCGCGCTCCGTCATGCTCGGTTCCGAAAATCTCGGTCTTATAGCGGTAGCAGACATCATCGAGGGATTCGATGATACCGTCATCCCGGTTGAGGTCAAACGAGGTCGGCCCCCTCTACATGGACCAGCATGGTCCCCCGAACTGGTCCAACTCTGTGCCATCGGTCTCCTGCTCAAGGACAACGGCTACGACTGCACAGAGGGAGAGATCTACTTCGCTGAGACGCGTCAAAGAGTAACCATTGATTTCGATGAAAAGCTCATAACTAAAACTCTCGGCTTGGTCGCAAAGTTGAGAGAGGTGGCAGCAGCATCTGAGGCTCCCCCTCCCCTTGTCGATAGCCCCAAATGTCCCAGGTGCTCTCTGGTTGGGATTTGTCTACCCGATGAGACCAACCTGCACACCGGTCGCACCACTTCCGAACCTCGTCGCCTCACCCCCAGGGATTCTGCCGCTCGACCACTGTACGTGACAGAGCAGGGGACGAAGATCGGCATCCGTGAAGGCCGAGTGGTCGTATCTCGCAAGGGCGAGCAAGTAGAAGCAATCCGCATGCTCGATGTCTCCCAGATCTCGGTGTACGGCAACGTGCAGCTGAGTTCCCAACTGATGCGAGCCGCATTCAGCAAAGAAATCCCAGTTTGCTGGTTCTCATACGGAGGTTGGTTCCAGGGCATTGCTCATGGACTCCCCTCCAAGCACGTCGAACTGCGGAGGCGGCAAGCAGCTTTTGCCGCTCAAGCCGGGCTCCCATTGGCGAAGCGAATGGTAGAGGGCAAGATCAGAAATTCTCGAACTTTTTTGAGCCGCAACTCACGTACAGAAGTGAGACCTATCCTGGCCCAATTGAGGGGGCTCGCCGAACAGGCACCGGAGGCCAAGTCAGTCGAATCACTCCTAGGAATCGAAGGGACAGCGGCCAGGCTCTACTTCTCACGATTTTCTGATATGTTACGAAATGACAAATTAGGGACATTCGACTTCAATGGTCGCAACCGAAGACCGCCTCGTGATGCGATCAATTGCCTGTTGTCCTATGCATACTCGTTGCTGGCCAAGGATCTGACCGCTACAGTCTTTGCCATCGGCTTCGACCCGTATCTTGGCATGTTCCATCGTCCTCGCTTCGGGCGACCAGCTCTAGCTCTTGATCTGGCCGAAGAGTTTCGGCCTCTCATAGCTGATTCGGTAGTCGTAAATGTTATAAATAACGGCGAACTACGACCTTCCGGGATAATAAAGAGAGCTCAGGGTGTCAGCTTGAATCAACAAGCTAGGCGCTCATTTATCGCTGCCTATGAGCGTCGGATGGATCATCAGATCACCCATCCAACATATCAGTACCGTATTACATACCGCCGGGTTTTGGAAGTCCAAGCAAGGATGTTAGCCGCATATTTATTAGGAGAAATCCCAGAATACGTACCATTTATGACACGATAATATGATGACACGTGGTCGTAAGCGGTACTTATTAGCTTACGACATACGAGACAGCAAACGACTTCGCAAAGTCTACAAGATAGCAAAAACCTACGGATGGCCTATGCAGTACAGTGTATTCATCTGTGATCTAGATCAGATGGAGTTGATTGCCTTGCGCACTGATCTTGCTTCGTGCATCCACCACTCTCAGGATTCTATTGCTATCATTCACCTTGGTGATCCTGCAGAACGAGGTCGAGACTGTTTCATGTTCATGGGGGTGTCGTCTCCGTTACCCACCAGCGGGTCCGTGGTCATCTGAGTCGAGCGGTCAGGTGAGTTCATTGCTTCCGTGGAGCGCTCGATTCCGCTTGAAATCAACGATCCTGTACCTTGACAACCTAACCAGCAAGACAAAAACTAGTAGTCTGCAGGGGCCGCTCGCAGGTATCTGCAAAGATCCTGGTCAGAGTTGGTATATAGTGCCAGCCCTTCGGGGGATTGATTAATCCCCCCTCCATTGAAGCAACGACCCCAGCTCGTTCCACTTGTCATCCCTCCAAACTTCGGGGGATTGATTAATCCCCCCTCCATTGAAGCATAGTACTAACTATGGAGAAAAAGGTAGGAAAATGCTTCGGGGGATTGATTAATCCCCCCTCCATTGAAGCACGATGGTCATCGTCCCGCCGCCGGAGAGATGCTTCGTCCTTCGGGGGATTGATTAATCCCCCCTCCATTGAAGCACGGTCTTTTTACTGGTGTCTACTGCAAGTTCCTCTCTTCGGGGGATTGATTAATCCCCCCTCCATTGAAGCTGGAGTTCTTCAACGCAGCATGATCTGCCTTGGCAACTTCGGGGGATTGATTAATCCCCCCTCCATTGAAGCGGAGCTCCAGGACCCGTCGGGGGTCGACATCGTCCTCTTCGGGGGATTGATTAATCCCCCCTCCATTGAAGCGCCCGTCGATGGTCCCGGTGGGTGCGATCCCGGACAGCTTCGGGGGATTGATTAATCCCCCCTCCATTGAAGCGTGAACGTGAACATTCTCACCGAGGGGTTCGATCTCTTCGGGGGATTGATTAATCCCCCCTCCATTGAAGCCGTTTGCGGGGCGGAGACCAGCGCTTGGCGTTCTGACTTCGGGGGATTGATTAATCCCCCCTCCATTGAAGCTCCGAGTGCGCCGTCATCGTATTCACCTGTGGTGGCCTTCGGGGGATTGATTAATCCCCCCTCCATTGAAGCGTCTTACCCTCAGCCACCGGAAAAGCCAGAACCGCAGCTTCGGGGGATTGATTAATCCCCCCTCCATTGAAGCGATGTCGCTGGTGACAGCCTTGTCGAGCACGGTTAGCTTCGGGGGATTGATTAATCCCCCCTCCATTGAAGCTGTGCCCTGGGCGGGGCACAAAATCGTGCAGCCTGCTTCGGGGGATTGATTAATCCCCCCTCCATTGAAGCACAAACAGGCCGGCAAGGTGATGCAACTGAGCTACCTTCGGGGGATTGATTAATCCCCCCTCCATTGAAGCCACACCGTGGCGTCGAGGTAAGAGCTACTGGGCTCGCTTCGGGGGATTGATTAATCCCCCCTCCATTGAAGCTCCTCTCCCCCGGACGCCCAGCGGGCGTCCGGAAATCTTCGGGGGATTGATTAATCCCCCCTCCATTGAAGCCACCCTCGCCGGGGTGTCCTGGAGCTTGCCGCTCGGCTTCGGGGGATTGATTAATCCCCCCTCCATTGAAGCACGAACCAGCGCCGAGCCGACGCCTCGGCAGCGGCGCTTCGGGGGATTGATTAATCCCCCCTCCATTGAAGCGTCGGGCTCGCCGTCGATCTTTTCGATGTCGTCGGCTTCGGGGGATTGATTAATCCCCCCTCCATTGAAGCTCGAACAGCACAATGTGGAAGTGCCCAAGTCCTGGCTTCGGGGGATTGATTAATCCCCCCTCCATTGAAGCGGTCGGGTGCAGCGCATGGGTGCGCCGAAAGAGACACCTTCGGGGGATTGATTAATCCCCCCTCCATTGAAGCGGGGACCGGTTGACCGGCCGGGCCGAGTCACTCGCACTTCGGGGGATTGATTAATCCCCCCTCCATTGAAGCGTCTTACCCTCAGCCACCGGGAAAGCCAGAACCGCACTTCGGGGGATTGATTAATCCCCCCTCCATTGAAGCGAAGTAGGGACCATCGGTGCGGCCTTGGGAGTCAACTTCGGGGGATTGATTAATCCCCCCTCCATTGAAGCGTAGGTAGTCATCAGCCACGTGCCTTCAGAAGATGGCTTCGGGGGATTGATTAATCCCCCCTCCATTGAAGCGCGACTGGTGCGGGTCATCGATGATCGACGCCGAATCTTCGGGGGATTGATTAATCCCCCCTCCATTGAAGCACCCGGAACCGCACCACCGCAGAAAAGACGGCCAACTTCGGGGGATTGATTAATCCCCCCTCCATTGAAGCGCTGGGTTCGTGCCCCAGTCGTAGTCGGTCACCTTACTTCGGGGGATTGATTAATCCCCCCTCCATTGAAGCGTCGGCGACTCCGGGTCCTCAGGCCGGAGTTTCGCCTTCGGGGGATTGATTAATCCCCCCTCCATTGAAGCTAAACGGCTGCGTTCGCCTTGTTGACCTTGGTCGCCCTTCGGGGGATTGATTAATCCCCCCTCCATTGAAGCCTCTCGGACCAGTGACCAGTAGGACGCCTCGACGATCTTCGGGGGATTGATTAATCCCCCCTCCATTGAAGCGCCGTCACCACCCAAACGGTGATGATTTCACCCACAGCTTCGGGGGATTGATTAATCCCCCCTCCATTGAAGCACCAGCTGACTCGGACAGAGGCGGCCTGGGAGCTGCTTCGGGGGATTGATTAATCCCCCCTCCATTGAAGCGAGCGGATCGACATGGCCACCGAGCCGAGCGTGTGCTTCGGGGGATTGATTAATCCCCCCTCCATTGAAGCGCAGCCCTTCGCAAGTTTGTTCAGGGTTCCCGCTTTCTTCGGGGGATTGATTAATCCCCCCTCCATTGAAGCCGCGCCAACGCGAACCGCCCGGGCAATGTACCGGGCACCTTCGGGGGATTGATTAATCCCCCCTCCATTGAAGCCATGTCCGGATGCTGGGCACCGCACGCACAGGCTGCACCTTCGGGGGATTGATTAATCCCCCCTCCATTGAAGCGTACACGTTTTGGGTATTGGATGTTAGCGCTTTAGCTTCGGGGGATTGATTAATCCCCCCTCCATTGAAGCTTTCTCTCCTTGTGTGTGGTAGCTCATCAGGCCGACCTTCGGGGGATTGATTAATCCCCCCTCCATTGAAGCCTCCATAGCCTGTATCTGAGACTCCTCAGTCCGGCCGCTTCGGGGGATTGATTAATCCCCCCTCCATTGAAGCAGGAGGCAACCTAGTCTCCGGCTACGAGGCCGGACTGCTTCGGGGGATTGATTAATCCCCCCTCCATTGAAGCCCATTATTACGTCTCCTTTGTTGCAGTGGTGGTAGCTCCTTCGGGGGATTGATTAATCCCCCCTCCATTGAAGCAGCCTTTGCGCACAGGCTCGAGCCTCGGGGGCCGAGCTTCGGGGGATTGATTAATCCCCCCTCCATTGAAGCGCGGCGTTGTCTGCTGCCAGTTCGTCCGCTAGCTCAACTTCGGGGGATTGATTAATCCCCCCTCCATTGAAGCCACGAAAGCCCACGGGGGGGGCCGGCGTCCCATCGCCTTCGGGGGATTGATTAATCCCCCCTCCATTGAAGCCGGTTTTTAGCGATTTTCGACGAAACCCCTGTTCAGCTTCGGGGGATTGATTAATCCCCCCTCCATTGAAGCCTACTCATTGTGCCTCCTTTGGGGGGCTCCTCAGACCTTCGGGGGATTGATTAATCCCCCCTCCATTGAAGCTCCAAAGCGGTGATGTGCACATACAAGCCGAGTTGCTTCGGGGGATTGATTAATCCCCCCTCCATTGAAGCGCAGCGAAATGGGGTGAGAACGACCGTACTGTTCTGGCTTCGGGGGATTGATTAATCCCCCCTCCATTGAAGCGCGACACTGCTGGACTTCGTCGGGGCTCAGCCCCTACTTCGGGGGATTGATTAATCCCCCCTCCATTGAAGCTCCTGGTCCACAAGGGGCTGTACGACCTCATTAGCCCCTTCGGGGGATTGATTAATCCCCCCTCCATTGAAGCCCATAATCAGCCTAGCAAGCTCATCGGGTTGCTCACCTTCGGGGGATTGATTAATCCCCCCTCCATTGAAGCCCCTCCCGTCACGGCAAGCGCAAGCCAAATTACGCGCTTCGGGGGATTGATTAATCCCCCCTCCATTGAAGCAGTATTACCGAACACGTTCGGTGCTGCACCAAGCACCTTCGGGGGATTGATTAATCCCCCCTCCATTGAAGCGGTTCGTTGCGGTCAATAGAGGCATTAGTTGCCGTGAGCTTCGGGGGATTGATTAATCCCCCCTCCATTGAAGCAACGGCCACGCTGTTCGTGCTAACCACACTTGTTGCCT
The DNA here is from genome assembly GCA_963422655.1 of Acidimicrobiales bacterium. GTDB lineage: Bacteria > Actinomycetota > Acidimicrobiia > Acidimicrobiales > Aldehydirespiratoraceae > CATQHS01. Next base: position 219,686 of record OY730440.1, on the reverse strand, counting down.
TCGGGGGATTGATTAATCCCCCCTCCATTGAAGCCGCATAGCGCTGTACCGCTCCGATGATGGCGAGTACCTTCGGGGGATTGATTAATCCCCCCTCCATTGAAGCGAGGGTAGCGAAATCGAACCCGAATAGTTCATCGCCCTTCGGGGGATTGATTAATCCCCCCTCCATTGAAGCGACTCAATAGCCTGCTTAGCCGACTCCATATCCTCATCTTCGGGGGATTGATTAATCCCCCCTCCATTGAAGCTCGTGGAGCGAACAGCAGACAAGCGGCGGTACAGTACTTCGGGGGATTGATTAATCCCCCCTCCATTGAAGCCTTCGTAGCGTCCAACACGAACGTATTATGACCAGCTTCGGGGGATTGATTAATCCCCCCTCCATTGAAGCCGGCTCAGAGACGCCACCACAGCCCCAGAGCGGCCCACTTCGGGGGATTGATTAATCCCCCCTCCATTGAAGCACGGTACGCCACTGGGCGTGCCGATAGCGAAACCTACTTCGGGGGATTGATTAATCCCCCCTCCATTGAAGCAGGGATACCGATGACCTAGGAACGTCCCCCCGGGTTCTTCGGGGGATTGATTAATCCCCCCTCCATTGAAGCCATCAGATGACATGGGATGACATGGGCTTGCACCAGCTTCGGGGGATTGATTAATCCCCCCTCCATTGAAGCGTGAATGGAGTGTAACAACCGACGGCGTTCGCCTCTACTTCGGGGGATTGATTAATCCCCCCTCCATTGAAGCGCGTTGATCCCGTCGCCTACTGTATACCCGGTTGATCTTCGGGGGATTGATTAATCCCCCCTCCATTGAAGCCGGGGATCAGCGTAGCGCTCGTTATGCGGTTCGCTACTTCGGGGGATTGATTAATCCCCCCTCCATTGAAGCCGCTCCCGGGCGACCCGGACTGCATCATCGTGGCATCTTCGGGGGATTGATTAATCCCCCCTCCATTGAAGCCGGTGACGTGTATGTATATGTTCCGATAGTGACCGGCTTCGGGGGATTGATTAATCCCCCCTCCATTGAAGCGGTGATCGAGGTGATAGCTAACCGGGATGGGATCACCTTCGGGGGATTGATTAATCCCCCCTCCATTGAAGCCAAACCCTATGAACGTGCCTGTACCTTCATGGCTACCTTCGGGGGATTGATTAATCCCCCCTCCATTGAAGCATGGCGGTTCGGACGACCTTAGCAATCTTCGTGCTACTTCGGGGGATTGATTAATCCCCCCTCCATTGAAGCCTGTACTGGGCTCTCCCGATGCCGAGGGGCCCAAAACTTCGGGGGATTGATTAATCCCCCCTCCATTGAAGCCAGCAGAAATCGTAGTAGAAGCTACGAATGGGCCACTTCGGGGGATTGATTAATCCCCCCTCCATTGAAGCGTAGTGACTCCTGCCATTGTTGTTTCTCCTTGTTTCTTCGGGGGATTGATTAATCCCCCCTCCATTGAAGCAGCGAAAGCGATGGCAGAACAAATTAAGGAGACATTCTTCGGGGGATTGATTAATCCCCCCTCCATTGAAGCGTCTCCGAGCGCACCGGGGCCGGGACGGTGTAGGCGCTTCGGGGGATTGATTAATCCCCCCTCCATTGAAGCCCTATTGTGTATGGTTGTCTCAGCCTATTGATGGAGCTTCGGGGGATTGATTAATCCCCCCTCCATTGAAGCTCCGATCCCGCCGACCCGGCATACGGCTGATCGACTCTTCGGGGGATTGATTAATCCCCCCTCCATTGAAGCCGGGAACATGCCAATACGCTCCCGCTCTGTCGTACCTTCGGGGGATTGATTAATCCCCCCTCCATTGAAGCGGCCGCAATTGGGCATGGACTGGGCCATTCTGGGCCCTTCGGGGGATTGATTAATCCCCCCTCCATTGAAGCAGAATGGTTTGAGTAGCCGTATCTGCCACCTGAGTGCTTCGGGGGATTGATTAATCCCCCCTCCATTGAAGCGAGTGCTCCGGGCGGACCAGTCTCCATGATCTGCCCCTTCGGGGGATTGATTAATCCCCCCTCCATTGAAGCCCCCGTCGAAGGGAGGAAAATCGTCCGAGTCATAACTTCGGGGGATTGATTAATCCCCCCTCCATTGAAGCCAACGATTACCATACCAGCCTTCCGGTAGACCGCTCCTTCGGGGGATTGATTAATCCCCCCTCCATTGAAGCGTAACCGCCTCGGACTGGGTGAGGGTGAGGTCGTCGCTTCGGGGGATTGATTAATCCCCCCTCCATTGAAGCTCAACCTATGAACGTGCCTGTACCTTCATAGCTACGCTTCGGGGGATTGATTAATCCCCCCTCCATTGAAGCACCGCCGCCCACGTCACAGGCGTTCTCGATTCGATGACTTCGGGGGATTGATTAATCCCCCCTCCATTGAAGCTAGCAACTACGCCTGAAGGAGGCACCAGAAAATGCAACTTCGGGGGATTGATTAATCCCCCCTCCATTGAAGCGATTCGGTCAGTCATACCGCCTACACCGACTACACCCTTCGGGGGATTGATTAATCCCCCCTCCATTGAAGCGATCGGCCTGGAAAATTCGACTGGCATGGTGCCTCCTCTTCGGGGGATTGATTAATCCCCCCTCCATTGAAGCTGTTCGTGAGGCGTTGTTATTGTCGAAGGTTGATACCTTCGGGGGATTGATTAATCCCCCCTCCATTGAAGCGACGGTTCCGGGCGAGACGCTGATGCCTTCGGCAAGCTTCGGGGGATTGATTAATCCCCCCTCCATTGAAGCCCTCTTCTCTGATTATATTTGCGGGTTACCGAACGTCTTCGGGGGATTGATTAATCCCCCCTCCATTGAAGCTTGGTAGTTGGTGGCTAGTGGTTATAGGGCTGGGCCCTTCGGGGGATTGATTAATCCCCCCTCCATTGAAGCATTGGTTGTAAGGTGAAGGAGGAGGCTAAGATATATCTTCGGGGGATTGATTAATCCCCCCTCCATTGAAGCCTGGTAACACGAATATTGGTAGTAGCAGCGTGAAGCTTCGGGGGATTGATTAATCCCCCCTCCATTGAAGCCCCGTTCCTACGATGACATAGCGGCGTTTGTAGTTCCTTCGGGGGATTGATTAATCCCCCCTCCATTGAAGCCGGGCACTTTAAGGGACGTTCCTAGGGTTTTGCGATATCTTCGGGGGATTGATTAATCCCCCCTCCATTGAAGCCCCTGACTGCAACCCGAAAATATCCAACAACTGACCCCTTCGGGGGATTGATTAATCCCCCCTCCATTGAAGCGGAAGTCTGGTGATCCGAAGATGCAGTTACGGGTGGCTTCGGGGGATTGATTAATCCCCCCTCCATTGAAGCTCGGCGGGTCACCGTCGGCTGGTATCTCAGCGTTCACTTCGGGGGATTGATTAATCCCCCCTCCATTGAAGCAACGTTCCCGATCACATATGTGATCACGTAAAGGTTTCTTCGGGGGATTGATTAATCCCCCCTCCATTGAAGCGTCGTCGACGTTGCGAAGTCTATGAACGTGCCTGTACTTCGGGGGATTGATTAATCCCCCCTCCATTGAAGCCGTCTCCTTGGTAGCTCCTCAGTCCGGCCGTTCAGCCTTCGGGGGATTGATTAATCCCCCCTCCATTGAAGCCCACACCGCCAGGCACCTCGCTGGAGGACCAGGACTTCGGGGGATTGATTAATCCCCCCTCCATTGAAGCACATTTATGTCGGTGGTGTCGCCACGGTGATGTCGGCTTCGGGGGATTGATTAATCCCCCCTCCATTGAAGCTTTTATTGCGCCGTTCGGACGGTTGAAGTCGACGGTCTTCGGGGGATTGATTAATCCCCCCTCCATTGAAGCAAGCCTATTACCGGGTATACGACGGCTAGAGCCGATCTTCGGGGGATTGATTAATCCCCCCCATCCATTGAAGCTCGCCATCTACGTTCTTACGAAGTGGCGCCACTGCCCTTCGGGGGATTGATTAATCCCCCCTCCATTGAAGCGCTGGTGGATACCGATACGAGGTGGGCCCAGAATGGCTTCGGGGGATTGATTAATCCCCCCTCCATTGAAGCGAGATGACCATTCTCGCATCGGAAACAGGTAAGGGTACTTCGGGGGATTGATTAATCCCCCCTCCATTGAAGCTCCCGGTTACCGAAAGTGTATGGATGAACTATCCGAAGCTGTTGTGGTAGGGTTCGGGTTCTGTGCCGTGTTTGTCTTCGGGGGATTGATTAATCCCCCCTCCATTGAAGCTGTGTTATTGCGAAACGTCCGGGGTTGGGTGTTGAGCTTCGGGGGATTGATTAATCCCCCCTCCATTGAAGCACTACCTGGTACCAGTCACTACGGCTCACTACGGCTCTTCGGGGGATTGATTAATCCCCCCTCCATTGAAGCGGGGCCAATTGGGCGTGGACCGGGCCATTCTGGGCCCTTCGGGGGATTGATTAATCCCCCCTCCATTGAAGCGTACTTGCGCTTCAAGCCCGCTGGGCGCGGGCCGTACTTCGGGGGATTGATTAATCCCCCCTCCATTGAAGCCTTACTGAGCCGATCCCGGGCTCGGTTGAACCGCTCCTTCGGGGGATTGATTAATCCCCCCTCCATTGAAGCCGCAAATTGGCAACCTGGTACCTCACAGCCTCAGCTTCGGGGGATTGATTAATCCCCCCTCCATTGAAGCGGGAGCTTTGTTATCGGCGGGCGCTTACGCGCCCGGGCTTCGGGGGATTGATTAATCCCCCCTCCATTGAAGCCCTCATCGATTCACGGTGTCACCTCCAGTTCAGCCAGCTTCGGGGGATTGATTAATCCCCCCTCCATTGAAGCGTCCCGGGCCCGAGGGATTCTCCGCCCCCGAGGTATCTTCGGGGGATTGATTAATCCCCCCTCCATTGAAGCAAGTGCCCGTAAAGTCGTCGTTTGCGTCTCAAAACGCTTCGGGGGATTGATTAATCCCCCCTCCATTGAAGCTAGTCTACGATCACCTGAGCGGCTGCACGTATATCACTTCGGGGGATTGATTAATCCCCCCTCCATTGAAGCATAGTCACGCCAATACCGAAGGAGCCCACCACGCCAGCTTCGGGGGATTGATTAATCCCCCCTCCATTGAAGCTACGCAGACTGTCACGGGCCTTAGCCCGTCGTGCTACTTCGGGGGATTGATTAATCCCCCCTCCATTGAAGCGCTAATGTGCTGGAGGCACTTGGCGTCTGGTACAACTTCGGGGGATTGATTAATCCCCCCTCCATTGAAGCCTTCTACTCGGAGCGGAGCCTACGGATGAAGGTTGCTTCGGGGGATTGATTAATCCCCCCTCCATTGAAGCTGGTAGTTGATCTTTAGCCGGTTTCCACCCTTGGCTTCGGGGGATTGATTAATCCCCCCTCCATTGAAGCATGTAGGGGCTTTCCCGGTACCATAGATCGGACGTTCTTCGGGGGATTGATTAATCCCCCCTCCATTGAAGCCGGTCGGCTATCACCGACCTATACCAGGATAAGTGCTTCGGGGGATTGATTAATCCCCCCTCCATTGAAGCATCGAATTTTCAAAGCCGCTCGACGAACTAACCCGGCTTCGGGGGATTGATTAATCCCCCCTCCATTGAAGCTACGGCCAGGTCGACGGTACGGCCACTAGTCCCGCCTTCGGGGGATTGATTAATCCCCCCTCCATTGAAGCCACCAGCTAAGCCAACAGGGCCAGCTACGGGACGACTTCGGGGGATTGATTAATCCCCCCTCCATTGAAGCTGATGAAGGTTGATGGGGTTACTGGTTCGGGGGATGTCTTCGGGGGATTGATTAATCCCCCCTCCATTGAAGCATCGGCCATGCAGTAGTGGCTGTCCTGGCTGGTGTCCTTCGGGGGATTGATTAATCCCCCCTCCATTGAAGCGGTGCTGTACGTGTTGCCTCGCGCTGTAGTGATTGCCCTTCGGGGGATTGATTAATCCCCCCTCCATTGAAGCAAACGTGAAGGTGTTTCGGTTCCGGTTACGTGGTCGCTTCGGGGGATTGATTAATCCCCCCTCCATTGAAGCATCCGGTTGACGCCACCACTAGGCCTAGCTGTTTGTCTTCGGGGGATTGATTAATCCCCCCTCCATTGAAGCGGTTTGTTCGATGGTGTGACTATGAAGGTACAGGCACTTCGGGGGATTGATTAATCCCCCCTCCATTGAAGCTCCCTCCACGGCGGCAACAGCCGACGCCTCGGTACCTTCGGGGGATTGATTAATCCCCCCTCCATTGAAGCAGATTTCCGTGGTGCGTATGAGCACACCTGGAATGTCCTTCGGGGGATTGATTAATCCCCCCTCCATTGAAGCTGGGCCTCGGCGAGCTCGCCGATCTGACGCTCGGTACTTCGGGGGATTGATTAATCCCCCCTCCATTGAAGCCACACCGATGTTGAACCAGACCGGCGAGTTGAACGCCTTCGGGGGATTGATTAATCCCCCCTCCATTGAAGCCGCGACAACGACAAAATCCCCCGAGCCGCAAAGCTCGCTTCGGGGGATTGATTAATCCCCCCTCCATTGAAGCGTGTAGTGGTGGTAGCTCCTCAGTCCGGCCGTTCAGCTTCGGGGGATTGATTAATCCCCCCTCCATTGAAGCGTGATCATCGGACGTAGGATGAACGCTCTGCCTTCCTTCGGGGGATTGATTAATCCCCCCTCCATTGAAGCACCTACTACTACTAGAGCATCATATCTATCCTCTGCTTCGGGGGATTGATTAATCCCCCCTCCATTGAAGCAGAAACTTGACGTGCTCCGAAGCGTCGACCCTCATCTTCGGGGGATTGATTAATCCCCCCTCCATTGAAGCAACCGGACCATAGGCTATCTATGGACCGGTTCATGACTTCGGGGGATTGATTAATCCCCCCTCCATTGAAGCGCACATATTTATTCTCGATGGTCGTGCTCAGATTACTTCGGGGGATTGATTAATCCCCCCTCCATTGAAGCAGTCGAGTTGAAACCGGCGATAGTAACAGTCGATATCTTCGGGGGATTGATTAATCCCCCCTCCATTGAAGCCGCCGGACGGTTTCGTATCCGGGATAGGCACTAACTTCGGGGGATTGATTAATCCCCCCTCCATTGAAGCTGGACCAGCGTCCCGATCAAAGGGACGTATTCCTGAACTTCGGGGGATTGATTAATCCCCCCTCCATTGAAGCTGGTTGGCCCGCGAGTCGGCTAGACGGTGGTCACCGCCTTCGGGGGATTGATTAATCCCCCCTCCATTGAAGCGTCGCCGACGTTGCAAAACCTATGAACGTGCCTGTACTTCGGGGGATTGATTAATCCCCCCTCCATTGAAGCGCGCCGTCTCGGTGCGCGCTCCGGCGCGCCTTAGCGCTTCGGGGGATTGATTAATCCCCCCTCCATTGAAGCAGGAGGCAACCTAGTCTCCGGCTGAACGGCCGGACCTTCGGGGGATTGATTAATCCCCCCTCCATTGAAGCGTTGGCTTCTCGGGCCAGCGCCCGGGAAGCCATGTCTTCGGGGGATTGATTAATCCCCCCTCCATTGAAGCCGGATTTCCCCCCGGATCTCCCGCCGTTTACGGCCCCTTCGGGGGATTGATTAATCCCCCCTCCATTGAAGCTCTGGCGTGGTGGGCTCCTTCGGTATTTTCGATGTCTTCGGGGGATTGATTAATCCCCCCTCCATTGAAGCTGGATCAGCGTCCCGATCAAAGGGACGTATTCATGACTTCGGGGGATTGATTAATCCCCCCTCCATTGAAGCCACGAAAGCCCACGGGGGGGCCCGGCGTCCCATCGCCCTTCGGGGGATTGATTAATCCCCCCTCCATTGAAGCGAGACTCTTCAGTCCGGCCTCGTAGCCGGAGACTAGCTTCGGGGGATTGATTAATCCCCCCTCCATTGAAGCCGACATCGTCGTCCATTGCGATCAGACACTTGCAGCTTCGGGGGATTGATTAATCCCCCCTCCATTGAAGCTCCTCCCACTGGGGGGTGAATACCAGAGCGCTGCCTTCGGGGGATTGATTAATCCCCCCTCCATTGAAGCGCCGACACAAGCGCCGCACTCGGTTGACTCACGTTCGCTTCGGGGGATTGATTAATCCCCCCTCCATTGAAGCGGTGATGTCAATCAGTATTTCAGAGAAAATGGGAAGCTTCGGGGGATTGATTAATCCCCCCTCCATTGAAGCTCTACTCATTGTGCCTCCTCTAGGCTCTTCAGGCTACTTCGGGGGATTGATTAATCCCCCCTCCATTGAAGCCGCACTCACCCGCCCCACTTCGTCGGAAGTTGCCCACTTCGGGGGATTGATTAATCCCCCCTCCATTGAAGCGCCACACTGGCCGTGGATGCGCCGTTCGCTAATACTGCTTCGGGGGATTGATTAATCCCCCCTCCATTGAAGCCGAAAGTCGCCTCAGAGGGCCGTGCCGCAGAATGGCATTCGGGGGATTGATTAATCCCCCCTCCATTGAAGCCCCAAACACACCGGCGTATGGTCTTGTGTGACGTCTTCGGGGGATTGATTAATCCCCCCTCCATTGAAGCAGGGGATCTGCGCACTGCTCGGCGTCCTCGGCGGAGTTCGGGGGATTGATTAATCCCCCCTCCATTGAAGCACGTCTTCTACGTAGGTGTTTTCCCATTCCCACGTAGGTTCGGGGGATTGATTAATCCCCCCTCCATTGAAGCACCCGGCGCCACTCCCGGATCAGTCGTCCGACTTCGTTCGGGGGATTGATTAATCCCCCCTCCATTGAAGCCATTCTGGCATAGTAGGTCACGGCGTCACCTCTAGTCTTCGGGGGATTGATTAATCCCCCCTCCATTGAAGCTGCTGGAGCGGTTTGTTGGCAGGCTTGGTAGCCGGCTTCGGGGGATTGATTAATCCCCCCTCCATTGAAGCGCGCCCGGTCGGGTCAGCTGGGCTCGTGCCACAGCTACTTCGGGGGATTGATTAATCCCCCCTCCATTGAAGCTTGCTCCTGGAGTTGGCGGGCACGGTTATGGTCCGCCTTCGGGGGATTGATTAATCCCCCCTCCATTGAAGCGATCCACCTGACATGCACTATCTGATCGGTCCACTTCTTCGGGGGATTGATTAATCCCCCCTCCATTGAAGCACAAAAAATGTTAGGTGTGGTTAACATGTTTTGTTAGCTTCGGGGGATTGATTAATCCCCCCTCCATTGAAGCTAATTCGCCGGTGTTGTTTAATATCGGTGTTTTTGGCTTCGGGGGATTGATTAATCCCCCCTCCATTGAAGCCCCATCAGGAACCTCGTCTCATACTCTCCGAGTCCCCTTCGGGGGATTGATTAATCCCCCCTCCATTGAAGCTACCAGCCATCAGGACGTGAACACTCTACCACCACCTTCGGGGGATTGATTAATCCCCCCTCCATTGAAGCAGTCGGAGCGGTCCGGATAATCGGAGGTTTAGGACGCTTCGGGGGATTGATTAATCCCCCCTCCATTGAAGCTGGCGACCAGACTACGACATCTCGATGTCGCCCGCCGCTTCGGGGGATTGATTAATCCCCCCTCCATTGAAGCAAGATCAGAAGACCCTGATATTTGCGGTTCGTGACGACTTCGGGGGATTGATTAATCCCCCCTCCATTGAAGCCCGATTCTGGCCCAGTCGCCGTCGAGCCCGGCGACCTTCGGGGGATTGATTAATCCCCCCTCCATTGAAGCAGATAGAAGCCAAACTGTTTGTGACTCAGATTGGCCTTCGGGGGATTGATTAATCCCCCCTCCATTGAAGCACTATCACCGACCCCCGAAAGGACCGGCTGAGTGTCTTCGGGGGATTGATTAATCCCCCCTCCATTGAAGCTCTGGGGCTCGTCAGACCGATCGATTTAATCGGTGACTTCGGGGGATTGATTAATCCCCCCTCCATTGAAGCATGCAAGCGTTGCAGATCGTCCTACCTGTGACATGACTTCGGGGGATTGATTAATCCCCCCTCCATTGAAGCAAGCCTATCCACGGTAGCTGGCGGTAGGCTTACCACTTCGGGGGATTGATTAATCCCCCCTCCATTGAAGCCCAAAACTGTCATAGGCTTCTGATCTGATCGACCGCTTCGGGGGATTGATTAATCCCCCCTCCATTGAAGCAGCGTTGGCGGCGGCGTCGTAAGCCGCCTGTTATTGACTTCGGGGGATTGATTAATCCCCTCTCCATTGAAGCCAACACTTCGGATTTGGTGTTGGCTTGTACTAGGTTCTTCGGGGGATTGATTAATCCCCCCTCCATTGAAGCGCTATCTGACTATTCTACCGTCCGGGAACATCAGCCCTTCGGGGGATTGATTAATCCCCCCTCCATTGAAGCGGTAGCACAAGCCAGCGCACCAGCCAGCGTATGCCTTCGGGGGATTGATTAATCCCCCCTCCATTGAAGCTGGTCAATGGTCTCAAACTCGGAGAATGGTTCGACCTTCGGGGGATTGATTAATCCCCCCTCCATTGAAGCAGGCTACAGTGTCCAAGGTAAGTAGCGGGGAAGCGCCTTCGGGGGATTGATTAATCCCCCCTCCATTGAAGCAACAACCTCGTCATCGGCAACACCCCAGTCGTGTACCTTCGGGGGATTGATTAATCCCCCCTCCATTGAAGCGAGGTGATAGATGACGCGTGAGGCTGCTGAGGTTGCCTTCGGGGGATTGATTAATCCCCCCTCCATTGAAGCCACCATCACGGGACTCGTATAGTGTCCATTGGTGTAGATTCGGGGGATTGATTAATCCCCCCTCCATTGAAGCCTTCGAGGATTGGACGAATTCCCGGTGGGAGCGGTCATTCGGGGGATTGATTAATCCCCCCTCCATTGAAGCAAAGTCGTGGCCCATGGTCTACTAGCCAACTCTGGAATTCGGGGGATTGATTAATCCCCCCTCCATTGAAGCTGGAGTCGGAAACCCCGCCGCCCGCAAGCGGGCCGAGATTCGGGGGATTGATTAATCCCCCCTCCATTGAAGCTTAGTGGCTTGACCTATAGGTCATCCTGGCAGAATACATTCGGGGGATTGATTAATCCCCCCTCCATTGAAGCGAGTGGCCGTCCCCGTCGAGGTACAGCAACGGGACATTCGGGGGATTGATTAATCCCCCCTCCATTGAAGCTTAGTGGCTTGACCTATAGGTCATCCTGGCAGAATACATTCGGGGGATTGATTAATCCCCCCTCCATTGAAGCGAGTGGCCGTCCCCGTCGAGGTACAGCAACGGGACATTCGGGGGATTGATTAATCCCCCCTCCATTGAAGCACTAACCCCGAAGAAAGCAGGTCAGGCCGTAGAGATTCGGGGGATTGATTAATCCCCCCTCCATTGAAGCACTCAGCGATAGACGAGGCCGATCGTAGGCTTCGGGGGATTGATTTGAGATTCGAAAGATCAGACACTGGTCAACTGGTTATCGGCCTTCCGGCTGTACTGTTGAGGCCATGAATGATCCCCAAGTACGTATCAAGATTACGTTGCAACTGTGGCGTAGCGGTGCACAGCCGCGGTTCGAGGATTATATCCGGCGACTCCTGGAACTCCTACCCCGTCACCGAGGTATACTAGAACGTCGGATCAACGAAATTGAGACGGGCCTGAACAAACCTGATACTATACTTGTTCTGTCATTTCCCGATGGAGCTGCCGTAGAAGGTTACTTACGCGATCCTCTTCGAAATGATCTCGACAAGATAGCGGTCCGAGTCCTAACCCGGTCTCTGATCACTGATTCCCGGTCTCATGATGTACAGGAGCACGACCCCGTCGATGTCATCCCCCTTCCATTGTCAAAGCCCAAGACTGAACCTCAGACCTTTTACCCTTCATCGATATCTCTGCCAACCACCACATGAGCTATCGGTCCGGGCCCGCCTACCTCCCAACCAGCCGACACCTTGATCGCCCTTCGTACGAAGTCGCGGGCCACAGCCACTGAATTGATCACACCATGGCCGCAAGCTATGGCGCCCGCCGTTGCCGCCGCGAACGTGCAACCACTCCCCCGCACGTTGGCAGTGTGGATACGCTGACCGGGAAACACTCGAGCCCCGGCTTCGGTGATGATCACATCATCGGGAGGCCCTTCGAAACCGCCGCCGGTCACCACGACATCGGTCCCCAGTGCCTGAAAAGCGTCGATCCGGCCTACTACCGACGCCGAATCAGGCAACTCCGCACTCACCAGCAACTCGGCTTCCACCCGGTTGGGCGTTATGATCCGAGCCCGCGGAAACAGCGTCTCTCGGTAGGCCGTCACCACGGTGGTGTCCACGAAACGATTTCCCCTGCCGTCCACCATCACCGGGTCAACCACTGGGGCCGGCAGCACCCCGTCATCTACCCGAGCCGCCACCAGTTCGATCACCTCGGCTCGGAGCAGCAATCCCGTTTTGACTGCCACAATGTCGAACGTGGCGGCTACTTCGTCGATCTGAGCTGCCACCACATCAAGAGCGACCGGCTCCAGAGCTGTCACTGTGGTGAGCGACTGAGCTGTCACCGCCGTCACCGCGCTGGTGCCGTGGACGCCCAAGGCGGCGAAGGTAGCCAGATCGGCCTGGATGCCGGCCCCGCCCAACGGATCCGACGCCGCAATCGTGAGCGCAGCTCTGAGTATTACCATGAACAGAATCGTGCCATAATTAGCTCCATCGGTACCTCATCGACGTTTGGCCGTGGAAGACTCAACCCATGGATTCGGTGCGAGGCAAGCTCTTGGTGGCAGCACCCTCACTGCTTGACCCCAAGTTCAACCAGACCGTGCTCTTGATGCTCGAGCACTCCGACGATGGCGCTCTCGGTGTGGTGATCAACCGACCCAGCCGACTTCCCGTACAGGGCACCATCGACGAGTGTGCCCACTTCGCAGCCGATCCCAAAGTCGTTTTCGTCGGTGGGCCGGTGAGCCCGTCTTCGGTGATCGCACTGGCGTCAGTGGCCCTCGACGACGCCGATGACAACTGGTCACAAGTCATCGGCAACATCGGCACCCTCGACTTGGAGACGAGCCCGGAGCAAGTCGGCGGACTCGATCGGATCCGACTGTTCGCCGGATACGCGGCCTGGGCTCCCAACCAACTCGAGAGTGAGCTGGCCGAGAACGCCTGGCTCGTGCTCAACCATGCCGTCACCGATCCGTTCGTGCCGGATCCCCAAGAGCTGTGGACCACGGTGCTGGGTCGCCAGACCGGGGCCATCCGTCGCCTTCGCCTCTACCCTCGCAGTCCGTCAGACAACTGACGCCTACCCGCACCCGTAGCCGTCGATCTGGGTTTTCAGACCGGGCCGAAGCCGTCGGCGCCGTCGCGAGCGGCTCAGTCGTACCGCAGGTCCCACTGCCGGCTGGCGGTGTCGATGACGAGATCGGCCACCCAACCCGCCGCTCGACGGCGCAGGTGAACTCCGTCATCGGCCCGAGCCCGGGCTTCGGTGCCGTCAGGACCGATGACCCGTTCCCGGTACTCCCCGTCCCCACCGAACATCTCCCAAATGTCGATCATCGTCACATCGTCTCGGTTTGCAATCACTTCTCGGGCGATCTCGTTCATGACCATCCCCCCTTCGTTGAAGGTTCCGTCCCGCATGGGAGGCTGACTCACCCAAACCACATGACGGTGCTCGGCGACCAGTAGCTCAAAGGTGATGAACAGACGCCAGGACCACTCCTTACGCCATTCCTCTGTACCACGGACGAGACGCCGATCATCGCCCGACCGCATGTCCTGCCAGTCGTTCGACCCCAAGAAGAAAACGACGAACTCGGGGTCGTCAGTGGCGACCACGTCGATCACCTCAGCCGGCCAGTTGAAGTAATCAGGGCGGGCCAGGCTGGTGGAGATACGATCGGCCTTGGTGATATCGAAGAGGTCACCGGCACGAGTGGTCAGAGTCTGGCCCAGGAACGTGGCCTGGCTGTCACCGGCCACATAGACTCGCAACGGCATCTGCGGCGTGACCGTTCGGCCGAGAGGCGGCGGCTTCAGGACCGGTTTCGGAGAGCTCGGCCCCACATTGACAGTGGTAGGGGATCCCGGATCGGTAGTGGTCGGATCCCGGACCGGTACCGTCGAGGGCGCTTCGACTCTTACGCCCGGCTCCACAGCAACCGGGCCTGGAACGGGGGCTGGTGTGACAACCTGTTGAGATGGGCCCGCAGCCCCACCCCCGGTGGATTCACCGGTTCGAGGGGTTATGCCGGAACTCGGTTCTCTGCCCAGCTCTATGCCGACAGCCACCGCCACGGCCTCGATCGAGTCGATCTGCTGACCAGCGCCGGTACCAGCGCCACGAATCTTGAGTATGAAGTCGTAAGGCCGATTGAGAGATAGGTAGTTCGACGCCCGATCCAGGTTGGAGGCCCCGACCACCCACAGGTTCCTTCTCTCCCCCAACGGCTGCCGCTCGGCGATGTCTACCAGCTTTCCGCTCACCAGCAGGGCCGCCAGAGCCAAGCAGGTCAAAGCCGCGACCAGCATAGTGGTGACCTTCGTGGTCGGTGGGACGAGATCGCGTTCCCGAATAGCTCGATAATGCTCTTCGGTACGGTCTGTGGCCAGGTGAACGGGATGGCGAGCGGCCCGCTCGAGGGCTTCGGTGATCTTCATTGTCCAAAGTTGGTTGAATCAGTTCGTCCAAAAGGGCAGGGGCTCAACGGTGGCTGGTCAGAACTGGAAATAGATGAACTCTGACACCCCTTCGGGGCCGAGCGCCACTACGATCATGATCCAGACAGCGAAACCCACCGCGGTTACTCCCAGCGGGGCCGACGCCATCGCCACCGAACACTGGCGGGCCAGCAACGGCGGGATGAACTGGGCCATGATCGAACCCACGATGGCCACCAGGATCAGCGGGTTCAGCAACTCCGGCCCCATACCCCATCCCCCGATGAGCCGCCCGTATACCTCACCGGCTTGGCCCAGGGTGTCACTGTTGAACAGAACCCATCCCCCGCACACGAAATGGAACGTGACGAGCCGGCCCAGCCAGAGTCGGTGGACCTGAATGGCTGTGAACGGCGTCGGCGAACTCGGGTCCTCCCGCCACGGCCTGGTTGTGAGCCCGACATGGAGCCGGGCCAGTTTCTCGAGCCGGACATCGCGGATTCTCACCGGCCGGTCCCGCTGCCCCCGGGCATCGGCGACGAGGCGCTCCGCAGCGAGACCGGCGCCCTGATAGAGGCCCCACATGATGAACACTCCGGCCGCCCCATGCCACAACCCACCCAGAGTCATAGTAAGCAAGAGATTTCGATAGGTGCCGAAACGACCTTTGCGGTTACCGCCGAGCGGAAAGTAGAGATAGTCCCGCAGCCAACGGGACAAAGTCATGTGCCAGCGCCTCCAGAAGTCCTGGATAGAAGTAGCGGCATAGGGACGATCGAAGTTCTGAGGGAACCGGAAACCCAGTAGCAGCGCCAGGCCGATGGCCATGTCGGTGTAACCCGAGAAGTCGGCATAGATCTGTACCGCGTAGCCGTATATTCCGAAGAGCATATCGACGGCGCCGTACTCGGTCGGCGTGCCGAAGGCATCATCGACAATGGCTCGGGCCAAGAAGTCGGAAATGACTACCTTCTTGAACAAACCACGGCCGATCAACTGCACTGCCCGCCCCGCCTCGACCTGATCAGGTCTTCGCTCCGCAGCCAACTCGGGCAGGAACTCCGAGGCCCGCACTATGGGACCGGCCACCAGTTGGGGGAAGAACGAAAGGTAAACGGCAAAGTCGAGCATCGGTGCCGGTGGGGTCTGGCCGCGATGGACATCGACGACGTAGCTGATGGCCTGGAAGGTGAAAAAAGAGATCCCGATCGGTAAGACGATGTCGAGGGCGGGGCTGGAGATGCCGATATTGCGTTCCAAGCTGTCGGTGAAGAAGTCGTAGTACTTGAAGAAGGCCAGCACCCCCAGATCCAGCGCCACCGCCGCGCCGACCAGCACGCGCTTGATCATCGGGTCACCGGCGCGAGCGTTGGCTGCCGCTGCCGCTTTGTTGCCCAGTGTCATGCCGGCCAGCAGCAGCACGAAACGGGCATCCCATACCGCGTAGAACCAGTACGAAGCGGCCAGCATGAACAGTTTCCAAGCCCTGGGCTTGCTACGCAGAGCCCAACTCGCAGGCAGAACCACCGCAAAGAACGCTGCGAACGTGAACGTCGGAAACAGCACTGGCCCGGGACTCGGTCCTTTCAGATCATCCAAACATTTGTTCGGATAACCTACAGGAGTGGCAGATCTCGGAACCTATCAGACCGACCTTTTTGCTCAGGGACAGCCCCGTGTCGAACCGCGGGCCGTGATCACCCGCGACTGGCTCGACCGTACGAGCTGGATCGACGTGGGCCGCAGATGGCTCCAAGGCAGCGACGAGCTGCTGGTCGAACTGGCCAGCCGGCTCCGGTGGCGATCGGCCCGCCGACCCATGTACGGACGCATTGTCGACGAACCCCGGCTCGGTGCCGCTTGCTCACTGGGATCACCCGGCACACCAGCCGTTATAGGCGAAATGGCCAGTGTCCTGAGCCGGTACTACTCCGAGATCGTCGACTCGGTATGGGTCAACTACTACCGGGACGGCCGAGACTCGGTAGCATGGCACCGCGACCGTATGGACCGAACCACCCGGCCATCCGGTGTCGTGCACCCCGTGGTCGCCATCGTCTCGTTGGGCGGCCCCCGGCGCTTCGCTCTGCGACCCGAAGGTGGAGGCCGATCCCGATCATTGCTTCTCGCCTCCGGAGATCTGCTGGTGATGGGCGGAGCCTGCCAGCACCAATGGGAGCATTGCGTGCCCAAAGTGGTCAAGGCCCCGCCTCGCATGAGCGTGACCTTCCGCAGCCGCCGACCGCTTCCGCCGGCCGCCGCTGCGGCCAGAACTGCTCTCATGGACTAAGGTCAGGCTCATGGAACGGTTCGACGGCAAGGTGGCGCTACTGACCGGAGCCGCCTCGGGTATCGGTAGAGCCACGTCGATCCGCTTGGCCTCAGAGGCAGCCTCGGTATTCGGGATCGATATCGATGTCGAGGGTCTCGACGCCACCGCTGAAACCGTCCGGGCCGCCGGTGGGACCATTCACACTGCGGTGGCCGACGTGTCGTCGATACCAGCCTGCCGACAAGCCGTTGACGACTGTACCAAGGCCTTCGGCCGGCTCGACGTGGTGGGCAACATCGCTGGCATCTGCTGGCAGGAGCACGTTGGCGACATAACCGAAACGGGTTGGGACGCCATGTTCGGGGTGAACGTGAAGGGTCCCATGTTCCTGACCCAGGCCGCTCTCCCCCATCTGCTGGAGTCTGGCGGCAACATCGTGAACATTGCCTCCAACACGGCCCTCATGGGTATGGCCTATACGGTCCCCTACTGCGCCACCAAAGGCGCCGTCGTCCAGCTCACCCGGGCCTTGGCCATGGAGCTGCTCAAGACACCGGTCCGGGTCAACGCCATCGCTCCGGCTGGCGTCGACACGCCCATGACCCAGAACTTCACCCTGCCCGACGATGTCGACTACGACCTGATCAGGCCCGGCATCAGTCTTCGCTCCATGAGCAGCCCCGAGCAGATCGCGGCCCTATTCGCCTTCTTGGCCTCCGGCGAGGCCTCAAACATCCACGGCGCCGTGATCAGCGCCGATCACGGCCTCACCGCGGGTTGATCGGCGTCAGCTCTTCGGCCCTCGATCTCTCGCCGAAGCCTCAGCCGGTCGGGCTCAGCCGTAGGCGCGATCGAGGGCGACCCGGAACTCGGTCACCAGCTCGGCCACCCCCTCGGGACCGTTGCCGTCGAGCATGCGTTGCACCACGGCCGAGCCGACCACGACCCCGTCGCTGACCGAACACACATCGCGGGCCTGAGCGGGAGTGCCCACCCCCACCCCCACCAGCACGGGCAGGTCGGTCACCTTCTTGAGCCGGACCGATATCTCCTTGGCGCTGGCGGCCAGCTCGGCCCGCACACCGGTGATTCCCATCAGCCCCACTCCGTAGACGAAGCCTCGGGAACGGGCGCAGATTCTGGGCAGACGCTCGTCGGGGGCGGTGGGGGCGGCCAGCAGGATGGTCTCCACCCCGGCGCCGGCGGCGGCCTCGGCCCACTCTTGCACTTCCTCCAAGGGCAGGTCAGGCAGTATGCAACCACTCACCCCCACCGCTGCCAGCGACGCTGCGAATCGCTCAAAACCCATGTGGTGAGCGATATTGACGTAGGTCATAACCGCAGTGGGAACCCCGGTGTCCGCCTCTGAAATTGCCTGGAGAATCGACTGGGGCGTGGTGCCGGCGGCCAAGGCCCGTTCGTTGGCCCGCTGGATAGTGGCTCCGTCCATCACCGGGTCCGAGAACGGGATCCCGATCTCGATGGCGTCGGCCCCGGCTGCGGCCACGGCCTCGAGGGTGTCGACCCAGGCGGTACCGAGACCGCCGGTCAGGTAGGGCACCAGGCATTTACCTCCCCGAGCCCGTCGGGCCCGTAGAGCAGCCTCGATCTCTCCCGTCACAGCCGCGCTCATGACAACAGAGCCATCATCTGGTCGACATCCTTGTCGCCCCGGCCGCTGAGATTCAACAAGACGGTCTTGCCGGCCAGCTCCTGCCGGGCCCGAGACACCCAAGCCAACCCATGGGCGCACTCCAGAGCGGGGATGATCCCCTCGGTGCGGGACAGGAGCCCGAAGGCTTCGATCACCTCGGCATCGGTGACCGTCTCGTAGCGAGCCCGGCCCGTGGCGGCCAGATGGGAGTGTTCGGGACCGACCCCCGGGTAGTCGAGACCGGCCGAGATCGACTCGGCTTCGAGCACCTGACCCCACTCGTCTTGCATCAGGTACGAGCGGGATCCGTGCACGATACCGGGTACGGAACGGCCTATGGCGGCCCCGCCGGCCGGTTCCACCCCCACCAGAGCCGTTTCGGTGTCGACGAACCCAGTGAAGATACCAGCCGCGTTCGATCCGCCGCCCACTGCCGCCGCCACCACGTCGGGCCTACCGCCATCGAGGAGATCAGCGCACTGGCGCCGGGCCTCGTCGCCGATGACCCGCTGGAACTCCCGCACCATCCACGGGTAGGGGTGCGGCCCCATGACCGATCCGATGCAGTAGTGGGTGGAGTCGACAACGGCGACCCAGTGGCGCATGGTCTCGTTGATGGCGTCCTTCAGGGTGCGCGACCCCGACTCGGCCGTACGGACCTCGGCCCCCAACAGCTTCATCCGGAACACGTTCAGAGCCTGACGTTCGATGTCGACGGCCCCCATGTAGACGATGCACTCCATGCCGAACAGAGCTGCAGCAGTGGCAGTAGCCACGCCGTGCTGGCCGGCACCGGTCTCGGCCACCAGACGAGTCTTGCCCATACGCCTGGTCAGCAAGGCCTGGCCCAGCACGTTATTGATCTTGTGACTGCCGGTGTGGTTGAGGTCTTCGCGTTTGAGCAGCACCCGTAGCCCCAGCTCCTCGGACAGGTTCGGGCACTCGGTCACCGGGGAAGGTCGACCGGCGTAGTCCCGGAGCAGATCGTCCAGCTCCCGGCGGAAAGCAGGGTCGGCCCAAGCCGAACGAAACTGACGGTCCAGCTCCTGACAGGCCGGCACCAGCGTCTCGGGCACGAACATCCCCCCGAACCGACCGAAACGGCCATCGTCGGAAGGCTCGGTCATAGCCATGGCTGGTCGTCCTCCCAGTCGTAGGGACCCGGTTCCGGAATGGTCGGGTCGACCCCGTCGGCTGGAACCACCGACCGGGCCGCGTCCATGAAGGCTCTCAGCTTGGCCGGGTCCTTGCGACCCGGCTCTTTCTCGACCCCGGTGGACACGTCCACCCCCCAAGGCCGAACTCGGACTATGGCCGAGGCCACGATGTCGGCATCGAGTCCGCCCGCCAGCATCACCCTGTATCCGGCCCGGGGTACGTCCTCGGCCAGCGACCAGTCGAAGACCTGGCCCGAACCGGGCCGGGGTCCGTCGATCAGCACGATGTCGGTTCCGTAGTCTTTGATGTGCCCCAAGCCGGGATGGCCAGCCGGGAAGGCCTTGATGACGACCGGAACCCGTTCGGCCACCCACCGGGAATCGTCCGGCGATTCGTGGCCGTGAAGCTGAGCCGCTTTCAGCCCGGCTCGCTGGGTGAGCTCGACTACCCGGACCGGTAGTTCGTCACGGAAGACGCCCACGGTGAGAACCCCACCGGGCACCCGCCGGGCCACGTCGCGAACTCGGTCCACCGCCACCCGGCGAGACGACGGGGCCAGCACAAATCCCAAGGCGTCGGCCCCCAGAGCCACCGCCAGCAGTGCATCGGACTCGTTGGTTATGCCACAGATCTTGACGAACACCCTCCGACGCTACCTGGCCCCGCGAAGACGGCGCAGCACCTTTTGTGGGTCGGCTGAGGTCACCAGTGACTCTCCCACCAAGATGGCGTGATAGCCCGCACCAGCCAATGTCCTTACGTCGTCGCGGTGGCGGATACCGGACTCGGCCACAGCAACCACTCCGGGCGGGATCATCGAGACCATGCGCACGGCCCGATCCCGGTCGACCTCGAAAGTGAACAGATCCCGCTGGTTCACCCCTACCAGCGCCGCGCCGACGGCCAAGGCCCGGGCCAGCTCGGCTTCGTCGTGGATCTCCACCAAGCAGTCGATGCCGATGCTGCGAGCCAAATCGTGGAACTCCGCCAACTCTGTGTCATCGAGGGCGGCCACGATCAACAGGACGCAGTCGGCGCCCATGAGCCTGGCATCGACCACGTCGCGGGCATCGACAGTGAAATCCTTGCGTAGCACCGGTAGAGATACCTGCGAGCGAGCCTGCTGTAAATCCGATATGGACCCGCCGAACCATTGCGAGTCGGTGAGTACCGACAGGGCCCGAGCCCCGCCCTGCTCGTATCGAATAGCCAGTCGAGCCGGGTCGAGGTCGGTGTTCAGATCGCCTTTGGACGGAGACCGCCGTTTCACCTCGGCGATTACCGTCACTTCTTCGGGACTGTCCACCATCAGCGCGTCCCGGAAAGGGCGAGGATCGGAGTGGAGACGGTCCACCTCATCGAGCAGCGACTCCACCGAGCGCCGGTCGGCCCGGCGGGCGGCCCGGTGCCATTCCAGGATCCGGTCGAGATAGGTACCGCTCACCCTACCGCCTACCGCCACCGGCGCTGGTCACTTCGAGCCTCGCTTGCAGGCGGTCAGCGCCACCAGCGGCGCCACCACGAACATCACCATCGACACGACCAGAGCTCCGATACCGACTGCGACCAGCACCAGCAGGCCGACCAGTCCACCCACCACGAACAGGACCAACCCAGCTACCAGCGCGACCGGTGGCATGAGTCGGAGCCAGTTCGGCAGCCCGCCCTCGGTGATGGCCCTGTCGTCGATGTCCACCAGATCACCGGCATCGGAACCGAAAAAATCGTCGTGATCAGTGACGTGAACGGCTTCGGACAGATCGTCGGTCGCAGCTTGCTCGCTGCCGCCCCCGTAGACGCTACCGCTCGAAGGGATAGCCGCACCGGCCCGGGCGCCGGTGACCGACAGCAATTCCCAGGCCTGGTTGAGCCGGCGCATCTGTTCGTCCGCTCCGGGATTGTCCGGGCAGATGTCGGGATGGAATTGGCGGGCCCGGGTCAGGTAGGCCCGACGAATCTCGTCGGACCGCGCACCGGGGGCCACTCCCAGCACCGCGTAAGGATCCATGCCCACAGGTCAGGAACCCGCGAGCCGCTCGGACTCCCCAGGTCGCCGGTCTCTGGGCGCGCCCACCGCCGGCCCGGCCAAGATGACAGCCTCGTGTCCGGCGACGGTGGCAGCGGCCGGAGGTTCGACCCGGCGATGAACCGCACCCAAGGCCACGCTCAGGCCGACCCGAGGATCGACCGCAACCGAAGTGACCTCCCCCACTGCTCGGCCGTCCACTGTGATCACCGCTCCCACCTCCACGCTTTCGGTGACTGCTATCTCGATCAACCGTACGGGTCTGGGGACGTTGCCGCCTCGGCTGTCGATGCGGGCCACCAGCTCCTGGCCGGTGTAGCAGCCCTTGGTGAAGCTCACCGAGCAACCGATGACCGGAGTCTCCGCCGGAATGGTCCGGGGTCCGATCTCTTGGCCCATGGCCGGCCAGCCCGCTCGGATCCGCAGCACCTCCAAATCGGCCGCGGTGGCCATGATCAGGCCGGATGGCCAGGTCAGGTCCGGGCCCAGGAAATCGATACCGGTGTAGCCGGGCCACTCCACTACTGCCCGCACCTCGGCCTCCATCACCACTGCACCGGCCTTGGGACCCCGTACCGCCAGCATCCGCCAGCCGTCCAGAATTTCGACGACGGCGTCGACCCGCAGCTTGAACCGCTCGAGCCGTTCGACCAGCCCGGCTCCGTATCCGGTGTCCACGTCGAGCAGGAAATCATCCTGGCGGCGGGTCAGCCGGAACCAGGCTTCGATCCGGCCTTGGGGCTGCAACACCAACGACCAGCTCGACCGACCCACCGCGACCGAGTCCACGTCCTGGGAGATCTGGCCTTGGAGATAGGACTCAGCGTCATTTCCGTAAACCCGCACCACGTCGCGGTCGATCACGACTCCGGCTGCAGCCCCGCTCATGGCGTCAAGGCCTGCGCTCACCGATCACCACCGGTGGCCTGGGTCCCGACAGCGCCACCCCGGCGAAGGGCGGTCATCCGCCGGGCGGCTGGCACTGCCGCCAGCAGGGCCCGAGCCTTGTTCTCGCATTCCCTGTGTTCGCGGGCGGCAACCGAGTCGGCCACGATCCCGGCCCCGGCCTGTACTGAGGCCCGGTTGCCCGATACCAGCATGGTCCGGATGGCGATGGCGGTATCGACGTTGCCCGAGAAGTCGATGTATCCAACCACGCCGGCGTAAGGTCCCCGCTTGGTCGGCTCCAGTTCGTCGATGATCTCCATGGCTCGCACCTTCGGTGCTCCCGACACTGTGCCCGCCGGCAGGGTGGCTCGCAGCACGTCGACGGGGGACGTACCGGGTACCAGCTGTCCCGACACCTGTGAAGTGAGGTGCATGACGTGGCTGAAATGCTCCAGCGTCATCATCTCGTCCACGACCAGAGAGCCGTACTCCACGACCCGGCCCACGTCGTTGCGGGCCAAGTCCACCAGCATCACGTGCTCGGCCAACTCCTTCGGGTCCTCGATCAGCTCAGCCCCCAGCCGCCGGTCCTCCTCGGCGGTAGCTCCCCGGCGTCGGGTGCCGGCAATCGGACGGCTGATCACCCGACCATCGAGCAGTTGCACCAAGGGTTCGGGGGATCCGCCCACCACCTCGAGTCGGCCGTGGCGCATGAAGTACATGTAGGGGCTGGGGTTTACCTGGCGGAGCACCCGGTAGAGGTCGAAGGCATCGGCTTCGAGGTTCAGGTCGAAACGCTGAGACAGCACGACTTGGAAGATGTCACCGGCGAAGATGTACTCCCGAGCTGCCTGCACTGCCGCTGCGTACGACTCGGGTCCCATCGTCGATTCCACCATAGGCAACTCGGTATCGGGGTGGGGCGGCTCGAGCAGTGGTTCGTCGAGGGCTCGGGTCCCGTCGGCGGCGATGGCGTCGAGGCAGTCCATCCCCCGGTCGAACAATCCGTCGATGAGATCGTCGTCGGCGTCATCGGGGACGAACACGTTGGAGATCAGAGTCACCCGCTGGCGCCAATGGTCATAGACTGCCAGCTCACCGATCATGGCCATCACCGCGTCGGGGTGGCCCTGATCGTCGGGGGGGCCATCGGGTAGGTTCTCGACCTCCCGCACCACGTCGTAACCCAGATAGCCGACCAGCCCACCGTGCAGGGGAGGCAGCTCATCGATCACGGGGGCCCGGTAGTGACCGAGGATGGCCTCCAAGGCAGCCAGGATCCCGTCTCGGCGGGGGATCTCGAGTTGCAAGGAGCCGGTCACCTCGACCCGGCGGCCTCGAGCCTCCAGTACCGCCACCGGGTGACGCCCGATGGAGGACCACCGACCCCAGCGCTGCCCGTGCTCGACCGACTCCAGCAGGAAGCCGTTCCGGTCGCCCACGACCCGGGCGAAGGCTGCCACCGGCGTGGTCAGGTCGGCCAGCACTTCCCGCCAGATGGGAACGACCCTCCAATCGCGGGCCAAGGCCCGGAACTGGTCGCGGGTCACCGAGCTCAAGTCACCACATCGGTGGTGCCGAAAGAGCTGAAGAAGCAGGATAAAGCGCCGGTGTGGCATGCCCCTTCTCCGTCTTGGTCCACGACGAACAGCAGCGTGTCACCGTCGCAGTCGTAGTAGGCCTCCCGTACCCACTGGCGGTCACCCGACGTGTCCCCCTTGCGCCAGATCTCCTGCCGGGAGCGGCTCCAGAATACGGTGCGGCCTTCGGTGAGGGTGAGGGCCAGGGTCTCGGCCGTCATCCAGGCCATCATCAACACTCGCCTGGTGGAGCCATCCTGCACGATGGCAGGAACGAGGCCGTTGCCGTCGTATACGACCGAGGCCAACTGCTCGGCGGTGGCCGGAATGGGCCGGGCGACCATCGACTCAGGCTAGAGGTCTACAGGTAGAGCCCGGTGCTGGCCTTGTCCAGGCGCTCGGAGGCCACCGCATGCACGTCGCGTTCTCTCAAGATGATGTAGTCCCGGCCCCGGACCTCCACCTCGTAACGGTCCTCGGGGTTGAACAGCACTTGGTCGCCCGTCTCCATGACTCTGACGTTGGGGCCCACTGCTACCACCTCGGCCCATGAGAGTCGTTTGCCCACTTGGGCCGTGGCCGGGATGAGGATCCCGCCAGCCGAGCGCCGTTCCGCTTCGGCTTCGCCCACCGCCACCAGGATCCGGTCATTGAGCATCTTCACCGGCAGCCGGTCGTTACCGTGCGGTCCGGGCGCCGAGTCGGCGCGGTGATCCGAAGCTGTCACGGCCCCAACCGTACATGGATGGCTTCGGGCCCGGCGACTCGGCACCTGATGCCTGCCTTTTCAATCGGCGTCGGTGGCGTCGAGCAGGTCCCCGGCGGCGACCAAGACGGCGGCCAGGTTGACAGCATGGTCGTAGACGGCGCGAAAGTAATGCTCGCTGATGGCCTCATAGCCGGTTACGGGAAACCGACCCAGGGACCGAACCACCGCAGAGCTGTCAGTGGTGAAAACCACTTCGCTCACTGGCGGCAGTTTGGCCGGGTCGCCCCAGAAGTCGCCGACGGTGCGGGCCGATTTCGGGGTCGAGTCCTTGTTCCGGACCCGCCGGTTCCGTTTCTTCTTGGCTTCGCTGCCGTTGCCGGTGTTCACGCTGCGGCCTCGTCGTCGATGAGCAACAGATCGACGTCGATCCCCAGCGCGGTCTGGAGCTGAGCGCTGTCGAGATCACCTATCGAGCTCGACTTGGGCAGCACCATGTCGGCGATGCGACGCTTGCCGGCCACGATCTCCTCGACCCGCTCGTCTACCGTACCCGGGCACACCAGTCGATGGCACACGACCGTGTTCTTCTGCCCGATCCGCCAGGCTCGGTCCCGAGCCTGGTCCTCCACCGCCGGATTCCACCACCGGTCATACAGGACCACGTGGCTGGCCGCAGTAAGATTGAGCCCAATTCCTCCCGCTTTGATCGACAGGACCATGGCCCCGGCCCCGGTGCCGTTCTGGAAATCGGACACCAAGCGATCCCGGGCTCGGCGGGGCAGGCCACCGTGGTAACATTTGATCGGTTTTCCCGTTCTCCCGGTGAGGTAGCGGGCCAGGCGTTCGCCCCAAGTGGCGAAGTGAGTGAAGATCAACACCCGCTCATCGGACGCGAACACCACCTCGACGATCTCGTTCAACCGGGCCAACTTGCCGGACCGGCCGTTGAGGCGGCCGCCGTCGTCGCTGTAGTTGACGGGATGGTTGCAGATCTGCTTGAGAGCGGTGATCGCGGCCAGCACCGCCCCCTTCTTCTTGGGTCCTGGCTCTTGGTCGGACGCAGTGACCACCAGCCGGTCCAGCACGGCTTGGTAGAGGCCGATCTGTTCGGAGGTCATGGTGCAGTGGTCGATCTCGTCGATGCGGTCGGGCAGTTCGCTGGCGATCACCGGCTCGGCCTTGGTTCGCCTGAACACGAGGATGCCGTTGAGAGTGGCCAGCACCCCTTCGGTGCTGGCGTCACCCTCGGAGACCTTGGAAACCTTGGACATCTCGGCGATGAACGCAGCTTTGGCCCCGAGCAGTCCCGGGTTGCAGAAGTCCATGATCGCCCACAGATCACCCAGCCCGTTCTCGATGGGGGTCCCGGTGAGGGCGACCCGGCTGCGAGCCTCGAGTCGGCGGAGCTGCTGGCCCGTCTCGCTGGCCGGGTTCTTGATGGCTTGGGCTTCGTCGAGAACTGCCTTGGACCAGTCCACCTTCTCGAACCCTTCGATGTCTCGCAGAGCCGTGCCATAGCTGGTGATGACCAGATCGACTCTTCGGGCCAGGGCCGGTATCGAGGTCTTGGCGATGCGGCTGGGGCCATGGTGGACGACGGTTGTCAGCTCGGGTACGAACCTTCGGGCTTCCGACGCCCAGTTGCCGACCACAGCCGGCGGAGCCACCACCAGCGAGGGCCCGTCGGTAGCAGTGGCCTTGATGTGGGCCAGCATCGTGGGCGTCTTGCCCAGGCCCATGTCGAGGGCCAGGCAGCCGCCCAGACCGGCCGAGTCGAGAAATCCGAGCCACCGAAGAGCTTCGGCCTGGTAGTTGCGGAGTCGACCCCGAAAACCCTCGGGCCGGATGGGTAGGTCGTCGGGGATCCGGCCGGCGCTGCGGATCAGATCGGCAGCCCAGCCCTCGCCGGCGATCGATACTCCACCGACCAGAGGCGAACCCTCCAGACCGAGAGCATGGCGCAACATGTCGGCGCCGGTCAGCCGGGTCTGGTCGGCTCGTTGGGCCAAGGCCTCGGCCGCCTCGGCCAGGTCGACCCGGTCGACCTCGACCCACCGGCCCCGGCTCTTCACCAGCGGTCGGGCCTGCGCGGCCAGGCTGCGGATGTCCTCGGCGGTGAGCTCCACGTCGTCGAAGACGACCGACCAGCGGACGTCGGCAAGTTGCTGAGCGCCTACGAGCGATTCTCGGGCTTGCACCGACGTGAGTCGCAGCGACGGGCTGGGGCGGCGCCGAGACAGCGCCGGCACCCGTACGTCGTATCCGCTGGCAGTGAGAACGAGACCCTTCTCGGACATCAGGCTCCAGGCTTCGTCCTGGCTGAGGATCACTTCTCCCCGACGCCGGCCTCCCAGCCTCAGTAACTCGGGGAAGAGCCGCTCGAGCCTCAAAAGTTGATTTTGCACCGAGGTTCGCCGAGCGGCCGATGCGGTGACCAAGGCGGACTCCACCGGTTGCAGCTCTCCGGCGCTCGACATCGACAGCACCGAGAGGTACCAGGCATTGCTCTCGTCGGGGGGGTCGAGCTGGATGACCAGCCCCTGATCATGGGGTCCGGTCACCGGACGCGCCCACTGGTCGAGCCGTCGAGCCAGCTCGGAACCGGACCGGCTCGGAGCATCGAAAGAAGTGCCGTCGAGACGGGCCAGCACCGTCTCGGCCACATCGGTCTTGGTCCGAGGCTCAGAGGGTGGAGCCGGAACGTCGAGCCGCTCGGCTGCTTGGCTCACCACCGCGTTCACCAAGTCGGCCAGGACGGCTTGAGTGAAAGCGATCCGGTCCCGCTGCTTCTCGAAAGCGGCTACCGCTCCCGGTAGCGACTCGGCCAGGGCCGTGAGGGACCCGGTTTCCACCAAGGCCGGTGCCCAGTGGACGGCGAAGCTACCGGTGTCGCTACGGATGTCTTTGCCTTGCCGGTACCGATGGATCTTCTTGACTTGGGGAACGAAACGGCCCTGGGCGGTGAGCCGCACAGCCAGCGCGGCCACCAGCCCCAGCCAGACCACGCTCGTACCGATCCCCTCCTCGCCGGCTGTATTTCCGAGAGCCACCAGCCACCCCAGATAGCTCTCGACGGGAGCCGAAACGGTGTTGGCCCGGCCCTTACCGGCAAGCTTGACAGTGCGATAGTAGGATTCCCAGTCGACGGTGGCAGCCCCGAGGTCATCGAGGCGGGCCCGAACCATCTCGGCGCTCTCGGGCTGCGCATCCGGGCCGGCAGCCCAGGCGATCACACGGCCCGGCACCCACGAAAGCTGGAGTTCTACCAGCCCGGAACCAGATTTCTCGGCCTGGGGATCCAGAGGAGATCCGACCAGACCAGCGAGCACGCCGTCAATGGCACGGTAGTCGGCTTCCAAGTCGGCCATCACCGTGGCTCGCTGACTGCCACGCATCGTCGCCCACACGTCGTCGATCGACTCGGCGACGTCGTCGAGAAGGCGGTATAGCGCTCGGACCCAAACCCGCTCGTTGGCTTTCAGCAGTTCCAGCTCTTCAGCGGTGGCCCAGCCATCCACGTGACGACGCACGAGGTCGGTGAAATCCTCCGACAGGGCCAGGTTGGGGTCCAAGGTGGCGGTGGGAGTTGGCGGCACCATTGGTTTCGGGGAGGTTAACGGCCTTTTTTCGGTTTGCTCGCACCGACCGGTGGGAACCGGTCGGAAAGACCCCTAGGCGGGGCGGACGGTCACCCCGGCCTCGGTCATCTTGGCCTTGGCCTCGGCCACGGCGTGGTGTCCGTAGTGAAAAATGCTGGCAGCCAGCACGGCGTCGGCTCCTCCCAGGGTAACTCCCTGCACCAGATGATCTAGGGTTCCCACCCCCCCGCTGGCGATCACCGGGATGTTCACCGCGTTGCTGACAGCAGCGGTCAGCTCGAGGTCGAAACCGTTGCGGGTCCCGTCTCGGTCCATCGACGTGAGCAATACCTCGCCTGCGCCCAGCCGTTCGGCTCGTCCCGCCCATAGCACCGCGTCGGTGCTGGTGGGGATCCGGCCTCCGTGGGTGTACACCTCGTAGCCTCGCGGCATCTCGGTCGAGGATCGGGCGTCGATTGCGACCACGCAGCACTGAGCGCCGAAGGTGCGGCTGATCTCGGTGATCAGCTCGGGGCGGCGCACCGCGGCCGTATTTACGCTCACCTTGTCGGCTCCGGCCCGCAGCAGCAGGCGAGCATCCTCGACGGTGCGGATCCCGCCCCCGATAGTGAACGGGATAAACACCTGCTCGGCCACAGCCCGAGCCATGACCTCCGTGGTATCCCTGCGATCCGACGACGCAGTGATGTCGAGGAACACCAACTCGTCGGCGCCCTGACGGTCGTAGCGGGCCGCCAGCTCAACTGGGTCGCCGGCATCGCGCATGTCCACGAAGTTCACTCCTTTCACCACTCGGCCGGCGTCGACGTCGAGGCAGGGGATGACCCGGGCCACCCGCATTACGAGATTCCGGCCAGTCGGGCCGTCGCTTCGGCCACGGTGAAACTGCCCTCGTAGATGGCCTTGCCCACGATTGCGCCCTCCAAGCGCCGGCCGCGTCGTTCCAGCTCGGCCAACGCCTCCAGATCGTCGAGGGACCCCACCCCGCCCGAAGCGACGACACCGGTAGAGGTGGCCTCGAGGAGGGCGCCCGGCCCTTCGAGATCCGGCCCGCTCAGGGTGCCGTCACGAACGATGTCGGTGATCACGAAGGCGTCGATCCCGGCGCCGATGAAACCAGTAGCCACGTCGAGCACGGTCCGATCCGATCCCACTTGCCAGCCGTTAGATGCCACTTTGCCGGCTCGGGCGTCGAGACCGACGGCGATCCGATGACCCGATCCGGTCAGTTCCAGCACCAGTTCGATGTCACGCAGAGCCGCCGTTCCCAGCACCACCCGCTCGACCCCGGCTTCGAACAGAGCCTCGGCGCTCCCAACCGAGCGGACACCGCCCCCAGCCTGCACCGGTACGTCGACAGCGGCGGCTATGGCATCGACCACGGCCCGGTTGGTGGGAGTCCCGGACCGGGCCCCGTCGAGATCGACCACATGGATCCAGTCGGCCCCGGCCTCGGCCAGTGCCCGGGCTACCGCGACCGGGTCGTCACCGTAGACGGTCTGGCGGTCGTAGTCACCTTGGTGCAGTCGCACGCAGCACCCGCCCCGGATGTCGACGGCAGCAAAGAGCTTCACGAGCCAGCTCCGGCCCCGGGGTTGGCTCGAGCCACTCCGGCCACGAAGTTGGCCAGAATCTGCAAACCCGCGGTCGAGGATTTCTCGGGATGGAACTGCACGGCCCACAGGTTGCCACGAGCTACTGCCGCCACCAGATCAGCGCCGTAGCGGCAGGTGGCGATCACTTCGTCCCCGTCATCGGCCACATACGAATGGACGAAGTACATCCAGGCCTGCTCGCCCAGCCCCGCGAACATGGGGTGGTCGACTCTGCGGTCCAAGATGTTCCATTGCATCTGGGGCCGCTTGACCGGACCGGGGATCAGCCGGATGTGCTGGTCGAACAAGCCGAGCCCGGGCACCGACGGAGCTTCGTCGGAACCGGCGAACAGCATCTGCATGCCAACACAGATCCCCATGAACGGGCGCCCCTCATCGACGGCTTTGAGCACCACCTCGTCCAGACCGGCGCCGGTCAGGGCCTCCATGCAGGGAGCGAACGCCCCCACTCCGGGCAGCACCAAGGCCTGGGCCTGTTCGATCAAGTCCCGGTCGGCAGTGAGATAGGCATCGGCGCCGACCCGGGCAAAGCCTTTCTGGGCCGAGGCCAGGTTGCCGATCCCGTAGTCGAGTATGGCGATCAAGGGACCCGGGCCGGTTCTGTCACTGGGCATGTACCGGCACCGTCACAAGGTGCCCTTGGTGGAGGGGACAGTGGTGCTGTCCACCCGCACCGCGTCGCGCAGGGCTCGGGCCACCCCCTTGAAAGTCGCTTCCACGACGTGGTGAGTATTCTTGCCTCGCTTCCCGACCAAGTGCAAGGTGATGGCCGAAGCGGTCACGAAGGCCCGCCAGAACTCCTCGGTGAGCTGAGGGTCGAAAGGCGGGTTGCCCAGGATCTTCTGGCCGGGAAAATCGATCTCGTAATGCAGGAACGGGCGGCCCGAGAGGTCCAGCACCACCTCCACTGCCGCCTCGTCGAGGGGCACGGTGATGCTGGCGAAGCGCCGGATACCGGCCTTGCCACCCAAAGCCTCCCGGAAGGCCCGACCCAGCACGATCCCCACGTCCTCGACGGTGTGGTGGCTATCGACCTGAAGATCACCGGCAGCCCCGATAGTGAGATCGAACCCGCTGTGGCGGCCGAGCTGATCGAGCATGTGATCGAAGAAGGGCAGGCCGGTCGACACGTCGGTGGTACCACTGCCGTCGAGGTCCAGTTCGACCTCGACACGGGTCTCGTTGGTGAGGCGCGACAGCGATGCGATGCGGTTCACGTGAGGATCTCCTCCAAGGCGGTCAGGAACAGGTCGTTCTCGTCGGGTGTGCCCACCGTGACTCGCAGGCATCCTGCCAGTCGGGGCCACGAGGAGCAGTCGCGGATCAGCACCGAGCGGTCGACCAGCGCTTGCCACACTGCGGCTCCTGGCATCGCAACGGTACGCAACAGCACGAAATTGGCGCCCGAGGGCCAGACGTCTACTGGTAGGCGGGCCAGCTCGGCGCAGAGCCGGGTCCGTTCGGCCACCAGGGTGTCGACCCGCCGGTTCATCTCGGCCCCGTAGTCGAGGGCGACGATGCCAGCGGCCTGGGTCATGGCGTCGAGGTGATAGGGCAGGGCAACCTTTTCCATCTCGTCCACCACCCAGTCGGGGCCGACCAGGTAACCGAGCCGGGCTCCGGCCATGGCCCATGTCTTCGAGTAGGTCCTGGTCACCACCAGCGGCACGTCCCGGCTCACCAGGTCGAGGGCGCTGTAAGGGCTGAACTGCCCATAGGCCTCGTCCACGCACAGCAAGCCTCCTACCGACCTCACCGAGTCGAGAACGGCCGCTATCACCTGGGGCTCGTCGACCATGCCGGTCGGGTTGTTGGGCGAGCACAGAAAGGTCACGGCCGGCCGGTGACGGGCTACAGTCGCGGTGGCTTCGTCGAGGTCCAGGGCCAGATCTCGGTCGCGCTGGGCCTGGATCACAGGGGTGGCGGTGACGCGAGCCAGATGGCTGTGCAGGGAGTAGGTGGGTTCGAAGGTGACGGCGGTCCGTCCCGGACCGCCGTAGGCCAGCAGCAGGCTCTGGATCACCTCGTTGGAACCGTTGGCCGCGAACACGTTGTCGGCTTCGGTGCCGTGGAAGGCGGCGATTCGGGCCCGGAGCCGACAGGCTCGCCGATCGGGATAGCGGTTCCAGGCAATGGTACGCACCGCCCGAGCCACGGCGTCGGTGAACGACTCCGGCGGGGGCTCCGGGCTCTCGTTGGTGTTGAGCCGGACCTTCACTTCGAGCTGGGGCGAGTGGTAGCCTTCCATCACCGCGATGCCGGCGCGGGGTTTCACGAGCCCGGTCATGACCGGTCCCCCGCCGAGGCTCGCAACCGGATGGAATCGGCGTGGGCTGCCATCCCCTCGGCTTCGGCCAAGGCGATCACGTGGGCTGCCACCCGGTCCAAGCCAGCCTGATCGGCCCGGATCACGTGCAGGTCCTTCATGAAGTCGCGCACCCCCAGAGCGCTGGCGAACCGGGCTGTGCCGTTGGTGGGCAGCACATGGCTGGGCCCGGCCACGTAGTCGCCCAGCGAGGCCGGGGTCCAGGGTCCGCAGAAGACGGCCCCGGCGTTGCGCACCAGCGGCAACAGCGCATCCGGGTCGGCGACTTGGAGCTCGAGGTGTTCGGGGGCGATCTCGTTGACCGCAGCCATCGCCTGCTGAGGCGAGTCGCAGACCACGGCATAGCCCGACGACTCCAAAGTGGCGCCAATCTCGTCGGAGCGGGCCGCGTCGGCGGCCAAGCGGCTCACCGATGCCGAGACAGCCTCAGCCACGTCTTCGTCCCAGGTCACCAGCCAGGCCAGCCCGTCCGGGCCGTGCTCGGCTTGCACGATCACGTCTATGGCAGCCAGATCAGGATCGGCGCTGCCGTCGGCCACCACCACCACCTCGGACGGTCCCGCAAAGCAGGAGGCCACCCCCACTGTGCCGGCCATTTCTCGTATGGCCAGAGCTACGTAGAGGTTGCCCGGCCCGGCGATGACGTCGACAGGAGAGATCGACTCGGTTCCATAGGCCAGGGCTGCAACGGCCTGCGCGCCTCCCACCGGGTGGATCTCGTCGACCCCGGCTATCGCGGCTGCAGCCAAGACGACGTCGGGAACGCATCCGTCGGGTCCGGGTGGCACAGCGAGGGCAATCTCGTCCACCCCGGCCACCCGGGCCGGTACCGCGGTCATGATCACCGTCGAGGGGTAAGCAGCCCGGCCACCGGGCACGTAGCAGCCCACCCGAGCTACGGGCCGATGCCATCCTTCGACGACGATACCGTCGGAGTCGAACCTGACATCTCCGGGCACTTGGCCGGCGTGGTATGCGGTCACGTTCGCCGCCGCCGCCTTGAGAGCGGTGCGAACCGGTTCGGAGGTCCGGTTCACGGCGGCCGATATCGCCTCGGTGCCAACGGTCAGGGCCTCGATCTCGACCCCGTCGAAGCGGCGGGTCAACTCGATGAGGGCCTTGTCACCTCCGGTTCGTACCGCATTGATGATCTCGCGTACCGCATCGACAGGGCCGTCGGCACAGTGACGGGGCCGGGGCAGCAAGGGGGCCAAAGGGCTGGGTCGGCCCCGGAGATCCAAGCGGCTGAGCACCCCGTAACGCTACCGGGGCGGTGCTGGGAGAGAGCGGCCGCCCCCGGGCCCTGGGGGCGGCCGCAGGCGACACAGGGCGGCGGTTCCCTGGTGTCGCCGACTGTGACCGGGAACCACCCGGCTGCCGTCGAAACACTCTATACGATCCGATCCAAGCGCGCTGGCAGTGCCGCCATTGCGGTCGTCGCCGTTCGCAGCGCTCGGCAGTGCATGCACTCGGTCACAGCGCGCTGGAGGGACAGAAATCATTGAGTACGCAATCCTCGCAGCGGGGTCGGCGTGCTATGCACACCCGGCGGCCGTGCAGGATCATGCGAAGGCTGAAGTCCCCTCGCTCAGCGGCCAAGATCATGGGGTTCAGCTCCTTCTCGATCTTCACCGGGTCGGTCTCGGTTGTGAGGCCGAGCAGGTTGGCCAGTCGGGTGACGTGGGTGTCGACCGGCAAACCGGGCCGGCCCAAACCGACGCTTCGAATGACATTGGCAGTCTTGCGCCCCACTCCGGGCAGGCGGACCAAGTCGCCCATGGCGCCGGGGACCTCGCCGGCGTGGTGGTCGACCAGCCGGCGGGACATGCCCACCAAGCTCTTGGACTTCTGCCGAAACAGCCCGATGCTGCTCACGTAGGGTTCCACATGCTCGGGCTCCACCGCAGCCAGCGCCCAGGGATCGGGGAACCTCTCGAACAGGGCCGGGGTGACCTTGTTGACCCCCACATCGGTGGCCTGGGCCGAAAGGATCGTGGCCACCAACAGTTCGAACGGGTTGCGGTGGTCCAGTTCACACACCGCCTCGGGGTAGGCCAGGGACAACCTCTGGTGAGTGAGGCGAGTCCGGCCTCGAGGGGATCGGGGGCGAGGCATCGGCTCAATGATAGCTGCGGGATCCACCATATGAAATATATAGAAATATATTGGAATAAAGTAGGATACGCTATACTGGGTGTAGTCTCGGTATGGTATATTTCACTGGAGTCTTCGGGAGGTCGAGCAATGGATATCGCCGTGGTGTCGATGATGGGCGTTTCGGTGGCCGCAGTGATCTCTCTGCCGATCTGGATGATTCGAGTCATGGGAACTATAAGCGACAGGCTTGAAGGCAAGATCGACAGGATGGACGACAAGTTCGAAGACAGGTTCGACAAAGTCGACAGCAGATTCGACAAGATCGACGACAAGTTCGAAGACAGGTTCGACAAAGTCGACAGCAGATTCGACAAGATCGACGACAAGTTCGAAGACAGGTTCGACAAAGTCGACAGCAGATTCGACAAGATCGACAGCAGGTTCGAAGACAGGTTCGACAAAGTCGACAGCAGATTCGACAAGATCGACGACAAGATCGAAGACAGGTTCGACAAAGTCGACAGCAGATTCGACAAGATCGACGACAAGATCGATGCCTTGAGGACCGATCTCCGCAAAGTTGGTGAACGGGTAGCCAGGATCGAAGGGCGCTTGGACCGCGGCGAGATCCTGGAACTGATTCTGCCCGTCTGACCGGGGTTCGTCCACTATCCTGCCCGACCGAAGGGGCAGGCACCGGGTGAACCCTGCATGAGTCGAACATCGGGTGGAGCTGGGCTTTGACTCTCGCGTTCTCCGACCTGTCTACTGGCCCGCGGCTCTAGGGCGTGGCGGCCGATGGTGACGTCTCGGTGATCGCCTTGGAGATGCACGGCTCCAGCTCGGCCACCCTCACCTACCGAACGAGCGACGGCCGGGCAGGACGAGCTGTACGAGAAGTCGGTCTGGACTGCGAGCTGATGTCACACAGCGCGGTGGAGGCGCCTCGTACCGGCAACCCGTTCGCGGAGAAACCTGCTGGTGCCCGAGTCGACCAGTTGGCCCGGGCCACCGACCTCAAAGCCAAGCTCGCCGCCTGTGAATGGGATCTTGTGATCTTCGACGAAGCTCACAAGCTGGCGGCGCCGCCGGACCCCGACGAAACCGCCGATCGGGTCGAGACCGACCCCGGGCTGTAGCCACGGTGGTGGCGGCCGAGCGGGCCCTGGGCCGTGAAATCGAGGTCAAGGGCCACCGATCCCGCACCACCGAGATCAGCGTCAGCGCCCCGCAGATTAAAAAAGGCCAAGTCGAATCCCGAGCGGTGGCGCCTAACCGTAGTGGCGGTACCAGACGAACCAACTGCGGAACCGGCCGTACGCTACCTGGTCGAACCCTTCGACGAAGTCGGGTTACATTTTGCCCAAACCGAGGTAGTGCTGAACGTGGCCGAGCTTCTAGCCGATAGTGTCGCGCCATGTTGAACGCCCGGACCTGGTAAGGCTTGGTTGTGGTGACAGCAGCGAAGCGGAAGCTGATCGAGGTGGCCCTGCCGCTGGAGGCCGTCAACGCGGCGGCGGCTCGGGAGAAGAGCATCCGTCACGGGCATCCCTCAACGCTGCATCTGTGGTGGGCTCGCCGGCCGCTGGCCGCGGCCCGGGCTGTGCTGTGGGCCTCGCTGGTGGACGACCCCTCAAGCGATCCGGCGCTGAGCCCCCACGAGCAGGAGGTGGAGCGCAAGCGGCTGTTCTCGATCCTGGAGCGGCTGGTGGTGTGGGAGAGTTCCAACGATGCCGGTGTGCTGGCCGAGGCCCGAGCCGAGATCGACCGTTGCTTCACTGACCCCCCCCCCCCCCCCGTTCTCGACCCCTTCGGCGGGGGTGGGGCCATCCCGCTGGAAGCCCAGAGGCTGGGCTTGGAGGCGCGCTGCGGTGACCTGAACCCGGTGGCGGTACTGATCCAGCGGGCCATGCTGGAGATCCCGCCCCGGTTCGCCGGTCGCCCTCCGGTGCACCCCGGCGTCGGCACCGCTCTCGCCACTTGGGAACGGGCTCAGGGCTTGGCCGCCGACATCGAAGCCTACGGCCGCTGGATGCTCGCCGAGGCCCGGGCCCGGATCGGGCACCTCTACCCCGACGCCACCGGACCAAACGGCCGGCCGCTCACCCCCATTGCCTGGATCTGGGCCCGCACCGTGACCTCACCGGACCCGGCCTGGGCCGCACCGGTACCGCTGGTGGCCTCGTGGGTGCTGGCTCGAAGACCCGGCAAGCCCTTGGTGTGGATCGAACCGATCGTCGACCGGACGGCGCGGACCATCAGCTACGCCGTCCATTACGACGGGACGCCCTCGCACCCGCGGACCGTCAAAGGGGGCAACGGCACCTGCATCGCCACCGGTGCGGCCATACCCGGCCACTACATCAAGGCCGAGGCCCGAGCCGGTCGTATGGGCCAGGCCCTCATGGCGGTGGTGGCCGAAGGTGACCGAATGCGGACGTACTGCCCGGCCGAGTCGCATCACGGGCAAGTAATCAATTGTGACCTGCCCAATGAACTCCCGTTAGGGAGGATGTCGGATCACTCGCAATATATGGGCACTCCGCGCTACGGCCTTGACGAGTGGTGGAAGTTGTTCACCTCTCGTCAGTTGACGGCGTTGACCACTTTCTCCGACCTGCTCGCCGAAGTCGGGGACCGGGTCGCCGGCGATGCGGTGGCGGCCGGCCTTGACCGCGACGGCGTCCGGTTGCGGGCCGGGGGCTCGGGGGCGACCGCCTATGGCGACGCGGTGGTCACCTACCTGGCCTTCGTGATCGACAAGTGCGCCGACTTCTGGTCGGCCATCTGCACTTGGAGCAACTCCACAGAGAAAATACGCAGCACGTTCGGCCGCCAGGCCATCCCCATGACATGGGACTACGCCGAGACCAACCCGTTCTCGTCGAGTACCGGCAGTTGGATTTCAATGTTGAACTGGGTCCGCAAGGTGGTAGCGGCGCTGCCGGCCCAAGGCACTGCGCTGGTGACCCAGAGCGACGCCCGGACCCGGGTCCGGGAATGTGCCGAGGTGATCGTCTCCACCGACCCTCCCTATTACGACGCCGTTCCCTACTCGGACATATCGGATTTCTTCTACGTATGGCTGCGGCGCAACCTGGCCGGCATCTGGCCCGACGAGTGCGCCACCCTGCTCACCCCCAAGACCGACGAACTGATCGCCAACCGCTACCGGGCCGAGTCGAAACCGGCAGCCGAGGCCCACTTCGAGTCGGGCATGGCTACTTTCATGGCCGAGCTGGCCCGAGCCCAGTCCCCCGATGTGCCGGCCACCGTCTTCTACGCCTACAAAGCCACCGAGACCAGCGAGGGTCGGGTCCGCTCCACCGGTTGGGATACCTTCCTGCAGGCCGTGGTCGACGCCGGGCTCCAGGTGAGCGCGACCTGGCCTCTGCGCACCGAGATGGCCAACCGAATGCGAGCACTCGGATCCAACGCCTTGGCCTCATCGATCGTGCTGGCCTGCCGACCCCGACCCCGGTCGGCTCCGGCCGCGGCCCGCGGCCAGCTCCTGGCCGCGCTGAGAGCCGAGCTACCCGAAGCGATCCAGGTGCTGCAGTCCGGCAACATCGCCCCCGTCGATCTGCCCCAATCGGCTATCGGGCCGGGCATGAGGGTGTTCTCCCGCTACGCCCGGGTGATCGAGACCGACGGGTCGACCATGACAGTGCGAGAGGCCCTGGGGATCATCAACGAGGTACTGGGCGAGATACTGGACGGCTCCGAAGCCGACCTCGACCCGGCCAGCCGCTTCGCCCTCACTTGGTACGCCCAGCACGGCTACCGGCCCGGCCCGGCCGGCGACGCCGACAACCTGGCTCGAGCCAAGAACACCTCGGTGGCCGGCATCGAACGGTCCGGCATCGGCGCGGCCCACACCGGCCGGTTCCAGCTCTTCGAACGCCAAGAACTCTACGAGCGCTACCAACTCGATCCCGACCGATCACCATCCCCCGGGCACCGCCCCACTGTGTGGGAAGCCACCCACCTTCTGGTCGCGGCGCTGGAGAGATCCCAAACCGAAGCGGCCCGGCTGTTGCACCGGTTCGAGGGGGCGGGCCATCGGGCTCGTCAACTTTCCTACCTGCTGCACCACAAAGCCAGCCGAGCCAACCGCACCGGCGACGCCCTTCACTACAACGCCCTCATCACCGCTTGGCCCGACCTCACCACCCACCGCGGCGGCGACGTCGACCAGCTCGAGCTGGGCCGCGACGACAACGACTGACCGAACCGGACCGCTTGCATGGCCGTCACCAACAACGACCGCATAGGCAAGGCCCTCGACCTACTGCGCGACGGCCTCGAAGCGCCCTGCGTGCAGACCTGGACCGGGTTCTTCGGCACCAACTGGCTCGATGCCGTCAACCAGCGATTACACAAGCCCCGACCCGACCCCACCACCCACGACGTGGCCTTCCTGCTCAACGCCGTCAAGGCCACCTGGAACGAGGTGTTCAGTCACGGGTTCGGTCCCGCCGTCCGCTCGCTGGTCTTCGAGGCGGCCGAGGCCCGTAACGGCTGGGCCCATCAACGCTCGTTCTCCAGCGACGACACCGTCCGCTTCCTCGACTCCATGGAGCGACTGCTGGAGGCGTTCGGCAGCGACCACTCGGCGCGCCAACAGATCCGGACCCTCCGCCGCGACCTGATACGCCAAGTGGTGGAGGAAGAGTCGCGCTCTGAGCACCGCAAGATAGCAGCCCGGCCCACCGCCGGGCAGCCCCAGGCCGGTCTCACCCCGTGGCGAGACATCATCACCCCCCACGACGACGTGCGGACCGGACGTTTCGATCAAGCCGAGTTCGCCGCCGACCTGCACGAAGTAGCCCGGGGCGGAGCCGACGAGGAATACCAGGACCCCAGAGCCTTCTTCGCCCGCACCTACCTCACTCAGGGCCTACAGGACCTGCTGGCGGGCGCGGCCCGCCGGCTGAGCGGGGGCGGCGGCGACCCGGTGATCGAGCTGCAGACCAACTTCGGCGGAGGCAAGACGCACAGCCTCATCGCTTTGTACCATCTGGCCTCGGGGTCGGCCGTCCACCACCTGCCCGGGGTGGGAGAGCTGCTGGCCGCCGAGGGGCTGGAACTGCCCGACCGGATGAATCGGGCCGTGCTGGTAGGCCAGAAGATCTCACCGGCCGCCCCGGAACCCACCCCCGACGGTTGCCACCTCCACACCCTGTGGGGCCGTTTGGCCCATCAGCTCGGCGGCCGGGCCGGCTACGAGCTGGTCCGCCGCGACGACGAGGCCGGTACCAACCCCGGTGCCGCCCTCAGAACGCTGTTCGAGCAGTTCGGCCCAGCCGTGGTGCTGATCGACGAGTGGGTGGCTTACGCCCGTCAGCTCCGCGACGGCGACGACGGCCCCCGGCTGGCCGGTGGCGACTTCGATACCCAGTTCACCTTCGCCCAAGCCCTCACCGAAGCGGCCGCGGCCGCCACCGACGTGGTGGTGCTGGTGTCGATCCCCTCCTCGGTTATCGAGGTGGGCGGCGACCGGGGCCGCACCGCCCTGGAGAAGCTCAAGAACGTGGTCACCCGCACCGCGGCTCAGTGGCAGCCGGCTGCCCCCGACGAAAGCTTCGAGATCGTCCGACGCCGATTATTCGACCCGGTCGGCGCCGACCGGGCCCGGGTCCGAGACGGGGTGATCCGGGCCTTCAGCGAGATGTACCGGAGTCATCCCGATGACTTCCCCTCCGTAACGGGCGAGGCCAGCTATCGGCAGCGCATGGAGCGGTCCTACCCCATCCACCCCGAGTTGTTCGACCGGCTCTTCGGTGACTGGTCCGCCCTCGACAAGTTCCAGCGCACCCGGGGGGTGCTGCGGTTGATGGCTCTGACCATCTCTCAGCTCTGGCAGCGGGGCGACCAGTCCCTGCTGATCATGCCCGGCAACCTGCCCATGGACTCCGGCGCGCTGGTGAGCGAGATGAGGAAGTATCTCAGCGAGAACTGGGACTCGGTGATCAAATCCGACGTGGACGGCCCCAACGCCCTGACCCTGCGCATGGACAACGAGAACACCCACTTCGGGCGGCTGTCGGCCACCCGACGGGTGGCTCGGGCCATCTACCTGCGCTCGGCCCCGTACGAGGCCGCCACCAGCGGTCACCAGAGCTCGCGGGGCCTCGACCTCGAGTCGGTGGTGCTGGGCTGCGTACAGCCCGGAGAACCGGTCGGTCAGTTCACCGACGCTCTCCGCCGGCTGTCGGGCCAGGCCACTCATCTCTACGTGGACCGGGACCGGTACTACTGGTTCGCGCTGCAGCCCAACGTGATCCGGGTGGCGGCCGAACGGGCCGGTGGCTACTCCGAGCTCGACGCCGACGACGAGGTGCGCAAACGGATCGCCAAGCAGCCCGGCCGGGGCAATTTCAGCGCGGTCCAAGTCTTCGCCGAAGGGCCCGGTGACGTTGCCGACGACGACAGTGGGGCACGGCTGGTGGTGCTGGCCCCCGCTGTCACCCACTCGGTCAACGACGCCAACTCCCCGGCCGTGACGCTGGCGGCCCGGATCCTGGCCCAGCGCGACAGCGGGCCCCGGGTGAACCGCAATCTGGTGGTGTTCGTGGCCGCGGCCGCCAACCGGCTCGACGAACTGCGGGGGGCTGTCCGGTCGTACCTGGCTTGGGGCTCGATCCTCGACGATCGTGAGGAGCTCGATCTCAGCGTTCAGCAGCACAAGCAGGCCCGAACCAGACATGAGGAGACCTCACAGCAAGTCGACAGCCTCATCGCCGAGGCCTTCACCTTGGTGCTGGTCCCCGACCAGACGCCGGGCACTCCCGACATCGACTGGCACACGATCCGGGCTACATCGGCCGGGGGGCTCGCTGATCGGATCAGCCGCAAGCTGGCCACCGAGGAGAGGCTGATCGCCAGATACAGCGGGGTGAGGGTGCGGCTCGACCTCGACCGCTTCGGCCTGTGGTCGCGGCGGGGCGACGTCTCCGTCGGTGATCTGTGGAGCTACTACGCCCGCTATCCGTACCTGCCCCGAGTGGCCTCCTTCGAGGTGTTGGCCGCCGCCGTCAGCGACGGTACGGCCAACCTGGACTGGGCTCGGGAGACCTTCGGTTACGCGGCCGCCCACGACGGGACGACCTGGGTGGGGTTCGTCACCGCCCAGCACACCGATCCGGTCGCCGGTGGGCTGCTGATCCACCCCGATCATGGACCCGAGCCGGCCGAACCTCCCGGACCGAGCGGACCGGCACCAGAACCGGGTTACGGTTCGGGTTCCCTGTCCGGTAGGCCGCGGTCGAGTATTGGGCCAGGGCCCGAGCCCGGCCCGGAGACGGCCCCCGAGGCACCGGCCCCGACCCGGTTCTACGCCCGGTTCGACCTCGACCCGATCAGAGGGATCAGACAACTCGGCCAGATCTTCGAGAACGTCACCGGGCGGCTCGGCCCCGACATCGACTTGACCCTGGAGATCCGCGCCCGTCGCGGCGACGGCTACGACGACACCACCCGGCGGATCGTGTCGGAGAACGCTTCCAGCCTCGGCGCCGCCTCGGCCGAGTTCGAGTAGCGCGCCAGAACATCGCACGTCACCCGGGAGCGAACCGGTAGCGTTGAACGACGTGGAGCTGGAGTCCGCCTCCCCCCCGGCCGAAGAGTTCGGGACCCAGGTCGTGGTACCCGAAGACCACGACCCGGCCGAGCTCGAGGCTGCTGTGGCCACGGCGGTGGCCCGAGGCGACCCGGGCACGACCCAACTGTGGATCAGAGCCGTAACCAGCACCGACGACAAGACCGCGGCCCGGTTCGGTTTCGAGCCCTACCGTGACCTGTGGCAGCTCCGCTGCTCGCTCCCGGTCCCGGGCCCGGTTCTGGCCACCCGAGCCTTTACCCCGGCCGATATCGACGATCTGGTCACGGTCAACAACCGCGCCTTCGCCTGGCATCCCGAACAGGGCGGACTCACCGCCGAAGCGGTCCGGGACCGCATGGACGAGCAGTGGTTCGACGCCGAAGGCTTACGGCTGCACCACGTAAATGAACGTCTGGTGGGGTTGTGCTGGACCAAGATCCACACCGATCACGACCCGGCGCTCGGTGAGATCTACGTGATCGCCATCGATCCCGATTTTCACGGTCGGGGCTTGGGCGCGCCCATGACCCGAGCCGGGCTGGAGTGGCTGACCGGCCGGGGGCTGCGGGACGGCATGCTCTACGTGGAGTCCGACAATCATGCCGCCAACGCCATCTACGCCAAGATCGGCTTCGAGCACCACCACACCGACCGGGCCTACCGGCTCGCCGCCGATCCTGTGACCTACCCCTCATAGGTGAAACCATGCAACGAGTTTGGGTCAATTCCCGTCAACCCCAGACCCTGTACCTGACCCAGATCCTCATGTACACCCAGGGTGGCAGCGGTCTTTTTTTCGGGTTGACCCCCGGTGTGCCGGGGGGCACCCTGTTCGGACTGCGAATACTGGCCGTGGCCTACATCGCGCTGGTGGTCGTGGGCAAGCTCGTCGCCGCCTACGGTATCGCCAACGCAATGCGCTGGGCCTACTGGCTCGGGATAGCCGCCGCCACGGCCCCGCTGCTGCTACGGGTACTGGACGTAGTGCGGAACGGATCGGGCCTTCTGGCCGACCCGATCAGCTTGATGTTCGACATCGCCTTGCTGACCCTGCTCCTGCACCCCCAGAGCCGGGCCTACCAGAAGCGCTGGTTCCGGTGAGCGGCCCGACTGCCCGCGCCACCACCGACCGAGACGAACTCCCCTCCAAGACGGCCAAACGCCAGGCGGTGCGGTCGATGTTCGACGCCATCGCCGGCCGGTACGAACTCCTCAACCGCATCATGACCCTGGGACTGGACGGGCGGTGGCGCCGACGCACGGTACAGGCCCTGAACCTGCCTGCGGGGTCGATGATCCTCGACTGCGCCTGCGGGACCGCCGACTTCTGCCGCCAGCTCGCCGATCGGGGCCACGTGGCCATAGGTCTCGATCTTTCGGTGGGCATGCTCGGAGCGGCCCGAGGCTCGGCCCCGCTGGTCTGTGCCGACATAGTCGATATGCCGGTGCCCGACCGGGCCGCCGACGGTGCCACCTGCGGATTCGCGCTGCGCAACCTGGTCGAGATCGAGCCCTTCCTTCACGAGCTGGCCCGGGTGGTCCGCCCTGGTGGCCGCATCGCCCTGCTCGAGGTCGGCCAACCATCGCACCGCTGGTGGGGTCGGGGGCACCGCTTCTACCTGAACCAAGTGGTGCCGAGGATCGGTTCGCTGCTGTCGGACAGGACCGCTTACCGGTATCTCCCCCAGTCGCTGGCCTACCTGCCGGCGCCGGAGGAGCTGAGTGCCGGCCTGCGAGCAGTCGGGTTCCACCGGGTGGCCCACTATCGACTCACCGGCGGGGGGGCCCAACTCTTCACTGCCACCCGCCAGTAGAACCGATCAGCCGGTGAGGGCCAAGCCCGCCGCCATCCCCAGTCCTGACACCAACTGGAGGCGGCCGGTGGCGACCAGGGTCTGAACCAGCATCGGCCCCGAAGCTCCGGCCAGTACCGGCCGGGCCGCGGTCACCGCTATCGGAGCCCCGACCAACGCCGCCCACCCGGCCCGGCCCGGCAACGAGATGGCTACCGCCACCCCGTAGGCCACCACCAGCAGGGCCACGTAGAACCACCGGGTCGGTCGGTCACCCATCCGCACCGCC
Source organism: Acidimicrobiales bacterium (assembly GCA_963422655.1). GTDB lineage: Bacteria > Actinomycetota > Acidimicrobiia > Acidimicrobiales > Aldehydirespiratoraceae > CATQHS01. Next base: position 175,441 of record OY730440.1, on the reverse strand, counting down.
AGCGTCTGCTTTCCAGCCGCGGCGTCGCCCGGCCTGTCCCGCAGGTTGTTGGCCACCAGCAGCGCCGCCGCCCACAGGCCGACCGGCACTGCACTGACCACGGCCAAGCCTTCGATCCTCTCCAACAGCACGTAGGTCGTGCCCACCGTGGCCACCAACCCGAAGAACACGAACACGAATACCTCACCGAGTCCCAGATATCCGTACGGATACGGTCCACCGGTGTAGGCCCAACCGGCCACCAAACAGCAGGCGCCCACGACCAGCAGCTCCCACCCCGCCACCGCCGCCAGCGCCACCCCGGCGGAGCCCGCCACCCCGAAGGCGGCGACCGCAGCCCGTTTCACCAGGTGTGGTTTCACCAGTCCCGAGCCCACCAGACGCCGAGGCCCGGTCCGGTCGCTGCCATCGGTGCCCCGCACCCCGTCGGAGTAGTCGTTGGCGAAGTTCACCCCGACTTGGAGGGTCACGGCCACGATCAAGGCCAGCCCGACCCGCCACCACGGCGGGGCCGGGGTGGCTCCCACCACCACGGCCGCACCCACCGCTACCGGCACCACCGCCACGGTGAGAGTCCGGGGCCGGGCCCCGATGACCCAGACCGAACCGGCAACGGTCACAGCCGAGTCCCCGGCTCGTGATCGGTACCCACGGGTTCCATTGTGGCCGACGGCACGCGTCGACACCACACGGTGGCCAGTATCACCCGAACCGGCAGCCGGGCCAGCCGATCGAGGGCAGTCCCAGTATCGACTCTAGGATCAGAGCTGTGAACCGGCTCGCGTCCGAGACCAGCCCCTACCTTCGCCAGCACTGCCACAACCCCGTCGACTGGTACCCCTGGGGCGCCGAAGCCTTCGGGGCCGCCACCGAAACGGACCGGCCCATCTTGTTGTCGGTCGGCTACTCGAGCTGCCACTGGTGCCATGTGATGGCCCACGAGTCATTCGAGAACCCCGAGACGGCCGCGGTCATGAACGACCTGTTCGTCAACGTGAAAGTCGACCGGGAGGAACGCCCCGACGTGGACGCCCTGTACATGGACTCGGTCCAGGCCATGACCGGACGAGGCGGATGGCCCATGACCGTGTTCCTGACCCCGGACGGCAAACCCTTCTACGGCGGCACCTACTACCCTGATCGGCCCCGCTCCGGCATGGCTTCGTTCCGCCAGGTCATGGCCGCCGTTCACGAAGCCTGGACCAACCGGCGCGACGACGTTACCGATCAGGCCGACCGGCTCACCGAGTCGATCAGCCGATCGGGCCGGATCGCCGCCGGATCCGATCGGGCCGGCGTCGATGAACTCGACCGGGCCGCCGCCGCCGTGAAAGAAGCGTTCGACCCCCAGTGGGGCGGGTTCGGGGGGGCACCGAAGTTTCCGGCCGCAATGACCCTGGCCGCCACCCTGCGTCTTCACGACCGCACCGGCGACTCCGATCTTCTCACCGTGGTCACCACCAGCCTCGACGCCATGGCCGCAGGCGGCATCTACGACCATCTGGGCGGGGGCTTCGCCCGCTACTCGGTGGATCGCCAGTGGCTGGTCCCTCACTTCGAGAAAATGCTCTACGACAACGCTCTTCTGGCCCGGGTGTACCTCCACGCCTGGCTGGTGACCGGCAATCCCGCCTACCGCCAAGTCGTCGATGAGACCATCGGCTACGTACTTGCCGACCTGCACCATCCCGACGGCGGGTTCTACTCGGCCGAGGACGCCGACTCCGAGGGAATCGAGGGCAAGTTCTACGTCTGGTCCCGAGCCGAGCTGGCCGCAGTGGCCGGCGCCGACGCCGACGAGGCCATCGCTTGGTGGGGAGTCACCGAGTCCGGCAACTTCGAGGGGGCCAACATCTTGTACCGCCCGGTGCGAGGCGACCTGGCCCGCAGCCCGACCTTGGAAGCGTCCCGGCGGGCTCTCCTGGCTCACCGGGCCGGCCGGATCCGACCCGGGCTCGACGACAAGATCCTCACCGAGTGGAACGCGCTGATGCTGGCCACGCTGGCCGAGGCGGCCGCGGCCACGGGAAACCCCCGATGGCACCGTGCCGCAGTGGCCAATGGCGAGTTCTTGGTGGCCGCACTGCGAAGACCCGACGGTCGATGGCTGCGCTCCTGGCAGGCCGGCGGTGACGGACGCGAGGCCCAGGCCCGACACCTGGCCTATGCCCACGACTACGGCGCCGTGGTCGACGCCTTCACCCGCTTGGCCGAGCTGACGGGTCGATCTCGCTGGCTGGACGAAGCCCGGTCCGCAGCCGACGGCTTGCACGACCTGTTCTGGGACCACGAGTCGGGGGGCGTGTACACCACCGGCACCGACGCCGAAGCATTGGTGACGCGTCCCAAGGATCTCATGGACAACGCCACACCCTCGGCTCAATCGACCGCGGCCGGTGCCCTGCTGCGGTTGGGCGCCCTCACCGGGGAAGTCCTCTACACCGAGCGCGCCGCTGCGATCCTGAGCCTGCTCGGCGATGCCGCTACTGCCCACCCCACCGCCTTCGGCCAGATGCTCCAGGCCGTCGACATGTCGGCCCGGGGCTTGGCCGAAATCGTCGTCACCGGTGACCGCCCCGATCTGGTGACCGAGGTCCTCACCCGTTACCAGCCCAACACGGTGCTGGCCTGGGGCGAGCCCTACCCGTCACCGCTTTGGGAAGGGCGCCGGCCTGGCTATGCCTATGTCTGTCGGAACTACGCCTGCGGGGCCCCGGCGAGGACTACGGCAGAACTGGCCCGGCAGATGTCGGGCTGACATCGGGTGAACCGGCCCCGGCCGGCTACAGCTACCGTCCCACCGATAGCGGGCTGGCATCAGTTTCATACCGCCGTTTCATAACGCCGACTTTTCCAGGATGTGAACACCGCAGGCCGAACCCAGCCCGATCACATGGGCCAGACCCACCCTGGCCCCGGGCACTTGGCGGTCACCGGCCTCGCCCCGCAAGTGGGTGGCCACCTCGTGAAGGTTGGCGACACCGGTAGCTCCGATGGGGTGGCCTTTGGAGATCAGACCCCCCGACACGTTCACTGGCATCGAGCCGTCACGGAACGGCGCCCCCGAGTCGATGAAATCGCCGGCTCCGCCCGGCTCGCACAGGCCCAGGTTGTCGTAGTGAACCAGCTCGGCCGTGGCAAAGCAGTCGTGCAGCTCCACCAGATCCAGATCCTCGGGCCCGACTCCAGCCGTTTCGTAAGCCTGGCCGGACGCGTCGCGGGTGAGGGTGTTCACGTCCGGCTGGACTTGGCCCCACTCGACATAAGGGTCCGAAGTCAGCACCGAAGCCGAAACCTTGACCGCTCGCCCCCGTTGCTCTGCCGGCAGCCGCTTCAGCCTCTCGCCGGACATCAGCACCACCGCGGCCGCGCCGTCACCGGTCGGACAGCACATGAGCAGGGTATTGGGATAGCTCATCATCGGAGACTCCATGACTTCGGCCATAGAGAACTTCTTGCGGTACTGAGCCAACGGGTTGAGGGTCGAATGGAGGTGGTTCTTGTAAGCCACCCGGGCAAACTGCTCGAACCCGGCCCCCCCGTAGTCGTGAACGTACGCCATACCGGCTTGGGCGAACACTCCCGGCATGGTCGCCGTTCCCAGGTAGCCGTCCGTGCCGGTGACCGCTCCGAAGCGCCCGTCCGGCTCGAAGACCCGCTTCTGTTTCTTGGCGGCCCCGCCCAGCAGGCCCATCTTGCCCATCTGCTCCACGCCCACGGCCAGCCCCATCTCGGCTTCGCCCGCCTTGATGGCCATGACCACGGTCCGCACCGCCGTGGCCCCCGTGGCACAGGCGTTGGTCACGTTGTAGACGGGGATGCCGGTCTGGCCGACCTGTTTCTGGATCCGCTGGCCCATCCCGGGCGGCTGCATGAGCGATCCGGCTGCCAGCACGTCCATGTTGTGGATGGTCACACCGCCGTCGGCCAAGGCACCCTGGACGCTCCGAGCAGCCAGGTCGATGGCGTCGAGGTCGAGATACCGGGCGAAGGTGGTCATGTGGGTTCCAACTATCCAGACGCTGTCAGCCGCGATTCGGGTTCCGGCCATGGGGGTTATTCCTCTCTCTGGACGGGTTCGTAACCAAAGGCGACAGCTTCGGTGCCGTCGTCATCGACGCCGATCGAGTAGGTCGTGAGCTTCACCTTCATCCCCAAGCTGACCGCCTCGGGGGTCGGGTCGCAGTTGACCACGTTGGAGCGTACCGAGGTGCCGTCGACGGTTTCGACTACGGCCGACACGAACGGGGTCGCAATCCCCGGCGCGGCCCGGTGAACGATGGTGAAGGACTTGACCACACCCTCGTCGAGTACCGGGACCGGACCGAACTCCACCCCACCGCAATTGGCGCAACCGTTACGACGATCGAAATACCGGGCCTGACAGCTCTTGCATTGCTGGGCTACCAGGTAGGGCCGAGACCCGAGACGCAGGTAGCCGACCAGAGGAACTCGGCGCTCTGTCTCAGACGGCATCCGGTGTCGCCTCCGGTCGGGGAACGGGACGATTAACAGTATCGCCCCCTTGGTGTCGAGTCCGGGCCGGACGGTTCGAACCGGCCCATGCTCCCCGGTGGATGGCGTCGGCTAGCGGCGGGCGCCGACGCCGGCTCGAGACGGACCGGCGGTCGGGAGCCCGATGACCTATGGCAACGGTGCCGACGACCCGTCGCCCCGTCGGCACTCCGAAACGGCTTCTCAGCGCGGCCTCGTGGTCGAAGGGACCGAAGAACAATGCCCCCAGACCTCGATCCACGCAGGCGTGCAGGATGGTCATCACCGCCGCTCCCCCGTCGACGAACCAGTAGGGCACCGGCCAGGCATCCGGGCCCGTGCCCAAGCCGGTGTGGGCCTTGTCGGGTTCGCAGTAGCGGGCCGCGTAGGCCCAGGGATCGACCCACACCATCACCAATACCGGTGCGGCCGGCAACGCCGGCCACGCGAAACCCGAGCGTCTCGGCTCCGGCAGGGTCACGTCCCAGTACGCAGCAGTGTCAGCGCCTTCCAAGACCAAGAACTCGAGGCCGGACGTATTGCCGGCTGAAGGGGCTCTCCGAGCCAGCTCAAGGATCCGATCGACCGTCGCCGTATCTACCGGATCACTGGTGAAGGCTCGGACCATCCGCCGATCGCGGACGACCCGTTCGAACTCCACGATCGACGGGCGAGCCGAGCAGCTACATCAGCTTCTCGAGATCCTCGGCCATGGCCCACCCGCACACTACGAGCGTGTCACCGTTGGCCACGTCGAGGCCTTCGAGAAGAGCCACGGTCTCGGGCGGGGTTATGGAGGGCTTCGAGCTGGCATGGTCGAACACGATCGGGGGCCTACCCTTGCCCCGGGCGGTGAAGGCCCGGTCTTCGTAGTCGAACTGGCTGATGCCGAAGCGCTTGGCCAGCCGCCGTCCCCAAGCCCGCTCCTCGCCCGAAGCCTTGTGGCCGTATCGGGGAATGATGTCGTGCAGGCTCTTGAATGCCTCCAAGGCACCGGAATCGTTGATCTGGGTCCCGACCAGCACGTCCTCGTCGGGGAAGGCGAGAACGGCTCTCCTCATCTGATCGGCCATGACGGCCCGTAGCACGGTGTTGCGCTTGGTGGTGCGGCAGATGTGGGCGGCCCCGATGAGAAGGCTGGGGGTGCCGCCGATGCGTTCGAGCGTGCAGAACGAGAAGCCTCGGAGCCGGCTGTTCTCGCGGGATTCGGTGAGCAGCACCCAAGCCTCGGCCTGCTTGGACAGCGCGCCCACCTCGTAACGGTTCGCAGAGTCGGTACAGAGGTCGGCCATCTCGGCCAGATCGGCGTCTCCGAGCGAGGTGCAGTCCTTGGTTTCGACCTCGATCGCCATGGTCCGTGTCCCTCGAATCTTGCCGATGACCTCATACATTCTCAGGCTCGAACAGCCAATTCGCAACCTGGCCGAGCCCCATGGACCGACCTGCGATGGATCGCTCGCCGCCGGTTCGGCCTCGGTCGCGGCCCGTCGACCCACCCCGGACGCACCAGTCGCGGCCCGTGGACCCACCCCGACTCGATCAGCCGATAATGGCTTCGGAGCCGAGCAGGACTCGTAGTTCGCCCAGCAAACCGTTGGTAGTGCGGTCTACGGCGTAGCGGGCGGGCAGCCGCACCACCTGCCGGTCGTCGAAGTGGATCTCGACCGGAGAAGAGCCCGGGTGGGCTTCGAGAATGTTCTTGAGCTCGCTGATCCCTCCATTTTGCAAGCACTGGGGGTGGAGTCTCACTTTTAGAGGGGCGCCCTCATGATAAGAACGAGGCTTGATGATCTCGATGCCGGAAACGAATAGCTTCGCTGTCTCGTCCCGCTTCTCCACCCGACCCTGGATCACGACCATGGCGTCGTCGACCAACTCGTCCCCGTGTTCCTGCATCGTGCGGGGGAACACCATGGCTTCGATCGAACCGTCCAGATCCTCGAGCTCGAAGGTGGCCATGAGATCGCCCTTACGGGTCCGTTTCCGCTGCAGGCCGGTTACCACACCGCCCACGACGCATCCGGTTCCGTCCTTCAGGTCGGCCAGCTCGGCCAGGGAGCGGTCGACCTTGCGGCTGATGACGTCGGCTACCCCCAGCAACGGATGATCCGAGATGTACAGACCCAGCATTTCCTTCTCGGCCGCCAGCCGCGTCATCTGGTCGAACTCGACATCGGTGATCTCGGGACGCTCTTCGAAGGTCACTTCACCGTCGGTCTCTCCGAACAGCGACATGACCCCCATGGCGTGCTCCCGGCGGCGCCGTATGGTCAGATCCATCACTTGGTCGTAGGCGAGAAGCAGACCCTTGCGGGTGTGGCCCAAAGAGTCGAACGCCCCGGCATTGATCAGCGATTCGATCGTGCGTTTGTTGAGGATTTCGAGATCGATGCGCTCGATGAAGTCGGTGAAGGACCGAAAGTGACCGTTGGCTTCTCTCTCGACGATGACCCTGTCCACGAAGCCTACGCCGACGTTGCGGATGGCCGACAAGCCGAACACGATCTGACCGGCCCCGGCTCCATCGCCGCCTTCACCATCGAGGTCGGGTAAGGGCGTGAAGTCGGATCCGGAGCGGTTGACGTCGGGCACTACCACCTCTATGCCTTGGAGCCGACACTCATTGAGGTAGACGGCTGCGTTCTCGAGTTTGCCCTTCACGCTGGTCAATAGGGCGGCCAGATACTCTACCGGGTAGTTCGCCTTCAGGTAAGCGATCTGGTAGGCGATGTAGCCGTAGCCGTAACTGTGGCTCTTGTTGAAAGCGTAGTCGGCGAATTCGGCGATGATGCCGAACAGCTCGGGACCCAGTTCCGGGCCGTAGCCGTTGGCTTCGACCCCGGTGACGAATTTCTCCCGCTCCTTCTCCATGGCCTCGCGGATCTTCTTGCCCATGGCTTTGCGCAGGGAGTCGGCCTCGGCCAGGGAATAGCCTGCGAACCGTTGGGCCATCCGCATGACACTTTCCTGATAGATCATCAGCCCGTAGGTATCGGCCAGAATCTCGGTGGCGTCGGGGTGGATGTAGCGGACCGGACGGCGACCGTTCTTGCGGTCGGCGTAGTCGTTGTGCATGTTGGCCGCCATCGGCCCGGGCCGGTACAGCGCCACCAGGGCCGCCACGTCGTCGAATGTGGTCGGGGCCAATGACCGGATGAGGGCCCGCATCGGCCCGGATTCGAGCTGGAATACGCCGATCGTGTCGCCCCGGCGCAACAATTCGAAGGTCGGACCGTCTTGCAGGTCGACGGAGTCGATGTCGAGTTCGATACCCCGGGTCTGCCTGATGAGATCGACGCAGTCGGTGATGACGTCGAGGTTGCGCAACCCCAGGAAGTCCATCTTCAACAAGCCGAGGTCCTCCACCCCGTGCATCTCGTACTGGGTGACCACTGGTGCCTCGTCGATGGGCTTGCCCCCTTCAGGCTTGCGCTGGATGGGCAGGTACTCCGTCAGCGGGTCCTTGGTGATCACCACCGCCGCGGCATGGATGCCGTCTTGGCGCCTGAGCCCCTCCAGTCCCTTGGCCACCTCCACCACTCGAGCCGTGTCGGGGTCGGTGTCCACCATTTCTCTCAGCTCCGCGGCCGAGTTGTAGCCGTCGAGGTGCTTATCGTCGGCCTCGAAGCAGTACTTCAGCGGGGTGTCCCGGCCCATGATCAAAGGGGGCATGGCCTTGGCGATACGATCGCCCACCGAGTACTCGTATCCCAGCACCCGGGCCGCGTCGCGCACCGCGGCTCGAGCTTTGATCTTGCTGAACGTCACGATCTGGGCGACCCGATCCCGTCCGTAACGTTGCGCCGCGTAGCGGATCATCTCGTCGCGGAAGCGGGAGTCGAAATCCATATCGATGTCGGGCATGGACACCCGGGCCGGGTTGAGGAACCGTTCGAAGAGCAAGTCGTAGCGAATAGGGTCCAGATCGGTGATTCCCAGGGTGTAGGCCACCGCGCAGCCAGCCGCCGAACCCCGGCCGGGCCCGACCCTGATACCGCTCTGCCGGGCATGCCTGATGAGGTCCCAGGTGATCAGGAAGTAGGAGGCGAACCCCATGTTGTTGATGACATCGAGCTCGTATACCAGCCGTTTCAGCACGCGCTCAGGTAGCGGGGCGCCCCACCGTTTCGTGGCCCCTTGCATGGTGAGGTGCTCCAAGTAGGCCCTGTCGGTGGTGAACCCCTCCGGTACCGGGAAGTCGGGGAGTTGAGGTTTGCGGAACTCGATGGTTACGTCGGCTCTCTCCGCGATCAACAGCGTGTTGTCACAAGCCGACTCGATCTCGGCGAAGAGATGGCGCATCTCCGCCGCCGACTTCAGGTAGTGCTGGTCTCCGTGGAATCTGAACCGGTCCTCATCGGATAGAAGCGACCCCGTCTGCACGCACAGCAAGACGTCGTGGGCTTCGGCGTCGTGGCTGTGGGTGTAGTGGCTGTCGTTGGTGGCCAGCAGGGGCGCGTCCAGCTTGGTTGCTATCTCGATCAGCTTGGGGTTGACACGGTGCTGCTCGGGAATGCCGTGGTCCTGGATCTCGACGAAGAAGTTGTCGGGTCCGAAGATGTCCTGGAGCCGTCCCGCTTTCTCGAGGGCGCCGTTCTCGTCGCCCGCCAGCAACGACTGAGGTACGTGCGCGCCCAGGCACCCGGTGGTGGCGATCAGGCCCTGACTGTGATCAGCCAGCATGTCCCAGTCGCATCGGGGCTTGTAGTAATAGCCCTCCAGAAACGACCGACTGGCCAGTTGGATGAGGTTCTTGTAGCCCGTGTCGGTGGTGGCCAGCAGGGTGAGGTGGTAGTAGAGCTTCTTGCCCCCTTCGGTGTCACCGCCGGAATCGTCCATCCGGCCCCGCCGGTTCGGGCGTTCGTAGCGGGAGTCGTGGGCCATGTAGGCCTCGGTTCCGATGATGGGCTTGATCCCGGCGTCTCGGCAGCCCCGGTAGAAGTCGAGTACGCCGTACATGTTGCCGTGGTCGGTGATGCCCAGAGCGGGCTGACCGTCGCGGACGGCCGCTTCGATCAACTCATCGAGCCGGGATGCTCCATCGAGCATCGAGTACTCGGTGTGAACGTGAAGGTGAACGAATCGATCCGCCATCTAGCCCCCGTGTGGACAGGTGTGGATATCCTGTGGACAAACTACGTCAGTGCGATTCGACCGTAGCCGGGAGGCCGGGGTTCGTCCAATTCTTTACGAACGGGCTGGCTCAGTCCACAATATGCGGGCGAATTCCGAGATCAGAGGTAGGTTCCCGGACGGCTCTCGTCACTGAGGCCGGATCGACCGCCTTCGAGGGAAGTCCCGCTGGGCAACTGGCCCCGCATCGAAGCCAACTGCTGCTGGGCCGTCATCTGCTGGGCGAACAACATGGCCTGCATGCCCTGGATCAGACCTTCGAGCCAGCCGACGAGTTGAGCTTTGGCTACTTGGAGTTCGGCCGTGGACGGCGTGCCGTCGGCACCGAAGGGCTCGGACAGGCGATCGAGCTCGTCGCGTAGATCGGGCGAGAGCGCCGATCCGATCTCGGCCAACGAAATCTCGTAGATCTCCCGGAGCCGGTGTCGGCTGGCCTCGTCGAGGTCGGCCACTCGAACCTCGGCCAAGAGCTGCTTCATCATGGCCCCTATCCGCATCAGCTTGGCCGGATGGTCGATGCTCTCGTTGTCCGGGCCGCCGAGTTCCGGCGTCACGATCTCGGGCCGTTCGAGATCGGCGGAACTGGAAGCGGGCGAGGCGTCTGTCACTTCACGATCCTTCGGTCTACTCCGACGATTGGTGGTCTCCGACGGCCTATCGCCACGCCGGTCAGGTCGCAATATAGCTCAGGGCCGGTACCAGCATCTCAGCCGACGTCACCGAGCCGTGGCGCCCTTTCAGTGTTCTGGGTGTGCTGTCGTGCGGGTGCATGAAAGCGTAGTGGCGGCGGGCCACCAAGGCGACGTCACCGAGGCGGGACCGGGCCGGGCCGGTGACGATCGGGCCCAACCACCCCTCGTCGACGATCCTGTCCGCGGTCAGCACCCAGGCTTGATGCTCGTGGGCCGACCGGGCCGCTTCCGCCAAGTCGCCGGCCCGACCGGGGCGGGCATGCAACCACCGGAACCGAGCTTCACCGGACTCGCTGTCGACCAGCGCTGCGACCTCACCGTCTATGTCGACCGCACCGTCGGAACAGTCGACGAGCCCGTGATCGGCTGTTACCAGCAGAGCCGCGCCCGACGGCAGCTCGGCCGACAAGTCGGCCACCAGGCGGTCGCAGCTTCGCAGTTCGGTATCGTAGTGCTCGCCCAAACCGTACTCATGGGCGATCCGGTCCAGCCCGTCGTAGTAGGCGTATACGAACGGCTCCCCACCGGCCAAGAGCCGCCTCACCTCCACCACCAGGCTCGATATCAGCCGGTAACCAGTCAGGCGAACTCCGTCGAGATGGGCTCGAGTGAAACCGGATCCGGCGAACTCGGTTCGAGTCACCACCGGCGATCGATGCCCCATGAAAGCAGGAATGGTCTGCAGCTCCTCGGGTACGAGACGGTTGCGGGCGTCTCCTCTGGGCGTCGTCCAGCGGAGCACGTTGAGATTGCCCTCGGCGAAAGCGATCCGGTAACCGACGATGCCGTGCTCGCCCGGGCCGGCGCCGGTGACGATAGAGGTCAAGGCCGTCGACGTGGTACTCGGAGCCACGGTGGTGATGGCGCCGCCGTTCATCCCCGCCAGGGTGGGCGCGGCCTCGGGACGGGCCCTGAGCTGCTCCCAGCCCAAACCGTCGATCACCATCATGACCACAGCCCGAGCACCGACAACGGCGGCAGGAAGGCATGCAGGCAATATCGGGCCGGGTTCGAGTACGGCAGGGACCACATCGGCCACGCAGCCGCCACCGTAAGCAGGCAGAACGGGCAGGTCCGGATCCGGCATCGGCTCCATGATGGCAGGCCCGACGACGAGACCCAAGCGACGTGGCGTTTGGACCGCGGTGACCGGGCCACACAACCTCCCCGCGGACTACAACTAGGATGCCGTCATGAGGGTGTCCACCCGTGGTGATTACGCGTCACGGGCCCTGCTCAGCTTGGCGCTGCACGACGAGACGGCGCCCACGTCGGTCCGGGAGATCGCCGAGCGAACCGCGCTCCCCCAGCCTTACCTGGAGCAGATCCTGCTGGCCCTGAAAGGAGCCGGACTGGTACGTTCGAGACGAGGGGTGGGAGGCGGTTACGTGCTGAACCGCAAGCCGGTCGACATCAAACTCTCAGAGATCGTGCGGGCCGTGGACGGGCCCATAACCGCAGGAGACTTCGGCGAACCTCACACCGATGGCGCCTGCGACCACGAAGGCCAGTGTGTGCTGCTGGCCATCTGGTCGGCAGCCGGGTCCCACATCCGTCATTTTCTCGACTCCTACAGCCTGGCCGATATCGCGGCCATGGCCCGGGGAGAGTCGGTCTGGCCCGCCGACAGTTAGCTGAGCGGGACGGGTTGACCCTGGCGGCTACAGCCGTCCGGAGTCGGTGGCCCGGCCCGATCCGGTGGAGCTGCCCGAGGCTCAGCTACAACTCTCCAAGGCGCCGACCAGGTCGGTCGGAAGCGGCGCCTCACAACCCACCTGTCGATCTGACACCGGATGGCGGAACTTCAGCCGGGCGGCATGAAGGAACGGTCGTCGGAGGTCCAGCCCGGCCCGGCTACCACCGTAGAAACGGTCACCGACCACCGGATGACCGATGGCCTGGAGATGGACGCGGATCTGGTGAGTGCGGCCCGTCTCCAGCCGGCAGGTCAGAAGGGCCACGGGTCGGGGCCGGCTGTATCTGTGCTCGACTCGGTAGCGGGTGACAGCGCTGCGCCCCTCGCTGGTCGCGGCCATGCGAGCTCGGTGGTGCAGAGAACGCCCGATCGGGATGTCGATGATCCCGTTGACGGCTTCGGGCCGGCCCCACACCAGAGCCGAGTAGACCCTTTCGGGTTCATGGGCCGCCAGTTGGGCCACCAGCGCCCGGTAGGCGACAGTGGTGCGAGCCACGACCAACAGACCGGACGTATCCCGGTCCAACCGGTGCACGATTCCGGGCCGGAATGGCTCTCCCACATCTGCCATCTCGGGATAGCGATCCAGCAGGCCGGCGACGAGGGTGGGTCGGTCGGCCCGGCCGGCCCCGTGGTGGACCACCAGCCCCGCCGGTTTGTCGATCACTGCGATGTGCTCGTCTTCGAAGACGACACCGAAGGCGACCGACGGATCAGCGGCCAGGCAGAAACCAGCGGGTTCGGGGATGCCCATCACCACCCACTGGCCCTCGGTCACTCGTCGTGACCGGGCGGTGACGACGGTTCCGTCCAATCGCACCCGACCGTCGCGCACCAAGCGGGTGGCCTGGGCTCGGCTGACACAGGCCACGGCCGCCACCACCTGATCGAGGCGCTGGCCGTCCAGTGCCGCGGGCAAGACCTCGTCGATCTGGTTCAAAACGGCCGCCGGCCGGCGAACAGCACCAGCGCCACCCCCCCGACGACGATCCCCATGTCGGCCACGTTCCACACCGGCCACCACTGTACGTCGATGAAATCGACCACCGGTCCGCCGAGGAACCCATCACCGTCTCGCCCCAGCCGATCGGCGAAGTTGCCCATGGCCCCACCGGCGATGGAACCCAGCGACAACGACACACGGCTGTCGGAAGCGAGGCGGCCCCGCCACAGCAGGATCACGGTGATCACCACCGCAACCACCCCGATGACGGGGCCCATACCGTCGAAACGGCTGAAGGCAGCCCCGGTGTTGTAGACCAAGCGCAGCCGTAACGTCCAGACGATGTCGATGACACGGCCGTCGTCGAGAGCCTGCAGGGCCCACCACTTGGTCAACTGGTCCACGACCAGCACCACCCCGGCGGCGCCATAGGGCGCGATCCAACCGAGGGCGGCCCTCTCCCGTCCCACCGGTTCGGTCGTGCCAGAAGCAGTCAGATGCGCCCCAGAACGCCGGTTTTCACCTCGACTCGCTCGGCTGCCCACGGAATGGCCCTCAAACGGGCCTGGGGAATGGGTTTGCCCGATACGACACACAGCCCGTAGACCCCCCTCTCTATACGACTCAGGGCCGCGTCGATCTGCTCTACGGTTTGGCGGGCCTGTTTGGATAGGGCCAGATCCTGCTCGCGCGCGCCGGCGATGGTGTCGCCCTCCCCTCCCTCTTCGTCGAAGTGCACGTCACCCGGCTCACGGGCCTCCAGCAACGAGTTGGCTTCGGCCTGATACTCCTCGGCCGAGTGCAGATACTTGGACCGCTCTTTCAGCAGCCGGTTCTTCATCTCGTTGACGAACTTCTCACCGAATGGCGGCCGGCGGGTCTTCTTGGCCCGGGTTGCCTTGCCAGTGGCGGTCTTGCCCGCCGGGGTCTTACCAGTGGCGGTCTTGCCAGTGGCGGTCTTGCCAGCCGGGGCTTTGCCAGTCGAGGCCATGATCACAACTCCTGTTCGTGCGCTGACGAGGTGGACCAAAAGGCCACTGTCTCCATCGGAAGCGGCAGTTTAGAGGGCTAGGCGTGTCATGGGCGCGGATCAGTTGCGGGTTCCGAACCAACCTTTGCGGTGAGAAGAGTCGTCCTGACCGAAGAACGCAACCATGGCGTCCTCAGAGCTAGTTGTATCGGGCGGGGGCTGCTTGTCGGCCACAGTTCGACGGAGCTGCTCGATCAGCGGGTCGGCGGCGGCTTCGTCATCGAAGAGCGGCGGCGAGCCGTCGGTGCCGAGGGCAATGGGTTGGGTGGCCGGGCCCGCCATGTCGGGGTCGAGAACAGCCTCAGCCGTCCGATGATCTGAGACATTCGAGCTTGTCGAAGAGCTCTGCATGTCGGCCAACGTGACCAGATGATCTCCATGGGACTGCTCCTCTTCTGCGTCTTCGGCAACCTCGCGAGCCACCGGCGGTGGCGGCCGGTGGCTGATCGGAACGGCCCCAGCCGCCTCGATCTCCTCTACCACCTCGCCGGCCGGGACCCGGGCCGACTCGAACTCTGAGACCGGTTCGAGATCGGCTGCCTCACCGCCCCAGACCGGCTCGACCTGAGACAGGTCCGATTCGGCGACCTCCGCCGTCGAGATCTCCGGCGATGGCACTCGCTGGTTATCCGAGACGACCTCGAGAGCGTCTATGGCGGATTGGAAGGCCGCCAGCGAGCTCATGAGCATGGACCGCAGTTCGGCGGCTCGATTCTCCAGAGCTACCACCTCACGCTGCAACCCATTTCGGGTTGCCTCCAGCTCACTTGTCTTCACCCTGATCCGGCCCAACGCGATCTCAGCCGCTTCGATGGCGTCGCGCTCGGCTTCCTCGAGGATTCGACGCCGCTCAACGGCAGCATCGGCCATCAGTTGCTCGGCTCGAAGCCGAGCGGCGCTAGTGATGGTCACTGTCTCCTCATGGGCTTCGGCCAAGGCGGCATCCGCCGTGCGTTGAGCCAGTACCAGCACCCGGGTCGGGCTCTGGGCCTCAGCCGCGTCGACCCGGTGCTGGAGTTCCGTCAACCGGCTTTGGACCTGAGCCACCGCTGCGGTCACCGTAACCACGTAGGCGTCGACCTCGTCTGGGTCGTATCCCCGAAAGCGCTCCCGGAACTTGACTTCCTCGAGCAGATCAGCAAGAACTTCCATGAGCGGAATCGTGACACACCCGGCGCCGCCATCGGTGGACCTTCGGCTTTCACCGATGGCGAATCCGAAGCGAAACGCCGCTTCGGCCGCTATTACCGAGTAGTACGGCTAGCAGCCGATCAGCCCTCGAAGGAGAATCAGTCCCATGATCACAACGATGGCCGACATGTCCAGAGCGAACCCCCCCAGGCGCAGCGGTGGGACCGACCGTCGGACTGGTTTCATGACCGGATCGGTGACCAGGTTGAGAAAGCCACCGACGGTGGCCATAACCCCATCGGGGTTCAGCGGGAACCAACTCAACAGGGCCCGTCCGAAGATGGCGAGCAGGTAGATCTGTATCAGGAAGCAGACGACGGGAATCATGACGGTTCAGTTGACAGCCTGCTCCGTCTGCTCTTGGGAAACCTCGACATGGGCCGGGATCAGCAAGTAGACCTGATCGGCCACCCGGTCCATCTTGCCGTCCAAGGCGTAGCAGAGACCGCTGGAGAAGTCGACGAGACGGCGGCGCAAGTCCCGGTCGAGGGCTTGAAGGTTCACGATCACCGGCTGACCGGCCTTGAACCGATCACCGATGGCCTGGGCGTCGTTGAACGCCCCCGGAGAGATCGCATGGGGCTTGGTGGTATCGGGGCCGAGCGTGCGAACCGCTGACGGCTGGTGCCCGAACCCTGGATTCCTTCCCGGCTCGGACGGCACCGGCCGCACGGTGGGACGGGACCCGATAGCCTCCTGATTGGAAATGGGCCGGACAGCCGTTTGTCCCGCCATCGAGTTGCGGGGATGGGCAGCCATACCGCCCGGATCGCCGACGGGAGCCGGTGTGGCATAGTCGTCGTAGGCCTCATCTGGTCCGAACCCCAAGTACACCATCGCTTTCTTGAACATGGCAGCCACTTTTGTAATCAGCCTTCCATGTCAAATCTAGTTCGAGTACCGGCCAAACCAAGTGGATACTCTTCAAAGAGCCGACCGGGACCCGCTGAACCATCTCCGAACAGGTCGCGTCCGATTCTTATCATGGTCGAACCTTCCTGGATGGCCACCTCCAGATCGTCGCTCATACCCATGGAACAATGGCAGAGATCCAGGGAGTCGACCATTCGCCTCAACACCCGAAATCCGGGCCGGGCTCGAGCCGGTGGACCCAACGGACCTATGCCCATGAGACCGATCAGCCTCAAGTCGGTGTCTTCGACCGCTTCGGCCAAGGACTCGACATCGCCCAGCGTACATCCTGCCTTGACGTCCTCTCCCGATACGTTGACTTGGATCATCACTTCGGACTTCGGGGCCCGTCGAGCTATCTCGTCCACCAGTTCCATCCGGTCGACGGTCTGCCAGACATCGACCAAACCGGCCAGCAGCTTCACCTTGTTCCGCTGGAGCCGCCCGATCATATGAACGCGAGGCCGGGGATCGACGGGGGAAGCGCTCAGCTTGGCCGCGCACTCCTGGGCATAGTTCTCACCGATGTGACCGATGCCGCACCCGGCCGCGGCTTCTATGGCCCACGGCCCCCGGCCCTTGGTCACAGCCACCAACTCCACACCGATCCCGCCCGCGCTCCGGACGCGTTCACGGATCCGCTCGTGGCGCTCGGCCACGCGGTCGGTCGGCTCCGGATCGACAGTCATGACGGTTCGAGTCGGACCGCAGTGGCCAACCGACCGCGCTCGCCGCGAATCCGGTGCGAGAAGAAGCGGTCTTCAGCGGTGTCCAAACCCAGATCGTCGACCTCGCCCACACCAGCCGCTTTCAGGCCGGCCCGTACCGCGGCAGCCAGATCGAGCGCGGGAGTACCCCAGGCTGTGGCCGCCCTGACCTCATCTCCGGCCACCGCAACCACCGCGTCCAGATCAGCCGGACCGATCTCGTAGTTCCGAGGTCGGATGACCGGTCCCATAACCGCCCGCTGAAAGTAATCTCCGGGTCGCATACGGGTTCGAACGGCGTCGGCGACAGCGCCCACGACCCCGGCCACGATCCCCCTCCATCCGGCATGGACGATCCCGATCACTTCGGGGCCCACGATCACAACCGGAGCGCAGTCGGCGGTCTGCACCGCAAGCACCGCGCCGGGTCGGGTCGTCACCGCTCCGTCGGCTCGGGTTCCCGCGCCCTGGCCCGGGCGGTCCACCGCCACCACCTCGGCCCCGTGGACTTGATTCAGCCAAGTCCAGGGCCCATCCATGAACGCTTGGCGGCAAGCATCCAGCTCTCTGTCCCGCTCGTTGCCCCCGAAGTCACCATGGGAGCGATCAGAAAAACGAATCCGAGCAGTCCACCGGGGACCGGCCGGGATCAGCCTCTCGATCACGGCCACCGCTCCGGGTTCGTCATGGGTGATCTCAGCGCTACTTCAAGAAGTCGGGAACGTCGAACTCGTCGTCGAAGTCATCCGATTCGGCCGGCACGGCATCAGAAGCGATCGCGAAGACATCGGTGATGGGCGTGGCGGCGGTGTCGCCGACCGAATCCCGCCCCTGAGCAGCCGGCGGTCGCCGGAGAGAATTATGATCTGGTTCGGCATCGGTCCAGCGTTCGAATCCGGCCGCGATGACCGTGACCCGAACGTGGTCGCCCAACTCGTCGTCGATGACCGTCCCGAAGATGATATTGGCATCTTGGTGGGCCACGGCATGAATCACCTCGGCGGCCTCGTTCACCTCCAAGAGCCCGAGCTCGGACCCGCCTGAGATATTGAGCAGGACTCCCTTGGCGTTTTCGATCGACATTTCCAGCAACGGGCTGGAGATAGCCGACCGAGCGGCTGACACTGCCCGTCCCTCCCCGCTGCTGGTACCGATCCCCATCAGTGCACTGCCGGCTTCGGTCATTACCGTCCGGATGTCGGCAAAATCAGTGTTGATCAGGCCCGGAGTGGTGACAAGGCTGGTGATTCCCTGCACGCCGTGAAGGAGGATTTCGTCGGCCATTCTGAAAGCGCCGAGGACCGATGTCTTGTCGTCGGATATCGACAGTAGCCGGTCGTTGGGGATGACTATCAGCGTGTCCACCTTCTCCTTCAAACGCTGGATGCCCTGCTCGGCCTGAACTGTCCGGCGCCGACCCTCGAAACCGAACGGTCTAGTGACGACCCCGATGGTGAGAGCCCCGACCGATCGGGATACCTCTGCAATGATGGGAGCCGCGCCGGTTCCGGTTCCTCCGCCCTTGCCCGCTGTTATGAACACCATGTCCGCGCCGGTAAGGGCTTCACGGATCTCATCGACATGGTCTTCGGCCGCCTGTCGACCGATCTCCGGGTCGCTTCCGGCTCCCAGGCCCCGAGTCAGGTTCCGGCCGATGTCCAGCTTCACGTCGGCGTCGCTCAGCAGCAAGGCTTGGGTGTCGGTGTTGGCTGCTACGAAGTCGACTCCCCTCAACCCGGCCTCGATCATTCGATTGACGGCGTTCGAGCCCCCGCCCCCTACGCCGATAACTTTGATGACTGCCAAGTAATTCTGTGGGTCGGGCATAGCCGAGACGACCTCCATGGGGTCGGGTTACTTGGTGAAGCCGGGCCTCAACTCAATAATGCTAGTGGTGAAAGTATCGCAACGGAGATCAGAAAATGTCACTGCATCCGAGTTCGCCGATCCAGTTGTATCGGCGGCGGCCGTTACCCTGCCGGTAGCAGGCACAGTTGGTCTCGGGTCACAGTGGTCAAGTCGGCCATGGTTACGTCGATGGTCGAGACGCATGTGAGATCGACCCCGAACAGCACCGACCGCAAAGCGGTCACCTTGCTGTCGAGTCGGACCGGCTCTCCCATGATGGCGCTGGCCCCGCCCACGAGCTCGAGGCCCACCCCGCCCGATGCCAGGTTGACGATAGCCGTCACCCACGTTTCGAGATCGTCGGGGAGGGCGGCTACCACCGCCAGAGCCCCGACCGCATCGGTGTGCACCGCGCCGGGCTCCTCGTCGAGCTCGACTGCGATCAAAGGCAGATCGACGCCGAGCGGGGCCGGACCGATCACGTAACCATCGGCGTCGAGCAGAGCCAAACCCCCGCCGGAGGGAACTACCGCCACTGGTACCCGCGGCACGACCTCGATGCTGACGGTGCCGGGCCAGTCCCGATGGACCCGGGCTCCGGCCACCCAAGCCAACCCGGAGACGGCCCGTTCGATCGCGGTCGAATCCAATCCCAGCAAGGGCTCGCCCTCGGCCACACCGGCCGCCTGACGAACGAGCGCTGCATCGGCGGCGTCCACCCCCGAAATCGTCACTCGATCCACATCGAGCAAGGGCGAACGGCTCACTGCCCAAGCCCCGACCAACCCCCCCATCACGGCCAAGGTCAATATGAGGATCCTCAACCGGCGCCGACCTTCGGCTCGTAACACTGCAGTTCGGCGAGCCCGGAGCCGGGGGTCGATGGCAACGGCTGCGGTCATGAGAGATCGTCGGGATCGAAGCCGATGCAGCGGGTCTCTGCGACCAAGTCGATGCCGTGGGTCTCGGCCACCCGGCGCCTGACCTCGGTCATCACCGCCATGATGTCGACAGCCGATCCGGCGCCCTCGGACTGGATGAAATTGGCGTGGCGGACCGACACTCGGGCCGTGCCGATCCGAAGCCCCTTGGCCCCCGCCGTCTCGATGAGTCGACCGGCGCTGTCGCCGGCCGGGTTGGTGAAGACCGATCCCGAGTTCTGGCCCCCGGGCTGGTTGACTCGGCGCCAGCGCACCACCTCGGCCAGCATGGCCCGGCCCCTGTCACTGTCACCGGGGGCCAATCTCAGCTCGGCCTCGACCACGACCTGATGAGAAGCGAGATTGCTGGTCCGGTAGCCGAGCCCGAGATCGGTTCCGGCCACGGTGATGCTGCCCCCGTGCCGGAGATCGGTGATCACCGCCGAATCGAGTACGGCCGCCATGTCAGAGCCGTGGCCGCCGGCGTTCATACGCACGGCCCCGCCCACCGATCCGGGCACCCCCACGGCCCATTCGAACCCGCTCAAACCCTTGGCCACGGTTCTGCGGGCCACCGCCGGCAACGCCGCACCGCCCCCGGTCCGTACGGTTGCACCGGTCACACCGAAGCCCGCGAGCTCCCCCGTCAGAGTGAGGGCCAGACCGTCGAAACCGGTGTCGGCCACCAGCAGATTGGAGCCCCGGCCCACCACCAGCACCGGTACAGCCGAACCGGCCAGACAGGCAGCGAGAAGATCCAGCTCGGCTCGGCTCGCCACCGGCAAGAAGATACGGGCCGGCCCTCCCACCCGGTAGGTGGTGTGGGGCGCCAGGGGGTGATCACGGCGCACGACAGAGGCAAGCGACGAACGGGCCAGGCGCTCCTCGAGGGCTGTCAGCCCCTCGGCGGAGGCAGTCACGGCGAGGTCTCGTCTCGAGCTTCGAGCCGTTCCATGACCATGTCGGGGAGAGTGGTCAGGTCACCAGCGCCGAGGGTCAGGCAGAGGTCTCCGGGCTTCAACCGCGGCGCGAGCCACGAGGCCACTTCGTCGAGCCGGGCCAGCCAGGTCACCGACGACCGGGGATGAGCGTCGAGAACGCCGTCCACGACGATCTTGGCGCTCACACCGGGACGAGGGGACTCTCCCGAGGGATAGATCTCGGTGACCACGAGATGATCGGCAGCCGTGAACGAGTGGGCGAAGTCGGCACCGACTGCGGCGATGCGGCTGTAGCGATGGGGCTGGAACACGCACACGATGCGGTCCCATTCGTCCCCGTCGCGAGCCGCGGCCAGAGCGGCGGCAACCTCGCTGGGCAGGTGGGCGTAGTCGTCGACGAAGGTGACACCGTTCACGGCACCGCGAAACTCGAAACGACGGGCCACGCCCCCGAAACGGCCCAAGGCCTCCACTGCGGCATCGAAGGGCGCTCCGACGGTCATAGCCGTCACCGCTGCCGCCGCTGCGTTGCGAGCGTTGTGCAGCCCGGGGGTCGGCAGCTCGATCCGGCCCAGCTCGTGGCCCCTGTGGGAGAGATCGAATGCCACTACCGGCATGGAACGGTCGATCGCCGTCATCTGGTAGTCGGCATCGGCGTGGGTGCCGTAGGTGACAGCTTTCATGGACCGAGCCAGGGTGGCCGCGGTCGGGTCGTCGGCGCATACGATCCGCGCTTCGGCTCCCTCCAGGAAAGTCGCGAAGGCTGATTCCAGCTCGCCCCGGTCCTCGCCGTAGGCCTCCAGATGATCCGGCTCGATGCTGGTGACGACGGCAACGGCCGGATCCAGAGCGAGGAAGGTGCGATCGCTCTCGTCGGCCTCGATCACGAACCAGTCACCTTCGCCCCAGACTCCGCCCGTGCCTATCTCGTTCAGGTCGCCGCCGATGACGAAGGAGGGGTTCAGCCCGGCCTCCACCAGTACCAGCGCCAGCATGGAGCTGGTGGTGGTCTTGCCGTGGGTGCCGGCCACCGCGATCGTGCGGCGAACCGAGGCGATGGCCGGAAGGACCTCGCTGCGAACGACGACAGAGATCCCGGCCCGGCGGGCGGCCTGCACCTCCGGGTTGGTGGCCCCGATGGCCGAGGAGATGGCCACTACAGCCGCCGCACCCACGTTGGCCGGATCGTGGCCGATGCTCACCGGCACCCCTTCGGCCCGCAGTCGTTCGGTCACCTGGCTTTCCTTGAGATCCGAGCCGGTCACCTCGTGGCCCATGGCCCGCAGAACCGAGGCGATGGCCCCCATACCGGCGCCGCCGGCCCCGACGACATGAACCCGGGTGGGCCGAGACAGATCCAACGGCGCCATCAAGTCCCTTCGACGACGGCAGGCGGGCGACGGCGGGCGCACCGCTCGACGACGTCGATCACGGCGTGGGCCGCGCCGGGGCGGGCCAGCACCCTGGCTGCCTGGTCCATCTGGCTCAGACGCTGAGGATCGGCAGCCAGAGCGTCGATCTCGGCCGCCAGCCGCAACCCGTCCAATTCGCGGTCGGGGATCACGACGGCGGCGCCGACATCGGCCAGAGCCCGAGCATTCGCGCTCTGGTGGTCACCCGGCGCCGCCGGTAGCGGCACCAGCACGGCCGGAACGCCGGTCGCGGCCAGCTCGGCCACGGTGGAGGCACCGGCCCGACCCACTATCAGGTCAGCGGCGGTATACACCGCAGCCATGCCGTCCTCGTATTCGACCGGGTCATAGACCAGCCCGACCGGCTCGGCCGATCCATCCTGAGCCGGGGCCACCGACCCTTCCGGCATCGAAGACAGCTCCGACACCGATCGAAAGTCGCGCCGACCGGTGACATGGCGTATGTGGCGGTCGCAACGATGCCGCCACATGCTCGTCAGCTCCACCACGGCTTCGTTGATCCGCCGGGCCCCCAGCGAACCGCCCATGACCACCACGAAGAACCGTTCGCCGGTCACTCCCAGCGCCGCCCTGGCCTCGATCCGCCCGCGGCCGCGATCGGCGGCCAGCACCTCGGGTCGGACCGGGTTCCCGGTCCACACCGCACCCGGCAACCCGGTAGCGGGGAAACCGGCCGCCACCCCGCGGGCCCAACGAGCCAGGAGCCGGTTGGCGGCGCCGGGGACGGCGTTCTGCTCGGTTATCACCAGCGGTACCCGTAGGACCACCGCCGCCACCCCGCAGGCGACAGAAGCGTAGCCCCCCAACCCCACCACCACGGCGGGGCGGTGCCGTCTCAGCAACCTGAAACTCCCGACCAGAGCTCGAATCAGATCGGTGATAGCGGCCAGGTTGGCGGCGGTGAACCGGCGCTTTACACCCCGGCCCGGCAGCGTTGTGAGACCGAAACCCGCTTCGGAGACGAGCCGGGTCTCGATTCCCCTCTTGGTGCCCACGAAGTGTACCGCCGCGGGCGGGGTGCCTCGAGCCACCATCTCTCGAGCCATACTCAGCCCCGGCAGGACGTGACCGGCCGTGCCGCCTCCAGCGATCACGGCCCAAGTCGAGCCAGGACCGCTCATCGGATCTGGCGAGACACGTTGAGGAGCAGACCGACTGCGGCCATGGTCACCACCAGGGAAGACCCACCGAACGACAGGAACGGCAGGGTCATCCCCAACACCGGGACCAAGGCCAGCGCCGCTCCCATGTTGAGCACAGCCT
This sequence comes from Acidimicrobiales bacterium, assembly GCA_963422655.1. GTDB lineage: Bacteria > Actinomycetota > Acidimicrobiia > Acidimicrobiales > Aldehydirespiratoraceae > CATQHS01. The sequence goes on along the minus strand of OY730440.1, from coordinate 152,238 downwards.
GACCGACGATCCACGCGGTCACGCCGATGGCCAACAGCATCCCGAAGTCGTCGGGGGCCCGCAGCGCCACCAGGAACCCCGTGACTGCGATCACCATGAACAGTGCCACCACCCCCAGAGTGCCCGCCAACCCCAGTTCCTCGGCAATTACGGCGAAGATGAAATCGGTGTGAGCGTAGGGAAGGAACCCCCACTTGGCCCGGCTCGATCCCAACCCCACTCCGCCCGGACCGCCGGTGGCAATAGCGTGAAGGGACTGGAGCGGCTGGTAGCCGTTGCCCAGCGGGTCCGCCCACGGATCCAAAAAGCCCAATAAGCGTTCCCGGCGCCACGGCGAGACTGCCACCATGGCCCCGGCCAGAACAGCGCCGACGGTGCCGGTGACGACCATGTGCGGCATCGACGTACCGGCCAGGAACAGCACGGCCAAGGTGATGACGGCGATTATGATGCTGGCCCCCAAGTGGGGTTGCGCCATGAGCAACACGATGATCACCGCGACGACGATCACGACCGGACGCAGGGTCAATCGGGTCTTCGAGATGGGGCGTGAAGGCCGGCCCAACAGATCGGCGATGAACAGGACCAAGGCCAGCTTGGCCGACTCGGAGGGCTGGAACGTGAACGGCCCCATCCACAGCCAGCGCTGGGCCCCGTTGGTGGATATCCCCACTTTGGGCAAGACGACCAAGGCCAGCAGTAACAACGAGACGACCATTCCCGGAACGGCCAGAACCCGCCAACGGTGGTAGTCGACCCTCAGGGTGATCAGCAAAGCCACCGTCCCTGCTGCCGTCCACAGCAGATGGCGCCGGAACAGCGACCAAGCCGAGTCGGTGTCGGACAAGCTGGCGGCGGCCGTCGCCGACAGCACCATCACCACCCCGAAGAGCGTCAGCGTGGTCACAGCCAGGAACAGAACCAAGAACAGGCCGGTGCGGCGCCCGACCGGGCGGCTGGGCCCTCGACCGTCCGGCCCGACCCCCGCCGTCGGGTGCCGCTGCCGGGCCGATGCCCGGGTCCGAGCATTGGAGGCCAGTGTAATCATGGAGCCCCTCCGGCTGTCAGGGCGCCCAGTTCCCGCACGGCCCGGATGAAGTCTTCACCCCGCTGACCGCAGCCTTCGTAACGATCGAATGAAGCACAGGCCGGTGACAGCACCACTGCTCCGCCGGGCTCGGCCAAGGCGCCAGCGCGGGCCACGGCATCGTCCATGCCGGTGGCGATCTCCACCGGTCTCGACCCCGTGAACACCTCTGCGATCTCGCCGGCCGCCTCTCCCATGGCGACCACGGCCCGCACATGGTCGGCTCCGTCGCTCAGCACGGCCAAGTCGAGACCCTTGTTGCGCCCCCCCGCGATCAGCACCGGATCTCCCAGAGCGCGCACGGCGGCCAGCGTGGCGTGAGGGGTGGTGGCCGAGGAATCGTCGTAGAACACCACCCCTCCGACATCAGCCACCGGCTGGAGTCGATGGCCGGTCGGTTCGAAGCTCTCCAGCGTGTGACGGATCGCCTCGGGTGTCGCTCCGGCCCCGGAGGCGACAGCGGCGGCGGCCAAGGCGTTGCCGATGTCGTGAGGCAAGCCCCGGCCCAGCTCGCTCACTCCGATCAATGCACCGTCAGGGCCCGAGAGGACCTCGCCGTCGCGGCGCCAGTCGGCCGGACCCGTCGGTGAGAAAGTCACTACGGCCCGCTCCGGCAAGTTCGCCATCACTACCGGGTCGTCACGATTGGCCACCGCGACCCCGGCGGTGTCGAGCTCGGACCAGATCCGAGCCTTGGCCGTTTCGTAGGACCCCAGGTCACGATGGACGTCGAGGTGATCGGGAGCAAAGTTGAGCCAGCATCCGATCCTGGGTTCGAAGCAGCGGCTGTGGGCCAGGCGAAACGACGACGCCTCCACCACGAAAAGGTCGACGTCGGTTCGGGTTATAGCAGTCACCATCGGAGTCCCGGCGTTGCCGGCGGCCACAGCCCGGATCCCCGAGGTCTCGAGGGCAGCCACGACCATTTCCACCACCGTGGTCTTGCCGTTGGTCCCGGTCACGGCCACGACAGGGCGGCGATCCCATGCTCTGGCCAGGTCCAGTTCCGAAGTGACGGGCACGTCCAGATCACGGGCCGCGCTCAGGGCGAGGTGACCCTCGGGCAGGCCCGGGGTGGGTAGGACCATGTCGGCTTCTCGGATCAGGCGCCGGAGTCGGGCCGGGCCGGGGGCGGTCACCAGCTCGACCGAAAGACTCCGTGCCACCCCGGCCATGCCCGACGATGGCCGGTCGTCTGTGGCCCTCACCCGGTGGCCGTGAGCGTGAAGGGCCCGGGTCGCGGCCTGGTTGGCCGCACCGAACCCGATCAGTACGACCGACGCCGGGCCGGCGGTGAGACGATCGACAACCGAGTCGGTCATGGCGTGGCCCTGGTTATGGAGTCGATGATGCCAGTGTTCACAGCGTCGGCGTAGAACAAGCCGAGGCCGAAAGCGGTGCACAGCCCCGAGAGGATCCAGAGCCGCACGATCACGGTGGTTTCGGGCCAACCCCTCAGCTCGAAATGGTGATGCAGTGGTGCCATCCTGAACAGGCGTCGGCCGAAGCGGCGGAAAGCGACGACTTGGAGGATCACCGACCCCGTCTCGACGACGAAGAGGCCGCCGATGACGGGCAGCAGCAGTTGGGTATGGGTGACCAGCGCCAGTGCGGCCAGCCCGCCCCCCACCGCCAGCGATCCCGTATCCCCCATGAAGATCTGGGCCGGCGCTGCGTTCCACCACAAGAAGCCGACGATGCCGCCGATCATGGCCGAGCTGACCACGGCCAGATCCAGGGCATGGGTGACGCCGTAGGCCTCGAAGTGATCGAACTGCCAGAACCCGATGATCATGAAGGCGACGTACCCCAAACCGCCGGCCCCGGCGGCCAGACCGTCGAGGCCGTCGGTGAGGTTGACCGCATTGGCCGTGGCCAGGATCAACAGCACGGCCCAGATGCTCCACCCGAACCGGCCCAGCTCGATTCCGGGACTGTTGAAGCGGGTGAACGAAAGGCTGGTGTGGATCGAGGTGAACTCGGTGGTCGCCAGCACGAACATGACGCCGACGGCCAGCAGGCCGCCGATCTTGGCCCGTTTGGTGAGACCGAGGTTGCGGCTGGCCACGACCTTGATCCAGTCGTCGAGCAGGCCGACGAGGCCGGCGCCGGCGATGGTGGCCATGACGATGATGCCGGTACGGGTGTAGACGCCCCCGAAGACGTGGCTCACGACGTAGCCCGTGGTCGCTCCCACCACGATGGCGGCCCCGCCCATGGTGGGCGTGCCCGCCTTGGTCCGGTGGCCCTGAGGGCCGTCGTCGCGAATGGGGTGACCGAGACCGTGGCGAACCAGCACCCTGATGAGGGCCCGGGTGCCGAACAACGACACGGTCATGGAGATGGCAGCGGCGATGAGCAGCCGGATCATCGCGGGGGGGCCACCCTTCTGGCGAGCTCGTCACGGACGATCGTGCAGTCGTCGAAGTCGAACACCTGATCGCCGATGGTCTGGGTCTTCTCGTGGCCCTTCCCTGCGATCACGACCACATCACCAGGTCCGGCCGTGGCGATGGCATGGCGGATGGCCAGGTGCCGGTCTTTTTCCACCAAGTCCGGAAGCCGGTCCAGGCCGGCTGTGATCTCGTTCGCAATCCGGCCGGGATCCTCGCTTCTGGGGTTGTCGGTGGTGATCACGATGCGGTCGGCAGCAGCGGCGCTGGCCCCCATGAGGGGTCGCTTGCGCCGGTCCCGCTCACCTCCGGCCCCGAATACCACCGTCAGACCCTGTTCGGCGATGGCCCGGGCCGCGCCCAGAACGGCTTCCAACCCCTCAGGGGTGTGGGCGTAGTCGACTATCACCGTGAAGTCCTGGCCGACATCGACGATCTCGAAACGCCCGGGTACCGGCCCGGCTGTGACCAGCGCCCCGGCCACGACGGCGGGGGTGAGACCCAGCGCCACCGCAGTCTCGGCGGCAAGCACCGCGTTGTCGATGTTGAACCGCCCACCGAGGGGAGCTTCCACCGTCCGGTCCCGCCAGACGAACCGGCTCGACCCCGGCCCGAACTCGAGTACCTCCACCGCCCCGGGTTCCACTTCGGTCAGGGGTATGGACGCGGTTGCGGCCAAGCGACGACCCGCGGGCGAACCCATCCAGACGACGCCGCGCTCGCTCATCTCCGGCGTGAAAAGACGAGCCTTGGCCGCGAAGTAGGCTTCCATCGTGCCGTGGTAATCGAGATGATCGTGGCCCAGGTTCGTGAAAGCGGCCACCCGGAACCGGCAACCGTCGACCCGACCCTGATCGAGAGCGTGCGACGACACCTCCATGGCCACGGCTCGCCGGCCGCGGTCGACGGCCCCAGCCAGACGGCGCTGGACATCGGTGGCTTCGGGGGTGGTGCGAGCCCCGGTGAGCGTGCCCATCTCGTCGGTGGTTCGGCCGGCCGAGGTCAAGATCGCTGCCAGCAGGCGGACGGTGGTCGTCTTGCCGTTGGTCCCGGTGACCCCGACCAGATCGAGACGGCGGCTCGGGTGGCGGTGGACCGCCGCCGCGGCAGGACCGAGGGCGGCTCGCACCGACGGCACCACCAGGTTGGGGACCGGGCTCGGCATCGCCTCTTCCACCAGCAACGCCACCGCGCCCCGTCTGACCGCGTCGAAGGCGTAGTCGTGCCCGTCGGCGCTGGATCCCCGGATGCAGGCGAACAGCGAGCCCCGTTCGACGAGGCGGCTGTCGTGCTCGACGTCGGCGACGGCCACACCAGTCGAAGCCGAACAGGTGCCTTCACTGGGCACCACCGCCGCGCCGATCGAACGGGCCAGTTCGTCCAGATCGATCAACCCGTCACCCCTCTACCGAACCAGCCGGGGCCGCGCCCTCGGTAGGCGCCGGTGCGGACGCGGCGACCGCCCGCCGAGGTCGACCGGGCTCGGCGGTCGAGACCGCGGGGACATGGAGCTGACGCACGGCATATTCGATGATGTCGGCCGCGACCGGTGCCGCCACCTTGCCTCCCGATATCCGTTTCCCCGTGGGTTCGTCGATGACCACCAGCACGGTCAGAACCGGGCCCTGATCGTTGCTGACGATGGCCGCGAAGCCGGCCGTGTAGTGCCGGTCGTCAGTGGGATGGCCCCACTGGTCGAGACAGACGTAGCCTTGGTCGCAGGGTTGCCAGGCCGTTCCCGTCTTGCCGGCTATCTCGTAGCCGTCGACGGCGGCGGCCCTGCCCGTGCCCGACTCCACGACGGTGTGCAGCATCCGCTGGAGCGCGGCGGCGGTGGCACTGCTGATCACCCGGGTGTGCTCAACGGAGGCGGACTCGTTGACGATGACGCGAGGCGCCACCCGGTACCCGCCGTTCGCGATGGTGTTGTACGCCTGCGTCATCTGCAGGGCAGTGACAGCGACGCCCTGGCCCATGGCCACGTTGGGCAGCGTCAGCCCATTCCAGCGGTTCAGGGGGGCCAGGATGCCGTGAGCTTCGCCCTTGAAACCGAGATCGGTGCGAGTGCCGAGGCCGAAGTCGACAAACGTCGAGTGCAGTTGTCTCTCGCCCACCATCCTCGCCAGCTTGATCGCGCCCACGTTCGACGAGACGGTGACGATTTCCGTTGGCGTCAACTCGACGGGATCGTGCCATGGAGAGTCCTGGAAGGTGTGGCCCCAGATTCTGATACTGGGCTCCACCAGCACCGGGTCGTGTTCGGTGACGACCCCCGCGGTCAGAGCGGCCGCCACCGTCAGCGATTTCATGACCGAGCCCGGCTCGAAACTCCAGGTGGCAGCCAGGTTTTCCCTCGTGCAGGCGACGGTGCCGTCGAGTTGACGATCGACGTTGGCCATGGCCACGATCTCACCGGTGGCCGGGATGGCGACGAGACCGACGGCCCGAGCGGCACCAGCCCTGACCACCGCGTCGACGAGGATCTGCTCGGTCTGGTACTGGACGTTGCGGTCCAAGGTGACGGCGATGTCGTTGCCGGGAACGGCGTCGATGACCAGCTTCGACCCTCCGGGGATAGTGGTCCCATCGGTACCGATCTCCTTGACGATCCGACCGCTGTCGCTGGCCAGATGATCGTCGTAGGTCTCTTCGATCCCGCTCATTCCCACATGGTCGACGTTGACCCGCCCCACCACGGCCAGACCGGAGCAGTCCCCGTTGGGATAGGACCGGCGGGGCTCCTCGATCACGTCGATGCCGATCAGGTCGAGTTCTTCCACTCTCTGCCCCACCTCGGGATCGAGCTGGCGGGCGACGTAGCGGAAAGCACCGTCGCCGGTCAGCTTGAGCGTCAACTCCTCGGCTGGTATCCCCGTCGCCTCCGACAGGACCGACGCTGTGGCACCTGGATCTCCGATCAGGCGAGGGTTGGCGACGATAGTGGCGGCCGGCAGCGAAATAGCAATGGTGCGGCCGTGCCGGTCGAACACGGTGCCCCGCGACGCCGAGACCGTCACCTCGCCCAGTGGTATGTGGACCTCATGGAGGATCCGAGCGTCCGGTGTCATCTGCAGGTCGATAATCCGTCCCACCAGCGTGGTGACCACGGCCAGTAGCACGACCGAGACGATCACGATTCGGGCCCTTCCCACCCGGGGACGAACCGAGACGACGCTTCGCTGCACGCGACGACGGCGCTTCGACTCGGAGCGACGACGGCGCGTGCTCGTCACCCTGGTTCCTCTCGCACCGAGCCCGGGGCGCGACCGACCGCTATCAGCCTGAAGGGATCGGGGCCCGGCGAAGCGAGCATGTCAGCGATGAGCGGAGACAGCGTGACCACTTCCGGCGCCGAGACCAGTCCGGCTCCGAGGGCTTGATCGGCTATCCCTTCGGGAGAGTCGAGAATCGCGATGTCGCCCGAGAGCGCATGGATCTGGATTCGGCGAGCCCGGTTGGCGGACACGAGCTCGTCGAGGTCGGCCTGGTTCTGCACCAGCACAGCGTGAAGGCCGGCCAGAGCCAACAGCGTGGCGAACAACAAGAACGCCACGAAGGTGCCGTAGGCACCTACCGATCGCCTGGTCCCGACCGCCGGGACGGCCTGCAGTCGGGCCGGCCCGCCCTGGTAGGCGGGTCGCGGCACCGGCGCCGCCAGAGCGGGGCGAGCCGCCATCAACGTGTCGACGCGAGCCGCTCCACAGCTCGCAGGCGGGCCGAAGCGGCTCGGGGGTTTGCGTCCACCTCGGCGTCGGTGGGGACACGAATTCCCCGCCACAACAACTGGACCGAAGCCCGGGCCCCCCCAGGGGGAGGCAGACCCGGACGGGGAGGCGGAACTTCGCCGGCCTCACGGCGAAAACAGGTCTTGACGATGCGGTCCTCACCGGAGTGGTAGGACAGGACGGCACACCGGCCCGAGGGCGCCAACCGGCCCAAGGCTCGGGTGAGAGCAGTGTCGAGGATCTCCAGCTCGCTGTTCACTTCGACGCGGATGGCCTGAAAAGTGCGCCGGGCCGGATGACCGCGGCGGCGGGCCTTCGCCGGAACCGCCTCACTGACTGCCGTAGCCAGCTCAGCCGTGGTGGAGAACGGGCGCCGGGCGATGATGGCCCGGGCTATGCGCCGGGCATGGGGTTCGTCGGCATTGCGGTACAGCATGACCACAAGAGCGCGCTCGTCGGCGTTGTTGACGATGTCGGCCGCGGTCGGGCCCGAGGTCGGATCCATACGCATGTCGAGTGGCCCTTCGCGCCGGTAGCTGAAACCCCGCTCGGATCGGTCGAATTGGGGCGAGCTGGCTCCCAAGTCGAACAGGCAGCCCGAGACAGCTCCATGGCCCAGATCGTCGAGAACGCCATCGAGGGCATCGAATCGGGTATGACGCAGCACCACCCGGTCCCCATGGTCGACCAAGCGGGCTCGGGCCGCGTCCAGGGCAGTCCGGTCACGGTCGAGCCCGACCAAGTCCAGGCCGCGGCGAGCATCGAGAAGGGCCCGGGCGTGACCTCCGCCACCCAGGGTGGCGTCGACGATCACGCCGTCGGGCACGGTACGGAAAGTCTCGACCACCTCGCGGCACATCACGGGCCGGTGGCAATACTTGCGGTCTTCGGCTTCGGTGCTCATGACCCGGCCGGCTCGAGGGCCAGCGGGCTCGGTCATCTGCAGTCCCCCGACCAGCAAGTGCACGTCGGGATTTCTCCCCCGAACGAGCTGATGGCAGGCGGGCGGAGTACGGATCTTCCATCTGCGGATCGGGAGACTGCAGATGACCGAGCGATCAGGCGCCGGTGACAATTGGACTGGTGTCTTCTGGACTGGTGTCTGCCTTTCTGATCGGTAGACGAATTCATATCTGCGGGCCGTTGACCGAACGCCGCGGTCAGCTCCGGCCGATGCCACGGCCGTGGGCTATGGCCTCCACCAGGAGTCCATTGGCGTCGGCTTGGAGCGCGTTCCAGCGATCGGGGTCCCATACCTCGACCCGGTAGAGTGCACCGGTGACGACCACATTTCGACCCAGACCGGCTGCTTGGCGCAAGTGAGCAAGGATGCGCATCCGGCCTTGGCCATCGGGAACGACACGATCGGCTCTGGAGGCGAAGGCTCTCAGAGCGTTGACCCCCACGAGGCCCTCGCCTGCTTCGGCTTCCAGGTTGCGGGCCATCTGCTCGAACTCGTCGGGAGGCAGGATGGCCAGGCAGTTGTCGAGGGGGGTGATATAGGCGCCATCGGCAAGCCGAGCCCGGAAGTCGGCGGGGAGGATCAGCCGGCCGTTGCTGTCGATGGTGTGCTCGTGGCTTCCGACGAACATCAACCGTCTCGACCTCCTCTCCGCATCCAGATGAAAGGCACTCCCGAGCCTGCTCAGACCTGGGAACTATGACTCCGCTGCCCTCCATATCGAACCAAATTACTCCGTTCCCCTCCACATTTGCAACGGCATTCTTGGATATTTCATTGAAACCAATGTATGTTCACCAATATACGTTCGTTTCTTGGACCCCGGGGGCGCAGGAAGCTGGGGCTGCTGAGGCACGGGCGTAACCGAGTAGCCCCTCTCCTGAAGGGCGCGCCGAGAACGCTCGACCCGACGACCGGGGCCTTCAGTGTGGTAGGTTGGCCAGGAGCGACTCGACGACGGCGTCGGCCCCCGTTCGCAACCCGGTGGCGCGGGCTGCCGTCACCGACCGGGCTTCGGCCCGCTCGACTTCACTCAGGGCCAGCAGCTCCACGGCATCGAGACCGGGGGCGGCCCGCAGCGGAGTCATGGACTGCACCCGGATCCAGCTCCGGCTGCGACGCTGGCTCACCCCCACGATCTTGCGACCGGCGACGAACACCTCGGCCGGGCCGGTACCGGCGAAGCACAGTAGCCGGCCCCAGCAATCAGCGACCATTCCGCCCCCGTGAACGGTTACGGGTTCAGTCGTGAACGAACCGATCACCGTCGCCCAGAGGCGGCCCACCCAGGCCGCGGCTCGCACTACGTCGTCGTCCCACAGCCGATCGTCTCGGGGTACCAACAGGTCGGCCCAGACCTGACGACCGGTAGCGACGAACACCAACCCTCCGCCGCTGCGCCGCCGTACGATCGCCACCCCGGCGGCATCGGCGCGGTCCAAGTCGACCAGATCGGCAGGCTGGGCGCTGCCCAGCACCAGTGCCGGGCTGTCCACTTCGAAAATTCGCACCACCCTGCGAGCCCGGACCGGGTCGTCGAGACGGTGCAGGAAAGCAGCCGAGCCGTGGTGGTGTTCGACCGTCCAGGCCCCGCCGGCCTCGGTCAAGCCGATCGACGGTGCCTGTAGTCCAGGTAAGGCATCCACGAGTCGGGTACCCCACCCGCCGCCACCTCGACCCATGCCGACGGGGAGGGAAGCTCGGGTCGGCGCCGGAGGTGCATCCCGCTCTCGTTCAGGAGCCGGTCCCGCTTCATGGTGTTGCAGCCGCGGCAGGCCGCCACGACGTTTCTCCAGGTGTGGGTGCCGCCGCGACTTCGGGGAACGATGTGGTCGACCGTCTCGGCCCGACCTCCGCAGTACTGGCAGGAATCGTGATCGCGCACGAACACGGAGCGACGGTTGGGATTGCGATACCGGGCCCTCTGGACGTGGACGTAGCGGCCGAGCCGGACCACCGAAGGCACGTCGACGGCGAGTCGTTCGGATCGCAAGGACCGGCCCGAGGATTGCAGCATCTCCACCTTGCCAGCCAGTACCAAACCCACGGCCCGATGGGTGCTCACCACCGCCAACGGCTCGAATGTCGCGTTGAGTACCAGCACCCGGGCCATGACGGGCAGGCTACCGGGCTCGCCGATGCCGAGAATGCATCCGACACCACCGTAACCACCTGATAACGTCGCCCGGCTCGATGGGTGCGTCAAAGCGTCCGTACATGATGCTGCACCGGAGTTCCAGCAGATCACGGTCGGTAAGGGGCAGGAACGGCGGGTGCCGCCACCATCGGTCGGGGGCGAAGCGGAAGACTTGGACGACGGCCGTAAACCACAGACCGGGCCTCGATGCGACCGCTAGCGCGATCCGTACCGATTGCGGTGTCTTGATCATCTCACCCCCACATCGTGGCCGATACCTCGCCATCCCACCGCGGCTGCTCCGATGAGGGGGCCATCGGCTCCCAGCCCGGCCGGGCGAACCCGAGCCCCCCGCGAATGGTCGAGCCGGGCCACTCGGTCCACCTCCCGCTGGGCCGCCTCGAAAAACGGATCCCCGAAACCCAGGGCCACGGAACCGGCTACCAGAGCCAACCGCAGATCCAGCAGGTTGGCCACCGAGCCGATTGCCTGGCCCACCAGTGCTCCCACCCGGTCGATCTCTTCGGGACCGGCCTCGGTGGCGGCCCGACCGGTGCGATGGGCGATAGCCGGGCCCGATACCTCGGCTTCCAGCACACCTCGCACATGCCCGGGCAGGTCACCGCCGTCGGGGCGGACCACCACGTGGCCTATGTGACCGGCGTTACCCTCAGCCCCGTCGAGAAGGCGACCGTCGAGCACGATTCCACCCCCCACACCCGTAGAAACCACCATGGCCATGAAGTTCCGTTCGCCTCGGGCCGCGCCCTTCCAGGCTTCTCCCAGAGCCAGGGCTTTGGCGTCGTTGTCGATGTGAACCGGCACCGCCACGACATCCTCCAGCCGTTCCAGCAACCGGAACCGGCGCCAGACCCCGATGTTGAGCGGTGACACGGTGGCGCCGCCTCGGGTCATGGGACCCCCGGAACCAACGCCACAGGCCACGACGCCGCTTCCGGCCGTGACCGCGCCGATCAGCCCGACCAGACGACCGAAGAAGTCCTCCGCGTCAGCGGCTCGGGCCGACGTAACCCGCCGACGGGTTCGGATCTGCCCTTCGGCGTCGACAATGCCGGCGTCGACCTTGGTGCCACCTATGTCGATAGCTAGAACCGCAGGCATTCCGATCACGATAACCGAGCCAGAACACTGCCTCGGCCGGCGTGGTCCAGCCATGAAAGCCAGACATGATGCCCAATGTCACACAATTGAGCTAGAACAACACCGCAGCGAGGTTCGCGGTTGGATGGCAGACATGCCCACGATGATCGACCCGACCCGGAGGGATACATGACCAGCACCGAGAACCTGTCGGCCATGCTGGATGCCGTCGATGCCGACAATCGCCCCGCTCCCTTCTTCGCGGAACGGTTCGGGGCCATCGTGGACAGGATCGGACAGGCCGTCAAAGGCAAGTCGCAGGTTGTCCACCTCTTGGTCATCGCCTTGCTCTGTGATGGGCACATCCTCATAGAAGACGTACCCGGCGTCGGCAAGACGAGCCTGGGAAAGGCTCTGGCCCGCAGTACCGGCGGCGCCTTCGGACGGATCCAGTTCACGCCCGATCTGCTTCCCACCGACGTCACCGGGACATCGGTGTTCGACCGGACAACCGCGACGTTCGAGTTCCGGGCCGGTCCGATCTTCGCCGACGTCGTGCTGGCCGACGAGATCAACCGAGCCTCGCCCAAGACCCAGTCGGCTCTTCTGGAGGCCATGGCCGAACGCCAAGTCACCGTTGATGGCACTACCCACGATCTGGGAACGCCCTTCACCGTGATCGCCACCCAGAACCCGATCGACCACGAAGGCACCTACCCGCTTCCCGAGAGCCAGCTCGATCGGTTCTTCATGCGACTTCAAGTCGGATATCCGGCTCGTGAGTCCGAGAACGAGATTCTTCAGACACGAGGCGATCACGAGCCTGTCGATGACATCGAACCCGTCACCACGGCCACCGAAATCGTTCGCATGGCCGCATCGGTGACCGGCATCCATGTCGCTCCGGCCCTGAGGGCTTATCTCATCGACATCGCCCAAGCCACCCGGAACCATCCCGACCTCACCTTCGGGTTGTCACCCCGAGCAGTTCTGGCGCTGCAAAGAGGGGCCCGGGCCCAGGCTGCCACCCAGAACCGGGCCTTCGTAACCCCCGATGACGTCAAGGTGCTGGCGCCGGTGATGTTACCCCACCGTCTGCTCATGACCCCCCAGAGTCGCATGAAGGGTCGCCAACCCGGCGATGTGGTAGCCGAGATCATCGACAGCATGCCGGTGCACCGGCCACGGGGTTGAGATGTGGACTGCAACCGGATGGCAGATCCTGATGTTGGGTGCAGCTATGATCGCAGCCGGGCGGGTGTTCGGTCTGATCGAGATCCTCATCGTGGGCACGGTGGCCGTGGCCGCGGCCGTGGGATCGGTAGCCGTGCGCCGCCTGCGCCCTTCGAGTCTGTCCGTTGACCGTACCGTCTCGCCCCGTCTGGTCCCGACCGGAGAATCGGCCCGGGTCCAAATCCGAATCCTCAACCGCAGCCGCTGGCGATCACCGATACTGCGGATCCGCGACTGCGTCACCGGCGCCGGAGAGATCCGTCTCCCGGTGGCCCCGCTGGCTGGCGGTCACAGCATCAGCCACGGCTATGAACTCCCCACCTCTCGCCGGGGTGTGGTCGAGGTGGGTCCCATGATCGTAGACGACATGGACCCCTTGGGCATGGCTCGGATTTCCCATGATGTTGCCGGCCGGGAGCGACTCATCGTCCACCCGCCCTTCGAGACCCTTTCCGCAGTCCGCCTGCGAAGCAGTGACGAACCCGCACCGGGCGAGCATCACCGACAGTGCCCAAGGCCGAGCTCGGAGGACTTCGACGGTCTGCGCCCTTACGTCAGCGGAGACGACCCCCGCCGGATCCATTGGCGCTCGACGGCTCACCACGACGAGCTGATGGTGCGGCAGTACCGGCCGCCTCAAGACGGTTCGGTCGCCGTGGTGATCGACACCCGGCCCCCGAGCCATCTCGAGTCGGCTCAGGACCGAACGGCATCAGTGGCCGCTTCCATCACCGAAGCAGTGCTCGACACCGGCTACGAGGTACGGCTCCAGACCACCGACGGACGGGCTACGTCAACGCTCACCGACCCGACCTGGCTCGATTCGGCCTTGGAGTTCCTGGCCCGGCTGGAAGGAGGCAACACCCTTATCCATCCCACGGTACCGGTGAGCGGATCGACGGTGGTAGCCGTCACTGCCGATCCGGACGTCGCTACCGACGCCGCGGCCCGGGCCCGCCTGGTCGAGCGCCTCGGTGCCGCGCTGATCGTCACCTGCGATACGAAGAATTGGGACGACCCCGGGCTCAGGGGCGGGAGGGCCGGCAACTGGATCCACCTCACCGGCCCCGGACAGCTCACCGGCTCGTGGTCGGTTCCCGCCGTTGACCGCGCCGGAGTCACCGGGTGAAACATCGCCGGAATCGGGGTTGGCTCTATGAGCCGGCCCCGGTCATCCTCACCATCGTCACCATCGCCGGTATGGTCCGGCTGTTCGACGACACGACGTTCTTGAGGGACGGGCTGACCCTCGCTGTTGCTTCCCATCTGGTGGCCGTCACCGCCCGCCGGGGTGGTCTTGCTGCGATGGCATCGACGGTTGTCAGTATCGTCGTCGGCGCCTTCGTCTTCACCGTCCTGCTGTACTCCGATACCACCGCCTACCTGGTCTTTCCCACCCTCGAAACCATCACCGCGGTCCGGGCCGACCTGAGCGAGGCCTGGACCACATTCCACGACAAGGCGGCGCCGGTTCCGGTCCTGCCCGGCTTCGTGTCGATCGTCGGCGTCGTGGCATGGGTGCTGGCCTTCGTGGCCGACCGGGCCGCGCACCGGACCGGCTCGGCCTTCGGAGCCGTCCTGCCCGCTTTTTCGGTATTCTTCTTCACGGCGCTGCTGGGGACCGGCGTTGGCAGCATCGGTCATGCCGCACTGTTCAGCGCCGCCGCGGCCGCGGTGATTCTCACCATGAGGACCGCTCGGCAAGCCGGCCCGGCCTGGATCGAAGCCAAACCGGGCCAAGGGACGCGAGCCGTGCTCGGCGTCGGCGCCTGCACTCTCGCCTTCGCAGTGGTAGTCGGCGCCGGGGCGGGCCCCAGCCTGCCCGGCGCCGGAGCCGACCCTGTAGTCGACCTGACCGAACTGGACGACGGGCCGCAACGGCGGATCGCGATCAGCCCTCTGGTTCAGGTGAAAGCCAATCTGGTCGAGCAGTCCGAGATCGAGCTGTTCTCGGTCTCGGTTCCGAGAGGCGCCCAGCAGTACTGGCGGTTGATGGCGCTCGACGAGTTCGACGGCAACGCCTGGCGAGCGAGATTCAGGTTCCTCGACGCTGACGGACCCCTGCCCAGTGGCTTCCATCCCTCTGTCATAGCCCAGCCCTTGACCCAAGAGGTGACGATTGCCGCGCTGGGTACCATCTTCTTGCCGGCCGCTCACGAAGTGCAGGAAGTGATCGACGACGGTGGCGTGGCCATGGAGTACGAGCCGTCCTCGGGGTCGCTGATCAGGACCAGGACCGATACCCATCGGTTCACCTACACCGTCAGGTCGTCGGTACCCCGGATAGAGGCCGCCGGTATCGAAGCTCCCTCGACTGGGGGCATCGACGCCGAATTCCTGGCCTTCAACACCGATCTGCCTTCCGGGCTCCCCGCCTCGATCCGAACCGAAGCCGACAAGATCACGGCCGGGGCCAGTAACGACTACGAACGAGCTCTGGCCCTTCAGAAATACTTTCAGGACCAGAGCCGGTTCACCTACGACCTCGAAGTCGCTCTCGACCACGACGTGAACGATCTCGAGTCGTTCCTCTTCGACGTCCGGGCCGGTTATTGTGAGCAGTTCTCGTCGGCCTTCGCGGCCATGGCCCGCAGCGTCGGCTTGCCCACCAGGGTCGCAGTCGGTTTCACTGGGGGCGAATGGGACAGTGACCGCAGCACCTACATCGTGCGCGGCAAAAACGCTCATTCCTGGCCCGAGGTCTACTTCGTCGGCACCGGTTGGGTTCGCTTCGAGCCGACTCCGGGGCGCGACGAGCCCGACCTCGAGGGTGCCGATGTTGCGGACGGCCAGGAAAGCTCTCGACTGGAAACCGACCCGCCGGTCACCACTATCACAACACCATCGGGTTCCGGACCCGCCGATATCGAGTCAGCGATTCCAGAGCCCCCGACCGCTCCAAACGGTCGATCTTCGGTCGGTGGGGGGTCCTTTCCCTGGCTCATCACCGCCTACATCTGGATCGGCGCTGCCATGGCTGCCGGAGCCGTGTCGGGATTCGGCCGGCTCCAGCGGCGACGGCACCGGAGCCGGCTGGGCCGCGACCCGATCGGGCGCATCGAGATGGCCTGGGCCGACGCAGTGAAGGCTCTCGGCTTGGTCGATATCGTTCACCACCCCCACCAGACCCCGATGGAGTTGGCGGCCCGGGTCTCGAACCGGACCACCATGAGCTCGATCGGCACTCTGGCCCGGTGTACCACCCAGGGGCGCTATTGTCCCGACGTCCCCGAAACTGTCGCCGCCGAGGCCGAAGCCTCGGCCTGGGTCATCGCCCGGGCCTGCCGCCAACACTCGAACTGGCGCCGCCGCATTCGAGCCGCCTTCGACCCTCGCTGAGCCTTCGACCCTCGCTGATCTGCCACCGTTCCCCGAGGGTGGGCGGGTACCGACCGAGCTACCAAGTCGTCGGGAGTAACCGGTCGGTCAGTTGTCCTCGTGGCCGTGATGTCCGAAGCGTTCCCGCATGCGGAGCCCCGCACCCCCCATTACATCTCGCAGTCCGCCGCTGCGCATGGACTGGGTTATGTGATCGAGACCGGCCCGGCCCAGCCGGCGAGCGTTGTGCTCCAAGAACAGCAGAGAAACGAGCATGAGCAGGAACCCACCGAAAGCCAGCCAGTAAGAGGTGGACAGCAACCAGATCATCAACACGACTCCGGCCATGAAGCCCAGCATCGCCCATTTGATGTTGCGGAAGGCATGGCGGTACACGGTGGTCTCGGCCACCTCCCGAGCCAGCCGGGGATCGCTCTCGTAGAGATGCGTCTCGATCTCGCGGAGGATTCGTTGCTCGTCCTCAGAAAGCGGCACAGCGGTACCTCCCATTTGCAATCCTACCTACAGCGAGGCCCGACCCGTCCAGTCTTTCTCACTGTCGGCCTTACTCTACGGTTGGGTCAGTGTCGGGGCCCCAGGGCTGATCCGTACCGTCGCTGCGGACTCCGATCCGGCAACCAGGGCGAGCCAGAGAGGCCGGACCTATCGATTCTGCCCCGAACCGGCCCCGGATCGCGTCCACCACGGGGTCGGTCCGGTTCGACGACTCGGGCTCCAGGTCGGTCAAGGACATCTGTCGAGCGGACGCGTCGACCAGCCCGGTACCGCTGATGCCGAAGAGCCGCACGCCGGGCGCCGGGTCGATCAGGTCGAGCAGGCCGGAAGCGACCGTGGCCACGGTCCGGGTGCCGTCAGTGGCGTGGGGCAGGGTCACCGACCGGGTGATGGTGGTGAAGTCGCCGAAGCGGACCTTGATGCTGACAGTACGCGCTCTCAGCCCGGCGGCTCGGAGCCGCGATGCCACCGCATCGGCCAGCTTGATCAGCTCGACATCGAGATCGGCCCGGGTGTTCAGGTCGCGGGGGTAGGTCTCTTCTCGACCGATCGACTTGGGACGACGGTCCACGGTCACCGGGCTGTCGTCGATTCCGTTGGCCAAGCGATGCAAATGGCGACCGGTGGCATTCCCCAACGCCGAAGTGACTCGACCAGCCGGCAGCGACGCCAGATCTCCGACCGTCTCTACTCCCATGCTCGACAGCTTCTTCGCTGTGGCCGGGCCCACGCCCCAGAGATCGGTGACAGGCAACGGGTGCAAGAACACCAACTCGTCGCCGGCCGCGACAACGTAAACCCCGGGCCCGAAGACGGGACCGGTCGAGCTGGATCGAGGCTTGGCCCGTTCGGTGGCCAGCTTGGCCAAGAGCTTGTTGGAGGCCACCCCCACCGAACAGGTGAGCTCTTCCTGCTCGAGAATGCGGGCCCGGACGGTGGCGGCGATCTGTTCGACCGGTCCGAATATTCGGGTGGCGCCCCGTACGTCGAGAAAGGCTTCGTCGAGTGAGACCGGTTCTACCAGAGGCGTGACGTCGCGCAGAACCGCCATCACTCGGCCCGAGATCTCGGTGTAATAGCGGTGGTCGCCGTGGAGGAACACAGCATGCGGGCAGAGTTGGCGAGCTCGCACCGACGGCATGGCCGAATGAACGCCAAAGGAGCGGGCCTCGTAGCTGGCCGCCGCCACCACCCCCCGGGGCCCGGCGCCTCCGACGACGACGGGCCGGCCTCGCAGCTCGGGTCGGCGCTGGATCTCCGCCGCTGCGAAGAAGGCATCCATGTCGACATGCATGAAGCCCACCGTCCCGTCGGGCGTACCCCCGCTGATCCTCATGGCCCGACGCCTCCTCGATGCCGGTACGGCCCGGGGGCCATTGTGGCATCTGCAATCGGTAATCTTGGGTGTGGTGTCCAACCGATTCCTTGCTGTCCCGCCCGCGGCGGCACCGGCCCGGGCTGCTCGGGTGTTGACTCTGCTGGCCATCGTCGGTGCCGGCGCCTGCGGAGGCCTCATCGGGTTCGCCGTCACGGACTTGAGTTGCTCGAACGGTTGCACCGTCAAGGCCGGCCTGATCGGTGTGGCAGGTGCCATCGGTGCTGCTGGCGGTGTGGCCGTGGTGGCCGTGCTCACCTTGCGGGCCATGGCCGAATGGGGGGCCACCCGTACCCCCCGGCGGATCGACGGAACCGGACCGGATCATGAGCCCGGGTCCGGTCGAGGCCGCCCCCGAAACGGACCGGGCCGCGCCGAAACCGATGGTCTGGAAGCACCGAAGTGATGAGCACGAAGATCCTGACCGTCGAGGACGACGAGCTGATCCGCACCGCGGTTTGCCTGGCCCTCGAGGACGAGGGTTGGGACGTGGAGGAGTCCGCCTCCGGCGAGGATGCTCTCGACGCTTTTACAACGGCGCCGGCCGACGTGGTGCTGATCGACATCATGCTGCCCGACATCGACGGGTTCGCGGTGTGCCGGGCCATACGGCGAGTCAGCGACGTTCCCATCGTGATGGTCACCGCTCGGGCCGACACCCACGACGTCGTTGCCGGCCTCGAAGCGGGCGCTGACGATTATCTGACCAAGCCGTTCGCGCCCAAGGAGCTCTCGGCTCGCATTCGGGCTCTGCTCCGGAGGATCCGCACCCCCGACACGGGCGCCCGCCACTTCGTATTCGACGATCTCGAGGTCGTCCCCGAAGAGGGGGTGGTGCGAGTCGACGACACCGAGGTGCACCTCACCAAGACCGAGTTCAGACTCTTGGTCGAACTCGGGTCCAATCCCGGCCGGGTGTTCAGTCGCGAAGTTCTGCTCGAGCGAGTCTGGGGGCATGGCTACTTCGGGGACGGACGCATCGTCGACGTCCACATCCGTCGGCTTCGCACCAAGATCGAGTCCGACCCGGCCAATCCCCGCTACGTCGTGACGGTGAGGGGGTTGGGGTACAAGCTCCAGCCTTAGCCCCGTGCGCGCACCCGGGGTGGCTCCCTCTCGCCGGTTCGGACTGCGCACCCGTCTCACCATTGCCTTCGCCTTCAGTGGCTTGCTGCTGTCCAGCACGATCTCGGTGGCCACACTGGCTCTGACCCGCCAAAATCTCCTCGCCGAACGCGACGAGGCATCGTTCTCGGTGTTCGTCAACAACGGTCGCCGGGTCCGTAACGAGCTGACAGCAGAAACCGACGACGAAGGCCGCCGCGCCATCGTCGAACGGCTGGGCCAGACCTCGGGAACGTTCCCTCTGCTGTTGGTATACGAATCCTGGACCGCAGCCGACCCTTTGGTGTTCGACGGCGAGTCGGTGCCTGCCTCCCTGCTGACGATGGTCGAGGCCGGCACTCCCGGCCGGATGCGCACTGTCGTAGGGGGCCGTCCCGCCATCGTCTCAGCCGTCCCCATCCCCGACACCGGGGTGAAAGCCACCTATTTCGAGGCCGCCCCCCTCGACGACATCGAAGAGACGCTCGACGCATTCACCGTAATCCTCTTCGGTGTGGCCGCGGCGACCACCCTGCTGGCTGCGGCCATGGGCTGGTGGCCTGTCCGCCGCCTGCTCCGGCCTCTGGCCCAGGTGAGGGCCGCGGCCGAATCGCTGGCCGCCGGAGCACTCGACACCCGGCTCGAGCCACCGGCCGATGCCGATCTGGCTTCGCTCAGCGCTTCGTTCAACGAGATGGCCCAAGCCCTCGAGGATCGGATCGAACGCGACACTCGATTCGCGTCGGAGGTCAGCCACGAGTTGCGATCACCGCTGATGACGTTGATCGCCTCGGTGGAGGTCCTGGCCAACAGCAGGCATGAACTGAGCGAGCGAGGCCGGACCGCATTGGATCTGTTGACCACCGACATAGCCAGGTTCAATCAACTGGTGGAAGACCTCCTGGAAATCAACAGCTACGACGTCGGTACTGCCGATCTTCACACCGACGCCATCGACATCGTGGAATTCGTCGAACATGCCATAGCCATGCGGGGCCGTGACGACGTGGATTTCCGCCCCGCCCGGGAAATGCAATCAATTAAGCTCCAAGCCGACAAGCGTCGGCTGGCCCAAGTCGTATCCAACCTGGTAGACAACGCAGCCAAGTACGGCGGCGGCAAGATCGGCGTGAGCATCTGCATAGAGAGCTGGCCTGATCGGGTTCAGTTGGCTGTCGAGGACAACGGCCCGGGAGTGACTCCAGAAGAGCGCCAGATCATCTTCGACCGGTTCAGTCGGGGCCGGGCCAGCGGGCGGCGGGGTCGGGCGGCCGGTTCCGGGCTGGGCTTGGCGCTGGTAGCCGAACACGTCGACCTCCACGGCGGCCGGGTCTGGGTGGAGGATCGCCTCGACGGAGCCTCCGGGGCCCGCTTCGTCGTCGATCTGCCCGCCCAGCCCGGCCGGCCCGCCGAGGAGATGCAGCCATGACCCGCCGCCCGGCGACCGTGCTGGGCCTGATCGTGCTGGCGCTGGTCGCCTGGTCCGTCACCGGCGCCTGCGGGATCCCCACTGACGAAACGGCCCACGCCATAGATCCCGACGATCTGCCCGAGAGCCTCCGGCCCGGATTCACCACCACTACCGTCGAGACGCCCGCAGTGCCGGTCGCCGAGCCCCATTCGGTGTACCTGCTGACCAATCCCCCCGACATCGAGCGAACCATCGTGGTGGAGGTCGAGCGCCCGGTGCGAGTGGGCGGCACCGTGGCCGACGTGCTCTCCACCCTGTTCGGCACCACCACCACCGTCGAGGAGCAAGCAGCCGGTTTCTTCAACACTCTGGAACTGTTCGAGCTCACCATGGCCACTGTCACCGACGGAATAGCCACCGTCGACTTCATCCCGCTCTCACCCGACGATCTTCCCCCCCCGCCCGACACCTTGAGGTTGGTTGCAGCCCAGTTGGTGTTCACAGTCACCGAAATCGAGAGCATCGACGGGGCGCGACTCCTGCTCAACGGCGCTGAAGTATCGGTACCGACCAATGACGCCGACGCCGACCCGGGCGCCGTGCTGCGACGTGACAACTACGAACAGTTCAGTCCCAATTGAGCCATCACAGTACGAGCAGTTCGAGCCCGGGCTCGAATCAGGCGAAGAAAGTGCGGGCCACGTCCAACAGTTCGTCACCGACGGGCTTGGTCGCTGCCGTTGCCTCGTGCAACGACACCCGCACGACCGAACCGGCCCGAAGGGCAACCATCTGGCCGAAAGCTCCGTCGTGCACGGCGTCGATGGCGGCCACGCCGAAACGGGTGGCCAGCACCCGATCGAAGGGCGAGGGCGATCCGCCCCGCTGGACGTGACCGAGGATCGTCACCCTGGTCTCGAGGCGGGTCCGTTTCTCGATCTCGGCCGCGATCACGTTGGCGATGCCGCCCAAGCGCTTGTGGCCGTAGGTATCGACGGGGGGTTCGGATATCTCCAGGGTTCCGGGCCGAGGGCGGGCTCCTTCGGCTACCACCACTATGGAGGCGTAGCGACCCCGCCGGTGACGCCGCGTCAGGGCCCGGCACACCTCGTCGAGGTCGAAGGGATCCTCGGGTACCAGCGTGTAAGTGGCGGCGCCGGCGATGCCGGCCCAAGTGGCGATGTGACCGACGTTGCGGCCCATCACCTCTACCACTATCACCCGGTTGTGGCTCTCGGCCGTGGTGTGGAGCCGGTCGATGGCCTCGGTGGCGATGCCCATGGCGGTGTCGAACCCGAATGTCATCTCGGTGGCGGCGATGTCGTTGTCGATGGTCTTGGGTACCCCGACGATCGCAAAGCCGGAGTCGTAGAGATCTCGACCACACGACAGCGTTCCCTCTCCACCGATGACGATGACACCATCCACATCCCGGGACCGGATCGTCGCCCGGGCTCGAGCCACGCCGTCGTCGAGATTGAACGGGGTGTGCCGGGAAGTGCCGATGACGGTACCGCCCCGGGGCAGCAAGCCTCGGCAGCTCTCTACGTCGAGGGGCACCCAGTCGTCTTCGACCACGCCCCTCCATCCGTCCCGGAAACCGATAACCTCGTCCCCGTAGAATCGCTCGGCCTTACGAACCACGGCTCTGATGACCGCGTTGAGCCCCGGGCAGTCACCGCCTCCGGTCAGCACGCCTACCCGCATCGTTGGGGGCTCCCGTCACTCTCGCTGCGCCCGTAACGTCGGTCGTGACTGTATCGAGAACGCTCGGCCCGGCGCTCAGATGCCCGAGCCGGTTTTCGAAGAGGTAGTTCCTCTTCGGTAGGATCAGCACCGGTGTCGGTGGTGATAGCCATAGATGCGGGAACGACCGGGGTTCGGGCCTTGGCTGTCGACGAGTCCGGCCAACCCTGCAGCTTGGCTTACCGTGCCCTCAACCAGCATTTCCCCCGGCCCGGTTGGGTGGAGCACGACCCCGACGAGATCTGGCAAGCCACCTGCGCCACTTCGACCGAGGTGATAGCCAGCATCGACCAACCGGTGGCCGCCATCGGGATCACCAACCAGCGCGAGACGGTGGTGGTGTGGGACCGGCGCACCGGACGGCCTCTACAGCGGGCCATCGTCTGGCAGGACCGACGCACGGCAGCTCGGTGCGAGCAACTGGAACGGGCCGGCCATCTCGAGCTCGTCCGTGACCTCACCGGTTTGGTGCTGGACCCTTACTTCTCGGCCACCAAACTCGAATGGCTCCTGACCACCGGAGGGGTACCTGCCGATGCCGGTCTGGCCTTCGGTACCGTCGACTCCTGGCTGGTGTGGAACCTGACCGGCGGGGCTGAGCACGTTACCGATCCGTCCAACGCCAGCCGCACCATGCTCTACGACATCACGGCGCTGGAATGGTCCGCAGAACTGTGCGAGCTGATGGGGGTGCCACCGGGATGCCTGCCCGAGGTCCGGCCTTCGTCGGGCCGGTTCGGGCTGACCGCCGACGGATCTCCGCTGGGGGCCGGCATCGCTGTCTCGGGGGTGGCCGGTGATCAGCAGGCGGCGCTGTTCGGGCAGGCCTGCTTCACGCCGGGCCAGGCCAAGAACACCTACGGCAGCGGGTCCTTCACGTTGATGAACCTCGGATCCGACTGCCCGGCGCCGGTCGAAGGACTGCTCACGACGGTGGCATGGGTACTGGACCGCCCCGACGGGCTGTCGAGGACCTACGCCTATGAGGGCGCGATGCTGGCGACCGGCGCCGCGGTGAGCTGGCTTCAAGACAGTCTGGGACTTTTCGACGAACCCGGCGCAGTCGGGCCGCTGGCTGAGTCGATTCCCGACACCGGCGGGGTCTGCTTCGTGCCGGCACTGGCCGGGCTGGGCAGCCCGTGGTGGGATCCCCGAGCCCGGGGCACGGTCGTGGGGATCACCGGGGGAACCGGTCGAGCCGAACTGGCTCGAGCTGCGGTCGAGTCGATGGCTTACCAGGCCCGTGACGTCATCGAGACCATGGCCGCGGCCGGGGTGGTCATCACCGACCTGCGAGTGGACGGCGGCGCATCGGTCATGGATCTGCTCTTGCAGTTCCAGGCCGACCAACTCGGTGTGCCCGTGATCCGATCCGGTGTCTCCGAGACCACGGCCCTGGGCGCGGCCTACCTGGCCGGGCTCTCCGAGGGGATCTGGAGCTCCCTCGAGGAGTTGGCCGGCTGTTGGGTGCAGGCCGGACGTTTCGAGCCTGCAGCCGACCGGTCCGAAGCCGATCGGCTCTACGATCGGTGGTTGCGAGCCGTTGAGCGGTCCCGCCGCTGGGCCGACGACGACTGATCCTCGGTGGGTACCTCGGCTCTACTGCTGGCGCGACCACGGGCGGCCAGCAGCGCCGCCCCGAAGGCGCCGGAGCGGTGGCCGAGCTGGGCCGCCACTACCCGAACCTCGGGGCGATGGTCGCCTCCGAGCACGTGAGCATTGGTCCAGCGCTGTATGCCCCGGATCAAGGGCTCGCCGATGTCAACGACACCGCCGGAGATGATCACCATCTCAGGATCGAGAACGTGAACCAGATTGGCCACGCCGATGCCGACGTAGCAGCAGAGCTCGTCCAGCAGGCTCAGCGCGACCGGATCACCGGCGACGATGGCGGCTCGGACATGATCGCCGTCGATCGCCTCCACGGATCCGGCTTCGGCCACCACCTGGGGCAGTTCCCCTGAAGCCGCCACTTGTCGGGCCCGTCTTACCAGCCCGCTACCCGACGCGAAGTATTCCCACGGTCCCTGAGCACCGGTGAGATGCACCGGCCCGTCGTACTGGATGATCATGTGACCGGATTCACCGGCGAAGCCGTTGAATCCTCGATGCAGCCGACCGTCGAACACGAACCCGGTGCCTATGCCGGTGCCGAGAGCGACCAGCGCCATATGGCGGCTGCCCCGCCCCGCTCCCACCGTCATCTCGGCCCAGATCGCAGCGGTGGCGTCGTTTTCCACCACGACCGGCCGGTTCAGGTCGGCCTCGAGGCGGGCCTTGATGTCGAGATCGACGACCCCGGGAATGTTGGGCGAGTACCGCAGCGTGCCGGCCCGGTCCACGATACCGGCCACACCTATCCCGATCCCTGACATGGCCCGGCCGCAATCGGATTCGAGACTGGCCACCACCGACTCGATGAGCTCGATCAGGGTCTCACCGTTGTAGACGATGAGCTCTCGCCGCCACGCCGTCGGTTCGGTGGCATCGGGGCCCTCCACGGCCAAGCCCAGAACCTTCGTTCCACCGATGTCGAATCCGCAGTACATCCCGACCGCTCTACCGGGTGGCGCCGGCCTCCACGTAGGCCTTCAGGTCGTCGAGGGCGGTGTTCATGATCCGGGCCTCGGCTCGGCGCTTGAGGAATCCGGGCATGGGCATCGTGAGATCGACGACCAAGTGGTACACGACCTCGGTGACATCGGCGCTGCCGTCCACCGCCAGGAACTCGTAGGAACCGTCCAACCGCCTGGTGGCGTCGCCGTACTGGAGCCGCCAGGCCATGCGCAACGGTTCGGTGCCGTAGTAGTACCGCAGGGTGTAGGTAGTGGATCGAGCCATGGCCGCCGCTCGGAACTCCACGTCGACGGCTTGGCCTCGCTCGTCACGCCTCAGCACTCGGGCTTGTTTCACGTCGGTGGCCCATTCGGGATAGCGCTCGAAGTCGATGGCCGCGTCGAAACAACGCTGGGGGCTGGCCATGACGGTGGTTCGCTGGGTTGCCTGGTCGACCACGACTGGTACCACCTCCCGGAGTGATTTCGTTCAATGACCCTAACAACTCGGGGTGGTTCCAACTTCCACGGCTCCGGCCATGGCAACCTGTTCGTTGCCACCCCCGTGCACCTCAGGCGCCCCCGTGCACCTCAGGGTGCAGCGCTCACCATAGCGCCGATCGCGTCGTGGAGCTGCCGGGCCAGCCCTTCATAGGAGAAGGCCTCCTGCACCCGGCGCCGGGCCGCCGCTCCCATGGCTCGACACCGTTCGCTGTCATCGAGGAGCTCACCGATAGCCCGAGCGGCCGGTTCCGGCTCGGTTGCCTCCAGAACCAGCCCGGTCCTGTCATGGATCACGGCATCGGCCACACCACCGCTGCGTCCGGCCACCTGGGCCACCCCGGCCGCAGCCGCTTCCAAGAACACGATCCCGAAGCCCTCCTGCTCCAGCCCGGCCCAGCGGGCGCGGCACAGCATGGCGAACACGTCGCCACAGCCGTAGATCATGGGAAGGTCCCGTTGGGATACCCGACCCAGAAGCCGCACCGGAGCACCGAGCTTCTCGACCAGACGAGCGATCCGGCGCCGCTCTCGCCCGTCGCCAGCGATCACCACTTGGAGGCCGGGGTGGTGCGGAGCCAGGATGGCGGCGGCTCGCACCAGAGTGTCCATCCCTTTTCGAGGCACCAGCCGGGACACGCTGACAACGGTGGGGGCATCGGGCTCCAAGCCCAACCGGCGACGAATCTCGCTTCGCTCCCGGTCTTCGAGGGGCCTGATGCGATCGGTGTCGACCCCGGGTGGGATCACGAAGGCGGTGAGGCTGCGACCCACTACCCGCTCGGCCTCGTCGGCGGGGTACCCTCCCGCGGCTATCACCCCGGACGCGTCGGCCAGCACCCGGCCCAGCAGCCTTCGCAGACCCGGCACACGACCGGGGACGGCGATCTCGGCACCGTGCACCACCACGGCATAAGGCCGCTCCAGATGGGGGCCGATGAGCCCGGTCGGTACCGCCGGATCGATGACTACGAGGTCGACATCGTATTCGGCGGCCAAACGGTCGACCCGGCGAACCAGGCCGGGCCGGGGTACCAGCCAGGGCTCGAAGGAGCGGATCACCGCAAAGTCCTGACCGGCGTCGAAGGCAGCGGCATCGGGGCGGGGGGTGGTGTGCACCACCACTTCGCCGGGCGGCAACCGTCGCCACAGCTCCCACAGGTAGCTCTGTATTCCACCGATCTTGGGCGGGAAGTCGTTGGTGACGAGCAGGTGCCGGACCATGGGCTAACTCCGGGCCGGGCGAGCCGGGGTCACCGGGGCTGCACCTCACGCTGGAGTTCGGCTCGGACCTGCGGGTCGTCGAGACCCCGCAGAGCGTCGATCCGCAGGCCGAGGCGCCGAGCGCACCACACGGCGTGGGCTCGAATCAGCGGATCGGAGTCGCCCAGGGCTCGGTTCACTGCTTCACGCACCCCTGGATCGGAGCCGTCGCCGACGTTGGCCAGCACCACCAGCGCATTGCGACGCAGGTACCGGGGCTTCCGCTGGGGGATGTACCACCGGCCATAGCGCTCCAGCAGTTCTTCGTCGGTGGCCGCCAGCAACTCCAGCACCGGCACCCACGCCTGGTCGGTCGACGGTGGGGCCGGGCCGGCCTTGCGGCGGATGCGGATCCGGTTGGGTGGGCACGAATCCCCGCAGTCGTCGCATCCGTAGATGCGATCGCCGAGCGCTACCCGCAGGTCGGGGTCGAAGATCCCGTCGGCTTGGACCAACCAGGCCAGGCAGCGGCGGGCGTCGACCACTCCGGGGGCCACGATAGCGCCGGTCGGACATCCGTCCAGGCACTGCCGACACGGCCCGCAACCATCGGCGACGGGGGCGGGGGCAGTCGTCTCGACGGGAGCGTCGGTGACGACCGAACCCAGCACCACCATGCTGCCGGCCCCTGGAACCAAGATGTTGGCGCTCTTGCCCCACCAGCCGATGCCGGCTCGGTGGGCCGCAGCCCGGTCGACGAGATGGTTCTCGTCGGCAGTGACCACAGCCCGGTGCCCCAGGGAGCGAAGCAAACCAGCTACTTCGTCCAGCCCGGCCCGCAATGCGGCGTAGTGGTCGCTCCGGGCATAGGCCGCCACCCGAGCGTAGGGCTGATTGTCGACAGGACGCGGCGGTGCCGGCCGGTAGTAGTCGAGAGCGCCCACCACCAGCGCGGTAGCGCCGGGAAGGGTCCGGGCCGGGTCGGTGGACCGGTCGGGATTACGGTAGGTGAACGCCATCCCGGCGTGCAAGCCGTCCCGTTTGCGGCGGTGCAGGGTCTCGGCCACCGCCGCGAACGGGGCCGCGTCACAGACACCGACCGCGCTCAGCCCGGCCCGGCGCCCAACTGTCACCAACGTCTCGGCCCGAACCGTCACGATCAGCGCAGCGCACGGCCGGTCACCGGCGCGCCCGTCTCAGCAGGGATCGTCACAGGGCTTCACGCTACCTTCGGCCCACCGGGCGTCGGGCCCTCGCATTATCTCGACCGCCATGGCGACCAAGCCGTACCGTTTCGATCGACGCACCGAGGAGTACCGGCCCGACTAGGAGTCCGCCGCCGAGCAACGCCGCCAGCAGCACGGCATCGTCGGCCCGAGGCTTCACAAGCAGCACTGGGAACGTGCTGCGGCTGCACTGGCCCGCGTCGAACGTGAACTCGACCAACGCCACGGACGATTCGGGCGTATGGGCCACCACATGAACCTGCTCACGGTTACCTCCGAACAGGAGAGGCGAACGCTGATCCGCGACCGACTCGTTCGAGTTACGTCGTTCGCGGATGTGCGACTGCGAGCTGAGATCGACGCCATGACGTCGGAGATGTGTCGACTCGACACCAGCGGTTATCGGTCTTTGTCGACGGATTTCTTCACGGTACTGATGGAACTTCCCGACGTCGTCTTTCGCAGCGTGTGTGCGTCGCTTGTGCTCGCTCACTCGCGGGTCCCCGTACGAATTCCATAACCTTGATCCGGCCCTCAGTCAGCTCTGGGGATGATCGCGCGTGCGTAGTTGGAACCGGTCCCCCAACCACCGGCCAGTCCACTGCTGCTGATCGCTTTCACCCGGTAGTAGTACTCAACGCCGGGCGTCAATCCCGAAATTGGGTCAATAAACGTGGCTTTCTTGGTATCACCCACGTCGCGGTACGGTTGACCGGCTACCGCTGCTCGCCGGTATACCTCATAGCTGACAATATCACCCTGAGGCACCGTCCAGGCTAAAGACACATCATCGGCATCAACCACTGCAGCAAGATCCTTGACGGCGGGAATGATTGCGCGTGCGTAGTTGGAACCGGGCCCCCAGCCACCAGTCACACCGCTGGTTCCAACCGCTTTGACCCGATAGTAATACTCGACGCCGGGCGTCAACTTCGAAGTAGGATCAACATACGCAGCCTGTTGGGATTCACCTGTCTTTCTGTATGGTTCACCGGCCATTGCTGCTCGCCGGTATACCTCATAGCCACCAACATCACCCTTTGGTACCGTCCAAGTCAACGCCACACCATCCGTATCAACCGTAACGGTAAGGCCCTTGACAGCGGGAATGACTGCGCGTGCGTAGTTGGAACCGGGCCCCCAACCACCAGTCACACCATTGGAACCAACTGCTTTGACCCGGTAGTAGTACTCGACGCCGGGCGTCAATCCCGAAATGGGATCAATAAACGTAGCCTTCTTGGTATCACCAACCTTACGATACGGTTCACCGGCTACGGCCGCTCGCCGGTATACCTCATAACCCTTCACATCACCCTTTGGTATCGACCAAGACACAGACACACCATCAGCACCATCCGCAGCAGTAAGACCCCCAGCAGCAGAAACTACCGCTCGGGCATAGTTCGCACCGGGCCCCCAACCACCGGTCACACCATTGGAACCAACTGCTTTGACCCGGTAGTAATACTCAACGCCGGGCGTCAATCCCGAAATAGGGTCAATAAACGTAGCCTCCCGGGAATTACCAACCTTACGATACGGTTCACCGGCTACGGCTGCTCGCCGGTATACCTCATAACCCTTCACATCACCCTGAGGCACCGTCCAAGACACAGACACACCATTAGCACCAACCACAGTGGTTAGCCCCTTGACAGCGGGTATCGAGACAGTCGCAACTTCACTATCCGGCCCGACCATATCCAAATTGTTGACTGCCTTGATCCGGTACTCGTAATCCGTACCTGGGAGCAACTCTGCAATTGGATGATCGAACGAGCTAGCAGAAGTGTCACCGATCAGGCTGAAGGTTTCACCCGTTGACTTTTTTCGGCGGAATACACGATATCTATTTGCCCCCTCAGGCGGCGGCGTCCACGACAACCAGACGACCTCTGACTCAACACCAACATCAACCCTTCGAGGAGCACTCGGTGGGGTGGGATCCTCTGTCAAGATCTTGACACCAAGATAAATTTCTATCTCTTCAATGACCGAAAAGGCTAGGCGTAACGTGCCATCTTCAAGACGGATACCGGAGCTGTGAACTCCAAGAGCTAAACCCTTATGATTATAAAGCGGACCACCGCTATCACCGCCACGGGTTCGGAGTTTGGGCCCCTCAACTGCAATAAAGACTGGGGCACAGACAAGTGCGTTCCACTGTCTATCATGACAGCGACCCCTATAGGCGATGTTCGTTACCTCACCACATGAGACCTTAGTTCGAGAACCAGTCATGCATACATATTCACCCAACATATCAGCACGCTTCATTATGCCCGTGACATCACACACCTCTTTGGCGTTCTCACCGCACCAGTAATCATCCCGGAGATCATATGCAATACCAGCAGGGATCCGATTGAATTGAGCATCAGCTGTTTTGCTAGGCCAACCCTTCACATATGGAAGTTGTATCCAATTAGTTAATGGACCACCAGGATGAAAATATCCATTGTCAGGGCAATGACCTGCCGTAACGACCCCGTAATCTCCACCCAGCTGCTTCGCTGCAAACCCGCTGGTACAAGACTTGAAAGTACTACCACCCAAGATATCAGTAATCTTCGTATCTACGGGTACATCCGTGGACTGTTCAAACGCCCGTGCACCTGAAACCTTCACCGACACACCAACATGACCTGTCCACAATCTAGACAATTGCGCCGACCCCAGCACCGAATCCGCCACAGAATCTCCAACAGCACCCGAACCCCGTCTAACCCGGCCAGGCACCGTCGTATCAATCCCAATCTCAATACCGTTAGCCTCCAAATCCACCGAAGAGAACACCACCCTGGAAGAACCCAACAAATCACCCTGATGATCTCCAACCAGACTCCGCGCCCACTCAGCAGCAAACCGACGCTCCGCCGCCTCCAACTCCTCAAGACTGTGAACCGCACCCTTACGGATCACCACATCAGAAAACCCAGCAGCGATCTCAGCAGTCTCATCGCTCGGTTGTTCGTCCCCCACCAACCAAACCCACGCGCCGAAATCCTCGCCATGGTCAATCCCCCAACCAGCCACCCGTGAACCTTCAACCTCACGGATCGATGCCATCACAGCCTGCAACACGCTGATCCGATCCAAACGCCGCTCAGCCTCCCCATAAGACACCAAATAATCTCGTGCATAAGACTCCACCACCGGATTTGCCGGCGTGGCCTCAATACCATCCACTCCAAACTCAAGATCACCCACCCCGACCGCAGAAGTTTCAACCGATCCCGACAGGGAAACCCCAAGCGATCCGAACCACGACGACACCGCAACCACGAACACCAGAGCCAGCACCCCACCATTATGAGTGATCCGTATTGCGATGTCAAAGACACGAATAGCCGAAGCACTCAACAGAGCCATACACACCCAAGGTGAGGTCGAACGACCGGAAGTAGTGGCCCGGATCCGTTCCCCCGGGCCGGTTCGAGGGGAGGTCTAGCCTAGGTGTCGGCGCTTTCGGCCAGCATCTCCACCGCGTCAAGATGCTCAAGTAACCGGTGCAGCGGCAGAGATAGGCACTCAGATGGCGGGAGGCTTAGGCCCGGGTCAGGTCAGTGCTTGCAGCACTCGCCATTGTTGGGGGGAGATGGTGCGTAGTCGCCGGCCGTGCCTCAGCGCCAGGCCATCGCCGTCGAAGAGGATCCCGAACAGGTCGGCTCCGCAGGCGAAGCGGTCGAGTTCGGATCTTGGTATGGGACCGGTGCCGGTGATCACAGCGTCGGCGTAGCGTCGTCTGTAGGTCCGTTTCTAATCGGCAGCACCGTCTCGGCCGCCGGAGACGGCGCCGACTGGCGGACCCATGCACCTAGGTCCCGGCCGACGCGATCAGGGCGTCGAGCTTGGCCGCGGCCCGACCGTCGTCAATGGCGGCTGCAGCCGCCTCCACCCCCGACCCGAGATCACCGGCCACCCCGGCCACCACCAGCCCAGCCGCCGCGTTCAAGACCACGATGTCACGCCGGGGCCCGGTCATACCGGCCAGAATGCCCCTCAGCACTGCCCCGTTCGTGTTGGGATCACCGCCGTGCAGTTCTTCGGGTGCCGCCGTGGACATCTTGACATCGGCCGGGTTCACCTCGTAAGACCGGATCATGCCTTCGTTCAATTCGACCACGCGGGAGGGGCCGGTGAGGCTCAGCTCGTCGAGGCCGCCGTGGCCGTGCACCACCATCGACCGCCGAGATCCATTGGCCTTCAGTACCTCGGCCACCCTGAGAACCCGGTCCGGGTCGGCCACCCCCACTACCTGGCGCCGGGGCTGGCCCGGATGGGAGAGCGGCCCCAGCACGTTGAACACGGTCGGGATCCCCAATTCCGACCTGACCCCGGCCACATGGCGCATGGCCGGGTGGAAGGAGCGGGCGTAAGCAAACCCCAGGCCTATATCGCGAACCTGGGCCTGCAACCGGTCGGGACCGATGCCAGTGTCCACGCCCAGCGCTGCCAGCAGATCGAAGCTCCCCGAAGTCGACGACGCCTTGTTGCTGCCGTGCTTGCACACCACTGCCCCGGCTCCCGCCGCCACCACAGCGGCCATGGTCGACACGTTCAAGGCATGCGCACGGCGGCTGGGCGCACCTCCCGTGCCCACTATGTCGATGGTCCCGCCGGGCAGGGTCAGGGGCGTAGCCGCCTCGAGCATGGCCTCTACCAGACCTCTCAGCTCCTCGATGGTCTCTCCCTTCAGCCGCATGGCCACGATGAAACCGGCAATCTGAGCATGAGTGGCATCACCGGCCAGGATCGACCCCAGCGCCGCCCGGGCCGCGCCGACGGTGATGCTCTCGCCCCCGGTCAGAGCGGTCAGCACTGCAGGCCAACCGCCGTAGTCGTCGACCGTGCTCACTGCCTGCCTCTCATTGCATCCTCCCCGGGCATCCGCCCCGGCCCGAAATACTGCGTGCAGGTTAAACCCCACTGAGGCACAATGGCCAGCGGTGGCGGGGAGCCGACTGGATGGCCGCGGTCCTTCGGGATCGAGGAAGGTCGGGACTCCGCAGGGCAAGGTGCTGGCTAACGGCCAGTCGAGGTGACTCGCAGGAAAGTGCCACAGAGAACAGACCGCCAGCCTTCGGGCCGGTAAGGGTGAAACGGTGCGGTAAGAGCGCACCAGCACCCCGGGTGACCGGGGTGGCTCGGCAAACCCCACTTGGAGCAAGATCGAGCAGGGAGAGGGCGGCCCGCCCGCTGACACTTCCGGGTAGATCGCAAAGATAGATGGTCATCCACGGAGACCCCGGCAACGGGCTCCCGGACAGAATCCCGCCTACAGGCCGGCTCACCGCCACCATTATCCGGTGTCACTCATCAATCACTCATCGGCCCAACCGGCCGGTGGCGAGCAGAGCGCGGAGATTGGCCCGGTCGGTGAGCCGGAACCGACGTACCAGCCCGATCACAGCGATCAGACCCGCCGTCTCCATCACCAGCATCACGGCGAGAGGCCGGTCCCACTCGGGCGCCAAGCCGTGGCCCACCCCCCCGGCGCCGCCCACGGGCCACCAGAACAAGGCAGTCCGAGACCAAGACCCGCTGACCGCCAAGAACACGAAGATCCCGATGGGGAGCCCCAGCCATCGGCGGCGTACCAGCCGGCGGCCCGGCCCGGACGTGGCCGCCACCACCAGAGCCAGCACGGCCGCGCCTCCCGGCAGGGTGTGCAGCACCCACGGCGACCCCGAAATCGTCTCAGCCAGGGGCAGGACCGAACCGGCGGCCACGAAGCGGTAGTCGACGGTGGTGCTGGCGAACACGAACAGCACCACCAGCACCCCCCAGGCCATGAACCAGAGAAACATTTCGGGGCTCTACCCCGAACGCAAGACGATGCGACCGCACTCCGCGCAGTCGAGCACTGACCCGGGGGCAGCGCGTTTGACCCGGTCGGCCTCCACGGCCGGCATGGTGCTGGGACAACCGCAGCCTCGAACCGGGTCGAACCCCACGGCCGTGCTCGAGGCGAATACGGGCCGCAGCCGTTCGTAGCGGGCCAGCAGATCGGGGGCGACAGCGCCCGCAGCTCGGGCTCGTTCCAGCTCAACGGAGTGGAGCCGATGATCGATCTCGGCCTCGGCTGCCTCGACCACCGCCGACAGTTCGCTCACGCGCTCGACCGCGGCGTTGCGACGTTCCTGGAGCTCCGATACCTGCTCGTCGAGTTTCTCGGTTTCGTACATGATCTCGAGGACCCGTTCCTCCAGCTTGTCCTGGCGGGACCGCAGGCCGACGATCTCGTCCTGGAGCGCTTGCAGATCTCTCAGGCCCTGGATCTCGCCCGAGTACAGTCGGTTGTCGTCGGCGGCAGCTCTGGCTTCGATTATGGCCGCCTCGTCCTCGAATAGCTTGTGGCGAGCGGCCACCTCCACCCGCTTCTGGGTCACCGTGTCTATGAGCGTTTCCACCTGTAACAGTTCGATCTCGGCCCCCGACAGCGCGGCCCGGTCGGCAATGTTGACTCGCCGGTAGATGAGCTGCTCGGTCTCGGTGTCGAGCCTTTGAACCTCCAAGAGCGCGTCGGCCCCGTTCATCGGCTCATCACAGCTTGGTATGGTCCCAGCTAACGACCTTTTCGGGTTCCACGATCACCGCGGTGCGTTTCCGAGCCATCCGCTCGGCTGCTTCCTTCAATGCGGCTGCGGGCGCACCGGGGTTGTTGCGAACCATGACGGCATGAGCCAGAGGTACCACCTCGGCGTAATCGCTCACGAGCCGGGCCCGGCCCTTGATCATCACCCCTCGAAGCTCCCGGTAGGTGTCGCCGTCCTCGAGCAGCACGGTGATTCGGTCGTCTCGTTGCAGGTTCTTGATCTTCTGACTCTTGGTGTAGGTCTCGAAAACAATCCGATCGTCAACGACAGCGAACCACAGAGTCGAGAGGTGGACACCACCGTCGCGTTCGATGGTGCCCACCTGAAGGCTCTTTTCCCCGGCAACGAACGCGGCCACCGCGGCGTCGCTCATGACAACGGCATCACGCTGATTGCCCACGGTCTCAGGTTCCCGGATCGTACCGGGTCGACTCAGGCCAGGGCCGCGTCCAGTGCCTCCACCGAGGGGGCGAAATAAAAGGACCCCGACGCCGGCGTCGAGTAGGCGGTGATGGCGTCGAGCGCGTGCCCGTTGTTGCCGTACATGGCTTCCATGCGCTCCCGCATCGGAGCCTGGGTGCGGCAAAAGCCCATGAAGTAGAGCCCGACAGTGCCGTCGTGGAAAGCGTAGGGGGTGGAGCGCCGCACCATCTCGCCCCGCTTGGGGGTCGACTCGTCGGCGGTGGCGCCTTCCCGCAACTCCACGTGGGAGAGATGAGACTCGGGCGGCTGCACGTCGAGCTTCACCGAGTCGGGCTTGGTACGACCGAAGGTCTCTTCTTCCTGCTGAAGGGTGAGGCCAGCCCAGAAGTCCATGTCGTGCACCCAGCGCTGGGCGATGCAGAACGACCCCCCGGATCCGGGCTCGCCATCGGGAATGATGGCTCGGTCGTGCTGGTCTTCGGGTTCGGGGTTGCCGGTGCCGTCGATGTGGCCGGTGAGGTCGAGGCTGTTCTTGTAGATGAAGGTCGGGGTCTCGCGGGCCACGGCCATGTGGCCGGCCACGGCTCGACGGAAGGTGTGCTGCACCTCCCAGCACAAGTCCTTTTCGGCCTGATGCACCCATATGAGCAACTCTTCCTGGGTGCCTTTGGCCTCCCGGGAACCGTCGGGCGAGGTGTAGCCCGGGTAGGGCTGGAAGTCTTCGCCGGTCTCGATCCCGAGGTCGGCGGCCAGGGTCGGGCCGAGCAGGACGCACAGATTGACACTCTGGGCGGCCGCATCGGCTCGGGCGTCGCTCAGGGCGCTCTTGATGACGCTGAGGTCAGCCCCTTCGACTCGGCTCATGTGGGTGTACCACTGGTACTTCTCCAGATCGGTGAGGATTGCAGGCTGTGGAGTTGCCATCGATAGTTCCCTCTTGGTTGGTAGGCGGATATTAATGAAACGATAGACGAATCCGGGACGGCAAACGAACTCCGGCCGGATCAGGCGTTGTCTCGCAGTTCCCGGCGCAGGATCTTGCCCGAGGCGCTCTTGGGAATAGAGTCGAGCACCTCCAGGTGCCTCACCTGTTTGTAGCTGGCGAGGTGCTCGCCGGTCAGGTCCTGGAGCTCGGCCAAGGTCGGGGCTTCAGATCCGGGGGCCAGCACGATGAAGGCCTTGGGCACCTCACCTGCCTCGGGGTCGGGGACCCCGATCACAGCCACGTCGACAATGGCCGGATGGGTGACGATCAGGGCTTCGAGCTCGGCCGGCGCCACCTGAAATCCCTTGTACTTGATGAGCTCCTTGATTCGGTCGACAATGGTGACGTGACCGGCGTGATCGAGAGTGGCCACGTCACCGGTATGCAGCCAGCCGTCACCGTCGATGGTGGCCGCGGTCGCCTCCGGGTTGTTCAGGTAGCCTTTCATCACCTGCGGGCCCCTCACCCACAGCTCCCCGGTTCCCCCCAAGTCCTGGTCGGTTCCGGTGACGGGATCGACGATGCGGCTCTCGGTGTTGGGGATGGTCACCCCGCTGGTACCGGGCCGGAACCAGCCCTCGGGGGTGCCGTGGCTCACCGGGCTGAGTTCGGTCATGCCGTAACCCTGGACCACCTCGCAGTCCACCCGAGCCGCGGCTTCGGCGGCCAGATCCGCTCCGAGCGGAGCCGCTCCCGAGAAGATCTGCTTGAGCGAGGACAGGTCGTAGCGATCGACGGCCGGGTGCTTGGCCAGCCCCAGCACCATCGGCGGCACGGCGAAGAACCGGGTGATCTTCTGGCTCTCGACCAAGCCCAGCGCGGCTTCCATATCGAACCGAGGCATGGTCACCACCCGCACCCCGTTGGTCAGCAGGGCGTTCATCAGCACCTGCATGCCGTAGATGTGGAAGAAGGGCAGGGCGGCCAGCGCCGCTTCTCCCTCGTCGTAGCTGAGAAAGCCACCGGTCTGGACCACGTTGGCCACCAGGTTTCGATGGGTGAGCATCACCCCTTTGGGCAGCCCGGTAGTCCCCGACGAGTATGGGAGCACCACCACGTGGTCGGCGTTGTCGACCGGTACCTGCTCGATCGGCTCGCCCATGAGCGACCCCAGCGGCGTGGCCGTGGCCTCGACGGCCTCGCCCATGACCACGATCTCCGACACCCCGGTTCCTTCGACGGCTCGCACGGCCGTCTCCACGAACATCGCCACCGTCATCAGCATCGACGCATCGGCGTCTCGCAACTGGAACCTCACCTCTTCGGGGCCGTAGGTGGGATTGACGGTGGTGACGGTGGCTCCGGCCAGGGCGATCCCGTGAAAGACCATGGCGTAAGCGGGAATGTTGGGGGCCATGAGAGCGACCGTCGTTCCCGGACCCACACCCCGGGCTCGCAGCCCTCCGCCCAGGCATCGCACCGCTTCGTGGAGCTGGCCGAACGTGTAGGAGGAGTTGCCGCCGTCGGTGATGGCCACATCGTCGGCCCGGTCAGCGGCGTCGCGAAACACCAGCTCGCTGATGGACAGGTCACCGATCTCGACGTCGGGCAGCGGGCTCTTGTGGATTATCGGACTCTCGACCATTGCTTCATGCTAGCCGTATGTCCCCCCGGTGTCAGGATGTTCCCGGGTGTCAGGCCAATACCGGTACCGATTCCATGGCCGCAGCTACCTCGGGCTCAGCCAGCTCATGGTCGATCATCGACCCGGTGAGCAACGTGTGTCATAGAGCCTTTTTGTAGCACGGATGTGCTATAATAGAGCCGGCCGACCCGGAAGTTGGCGAGCTGGGAGTTCAGGCCCCAAGTGGTCCTTGTCAACTCTCAACTGTGCTATATCTGCAAGTGGTGATGAGTGCAGGCAGGCGGTTGGCTCCAGAGCTTCAGCTGCCTGCGTCGGCAGGGTCGCAACTCGGTGAGGTGGTTCGTTCCGAGATCGACCGCTTCCTTGTCAGCGCCTGCGAAGAGATTCACGCTGAGATAGTTGAGAGGCTTCGCGCTCAGCGGGGTGACGGTGAGTTCCCCCATCGGATTTCTTGGGCTCCTCAATGTAGTGAGCATGTGGCTGATGAGCCCGAAGTCCGTCTTGTGGTCATCGGCCCGAATACTCCTCATCGCCAGAACCTTCAGGACCACCGAGGAGTGGAGGCGTGGGATTCGCCAGCGCTTGAGAAGGCGCTCTGCATCGTTGACAACTGCGGAGCCGCGCCGAGGCGGTATCGCAACATGGTTGTGTTCGCTGCCGTAGACGACCAGAGCCTGGACGACCTAGAGGCTGCGACCGCCGTATATCTGTCTCTCAGGGGGGTACTTGAGCAAAATGTTTGCGGCGCTGCCCTGGCAGAAATAGCAGAGTTAACGCGCCAAGCTGACGATGCGGTTGATTTGCGGATAGCCGAGGCCTATCGGTGGGCACTCGTTCCTCGCAGCTCGACTGACCGAGGCCCCGTTGAGTTCGAGATCGTTCGCCTTCGTAGCGGTGCCAGCCTCGCGCTGCGAGTCTCAAGCGCCCTTGTCGAATCGGGCGCCCTCTTGACCCACTATCCACCGCAGAGTCTTCGTAGCAAACTAGACCGCGCGCTGTCCTCACTTTGGAGTGATGGAGATGTGCGAATTCGCGACCTCTGGAAGCGCTTCGCCAGCGACTTCCGCCTTCCCCGATTGCGTGACATAGCGGTCCTCGTCGCTGCAGCCGAAGCGGCTCCGGCGTTGGCGGACTGGCGCACTGGCGGCTTTGCTACGGCCAGGCGCAGCGACGATTCGGGTCGCTACGTCGAGCTCACGGTCGGGTCGCACCCAGGGTGTCTCTCTGAGGACGCACTTGTGGTCAACCCCGCCTTCGCTGTCGGCCAATTGGAGTCCGATGCCAGCGCGGTAAGCCAGGGCCGAGACACCGCAGAGACTGCGGGCCGCCCCATGCCTGTTCGATACCGGGGATTGATGCGACTTGATCCCGCCGATCCGGTCCAGGACTTCAACCGGTTGGCACACCAGATAATCGAGCGTTTGGCTGCACTTGCAGGGACCCGCGTCGAGGTCACCGTTGAAGTCAAAGCCGAACGTGAACAGGGCATACCGGACAGCGTGAGTAGTAGCATCACCGACAGGGCCCAAGCCCTGGGGTTCGACCGCAGCGATTTGGAATGATTGGGCTGAGCTGATGCGCCTCGCTCAAGTCGACATACGCGACTATCGCTCGATCTTCGTTGACAGCACTGGTAGTGCCTTATCGCTTGAACTGGGCAAGGGCATGAACACTCTCATCGGTTTGAACAACTGCGGCAAGTCCAACATTTTGAGGGCGATTTCACTGGCGCTCGACCCTGAGTACCGGTTCGATCCGCAGCGCGATGCCCCTGGGCCGAGGCCCTTTGCCTTTCCTATTATCACCCTACGATTCGTGGCTGGAGACAATCTGGCACCCGAATCCGATGCGTTGATGGCAGCAGCGGAATATGAAGCTGGTTTGGGCGTCGACCCGGCGCAGAGCAGAGCCTCGCAGGGTGAGATCATCCTTGAGGTTGCGTTCCAACCGGGCTCAAAGGGCTACCGCCGACGCGAACGGCTCCTAGTGGCCAACGAACGCACCCCGTCGAACTCTGAGGACAACGCCCGCCTCGAATCGGCGGTGGCGATGCTGCGTGACGCGGTCAGGTTCGTGCTGATCAGATCTGGCGAAAGCCTCGAAAGCGTTCTCGAAGGGAACTTCCGGGAGATTCTCCACAGCGTGGTTCGCGAACACCTCAGTGATGAGTTCACACGGGCGGAGGCCTCACGCAAGCAATACATCACAGGCCTTCAGGACGAACTCCTGTCACCCTTGCGCAAAAAGCTGGGAGCCGATGTCGCTGGACTGTTCCCCGAGATTGAACGCACACAGCTCTCGCCTGAGGTTCCCAGCATTGAGCGCACCTTGTCCAACGTCGGTGTGAGTCTCGGGGATTTGGTGGATACACCCCTTGAGCAAAAGGGAACCGGTGTCCGAGGTGCCGTGTTGGCGGCCTTGCTGAGCTATCTCGGAAGAAGTGCGACTCGTTCGATGGTGTTTGCCTTTGAAGAGCCCGAGGCGTTTCTTCATCCTGCCTCGCAGGAAGATCTGCGTGATCTACTCGAAGAGCTTGCGCTGACGTCGGACACTACGCTGTTGGTGAGCACACATTCGCCCTACATAGCGACTCGGGCCCCGCAGGGACGGCTCTTCAGCCTGGCGAAGGACCCAGATGGCCGAACCCGCGTCGCGCGATCAGTGCCCGGCGATGCCCCGCATGCGTCTTTGATCGGCGGCCTCTTTCGTGAGTCGAGCCTCGAAGAATTCGTGGCCCGCGACTCGAATCTGCCAGCGGGCACACGGGCGGTGCTGCTGGTGGAGGGTGCTGGCGACGAGTTCTGTCTCAGACTGGCAGCAGAAACTGTGGGCCGTCCCGAACTGCTTGACGATATACAAATCCGCCCCACAGGCGGGACCAACAAGATGGCGGTTCAGTCCATTTTGGCACGGGCCGGAAGCGACGTGCCGGTGTTTGTGCTCGTCGACAACGACGATGCTGGCAAAGCAACCGTCAAGCTCTTGTGCGACCAGAAATTCCGATTCCAGAAGGGCCGCGAGGTCACGACCTACGCCGAGGTATTCCCCAAGAAACAACGTGAGTTCCCATATGAGGCCGAGGACCTGTTCGCCCCT
This sequence comes from Acidimicrobiales bacterium, assembly GCA_963422655.1. Lineage (GTDB taxonomy): Bacteria > Actinomycetota > Acidimicrobiia > Acidimicrobiales > Aldehydirespiratoraceae > CATQHS01. The sequence continues at coordinate 111,955 of OY730440.1, read as the reverse complement.
GATCTTCTTGAGGCCTTTGTTGGTAGTCACGAACCCCCAATTCATGACGGGTCCAAGAAGCGGCCCGACGGGACGTTTCACTATGACTTTGGCCAGGCCGCGAAGAGCGAACTCAAGGAGTATCTGCGCGTCGAGACCCGTCCACGCCATGTCGAGCGATGGATTGATCTTATCTTGATGCTCAGGGAAAGGCTAGAGCTACCCAGAATAGAACACAGCGCCGTTCAGCTTACCGAAGCTGCCGAGGCTGCTGTGGATGACCAATCTCCAACGCAGGGCGGGAGCGTTCTGATTCTGGCCGAGGCTCTACAATACGCCCATCATTACTCCCAGTACTCCGCAAGTGCATCTCTGACCCTTGATGTGGACCAGGAGCTGCCTGCTGACCTCACCCGCATCGGTTTCTATGTCAAGGCCGCGATTCAACCGGCTTTTCCGCGGGTCCTTGCCCGTTATCCGGCGCTTCACTATCGAAGTCCAACGGCCCGGCAGCTTCGCGCCACGGGTAATACGCTTGATGCTCGCGCCGCGGGTCTTATTGAGCAATCGGTTAAGGTTGATGACGAACGAGCCGGGAAGACACATCAATTGCTGTTGCTGAGTGAGATGTCAAGTGCCGATACCTTTATATTGGATCAGCAAATTGAGAACACAAAGAAGAGGTCCGGTCGACGACTCGCCTGGGCGGTCTCGCCTAAGGTGGTTGCTTGGAGTTCGATTGCGGCTTCACCCACAACGACGGATGACCTTGACCGCTTGGAGGCTACTGGCGGCAAGAACTTCCAGGAGGATAGCACGTGAAAATATCAGCCATTCTCGACCAGATTGACTACGGACAACTGGCGCTGCCGCAGTTCCAGCGTGGTTATGTATGGCAGCGCAAGCAGGTCCGAGACTTGATGGAGTCGCTCTACAAGGGCTATCCGATAGGTGGCCTGCTCATTTGGATGACGGACGGAAAAGCTGTAGCGACGAGAGGAGAACGCCAAGTTGCCGTCAGCCCAATGAAACTCTTGCTTGACGGCCAGCAGCGCGTCACCTCGCTCTACGGGATCATACGAGGTAAGGCTCCGCCCTTTTTTGATGGCAACGAGAACGCTTTCAAGAATCTTCACTTTGACGTGCGAACCGAGTCCTTTGAGTTCTACGGACCAGTGAAGATGAGAGACGATCCGCGATGGGTCAATGTGTCAAACCTCTTCCAGGCCGGAAAACCGCCCTCGGGCCTCGAGCCATACAGCAACGAGAACTATGAATACATCAACCGTGTCTACCAGCTTTTATCGGTCAGGGATCGCCAGCTCCATGAAGAGGAAGTAACCGGTACCCGGTTAGACGAAGTAGTGGAGATATTCAATCGACAGAACTCAGGTGGAACCAAGCTCTCGAAAGGAGACTTGGCGCTTGCCCACCTATGCACCTTGTGGCCTGAGGCTAGAGACAAGATGAGAGCCCAGCTTGATGAGTGGCAAAGAGCAGGATTTCACTTCACCCTTGACTGGCTACTGCGCGTCACCAATGCAGTGGTTACAGGCGAAGCGGATTTTAAGGCATTACGCGATCTGAACCGTCGAGCATTTGAGCGGGGTCTCAACAAGTCAGTTGTCCATTGCGATAGTTTACTTAATCTTATCGGTGATCGGTTAGGTCTTGACCATGACCGAGTACTCCCCGGCGTTTATGCCTTTCCAGTGATGGCCCGAGTCCTGGAGTTGAACGGATCCCTGGATTCCGAAGAAGAGCGACGGATGCTTTTCTGGTATCTACACGCCGCTCTGCGAGGTCGATTCAGTGTCGGGACCGAGTCAACCGTCGCCCAGCATTTGAGAGTGGTAGAACAGTCCGGTATTGATGGACTGATCCACCATCTTGAGGCTTGGCGGCCTGACCTGAAGGTGACAGCAGCGGACTTCGCGGGAGCTGAGCGAGGTTCCCGCTTCTATCCACTGCTGTATCTGCTATCGCGTGTAGACGGTGCAAGAGATCTTGTCTCCGGCCGTGCCCTCAGTCGCCACATGCTCGGCCGGTATTCTTCACTAGAGCTTCATCACATTTTCCCCAAATCAATGCTCCAGAGACGTGGCTATGATCGCCCCAAACGGAACGCACTCGTAAACTTCTGCTTTCTCACGAAGAGTTCCAGTCTAACAATTGGAAGACAGGACCCCTCTGTGTACCTCGCCGAATGCGAACGCAGGCACCCGGGAGTCCTGGAATCACAATGGATCCCATGGGATCATGATCTGTGGCAGCCGGAGAACTATGAAAAATTCCTTGAACGACGCCGAGAGCTGTTGGCTGTAGCGGCCAATGAGGTGCTTGACAGTCTCAGGATCGGATATGGCGCTGATGTCGAAGGGCGACACCCAAGGCCTGAACCCCCTGTCCCAAGGCAAGCCCAAGATTCACAGATCAATACCTCACAGATCAATAGCATAGACCCGGACACCGATCCGAGAATTCAACAGATCATGGATATATGTCATGAGTTCTCACTGCCGACACCTGAAGTCGACTACTCGATTGGCCATTCCGACACAGTAGAAGATCTGGCCTGGGCTGATCTGGTATGGCCTGACGGCCTTCAAGAAGGCCTGACCGAGCCGGTCGCTTACCTGCTCGACCCCGACACCGAGATGCAAATGCGTCTGGGAGAGCTCGGCTACAGGTACTTCACCGATCACACACGCCTCGTCGGGCACCTGGAGTCCGTGTTCGGGGTTGACATTCCTTTGGCCAAGCGCTCCGAGTCGCCCGCAAGCCCTCACGACCGAAAACCCGAAGCCAAACCCGAGAGTGGAGACTCAGGTACTAATGGAGACTCAGGTACTGAAACTGCCGTAATTCTTCCTCGCTCCACCAGATCAAAGCCCCGCAAGACTCGCCCAAAGCCCGGCAAGACTAGTCGAATCACGGTCAAGGATCTCATCGGTGCGGGCTTGCTTGAGGTGGGTGCCCGGCTCACCTGGGAGCGTCGCAACCATGGTGTGACCTACCGCGCCCGGGTACTAGACGGCGGTCATCTTCAGCTAGAAGACGGAAGTACCCACTCCAGCCCTTCTCGAGCCGCGATAGAAGCGGCCAGGGTTGACTCCTGCAACGGATGGGCCTCGTGGCAAACAGCCACTGGTGACTCACTTGGGATTCTTAGGGCGAAATTGCTCCATGACGAGTTGGCCGAACACGAAAGCGGGAGTCAAAAGCTCGCTGGAGGGCTTCGTGATGTTGGCACTCCGGCAGGGCGCGACGCGCCCGGGTCGACTAGCCGCCGCAAACCGAAGAAGCGTCGACGTCGAGGATCAGGATCCGACGCGCTGACCGGGGTTTCAAATTCAGATCATGAGTTGGCGATTCTTCGGGCGCTTGTCGATCTTGGAGGTTCCGGTCAGGCTTCGGAGGTGGTGGCTCGGGTGGGAGAATTGATCCACAGCCGACTTGCTCCGAATGATCTCGAGCTGAACAACCGGGACATTCCCAACTGGAATTATCAGACTCATTGGCGGCGGAGGAACTTGGTCGTCACCGGCGACATTCGTGATGATTCCAAACGCGGGATCTGGAAGATTTCCGCTGCGGGACGGGCGCGGTTGAAGGGCAGCTGAGACCTCTAAAGGGGTGGAACTGGGACCCCTATGACGACGATCCCTCGACCACCTCAACAATTGCATGGGGCCGGTAATTCGCGAGACGATGGCTACAAGCGCATCAACAAGCTCGCCCTATCAGAGGGCGAGAAACGCCCGACCTCGAACAGCGATGCCGACCAGTGGCAACTTGGAACCCGGCAACGGGTGCGCTGATCTCTGCATATCGACCACCGGCCATCTTGACCGGGCTCACCCATGGAACCGCGGTTGGCTTCAGGGCCAGGCGTGGATGGTAGGTGCCGCGCAGCCCGCCTTTTGTGCTCAGGGTATGTCTAGCGGGCCACTGAGAAGCTTGACCGCCAACCGATCTCGATCAGGGTCGGGCCGCTTCGTTCGAACGCCAATGCGAGTTCGCGTTCGAGTGCCCCGGGGTCGTCGAGCCGACAGGCCGCAGCGCCGTAAGCCGTGCCAAGCGCAACGAAGTCCGGGTTCACGAGATCAACCGCACTGGCAGCGCCGTATGTGTCCAGTTGCTGCATCTTGATCATGCCGTAGGAGTTGTTATTACTGATGATAAAGGGAATTGGAAGTTGCCGTTCAACCGCTACGGCGAGTTCGGCGCCGCTGAAGAGAAAGGCACCATCTCCGGCGATGGCCACCACCCGGTTCTCCGGACGAGCAATCCCGGCCCCGATGGCGGCAGGGACGGCATACCCCAACGTTCCGAGACTCCAGGGAAACATTACCGTGCCCGGCTGACGAACCGGGAAGGCATGCAGCATGTCGGCCCACATCAGACACATGTCGGCGACAACAACATCGTGGTCGCGCAATGAGCTACGCAGAGCGTCCATCCACGGTTTCGCGTCACCGACTATCGCCGCCTGATGCCTGCGATAGTCATTGAGTGCCGCCGCCAGAGCACCACAGGGTTGTGCTCTGGCGCTGGGGCTTACACCAGCGGTGACTGCGGCGAGAGCGGTTCGTGCATCCGCGTGAATGAGGTATTTCATCTCGATGTTGCGGCGAAGTTCAGAGGCGTCGATGTCGATCCGAATAGTTGTCGCCGGTAGCGCCAGGCTCCACATATTGCACATCGCCGGATCGAACCGGGTTCCGACCGCGACGAAGGCGTCGCAGGCCTCAACCAGCGGTTCGATCGATCCGGCAGCAACCCAAGGCACACCGGCGTACAGGTGATGATCGGTAGCCAGTGCCCCCGCTGCATTGCCGGTCACCAGGACCGGCGCACCCAACCGTTCAGCCAGTTCCTGCAACTCGGCGTTGGCCTTAGCCGTGTTGACCCCGCCCCCTGCGTAGATCAGCGGGTACTGCGCCTTCACGAGCTCGTCTGCGACCGCATCGATCGTTCGCTGGTCCAGGGCAGGGGCCGGTTCCCCCACCATCTGCCCGATACCGGCCGACTCCTCAAGACCCGCCTCCCCAATACCGCCCAACGCAGCACCGGCCGAGGTCTTGATCGCATCGTCGGCTTCGAGTTCGAGTACGTCGATCGGCAGCTCGACTTGGACGGGACGAGGTCTACCGGTTTGGGCATCAAGTACGGCGTGTCTGATCCCGTCCGCCACGTCGGAGGGCATTCGCGGGCGGTAGGTACGCTTGCATATCCCGGCGAGGGTCTCGGTCTGATGGGTCAGCTCATGGAGATGACCTCGCCCAGCGTCGATGTCCGACGTGGTGATCTGGCTCGCCAGCACCACCATCGGGACCGAACAACTTGAGGCCTGCAGGATGCCGGTCAAGCCGTTGGTTACACCACAACCGGGAAGCAGCGACACCGCCGCCGGTCGTCTCGTTGCTCTTGCGTAACCGTCGGCCATGAACGTGGCTCCCTGTTCATGTCTCACCGTCACGACGTCGATGCCTGCGTGGCGACGCGCGGCATCAAACAACGACATGTTGTAGAGCCCTGGGATACCGAACAGAGTGTCGACCCCGGACTGAACGAGCGCTTCGATAGCGAGTTCTGCCCCATTCAACGCCACGACGACCCCTCTTTGTGCCAGCAACCCCACCGACGGGTGAAGCCGGTTGACCGCAGTCCTGTCATCATCTAGTTTCCGACGATACCAAGATCTAGCGAAGGCTGAGTTTCTGTGAAGGCTGAGTTTCTGTGAAATCCCCTGCATGATGAAGGCTTCCCGAGGGAGCGACGTCATCGTGAGCGACGTCGTCATTGTCGGCGGCGGTCACAACGGCCTGATCTGTGGGGCGGTACTAGCCAAGCGGGGTTTGAGCGTCACCGTGTTGGAGGCGAACACGCGCCTCGGTGGCGCCGTGACAACCGACGAGGTCACGCTCCCTGGGTTCAAGCACGACCTTTACGGGTCCTCACACGTTTGGATTCATGCCAACCCCGACTTCCAGGCGATCCTGCCGGAACTTGAAACTTTCGGTCTCAACTACATCTGGGCGACGGACGGCATCACCGGGCACCCCGACCGGGAAGGTCCCGGCATCGTCGTCTACTCCGACATCGATAAGACCTGCGCGAGCATCGCCCGCTACTCCGAGCGCGATGCCCGCCGCTACCGGGAGATCTACGACGGCTTCCGCGAGATCGAAGACGGTTTCGTCACTGCCATGTTCTCACCACCGAACCCGCCGAGCCTTATGCAAGAAGCTCTGGAGAGCACCGAGGCGGGACTTGACCTGCTCCGCTTCTACTCGATGAGCCCATATGACTTCGTCATGGAGAACTTCGAGCATCGGGTGGTTCAGTCCTTCCTGATCGGCTGGTCCACGGCACCTGGGGTTGGCCCGCATACCGAGGGTCGGGGTGAGCTGTTCTTCATCATGATCCCTGCCATCCACGTCTACGGCGAAGCAATCCCGCAAGGCGGCAGCATCGCCTTGCCGCTGGCGTTGGCGAGGATGATCCAGAACTACGGAGGGCAGGTCCACACCGGCGTACCCGTCACCAAGATCCTGGTCGGCGACCGCGGCGAAGCGCGAGGCGTGCAACTAGCCGACGGTCGGGTGTTTCAGGCTTCCAAAGCGGTCGTCAACACACTCAACCCGAAGATCTCATACCCTCATCTGTTCGACGACGGGGTGCTCGACTCGGATTTTCTGCGCCGGGTCGAGAACTTCAACGTGGGTGACTTCTCCATCGCTCGGGTGCACTATGCGCTGCACGAGCCTCCGAACTACACCTGCTCGGCTGAGGTCACCGACACGCCTTTCCAGCGGATCTACGGCTCGGTCGATTCCATCGTCAAGCAGTGGTCCGACATCAGCGTTGGGTCCGCACCGGACGATCCATTCTTGTGGGTGGCGACATGGACGACGAAGGACCCAAGCCGAGCACCTGACGGCAAGCACACCATGATCATGGACACCTTCGTACCGAAGACTCTGTCGAACGGCGCCGACTGGGAGGTTGCGGGCCCCAAGTACGTCAAAACCGTAGAGCTGGCCAAGCTTCGTGAGTACACCGACAACATGTCCGACGACAACATCATTGCCCAGTACGTGCAGACCGGACCGGTGATCCAGCGCGACAACCCGTGTCTGGTTGACGGCACGACCACCGGCGGAGCGATGCGTCAATATCAGTCTGGCTTCATGCGGCCGTTCCCGGGTTACAGCCAATACCGCGGGCCGATCGAGCGCCTCTATTTTGCCGGTCCGTATTGTCACCCCGGCGGTGCTATCTCCGGTGCGGGAACGATCACCGCCCGGGTCATTCTCAGAGATCTCGGTCTGGAGAAGGCGGAGTTCTGATGGGCGTCGAGCCGTATACCGCGATCGTGGTGCAGCCCGAGGTCACTATGGCTACCACCCCTGAGGAGATCGAAAGCAATCTGGCCAGAGTCGAGAACCTGATCGACTTCGGCGTCGGCTACTTCTGGGAGGTACCGGTCCGCCTGGTCGTTCTCCCGGAGTACTTCCTGCAGGGTGTGACGACACCCGGTAAGGGCGAGGATGGAATAAGGGAGTTCATGGACAAGGCGATCCGGATCGACGGCCCGGAGATGCAACGCCTCGGAGCCAAAGCCACGGAATACGACATCTACATTTCTGGTGGCGGCATCATCGAGGTCACAGATGAGTTCCCTGATCGGTGGTTCAACACTGCCTTCATTATCGGCCCCGACGGCAGGCTCGCGCTTCGATACCACAAGTGGCACGTCAACGCATCGCTGGGCCTAGGGAGCAGCCCCCACGACCTGTTCGACGAATACGGCAAGGCCTACGGCAACTCGATCAGGGACCTTTTTCCCGTTATCGACACCGAGATCGGCAAGCTCGGGACCATGACCTGCCATGACGGTGCGACTCCTGAGGTTTCAAGGGCGCTGGCCTTCAACGGCTGCGAGGTTCTGTGTCATCCCGGAGCGATCCAGGAGGTGGAGGGCGTCAGCGAACCATGGGATTTCTGGCGTTTCACCCGCCGCACCAGAGCCCATGACAACATGATGTATCTGCTGTGCTCCAACTGGGGGAAAGTCAACTACGGGTATTACCCCAAAGCATTCTGCCCAGGGCATTCCATGATGATCGATTACACCGGCATGGTCATGCGAGAAGCGCCCTATCCCGAAGAGCAGATCATCGCGGCAACTGTCGACATCGAGGCGCTGCGTCGACATCGCACCGTCACCAATCACAACACCTGGATCGATGTGAGAACCGAGGCCTTCCGGGAAATGTACGCCGAACCTATATATCCGCCGAATCTGTTTCCTGCTGGTAGCCCGCCTCAGAACCTGGCCGAGAAGGTACATGGCACCCGGCGTGCCTTTGAGGTTCTGTACGAGCGAGGTCAATTCACCCCGCCGGACGGTTACCAGGTCGCCGACATGGGAGACCTTGTAGCAAAACGGGTAGCGGACGCGCAACGGCGTGGTCTATTGAGGAAGAACTGAGATGCAGGTCGTTACCAAACTCGTGAAGACTGAATTCGTGATTGATCGCCTGTACGTGGATGACGACGGGCGTCTCGTCATGGAAAACGGCGACGACGCCAAGCTTCGGGTACGGGCCTACCTAGACCCTTGCGACGTCATGGCAGCCATCAAGAACGGGCTCCGTCTCGACGTCATCAAGTTCATGGTGAAGTCACCATTCAAAGCCCGCCGTTTGAGGCGAAGCAACCAATCTCCCAACCAATAAACCCAGGAGAAGAACATGAGAATACGAAAAGGACTATTCGGGATCTTCGTGATGTTCGTTGCGTTGGCTCTGGTAGCCGTGGCATGCGGCGACGATTCGTCCACAGCCGACGATCCCGCTCCCGATCCCAAAGACCAAGACAACGAGCCGTCGGATCCCGACCCTGAACCTGAACCTGACCCCGAACCGCCTCCCCCGCCCGACACTGCCAAGGACCCGGCCGAAGCCACCCGCGCCGAGACGTTGATAGTCGACATCGACTCCGGCCAGGGTGAGGATCCGGAGAACTTCAATCCCTACAGCGGAGCACAGCGAGACGCCGGCTTGAGTCAGGTGCTGACCGATCCGCTGTTCGTGTTGAACATCATCAGCGGCGAACTCGAGCCGTGGCTGGCCGAATCGATCGAGGCCAACGCCGATGCCACCCAATGGACGTTGACCTTGCGCGACGGGGCGCAGTGGAGCGACGGCGAGGCGATCACGGCCGACGACGTGTTGTTCACCGTGGAGATGCTTCAGACCGTTCCCGAACTAGAGGCGGGTACGAAATTCGAAGACGTGGAGGTGACCGCCGTCGACGATCGCACCGTCAGGTTCGACTTGACGGAATCCAATCAACGGTTCGCGCTCAGCTCTTTCTCGACCGCTTTGGCAAGCCAGGCCTTCTTTGTCGTTCCCGAGCACATCTGGAGCACCGTTGATGACATCGCAACCTTCAAGAACTACGACCCCGAGGGCGGATGGCCGGTGTTCTCGGGGCCTTACGAGCTCGACAGCGTCACCGACACCAGCTTCACGTATCTACGCCGCAACGACTGGTGGGCCGCAGAGGCTGGTCTTGTGCCACTGCCTCAGCCACTGAAGGTCCGGTTCGTCAGCTTCGGTGGCGAAGAACAGAAGCTGGCCGCCATGGATCAAGGTGACTTGGACTGGGCTACAAACATCTCGCCCGGGGCCTATCTCGCGCTGAGACAAGGCAACGAGGACGTGGCGGCCTGGTCGGAGAACGCGCCGTTCGGCCAACTCGACCTCTGTCCCCGGTCTCTCGAATTCAACCACAACAACCCGAAGCTCGCCGATCCGAACCTGCGATGGGGTATCGCCCACCTGATCAATCGCGAGGCCGTCATCGACGTCGGCTACGGAGGATTCGGTGCGCCGCCGTCGCGGCATTTCATGGCCGCCTACGAAGCTCTCAACCGCTACGTCGACCTGCTCGACGACGCTGGCCTCACAGAAAAATATCCATTTGCCACCACCGATGATGCGATGGCCGCGGCCCGGCTCGGAGCCGCCGGTTACGTCAAAAACGGCGACAACTGGGAGAAGGACGGGGAACGCCTGTCGTTGAAGATCTCAAACTATGACGATCCGACGATCAACAACCTGGTCAAGATTCTGGTCGAGCAATTGACAGCGGCCGGAATCGATGCATCGCAGGACACGTTGCAGATTCCGGACTTCATCGACGGACTCCTCAACGCAGGCTTCGAGGCGTATGTCTTCTTCGGATCCTGCGCCGGTTCGACGGTTGATCCCTGGCAGGCGATGGACTCCTTCAGTGTCCGCCATCTGCCGGAAAACCCCGACGATGCGGTCGGAGGGTTCTACAGCAATACCTTCCGGTGGAGCAGCGACAACGCTGTCGCCTACAGCGACATAGTAGCCGAGATCAACACTTTGCCGGTCACCGATCCGAAGATCGATGATTTGTTCGTGGAAGCCATGGAATTGTGGCTGGAGGACCTACCCGAGATCCCGCTAGCGCAACACCCAATCATCCATCCCTACTCCAGCCGCTACTGGACCGGGTTCCCGAGCGAGAACGACCCATACATTCAGGCACTCGTCGCCGCCCCGACGTTCGCCAAGGTGTTGACGGCGATCCGACCGGCTGGCTGATCGAATCCGGACGCCAACGGGGGTGACCGCACCTACGGGTGACTATCGGTCACCCCCGTTACGTCACAAAGAGACCGATGCAGGAATACATAGGCCGGCGATTCCTCCGGATGTTGTTCACCATCTGGTTGGGCGCTTCCGCCATCTTCTTCATTCCCAGGTTCGGCGGTAACGACCCTGCCGATGCCGTACTTGGCGGGTTGCTGACTGCGGGTGGAACCACCGAAGGCGCCGACGAGATGATCGCCGCGTACAGCGAGCGGTTCGGTTTTGATGATCCGCTGTTCGTTCAATACGGCAAGTACCTCAAGAACATCGTGTTGTTCGACAACGGGCTGTCGATATCGGCGTTCCCGGCAAGCGTCGACGAACAGATCGGCCGCGCCCTGCCATGGACGATCGGGTTGATGTCGGTCGCGATTCTCCTTTCGTTTCTTATCGGAAACCTCATCGGAGCATTGCTGGGCTGGCCCGCCACGAAGCCGTTGACCCGGGCCATTCTCTCGATGCCGCTGTTCATCACGGCCATTCCAGCGTTCATGGTGGGGCTGATCCTGCTCTGGATTTTTTCGTTCCGACTGCAGTGGCTGCCGTTCTCAGGTGCGTACGATCCCGACGTTGTACCCGGCTGGAACCTTTCGTTCATCGGCAGCGTCATCAAGCACGGCTTTCTGCCCGCGGTATCGGTGATTCTTGTCAGGCTCGGAGGATTCGCTCTCGGCATGCGCGGCATGATGATCACCACCGCTGGGCAGGACTACATGCTGTTGGCCGAAGCGAAAGGACTTTCGAAGCGTCGGAAATTCTTCCGATACGGGGTTCGTAACACGCTTGCCCCTCAACTCACCGAGTTGGGAGTCGCCATCGGGTCAATCGCTGGCGGTTTCGTGATCGTTGAACGGGTCTTCAACTACCCCGGCCTCGGATCGCTTTTGTTCCGCGCCATCCTCACCGACGACTTCCCCTTGATCCAAGGAGTCGTCGTGTACTTGATCATCGGGGTGACGGCCATGGCGTTTTTGCTTGATATCGCATACCCGCTCATCGATCCGAGGATCAGCTACAGCAAGGATCGAACGTGAACGCGGACAACGCGGAGACGGCGAAGGTCAACGAACCCACCACGACCGAACCGGAAACCCGAAGAGACAATCCTTGGCTCAATCGCAAGCTCATAGCCGGGGCAGTGGTGTTGATATTGCTGTTCGTCATGCCGTTCGCGCTCCGTTTATTTCACGACCGGGACCTCGCCTTGGTCGGGTCCAGTCCAGTGAACATGGTGCCGAACGGTTTTGAGGGAGATCCCAACCTTGGGTTCAAGGACCCCAGCGGTGACCACCCGCTCGGTACGGACAGCCAGGGCCGTGACATGTTGGCGGTTCTGTTGGTGGGCATCCCGGCCACGCTGCAGGTGGGCCTGATCGGTGCCGGTATCGGCATGGCGGTCGGCATACTCTTGGGCTTCACGTCCGGGTTCTTCGGCCGACGACTCGATGCCGTGATCACCACCGTCACCGACGCCACGCTGACCATCCCCGGCCTCGCTGTGCTCGTAGTGGTAGCCGCCTCCGTGGATGAACTCACCGTAACGACCATGGGACTGGTGATGGCGTTATTCGCCTGGCCCATACCAACGAGGCTCATACGATCTCAAGTTCTGTCGATGCGCCAATCGGGATACGTGCCGCTTGCCAGAATGTCGGGTGTCACCCCGTTCGGCATCATGTTCAAAGAGATACTCCCGAATCTTCTGCCCTACCTCGCGGGAGGATTCACTTTCACCATCGCTGGAGTCATATTGGCCGCGACCGGGGTTGAAACCCTGGGGCTCGGCCCGCAACGGCTCCCCACCTTGGGGACGACAGTTAACGCCGCATTGGAGAACTCGGCGCTGTTTCGCGGCATGTGGTGGTGGTGGAGCCCGCCGATCATCGTGCTCGTCGTTATCTTCTTGGGCTTCTACCTGTTGAACATGGGACTGGACGAAGTTTCCAACCCCCGGCTGAGGAGAATCAAGTGACAGCCGGTTCGGACATTGGTGACCCACCGGCGACCGGCGACCCGGTGTCAAAGATGCTCGAGGTCCGAAACCTCCAGGTCGTTTATCGAACGCTTCAAGGTGATGTCAGCGCGGTCCGCAATGTCGGCTTCGATCTCGAACGACACGAACTTCTCGGGCTGGTCGGCGAGTCGGGCTGCGGCAAAACCACCGCTGCGATGACCCTTTTGCGGCTGCTCCCTCAAGCTGCTCGTATCGTTGGCGGCGAAGCCATCCTTGATCAGCGGACCGATCTGTTGGCGCTCAACGACGAGCAACTTCGAGACATTCGCTGGCGTGAACTCGCACTGATCCCGCAGGGAGCGATGAACTCACTCAACCCGATGATGCGGGTACGAGACCAGGTCATTGATGGCTACCGACCACCCGCTGGCGACTCCAGCGTTCATAGATCCGAGATCGTTGAACGCGCGGCTGAGTTGTTCTCGCTGGTCGGCCTCGCTCGTCGCGCCCTTGCGTTGTACCCCCACGAACTCAGCGGTGGCATGAAGCAGCGGGTTTGCATAGCCATGGCTCTTGTCAACAACCCCTCTTTGCTGGTAGCTGACGAACCGACCAGCGCGCTCGATGTCAACGTACAGCGGCTCGTGGCCCAGACGCTGCTCGACGTCAAGGAGCAGATGGGCACGTCGATGATCGTCATCGGCCACGACATGGGCTTGCTGGCCCAGCTCGCCGATCGGGTAGCGGTGATGTACGCGGGCACGATCATGGAAATCGGACCGGTCGATGAGGTTCTGCGTACACCGTCGCATCCCTACACCAGGCTCCTGATGGACGCTGTGCCCGAAATCGGCAGCGAAGTCAAAGCGGTCGTCACCGAGGGCATCACCCATGACCTGCGTAACCCGCCCCCGGGCTGTGCCTTCCAGGACCGCTGCCCGGCCGCCGCGGAGGTTTGCCGCACGGAATTCGCACCGGTCGAGCTCGGCAACCGTCACTCGGTTTCGTGTGTGCGGTTGGGTGATTTCTCACTCGACGATCTGTGGACGAGTGAAACCTCATACACGTCCGGACTGAGTCCATGAGCAACGAACTTCTTCGGATAGATCAACTCAGCCAGATCTACAAGGTGAAAGGCAAGGAGTTCGTCGCCGTCAAGGATTTTGATCTTGTCTTGCCAGACGAACCCGCTTCGATCATCACCATCGCTGGCGAGAGCGGGTCGGGCAAGTCGACCGTCGCACGGGTGGTGCTCGGCTTGGAAAGGCCTTCGGCTGGCACGGTCACCTACAAGGGCCACGACATCACCACCCTGGATCGTTTCCACCGCAAGCAATACCGGCGTGAAGTGCAGGCCGTGTTTCAGGACCCCTACGCCTCATACAACCCGTTTTATCGAGTGCGTCACATCTTTGATGTAGTGATCAAGAACTTCGACCTGGCATCATCGAAGTCGGCGGCGACCGACATGATCGAAGAAGCCCTCGCTGTCGTCGGCATCCTCGGAACGGAGGTACTGCACAAGTACCCCCATCAGCTCTCCGGCGGCCAGCGCCAGCGCATGATGATGGCGCGGGCGTACCTGCTCAAGCCCAGGCTGATCGTCGCCGATGAGCCAGTGTCGATGGTCGACGCATCGCTGCGGTCGATGATCCTCAAGATCATGCAGGACATGCGCGACCACCACGGTATTTCGTTCTTGTACATCACCCACGACCTCTCAACGGCTTACTCCACGACCGACCGTCTATACATGCTGTACCGCGGGGTGACGACAGAGGTCGGTCCGACCATGGACGTCATTGACCGTGCCACCCATCCCTACGTCGAGAACCTTGTCGCTGCGATTCCCCGTGTCTCGGCGCGCTGGGAGGGCCGCGTCGCGCTCGCCGAGGACGCCGAATTCGAAATCGATCCGCGAGGATCGTGCCCGTATGCGCCGCGGTGCCCTCATCGACACGACCGCTGCACCACACAAGCCCCGGACGGCTACCCGGTGGGGCCCGAACATCGCTCGGCATGCTTCTTGCACGACCCGTCCGGCGCCACCTACGAGAGTTCCCGACCCTCGTGATAGCCAATCTGGTGTTGCCTCGGCTTGCGCTCGGATCCAACGAGAACGCCTTGGGACCCTCACCGAAGGTCGGGCCAGCCGTGCTCGAACACATCGCTACCTGCCATCGCTACCCGCAAGGTGGCGTCTCAGAACTTCGCACCGCTATCGCCGAACGCAGCCGGGTACACCCCGAGCAGGTGCTGGTAGCCAACGGCTCCGCCGAAGTGCTCATGGCGATCGGAGCGACGCAGCTCAGTGCTGGCGTGAACACGGTTGTGTCCCGCCCGACGTTTTATCTGCACGTCTTCATGACCGAGCGAGCAGGAGCGGAACTGAAGTTCGTGCCAACCCTTGACCTCTATCAAGATCTTGATGCAATGGCCAGCGCGGTTGACGACCGGACCCGCCTGGTTGTGCTGACCAATCCCCATAGCCCGACAGGGACCTACGTTGCTGACGATCCGCTGCGCCGGTTCGTTGACCGACTGCCCGACCACATCGTCGTGGTCATCGACGAGGCTTACCGAGAGTACGCCGACGCCGCCGACTTCGCAGACGGTACTGCCCTGGTGCGTGCCGGGCGGCCGGTGATCGTTACTCGCACATTCTCCAAGGCGTACGGCCTGGCCGGGATGCGGGTGGGATACGCCGTCACCACCGCGGAACTGGCGCCGGTGATCGAGAAGTACTTCCCGCCCTTTCACGTGAACTCGGCTTCGACTGCGGCCGCGCTGGCAGCGTGGAACGATCCTGCGCATCTCGGCGAGGTCGTGGAACTCAACGCCACCGAACGGATCCGCATTCACCGAACCCTGACAGCGCTGGGCCTGCGGATAATCCCCACACAGGCCAACTTTTTGCTGGTCTTGGGCCTGACCGACCCGGTCGGCGTCGCCGCCGAACTGGACCGGCGCGGCATCACGGTTCGTGCCACCGAATCGGACTTCGGACTTCCCGGCGGATTGCGGCTCACCACTGGCACTGCCGCAGAGAACACCCGACTCCTAGCCGACCTGGCCGAGGTGACAGGATGATCAGCCGAGGTGGCCTGGGTGGCGGGGTGTGCAGCCGAGATGACGGGATGAGTAGCCGAGGTGGCCTGGGTGGCGGGGTGTGCAGCCGAGGTGGCCTGGGTGGCGGGGTGTGCAGCCGAGGTAGCGGGGTGCCAGGGTGTGCAGCCGAGGTGACGGGATGAGTAGCCGAGGTGGCCTGGGTGTCAGGATGTGCAGCCGAGATGACGGGATGAGTAGCCGAGGTGGCCTGGGTGGCGGGGTGTGCAGCCGAGGTGGCCTGGGTGGCGGGGTGTGCAGCCGAGGTAGCGGGGTGCCAGGGTGTGCAGCCGAGGTGACGGGATGAGTAGCCGAGGTGGCCTGGGTGTCAGGATGTGCAGCCGAGATGACGGGATGAGTAGCCGAGGTGGCCTGGGTGGCGGGGTGTGCAGCCGAGGTGGCCTGGGTGCCATGGTGTGCAGCCGAGGTGGCCTGGGTGTCAGGATGTGCAGCCGAGATGACGGGATGAGTAGCCGAGGTGGCCTGGGTGGCGGGGTGTGCAGCCGAGGTAGCGGGGTGAGCAGATGAGCGCGTCGGTCGTGCCAACTGCGGCGGATCGCGCCGCCATCTTCGATGCTTTCGCCTCCTTGCCGGTCCAGGGCCGGGTACTGGTCCTGGTGCCCGACGGGACGCGCACCTTCCCGCATCCGACGGTGCTGAACGCTGTCGCTGAGACGGTCGCCCCGCGGGTCGCGACGGTTGATGTGATGATCGCGCTCGGAACTCACCCGGAGCTGAGCCGAGCCGACATCAACCGGCTCTTTGACCGCTCGAACCAATCCCGCGGTGTTGGCAAATCAGTCCGCATCCTAAACCATCGCTGGTGGGAGCCGAACGAACTGGCAGATTTTGGTTCGATCCCAGCGACCGAAGTGGCCGAACTGAGCGAGGGACGCCTGTCGCTCGACGTCACGGTCCGCTTGAACCGTAGGTTGCTCGATTACGACCACTTGGTGGTCTGCGGCCCGGTGTTCCCCCATGAGGTCGCGGGCTTCTCCGGCGGGAACAAATACTTCGTCCCGGGGGTTGCCGCCCAGGAAGTCATCGACGTCACCCACTGGTTGGGCGCCCTGATCACCTCGAGTGCGGTGATAGGCAAAGCCGACACCCCGGTGCGACGATTGATCAATCGTGCCGCCTGCATGATTCCCCGACCCCGGCATGCGGTGAGCCTGGTGATCGACACCGAAAGCCGTATTCAGGTCTTCGCCGGGGCCGTCGAGGCCTCCTTTGATCAAGCCGCCAAGGCATCGAGCCAGGCCCATGTTCGACGACTAACAGATCCCGTCGACCGGGTACTGGCGATACTTCCGGCGATGTACGACGAGCTGTGGGTCGGGGCGAAGGGGATGTACAAGCTCGATCCTGTCGTGACCGACGGCGGCGAACTGGTCATCGTCGCACCGCATCTGCATCGGGTGAGCGCGACACACGGCGAGCTGATCTCCCGGATCGGCTACCACGTCCGCGACTATTTCACCGCCCAGTGGGATCGCTTCCAACACATCTCATGGGGCGTACTGGCGCACTCCACCCACCTTCGGGGAACGGGGACCTTCAGCGACGGCGTCGAACGGCCCCGCATCAACGTGACGTTGGCCACCGGCATCCCCGAAGCCACCTGTCGTGCCTTGGCTCTCGGCTACCGAGACCCCGACTCGATCGACGTCGAAAAGTGGCGCCGTGACGGGGCCCTCATCGTCGATCGTGCTGGTGAGACCTTGTACCTCATCGACAAGAGCGGATCATCCGCCCGGCCCGCATGATCATCGTCGGGCGCTGCAAAGCGGCGACGTTGCGTGTCGCGTCACCAGCGACGACAACAATGTCGGCTGCTGATCCGGCGGTCAAGGTTCCGACATCGTCTCCAAGCCCCAGAGCCGCCGCTGCCCGGGAGGTGCAGGCCCTGATTGCTTCGGTCGGCGACATTTTGAGCTCGTCGACCATCAGTCGGGGCACCAACGCGTAATCGTTGTGTGCCATCCCGGTCACTCCGGCGTCGCTGCCGCCGATGACCGTGACTCCGGCGGCGACGAGGGCTCGCCAAGTAGGGACGAGTTGTGATCTTTGAGCAAGTCCCTTTTCGGATCCGGTCTGCTCGATCCGGCGATAGTCGACGGCGTTGGTTGGGCACACCACGATGCCAGCATTGACTATCTGCTCGGTGATCACAGCGTCGAAGCGAGACCCGTGCGACGTCATGAAGGTTGCATGCTCTATGCGGTCGAATCCGGCCGCAACACACGCCGCAATCCCGACGGTGCCGTGGCAGTGACCGGCCACCCGCAGGCCCAGCCGGTGAGCCTCATCAGCGATCGCCACCAACTCTGGCGCGGGGAACTGCAAACCGGCCGCATCGCCGCTCCCGCCTCCGGTAACCATCACCTTGATGAGCTCTGAGCCTGCCTCGACCCCCGAACGCACCGCGGCGCGGACCGCGGCAGTACCGCGACCAGCGCACACCCGCCCGAAAGCAGCACCGTGACCGTCAGCGCTGGTGAGCACCCGTCCCGCGGCAACTATCCGCGGTCCTTCCAGCCGACCGCTTGCGACAGCGTCACGCAGGCCGAAGACGATCTCGTCTGGTCCTCCGACATCGCAAACGGTCGTGACTCCCGACTGCAGCGCAGCGCGGGCGTTGGCGGTGGCCCGGGCTTTCAAATCGGCCGCGGTGTCCGCCGGGACGACCCTCGGCCCGATCGAGGCGTCGAAGACAAGATGAGTGTGGGCATCAACGAGCCCCGGCACAGCGGTGTGATCGGCGAACTCAAAGGTGCCGGTGCCTGCCTCGCCGGGTCGGGCTGGCCGGACCGCATCGATTCGCCCGCCGGAGCAGTCGATGGCCATCGATCGCCGGGGTGGCTGATCGGTTCCGTCCAGCAGCCGATCGACTAGAATCGTTGTCGGCTGCTGCGGCTCCGCTGAGTTCATGAGGTCGCTTCAATCGTGGCTTCGACGTGGGCGAGTGCGGACTCACCGAGCAGCTCGCGCAGTGTCAAGAATGCTTTGACGGCAAGATCGCCACCCCAGGGATCGGGGAGATAACTGCGCGGTAGGCCCGGGTCGAGGTAGGGGAACTTCCGCCAGGCGTGGACCACGTCGGTGTAGTCGGTGAATGCACGGGTGTTGGGGCCGACCGGCCGCG
Organism: Acidimicrobiales bacterium; assembly: GCA_963422655.1. Classification (GTDB taxonomy): domain Bacteria; phylum Actinomycetota; class Acidimicrobiia; order Acidimicrobiales; family Aldehydirespiratoraceae; genus CATQHS01. Next base: position 93,075 of record OY730440.1, on the reverse strand, counting down.
CGGGCCACGTGGTAAGTACTTCGTCGCAGTCGGTGAGGAATCGTCGGTACAGATCCGCCAACGCGTCAAGATCCCAGGCGGATTTCACCATCTCACGGGGTTGTGCAGCACCGAGGTAGGTACCGCTGAACATGGTGACGATCCGGTCGAGTTCGAATTCTCGTAGTACTGCCCAGAGGTCGTCGGTGGCGCGGCGCGGTGCCAGCCAGATGGCGTTGCCCAGACTCCCGCAACCGTGGCGTCGCAGCTGCTCTCTAAGCCGGTCTCGTACGTTGCGTCGGCTCTCAGGGATCGTGGCCGTAATGATGGTCCAACCATCGGAGATGTCGGCCGGTTCGAGCGGGTTGAGGATACGCCGATCGGCTCGCTGCATGCCTGGCTCGGCTCGGGGTGCAACGGCGTAACCCTTGACGGATCCGCGTCGTCGTTGTTCGAGCAGTCCCTTGCGAACCATGCGCGACAGCGCTGATCTGGTAGCCCCTTCGTCGATGCCGAGATCGCTCATCAAGCTGACAAGTCCCCCAACCGCGATCCAGCTATCGAATTGACGGATGTAAAGCCCGAAAAGGTCAAGGATCAGCGACGACGATCGACCCCTTCTGGTCGTTGCCAAACCAGGTGAATCGGGGTCCCTATCAGACGACTCAGGGTCATTTGAGGTCTCGGTGCTCACTCAAGTACCACGAGCGCGTCAACAACGACAGGTTGACCGTCGGCTATGAGCACCGGATTGCAGTCGATCTCTATCACCGCCGGGTCCGTCTCGAGTAGTTTCGATACCAGCGAAACGACCTTCTCGAGGGCATCAAGGTCGACCGACGGCGCGCCTCGGTGGCCGTGCAGCAACGCCGCGGCGCGAAGTGTGCTTAGAGCCTCTGCCAGCTCGCCGGGCTCCGGCGGTGCCAGGATCGACGCGACATCGCCGAAGACTTCAGCGGCTACGCCGCCGATCCCGATCGACACGACCGGGCCGAAATGTGGATCACGGAAGCCGCCGACGATGAGTTCGAGTTCGCCCGACACGACCTCTGAGCACAGCACCGTTGCATCGCCAGCGTCGGCCAGTTCCTGCCAGGCCTTTTTGACCCCGTCGGAGTCGAGGCCGACTCGGACCAGACCGAGTTCGGACTTGTGGGCTACACCCGAGGCCTTGAGCACGACCCGCCCTCCGAGTTCGGCGCAGGCGACGATCGCCTCATCAAGGTTTGAGGTGAGCACCTCACGCGGGGTCGTCATGGCGGGACCGAGACGCTGTTTCGATTCCCACTCGCTCAGCTCGATCATCGGCTCGGTCTCGCCTTCACCGTCTTCGTCCGCGCCCGTGTGAGCGATTTCAAGCCCGATACAGCGCGTTCGGGTGAGCAAAACAGGGCGATACCCGCATCTGAGAGCGCCCCGGCAACTCCCTGGGCGTCGCTGACGAAGCCGACACATGGCTTGCCGGTCAGCGTGCTTGAGGTGGCGACGGCTCGCCCGAAGGGTTCCACATCAAGGCCGCAGTTGATGACAACGACCGCGTCGATGCCGGGATCCTCGAATACCGCAGCGACGGCGGGGCCGTAGGAGTCGGGCGCGCACTGCGGTGTGAGATCAACCGGGTTCGCGGTTGCAGCGAACCCGGGGGTTACGGCCCTTAACCGGGCGACGGTTTCATCGGTAAGTGGCTGCAGCTCGAAACCTAGCCTTTCGGCTTCATCAGCGGCGAGCACGGCCGGACCCCCCGAGACGGTGAGGACTGCGATCCGCTGGCCGTGTGGGCGCGGCTGGGTTGATGCAAACGTGGTCAAGGCGTCGAAGAACTCGTCGGAAGTAGAGGTCTCAACGGCTCCAGCGCGGCGCAGCGCAGCGCTCACGGCACCGTGCGCCCCGGCGATTGATCCGGTGTGAGCGGCCGCAGCCCTGATGCCTGCTGCGCTGCGGCCCGACTTCAACACGACCACTGGCCGATCCGGGGTGATCGTGCGCACGACCTCGACGAAGCGTCGTCCGCCTGCGATAGCCTCGGCGAACAGTCCGATCACAGCAGTGCCGGGATCTCCTTTTAGCCATTCGAGTATCTCTGTCTCGTTGAGATCTGCGGCGTTGCCGAGGCTTGCGAAACGCCGCAGTCCCAGACCGCGGTCAGCCAGCTGGGATAAGAACATCCCTCCGAACGCTCCGGACTGGCTTATGAGACTGATCGGACCTGCTTGCACGGAGATATCCCAGAAGTAGGAACCGTTGAGCCATCGGGTCCCGCCGAGGTGGCTGAGCACTCCCATGCAGTTCGGTCCCTGCAACCGCATGCCCGTCCGGGCCGCTCGTCGCACGATCCGGCGTTCGGCGGCCTTGCCTGCCGAGCCGGTCTCACCAAATCCCGATGTGAGGATCACCGCACACCCAGCGCCAGCGTCCGCTGCGTCGTCAACCGCGTTTTCGACTGCGTGGGCCGGAACCGAGATAAGTGCCAGATCGACGGGGTGATCAAGCGACGAAACGACGACAAGGCCTTCGGCGGTGCCAGCGTTAGGTCCGACAGCAACGATTTCGTCAGGGTCGCTTCGGATGGCGTTACGGAGCAGCGCGTTGCCGAGCTTGGTGGAGTCCTTGGTTGATGCACCGTAAACCGCCACAGATGTGGGACAGAACAACTTGTCCAGTCTGGCTCGGTCGGGTTTGGCTCGATCGGCCACCCGTTGACCGTCAATGTCGGTTACGTATAGCGGTTTGGCTGGGTCGGGTTTGGCTGGGTCGGCCACCCGTTGACCGTCAATGTCGGTTACGTATAGCGGTTTGGCTGGGTCGGCCACCCGTTGACCGTCAATGTCGGTTACGTATAGCGGTTTGGCTGGGTCGGGTTTGGCTGGGTCGGCCACCATATCGACGGTATCACGAAAGCACTGGTGTCCGTGAGAAATTCGACATATGCTACTCCCATGGCAGGTAGTGAGCCCATGGCAGGATTAAGTCTCGCGTGAGCATCACCGAGAACAGACGCCAAGGCGAAAACGACCATAACCGCGTTGTCGGCAGGCGAATCCCGAAACTCGACGCCGCGGAGAAGGTCACCGGTTCCACCGTTTACATCGACGACATGCGAATAGCGGGCGTGCTAACCGCTGCCATTAAGCGCAGTCCTCATGCTCACGCCCGGATCGTCTCGATCGACACCACCCAAGCCGAGGCGCTACCCGGGGTCCACGCCGTGATCCACGCAGGCAACGCGGTTCAGCGACCGTTCGGTTACGGCAACGACAACGAACCGTTGAAGAGATCGAAGGTCAGATGTATCGGCGATGAGGTCGCGGCCGTGGCTGCGGTCGACGACGAGGTCGCCAAGCTGGCGATCGAGCTGATCGACGTGACCTATGACCTGCTGCCCGAGGTTGACGATCCGTTCGCTGCCATGTCCGCGGATGCACCCACCATCCACGACGAGCTCGACATCGATGGCAACATCGCGATGCGTTGGGACTTTGAGACCGGAGACTTGGCGGCGGCTGAGGCTCGCAGCGCAGTGATCGTCGAGGGTCGCTACTCCAGCCCGCAGGCCGCACCGGCACCGATTGAGACCCACGCGGTGATCGCGGATTTCGACCCGACCGGTCACCTGAGGGTGATCTCGCCGGTGCACATGGTGTTCATGTACCGCAAGGCACTGGCGGATTGCCTAGGTCTCGACTGGCAGCGCATAACCGTCCAGCAGCCTCCGGTGGGGGGCAGCTTCGGAGGCAAGATCGACATCGACACCCACGACTTCATCACCGTTATGTTGGCCAGGGCTGCGCAGCGACCGGTCAAGTTGGTGATGACCCGGGAGGAGGAATTCGTCGGTTCTCGCACCCGTCAGCCGATCCATTTCAAGCTCCGAACCGGTGCCGACGCCGACGGCATGATCACCTTCCGCGACGCCGAAGTTGTTTCCGATAACGGCGCCTACAACGCTTGGGGTTCACACGCCATGCTCGTGGCGATGAACACCGTCACATCGCTGTACAAGATCCCCGCATCACGAATGTCGTGTGCTGTCGTGTACACCAACAAGAACTACGGCGGGTCCGTACGGGGTTTCGGCAATCCACAGGCCACCTTTGCTGTCGAACAACAAACCGAGGAGCTAGCCGACGCCCTAGGCATCGATCCGATGCAGTTCCGACTGCAAAACGCCAACAAGGCGAACGAGACCACCACCCAGGGACTCAAGATCACCACCTGTGGGCTCAGCGAGTGCATCGAAGCGGTCCGTGATAAATCGGGCTGGAATCGGCGCCGGGGTAAGCAACGGGGCAGGTTTCGCGGAATGGGCGCCGCTACCTACATTCACGTCGGCGGCGGTGCCCGCATCTACGGCTCCGACGGTTGTGGGGCGATGATCAAGATCGACGATTCCGGACAGGTTGCCCTCATATCGGGCTCCTCGGAACTCGGACAGGGATCTGAAACGGTACTGGCCATGATCGTGGCTGAAGAACTCGGTGTCGGGGTTGATGTGGTGAGCGTCACCCACAACGACACCGACGTGAAGCCATGGGACGTCGGCGTCCACGCCAGCCGCACCACGTTCGTCGCAGGCAACGCCGCCCGTCTTGCGGCCCGGGGGGCTCGGACCAAGCTGTTGGCAGCGGCGGCGGAGGTGCTGGACGTGGCAGTCACCAAACTGGACCTCCGCGATGGCATGATCATCCAAGACGGCGATCGTGACACCGCCATGCCCTACACCAAGGCAATTCGCCGCAGTTTGCTGCGCGAGCATTCCTCAATCGTTATGTCAACAGCCTTCTACGACCCGCCGACTGAAAAACAAGATGAGGGCTACATCGGCAACATTTCCGCCACTTACGGCTTCGGGGCTCACGTGGCAGAGGTCGAGGTGGACCCCGAAACCGGCATGATCCAGCTGATCAACCTATGGGCCGCCCACGACGTCGGCCGGGCTATCAACCCGATGAGTTGCGAAGGTCAGATCGAAGGCGGTGCCGTCATGGGAATCGGCCTGGCCCTGTCTGAGGAACTCCCGGTAGCAGATGGACGCTTCTTGGCTCCGAACCTCCACGACTACGGCATGCCGACCGCAGTTGATGCGCCCCGCATTGACGTGACCTTGGTGGAGACCATCGACCCTCTGGGACCCTACGGGGCCAAAGGAATCGGCGAGGGTGGCATCATCTGCCCGCCAGCCGCCATCGCCAATGCAGTGGCCGACGCCATCGGTATCCGTCCCCGGCAATACCCGATGCGGCCCTGGAAGGTCGTTGACTGGATCAAGCGCGCCGAGCGGTCAACGGTGATCGACCGCCGCGGTGGAGCATCATCATGAACACAACCGGGACTCCACGCCTTCATCGCCCCGCCGACTTAGGCGAGGCGGTGCGGTTCCTGGCAGAAAATCCTGGTTCTGTGCCTGTAGCTGGCGGCACCGACCTGCTAATCGACCGGCGACTGGGCAGGATCACGACCGACTGCATGGTCGATATCTCACATCTCGACATCTCAGGGATTGAGCGCGACGGCGACCATCTGAGGATCGGGGCTACTACCACCATTCGGACGATCGAAACCAGCACCGAACTGGCCGTCTCGGCACCCGCACTCCTCGAAGCGGCCCGAGTGTTGGGCAGCATCCAGATTCGCAACATGGCCACCCTGGGCGGCAACCTGTGCCACGCCACACCTTCCGCGGAGATGCCCCCATCGCTATTGGTGTTCGACGCCGAAGCAACCATTGTCTCTTCGTCGGGGTGGCGAACGATCGAGTTAGCCCGACTCTTTATAGGACCGGGCGAGACCAGCCTGCAGCCGGGCGAACTGCTCACCGGTGTGACCGCGCACGTAGGTGACGGGATCGGATCGTGCTACATCCGCCAGACCGTGCGCTGGGCCATGGACCTCGCCGGTGTTGGTGTCGCCGCGAGCGTCAGGATCGAGCCCGAAACTAACGGGATCGTCTCGTCGGTTCGGGTCGCTCTCGCAGCGGTGAACCCGGTGCCCACGGTCGTTGAGGGGCTGGATTCGATCGTGGTCGGCAAGACTCTCGATGCCGACGTGCTCGACGAGGCGGCCGCACTCGCCCGGCGGTCGGCGTCGCCGATCAGCGACGCCAGGGGAACCGCGCAGTATCGCCGCCACGTCGTGGGTGTCCTTACGGCGCGCGCTTTGCGGGTCTGTGCAGCCCGTGCCGCCAACGCGTGGCCTTCTAACCGACCGGTGCCACCCAACGGATTCGACCCCGAACTTCTTGGGGCTGTGCACAACGGGGTCACGCGATGAGGCTCGAGGTGACGATCAACGGCGATCCTTACCGACCCAACATCGATCCCGCCGCCACGGTCCTGCAGGTCCTGCGCGACGACCTGGGCCTGACCGGCACCAAGTGGGGTTGTCTCACCGGCGACTGCGGTGCGTGCACGGTGATAGTTGACGGCCGCACCATCGTCGCATGTCTTCAGCTGGCCGCCCAGCTCGACGGTGCCAACATCACCACCGTGGAAGGCCTCGCCGGTCGGGGCAACACGATGAGCGACCTGCAAGAAGCCTTCGTTCGTCATGGCGCCGCCCAATGCGGGTTCTGCACGCCGGGCATGATCGTCGCCGCCGAACAGCTCGTTCGTGACGGTATCGAACCCGACGAGCAGGCAATCCGCGAAGGGTTGAGCGGCAACCTGTGTCGCTGCACCGGCTACAACAAGATCATTGATGCGGTAGTGGAGGTCGCATCAAGACGATGAACGGCACGGGTAATGACATGACTGTCAACGAATCGACTCCCCCAGGAATCCAGGACGCTCCGAGCACCGCCGAACGGGCGGCCGCGCTGATGGCCCGCCGCAAACGCGGTGATGGAGTCACTACCTCAACCGGTCGAGCCGACTGGAGTACCTGGCCCGCCTACGACGCGGCCGTCGAAGGGCTACGCAACTACTGGTATCCCGTGTGCTGGTCCGCTCAAGTCAAACGCAAACCCTTCGGGGTACGCGTCTGCGGCGAAGACATCATGTTGCAGCGAGATCAGCACGGCACCGCTTATGGCCTGCATGATCGCTGCCTGCACCGCGGTGTGCCACTGTCAATGGGCAAGGAAGAATTTCCCGGCACCGTGACCTGCCCTTATCACGCCTGGACCTACAACCTCTCAGACGGCGAGTTGGTGGCTGTCATCACCGACGGCCCCGACTCCCCGATGTGCAACAAGGTGCGTGTCCGGACGTACCCAACCGACGAGGCGATCGGCTTGGTCTGGGTTTTCGTTGGCGACCGGGAGCCCCATCCGCTGCGTGATCAGCTTCCCTCAGAGCTGCAGGACCCGCCCAGCTACTCAGTCGGCGGCCGGATCGAAGACCGCGACGGAGACTGGCGTTTGTTTGCCGAGAACGGCTTTGATGAGGGCCACGCCAAGTACCTTCATAGGACCTCGTACTGGCGAATTTTCAAGACGATGCCCACTTGGAACATCGTCCACATAGAACGACACGGGCGATGGATCTACCGCATTGAGGACGAGCGACACTGGGACGCTGAGTTCGAGGGCCTCGGGTCTTGGAGCAACGCCCGCTGGTGGAAGATCAAACCGAAGCAGCAGCAGGGCCGGATGCTGGGCAACACCGGCGGGTCGAAGAAGAATGATCCCTACATTCTCGGCCAGGACCTGCCCGGCTTCGCGTCTTTGAGCATGCCCGGCGTCCTGCGCATCGCTTACCCGCAGTTCATCCACTATGAGTTCTACGTTCCGATCGAACAGGGTCGCACCCGATACGTCGGGGTGATGGTGCAGTTCAAGACCGGGCTGGCGCGGGCGTTGTTCTTTGCCAAGTACCTCTGCGGAATTCGCTGGCTGTTCCACGGGAACTTCTCGAACCAGGACGGCTGGATGGTTGAGGCCACCGACGCGCCCCCCGAGCGGCTTTACCGCCCCGACATCTCACTGATCGAGTGGCGCCGGATGGTGCAAGAGGGCAACCCGTTCGACCCGGGCCGCGAGTTGCTTGCCGACGATCCGGGCCGCGAGATGCTTGCCGACGACGCGGGCGGCGAGTTGCTTGCCGACGATCCGGGCCGCGAGATGCTCGCTGACGATTCGGGCCATGAGTTGCTTGCCGATGATTCGGGCGGCGAGTTGCTCGCTGACGATCCGACCATCCCGGCTGTGACCCAAGCGCCCAGAACCGATACCTGATGGTGTTCGACGTCGCATCCGAACCGCCGGGCCGCATCGTTGACGCTGCCGGTTTTGAGTATCACGTGATCGAGATGGGGGAGGGGCGGCCGACGTTCTTTCTCCACGGAGGAGGACCGGGATGCACCGCCTGGACCGATTTCGGCCCGGTAGCTCCGTTATTCGCCCGGGACCGGAAGTGCTATCTGGTGGATCTGTTGCAGTACGGCAAGTCGCAGAAATGCACGATCAGTGGCCCGATGTGGGATTTTCACGCCGGGACCATGTGCGACTTGATGGACGCCTTAGAGGTGAAGCGCGCCGACTTCGTCTGCAACAGTTGGGGCGGCAGCATCGCCCTGACACTGGCAGCTAACCACGGGCATCGAGTCCGCTCGGCGGTGGTCACCGGATCAATGCCGGTGTTTTACGGCCCTTTGGCTCCGCTACCCGAAGGCGCTCGCCGCGGTCGCAAGGCGCGGGATCGCTACTACGGCACAACACAACAAGACGGGCCGACGCTTGAGAAGATGCGCCAGCTGATGGCCGACCTTGAATGGTACGACGAGGCTGAGATCCCCGCGGCTACCGTGGCGATGCGTTTTCGCCAGTCGATAGACCCCGCCGAGATGGAGCTGGCCGCCCGATCCGATAACCCCAGAGGGCAATGGCAGGACCTTACCCACGAGTTGGGCCTTATCCGTTGCCCGGTTCTTTTTGCCTGGGGCATGTACGACGCCTTCTTGACCCCTGATTACCCCCTCATGCTGGCTCGCATGATCGAACACGGCCAGCTGTACGTAATGGACAAAGCTGGCCATCACCTTCAAGAGGAACGCCCTGCGCACTTCCATTCGGTGGTGCGCGGTTTTTTGGATCAACAATCCAGGGACACGACGTGATCAAGCTGGCCACAGTGCTGGCGCTGATCGCCGTCGCCTGGATCTCTCGCAAGCATCTCATCCACTTGCTGATGAGGTTCACCGGGACTTGGGTGGGTAACCCCGATGGCTGAAACTGCGGTCGCCGCTGCCGAGGCCGAGGCCGAGGCCGGGGCTGTAATCGCCGCTGCGGAGGCCACCATCACGGATCGCCGGTTGACCGAGCTCTGCTCGGCGATCGTTGACATCGCCTCCCCAACCGGTGAGGAAGCCGAGCTGGCCCGGGTCCTGGCCGCCGAGATGACCAGGGCGGGGTTGTGCGGTGAGGTGCAGACGGTTGATGCAACCATGCACAACGCCCACGGCTGCCTAGCGGGACATGCCACCGGGCCCTCGCTGCTTTTGTATTCCCCGATCGACACGGTGACCGTGGGACGCCAAGGCGATGACGTTCCCTGGGCCGCTCGGGAGCTTCGGCCCGACATGCGACCCGAATCCAGGATCGTCGGCCCGGCGGTGCTCGGTCTGGGAGCACAGAACCCCAAAGGCCACGCGGCCTGCGTACTTGCCGCGGCCGAGGCATTGGCTAGCTCCGGTGCCCGTCTCAGCGGCGACCTACTGGTCGGTTTCGGAGCCGGTGGAATGCCGACCAACAGCAGGGCCGCTGGCCTGGCCGACGGCCACGGAGCGGGCTGTGACCGACTCATCGACCTATTCGAACCCGAGCATGCGGTCATAGCCAAGACCGGCTGGGCGGTCTCATCAGAAGAGGTCGGCCTTTGCTGGTTCGAGGTCGAGGTCTCAGGGACACACACATATGTGGGCAGCCGCCACCTGCTCCCGTACCGCAACGCTGTCGCCGACGCAGGGCGGATCATCGCCGGGCTAGAAGCCTGGTTCCCGAACTGGACCGAAGCCCACCGTGACCACCTGCATGCCCCCCAAGGTGTCGTAGCCAGCATTGAAGGAGGGTCGCCTCACACTGCGGCATTTACCTCCGCCTCGTGTCGCTTCCGGGTCGATCTGCGACTGCACCCACGCACCACGGTCGGCGAAGCCGAAACCGCTTTCGGTAATCAACTGCAACGCCTAGCCGACGAGATCGGCGCGGAGGTCTCCTGGCGGCGAAGTGTGGCCATTCCCGGAACCACCACCCGCACCGACGCAGCAGTGATCCGATCAGCGATTCGCTGCTGGGAGCAACTAAATGGCCGCACACACCAACCCATCGGCGGTCTCTCCGGTGCCACCGACGCCAACATTCTGCGCGCCCGGGGTGTGCCTACCGCCCGGGTCGGCCTGCCCAAGATCTCGCCGCAACGGCTGTCAACGCATGATGCGATCGATTTCCAGCTCGGCATGAACGCGGTTGACGTCCGCGACATGCAACGCCTCACTCGCCTGCTGATCCGGGTGGCGGTTGATATCTGCGGTACCGTCCCATGAGCAGCGTCGTCGTCGGGGTGGGCGCTTCGCACACCACGCTGATGAACACTCGCTGGGGTGAAGTCGATCACCTGGAACGTGCTCACGTCTTTCGAAACGGACTTGAAGCAGCCAAGGCCGAACTGCAAGCAGCGGATCCCGATCTTGTCGTGATCGTCGGTTCGAACCACTTTCGAGGATTCTGGCTTGATCTCATGCCCGCGTTCACTGTCGGTGTCGACGAGGTGATCGCAGCAGGCGAACACGGCACGCCGTCCGGTCCCCAACTCGTCGACCCGCTAGCCGCTCAAGACGTGTGTCGCAGCCTGCTGGCTTCGGGTTTCGACATTGCCTTCTCGACCCGACTCCAAGTTGATCATGGCATCTCCCACGCCGTGCAGTACTTGGTGCCAGAAGGCCTTCCGGTGATGCCCGTAGTCATCAACGTCTTCGCCCCGCCCCTGCCGGGGCTTGCCCGATGCTTGGGGTTGGGCGCAGCACTCCGGGACGCGATCACCTCGCTTCGCGGTGAGCGAAGCGTGGCGGTCGTCGCCACGGGCGGGCTATCGCACCAGATCCCGTTCCCGGACTGGCGATCACCGCAAGGCAACGACGAAGCATTCCTCGCCGAGTCGTTCCGAGACGGTCGAGGCAACTGGGAGCACTACGAGGCTCGCCGCCGCCCGATCGTCGTCGGGGCAGAACCGCGGATCAACACCGACTTCGACGAACACTTTTTGAGATTGGTCGAAACCGCAGCGCTACACACCGTGCCGTCGCTTTGGAGCGACGACGATCTTGTGGCCGTTGCGGGCAATGGCGGCAACGAGATCAGAGCTTGGTTGGTGATGGCAGCCGCACTCGACCACGTCGCTGGTCGCCGCATCGCCTATGCACCCATGCCCGAATGGTTGACTGGCATGGCGGTCGTTCATCTCAAGCCCCGGTAACCGGTGATACCGCAATCCCGGCCAACACCATTGCATGCCCACACCATTGCGTACCAACACCAGAACCCCAACCCACAATCCCGTCCACAACACCCTTTCCACAACATAGGAGCAAAACGTGTCGATCTGGACCGACCTCACCGGTATCTCCGTACATCTCGATTTTGTCGACGCCAGTGGCGTACCGACCCGGGCTCTCACCGCCGGAGCATCGCAGGGATCCGACGTGATCTTCCTTCACGGCACAAGCGGCCATCTCGAGGCATTCAGCCGCAACTTCGTACCCCACGTCAAAGCCGGTTTTCGATGCCACGCCATCGACATGCTCGGTCACGGCTACACCGGCAAACCCGACTACCACTACGAGATCCCCCGTTATGTCGAGCATCTGCTCGCCTACCTCGACGCGCAGGAGATCGACTCGGCGCATCTCGTGGGTGAATCCCTCGGAGGGTGGGTGGCCGGATGGCTGGCCAGCGAGCACCCAGAGCGGGTCAAGAGCCTGCAAATGGTGGCGGCTGGAGGCACCAAAGCCAACCCAGCGATCATGGAACGGATCAAGAACTCGACCACGAAGGCGGTCACCGAAGACGACATCGACCTTACGCGACAGCGCCTCTACCTGCTCATGTTCGACGGCAAACGCGACGTGAGCGAGGAGCTGGTCGAGATCCGCCACGCGATCTACCACCACCCCGAGTTCAAAGCCAACCTCCACAACCTGCTGTGCCTACAAAACATGGAGATCCGCACTCGCAACCTCATGACCAAGGACCGCCTAGCCCGGATCACCGCACCCACGCTGGTGGTGTGGGGCAACGAAAACCCTTTCGGCGAGGTTCCCGAAGCGACCGAGATGCACGAAGCAATCCCCGGCTCACGACTGGAGCTATTCGCCGAGTGCGGTCACTGGCCCCAGCATGAACGCGCCGACCTCTACAACCCGATCAGCGTTGAGTTCATCTCCGAACATGACGGCTGAAACCGGTCGATCTTGTGACTCCGATGTGATCTGTGCTGTCGACGGTCACCGTTTCGCCTACATCGACACCCCGAACGGGCAGATCCACTGCGCATTAGCTGGCAACCCGGATCTGCCTGCGCTCTTGTGCTTGCATCAAACACCGAGGTCGTGTGACGAATACCGCGAACTCATCCCCCTGCTCGCTTCTCATTTCCGTGTAGTGGCAATGGACACCCCCGGGATGGGCGCGTCAGCCCCTCCCCGTGGCCCGGCATCAATCGAGCACTATGCCAACAGCGCCGTCATGGTGCTCGACGCCTTGGACATTGAGCGGACCTCTGTTGTTGGTCACCACACCGGGGGTGTGATCGCGATCGATCTTGCAGCCCGTTACCCGGAACGGATCAACCGGCTTATGTTGTCGTCGACCCCATGGGTTGATGCCGCTAGCCGGGAACGAAGAAGCATGCGACCACCGATCGATGCGGTGGATCAACGACCCGACGGAACACATCTGAGCGAGCTATGGGCCCGCCGCCGGGCCTGCTACCCACCGAAGCGACCCGACGTGTTGCAACGTTTCGTACACGACGCTATCGCCGCTCGAGACCCAGCAGAAGGCCACCACGCGGTCGGGCGATACCACATGGAGGACACGATCGACCGTGTCGTCGCTCCGGCGCTGTGTATCGGTGCCTCCGCCGATCCCTACGCTTTCGGTGATCTGGAACCTCTGGCTGAGCGTTTGTCTGATGCCTGCGTGGCTGTTGTCGAAGATGCAACGGTCGGCCTACTTGAGGACCGGGCGGCCGAAGTAGCGGAGCTGATAGTGAACTTCGCCATCCACGACGCCGATCAGCTTGAGACTTTCAGCCATGGGTGAATCCCCGGATCGCACCATCGACGCTTGGATCGAGAGTCACGCGTCGAGTGGTCGGGTGGCGTTTCGTTTCGAGGACACTTCTATCACCTACCGGGAGTTCGCAGATCGCATAGCGGTCGCTGCAGCGGTTCTTCATCGGCTGGGTGTCCAGCCCGGTGACCGGGTGGTTTATTGCGGGCTGAACCGACTCGAGACGTTCGAGATCTTGTTCGCGTGTGCCCGGCTTGGCGCCATGATGGTCCCGTTGAACAATCGGCTCGTCGAAGCCGAGTTGTCAACTCAGATCGCCGACAGCGACCCTGGCGTGCTCCTAGCCGCCGACGGATTCGTATCGGTTCTTCGCGCAGCGGCGGGCGGGCGAACAGTGCGGGATCTTGATGCTGACCCCTTCGCCGTGACCGACGTCGCAATCCCTCAATATCGGGTTACGCCCGATGCCACGGTGTTGATGGTTTACACCTCGGGCACCACCGGCGCGCACAAGGGTGCGATGCTCAGCCAGAAGGCCGTGTTGGCCACGGTCCTCAACGGGGTCGATCATCAGGATCTGTCCGAAAGCGATCGGGTGCTTGCTTGTTTGCCGACATTTCACGTCGGCGGTCTCAACATCCAAACGCTTCCGGCGCTGTATGTCGGGGCCGAGGTTGTGCTGATGAGACGATTCGATCCCGACGCCGTCCTTGACCTAATCACACGCCACCGGCCAACCCAAACCTTGTTGGTACCAGCCATGCTCGACGCGATCGCGGCTTCGCCACGGTTCTCGACTACCGACCTGTCCTGCCTGCGGGGAATCTGTACAGGGTCTTCTCTAGTTCCCGAGAGCCTGATCCGGTCCTACCTCCGCCGGGGCATCCCCATCGGCCAAGTCTACGGAGCCACCGAGACCGGACCGACCGCGGTGGTGCTGCGCTATGACGAGGTGGCGGACCGCCCGACTTCGTGTGGACGAGCTGCTCGGCTCACCGAGATACGGGTCGTCGACAGCGAAGGCAGAGACGTCAAGACCGGTGAGAGCGGCGAGATCTGGTTGCGAGGCCCGAACCTGTTCTGCGGTTACTGGAACAACCCGCAGGCAACGCAGGCAGCATTCAGCGATGGCTGGTACCGAACCGGTGATGTCGGCCATCTCGACGACGAAGAATTCTGCTACATATCTGACCGGCTGACCGACGTCGTGATCTCCGGCGGCGAGAATATCTATCCCGCCGAGGTCGAAGCTGTGCTGTCGGCTCACCCGGCGATCGCGGAGGTCGCGGTGATAGCGCACCCACATGACAAATGGGGTGAGGTGCCCCTAGCCGTCGTTGTTACAACCCAGGGACAGTCCTTGACCATTGAGGATCTACGTTCCTGGTGCATTGATCGGCTGACCCGGTTCAAACACCCACAGGAATTACGTCTGGTTACGTCGCTGCCACGAACCGCTCTGGGCAAAGTCCAAAAACATCTCCTGCGAGTCAGCCTCAACGTTGTCAACTCAACGCCCCCTCCGGGGGCTTGATGTGCGCCACTGAATCAAAGGACCTATGGTGAACTGAATCAAACGGCTTATGGTGAACAGACAAATGGAGGAATCGGAGTCCAACAGCAGCCTATCTGGAGGTTCGGCCATAACCGAGATCACCCGGATTGATGAGATGTTTCCGTTGCTCACCGTGCGGCAGGGTCCAGCACCGGTTGCTGAGTTACCGACGCGAGCCCGTAATGCCCTTGCTGGTATTGAAACCTGGGAACAGATTCTGGATTTGGATATCCACGCGATCATGGGGATGCGCAACATTGGCGAAACGACCTTAAGCGACATATTGCAATGGTGTCAGCGGCATGCAGCAGAACCAATACGAGTGCTGCAGCTACCCATTCTTGTCTGTTCGGCTACAGCGCTTCTGGTCCGGTGGCTACGATACAAGGGCCGCGAAAGCCCGACCCTCGGCGATGTCGTTGAGTTGTTGGGACGGCACCCGACAGGAGCACCCCCTGATGTGGTGAACGCAGCGGATGAGCTTCTTTCGTGTTCCTTGCAGTCCTGGGGAGCCGTCAAGGAGTTCAAGGAAGTGGAAACCCATGATGCATTCAGCGTCGTCCAAGACATCTTAGGCGATGAACGCAAACGCCACATCTGGTCTGAGAGGAATCTCTACCGTACGGATAGGCCGCCGTCGTTCGCAGTATTGGGTAAGCGTTTTGGAATAACTGCAGAAGCTGCGCGCAGACTGAATAAACGTGCTAACGGGGTCGTCATAAACGCCATCAAAAACGACCATCGACTTGAAACTATCCGCTGGCGGGCATATGACCTTGCAACCCAACTCGGTTCGGGTGTACCGCTCAACAGCTCACTGGCGTTGTCGGTCCTCGCCGACAAATCAGACGAACAACCCATCGCCTTATGGCATGCGGGGCCATATCACAAACAAGACGACTGGCTTGTCCGAGCAGGAGAAGATCCTAAGGTAAGGGTGACCCGCGCGATTCGCGATCACGACGGACCACTGCTCACACGCGACCAGCTCATAGAAATCATGGCCCAAGCAGAGATACCGGCGTCCACCCTGATCAGTGTCATATCAAGCATCGGTCTGTTGCGAGACATCGGTGATGGTCTTCTGGTGAAGTGGTATGGGACAATTCCCGACAAAGCAGCGGCCGTGTTTGCGTTATTGGTAAGGCCTGCCACTGCAGAGGAGATAGTCAGCCACTTCACCGAAGACCGCAATGCCCGAAACATGAGGAATCTGCTGGCCAACGACGAACGGTTCTACCGAACCAGCAAATTTGAGTGGGCGCTACGCGAGTGGGAACTAGAAGAGTATTCGGGGATCACGAATGAGATCATCGAACGGATTGATAGAGATGGGGGCAGAATCAACGTAGTGACGCTCATTGAGGAACTCGTGTCGCTATTCGACGTAGCGGAGAGTTCAGTAAGGGCTTATCTCAAGGCTCCCGCCTTCGTGATCGAGGAATCAGTTGTCCGTAAACGCCGCGACGATGAAGAATTCGAGTTCAAGCCACGTCCGCTCAAGGATTCTGGAAGATGTTTCCGGCTATCGCCTTCTCGGCTGATCACGCACTTCGTTGTGAACGAAGAACTGTTGCGAGGATCAGGTCAGATGATTGATCCGGGTTTGGCATCCTAACTTGATCTTCGTCCGGGCCAGCGTCTGAAGTTCGCTTCGATGAATCAGGATATAGCCTTCTATTGGCACGCGACCTCTCTTGGTGCCGAGTTAGGCTCACTGGGCCCAACGGTGAAGGCACTGGGTGGCCAACCCGAAGATCTGCTCGTGATGGAACTCAACACCAAACAACGATACGCGACGTGTCATCTTGTGGATGTCTCCACGGAAGGCCTGCAAAGATTGAAGGCCCTGACGGGGATCAGTGACGAACCTGATGTGCAGAGCGCTCTCGCAGCCGCGATCGGTGTCGAGAAATCTGAACTACGCGCTGCACTGCGAAGCCGTGGTGATGATGATCTGATACCGCTCCTACCGGGTGATGCCACTGTTGTCGAGAGCCAGCAGCCTGACACGACCGCAAGTCAATGAAAGGGTCGAGCACGAGCACTACTGCCTTGACCAGGCCTTGGGATTAGTGGATGATTCTCTGGTACGGAGTCTGCCCGGAGGTCAGAGATGACGTCGGCAACGCAAACGAGCACCTCACCACGCTGCGATGACCGTGTTGTTTTGGACCAGTGGCATCCGTTGGGCTCAATTGAGCAGTTCGAGGTCGGTGTGGTCTACACGACGACCCTGCTTGGTGAACATGTTGAGGTGACCATGTCCGGAGACGGTCGACCGCTTGTTCGACGGACCCGGGACGCAACCGCCCAAGCATTACCAACCCGTTTGCAGTATCTGAATCTGTGGACCAGCTTCGGCGACCCTCCCGACGAGTTGTTCGAGGTGGCGGAGTTCTATGAGCCCGATCGTAGGAGCGTCCACACTGGCACTATCGGCGTGAGTACCTCTGCACCCAGAGCGGTTGAGAATTTCTTGGATATGGGTCATTTTCCGTTCGTGCACACGAACATCCTTGGTGTTGAACCGCACACCGAGGTTGCGGAGTATCACGTCCGGATCGATCCCGACATAAACGACGTTTGGGCCACCGATTGCATGTTCTGGCAGCCGATGGCCGCGGTGACCGCCACCGGGGGCCAGATGACAGATTACATCTATCGGGTGCCGCACCCCTATTGCGTGTTGTTGTACAAGTCATGTCCGGCTGATCCAGATCGGATGGACGTGATCGCGTTGTTCTGCCAGCCTGTTGCGGCAGACCGAATCCGGGCGTGCATGGTTATGTGCCTTGTTGACAACGACAACACCACCACCGTGATCCGGCGCTTTCAGCAAACGATCTTCGGTCAGGACAAGCCCATCTTGGAGAACCAGCATCCGAAACGACTGCCGCTTGATCCGCGGGCCGAGACCCCGATCCGTGCCGACAAGGTGGCGATTGCCTACCGGCGCTGGTTGAGCGACCTCGGCATCACCTATGGGGTTATCCCCGGCACCGGATGAGATGACAATCGACCCGTTCACGCTTTGGCATCCAGTTGCCTGTGAATTCGACTTGCCGTATCGCCACGTGTATCAGGGCCAACTCCTCGGCCGGGAACTAGCTATCTGGCGAGCCGACGACGACTTCGTCAACGTGTGGGCGAACCGCTGCTTGCATCATGGTGTGCGGCTCTCCATCGGAACCAGCGACGGCACCGAACTTCGCTGCGGGTACCACGGCTGGCGCTACGCCAACCGGTCAGCGGGCTGTACTTACATTCCCGCCCATCCTGCTGACGCCCCGGCCCGCACGATCTGCAATCGGATCTTTCCCGTAGTGCTGCGCTACGGGCTCATCTGGACCGGTGAGGAACCCAGCGGCGACGGTCCCATGATCGACTGCCTCACCAACGCTGCGCCGTTCGTGCTGCGGAACTTGCCGGTCGACGCCTCCGCGGAGTTGGTGCTGAAACACCTTCGCAATCACCGCTTCGCTCCGTCGCTCCGCATCAACGCCCTTGTCGCCGATGAAGGCAACGACGCCGAGGTGACTGTCGACGAGGTCGGTGGTTCAGCAGCAACACCGGGAGAGTTGGCCGCCGACTCCGCAGCAGGTACATCCACACTCAAATCCCGAGAGCCACGACCGCAACGACAAACCAAACCAGCCACTGATCCCTCACGCTTTAGTCCCACTAACCGAACTGGGCCGCGTCCGTTTGCCATTGAGCATTGTGCCGATCGGCGTATATCGCACGAGCAGCTGGTAGCTCAACAATAAGACCGCACCGACGGTGACGTTGAGACCAACGAACTTCACGCCGGAGGGAAGATCCCAATCGCTGATCCACGACTGTAACCCGATGACCAGCGGGAGATGCACGATGTAGAGCCAGTACGAGGAATCCGACAGGTACCGCACCCCGCGCCGCTCCGTTGCGAACCACGCCCGAAACGCCCCCAACAACCCGAAGATCATCGCCCACACATAAAAGACCTGCAAGACCGACGCGACAAACCAGTCCCCGTCGAAGGTAAATCCGAGAGCCACCGGAAAGACAACCAGCACTGTCACAGCCAGGATGATCATCCAACCACGACCGACGATCTCAATGACAGGCCTGCCCGTAGGAGTTGTTCGTGCGTAGGCGAGGGCACCGAACCCGAAGAAAACGCCGTAGTAGGCAAGCACGTGCCATAGCGGAACGACACCGATCGAGGTGTCGGGACCGAACGTCGGTGCGGCGCCCTGTTCACCCATCGCCAGCTGCGGAAGCAGGGTCAACGGGATGAGTACCCACATCAATCGCCCCGGCCATGACGACGTCGTCGGATCGTCGCTAGCCCGATCGGCGAAACCGTTGTTGACGAAGCGGCTGTCGATGATCGCAGCGATGACAGCGAAGCCCGCCACAAGCCACAATATGAACCACAGGAACCAAAGATGATGAAAGCTCGACACCCAGGACTCGAGTCCTACGTCGTCCTCGTCGGATTCGGACGCTCCGAATCCCCAATTGTCCAGATCTTCCCAATCGGTTCCGTCAGGGCGGATCTCGGGGTGTCCGGCGGTGATGAGTAGGTCCGCTACCTCCTTCGAACCCGAGTAATACGCCCACGCGAGCGGACTGTCGCCTTTGATGTCAAGGGCGACCGGGTCGGCACCCGCCTTCAGGAGCCGTTCGGCGATCTCGGCGTTGTTGACAAGAGCGGCCGCATGCAACGGTGTCTCACCTTGAGATCCGCGTGCCTTGTCAGGATGCGCTCCATCGGTGAGCAGGTCCTTGACCGCTGTGGTGTTCTGCGTGTACGCGCCGATCAGCAGGTCATCAACCTGTGCGGCGATCGCTTGATCGGACACCCAGTTCATTAGCGGAATGATTGTCACCATCGCGATACCAAGCGGTAGCGCCACCCGCTTGACGCGCTGATGAAGCAGCGATCGCAAACCGCGGCGACGCCACAACATGGCGGTGAAGAACCCGCTCAGCAAGAAGAACAGCGGCATACGAAAGCCGTGGATGAAATGCAGGATCTCGTCGTAAGGACCGTCGAATCCGGCGGTGTTGTCCTCTGCGGGCCAGAACCCCGGAAGAAACGACAGCGACACGTGCAACACGATCCCCAACAACATGGCCACACCACGCAGCGCGTCCAGGTCGTGGAACCGCCGTGACGGTGCTTTGCTCCCGGGCTGTCTCGACTCGGTCTTGGTCACGCACGAAACCTTACGACGTTACAAAACGGTCATGGTGTCCCGTCGCGGCCGTGAGTATCCCAATACTTTGAAATTACGGCTCCACTGTCAAACGCAGCGTGCCAAGCTCGGGGTTCGAATCGGAACGCAGTTCGTAGACCGCGCCAGCGATCACGTCGAAGGGTCCGGTCGGGCCGCCAGTGAACACGATATCGCCCAGAGCGAGACCCGCGGCGGCTGCTGGTCGGGCAGCCCGAGAACTCCGACGACTGGACGATCGGCCATCCACTGGTGTTCCTCTACAAGATGTGGGGCGACGGCATGGTACCTATCAGATGCAAATCCGGGTGCCGATCGACGACCCCCCCCCCCTATGGGCGCTGTTCTACACGGTTCATGCACCCGACGGCGCCGATACCGAGGTAGACGCACCGGTCGTGGATTCGATCGGGTCGATTTGGCGACCGTCGAGATGTCGATGACGGTCAACGGCATAGAAGTCTCCACAGGCATCGGTTCGGCATGTCTGGGTCATCCTTTGAACGCGGCGCGTTGGCTGGCCGACACGATGTCGCGACGCGGCACCCCGCTGCGGGCTGGCGATGTGGTCATGACAGGCGCGCTCGGCCCGATGCAACCCATCAAAGTCGGCGACTCCGTCGAGGTGCGCTTCGGCGATCTCGGCACCGTCAGGACCGCTATCGCCGCAGCGGACCACTGCTCGGTATGAATTGACCGGCCCGAAACCCCGAAAGATCACTGCGGTGAAAAGGCCCGATTCAACATGACCGTAAGCGCCGCCATCGTCGGTTCCGGCAACATCGGCACCGACCTGATGTACAAACTGCTGCGATCCGAACTCATCGAACCCCGCTGGATGGTCGGCATCGACCCCGACTCTGAAGGTCTGCCTCTGGCGGCGGAGTCCGGTCTGGAACCATCACCTCACGGTGTCGACTGGCGCACACGCAGACGCCCGAGACGCTCGCCGCTCAGGCACGTATCATGGCCGATGCTGGCTGTGGTTGCGTTTATGTCGTTGATTCGGCCGGGGCGATGATCCTCGACGACGTCAGCGACCGTGTGTCGGCGGTGGTGGCCGAACTCGGCGGCGACGCCCAGGTTGGTTTCCACGGCCATGAGAACCTGTCGCTGTCGCTGGCGAACACGATGGCTGCGATCCGTGCGGGTGCGGTGCAGGTGGACGGGTCAACGCGGCGTTTCGGGGCCGGGGCGGGCAACACGAGCTGCGAAGCGCTCGCCGCGGTGACCGATCGACTCGGAATCCGGACCGGGCTGGACACTTTGAAGATGATTGACGTCGCCGAGGACGTGGTGCGCCCGGTGATGGACGACGAGTGCGTGCTCGACAGACTCTCGTTGGTGATGGGTTACGCCGGTGTGTATTCCAGCTTCTTGAAGCACGCGTACCGGGCGGCGGATCGCTACGGGGTCACAGGCGCAGACATCTTGATGGAGTGCGGCCGGCGCGAACTGGTCGGCGGACAAGAGGATCAGATAATCCAGATCGCCGCGCAGCTCGCCGAAGGCAGTGACCGCTGAGCACGAACTGGGTCCACGACCGAACCGGTTGACCCGATCGACCGCCAAGACGTTCGCAACCTTGATCTGTGGACCCATGGCGGGCGTGATTGAACCCTGACGGTTACCTCGGCCGCAGCGATCCCAGCTCGCTGCGGACGGCCGTCCACGACCGACGCCTGTTCGTGGCATCGAAGTGCACGGCGACGGCTCCCGCGGCAGCGGCACCACGGATGTTGTCACGTGAGTCGTCGACCACGACGGTGTTGGATGCTTCAATACCTGTGAGCAGCATCACCCGCTGAAATGCGCGTCGATCCGGTTTTTGTATCCCTGCCGAGCAGACCACAACATGGTCTACGGATCTGAGCATCGGTGTGTTGTTGATCGTGTGATCGTCGAGTTCGTTGCTCAACACCGCCACCGTTATCCCGGCTTGTCGGGCGTAACGGATCAACTCTGATACCTCGGGGTCGATCGTCGGGTGAGCCGGATCGACGCAACTGAGGCAAACCCCGTCGTAATCAAGAATCAGTAGCCGTCTCATCGGGTCGGTTGATTGCAACGAGGTCAAGGACGGGTCGTCCGTCAAGGATGGGTCGTACGAGAAGCGCAGCAACTATGTGCAACGGTTGCTCGTTTAGGTTCGGACTCGGTTTTCACTGACCGTGTGAGTTTCGGCGGGTTGCAGCGCCAGCCAGCAGATCAGGTTCACGTCTTCGGCTGTGATCTCGGGCAGGGGCTTGGGCGGTTCATAGGGCTGCAAGCCGAGTGCGCCGACGACTGTCAGGATTACTTCGGCCTGCTCGGTCGGGTTGTCGGCACCGCTCATGGCGGCCCGGACACTTCGCACGGTTCGCTCCGGGTAGGGCGCGCTCAGGCTGTCTATAGCCCTTTCGACCTCGTCACTGGTCGCATCGGCGGGGGGATGCGAGCGCAGCAGCTCAGCGGCTCGGCGCAAAGCAAGTGGCACTTTCGGTTCCAGGTTCTTTTTGTCAGCAAGGAGGTTCCAGTCGTGCACGATGTTTGCCCGGGCGATGTCCCACGCACTGAACGCTCTGCGGTGGGTGAGGTCGTCGAGCGCTCTGGGGGTGTCGTGGCCTTGGGGCGGTCGAGCCCGGTCGAGACAGATCAGCGTGTCCGACACGATTACGGGTTCACCAACCGAAGCCAACCCAGCGGACGCGTTGGTGTTGCTGTCCGTCCCTTGGTCGGTGTCGGCGAGCATGACATAGCGGAACTCCGGCTGCTCCCAGTCACCTACTCGGGCGCAGAACACATAACCCGGGCCTGCGCCAGCGGCGAACAATTCGGGTGACACCATCGCAGATCCCGAGCCCCAGGGGAGCCGCTCGATGTCGTCTCTGAGACCGTGCTCGATGGCCTGACGCAACTGCTGACGGAAATCTTCTCCCGACAGCGAGCCACGCCGGGTACCACCGCGCTCAAACAGGTTCGGATTCTCGTTACGGATCCGTTCGATCTCCTCACGGGTCTCAGCAAACGCAATGTCGGGACCCTCCTTGGGTTGTCCGGGCAGCACTTGTGGAATCCCGACGCTGGCTGCCGCCTGCTTGATCTTGCGCCGGAGCCGTTCTTCAAGGTTGAGCAGGTCATCAAGGCGAGAGTCGGGAAAAACGCATCGGATGAAGACTTCGCTGTGAGCCGAGCCAATCCGGTCAATGCGGCCATGGCGCTGGACCAGTCGCATCGGGTTCCATGGGAGGTCGTAGTTGATGATGTGACGCGCCTGCTGGAGGTTTACGCCCTCGGCCAGCACGTCGGTTGTCACGACGATGTCGTAGAGGTCGTCGTCATCGCCGGGCCGGGCGTCTGTGGTCCGGGGAGCGAACCCCCATAAGACAGGCTTTTTGTCCGCGTTGCCGCTGGAGCCTGCCAGCGAGGCGATCCGGTCCTGGTAGCAGGCCAAGCCCGGGTTCTCGAGCACGGCCTGTTCCAGATGTTCAAAGACCCAGTCGACGGTGTCGGCGAAATAGCTGAAAATCAGCACCTTGCGACGATCACGGACATTGTCGGCACCGATGCCTTCAGAATCGGCCTGGAATGCGATCTCAACGAGGTGCTTCTCCAGTTCGGCGAGGGTCGGGTCTTGGGCTCGGGTAACACGGCCAGCCTCTGCCAATGACCGCAGCAGATCTCGATCCGCGCGGGTTCGGCTGCTCAACAAGTCTGTGTCGTAGGCGGCTGCATCGTCGGTCAGCCCTGTGATGTGATCAAGAAACGCGTCCGTCTTATCAAGGTCATCGGTGTCGGTAGCCGCCCAATCGGTGAGTGCGTCTCCGGTCGCCACCCGACCTCGCTCCAGCAGCGAAAGGAAGGCGTCGTGTCGTTTTGCCATCCGTTCGCAGGTATTGGCAAAAGCGTGCGGTGAGGACTCGAAACGCTTCAAGATGCCCGACCGCAGCAGCCCTGCAAGCTGGCGTTCGTAGTGATCGTCAGGTCTGATATCGGCGGAATCGCCTAGGTAACGAGACGGCTCATACGTCGCCAGCGAAAGCACTTCGGGATCGTCGGGATCGGCGTCCGGGTCAAGCGCCCGCGCGATGCGATCGAAGAAGCCCGGCAGCACGGCGTCAAGGTCATAACTCATCTTCAGAACCCGCGGGGTGGGGAAGGTGATCTGCGTATCGATTCCATCAATAGGCACGACGTCGTTGGAGTAGTAGCGCTTGACGAAGGAGCGGGGACGCCTCACTGCCACCGCGTCGATGATGTCGAACAGTTGCTCGGGGGTCAGATCGTCGGGGTTTTGGGCCATTGCCTCAGCGAAACGGTCACGCATGGAGGGGATGCCGATGTCAGCGAAGGCGGCGTCGTTACGCACAAAGAAGCCGAGCACGTTGTAGAGATCCCAGAGGCTGTTGTTCACCGGTGTGGCGGTAAGCAACACCAGCTTCTTGGGGGGTGAGCCGGGACGCTCCCCGGCTAGCAGCCTGCGCAGGGCGTCGGCGCGTTGGGTGGCCGGGTTGCGTAAGTTGTGGGCTTCGTCCACCACGATCAGGGCGTATTCGTCGATCCGGCCTTGGAGCTTCTCGCCTCTTGCATGTTCGGGATTGAGCCTCCGGTCGGCGGCGAGATCTTCGAAGGAGACCAGCTCCATGTGCAGGTTGTACTTAGCTCTGAAGGCACGCCACGGCCCGTCTCGTAGCGTGGCAGGAGCCACCACCAACACCCGCTGGCGCCGTTGCAGCTCGGCCTCTTCAATCAGAGCTCCGGCGAGGAAGGTCTTCCCCAAGCCGACCTCATCGGCGATCAGCACACCGTTTCGTTCCCTGAGGTAAGCTCTGGCTCGGTCAAGCCCGTCTTTTTGGAACTGGGTCAGTCGGATGGCGTCAGAAGAACGAGCTTGTTGGTTGAGTTCGGCGCGGTAGCGCTCCCAAAGCATCCGCAGGTAGATGATCTGAGGCGAGTGCGGTTCGAAGCGGGCGTCGAACAGGGCAGCCAGGTCGTAGGGAACTGCTTCGTCCCATAGCTCTTCGAACCAGTCTTGCGCCTGGCGCACCACGTGAGATGAGTAGTTGCCCAGGTTGAGTTCGGCGTTGTAAGCCAACCCGGCTCGGGTGAAGTTCGACGACCCGGCCATCACCCCATGGGACCGGTCGGAGATCAAGAACGCCTTGCCGTGCAGGAAGCGGCTCTGCAGACGACGAACCTCCACATCCGGTCGGCGAAGCCACTCCACCAGACGTCGGGCGCCTACCTCGATTTGGTGCGAGAAGCCCAGAAGGTCCCGCTCGGTGCTCAGGTCACGGCCCTGATCCTGTAGTGCTCGTCTCAGGCGCACAGCTGCGGCCCGACGCGGGTTCACCGACTCACGGGCGGTGGGGGGTGAGAGCCTCCGTGGACGATTCTCGGGCTTCCCCGGCTCGGCACCCAGCAGGATGCGAGCACCGATTACCTGATCCAACGAGTCGGCGAGCAGCTCGTATCCGCCGAGGTTGAAGTAAGCGGTCGCAATGTCGATGTGAACTCCACCCACGAAGTCGGTGGCAGCAGCGGAGATAAACACATTGAGCGCATCTGCCACGGTCTGGCCGTGTCGATTGACCGCCAGCTCCGGCTTCGGGTCGGCTTCGAGTCGCTTGTCGGGCTGGTCGGTGGTGCTCATGTGGCCGCCCAGTAACGGAAATGATCAACCACTGCGGTGTGGCGTTCGCTGTGGTCTGTACCTGCGTGGAATGTGTCGTAGATGACGGCTAGGTCGTCTTCGTCGAGCCCGTAGAGGAGTGCGACGCAGGCATCCAACTCAGCGATCAGGTCGTGTCTAGCGGCCTCATCTTGGACTGATCCGACGGGCACGCCAACCGCGTAGGCCCATTGCGTGAACCGGCCGTCTACCGCGGCGAGGCGACCCGAAATCTCAACTACCCGACACGCCACCGGATCACGGTCAATGTCAACATCGAAGATAGGCAGGCTCTCAAGAATTGCGAAGGTGAGGTGCAGTTCAACGACCGTGCGGGCGTACCAGTCCAGGATCATCGACGACAACACCCCCAACACAAACGCTTCGTCGCGTTCGGTGCCCTCAATACGAAGCAGATAGGGCGCGCCATGCTGGATCGTGACCTGGCTCGGCACGAGCGCGGCGATCACAGTTCGCGTATTGGTCGGGTTTGTCACATCCCGGAAGGCGATTCTTGGTCTCAGGCAAGCAAGTGTGTCGGGGTTGTCGATCCAGTCTTGGTCGAACTCGCTGAACGGCGAACTTGAGGTTCGGTGTTGGCGTTTGCGCTTCGTCCGGAGGTGCTCGGTCATCGTCATGGGATCGGCGGAGGCGTAATAGATCCCCGTGTCGGGGTCCCAGAGATTGAACGACGCCCCCTTGTAGACGGGCCAGACTTCGCCATCAGCGGGGGGGGGGGGGTCATTTAGCCGCCCAGTAACGGAAATGACCAACCACGGCGGTATGACGTTCGCTGTGGTCGGTAGCTGAGTGGAATGTGTCGTAAATAACAGCGAGGTCGTCTTCGTCGAGCCCGTAGAGGAGTGCGACGCAAGCATCCAACTCACAAACCAGGTCGTGCTTCACGGTGCGGTCGCGAACCGATCCCACGGGCACGCCAACCGCGTCAGCCCACTGCGTGAACCGACTGTCTACCGCGGCCAGGCGACCCGAGATCTCCACCACCCGACACGCCACCGGATCGTTGTCAATGTCAACATTAGGGATAGGCAGGCTTCCGAGGATCGCAAACGTGAGGTTGAGTTCAATGACCGTGCGGGCGTACCAGTCCAGAATCATCGACGACAGCACACCCAGCAACAATGCCTGATCGCGCTGCGTACCCAATAGTGATAGCAGATACGGGGCACCGTCTTGAATGACGATCTGGCCTGGCACGAGGGCTGCAATAACAGTTCGCGTATTGGTCGGGTTTGTCACTTTCCGGAAGGCGATTCTTGGTTCCAGGCATGCAAGTGTGTCGGGGTTGTCGATCCAATCCTGATCGAACTCGCTGAACGCCGAGCTCGAGGTGCGGTGCTGGCGTTTGCGCTTCACCCTCAGGTGCTCAGTAATCGTCATGGGATCGGCGGAGGCGTAGTAGATCCCGGTGTCGGGGTCCCAGAGATTGAACGACGCCCCTTTGTAGACGGGCCAAGAGTCTCCGTCGCTGCATCGGGCGGCCTCGCCGTCGTCGAGGACCATGTGGGGTTTGTCGGCGGTGGAATCGAGTTCACGGACCGGGCGGACTCTCCATCGTCGAGGATCATGAGGGGCTTGTCGTTGGTTGCGTCGAGTTCGCGGACCGGGCGGACTCTCCATCGTCGAGGACCATGTGGGGTTTGTCGTTGGTTGCGTGGAGCTCGGCGACTGGCCGCATCCTCCATCGACGATGCTGGAGCTGTGGTTTGTTTGTTTGTTTGTTTGTTTGTTTGTTTGTTTGTTTGATTGATTGATTGATTGATTGATTGACGAGTCGTGGATGGGCGCGGAGTTTGCGGAACACTCCGAGCGCGGCTGGGTGTTCGGGCAGCGAAGGAAACGACGCTGTGTCGGACCACGTGAGGAGCTCATCAACGCCAACGCTGACGTCGGGACCCCGCCGGGCGTGGTCGTAGCCAGCTTTGTGGGCATGGGGGCCGGACAGCGTCACGGCGTCGTCGGCGTGTTGACCTTTGCGAAGAGAGCACAACCCGACCGTGTATCGGTGCTCTACGTCGTCGAATACCCAACCGGCGCGGTTGGTGAGCGTGGTGACGTTTGCGAACACTCCTTTGTTCAGAACTTCTTGTCGCCACGCAGCCATACCGGCATCAGACAAAGCGCTACGAGGCAGCACAATGCCAACTCGGCCACCTTGCGCGGCCATTTGCCAGAACCGCCACGCGAAAGCCCTGTAGTAATCGGTGTCGCCTTTCCCGAGCTGCGGAAAAACCTTGCGCAACAGTTTCTTCATCGCCTCAGCGGTCTCGATGCCAGCGCTGTATTGCTCTTGGAGGTCGTGGCGCATCGCTGCGAGCCGGTTGATTTCGGCGTTCATGGCGTTCACACCCATGCTTCGAATACCCGGCAGGTATCGACCCCACCACGCCTGGCGCTCGACTTTCACTTTCTCCCAGGGCGGGTTGCCGAGGAGGCAGTCAAACCCGGGTCTGTCCCGGCGGAACACCTCCGGGAAGTCGGTCGGGAAATGCACTGGCCGCAAGGCTTTGACAGCGGCTCGTACGTCGTCGGAGTTGTGTTCGGCAATCAACGCTTCGTCGGTGAAGTTCACCGGCAAACGCCGCACTCCGGTTCGGTAAGCGGTGATCAGGTCGAACAGGGCTCGGATCGGTTTGACTTTCTCCTGAGCATCGCGGTGAGCCGCACGGGCCGCTTCGTTCTCGGCTTTGGTGGCACCGGAGGTACGTCCCAGAAACTTCACGTCGTCATCAGCGGCCGCTAGCCACGCTGTCATCTCGGCGTGTAACAGGCTGGGCGCGCCTGGATCAGCATCGGGATCAAGGACCGTGGCGGCCTCATCAAGGCTCCCGACACCCGTCAGCGAGTTTCCGCATACGAAGTTGCGGTCCAGATACGACAGCGCAAGTCCCGGCACGAACGTGTGCACCCACATGGCCAGGCGTGCCAGATCCACCGCCACCGGCTGAAGGTCAACGCCGTAGATGCAGCGCAGGGCCACCTGGCGGCGCAACAACGCGGCAGAATCTATTTCGACACCTTGAGCGAGGTCGCCCAGAGCCTCAAGCGCTGCTCTGCGCAAACGCCGGAGTTCGTTGCTGACGCTCGGAACGGGATTGGTAGCCAGCCAGACCGAAAGCCGGGCCTCGATCCGGTCGAGTGCAGCAATGAGAAAATGGCCCGAACCCATGGCGATGTCGATGCAGCGAAAATCGAAGAACGCCTCGGCTACCGCGGCGTCGTCACCCGCGTCGCGCAAGGCTTCGAGGCGTTCGATGTGGTCGTCGAGTGCGGGTTCTAAAGCGTTGTCGAGCAGGTGTTCCACGGCGAAGGGTTTGGTGAAGTACGACCCCGTCGCCTTGCGTATTCCCGTCCTGTTCTCTAAGTAGACCTCACCCGCAACCACTTCGACCGGATCACTTGCGCGAGCCGGGACGTAGGAATCGTTGCCCTTAACACGGCGGACGGTCAGATCATCTGCGGCGACAGCCAGGCGTGACTCCAGCAGGCCCTCATAGACGGTGCCGAACTCCCGAACCGACAATGAGCGAAAGTCGACCGGGCCGAGACCCTCGGCGCTGTCGTCGATGAGCAGCGCCCGCAGCGCCGGGGCCAGCTCAGCATCGGTAATGCGAAGGTTCTCCAGCGCCGCGCCTGGCGTCGACACAGCCGGATCGCTCGAAAACAGACCGCCGTTGTAGGCAGGCAGACCCCAGCTGAGATTCCCCTGATCAATCGCCTTCCACAGGACACGCAGTTCATCCCACATTGCCGTGGCGTGAACGTCGTAGCGGTTGCGATCGTTGCGGAGATCGTCAAGGAGTTGATGAACCGAGTGCTTCAAGGAATGGTCGCGGTAACGCGCGTTGCTGCGATAGGGGAGCAAATCCCGATCCTCGGCGTAGGCCACGAACAGCAACCGAAACAAGATCACCAGCACCTGCTCGTAAGCGGCTTCCAACTCAGACACTCCGGGTTGTTCACCCAGAGTGGCGGCAACAGGCTGGGCCAGAGCCGGGACCGTCTCAAAGTAGACGCGTTCTCGCAGCCGCACCGCCAGACCGGCGGCGAAGTCGGCCGAATGGCGCAGAATCTCCTCCAGAGTTCCGCCGTCGACTAGGGCCTGAGCGGAGAACAGCAGATACAGATAGCCCGCCTGTTCCTCGGGCAACAGCGCTAGGTTGATCTCCACGAAGGTCTCGGCTCGGCCCTTGCGACCCACCCCTGTTTCATGTTGGGCCGCGTACAAACGGATCTCCGATGCTCGCGTGAGCATCACCCACCGCACCCGCATACGATCCGCCACAGCCAGCGCCTGCGCCGCTGGCGAGATCGACCCGAACCGTTCCGAAGAAGCGTCGAAGGGTTCGTCGTCATTGCAGAACACCGCTACCGCCTGGTGCCGTTCACCGACGGTGAGCATCGCCGTGCTGGTGCCCGACGCGGCCGCACTCACACCGAACCCGAGCCCCTCCACGAGCGATCGGCCCTTGCGTTGCAACAAAGCCCGAGCTCGCTCCCGGGCATCGGGCCAGTCGGGACGGTTAGGAACCCCGGCCCGAAGTTCCTGAGTGGCCAACAGGCCGACGTTGCGCAGCCCCGGTGGCAGATCGGAGCGGTCGGGGCCGAGCTCGGGCAGGTTGGCCAGCAAGAAGCGGGTCGCGCAGTGATGATCAGGTTCGCTCAGCGCCGCCTCGGCCAACCTCTCAGCCTGAGACAGTTCAACGCCGGAAACCACCAGAGGTTCCTCGCCGACCGGGCCGCACAACCAGACGCGCCCGACCTTAGGGTCTCCGTGTTCGCCCCGATGGCGCACCACCAACAGAACCGGGGTTACTCGGCTGCCCCTGCGGGCCGACCATGCCCTGCGCAGATCCGGGACCGACGGCTTGCGTTCAACGGTCGCCAGCACCACCTCAAGGCCATGCCCGGTCGGCTGTGCCCACATACCCGCCGGGGTCAACGACGCGGGCAAACCCTGCGGGGCCAACCAGGTGACAGGCTCACGGTCACTCAGAAAATCCGGTTCTGAGTCAAACAGGTTGTGCATGGTTCCCGTTAGTACCTGAGCGCAGGATTCTCAGCCGTGTGGGAGCAGGACCGCGCGGGCCTCGGTGCCGGTCTTCATAGCGGTGAACGCAGCCTACATCACATGATCGCCCACATCGCAGTACCTGACAGCAGAACCGACCTCGGTAACGACCCCGGCCGCTTCGTGTCTGGGTACCAAGGGCGTGGGTATGTAGTACTTGCCGGTGATGCAGCTCAGGTCGCTGCCGCATACCCGGCGGCGTGCACCTCCACGCGTACCTGACGAGGCTCAAGGTCACCGGGCCGCCGGTGAACACGATATCGCCCGGAGCGAGACCCGCAGCGGCTGCTGGTCGGGCAGCCCGAGGACTCCGACGACTGGACGATCGGCCATCCACTGGTGCTCCTCTACAAGATGTGGGGCGGCGGCAAGGTATCTATCAGATGCAAATCCGGGTGCCGATCGACGACCCCCCCCCCCCCCCCCCCCCCCCCATGGGCGCTGTTCTACACGGTTCATGCACCCGACGGCGCCGATACCGAGGTAGACGCACCGGTCGTGGATTATGAGTATCGGTGAGTCGACGGCGACGGCAAACACATCGTCGACTACATTGAGGGCCAGGACATCATGACCTGGATGACGCAGGGTCCGATCGCGGGTCGCACCGCTGAGAGGATTACCAAGAGCGACGTCGGTGTGATCGCCTGTCGGCGGATGTTCAAAGGCGCGATCACCTCGGTGCGCAACGGCGAAGATCCCGTGGCAGTGGTGTGGGAGCTCTATTCGCCGCAGCCGACGAACAACGCGAGGTGCCCGCGATCACTAAAGAGCCTGGCACTCTCGACACATTGACGACGCCTACGCCATTCAGGCGGCGTTGGTTTACGGCTGGGTGCGGCGGCGTCGGTGCTGCCCACCGACGCCAGCGTCGCGCTCAACGAGTTGATCCATCCCCGGGCCGAGCCCGAATTCGTGTTCCGGCTCGCTGAGGACCTCTCGGGGCCGGGCGTCGAGACGGGTGACGTCGTGGACACGACCAGCAAGATCGGCGGCGGCATCGAGGTGATCGACTCACACTTCGAGGAATTCTCGTTTACGCTGCCCGACGTGATCGCCGACAACACTTCGGCCGCGCCGGTGGCGGTGGGAGCATCAGAGTTACTCACACCTGGCGAGGGTGTCGATGACAGGGGTGAAGTGATGCCACTCGTCAACGTCCACATGGCGCCGGGCACAACACACGACGACGCGCCGCCGCGATGAGCGACACCAGCGATATTCAAGCCGCAGCAGCAGCCCTGCGCACAGCAGCTGACACGCGCATCGCCTGCCCGCCGATCCGTAACCTCGTCGGTACCTCCACCGACATAGACGTCGGCTACGCAGTCCAGCAAACCAATACCGATATCGACGTTGCGGCGGGCCGGCGGATCACCGGACGCAAGATCGGGGTCACCTCGCCCGCGGTGATGGCACAGATCGGCGTCACCCAACCCGACTTCGGCACGTTGTTCGTCGACATGGAATACGGCGACGGCGTCGCCCTGCCCTCAGATCGCTTAATCCAGCCGCGAGCCGAAGCCGAGGTCGCGCTCGTCTTGGAGCACGACCTCAACCGCGGCGAGCACAGCTTCAACGACATCATCGCAGCAACGGCATACGCCTTAGCGTCCATTGAGGTGGTGGACAGCCGGGTCGCCGACTGGGACATCACGATCGTAGACACCGTCGCAGACAACGCGAGCTGCGGGCTGTATGTACTCAGTGGTCGCCCGGTGCCACTCGATCGGGTCGATCTGGCAACCGTCGAGATGTCGATGACGGTCAACGGCACAGAAGTCTCCACAGGCATCGGTTCGGCATGTCTGGGTCATCCTTTGAACGCGGCGCGTTGGCTGGCCGACACGATGTCGCGACGCGGCACCCCGCTGCGGGCTGGCGATGTGGTCATGACAGGCGCGCTCGGCCCGATGCAACCCATCAAAGTCGGCGACTCTGTTGAGGCGCGCTTCGGCGATCTCGGCACCGTCAGGACCTCGATCGCCGCAGCGGACCACTGCTCGGCGCAGAATTGACCGGCCCGAAACCCCGAAAGATCACTGCGGTGAAAAGGCCCGATTCAACATGACCGTAAGCGCCGCCATCGTCGGTTCCGGCAACATCGGCACCGACCTGATGTACAAACTGCTGCGATCCGAACTCATCGAACCCCGCTGGATGGTCGGCATCGACCCCGACTCTGAAGGTCTGCGTCTGGCGGCGGAGTCCGGTCTGGAACCATCACCTCACGGTGTCGACTGGCTGCTTGCCCAAAATGAGCAACCCGACATCGTGTTCGAGGCCACCACAGCACACATTCATGCCCGCAACGCTGGGCGCTACACCGAAGCAGGTATCCGGGCCGTGGACCTGACACCCGCGGCGCACGGTCCCTACGTCGTTCCGCCGGTCAACCTCGCAGAACACACTTCCGCGCCGAATATCAACATGGTGACCTGTGGCGGGCAGGCCACGATCCCGATGGTGTACGCCGTGTCGCGGGTCGTTGGTGTCGACTACGCCGAGATCGTCGCTACTGTCGCTTCGCGCTCGGCCGGGCCCGGAACCCGGCCGAACATTGACGAGTTCACGCGTACCACCGCAGGGGCCGGGTAGCGATCTTCGTTGAGGTTGAAGGGGCGGGTGATTACCTGCCTGCCTACTCAGGGAATCTTGACATCATGACCGCGGCGGCTACCAGGGTCAGCGAAGGCATCGCCGCTGGTATCTCCGAAACCGCAGCGAAAGAGGTTTCGACATGTCCGTTACGTCGTAGCCGGCCTCGACGCCGCTGGCATGCCTGTCCTGGAGGTCACTCACGGCGACGGGCTCGGCGGTTCCTCTTACCGGATGGCTCTGTCCGAAGTGCGCACTGCGTCCCCGGGCTCGGTCGGTGCACGGTGTTGTTCTAGCCCGTCATACTGACGCGTATAATGCATGATCGTGTCGTGACTGCCACTTTTCGGATGTGGGTGCGCAAGGTATGCGTGGCGGCGGTGGCTTTGATCGTGACGGTCGTTGTGGGGTGCTCGGATCAATCGAGCGATTTATCGACGGCTCCTGGTGTCACTGCAACAGAGTCGGTTACCGAGACGATTCCTGCGAAGGCTGTGACCGATTCCACCGCGACGACCGAGACCGGCCCGGCACCCGAAGCCACATCGGCGACGACTGTCAAAACCACGACGACCACAACCACCGCATCACCGCCGCAGTCGTCGGCCGATTACCGCGAACGAGGCCCTTACCCGGTCGGGATCACGACTCGGATGCTTGTTGGCCGAGATGTCCCGGACCGGGTCGTATACATCTACTACCCGGCCGCTGAGGATTCGATCTCGTCGCTGCCCCCTTGGACCTACTCGTCTCTGGACGCCTTTGATGAGGCGATGCGCCCGCTCATCCCGGACGTCCTCGTGGTCGACTTCACTTTCGAGAGAGCCTACGGCGACCCCGAGCCTGCCCAAGGCCCGTTTCCGGTGGTGCTGTTTAGCCACGGAGCGGGGAGCTATCCCACGGATTATTCGGAATTGACGATCCGTCTTGCGTCGTGGGGGATGGTGGTCGTGGCCCCGGATCACTACGAGCGGGACCGGATGGCGTCCACGCCGCTGCGGTCCGTGGAGCGCTTAGCGGACGGCGACGTGGACGACCTGCTCGCGGCTCTCGAGATGATCAGATCCGCTGGTGCAACCGCGGATGACCCACTGGTCGATCTTGTGCCCGATCACGGACCCGTGTCCGTGATCGGGCAATCCGCTGGTGCTGGTGCGGCCCGTCGTTTCGCTCTTCGCGAGGACGTGTCAACCTGGGTGGGGTGGGCACCATCTATCGGGTCCGACAGCAGTAATCCGAGCGTGCCCGCTTTGTTGATAGCCGCCGACGACGACATGGTCATTGACGTCAATGAGGTCACCGAATTCGTTGAAGCTGTGTCCGCCCCAGTCGGGTTGTTGGTGTTGTCGAATTCGGGCCACAACAGCTTCACCGACACCTGCCCGGCAATCGCGAAACAAGGCGGTCTTGTGGCCTTTGCCGATCAAATCATGGTGGATCGTCGACTGCTTGAGTTAGGTGAGGACGGCTGCTTGGCATCAGATACCGCAGCCAGCGAACTGTGGCCAGTCATCGCTCACGCAACCGTGGCCCAGATTCGCAACCAACTCGGCTCCGATGACGGTTCGTCGCTGGATCCGGATCGGATCACCGAGCTGTTCGGTGAACTGGTCAAGGCATATCGCCCCGCCCCGTGACCTCTTGAAGACTCCGGTGGTCGCCCAAGTCATGAGTCGGGGCGGCGAGTCATGAATCAGGGCGACCGCTGGTTTCAGAAGGGGAGGTCCGCGCCCGTGACCTCCACGGACAGATCCCAGAGCCTTTGAGCGGCGTGCAAGTCACGAGCACAGTCATCAATGAAGGCCGGCCCCGGAGGTCCTTTCAACTCACCGCGACTCTGCGGTCCGAGATAGTCGCCACCAGATGCGTCTTCGGCGATCGCGGCTACGAGGGTCGGCAAAGAGCCCTGACGCGCATCGTGGGATAACAACGCGCCAATCGTATAGCGAAGGAGGTATTGCAGCGCTTTGGGTACCGATCGAGCCAGTTCCGTATTCGACAGACCCGGATGAGCGCCCGCCGAGACTATGCGGCGGTCGGCAGCCCGGAGACGGCGGTCAAGTTCAAGGGTGAACAGCAGACACGCGAGCTTGGTTTGTCGGTAGGCACCAACCCGGCTGTATCCCTGCTCCCATCCGATGTCATCAAAGTGAATCCTCTTTGTTCCCTGCCGATGGGCGAGACTGGACACCGTCACCACCCGAGAAGCCATCGTGTCGGGCATCAGATCGATCAGCGACATGGTGAGCAAGAAATGACCCCAGTAATTTGCCGCCATCTGCCCCTCGAGTCCGTCGACGGTTCTGGCATAGGGCGTCATCATGATTCCGGCATTGTTGATCAACACATCTAGGTTCTCGTGTCGGCTGCGGTACTCGGTAACCGCAGCCCTCACGGCATCGAGTGATCCCAGGTCAAGCGCGAGGAACTCCAGGTCGGCATCTACGACGTCAACGCGTATGCGCTCCATGGCTGCTCGGGCGCGGTCCTCGTTGCGACATGCCAGCACTACCTTGGCGCCTTTGGCAGCGAGGGCTTCGACGTTGTGATAACCAAGGCCGGTGTTGGCGCCGGTGACGAGCGCGATACGTCCGGTTTGTCGTGGTAGGTGGTCAATGTCGTATGGCATCGAAATGGGTGCGCCGTTAGCACCGCCACGATAACCTACCGAAATGGTTGATCCCATTCCTAACGATTACCCGACCGTTTCCGTGGCAATGTGCGCAGACGGAGCGGCCGCCGCCATCGAATTCTACAAGGAGGTGCTGGGCGCCTCTGAACGTCGCAGGATCGCCGATGGCGACAAAATCGGCCACGCCGAGCTAGCCATCGGCGATTCGCTGATCATGGTGTCCGACGAGTACCCCGAAATGGGCGCGGCGGGACCCAACCGCATCGGGGGTACCCCGGTGACCTTGATCGTGTACGTGAATGACGTTGACGCAACCTTCGCGGCTGCCCTACAAGCTGGCGCTACCGAAGAGCGCCCGGTCCAGGACCAGTTCTACGGCGATCGCTCGGGTCAGTTTCTTGATCCGTGGGGCCATCGTTGGAACGTGGCCTCCCACATTGAAGACGTTGGCGATGACGAAATGAACCGCCGAGCTCAGGAGTGGATGGGCGGCCAGCACGGCAGCTGAGGTGCGGCAGGCGATATAGCTGGTGGGCAATATGCGCCGATAGCTAAAACTTTGCGTCTACGCGCAAAGTCTCAGAAAAGCGCAAAACTTTGCGTATAGTCAGGGCGTGGACGTTCGTACGCTCAGGGATCTCCTAGTCGGCGGTGAGACCTTCACCGTTGAGTTCAAGGCCGGATCGATTGACGACTCCAAGCTGGTGGAGGCAGTGGTCTGCCTGGCCAACGGTAGAGGGGGAACGCTTCTCATTGGTGTTGACGACAACGGAGTTGTTGAAGGTGCTGCGCCACGTCACGACCACGAGACCGACCCACGTCGTGTGAAGGCGCTGGTAGCCAACAGAACGGACCCCGCTGTTCTTGTTGACTGTACGATCACCGAAATCGGTGGTTGCGAGGTCGTAGTCCTCGTCGTCCCCGCTACCGATCGTGTGGTAGCGACCATCAGCGGCCGGTACCTGCGACGCTGCGTTGACATACACGGCCAACCGCAGTGCCTTCCTATGCGTCCGCACGAAGTCGTATCCCGCGCTGGCAGCATCGGAGCCCAGGATTACACGAGAGTAGCTATACCCGCGCTCACGATCGACGATCTTTCGCTGGTTGAGTTCAAACGATTTCGTGATTTCGCCCGCGGTGGAGGAGACAGGATCTGCTCACACTGCACGAGATCCGACTGAACCGTCTCATTACGACGAGCCGGGCCGCTGAGCTGTTTCAGGTCAATCCAAACGAGGCGCGCGCAGTGCTCAACCGTCTAGCTGACAGCGGTTTGGTGGAGGCTCGCGGCGACCGCAAGGGCCGGACCTACCACATGTCGGCCGCTCTTTATAGACGATTGGGACAATCAGCTCAGTATGTGCGGGTTCGGGAGTTCGACGACATCCAGCAGGAGCAGATGGTGCTGACGTTTGTCGAGCGGCACGGTTCCATCACCCGCGCTGAAGCTGCCGGACTCTGTCGGATCGACTCCGCCCGGGCGAGTCGCCTCTTGCGGCGCCTGCGAGACGAAAACAAACTGCAGATGGTAGGAAAGAAACGGGCTTCACGTTACGTACGACCCGCTTCGACCCCGCCCCACCCCGATGTCGGTTCCGCTTGAGTCGGTCCTTTGGTCACCTTCGAAGTTGTCGGCCGGTCCTCCTGGCGCGGCACTGAAGTCAGCGTGTTGTCGGGCAGTAGTTGTCCTCCAAGCACGGTTACGCCAACCACAGGGGTCGGCGCATTATCTCAACCGTCATACTGGGGGATTAGGTTGGGGTATTGGTGTAGCTTGCAAATGCGGGAGGGCGAGCATTGGATATTTCGATTGATTCGCGATTTATTGAGTCAACCCAGGGGTTAGATCCAAGTGAATCTCAAAGGGTATGGAGAGCCTTCACTCAGTACTCAGAGGACCCTAGCCGCCCGAGTCTGAACCTCGAGAAACTTGATGGGCGCGCTGAGAAGACCCGGCTCTGGTCCATCCGGGCCTCCGACGAACTGAGGATTCTGTTGGCTCGGCAAGGCTCGTCAACGATATTTCTCAGGGCAGGTCATCACGACGCCATCTACGAGTTGTAGGTACCGGTCTTGTCGCTACTGGGTGCCGGACTCCTCACCCTTGTCGCTGGATTTGGTGGCAGAGGACTCTCGGAGGTCATGGAGGAAGTTCGGTATATGCTTGCCGCGTTGAGCTTGGAGGATTGAGCCATGGCGTGGATCAGACGTGTTGCATTAGTGTTGGCGGTACTGATGGTGGCCACGGGTTGCGGTGATGACACCGACGACCCTCAAACAGAGCAAGACCCGACCGACGCTCCCAACGGTGAATCGGGGGGCGGTGAGAGTGATCCGCAGACGACCATCAGTGAATCTGAGGTTGACAACGGCACGCAGACCCCGGAGGGCAGCACTGAACTGAACGGCACTGATTGGTCAACGGCATCACCGGAGGAAATCACGCTGCTGTTGTTCGGATCACCCGACGGTACAAAACCCGGTATCCAAAAGCACTTTGAGGAACAGGAGCGTGTGGCAGAGCAGGCTATCTCCGAGTGCATGAGAAAAGAGGGGTTTGATTACACCCCTAAGGCAAGCCTTGACGATAGCCTAGCCGCTATCTTTGAATTCGAGTTGGATTCGCGGGAATTCGCCGAAAAATATGGCCTCGCTGTCACCACTACTGACAGCGTGCAATTCATTAACGGCGCGCTCCAATTATCGATTGTCGACCCCAACCTGAAGTACTTAGAGTCGTTATCCGGATCCGAACAGAATGCATATTATGTTGCGCTGTACGGTCAAGCAGCGGCATCAGACTCCATGACCGATGATGAAGATCCTGAAGATACACCCTCGGCCACCTCCGAAGAATCCCCTGGTTGTGTGGCGGAGACACTCAACCGTTCCGTTGAGTTTCCGAACTTCGAACGAGTATTTGAAGTATTTGTCGACGATCTGAATGAAATCAATCAAGAGATGTTATCAGATCAACGCCTTGTCGATCTGATGACGAAATGGTCGGGCTGTATGGCTGACAAGGGACATAGCTATGCAGAGATCAATGATTTATTAGACGACGTCACGTCGCGACAACAGGATCTGATGGCTTCTCTGCCGGACCCTTTCGAAGAAATGAGTGAAAGCGAGATAGACGAGCTTGAACCGGAGGAAATGGATGCTTTGCTAGAAGGTGCACGGCCCGATGATGAACAGTTGACCGAACTTCGCGAGTATGAGATTGCTGTGGCTGTTGACTCCTGGGATTGCGGAATCTACGATCATGATGACGTGACCGCTGAGATGTTCAATGACTACGTGGGTGGGTTCGTATCGGATAATCTCGATAAAATCAGATCGCTGCTGATTGAGGAATAACAAACCACCCTCATAGATCCGACTCCTGACCGCATCGCTAGTTCCAAAATGTGGCGTCGTTCGGCGCTTGCATGGTGGTACCGCGCCTAAGCATTGTATTCGTGGCTTGTCTGTAGTGGTCGCTGTGGTCGTCTACGATTTGGTGATGACCGTGACAACGCACATTGACGGCGCCGTGACCGTGATCACCATTGATCGACCCGACGTCCGCAACGCGGTCGACGCTGCGACGGCGCATGCGCTGCTCGCAGCGTTCGACGAAGCCGACGCCGCCGAAGAGACCGCGATTATAGTCTTAACCGGCTCGGCCGGAACGTTTTGCGCAGGGGCGGATCTGAAAGCGATCTCGGAGGATCGAGGCAACCCGGTACACGAGCTTGACGCAGCCGAGATTGTCGACTCGCTGGGCCCGATGGGCCCGACACGACGGGTTCTCTCCAAGCCGGTGCTGGCTGCGGTTGAGGGCCACGCTGTAGCCGGTGGTCTTGAGCTTGGCGCTTTGGTGCGACCTGCGGATCGCCGCTACAGACGCAATCTTTGGAGTCTACTGCAGACGCTGGGGAGTCCCGTTGCTCGACGGCGGCACCGTCCGACTCCCGAGACTGATCGGGCACAGCCACGCCATGGATCTGATCCTCACTGGCAGACCTGTCAGTGGTGATGAGGCTCTTCGTATGGGTTTGGTAAATAGGCTTTGTGAACCCGGCACGGCGTTGGCGACCGCCGTTGAACTGGGCAAGGGTCTATCGGCCTTTCCACAGCGCTGCCTACGGTCCGATCGGCTCTCCGCGATTGAACAATGGGGACTCAATCTCGGGCCAGCGCTAACCAATGAGCTCAACCACGCGATGGGCACGATCCGCAGCGGCGAGACACGCACCGGTGCATCCCGCTTTGCCGGAGGCGAGGGCCGCGCCGGGTCGTTTGCCGCGTTCGTTCCCGACTCCTGAAACCTCACCCCCCCCCCCCCCCCCCATTAGCTTGGGGGGGGGCATCGCCCGGGGGGGGGGGGGGGGGTGATATCGACTACTGCGACCGGGGTGGGGTCCCTCACGATGATCTAGACGTCACGTGTCGTATATGAGAATAATCGGTTTGGGATCTTTGCCTGTGGCGTGACGAAAGCCCTCCGGAGTGGAAAGTTTCTCACACAGTAGGTCAATCCAGGCCTGGGTGTAGCTGTATTGCTTGAAAGGAGAACTCCATTCCGCCAGGCGGATATCAATCGTTTGTTCGGGTTCTCCCTTCTGGGATCGAGCCCCGAGCCGTCGCCCCGCTTCGGCATGAAGTCCGGGGTTGAACTTATATCAGATGCGATCCTGAACAATCTTGATCACTTGCATGGCGCGCAGCTCCGGCCTTTTTGTGTAGGCCTTGGGTATAACCAGAAACTTGCCGATGGACTTCTCAACGTCTTCGGGTACCTCACCCGGCTTCGCGAAATAGGCAATCGCATCGGGATTATTGGTCGTAGCTGAGACCATGGGGATGAAAGCGATCCTTAAACTGAAGGTAGAATCGGCAAGCAACTCCGGGTGCTCAAGTTCCGGCTGGGCGAGCAGGTGTTGCACGTCGGGCGGAAGCGAAGCTTGGAGCTTCTTGCGTGAGGCAAGGACGCCCGGATCCCGAAAGCCAGAAAGTTGTAGCGGCACCGACAGATGCTCACCAAGACCGAACTCAGAACCGAATTCGTCACGAACGACGTTCTCGAAGTTGAGTACCGCTGCCTGAGCCTGCGGGATCATGCAATGGTCAAGAGCTTCAAGACAACGATGCGCTACGGCGTTACGAAGATTGATCCAAAGCTTCAGATTTTCTCTGAGGCCATGTTGTGAAGCATCCGGGAATGCCTTGTTCAAGAGTTCTACGGTCCCGAGTGCACGGTCGGTGCCAGCGTTGAAGCCGTCAGAGTCGGTGTTGACAGCCTTCCATTCCTCTTCGCGCTTTTGCAAAATGGCGATGCAAAGCGCATTGCATGCTGTGACTATCAGCAGCGAGAAGGCTCCGGTCCGAAAGGATGCGGCCGGGTCGTTCCAAATCCGCAAGGCTGCTGTACAAGATTCGCGGGCGTGTTGAAGCTGGCGCTCCCAGGAGTGCTCCACCGCCCCGCGGGGAACCGCGCCGAGTGATCGGATCTGAGTTTCCAGTTCCGCAACCCGGTCGGACAACTTCGACTTTTGCACGGTCCGAACGCCGAGGTTCTCAAAGATGAAACGGTCAAAGTGGCGGCCGTGAGACCGGCCGTCGTTCCAGGTCTCGCGCTCGATTCGACTCTTAGGCTTCCCGGCCTGCCACTCGCTCAGCAATCGTTGTGCGAGTTCTCTGTTTTCGTACGAAGTGTCGGAATTCACAATTACAGTTTCGCGTAATAAATATCCGACAGAGCCTAGCTGTCGCGGCACCTGATCAAGGCTCATCGCCGGAGTGTCATAGGCCTCCCGTACCATGAACGGGATGCTCGTTGCCTACCCAACACCGATTCGGTCACACAGTGTGGCCGGAGAATACCGGAACCAACTGCGGCCATGATGACACCAAGTAAGGATGCGACAACGGTCAACATGGTCACCGACGAAGTAGCGCCCCCCGCCGGATGGGAGCTTGCCAGCGAGGGCTGGGACCTGATGTACGGAGTCTCTTCGAGCTTCGAGATCGACTCCTCCGATGAGCACGAGCGTGCCGAGCCCGGTGATCTGCTGGTACCGAGGGTGGCGCCGGTCGACATTCCCATCGCCTTCGTAGACGGCACCTTGCGGTCCGAACTTGCCACCTGGGCCGAGCACGCCGCTACGGGCATGCGGGTTCCGGGCCTGGCGGGGGCATATGCCGTTGGAGCTGTCACCAGACGCACCAGCGGTGCCTGCGCCTTC
Source organism: Acidimicrobiales bacterium (assembly GCA_963422655.1). Taxonomy (GTDB): domain Bacteria; phylum Actinomycetota; class Acidimicrobiia; order Acidimicrobiales; family Aldehydirespiratoraceae; genus CATQHS01. The sequence continues at coordinate 50,889 of OY730440.1, read as the reverse complement.
AACGGTATTCGGGTGGGTCGTTTGGCGATCTGGGGAGGGGGACTTACCGGCGATATCGTGTCACCATCGGGTTATCAATGGATATCCACCCCGATCACCGACATGGATCCGGATCGATGCCGCGCCCACCTCCAGGATCGTATGCGCCGAGCCGAAGGCGATCTGGCTCTTGACGCAGCCGAAGCTGGTTGGAACGTTGTGCTGGACGGTCCGTTGAACCGCATACGTTCCCTGCACGGCCTGATCGCCGGGTACGTCAAGTCACATCATCGCCAGATCCTCCCCGAAGATCAACACCGCTCGGTCCCAGAACTCGCCGTAGGGGACCGCACTCGAATGTTCACCGCTGGCTCAGATCGATACACCTGTTACATGCGCGTCGGGCACCCACGCCCTGGGGCTTCGCGGTGGTCCGGCATCGCCCGACTTGAGTTCCCTGCAGCCTCAGGCATCGTGGCCGTGACGGAAAGGGCATCTCTGCTCGCGGGTGTCCTGCCCGCCTATGCGGGTGTGGCACACCGCGACGGACGCGCCCCAGTTAATCTCGCTCCAGTCAAGAATCTTGAACGACGACTCGCTCAAACTCTGGGACGGGTTGACCTCGCCACCCGCGCTGCAAGAGAAGCTGTCATCTCGGAGCGAACCCGATGACTGACACATCCGGGTTGACATATTCGGCAGAAGCCGAAGGTGTGGTCGGTGCTGGTGGCGTGGCTGAAGATCGGGCGTTTCCGCTCGCGGAGGACCAGCCGACTGTGGAACCCGGCCACGTCGAGACCGAGATCGTTCCGTTGTCGCGCTTGGATGATGCCGACACCGGCGATCGCCGAAATCACCTTGAAGGCCTGGACGGAATTCCCGGAGATGAACCGGTCGGGTTGATTGATGCATCCACCGACGCCACCACACGCACGGCCAACGTCATCGTCGACGAGGCCTTTGACCTCTCCCTGGATACCTTCGTGGTGTCACCGCAACGCCTAGTCGACGACACCGTGTTGTTCCACTACGGCATCGTCACGGAAATATCGGGTCGCATCGAAGGTGCCGAGATAGCCACCGACACCATCCGGCTGGCTGCGGCCACTCTTCCTGGTGAGCGGTTCCGACGAGCCGAGGTCACCTGGCTGCGCACACATCCCGAGCGCTACCTGCCGCCGTCGTCGGGTGCTCCGATCTGGGTTGCGGGCGGCACCCACCGTCGCCGAGCGCTTTTCTTGGACAAAATGGACGAACGTGAGGCAATCCCGATCGGGCTCGACATGAACAACGAGACGGTTTTCATGCCTTACAGCTTCCTCAACGGAGACCGCGGCGCCCACGTATCAATCTCGGGTAAGTCCGGCGTCGCCACCAAGACCAGCTACGCCCTATTCCTTCTTTATGTGCTCTTCGAGACCGAATGGGGCGTCACCGCGCGCAAGGCCTCGTCTCATGACCGTGCCGTGGTCTTCTCGGTCAAGGGCACCGACCTGTGCGTGATCGACAAGGCGAACCGGCGCCTACACGCAGACGACGAGATCGGTGCCGACGCCATGGCGCAATGGTCGATCCTGGTCGGCAAACAGAACCCCGGGCCGTTCAGCGATGTCGGCGTGTACGTGCCCGCCGAGGAGGCCGAACCCGGCCACGAACCGGTGCCAGACATCTCTGTGCGGGACCGAAACGACACCCACGCCTACGGCTGGTCTCCAGCACGTTTCGTGGAGGCCGGACTGCTCGACTACGTGTTCGACGATCTCGAATCCGGCCAGACATCCTTCGTCGTGCAGGTGGTGCGCCTCCAACTTCTTCGCTGGGCCTGGCCCCTGGCTGGCGACGAAACCGGCCGGGTCGTGCTCATCGACCCGGATAAACTGGGCAAGCAGACCTCGACTGTGCCGTCGACGTGGGAGTCCGCCACTCGACACTTCGGCACCCACAAGACTCGCAACCCGCGGCCCGCTGGCGAAGGCATCGTGGTTGAAAACCTTGATGGACTGGTCGAGTTCGTCGCCGCCAAGGTCAACCCGGATTCCCCGGAACACTTACCGGCTTGGTGCGGCGGCGTCACGGTATCCACCTTGCAGGCGTTCGTACGACGACTATGGAAGGCGACACCGCGCCTGCGGCGTCTGATACGGGCCCGGCTCACCGAGATTGATCTATCCGCACAGTTATCGGTCGTTGATGTTCACGCCTTGCACTCCCAGGCTCAACGATTCGTCGTGGCAGCCGTCCTGGATCACATCTGGTCACAGCACGAGAATTCCACCGCCTCAGGCAAGACGTTCGTTGTCCTCGACGAACTCAACAAGTACGCACCACGCCAGGGTGATTCACCCATCAAGCATCTGCTGGCCGATGTCGCCGCCCGCGGTCGCTCGCTGGGTGTCATCTTGATCGGTGCCCAACAGAACCCCTCTGGGGTCGACCGCGACATCGCCAACAATGCCTCGCTCGAAGTGACTGGCCAGATCAACGCCTCCGAGGCGAACGAACTCGGATTCTTGGCACCGGCCATGCGCGCCAGAGCCCAGATCGTTCCGCCCGGGACCATGATCACCAACCAGCCACTCCTGCCAGCTCCGGTGCCTGTGCGGTTCCCGTATCCGCCGTATGCCACCCGCATTGACGAGGTGCTGGGTTCGGTTCATGACGACTCCGACGCCGAAGAGATCCTCGGGCGGCTTTGAGGGCAGGGCTGTGCAGTGAACTCCGGAGCAGCAAAGGGCGTTCGATGCCTGCTACCGCTGCGCGGATGTAAACGCGGGCTGCCGTGAACACCTTGCCGACCGTCTCAGCGCGCACCATACCTGCCCGCCCGGCCGAAGCCGTACGCGTACTGCACACCTCGGACTGGCATCTCGGTGTCGCAGTTCGCAACGAACCTCGCGACATCGACCACGAACACGTCATCGCCGAGATAATCGAGGTGGCCGCCACCGTTGAGCCCGACGCCGTCATCCACACCGGCGACCTGTTCAACACAGGGCGGCCCGCTATGGCCGATTTCGGGTTAGCGATCCGGTCTCTGCGTGATCTCGCCGAGATTGCCCCGGTGTTGGTGCTGGCTGGTAACCACGATTCGGCCGTTGCTCTCGAGACGTTCGCAGTAGCGGTGCAGGACCCCGTCGCTCAACTGGTAGCCGACAACGCCTATGACCCGTTGGCCGTCACCTCCGCGCGTATCCGGGTCATGCACCGACCCGCCACGCCTACCGCGGGAGGTGTCATCACACTGCCCACTCGTGCCGGTGGCCGGCTGAGAGTGGCGGGATTGCCGTTTCTGCACGCCAACCGCACTCTTGGCGATTTCGACGACATTCTCACCGTGAACGCTGGCTACGCGGACAGCATCCGAAAGATCACCGATCTACTTTCGAAGTGGGCGTTCTCGGACTTCAACGCGTCGGTCGACGTGGCCGTCTTCGCCTCTCATCTACATGTCGCCAACGCCCGCACGTCCACCGAAAAGGAAATCCACGTCAGCAGCGACTACGCCACCGACCCGGCCCATATCGACGCTGGTTACGGCTATCTCGCCTTCGGTCACATCCACATAGCGCAGGCCGTTGCCGCGGGCCGCGGGCGCTATGCAGGCTCGGTCATAGAGGTCGATTTCGGCGAGGAAGGCGAAACCAAGCAGATCGTGGTCGCCGATATGACCCCGGGGCGTCCCACCAGAATCCATGACGTGGCCCTGACCGCGGGTAGGCGCATCCACCGTGTTCGTGCACCGTACAGCGTGCTCGGCGATCACGCAGCCGTGGTGGGTGACGGACTGGTCGAGGTCACTGTTGAGCGCGAACGCGACCTAAGCCCCAGGACTACCGGGTACGGGGCCAGCGAGGTTGACGTAATCACCGCTGACGGGTCTGATGCCTTAAGTGAAGGCGGTGGCGTGGACGCGGCGACGTCGGACATCGGCTCGTTCGACTCGCTAGCGGCCGCGGTTCACGCCGCCCTGCCAGATGCATGTGTGGTGGGCGTGGTTGACGCTCGCAGCTCCGACATCGTGGTTGCCGAGGAGCTCGAACCACCCGAGGCAACCGAGACGCCCGCTCAGATGTTTCGATCATGGTTCGCCGAGAACGGTCAGGCGATCGTCGACCGCCACAAAGCCCACGCAGCGGATCCCGAACGCATCGTCGCCCTGTTCGAAGAAATCCATACCGCCTCGGTGACCGACAGCGATGTCGAACCGGCAGAGCAAGAGATGATCGCCAGTCTCGTAGATGACGCCCAAAGCGCGCCGATCGTAGATGACTCCCAAGGCGCGCCGACATGAGGCCGCGGATGTTGAAGTTCTCGGGTCTACGGTCTTACCGTCGATCCGCGGAAATCGATTTCGACGACATCGACCTGTTCGCCGTGATCGGTGACACCGGCGCTGGCAAATCAACGATCATTGAGGCCATGTGTCTCGCGCTGTACGCGCGCCAGACATGGTCAGGCGGGGGCAATCTCGTCGACCTCATCGCCGACGGTGAGGGACTATTGCGCGTGGAATTCACTTTCGATGCCGACGGTCATACGTGGAAGGTCACGCGGGCTCGGCGTCGTTCCGGTGCATCACCGGCGGATAAATTCCAGTCCGTCTCCAACCACGTGCCCATGGTTGACGGCGCCCGCGAGGTGACGAAGCGGGTTGAGGAATTGCTCGGCCTGAATCGTGACCAATTCACCCGTGCGGTTGTGATGCCCCAGGGTCGGTTCGACGAACTCCTGGGCTCAACGGAAAGCGAGCGCAACGAGATCCTCAAGTCCGTTCTCGGGCTTGAGGACATCGACCGGACCCGAACGGCGACGGCTGCCTTGCGCGATGAGGTCAGACAGACACGCGCCGTCTACGTAGAACGGCGAGCCAACCTCCCCGCCGACCCGGATCGGGAATTGGCCAGCGCTCGCGAAACCCTTGAGACCGTCGGTACCCGTCACCGACAACTCACCGAGGCCAGAGACGCTGTCGAGGATCCCCGTCGTATCTCAGAGCGCATTCAACCGCTGCTTGACACACTCGAACGAGCCAGAGCAGCGGTCCACCCTCTCGACGGCGACCCGGTCGAGGATCTTGAGGCTTGCAAGGAGCACGCTGATCGGCTCCGAGCGGAACTCGATCAGGCCATCGTTGACAAACAACAAGCTGCTCTCGATATCTCAGATATCGACCGGCGCAGAGCAGTGGCCCTTGATGGATTCAGCTCGCGTGACTTCCTCACAGCCGCCCATGCACGTCTCGCCGACAGTGCCGAGAGCTTCCCGGCGGACCATCGGCGTTTCGAAGAGGCTCGGACCGAGTTGACCGAACTCGAGACCCGGCCGCCGTCGACCGTAGTGCCCGCGGAGGTCGTCAACGCGGTGACCGCGGCCGAAGACGCCTCTCAGGCGGCTCGACAGGACCGAGAATCGATTCGTGACCGCCTGCGGACAGCCCACGGGTTGATCAAAGACCTCAACGAAGCCCGAGCCGCGCAAACCCGAGCAAATGAACAAGCCGAAGCGGCCGCTGCGCGGGCCGACACACAGCGTCGAGCAGCCGAGTGCGCTGAGTCGGCTCAACGTACCGCCGAAAACGAACTTCGTGCAGTCCAAAAAACACACGAGCAGATCCGTCACGACAACGCTGTGGCAGCCGTAGCCCAAGGTCACGCACCCGGCGACGACTGCCCGGTCTGCGGGAGTGTCCTACCCGACGGGTTTGAGGCGCAACAAGCCGCTGATCTTCAGCACAGCGGCGAACGGCTGACAGAGGCCGAAGCCGCTTTGAACCAGGCGCGGGCAATGGCCGCGACCTCCCGCGCAGAGCACGTACGCGCATCGGAGGTTTCGCGCGCAGCGACTGAAACCTCATCGTCGGCGGCCCACTACGTGACCGATCTTCGATCCCGGGTAGGTGAGGCGGGTGTCAACCCCGACCAAGTTGAAGAGGGTATCGCCGCAATCGGCACCGCTGTGGCAAACGCAGACGAGGCCGTGGAGCAGGCCCAACGAACTGAATCCGAAACTCATCTAGCGCTGTCGACCGCAAAAGGCGACATCCGTGAAGCGGTGACACGTCATAGCGAACAGGTCAAGACCGCCAAACGCGCCCTCAACGAAAGAAGAGCCCGTCTTAAGAACCACAACGAGATAGTGAGTGCATTGCCCGGCGGTTGGCAGATCGCCGGTCCGCTCAATGCGGATCTGCTGGCCGGTCTGCGTGATCGCTGCACCGCAGCCGTCGAATTGTTGGACTCCCTTGAGAACGAACGCAGCGAGGGCGATAGACGGGTGCAACAAGCTGACGCCGTCGTCGAACGGCTCCGCGCGGACAAACTCGAAAAGGTTGATGGTCCGGCCCGCCGGGCGATATCCGACGTCAGTGTCTACGCGGCACGTGTACGGGAGGTTGCCGACGCTGGTCGAGCCTGTATGGCGGAAACCGTCGTGAGCGACGCCCTTGTTGCCGCCGACGATCAAGCCAGAAGCAACGGAGCCAGCTGGGTCTTGTCCGTCTCCGTGGCGTTGAGTCAACACGACGAACTTTCCGCAGCGTTCTCGGGTGCCGGGACCGCTGACCTGGGTGCGATCGTGTCGACGGTCACGGCAACGCTCGCCGCGACCCAAGCAGTGACAGTAGCCGCAGAGGCAGTGTCCGATGTCGCCGCTGGCGTTGTGGCGTCATCGAAGACGCTGATCGCCGATGCCTTGGCGGCTGTCGGGTATAGCGATGTGGACTCGTTGCTGACAGCACACGGAGAAGCCCAAAGCGCACTCCGTCAAGCAAGAACGGATGTAGCTGCCACTATGGAAAACGTTGACAGAGCGGCCCGGGTCAACAAGGTGCTCACGGTCGTTGAGCCCTATCACGACAATCTGGTCGTGCTGACTGCAGCGTTGGCCAACAACCAGTTCGTCGATCACCTGCTCGACCTGCGAGAGGCGGAACTGCTGGCCGAGGCCTCGCGACGGCTTAGATCCATCTCCGACAACCGGTTCGGATTCGTAGCCGATTTCGGGGTCAAGAGCATTGCGTCGGGGGAGATCCGAGCACCTCAGGCCTTATCGGGAGGCGAGCGTTTTCAGGCGTCTTTGGCGTTGGCCCTTGCGTTGGTGGAGATCGCCGCACGTGGTGGGGGTCGTCTTGATGCGGTGTTCATCGACGAGGGTTTCGGATCCCTAGACGCAAACGCCTTGGCCACGGCCTTGGCCACGCTCTGCAAGGTCGCTGGCGGTGGGAAAATGGTCGGCCTGATCTCGCATCTGCGGTCGGTTGCCGAGTACGTCGAGCAGGTGATGCACGTCACCCGTGATGACGTCACGGGTTCACAGATCCGCATCCTTTCCGCAGAGGACCGTGACCGGCTCCTCGCTGCCGACACCCGCTCTGGTTTGATCACCTGAGATGCGAAATGCGGTATCGATCCGACATCGGCAGACTCACTCCTGGTAGCGAGCGGAGGGGGTTCCGAAACGGAGGTTGCCTTCCTCGGCATCGGGATTCGCTACAAGGACTTCGCATTCCATCCGGTCAGGGTCACGAAAGAACAAGCTGATCTTGCGTCCGAATTCGGTGACTATCCCGTCGGTAGCGCCCGCAGCCATCAAGCGACGGCGGATCTCGTCGAAGCGTTCAACGTCGGCGGCTTGCAGTCCGACGTGGTCGATCCGCCCACGTCCGAACATGGGCACCTGATGATCCGCCTGCGTATTGTCTGCGATCTCAAAGACGTTGAGTTCGGTATCGGGGCCGACGTTGATGACGGTGAGACGAGGGCCGCCTGGGAACTCCGGGCCGTCGCTTTCGATGGTCGCACCGAAGTTCTCCACGTAGAAGCGTTGTAGTCGGTCCGAATCGTTTGTGATGGTTGCCACATGGTCGATGCCTTCAAGCAGCGTTGCAGGACTCGTTTCTTTGTGGACGAAAACGACCTGCGTCTCGGCAAGAAGCTCGAAAGTCTCTACGGTGATGTCGTCTACCCAAGGTGTCCACCGGGTGTCAGGCCAGTACCGGTACCGATTCCATGGCCTCGGCCACCTCGGGCTCGGACAGCTCATGGTCGACCATCGACCCGTCCAGGTAAGACTCATAGGCACCCAGATCGAGATGGCCGTGGCCGCACAGCGCGGTCAGGATCGTGGCTGGCTTCCCGGATTCCTTGCAGGCCTGGGCTTCCCGCACGGCCGCGGCCAGGGCGTGGGTGGGTTCGGGGGCGGCGACGATGCCCTCGCAGCGAGCGAAGACCACAGCCGCTTCGAAGCACTCCCGCTGCGGTATGGACAGCGCCTCCACCAGACCCAGCTCATAGATGTGCGACAGCAGCGGCGACATCCCGTGGTAGCGGAGCCCGCCAGCGTGGATGGGCTCGGGAATGAACGAGTGGCCCAGGGTGTGCATCTTCAGCAACGGCGTCACCTGTGCGGCGTCGCCGAAGTCGTAGCGGTACTGGCCCCGGGTGAGCGACGGGCACGACGCTGGCTCGACACAGCGGATGGTCGGGTTCATGCGGCCAGCCAGCTTCTCGCGCAGGAACGGGAAGGCCAGCCCGGCGAAGTTCGACCCGCCGCCGGTGCATCCGATCAGCACGTCGGGCTGCTCATCCACCATGTTCAGCTGCCTCAGGGCCTCCTCTCCGATGACGGTCTGGTGCATGAGCACATGGTTGAGCACGCTGCCCAACGAGTAGCGGGTGGTCGGATCAGTGGCCGCGGTCATGACCGCTTCGGATATGGCCACCCCCAGCGAACCCGGATGGTCGGGGTCGGTGCCCAGCAGGCTCTGCCCGTACTCGGTCACCGGTGACGGGCTCGAGTGAACCGCAGCCCCCCACAGCTCCATCATCGTCTTGCGATAAGGCTTCTGGCGGTACGACGCCGCCACCTGCCACACCTCGCAGTCGATGCCGTACTGGGCGCAGGCGAAGGCCAGGGCGCTGCCCCACTGACCGGCCCCGGTTTCTGTGGTCAGCCTGGTCACACCTTCGGAGTGGTTGTAGAAGGCCTGGGGCACCGCCGTGTTGGGCTTGTGAGACCCAGCCGGGCTCACTCCCTCGTACTTGTAGAAGATCTTGGCCGGGGTGTCGAGATGGCGTTCCAGTCGGCGAGCCCGAAACAGCGGGCTGGGCCGCCACAGCCGTAACACGTCAAGGACGCCGCCGGGGATGTCGATGTAGGGCTCTGCGGATACCTCCTGGCCTATGAGCGCCATCGGGAACAGCGGGGCGAGGTCGTCGGGTCCGGCTGGCTCGAGGGTGCCGGGATGCAACGGTGGCGGCGGGGGCGACGGCAAGTCACCCACGATGTTGTACCACTGTGTCGGTTGCTCCGAAGCTGGCAACGTCACCCGGTAGTAGTCATCGGTCATGGTGGTAGGCCTCCCCGGGCCGGGCTCCGGCCCCAAGTCACAGCTTCATGTCAGGTCAAGAACGGGTCGGTTCAGTCGGCGACCCAGCCGCGAGCTTACCCTTGGACCACCAGCCGTCATTTTGGTGCTGAGCCTGTTGCCGGGCCGTTGACCCCGAGCCGAGATCGGTGCCGATCTGGTCTCCCTCCTGATCCCGCTGGGCTTGCCGTTGACCGTGAACCCTACGAAGGCTGAAGATCGGGGTACCATCCACCCAACATCGGTATCGATCCGACATCCTGGAGGCATCCCGATGATGACTGCTGTGGACGCATCCACCACCCTCGGTTTTGGAACCGGCATCTACTGCGTGCCGCAGGCAGCCATGATCCTCGGCCGCAGCGCCGCATCTTTTGGTCTTGCCGGACCCAGGCTCTCATCTCGAAAGCTGCATCACTGGCTGAAGACCGGATTGGTGCCCGCTACACGCGAGCGACCTGCAGAGCCGGTTCTTTTGACCTTTGATGATCTGATCAGCCTTGAGGTGGTCCGCAGACTTCGTGCCGAGGGCTTGTCGCTGCAGCGAATCCGAAAAGCCGAAGCCGATCTTCGCAGTTTGCTGCCGGGTGTGTCCCGACCTTTCGCACGGCGATTGTTCTTTACTGATGGCCGTGATATCTGGGCTGAGGTCGGGGAGACTAACCAGGAACTTGTGGGCTACCGGCAGGGTCATCTGGTGATTCGAGATGCCATCGGGACCTTTGCGAAGGAGATTCGCTACGACGCTGAGGATCGGGCGGTGGCTTGGGACGTTTCGGATCACGTGGAAATCAACCCTCGGGTCCGGTTCGGCGATCCCGTCGTGCGCGGAACCCGTATCACGGTCGAAACCGTGATACGCAATCTCGACGTCGCATCTCCAAACCAGGTCGCAGATTGGTACGGGTTGACCGAACAACAGGTGCAAGGAGTTGCCCGATACGCAACGCTGTCGTAGTGATATCCGATTCTGCTTGGACGAGAATCTCTCATATCGGGTAGCCCAAGCGCTCAAGTGTGTCGAAGCGCCATTTCTACATGTATCGGAGATCCCAAAATGGAGCAGCGGGGCCGACCCACCACTCAAGGCTGGTCGGTCCGGTGTCGATGACGAGACGCTCGCCACTGGTGCGCTGCAACCGGGTGTGTGTTGGTGACCTGTGATCATGATCTTCGAGCTCACACGCCTAGCACACGCCACCTAGCTCACTCAGGCGTCGAAGTCATTTTGTTCACCTGGCAGCCCCAAGGCTTGAAGGCACAACACCATGAGGTGACATGTAGGTACGAGAGTTGGATCGATGAGCTCCTACTCCACAAGAGAAGTGGACGGATATGGTTGCAGAACAAGCGTGGCCGACTGCGACTGGCAACCACTCTGATTTCGAACGCCAAACCGATGCTCGACTGCTCTCATCCTGAGTGTGGCGGCGCGGATGAGATCGAAGCGGTTTGATCCCCGTTCCGGCAGTCCGCTGCAACCCAGGCTGACACGAGACGATATTAGAACGGGTGGTTCAGCCGGCGACCTCAACCGCAGACCGCCAGCGAGCATCTTGGTGCCGGGCCGTTGCATCCCCGGATCATCGGACATAGCCTCCTGAATACTCCCCCCCCCCCCCCCCCCCGGCGATTCTCAACTCCCATCCTGCTTCCCCGACCCGTTGGCATACCCATGGCGCAGCCAGCCGGCATCCACAACACCTGCAGACCTCGGCCCGACGTGCTCCGGGGCGGCTTGGTGGACAAGCACTTCGCAGCCCAGCTCGATCAGGTGGTGCGAGCCGCCCCCGGGTATGGGACCTACACTGACGCCGAATCCTTCTTTGATCTGACCTTCCCCACCCGGGGCCTCAAAGAACTGCTAGCTGGCACCTTCGCCCGCCTCTCGGGTCAGCCCGGGAAGGCTCGAAACGCCGAGCACGCCGTCTACCGCTACGAGACCAGCTTCGGTGGCGGCAAGACACACGGTCTGATCGCTCTGTGGCATCTGGCCGCTGGAGCCCGGCCCGATCGTCTCGACGAGTTCATAGACCCGACCCTGCTACCGCAGCGGTGCCGGGTAGCGGCCGTGGTCGGCGACAGCCTCGACCCACTCAACGGGCTGACGACAGGCGGTGTCACCACCTACACCTTGTGGGGGGAGATCGGCCGCCAGCTCGGGGGGCGGGCCGGGCCGCTGATGGCCCGCAGCGACGCGGCTCGCACCAGTTGCAGCAAGCAGGTGTGGCTGGATCTGTTGAGCGAAGCCCCCACCGTGATCGTCATCGACGAGCTTGCCACCTACCTACGGCGGTTGGCCACCTCCGACGACAAAAAGGTTCGCAGGCTGGCCGGTGCAACCGTCGACAGCTTGAAGGTGCTATTCGAAGCCGCATCCGCAGCACCGGCCGTGCGAGTGATCGTGACGTTGGCCACCGGAACCACCGCGTTCGGGGCCGAGACCGACGAGCTGCAGCAGGTCATCGACGAGGTGGGCTCGCAACGGCTCGTGCGAGAAGCATCCGACGTGATGGAACGTCTCAAGGGGGCGATGGGCCGACCAGCCGACGACGACGAAATCGGCTACATACTGCGTCGGCGCATCTTCGAACACGTCGACGACACTGCCGCTGTCGCCGCGGCCGACGCCTACCAAAGCCACTACGGCGAGCTGGCTGGCCGGGAGATGCTCGCCGGTGAGGCCACCGAGGATCCGGCTGGCTACGGTGAGCGGCTGCGGCGTTCCTACCCGTTTCACCCGGCGCTGATCGACTGCCTCGACAAGCGCATAGGGCCGCTGCCGGGTTTTCAGCGAGCCCGGGGCGCGCTCAAGATGCTGGCCGAGTCGGTCGCGTGCCTGTGGAACCCACAGGCAGACTGGGCGGCGCCGGGCGGGGCGGAGCAGGGAGGGGCCGCGGCGGTTGGGTTGCCGGTGATCAACCTCGGCGATCTGCCCCTGCAAAACGAACAGGTACGGGCCGCGGTCACCAGCTCCATCGACCGTGAAGAGCTCAGCGGCCCTGCCGTTGCCGATTTCGCAGGCCCGAGCGCCCATGCTGCGTTGGTCGACAAACGGCGCTGGCCGGGTGAGTGGATCGCAACCCGGGCCTGCAGGACTGTGTTCCTGCACAGCGTAGGCGCCGAGCCCTCATTGGGCGCGGCCCGGCCCGACATCTACGCTGGCACCCTGCGACCGGGCGAGGACCCATCCTTGGTGGACGAAGCGATGGGCTCGGTGTTGGAAGTGGCCTGGCATCTCGTCAGCGACGGGGCCCGCTGGCGGTTCACGGTGACGCCAAACGCCAACCGCATCATCGCTGCTGAGGCCCCCAACGTGACCGAGTCGGACCTCTCCGAGGAGCTGGACCGGCGTATCCGTTTGATTTTTCCTTCCGATGGTGAGATCATCGCCGTCCACGCTGTCAGCGAACCCGTCCATGTCAGCGACGAACCCCGCCTGCGCCTAGCCGTGTTCAATCACGTGGATCTGATCATCGGCACCAACGCCCCCCCCCCCCCCCCCCGAGTTTCACCGAATATCAGCGAATCTCATCTCGACGCACCCCCGGAAGTCCTCGCGGTGGCGGAGCTCGCCGGTGTCACCGAGGCGGCGCGCACTTATCGCAACGCGGTGGTGGCGCTGGTCGCCGACAGCTCCGATGTGGAACGGATGCGCGACCGGCTCCGATTCGAGCTGGCCGCCCGGCGCATCACCGAGGACCCGCCCCGCCTGTCGGGATTCGATCCGCAAGTGGCGGCCAGCCTCAAGAAGCTCGCTAACTCAGCCAGGCTCGAAACCCACATAGCAATCTGTCGGGCCTACCGGCATCTCTACTGGCCCGAGAAGGGCCCCGGCCGGGGCTACCTCCGCCATTTCGAGTTGCCGCCGGTGCAGCAGGGCCAAGCCAAGCAGACCCAGACCCGAGCCATTTTGGAGACCCTGCGGGAATACGGCAAGATCAGCACCAAAGCGCCCGCTACCGACCGGCTGGCCGCCGCGTCGGGGTTCAACCGCAGCGGCGAGGTGACCACCAAGGCCCTGGCAGAGGTCACCTGGCGCGACTTCGACCAGCAGATCGTGCTGGATCCCGCGCTACTGGTGCAAGCCATCGGAGCCGGGGTCGCCAACCGCAGTTGGGTCTACTACGACGCGGAGCGCGAACGAGCCTGGGATTCAGGCGGTGCCGCGCCCCCGGTGAGGGTGGCAGCCGACACCTGGCTCTACTCACCGCAGCGAGCCACGCAACTGGGGCTGCTGCGCAAGCCGGTCACCGCCGCTCTGATCACCGAAGCGCTCACCAGCACAGACGACAACGAAACGAGCGGTACCGAGCTGCGCAGCCGTTTGGAAACAGCGGTAGGTGGCGAGCCAACCAAAACAGAGGTGCTGGAGGTGCTGGCGGCGGTGACCGGAACCGCGGATGGTCCGGTGGTGCTGAACGGTCCTGTCGTGGCTGGGGCCAAGCCTCTCAGCGCAGCCGGGGTGCGAAGAGGTCGCCTTGATGCCCTGAGCGTGATCTCCGCGGCTGCTGCTGCGGAGCTGAACATCACCGTCACCAAACCTCAGGAACGCACCGTTCGGGGGCAAGGAAGCGTGGGCAAGGCCTTTCAGCAGCTCACCGATCGTATCGCCGACTCGGGATCGCCCGCGGTGACCGGTGTCAGCGTCACCGCCATCGTCGACCCCGGCGAAGGGGTTGACGACCTGCGCAGGCTGGGTTTTTGCATCCCGCAGTTGCCCCGCTGGGCCTGCGAGGTGAAAGCCGAGATCACCGTGGATTACACAGGCCTCACCGGCGGCTTGAAAGCCACCCTCACCGGTGCGGCCAGCGACTACCAGGCGGTCGAGAACAAGCTGCTGGATCTGGCTGGCGCGGGCTGCGACGTGACCGGTTCGCTGCGGTTGGCTCTGACCCCGCCCAACGTGTTGCGATGCGGCGACGACCAGTGGCAGCAACTGCGGACAGTGGTCGCCGCCAACCAACCGGGTCGGGTGACGATCGAAGCGGAACTGGCCGCGCCCGAGCCGACGCAATCAGGATCGGCCGCAGTGGAGACCGAGGTGGACCGGACCGAGGTGGACCGGTGAGCGTTCCCGGTCCTCACCAGAGCCGCTTCCGGCTGCGACTGCAGCCAACCGCCGCTGGCGACGGCTGGGGGTTCACCCTCGACGAACTCACCGGCGACCGGTCTCACCGGGTGCTGCGGGTACCTTCGAGACGGGCCGTTCGCTACCGGCGTGACGTGATCGAGGCGGTGACAGCGTCCGGGTATGCCCCCGGCGCGGTCAGCCCGTCTCGGTGTCGGCCCTTCCACCTGTCCCAAGAACCGGGGGTCCGCCTGGCTCTGACCGTGGGGGCGCTGGAACCGTTGCGAGATCCGCTGCGGCGACTCCGGGTCCACGATCGGGTCGCTTCGCTGGGCAGCGAGGAGGCCCTGTACTGGTATGCCCAGACCTCCGGTACTAGCGGGAGCCGGGGCCTGCGGGCCCTGCGGATCCTGACCGGGGCCTGAACCGTGGACCACCGGGCGGCCCGCTCCTCGCCTCGGCTGTTCATCGAGGAGGGATTCCCGGTGGCGGAGATCGGCATCGAATCCCGCCGGGAGAGCTCCCCGATTCCGGGGCAATTTCCTAAGCTCAAGACTTTGCACGTGTGGTGGGCCCGTCGGCCTTTGGTGGCCAGCGCCGCCGCCGTTGTGGGCAGCCTGATGCCAGCCTGGAGCCCGGAACTGGCCCAACGATTCGAGGACCGGCCCGAGCTGGCCACGGCCAAGGACTACCGGGAGTGGTTCCTGCGCCTGTGCGGTGTCTGGGGCGACCCGGTCGCGGCCCGACGCGCCAGTGACGCAGCCAAAGCCCGGGGTGAGAGGCTCCCGGGTAACCCGTTCACCTACAAGCAGGCCTACAAGAACAGCCCCACCCCTGAGCACCTGGCCCTGCTGCACCGGCTGCTGGAGAGCACCTGGGGGCGGATGCCGACCGTGTCGGACCCCACCGCTGGCGGCGGTTCCATCCCCTACGAAGCCCTGCGTTACCGGCTACCCACCCACGCCAACGACCTCAACCCGGTGGCCACAGCGGTGCTGGAGGCTGGCCTGGAGTTCCCGGCCCGGTACGGCCCCGACCTGGCCGCCGACCTGCGACGCTGGGGCGACGAGCTGGTGAACAGGCTGCAGGCCCGGCTGGCGCCCTTCTTCGAAGCTCACCACAATCAGAAAGAACGCGCCGCTAACTTCATTTTCGCGCGCACTGTAGCCTGCCCCCGCACCGACAAAACGGTGCCGCTGCTGCCCAACCGGTGGCTGCGCCGTGGCGACAAGCCGGTGGCGGTGCGCGTGATCACCCACTCCGGTGCCGTTGAGCGAGCCGAACCCGGCTTCGAGCTGGTCGAAGGCGACGAGATCGACTTCGATCCCGACCGAGGCACCATCACCCGCGGAAAGGCGGTGTCGGTATGGGATCACCTGATCATCGACGGCGACTACATCAAGGCCGAAGCCCGGGCCGGGCGCATGGGCGAGGTGCTCTACGCAGTGGCGATCCGCACCCCTAAAGGCCGGGGTTTTCGCGCCCCCACCGCCACCGACTTCGAAGCCTTGGCCGCGGCTGAACGGGAGCGGGCCCGGCTGGCGCCGCAGTGGCAGCGCGACGACCTGTTGCCCGACGAACCCATTCCCGATGGCAACAAGACCCGGGAGCCCCACAACTACGGGATGTACCGCTGGCGCCAGATGTTCACCCCCCGGCAACTGCTGGTGCACGGCTGCTTCGTGCAGCAGTGGCGCAAGCTCACCACCGACATCCGCGCCGAGATAGCCGAGCGGGACCGGGCCGAAGCGGTAGCAGCACTGCTGGCCTTCATGGGCGACAAGGCCTTGGCTTTCAACTCAAAACAGTGCGGCTGGCATGTGAGCCGGCAGACGATCGCCCCCGCCTTTAGCATGCACGCCTTCCCGCTCAAGTGGACCTTCGCCGAGTTCGAGGCCGGTACCGAGCTGTTCGCCTGGACCCTGAGCCAGCTCCTCGATGCCTACACCCAGATCGCCGAGTTGCTCGTCGGCGTCGACGCTTCCAGCACCCTGGAGCAAGCTCGGGTCACCCCGGCGCAAGTGCAGATCACGACCAGTAACGCCGCCAACATGACCGCGGCGCCCGACGGGTCAGCGACCCTGGTGTGCATCGACCCGCCCTACTACGACAACGTGATGTACGCCGAGCTGTCGGACTACTTCTACGTATGGCTCAAACGCACGCTGGGGTGGCTCCGACCCGATCGCTTCAACGCCGAACTCACCGACAAGGCCAACGAAGCCGTCGCCAACCGGGCCCGCTTCGCCGCCGCCAGCGCGCGCCAGGCCCGGTCTCTGGCGGATCACGACTACACCATCAAGATGGCCGCCATCTTCGCTGAGTGCCGCCGCGTCCTGGTCGACGAAGGGGTGCTGACAGTGATGTTCACCCACAAAGGAGCCGACGCCTGGAATGCCCTGGGCACCTCGCTGCTACAGGCCGGTTTCGTCATCGGCACCTCCTGGCCGGTACACACCGAAAGCCAGCAATCGCTGCACCAGGCTGGCCAGAACTCGGTGTCTTCCACCATCTTGTTGGTCTGTCGCAAGCGTCCCAGCGAAGCCCGAGGCTCCGAGCGCACCTACCTCAGCGACATCGTCGCCGACATCCGCCAAACCACCGCCGACGCCTTGACCCGAGCCCATGACAACGGCCTCAGCGGCGTCGACCTGTTGCTATCCACCTACGGCCCGGCCCTGGCCGTGTTGTCGGGGCGCTGGCCGGTGTATGCCACCGAGGCCACCGAAGACGGAACTTCCCGGCTGCTGCGCCCCGAGGAAGCCCTCGACATCGCCCGGGCCGAGGTGACCCGGCGGCTCAAGGCCCGCCTGGTGGGCCGACCGGTGGACTTCGACCCGCTCACCGACTTCGTCATCGCGGCCTGGGAGCTGTTCAAGGCCCGTGTATTTCCCTTCGACGAGGCCCGCCGCTTGGGCCTGGCTGTGGGCGGCCAGGACATCGACGACCTGAAACTGGCTCGGATCCTCGAAGCCAAAAGCGGCAAAGTCGAGCTGTGCTCACCCCGGCAGCGCCTGCGTCGCGACGGCGACGAGCACGCCTTTGGGGTGAACCGCACCCGCCGCGAGTTCACAGCCACGCTTGACGCCGTGCACACCGCCTTGTACGTCGCCGACCTCGACGGCTTGGCCGCAGCCAAAGCCTGGCTCGACGAGCGCGGCCTGAGCCGAGACCAGCGCTTCATCGACTGCATGCAGGCACTGCTGCGGGCCATTCCCCGCTCCCGCAAAAACGACCAATGGAACGTCGCCGAGGCTGAAACCCTAGACCGCCTGGCCAGTGCCTACTTCGAAGATCTAGACCGGCCGACAGCACGGGAAGAATACACCCCTGCAACGTTGGATCTCGACGGCAAGTGAGCAACGACGGAGCCAGCTTCAACGGCCTCGACCTGCGGACTCACTACGGCGGCAGCACAGACCTGCTTGAGCGGTTCTACGTACCGGTGCTGCAACGAGCCGTGCGCTACGACCGGGTCGCTGGCTACTTCGCTTCCTCGGCCTTCGTCAGTGCAGCCGCTGGCTTGGCCCGCTTCATCGCCAACGGTGGCACCATGCGCCTGCTGGTGGGAGCCCAGCTCAACGCCGCCGACCGTGACGCCCTGGCGGGCCAGGCCGAACTCGATGACGTTGTGGCCCAGCGCCTGCTGACCGGTGTCGATCTCGACGCCGACGCCGTAGCCCGCCACCGCTACCAGGTCATGGCCTGGCTAGTAAGCCAGGACCGGTTGCAGATACGAGTCGGGATCCCCTGCGACAGCGACGGGTTGCCCCTGCGGGCCGATCACCCCCGGGAGGCCAGTTACTTCCACCCCAAATGGGGGATCCTCGGCGACCGCCGGGGCGCCCGGATCGTCTTCAACGGCAGCATCAACGAATCGGCTAAAGGCTGGGAATCCAACTACGAAACCTTCGACGTCTACACCTCGGCTGGCCCGGCCTGGGCCGACCACGGCCAGCCCCGGGTGGAGCAGTTCGAACAGCTCTGGCTCGGCGAAGCCGAAAAGGGTTGGATAACTGTCTCGCTGCCCGAGGCTGTGCGCCAGCATCTGATCGACCTGTTGCCCCCCGAACCGGGCTGGGTTCCCCCCGAACGCGACCCGCTCGAAGCCGACGAAGCGTGCCCGGATCAGGATCTCGAACACATCGAAGCCATCCGGGGCGCTCCTCTCACCGGCACCGGAGTGGGTTTGGTCTCTGCGGGCGTCGCGGCTTGGCCCCATCAGATAGCCATCGCCCGGCGTATCTGCGACACCTGGCCTCGCTCGTATCTGCTGGCCGACGAGGTGGGCTTGGGCAAGACGATCGAGGCTGGGTTGGTGATGCGAGAACTGTTGTTGTCGGGGCGGGCCAGCACCGCTTTGTTGTTGGTGCCGGCCTCGCTGCTGATCCAGTGGCAGGAAGAACTGAACGAGAAGTTCCTGCTGGATGTGCCCCGCCTCGACCTCACCCGCAGACGCCTGGTGTTCTCCGACGGCCGCAGCCAGGTCATCGAGGCGGGTCAGAACCCGTGGCGGGCAGCGCCGGTGCTGCTGGCCTCGTCGCATCTGGCCCGGCGCCGCCACCAGCGCCAGTTGTTGCTCGACGGCGACGGATGGGACTTGGTGCTGGTGGATGAGGCCCACCACGCCCGCACCCAGGGGCCCACAACCGGCGACGCCCCCAACCAGATGCTGGCCACCCTGATGGAACTGAAACAGGCTGGCATGTACAAGGCACTGTTGGCTGCCTCGGCCACGCCCATGCAGATGCGCAC
Source organism: Acidimicrobiales bacterium (assembly GCA_963422655.1). Lineage (GTDB taxonomy): Bacteria > Actinomycetota > Acidimicrobiia > Acidimicrobiales > Aldehydirespiratoraceae > CATQHS01. The sequence goes on along the minus strand of OY730440.1, from coordinate 31,720 downwards.
CAGCGACCTGTGGGGTCTACTCAACCTCTTGGGCCTGCCCCCGCTGTGGGACCGCGGCTCCTACCAGTTGGAGGGCTACTACAGCCAGCTCGGCGAGCCGTTCACGGACCGGGACTGGGTCTTGCTGCAGGCGTTGCTGGCCGCCCAGATCGACTACGCCGAACCGGACCCGGCCGCTACGACCCAGATCAAAGACCAGCTCGGCTGGGTGGCGTCGGAGCGGATAACCAACTTCCACGAAACCGGACTGGACCGAGCCGGAGCCCGTCAGATTCCCGGCGAGGATCATGGGTACTGGGACAGCTGGCTGCGGGCCAACACCCCGGTCCGCGACCGGGTGATGCGCACCACTCGGTCCACGTTGCGCAGCTACGCCGCCGAGGGCCTCTTGGCTGCTGATCGGACCGTGCCGCACCGCCACGTGCAGGACCGGTTCTGCTCCCTCGGCGGTGCTCGAACCCTCTACGAGCGGATCGAGAGATACATCGGCGAGAACTACGACACCTACCGCCGAACCGGCGGTCGCAACTCTCCGCTCGGTTTCGTCATGACCGTGTACCGGCGACGCCTCACCTCCAGCTTCTACGCGGTCAGGTGTTCACTGCAGCGTCGCCTGGAGACGTTGCGCGACCGCCGCTGTCGGCGTGAGCCGCTTGAGGACTGCTTGCCTGCGCTGCTCGACCATGACGATGAGCACACCCTGGAGACCTCCGCTGGTTTCGATGCCTACCCGGTCAGCGCCGGTACTAACACCGGCGCTGATGGCGACTTCGGCACCGGCGCTGGTGCCGACTCCGAGGATGGGCCCACTCGGTACGCGGGCCTGGATCAACAAGGCGAGATCGAGGTGTTGGAGGACTTCGTTTCCGACCTACAGTCGCGGCCGCCGGACGAACCCAAGATGGCATTGTTGCACGACTTGTTGAGCGAGGTTTTTGCGGCTGGTCATCCCAGCGCCGTGGTGTTCACCCAGTACACTGACACTCTCGACTACCTGCGCGAGCAGTTGCTCCCGACTTACTGGACCCAGATCCTTTGCTATTCGGGGAGGGGCGCGCAGCGCTGGGATCCCGCTGCGAACGCTTGGGCGACCATTGCCAAACAAGAGGCGAAAGACCTGTTCCGGCGGGGCGAAGCCCGGATCATGATCGGCACCGACTCCATGTCCGAAGGCCTCAACCTGCAAACGTGTGACCAACTCGTCAACTTCGACCTGCCATGGAACTTCACGAAAGTCGAGCAGCGCATCGGCCGGATCGACCGGATCAGCGGCCGACCCGCCGTGCACGTCACCAACCTCTTTTATCAAGACACCGTCGAAGAGGACATCTATCGACGGATCAAGGATCGCCACGACTGGTTCACCCAAGTGGTGGGCAAGGCCCAGCCGGTGCTGTCAGCCACCGAATCACTGATCCAGCAGGCCGCCATGGGCGAACGCAGCACTGACGAGGTGGGCGCTGAGCTGTCTGAGATCCTTGAGAAGCTCGATGGGTCTCCGATCGAGCCAGCCGACCTCGATTCGATCCCTGTTCACGACCGGGAGCTGGCCCCGGCCATGGACCTGCCCGGCCTGCAGGAGCATCTGTTCTCCGTGCCAGCCCTGCGGGCTTGTTTCGTTGAGCACCCCGACTACCAAGGGGCTTGGTTGCTGCACGACGGACCGGACCAGCGTCAAGATGGCACTGGTGCACCGCTGGGCCGGTCCGGTGCGGGCCGGGGTGTTACCTTCGACCCCGTCACCTACCAGGACCACCCCGGCCTGTGCATGCTGAGCTGGGGGAACCCGCTACTGGACCGCCTACTGGACCAAGTATCGCCTCCCGGCACTGCCGGGTAGCCCCCTGGCCAACCACTCGGGAGCTGATGGGTCGAGTCGTCTACGCCGACCGCACCGCTGAGACCGCGCCGAGGCTGCGGATCGCCTGCCTCGACAGCCACTACCAATTGACCTTAAGCCGTTACAGGGAATCATCGGCGCGAACGGTCAGATCGGCAGGCTCCGGGTCGCCCGGGATGAGCCCTGCGACATGCCCTCAACGTTCGTGGCCAGGCACCCAACCACGGCGAGTTCTACAAGCTCGCCAACCAGGCCATGCGATTCTACGAACGCGAGGCTGGCTTCTACCGGGAGGTCGCCGACCGTATTGACCTAGCCAAACCGAAGGGCTTCGTCAATCTCTATGAGCCCGAATCCGACCACAACATGTTAATCCTTGAGGACATCGCGCCCGCCGACGACGGTGACGTCACCATCGGCACCGACACCGACACCGCTCGGCGGCTCATGCAGATGTTGGCACGGCTTCACGGGCGCTTTTGGATGGACCCTGAGATCGTGCGGCCGTGGCTGCACACCTGGGACCGCGAAGGGTTCTGGTCCAATGCCTGGATCGGCCAGCTCGGCTGGGACACTCTCACCGAGCGCGAACCCGATTTCTATCCCGCAGAGTTGATGGAAGACGTGGCCTACGGGCTCATGTATTGGGTGGCTGGTCAGCCGGTCACCGCCACTATGGACCTGTCGCACTACGGCGACCACGCGGAGCGCATGGGCCGCCGCTTCCGACAGTTCCTAGAGGGCACCCGAGACGCAGCCGTCCGCTGGGACATCGTCTCCATTCTCGGTCCCTGAATTCGGGCCGCCCAGGCGGCTCAGGGATCGAATCGGGCTCAAGGGTACGCATCATCGGCTCAGCCGTTTCGCACTCTTTTTGGCGACGGTCTTTTTCTTGGGGGTTGTTGTTGTGACGGCTTGAGGTAATACGTGCTCCCTGCCTCTGGTGTCGTCGGCGGGTCCGCCGGGTCCTGCCTTGCCGGTTGATCCATGCGCGGTGGCGGAGGGAGTGCCTGGGTCGCCCTTGTCGCCTTTGGGTCCTGCGGGTCCGGTGTCGCCTTTGTCGCCTTTGGGTCCGGCGGGTCCTGCGGGTCCGCGGGGTCCGGTGTCGCCTTTGGGTCCGGAAAATCCTTGCGGTCCGCCAAATCCTTCTTCGCCTTTGTCGCCTTTGGGTCCTGCGGGTCCGGTGTCACCGGTGTCGCCTTTGTCGCCTTTGTCGCCTTTGGGTCCTCCGCTGGGTCCGGTGGGTCCGGTGGGTCCGCGGGGTCCGGTGGCGCCGGTGGCTCCGGTGGGTCCTGCGGGTCCTGCGGGTCCGGTGTCACCGGTATCGCCCTTGGCTCCTGCGGCTCCTGCGGCTCCGGCTGGCCCGGCGTCGCCTTGTTGGCCCTTGTCGCCCTTGTCGCCCTTGGCTCCTGAGAGGCCGTCAAATCCGGGGGGTCCAGTGTCGCCGGTGTCGCCTTTGGCTCCTGCTGGTCCGCGGGGTCCGGTGGCGCCGGTGGGTCCTTCGGGTCCGGTGTCACCGGTATCGCCCTTGTCGCCCTTGTCGCCCTTGTCGCCCTTGTCGCCCTTGGCTCCTGAGAGGCCGTCAAATCCGGGGGGTCCAGTGTCGCCGGTGTCGCCCTTGGCTCCTGCTGGTCCGCGGGGTCCGGTGGCGCCGGTGGGTCCTGCGGGTCCTTCGGGTCCGGTGTCACCGGTATCGCCCTTGGCTCCTGCGGCTCCTGCGGCTCCGGTGGCTCCGCGAGGTCCGGTGTCACCGGTATCGCCCTTGTCGCCTTTGTCGCCTTTGTGTCCTCGGGGTCCCCGGGGTCCACCGGCGGGTCCGGTGTCGCCAGCGTCACCCTTGTCGCCTTTGTCGCCCTTGGCTCCTGCGGCTCCGGCTGGCCCGGCGTCGCCTTGTTGGCCCTTGTCGCCTTTGTCGCCTTTGTCGCCTTTGAACCCGCGGACTCCGCGGGGTCCGGTGTCGCCAGCGTCACCCTTGGCTCCTGTGGCTCCGGCTGGCCCGGCGTCGCCTTGTTGGCCCTTGTCGCCTTTGTCGCCTTTGTCGCCTTTGAACCCGCGGGGTCCGGTGTCACCGGTATCGCCCTTGGCTCCTTGGAGGCCATCAAATCCGGGGTCGCCTTGTTCGCCTTTGGCTCCTGCGGCTCCGGCTGGCCCGGCGTCGCCTTTGGGTCCTGCGGGTCCGGTGGCTCCGGTGGGTCCTGCGGGTCCTTCGGGTCCGGTGTCGCCGGTGTCGCCCTTGGGGCCCGCTGGTCCTCCGCTGGGTCCGGTGGCGCCGGCGTCGCCTTTGGGTCCTGCGGGTCCTGCGGGTCCTGCGGGTCCGGTGGCTCCGGTGGGTCCTGCGGGTCCTGCGGGTCCGGTGTCGCCGGTGTCGCCCTTGGCTCCTGCGGCTCCTGCGGCTCCTGCGGGCCCGGCGTCGCCTTGTTGGCCCTTGTCGCCTTTGTCGCCTTTGTGTCCTCGGGGTCCCCGGGGTCCACCGGCGGGTCCGGTGGCGCCAGCGTCACCCTTGTCGCCTTTGTCGCCCTTGGCTCCTGCGGCTCCGGCTGGCCCGGCGTCGCCTTGTTGGCCCTTGTCGCCTTTGTCGCCTTTGAACCCGCGGACTCCGCGGGGTCCGGTGTCACCGGTATCGCCCTTGGCTCCTGCGGCTCCGGCTGGCCCGGCGTCGCCTTGTTGGCCCTTGTCGCCTTTGTCGCCTTTGTCGCCTTTGAACCCGCGGGGTCCGGTGTCACCGGTATCGCCCTTGGCTCCTTGGAGGCCATCAAATCCGGGGTCGCCTTGTTCGCCTTTGGCTCCTGCGGCTCCGGCTGGCCCGGCGTCGCCTTTGGGTCCTGCGGGTCCGGTGGCTCCGGTGGGTCCTGCGGGTCCTTCGGGTCCGGTGTCGCCGGTGTCGCCCTTGGGGCCCGCTGGTCCTCCGCTGGGTCCGGTGGCGCCGGTGGCGCCTTTGGGTCCTGCGGGTCCGGTGGCACCGGCGTCGCCTTTGGGTCCTGCGGGTCCGGTGTCACCGGTATCGCCCTTGGCTCCTGCGGCTCCTGCGGCTCCTGCGGCTCCTGCGGCTCCGGCTGGCCCGGCGTCGCCTTGTTGGCCCTTGTCGCCTTTGTCGCCTTTGAACCCGCGGACTCCGCGGGGTCCGGTGTCACCGGTATCGCCCTTGGCTCCTGCGGCTCCGGCTGGCCCGGCGTCGCCTTGTTGGCCCTTGGCTCCTGCGGCTCCGGCTGGCCCGGCGTCGCCTTTGGGTCCTGCGGGTCCGGTGGCTCCGGTGGGTCCTGCGGGTCCTTCGGGTCCGGTGTCACCGGTGTCGCCCTTGTCGCCCTTGTCGCCCTTGGGGCCCGCTGGTCCTCCGCTGGGTCCGGTGGCACCGGCGTCGCCTTTGGGTCCTGCGGGTCCGGTGGCTCCGGTGGGTCCTGCGGGTCCGGTGTCACCTTGTTGGCCCTTATCGCCTTTGTGCCCGCGTGGTCCTGCGGGTCCGGTGGCTCCGGTGGGTCCTGCGGGTCCGGTGTCGCCTTGTTGGCCCTTATCGCCTTTGTGCCCGCGTGGTCCGCGGGGTCCGGTGTCACCGGTGTCGCCCTTGGCTCCTACGAGGCCGTCAAATCCGGCGTCGCCGGTGTCGCCTTTGGGTCCGGCGGGTCCTTCGGGTCCGGTGTCACCGGTGTCGCCCTTGGGTCCGGCGGGTCCGGTGGCTCCGGTGGGTCCGGCGGGTCCCGCTGGGTCCTGCGGGTCCGGTGTCGCCTTTGGGTCCTTGGGGGCCGAGAGCACCATCTGTGCCGGGTTCACCCTGTTGACCAGCGGGACCAGCGGGACCAGCGGGACCCGCCGGACCCACCGGAGCCACCGGACCCGCGCCAGCTTGATTGGTCACTGAGATTGTCAATGACACGACCGCCAATGCGCACGCCAGAGCGATCCCGGCCCTTTCAATGGTGCGGCCTGCCTCGCCAAAAATGCTCATAAGGCTCAACTCCGAGTTTGGATTTGTTCACGATTATCGGATACGTCCCGCTCTGGGAGAACCGGGGAAGTACCAACCGGTAATCTAGTCATGATTTGGCTATAACAATTGACGTTTAGATCTTCAAGCCGGGGGGGGGGGGGGGTGATTGGCGCTGATTAAAGCGCTGATTAAGCGCTGATTGCGTTCAGGTTTGGCGTACACCACTAGCCATGAATGAGATCACCGATCCCGCTCCGAGGGTGCCGTCGGGATCGTGGCTCACCCAGATTGTCATCTGTGTGCCGGATTCCCGCATCGCCTGGCGCACAGCTGGGCGGCCAGCCTCATCGATTGAGGCCAGCGGCTCGTCAAGTAGCAACACCTGAGGTTTGCCCACTAGGGCGCGGGCGATGGCCACCCGCTGTCGCTGACCGCCCCGATAGTGACTCGGGCCGTTCGGAGCCGTACCCGGCGGCGTTCACTCGGTCGAGAGCGGACCAGGCAGCAGCCTCGGCGCCGTTGCGGGTCTGTCGGTTTCGCAGAGCGAAAGCGACATTGTGCACCGCGCTCAGATGGCCAAACAGGCGATGGTCTTGGAACACCATCGCCATCGGGCGCCGGTCGGCACCCACGAACACCTTGCGTTGCATGCGGCGCGCAAGTCGCCCGAACCGGCCCAGGGCCTCGGACTCCGCGCCGGACGCGGGAGCCGAGTCAAGCAGCTGGTCGTTGAGGTGCAACTTGCCGTGGTCGAGTGCCTCTAGCCCGGCGAGCAGTCTCAAGAAGGTCGTCTTGCCACTGCCATTCGGGCCTACGATCGCGCAAATACCCGCCTCTAGGTCCAAGTTAAGGCGGAGGTCAACGTCGCCTCGTCGTATGCTTCCATGCACCGAAAGGCTCATCTGGTTAGCCACCGGCCGCGCAGCGTGACAAGCACGACGAGGCTGACCGCTAGCAGCAGCACGCTTATGGCGACTGCAGTCTCAGGGTCCGACTCCAGGGTGAGGAATATCTCCAAGGGCAGCGTACGGGTTCGCCTCGCGAGACTGCCCGCGAACGTCACAGTTGCCCCGAACTCGCCCAGCGCCCGGGCCCAAGCCAGTGTGACCCCAGCCGCGATCGCTCCCCGATTAGCGGGCAGTGTGATATGCCAAAAGGTACGTGCAGGGCCCGCCCCACAGGTAGCTGCGGCCTCGTCAAGATCGGGTCCCGCCGCCCGGATGGCGGACTCCACGGTGATGACAAAGAATGGCAGCGCTACGAACGTTGCGGCCACGACGGCCCCGGCCGTGGTGAACGGCAAGGTGATGCCGAACCAGTTGTCGAGCAGCTGACCGACGAAGCCCCGCCGACCCATCGCAAACAGCAGCGCAGTGCCTCCAACCACTGGGGGAAGCACCATCGGCAGCATCACAACCGCCCTCACGACCACCATCGCTTGGCCTCGACTCGGGCAAGGAACCAGGCAAGCAGAACACGAGACCGACGTCGACCTCGCCAACCCGGAGCTTGGAGGTGAGGCTACGGACACTGGACTCTTCGGTGTAGGGTGCAGCGATGACACCGGCCTCGGATAGTTCCGCGGCCGCGAGACCCCACAGGGCACCTCCGGGGCGCAGAGCCCGACGACAAGATCCGGCCGGGCCAGATCAGCGAGTAAAGCCGCCCTACCCGGTTGCCGTTGGCACGGCCAAGACCAGCCGGTTCGTCGCCGACCCGTCCGGTGCTGGCCGGGGTGTGACCTTCGACCCCGTCACCTACCAGGACCACCCCGCCTGTCCCTGTTGCACTGGGGTAACCCGCTAGTGGATGAGCTACTGGACCAAGTCACCTCCCGGCACTGCTGAGTAGCCCCGCCCCACGCTGAGTGTCACACCCCCTCTCTATAGTTGCCACCATGAGCGAACAGGTGTTCTCCACCCGAGGAGTGACCAGAGGAATGGGGGCAGAGGTGCAGGGCTGCGTCACCAACGGCTGCGGTTCGGGCCAGCCCTATCCGCAAGGAGCCCATCGGAGCTTGGAATGGCTCGACACGGTGCCGGTCACCGGTTTGTCCGTCCCCGAATTGCGGGACCTGGCCACCACCGTGGGTCGGATCAAGTCCAAGGCCGAGGCGAAGCTGTGCGAAATCGCGGCTGCTATCACCCGGTCGGGAACCTGTGCCACCCCGGCGTCGGTACTGCAAGACGACGCCCGCATGTCGGGGCGCGACGCCCGCCAGATGGCCCGAGTGGCCAAGCACTTGACCGCCATGCCCAACACCGCCGAGCGGCTGTCCACCGGTGACATAACCCTTGACCACGCTGCCTCACTGGCCTCTGCGGCCGAACGATGCGGCACCCGTCTCGTCGACAGTGACGCCGGTCTGCTGGAGCGGGCCGGGTCGGCTCCTTGCGACCTGTTCGCCATCCAGGCCCGGCAATTCACGGCCCGTCACTCGCCGGACCAAGGGGAAGCCCTACTCCAACGTCAGCGCCGAGCCCGGACGCTTGCACTGTTCGAGGACCGTGACACCGGCATGGGCAAGCTGATCGCCGAACTCGACCCCATCAGCCACAGCCTCGTCGAGCAGGCCATCGACAGTCGTGCCGATGCCTTGTACCGGGACGACAGCGGTCGTGACGGCCGGGCCGAGTCGGTGCGCACCTACCAGCAGCGCCGGGCCGACTCCTTGTTCGAGCTCGTCACCAACCGGGACGCCTCGACCCACCAACCCCTGGCTGCCGGTTCGAGCAGAGCAAACGGCCATCCCGAAGCAGTTCCGGCAAACGGCCCCGCCCGAGGGAGCGTCCGGGTCGGTTCTCCCAACCATTTGGTGGTGGTAGCCGAGCTGGGCGTGGTAGACGGCACCGATCCCGGGGGGCGCTGCGAGATCCTCGGGGTCGGCCCGGTACCGGCCAGCGTCCTCGCCCGGCTGTCACCCGACACCAGCCTGGCCGGAATGATCTTCGCCGGTGACGGCCAACCGTTGTGGCTGGGCCGCAGCCGGAGGCTGGCGAATGCCCCCCAACAGCTTGCCGTAGCCGTACGAGACCGGGGATGCGTCATCTGCGACGCGCCCATGCACCGCTGCGAGATCCACCACGTCCGAGCCTGGCATGATGGCGGTACCACCGACGTCACCAACCTGGTTGCCCTGTGCCACACCCACCACCGCCGACACCACGACCGAGCCGGGCCGCGACACTACGCTCGAGCCGGCCCCGGCTGAGCGGCAGCGGCGCCGTCTCGGATCGTCAGTCGTCGTCGAAGCTCGGGGCACGTTTCTCCACGAACGCGGTACGGGCCTCCAGCGAGTCGCCGAGCAGGTAGGCCTCGAAGGTGAAGCCCTGTTCCCAGCGGTACTTGTCCTCGAGGCTGCCGTCCTCCACACCGGTCAGCGAGCGCTTGGCGATGTCGATCATGGCTGGCGACTTGGCCGCGATGGTCCGGGCCATCTCACGGGCCGTCTCCCGCAACCGGTCACGGCTCACCACCCGCTCCACCGCCCCCAGCCGGTAGGCCTCGGCTGCGTCCACCGGTTGACCGGTGAAGTACATGTGGCGCACCTTGTGCACCGGGAACATCCGCTGAAGATGAGCGCCCATGCCCATCCCGCCCCGGTCGATCTCGGGTACACCGAAGTAGGCGTCGTCGGCCGCCACCAAGATGTCGGCCGATCCGGCGATGCCGACGCCGCCTCCGAGCACGTAGCCGTGAACGGCCACGATCACCGGCCTGGGGTTGAGGTGGATAGCCGCGAACGTGTCGTAGTTCCCGCGGTTGGCGTCGACGATCTTGCTGCCGTCAGCCGCCACCTCCTTGATGTCGATGCCGGCACAGAATCCCCGACCTTCGGCCGCGATGATGATCACCCGCACATCGGCCCGCCGGCCCAGGGCCTCGATCTCGGCCGAAATGGCGAACTGGGCCTGAGTGTCGAAAGCGTTGACCGGAGGGTTGTCGAACACCAGCTCGGCGATCCCGTCGGTAACGGTGGTGACGAAAGGCTCGGGCACGGCCCTGTTTGTAACACACCGGGTCGTCCGAGGCCGTCCGAGGCCGATGGACGGGTACGGTCGGTGATCTCAGCAAACGCATTCCGTCATCGTCCACCGGCAACGAACGCCTAGAGGAAGCCATGGCCTCACCGGCACCGACCTACCAGCTTCATCATCTGTGCATCTTCGAGAAGCGCCCCCGGGCTGCGATGTGGAACTGGCTCCGCTGGTACCACGCCATCCCGGCCTACTACTGGGAAGGAGTGGCCGATCTTCACCACACCGGTGAGGGTGGCGTCGACTACACCTTCCTGGCCTGCGGCGCCCCCTTCCAGATGCAGCTCGAGGCCCCGCCGTACCAGTTCGAGTACGAACGCAACTGGTACGCCCAACACGGCTCGGGCATCAACCACGTCTGCTGGATCGTCCCCAACGCCTTCGACACGGTGGATCATCTTCAGTCCAACGGCGCCACGGTGGCCATGGGATACGAGGAGTTCGGCGGTACCTACAACGGCTTCGTAGCTATCGACCCCGAAGGCCGGTGGGTGGAGATCATGGAGTACGTCAACCACTTCAAGACACCCGATGTCGAGTTCCGGCCGGTCGGTCACGTCGGGCTGGCGACCCTGGGCCCGGTTCAGCTCTGCCGGGATCTCCACAGCCAGGTGCAGTGGTATCGAGACGTGCTCGGGCTGCGTGTCATCCTCGACGCCCGCAGCGGCAACGACGGTCTGGTCTATCTCGCCGATCACACCTACGACGGCCGCCAGTGCGTCAACGTGCTGGCCACCCCCGGCAACGATTTCGAGCAGTCGCTCATGGACCAGCACGGGCCGGTCATCTCCTCGGTCCTGTACCAAGCCGGCGACGTGGACGCGGCCTGGGCCGACGCGGTAGCGGCCGGGTTCGCCGGGATTTCCGCCCCGGCTCCGGATGATCGCATCGGCGTACGCACCGGATACCTGCGGGAGCCGAGCGGCAACATCGTGCAAGTGCGCGAACGGCTGGCGGCCTGAGTGACCATCCGGGGAATCCATCATGTCGGGCTGGTGGTGCCCGACCTCGATGCTGCCATTACCTTCTACGGTGCGCTGCTGGGCATGGAAGTGATCGAGCGGGACAGGTGGCGGGCCCCGGATCTCGCCGTCGATCAAGCCGTAGGTCTCACCGGCTCATCGGCTGACGGGGTGATGATGCGAGGGTCCGGCAGCTTCCTGGAGCTGTGGCGGTACTACGAGCCCAGCCAAGTCGGTGACGATCCGGCCGAGCAGGGCGCCCACGAGTTGGGCCTGCGGCACCTCGCCATCGAGGTCGCCGACGTGGACGACGTGGACGAGGCCCTGGCCCGCTTGGTCGAACTGGGCGGTTCGAGGATGGGCGACCCGATCCGGGCCGAGGGTGGAGCAGCCGTCGTGTATTGCCGCGACCCTTTCGGCACGATCATCGAGCTCATGGCCACCGGGGTGGATCTGGCCTCGCTGGATGATCTTTGAGACCACCCCCAAGCGCAGCGGGCCGCCCCCCCCCCCGGCTGCTGGGGTTGCGGATCGTAAGCGATCAGTCCGACACCAGACCCATGGGGTCACCCATGTCGTGGTAGCCGAGATACCCGCCTCCCACCGCCGACGCGTCGTAGAGGGCGTAGCCCAGCAGCTCCCGGGCTCGCCGGGGCAGGGTCCTAACCACTTCGGGGGGAATGTTGGTGTAGCTGTTCTCGACTGGGCGCAGCCAACCGCAGCAGTAGCCCGTCGACAGGGCCCTCCGCCACCGGTCCGCAGTGCGGTTGGCCCCACCGGCATGCAGCGTGTCGCCCCGGAAGAACAGAGCCGAGCCCGCCGACAGCGAGCAGGCCACCACGTCACCGGGGCTCGGTCGGCGATCCGGGTCCCAGCGGTGGCTGCCCGGCGCCACCAGCGTTCCGCCCATCTCCGGGGTGATGTCCACCAGAGCAGCGATGGTGTTGACGATCATCGGGGCTGCCGGCCGGGCGAAGTTCCAGGCGTCGTCATCACGATGGAAGGGTTGGGCCGATTCGCCCGGGCCGATGTCGATGACCTCGCCGTCGTTGAGGATGACAGTGGGGCTGATGGGCCCCACTACCGCTTCGGCAAAACCCAGAAGTCGCTCGTCCAGCATGATCTCGGTGAAGCTTCCGGCCTTGGCGCACAGCCCTTGGAGCCGCCGGGTCCGCCGACCCAAGAACTCGTCGGAGGCATCCGAACCCGAATCGACTCCGGTGTGGGCGTCGAGCCAGGGCTCGATCTCGGCGTTGAACCGGGCCAGCAGGCCGGGGGCGAGCCAGCCGTCGACGATCACTCCCCCGTCTCGTTCACTGGCCTCGACTATGTCGGCAACAGTGCAGGTATCGGGCAACTGTAGTAACTCAGCCATGAGAGATCCCTCACCGAAGTTTCCTACAGTAGTCACGGGAAAGCCGGCCAAGGAAACAACCTCGCCAAGGAAACAACCTCGCCAAGGAAACAACCTCGCCAAGGAAACAACCTATGAGCGATCCGAGCAATCCAGCCCTGCTCGAAGAAGACCCCGACTTCCTCGAGCACTGCTATCGCCGGGTGCTCGGTGAGCTGGGCTTCTCTGCAGAGCACGCCCGGGTGGTGGCCGGCTGCGTCTCCGACGGGGACCGCAACGCCAAGTTGACCCAGGGGCTGGGCGTCTTCGAGATCCCGGTACTTTTGGCCCGAACCGGCACCATGGATGTGACCGCCACCCCCGAAGTGGTCGACGAGGGGCCGAGTTGGCTGGTGATCGACGCCCACCGCTCGTCGGGACAGTGGGCGGTGACCATGGCTACCGAAGCGGCCATGGCCAAGGCCCGCCGTCACGCCATCGCCGTGGGCTTCGTGCGCGACTTCAACGACGCTGGCGCCTTCGGCACCTACGTGCGGATGGCAGCCTCGGAGGGAATGTTCGCTCTGGCCACCAACAACAGTCTGCCGCTGGTCTCCCCATGGGGCGGTATGGAGAACGTCCTGTCCGGGGCGCCGCTCGCGGCCGCCGCTCCCGGCGGCAGCCACCCTCCCATCGTCTCTGATATCTCGGCCATCGAAGTCCACGACGGTGATCTGAGCGAGGCCTACTTCCAGGGCGTCAAGCTGGCCGGGAAGTTCCTGGTCGATCCCGACACCGGTGAACTCACCGACGACCCGGCGCCTTACTTCCGGCCGATGCTCGACTACGGGCGGATATCGGACTGCGAAGCCCCCTCCGTGTTCGGTTCGGCCCGGTTGTACGCCCTCAACCTGTTCACTGAGATGCTGGCCGGGATCATCAACCCCGGGGCTCGCCTCAGCCCGCAGATCCCGGGCCCGCCGTCGTACTGGCTCGAACGCCGCGACGAGGCTCTCACCGGCGGGGCCTGCGTCATCGTGATAGACCCGTCGCACTGGATGGCGGCCGGCGAGGCGGGCCGCAAGTCCGATGTGCTGGTCGAAGCAGTGAAGGGCGCCGAACGCCGCCCCGGTGTGGACGAGATCTTGCTGCCCGGCGAACGAGGCTGGCGAGCCATAGCCTCCGGCGGCCCGGTTCAGATCCTTCCCGCCCACTGGGACTCGTTCGTCCGGATAGTGCAGAGCGTGGGACTGACCGTCTCCGGCCTTCGAGCCGAATATCAGATGCAGGGTGATCCGTGAAGGCCGCCGTCTACGACGCCCCCGACCAGCCCCTGCGCATCGCCGAGGTCGCAGACCCCCGGCCCGGTCCCGGTCAGGCTGTTGTCGGTGTGAAGGCCTGCGGAATATGCGGATCTGACCTTCACGCCACCACCCCCCAGGGAGATCTGGCTCGCAGGGGCGGAGTGCTGGGCCATGAAGTCACCGGCGAGATCGTCGAGATGGGCCCTGATCAGGTCGGTGACTGGTCGGTGGGCGATCGGGTCTACGTCATACCCATCGGCTCCTGCGGGCACTGCCCCCAGTGCCAGCTCGACCGGCCCGAACAGTGTCCCCACCAGCGCCCGTTCGGGTCGTTGGGGGCCAATGAACCGAACGGCGCCTACGCCGAGCGGCTCACGGTATCGCTGACCGATCTGCTGGCCGTTCCCGACACCGTGCCCACCGACGTGGCGGCGCTGAGCGAACCGCTGGCTACCGGGCTCATGTGCATACGCCAGGCCGCACTGGCCATCGGGGACCGGGTGTTGATCCTGGGTGCCGGCCCCATCGGGCTGACTTGCACGATCTGGGCCCGGTTCTTCGGGGCTCGCCGGGTGGTCGTGTCCGAAACGATGAAACATCGCCGGGCGCTGGCGCAGCGGTTGGGTGCCACCGACACCATCGACGCCGGCCGGTACCCCGACCTGGGCCGCCGGTTCCTGGAGATCACCGGAGGCCGGCCCGATGCCGTCATCGAGGCGGTCGGGAGACCGGGGATGCTCGACACGGCCATGGCTGCGGTCCGGCCTCGGGGCCGGGTGGTGACCGCCGGTGTTTGCATGGAGCCGGACTCCTTCGACCACCTGCTGGCCTACGGCAAGGAACCGGTCATCCGTCCGGCCCGCTTCTACACCAAAGCCGAGAATGCCTTCGTCTTGGAGATGATCGACGCCGGCCGGATCGACCCGGCGCCGCTGATCAGCCACCGAGTGACCCTCGACGAACTGCCCACCGCCTTCGAAGCGCTGCGAACCCCGACCGACCAGTGCAAGGTCATGGTGACGCCGTGAGGAGGACCCCATGACAGGGTACCGATTCGATCATGTCGGGTTGTCGACCCCCAATGTGGACTACGCCGTCGCGGTCTACCGGGCCCTCGGCTTCGAGCTGACGGAGCGGTCCTACCGGCGCGGGGTTCACGACGTGGCCTACGGCGGCGCCGGTACCGATGTTCTGCTCGGGCTCCGGGGCCGGCCCTTGCCGGCCCCGTCCGAACAATATCTGGCCCGCCAGGGTTGGAGCATCGAGGGGTGGCGATGGTGTGCGACGACGTGCCCGCGGCATACGACCGGTTGACGGCAGCCGACGTGGACTCGGCCTGGGCTCCCGAGCCCCTACTGCCCGAGCCCTACTGATCGACGGCGTTACCTCGGCCGTGACCGCCGGGGTCGCTCACCCGAAGGGCTGCTGATCGAGTTGGTCGAATACCGCGTCGAATACTGCGGAGGGGCCGAGCCTCGACCCCGGCGACGGGCTCGCAGCGACCTCGCCTCATATCATGTTTGCTGCGTCACTTCGGACCTGACCCGAGCCGAGGCCTTCTGGGTGGAGCACTTCGGGCTGGTCAAGACCTACGACTTCACCGCCCCCCTCCACGACAACCATCCGGGGGGCCGAACCCAGGGGACCGATTCCTGACCGCCGAGTGAAGGAGAACCACGCCATGAACCTGACCGGAAAGACCGCAGTGATAACCGGCGCCGCCAGCGGCATCGGCGCCGGCTTGGCCCGAGCCTGTCTGGACGAGGCCATGAACGTGGTCGTGTCCGACGCCGACGGGGCCCGCCTGTCCGAGACGGCCGGTGCCTTGAGAGCCGGCGGCGGCACCGTCGCCGACCACACCTGCGACGTTAGAGACAGAGCCCAGGTGGAAGATCTCAGAGACATCGCCCTGCACCGGTTCGGCCGCGTCGATCTGGTCTGCAACAACGCCGGTATCGGGCTGGCCCGCCCCGCCGTCGATTGCGGTGACGCCGACTGGCAGTTGCTGTTCGACGTCAACGTGAACGGCGTGGTCAACGGCTTGCGTACCTTCCTGCCGGTGATGATCGAGCAGGGAGCAGGCCACCTCAACGCCACGGCTTCGCTCTCGGGACTGGTGGGTGATCCGGGGCTGATGATTTACAACGGCACCAAGTTCGCGGTGGTGGGGATGATGGAGAGCCTGGCCATCGAGATGCAGCGCGACCATCCGGGTGTCTCTTGTTCGGTTCTGTGTCCGGGTCCGGTCGCTACCGACCTCATGGCTACTTCCGGCAAGCAGCTCGCCGACGCCGGGTCGGAACCGGCCGGCGCCACCGAGCACACGGCTGAGATCGCCGCCTACCTGGCCTCGGGCCTGCACCCCGACGAGGTGGGTGCGATGGCCATGGCCGGGATCGAAGCCGGTCACTTCTGGCTGTTACCCCATGCCGAACTGACCTGGGAGCTCATGGACCCCCGGTACGCGGCCATGAAACACCGTCGGCTCCATGCCGACAAGAACTGGATACAGCCCCGTTGATCAGTAGCGGTACTCGACCCCTGGTAGCACGCAGATCATCTCGTAGAGCAGGTTGGCCGCGGTGAGCGAGGTGGCGCCGGTGGTGTCATAGATCGGAGCTACCTCCACCAGGTCACAGCCGACCAACTCGAGGCCCCGGCACCCCCGGATCATCTCCAAGGCTTGGGCGGTGGTGAGGCCGCCGATCTCGGGCGTGCCCGTACCCGGCGCGTAGGCCGGATCCAGGCCGTCGATGTCGAAGCTGAGATATACCGGTCCGGGCCCGAGCTGAGCCCGCACCTCGTCCATGAGCGGGGTCAGGCTCCGGTGCCAGCATTCCTCGGCCGGCACCACCCGGAACCCCTGTCGACGAGACCAATCGAAGTCCTCGGCGGTGTAACCGGTGCCGCGCACGCCGATCTGAACCACCCGGGGCCCAGCGAGCAGTCCCTCCTCCACGGCCCGGCGCACCGGTGTGCCGTGAGCAATCTGCTCGCCGAACATGGCGTCATTGACGTCGGTGTGGGCGTCGATATGGATCAGCCCGACCGGGCCGTGCCTTTCGGCCATGGCTCGCAGAATGGGCAACACGATGGTGTGGTCGCCGCCCGGGTGGCCATGTTGTAGGGCCGCAGCAGCACCGACTCGTCTCGGATGCCCCGAGGCCCGAACCGGGCTCCGGGCCGGTTCGACGTTCCTATGTCGAAAGGCACTCCCACGACGGCCACATCGAGATCAGCGAGATCGGATCGACCGGGCAGGCGCATGAAAGTTGCGATCCCGCCGAACCGGGGCATCTCGTTGCCGCCCAGCGGCTGTGGACTGCTTGTCATCTTTGTCCAACAAATATATCCTCACTCTTGAGGTAGCAGATATATCTTGCCGCAGTTCTTGGTCAGGCCGATCTCGAATGCTTCATCGGCCCGGCTCATAGGGAAAGTATGGGTGACCACAACGTCGATACAGCGCTGGATTTCTGCATCGGTCAGCATCCTCAGCATCCCGTCACGATCCAAGAACCTCACGTCATGACCACCCATCCAGAAAATATGACGATCCATGATGTCGTTGAGAACACTCACCGGGTACGGCTGCGACCCGGTGAACCCCAGCGAGAAGAGCTTGCCGTAGCGCCGCAACCCGGCCAGGCACCGATCCAGGTAGTAGGACGCACCGGAGCATTCGAAGGCCACGTCGGCTCCCCGGCGATCACCGGTCACGGCCTGGAGCCGATCGAGCCAGTGGGGGCCAGCGGGATCGATGACGGCCTGAACACCGAGCCGACGGCACAGCTCCATGCGGTAGGGGTTGCGGCCCAGTACCACCACGGTGGCGTTGCGATACAAGGCGTTGACCACCGCTCCCAGACCGATGAACCCCACCCCTGCCACCAGCACCACGTCCCCCGCCTTTACTTCGGTCTCCTCGGCGGCAGTGAAGGTGCAGCCCAGGGTGCAGTTGCCGGCTGCGGCGTGATGGAACGACAAGGCGTCGGGCAACCGCACGACCATGTGCTCTGGGGCCAACCGGTAGCGGGCCATGGCGAAGCCGCCCGACTCGCTTCCGTTGACCTTCTCGATGCCGAGCAGTCCGGCCCTCACGGCCTGGGGGGCCATCGCCTGGTCGTATCCCTCGTAGGGAATGCCCAGACAATGGGTGGGTGACAGTCCTCGGGTACAAACGAAGCACTCCCGGCAACTGTTGCCCTGGAACACGATGACCCGATCCCCGGCCGCGAACCGTGATCCGGGCCGGGTCTCGACGATGGTGCCCACGCCTTCGTGACCCAAGTGCTCGGGGCTGTCGTGCCATTCGAACTGGTGGTCTCGATAGATCCGGGCCTCGTTGCATATAGGCGCTATCGCCATATCTACGATGACGAAACCGGGCCCGACCCTGGGGTACGGCTTGTCGACCAGAGCCGTGGTTCGAGGCTCGGGGATGGTCAGAACCGTATTCTTCTTCATCGTGTTCTTTATGTTCATGTTCATGTTCATGTTCATGTTGATGAGGCCAGTCCTCGGTGGCTGGCAGCGTCGCCGGTCGTCACCACTGGTCGGCCAGCCCCAGATAGCTGGCGTCGAGCAGAGTCCTATCGGCCAGAAGCTCCGGCGCCGGGCCCGACATCACCAGATCGCCATGGTTCAGCACGTAACCACGGTCGGCCACCTCCAAGGCCAAGTCGACGTGTTGTTCCACCAGCAGCACCCCAGCCCCGGTTTCGTCGGCGATGCGGCGGACCACCGGCATCAACTCCTCGTAGATCACCGGGGCCAAGCCCAGGCTCATCTCGTCCACCATCAACAGCTTCGGTTCCGAGAGGATGGCCCGTCCCAGGGCCAGCATCTGCTGCTCACCCCCCGACAACAACCCGGCCGGGCGATTCATCATCGAGCCCAGGGCCGGGAAGTACTCGAGCACTCGGGCCACCTCTACCGGACCCCGCAGCCGGGCCAGCCTCAGGTTCTCCGCCACGGTGAGCTGAAAAAAGATACCCCGGTTCTCCGGCACGTGGGTGACACCCCACCGAGCCAGCCGGTGAGCCTGGCGGAGTCCGGGCCCACCCCGGCCGCAAACCATGATGCAACCCCCCAGAATGTCGACCATCCCCGACACGCTCATGAGCGTGGTGGTCTTGCCCGCGCCGTTGGGGCCGAGCAGAGCCACTACCTCACCGGATTGAACATGGAGGTCAAGGCCGCGGACCACGCTCACGCCGTCGTAACCGGCGTGAAGGTTTTCGATGCGCAGCACCGGGGATTCGGGTTCGGTCGCCGGAGTCATGCCCGACCTCCGGTTGAACCCAGATAGGCAGCCACCACTCTGGGGTCATCGCGGATCTGATCGGGCCGGCCGGTGGTGACGAGCCGACCGGATTCCAGCACGTGAATGCGGTCGCACACCCGTAAGACCAGGCTCATGTCGTGATCGACCAGCAGCATCAGACGTTCGGCCTCCACCAGCGAGCGCAGCCGGTCACCGAGCCAGACGGTCTCGGCCCTGTCCAAACCGGCCGCGGGTTCGTCCAGCATCACCAAGGCAGCATCGGCCACCAGCGCCCGACCCACCCCCACCAGCTTTCGCTGGCCCTGAGAGAGTTCGCGGGGCCAGCGCTCGGCAACGGCTCCCAAGCCGAGCAGCTCGATGGTGTCATCGACCCGTTCGTCGACGGCGGTACCCCGAAAATAATCGACAACAGCCCCGATCGGGGTCAGGTGATGGCTGGCGACCTCGAGATTGTCGCGCACCGAGATGTCGTCGAACAGCTCCAGTGACTGCCAGGTGCGAGTCAACCCGGACCGAGCGATCCGGTGGGGGGCCATCCCCAGCACGTCGAGGCCTCTGAAAGTGACCCGGCCGGTCGTGTTCTGGGGCAAGAACCCGGTCACGGCGTCGATGAGGGTGGTCTTGCCGGCCCCGTTCGGGCCTATGAGACCGGTGAGCTCGCCGGAGCGGCAGTCGATACTGACCCGGTCGAGAGCAACGACTCCACCAAAGCGCACCGTTAGATCTGTGGCTTGCAGAACGGCGGTCATGAGATCACCCTGTCGGCGCGTCGGGATCGCCACCATTGCTTCAACCTCTCCCGCTGAGCCCGGTCGAAACCGTCTATACCCTGCGGGTTGACCACCGCGGTAGCGGCCAGGGCCACACCGGCGGCGTAGGACTCGTAACGGCCCAGCGCCACGATCTCCTCACCCAGCACCACACCGATTCCAGACGAGAACAGGGTGCCGGCATAGAGCGCACCGGTCACGGTGGATATACCACCGAGGTAGGCGAAAGCCAGGATGCTCAGGTTGACGAGCACGTCGAAACTCTCGATCTTGATCGCTCCCAGCTTGTAACCGTTGAGCGACCCCGCGATTCCGGCAATGAAAGCCGCTATCGCGAAAGCAGCCAGCTTGATGCCGGCCACATTTACACCGGCTCCGGCCGCGGCCCGCTCGTTGGCCCGCACGGCCAGCATCTGCTCCCCCAGCTTGCTTTGGCGCAACCGCACCACCGCGATGGCGATCAGCACCAGAACTACCAGAACGAACAGACCGAAAGCAGGGGTTGGGATCTCGTCACCGTTGACGGGAAAGCCGGATTGCCAGCCGAAATCGATGCCGAACAGGCTGGGGTCGTCGAACTCACGGTTGGGGACACCTTCGATCCGGAACCATCCGTCCCCTCTGAACACCAGCTCGTCGATAGCCAAGGCACTGGCCAGGGTGACGATGGCCAGAGACGTGCCCCGCACTCGCAGTGCGGGCAGGGCCAAGACCAACCCGAATCCGGTGGCGGCCAGCGCCGCCAGCAGCGGTGCTATCGGGAACGGGATCCCGGCTTGCGTACCGAACGAGGCCAACCCGGCTGCGGCCACCCCGGTGCAAGCCAACTGGGCCAGCGAGATCTGGCCGACGTATCCGGTCACCACCACCAGGCTGAGAGCGAGGATGGCCCCGATCATCGAGTTGGTCATGCCGGTGCGGTAGTCGAACGGTCCCCAGATGATCACTGCTGCCGCTAGTGCGATCCAAAACAGCGACAGCCCGGGTCGCCAGGGGGAAAGAAATGCCGGGGGCAGCCGGCTGGCCTCGACCGCGCCCCGGCTGGGCAACACCTGGCCCCGAGCCATCATGGCCCCGACGATTACCGCGAAGGGCAGCACCTTGTCGAGGTTGAGGTCGGGGAACCATTCCTGGTCGATCTCGGCATACAGCAACACGTTCTGACCCATGGCGAGGCCGACGGCGCTGAAAGTGGCGACCCAGAAAGAGGTGAAGCGGGCCAGGAGCGCGGCTCCGAGGGCGGGCACGATGAAGAGGGTGAAGTTCACTGGTGTGAGGCTGGTGGTGGGTGCCACCAAGATCCCGACCGAGCCGGCCAGTAAGGTGGCCAGCATCCACGACAGGGCGGCCTGGCGATCAGCGGAGACCCCCATGAGGGTGGCGTACTGCTCGTTCTCGGCTGCGGCCCGGGTGTGGAGCCCGAACCGGGAGAAACGGAACAACGCCCACAGACAGGCGGTGAGCACGAGGGTGAGACCCAGCAGCACGAACCGGTCCCAGGGCACGATCGTGCCCAACACGTCGGCAGTGTCGGCCCTGACCGAGTCGGGCAACAGCGGTTGGATGGGCGGGGGCCGGGAACCACCGAAACGGATCACCACTGCGCTCTGCAAAGCCAGCATCAACCCGATGGAGGCCACCACCTTGGTCAGGGGAGGCTGGTAGCGCAGGGCTCGGAACACGGCGAAATGGAAGACCAACCCCAGCACGCCCGCCACGGCCAAGGCTCCGATCAGGGCCAGCCACTGGTTCCACCCGTCCCCCATGCTGACGAAGGCCGGGAAGTCGAAGATTTCGATACCGAAAATGCCCTCGATCGGCGCCACCGGGTTGGGTAGCGGAGGTACGGGAAGATCGCCGTCGTTCTGGAGGCTGGTGTAGGTGTAGGCGACGTAGGTGGCGATGGCGCCGTGAGCGAAGTTGATGACGCCCGATGAGCGATAGGTGAGGACCAAGCCAATGGCCAGAGCCGCAAAAATGGCCCCTGCGCCCGAGCTCAAAAGGACTTGCTGAACGTAAGACCCCACGGCTCCCCCTGGGTCGGCCGGAGAATAGCCCGGGGCTGCCGTAGGAGACCCCGGGCGTCGACTACCGTCGCTCGATCATCAACCCAGAAGGGGATCGAAGATCGAGACGTCGACCTTGTTGAAGTCGGAAACCGCTACCCACTTGCTGTCTTCGAGGGTGACGATCCGAGCAGCCGAGTTACAGGTGGAGACCCAGGGCGCAGGGCCCGGACACGACATGGTGTCGGGGCCGAGGAAGAAACTGCCGGACCACTCGGCTGCGGCCGCATGAATCTGCTCCGAGGTCGGGATGGCTCCGGTGGCCTTGTCGATGGCGATCTCCAGCACCTGCCGAGCGAAGTCCATGCCCGCCGCCGCCGAGTAGGCCAGACCGAAAGGCGCGTCGGCTCCGGCGTCGGCGTAGAGCTGGCGGAACATCTCGGCCTCGGGGTCGTCGGCCAAGGCGCCATTCTGACCGACCACGACCCGCCAACCTTCGGCTGTTCCGGCTTGGCGGAACTCCTCACCGAGGCACCAGTCCCCGACATAGACGGGGGTATCGCCCTGCCCCAGAGCTTCGAGAGCGTCACGGGTGGTCTGGCAGGCAGCCGACTCGGCTATTAGCAGAGCCAGACCGTCGGCTTTCTCCACCCCGGCCGCGGTCATGGGGGCCAAGAAGTCGGCCTGGCCTACCGAGATCGGCACCGGAGTCAGTGTCGCTCCGCCCAGCCCGGCCAGAAAGAAGTCCACTACACTCAGCGTAGCTTGGCCCAAGTCGCTGTCGTCGACGAGCACGGCCAGGTTGGTCACACCGTCTTCCTCGACTGCCCATCGGATGAGTTCGTAAGCCATCGGGAGCAGACCGGGGTCGTGCGAGTACACGCCGGGCTGCAACGAGTCGGGGACGTCCCACAGCAGATGGCCGAGTATGGGTTTGTCGACGCCGCCAGGGCCGAGTACCTCGAACACGGGGGCGCTGTTGATCACCCCGGCCAAAAAGACGAAGGGGGCGCTGTCGTCGTTGGCGAACCGCTGGGCGCAAGCCTGGGCCGACTCGGGATCATCGCCGGCGGTGCACAGATCGATCTCGATCGGATGGCCGACGATACCGTTGAGGCTCTCGTTGTAGTAGTCGGCCATGATCCGCAGAGCCTCGGTCGTCTCCGGGTAGGCAACAAGGCCTTCCTCCATATTGATGACCGGGAACTTGATCGGTTCTGCGAGGGCCGGATCGGGGTCGGGTTCGCCAGGAGTGTCGGTCTGCCCCCCCGATCCTTCTTCTCCGTTCTCTGCTCCGCTCCTCTCTGGCTCGGAGTCGGGTGACTCTGAGCCGTCGTCGGTGTCGGTGACAGCCTCGGCCACCGTCGCCTCACCGGAACCATCATCGTCGCCGCAAGCCCCGGCCAGCACGGACAGTACGAACAGAGCAGCCAGCAGTCGCAACAATCGTGACTTCTCGAGCATTTTTCCCCCTCCCCGCCGCAATTATCGGCGGTGTGGTCCGAATCGATTTTGAACAAGCACAGAGCTGGCCAGCGATTATAGCGGCAATCGTAACTACTGCATGGATTACACTTGCAATAGCGGTTCCGATCCACAATTTATGCGGCTAAACGGCTTCATAACAGCACTTTTAGCCCACAGCCAAATCACCCCCTACCGGTCGGGACAACTATATTTGCTGTTAATGCAAATTAAAGAATGGTCCGTATCGAAACTACCGGCATTGATCGTTACCTTACCTCTGGTCTCGTTTTCTTTCCAGGGTGACGAGCGACGGCGGATCTACCTGGCCGCCCATCGGTTCGGACCGAACCCGCTCAAGTCGGCTCAGCACGCCTACGACGCGATCGGAGGGTTTCTCGCTGCGGTCGGCGTGTTTGTCACGGTGCATCCGACATCCGAGTCACCGGTGACACCACCGGCCTCACCATAGACCGAATAATCACCGGCACCCCCTCCGGCCGGGTGGTCTCACAACGCGACACTGGTCCACCAATCCGATCTGAGGTTCGGTTTGGTTGATCTGGCCACCAACTCACTCCTGGCTATTCTTCTGATCGCTATCGTCGCCGTAGCTATCGGCGCTGCCCATTGAGGCCACCCGTCATTTCCGGGCCGCTCGACCTGTTGCTATCGTCGGGTCGGGCTCGATCTCCTGGTTGCGGTTGGCCATTGGTCTGGCCTGGTTCGCAACGGCCACGGCGCTGTTACCGGCCCTGCTCGTGAGCCTGGCCAAAAGTATGCAATGGAGACCCCTACCGGTGGGGGAATCCTGGCGAGATTCTCTGCTGGTGCAGGTGGGTTGGTCGTTTCTGATCACATCTGTCGTCGTGGTCATAGCCGAGGCGGTTCGCTCACAGAGAGCATCGAAGCCGGTAGTGTGGGCCATGGCTGTCGTCTTGAGCATCGGGCTGACCTTTACCTTGCTCAGCAACGTAAGGTTGGCTTATGTGGACCGTATGGAACCTTTGTCTTCGATCAACAACCAGATATCGGCGGCGACGGTGAATCTCGACCGGACCGAAAGCGGCAATGCCCGTCGTTGCAGCATGATAAACGCCTACACCGAGTCCTCGATGATCCGACGAGGTGGGTAGGGGGGCGCAACTACGATTAGAGCTGGATCAGTTGATGATCCAGCTCTACGGCCGGCCGTTCTGTGATCCGACTCCAGCGAACTGACTGCAGGTGAACTCTGGGCTCGTCGGCTGTGTTAAACTTCTACCACAAGGCCAATCAAGCACTCTGACAGCGATGAACCCCACGATGAGAGCCCAGGCGGATATGGACGACATCGACCAGGCTCTGATCGACGGCCTCGTCGCTGATGGCCGAGTCAGCTATACCGCGTTGGCCCGTCAAGTCGGGATGTCACAGGCCGCGGTGAAGGCCCGTGTGACCAGGCTGACCGACAACGGGGTCGTCCACATCTTGGGACGCGTCGATCCACAGGCCTTGGGTTACGGCAAGTTCGCTTACTGCCTGGTCGACGTGGACGGGCCCATCGCTCCGGTCGCTGACCGCCTGGCCAGCATGGACGAGACCGCCTTCATCGTCGTCCTGGCCGGATCCAGTGGTCTCCTCGTCGAGCTGCGAACCCGCGACACCGAGCATCTCGATGCCGCCCTGGAGGCAGTGAGGGCCGATCCGCAGGTCCGGGGACTCGACACCGCTTCGCTGCTGGCCTACGTCAAGCAGGACTGGTCCCAGATCGGCAACAGCCCGGCCGGGGCCGGCAACCGGGCCGGCTCGCCCGGCCGCGACGTCGACGCCATCGACGTCAAACTTCTCGAGCATCTTGCCGCCGACGGCCGGGCCACTTTCACCAAGATGGCTCAGACCGTGGGCATGTCGCACGCCGCGGCCCGGGAGCGGGTGCTGGGGCTGATAGAGGCCGGGGTCGTGACCGTGCAAACCATCGTGAGCTCGGGGGTGCGGGGCGTGAAGGGCTACGCGGGACTGCTGATCGAGGTGGACGGCCCGGCTCGGTCGGCAGCCGAGAAGATCGCGGCTCGGCCCGACATGGCTCTGGTGGCCACCGTGCTGGGGCGCTTCGACTTGGTCGCGGAGGTCGGTTACCGTGACGAGAACCACTTGGCCGAGCTTCTCGACGAGGTTCGCTCCGTTGACCACGTGCGCAGGGTCGACACTTTCGTGTACTTGGTCGAGGTCAAGGAGTCGATGACGGCCGGCCTCCGGTGGTCAGCGCCACCTGTTAGGCCCGGGCTCGGGTCACGAACCTTCGGGAAGCTCCGCCAAGTCGGCTGAGAGAAAGGCCAGAACATCCTGGCTGTAACCGATGGAGATGCCGTCGTGGCAGCCTACCGACGAGCCGGTCAATGTGGCGCTGGCATCACTGACCAGAAAATGGAAGACCGGGCCCATCTCCGCGGCCCGCCGGTAGGCGCCATTGGCCGTCATCCTTCGGATCAGCTCGATCCGAGGCGCCGATTCCGATCCCATCTCGCTCTCCACGATGCCCGGCAGCACCGCGTTGACCCGGACGTGCCGGTCCCCGAGCTCCAGCGCCCAAACCCGAACCAGGTGATCGAGCGCAGCCTTGGACGCGGCGTAGGCGGCCATGCCGGGAGCGGCGATGGAGCCAGCCGGCGAACTGGTGACGACAACCGAGCCGTGGTCGCGAACCAAGCCCACTCCGTAGCGCAGAGCCCGCACCACCCCCATCGTGTTCACGTCCATCACGCGTTCGAAGGTCTCGAGGTCGAGGTCGCCGGCTTGGCCGTGGTGCTGGTCGATGCCAGCATTGAGGATCAATGCGTCGAGGCTGTCGAATCGGCTCGATACAGCCTCGAAACCCTCAGCGACCGACGCCGAGTCGGTCACGTCCATAGCCACGAAGGCAGCGCCGATGCTGACCGCGATGGATCCGCCGCTGTCGCGCCGGCCCGTGATCACCACCTCGGCGCCGGCATCGACGAGGTGGGCCGCCACCGCCAGCCCGATTCCTGCGGTGCCGCCAGTGACGACTACCCGCCGACCGGCCACCGAGAATACGTCCGATGGTTTCCCTTCTCCGGTGTCGACGACGACCATGTAACACACCTTCCTGGTTGAAACTTTCCGAAAAAGGAAGCAAGATCATTCAAATCACAAGCTGATCAAGCCTAGGGCAAGCATTTCTTCACCTCAAGAGCAATGTGAGGGCAATTCATGACGGACAATTTATGAAGGAGAGGGGGAGCATGCGACAGGTACTCGATGCCAACAGCGAGCTTGCCGACACCGCCCCCGACCTCACCGACGACCAGCTCGTCGCACTGTACCGCCAGCTACTCACCACCAGGATCGCCGACGAGAAGCTCCTCAACCTCCAGCGCCAGGGCCGCATGCCGGCCTACTACCAAGTGAGCGGTCAGGAAGCTCATGTCGGTGCGGCGCTGGCATTGAGGGCCGACGACTGGATCTTCACCGCCTACCGAGAACTGGGCCTTTGGATCGCCCGGGGCATGAGCACCCGAAGCGTGGTCAGCCTCTGGCTCGGCATCCCCGACGACGACGACATCTGGGACGTCTGCCGCTACCGCATCACTCGGCTCAACGCCACCATCGGCACCCACCTTCCCCATGCCGTCGGCTTCGGCTGGGCCGAACGACTCCAGGGCCGCGACACCGTGGCCATGGCCGTGTTCGGCGACGGGGCCACGTCGGAATCCGATTTCCACGCCGCCATGAACTTCGCCGGCGTATGGAACACTCCCACCGTCTTCTTGTGCCAGAACAACCAGGTGGCCCAGTCGACCACGATCGACAAGCAGACCGCGGCTGCGACCCTGGCGGTCAAGGCGGAGGCCTACGGGTTTCCCGGGGTGCTGGTGGACGGTATGGACCCGCTGGCGGTGTACCAGGTCACCAGGGAGGCCGTGGACAGAGCCGCCGGGGGCAGAGGTCCGACCCTGATCGAGATGTACACGTACCGGTACGGACCGCACTCGACCTACGACGGGACCCCGGTGTATCGAACCGATGCCGAGGAGGCGAGCTGGCGAGCCCGGGATCCGATCACCCGGATGGGCAACTTCCTCGAGCGCAAAGGACTGTGGGAAACCGGCGAGGAGTTCCGCATGCGCGAGGACCTCTCGGCTGAGTTGGAGAGAGCCGTCACCGAGCTCGAAGCCCGGCCCGGGGTGACCCGCGACTACTCACCCCGGCATCTGTTCGCTCGCATCCCTACGGTGCTCGTGGATCAACTCCATCGCGAGCAACAAGACTTGGGGGAACCGCTCACAGCCGTGCCCTCCGACGAGATCTGGACCATCGGCCCTGAACCGTCCCCGGCCGGTGGAACCGAGCGGCTCGACATGACCGGAGCCCTCAACCTCACCCTGAGATCCGCTATGGGACGCGACGCCTCGCTGGTGGTCCTGGGCGAGGACGTCGGCCTCGAAGGCGGAGTGTTCCGGATCACCGAGGGTCTGTACCATGCCTTCGGGCCCGGCCGGGTCATCGACACGCCGCTGTGCGAGACGGGCATCATCGGCGCCGCAGTGGGAATGGCCATGGCCGGACTGAGACCGGTGGCCGAGATAGAGTTCGCCGGTTTCGCATACCCCGCCTTCGACCAGATCATCGGCCATGTCGGACGCATCCGGTGGCGCTACCGGGGCCGCCTGGCTGCGCCGGTGGTGATTCGCCTGCCGGTGGGCACCAACCTGGGCAACTACGAGTTCCACACCGACTCGCCCGAGTCGTTCTTTGTGCACGCCCCCGGCTTGGTGGTGGTCTATCCCTCGACCCCCTATGACGCCAAGGGCCTGATGGAGACGGCTCTGGCCAGTCCCGACCCGGTGGTCTTCATGGAACCCATCTCGCTCTACCGGAAACTAACCGAAGCGGTGGCGGTCGAGCCTTACCGGATCCCGTTCGGGCGGGCGGCGGTGCGCCGGGACGGGGTCGACGCAACGGTGGTGTCGTGGGGACCCCCGGTGCACTCGGCCTTGGAGGCGGCCGCGACGCTGGCCGCAGAAGGAGTGTCGGTCGAGGTGATCGACCTGCGGACCCTGTACCCGTGGGACCGGGAGCTGGTGCTGGCCAGCGTGGAGAAGACCGGACGCCTGGTGGTGGCCCACGAGGCCCACCTGACCAACGGGGTCGGGGCCGAGATCGTGGCCGCCGTCACCGAACAGGGTGCGTACTTTCTCGAAGCGCCTCCCGTGCGAGTCGGTCATGCCGATGTGTTCTGGGGCCCGACCCGGCTCGAGCAGTACTCGATGATCACCCCGGACCGGATCGTGGCCGGTATCCGCCGGGCCCGGGCCGGCTGACATGGCTGAAGTCTTCGATCTCCCCGCCGTCGGCGACACCATGGTCGACGCCGAGATCGTCGAGTGGTTCGTGGCTGTCGGCGACGAGGTAGCACTGGATCAGCCCATCTGCTCGATCGAGACCGACAAGTCGGTGGTGGAGATGATCACCCCTTACCGGGGAAGGGTGCTGGCCCTCGGTGGCGAAGCCGGCGACGTCATCGCCGTGGGGGAACCGCTGATACTGGTGGGGGCACCGGGTGAGGAACCGGCCACCCCATCGGTTGACGCCGAGCCGGCCAGGGTGCCCGATGTTGGGCCAGTACAGGCCGAAGCTCCGCCGGGTCCGGTCACCACGGCCGAGCTCGGCTCGGTTCGAGCCATGCCCAAGGTCCGCAAGCTGGCCCGGGAACGGTCTGTCGATCTGGCTACCGTGACCGGCACCGGACCGCACGGCTCGATCACGACAGCCGATATCGATGCCGCCGCTGCGGCCCGAAGCGGCAGTCGGGAACGGCTGTCGCCTCTCCGCCGGTCGATAGCCCGACACCTGACCGAGTCGATTCGTCAGATCCCGCAGTTCACGTCGATGGTCGAGGTCGATGCCACCGCCGTGCTGGCCACCCGGGCGGCTCTGGCCCAGCGGATCGGCTCGGCCGTCCCGTTCGACGCGGTGCTGATGGCGGTGCTGGTGCCGGTGCTGGCGGACCATCCCGTCATGAACGCCATGCTCGATTCTGAGCCCGGCTCCGACGAGATCGTCTATTTCGACCATTACCACATCGGCGTGGCCGTCGACACCGCCGACGGTCTTATGGTGCCAGTGGTGCGAGACGCCGATCGGCGTTCGGTGTCGGAGTTGTCGGCGGAGATCCTGCGCCTGGCCGGCGCGGCCCGGGCCCGCACCATCGAACCCCATGAGCTGTCCGGAGCCACCACCACCTTGAACAACGTCGGTTCGCTCGGGATCGTCGCCGGCACTCCCATACTGCCGGTGGGCACCGGTATGATCGTGGCCTTCGGAAAGGCCCGCGCCTTGGTGCAGTTACGCGACGGCAATCCGGTGGAGGTGCCGACCCTCACCGTCTGCGGCACCTTCGATCACCGCATCATCGACGGCGGTTCCAGCGGACGGTTCCTCGCCCAACTCAAGGACCATATCGAGGTGCCGGACTTGGACGGGCGGACTTGACCGCAACGGTGGGCGCGGAGGGATTCGAACCCCCGACTTCTTCCTTGTAAGGGAAGCGCTCTAGCCATCTGAGCTACGCGCCCGAAAGCGGTAGTAGCCTAACGGTTCGCTCTGCCCGGCCCGGTTTGCACCGCTCGGTTCTGTAGAGGCTAGGGTTTGCCCATGTCTTACCCTGCATCCATACAGATTGATACCCCTATGCGGATAGCTCGCTGGCGCCCGATCGTCCAATGGATCCTGGCCATCCCGCACATGCTGATAATTGGGATCTTTACATACCTGGGCTTTGCCCTCGGTATCATTTCGTGGTTCGCGATCCTGTTCACCGGCCGGCTGCCGGCCAAGATCGCCGACTTGCAAGCCATGATCCTGCGCTACGGATTGCGTTGCAACGCATACGCCGGGTTCCTGACCGACCAGTACCCGCCGTTCGCCTTCGACACGGTAAGCGACGACCCCGGCGGTCACTCGGCGGCGGCCTCCTTCACTCCGACGGTGACCGGGCGCAACCGGGTCACAGTGTTCTTCCGGATAATCCTGATGATCCCGGCCCTGGCCTATGCCGTGATCATCGGCATCATCGGCGCCATCTGCAGCCTGTTGGGCTTCTTCGCCGTGCTGTTCACCGGGCGCTGGCCCCACGGGCTCCGCAAGTTGGTGGTCGCGAGCCTGACTGTGGAAATCCGGCTGAACGCTTACACGACGTTTCTGACCGACGAGTACCCGCCGTTCAGGACCACCTGAACGAAGCGTCCCACAGGGTCGACAAGTCGTCGAGCAGTTGGCCGGGGCCAGCCACCGGGTGGCGTCGGGCTTCGGGGTCGAGCGTGACGAGATCACGACCGAGCCCGTCCCGAACCGAGATCCCGACCTCTTGGCAAACCAGCATCGCCCCCAGGTAGTCCCACGATCCGAGCCCACCGGTCGAGAAGTCGACGTAGCCGTCGAGGCGACCCTCGGCCACGGCGCAGAGATCGAGCGCGGCCGCGCCCAGGCACCGGAACTGGGCCCAGCCTCCGGGGCGGGGAGGCTGGCCGTTGACCCCGATGATGGCATCGACCAACGGCACAGGGGCTTCGCTCCGCCTCGCCAGCGCCATCCCGTCACGGCGAGCGCCTCGGCCCCGGACCGCTTCGAACCGGGTGCCGCTGGCGTGATCGTGCACCACCGCGGTCCTGGCTCCATCGCTGTCGGCCACGCAGATGCTGGTGGCGAACCACGGCAGCTTCCGCCCGGCATTGGTCGAGCCGTCGATGGGGTCGATAACCGCGATGGGCCCGTCCCCGGGATCGAGTCCGCTCTCCTCGCTCAGCACTCGGAGCCCGTGGCGGTGCAGCACCTCCACCCCAGCTCGATCGGCCACCAAGTCACTGGCGTACTGGCCGGGACGCAGGCCGGAGAGGCCCCAGTCCTGGTGGTCCACCAAGGCGACCACGATGGCGTCCACGGCTTCGCGCAAAACGGCTATGACCGTGTCATCGAAACTCGGGCCGGGATCGCCCGAACTGCGGCTGGCAATGCCTCGCATCACAGGCAGTGAACCACATCGTGCCGCTTGGACGGTGTACCGCTTTGCCGGTGTAGCGTGGCACGCTTGTACGGCGGTCGGTTGATCACGGCCGGGCGACGACGATCCGACATGCGGGAGGCACTTGGGTGGTTTTTGTCGACATCCACGGATTCGTCGCCGATCTAAAGGACCACGTATCCGATCACGGCTTCCATGTCCACGACGAACGCCATTTCGTCGAAACCCATTCGAACCTCCAGACCTGGGAGTTGGACCTGCATCCCGACCGGGCCTGCGACGGCCCCCTCGACATCCATCTGTCGCTGGAGGTCAGCCCCCGGGCCCTGATCGCCTTCGAAGACGAAGTGATAAAGGCGGGCGACGAAAGCGAACCCGATCCCTTGATCACCATACCCATGGCACTGAGCTTCGTTCTGCCGCCCTTGCCGGCCGGACCCGATCTACTGGTGCTGGCCACCGACCTGGCCGGTATCGGCGGTACCGAGCTGCCTCTTCAGGTGTCAGCCGTCGATTCCTTCGCCGCCGTCTTCGACGCCCCCGAGCGGGCCATCAGCATCGTGGCCCGGGTGGAGGTGCCCTTGGCCCGCATCTACGCGGGCCAGGAGGTTCTCTGCTCCGCGCTGGACCGGGCCCACACCGTGGGCCAGTTCCTGTTGGATGGAGCTCCGGCCTGGCTGGGTGAGGTCTGATCAGAGCCCCTGAAGCTCCCGGGGATCCAGCCGGCGCAGAACGGCCAGAGCCCTGTCGGCGTGGGCATACATGTTCAGCTCCG